>NZ_GL833116.1:2500-377507 GCF_000185145.2 Hoylesella oralis ATCC 33269
GTTGACACGCTGAAGCACGGAGGTTGACGCGATGAACCACGGAGGTTGACCTTGCGGAATAATTCATTACACAATATTTCCTCTTCCTTCTTACAGGAAGAGGAAACGTTAGGAATGAAAAGTGAATGTTTTTTATAAGGTTTTCTTACTGTTCGTTTTTCTTAAATCCTGCTTTAACGATTTTTGCCCTTTCGGTTTCGTATGCCACAGGGGCAGGTGTCGGATCTTTTTTAAACCAGAAAGCATCTGTGCCTTCTGCATGTTCTAAGCTCCAACCTTGCCACTCACGGAAAGCATGATAGCACCACGAGAAGTTATATTTCTCAAAAGTGTAGATTGCATCCGTCAGCCATGCTTTTGAGCTCTCGATGGGTGCCCATGCTATAACGCTGAATTCGCCGATGAGTATGGGGACGTTGTTTTTCTCTGCAAAATCGGCAACAGGACGTAAGTCTGTTTCCATAGCAGAACGGTTCCAATTCCCATTAGGGTACTTGTTTTGGATAGCGGCAAGTGCCTGTTCGCGCGACATGTTTTCAGCTCCGTATATTTTTTCGACACCCTGATGAGTAAAGCTGAAAGGTTTATAGAAGTGAATACTGTAGATAACGCGTTTATCTTTCAGTGGAACATAAGTTTTATATTCGTTATCGTTGATACCGGGTTGATAAACAATCCATACATCTTTATCGATTGCTCTGATAGCTGCGATGATATCGGGAGACATCTCTCCCCATTGCTTTGGTGGATGTTGCCAGTTGATCTGCGGTTCGTTGAAAAGATCGTAGCCCCAAATCACGTCATTGTATTCATTACCTTTGAATTTCGTGGCAATCTCTTTCCACATCCTAATAAAATTAGTTTTGAGTTCAGGATTTTTCCAAAAATCTTCCGTTCCTTGTGTCGTAGTTGAAGGGACTTTTCCATCAATCGTTATTGGTGGCTCATGTAAATCTATGATAACTTTTATACCAGTACTACGGGCTGCATCGATTTTTGTTTGAACCATATTGAGATAATCCGGCAGAGCTTCCCAAAAGTCGCGTTTCCGCTTTGTTGCATAATTCACGGGGTTAAACTGCATTCTGATAACATTAGCACCCCATGATTTAGCATCGCTGATGGCTTTTTGGTCTAAATATTCTGCGCTGCTCACCATAAAGCCGCGCACTCTTGGAGGTGTAACAATCTCTTCGGGAGGTGTGGGGGGATTGGGTTTAGGATCCGGTTTAGGTGTATCGGGGACAATGGGAGAGTCTTTACCTCCGCATGCAATTAGTAAGGATAGCGTAAATAATACAATGACTTTTCTCATAATTAATAGGTTTTAAGTTAAGAATTAAAGTATAAATCTATAAATTGTATTTAGGGATGGCAGATATGTTTTGAAAATAATTTGCTCACGATGTCTGTTTGAGTTACTTCGTTATGAGTAAAAATCTTTATAAAATAAAAGATATCTCTTGTGCCTCTGATTTCGTTGTTTTAGTCGTTTGGCAAGGTTGTACTTAGAATACGTTCTTTACTCAGCACCTTGTCGCTGCAATCTCTCGCACCTTGCCCGCCTTCGTAGTTTATCCAGTTAATGGTTTTCCATTTAGTGGAAATAGTAATAACACGTGAAACTCCGAAGCCATGAGCCCATGGCTTGTCAATGCCGATATAACCTCCGTTCATGCTGATATCCATGCCTACCTTGCCATCGGGAGTGCTCGGATCTAAGCGTACATCCACTGAAATGTAGATACCCTCTATACGAGTTTGGTCTATATCTTCGGGGAGATGCATACTGTTGGTTCCGAAATGGTTGATAATTACTTTGGCATCACACCATTTGTTTCCGTAATAATAGTAATTACCTGATTTGGGAATGGGGATAACAGAATATCCGTCGCGCTGGATGGGCTTATAGAAACCGAAAGAGTTAGAGTCACCCGGTTTATAAAGTACGTTAACATAGTCCTTGTCGTATGCGCCCGACCATCTGATAGGTGTCTCGTCGGTTATCTGCGACTCGGGGAAATTTATGCGTCGCCATACGTTTTCACCTTTGTAAAGTATGTATGCACGATAGTTTTTTACGTTTATCAAAGTGTTAGGATTGGGGTTGTTAGCGTCTATGAATAAGCCTCCTGTGAGACAATAACGATCCATGTTGCGATTTTCATCGGGATAGACACATGCCCCTTCTTCACCGTAAAGTCCCCATCCACACGTCTTGTAAAAACGCGAATTATGGTTCCAAGAAGCGATGTTAAGAGCTGCACCCAAATCTACCGTTCCTCCTTTTTGCCATAATTGCCTTGGATTATCAAAGCCCTTGAACACAAAAGGGGTGCCATCGTTATTGGCTTCGTGCCCTGCTTGAGTGTTACGTATGGCTTGTTCGAATAAGATAATGGATTTAGAGTGTTCGTCTGTTTCCGAAGTACTGCAACCCGTAATAACGATAACAGATATAATCAAACAATATATTTTTCTCATATAGCTAAGAATTTTATAGTTACTTTAGTCGTTTTAAAAGCGATGTGCGGAATATAGGCATTTAAGATAAATATGTTGGAATATATTTGGAGATATCAAATAAAAGCCTTATCTTTGCATCCGCAATTAAGAAATATCGCGGAGTGGAGCAGTTGGTAGCTCGCCAGGCTCATAACCTGGAGGTCGCATGTTCGAATCCTGCCTCCGCAACTTAAAACGCTCAAAGGTCTTATTTAACGGACATTTTGAGCGTTTTTTATGTTGGTTGTTACTCTATGGCGTATTTACGAAGCTCGAATGCCCAGACTTTATAGCCGAAAGGTGTCAGGTGCAGGCCGTCTACAGTGAGCTCCTTACGCATTTCATTAGTACCATGACGCACGAATTTTGCAAAAAGATTGATGTATGTAATGCCTTGTGCGGCACAATAGATGCGTAATGCTCTGTTGATACGTGCCACATCATCGGTCTTTCCTTCGAGCGTTTTCCATCGGCCAAACGACTCGTTGATGGGCAGCAGACTCTGCACATAGAGCTTCGTTTCGGGCGCTTCGCGTCGTATCTTTTCAATTACTTGCTTGCACAATTCCACCACCTGTTCGGGCGATAGGTTGTGACTAAGGTCGTTAACGCCCACCATCAGGAACAGTTTCTTGGGTTTTCCGGGCAATATCTGTATCAGTCTGCCCATGATACCCGCTGCGTCATCGCCGGCTATACCGCGGTTACGTATGCGTTTCCACCTTAATAATTTGTTCCAATCTCCGCCAAGTTCCGTTAAACTGTTGCCCAACATCACAATGTCGGTGCTGTCTATGGGCCTCATTTTCTCAAATTCTGCCACCCGTTCATTGTAGTGCGGAAACGATTTGTACGTTACTTTTTGCTGTCCATACATGCCCATCGCCATGCCTACCGATAGCGTTATCATCGCCAATCTTATCCCTTTCATCTTAGAATTGCTCAAGTATTTCAATCCTTTTCTTAGTATCCGGATGGGTACTGAACAGCGAATTCATGAACCCCATGATACCTGTAGCCATCTCATCCGGATGCATTATGAACAGTTGAGCTACATCCTCGCGCCCTACATTGTCCAATCCGGGATCATCGGATATCTTTTTTAGCGCCGAAGCCAGTGCCAACGGATTGCCCGAAAGTTCCGCCCCGCCCGCGTCGGCCATATATTCGCGTTTGCGAGAGATGGCAAATCGGGTAATCAACGTGAAGAAGTAAGCAATGGCGCAGCACACTATACCGATGAGAAATATCACGATAATAGAGCCTCCGCTGCCTTTCCCGTTGCTGTTGCTGCTGCGTCTGCCGCCGCCATACAGCATGGTGTTGTACATTAAGCGCACCGCCAAGCTCATTATTGTAGATACGATACCCACGAAGATGATGCTTGTTATGAGCAACCGAGTGTCGTGGTTGCGGATATGGGTGAGCTCATGACCGATCACGCCAGCAAGCTCTTCGTCGTTTAAACGGCTCATCAGTCCTGTTGTAACGGTTACCGTATAGCTGTTCTTGTTAATTCCGCTGGCGAAAGCATTCAGTTGCGGATCGTCTACAACGTTGATCTTCGGCATATCCATGTTACATGTGATGCAGAGATTTTCCACGATATTGTAAATCCGAGGGTTCTCCTTGCGTGTCAGCGGGCGCGATCCGGTAGCATGACTGATCATGCTTGTATTCGTAAAATAGGCGATTGCGAACCACAAGGCCACGCCCCCGATTACCCAAGGCACTGTGGTTACGAAGTAATAATTCACCGTTTCCACGTCGAGGGTGTATATTCTGTTTCCCATTTCGTCGTAGTATTCCGCACCGAAATAGTTTACCAATGCCAGAAATACCCATACCATGCCTAAGATAATAATGGGAAACATCATCAACAATATTAGGCTCAACAGGTTATTCCGGCGTATCTGAGTTTGTATTCCTACATATTTCATGTGTGTAAGAGTTAGTTCTTTATTCGTAAGGAGATGGCCTCTTTATCGTAAGGAGATGGCCTTTTTACTGTAAGGAGATGGCCTCTTTATTGTAAGGAGACGGCCTCTTTACCGTAAGGAGACGACCTTTTTACTGTAAGGAGACGGTCTTTTTACTGTAAGGAGATGGCCTCTTTATTGTAAGGAGACGGTCTTTGTAACACTGAACAAGTGTAGAGAAACGGCATAGTCCTTAGGTTCGAGTAAACCAAAGGGTGCTTCTCTGCCTGTAGATGCGGTGGTGCAGAAGTGCCGTCCGCACCCTGTCAGAACTTTACTTCGGGTGCCTTCTCGTAACTGTCGCGCTGTTCTTGCGGCACTTCATACATCGGTTCTTTCTTAAAACCGAACATGTTGGCAAAGAGGTTCGAGGGGAAAGTCTGCACGGCATTATTCAGTTCGCGCGTTGCCGAGTTGAAGTAACGGCGCACGGCTGCCAGTTTGTTCTCGATATCGGCTATCTCTCCCTGCAACTGCAGGAAGTTCTGGTTGGCCTTCAGTTCCGGATAAGCCTCTAAAGACACCTTGAGTCCGGCCAGTGCACTGGTCAGTGCGTTGTCTGCGGCCATCTTATCATTAATCGTAGTTGCACTCATTGCGGCCGCCCGCGCTTCGGTTACGCGCTGGAATACTTCTTTTTCGTGTTCGGCATAGCCTTTGACTGTTCCTACCAACTGCGGCACAAGGTCGTAACGTTGCTTCAGTTGAACATCGATATTTGCAAAAGCATTTTCTCGATTATTACGCAACTTAACGAGGTTGTTATAGATGCTGATTGCCCAAAGTGCCAGTAGCACCACCACTGCCAATACGATAATTCCTGTCATAATATTTTGTTTTTAGTTGATAAATCGTACGTTTCCGCCCGACGGCATACCCCTATAGAGGTTTGCAGGCAAATGTATGTACCGATTGCAAAGATACGATTTTATTCTGAAAAATGCTAAGTATAAGATTTATTAACAGCCGGTGGCCCCTGTATAGCTGCGATATGAGTTTATTTTTCGTACCTTTGTCTGCGGTTAGTAACCTTATATATAATATGTAGATGCGCTCCCTGAAAACTCGCAGGTATTTATCCGACCAAAGTTAGATTGGTGATTTTCTATCGATATGACACAGGTACAACTCTCGTTCATAGCCATGTGTGTGGTTTTTGTGCTGCTCATGGCTGCCATATATTATGGTTTTTACAGATTTTTGAAACGTCCTCAAAGAGATGAAGAGGGGCGTCTGACCTCGCAATGGGATGTTATTTTCGGCATCGATACGCGTATCGATGTTTCACCTGAAGGTAAGACATTAGGTATCAAGCATCGCGATATCGAAAGTATGCGTGCGGTTGTTGTGGCTCTTTTCGTGTTGATACTTTTCTTGAGCGGCGTGTTTGTTTATACTCTCATCGGCTTTCCTGTTCGCCCGCCCGTCTTCCGAATAGGACAAACTGAGTTGGTTATCGGTAAAACAACGGTACGAGATTTGATGCAGGAAGGTTATGTGCTTTATCTGAAAAATACCGATACGCCCGACACCATACGTGCAGAACGTGGCCGGAGCACAGTTGTGTTGGGCCTGTACACCCCGCAGAAAAGAACCATAACGTTTACCTGCAAGCACGAAACATCGGCAGAGAACAGCGATTTAGCCCTTGTTAAAGACGGTATTGTGGTGGCCTTCGTTAATCTCTACCCCGAAGAGGGCGAAACATCTCCCCTCGAACGTTGCGCTATCAAAGAACTGTATATGTATGAGAGCAACCTCGCTGCATTGCAAAAGGCGCATGTCGACGTATCTGTAGATCGTGTTTTGCTCACCGATTTCCATCGTAAACAGTTCGAAGCCACGTTCGGTAAACGCATTTGGCTGTATCCCTCTTACGCCGATCATACGCGTACGAACGACTCATACTGTGTGGCGAAGACGTCGATAAGTGACGGTCTCTTTTGGAACCGCTATAATTTTTGCGTGAAAGTAAACCCTACCGGCACTGTTGTAACCGGCTTCGAACTGAATTGCCGGTATCGGAAAGATAAAGAAGAGTAGGCTTTCTTGAAAGCAAAAGCTACGCCCTGTAAAAGGCAGATGTGCCATTTAAGCCCGATAGAGTGCCTGTGTAAGGCGGTTAGGTAGGCAACATGAGAAATGAGTTTGCAATGTGTTTGTAATAAACAAGTTATAGGTGTGAATTATAGAGTGTACTCCTGTCTTTGGTAAAGATGGGCAAGGACAGGGCGATATCTTTCTGAAATAAGAGACGGGCGTTATATTAGGGAGCGGCAGCTATAAGAGGCGGCGGAAGAATGTTGACCGAACGGGCCCGACGGAAATGAAAATCCGGTTGTTCGAACCCTGTAAGCAGTAAGAACAACCGGATTGTATAGTTGCAATATTTTATTTCATTGCTCGCATAACCTTCTCGAAATATCGCTGCGTTTTCTTCACGCTATAATGGGTACCCCCATTCCATGAACGAATTGCATGTTCGATATTGTTCGTTGGATTATGTACAGACTGGATGAGAAGGAACATTTCTTTCGACTTAGCAATGCTGAATCTGTCAGATAATTTGTATCTCTTTTTGCTTTTTTTCCTTTTAAGAATCTGGTTACATTCAGCTACCAAGATCGGTGTTATCTGCATTACGCCCACCGAGTTGCCATGTTTAGCGTAGCGTTGCCCACCGCTTTCTACTTGAATAATGGCTTCTATCACGGGGTTCCAGTCTACTTTGTTTGCCTTTTTCCCCTTGCCTGCTGCCGAAACAGCGCTTGGGAATCCTGAAAATACAATTAAAATTATTACTACATACGTTATAAATCTCTTCATACTTTGTTGTTTATGGAGTTCTGAGTATAGGAAAAAAGCAAAGATTACTCGCGACTGTAGCTTATGTGAGAATGAGTTGTGCCAACAGTCTAAACTCCGTTCAGATACCTTAGTGAATAGCTTTTCCGAAACAAAAAGAATGTGCTATCCTTATTCTTATCGGGCGCAAAGATACGAAAAAAATACGAACAGGCCAAATAATTTATATAAATATCGGCGATAGGCTATGAGTATAAGGCAGTTAAACGGCCTGTCTGTCGGGCATAGACAGTACTTATGTTGTAAGTGGAAAGTACGTAAAAAGTGTTCGCTTTTACCAATAAATTTGATCGAAGAGCAATAATAAAATGTTTATTTGCTTGCATAGTCCGAATAAAAATAATATTTTTGCACAACGATAATACATGTGCATTTAACATAAAGCCACGGAGGAGCTGAATATGTCGATATCTAAAACACGGCAAAAACTGGTAGATGTTGCCCGTCAGTTGTTTGCCAAAAACGGGATAGCCAATACTACAATGAACGATATTGCCGTGGCTTCCGGCAAAGGACGGCGCACACTCTACACGTATTTCAGCCGGAAAGAAGACGTATATTCGGCAGTTATCGAGTCTGAACTGGAGCGTTTGTCCGATAAACTCGACGAAGTAGCAGCCATGAAAATGCGTCCACAGGACAAAATCATAGAGCTTATCTACACTCACCTAAGCATGATCAAGGAGACTGTGGTACGAAATGGCAACTTAAGAGCCGAGTTTTTCCGCAATATATGGATGGTGGAAAAGGTACGGAAGAACTTCGACGAGGACGAGATAGAGCTTTTTCGTAAGGTATATGTCGAGGGTAAGGCTGACGGAGAGTTCGATATCGACGATGTGGACTTAGTGGCAGACATTACACATTATTGTATTAAAGGGCTCGAAGTGCCGTTCATTTACGGACGTTTGGGGCACGGACTCACGGAAGAGTCAAGCAAACCCTTGGTTGCCAAGGTGGTCTATGGCGCTTTGGGTAAAGCAAGTCTGAAGTAAAATCAATCATATAAACAATTTAATCGATTAGAAAAATGGGATTATTAACAGGAAAAACGGCGCTTGTAACGGGTGCCGCACGCGGTATAGGCAAGGCTATAGCACTGAAATTTGCGGCAGAAGGCGCAAATATAGCATTCACTGATCTCTTTATTGACGAAGAACATGGAGGCTTAGAGACCGAACGCGAGATCGCTGCACTTGGTGTGAAGGCGAAAGGTTTTGCCAGTAATGCGGCCGACTTTGCACAGACTGAAGAGGTTGTAAAGCAGGTAAAAGAGGAGTTCGGATCGGTAGATATTCTGGTAAACAATGCAGGTATTACCAAAGATGGGCTGATGTTGCGCATGACAGAGGCACAATGGGATGCGGTAATTGCCGTGAATTTGAAGAGCGCATTCAACTTTATCCATGCTTGTGTGCCGGTAATGATGCGCCAGCGTGGCGGCTCTATCATCAATATGGCGTCTGTTGTGGGCGTACATGGCAATGCCGGACAGGCGAACTATGCGGCATCTAAGGCCGGTCTTATTGCCCTTGCGAAGAGTATCGGGCAAGAAATGGGACCGAAAGGGGTGCGTGCCAATGCCATTGCACCGGGCTTTATCGACACTGCAATGACGCAGGCGTTACCGGAAGAAATCCGTAAGGAGTGGATTAGCAAGATACCCTTGCGCCGCGGGGGTACGGTAGAAGACATCGCAAACACAGCTCTTTACCTTGCTTCAGACCTATCCAGTTACGTCAGTGGGCAGGTTATACAGGTAGATGGCGGTATGAATATGTGATGTAAACCATTCATGGAGGTTCTCTACGAAGACAATCATATTATCATAGTCTCTAAGCGTAGCGGCGAAATCGTGCAGGGCGATAAGACCGGCGACGTGCCTTTGAGCGAAACGGTAAAGCAATATATCAAAGACAAATATGCCAAACCGGGCAACGTGTTCATAGGTGTAGTGCACAGACTCGACCGTCCTGTGGCCGGTATAGTGGTGTTTGCCAAGACTTCTAAGGCACTCTCGCGGTTAAACAGCATGTTTAGAGACGGTGAAGTGCACAAGACTTATTGGGCTATAACCAAGAACTGTCCGCAGCAAACCGAGGGAACGCTGACCGATTGGCTTGTGCGTAACGAGAAACAAAATAAGAGTTACGCCTACGATCATGAGGTTCCGAACTCGAAAAAGGCCGTATTGAAGTACGATATAATAGGCAAATCGGAGCGATATACCTTGATCGAAGTGCAATTGATGACCGGTAGACACCATCAAATACGGTGCCAATTGGCTCGTATAGGGTGCCCCATCAAGGGCGATCTGAAGTATGGAGCGCCGCGAAGCAATACTGATGGCAGCATTTCTTTGCTTGCCCGTGGGGTAGAGTTCGTGCATCCGGTTTCTAAGAAAACCATCTCCGTAACCGCTCCTTTGCCCGATGATAACCTGTGGCAGGCCATTGCGCCGCAAACAGAGAACGGGCGAAGCGATAATATGCAATAGGTTTATCGGCGATAGACGAGGCTTCTATTGCCGATAAACTATCCGTATATCTTGCACAGACATACGGTGTGTTTTTCTGTATTCAACTCTCATCTTTCATTTTTCATCCCGTACATCTTGCACAGACATGCCCCGTATTTCCGTAATGTGTAATTAAAAATGGCATGAAAACGTCATCCTGTCTCTCCCAAGTAGAGGAAACATGTCCGTAAAATATCTGAAAGGCGGGCTGTAAAGCCTCATCTTATATAAACCAAACCCTTACGATACAGCCCTCCCTCATCCTTCATCCCCCATCCTTCATCCAAAAGTAGGCTAAGCCCCTGCATTACAGCCATTACTCCCTCATCCTTCATCTCTCATCCCTCATCCAAAAGTAGGCCAAGCCCCTGCAATACAGCCATTACTCCCTCATCCTTCATCCCTCATCCCTCATCCATATCGCCCTCCTCCGTAGGGGGTAGGGGAGATTTACCCCCTCCTCGTTGCAGAAAACCCGCATAAATAATGCCGCTAAAACCATAGACTTTCACGAAAAAATACCTATATTTGCACGAAATATCTTTTTAGTACATTCATTGCAACCAATGTATATACGTCGTTTATGAGAAAAGCCCTGAAGTGGATAAGCATTGCTCTGGCCGTGCCCATTCTGCTGTTTATCATACTTTCGCTGTTGTTTTACTTCCCCCCGTTCCAGCATTGGGCAGTGAAACAAGCTACTTCTTACGCCTCTGAAAAGACCGGCATGCAGATCAGCATAGCCCATGTAAACTTAGAATTTCCGCTCGATCTGGGTGTCGAGGGCATCGAAGTAATCCGGCAGAACGACTCTTTGCCGCAGATGAAAGATACCGTTGCCAGTGTCGGCAAGGCGGTGGTCGACGTGCAGTTGTTGCCCCTGTTGCACAAACAAGTAGAAATCGACCGTCTCGAACTCAACGATATGAAGGTGAATACCGCCAACTTTATTCACGAAGCCCGTGTGAAAGGCACCATCGGCCGTTTGGCCTTGCAGAGCCACGGCATCGATCTATCGGGCGAAACCGTAAGAATAAACTCTGTTACTTTGGCCGATGCAAAGATGAATATAGAACTGAGCGATACCGTTCCTCCCGATACTTCGCAGAGCAAGAACTATTGGAAAATCTATGCAGACCATCTTGATATAGGTCGTACAGACGTCACCGTGCACATGCCGGGCGATACTTTACAGGTGCAAGCCTATCTGGGTAAAACCGTTGCCGAGGGCGGCTTTTTCGATCTCTACAAAGGACTGTACCGTGTAAAGCGTTTGGATTGGACGGGCGGACGGCTGAAATACGACAATAGTTTTGAGACCTATGCCAAAGGACTCGACTATAATCATCTTTCATTAAGCGGCATTACGCTCGGTATAGACTCTTTCTTGTATTGCAGTCCGCAGCTTTCGATGCGCTTGCGTGCCTGTGCTTTCAACGAAAAGAGCGGGCTGCAGGTAACACAGATGGCCGGACCTGTGGCGATGGACTCGCTGCGTTTGCACCTTCCGTCGTTTGTTCTGTGCACACCGGAGAGCAGTATAACGGCGCAATTCTCTATGGATTTGAATGCTTTCGATGCCCGTCGCCCGGGCAAGATGAATGCCACAGTCCACGCATCCATAGGTAAGCAGGATATTATGCGTTTCATGCAATCCATGCCGAAGGCCTTCCGGCAGCGGTTCCCCAACTATCCGTTGCAGATAGACGGCGTGGTACGCGGCAATATGCGGCGCATGCAGATCGTTGGGGCGAGCCTGAAACTGCCCACGGCCTTTACTTTCAAAACCGCCGGATATGTTGAAAATCTTGCCGATATAGACCGTCTGCGGGCCGATATCGATGTGAATGCGCGTACTTACGACCTCTCTTTCGTGGCTTCGATGCTCGATCGGGAGCTGATGAAAACCATTCGTATCCCCCAAGGAATAAGCCTGAACGGGCACTTAAAGGCCGACCGGAAAGATTATCAGGCCCGTTTTATAGCCCGAGAGGGGCAGGGTAGCCTGAACGGAACGGCCCGTTTCAACCTCGATCGCATGGCTTATCAGGCGAAACTTACGGCTGCCAATCTGCAAATACAACACTTCGTGCCCAATATGGGGTTACGTCCGTTTACGGGATATGTAGAGGCCGACGGCGTTGGAACCGACTTCATGTCGCCCCGAACGCGCCTTGCAGCCAAAGCACGTGTTACGAATTTCAGCTACGGAGGTTACAATGTAGACCGTCTTACGGCCGATGTACGGGTGGCAGGGGGCAAGGCCCATGCATTCATCAGCAGCAACAACCCGTTGTTGAAGGGCGACATAACGCTCGATGCCCTGCTCCATACCAAGAATATACGCGCCACGGTATCGTGCGATTTGGCCAAAGCAGACCTTTATCGCCTGCATCTAACCGACGTACCCGTTACGGCTGCTTTCTGCGGGCATGTGGATTTGGGCACCGACATGAAAGATTATTATAAGGTACAAGGACTTGTAAGCGACATAAGCGTAGTGGAGAACGGGCGTACAAGTAGACCTGAAGACATAGTACTCGATGTGTTGACGCGACGGGATACCACTCATGCTGTGGTAGACTGTGGGGATTTTCATCTTAAACTGAACGGCAAGGGCGGTTACGAACATCTAATGAAAGCCGCAAACCGCGTGGCCGGCGAGCTTCGGCGGCAGTACAAGAATAAATACATAGACCAAGTAGCCCTGCGAGAACGACTTCCGTACATGCAACTTTACCTGTCTACGGGCAACGATAACTTCTTTATCCGTCTTTTAAATAGGTATGAATTTGCACTGAAAGGCGCTTTGGTAGACATGACCTCGTCGCCTGTTGCCGGTATCAATGGCAAGTTGCAGGTCGATTCGCTCGTAGCATACGGCGTGCGCCTCGATACTATCCGGTTTAATGTGGCTTCTACCGACGACAAGATTACCTATTCGGGCCAGATACGTAACGGAAAGAACAATCCTCAATATGTGTTCAATGCTCTTTTTGGCGGGGGAATGACGGAGAGAGGCACATCGCTTACGGCTCGTCTTTACGATATCGATGAGCAGTTGGGCATCGACCTCGGCATGACGGCCGAAATGGAAAGCGGCGGTATTCGTGCCCACATTCTCGGGCAGAACACCGTATTGGGGTACAAAGAGTTCGGCGTAAACGACGATAATTATATCTTCTTGGGCAACGACAGGCGCGTTTCGGCAAAGGTGAAACTGCTGGCCGCCGATGGTACGGGTATTATGTTGCAGAGCGATGACGATAATCATGATGCCCTGCAAGATATAACCGTCAGCCTCAATAAATTCGATTTGGAGAAGATTTTATCGGTAATACCCTATACACCCAATATTTCCGGCAGCATGAACGGCGATTTCCATGTTATCCAGACTGCCGACGTGGTAACCGTGTCTTCTGCCGTTTCTGTGGATAATATGTATTATGAACACTGTCCGATCGGCAATGTAAGTACAGAGTTTGTCTATATGCCGCGGTCAGATGGCTCTCATAGCGTGAACGGCATGCTGATGAGCGAGGGCAATGAGGTAGCAACGATTGAAGGAAGTTATGATAAAAACGGCTATCTGCATGCCGCCTTGGGCATGAATCACCTGCCTCTACAGGTCGTAAACGGTTTTATTCCCGAGCAAATTGTTGGCTTGCGAGGCTACGGCGACGGCGAACTAACCGTGAAAGGCACCCTTTCTAAGCCTTACGTAGATGGCGAAGTGTACTTAGATTCGTCGTATATTGTAAGCGTACCCTATGGAGTTGAGATGCGTTTTGCTAATGATCCGGTACGCATAAAGGGCAGTAAACTGCTGTTTGAGAACTTTGAGATGTTCGCTAACAATGCCAGTCCGCTGAACCTTTCGGGCAGTTTCGACTTCTCGGATATGGATCGTATGATGCTCGATGTGCGTATGCGTGCACAGAATTTCGAACTCATAGATGCCAAAGAGAATGCACGTTCCACAGCTTATGGTAAGGCCTTCGTCAACTTCTTCGGCTTTATGCAGGGCCCGATAGATAATTTAAAGATGCGTGGAAAGCTGGATGTGCTCGGTACAACCGATATGACGTACGTATTGAGAGATACTGAACTGACGACAGACAACCAACTCGACGAGCTTGTAAAGTTCACCAACTTCAAAGATACGGCCCAACAAGTGGTGAAAAGGCCCCCTCTAACGGGCTTAGATATGCAACTTGCCATGAGTATAGACGAAGCTGCGCACATTACATGTATGCTCAATGCCGAACACTCCAACTATATAGACCTGATGGGAGGCGGCGATTTGATCATGAGTTATAATACTGTAGATAACATACGTCTTACGGGTAGGTACACTTTAGATAACGGAGAAATGAAATATTCGCTGCCTGTAATTCCGCTGAAGACCTTTAAAATCAGGAACGGAAGTTACATCGAGTTCACCGGAGATGCCCTGAATCCGAAGTTAAGTATTACCGCTACCGAGCGTGTAAAGGCCTCCGTGAACGCCGAGACAGGCTTGGGAAGGTCGGTAGAGTTCGATTGTGGAGTGATACTTTCACGGTCTTTGCGCAGTCCGGGTATACAGTTCGTTATTTATGCGCCCAATGATGTATCCACACAGGATGAACTTAACACCATGACAACCGAGGAACGTGGCAAGATAGCCATTGCCATGTTGGTGTCGGGTATGTATCTTACCGACGGCAACACGAGCTCTTTCTCCATGAACAGTGCCCTTAGTTCGTTCCTGAACACCGAAATCAACAACATTGCAGGTACTGCCATGCGCTCGATGGGGCTCGATATAGGCATGAGTGTTGATAACTCTACTACCTCTACAGGTACCATACATACCGATTACAATTTCAGTTTTGCCAAGCGATTATGGAACAATAGGCTCAGTGTTATAGTGGGTGGAAAGGTTTCTTCGGGCACTGAAACCGACCAAGAGCGTAACGATACCTTCTTTGATAATGTGGAATTGGAGTATCGTTTGGACCAAAATTCAAGCAAATATCTCCGTCTGTTCTACAATAACAATACGTATGATTGGCTTGAAGGCCGCATCGGGATGTACGGAGCGGGCTTTATGTGGAAGCGAAAGCTGCAACATTTCTGGGATATTTTCCGTTTCAAGAGCGAGAAGCCGGTACTTCCGCCGGAGCCGGAAGTAAAATCCGACTCAGCAACAATTAAAAACAATCAGAAGAAATGAACAAATCCAAGACGCGTATATTTGCTGTATTGCTGTTGCCGGCAGCAGTGTTGTCGGTGCTGTCGTGCTCGTCTACGCGTGCCATACCCGAGGGCGAACAGCTCTTTACCGGCCTGAAAAAGATAGAATATACCAATTATAGTAAAAACGAACATGCCGTTAAGACGCAGGAGGAGATGGAATATGTGCTCGCATCGGCCCCTAATGGAGCCTTGTTCGGCAGCAGTTATTACCGTACACCGTTCCCCATTCGCCTGTGGATATGGAATGCGTTTTCGCAATCTACGTCGGGTATCGGCAGATGGATAGGCAACACCTTCGGTTCAAAGCCCAAGCTGATGAGCCAAGTCAATCCGAATTTGCGTGCCAGTGTGGCCGAATTGCAGTTACGGAAGTACGGTTATTTCCGCGGAGATGTGGATTATAAGGTCGTTACAGGGCGAAATGCCAAGAAAGCTAAGATTGCCTATACCGTGAATATGGGCCCCCTGTGGACGGTAGACTCCATAGAATACCTTCGTTTCCCGTTGGTGGCAGACAGTTTGATACGTGCTCATCGTGGCGAAGCTGTTATCAAAAACGGCGATCCCTTCAGTGTTTCGGCCCTTTCGAACGAGCGTCTGCGCCTGTCGAAACTATTTCGCAACAACGGTTATTATTACTACAACGAGGGGTATGCCTCATATCTGGCCGACACGGTGAACGTGCCCGGCAAGGTTTTACTGCACTTCCAGATGGCCGACAGCTTAGATGAAAGCGTGAAAAAGAAATGGTATATCGGGAACGTGGACATCAACCTCCGCCGACAGTTTACCGATGTACTCCAAGATTCCATACGTCGCCGCAGCGTTACAGTGCACTTCAATGGGCGCAAACCGCCTATAAGAACGGGTGTTATCCTGCGCGAACTAAGGTTGAGGCCGCACCAGTTGTACAGCGTAGACAATGAGGATATCTCGAAAACAAACCTGCAGAACATGGGACTCTTCAGCTATAGTGCCCTGCGATTTACGCCACGCGATACCACTGCAACTACCGACTCGCTCGATTTAACGCTCGACTTGGTGCTCGATAAGCGTTACGATTTCTATATCGAAGCCAATGCCAAAGGCAAGACTTCGGGCAGGATAGGGCCCGAACTTGTGGTAGGTTTCACCAAACGCAATGCTTTTCGTGGCGGCGAGAAGGTAGATATAAACATGCATGGATCGTATGAATGGCAGACCGGACATAATGCCGAAGGCTCTTCTTCGGGCGTAAATTCTTACGAATACGGTGGAGATGCCGCACTTATCTTGCCCCGTATCTTTACACCTTTCAACCTTTTCGGACGCTCAAGAATAAGGCGCGACAGTCTTCCGCGCCGCAGAAATCTGCTCTCTTATACCACACCGTCGACCACGCTCAAGGCATCTACCAACACTTTAAACCGTGCCGGATACTTCAAGCGCCATATTGTATCGGGCGAACTTACCTATGATTTCTGGACTTCAGAACGCTCTCATCATACTTTCAGCCCGCTTATACTTTCTTATGAGTATATGAACAGCAAAACCGAAGAGTTCGAAAATCTGGTGAATGCCAACCCTTATCTGAAGATATCCATGCAAGATCAGTTCGTGCCCAAGATGAGTTATACTTATCATTATACCAATGCATCGGCAACAAACAACCCCATCGTGTGGGATGCGACTGTGAGCGAGGGCGGAAACCTTGTATCGCTGGGCTACATGATAGGCGGCTATAAGTGGAGCAACAAAGATAAAAAGATGTTCAAGAACCCCTATGCGCAGTTCTTCAAGGTAGAGACCGACTTCGTTAAGATGTGGCGCTTTTCGGAACATTCCACCCTTGTGGGGCACCTGAATGCGGGCATTGTTTACGCTTATGGCAATTCTTCGCAGGCTCCTTACTACGAACAATTCTACGTAGGAGGTGCAAATAGCATTCGTGCATTTAATGTTAGGAGCATCGGACCGGGCAAATACGTGTCGCGGCAGTCGCGTATGTCGTACATAGAGCAGACAGGTGACGTTAAAATATTGGGAAATATAGAATATAGACCGCGCCTCTTCGGCAGTTTGTTTGGCGCTCTATTCCTCGATGCCGGCAATGTGTGGACGGTACATGCCGATTCCGGCAGACCTGACTCGCAGTTCAAGTTCAAGAACTTCATATCTCAAATGGCGGTAGGAACCGGTGTAGGCTTGCGATATGATATGGGTTTGTTCGTTATCCGCGTGGATTGGGGTATCGGGTTGCACGTTCCGTACGACACAGGCAAGAGTGGTTTCTACAATATCAAGAGCTTCCGCGACGGACAGAGCATACATCTCGCTGTGGGATATCCGTTCTAAAGCAGTGATAGGGGAGAACTGTGGTGACCTCCCCCAGCCCCTCCAAAGGAGGGGTGTGCCTTGCGGAAGACGGGTAATTGGACGGTATGACGGCCTCCCCCAGCCCCTCCAAAGGAGGGGTGTGCCTTGCGGAAGACGGGTAGATGGGTGGTGTGGTGACCTCCCCCTGCCCCTCCAAAGGAGGGGTGTGCCTTGCGGAGGACAGGTAGATGGGTGGTGTGGTGACCTCCCCCTGCCCCTCCAAAGGAGGGGTGTGCCTTGCGGAGGACAGGTAATTGGACGGTATGACGGTCTCCCCCAGCCCCTCCAAAGGAGGGGTGTGTCTTGCGGAAGACGGATAGGGGTATTGGTGCTTTGGGGAGTTAATTCCATGCGATGAGAATAGGCCGTACGTTTATTGGTCATGGATGGCGTGCCTATCGGGCGTAAGTTGTACATCTAACGAAAATATGTTGTAGGTGTTTGCCGGTTGCTTCCAACCTCTCTCAAAGAGAGGGATAAAGAATTGGGATGAATTATGATAGATGAAGGGCAGATGGCTGTGTCGCATGTTTTTAATCGGTATAATCCTTTTCAGGAAAACCATCATACTTTTGCCTCTTTACTTTTAGAATATAGAAGATTTAGACGAGCCAAATCACAACTGCACAGCCATTAATCGCCCATCCTTTATTCTGCATCTTTCTTCTCTATTTGCCTCGAACAAACAAAAACATGATGCGGTTGGGCCCGTTTTCAATTAAAAACGTTACTTTTGCAGACAGTAACTCATTAAATCATTTAATAAACAATATTGACATGAAACCTACATTATTGCTCCTTGCTGCCGGCATGGGTAGCCGTTACGGAGGCTTGAAACAGTTGGATGGTTTAGGCCCTAACGGCGAAACCATTATGGACTACTCGATTTACGATGCCATTAAAGCCGGCTTCGGCAAGATAGTTTTCGTAATTCGCAAGGACTTCGAACAAGACTTCCGCGATAAAATTCTTTCGAAATACGAGGGACATATTCCTGCCGAACTGTGCTTTCAGGCGCTCGACAACTTGCCTGCAGGCTTCACAGTTCCCGAAGGCAGGCAGAAACCTTGGGGCACCAATCATGCTGTGATGATGGCTAAAGATGTGATAAAGGAACCGTTTTGCGTAATCAATTGCGACGATTTCTACAATCGTGATGCATTTATGGTGCTCGGAAAGTTCCTGTCTGATCTGCCCGAAGGCTCTAAGAACAATTATGCTATGGTAGGTTTTCGTGTGGGAAACACACTGTCTGACAACGGTACAGTGGCCCGCGGCATTTGCTCGAAGGACAAACAGGGGAACTTGACCACCGTTGTAGAGCGCACGGAGATAATGCGTGTAAATGGCCCTGTGTGCTATAAAGATGAGCAGGGGGCATGGGTAGCCGTGGAGGACAGCACTCCGGTGAGCATGAACATGTGGGGTTTCACGCCTGATTACTTCGAATATAGCGAACAGTACTTCAAAGAATTTCTGTCGGATGCTAAGAATATGACCAATCTGAAGGCCGAATTCTTTATTCCGCTGATGGTAAATAAGCTGATAAACGACGGTACAGCCACCGTAAAAGTACTTGATACTACGAGTAAATGGTTCGGTGTAACTTATTCGGCCGACCGTCAGAGTGTGGTAGACAAAATTCAAAGTCTCATCGATGCGGGCGTATATCCCGCTAAGTTGTTCTAATCTTTGGATGAAAATGAGGACGGAAAGGTGAATGTGAACCCCTCCTATCCTTTCTGAAGGGGAGGAATACAGATAAAAGATGAGAAGTTGGGGGCAAATGCTTGGCGGTTATGCCGTAGAGACTTGGCTCGCCTAAGTGGTTTATGTTTCTAAGACAAGAGAGCCGAGGTGCGTTTGTTCCTTTAATAAGATTTGAATATGTCAAGTTTCTGCAGCACGACGTTCAATCCTTCATCCCTCATCTTTAATCCCTATTCCTCCTGATCACCATAAACACATTATGCAAATAGACATTCTAAATGAACAAGAACTGTGCTTACTTGTACAGCTTATAACCGATGCACAGCGCATCGTGGTGTGTTGTCATAAAAGTCCGGATGGCGATGCCTTAGGTTCTTCGTTGGCTTGGACCGACTATCTGCGCACACAGCACGGCAAACAAGTGAGCCTAATGATACCGGATGCCTTTCCTGATTTCCTGAAATGGATGCCGAATACCGAGAAGGTAGTGCGTTTCGACAAGCATCCCGAGGCTTGTAAAGAGGCTTTTGCCAATGCTGATCTTGTGTTCTGTCTCGATTTCAATGCCACTTCGCGCGTAGATGACATGCAGCCTTTGCTCGACGGAACACCTGCCAAGCGGGTGATGATAGACCATCATCTGTCGCCGGATATGGATACCGTGCTTACTATATCGCACCCCGAAATGAGCAGTACATCGGAACTGATCTTCCGAATTATATGGCAGATGGGAGGTTTCGATACTATGACGAGCCAACAGGCCGTACCTATATATTGCGGAATGATGACGGATACCGGCGGTTTTACCTACAATTCGTCGCGTCCGGATATCTATTTTATTATCGGACAGCTACTGACTAAGGGTATCGACAAGGACAAAATCTACCGCAATGTGTACCATAATTACAGCTCATGGGCCATACGTTTGCGCGGTTATTTGATGAGTCAGAAGCTTAATGTGTTCGAAGAATTGCATTCGGCATACTTTACAATATCGCGAAAGGATATGTCTGATTTCCATTTCGTTAAGGGAGATGCCGAAGGTTTGGTAAATGAACCGCTGCAAATCAAGGGACTTAAGCTCTCTATATCGTTGCGCGAAGACGATCGGAAGGATAATCTCGTATGGGTAAGTCTGCGTTCTGTAGACGATTTTCCTTGCAACAAGGTGGCACAGGAGTTCTTTAACGGAGGCGGGCACCTTAATGCCAGCGGCGGAAAACTGTACTGTTCGCTTGCCGAGGCAGAACAGATAGTGCGCCGAGCCATTATTCATTACGACGATATGTTGAGGCGGTAACTCCTATATGGCTGTGAAGAAAGAATAAAAAAATGAAATCGTAAGGCATACATATATCGTCTGTCGTCTTTTTTTCTTACCTTTGCGTAGTAATTTCATATTATGTAAACAATGAGAAAACTTAGCTATTTAGTGCTTTTTACAGCCGGTTTGCTGCTGATAGCATCGTGCAGTCACAGGGAAACTTATGCCGATCAGAAGAAGAGGGAGCGCGAGGCAATCAGCCGATATATTACCAAACATAACATTAACATAATCTCGGAAGCCCAATTCGAAGCCGCCGGATTTAAGACAGATACGGCAAAGAATCAATATGTACTGTTCACCAGTTCGGGCGTTTATATGCAGATAATAAACGAAGGTTGTGGCAATAAGCTCAATAGCGGTGAGACCGCGACGGCTTTGTGCCGCTTTACAGAGCGCAATTTGCTTACTGATACGATTCAATTATCTAATAACATTCTGCGTTTTTCGTCTATTGTAGACAAGATGACCGTAAAGAATACTTCCGGCACGTTTACCGCATCGTTCTTGAAGGGCAGTAGTCTGATGTACACGGCCTATAACAGCGCGAGCGTTCCCACGGGTTGGTTGGTGCCACTCACATACGTAAAACTGGGCCGACCTGTTACGGCTACCGATCAAATAGCTAAGGTAAAACTCATCGTACCGCATACTTCAGGCCAGCGATATGCCACACAAGGCGTGTATCCATGCTCTTATGAACTAACTTATGAGCGCGGTCTGTAATGGCCATGCCCAAACTTAAATAATGATATTATGACGCTGATCAAGTCGATATCCGGCATCCGAGGAACGATAGGCGGGCATGCCGGCGACACTCTCAACCCCTTGGATATAGTGAAGTTTACGTCGGCATATGCCACATTTATACGTAAAAGCCGTGCTGAGGGGGCAACCAATAAGATCGTTGTAGGCCGTGATGCACGCATATCCGGTAGTATGGTGAAGAATATAGTATGCGGAACGCTCATGGGGATGGGCTATGATGTGGTGAATATCGGCCTTGCTACCACGCCTACAACCGAGCTCGCGGTGCGCATGACGGATGCTGATGGAGGCATAATCATAACGGCCAGCCATAATCCGCGGCATTGGAATGCGTTGAAACTGCTCAATCATGAGGGCGAGTTTCTTACGGCTGACGATGGTAAAGAGGTGCTCGATGCGGCTGAGAAAGAGGATTTTGATTACGCAGATGTAGACCATATCGGCAGTTATACGGACGATAACTCGTTCAACCGCCGCCATATAGACAGCGTACTCGCACTGGATTTGGTAGATACGGAGGCCATCCGTAAGGCGCATTTCAAGGTTGTAGTCGATGCAATCAATAGTGTCGGCGGCATTATATTGCCCGAATTGCTCGATTCTTTGGCCGTTGAGTACAAGATTTTGAATGGTGTACCTAACGGAGACTTTGCACATAACCCCGAACCATTGGCCAAAAACCTTGGCGGTATTATGGGTGAAATGGCGAAAGGCGGGTATGATCTCGGTATCGTAGTGGATCCCGATGTAGACCGTTTGGCATTTATATGCGAGGATGGCAATATGTTCGGCGAAGAATATACGTTGGTTTCGGTGGCCGATTATGTACTTTCGCATACGCCGGGCAATACGGTTTCGAACCTTAGTTCTACGAGAGCGTTGCGCGATATTACCGAGAGACATGGCGGAAAGTATGCTGCTGCTGCCGTTGGAGAGGTAAACGTGACTACGAAGATGAAAGAAGTAGGGGCGGTAATCGGCGGTGAAGGCAACGGTGGAGTAATCTATCCGGCCAGTCATTACGGCCGTGATGCGCTCGTAGGCATTGCTCTTTTCTTGAGTTCATTAGCCCATAAAGGATGCAAGGCAAGCGAGTTGCGTGCCTCGTTTCCCAACTATTTCATTGCTAAAAACCGCATAGACCTGACACCGAGTACCGATGTAGATGCCATATTGAATAAGGTGAAGGAGATGTACAGTAATGAACGTGTGACCGATATAGACGGTGTAAAGATAGATTTTGCCGATAAATGGGTGCATCTTCGTAAGAGCAACACCGAACCGATCATACGTGTATATAGCGAAGCTCCCACTATGGAAGCCGCCGATGCATTGGGTAAAACGCTTATGCAAGTGGTTTACGACATGCAATAAGCGGGCATCCGAGGCATACGTTATGCAGATAAAAGGCCGCTAAGAGCCGTGGCTGCCTGTAACGAGAAGGTTATCATCAGAAAGAAGGCGATAGAAATATCAATACCGTTCTATCAATCTTTCTGATGATAACCTTATTTTTATAGATGATAAGAGATGGGTTTATTTGACTTAGACCGACAATCTAAGACTGACAGACAATAGGTTTGTTCAAGGTAGGATGCCCGACAACAGCAGACTGAAATTGCCTCTGTACTCTTCGACCATTATTTCGTGCAACGCTGTACCATTGCACCGGCGGAATATTTCGGTTGTGCTGAAGCGGGGATATATCTCTTCTAAATGGTCGATCAAGGCCATTTTTACGGCTTGGGGATTATCGGGATCGGCATTGGCAGCCATGATCGTCTGCCACGCAAAGTCGTGGAAAAAGGCGTTAACCTTGTCTTTAATGTCTTTATGAGTGCTGTCGTTCATCCGTATATTCATTGCCTGTTTCTTCTTGATGCTTGTTTGCAGCTTGTATATTGCGCATTAAACCGGCGTATTTTGCACGCTTTACCGCGCTTCCTTTGAATATCTGCCGGTATTCCTCCTCGCTAAGATTGTGCCAACGTTCCTTGGTCATGCCGAGCAGAGCCTCGTTGGGCTGCAGTTCGGGTGTGGTGTTAGGCGTGGCAAAGCGGTTCCACGGGCACGCCTGTTGGCATCTGTCGCAGCCGTAGATGGTATTTCCCATCTTGCAGGCAAAAGCATCTGTCAGCTCTCCGCGGTTCTCTATCGTTTGATAGGAGAGGCATTTCTCGGCGTCGAACTCCCTATCCGGCAGTATCGCCTGTGTAGGACAAGCGTCTATGCAGGCATGGCAACGGCCGCATTTCGATACTTGCGGGCGGTCGTATTCTAACTCCACATCGAGAAAGAGCTCGCCTAAAAAGAACATACTTCCTGCTTTCGGAATGATTAGCTGATGGTTTCGTCCGGTCCATCCCAAGCCTGCACGCTCGGCCCAATAGCGTTCCAGCACCGGTGCAGAGTCGCAGAAGGCGCGATAGTTTTCGAATCCGAAGATGGCGGCCAGCCGGTGTAGCTTTGCTTTTACGATGTCGTGATAGTCTTTTCCGAGCGCATAAGCGGCGAATTGATATTCACCTTCGGGCAGTGTTCGGGCAGGAGCGTAGTTCAAGGCCACGCATACGATAGATTTAACCTCGGGCATCAGCAGTCTCGGATCGAGCCTCTTGTCGGTGTAGTTGTTCATGTAAGCCATGCCGGCATAATCGCCTTGCGCTAACCAACGCATCACTTTCTGCGCCGTGAAGTTATCTACAGGCTCGGCTTTTGCAATTCCACAAGCAGTAAAGCCGAGACCTATCGCCTCGGCTTTTATGCTATTCGAAAGTTCTGAACTCATAACCTTGCTCTTTTAACCACCTTATAGCTGCAGGAAGTGCATAGTGTAGCTTTTCTATACTCTTGAGAGAGTCGTGAAAGGTGATGATGGAACCGTTGCGAGCATAGCGCTTTACGTTGTTCAGAACGTCCTCTGCGGTCATCCATTTGGAGTAGTCGCGGGTAACAAGGTCCCACATTACGATCTTATAACGCCGCTTCAACCACCAATATTCGCTGAACCTCATCACGCCGTGCGGCGGTCGGAAGAGGTGACTATGTATCAGTTCGTTGGCTTTCTCGGTATTGATAACGTAGGTAACCGCCCAATGCTTAAACGCTCCAAGGTGATTGAACGTGTGATTTCCTACCTGATGACCGGCTTGTACGATACGGTTATACAGGTCATGATACCGGAGTACGTTCTCTCCGACCATGAAGAAGGTGGCTTTGATGCCGAACTCGTCGAGCGTATTTAGAATAAACGGCGTTGATTCAGGTATGGGCCCGTCGTCGAACGTGAGGTAAACAGCACGCTCGTTTCGGTCCATTCTCCATATTGCACGCGGGTATAACCAGTGCAACCACTTAGCCGGTTGTTCGATAAACATACGCTATGTTTTCGCTATTGTTCGGGGAAAGTTCCGCCTTTGGCCTGATATTGCATGTACAGAGCATTGAGTTGTTTCGTCTGTCGTGCCGCTTCGTTCTTGCCGATCATCGGGGCTACGCTTGCAATTTGGTTCAATATCATGAGATGTTTCAGGCATTCGCTCTGCGAAATTGCGAAGTTTTGTCCCGACAGACTAAGGTACCACTCCACATACTGCACATTGTTGCGCCACATATCTTTGATGATTGAAGCTGCTTTTTGTCTGTTTCCCAGCAATACATAGGCACGTGCGAGGTCGAGACTGCCACTTATAAATGAATGAGGTACATTGTATGTGGGAATTACCTGTTCAACCTTTTGCAGTGCTTTGAGTGCTTTATCCTTTTTGCCTTCTGAAAGTAAGTGCAGAACAAGCTGCCCGAAGAGCCGGCGATGCGTCTGACACATGCGCATAATCGTTTCGTCTAAGTAGAGTCCCCGCTTCTCCAGTCCGCCGTATTTATATCGGTTCATCAGGTTATTGTAGGTCTTTTCCGTATCAAAACTCCTCGTCCCATTGCCTTTGGTGGTAAAGGGAGTGATGCGATTGGCAAGGCCTTCCTGCACAAAGTTATCACCCAAGTTCATGTAATTATCTTCTCCAACGGTTGAAGCTATATAGAGCGGGCGCGTCCAATCGCACTGCGAAATCATTTCGAGTATCATCAGGTCGCCCTTATACAGTGCATTTTTACCTGCAAGAGATATCACCATCTTGTCGGGGATGGTATCTGAAGCCATCATCATACCGCTCTTTTTCACCGCTTCTTTGTCTATCTTCACGTACAAGGTATCGGTAGGAATGATGTGCATATCATTGTCTTTCGACCGTACCCAGTACTTCATGATGTTTTTCACCTCGAAAGGATCGTCGCCGAACTGCGCCTTTGCCTCTTTCGGATGTGTCTTGTAGTAATCGAGTATCTGCTGTTTGGCACGCGGTTCAACCTCTACAAATTCATTTGTTCCTAAGCAATAGTCGAGCCGAGACCACGAGATGGGAACGGAAGGCGAACTATATGCCGGCCTTCTCATTTGGTCTATGTACCAATCTGTCTGCAAATAACTGAGGTTACATACGCGGGCATCGGTACGTACACCTTCCACTTCCTGATTATACCACAACGGGAAAGTATCGTTATCTCCGTTGGTGAAGATGATCGGATTGCCTTTGTCTTGCAGCGTCATGAGGTAGTTACGGCCGAAATCCCTACAGGTATAGCGCCCTGAACGGTCGTGATCGTCCCACGTTTGACTAGCCATTTGAATGGGAATCAGCAGACATAACAGTCCTACGACCGATGCCAATGCCACGTCGTTCGTGCGGATACGGCGCTTAAGCAGGTCGATGATGGCCGCTACACCGATGCCGCACCATATTGCGAAGGCATAGAAAGAGCCCGCATATGCATAGTCTCGTTCGCGTGGTTGCATAGGAGTCTGGTTCAAATAGACAACGATAGCCAGTCCGGTCATAAAGAACAAGAAGAATACAACCCAGAACTGACGTATTCCGCGCTTACCTCTCCAAGCCTGCCAGAACATGCCTATCAGCCCCAGAAGCAACGGCAAGCAGTAGAACACATTATGTCCTTTGTTGTTTTTCAGTTCGTCCGGCAGCTTACTTTGGTCGCCTAATCGGGCGTTGTCTATAAACGGAATGCCGGTAATCCAATTGCCATGCTCCAATTCACCATTGCCCTGTATGTCGTTCTGCCTACCTGCAAAGTTCCACATAAAGTATCTCCAGTACATAAAGTTGCACTGATAAGAGAAGAAGAAACGCAGGTTATCGAACTGCGACGGAACTTTCACCGATACTATTTCCCCACAACGATCGTAAGGAACCTCGGTTCCGTTTACGCCGCCCAGTATATCTTCGTACGCTTGAGTATATTTCTTTTCGTACATTCTGGGGAATATCATGTTCTGAGCATATACATAATTGCTCTTATGATTTACCACAAAATAGGAGTCTTTCTCACCTTTACGGTTCTTCTCCTTACGACTGTAGACCGGTGCACCTTCTTTCAAACGCGGACGACACTTGTTTCCATCGATATCGAGTGCCACCTGCGACGTATACGCCGGGCCGTATAATAACGGACGGTCGCCGTATTGATCGCGGCTAAGATAGTTGCCTAAGGTGAATATATCCTCGGGTGAGTTCTGATCCATGGGCGGATTGGCCGACGAGCGGATTACTATAAGAGCATAACTCGAATAACCTATCATCAGCATAAGCATGCATAACAGTGCCGTGTTCTTAATTCTTGCACTGACAAGCGGTACGAGTTGCTTGCCGATTTTGCGATTATAATTGAGCACGAACCACAGAATGGCAAGCACAATGATACCGATGATCACTGCTGACCAGCCGTATCCGTAGAACGGGATGCCGAGCATAGCCACAGCAAGCAGGAACGATATGTTCTGCAGTTTGCCGTTACGATCGGTGTAACTCTCGTAAATAGCCCAGATAACCGCACCTACAAGAAGAACGATATATACGATTACGCCGGTATTGAACGGGCATCCGAGTACATTAACAAAGAACAGTTCGAACCATCCTCCTACGGTAATGATGCCCGGTATTACACCATAAAGCACGGCAGCCACAAGTACAAACGATACTGCCAAGGCGATGAGCGAGCCTTTGAGCTCGATGTCAGGGAACCTACGATAGCAGAATACGAGCACTATGGCCGGTATGCAAAGCAGATTAAGCAGGTGCACACCGATGCTAAGTCCCGTCATATACATAATCAGAACCAGCCAACGATCGCTATGGGGCTCATCGGCGTGGTCTTCCCATTTAAGGATCAACCAAAATACAATGGCCGTGAAAGCCGACGAATAGGCATAAACTTCGCCCTCAACTGCCGAAAACCAGAACGTATCACTAAAGGTGTAAATCAATGATCCTACCAGTCCACTCGCCTCAATTGCTATAAGTTTGCCCGTTGTAAGGCCATCCCAGTCCTTTAGGATTAGCTTTCGTGTGAGGTGGGTGACGCTCCAGAAGAGGAACAAGATAGTTGTAGCACTGAGAAGTGCACTCATTATGTTCACCATACGTGCCACCTGTGACGGATCGCTTGCCAACTGTGAGAACAAGTTGGCCGTTATCATGAAGAAAGGAGCACCGGGTGGGTGTCCTATTTCGAGCTTATAGCCGGTTGTAATGAACTCCGGACAGTCCCAAAAGCTGGCTGTAGGCTCGATGGTGCTACAATATACCACTGCTGCAACGAGAAATACGAGCCATCCCAGCACGTTGTCCACTAATTTGTACTGCTTCATTGATCAAAAACTTTCAATAAGTATCTATTTCGAAATATGCTTGCAAAGGTAACGTAAATCGAAATAATAGCAAAAAAAATATAGTATGTTTTCAGTAGTTTAACGTGTTTTCGGCGTTTTGCAGGTAAATTATGTGCGGCGGACAGGGGATATTGGAACCTCCCCCTGCCCCTCCAAAGGAGGGGTGTGCCTCGCGGAAGTCGGAAAGATGATGAGGATGATAACCTCCCCCAGCCCCTCCAAAGGAGGGGTGTGCTTTGCGGAAGCCGGAAAGATGATGAGGATGATAACCTCCCCCTACCCCTCCAAAGGAGGGGAGTGCCTTTCGGAAGACGGATAGATGTATTGGTACCTTGGCGAGTTAAGTATTTACGATGGGAGCAGACCATACGTTTATTGGGCATAGACGCGCCGTTTGAGTCCGTTAAACATATCATCTAAAACAGATAGATATGCTATTCGATAACGATACGCATAATACATTATCAGCCAACAAGTTATAAATTGAGTACAAACAGCATACCTTTCCCCTTGTTAAAGGGATGCGGGGAAAGATTTGTACGTAGCATAGAAATCCAATTTACCCCCTCTCTGTCTCCCTTTAAAAAGGGGAGAAGTGCGCTCATATTGCAACTCTCCTCCAATCGGAAAGACCGAGAAAGGGCGCTATTCCCCACATTTACCCGACTTCCGCGAGGCACCCCCCTCCTTTGGAGGGGCAGGGGGAGGCCGCTATACAGTTCAATTACCCGCCTTCCGAAAGGCCCCCCCCTCCTTTGGAGGGGCAGGGGGAGGTCCTTAAACCTCTATTTTAGGAGGCTTGTCCTCATGTTCTCGCAGCTGTATGCGGGGGAGGGAACCATGACCGAGCATCTCTATAGGTCCGCCGAATTCCTCGGCCAAATGCTCCGGAGACAGTTCTGTGGTAGGGTGGTAGTGCAGTGTACGGTTTACGCACGCCACATCTTTCACGTTTTGAAGTATCGTACCGATGTCGTGGCTTACGATGATAATGGCGCAATGGCGGTTGAGCGTTTCGAGCATGTCGTACATCTTCTCTTGAAAGCGCTGGTCTATGTAGGTGTTGGGCTCATCGAGTATGAGTACTTTAGGTTGCGAAACCACGGCACGGGCGAGTAATACACGCTGCAATTGTCCGCCGCTTAAGGCTCCTATAGGGCGTTTTGCCAAGTCTGCAAGTCCCATTCGTTCGAGCGTTGCGGTAGTTTTATCGCGCTGATATTTATTGAATGGTCGCAACAGAGGCTTTTCACTGCTCAGTCCGGAAAGCACTACATCATAAACAGAAATAGGAAACTTGCGGTCTATGTCGCTGTATTGAGGCAGATATCCCATGGTGATTTTGCTTACAGGGCGCCCTTTGTCGAAATAAGACACAGTGCCTACGGCAGGTTTCATTAGTCCCAATATTACACGCATGAGCGTAGTTTTACCGCCACCGTTCGGACCTATCACACCGAGAAAGTCGTTCTCGTAGACCGAGAGCGTGGCATTTTCGAGCACGTTTCTACCGTTGTAGCCCGCTGAAACTTGGTTAAGTTGTATGAGGGTGTACATAATTCACTTCAAAGATTGTGCTATTTTCACCATTTCTTTATCCCAATCGTAGCTCAAGGGATTAATTTCAACCTTCTCGGCTCCCGTACTTCGTGCCACGATATCGGTGTTGCGGCTGTCGAATTCGCGCTGTATGAATATGATCTTTACGTGGTTTTGCCGTGCCGTGTTGATAACCTGTTTCAGCTGTACGGCGCTCGGTTCGCGCCCATCTTCCTCGATCGATAGCTGTCGAAGGCCGTATTCTCGGGCAAAATAGGTAAGGGCAGGGTGATAGATAAGGAATGTAGTGCTTTTGTCCTTGGTGATTTCTTCGCGTATTTGGGTATCTACCGCCTCTATCTTGCCCATGAGCCGCTCCAAGTTCTTCTTGAAATACAAGCTGTCTTTACTGTCTATCTCCGCAAGAGCCTTGTAAATGTTGCGGGCTATGTACATGGCATTGGCGGTACTCATCCATGTATGCGGATCATGAGTGTACATAGAATTGTCCGAGGAGGTAATACCGTCTGAAGAGTTTATGATAATCGTGTGGGGTGCATTGGCTTCGAGGCGCTTCATCCATGTGCGTTCAAAGCCTATGTTCCCTACCTTTATATACAGATCACTGGCCGACAAATCCACCATCTGCCGTGCTGTAGGCTCGTAAGTTTCGGGGTTTCCGCCACGTGGAACCATGGTCTTTACCGTGAATTTGTCGCCTGCAATCTGCTCGGTAAAGTAGCGTAACGGTTCTATCGTAACTGTAATAATGCGCTTGTCGGAGGGTGAACCGCTGGTACAAGCCGCGATCAGCAGTGCCGTAAGCACTGTAAAAAAGCCTATGTTCTTATTCATTTCGATTTAAAATAATAATGTTGCCCCATAAATCAGCAGCACATAACGCAGCACTTTGCCGATGACGATGCTCGTAAGCGATATTGCTATGTTGGCTCGCATGAGCCCCAAGACGATCGTAATGGCACTTCCAAGTATCGGAACAAAGGCAAAGAAGCCCATCCAAGCGCCATGTCCCGCCATTAGACGTGTGGTCTGATCGAGTTTCTCCTTCTTTACGTGCATGTACTTTTCTATCCAATCCAGCCTTCCGAGGCGCCCTATCCCGTAATTGAACATAGATCCGGCCACGTTACCCACCGTTCCGTACACGATCAGGGGGGCAGGCTTGAGGCCCGCGGCAAGCAATCCAACCATCACAGCCTCACTGCTGAAGGGGAAAAAACTGCCTGCCAAGAACGCTGATATGAGCATTCCCCAATAGCCATAGTTGATGAGTAAGTCTACCATAGCATATGTAGATTAAGTGCGGTAAGTGCTAATATGAGTGCTGTGAGCATATAGAACGACAGGTTGGTGAGCCATGTATGGGTGAAAGTAATATAATGTGCCGCCAACGGAGCGACACTTACGATCAGCAGGGGCACAAGATATGCCGAATGCTGCGGCTGTATGGCGATAAAGAACAGGCCGCATACCGACATTGTGATGAGTGTTTCGTAAAGCAATCGCGTGCGTATTTTATCTTTGTAGATGGTGCGCAGGTAATGTATGCTGCCCGTTAAAACCACTAATACCATAAATGCAAAGACGGCAATAGGGTAGGTATGGTCGCTTCCTTGCAATATGAAAGGTGTGTCGAAGTGGGCTATAGCCGTGAAATGAGTTATCGTCAGCAGCGGTTTCCCTATGGTTATATTATAGCCTTCTATAAACCAATAAGGGGTTATCAGGCCGAGCAACGAGGCACAGAAAGTACGTATGCTCATGGCCATGATACGGGTTGTGAGCACAAGCCATAGTATAGGAACGAAGAAGAGTATCTGTATAAAAAAGACGCTTGCCAATCCGATGGCGACAAATGCCGTGAACACCTTGCCTGTAGCACGCTTGTCTTGGTAAGAACCGAACAATGCAAGATAGCAAACCGCGCCACTTAACTGCACAATGCCCACGGTGTAGTTGCGGAAGAGGTAGATACAGGCGGTGCTGAGCATAATAAACGAGCAGGATACCATACGGCTGTAAGTGCGCATGAGCGCGTTCTGATTATTCAGTTCGGCCATTATATAGGTGGTAAGAGCCAGCAATACCGTAGGCAGCCACATGCTGTGATCCCGATAGATGGCCGAAAACCACACCAAGGCAGCATATATAGCGGTGACAGGCAGTGCATATCGGCTTGTCGCTATTCTGTTTTGTACCCTCTTTTTTACCATTCTACAAGTCTTTTCCTATATCTCTGCGGAAGTATCTGTCCTTGAATTGTATCTTTTGGGCTTCGTTGAAACTCTTTTGCAGCGCCTCTTCCTTGATGTTGCCGTAGGAAGATACGGCGATTACCCTGCCCCCATTGGTCACAAGTTGCCCGTTTTTGAGTGCCGTACCGCTGTGGAATACGATCGATCCTTCTACCTTGTCGATGCCCGAAATGGGGTATCCTTTAACGTAGTTTTCGGGGTATCCGCCGCTTACGAGCATTATGCATACCGCCGAACGGGTATCTATATCCACGTTACATTGGCCGAGTGTGCCCGTTGCAACGCCTTCTAACAGGTCTACAATATCGCTCTTCAGGCGTAACATTACGCTTTCAGTCTCGGGATCTCCCATTCTACAGTTGTATTCTATTACGTTTGGCTCTCCTTCAACGTTGATCAATCCGAAGAAGATGAAACCTTTGTAATCGATATTCTCTTGGGCCAGCCCCTCTACAGTGGGCCTGATGATGCGTTCTTCTACCTTTTTCATCCATTCGGGTGTGGCGAACGGCACTGGTGTAATGCTGCCCATGCCGCCCGTGTTGAGCCCTGTGTCGTGCTCGCCTATACGCTTATAGTCTTTTGCTTCAGGCAAAATCTTGTAATGTTTGCCATCGGTAAGCACAAAAACCGAGCATTCTATACCGCTTAGAAATTCTTCTATCACTACTGTTGCCGATGCATTGCCGAACATTCCGCCCAACATATCTTGCAATTCTTGCTTGGCTTCTTGCAATGTAGGTACGATGAGCACCCCTTTTCCGGCGCACAGACCGTCGGCCTTGAGCACGTATGGCGGCCGTAGAGTGTCGAGGAAAGCCAGTCCTTCGGCAATATTAGCGCCATTGAACGTACGGTATTTCGCCGTCGGAATGCCATGACGCATCATAAAACCCTTGGCAAAATCCTTACTGCCTTCGAGTGTAGCTCCTTTTTTCGAAGGCCCTATCACCGGTATATGGCCCGTCCGGCTGTCGTTCTTGAACTCATCGTAGATGCCATTTACCAAGGGATCTTCCGGTCCCACTACCACCATGTCGATATTGTTGGCAAGAGTAAACTCTTTGAGTCGGTCGAATTCATTTGTTCCGATATTCACATTCTGCCCGATTTCGGCCGTTCCGGCGTTGCCCGGCGCTATGAATAGTTTGTCTACCCGCTTGCTCTGTGCAATCTTCCATGCCAGAGCATGCTCTCTGCCTCCGCTACCTAACAGTAATATTTTCATGTTTTTGTGGATTGAAGAATTATCTGTGTACAAAGTTAATGATAAACCCTGTAAAAATAGAAATATTTTACAATTATTGTATGTTTTACACCTAATGGAAAAGGGGTGATGGCGTAAGGATGAGCGACTTACGATATCGGTGCGATAGACCTATGGCATAACCGCGATAGGGCTACGGTTTATCGGGTATAGGAGGTATGTTTACTTGTATTATATCGGTGCACTTCTCCCTTTGTTTCTTCTTTCTAAAGGGAGAAGTGCTTGCGAAGAGCAGCGAGAGTGTATGTGTCTGTCGCCGACAGATTATTTCAGATAATCTTCAAAATATTGCGTGATGCGCTCATGCAGGTGCACGCTTTGGTGCCCGCGCATATTGTGTGGCTCGCCCGGATAGAGGAAAAAGTCGGGCTGTGTGCCCGCTTTGATGCACTCGGCAAGGAAAGACAAGCAATGTTGAGGTACCACCGTCTTGTCGTTGTAGCCCTGTATAATCTGCAATTTTCCCCTAAGGTTTTTCGCTTGATGCAGCAAAGAAGTCTTTTCATAGCCCTCTTTGTTGGCGGTAGGCGTATCCATATAACGCTCTCCATACATCACCTCGTACCATTTCCAGTCTATTACAGGACCGCCGGCCACGCCAACTTTGAATACTTCAGGGTAGTTGGTCATGAGCGAGATGGTCATGAAACCGCCGAAACTCCACCCGTGTACGCCTATTCTATCGACATCTACGTAGGGTAGGCTTTTAAGATATTCCACACCTTTCATCTGATCTTTCATCTCGATCTGCCCGAGTTGGCGGAACGTAACCTGCTCAAAGGCGCGTCCTCTGTTCTCGCTACCGCGGTTATCTATAATGAACAGCAGGTATCCTTTCTGTGCCATGTACGTTTCCCAGCTACGTGAAGCGTAATGCCACCGTGCATCTACATTGTGTGCATGGGGCCCTCCGTATACGTAGACCACGGTGGGATACTTCTTGTTTGCATCGAACCCCACCGGTTTTACCATGCGGTAATACAGGTCTGTGGTGCCGTCGTCGGCCTTTAATGTACCGCACGAGAACTCCGGAACGCCATATCCCAGCCACGGATCGGCCGCCTTGAAGTACAAGGTGTGCTTGGCAGTGGCGGTGTTGATGATTTCTATGTTGCGCGGAACGGCGGGTTCGCTGTAATTGTCGCATGCGAAAGCACCCGTAGGCGACAGGTTCGGGTAATGATAACCGTGCCCGTTGTCGAGCAAGGTGCGCTTGCCGGTCTTGATGTCTACGGCATACGTGTTGCGCTGGATGGGGTTCTTCTCGTTCGAAGCTATGATTACAGCCTTCTTCTTTATATCAAATCCCAGCATTTCGAGTACTACCCATTTGCCCGAGGTGAGCTGTTTTTGCAGCTTTCCGTCGGCAGAGAAGAGGTACAGATGGTTATAACCGTCGCGCTGACTCTGCATGATGAACGACTTACTGTCCCATGGCAGAAATGTAATAGGGTGCTGGGGTTCCACATATTTGTCGTCTGTCTCGCGGTTAAGTTCCGCAATCTTGCCTCCTGTTTTTGCATCGTAGCTCACCAATCTGCAGTCGTTTTGGTCGCGATTTAGTTCGAATATGTAGATTGTTTTGCTGTCCGGACTCCACGAAACATTAGTAAAATAACGGTCGGTAGGATCGCCTGCCTGTAACGTAGTTATATTTTTAGACTGCAGATCGTATACCATAACCGTGACTTTATGGCTGGTTTCGCCCGCCATGGGGTATTTGTCGGGCTCGTAGAGGGCTATTCTGTGAAAGATATCCACCTGCGGATAGTCGGCTACCATTGTCTGATCCATGCGATAGAAGGCCAGCTTGGTGCCGTCGGGCGACCAGAACAGTCCGCCCCGTATGCCGAACTCGTCACGATGTACGCTCTGTCCGTAAACGATGCACCGGCTTCCGTCGGTCGTCAGTTGGGTGCTGTCGCCGTCTTGCGTCTTTACCATGAGCTGGTTATCTTTCACGTATGCCAAGGCTTTCGATGCTTCGTTCCACGCCTCTGCCTGCCAAGCAGCAGAGCCGTCTGTGGGCATTTGCCATTCTGCGCGGTGCTTCTTCCAGTTCAAGAGATACATTCTGTTCTTCGTGCGCAGCAGTACGAGCGGCTTATCCGCATAGGGAAAGGCTGCTCGATACAGCGAATGAACCTTGTTTGCAGTATCTGTACCGAGCCATTTGTTAACGTCTGCGAGTGTAAAGAGCATGCTCTCTTTGCCTGTCACCTTATTTATAATGCTGCATTCTTCGGCATCTAACCTTATCAGCTCGTCGCCCCACCACGTCGTGTAGCAGTTTTCAGGCACGAACTTTCTATAGTTTGTGCCGCCGAAGTTTAAGTCTTCGAGGGTGAATTGTTTCTGTGCCATGCCCGTAGATGGTATGAATAATGCCGATAGAACTGCTATGTAAAGCCGATAGATGTTAGTCCTCATCGTCGTATCTCCTATGTCTTTTGCCGGAATCGCGGTTGCTGTAATCCCGACGTCCGGGCCGTTCGAACTTCTTACCTCGTGCTCCTCGGTCTCTTCTGTCTTCCCTCAAGCGTTCGAAAGAATGGAACTTGAACGACCTGATGTCGGCTTCTTCGTTCTCTGCATCTTCCTCCAATCGGCGTTTGAACTCTCGGTTTTCTTTGAAACGATGCTTCTGTGCCATCTCTTTACGTTCCGTATCGGTCTTTACGATGCCCCCTTCAGCACGGAAATCTTTCATCTTTCCGTCGAATATGGCGTACTTGCGGAACTCGCATTCCAGCGATCCGTTGAAGACAGGTATCTTGATCGACGGCTTCAGACCGATCTGTTCGAAGCACTCTTCGCGGTAACTTAACACCCATGCATCGTTGCCCATGAACTCGTGTTTGAGGCGTTCACCGATCATTTTGTAGGTGGCTAAGAGGTTCGGGGTGGATATGCGTTCGCCGTAGGGCGGATTCATAACGATGATACTCCTATCGGCCGGCTTCTTAAAGTCCTTGAAATCGGCCTGCTCTATGGAGATATCGGCGGTTAATCCGGCCGCTCTGACGTTCGTACGTGCCGTGTTTACCGCTTTCATATCTACATCATAGCCGTAGATGTGATGGTTGAAAGGACGCTCAAGCGAGTCGTCATTGTAGATTTTATCGAACAAATTCTGGTCGAAATCGGGCCATTTTTCGAAAGCAAACTCCTTTCGGAACACGCCCGGACTCATGTTGTGTGCTATCAGGGCTGCCTCTATAAGCAAGGTACCGCTGCCGCACATCGGATCTATAAAGTCGGTGTCGCCCTTCCATCCGGTCATCATAATCATGCCGGCAGCCAATACTTCGTTCAATGGAGCCTCGACTGATTCCTGTCGATAGCCCCTGCGATGCAGCGATTCGCCACTGGAATCGAGGCAAAGAGTGGCATCTTCGTCGGCTATATGGATATGGAACCGCATGTCGGGATTGCTTACAGAGATGTTAGGCCGTGTGCCTGTGTTCTCTCGAAATTGATCTACGATGGCATCTTTTACCTTGTAAGTCACGAAGCGTGAGTTCCTGAACTCCTCAGAGTATACCACTGAGTCTACTGAAAAGGTTTTTCCCTTCTCTATGTATTGGCTCCAATCCACTTTCTTTACCTCTTCGTACACGTCTTCTGCCGAATATGCCTTGAAATGACGTATGGGTTTAAGGATACGGATGGCCGTGTGAAGTTGGAAATTGGCGCGATACATCATTTCTTTATCGCCTGTAAACGACACCATTCTGCGCCCTGTTTGTACGTTGTTTGCACCCATTAGGGTAAGCTCTTGGGCCAAGATGTTCTCTAATCCCATAAAGGTCTTGGCGATGAGTTCAAATTCCATTGTTAGATAAAACTGTTTTTATTTTATATACTTTATTTTCTTGTCGTTAGGAAGTTATGCCGTTAAGCGGTTAAACCATTGGTTCAGGGCCTTGAATTCGATGGAAAGATAGATCGCAGACCATCGCCTTAAAAACTTAATTCCTTAGGACTTAACTTCTTTCAGATAATGAATGATCGGTTATTTTGTATTTCTTGGTGCGGGGTTTCATATCTTCTGTTACCCATACATTGGCTCCTACCACGCATCCTTGGCCTATCGTGATGCGTCCCAATACCGTTGCATTGGCGTAAATCACCACGTTATCTTCCAGTATAGGGTGCCTCGGCATGCCTTTGATGGGGTTGCCATCGTTGTCGAGCGGAAAGCTTTTGGCTCCTAAAGTAACGCCCTGATACAGTTTAACGTGGTTTCCGATGATGCAAGTTGCACCGATTACCACGCCAGTACCGTGGTCTATGGTGAAATAGTTGCCGATTGTAGCGGCGGGATGTATGTCGATACCAGTCTCAGAGTGTGCCATTTCGGTTATCATTCGTGGGATGAGCGGCACGTTGAGCGTATGTAATTCGTGAGCGATACGATAGTTTGTCAGTGCTTTAATTACCGGATAACACGAGATAATCTCGCTATAATTGTCTACAGCGGGATCTCCATCGTAAGCAGCTTTTACGTCTGTGGCCAGCGTGCTGCGTATCTGCGGCAGACGGGCAATGAGTTCGGTGGCGATAACATCGGCTTGCAAGCGCCATGCAGGCAGGTTGCGGCGCGACTCTTCGTCGCAGGTAGCGGCGAAACATAGGCCTGCTAATACCTGTTCAGTGAGCTTTCGATGCAATTGTTCTACGTTTACACCTATTTGATATTTAATTGTATTGCTGTTAACTGTAGACTTTCCGAAGTATCCGGGGAACAGAATGGCCCGCGAAAGGTTGATGATATCTTCGAGTTCCGTACCGGATGGCAGCGGACTTCCGTCGCGGTATTGGTGACACAGGCCTTCCAAAGAATCGGGATTTGAAAGGAATTCCACTGTTTGAGTTAGTACATGAGTCAGTTTCGAGACACTCATTGCGATGCTTGTGTATCAGTATATTTTCCGTGCAAAGATACTGTTTTTACTTGAAAACGGAGAAATGAATGTGATAAAAATATTAAATGTTGGGCTCCGGAGGGGGATTTTTGGATGAAGGATTAGGGATGAATGATGAGGGATTGATGGTTGTGTTGCTGCGGCTTGGCCTGTCTATGTTGTCTTGAACCGCGTTGTTTTTGCCATACATATATAAGGACTAGGACAAACTGCGTTCCTACGGCTCGATTAGACTGTCTGTCTGTCGGACATAGAGGGTACACCTGTCGGGCATAGACTGCATATCTGATAAAAATACTTTATAGATATGTCTTTTTAAAACTATCTTTCTTCCCCCATTGAATAAGCGGAGAAGGGGTGCTGTTTGTGCCGGATAATGAAAAAATATGCACAACACTGCAACATTTTCCCCGCTATCTGCGTCTAACATGTAGAACTAAAATCGTAAAAAGATGAAAAAAGTAAATTTGATACTTTGCGGTGTATTGGCAGCAACTGTGCTGTCTTCTTGCGTTTATCGCAGTGAAGTTTTGGGCAAAAGAGTTGTTTTAGACAGCACGCGCAAAACAGACGTATTTAATAAGGTGACGCTCTTTGCTTCGTGCAATGTGCACTATAAGCAGGGCGACACATGCTCTGTGCGCGTGGTTGGCGACAAACAATTGGTGAAAAACTTAATTACACAAGTGATAAACAACGAATTGCAGATACGTATGAAGCCTTACAAAGGCGATTTGATGCGGCTGTTAAACAAGACAGAGCTGAATGTTTACGTAACTTCGCCCGATTTGTTGGCGGTGAAGGTGGCCGGTTCGGGCGATTTTGAAGCTACGGGTACGGTGGACACCGATACGATGCGCATTGCTTTGACGGGCTCGGGAGATATGGATTTTGCCAACCTTATCTGCGACAGGGTAGAGGCCACGTTGCGCGGTTCGGGCGATGTAGAACTGAAAAACGTGCAGGCCGACTATGCTAACTTGAATTTGTTGGGCTCGGGAGATATGAAGGTAAACCTGAAAAATGCACGCAATGCCGATGCTTCGCTTACGGGTTCGGGCGATTTGAAAGTAGGTTTCGATAACTGTGGCATAGTAAATTGCAAGCTCTTAGGTTCGGGCGATATAGAATTGAAAGGCAGGATAAGGCAGTTAAACCAAAACTCTACGGGCTCGGGAGATATAGAAACATCGGGTTTGAAAGTGGGATATTAGAAGTTAACGGGTGCCTTTTTCGGGGTTAACCGTGGTTAATGGGAGTGTTACTCGCTTCGTTCGTGGGAGTTAGCGGACAAATGTTTTTGTGTAGTTTGCCGATTTCAAAGCTAATGTCTGTTACCTCTCGAGCCTATAGGAGAGATACCTCCCGTTAACCACGGTTAACTCTAAAAGAAACAACAAATACTTTCAGGAAAGACTGATGAAGCGGACGTATCGCTCCAATCCATGTTTTACGGCCGGAATGCGGAAGATGAATTTCTCTAAAACGAATATTCCTACTATGGCAACGGCGATGCCTAAGAGCACATCTATTACGTAATGATGCCCCGTATATACGGCTGTGAACCAAATACCCATGCAGATTAGCGCAAATATGCACACCGTTTGCCACCGCTGCCTACTGATAACGGCATAGACGGTTGTAATGAGCATGTAGGCTGCATGCAACGAAGGAACGGCAGCAAACACATTTGCATTGGCGCCGTAGAGTGCATGGAATACGGGTATGCCCGTAAGCTGGTCGAAACGTCCTAAACCCGCAACGTTTCCGGAGGTGTGGAGTAGGGGCTCGAAACCGTAATGCATGGCATACCAAGGCGGTGCTGCAGGATGGATATAATAACCGCAGAAGCCCAGCAGATTGACGAAAAGAAAGGCCAAGGAAAACCGAAGATAACTCTTGCGCTGCCCTTTGAAATAAAGATAAAGGCCGAAGCAAAGCGGCAAGGGCACCCAACAAAGATAGAAAAAGCCCGCTAGCATGTCGGCTGCAGTACAGTGATGAAGAGCGAAAAACTCGCTTGGAATAAGCACAGATGTACCCGATGCGATACCGAAAAGATGTTTTTCGGCGTCATAAAGTCCGCGTATGTCTATGGCATTCGCCTCGTAGTTGGGCCACAGGCGCATGGCATCGTAGGAACAGGCGAAGACGAGCCACGGCGTAAGAGCTACGGCTATCTTCCTTGTAGGCCTGAAACCCACGAGCAAGATATATAAAATAAGGATATAAATACTGAACATTTATCTGCCTTTCAGTTGCTTGTAGCAATGCCACACACGCCAAAAAGCCGTGATATTGGCCAGCACTGCAATGAGCATCATCGGCACCGAAAGCACCCACAGGTTGGCATAAATGCCGCAGAAGATGGCACCTATCGATGTTGCTACCACCCTTTCGGGGCGTTGCATGAAGCCTACTTTACACTCGATGCCTATGCCTTCGGCTCGCGCACGGACATAACTCACCATTACAGAGCCCACCATGGCAAGGAAGGTTACCACTCCGCTGCCGATCCACCCGTCGAGTAAGAAGTATATGGCTATGCCGAAAAGCGTGAAAAGCTCGCTATAGCGGTCGAGAGTGGAGTCCCAAAGAGCGCCGAACGTAGAAGACATGTTGCCCATACGTGCCAGACGACCGTCCATCATATCGAATAAACCGGCGAAAAGTATAATGAATCCGCCCCATCCGATGAGCGTTAAACTGTTTTCGGGCTTATATGCAGCGGCATAAACGAATATGCCTGCCGCCACGATATTGAGCAAAAAGCCGATTGTGGTGATAATGTTAGGAGTGATGCCCACCTTGATCATGCCCTTTATCAGTGGGTTGATAATTCGGTAGATCGCCTTTTGTAAGAAATCTCTATAGTTCATATCTTTTCTTGAATACAAATATACGTTGCATTTGATAGTTCCATAACACCGCTACGGCTACGGCCACCACGGCTTTAACGATGATAAAATAAACGCCGGAGAGTTCGGTCAGCAGGAACGTTCCGAGGGTATTGAGCAGGATACTGCCCGTCCAAACGAGGAAATACCGCATGGCTATGACCTTTTTCTTCATGCCCATGGCATGGAATACCCACCGGTAGTTGATGATACAGTTCGTGATACCGCCGCTGAGTGCACCGAAGAATATGGCGTAAGCATACCACATGTTGCAGAAATGCGACAGAAGAATGGTGACACAGAAGTCGATTATCGAGGCTATCCATGCCGAACATTGCGCTTTGACAAACGTGATGAGATTTTCTTTTATGCTGCCCATCGTGCCAAAACTATGATAATAAGACTGTAAAAGCCGGCAAGCAGGTCGTCTGCCATTACCCAGAAACCGCCGTGCCTGCGGTCGAGAGCACGGATGCCCAGCGGCTTTAGTATGTCGAAGAAGCGGAAAATAACGAAAGAAGATGCTGCATATATGAGGTCTCCTGCGGGCGAACAAAGCAGCGGAACCCATACTCCGGCCATCTCGTCTATTACGACTCGGCTCGGATCTTCGCCCCAATAAGGCTCCAATTTATCGGCTGCCCATGTGCCGATCCATGTAAATAGCAGTATTAGAACGAGAGTTGTGAGAAATAGAGGTATGGTGTTCAGCACTTGCGCCATGCCTAACCAAATAACGGTGGCAAGGAGTGCTCCTGCTGTTCCGGGCCCCCAAGGCCAGAAACCGGAGCCGAAACCGGAGCCGAATACTACAGCAAGAATCGGTGGGCGTTTCATATATGCGGTGCAAATTTAATGGAAAAAATATAAATAACCAAAAAGTTTTCTCGCTTTTTACAATATTATATATACCTTTGCAGCCATATTTATTAATATTAAGTAGCGCAAACGCGTTTATATTTTTATTGATGTGAAGAAGGTTATTGGGATATTTATCATGATAATAGCCTTGGTAACGAGTGCCAAGGCGCAGATTTCAGGTGACATTGTAGATACGAATGGTTTTCCTATAGCTTATGCCAGCGCCATGTATAAGGGGCATCATATTGCTGTATCCAGCGATATGAACGGTCATTTTACTATAGATAGGCACGAAGGATGGGCACTTACGTTCAGTTCGATGGGCTTTAAAGCGCAGACGATAAAGGTGGATGCGAAGACTCCTTCTACGATGAAGATCGTGTTAAAGGAAGATACGAAGAACTTGACTGAGGTGCTTGTGAAGTCTCGGCGTGGTCGCTACTCGCGTAAGGATAACCCTGCGGTGGAGTTGATGCGGCGGGTGATCGCCGCCAAAAAGCGAACTCACCTCGATAACCATGATTATTATCAGTACAACAAATACCAGAAAATATCGCTGGCATTGAATGACATCAATCCCAACGACGCCATGCAGGGCTCTTCCAAGAAGGCTCAGTGGATGATAGACCAAATAGAAACCAGTCCTTATAATAATAAACTCATCCTTCCGGTGTCCGTCGACGAGACCGTAACACAGCATATATATCGGAAAGAACCCAAGAGTGAGAAAGATATCATTAAGGGACAGCAGAGTCAGGGCGTCAACAACGTGATACAGACAGGCGAGATATTGAACACATTGCTTAAAGAAGTGTTTACCGATGTCGACCTCTATGACGATCATATCCGCCTTTTGCAGTACCCGTTCACAAGTCCTATCGGCGAGACAGCCATCTCTTTCTACCGCTATTATATAGAAGATACGGTGTATGTCGACCGTGATTTGTGCTATCATTTGCAGTTCATTCCCAACAATCAGCAGGACTTTGGCTTCCGTGGAGACCTATATGTGTTGGCTGATTCTACACTTCATGTGAAGAAATGCGACCTCACTATTCCGCATAAAAGCGATGTGAATTTCGTACAGAACATGCATCTCACCCAAGAATATACCAAGCTCGACAACGGAGAATGGGCACTTTCCAAAGATGACATGTGGGCCGAACTGTCGTTAACGAGCTTCCTGTCGAAGATACTTGTAGTGCGTAACACCCGTTTAACGGATTATGCCTTCGATGAACTGCCCAACAAACTCTTTAAGGGCAAGGCTAAAACGAGGCATGAAGCCGATGCTATGATCCGTGATGAGGCTTTCTGGAACCAATACCGCACCGTGGAACTTACGAAAGGTGAGTCGTCTATGGATGCTTTTGTGCATAGAATGGAGCAATCAAAGAACTTCAAATGGGTACTGATTGGCGTAAAAGCGCTGTTAGAAAATTATGTCGAGACCGGTTCCCTTAAGACTAAAAGCAAGTTCGATTTCGGTCCGATCAACACATTCATATCGCATAACTTCGTCGACGGTTATCGCTTTCGCCTCAGCGGACGCACGATGGCGGCGCTAAATCCTCACTTTTTCTGGAACGGATATATCGCCCGTGGCGTTTCTTCGCACAAAACATACTATGGAAGTGAGCTTACGTGGTCGATAAACAAAAAGAAGAACTCGCCTTTTGAGTTCCCCCAACGCAATTTGATATTAGAAACAGCGTACGATGTTATGTCTCCTGCCGATAAATTTTTGCTGCATAATAAGGATAATGTGTTCATGACGTTCCGCTCGCAGAAGGTTGAACAGATGTATTTCTATAATCGTCAGAAACTTTCTTTTATCTACGAAACCGATTGGGGATTAAGTGTAAGTACGTCGTTAAAGGCAGAAAGCAACGAAGTTGCAGGCGGATTGCGCTTCATAAAGAAGCTCGACGGCAGCGAGACCTATAAGATACGTACGACAGAGTATAAACTTGGCTTTAAATTCTGCCCCGGACAAACCTTCGTAAACACCAAACAGCAGCGCTGGCCCATAAATCTTGATAGCCCAGAGTTTACCATTAGCCACACTATAGGGCTGAAACACGTGCTTGGAGGGCAATACAATCTGAACTTAACCGAACTTGGAGTGTACAAACGTCAATGGCTTGGCAGCTGGGGATATATAGACATGCACCTCAATGCAGGCGCTCAATGGAACAAAGTGCCGTTTCCTTTGCTCATCATGCCGCCTGTGAACCTCTCGTATTTCGAGGAGGAAGGTACGTTCAGTCTGATGCGTAACATGGAATTTCTTACCGACCGTTATGCTTATTGGGCCGTTTCGTGGGACTTAAACGGCAAACTTCTTAACCGTATTCCGCTTGTTAAGAAGCTCAAGTGGCGTGAATATGTGGCTTTCAAGGGTATGTTCGGCAAGTTGACAGATAAGAATAACCCTTTTCTTGCGCAAAATAATGGCGATGATATGCTGTTCAGCTTCCCGCAGGGTGCGCATGTGATGGATCCGAAAGCACCTTACATGGAACTCGTAGCGGGTGTACATAATATATTCAAGTTCTTTGCAGTCGACTTTGTTCACCGTTTCAATTACAACGGCCATGCCGATACGAAGAAGAATGGTATACGTTTCGGCTTCATGATGAGCTTCTAAACCACTTTCCGAGGAGGCTTCTGTCATCTGTAAGACATTCCGTTGTTTGCCGAACCCGATATGAATATCGCGTTTAAATATGCTTTTTTTTTCGGCTTTCAGTATAAATCGTTATCTTTGCAACGAACAGCAAACAAATTTGGCAAGCAGCAATGTCGGTGATAAACCGGCCCTACTGTCAAGATATCGCTAAACGATAAAGATGTATGAGGAAGCTAATAAACCCGTGGATAGGGAAAGATGGTTACGATTGTTTTGGCTGTAACCCCGAAAATCCGATAGGTCTTCACATGGAATTCTATGAAGACGGCGATTACATTATTTCATTCCTCCGGCCGCAGGAGCACCTGCAAGGTTGGGTAAACACCGTGCACGGCGGTATTCTGAGCACCATTATCGACGAGATTGCGGGCTGGACAGTATCGCGAAAGCTGCAGACTACGGGCGTTACCTCGCGGCTCGAAGTTAATTACCGGCACCCCGTAGCGGTAACAGAACAGCAACTTACCGTGCGTGCCCGTATCAGAGAGATGAAGCGAAACCTCGCTTTTATCGATGCAACCATAGAGAACAGTCGCGGCGAAACATGCGTGGAAGGCACTGCCGTGTATTTTACGTTCGGTCCGGATAAGGCACGCGAGATGGGTTTCACCCGCTGCGATGCGGTAGACGAGCAACTGCTATCTATGTAATAAGGTATGAAAAGATTTCTTTTAGCAGACAGGCAAGGCATCACCCGTGCCGGTCTGATGTTCTTGTTGGGTGGCTTTTCAGATACCGATTATAAGTTTACGGAAGACAAGACCGAACTGATAAATGCGTTGCGCGAGGCTCCCGACAGCATCGTTGTGCTCGACTACACGCTCTTCGATATCAATGATGCAGCCGAACTGCTGATACTTAGTCAGCGTTTCGGTAATGTTCATTGGGTGTTGTTCAGCGAAGATTTAAGTACAGATTTCGTGCGTATGATCATTGCGTCAAGTCCGCAATTCAGCGTTTTACTGAAAGAATCGCCATTGCAGGAGATACGCGAGGCACTCAGTTTTGCCATGCGTGGCCGGAGGTTTATCTGTCAGCGCATGACGGAGTTGCTGCTCGTGCCCGAAACACGCGAACAGGAGCAGGTGAAACTTACACGTACAGAGACCGAAGTGCTGAAAGATATCGCGCTCGGAATGACCACCCGTGAGATTGCCGAAAAACGTTTTTCGAGTTTCCATACCGTGAATACTCATCGTAAAAATATATTCCGTAAGCTCGGAGTGAACAATGTACACGAGGCAACCAAGTATGCTCTCCGCGCCGGATTGGTGGACTCGGCGGAATATTATATCTGAATTTTAGCGATAATGGGATGTGCGGAGGGCCTTATTCTGGCCTTAGCTCTGCTCTAACTCCTCGCTGTGGAAAGAGAATAGAGAGGGGAGAAAAGAGAGGGAGAGGGGGTGTAGGGACCTCCCCCAGCCCCTCCGAAGGAGGGGTGTGCCTCGCGGAAAGCGGATAAGGATGGGATATTGCAACCTCCCCCAGCCCCTCCGAAGGAGGGATGTGCCTTGCGGAGGTTGGATTAAGCATGGATATGGCGGCCTCCCCCAGCCCCTCCGAAGGAGGGGTGTGCCTTGCGGAAGTCGGATTAACACGCTACATGTGGGACTTTTCATGCTTTTCTGTTTGGAGCGAAAGCGCAGTCTAACCATACTTTTCCCCTTAGAAAGAGGTGACAGAGGGGTGATAGAACAATTTTTCCTTACCTCTCTAATTAGAGAAAAAAGTTGGAATGAAGCAGATAAGTGGACAAGGAAGTACTCTTTCCTTATCCATCCAATTGAAAGAGACAAAAGAATTTAAACAGGCAGATATACAGGATATCTTTATTAGATGTGTAACTTAAATTTGATAGATATGCCATCTGTGCCCGATAGACAGACGGTCTGACAGAAACGTAAGGATTTTGTTTGTCTAAATTCATATACATGTATCGTGCAAACAATATTACCAAAGGGAATTTATGTAGACTAAATACCTGCAATACAGCTATCAAGCGTTTATTTTTCATTTCTTATATTTCATCTTCATCCCCTCCCTCTTTCATTTCTAATCACTTTTTTCTACGTTCGAAAACAAACGGAATTCATGCAATATAACATACCCTTCCCCTTGGAAAGAGATAGGTCGTCTTTCTCCAACTCTCCCCTGTAAGTGAAGAATATGGACAGGAGTAAGTTGTAAGATGGTGCATGGCCTCCCTCTGACTCCTCCCTGTAGGGGGAGAATATGGATTGGAAGAGGTTATAAAAGGATGCCCCTCTTCTTGGAAAAGATAGGGCGGGAGGGGATTGAACATGGCAAACAAAAGAAATCGGTCCCTTTTCCATCTCCCCTTGGAAAGGGTAGAAGCATAATTAAACTAAATCACCATTTCTTTTAAAAGAGTAAAGATGAAAGTTTACATTTCGCATCTATCCGCTTTCCGCGAGGTACCCCCCTCCTTCGGAGGGGCTGGGGGAGGCCGCCATATCCATGCTTAATCCAACCTCCGCAAGGCACATCCCTCCTTTGGAGGGACAGAGGGAGGTCGCAATATCCCATCCTTATCCGCTTTCCGCGAGGCACCCCCCTCCTTCGGAGGGGCTGGGGGAGGTCCCTACACCCCCTCTCCCTTTCCTTTCTCCCCACTCTATTCTCTTTCCACAGCGAGGAGTTAGAGCTAGTCCAAGTATCGCTTAGTCTTATTTCTTGCTCTTTGTTTCGCGGTTATTCTCAAACTTTACATGTACAAACTTGAACCCCATCGACCGCAATAGATTATTGAATTGCGCGATAGCATTCTGCTCTGCCGCTGCTATGTTACTACTGTTCAGGCACCGTTTCTTCATGGCAACATAGGCTTTACGGTAAAGTGCGTCGCGTGAAGCCTCTGTCCATGAGCCGCTTTCATAGAAAGAACGACTGCGAGCTTCATCAATGAAGTCGTTCGAAAGTAATTTAATGGGCGGCAAGGTGGCCACGATAGTATCTTTATTTGCCTTTATCCAGCCGGGTTTAGCCTCGTGCAAGTTCACTCCGAGGCGCAATGTACCGTAATAAATACGTACGAGTTGGGCATCTCCGAAGAACCCATGTCGCACCGTGTCTACCAGTTCTTCATCGCTGATCGATAGAAATTCCCATTCTCCTATGCGCTCTATGGAGCGTATCTGCGTAGGTGTAATGTCGATACGATTATTTTGTGTGATGCCTATGCTGTTATTATTGGTGAGCCATACCAGCGCCGGAATACCCACAAGCACTATTAACACCACTGCAACAATGGATATCTGCATGCTTTGCGGCATCATTCTGTAAAGTCTTTTCAGCCTTCCCTGCAGCTTATTCCTATTATTTTCCATGTTCGTTTGTCGTTTTTTCTAAGATTTCAGGTATATCCTGCCACGTGAATTTCTTACGGAAACTGATGGTGATATCCTCTTCTTTGTAGCCCATTTGTACAATCATAGGCACTAAGATGCGTGCCGCACTCTCACGAGCAGTCTCTATAATACCCATCTGCGGTATGTCTTTTATGATTGCCTCGCGCCCCTGCCGTTCGTAAGAGGTAAGTTCGGCATCGGTAAAATTGCTGCGCAGCATGGCTACATACTGTTTCACGTCGTCGTGGTTGATGCGTGTACCGGTGAGAGTTACCTTGGGATCGGGCAATGTTATTTCTATCTTGCGCCCGTTCCGATGCACATTGTTTGCGCTGAAGCCATCGAAATCTACATATGCCTTTACCGTAGCATCCATCGGGATGGCCACCTTACGTTCGCCGAGCGGCAGATCTATGCTGAAACTTTTCTGCAAAATCTTGCCTTCCAGCTTCTTCGTGTCATCATGAGTCACTATCTTATGCACGCGTACTTCTGCCGTGTAGAGCCGCGAACACTTCTGTATTTGCATCACCATCATGGGAATTGTGTCTACTGCAAGCGTCTCCTTGGGTGCCTGTTTGCCTGAACAGGACATGATAAAAGGCAATATGAGCACGAAATATAATAGCTTTTTCGTCATTATAGAATATGTTAATACTCGCGCAAAGATAGCAAAAATATGTCAAATTGTAGGAGGTAGCGCACATTTTTTCGTCTCTCGTTAAACTTTTACGACCGCTCTACGTCAAACTGGTAGTTGCAACGTAGAAACGATTATGTACGAACAATTAAAATGTAGTGAAAATGAAAAAGAAGATGATGATGACAATGGTTGCCTTGCTGATGCTGAGCGTATCGGTTATGGCACGTGAAGATAGATGGCAGGATAACGACAGAAAGAAGCCCGATACGGAACAAATGGTGAAAATACATACCGACCGTATGGTAGAGAAGTACGGTTTGAACAAGAAACAGGCAAAGAAACTCCTCGAACTTAATGCCAGATATGCCGGCAAGATGTCTCCGATGGAAGGTTGCGACAGGTGTTTTAATAAAGGTAAACGGCCCGATGACGGCAGTCAACCGCCGCTGTTGCGTGACTCGATGCCGCGTCCGCCACGCCCAGATAGTGAAGCTATGCAGGCTGAACATAAAGAAATGCAGGAGAATATGGCTGCCTATCGCAGCGAACTGAAAGAGATAATGACCGAAGAGCAATATGCCAAGTACGAAAGCGATGCAAAACAGATGCAACACCGCCATGGTCGTGGTGCCCGTTTTGGTAAGCAAATCGGAACTAAACCGCCAAAGAAAACCGAATAACGGCACTAACTGAACTTTTATTATATCACTGCAATCTTCAATGGTATTTGGTTTGATTAAAGGCAACGGCGCTTCCTGAGTTATTTAGGAAGCGCCATTTTTCGTATTTGTCGGATAAATATGTTACCTTTGTAATCTAAAATGATTGAGGTATGAAAAAGCTTTTTATGCTATTGACGGTGGCCGTTGCGGTGGTAGGTATTGCATCTTGCGGCGGTAAATCGGACAGTAATCGCATTATTGCACCCAAACCGGTGAAGCAGAAGCCCAAGGCAACGCAGAAAGTGGGTGATTATTCGCAGACTCGTGATGTGGAATGGTTGGGATCGCATTATAAGATAGAGGTGAAACGCGTGGCAGATACTTCGCTTCCGCTTGCCGACGATGGCTCTGGGAATAAGTATTTCGACAACCGAATTACGGTGCGTATCTTGCGTAGCAACGGCACGGAGTTCTTTTGTCGTACGTTTACGAAAGCAGATTTCGATGCATCTCTCGAAGCTACATATCGCAAGAACGGCGCCTTATTGGGCATCGTGTACGATCAGGTAGTGGGTAAACGGCTGATATTTGCAGCGAGTGTGGGTTCTCCCGATAAGATGAGCGATGAATACATGCCGCTTCTGCTGAAGATTTCTAATCTTGGCAGTGTAGAGATAAGTAAGGATAATCAGCTCGATACAGGTGGTGAAGGGAGCACAAAGAAGTCGGAAATCGATCTTGCAGAGGAGGAAGGTATGTGATGCAGGACCTCTGATCTGAAGTTTTCCCGCAAAGTTAGATGTGTTAAACATTATCTGAATTTGGAAAGAGTCTGGTATTGCACCGGACTCTTTCTATCTAATCAGAGTTTTATTCTTTTATTGTTGTAATGATAGATGTTTCTTTCTAAAGCCTTAACGAAGACTTCTAACGTTTCTATTTTTTCTGTATACAGAAGTTCGGCCTCCATAATATAAGAAGTTTTCAGCCGTCGTATTATCGCTGCGATGCGCCGATAGTTTCGTTTGTTCTTTTTTCTATCTCCCCTTGGAAAAGAGAGAAGTATCCATATTCATAACATTTCTAAGGTCTATTCTCTCCCTACAGGGGGGAGTTAGAGAGTGACTGCTTCACCTATTCCTATAATATTTCTTGCATACGCACATCGTTTTCGTCGGTCGGAATGCAGGATAATTTTTGGAAATCGAAGCATACACCTATTTTATATATATAGGGCAGCGGCCGTAGAAAGCGGTCGTAATAGCCCCGCCCGCGCCCCAGACGGTTGCCGTTTGTATCGAATGCCATACCCGGTATAACTGCAACGTCGATTTCCTCATAGGCTGTAAACGGTTCACCTGTGGGCTCCATAATACTGAGACTGCCTTTCTGCAGGTCTTTTTCACCGTAATATTCGCGTAAAATCATGGTTTCTTCGCCTGTTACCACGGGCAGTAGTATGCGTTTACCCATACTTGCAAGGCGGTCGATGGTATCGTGTGTATCCGGTTCATCGGGCAGCGAATAGTACATGAGTACAGTTTTGGCCGCCGCTATTCGCGGGTGTTCCGTCAGTCTCTGCATAATACGAAGCGACAGTTCGCGCAATCTTTCGGGCGTGAACTGCCGCTTCCGTAGGCGTATTTCGCTTCTTATCTCGCTTTTAAGCATGGGCTGTCAGATGTGGAAAGGCATGCAAAGGGCGGTACTCGTAGGGTATATTGGGCGCAACGGCTACCTTTTGCGTTCGTTTCGGCACTGTCTTGGGAGCGGGTTTCTGCGGAAAAGCCGCCTTGTTTTTAAATACTTCCAGTGCTGTACCTATCACCGGATCATCCATATTGATATATCTGTTCCACGCTTCTTCATCGAGCATGTTGTAAATAATACGACTGTTGATAAATCGTTCCAACAGTTTATGCGAACGTTGTATCATCAAATTCCGGCGTTTAAGGCCATGCTTGTCGGCATATACGGCAAACTTGTCTACCATATTTTGCTTAATCAGATAGTCTGCCATTGCGGTCATCTCTTTGAAAGTATTCAGTTTAAGACGGTTGTCGTCGGTATATGTGAATGCAAACTGCAGGATGAGTCCGCTCATGCTTGCCTGTTTATAATAGGAAGTTACGTCGACTGTATCCTCCGGAACAAAGATGTCGGGGGTAATTCCGCCACCTCCGTAAACCGTACGCCCTATACTTGTGTGATATGCGGGACCGGTGTGTTTAATAGAGTCTTGCGAGAAAAACTCGCCATGTTTATAGCGTGTGAGCAGATCTTGGGCATAATTGGCGTCATCTCCCAACGTATAAGGCTTCTGAATGCACCTTCCTGACGGTGTATAATAGCGTGCAATGGTCAGACGGATCATACTGCCGTCGGGGAAACCTATTTGCTGTTGCACCAGTCCTTTGCCGAAAGAGCGGCGCCCGATGATAGTGGCACGGTCGTTATCCTGCATGGCTCCCGCAAATATCTCCGATGCTGAAGCCGATCCTTCGTTGATTAAAACCACGAGAGGTATCCTTTGATAGCTGCCATGACCATTGCTCTTGTAGTCTTGGCGGGGCGATTTGCGACCTTGGGTGTACACTATAAGTTTGTTGTTGGGTAGGAATTCGTTCGCTATCTGTACGGCCGATTGCAGGTAACCGCCCGTATTGTCGCGCAAATCGATGATGAGATTTGAGAAATTCCTTTGGGATAACTTGGCTAAAGCTATAAGCAGTTCGGGATAGGTGGTTTCTCCGAAGCTCTTGATGCGTATATAGCCCGTGCTGTCATCGAGCATGTATGCGGCTCCGATGCTCTTTAAAGGAATGTCGCCTCGCGTAACTGTGAACTCTTTCACTTTCTTCTGTCCGTAACGCAGCACCCCTATACGGACCTTAGTATCCTTAGGTCCCTTCAATCTATGCATGGCCTCTTCGTTCGTAACGGCCTTTCCGACGAATTTCTTGCCATCTACAGTAACGATCTTATCGCCGGCTAAGAGCCCTGCACGTTCTGCCGGACCGTTCTTGATTACGTTTTGAACATGGATAGTGTCCTGACGTATCGTAAATTCAATGCCTACTCCAGAGAACGATCCTTTAAGATCATCGTTGGCAGCCTGCACGTCTTTGGCGTTTATATACACCGAATGGGGATCGAGTTCGGCAAGAATTTGCGGGATAGCTTTCTCTACCAGCAAGTCTACATCTACCTTATCAACGTATTGATCGTCGATGATATGCAACAAATCGTTAAGTCTTTTGCTGCCTGAATTAATGATATTCAGCCGATTTCCGGAGGAATGGTTCGCATAGAAAGAACCTATGATGATGCCGATAACCACGCAGAGCGCCATCAGCAGCGGCATGTATCGGTTTTTATTCTGATTCATATTCGTCGGGGTTTAAATATATAACTTCGATGTTTGCTCTCCTAAGCAGGTTGATACCGTCTTCTAAGCGGTAACGTTCGCCGTAGACAACGCGCTTAATGCCTGCTTGTATGATGAGTTTAGCGCATTCTATGCAGGGCGAAGCGGTTACATAAAGCGTGGAACCGTCGCTGTTGTTAGAGCTGCGTGCCAGTTTTGTAATAGCATTAGCTTCTGCATGGAGCACGTAGGGCTTGGTGATACTGTTTTCATCTTCACAGACATTCTCAAATCCACTGGGCGTTCCGTTGTAACCATCGCTAATTATCATCTTGTTTTTTACTACAAGTGCGCCCACTTGGCGGCGTTTGCAATAGCTGTTTTCTGCCCACACGCGAGCCATACGCAGGTAGCGTAGGTCTAATTTCTGCTGCTTCTCGTCTGCCGATGTCATATTTCTATTTTGGTTTTACCGATGCCATCGCGTTCGAGCAGCGCCTGTATAGTGGGCTCCTGACCGCGAAATCGCTTGTATAGAATCATTGGGTGTTCGGTTCCTCCGCGCGATAGAATGTTGTCGCGAAAGCTTTGTGCCGTCTTTTGATCGAATATCCCGTTGCGTTTGAATACACCGAAAGTATCGGCATCCAGCACTTCTGCCCACTTGTAACTGTAGTATCCGGCCGCATAACCACCTGCCATAATGTGGCTGAATTGCGTTGTCATACAGGTATCCGGCAGTTGTGGCGTTACCATAGCCCGCTTCCATGCCTGCTTTTCAAAGGGGATAATATCGTCGGTAAATGCTTCTGTCTTCGTGTAATAGGCCATGTCGAGCAGACAGAAAGCCACCTGCCGCATACAGCCGTAGGCTGCGTTGAAGTTACGGCTGCGGATAATGCGCTCTATCAGGTCGTCGGGAATGACTTCGCCCGTTCGGTAATGAAAGGCAAACGTACGCAGGAACTCTTTTTCAACGGCAAAGTTCTCCATGAATTGCGAGGGTAATTCAACGAAATCCCACCAAACATTCGTGCCTGAAAGGCTCTCGAAACGGGTGTTGGCGAATATTCCGTGCAGGGAATGCCCGAACTCATGCAGGAATGTTTCTACCTCTCCGAGCGTCAGCAGGGCTGGTTTGTCGGCGGTAGGTTTGGTAAAATTCATTACCAGACTGGCATGCGGACGCACGTTGTTGCCCTTATGATCGATCCATTGTCCTTGGAATTCCGTCATCCAAGCGCCCCCCTGTTTGCCTTTACGGGGGTGGAAATCGGTATACAAAACGGCAAGATAAGAGCCGTCTTTATCGAAAACATCGTAGGCTTTCACGTCTTTATGATACACCGGAATATCTTTGTTCTCCTCGAAGGTGATGCCGTAAAGACGCGTAGCCAGACCGAATACACCTCGGATAACGTTGGAAAGTTCGAAGTAGGGGCGCAGCATTTCAGCGTCGATATTATATTTCTCCATCTGCAGCTTATGGCTGTAATAGCCGAAGTCCCACGGCATAAGCTCGAAATCGCTTCCTTCCATCTGCTTTGCCATAGCCTCTATCTCGGCCACTTCTTTCTGTGCTGCGGGTTTATAGGCATCGATCAATTCGTCTAAAAGCTTATATACGTTGCCTACATTGCTTGCCATGCGGTGCTTGAGCACATAGTCGGCGTAGGTATCATAGCCGAGTAACTGCGCTATTTCGCGACGCAGGTTGATCAGACGCTTGCAAATGTCGAGATTGTTTTCCGTATTATCGTGCGTACATTCCGTGTTTCGCGCCATATACATGCGTTTACGCAGGTCGCGTTGGGTAGAATAAGTCATGAAAGGCGAGAAACTTGGAAAGTCGAGAGTGAATATCCACCCCTCCGATCCTTTCTCTTTAGCAGCCAAAGCCGCCGCTTCTCGTGCCGTTTCAGGCAGTCCGTCAAGCTGTTTCTCATCGGTTATATGCAGTTCGAAAGCCTTGTTTTCTTTCAATAGGTTTTGCGAGAATTGCAGCGAGAGCATGGCTGCTTCTTCGGTAAGTTGCCTGAGTTGCTTCTTTCCGGCTTCATTCAACAGCGCTCCGCTACGCACAAAACCGTCGTAACATTTATCGAGCAGCATTTGTTCTTCGGACGAAAGTTTGCGGTCGGGGTGCTGGTAAACGTGCTTTACCCGTGCAAACATGCGTTCGTTAAGCATTACATCGTTGGCATGTTTGGTAAGTATCGGACTCATTTTCTGTGCCAATTCGTCGAGTTCATCGTTGGTCTCGGCCGATAACATGCACGAAAAAACGTTCGAAACCCTATCGAGCAGGTCATAATAATGTTCTCCCTTCGAGGTGTCTACATGTATGATAGTGTTGTCGAAAGTCGGTTCATCGGGGTTGTTCGTTATCTTTTCTATCTCTTCATCGTCGCGTTGTATGCCTTCCATGAATGCTTTTTCGTAGTCGGATGTCCGAATACGATCGAAAGGCACCGTGTTGTGCGGCGTTTCATAGGGCAGGAAGAAGGGATTTTGGTGTTCTGTGTTCTCTATATTCTTTTCATTCATACTAATCGTACCATCTATTTTACTTGCAAAAATAGTAAAAATATCAGAGACACATTATTATAAATAGCATTTTTAACGAATATTACAAGACGAGTGGGGACCTCCCCCGTCCCCTCCAAAGGAGGGGTGTAGGGTTGATGGATTAAGGAGGAGGGAGGAGTGATTAATGGGTGTATTGTAGGGATTTGGCTTATCTAAGGCCTGTTGTGCCATTCCGTTTTTATGATACATGTATAAAATGATGTGCGAGTTAAGTTCCCGCAGTTCAACCGAAGCAACTACCTGCGGAGCATAGAAATGCCATCTAAGTCTGTTAGAAACACCATCTGAAGCAGACAGACACACCCTCTAACGGCAATACACATAACATATTATTAACCAACAGGTTATAAATTAAGCGCGAACACCACACCTCTCCCTTTAATAAGGGTAAATTGTGAGGGGCTGAAACATGATACCCTGAAGCAATCCATCCCCTCTCTGTCTCTCTTTTCCAAGGAGAGAAGTATGTTTAAACTGCGCCCTCACTCCAAACAAAAAGGCAAGAAAACTCCTACGTATAGTGTGTTTACCCCTCTTCCGCGAGGCACCCCCCTCCTTTGGAGGGGCCGGGGGAGGTCGCAATATCCCATCCCTATCCGCTTTCCGCGAGGCACCCCCCTCCTTCGGAGGGGCCGGGGGAGGTCCCCACATCCCCCATTTATCCGCTTTCCGCAAGGCACCCCCCTCCTTCGGAGGGGCCGGGGGAGGTTAAAATTCCCTACATAATCAATCGTTCCATTGCAGGAATAACGATATGATTTCGGCTGAGTATGAGCAGTCCTTCGGCCTGCATCTCGTTCAAGGCACGCGAAACATCGAGCCTACTGTCGTTCACTTCGGCCCCTAACTGTGTCATCTTGATCTTGAAGTCCTTGCTTCCGGCAGGGTATAGACAGTGGTCTATGAAGAAACGAACGATACGTTCGCGCAGGCTATGAGGCTGCCTTATCCACGGTCGATGCTGGAAACGCTGGCTCTGGGTAGACAGAATGTTAAGCAGATTGGTACGGAATATGTCGTAAGAAGACGACATGCTAACCACATATTCCTTTCTCAGAAAGAGCGTACCGCACCGTGTGAGAGCCTGATAAGTACGCGTATAACGCTGCGTAAGACCGAAGATACGTTCGGGTTGCAGTACGTTCGGCGCTTTTAGTTGTTCTTTTAATGAGTATTGTCTGTCGTCCGACCATGCCGTAGTTTCTACCACTCCGTCGAGCAGGAATACCATATTGCTGCACGGGGTGTCTTCTTTAACGATAACATCTTGCTCTTTAAACGCCTTAAACTCAAAAGGTATTTGTTCTACAATCTGCGACAAATCGTTATGGCTCAGCCCTTGAAAGAGCGGAAGCGTAAGCAATTTGTCGTATAAATGCAGCATGGGCATGGGCAATGCGTTGTTTATAGGGTTATCGGATGGGGGATGAAGCGGCCGCGCGCAGGGTGTTATTCGGCCACGAACTTGCCGTCCATCGAGGGCGAATGCCATACCGAAGTCTTTCCTTCGGCATCGGCGTAGATGAAGTAGGCCATCAGTTCGGGATGTTTCTGCAACACCTGTTTGGCTTTCTCTATACCCATTACCATGAAAGCCGTGGCGTATGCGTCGGCTGTAGCGCAATTTGGCGCCAATACAGTGGCCGAGAGCAAGCTGTGTTGTACCGGTCTGCCCGTCTTAGGATCTATGGTGTGGGCATATTTCTTACCGCCCTTGTAGTAGAAGTTGCGGTAGTTGCCGCTCGTAGCCATGGCTTTATCCGTAACGTTTAGCACCGTCTGCAGCTCTTGGTCGATGCGGGTAGAGTCGTCTGTGGGCTTGGTTACCCCTATTCTCCACGGCAAACGTTTCTCGCTGATGCCGCTTGTGACCACTTCTCCGCCTATTTCAATCATGAAATTCTTTATGTCTTTGCTGCGTAGATAGCGTGCCACAACGTCGCAACCATAACCTTTGGCAATGGCAGAGCAGTCGAGCATGATGCGCCGGTCTTGCTTCTTCACCCGATTGGCTGCCAAACTAACCTTTTTGTATCCCACTATGGCGCGTAGACTGTCTATGGTTTGTGGCGACGGATGCATATTGTTTTTGAAGCCGAAGCCCCATAGATTGACCATAGGTGCCACGGTTATATCGAATGCACCGCCGGTTTCCGCCGATATTTGTTGTGCCTGTTCGAACACTTCCCTAAACATATCGTCTACAGCCACATCCTTATTCATGTTTACCTGCGATATAATCGAGCCTTTGTTGAAAGTTGAAAGCGAGGCATCCACCTTGTTCAACTGCGCTACAATCTCGTTTTGCAGGTTTTGGTCGCTCTGGTAAGTGATGTTATACACCGTTCCGAAGATAAATCCACTGTCGTGCTGATAGGGCATGGACTGCTGTTGACGGATGATGTATACCGTGCCTGCGATCAGTGCAAGCAAGAAAGGCACCTGCCAGAACAGTCTTTTACGTTTCTTGTTATCTGTCATATTTCGAGGATTACATTGAATGTAGCACCGAACTTTGCACCGCCTGCGCGCCCGAAACCGGGCACATACCACGGTTCACCTATCTCTCCGGCGGTATGAAACAGGCGTCGTTTGTATCTTACACTCCACCCCAAGCGGAACGCCCCCCATATTTTAGCGTCGATGCCTGCCACGCCTTCCAGCCAATGATAGCTGCCTTTCACGCCTTGAGCGCCGAAGTTATGCACTCCACCCCACACCGGATCGATGATACCCGGGTGCTCTATGTCGTATTTAAATGATGTGAAAGCGTAACGAAAGCCCAAATACAGCCGATAGTCGTCGTGCTTGTTTCTCATCATGTTGAAGTCTAAGCCTGCTTTTCCGTATGGAGCGGTGGCTTTGTAGGTAAGTCTGGTGGTCACGTCGTCGGCATTCGCCCGCCCTAAACCGAGCTCGACGACGGGAAAATACTTATCTTTGATGTTCACGCGCAGTGCAGCTTCCAGTTGTCCGTAGCCGCTCAAGACGAGTTGCCCCAAGCCTACGAGGTCGGCAGACACCGCCACTCCCCGAAACGTAGCTATGGTGTCGGTCTTTTCCGGTACAATTCTTTTGGGCTGTTGTGCACTGCCTGTCAGTGCCGAAAGCATCATGCAACTACTCGCCAGCAGCCTTAAAGTAAACATGGAAATGCGCTTTGGTGTAATCATAATCTACGTTTGCTTTTTTTACAACGATGGAGTCGAGGACATGGTACGTGCATTCCACGCCGTTGATTTTATGGAATACCGCCGGATTGCAGTCTATCGACTCGAAATGGGGGTGGTCTTCCTTGGCGATACGCACGGTGTCTATCGTGGTTGCTCCGCCCACGCGCTTCACTTCAAAGTAGAATGTGTCGCGGGCGGCAGCATGACTCATGGGCAGCGAAAAGCTGTCTACCGCCGTTGCACGGTTCAGTATCACCGTGTCGTTGCCGTCGTTACGTGTGGTAGAGATGGTGAGCGTGTCGCTTAGCGTGGTAATATTGCCGGCTAATTTATAATATGTAGCCACGGCACTATTCAATGGACAGTCGATAGACGAGCATGCCGTTAGCATTACAATAGCCATGCATGGCAGGATTATTCTTCGCATCGGATCGTTTTTTCTATTTGATAATCGTTACGGGTGGGGTTTGAACGGCTGATAAGATCGCCAAGGAAGCCCGCTAAAAAGAGTTGTGTGCCGATTAGCATAGTGGTCAGGGCGATGTAGAACCACGGACTGTCGGTGATGAGGCGTTGGGGTATGCCGTTGGCAAGGGCATAGAACTTGTCGGCACCGATGAAGATAACGGCGATAAGGCCGATGAAGAACATGAACGAACCCAACAGTCCGAACACGTGCATGGGCTTTTTGCCGAAGTTACTGAGGAACCATAGCGTTATCAGGTCTAAGTAACCGTTGAAGAAGCGGTTCAGTCCGAACTTCGAAGATCCGTACTTTCGCGCCTGATGATGCACCACCTTTTCGCCGATTTTGCTAAATCCGGCGTTCTTAGCTATATAAGGTATGTAGCGATGCATTTCGCCATAAACCTCGATATTCTTCACTACATCGCGACGATATGCCTTGAGTCCGCAGTTAAAGTCGTGCAGGTTTCGTATTCCGCTTATCCGTCTTGCGGTGGCATTGAATAGTTTTGTCGGCAATGTTTTGCTTATCGGATCGTAACGTTTCTGCTTATATCCCGACACAAGATCGTATCCGTCTTCGGTAATCATTCGGTAGAGTTCCGGTATTTCGTCGGGTGAGTCCTGTAAATCGGCATCCATAGTGATGACGACATCGCCCTGTGCCTCTTTGAAACCGCAGTATAACGCGGGACTTTTGCCGTAGTTACGGCGGAATTTAATGCCCTTTACGTGTTCCGACTGTGCGCTCAACTGCTCGATAACCTGCCATGAAGCATCGGTAGAACCATCGTTTACGAATATTACTTCGTAAGAGAAGCGGTTTGCCTGCATCACGCGTTCGATCCACGCATAGAGTTCGGGCAGCGATTCTGCCTCGTTGAATAGGGGTACGACGATTGTAATATCCATCTGTATAGTTTGCTTGTTATTTGTTTTCTTTATCTATGGGGTGCCCGTTCCTATGCTCCGGCAGCTTCATGGTGGGGGCCTTCTTCGCACCGAAGACGGCTATGAACAGCGAAAGCGGTATGGCTACCATGATATTTTGCATCATAAAGAGGAATGCTTTCTCTATTGCACTCAAATCGGCGAGTATGCCTACCGACTCTATCAGCTGCTTGCTGTCTATCCCCATGGCCCGATAAGCGGCGGCGTTAACGCTTACTACCTGATTTAGGAGTGCCGTAAACTTGCCGTGATCGAGGAACTGAAAGTATAAACCCTGTGCCACTGCGAAGATTAGAGAGCTGTATAAAAAGGTATAGAAGCAGTAGCCGAACGCGCGGCGGTAAGAGATTATGCCGCTCAAAGCGTAGTTACGAAACTTGAACAGCCGCCATCCGACGAAGAAAGGCGTGGCAAGTACGACCAGTTCATTGAGAAACGGAACCGGTACAAGTACCATCGAGACGAAACCTACAAGCCATAAAAGGCTGAGCAGGGCACCGTCTTGCTGCGCAAAAGCCTTGAGCTGTATTAACGAAGCGATATTTATCATACTGATGCAAAAGTAGTCAATTTATTGCATATTGTATGTGTTCGGGTTGTAATTTTTCGATTTTTTACCTATAGGTGTACCACCTGTCGCGGGCAGATATGCCGTTTAAGCGGCTTACATTGCCTGTCTGAGGCAATCAGACAGGCAATGTAAGAAAGGCGTTTGGCACGTATTCATAATCAATAGATTGCATAATCCCCCTCTAACTCCCCTCTGTAGGGGGAAATCGGATGGGAGTTGTCTTTCCTTTTTAAGTGGAGAAGCGCATTCTCTCCTTATCCTTTCCGGTAAAAGAAATAAAGAACGTGGAAGAAAGGCAAGCAATGAGTAATCGATAGCGGTGCCGTACGGACAGAATAGAACCCCCAAAAGATGTTAAAAGAGATGGAAAAACGCTCTTGTTGTTGCGCCATTCGGTATAAATTGATTACCTTTGCATCCGTTTTAATGTATATGGGTAAGTCTCATACGGTCAGCTCCCATCGAATCCTCCAGGACGGGAACGTAGCAAAGGTAGTTGGTTGTAGCGGCGCGATATGAATAGCTTACCCGCCTTGCCTCTTTAGCTCAGTTGGCCAGAGCACGTGATTTGTAATCTCGGGGTCGTTGGTTCGAATCCGACAAGAGGCTCGAATATTCAAGAGATGCATGCTTTGCGTGGCATCTCTTTTTTACTTTTTTATATCTTTTTATGCCAATCACTAATTATGATTAGATAGAAGTAGGTAGCACACATGGTAGCTGTAGAACTGGTGTGTGTTGTGTAAAGCGTTGATTGGTAGGTTGTTGTGTGTATTCGTATGCTTTTCCTTGCACCCTTTCCGCTTAGAAAAAATACCCCTTTTTTAGTATTGTACGGCCGATGGAAAGAACTTAATTTTGCAATCGATAAGCTAATTAATTCAAATTTAACAATTTAATTTTAAACGATGAAAACCAAACTATTTTTGGCATTATGCCTTGTTATGATTATTGTTTCGGCATGTAGCAACAATAATGACGAACCTGCAAACCGAGTAGATCCTAAAGATGTAAAAGCCAAGAGTGCCTCGTTTCCGGCTTCAGCATACGATTCATGGGTTTTTGTAAATCTTGAAAACGGTGATACTGCTATAAGAAAAGATGTGAACGAATGGGAATATCACCAGCTAATTGTAGAAAACGGAAAGTATAAAAGGAATGCAGACGGCTCGCTTGCCTACGAGGTAACAAAGACGGTCAAGGCAGGTACGCCTAACGAACCCAAGACTTGGCACTTGGCTTTCCATGTTTATGACGTGCGAACCAATGGGGGCGAGGCGATGATAACTAAGGAGACGATGCTCGATAAGGTTAAATTAACCGATCTTACAAGCGGAACCTATGAGGCTGACAAGGATATCTTTATTGTTGTAGATATGGCTGGTATGCAGAAAAATCTGATGGGATATTCCAAAGGACAGGCCAATTTGGTTCTGGGTAAATGGCTTACCAGCGTGGGTATGCCGCCCAAACGTACGTTGAGCGATAAGGTTTTTGTGGTGAAATTCAAGGATGGTAGCTATGCTCTTCTTAAGTTCAACGACTATTTGGATGATACCGGAAAGCAGAAAATGATTAAGTTCGATTACAAATTAATAAAGAAAAACGCGTAATAGAAGTAAGGGTATTTTGTGGTTGACGGTCGGGTAGATGGCGGCAGGTAATATTCAAGTGCTGTTTTTTGTGTTGTTCCGTTTTTGCCGGCATGCCTGTCTGTCTGTCCGGCAACCGCAAAACAATCCTTATGTTTCATTGATCTTTAATGAATAATGAGGAATAAGAACATGAATAAATTTCTATATCTCCTCTTTTTGCAGCTTGCTGTAGCGTGGGTTAACGTAAGGGGTGCCGGTCCTGTCTCGCCTCCCAAGTACACCGTTAAAGGCGTGGTAGTTTCGGTAGACGGCGGTCCGCTTGCGGGAGCCACTATCTCTGTCGAAGGTACAAATATCAATACCGGAACGAATGCCAAAGGTGAATTTGCGATAGATTTCCAAAAAGACCGGGTATATAGCCTTCGGGTGAGCTTTGTTGGGTATGTTACGCGTCGTATAACGGTTCCCTCGAGCGGACATCCGCCCTTTATAATAAGGTTAATCCCTGCAGAAACCAATCTTAACGAGGTTGTTGTCACGGGTACACGTAGCGAACGTCCGCTGAAGGATGTACCTGTAATCACGCGAGTTATCTCTCGAGAAGAGATAGATAACGTAAATCCCGCCGATATAACTACCCTCTTGGAGTACACCTTGCCCGGTGTACAGTTCTATTATAACACGATGAGCCAAGTTCCGGAGATAACCTATCAGGGTATGGATAGCAAGGCAGTACTCTTCTTGCTCGATGGAGAGCGGATAAGTGGTGAGGGTGGCGCCAGTAACATAGACTACAGCCGGTTCAATATAGATGATATAGAGCGGATAGAAGTCGTTCGAGGGGCGGCATCCACACTGTATGACAGCCGTGCAATTGGAGGTGTCATCAATATAATTACCAAGAAGAGCGTTCGTCCGGTAAATGTACGCCTGCATGCCCGCTATGCCGGGCATAACGGAGAGCAATATACCGCCTCTACAGGTACCAACTTGAAGCGCTTCTCATCACTTACATCGTTCACGTTTCGCAAAAGAGACACCTATCTTGTAAGCGATGACAAGGGTAAAGTGACCGAAACGCTTAATCCCGACGGCACTGTAACCAAAACAGAGGCCAAGCCTACGGCGGCTTATATCTACGGCTATCGCATCATGGACTTATCGCAAAAGCTGTCGTACAACTTTACCGACCGGCTCAGTGCTTATGTCAGAGCTTCTTACTATGCCAATACGCGTGCCACATATCTCAATGCCAGATTTCATCAGAGATACGAAGACCTCGTGTTGAGCGGCCGTTTAAAGTGGCAATTTGTCGATAATCAGAGCTTGGAACTTTCGTATATCCGCGATATTTATATAAAGAATAATGTATATGACCGTGTGGATTTGAAAGAAAAGGTTTATCGCAATATCAACAACACCGTGCGTATGTATTATACAGGAACCTTTGGCAAGCATACTATCAGCGGCGGTGTAGACTTTTTGCGCGAAGACCTGAAGCATCATTTCATGAAAGATACCGCCAACGTACACATGAACCAATTCTCTCTCTGCCTGCAAGAAGACTGGCATATTGCCGATAATATCGATGTTGTTCTTGGTTTGCGTGGCGACAAGGGGTTACATTATAAGTTCCATCTCACGCCGAAGATCTCGGCTTTATACCGTCCTTGGAAGCGCATTACCCTGCGTGCAGGTTATTCGCAGGGATACCGTATTCCTAATCTGAAAGAACTCTATCAGGAGTACAACATGGGAGGAACGGGCATTATGATGTATGGCAACAAAGATTTGAAGCCCGAAGAAGGCAGTCAGTTATCGGCTTCGGTAGAGTACGACCATAAAGGTTTGAACCTCGCAGTGTCTGTCTATCACAATCGTTACAAGAATAAAATCACCTATGAATATATAGAACCCGGCAAATCATGGAACATGCGTTATGCCAATTCGTTCAATGTAAAGACGACAGGTGTAGAACTTACGGCCAATTACATGCTGCCTTGCGGGCTTCGTTTCTCCGGAGCCTACGCTTACATCAACGACTTTGACAAGAAAGACGGTTATAATATGTCGTGGATTCGGCCGCATAGCGCACGTTTCAGCACGCTCTACAAACACCGTTTCGGCAAGACAACGGAGACAGTTGCCTTAAACAGCCAATGGGTATCGCGCATCACGCGCTATTCTTACGACAGTAAAACCAAGGCGTACACCCGTTCCGTGTACGATGCCCGCACGCTCTGTTCGGTCAATTTGCGGTCGGAACTGCCGCGAGGCATTACACTCGGGCTGATGATAGACAACATCTTCAACTATAAGGACAAGGCTGCAGACTCGGCAGTACAGTTGCCTCAGAACGGTATAACGTATGTAGCAACGCTCGGAATCAATATTTCAGACATGTTTAAACTCTAATCCATGGCAAGATGAAGAAGAAAATAATAATCGGTGTAGCGGCACTTATGCTGCTTGCCTTGTGCATATACGCGTGGCAGAAGTGGTTCTGTGCCACACGTATTGCCTTTGTAAACTACCAAACCATTACGCTTGGCAGGATTGCCAAGGCAAACGACAACCCGTTTATTAAGATCGACGACGTGGAGGCAGACGATTTAAGCAGCCTCGACGGTTATGATGCCGTGTGTATAGAGGCCATGGGACTGCGCTTGACGGAGGAACAGCGCGAACAGATAGAGCGGGCACGAAAGAAAGGAGTACCTATTGTCAGTACTATGATTACCAATCCCGACAACGATTTTACCTCTATGGACTCGATAGTTGCCGATACGTTGAGGAAATACATAGCGAACGGCGGTCAAGAAAACTACAGGAGTATGCTGAGTTATGTACGTAAATACATTGATGGCAAGCTGATTTACGCTCCTAAACCCCATGTATTGGTGGAACAGAAGTACGGTCTGTTATACACATACGATAGGTCTGATGCCGATAGAGAGCCTATTCAATTCCATTCGGTGGCCGAATACCGTAAATATCTGCACCGTAATGGTTTGCTAAAAGTCCATGCACCGGCAATAATCATTACGGGTTCCATCGGCGAACCTAAAGAGTTGATCGCCCGTCTCGAAGATACGGGCAACACGGTATATCCCGTCAACTCCATCAGAGAGTTCATAGAGGGGCATCATGCCGACAGCATACCCGTGGCGGCCGTTATCAATATGGCTCACGGGCGCATGGGAGATAACATGGTAAACTATCTGAAAACGAGGAATATACCCCTCTTCGCACCCCTGAATGTGAACCGTTTGGTAAAGGAATGGGAAGCTGATAAGATGGGTATGAGCGGCGGTTTCCTCTCGCAAAGCGTGGTTACGCCGGAGATAGACGGGGCGCTTCGGTCGTTTGCCCTCTTCGGTCATTACGAGGGGAACGACGGTTTACGGTACGTGGCAGCGATACCTGAGCGTCTTGAAGATTTCGTAAAGACGGTAAACAACTATATAAATCTTAGGCATAAACCCAACAAAGAAAAGCGCGTGGCCATATATTATTACAAAGGACCCGGGCAGAATGCCATGACTGCAGGCGGCATGGAAGTGGGCCCTTCGCTATATAATCTGCTGCTAAAGCTACGCAACGAGGGCTATAACGTGGCCGGATTACCCGCTTCTTCGGCGCAACTCGAGCGCATGATACAGCATCAAGGAGCGGTATTCGGGCAGTATGCCGAAGGTGCATTGGGCGAATTTATGAAGAATGGGCACCCTGAACTTATCGCAAAGAGGCAGTACGAGGCATGGGTAAAGGCCTCTCTCCGTCCAGAGAAGTATGCCGAAGTGGTGAAAGCCTATGGCAATTTCCCGGGTAAATATATGAGTACGCCCGACGGGAAGCTCGGTATAGCACGCTTACGTTTCGGAAATGTGGTGCTTCTTCCGCAGAATGCGGCCGGCAAGGGCGATAATGCGTTTAAGGTAGTTCACGGCACCGACGCCGCTCCTCCCCACACCTATATTGCTTCTTACCTATGGACGAGATACGGATTTAAGGCAGATGTGCTGATACATTTCGGCACTCATGGCAGCTTAGAGTTTACGCCTAAGAAGCAAGTTGCATTGAGTAATCTCGACTGGCCCGACCGTCTGGTAGGCACAACTCCGCACTTTTATCTTTATACAATAGGCAATGTGGGCGAAGGTTTGATAGCTAAACGGCGTTCGTATGCCGGACTTCAGACGTATCTAACGGCTCCCTTCATGGAGAGTAACCTACGTGGAACGTATCATGACCTTGCAGAGAAGATTAAAATATATAACGATAAAGTGGCACACCATAGGGCCGGAATAGAGAAAGCCTCGCTGGATGTGAAGGCTATAGCCGTGAAGTTGGGCATACATCGCGAGCTCGGACTCGACTCGGTTATGGCAAAACCCTACAATGAAGACGATATCTTGCGCATCGACAACTATGCTGAAGAGATTGCAACCGCCAAGATTAACGGTCAACTTTATACCTTGGGCGTGCCTTATGAGCCTGCCCGAATAGTGAGCAGCGTATATGCTATGTGCACCGATCCCATAGCCTATTCGGTTTATGCCATAGACAAAGCGCAGGGACGTGCCGATGCCAGCGTGGCAAAACGTAAGGTGTTGTTTACACAGCGTTATCTTAATCCGGCAAAAGCCTTGGTGGCTAAGTTGCTTGCCAATCCTGCCTATGCCACCGATGCCGTAGTTTGCGCTACGGCGAACATTACGCCTGCTCAGCTTGCAAAGGCACGTGAAGTGTATCAGACGCTCACCGCACCCAAGGATATGATGGCTATGATGATGGTCGGAGGCGGTAGGAATAAAGCGAATATGATGAAGGGAATGCCGAAGATGAGAGGTCCTATGCCTGCTATGCGGGGCAAAATGCCGAAACAGCAGGCCGGTATGCCGCCGGCAAAAGGCCTTAAAGGCATGGGAGGAATGCCGGGTATGGCAGCTAAGGAGCCCGCTTATGCCAAGCACGATAAGGATTTTGCCTTCGCAGTAGCGGAACTCGAGCGTACCATCCGTAACGTTTCGACCTATAAGAAGAACCTCTTGGCAAGTCCGCAGCTCGAACTCAGCAGTATCGTCAATGCTATGAACGGTGGCTACACCATGCCTTCGCCGGGCGGAGATCCCATTGCTAACCCCAATACAATTCCAACTGGCCGCAATATGTATGGCATCAATGCCGAATCTACGCCCAGTGAATCGGCATGGGAGAAGGGGAAAGACTTGGCCGAAAATACCATACAGATGTATCGCAGGCGCCATAACGACAGCATACCCCGTAAGGTCAGCTACACTTTATGGAGCGGAGAATTCATCGAGACCGAGGGGGCAACCATCGCGCAAGTGCTCTATATGCTTGGCGTGGAGCCTGTGAGAGACAGCTTCGGGCGCGTTACAGACCTGAAACTCATACCTTCTAACGAACTCGGACGCCCCAGAATAGACATCGTGGTGCAGACTTCAGGGCAATTACGCGACCTTGCCGCTTCGCGTTTGTTCCTCATCAATCGGGCCGTGGAGATGGCTGCATCGGCCAAAAACGATAGGTATAAGAACGAAGTAGCCGAGGGATTGAAGGAAACGGAGCGTGCTCTGACGGAGAAAGGCGTGTCGCCTAAGGAAGCCAGAGAGCTTGCCTCGCGCCGCGTTTTCGGCGGTATGAACGGCAATTACGGTACGGGTATCCAAGCTATGGTGATGAGCAGCGACCGATGGGAACGCCGTTCAGAGGTGGCAGATGTCTATCTGAACAACATGGGAGCATTCTATGGCGACACTAAAAATTGGGAACAATTCAAACAGTATGCCTTCGAAGCGGCGCTCACTCGTACCGATGTGGTTGTTCAACCGCGTCAAAGTAATACATGGGGGGCACTAAGTCTCGACCATGTTTATGAGTTTATGGGCGGTATGAACCTCGCTGTGCGCAAGGTAACGGGCAAGGAACCCGATGCATACCTAAGCGATTACCGCAACAGGCAGAACGTACGTATGCAAGAGGTGAAAGAGGCGATCGGCGTAGAGAGCCGTACCACCATTTTCAATCCTACCTATATCAAGGAACAGATGAAGGGCGGAGCCTCGTCGGCAAGCGGCTTTGCCGCCATCGTGCAGAACACTTTCGGGTGGGAAGTTATGAAACCGTCGGCGATAGACGATGAGATGTGGAACGAAATCTATAATGTCTATGTGAAAGACAAGTATGATCTGGGCGTGAAAGATTTCTTTGTAAGGCAAAATCCTGCGGCAATCGAGGAGATTACAGCGGTAATGTTGGAGGCCGCACGTAAGGGTATGTGGAAGGCAGATGGCCGGCAAATCGGTACTCTTGCGCAGATGCACGTGGATTTAGTGAATAAATATAAGCCTTCGTGTTCGGGGTTTGTGTGCGATAATGCCAAGTTACGCCGCTTCATTACCGACCATAATGCCGACAAAGAAGCTGCGAAAAAGTATGAAAGAAATATCGGAGAAATACGCAATACAGGCATAAATGCACAAAAAGGCATGAAGATGAAGAAAGAAACACTCACCGAACAACCGTCGTCGGTGAAGCATGTACTGAACAATGTGGCAGTGGGTGTGGTTGCTGTTCTGCTCATCATCTTGCTTTTGTGGATAGTAAGACGCAACCGAAAGATGCGTAACATGGAGTAAATGCCTGCTGAATGGAAACGGTAGTAGCTATACTTATGATATTGGTTTGCTTCAATTTCTTGTTGAAGCAAACCTTTACAACATGGCGCGCCTTGGCGGTTACCACAGTTGTTCTGGCACTGTTTGCCGCCTTGATGTGGCCTTTGGCCATAGAACAGTCTAAAACTCAGATTGCCGATTGGTTAAAGAACACGGAATTAATGCGCGACATAGCCGTGATATTGACCATAGACGTGGCGGCGCAACTCACGTTCTGTCTCTTCACGGTGCGCATGCCGAGTGCCGAAAAAGCCAAACCTCGCAGCCGTGCCATACATATATTGCTCACTCTTTACCCGGGTATAATTGTGTTCCCTGTGGTGTTCGCCACCCTTGTAGAACTCATCTTCGCCTTGCCCGGCACATCGTTTACCCTCATAGCCTATATGCTTGCCGCCGCTATCCTTGCGGTGGTGCCTTTGGGAAGAGTGCTTCTGCGCCTGTTGCTGCCCGAAAACGACCTGCGTTTAGAGATGCTTTTCCTCTCGAATGTGCTCGTGGCAGTGGTCGGAGTAGTGGCAACTGTGAACGGTGAAACACAAACCAAGTCTGCCGACAGCATAGACCTTACGGCGCTGTGCGGCTTTCTCGTATTGCTTATGGCGGGGCTCTTGTGCGGCATGGCATGGTATGCGTTGAAACAGAAACGGAATAATAATATAAACAATCGATAAAAAATGACTTACATTTCAGACGTTTTATTTTGGATATCTACGGGGCTTCTCGTGCCTGTTGTCGTGTTGTTGCTCGTGTTGTTCGGCAGGTCATTGCTGCTCATAGGCACATTTTTCGGGCAATACATGAATATGCGTAGGGTACAAACTGCGGCTACAGCCGAGCTCGAAGGGCTCACCATGGCGAACGTAGATACGCTTGCCGACCGTTTGCCGCACCGTGCATCGTCGTTATTGCTTACGTTTGTGCACCGTATGCTTGCAAATGCCGGCAGTAGTGCGCACATCTCGCGCCTGCTCTCGCAATATGAAATTGCGGCAGATAGGGATATGGGCATCTCTAAAACGCTTGTCAAGCTCGGTCCGGTGTTAGGTCTAATGGGCACACTTATCCCTATGGGGCCGGCATTGGTAGGACTTTCCACCGGTGATATTGCCACCATGGCCTATAATATGCAGGTTGCATTTGCGACAACTGTCGTTGGACTGTTCTCAGGTGCTGTGGGTATGATTACATTACAGGTAAAGAAGCGGTGGTATATGCAGGATATAACGCAGCTGGAGTTCCTTGCAGAGTTGTTGAACCGTAAAAATACTTCTGTATGAGACGGCGCAGATTACTCTTACAAGACGGCGATTTCGATCCTATGAGCTCGGTAGGGAACCTTTTCGACGTAGCTATGGTGTTCGCAGTGGCACTGATGGTGGCGCTCGTTACGCGCTACAACATGACCGAGATGTTCAGTAAAGAAGACTTCACCATGGTGAAAAACCCGGGTAAAGAGAACATGGAGATCATCAGCAAGAAAGGTCAAAAGATAGAACGCTATACGCCTTCCAAAGACCAGAGCAACACCGACGGCACCAAGGGGCGCAAGGTGGGCATAGCGTATGAACTCGACAACGGCGAAATAATTTATGTGCCAGAGTAACAAACGGTACTTTTATGGGCGTTACAGGGCATGTTTATCGCCGATAAACCATAGGTGTTAGGGCCGTAAAGATATGAAGTAAGCAGGGGCGTAGGCCGTGCTTTTTCCGGTATCTTAAAAGAATAAGAACGTTCGGAGGAGTTTTTGCAGGCGGTCTGATGGCTTAACTCCCATAACAGTTTAACTCTTTAAACTGCTTGAATTTTAAATTTATATTTACCAAATTATTATTATTTTATGAAAAAACAGTATTTAATGATGTTCCTCTTGGGACTTTTATGTGCTTCATCAGCATTCGTTTCGTGCAGTAAAGATAATGAAAAAGACAAACCGGAGCCACCTGATCCGCACGGATTTGTATGGATTAAGGTCGACGGAGGGACATTTGTCATGGGTAGTCATGCCTCTGAGCTGGGACACGGCATCGATGAAGTGCAGCATAAAGTAACGCTCAAGGGTTTCAAGATGAGCAAATATCCCGTTACTTTCGACCAATACGATGAGTTCTGCAAGGCAACCAACCGCAAGAAACCTACCGATGAAGGCTTCGGAAGAGGCAAACGACCGGTGATAAACGTAAGTTGGGAAGACGCCAAGGCTTATTGCAAATGGGCCAACTGCCAACTTCCGACCGAGGCACAGTGGGAGTATGCTTGTCGTGCAGGCACCACCACGCCGTTCAATACGGGCGACAATATCACTACAGATCAGGCAAATTACAACGGTGAAAAGCCTTATGGCAACAATCCAAAGGGCAAATTGCTCTGGAAGACCACAGAAGTAGGAGTCTATCCTCCTAACAGATGGGGCCTTTGTGATATGCACGGAAACGTTCAGGAGTGGTGTGAAGACTTCTATGGCCCATATCCTAAGGACGCTGTTACCGATCCTGTAGGGCCTTCTACGGGTAAAGGACGCGTGTTGCGTGGCGGAAGTTACTTTTTTGGAGGCGAGGAATGTCGCAGCGCAGAGCGCGTTGTAAGCGGCCAAACCATAGGGAGCGAGTTCACTGGTTTCCGTGTAGTTCGCCCGTTGTAAATCCTGTTAAGATAGGAAGAGGTATCTTCTGAGTACGGAGAAACGCCCTTTTTACAGGTCTTGCCGTATAGAAAAATAAGGGTAGGCAAAGGCCATAGCTTACTTGGTAAGAGCATCTGCAACCTAAAGGCAGATGCTCTTTTTTACATTTACTGCCCCGATTACCTTAGTATAAGGGAGGTTTGTTATCCGTAGGCAGCAGATTTGTCACCGGTAGAGAGCGGGCGGGAATTGCATGGATCTATGGTACGACGTGCCTGCTACAACCGTTTAGCAGTCGAATTGATAGCTGGAATACCCCACACACTGTACAAAATTGTGCGATATTGCCTTGGAAGAAAGGAGCAACACCTTGGTTTCTTCTTCATAATTCTCCGATAAATCGAGCACAAAGTCGGGCTTCTTGTCGCCGTTCATATCGCCTATCCAAACGATATCCGGTCGGGTTGCTTCGAACAGGGGTACTGCTGCGAGCAGCTGTTTGTAAGGGCTGCCCGCCTTGGCAAGGTAAAGTTTGTAGTTCGAAACCCCGCCCCAGTTGTCGATGAAGTAGCTTGTACAGTCGCCGCTTGCACTAAGTTCGTAGGTTTCTCCGCCAAAATTGAATACTTGTACATCGCCCGGATAAACCAAAGAGGGGAAGTTTTTCAGCGTAAAGAGCTGCTGTTGTCGTGGTTTGATGCCTTGGATAAGAAAGATAGACTTACGACTCGACGTTATTTGAGCGCCGTAAACACCCGCACAGTTGTCGTATTCTTTACTGATTTTTATACGGGCTTTGCTCAGTAGGAATTGCTTCTTGCGGTTTTGATAGAAGTCATACCACGTCTCGTTCTTCATGTGTGTGTACTTTGAAACGGGCTCATTGCGGTACAAGGCGGGCAGTATAATCGTTATATCTCGCTCTTTGTCGGCGGGAAAGCGTACATTATCCGGCTTTACAGCGGCTGCATAGGTGGCGTTAACGAGCGACCTGTCTTTTACATGCAGGCGTTTGAACATGATCGGATAGATGTGGCGATAGAACATGCACACCCTTTTGTCGGTGCCGATAAGCATGCCTTTATATGTAAGGTTGTCGAGTCGGAAACCGTGGTCGGTATATTTTTCAAACATAAGGCAAGGAGTTGTCTGCGATATATCGACTTTTTCGGCTTTGAAAGCCTCGGTTATGAAGAGCCGTAATGTAGTGTCATTGCCGAAAAACTTATCGGTTGATACCTTTTTCCGTGTAAAACGAAACCGGTATTTGCCGTTTATAACGAGCACATTCTGCTTGATATCGATAGTTAGCTTGGGATGGTGAAGGGTATCGTAGCCCTCTTTGTCGGTATTGTAGGGAATTTCCGTCAATTCGTGTAACCATACGTATCCGTCTTGGTGGGTTGGTAAAACAGCCTTGGTTGTATCTGCAGCCTTTGCTGCAGGGCTGGTAAAAGTGTCTTTTTTATGTTTCGTACAACTCGCAAAAAAGGTAAATATGAGAACAAGCGATACCGTGATCGGTCCTGAAATGCAGTTTCTGTTCATAGAATAATGGTTTATTACGGTTCAAAGATAGACAATTTTTCACTAAAACCAGTATTTTACGATGGGTAATCTACGACAGTGTTTCAAATATATTTTGTAGATGTGTCGGGTGGAAGTATGCTGCTCACGGGCAGAACAAGTTGCCCCAGATCGATCATGGCATTGAAAAGAGCGACGGAACTGTAGCGGTGTAAGTCTGCCAGACGGACATCTTGCTCCGTCAGAAGGCCCTTGTCGAGCAGACAGGCACGCATGGTACCGCGCAGCAATGGCGTTTTAGGAGTGATCCATCGGCTGCCATCCCAAAATGCCACGTTGGTGTACGAGGTGTCGGTGATATATCCGTCTTTCACAATCAGAATTTCATCGGCGTTGCCCTGCCGTTCTTTCAGTCGCAGGAGTTGTGTGCGGTCGACGCTTTTGTAGGTGTAATCTACGGTATCGTCGCACACTGTCTGCAATGTTCGTACGGTGCGTATGCGGTAGGGTGCGAAAGAGCTTTCATAGATGCCATGCCTATCGTAGATAAATCGCCATTTAACGAGCTTAGGCATACTGTCTAAGCCCGATAGATGGGCACTCAACCGGAGCAAGGGCACAGCGCCGTGGAAATGATGCAGCGTGGCATTCATCCTTGCCTCGTGGTAGAAGCTGTTACAAACCTTGCCTTCGACTATCCTTACGGTTTCAATAAATCGGCACATATACCTTTTCTATTACTTCCCGATACTCGTCTTCGTTGCGGCTCATGGCCGTGATACCGCCGCCGGCCTTATAATATAACCGGTTGTTTTCGCAGTCGATAAAGCGTATCATCACGGCGCTATCGAGCGTTCCGTGGGCATAATATCCCATGATGCCCGTATAGAAACCGCGGTCGTAGCGTTCGGCTTCGGCAATAATCTGTACGGTCTTGGCCTTCGGGGCACCCGTTATGCTGCCCGCAGGCAGTAGGGTATAGAGCAGTTCTCCTATGTGCTGCCGGTAATATTCCGACAGTGTGCCGCTGATTTCCGAACTTGTTTGCAGAATTTCTCCTTTGTTGGTAACGATACGGTCGATATATCTGTATCTGTTAACCCGCACATGTTCCGCCACCATACTGAGATCGTTGCGTATCAGGTCTACGATGGTAGCGTGTTCGGCAGCCTCTTTAGCATCGTTCAACAGTACATCTTCGGCATTCGGAACGGCAGCATCGAGCGTTCCTTTCATAGGATTGCTGCTGATGGTGCCGTTGTTTATGCGCACGAAAGTTTCGGGTGAGAAGCATACGAAGCCGTTCTTCAGCCAACAGCGATAGGGGGCACGGGAACGAAAGAATATGTCTTGCATGCTCAGATTGGTTTCTACGGGCACTCTGCACGTAAGATTGGCCAGATAGGTGTTGCCTCTGTGCAGATTACGTTTCACTATACCGATGCTATGTTCGTAATCTGTCCGCGACGGAGGCGTGAAATGCCACGCCACGGGCGACATGTTACAGTTGTTGGCCGTGGCGGGTATATTGTGCAGGGCGGGGAAAGAAAACATACATTCGCGGCTGTCAACGCGATCGGCCTCCTCGACATAAGCCCGTTGCATGTCGTAACTGATGATAAAGACGAACGCTTTATCGGCGCGGGCCAGTGCGTCTATGCGCTTCGCAGCTTCGTTTCGGTTGAATAGTTCCATCTGATATTTGCTGCAAGAAATATTGCAGACCGAGTACAAAGGTAACTATTTTTAGGCTGAAACATTGCCTTCCGGTTTGTTATTTATATAGGATATCGCAAATATCTTGTAAAACTAAGGCAGATAGACGTATGCTCTAAGCAGCTTATTCCGACAATTTAAAGTTCTTGCTTTGCAAATCGCGACTGTTAGGTCCTACCATTACCTTAAATTCACCGGGCTCGCAAACGTAGTCGAGCGTGCTGTTGTAGAATTTAAGTTTATCGGCATCGATCACGAAATTTACCGTCTTGGTTTCTCCTTTCTTCAGTGAAATGCGGCTAAAGCCTTTCAATTCCTTTACCGGACGGCTTACCGAGCCCACTACATCGCGTATGTAAAGCTGCACAATCTCGTCTCCGTCGAAGTTGCCCGTGTTGGTTACGGTTATTGTGGCACGGATGCTGTCGGCCTGTGTCATAGAAGTTCTGTCTAAAACTAAGTCGCCATATTTGAACGTAGTGTACGAAAGTCCGTATCCGAAGGGGTAAAGAGGCTCGTTATCTATATCGAGATAGTTGCTTTGAAACTTGGTGAACCACTTCCCTTCTGCCAACGGACGGCCCGTAGACAGATGGTTATAGTAGATTGGAATTTGCCCCACGCTCTTTGGCATGGTTACTGTAAGTTTGCCACTTGGCGATTTATCGCCGAAAAGCACGTCGCATATCGCGTCTCCGGCTTCTGAACCGCCGAACCAGACATTAAGAATGGCATCGAAATTGGCATCTTCCCAGTTCATTACAGTGGCCCTGCCCGAGAAGTTGAGCAATACTATAGGCTTGCCGGTTTGCTTGAGTGCCGCCAACAGAGCTTGCTGCGCATCGGGAATGGTGAGTGATGAACGGCTGCTGCTTTCGCCGCTCATCTCGGATGTTTCGCCTACAGCAGCCACAATAACGTCGGCTTTGTCGGCAACACTTAATGCTTCGCGCAGCATTTCATCGGCCGGTCGGCTGTCGCGTATCTCGCGTCCGAACATCGAACCGTTGGCCTCTATCTGAGCATCGTTCATAATGTTGCTGCCTTTGGCATACAATATCCGGGCTTTATTGCCTACGGCGCCAATCATTGCCTCGCGTAAAGATTTGTATTTATCGAATGCTGCGGCTACGCTCCACGTGCCGGGCATGTTGGCTTTAGTATCGGCCAACGGACCGATGAGGGCTATCTTGCCGGTTTTGCGAAGCGGCAACAGCCCGCCTTGATTCTTGAGCAACACGAACGTTTCGGCAGCTATGGCACGAGCATCTGCACGGTGTTGCGGTGTATAAATGAACTTCTTGGCGCGCTTGATGTCGATATAGCGGTACGGATCGGTAAAAAGTCCCAGCTTATATTTTGCCTCTAATATGCGCCGGCACGCTTGGTCGATGGCTTGAAGCGAAACCTTTCCCTCGGCAAGCGATTGTTCTAAGGTGCCTATATAGCCGTCGGAAACCATGTCCATATCCGTTCCGGCGTTCAAGGCCAGTGCCGATACCTGCTGCAAGTTGCCCATGCCGTGGGCTATCATCTCGGATATAGCCGTGTAATCGGTTACTACAAAGCCATTGAACCCCCACGTTTTGCGCAGCACATCGGTAAGCAACCATTTGTTACCCGTGGCAGGTATGCCGTCTACAACGTTGAAAGAGGTCATGAAACTGCCTGCTCCGGCATCGGCAGCTGCCTTGTATGGCGGGAAATAATCGTTGAACATACGCCAATGACTCATGTCTACGGTGTTGTAATCTCTACCGGCTTCGGCCGCTCCATAGAGTGCGAAATGCTTCACACAGGCCATTATGGTGTTGGAAGCTGCAAGGTTTTCACCCTGATAACCCTTCACCATGGCACGGGCAATGGCCGATCCGAGGCAGGCATCTTCGCCGCTTCCTTCGGACATGCGCCCCCAGCGACCGTCTCGACAGATATCTACCATCGGACTGAAAGTCCAACTGATGCCGTCGGCAGAGGCTTCTATGGCTGCAATGCGTGCTGAGTGCTCAATGCCTTTCATATCCCAACTGCACGATAATGCCAAAGGTATGGGGAATACAGTTTCGTAACCGTGGACCACATCCATACCGAAAAGCAGCGGAATATGTAGTCTTGATTGTTCTACAGCTATTTTCTGTACCTCGCGTATTTTATCTGCACCTTTCAAATTGAACAGACCTCCCACCTCTCCGCGGCGTATCTTGTCGGCTATGTTGCTGCTTTTAGCCTGTCCGGTTACGATGTCTCCCGTTACGGGAAGGTTGAGCTGTCCGATCTTTTCCTTTAGTGTCATCTTGCTCATCAGGTTGTCTATAAAAGATTTCATGTACATATCAGCGCTCTCGGCATGTGCCGTAAGGCATACACTTGATGCCGTCAGAACGGCTATAAGTATGGTTCTTGTTCTCATATTATGTAATATAATAAGGTGAAAAGATTATGGCATCGCCGTTGTTTTTATATCCAATGCGGCGAGTCCGTGCTGTATTTCGGGGCAACTCATGAAGAGCTTCCACAGTAAACCGCTTCGATAGTTCTCGATCATAGGCGCAATAGTGCACTGATCGATGGCTAAATAGCGTGGTACTGTCCACTGTTTAGCTTCGGAAAAGGCATCGTAGAAGCCATATTTACCCCATATCCAGCTGCCTTTGGCATAAAATCCTTTCAAGGCATTCATCGATTCTTGAGGCGTATAAGGGAAGGACGACAGGGCTGCAGTGGGCGTTATCACGCCCAAGTCGTTATTGGGAGCGTGGGCAGCATATCCGTTTATCGAATAACTTGCGGTGAGTCCCCAGCAATCTTTGCCGTATCCATTGAAGCCTTTTGGGTTTGCAACGCAATAAGCATAGTCGCTTAACGCGTGATTACGTACCACATTCCAGTAATTGGCATATCGATCGGTGAGGTTTCTCGGATCAAGTCCGATCCACGAATAGTGCGCCCAAAAGAGCGGACCGCCCGTTGTTTCGGCTCCGTTGTGCCTCAATTCCAGCGGATATCCATAGGGAGCAGCGGTCGATTTTATGCCTCCGTTGCGTGCCCACCCCTTATGATAGCAGGCTGACGGTATGCTATGAGTGGGCGAAGATGCAGCAAGTATGTAGGCTATGAGACACTCGTTGTAGCCTTCCAAGGGGAAATTCATCTCCCAACCATAGTCGGGCGACCAGTGCCAATACAGCATATCGCTGCCGTTGCGACGGTACCAATCGAACTCCATGCTGTGCCATAGCTCGTTTATCTTGCCGACAAGCTGCTGTTCTTCGGTATTCCCGTCTTTGAAATATTGGCGTACACAGAGCAGACTTACCATTAGGAAACTGCTTTCTACAAGGTCTCCGCCATTGTCTTTTTGCCCGAATGGCTTCACTTTACCTGTGGGACCGTTGATCCAATGCGGCCACATACCATGAAAACGGTCGGCATGCGACAGATAATTCACTATCTTATGAAGACGTGCTACGCCTTGTGTTCTGTCGATAAAGCCGCGATCGATGCCTACAAGCAGACCTGCAATGCCGAAGCCGCTGCCTCCTGTAGTTACCACATCTTTATCGTTGTTAGGGTATATGCCGTCTAAATGAATGCGTTCGGGGGCAAGTCCGGAGGTGGGTTCTGCACCGTCCCACATGTAATTAAGGCTCACCTTTTGAATGTAATCCAACATTTCGTCGTCGTTGGCAAAGGCTGCCGGCCGCGATACATCGCTATTGTTATTATTCTTACCGTTGATTTTATTTTCTTCGGAAGTCTTACATGCTCCTACACATAGTACGAATACAAGGAGTGTTGTTATCGTTATAGATCGTTTCATCTTGAAAGTACTTTTATTCGTTTAGCTATTCCCGTTTCCTCCCATGCCTTTATATGAAGTAAATTTGGCATGGCGACAGATTTTATGCTGTAGTAAACGATGGCTTGTGCTGCCGTTATAAAAGTGAATAACAGTTTATTCATTCTTCGGATCTGCTTTAAGATCGGGCACATCACTTATCTGTCGGAAGGGAAGGGGATAGTATGTCTTTTCAATTGTCCATCCGTTTGTGCCGATTATCGACTCTGCCTTGCCTGTACGTATGAGATCGTTGTAACGCTCACCCCACTCTCCGCACAGCTCTATACGGCGCTCATCAAGAATTTGGTCTGCTGTAACGCCGGTGATAGTTGCCATGCCTGCCCTTGTTCTCACAAGATTGAAAGGCGCGTCTCCGTTCTCTCCTAAGCGCACTTTTGCCTCGGCATTCATGAGCAGAACATCGGCATAACGCAGAATGCGGACATTGTTATTCGAGCCATATTTCGTTCTACCGGGCGTAAGTTGGTTTTTAGGAGTATATGCTTTGCCGTTCCAAGCTTCGGTACTTGTGCCTGAAAGCCCGATACTATCGCCGCTCGGTGTGGTTGAACCGGGGATGAGAAAGGTTGTGGTGTAGCGTGTATTCTCGCCTCTGTTATGGGCCCATTCCATAAAAGCGGTGCGGTATTTGATGAAATTCCAGCCACCAAGATTGCCGGGGCCTTGAAATACGAACCATTGATCTACGTCTATCATCGGTCCGGAGCCCGTTCCGAAATCGGTAGTCTGGCACTCGAAAAGCGATTCATTACACAACTTTCCGGGAATTTTGAACAATTCATAAAAGTCGTTGTATAGCTCGAATTTACCACTATTGATAATCTCGTCGGTTAAGGTCTTCACTTTACTGTAATCACCTCGGTTAAGATATATCTTTGCAGCGAGGTGTTCGGCCGTGTAGGCGGTAACTGCACCGATGTGTTCCATTTCGTTTGGGCGCAATTTGGGGCAGTTCTGCATAGCGTATTCCAAGTCTTCGAGCATGTAGTTCTGTACAGCTTCTATCGTAGAACGCCTGAGATCCGTCTGTTCATTTTGGCGTAAGATCGTTACAGCACCGAATGCTTGCACCAGTCGGTAGTATGCATAGGCGCGCAAGATACGCACTTCGCCGCAATAAGACCGATAGTTGGCGCGTTGTGTATCGGTGGTCATGTTGGCTTCATAGCTGTCAAGAGAGATCAAAGCCGAGTTGGCTGTCTTGATAATACCATAGTATTGGTTCCACATTTCATTAAGTCCCCAGAAGCTATTATCGTATTTATAGTTGCCGAAATCGACCAATAATTGCTGATCATCGGTGCGTCCAGACCACACATCGTCGTCGCGTACGATTGTAAGAGGCCATATCACCCAGTGCATACCGCCCGTTCTAACTTTTGCATATACGCCGGACACGGGTTGATAAAGGTTGTCGAGATTAGTGAAATCGACATTCTTTTCGGGCACTTTTGCCTCGGGATCTTTGTCCAAATAGTCACAGGATGCGGTAGTAAACGCAAGGCTCGCCACCGCTATGATGGAAAAATATTTTATAGATTTCATTGTCGTATGGTTTGTAGTTGTTAGAAATTAATTTGTACACCGAACGTATAAGTTGCCGTTAACGGATAAACTTCCGTGTCCCATCCTTCGCTGTCGCTGACTTCGGGCGTAAAGCTATTGGCCTTGAAAAGCGTTAACGGACGGTTAGCCGTCATGCTTAAGCGAATGCCGGGCATGGTGTAAGCCCCGAATTTGATATTCTTAAAGGTATAACCGAGGGTAACATTCTGGATACGGAAGAAATCTGCACTCTCGACAAAATAAGAATTTACGCGCTGATCGCTTACGTTCCAACCTTTTGTAAGCGCCTTTGCAGAAGGTGCAGAGTTAGTACTTCCCTCGCCTGTCCAGCGACTATCGTACTGATCTTTGTCAAAGTTATAAAGGCTGGATGCATATCTTAATGCACGTTTACGGTTGTATATCTGTGCACCGGTCTGCCCGTAAGTGGTCATTTCGAAGTCGAAATTCCTCCATTCGAAGCCGATGTTCAGTCCGTAGGTGAAGTTCGGAAGATATGAACCCAGTGTGGTCCGGTCGTTTCCATCGATGGTTCCGTCGTGATTGATATCCTCATATCTGAAGTCGCCCGGCTCAAGTCCGTTGGCAACAGCTACTGGATCGGCCGCTATTTCGGCCGCATTTTGGTAAATACCTGCCACTTTGTATCCGTAAAAAGAGTTCATTTCGTGGCCTACCCAGTTCACTGTTTTGCCGCCTTGGATAAAGGATGTGCCGCTTAGACCTTTTACCTCGTTCCATAAGAACGACAGATTAGCTCCCATATGATATTTGAAATTGCCCGCACGATCGTTCCATGTCAGGGCTACATCAAAGCCTTGATTGAGTATTTTTCCATAGTTTCCGGCAAGCGTTTGGTTACTGAATGACAGACGAGGGCTGATCACAGCATTTCTGGTCATACGGTGAAAATAATCTAAATCTACGTTCAGTCGGCTGCGGAGCGTTGCAAAGTTGATGCCGATATTGGTTTCTTCTACGAGTTCCCAGCGCAGATAACTGAAGTAGGTGGTATTTTGATAGCCCGGATAAGTAGTATTTCCGAATACTCCGGAGGCACCATTACCGGTTGTGATAGATGCAAAACCGTCGGAAGCTACCACACGATCGTTGCCCAGTTTACCCCAACTGGCTCGTAATTTCAGGTAGTCGATGGCCTTAACACCTTTCATGAAAGGCTCTTCACTAACCACCCAAGCTGCTCCCACCGATGGGAAATAGCCCCAACGTTCTTGGTATTTCGACGATCCATCGGCACGCATGGTGAACATAAGCATATACCTGTCGTTGTAATTATAGTTCAGACGGGCGAAATAACTCATGCCCCGATAGGTCGTTCCGCCGTCTCCGTTGGAGTCGCTTTCTTCGTCTCCGAGGCTTAGATACTTGTATTCATCCTTTCCGGAGGGTACATTAGAGCGCGCACCCGTAAGGAAACGGTACCTTTCTTGGCGCATGGAGAAGCCGAACATGGCTCCGAATTGATGTTTATTCCACTGGTCATTGTACTGTAGAGTATTATCCCAAATGGAGTTGTTGTAGGTTGTAGTGCTCTTACTCAGCCTTGTAGCGGTGGTATGTTGCTGTTGGCTCACGTAATATTGGGGAGTAAAGTTGCGAGCTTCCATAGTTGAATGGTTGTAACTAATGCTTGTGCGGAGGCTCAACCTTTCGGGCAAAAGCTGCAATTTGGCAAAGAAGTTGGTGTTGAACTGCCAAGCACTGTTGTCGGAATCGTAATAGTTGGCCGTTGCAACGGGATTGTAGAAGTTGTTGGTATAGCCAACAGACGACGGTGCGGCATACTTTTCGGGCGTAGCAAGGGTATTGTTATCATCGTAAACGGGATAAAGACCGGGCGAATTGAATGCCTGTTGCCATGCTGCATTGTTGGCGAACTGCTGTCGGGAGTTGCTGAAAATGCCGTTAAACCCTACTTTCAGCCAGCCCGTAGCGTCATAATCCAAGGCTGCACGGAAGTTCAACCGCCGATAGTTGTTATCTACATCCATGATACCGTTCTGATAAAGGTAACTTGCACCGAGCGAATAGGTGGCATTCTGACTGCCTCCACTGATGCCGATACTATGGTTTGTTATCACTGCATTGCGCAACAGTTCCTTATACCAGTCGGTATTGCTGCCGTAAGTCCAATTATGGAAGTCGGCATCGGCATAGCTCCCGCCGTAACGGTCGATACTCGCTTTAGCATAAGGGGCATAGGCCGTGTAGTTTGCTTCCATGAGCATTTGGGCATATTCCGAAGAACTTGCCATTTCGAGCACATTGGTTGCCTGCTGTATACCTACATAACCGTCGTAGGTGATCTTAGCATTTTGGTTACGATTTCCTTTCTTTGTGGTGATAATCACGACACCATTGGCGGCACGCACACCGTAGATGGCTGCCGCAGAGGCATCTTTCAGCACGCTCATGTCTTCGATATCGTTGCTGTTAAGAAAGTTGATGTTGTCGTAAAACATACCGTCTACCACATATAAAGGAGTAGAGTTGGCAAACGAACCGTTACCGCGTATTTTCACTGTAGGGCCCGATCCGGGCGCTCCGCTGTTTACTACGTTCACGCCGGGCACCTTGCCTTGAAGGGCCGACATGGGCGATGAAGAGGGTGTGGAGGTAAGTTCGGAGCCTTTAACCACGGCGATGGGCGACGTCAGGTCTTTGGCCTTTGCCGAACCGTAGCCTATGGCAACGACTTCATCGAGCATCTTTGCATCATCTTGCATTTGTATGTTCAGATTTGAAGCAGCCTTCACGTTTTGTGTTTTCATACCAATAAACGAAATTACGATGGCAGCATCTTGCGGTACATCCTTTATGGTAAAGTTGCCATTCAGGTCGGTTGTCGCGCCAAGTTGCGTTCCTGCTACCTTAATAGTAGCACCGATAACGGGAATGCCGGCAGCATCTACCACATTTCCTTTGACTGTCTGCATTTGTGCGAAAGTCAGTTGAACGCATAAAGTCAGAACTAATAATAAAGCGATTTTCTTCATTTGTTATTAAGTTAAGGTAATTCTTTTCGAGTGTAAAATTATGTTTAAAAACGATAGTTTGCAAATTATCTGCCACGATAAAGCTACGATGTGGGTGCCGTGTACTACGTTTTTACTACGACCTTATGTCGTTATCCGTTGATTGTCAGATAATTAAAAATAAATAAAATGCCGTTTGAAGATGAATGAATAATTACTTTGAAACCGCGGAACAGGCAGAAAAAGCATGAAAGATGGCATGTCGAAAATCGGCAGAAATGCAACATTCCCGTTATGGAAAGTATAATTTTCCGGAATTAAATCGTATTTTTGCAAACGTATATGTACCATGTAATCGGAATACATGCCGCGTATAAGCCGAGAATATGGTGCATGTAATCGGAATACATATACCGGATACGAAAACACTTGGACCGTTTTATGGCAAGAACCCTTTGCAATATTGTCTTTGTGATGTGTGCCCTAATTGGGGTACAGGGCAGAAATTTCGTGCCGGTAATCACCAACTTTTCTTCATTAGACTATCGGGCAGGGCTGCAAAACTGGGCGATTGCGCAGGGTAGAAACGGCGAAATGTACATAGGGAACAACGAAGGAGTGCTTACATACGACGGGTATAACTGGACTAAAACACCGCTGCCCGAAAACACAATCGCACGTTCGCTTATGACAGATGGCAGCAGATTATACGTAGGTTCGTACGAAGAGTTCGGATACTTCGAGCATAACGAGTTGGGAAACCTGCACTATACCTCGCTTTGGAAGCGGATCAAAGGCTACAAGCCGCATAATGATGAGATTTGGAACATAGTGAAGACGGCCGACGGAAAGATATGTTTTCAGTCGTTTTGCTCGTGGTTCGAGTACGACGGGCATACCGTTCGTGCACATTACAACGCGCACCGGCTGCCGTTATATTTCTTCGACATCGGCGGCAGAATATATGTACAGCTCATCAACGGCGGCTTCTGCAGGCTGGAAGGCGGGCACTATCGCGAAATCGTACCCCGCACCTCGGTGGGCAACGATAATGTGGTATCGGCATTACGACTGCAAGATGGGCGCATTTTATTGTGCACGGAGTTCTGCGGATTGTATGTTTTCGATGGGAAAAACACAAGGAAAATGGCTGCCGATGATGATATGTCGCTGCGTCGGGCACAGATAAACAGGGCGGTAATTGCGCCAAACGATTCTACTATCGTTATCGGAACAATTCTCGACGGTATCTATGGAATAAGCCTCGACGGTAAGACTAAGTGGCATTATTCTACCGACAATCGGCTGCGAAACAACACTGTGCTTCGCCTGTTTTGCGATCGTGAGAACAATATATGGGCTGCTCTCGATGCCGGTATTGCCCTCATACACAGCGGTTCTCCCTATGGATTGTTCACTCATTCGGGCTCTTCGCTCGGCATGGTGTACGATTTTTACCGCACGAAAGACCACATGTACATAGCTACCAACCAATATACATACCTCTATGATGGCAGCCGAATGACGCCTATTGCCGGCACCGAAGGGCAGAATTGGCACATATCGGCTTTCGGAAATCAGCTTATCGTGGGCAATAATCGTGGCACAAAGCTCATCGAGAACCTGTCGGCAACGCCCGTATCGGGCAGTAGCGAGGCCAGCAGCACGGCCATCAGACGTTATTTGACGGGCAACGGACGCGATTATCTTGTAGAAGCCAGCTACGCTGAACTGCGCATATACCGGCAGAAAGGGGGGCGGTGGAAGTTTATAAACGGTGTAAAAGGTTTCATGGCACCTATAAGACAGTTCGAGATAGATGCCAATGGAATGATATGGGCTGCCCAGATGAACAAAGGTCTTTACCGCATCGAACTCAACGAGAATATGGATAGAGTGGTGTCGGTACGCTACATTGCCTCGCTTGGTAGTGCCGGCGGAGGCTCACAGATACACGTGATGCGAGTGCTCGGACAGATTGTTTTCGGCGACGGTCATAAGCTCTACACCACAGACTACAGTAATAAAATCGTTCCGTACGAGGCACTCGACAGCGTTGCAGAGCCTGATGCAATCTCTTCAACACAAGTAGATAACACGCAATTTTGGCTTTCTTCGCCTAAGGGATATACCTTAATAGAACGACACAACGGCCGTTTCAGAAAGCTGCTCTATGTGCCCGCCGCTTTCTTCGGTATGGAGTGCGGCGACAATATGAACAATGTGCGCATGTTCGATGGCATAGCTTACTTCTGTATGAATGGCGGAGTGGGCTGCATGAATATGGGCAGACTTTTCGAAAAGTCGCCTGTTCGCACTGCTCTACGGCTGGTTGGGGTGCAATATATTACGGCAGATCACGTGGTGCACCCTATGCCTGTGAGCGGCAATCCGTCTTCGAGCGGCGATGTAACGTTACGTTTGTCGTATTCAAACTATAATAATGAGCCGCTACGGTTCGTGTTTCGTCTCGACGGGGGCGGCATCCGTTCGGAAACAACATCAGACCTGCCCCAGATAACCTATAACAGTTTATCGTACGGCAGTTACACATTCAGTGCCGAGGCGGTAGACATCAACGGAAAAACAGTGGGTTCCGTCGTCTATAAATTCCATTATCCGCGCCCGTTGTTACTCTCTATTCCGGCTTTCATCGTTTATATTCTTCTGCTCGGTGCGTTGGTCTATGCCTACGTCAGATGGAGTACGGGGCGCATACTTCGTCGTCGTGCCCGCATTATGGAGGCCGAAAAGATGCGTCAAGACCTGCAAATGGCCGAACAACGCAGCCTTATAGAAGAGCAACAGAAGATGCTTTTAGAGCAACAGTTGCAGGATAAAGGGCGCGAAATTGCCAGTCTGGCGATGGAAGGCATTAGGCATCGTCGTCAGGTTTCCGACATCAAGCAGGAGTTGCAGGGCACGGGAATGCGCTCGAACAGTAATAAAGACATCGTTAGGATGCTGCTCCATATTACGGACAACATAGATAACGACGCCTATTGGGATATCTATCGCGAGAATTTCGACCTGATACACAAGAACTTTTTCCGTCATCTGCGCGAGCAGTATCCCTCGCTTACGGCTACCGATCTGAAGTTCTGTGCGCTGTTGAGGCTCAACCTGAGCACGAAAGACATAGCTCATTTCACCGGTTTAACGATACGTGGCGTTGAAGGAGCGCGCTATCGTCTGCGCCGTAAGCTACAGATAAAAGAAACGCAAAGCCTTACCGAGTTCCTGATAGATTTTAAGTAAAGATGAAAGATGCGGGGAAGGGAATGAGCGGTTGATAGGTGTATCGTAGGAAATAGGCTCGTACGATTGTTCTTGCAAGTACGAAGAAATACGATTGTCAGCATCGTTGAATAGCCTTCTGTTAAGATGTTTATTTATTTTGATGGATGGAGAAGTGCTACGGAAGTATCGTCTATGCTGGTTAGGCGTATCGTTTAATCGGCATAGATTGTAGGAATATCGGGGATATATAGAGAGAATGTAGCGGGCATGGTGATTGTCAGAAGTCGATAACCGTGATACCTGCGCCCCCGAACTGCACGTGCTCGTCGCGATAGGCGGTGACATTGGGAACGGTAGAGAGATATTCGCGGATGAGTTGACGCAGGATGCCGTTGCCTTTGCCATGCAGGATACGCACGCGAGACATGCCTACAAGGATGGCATCATCGACAAAATGCTGCACTGCATGTATGGCCTCGTCGCCACGCATGCCCCGTACGTCGAGATCCTGTCGGAAACCTTTCTGCCGTTCTTCGATGGTTTCGCGCGTTATACGGCTCGTTCGAGCGGAACGTACAGGCTCTTCGCGTGGCGTATCGGCATGCTCCAACCGCTCTGTACGCATTTTGGTACGTATGTCTCCGAATATAACGGTGGCCGTGTTGCCGTCGACAGTCTCGACCGTCCCCACGGAAGAAAGACCTTTGATGCGCACCGTGTCGCCCACGGAAATAGATGCATCGGCGGTAGGGCGTGCGGTTGTCAGCGCTGCAGCCTCTTTCTGCCGTGCCTTTTCGGCTTTTTTGTCTTTCTTACGCTTTTCGTGTCGCTCTTTCCGACGCTGTATCTGTTCTATTTTCCGTGCTATCTTTTCGTCGTTCGCCGTGGCGTCTATATTGCTTATTTCTCCTTTAAAAGCATTGAGTTCTTCGCGTATGCGCTTGGTTTCTTCCTTTTCTGCTTGGTTCTCTCGTATCTGGCATATCGCGTTTTCTATTTTTTTATTACTCTCGCGCAGCAGTTCTTCGGCCTGTTCTTTGGCTTTTTGCATGATTTCTTTGCGGCTCTGCGTAAGGTCGGCAATATCTGTTTCGTACTTGGCAATGGTCTTTTCCAGCTCTTTTTCGCGCTGATGAATGGTTTGACGCTTATGTTCCCAGTAGCGTTTATCACGAACTATGTCTTGCAGATACTTGTCGCTCTGAATATAATCGGAACCTACGATTTCGGAAGCATCGCTGATTACGACTTCCGGAATGCCCGTTTTGCGGGCTATTTCGATGGCAAAAGAGCTGCCGGGTTGACCTATGGCCAGCTGAAACAGTGCTCTCATCTCGTTTCGATCGTAAAGCATGGCGCCGTTTACCACACCTTCGTGGGCGTCGGCAAAGTGTTTCAGGTTCTGATAATGGGTGGTTATCACGCCGTAAGCCTGCTTATTGCAGAACTGTTTCAATACGGATTCGGCAATGGCACCGCCTATCTGTGGCTCCGTACCCGTACCGAATTCGTCGATAAGCAGCAATGTATTGCCGTCAGCCTGCCTCATCATTATTTTCATGTTCGTCAAGTGCGAGGAATAGGTACTCAGATCGTTCTCGATACTCTGTTCGTCGCCGATGTCTATCATGATGTTTTGGAACACCCCCATGACAGACCTGTCGCCTACGGGTACCGAGAGTCCGCACTGTAACATGTACTGAAGTAGGCCTACGGTTTTAAGACAAACCGACTTGCCGCCGGCATTCGGGCCGGATATGATGAGGATGCGTTTCTCTTGGGTGAGCATGATATCCAGTGGTGTTACCTGCTTTCCCTGTCTTTGCAGCGACATCTGTAGCAGTGGGTGTACGGCTCTGATCCAGTCGATATGGGGATATTCGACCGCTACCGGCTCGAAAGCATTCATGAGTTTGGCCGTTTCGGCCTTGGCACGGATGAAATCTATCGTGGCGAGAAAGCCGAACGAGGAAAGTATTTCTTTGACATGAGGGCGCAACAGCTTAGCCATATCGGTAAGAATGCGTATGATTTCGCGGCGTTCATCAGCCTCTAACTCGCGTATTTTGTTATTGGCTTCTACCACTTCGGTGGGTTCTATGAAGACTGTTTTGCCCGAGGCCGACTCGTCGTGTACTATTCCGTGAAGTCTGCGTTTAAGTGCCGGCGCCACGGGAATGACCAGTCGACCGTCACGCATGGTTGGTGTAACGTCTTTCTCCACAAGACCTTCGCTCTGCGCATTGCGCAATATATTATATAAGGTACGCGAGATGGAGCCTTCGGTGCGCGATAATTCCTGCCTGATACGGGCAAGTTCGGGCGATGCACCGTCACGTATGTGGCCGAATTTATCGAGTATTCGGTCGATGTGTTGTATCAGTTGCGGGAATGTTGTCACGCCTTCGGTTAGCTTATACAGTGCCGGATATAGTTTATTTGTACTTTTCTCTTGCACATCTTCCGCATCTTTTTGTGCCTCGTGTGGGGTAGGAGAGAGAGTTGTTTGTGGCGTTGAAGCCTGTAAAAAGGTAACGATAAGATGGATAGTGCCCAGCGATCGGCGTAGATCGAATAGCTCCTGTTCCTCTAAATGCGTGCCCTCAAGACGTATGCGCGATACGCTTTCGCGCACATCGAAGAAGTTCTGTAACGGGAAGTTGTCGGCTTCTTCGAGGATACGTCTGAATTCTTTGATCTGTTCCAACCATTCGTTGATGGCATGCGGATCGGTTGTGAACGCCATGTTATCTACCTTTTCCCTACCCAGACTTGACAGACAGCGTTCGTGGAGCAACGCCCTGATTTCGTTAAACCCTATTTTTTGTTCGAAATTATGCGGATAAATCATGCTGCAAAATTAAGCTAAGTTGGCGTAAAAACAAAATTATAGTACGGCAATACTTAAAAAACAGATGAAATATTTGTAAGTATCAAAAAATCGATGTACCTTTGCAACCGCTTTAGACCACGCCGTTAAGGTTCGAAAAAAGTAAAAAGGAAAGATGGTAGAGTGGTCGATTACACCGGTCTTGAAAACCGGCGTGCGGAGACGCACCGGGGGTTCGAATCCCTCTCTTTCCGCAAGATGAGGGTGTAAATCAACGAGTTGCGTGATTTACACCCTTTTATTACATCCTGAAAAGCAGATGTTTTATTTCTGAATATTATTCTGGCATTCCTAAAAAGTATATAACATTCGTTCCCTTTAAGGAAACATTTGAGGCATTATTGAAAAGGAAAATGGCGCAACATCGGATTGCATATCGATACGAATGATACCGGTAAATTCGCATAGGACGGCATGACATATTCCGATCTGTCGATAGCTACAGATATTGAACGGTTGAGTTTTTGCGTGGAGGAGTATCGTAACCTGTTCGACTGTAATCCGTTTAACCAAGGAAAAAATCCATCGTAAGCTGGCTGGGAGGAAAAGATAGAGCCGCCGATTTATTATGTAGACAATATTATTATTCAATAGAATGCAGTTGAAGAAAACATTATACAAAGCGAAGATATGAACAACAGACATTATATTATAGCACTGGCATTAACCTGCGTAACCGTTATTTATGGAGCAAACGATAATAATGCTCCTGCTCCGTGTTATCCTATTCCGTCTAAGGCACAAGTAGAATGGCAAAAGATGGAAACGTATGGCTTCATTCACTTCGGTCTGAATACGTTCAATGACCGCGAGTGGGGATACGGAGACTCTAAGTTAGAAACGTTCAACCCTACGAAGCTCGATTGCGAACAATGGGTTCGGACGCTTGCCAATGCAGGTTTCAAAGGCGTTATCTTTACTGCAAAGCATCATGACGGATTTTGCCTGTGGCCCACAAAATATACAGATTACAGTATTCGCAATACTTCCTATAAGGACGGAAAAGGCGATATTCTGGGCGAATTGGCAGCAGCGTGTCGCAAATATGGGCTGAAACTTGGCGTATATCTTTCCCCTTGGGACAGGCATCAAGGGTTTTACGGAACCCCGTTGTATGTAGAATATTTCTATTGCCAGCTTGAAGAACTGCTAACGCAATATGGAGATATCTTTGAAGTATGGTTTGACGGAGCCAATGGAGGCGACGGATGGTATGCCGGTGCCAAGGAAAATAGAACCATAGACCGGCGCACTTATTATGATTTTCCGCGTGCCTATCGATTGATTGCCAAGACTCAACCCGATGCGATCATCTTTTCTGATGGTGGTCCGGGATGCCGGTGGGTGGGCAATGAAAAAGGATTTGCGTTTGCCACCAATTGGTCTTTCCTTCGCAAAGATGTCGTTTATCCCGGATATGAGAAATATCACGAATTGCAAACAGGGCATCCCGACGGCGATACATGGGTTGCAGCAGAGTGTGATGTCTCGATACGTCCGGGATGGTTCTATCATGAGAAAGAAGACGAGAAGGTAAAATCGGTAGATCAGCTTATAGATATATATTATCGCAGTGTGGGGCATAATGCGACATTCCTGTTGAATTTTCCTGTAGATAAAGAGGGACTTATCCATCCGATCGACTCTGCCAATGCCGTAGGTTTCTATAAACGAATTGCAAGAGAGATGGCCGATAATCTTCTTACCCGAGCTAAAATCAAGGCTTCCGATACGCGTGGAAAGAACTTTTCCGTAAAATCATTGACAGATAATAACTATGAAACTTATTGGTCTACAAATAATAATGTCGTGAAAGCCGAATTGGATATCGTTTTTAAGCATCGGACAAAGCTCAATCGGATGAAGCTGCAAGAGTATATTCCGCTTGGACAACGTGTTAAATCTTTTATTGTTGAATACAAATCCGGTAACGATTGGCTGCCCGTTAAGATGGGTGAAGAAACGACAACAATAGGATATAAGCGTTTATTAAGGTTTGATACTATAGAGACTCGTGCACTTCGTATTAGGTTTCTTGATGCCCGTGCCTGCCTCTGCATCAATGAACTTGGTGTTTATTATTCCCCTTATGCAACGGAAAACTATGCAACGAAAGCTGATGAAATCAAGGGATTGGATTTCAACAATATAGCTTCTCCGCAGCCCGATGCTATTCTATTTGATCTCGGTTCTAAACAAATGGTGCGTTCTTTCCATTATTTACCGACGAAAAATGGCATTATTTCCAATTATGAAATTTATGTAGGTGAGACACCCGATAATATGCAACTTGTGGCAGATGGGGAATTTTCAAACATTCGTAATAACCCTGTTATGCAAGATTTGTTCTTTACACCGACAATAGGGCGTTATGTTATGCTCAAAGCAAGGAGAATGATCAATGATGGAGAGTCTCCCAAATACGAGAAGATAATCATTCGATAATTTTCAATTGCCCGATTTATCCCCGTTCAATCAAAAATTATCGATGTATGCAAAGACGTTCCGTTTTACACATTATTGTTTTATTGCTTTTTGTTGATGTGCCAATCTTTGCCCAATTCCAAATAGTAAAGGATGGTAAACCTAAAGTGGAAATCATCTGTCAAGATGAAACAGCTGCCGTAAATAAAGAAGCGGCAGACTTACTTAATATCTTTGTCGAACGGATATCGGGAACGAAACTGCCCATACATTTTGGTGGTAAGAGAAATGCTAAATGTATTATTATAGGTGAAAAAATGGATATGGCGGATGAAGACGGGCTCGGGATTATTTGTAGAGGCAACAAACTTTCTATTTTCAGTGGGGGAGGGAGAGGGGCTATATATGGTGTAGTCCATTTGTTGGAAAAATATATGGGTGTGAATTATTATGCTTATAACGCTTATACACTGACAAAATCTAAGGATATCAGTCTAAAAGATATTGTTGTTTATCAAACGCCCGCTTTCAGATCTCGCCAGACCTACAGCTACGGAAACGATGATCTGATATATAAAAATTGGTTTGCTTTGGAAGATCATCAAGGCTTATTCGCTGCAGATATGTGGGTTCATACGTTCAACAGAATACTTCCATTTGCAGTATATGGCAAACAACATCCCGAATATTATTCGTTTATTAACGGTAAAAGACAACCGGGCGAACATTCGCAATGGTGTTTGACCAACCCAGATATTTTTGAAGAAGCATGTAAGAAGATAGACTCCATCTTCAAAAGCAATCCTGATATGAAGATAATATCTGTAAGTCAGAACGATGGCAACAATACTAATCGTTCCTGTACGAGCTGTAAAGCCGTCGATGATTATGAAGGTTCTCCATCCGGAACAATCATTCGTTTTATGAATAAACTTGCCCGACGATTTCCGGACAAGGAAATATCTACGCTTGCTTATTTGTATAGTATGCAACCTCCTAAACATGTAAAACCTTTACCAAATGTAAATATCATGCTTTGCAGTATAGACAGTAGGCGTGAGGTTCCGTTAACAGACAATGTCTCCGGTCGGACATTTGCAGATGCTTTGGATGGTTGGTCCAAGATATCCGATAATATATTCGTGTGGGACTATGGCATTAACTTCGATAATGTAATCTCTCCTTTTCCCAATTTCCATATTCTACAGAAAAACGTGTAACTATTCAAGGAGAAGCATGCCGCAATGATTTTTGAACAAGTGAATGGAACAAAGGGCACTAATTATGCAGAAATGCGGGCTTACATGTTGAGAAAACTAAGGTGGAATCCTTATCTTAATACAGATTCTCTGATGCTATCATTCCTTAATGGATATTATGTAAGGCGGCACCTTATCTTTATCGGTATCATAAAATTATGCAAGGAGCCTTCTTGGCATTATGGTGTGGGGTATCCTGCATGGTTTTTCATCAACGAAGTTGTTGTCTTATAGCCATTTTACAAGTAGTAATAGCATTATTCTTTTTTACATTTATCTTTGTTATAATTATGAATGCAATGTCCAAAAAACTAAATCTGATAATATTTTTGTGTTGTGCCATGAATATCACGGCTAAAAACATATTGCCGTATAAGAATCCTGCATTGTCCGTTGAAGTCAGAGTAAACGACCTTATCAAGCGGATGACACTTGAAGAAAAAGTAGGGCAACTATTATGTACGCTTGCTTGGGATTATTATTACATCGATGGTAAAGCTGTCAAAGTTTCCCAGAAATTCAAGAAAGAATTGCAAGAAAAGCAGATGGGAATGCTATGGGCAACTTTTCGCGCCGATCCGTGGACTAAGAAAACATTGGCCAACGGACTCAATCCTGAATTGGCAGCAAAGGCCGGAAATGCATTGCAAAGATATGTTATAGAAAACACCCGTCTTGGTATTCCTCTCTTTTTAGCAGAAGAAGCACCCCACGGTCACATGGCTATCGGGGCTACCGTGTTTCCTACCGGACTGGGTATGGCTGCAACATGGTCTACAGATGTTATTGAACAAGCTGGTGTTATTATCGCGAAAGAAATCAGACTACAAGGCGGACACATTAGTTATGGGCCCGTTCTCGACTTAGCTCATGAGCCGCGATGGTCTCGTGTTGAAGAAACCATGGGGGAAGATCCTGTATTAAGCGGTACCATAGCGGTTGCTCAAGTAAAAGGGTTAGGAGCCGGCGATATAACAAAACCCTTTGCCACAATAGCCACATTGAAGCATTTCATTGCCTATGGAATACCTGAAAGTGGGCAAAACGGCGCACCTTCGATTATCGGAACACGCGATTTGTTGGATAATTTTCTGCCTCCGTTTCGTCGGGCAATCGATGCCGGCGCATTGTCTGTCATGACTTCATACAATTCTATGGATGGTATACCATGTACATCTAATGGGCATCTTTTAACTGAAATATTGCGTAACCAATGGGGCTTCAAGGGCTTTGTCGTGTCTGATTTATATAGTATAGACGGCATCTACGGAACTCATCATACCGTTTCTTCACTTCAAGAGGCGGGTATTGAAGCCCTTAGGGCTGGTGTTGATGTAGATTTGGGTGCCAATGCCTTTGCTTTGTTATGCGATGCCGTGCGGCAAGGAAGAGTCTCGGAAGCAGCTATCGATGAGGCTGTGTTACGTATATTGCGAATGAAAATCGAAATGGGACTCTTCGAACACCCGTATGTAAATCCTAAAACAGCAAAGACGGGTGTAAGAACGGCTGAGAATATTCAAGTTGCAAAACGTGTCGCAGAAGAATCCATAACGCTTCTAAAGAACTCGAATAAGCTGTTGCCACTAAGCAAAAATATTAAAATTGCGGTTATCGGACCGAATGCAGATAACAGATATAACATGCTCGGCGATTACACGGCACCGCAACAAGACAGTAATGTAAAGACCATACTCGATGGAATACGGTCGAAACTTTCGCCGTCTCAAATAACCTATGTAAAGGGATGTTCGATACGCGACACCGTTTTTAATGAAATCGGAGAAGCTGTCAGAGCAGCGCGAGAGGCTGACGTTATAGTTGTGGCTGTGGGCGGTTCCAGTGCCAGAGATTTTAAAACGAGTTATCAAGAAACCGGTGCGGCAATTACAAGCAGTAAAGTTGTGAGTGATATGGAGAGCGGCGAAGGGTTTGACCGAGCATCCCTGTCTCTTATGGGCATTCAAAGTCGCTTGCTGCAATCGTTGAAAGAAACGGGCAAACCTATGGTTGTAATCTATATCGAAGGGCGCCCTCTCGATAAAACATGGGCTTCCGAGCAGGCCGATGCCTTGCTTACAGCCTATTATCCCGGGCAGGAAGGGGGCAATGCCATTGCCAATGTGCTGTTCGGAGATTACAATCCGGCCGGTCGTTTGCCTATAACTGTTCCAAGAAGTGTGGGCCAACTTCCTGTATATTATAACAAGAAACGCCCTGTTGTGCATAATTATGTCGAGATGGCATCTACCCCTCTCTATCCTTTTGGATATGGATTAAGCTATACATCGTTCGACTACTCGCATTTGAATATTACCAAGAAATCGGAAGAAGAATATGAGGTGTCGTTCGATATACGAAACAGCGGTGAAAGAGATGGCGACGAAGTAGCGCAGCTTTATATAAGCGATAAGGTGGCATCGGTAGTACAACCTGTTAAACAACTGAAAGGTTTTGCACGCATACATCTAAAAAAGGGAGAAACCAAACGGATAACTCTTATTTTGAAAAAAGACGATTTATCCATAACAGATCGGAATATGGAGCGTGTTGTAGAGGCTGGAGATTTTGAAATACAGATTGGTAGTTCATCGGAAGACATTAGGTTAAAAGCTAAACTAACGATATAATACATACGTAAGTTCATAATAGAATAACACAGACAATATAATTTTATTTTTTTATTATCATCTGTCAGTGTCTTTGTAATTCGTTGTTTGTAACCGGTATACACTGTCGGTAGAAAAGAATTTATTGCGTAATAATTTATAATAACAAAATATTTATGAGTATTGGACGTATTTACATCGTTCGGTTCGTTTATGGCATATCCCGTTTTTTATGGACCTCTTTCTTTAAAGAGCCAACGGGCAATCTTACGTCTTTTGCATTTGTTTCTTAAATCTGCTGTTATTATAGTAAAGGTTACGGAAATCTAAAAAACGTAAAGATGTAGTAGGTAATTTGGGAAAAGTACTAACTTTGCTTCCCAAATTATACAATCTTTCTTATCTTGCTTAAGAGAGGAAGAACGGATTTTAGGAACAGTAATCAGCGTTTTGCAGCATCCTATTTTTGCAGGGAATCATATATGGTTCGTTTTTGCAGGCTTTAGACGAATTTCGAGCACATAATGTGTCTGTGATAGGCGTATGTTCTTTTCGGAATAGACGTATGGTGTGTTCTTTTTATCCGGCATGTCTATCGTCATCCAACAGCGGGCCTTTCCCGTTTGGCGGCATCTTTGTCTTTACGATGGCAGTGCATTTGCCGGTCTTGCTTTTTAGCAGTTTCGGCCACGAATATTAAAAATATTTTCTGCGGGCAGTGCCCGTTAAAAACTCAGGGTATATGAAACAGGAAAACGAAGAATTGAATAAATGGATCGAACTCTATTCAGAACCTCTTCTGAACAGGGCGTTATCGATGGTAAGAGACAAGGAAGATGCGATGGATTTAGTGCAGGAAGTTTTCATATCTGCGGCTGCCGCTCATGGTAGTTTCGAAAGACGTAGCTCTCCGCTGACGTGGTTGCAGCACATACTGAAGAACAAAACGGCAGATTTTTATAGAGACAGATACCGGAAGCCCGATTGTGTAAATCTTCCGGATTTCTTCGATAAATCGGGAGCGTGGACGGATGATACTGTTCTTCACGACTGGTCGCAAAGTTTCGACGAGCCGGATGAGCAGAATGCACTGATGGGTGTTTTAGACAAGTGTTTGGGCTTTCTTCCCTCGCAATGGCAGACTACGGTAAGACTTTACTATCTGGAAGAGAAAAAGACCAAGGAAGTGTGTCAGGAGTTGGATATTGCCACGACTAATCTTTGGAAGATACTTCAACGCAGCCGTATGCAATTAAGGAAATGTATAGAATTAAATTGGTTCGACAAATTATGAAAGCATTGATCAGTAAACTGATTCATATCGTCATTATGCCCTGCAGCCATGTGCCGTTGCAGATAGAATGCGAGCGGGCGGGCAGTCTCTCATTCGTGAAAAGGTTTCGTCTTCGTATGCACCTTTCGGTGTGCAAATGGTGTGCTGCTTATGCGAAGAAAGTGGAACAGATAGACCGCCTACTTACGAAAAAGACTTTGGATGACAAAAAAAAGTTGCACTTCGAAAAGACTGAAATACAGCAATTTAAGGATAAAGTGAGAAAAAATATATCTTCTTGATCGTATTTCTTTTGTCAGGATTTAGATAAGTTTCCGACCATAAGTGCAGAAAATCTCTTCAAGAGTTTTTGCAAACAGTAAATAACTTATAAATATCTGACAAGATGAACAACGAAAAATATCTGCTTTCGGGCAACGGAATATATAAACTCGGGTACTATGTTACCCTGTTTGGCACAGCCGTTATTCTTTTATGGATAGGTCTTTTTAAATTCACGCCAACCGAGGCTGCTGCCATCAGGCCTTTGCTCGAACACCATCCTTTTACCTTTTGGGTGTACGATATATTTAGTGTGCAAGCCGTTTCCAATGTAGTAGGAACGATCGAAATAACGGTTGCTGTCGTACTTCTGTTATCTGTTAAATTTCATTTTCTGAAGCAGTATGCAGGATTGGGAATAGTCTTCACATTTCTCATAACACTCAGTTTCTTGTTTTCTACGCCCGAGATATGGAGAGTAAAAGATGGTGTTCTCGTAACTGACTATTTCATTCTAAAAGACCTTGCGTATCTTGGATTTGGATTGATGCTGCTCGGTAACTCGGGTGTGAAGGGCAAACGGAAAGAATAATACGGAGAGAGAGTCTCCCCACTAAATAAGTAATTATAATGTATATTTTAAAAAACAGTTCAAAATTTATGAAAAAGAATCTATTTAGAGCCGCATTGTCGGCTGTGGTGTTGGCAAGTTCATTTTCGTTCACTTCCTGCAGTAAGGACGATGATACGAAGGCTCCCTCGGGCAATATGCGTACTCTGATGGTGGAAAACATCGTTATGCCGAAGATGTTTGTAGAGAGTGGCACGTTTAAAGGTGTGGGTAGTAAGGATGTTAAGCTCCCGGTTATTCTGCCCGGACAGAGTGTCAGCTTTAAATTCAAGGCAGGAAAAGGACAGGCACTGATGTTTGCCACGATGTACGGAAAATCGAAAGACTGGTTTTTCGCTTCGCAACAACCGGGCATAAAACTGTTCGACGATAAGGGTAAGGCTATGACCGGCGATGTTTCTTCGCAGATGAAATTGTGGGATAACGGTACAAAGAACGATGAAACAGGAGCAAGCGAGGCAAGGCCGGTTATGGAAGTAAGTGGAGTAGATGCTTCTAAGCTGATGAATGTAATGCTGGCTTACGAGGAAATGACATCCGAGTTTACGCTCACGATTAAGAATGTTTCGGGCGGTACAAAGAACGAAACACCGTTCTCACCGGGCGTATGGGCGGTTTCGACCTTCGATGGTAAGAAACTTCTTGCCGATAAACCATTCTTTACTCCGGGCCAGAGAACAAATCCGGAGATTACGGATATCGCTCAAATGGGAAATATCGATAAACTGAAAGCTAAGGTAGAAGCCAATACAGGTATCATTACCGGCATCTCTCCTGTACTCGTTGTGGTGTATCAGGGTGATAAAAATCCTATCTTCGAACTTGGTAAGAAAGATAACGGCATGGGCTTGAAAGAACTCTCTCAGAAGGGTGATGCAAGCAAATTGCAGGAAAATTTGAAGAAAATGAAGAATGTGAAAGGCGTATATCTTGCAGGTAAGGCTCCTGTAGGCCCGGGAGAAAAGGTAACGACACAGTATAAAGCGGATGATACAGACAAGCTGGCTTTCGTTACTATGTTTGGTTTCTCCAACGACTGGTTCTATGCTAATGAGCGGGCACTCTCTGCTAAGATGAGCGGCAATGTTACCGGCACGACTGCATTGTTCGACTCCGGAACGGGTGTAGACCAATTCCCCGGCGCCGGTAACCGTCAGGCTCTTTTTGGCGGAACACCGCAGGCAGAAAGCAAAGCAATTAGTAAAGTCGGGAACGAATTCCCTGTTCCGGCAGTTAACAAGGTTTTGAGGATAACGATTAAATAAGGGATTATTTCTCTAAAACAGCGGGCAGTGTGGACAGGACTGTATAATGTTCTGTTTGCATTGCCTTTTTTTATTGAAGATGCGCGATGTGTTTTCTCGAAAAACTGCTTTACGGTATCATAAGTAGGTTGGCAGTTTTCCTTTTTTCTACAGTCTTCCTTTCTCGCTTGCCCCTGCTCCTGTTCCTTTGTACTTGCTGTCCGTGGTGTTGAAACGGTACGATACCGTCAGGCTTATGAACCTCGTGTCGGTGTATGCCTTGCGGTCTACTGTCATGTAAGCTCCTCTGTATATTCCGCTGTTTCTGTATGTTTTGAAGATGTCTGCCGCCTTGATTCTCACGCTGAGCCTGTCTGCGAGGAATGTTTTGTGCATTGTTAACGATAGTGCGTGCCTAGCCCTGTTGTATGCGGTGAGTTCGTTTCCGGCTGTTGTGCAGTCGTATCTCAGTGCTGCATGTATTCCTCCGGGGAAGTAGAACGTGTTTGAGAACTTGAACGTCCAAGTATGGCTTGTCCATCCGTGCTGTAATTCCTTCTTGTGAAAGGTCGAATATCTGCCTGCTCATTCCTGCGCTGTATCTGGGATGCCACCGTCCTATGCGCTCCGAATATGTCAACATGAGGTGCAGGTTCCTTCTTCTTTGAATGTTCACGGGTGTGTACAGTATGGCCTTTCCTCCGTATATCCGGTCTATCCATGCCACGTCGTTGTGTACGTCGGCATAGGTGCACAGCATTGTGATTCCCCCGTGCTGTGCCTCCAGCGAGAGCGTGTGTACCTTCGAGAAGCGCAGCAGCGGGTTTCCTCCCTCGTAGATATGCTCGTCTTCGTAGAGCCTGTTTCCCGTGAGGTTCTCGTATGCCGGTCTCTGCGTTCCCGTAGTGTATCCCATTCGGCACGAGGTTCTTCCTTTTGAATATCGCGCCGACAGCGACGGATACCATCCTCTGTATCTGTTGCTCTGCTCGTGGCTGAACACTCCGAAGCGGTAGTACTGCGTCCCTGTATGCTCGTATCTTATACCCGCCGCTGCCGAGAAATCTCCCGCAGTGAGGGCATATTCGGCAAACATGGCCGATGTCCTCTCCCTTATCTCGTCGTCTGAAATGGACTCAATTCCCCCGCTGCCGGTGAAAATGCTGCTTCTTATGGTCCTTACATGCTCTAATCCCACGCTTGCCTTTCCCTTGTAGCATGAATAGGCCATTACGCTTTTGATAGCGAACATCCTTGTGCAGTTGTTGTTCAGCGAGTTTACCGCATACACTCCCTGCTCCTTCTCTATTTGTGAGTCGTTTCCGATCCTGTTGCGCGCATACACGAAGTCTGCGTCGAGATCAATGTTTATCCTCCCCACAGTCCCGTTATAGTACATGCATATCGTGGGCATAGTCCTTCCCTTTCGTTCCATCGACATTCGGTTGGTGTATTTTTCGTCTGTTCCTCCCTGCTGTCTTCCTTTTATTCTGCCGTTTCCCTGCCCTATGGAGTGCATGCGTCGCACGTGGCAGGTAAGTCCTGCGGAGTGTGCGCTGCAGAATTCGTAGTTTATACGGAACCTTCCGCCTAATTTCGATGTCCTGTCGTCGTAGCAGAGCACCGAGTTTTTCTCAACGATCCCCCTTATGTCCCAGTACGTGTCCTGCTCCTGTCTTCGGTGTAACATCGAGCATGTCATGCTTCCCGATACGTCCAGTCCTCCCGTCCGGTAGTTCAGGCTGGCATTCGCGTTCCCGCTTCCGAATCTTCCGATGCGTCCTTCGGTCTCGAAAGTTCCGCTCCATCCCTCTCCCTTCTTCCTTACCGTCCTGATTCTGATGACCGCCGTCACCGCCGCTCCGTAGTGTGCTGCGGGGCTGGCAATCACCTCCACGTTGGCAATCTCCTCCGACTTGAGCAGCGTGAGCTCGTCCCTGTTGAGCACCTTCTTGCTGTTGATGTAGATCACCGGTCTTCCCGCCCTTCCGAACACAGCGATGTGTCCGTCCTCAGCGGTGATGTCCGGCAGCATTCCCAGCACATCCTCGGCCGTCCCTGCATGACTCAGATTCGTTCCCTGCACCCCTGCCACGAGCCCTTCCTTTCCTATTCTGTATGCGGGCCTGTGCGCCTTTACAGTCACGTTCCTCACAGGCACAGTGCTTGTGCGCATCCTTATGGTCCCTACGGCTCCCACTTCTGCGAGATGGTACAGCGTCCTGTATCCCACGCAGCTCACCCTCATGAGTACTCGCGATCTGCTTGTCGGAATGACGAAGTCTCCGCTCTCGTTGCTCACACCGCCGGTTACGAGAGTGGAGTCCTCCGGGTTGAGCAGCGCTATGTTTGCGTATATTACGGGCTGTGCATGCTGGTCAACGATCCTTCCTATGAGCCTTTTCCCTCCTTTCTGTGTGCATTCCACGAAAATGTTGCTCCCGCTGTGGTCGGTAATGATCCGTATGGGATAAAATCCCACTGCGTCTCTGATGGCTGCGGGAATGGTCTTGTTCTTGAAAGAGGTTGTCACCACGAAGTCTTCCAGTTCGTCGAATATGAAGCTGATGCGGTATTCGTCTGACTCTCGGTCTAATGTTTTGAGCACTTCTGCGAGCGATTCTCCCCTGAAGACGTGGCTTACTCGCTGCGGATGTGCCGTTATTGAACTCAGAATGATGTACAGGATGAGTGCTAACTTTTTCATTGTCTGCCTTTGTTTTTCAAGTGCTACTCCCGTTGTGTCACTCCACTACGATTGTATCCCCGATGAGAGAGAGGCGTATGTTCTCGAAATGATTGAACAGAGCCACCACTTCTTCGATCGTCTGTCCGCTGTTCCATCTGAGATAAAGCCTTATAGCCCTTAGCTCCGGCCGTGCGTATCGCACCCCTACATGATATACCGAAGCCACGTCTTCGAGTATTTTCTCGAGCGTTGCGTTGTCGTATATGTACGGTCGCGGACGTGACATGGCAGTGCGCAGTGCCATTCCCGCCGTATCTTCGGGCATGGCGTTGCATGCCGTTCGTACGTCCTGTGGCGGCCTTTCCCCGAGGGCACGTGCGTCGTTGCCCGTTCCTTTTGGATGAAGCATGGCGAATGCCAGCACCGATACCACTGCCAGAGAGGTGACGGACACCACCGCCACTCTCCATGCACTGCGTCTGTGCGTCACATGCGAGCGTCTGAAACGTTGCCATTCCCTCATGGCATCTGGCGTCTGATCTTCCTTGTTCACTTGCTCTGCCGCCATGGCACGTCGTACCTCGCAGAGCTTTTCGTAAAGTTCCCTGCACTCATCGTCTTCGAGCATCTCGTCCTTGATTCTTTCAGGGAAGTCCTCCGGACGTTCTATGAGCTGCAGCAGCAGTTCGAGTCTTGTGTTATCTTCCATAATATGGGGAATTGGTTTCTTATTCATTGTATGGTCTTGTTGTTGTCGTAGCGACCGCTGCGGAGGGCTGAGAACTTTGCCCTCAGCTCCCTCAGCGCCTGAACGACGTGCTTGTTTACAGTAGAAACGCTTATTCCGAGCGCCTCTGCGATCTCACGGTAGCTCTGCCCTTCTCCGTAACGCATTCTCAGTATTCTCCCTGCCTGCGGTGTTAAGTCATGGTCTATGGCATGGAGAAGCTCTTCGATGCGCCTGTCTTCCTCGTCATCCGGCACGACGAGGAGCGGCATCTGCAGCGGATACAGCTTCCTCAGTTTCTCGTCCCGTCCCTTCCGTGCGATCAGGTTGAGACACCTGTTCCGTACGCATGAGAGCAGAAAGGCGTGCTGCGTGTCCTGCTTGAGCGGCGTTCCTTCGTCCCACAGCCTTGCGAAAACCTCGCTTACAACATCTCTGCTCTCCTCATAGTCTCGTAGGAAAGAGAATGCAAAGCGGTACATTGCGTCGTAATGACGTTTGAACATAAGGGCAAAGAGTTTCTCCTTGTGGTGCATAGGTTTTTTAAAGTAATACAAACAATGTGTTGAAATCATCACCCCTTCGTACCTAAAACCTCCCTTATTTAATACCTATTTTTTATTTCACGTTGAGTGGTACGCCGTGCGCAATTTCCGTATAAAGTTAAGACAATAATTCAGAATACAGCCAAGGAATAAGAACAAAATGAGACGAATGCCTCTGAAATGCTGACCGGTAAGCGTGTTTTCGAAAGAAATAGAAACCGGATAATAGTATAAAAACAGGAAAATATGTTTTTCCTGTCATTTGTTAATGTCTTTATAATTTGCTGTCAATCATTGTTATATGGTTATCTCAGAGATGACGGCATGACGGCATCGTTCTGTCAGAACTAATATTGCAGGCCTTATTATGATAAGGTAGTCTTTCGTACAACAGCAGTATATGTTCTTTTTCGCTATGCTCTATTATGGATAGATGATAGGTATACGGCTGTTAGAAAATAGGTGTAAGAAAGGAAAAAATTGTTTTTCTTACACCTGATATAAGTTAATAAAAGACAAATACTTTATTTTAAAGTTTTTTTCTTTTATTTCATTTTCAACGAAAATATTACAAACTCACGTTCACGCCCGCCATGAAAGTGGTCTTAGGCATGGGATATCCGTGGTTTATCTCGTAGCGTTGGGCCAGCAGATTCTCGCCTTTGAGCCATACATCTACATGCTTTTGCAGTTGATAAGTGGCCGTCAGGTTCCACAAAACGAAGCTCTCGCGCACCTCGCTCGGCGCCAATTGCGTAAACAATCCGGCAACGTATTGCACGCCGGTGTCTATCTTCCATCGGTGTCCGGTATATTTTGCGCCGCCGAAGAGCTTGTGTTCGGGTGCCGCAATGAGGTGATTGGCCATGTGGAGGGCGCTGTAGTTGGCCGTGAAATGCCATGCCGCCGAGGGCCGATAGCTGATATCGGCTTCCAGTCCGCGGTTGCTGATGCGCCCGGTGTTGATGTTTTGTGGTCCGCTCGGCCCCATAACGGTTTGAATGATGTTACTTCCACGAAGCACGAATAGGTTGAGCCCGTACGACAGATTGCTCTCGGGCAACCGTTGTCGGTAGCTTATTTCGTAATTCATCGCCCGTTCCGTTTGCAGTTCGGCATTGGCCGGTCGCCACATGTAAAGCTCTCTAAGCGTGGGATTGCGGTAACCTTTGCTCACTATGGCCTTGATCTCGGTGCCGTGGGGCAGATGTATGGCCACGCCACCCTGCGGAATGAACTCCGTTCCCACATGCTCCAAATGGTCTATGCGCAGACCTGCATCGAGCGTGAGCCATGCCCATAGCGGCTGTCGCAAGTCGATGTAGCCGGCGAAATCGTTCTGTGTACGGTCGACGATGGGCGTGCCGTCGGCTCCGGTAGCTATGTTTTGGTTCCACGCTTTGCCCCCGTAACGCCGATAATCGCCCCCGATGGTGAGCCAATTGCCGGCAAAGAGAGACGTAGTTTGATAAATCGAGAGGCCCATCATAAGGTCGTTAGAGCGGAAATATTGCGTTCTGGGCGCGGCAGAAGGTGCATGTCCGTCGTTTATCTTGTGCCTCCCGAAGTTATAGTACAGGCTCACGGCGCCCGAAGTGACGGCATAACGGTTCTCCACATGGGCCGACAAAGCCCCGCGGGTTATCCATTGGCGGGCATCGAGCAGGGGAGACTGCACGGCTCCTGCGTACGAAGCGTTGAAATGAGTGATGTTGGCGTCGGCCGTGGCCTGCCAGTGCGCGGCAAGTCGATAGCCCAGTTTAAGGTAGCCGCCATACTGCTCGAAACCCATGTGCGGGCGGTGCCCGTCGGTTCGGTCGTAGCGCAAAGCGAGTGCTGAGGCAAACCTACCCGCACGGATGCGATTGCTCAACCCGCTTTGCAGTGTGCCGTAAGAGCCCGCACCTATATTTATTTCGGTGCTCATGCCGTCGGTTGGCATCTTTCGGGTAATGATGTTCATCACTCCACCCATAGCATTAGAGCCGTAAAGCACGGATGCCGGCCCGCGCAACACTTCCACGCGTTCGGCCAACATGGTTTGGTAAGCGTCGGCAATGGCATGCCCGAAGAGGCCCATATACTGCGGCTGACCGTCGATAAGCACCAAGAAACGCCCCTGACTGCTACTCATACCGCGCACAGATATGCCTCCTGCTGCGCCATCGCTCACACCATAACCCATGATGCCACGCGAGGTAACGAAAAGACCGGGCACCTCTTCCGACAGCGTGGGCAGCATCGACGGACGATAAGCGGCCGTTAGCGCGACTCTATCCACCACACTCACCGTTGTCGGCAGATGGCGGATACTTACAGCGTTGCGCGTGCCTGTTACTACTACATTGTCGAGTTGGTGGCTCAAGGTATCGTTTTGTGCGAGCACGGCAGCAGGTATCAGCACCGTTGCCGCGAGGATGTGGCGCAGGTTCATCGCTTGTCTATGTCGATAATGCGGTAGTTCTTGGTACCCAGTCCGATGTGTTCGCCCCAGTCGATAGTGTGGGTTCCGTGGCGTGAGTCGATGCGTTCTACGAGCGGTTTGTTATCGTTATCGGGCGTAGCAACCATCTTATTCACGATATCTACGCATGCCTGATCGAGCGCTACGGGATCGGTAGAGGCCAGAATGCCGTAGTCTTTCAGTTTCACAGGTTCGGGATGTGCCACGCAGTCGCAGTCTACGCTCATGTTCATCATTACGTTGATGTAGATAATGTTCTTGCCCTTGTCGAAATAGTCGCTCACTGCTTGTGCGGCGGCAGCCATGCTTTCGAGGAATACGTCCTGCTCGGCGATGTTCTGCCACAGCCCTTCAGGCGTCTCGATTTTACCACCCGAGTGAATATAAGCCTTGCCATTGGGCGATGCAACGCCTATGCTTTGGTTCTTGATTGCACCACCGAAGCCTCCCATGGGGTGCCCCTTGAAGTGCGCAAGGTTTATCATAAAATCGTAATTGGCAAGGTGCGCCCCCACAATGTCGTACTTGATGTGCGAACTGTCGCGCACCGGAATACGCATATCTCCGCCGTCATCGAGCAGATCAACCTTGAACAATTTGTCGAAACCGTGGTTATGAATTACCTTACGGTGGCTCTCCGGCGTGTTCCGGTCGCCCGGGTATGCGGTACAGCACTCAACGATAGTGCCATGCACTTTATCTACCAGTTGCTGTATGAGTTCCGGTTTCAGATAGTTGGGATTGGTTCCTTCGCCCGTACTTATTTTGACTGCCACGCGTCCATGGGCTTTTACGCCCAGTGCGTCGTAGATTTTAACGAGCGATTTCGGTGTGATTTCGCGCGTCATGTAGACTTTTGATTGTGCGAAGGCGCATGCACCGATGGCAATAGCCCACGCCATAAACAGTATTCTTTTCATTTTCTGTTGGTTTTAATTAATAATTCTACAGATGCAAAAATAGGTAAAAACGGCTGCAATCCATCACCATTTTTACCTATTTAATTATACATATTACGGTTTATGCACCATATCTTCGGTCCCTATCTCCATAAACCGCCACTGATGTTTGCGCATGTCGGCACAGCCGTTAGGTTTGAATGTCACGCCTTCTGCCTCGAGTAAAAGCCGCTGTTCGGCCCAATGCGGGGCACAACGCCCACTGCTGTTGACCACACGGTGGCAGGGCAAGTGTTGCGAGTAGGGCGCCTGATGTAGCACATGGCCCGCCAAACGGGCGTTCTGCGGACGACCTACGAGCATCGCAATCTGTCCGTAAGTAATTAGTTTGCCGCGCGGAACGGCCGCCACCACGCTGTAAACGTCCTGTCGAAAGGTCTCGAGATCGAGTTTCATACGTTATCCAACGATCCACTTGCTACCGGGCAAATACGACAGCAGTTTAATAGTAAGCATACTGCACAGGTATGTAAGCACGGCAATTACGGGGATGGCCGCATATACAGGGATGATCGGGCGCGCCGGATTGCCGTTTACAAACACGGCGGCAATAGGGGCAAGGAACATCAGGTGCACGAGATACATGCCGTAAGTGAGCTTCGAAATGCCGGTGACGAGCCGCGGAGCGTGCTTACTTCTTATGCATGTGAAGAGTAGGAAGGCTCCGAAAGTGGCACAGAGCACGTTCGGCGTGCAGAATTCCCACGACCATTCCAGCATAGGAGTTTCGATAAGTCGCCCCGGAGTGCCCATTATCCAGAACGACCATGCCGTGAATGCAGCGCCAAGCACGAAGCATATTGTGCCTATGAGCAGGCGCTTGCGGCGTTCCCACTGCAGATGAACGCGAATATAGTGTGCCAATACCAAGTAACCTAAGTAGCCCGAGCAATACCAAAGCATAGAAAATTGGTTCCAAAAGCATTCGCCCCATAGCTCTTTACTGACGAATCGATGGAGCCACGGCACCAGTGTAGAGAAAGCGAATAGTGCGATGAAGATGCGTTCGTCTTTGGCCGAAGCGCGTTCGAGCCACGGAGAAACTACGGGAATGATGAGATAAAGACTGATTAGAGGATACATGAACCACAGATGGCCGGCCATAGAAGGAAAGTTGAACGGCAGTCGAGCAAGGTCGCTTATGGATTGTTCCCATGTCATACCGCCCCACAGCAGGGGCAAGAAGGTATAAGCAAGCATGAAAAACACCAGTGGCGGCAGTATCCGCATGAAACGGTGTCGGTAGAAGGCGGCCATGCTGACGCCTTGCCTCATGGGCACCAGCAGAAATGCAGATACTACCATGAATAGCGGAACGCACGTGCGAGCCACACCACCATCGTAGAATGCCGCCCAAAAGCGGTTAGCCTCGTTGGCCAACATAGATACGTTACCGGCCAATCCCGAGGCATCTGCCGCATAAAAGTTCTCGCTTGAGTGGACGAGCATTACCATGAAACAGGCTATCACCCGTATGTAATCCACAAATACAATTCTTTCTTTTTTTGTTTTCATCGGTTTAATTATGAATGTTGTATGTATGTTTATGCATAGTAATCATTTTCTTTCGATAGCAGGGATGATACTTCAAGCCAGACTCTTTGTATATTCTCATTCTCATAAATTCCCTGTAAATCGATGTCGTATTCATCGTTTTTCCTTTATGTTATTTTACTTTTTACTGATTAAAAACAGTGCAAACCAAGCGTAGTCAAGCCTGTTTGAAGTTTCCAAGGTGCCGTATATTTTCTACAAAGATATGGTGTAATATCGAAAAACACGAATAATACTACAATAATTTGCAGTGTACAGACGGCTGTAATTTAAGGTATTATGGTAAAAAGAGGAATGTTTTCCTTTGATATTCCGTTTTTTATACGTACCTTTGTGCGCCATTAAAATACGTTGTTTATTTTATATGTTAAGTTTATGACAGGCGGTTGCCGATTTTTGAAATATCGGCTTACAGTAATTATCTCACGGTTCGGATAATGAACATTACCTGTTTCTGAATCGCTAAAGACAAATCAAAATATGAAGAAATGCTACTATTGTAGAAACATGTTGCTCATACTGTGCTGTGCGGCAACCGTTTCGTTGTGGGCAAACCCCATTGATAAAGACGATGCAAAGCGCATTGCGGCGAAGTATCTTGCACATCCGAAGCTGCAGCAAAAGCGATATTTTACAAGAGGATCGGCAGGAAACGAGCCGCCGGCCTACTATCTGTTCAACAATGCCGATGGCAATGGCTTTGTTGTAGTGTCGGGCGAAGACCGATTGAATGAAGTTGTAGGCTACGGAGACCATGCCTCTGTAACCGGCAGAGAGATGCCCGAACAGCTGCAGGCACTGCTGTCGTCTTATACGCAGGTCGTGGATGCCGTGCGTAGCGGTAAGATACAACCTGCCAAACAGCAGCCTCTTGCCTATGCAAAGGTAGCACCATTGATACGAACCCGTTGGGGGCAACGCGGTCCGTATGCCCTTTATACACCGAAAGACGGCGGGAGTCATACACTTACAGGTTGTGTTGCAACGGCCATTGCGCAGGTTATGTATTATCATAATTGGCCTCTCAGGCGTCCTAAGTCGCATCCCGTTGTTAAACAGGAGTTGGCCCAACTGCAAGAAAACTATCTGTGGAGCGAGATGAAACGCACTTATTATCAGGCCGAAAACGATATGAGTGTTTCGGCTGTTGCTACATTAATGCGAGACATCGGGCACTATGTAGGCATGACGTATAGCCTATCCGGCAGCGGTGCTTATGTATCGAACGCCGCATATGCCGTTAGGGATAGTTTCGATTATTCTGTAAGCTATCTGCAAAAGAATACGCTTCCGGCGGGAGAATACAGGCAGTCTATCATGAATGAATTGGCTAAAGGTTACCCCGTTTTAGCATCCGGAGGAAGCCATGCATGGGTGTTTGACGGTTATGATGAGAATGGTTATCTGCATTGCAACTTCGGTTGGAACGGATATTATGATGGGTATTTCGACGTTAATACCATCAGTCTTGCCCAAGTGGGCGACGGTGGAAGCGACGGATTGTATTGGATTATGCAAGAAGCAATACTCATGCATCCCAATAATAGCATGCATGAACGCTTCGAACACACTTCGAACAAGTTGGCTTTATACGGCAACGGGCGGCTCTATTTCGATAGAACAACAGTAAAACGTAATGAACATCTTACCGCTAACCTGCATAATGTGTGCGTTAAGGGATTGGCCGAACGCCAAACAAACCTATTTACCGGCAACGTGGGATTGGGCATTTATGACAGCAAGGGAAAACAGTTAAAGGTAATACCCAGCCCTAATGCCGATAGAGAGTTGACCGGCTATTCGCAATTGATAAGCATTTCGGATTGGGATATTGACCTGACTGAGCTGGATAACGGTGAGTATAATATTGTTCCGATGGGCAGAGAACTCCTGAAAAAGCCTGACGTTTATGTCGATTGGCAACCCATAGACGAGCGGTATGCGGTGAGGGTGGTACTCACGCAAGATGAGATCGTGGTCGGTGGAAATAACGGGCGGCCCGCTCTCAGCATGGTTAAACAACCCGAAGTGCTTACTCCTTTATACGAAAACATAAGTACATCGGGCTCTGTTATGCTGCATGTAAACAATCCGACTGCACTTGAAATTAGGGGTAAACTGCATGTTTGTTTCAAACGTATCGACAAATCGGAGACTTACACGGCCGTTATAGGGGGTAAAAACGTGGTGGCCGAGAAACTTGGAACCACCGAATGGCTCGTCTCTTTGCCCACTTCGTATATGAAAGATAATGCGTTTACTTCGCTTCCTGCAGGTAAATATTACCTTTCTTTCTATGTAGAATACCAAGATATACAGGGGCAGACACTCAATATTGATATAGAGAACGACCGGCAATTCCAGATAGAAGTGCTTTCGCAACCCACAAACAGCCTCGTCAGCATTAAACAATTGTATTATCGTATAGGTGAATCTGTAACGTTCAAACAAGTGTTCGACATCGATACTCCCGATGCCTTTAGCTTTGCCGTGGCTGCTGAAACAATTGCAAACGCAGGCTCTTCCGGTTACAACGGGAAGCTCTATTATCGGTTGCAAGACCTTGCAGACGGCTCATCCGTAGAGGCCGGCAGTGCAGATAACGTATGGTTCCCTTTGAATACAGGCAATGACATACCGAAAACCGTGGTTTATTTCGATCTTTCGAAGCTCAAAGAGGGGCATAATTACGAGGTTTATGTAGAGATAGAAGTAAACGGCAAGCGCATTGATGTGTGGAACAACCACAGCCGGCGCAGGCAGTTGTCTGTCGTAAAGCAGGGCGGTACCACGGCTATCGACGATATCACCGTGCCCAAGAAAGCAAAGACAATTGTTTATAACCTGCAAGGCATGCGTATCGACCAGCCCGTAGATCGTTTGCCCAAGGGCCTTTATATTATCGATGGCAAGAAGACTGTTATCCGTTGACATGCCGTATATGTTCGTTAGGGTGCCTATGTAATGCGTTTAGAAGGCCCCTCTGTCGCAGACAGGAATAAAAAATAATCTGTTAAGCAATCAAGAGTGAAAGGGATAGGATAGTTATCGGGAGCAAAAAAGTTAAGCCGTTAAGAAATTGAGCCCTTAGTTGTATAACTTGAGAATTATCAGCCTAACGCCTTTGCTCCCGATAATTTTACTCCTTAAAAACAATAAACAAAACAGTAAATGAGAAGATTTGTATTACTTGCGTTAACCGTTTTATTGGCGTCGGCGCTCCATGCACAGGCCCGATTGCCTAAGGTTACGTTGAAAAACACCGATGGCAAGAGCGTGCAGACAGACACTCTGTCTAACAATGGGCGGCCCGTTATCGTTTCTTTCTTTGCCACATGGTGCAAACCTTGCAACCGTGAATTGAACGCAATTCATGAGGTTTACGACGATTGGCAGCAGGAAACGGGCGTACGGCTCGTAGCTGTATCGATAGATCAGGCACAGAATGTGAACAAAGTAAAGCCCATGGTAGACGAATACGGGTGGACTTACGAGGTGTTGCTCGATACAAACGGCGACTTTAAACGATCGCTCGGCGTACAGATGATACCCTATGTGCTGGTGCTCGACGGTAAAGGCAACATCGTTTATAAGCACAACGGATACGCCGATGGGGCCGAAACGGAGTTGTTCGAAAAGGTAAAAGAGGCTGCCGGCCGGTAACTGTATTGCAGAATGAAGAGATGTTTATTCCTTTTTTCCGTGGCGATCGTTGTCGCTGCAGCGGCCTCAGCACAAGACGATAAAGACCGTATAAGGGTTTCGGGCAGTGTGCAGAGCGATGTTCTTCTGCCGCAGAACGACGAGAAAACGGGCGCGCGAAAGACCTCGGGCGACTTGCTTACCAATACTTATGCCGATGTCAATGCCACGAGCAAGTATGTAGATGCAGGCTTGAGGTTTCAGTATACGGAGCATCCGCTGCCCGGATATGAGAACGACTTCAAGGGTTGGGGCGTGCCATACTTCTATCTTAAAGGGCGTTACAAGACCGCCGAACTCACTTTGGGCAGCTTTTACGAGCAATTCGGCTCGGGGTTTATCCTTCGTACATATGAGGAACGAAGCCTCGGCATAGACAATTCGTTGCTCGGAGGTCGACTTCTATACCGCCCGTTCAAAGGGGTTAATCTTAAAATGCTTGCCGGTAAGCAGCGTCGTTACTGGTCTTATAACCGCGCACTCGTATCGGGTGCCGATGTTGAACTGAACTTAGACGAGTGGAGCAGTGCCCTCCGAGAGGGGCAAACCTATATTACCGTGGGCGCTTCTTATGTAAACAAGCACGAGCAGGACGAGGATATAATGGCAGATGCCACGCATCGTTTGCGCCTTCCGCACAATGTCAATGCCTTCGACATACGTGCCCGAGTGCAGCATGGCGGACTGAATATCCTCGCCGAATATGCCTTCAAAACCCAAGATCCGTCGTTCGATAACGGCTTTGTTTACCGTAACGGCTACGTTGCAATGCTCTCCGGTTCGTATTCCAAACGGGGTATGAGCTTGCTGTTGCAGGCAAAAAGGAGCGTCAACATGTCGTTCCGCAGCCGGCGCAGCATGTCGGGAACATCGTCGTTCATAAACCATTTGCCCGCTTTTACGCCCGAACATACCTATGCTTTGGCCGCTCTGTACCCATATGCCACGCGACCTGACGGCGAATGGGCTTATCAGTGTGCCCTCGGTTACAGGTTTCCGAAGCACACGGCCCTTGGGGGTAGCTACGGAACAGATGTGAAGTTGAACTTCTCGCATGTGCATTCGATCCGCCAAGACAACGTGGGCGGCAAGGGTACCGATGGCTACGGATCGGCTTTCTGGGGCTGGGGAGCAGACACATACTATCAAGACATCGACGTTCAGATGGAGAAACGGCTCACGAAGACCGTAAAGCTGAACCTGATGTACATGAACCAACGCTACAATAAAACGGCCGTAGAGGGCGAAGGAGGTATGGTTCGGTCGAACATATTCGTGGCCGACGTGAAGTATAGATTTGCTCCCAAGGCCACGCTCAGGGCCGAGGCACAGTACTTATCTACCAAAGACGACGACGGCGAATGGCTTTTCGGGCTGGTTGAAGTGTCGCTTGCACCCTGTTGGATGTTCACCCTGTCCGATATGTACAACAGCGGCAAAACCGATATTCATTATTACCAAGGCTTCGTTACCTATCTTCGAAGTGCCCATCGCCTGCAACTCGGCTACGGCAGAACGCGTGCCGGTTACAACTGTTCGGGCGGTGTGTGCCGTTACATTCCGGCAAGTAAGGGCGTAACAGTATCGTATAACTATAATTTCTGACGTGTGATGAAAAAGATATTCATGGCTATTGCCGGCATTGCGGCTATGCTGTCGGCCTGCGACAATGTAGACTCAAACGACCGACTTATATATGTTCCGCCTGCTGCAGTGGGCAGATGTGTGCTTATAGAGGACTTTACGGGGCAGAAATGTCTTAACTGTCCGCGTACTGCCGAGGTCATAGAGCAGCTGCAGAAGCAATACGGAGCCGACACGGTGATAGCCGTTGCCATACACGCGGGGCCGCTCAGTGTGGGCAAGAAGGCTGGGGCGACCGGACTACGCACGGCCACCGGCGACCTTTATTATAAGCACTGGAAGATAGACAGCCAGCCTTCGGGACTGGTAAACCGCAGGGGCAAGCCCTCTAACGATACCCGATGGCCGTCCTTGGTGTACCAAGAAATACAGCAAAAGGCCGCAGTGAGCATTAAATTAGCTGTAGAATACGATGCACAGACGCGCACTTCGCACATAAAAGCTACCGTGAATACGCTCGGTAAAAGTCTTTCGGGCAGGCTTCAATTGTGGGTGTTGGAAGACAATATCAAGGCTGCACAGCGCATGCCCGATGGGAATTATAACAACAGCTATGTGCACAACCATGTGTTCCGCGCGGCTGTAAACGGCGTGTGGGGCGATGATATCCGCATAGACAAGGATGCCTACGTGCAGAAGGAGTACATGTGTAAGCTCGAAGAAGGCTGGGATGCCGCCCGCGTATCTATTGTAGCGTTCGTGTACACCGACGACGAAGGGGTGTTGCAGGCAACGCGCAAGGCGGTTGTGAAGTAGTTCCGGCAGTTATGCGGTTAGGGAGTTGAGGGGCTGAGCCGACAGTTTTCGAGCTGTAAAGCTAATGGCTTAATGGTTTAACTCCATAACTTCTTAATAACATACCTGCCTGCTCAACTTCTTAATTCCTAATAACTTAACATCTATAAATATATAACTAATCAATAAAACAATAAATTTATGAAAAGAACATTTACGCTTTTTTATTCGTTGATGCTGGGGGCATCGGTCTTATTCGCACAAACCGACGGAACTTTCGAGTTCGTAGATGCTAACCGTAATGTGGTAAAAGACGGATCGACGGTTACGGTTAACAAAGTTGAAACCGGCCAATGGGGAGAAGAGATGATGAATTCGGGACTGTTCATACGTAACACTTCGAGTGCTGCGCAACGGGTTATCTTGTCTTGCGATGTGCTGGAAATTACGGAAGGCGAACTGGATGTGTGCTTTCCTTCGGAGTGCAAGCAATTGCAAAGCGTGGGTAATTATACCACAGAAGCTGCTTCTATAGAGCCTAATATGCCCAAAGGAACGTCTATCAGTACGGAGTTTTTTCCCGAAAATGGCGCACGTTGCACTGCAAAGCTGCAGCTGTTCACCGCTAAGGAGGAGAATGGAGAGTGGGTAAAGGACAAATCCGGACCTGCAGTTACACTTGTTTTCGACCGGAATGCCACCGGCATAGCCCACGTGGCCGAAGCAGAGAAGACCGTATCTTACAACGTGTACGATGCGCAGGGCTGCCTCGTAGGCAAGAACCTGTCCACGCTGAAGGGGCTTAGAAAGGGCACCTATGTTGTTCGGAAGGTAGGTGTAAACGGCATGGTAAGTACTTCTAAGCACGTTATACCTTAAATGTAAATACGCTACGCAATGAGCAAAAGATTTTTCTTGCACCTGTCTGCCATCCTTTTCTTGGCAGTATGGTGCATCGATATGTATGCCGCAGTTAATTCGCTTGCACCTACTGCGGGCAAAAGAGTGTTCGTAGAGCTCGGCTCGAAAGGTGCCGATGCACCGATATATGTAATAAACTATAGCGAAAGAAATGTAGAGAGTTTCGAGTACACGCTCGCTTTCGACGGTAGAGTGATGGCAACCGAGACTGTTACATTGCAGCAGCCGATCCTTCGTATGGACAGCAGAAAGATGATGATACCTATTCCTTCGCATGCTACATTGTCGGAAACGGAGCTGACTTTTACCATTACAAAGGTGAACGGGCAGCCTAACGAGGCCGGTACCAATTATACGAACATACCGCGAATAACCGTTACGAAGGCTGCAAAACGCCGTGTTGTGGTCGAAGAATATACCGGAATGTGGTGCGGTTATTGCCCTAAAGGCATTGTAGTTATAGAACATTTGGCTAAAACATATCCCGATGATTTCATCGGTATTGCCGTTCATGGAGGAAGAAGTTATGAACCTTTGCTCTGTAGAGCTTATATTAAGACTGCTAATAAGGAGGCCAAAGGCTATCCAACGATACGTATGAACCGGAAAAAGGGCATATATGATTATAAAGGAGATAACGATTTGGCGGACGAAAAGAACTATGGAACAGAGGCAGATGTAGATGTGTCGGCCGTATGGGATGCAAAGAAGAACGATATCTCGGTAACCTGTATGACAACTTTTAGGATCAATAAGCCGGAAGCTCCCTATGCTATCGCTTTCGTACTTACCGAAGACGGTATGAAGAATGCCTCTTGGGCACAGGCAAACTATATTTCCGGTAACCGTAGCTATGCGGGTATTTCGGAGGAATTAGATTGGTTTGTCAACGCTCCATCTTATATTTATGGGCTCGAAAATAACCATGTAGCCATCACGGCAGCAGGTGTCGATAAGGGTATAGAGGGCTCTATAACGGCTCCGATCGAGGCAGATAAGCCACAAACATATCGCCATGTGTTCTCTAATATAGCACAGTATCGGGTGGTACAAGATAAGAGTAAGATGCACGTGTGCGCCCTTTTGATCAATACGAAGAACGGTGAAATCGTGAATGCTGCCAAGTGCAGCATCGCCGAGGGGCCCGTTACGGGCATAGAGAACGTGCAGACAAACCGGACGAACGCCGTGGAGGCGGCTCGTTATACCATAGACGGCAGACGGATTTCTGCCCCCGTAAAGGGCATAAACATCGTGAAATACAGCGATGGACGCACGGTAAAGACGGTCGTAAAGTAAGGATTTAGGCCGATAGGTGAGGAGTTAAGGAGTTAAGCTGTTAAACCAAATAGTTGCCAAGTTGCGGAACTAATGGTTTAACAGCTTAACTCCTTCATTTTTTAATGCTTTTATCAAGGGCGATAAATGTATTGTCTGTCGGATTTACATATGCCGTGTAAGGTTCACAGAACTAATGTCTGTGTCCGATAGATACATCCTCTACGTCCGTCGGTCGGTGTAGTCGTGTGGCGTACTACCTCCATCTTGTGACGCCGGCAGGGGGATATGCGGTGCAAAATCATTATTTGTGAGTATTGCGCAGGCAGTAAATAGTGGGTATCTTTGCACCCGTTAAAAAGATTGGAACAAAGCAACGGATAAGCGAGAAACAGTCATTGCTCATATCTTCTCTATAGGTTAGTGCTGAGCCCGACGTACAATAACTCCTTATGGTACCACAATTATTACCAATTTGTTAAGGCAATAATGGCGATATGATAAAGAATAAGGTTGTGCGCATGGGATTGTTGGCGCTAATGGTGCTTACTTTTTCTGTACTGAAAGCGCAGAATAAAGACTCTCTAAATATTAAGGAACCCCAATACATACAAGAGGTTGTCGTGCAAGGCAGCCAAGTTAACCGTATCAATTCTTCGGCATTCAACGCCGTGGCAGTAGATTTACGGCGGCTGCGGAATACAAATCTCGATATTGCACACGTGCTCGACCGCGTGTCGGGTGTAAAAGTACGCGAAGATGGCGGCTTGGGTTCGGCCGTAAACATTAATCTTAACGGTTTTACAGGCAAGCATGTAAGGCTGTTCATCGATGGTGTACCGATGCAAGGGGCATCGTCGAGCTTCGGTATCAATAACATTCCCTTGGGTTTGGCGCAGCGCATAGAGGTGTATAAAGGCGTTGTACCTGTGGAATTCGGGGGAGATGCCTTGGGTGGAGCTATCAACATCGTGACCGACAGGCGCGGCGGAACCTACGTAGACGCTTCTTATTCTTACGGTTCGTTCAACACCCATCGCACCAATTTGGCTTTCGGCAGCACGTTCAGGAACGGTCTGACGGTGAAAGTGAATGCTTATCAGAATTTTTCAGATAATGATTATAAGGTGAAGGTGAGGAATACCAACCTCGAAACCATGCAGGTTGACAGCGAGGAAAGGTGGTTCCGACGCTTTCACGACCGCTATCATAACGAGGCAGGCATACTGCAGATAGGCGTCGTAAATCGGTCTTGGACCGATAGGTTGATGCTCGGATTGGCTTACAGCCACGAATATGCGCAGATACAGAATGCCAATATCATGACCATCGTGTTCGGCGGAAAGCTGCGCAAGGCGCAGGGATGGGCGCCGAGCCTTATGTATGAAAAGCGTAACTTCTTTGTGCAGAACCTCGATCTGCGCCTCTCGGCACGTTACGATGCCGTGCTAACCAACAATATAGATACTCTCTCGCGCACCTATAACTGGGAGGGACGCTATGTGGCCAATGCCTATCAGGGCGAAGGACAGGCCACACTGGCCGAGTTCAGGGGCAACACGCTATCCTTGGTAGGTGCACTGAAATACCGTATCGGCAACAAGCATTTCTTTTCTCTCAACAACACGTTTACGGATTATCGCCGGCATACCACAAATAATGCTGCCAATGCCGTGCAACAGACGGCCGCCACGTTCATGCGACGCGTGAATGTGAAGGAGATATTCGGTGCGTCTTACAGGTTTATGCCTGCCGAACAATGGAACGTGACGGCCTTCTTGAAGTATTATAACTCGCATGTACGCGGGCCGGTAAATATAGGTTCGCGCCGTTACGAGGAGCAGCAGCGCTCCGTGAATGCCCTCGGATACGGCGTGGCCGGTACGTATTTTGTGAACAGAGACTGGCAATTAAAGCTGTCGTACGAGAAAACATTTCGCCTGCCTACCGATCGCGAGCTCTTCGGCGACGGCGATTATGAGCGGGGCGACAGCCGTCTGAGACCGGAGAAGAGCCACAACGTTAATCTGAACCTTGGCTATCAGCACACTTTCAGCGATGTAAGTACGCTGCAATTTGATGCGGCTTTCAACTATAGGAGGATAGAAGATTACATCATCCGTATCATCGGATCGACGGGAACCGCCATGAGCAGCAACCATGGAAAGGTGATCGGGCTGGGCATGGACTTATCTGTACGTTACGCTTATCGCGATGCACTGGCCGTAGGGGGGAACTTCAGCCTGCAAAGCATGCGCGACCGCGAGCGGTTCACGGCCATCGGATCGGCGTCGGTTACCTATAACAACCGCGTTCCCAACCTGCCCTATTCCTTCGCCAATGCCGATGTGTCGTACACGTTTAGAGATGTACTCGGAACAGGCAACCGTCTTACTTTCGGTTACGATATGCGTTACGTGCATCGTTTCTACCGTTCGTGGGAGGGATCCGGCGCTAAGCTCTACATACCCGAGCAGTTTTCGCACAACGCCAACGCCACCTATTCCGTTAAGCAGGGGCGTTACAACGTGTCGCTCGAGGTCAATAACTTTACCGACCGACTGCTCTACGACAATTACAGCCTGCAGAAACCCGGGCGGAGTTTCAGCATTAAGCTGCGTTATATGTTCTACAAGCTGAGATAGGGCGGCTGTGCGATGGCGGTAGAGTGGCCTCCTAACGGGCTTACAGCCTATACCTATGGGGGATAGAAGTACGTAACAAAAAGATAACAGTATCGAAAACATAGAATTTGATTATATAAATTAGAATTATGAATAGCAAGAATTTTAAACTCAACAGCCGACTGATCGGGGCTTTGTTTATCGCAGTGTCGGCAGTGTTTACGGCCTGTGGCAGCGACAACAGCGTAGACGGAGGCGACAACCCCGTAAACCCGACGCCCGATCCGTCGGCACCTGTCGAAGTCGGCAAAGGCCCCTATGTCATCGGAGTGAAGACAAGTGCGGGCGATGGTCGTGAGTATGTCATCCAAACAACGTCTATCTCGCGCGGCAATCTCAACCTGAAACAGAACATAAAAGAGCTTGAACAGAGCGATTATACATGGGTATTCCACAAAGACATTGCCGTGGGATTTGCCTACGGCTATGCTTCTGCCGGTTACGGATATGCCATGAAGCTCGTTTCGGAGCAAGAGAAATTGAAGGATTTAAGGGACTTTCGCATCGAACCCCGCTATACCAGTTACGGCTTCTTCAATAATCAACTCGTGACAATGGTAGGAGGTCAGACCGACAGCAACGGCAAACGTAACGATCTGGCCGTGTTTACGATCTTCGATATCTCGGAAAACGGCGTGGCTAAAGCGGCACAGAAAACGATTTACACCAAAGACATAACGGGCAACGGGCAGCAGATTACCTTCTCTGGAATAGCCGACAATGGCGACGGCACCTTCATGACAGCTGCCGTAGAGTCCGATTTCAAAGAAGTAGGTGTGGGAGACGGTTCGAGTATCGGTACGGTGAAATATCCCGACAGCGTGTGGGTGGCCAAGATGGACAAGAACATGAACGTGGTTAGGCTGTATGGCGACGACCGTTTGAGCTTTGCCGCAGGGCGCTGGCATGCACAGAATTTCAACGAAGTGTTCAAGACCGACGGCACCGACACCACCTATGTATTCTCGAGCGCCATAGACGCTACCACGACAAGGCATGCCGGAGCGTTGCGCATTGTGAAGAGTATAGACGGTTTCGACAAAGGCTATTACTGGGACATTCAGGCCGACTTCAACAATTACAAGTTCCGCCGAGTGTGGCATGTTACGGATGATGTTTTCCTTATAGAGTTTTACAACGACTACAACCCGGGCAACACTTCTGTGGCACACCAGTATGCACTTGCCGATATGAGCGAGAAGAAACTCACCAAGATAACCGGACTGCCGGCCAAAAACCTCATTAAATCGGGCGAACAAACGGCCGGTGCGCCTCTTTACGATGAGGGTGTGCTCTATTTGCCCATTACGGAATACGGCTCCGATTCCATTATCTATTCCATCGATCTGCATACGGGAACGGCCAAAAAAGGTATCACTCTTACCGGTGTGGGCGAGGTGCGCAACATGGGAAGACTAAGAGTAAGATAAACGATAAAGGCTAAAAAGGCTGATAAAGCAAATATATATAAAGTTAAATTCAAACAAATAACAAAACAATGAAAAAGATCAATTTCTTTAAATTCGCTGCTGTGGCGTTTGTCGCAGGCATGCTTAACGCGTCGTGCAACGATGGTAACGACGACAACAACGGCGGTACGACGCCCATAGAGCCCTCGCAGGTAAAGTTCATCGTTGCCTCGGGCGATCCACAGACTGACCTTAGCGGAGGCGTAGTGCTGAAGATGTTCAGCGATCTTTCTGCTGTCAAGACAGACCAAAGCGTGTATGCAGATACGCTCGCAGGGGCTTCTACCACCAAAGTACCCGACAGTTTCACGCAGATCACCTACAACCAAAGCACGGGTGTTTATACGGGTTACATCTATGCACGCGGCGCTTCGGCACAGGGAATAGGCGCAATGAAAGCGGGACTACGTTCTTATAAGGTTGTCGACGGCAAGCTCTCGCAGGTCGGGAACCCCGTATTGGTGAGCGCGTTCGGCAATACCGGCACATTCGGCAACTACTCTTATGCCGCACAGATCAGCCAGCCTTATGCCATGGTTGTAGATAATGCGGGCGCAGGAAAGAACGTTGAGCTCGCTTTGACGAAGTATGCCATCGACGAAGTGAACCCGAATATCGGCAATATAGTAGACCTCGGAAACAATCAGGTGGCCATCGTGCTCAATTACACCAACCGTGATTCGGCCGTAGTTGCCTTTGCCGATTACAATCTGAATATATCGAAAGTGGTTTATGATGGCCGTATATGTGCATCGGTAGGTGCGCAACGCAGCGTTCGTTATAGCCAGAGTGGGACTGATGATGAGGGTAATCTTTACGTATTCTGTGGTTCCGGCGTAAACGGAAAGACCGACAAAGTGGGCGCACTGCGCATTAAAAAGGGCGAAACCGAGTTCGATAAGGATTATAAGTTCGATATTTACGCCGCTTCCGACGGCTATCGGTTCCGCAAAGCATTCCACATCAGCGGCGATAAGTTCCTGCTTGAGTTCTACGTGGATAAGGCTTCGTATGGCAATATGAGTACTTCCGGCAAGCTCGCAGTGGTAGACATGAGCGACAAGAAGCTCACTTGGGTAACGGGATCCGAATATCTTGACGGCTCTAACACCAAGGCCTCTATCAGCTGGGGCGACGGTTTCGACGGCTATTACTATCTGCTTGTGTCGGGCGGAACCAGCATGAACGGCGGCGGAGGAAGGCCCGGAACGGGTGGAGGCAGGCCTCATGGCGTTGCTTCTCGGGCCGGAGAAACTGCCGTTACGCCTACTATATTCAAGATAGATGCTGCAACGGGCAAGGCTACGCCGTTTATGACGTTCAAGTCTTCCGACCTGCTGAAAGGCATATCTATTATTAAGAAGTAACGTATGATGATAAAATATTTCAAACACATGCTCATGGCTGCGACGGCAGCCATGAGCATGAACTTTATCGGAGCTGCCGCCCAGAGCAGCGAAGATGCCGTGCTGCAGAACATAATGACACGTTGCAGCATCCGTAAGTTCCAGCAGAAGCCCGTAGAAAAGGCGAAAGAAGAGAAACTTATGCGTGCTGCAATGGCGGCACCTTCATCGCGTAATCGTCAGCCGTGGCACTTCATCGTGCTCAATACCAAGGAAACTATTGCCCGATTTGCCGATGGCATGCGCCACAACGAGACTATCAAAGGCGCGCCGCTCGTAATCATAGCCTGCGCAGACACCATGCGTATGGCCGAAGGACAGGGGCGCGACTTCTGGATTCAGGACGTTTCGGCAGCCTCGGAGAACCTTCTTCTTGCTGCTCATGCTATGGGATTGGGAGCTGTGTGGACGAGTGTATATCCCGTAAGTGGCAAGATTGCCGGCGTTACACGGGCACTGCATCTGCCCGGAAACCTGATACCTTTAAACTGTATCCTTGTGGGTTATCCCGACGAACCGGCCGAGATAAAAGACAAATGGGATCCGGATAAGGTGACCTACGGGTTGCCCTAAACCCGATAGTTGGCAATGGCCATGCGGCGGTTGGGCTCCTCTTCGCTGCGCAGGCTTACGTGGAGCCACTGCCGACCGTAGCGGCTGTGTTCGAAAAGCAGCTGGTCGAACGGACAATGTTGCCTGATGAAACGGAAATAGGCACGGCCGGTGGAGCTGTCAGGCAGGCGTATGTCGGCCGCTTCGCCCCGCATGTGTTGCGAATTGCCCACGCCTCCGATCTTCATATTAAGCCTCGGAGAGCGGTATCCACTGTTGATGTGAATGGGACCGAAGTGCTTCCTGAGCGGCTCGAGTACCTCTTGACAGAGGCGTCGAAGTCGTTCTGTGCAGGCTGCATCGGGGGTGTTGTCGATATGGTAACGCTCGGCAGTGGCCGAAGACGTGAACTCTCGCAGCGAAAAGTGTTCGCTGAGCATTTGTAATTCGTTTTTCATAAGTCGTAATTATTAATTTGTTATCGATGGTAGAGACTGCGTGTAAGGGCTCGGCACCTACTTTCTTGCGGCTTGTTCGTACCGTTGTTGCCTCGACGCGCTGAGGTATTTCATGAATTTATTGCGCGTTTTGCGTTCGTTACGCAGTAGGTGTAGCCTTTTTCCATCACACCTTAATTGTTCATCTTTCTTCCTTCATCCCGTTGCTTACGAAACGTTTGAGCGGATGACGGTCGCCCTGTGTGCCGATCATTCGGCCCAGTCGGGTGATGAGCGAGGTGTTGTAGGCATCCTTACGCATATGGATATTGTTGATTACCGCGTAGGCATTCTTGGGCGGAACGATATGCAGACGGGTGCAAAGTTGCTCGGTAAATTGGCCGAAAAGCACCCTTCGGCCGAAGATATTGAGCAGATAACCGCGTGCCCACATCGTGTGTGTCAGTTCTACAAGGTCGCATACGGGTGCCGTCCACGTAATGTTGTCTTCCTTGCGCGTGCGGCATAGCAGTTCAAAGTCGTCTCTGATCGCCTCCAACACCGTATCGGTGTCGGGCAGTGTCGTCATGGTTGTTTGTCGTGTCATAGCTGTAAAATGTTTAAGTTATACCTGAAAACGAGTTTCAGTCGATAGTCTTTTTATTATTTCAGCGGCAAAGATAAAACACATTTTGGAAGGAGTATTTCCACAAGGAATGGTGTTTTGTTAAACAATGTTGTAAATGTAGGGATGAGGAGTGATTAGTGAAGAGCGAATATTGGTGCCGTTTTGAGTACATATTTTGAGGTTGTGGGGATGAGGAGCGATTAGTGAAGAGCGAATAGTGGCGATATATTAAATACATATTCTAATAAAAGAGAGGAGGCACTAAGCCGTTTGTAATTCAACAGATGTACCGGTTAAGCGGGATAGGCGGGCAGTCTATGGCAAACAGACTGCATGCCTATGTGGAACGGGCGGGCGCTCTATCTCGAACAGTTGTTCGCTCCCGTTGCAACGGGCAGAGGCTGTGTGCGCTTTTTCCCTACTTTTAGGTATTGCAAGGGCAGGCAAATATGTCTATTTTTGCAAACAGACAACAGCCGCAGGCTTATGCAAATGCAGAAAGACTTTACACGGAAACAGATACTACACAGTGCGGAGAAGCTCTTCGTACAGAAGGGGTTTCGCAGTACTTCCATGCGCGAAATTGCGATGGATGCCGGTGTGGGACTGAGCAATATATACAATTATTTCGAGAACAAAGACCGCATTTTCCGCACGCTGCTCATGCCTTTGACCGACGAATTAGACCGAATGCTGGTTGAACACCACGATCCGAAAAGCGTAGAGCGGCTGGTGCCCGAGCTTAATAGCATGGGTGAGCGGTTCATTACCGACATGGTGAGCGAGTATCTGCACGTGGTTACGCGCTACAGGCGCCAGTTGCAGCTGCTGTTCTTCAAGGCTCAAGGATCGTCGTTGGAGAATTTCATCGACGATTTTTCCAAGCGTTGTGTGGAACAGATACAAGTTTTCATGCAGCAGATACGTAGAAACAGCGCCGGCAGCGGTACCGCAGTGGCCGACTTCACCATACGCCTGCACACGGTATGGATGCTTACGCTGTTCAAAGAAATGGCCAGACAGAACATGAGTCCGCACGACAGACGGCAGATATTTACAGATTACGTCACCTTCGAGTGTGTAGGATGGAGAGAGCGCATCAACCGATGAACGCTCTCTTTTTTTTGAAACATTTTGAAAAGTGTTCGTTTTTAATCCTGCTGTATAGGGGGCATGGATCGTGAAAAAGTAAAGAAGTAGAAAGATAAAGGAGCAGAAATAGGTTCTTAAAGGAAAAAAGGTAAAAGGATAGATGTGTAAAAGATAGATTTTAAATATAAAGTATATGGAAAAAGAAAACAAACAATCGAACCTGAAGAGGCTGCTCTCGTATGCCGGAAGGTTCAGGTATTTCACTTACGCCTCGTGGGTGTTGTCGGCTTTGAGTGCACTCGTGGCGTTGCTGCCCTTCGTATATATATGGATGATATTGCGCGAAGTCATCGCCGTGGCACCCCATTTCGGCCGTGCAGAGCATATCGTCGGCTACGGTTGGGCGGCGCTCTTCTTCGCCGTTCTGTCTATCCTTATATATATAGGTGCGTTGTTCTGCTCGCATTTTGCGGCGTTCCGTATCGCCTCCAACATACGTTCCGCGCTCATGCACCACATCGTTACGCTGCCCATAGGCTTCATGAACGGCATAGGGAGCGGCAAGCTACGCAAGATAGTCAACGAGTCGAGCGACGCTACAGAGACCTATCTGGCCCATCGTCTGCCCGACAATGCGGGCAGTATTGCCACTCCTATCGGTCTTCTGTGCCTGCTTGCGTACTTCGATTGGCGGCTGGGTATTCTCTGTATGGTGCCCGTCTTGCTGGCCTATGCCATCATGTATATCTTCATGACCGGTAAGGATTTGAAGGTAAAGATGAACGAATATCAGCAAGCGTTGGACGCTATGTCGAACGAAGCCGTGGAATATGTGCGCGGTATTCCCGTGGTGAAAACCTTCGGACAGACCGTTTTTTCGTTCAAACGTTTTAAGGATGCCATCGACAGATACGGGCAATGGGTGATCGGCTATACCCGTTCGCTACGCCTGCCTATGGTGGCTTACACCACTATCATCAACAGCATCTTCGCCATTCTGATAGCTGTAGCACTCTATACGGCAAGCAGTAAGGCCGACGGAGCGTTCCTTCTCAACCTTCTCTACTACGTAATAATAACGCCGGTCATCACGGTTGTGCTCACCAAAGTGATGTATATGAGCGAAGACAAGATCATTGTAGCCAATGCACTTAGCCGTATCGACAGCATTTTAAGTATCGCCCCGCTGCCCGAACCGGCCGTAACGCTTCCGCCGCGCGACAACTCTGTGGAGCTCAGCGGCGTAACATTTCGTTACAAAGATGCCCGAACAGATGCTTTGAGCGGTGTGTCGCTCAGCATCGGGGCGGGCGAACACATCGCTTTGGTAGGCCCTTCGGGAGGCGGAAAAACCACATTGGCCGGTCTTGTGGCACGCTTCTGGGACGCCACCGAGGGCACTGTAAGTATCGGAGGAACGGATGTTCGCAATATCAGAAAGGAAGACTTGATGCGACAGGTGTCGTTCGTGTTTCAAGACAGCCGGCTGCTTAAAGGCTCCATCCTCGACAACGTGCGCCTGTGCCGCCCCGAGGCAACCGAGCAAGAGGTGCGCCGTGTGCTTTCCGAAGCGCAGTGCGACGACATCATTGCCAAGCTCCCGAAAGGCATACACACGCTGATCGGTACCGACGGAACCTATCTCTCGGGCGGCGAACAGCAGCGCATAGCCATCGCAAGAGTAATGCTTCAGAACACTCCCATACTCATTCTCGACGAGGCAACGGCCTTTGCAGATCCCGATAACGAGGCGCGCGTGCAGGCTGCATTCAAGGTTTTGGCGGTGGGAAAAACCGTTATAACGATTGCGCACCGGCTGTCTGCCGTGACTACAGCCGACCGTATCTGCGTGTTGAAAGACGGTAAAATCTGCGAAGAGGGTACACACGACGAACTTAAAGCGCGCAGCGGAGGCCTGTATGCCGAGATGTGGCGCGAATACAACCAATCTGTAAACTGGAATATAGGAGGAAGAAAATGAATATCATCAAGACTTTACAACACAAATATGCACTCTCCGAGAGAGGTGCACGCGACATGGTAAAGGCGTGCATCAGCTGTACAGCGGCAGATTTAGTACTGATTATGCCGGTTGGTTTGCTGTATTTCATAGTGGCAGACCTGCTCCACGGCGGGCATATAAGCGGCGGACGTTCCGCTTGGTATGCCGTTCTAACGGCGGTATGCCTACTGTTTATCGCCCTTACAACGTACATTCAATACAACGCCACGTTCTTTGCAACCTACGTAGAGAGCGGTGTGCGGCGCATTACTATTGCCGAACGGCTGCGACGGCTGCCCCTTTCGTTCTTCGCAAAGAAAGACCTTGCCGATCTTACGAGCACCATCATGGCCGATTGCGCTACCTTGGAAACAGCCTCATCGCATTGGATTCCCGAGTTTATAGGTGCCATTCTTTCCGTTATTCCCGTAGGCATAGGCCTGTTCTTTTACGATTGGCGCATGGCTGCGGCAGCCCTCTGGGTGTTTCCGGTGAGCCTTGCAGTGGTATTGCTCTCCACCACTGTGCGCGACAGGCTGGGGCGCCGGCAGATGAAGGCCAAGATGGCATGTGCCGATGGCATACAGGAATGCCTCGAAACCGTGCGCGACTTGCACGCCAACAATGCCGAGACAATGTATCTTAAAGGCCTCGATACGAAAATAAAAGCCGTGGAACATCGTGCCATTGTGAGCGAACTGGGCATGGCAGTGTTCGTGGTCAGTGCCCAATTGATACTGAAGTTAGGCATCGCAACCGTGGTTCTTACGGGCGCCATGCTGCTGATGCAGGGACAGTTGAATGTACTCCTGTTTTTCATGTTCCTGCTGGTGGTGTCTCGACTTTACGATCCCTTGTCGGCCGCACTCATAAATCTTGCTGCCATCATCGGGCTGAGTGTGCAGAGCGAACGTATGAACGAAATCTTGGAACACCCCGTTCAAGGAGGCACAGACAGACTTACCAACCGCGGATATGATATCGTGTTCGACCACGTGGGCTTTGCTTACGACGCCTCGGAACCCGTGTTGACCGATGTTTCGTTCACTGCCCGTCAGGGCGAGGTAACAGCTCTGGTAGGCCCGTCGGGTGGGGGTAAGACCACCGTATCGCGACTTGCCGCCCGTTTTTGGGATGTGAGCAGCGGACGCATCACCGTGGGAGGCATGGATATCGCCACGGTTGATCCCGAAACATTGCTGTCGCTTTACTCCATTGTGTTCCAAGAAGTAACACTGTTTAATAACACTGTGATGGAAAACATACGCATCGGGCGCAAAGATGCCACCGATGAAGAGGTGCTGCATGCCGCACGTATGGCTCATTGCGATGCCTTTGCGGAGCGTTTGCCCGACGGTTGGAATACGTTGATAGGCGAAAACGGCTCCGAACTTTCGGGCGGAGAGCGGCAACGCATATCACTTGCACGCGCCTTTCTTAAGGATGCTCCCATCATTCTATTGGACGAAGCGACGGCTTCTCTCGATGTTGAAAACGAGACGATGATACAAGAATCGCTCTCAAGACTCATCGAAGATAAGACGGTGTTGGTGATTGCGCACCGCATGCGCACGGTGTCGGGTGCCGACAAGATAGTAACGCTGCGTGGCGGGAAGGCCTATGTGTAGCTCGTTGAGACGGCAGATGAGGCCTGCACACGTAGCACGTAATACAGATAAGAAATAAAAATAAATGTATGAAAGAAAAGATAAAATTCAGCGGCGTGGTGCAAGAAACGCTGCTCATCCCGCTCTATATGCGGGCTATAGAGAGTAAACGGAAGACAGACAACATACTGAAAGACGACTATGCCGAAGGGTTAGTCGACCGTATAGACTATAACTTCGCCAAACTGAAGAATGCAAAAATGAGCTATGTGGGCTGTGTTGTGCGCGGCAGATATTACGATGATGCCGTCCGAAGTTTCATCCTGTCGCACAAAAACCCCGTTGTTGTGAACGTTGGGTGCGGTCTCGACACGCGCTACCAGCGTATCGTGGAACACGACCGTGCCGTGTTTTACGAACTCGATCTGCCCGAAGTGATCGAACTGCGTAGGCACCTAATACCCGAACAGCAGGGCGATACCTACCTCGAAGGCTCGCTGCTCGACGACGATTGGATGGATGAATTGCGCACACGTCATCCCGACAGCGAGTTTCTTATTGTTGCCGAAGGCGTGTTGATGTACTTCTACGAACGGCAGGTAAAGAGGTTTGTTACGCGTATAGCCAAGCGGTTTGCCGGCGGAGAACTCTGTTTCGACGTCTGTGGTCCTATGATGACGAAGCACGGAATGCGCCCCGACTCGCTGCAGGACTCACCGGTAGAGATACGATCGGGCTTTGCCGACGGGCGCGAGATGGAAAAGTGGGCGCCCAATATTCGGCTGATAGAGCAGAAAAGCTATATGAGCATGTTCCGTAGCCGGTGGGGGCTCGTGGCCTACACCTTCGGTCTGTTTCCACGATTGTGCTTCCGTTTCAGCTCGATGCTGCGTTTCAGATTGTGATAGATTGGGGGAGTGCGGGCGGAAGATAGGGGGTATTCCATTGCAATACGAAAAGCGAATATTGTTTCGGAATACCTTGTCCGCAGATTTGTTACTGTTATTTCATCATGTTTTAAATGCTTGTATAGAATTGATAAACAGCATTCTACAGAAATAATGATGAATGGCGATAGGATTATGTTTTTTGTTTTCTTTTTCTTTTTTACCGAGTCGGTGTCGGTTGAAGATATCATCAGCGAACTCGCTTCGTGTTTTCTGAAGTGTTATCTTCTTTATGCGATGGCTATTTGCTCATTGAAGATGAGCAGCGAGTATGCTATTTTTGTGAATAATTTCTCCTTCCTTTCAATCATGACGGTTGGTTTGGCAGGTCTTTCGGTGGCTATCTCGGTCCTTCTGACGATATTTTTCCTCGGCATCGTTACCAATTGTGAGCCTTCATCGCAATAATGACTACGGTTATATTATTGTTTCGGGGTATTTTACAACCTATCTGTTGGAGATCGGTATGACTTCTATTTATGGAATAGGCATACTTTTGGCTACATTGTTAATGAGTTGACCGAAGCTACAAAGGTCCGTGCCATAATCGACAATTGTTTAAGTTATTTATTTTAGTAGCTATCTTCATAAACTTATATTATTATGTACCAACGATACGTCAAGTAATGAAAATGTAAAAAGGATGTTGGTGGATGTAGATAGATGTTGGCGAGTGACTTTCTATTATAAGATGTTAAAAAGCCTCCCCGTCAATGAGGGTAGTGGAGGCTCTATAATAGAATCCGGTTAAAAATAAGTCAGCGTAGACTCTCGTGAGCAGAGGCCGACCGTAGAATGATTATTGAAACTCTATAGTTTCAGACGGATTGCTTTCGGAATTGTCCTTCTTGCTTACCGCTGTTACAAAGTAGGTTCCTTTTTGCGGCAGCTCCAGTTTTGTCTCACGGGTGATGGCAATTAATGTGGCAGTTTTGCCGCCTCCGTTACTGAGATATACGGCGTAGTAAATATTGTCTGAGGTGGTCCACTGCAATTCATTGCCGTTCAAGCGCAGTCTGGCAAGAGCCACGGGTTGTACAGCCGGTCGTTTGCCCAGATAGATGGAGCCGAATGGCGGGCGGTTCGTCGGTTACCGGAATATCGTGCTTTCTAACGTCAACATGCATGTATCTTACAAAAGCGGCATGCAGGCGCTGCACCTCGCGCACAACGGCATCGCATCCGTGCAGAGCGCCGCGCAAGCGGCATGCATTCGAGACGGAAAGCTCTGTGCCTTCGGCGCAATGAACATTCCGGGAATATTGCTCGCAGGAACGGTGAGCAGGTATGGGCAGCTAAGCAATGCGTGGGGAGAGTTTGCGGCAGGAGCGAGTTTGCAATATACTTCGTATGGCGGTGTGCAGGTACTTAGATTAAAATTTAATAGTCCTCTTCCTTGTAGTGCCAATTACGTGGCCATTGTCACCCCCAATGACGATACGTCGCCGTACGGATGTATGCCGGTGGTTCGCCATAAGACGGCAAACTATTGCGATTTTCTCGTGGTCAACGATAGCGGCGGCGAAGTAACCCATGTTGGTTTAGACTTTATGATTATCGGGCGTAACAAATAAAAAAGCCCGCCGGAATGGGCGGGCCTGTATTTAGTTCTTGTTCTTGGCTTTGAGTTTGCGCCACTGGGCGCCGGTGATGGGGATAAAGGTGTAGGCCTTTTCGAGTATTTGATAGCACCGGTCGTACTCGCCTCTTTCATAGGCTGCTCGCACGAGCTTCTCGGCAGCTTCGAGCTGCGCATTGGGCACGTAGGCAATGGTATCTCATGTGGTAGGGTTAATAATCGGACCGTTGTACTTTTGATCAAAACCGCAAAAAGTGGTATCGCCATTCTCAATGTGTATCGGACGTTCAAATACAACATCGCGGAGTGTCAAGAAAAAAGGTTGCCCATATTTTTAAAGATCATTCTATAGCTTTAGATGTGACTTCTGACATCAATTTGTCTTCGAGGGAAATAGATGAACTTTTTATCCCACATGATGGATACTCCAACTGGATGAATAGAGTCATATCATTCAAAAATGAATATATTTTCCAATCATTAATTCCTTCTGTTATAATGAATTATGACGATGAAGATTTTGATGAAAATATCAGAAGGCAAGTAGAAAAATTAAGCAGTGTTTTCCAAATGCTTATGTATAGATTCTCTCTTGATAATGAGATAGCTATAGATGATATTAAATTAATTAACAACAATTTGTCTGATTCTAATGATTTGCTTATAGTTCTTGATTGTGGTTGGATTCCTGCTGCGTCTTACAAGAATCCTGCTGAAATTTGCATTAGAAAGGTTCAAGAAATTAAAGAAGCTTTAGGTGAGAGTAGATATACAATTACAATATGCTCTATAACATTTCCTAATAATATTAGTGAAATAGGAAATGATCATAGTGATACTTTTGATCTCAGAGAAATAGATTTGTTCGAGATGGTAAAATCTCGATATTCTGAAGTTGTATATGGAGATTACGGCTCAATAAATCCATTAGAAATGATCAGATACTTCTGTTGCAAGGCAATCTGTTTCAGATAGCTGTTTTCCATGTTCGATTGACGAATGGGGATATTCTCAGATTAGAAATTGTTCATTAGGAGATGCACCCTCTGCTTCCCCATCATTTTGGATCTCAGTTCGTATGAATTCTCATATTGTACAACAGATTTTGAGATTGAGAATTTAAATATGGCATTAATAATGCGCCCAGCAGACGGGATAAAGATAGCCGTCATAGAGTACTTTATTGAAAGATACCCAGGAGTCATTATTGGCAATGAGGTAATGTATGGTACAACAAGAAAGGTTGTTGACTTGTTAGTTTTATACAAAGGGGAAACTTATGCCATTGAAATAAAGAGTGATAAAGATGACATGAGAAGGCTTCCTGAACAGCTAAAAGAGTATTCTCTTATATTTGATCATACTATTGTTTTTACGCATCCAAGGTATAAAGATGAGGTTTTGTCATTGGTACAGCCTAGAGTATCTGTTTATGAAGTTTTAAATGGTAATGTAAATAAAATAAAGAGTTCTAATACCTCAAATAGGACAACAAAGCGAGAAATGGTATATTCAATAAGCTCTGTATTTTTAAGAAAATTCTTACCAGCAGTTAAAAAGATGGACTCTGATATGATTAGAACTCAAATAATAAGAAACTATGATAAAGTGAGATACATAATATGTTTTTTCAATTTTTGGAACAAAAATTAGTTAAAGGTTTTAATTTGTTTTTATATGAAAGAGATGAAAGAATATCTGTTGACGATTTATCATTATTATCTGCGAGATTAAATATCTAATTGAATACATATTAACGGTAACCAACGAGTTTTTTACAAGAAGTCCCTCCTTGTCCTGAACGGATAAGAATATCTAATGATTATCAAGTTTGAACTTATGAATATTTGGACATCATTGATGTGTCCAAGATACTCAAAGGGGAACAAAAACGTCTACAACGGGTTTTGGACAGGGAAGATCCCTTATCTCAAAGCTAATGGACGTTTACTCTTTCTAAGGTCGGAAATAGATGGGATGTTGCGGAAGTATCATGAATGGTAATTTTTGTCGCCTATAAATTTTTATCTGTAATTATTTTGCAGGAACAAAAATAACATTTACCTTCGCAAGCAGAAAATTGGTTGCGGATTTACCGCACACAGAGATAACAGTACTCGCTTGGCATACCGTAAGATCTGTCAGCGAGTCATTTTTTATATATACTATGGAGAATAAGGGGGCAAGCGCTATGTCTATGCTAGATTTTGGCAATAAAACAAATATATTGCCGAAATCTCAGTGTCTCATAGAATAAATATATCTATCTATGCTTCATTTCATCCTTCTTCTTTTCGCAATGGTTGTGATTTTATCCCACAGGTCTATTAGTTTACCTACGAGCAAAAAAACAACCAATCGGTTGCAATTACAAAATTCTTTTGTATCTTTGTCATTGGTTTTAATGGCAGAAAGTAAACTATGAGTGTACCAAAAGAAAGAAAAATAAACCAAATGCTTCAATCCGGACAAAAAACGAGTTGTTGTTTACCTCATGGCTTGTAGAGCAAGGCTATTCCAAGCAATTGCTGAGTAGATATCATTCTTCTGATAGGTTATCCTCTCTATGCAAGGGAGTCATGTACCGTTTTGCAGAGGCCTCACTCAAGAATACTGAAAAACGAAATTTCCCCCGTGATCGACGATGTCAAAGGCTGAAGTCATGCTTGTCATGATTCTTTTCCATGATTCAGGTTATCGTTGTCTGAAACATTTCTATGTGGATAAAGTCTGCAAACATCTTCGTCATTTATTCCCCAAGGGTGTCTCGTGCAATCGCTTCGTTGAACTTGAAAGGGAAGTCGCTATTTCTTTGACTCTGTTCATCAAGAAGTTTTTTAGGCAAGTGTACTCGCATCAGTTTCGTGGACAGCACCCCTTTGCGTGTTTGCAGGAATCAGTGGATTCATATTCGCAAGGTATTCAAGGGTATTGCCCAAAGAGGTAAATGTTCCCTTGGATGGTTCTTCGGATTCAAACTCCATCTGATCTGCAATGAGAAGAGGGAACTGCTCAACTTCATGATAACGCCGGGAGACGTTGATGACTGAAAGCCTTTGGAGTATAAGAGTTTCGTAGAGTTCATATATGGAAAACTCGTCGGCACTTGTTTGAAAGACCTTTCGTTGACGGCATTCAGTTTCTCATAAAGCTTAAGAAAAACATGAAGGAGGCTGTTAGTACCGTAGCTGGGCAAATATTAATAAGAAAGCGGGCCATCATCGAGGCCATCAATGATGAGCTCAAGAATATTGCACAGGTTGAACATTCAAAGCATAGGCCTTTTGACAACTTTATTGTGAATATGTTCAGAACAATCGCCGCTTATTGCTATTTTTCTCCAAGAAGCCATGTGTTAATTTGGAAAGAACAAAGGACTCACAACTTACCCTATTCTAGATTCGTCGAACTCATGTTATCATAGTGTCGCAACTTTAAAACTGTCATTGTACTTGTTCTAGATCCATCACAATGCTTAGTTCTAATTGTCAAAGTCTACTATGGTTAGACTTGTGTGTTTCACAAAATCGTATAAGGTTAATCGTCTGATATTCATATAGCTTAACCAACTTTCACATAAAGCATTTACATATCTGCGATGTGATTCCTTTATCGTAGTCATTGCATCTTTTAGTTCTTTTACATCAGCTGCCCCTAATTTAAATTTTTCTAGTGTTTCAACATATATGGTTTTAGACAGAGTAAATGCTTTCAATGCTCTATCATAAACATTTTGTTGTACTTGATAATTATTGACAGTTGCAAATATCTCTTGCTCAAGCTCTTGAATTCTTTGTTTCTCTTCAGCTCTAACTGTTTCCAACGCACTCTTTGCTATTTTATATCTCCCATTTCTGATTCCCCAATCTATCAGGGGAATAGTAATTCCTATAGATATGACCTCTTGTTGAAGCAAATTCCGATAAGCTTCTTTGAATTTATCAGAATATTGATTGCTACCAATACTAACATCAATATTGGTATCAAAAAAACGCTCTTTTTTAGTTTTATCAAGATCTTTTGAAGCAGATAAAATATTTTGACTCATTTCCAAATAAGACGGGTTATTCCTCCTACACTCTTCCAATGCTGTTCGATACAGAATAGCTATAGTAGGGCGATTAGTAGGTAATTCTATTTGTATGCTATCGTCATCTTCTATACCAATATAAGATAATAGTTGGAACATCTTTTTTTGATATTCATTTCTATTTTTCAACAGTTCATCTTCCTGTTCCATTTTATTTAGTCTTAGAGCCAGCAAATTAGATTTAGATAATGCATCATGCTTAAATAAGGTTTCTCCTATGATAAGCAATGTATCTGATTTCTCTACTTGATCGAGCGCTAAGTCCAAATTTTCTTTTGCAAGACACAAATCAAAAAAGAGATTTGCTGTAGCATAAGTTGTAGTTTCTATAGCATAGGCATATTTTCGCTTAGCAGTTTCATATTTCAACGGCTCTATCTTCCTGTCCCATTTAAAGCGATTATACCCAAAGAGAGACTGGCTATATCCTATTCGATACGGCACTGTTGAGAACTGATTGTAAGTAGTAGAACCAAAGGTTCTTAAAAAGCCTAATTCAGAAACTGCGTATAGAGTACCGCCTGTAAAATTCACATTCTGAGTTAATTGCAGATTGCCATAGGAATATAATGACCTCTGAGATCGATATTCATCTCTATCAGAATCTGAAATATATCTCTTTATAATATTGCGACTATACTGAAATGGCGTAAGTGTCAAGGTTAATGTAAGCAATCTTTCTGCTTTATAATTACTATATTGCCAACGATACACGTTCAACTCATTTTTAGCCTTCTGAATTGAGACAGACCGTTCTTTAGCAATATTTATAATCGTCTGAAGAGAATATTTATTTTGCGCCACACAAGCTATGCAGATAAAGGATGCCGTAATGACTATATAAATGCTCTTTCTCATATCTTATTCTTAAATATTTTCTCAAGTGGTTGAATAAAATTCTCTATCAATCGCTTATCTTTTATGATGATTTGTGCGTTGCCTAATATCTGTTTTGTTTGTGGCAGATTCTTTCCATAATTGGTCCTTAGATGATTCGGAAATTTGATTTCAACAATATAGTTACCGTCCTTATCGGGAATATCAGAAATATTGGAAACTATCCCTTCAATAAACCCGAACTCTTCATCAGGATAATTATTAAGTCGTGTAATAACCCGCTGATTAATTTGTATTTTCCCGGCTCCGAGTGCAGGAAACTTAGCCTTTCCGATTGATTCGGTAGGTGTTTTAGGCATTACTATCATAATGAGTTCTCCTGCTGTAACATTTTGGTTTTTACTCCAAACACTCATCATATTCACGTAGCCAGCAATTGGAGCTACAATTAGATAGTTTTTTTGCCATAATTTGATAGCATTCCCTAGTTGGTCTGCAGCTCTGTTCAGCTCCAAAATGCTCTTTTCATGTGTTTCTTTATATTGCTGCTCCAAATCTAACATAACTTCTCTATCCTGTAATTTCTGCATTTGAACTTCTTTCTGTGTACGGATATCATTAAGCTGTGTTTGATGACTCTGTAAATAGGTGTAACGGGAATTATCAAATTCTTCACCTGTCTTAATCTTTTTTGCAAACAGAGCAGAATCCCGAAGATATATATTCTTAGAAATATCTGCCTGTTGCGCATGTAAGATATATTCGTGTTTTCTATTTAAATCCAATTCTACCTGCTTAGACAGCTGGTTCTGTTTTAACGCCAATTTCTGAGGATAATAATTAGTTTTGGTATAGAGAATGTAATATTGAAGGGCTTCCATAAAACCAGAATATGGCAACTGCACATCTCCTAATCTCAAAGTATACCCTTTAAGTTTTTTATATAAAAGGGATGAAGATAAATTCTTAGATTGCCATTTTTGGAAGATTTTATTTAACATTAGAACATCTTGCGAATTCGCATTATTTTCTATAATAGCTAAATAGTCTCCCGCCTGTACATTTTGTTTATCGCGAACGAAGAGATTCTCAAGTTTTCCAGTAGCATAGGCATTAAGTTCTACAGGCGTAGATGATGATGTAATGACAACTGGAGCTATGAGCGTATCAGGATATTTAAAGAAATAACTACCCAATAATAGTCCAAAAAGGACAATTGCTATAACAGTAATTCCCCATTGCAAAATCCATGATGGTATTTGTCCCATCATTTCTTGAACTTCTTCACTGCGAAGTTCTATTTTACTATTTTTATCAACAGTATCTTCCATTATCCTTATTTTCCAAGCTCTAATTGATTCTTAACCAAAGTATAGTAAGCCCCATGCTTTATAGTAAGTTCCTCATGAGTTCCCTGTTCAACAATCTTTCCTTTTTCCAAAACGATTATATTATCGGCATTCCTAACAGTGCTGAGACGGTGCGCAACAATAAATACAGTTCTTCCCTTATAAAATTCTTGAAGATTATCCATGATTATCTTCTCATTGTTTGCGTCAAGAGAATTAGTAGCTTCATCGAGGAATATGTACTCTGGATCCTTATACACAGCTCTGGCTATCAAGATTCTTTGTCTTTGTCCTTGGCTAATTCCACTACCTTCCATTCCAATCTTTGTATCATAGGCCATAGGGAGATCATTAATGAAATCCTGAATATTCGCTACCTGTACGGCATGTCTCAATCTTTCTATATTGACTTCGTCTGTACTGATTGCTATATTTTTAGCAATAGTATCAGAGAATATATAACTTTCTTGCATGACAGAACCTGTCTTACTTCTCCATAGGTGGGGATTAATCATCTTTAAAGGGGTGCTTCCGATCCTGATATTGCCTCTATTAGGAGAATAAAAGCCCTGTAGTAATTTGACCAAGGTCGTTTTCCCGCTTCCACTAGAACCTACTATAGCAGTAACCTTATGCTGTGGTATAGTCAAAGTGACATCTTCAAGCGCATAATCCCTGTCCGCTCCACTATAGCTAAAAGTAACATTCTCAAAATAAATATCTCTCACTTCTGGTAAGTAATTAAGCTTCGAAGTTATATTAAATTCTTCATCACGCTTTCTATGAATTTCATTTAAACGTTCCAAACTAATTTTGGCATCTTGATAAGACTGGGCGAAACCGATAAATTCACCAATAGGAGCAGAAACCTGTCCAATAATGTATGTAAGGGACATCATCATACCAAGAGTCATATTTCCATCCACCACTGCCTTTGCAGCGATAAACGATACAATAATGCTCGTACTTTGGGTAAAGAAAACAGAGCCCGTTTGTTGTATCTGTCCGATAGTCAGTCCTTTAACGCCTATTTTAAAAAGTTTGACCTGAATGCGCTCCCATTCCCATCGTTTCTGTTTTTCACAGTTATTAAGCTTAATCTCCTGCATGCCCTGTATCAGTTGGATAATCTTGCTTTGTTCTCCTGCCGATTGATTAAATCTTTTGATGTCCAGTATGCGTCTGTATTTCATGAATGCAAGAATCCAGATCATATATAAAGTATTTCCAAATAGGAAAATTACTAATATCATCCAATTATAATATCCCAGAATAATACTAAAAATGATAAAATTAAAAAAGAAAAAATAATATTAATCGAGGAACCCATCAGAAAAGACTTGATACGTCCATGGTCTCCAATTCTCTGCATAATGTCTCCCGTCATCTTTGTGTCAAAATAATGAAGAGGAAGTGTCATCAGCTTCATGAGAAAATCAGAGATGAGGGCAATATCTATTCTGGAATTGATATGGAGCATAATCCAACTACGGATAAAACCGACAGCAAGCTGGGATATAAACAGCAGCAATTGAGTAATGAGGATCAGCGTAATAAAACTTAAATTACGGTCTCTAATACCAGTATCAACTAAGGCTTGCGTAAGAAATGGAAATATCATTTGTATTCCACTTCCAACCAACATTCCGATGATCAATTGGGCAAACTGACTCTTATATGGAAGGAGATACTTCACAAAGAAAGCAAAATCTCTGCGTGATGATCGCTTTTCGTCATCGATGCTATCAAAGAGCGGACTAGGTTCAAGTAATAAAGCTGTACCTGTATCTGTAGAGTTTTCTTTTTTTGATATCCAGCATCTTAAGAACTCTTCTTTATGATATATCAGCTTTCTTGAAGCCGGATCGGCGATGTATAAGCTCACTTCGCCATTCTTATGGCATTCTATGCGGTAGCAGACGACAAAATGGTTCTGGTTCCAATGTAGTATACAAGGTAAATTGGCTTCTTTGATAAGCTGGTCAAATGAAATCCTGACTCCGATAGTCCTAAAACCAATATATTCTGCGGCATCACTGATACCAAGCATAGAGACACCTTCACGAGTAATAAAGCATCGTTCGCGAAGAGTTTGCAAAGTATAACTTCTCCCATAATATTTGGCAATCATACGCAAACACGAGGGACCGCAGTCCATTGCATCAAGTTGACAGTAATGAGGAAATTTCATTTATTATATTTATAGAGCAAAATTTAACCGAATTTTTTGGAGCATTATATAGAATATTTTTATAGTTTACCACTATATTATAGTTTTTCGATATCGGTTTGTTTTTGTAAATATTTCAAATTTACGTATTGGTAAATTTCCATTTTTTTATTTGCTTGCTTAAAAAGTTCGGTAACTTTATCTTTTAACTCGCCATTTGATAGTGCTATATCTGAATAACCGAAATCCCGTTGAATAGAGATAAAAGGATAAAGCACCATCTTATGGCTTGTAAGCATGGAGAGAACTTCGCATGCAGTGTCATTCTCTTTGAAATTATAATCGAGTATTTTCTTAAACACAGGGCGATACAGTACAGTAAATTGTAAACTCCTCAGCCAATCTATCCAATACCTTTCCGACGTTATCGGAACCGCATTTCCGAAACCACTAATACCTCCTGAAAGAAGTTCTACATTTTGGTTTACAGCTTCAATAATGTTTCGTATTAACGTGTCTCTATTATAATGTTCTGTAAATGTATGATCATCTTCACAAATTATAATTAAATCGTCATCACTATTATAAACTTCTTTTATTATTTTTACGATACTTTGCCACAATCCCATGTCGCCACTCTTATGGTTACATCTTTCTACTATGTAGATATCAAATTCTTTTTTACCTTCGAATTGATTAAGAACATGCTTCAACCTATCAGAATGCTCCTTTAAGTTTATAATAAAAACAGGTATAGAAATATCTTTAAGCATATAATAAATTATTTTTTATAAGGGAAATAAAAATCTCTTACTTTATTTAATGTATTTAATCTTTGAATAGAATTCTCAAAAATTCTATCCACTTGCCCTCTTTTAGCATTGGTTAAGGTTACATCAGAGTAACCAAATTCTTTTTGCCTAGAGATATATGGGTAGATTACGAATTTATTATCCGTAATACCCGAAAGAGAAAAATCTGTAATAACCTCTTCTCCAAAATCAGCATTTAAAATAGTGCGATAAAATTTATTAAAAATAACGGTAAACTGCATTCCGTTAAATTGATCTGCCCAAAAAAGGTTTTTAGAAATTTGTACAGCGTTATCAAACCAACTATACCCTCCTGAAAGCATATCTGCATTTAAAGATATAGCCTGTTCTATACAATTTTGCAGTAGGTCAAAAGAATAATCTTCAGTAAACATATGATCATCTTCACACAAGATAAAGAAATCACTATTTTTTTCGTTTTCTTTATTTACTATTTGACTTATGGTCTGCCATAGTCCGTATGCACCTTTCTCATGTATTATCGCTGGAACAATATTGAATAAAAATTCGGGCTTATCGGAAAACTGCTTTAGGATGTGAACTCGCCTATCTGTACGCTGTTTCAGATTGACCGCATTTACAGAAATTTTTTTTTGATTAGTCATTTAATAATATCTTATAAATTTTATTATTACTTGGTCTATATGCATCTTTATTAATTAATTTTCCAAGTTTATCAAATATCATATACCTTGGCAAAGTGTTTATTTTATTTTGTTTTATAAATAATGCATCATTTGAGTTTAAAATCAAATAATTATGCTTATAATCTCTCAAATGGGCATTCTCAAACTTTTGTTTCCATCTCTCTTCTTTATCATTTAATGCTAAGTAGATAAAAACAATATCATTAAATTTTTTATTATCTCTAAGTCGTTTTGAGTAATTCATTTCCTCAAGACATGGGGCGCACCAAGAAGCCCAAAAATCAACATAAACTATTTTTCCTTTACATTGCCTTATAAGGTAATCAAAAGTTATTTTTTCACCTTGGGATGATAATAAAAGAAGATCATTGGTTATTGCAATATCCAGATTCAATAAGTTTTCATACTCACTTTTCAATTTGCTAATAATAGAGGTATCGGAAACTAAGTTAGAGAAATTATTAAAATATTTTTGGCGTTGTTCTATGGGAGATTTTTGCAAGATATTTTTCAAAACAAGTTCTAATAGATCTTGTGAGAGCAATCCAAATTCATCTTTTTTATTTTCAATAAAGTCATATGTAGCCGTGAATTTATCATTCTTGAGCAATGGTTGAATCGAATTAAGATAGTTTACTCCTACTAAATAATAATATTCTTTATAAAACCCATACAAGTCAGTTCGGTATATAGAATCATTATACCCTTTCAGCAAAGAATCTAAATGAGCAATGGAGTTGTCTCTATGATTTAGGTTCAATAATGTATATTTATTTCTTTCTTTATAAAACTTATATTCTTTTTCAGAAACCTGACTTGATTTGAAAAGGGAATCTAACCAAATACTTTCATCTTTAAGTTCTTTAAGTAGTTTCGGGTAGAATTCTTGCAATATTTTTGGTATAGAAATAGTCTTATTTCCTTTGATTAATTTCTTATAAAAATAGGTAGAAGGATTCTTTACTATTTCTATTGTCTGCATTCCTTCAGATATTGGATATCGCTGTCTTTTGAAATAATCATAATTTAAATCATATTTTTTTACAATTCTATTTTTGATCTCAATAAAAGGAGCACCTTCTTTTACATAATGTATACCTATTGAGTCACCGGAATGAAGAATAAAATCAACTGAAGAAGTAGGATTATACTTATGATTTACAGCTACAATATCTAAAATGGGATATATTTCTACATTTTTTTTAGGAGCTACTGTTTCTTTTTTATCGGCCGATAACCTAAATGATAAAATGGGTTGAGGTGTTATCACTGAAGCTCCTGTACTAAAAAATATTGTATCATAGTTACTTTTAACAGTATCAAATGTTAGTACAACCGTATGAGATTTTTTGTGTATATTTGCACAAAAACAAGTAATATACACGAGCATACACATTAACAGCAGAATTTTTTTTTTCATACATTCTTTCATAAAGTTTCCTTCTAAAGATAACTACTAAGCTTATTAGAAATTATTATAGAAGGAAACTGTTTTTGGATTAATACCAACTAGCAGATCCACAGCTATCACAGCACCATTTTGCTCCTGATTGCCCATTTATCATGGCAAGAGCTGTTTCTTTATTAACTCCTCTAATTATGGTATATCCATTAAATGCTTCGTAAGCGGGTTTGCCACTTCCTCCCACAGCATGGAATGATCCATGATATGAACCTGTATTAACAGGAGCATTTGAAGGTAAGTACACTCCACATGTTCCACTTCCACCAAGGTCTCCTCCTGTAATTGATTTTAGTTCTTCTCTTGTGAGAATTTCTCCTACACTTTGAGTAAAATTTAATCTAAGTTTTTTCATAAGATTTTTTTAAAATTAAAATTATAGTTTACCTCTTTGATAAACCAATTTGCTTTCAGGCATGTATCGCGAATTATACCGAAAGAAAATATCGTATGTCTTCTACTGAATATATTTCTGGTAGTAGATGGCTATTAATAAAAAAGGTAGGCGTAAATTCAATATTAGTTTTATCACACCACTCTCGCATCGCTATTATCGCAGGTATCTGTTCATTCAGTTTATCTTGAGCAAGTGGATATAACTTTAAAAAATCATCATATTTTTTTTCTTTTGCAAGATACCAATTATCAAGAGCATCTTCTATTGAAATAGCACTATTTTGTTGTAATGCCAATAAAGCTTTGACAGGTTTATTTCTGTAATCTTCATCTGCTTCTGTTGCTGTAAAAATAATCTGTAACCTTATATCAGGATTACTGGCTAATAGTTTATCAATGATAGGGTGAGCTTTGGCACACGGCCTACAATAAGGATTGCATACTTTAATCATATGAATTTTTCCGTAGGGGTTTCCTATTGTTATACCTAAACCCTCTGTCGGTTCTGTGATATGTTTTTGTTTGGCAAGTAGTGCTTCAAAAATTTGAGGATTATGTTTTAAACGTTGTAAACTATGTAAATAAAGCTTTGAATCTTTTGATTTTTCAAATGCAGGAAGCAAAATATATACAGCCAAGAAAACAGTACTCATGCTAATCAGATAAGGAAATATAGTAGAAAGTGAAACGACAGAGAAAAATCCGCCTGCTAACGATGTCACAAAGAGCAGGACCAACACCAATTGTACACTGAGGCACATCGGGCACCACTGTTTTACTATCCTAGCTTGGTAATAGATGGAATAAACCGTATAAGGTAGCGCTATAACATTTATCCAAGCTGCCACTGAAAGAAGCTGAGAATTAATAAGTCCCCCGGCGAGTAATACTGCCAATACTCCCATAAAATAACTAAACCCAATGCCAGACCAATGAAAGCCAAATATTTTTGATCCTTTTGAATGCAGTATGGCTGCACAATTTGTTTTACCTCCATGGACACAAACTTTTTGTAATTTAGGGTTATACTGGTCTATTTCATAAAGAATCAGTAATGCTCCCGCAATAGCCCCTGCAAGTGTTATACAAGCATACAAAACGGGGAAAAGTGCATCAATGCCTATTCTTAAAAATGCGACAAGTGATAACATTAAAGTAAGTATGGGGATGGTAAACACCTGTACATTATTTATCATGCATGTTCTTTTTTCTTTCTTTAAAGTAATAGAATACTCTTTCTCTCCAGCATCTTCACCTACTTCGTATAGTTGTACATAATTTGTAAAAAGTGTTATAAATTTTCCTAAAGAAATTATTTCAACTTTATGTGATTCCGGATTGTGCCATTCTACTTTGTTAGAATTTATTCGATAAATTAGAGTAAACAAGGGTGAATGAGTATTCTCCCCTATTGTTTGGGCAATAAAAGGAGTTGGCAATTCAATTAACTTTTCCTGTTCCTTTACTCGAATTGACATATTCTTAACTCTATAATTCTGTAAAACATCACTTATTGATAATAAACTCGGATAGTCAGGATGTTCTAACAAACTAGTAACCAAAGTTGTTTTAGTAATCGGCACATCAAGTGCTTTACAAAGAAGGTATGCCGTTTCTTCGCAATTGTTGAGCGGATTAATTAAGGATTCAAGTAGTTTCATGCACTAAAAATAAGTTGAATATGAATAATTTATATTAGAAAGAATAACAGATTTGATGATTATAAAAAATTTCTCGCAATTATATTGTATGAAGTATCAACTGCAAGTATGTATTCTCTAGTGAGTTTAGACAAATAACTATCAAAAGAGAGACTCTCCCATAAATGAAACACATAAGCTTCCGGAAAAGATAAATTTTTCTGAAAAAGCATTTTTAAATCTTCCTGAAAATAAGAAGGGTAGAAAAAGCTCCTTTCAGGTTCAATATGAATAGTGTTAGGGTATAATTCGGCTATTTTTAATGGCACTCTTACAGAATGTTCTGCCCAATATATATCTTTCCCTTTAGATCTAAAGTGCTTATATGTCGAGAGCCAATATTGTATAAATTTACTCCCTTTTTCAGCAAGTATAACAGCATTGCAAAGACCATGTTCTTCGCCATTGTGTAACAATTCTTTAGCCATAACACAAGAATTATTAAGTAGGTTTGTAAAAGGTCTTAAGCAAATAGTATCAATATCTAGATATATTCCACCATACTTAAACAAGATCATTAGTCTTATAACATCAGACTTATGCGCATAATGATAAAGTTTATTACCATATATCTGTCGAGGAACAGAAATTAATATTGGTTCAACATATTTTTTAGCTTTCCCCCACCAATACCCTTGTGGTTCATATTTATAATAAAAATAAATCTTATCGGGTTCATTTATTTCATATGCTGATTTAATAGCTAAATAATGAAAAATAGAAAATGGTCTGTTACCAAATTTTTTTTCTAATCCAAAAATAAAATGTATAATATTAGGCACCATAAAGTAATTTTTTTAATTAAAAAACAAAATAACATTAATGGAATCTAAAATGATTATAAATATAATTTGTTTTATTCGTTAAAGAGGAAAGATTTAAATAAGAACTCTTTATAAAATTTTTTATTCCTTATAAATTTAAGATGTTCTAAACATCTTATTTCAATATCATCAAAAACATCTGTAAATTTTTCGATCAACACATCTCCTTCCAAATCAACAACATAATGTTTTCCGTTATGTGAAAGTTGAAATTTGACATCCGAATTGGGAGTACGATATGACTTTATTATTTCCCATTTTTTTTCATTGTCCTTTGTCGCATGATATTTTATTAGGTTTCTATGAAGGAATAAAGGATTATCTTTATTATCATATTGTAACATTGTAAATCCAATAAACTTATTATTATTCATAAACCCACAACTTCCTGGTGGCTTCTGCATAAAATAGAATGGGGTATTTAACGCCATCCAAGAAAACCTAAAAGTATCTTTGTCTCCTAATAATAATCTGTAAAATATATATGATAGTTTATTCATTTCTAAACATAAATTCATCTCCTTCCAACATTTTGCTTTATTAATGACTATTTGACCGCTTTCTTGTTCTCGCATATATCTATATTCAACGTCCATAATCTCCCATATTGGATTTTCTTTTGAAGTATATGTGTAATCAGGCCAGAAAATAGCATTGTATTTTTTATATTCAGGAAGTTCAAATAAAAATTCTGGATTTCTAAGAGGTATATTATCCGCGTCAAGAAAGAAAATTTCTTGAAAAGAACAGTAAAAAATAGATAGAACTTTAAGTGAATAACCTGTGCAATTTGTATAGCCAAATTGATTTAGATCTCTACAAATTACTTTTTTCTTTTTTAATTCTTTTATACAATCAGCATTTAATTCATTGCCTTTATAAAAAAGTTCAACAGGTAAATTACATCCTGTTTCTCTCAGCATTGATATTGTAACCCAAGCGTCTGTAAAATATTTGATCCCACCAGCACACATAACAACACCTCTTTTGTTTGGAAATTTTGGGCAAGGTTCAATGTTATTTATTGTCCTCTTCAGATAGCGCTTTAGTTTTAGCATATCCGAAGCTGTTATGTAGTAGTCTCTATAAATATATTTAGGCAGCATTTTGATTATTTAAGTTACTGAATTATTTTACAAAAATATGATATTTATAATATAAATTCAAGTAATTATACTTTTTTAACTAATGGCTGATCCGAAGTAACTATTCAGTTCCCCACTTGGCTTTGCCCTGAGCGAAACGGGAAATAACATTTTTCATCTTAGCACTCTATATCTGCCTGAAAAAGGTTACCTTTGGAGCGGCAAGTAAGTAGGCCATAATTTGCAATGGTCTTTCGAGACCAATATTCAGTTTGGTTTCGCATGCCCGTAGAGTGATAATTGGTCGTAGGAGACCTTATAGGAGAGTACATAGTCTTAGGAGCATCGGACTTGCCTTTTTTAACAAAGTTCAGTATGGCACGCAAGGCAGAGAAGGAAAAGACGAGGGATGGCTTGAAGCTGAAGATAGTCAATCCCAACGCAGCAGGTATTGACATCGCCTATGGCGAGATGCAGGTCTGCGTACCCGAGGACCGGGACGGTGAGAACAACCGCTGTTTCGGAAGTTTCACATGCGACTACGAGAAGATTGCCTCATGGCTTAAAGCCTGTGGCATCACCACGGTGGCGATGGAATCGACAGGCTCCTATTGGGTTGGCCTGTACTTCCTGCTTGAGGAGAGGGGTTTCGATGTGCTTCTGGCGAATGCGAAAGAGGTGAAGAACGTCTCGGGCAAGAAGACCGACGAGGCTGACGCCGAGTGGATAATGCTCATGCACAGCTATGAGCCTGCTGACGCCTAGCTTTTATCCCGATGCCGCCCGCGGTATCCGTGAGCTTGCTCGCCACCGTGACAATATGTTCTACAGTGCGGGCAAAGAGGTACAACACATGCAGAAGTCCCTTGTACTGATGAACATCAAAGTAGACACCGTCATCAGCGACATCCTCGGCAAGTCGGGGAAAGCCATCATCGAGGCAATACTTTAGGGAAACCACGAACCGAAATCACTGGCACAGCTGGTGGACAGGCGCTGCAAGGCAAGCTGCGAGACAATTGAGAAGTCGCTTGAGGGAACATGGGACACCGTGCACCTTTTTGAATTGCGACAGTCATATGACCTTTATAAGTGTATCCATACTCAGATAGCCGACTGCGAGGCGGAAATAGACAGATTGCTGGGTAGCTATACCGACGTCTGCGGAACGGACATGCAGAACTACAGCCCGACCAACAAGCGTGTGGCCAGGAAGGATGCCATATCTTTTGATGCCGAGAAGCACGCCTTTTCCATGTGGGGCGTGAATGTAATGTCGGTTCCGGGAATGAGTCTGGGAGCACTTGCAGTCCTCATGAGAGAGCTGGGGAATGGCTTTGCAGAGAAATTCACTTTCGCCAAGAGCTTCTGCAAGTGGTGCAACCTCGTGCCCAACAACAAAATATCCGGTGGTAAACTCCTGTCAAGCAAAGTGCCGAAGCAGAAGAACAGGGTCGGTCAGGTGTTCAGGCTATATGTGCAAATACCGTGAAAAGCTCAAGGAACGGCATCGGGGTGTATTTCAGGAGGCAGAAGTCGAAGGTCGGACATCTGCAAGCCATCGTTGCCACAGCCAACAAGATTGCAAGAATCTTCTATGCCATGATAACCAAAAAGAAACCATTCGACGAACGTAAGGTCGGACTTGACGATAAAGAACTACTTCTGAGAAAGATCACACTAGCTCAAAGAATATTGGACAGGCTGAACCTTAGGCTCTCTGTTGCGGAAGAATGAGAAATGTTATATAGGAGCAATCGGTCATACTTTCTTTTAGTAGTACATTATAATGGAAAGGAAGATCATCATGTATCTCATCAATTATTATTCAAAGTAGTATCATATCAAAATATACAAGAGCATATATTCTGTAAAGCACTGATTTATACGTTATATTTATTGTTCTTTTGATAAAGAACTTTTGATATTTACATATATTTGTTTCTTCGTTCAATTAAATTCAAACACGATGGAAACAAAATCATTAACAATTCTCATCAATGAGTGCGTAATGCTCATGAGGGATGTAGGTTACTCAGAAAAATCAATTCTGAGATTCAAGCAAATCTGGGACTCTAAATTGAACCACTTTATGTCTGTAAAAGGATTTGAACATTACAGTATTTCAATCGGAGAGGCATTTCTTGCCACCTTGCCGGAGGAAAAGGTGTTGATGTCATCTCATCTGCGGCGCAGTATCACCATTCTGGACAGCGTCCTTCAGTCTGGTAGTATTAGTCGGTATATTCCTCAAAAACAAAAATTTGATTTCAGTGGTAAAATCGGTTCTGTTTTCTTGCAATTAATAGACTACAAGAGAGCCATGCGAGTTTCCCAAGGTACCCTTTATGTTTACACCAGGGTGCTTGGTCGCCTTTTGACATTCTTGCATCTTAAATCCATTGACACGTTAGAGGATGTGAGCGATAAACTCTTGTTGGAGTTCGTTGATTCCAGTCAAAACAATCCCAGTCAATCGCTTTCAAGTGGTAAAAGGGCTGTGCAAATTCCTTGTTGAACAAGGGCATAAACCGCCATACTTTGGGATGCTGGTCAAGGGTTTCAAATTCCCAATGAGAGAGAAACTTCCCTCTGTGTATTCCACAGAGGAGATAACCGCCATAGGCAATGCCATCAATCGTAAAGAACTGGGTGGGAAGCGTCTTTATGCAGCATTTCTGTTGGGAGCAATATTAGGACTCAGGCGATCAGATATTATCAATCTTACATTCAGCAATATTGATTGGGAACATAATACCATTTCTCTTTTTCAAGAAAAAACAAAGAGACGGGTTGAACTTCCTCTTACTAAGGAAGTTGGAAGTGCGCTTATAGATTATCTAAAGAATGAACGGAAGAACGACTGTTCTAACAAACATGTATTCTTGACTTTGAAACCACCTTATCAAAAGATGTCGGTGAATACACTTTATGTCGGGATTCAAACTGCGATATGGACTTCTGGGATTAATGTCAAACGTCGGCATCATGGCATGCATGCCATGCATGCCATGCATGCCATGCGTCATTCTCTTGCAACACGCCTTCTGAAAGATGGGCAACCACTGCCAATGATAGCAAACGTGCTCGGTCATTCCTCTTCCAATTCAACTAAGTCATACTTGAGAGTGGACATGGCCGGACTTAAAAAATGCTTGCTTCTCATACCTCTCGTCCCTTTGACATTTTATGAGCAGAAAGGAGGAATATTCTATGAGTAATGAATCTTTTGTTTTTACAAGTCCTCTCGGTCCATTGATGAATGAATATCTTTGTGTAAAAAGACATCAGAATGTTGGTATCAGAAGTATCCTGACCGTATTTTACGAACTGGACAAAATGCCATCGGTGCAGCGTATGCAGGATGTGGCAATCACTCAAGACATCTATCTGAAATGGCTTGAAAACGTCGGTATATGCAGTGAGCGCACAAGATATGCCAAAATACTTATTCTCAGACAATTTTCGCAGTTTATGTGTCATATGGGATATGCCTCGTACATACCATCATTGCCCAAACGACCAAAAACATCCTATATTCCCCACGTCTACTCGGAGCAAGAGGTGAAAAGCCTGTTCAATGCCATCGATAACACTCTCTTGCAATGCCGCCACAATACCACATGTCTGATTGGTCTGCCTGTCATTTTCAGATTCCTGTATTATTGTGGCGCACGTGTAGGAGAAGTTTTGGCAATTAGGAATTCCGATGTCAATATATCGGAAGGATTTATTACTCTGACAAAAACCAAGAATCGCAAGCACCGCCTGATCCCTCTCAATGAGCAAATGAAAGAGGTTCTATGTACATATATGCATTACAGGGATAAGATGCCGTTGGATTCATCCGCAGAACCTGATTCGTACTTGTTTGTCAACCATCGGGGAGAGAAAATATCGCATGCCGCTGTCTACAAACGCTTCAGGGAAATACTGAAAGTCTGTGGTATCACGCATGCCGGGCATGGAGAAGGACCACGTGTACATGATTTGCGGCACACATTTGCAGTCCACTCAGTATATCACATGGTAAAATCTGGTATGGACATCTATACAGCCTGGCCTATCATATCCACCCTCCTCGGTCATCATGACATCTATTCAACAGAACATTATATCCGTCTGGCATTGGAAATTTATCCGGCTCTCTATCAAGCTGGTGGTGACAAGTTAGCTACAATATTTCCAGATATATAAAATTGATTATGAAACAGATAAATAACATCACAGATATGGCTCTGCTGCTCAAGGATTTCTTTGAAACATATCTACCTAAAGAGAGAGGAGTAAGCAGCCACACGATACGCAGTTACAGTGCAACCTTTCAAAGTCTTTACGCTTTCTTTAAAGACAATAAAGGCATCCGAGCCAACAAACTATTCGTCAAGGATTTGTCTCGGAGGAGCATCAATGACTATCTTAATTGGTTGGAGATGAAAAAAGGCAATAAGGTTCCGGCCCGTAACTCACGACTTGCATCCGTTAAGGCATTTTGCCATTACGCACAGTACAAGGATTTTAAGAATATCGCAAGATGGCAGGAAATTTTGTCAATAAAATCAAAGAAATCCGATATGCCTTGTATATCTTTTCTTACCCAGGAAGGAATGAAGACGCTACTGTCAGAGGTGCCAACCGATACAATACAAGGTAGACGGCATCTTGCTATTCTGGCCTTCTTGTATGATACCGGTGCCCGGGCCAATGAACTTATCTCGTTCTCTGCACACAATCTTAATCTGACGAAACCCTATCATGTCGTTTTGTCGGGCAAAGGACGTAAAAAACGGATTGTTCCCATACATGAGAAACTTGTATTGATTCTCAAGGCTTATATGAAAGATACCAATATTGAACCAGACAATATTAGTAAGCAACCTCTGTTCGTCAATATCCATGGTAGAAGGCTGACATCGGCCGGCTTAACCCACATCATCATGATGTATGCAGATAAAGTCAGAGAGAAACATCCTGCACTAATGCCGGAGAGACTATCACCTCATTCATTTCGGCACTCCAAAGCAACCCACCTGCTACAGGCTGGAATGAATATCATATACATCAGAGACTTTCTCGGCCATTCTTCCGTTAAGACAACCGAAACTTATGTCAGAATGGACAGTGAGCAGAAACGTAAAGCACTAGAAGCTGCAGCTGCCGACATCATACCTCAATCACAGGCTATCGAGATATGGAATGACGATGAGAAACTTTTGAATTGGCTCAAAGGATTGGGCAAATAAATCAAAAGTAGAAAATTAAAAGTATAGGTGTAACTATCTGTCTTGCAACGCTACTTCTAATTATTGTTTTGATATTGTGCTACTTTGGATAATAATGAACTGCCATTGAGTAGATTTCATCATCGTCAAATCCGTTGCAACCGCTTTTCTGCACCTCGCTCAGAATGTAAGTGATACATTCCTCGATACTTTTGTTGGGCTTCTGTAAGTTGGGGGCAAACAAGGGGTCTGTCGCTGCACGCTGGTTGAGATATTCCGCTATTGTCCGTGCGAAATGTTCTGTTCCCTTCATAATCGCATATGTTATTAATGTTGTTAATACTTGGGGATTTGGCTTTCACTTCGTCCGCCGATTTACAATTCTACTATTTGGTTTATCCGTCCCCAAAGGAAACTTCTTAGGCTGGTATGGTCGGGTGCGTGGTACTCTGCCCACTGCCTATATTGATTGACAAGGTATTTCTTCAGCACGTCAAGGAAGTCAAACCTCCAACCTTGCAGGGGTACGGCTGTGCGGAAATAGGTGTTTGAGTTCACCGCTTCACAAAGCCAATTCTTCTCTTCACGGCTCATATGCTCGCCACGATTGAGTTTCATACGCAAGAGATACACTTTACTATTGCAAAGGCTCTCCAATGGGTTTACGTCCCACTGCACGAACTTCGTAGCCACTACTTGCTCACTTTGTCCAACCACAGATTTAATGCGGTAATGAGAGGAGGAGCTATATCCTTTTCTGCTCATCGAAGATGTTGTATTTACTTTCTGCTTATCCATAGCGACATTTTTTTATGCGTATAAAGATCGGAGTATGCTGATTCCTTTTTGTAGCAAAAACAAGGTAGCGGGGCGGGGCTTGCACAAGGTTTTGGCGGAAAATACTAGCCGAAGTGCAGCGCAGGTGTGGAGATTTTCCAGACAAACCTTTAGGCACAGACCTTGGGAAAGCCATTAGCCCCGTACTACCTTTGCGGATAAAAAGGGGACAGCATCCGTCTTCCCCGCTTCGCATATAGTGGAGCCATGGAACAGAAGCGAAAGTGCAACGCCCGGCAATGGAAAAAAGAAAAGGTGGCTATCTCAAAATGTGAGATAACCACCTGATGAATGATAAATGAAAGATTTTACAGAACCGTGCTTCTCAAAGCACGCAAAGCAGGATGGCACAGAGTATGGCAATCCAGAAATGTATCTTAGCAGCGTAAAGGTTACTTGGAGAATGACTCTGACGATAAAGCGCAGTATCAGAAAACCTGCAATGACTGACACGGCAGTAACGACCTGTGGCGTTACTATCTTTGAGATAAACCAAACGGCCCCGATAACGATGGAAAGTAAATAGTGAGTTCGACGAAGCGTGTCCAAGAGAAGCGGCGGACTTGCTTGGGAGAAGTCGGCTGCAGCCTGTTCTTATCGGTTTTGTTCGATGCGTCTGCCTTGATGAAGGCAGGTGTGTGAACGTCTTGATTCATGATGATTGTATTCATAATCGGAGCTTTTAATAGTTTCAAGAGCATTTACAAGATGCGCAGACTACACAAAGACAAGTGTTTGCAAAACTCTTGTCGTGTGGAGTGGAGTGTTTATCTTGGCTCTTAACACTACAAAAGCTCCCGAAGGTGCAATATCAAGTCATGTTCTCACCGCCTATCGTTGGCAGACCATTGACCTCTATGAGCAGAACGATTGTCCCTGTCAGTTCGGTGTAGAGTTTCTCATACTCAGGACTTGCGGCGAAATCGTCTGTCAGTTCGTACTTGTCGAAAACGCTTTGCACAGCCTTGTTCTTCAGAAGTATCGGGGAGAGCCTTTCGGGGAGTGGACCGGGAAGTTCTTTCTCAAACTCATTCTCCAAGACAGACACAAGCGTGTCGTACTTTGAGAAATGCAATCCTCGATGCAACACTTCGCTTGCCATTGTTTCCGCTTCGGGATGGGAAAAGCCTTGTGCCACGGCATCGCAGTAGGTGGTAAGTGCTTCGTCGGCTCTTGCCGTTATGAATGGTTTGTCACTCAGCATTTCGGAGAAATGCCCACTGAGATAGTTCTCCAACTTCAGACGGAAGTAGGACAGTTCTTTCTTTGTTGTTTCCATAATTCATTTTATTTTTAGGGTTATATATTAATTATATTATCGGATGCCCATCGCTTTATTGAACTTATCGAGTTTGTCGGCAAGCTGTTCCATGTCATGCTCAATCTTCTTGTTGGTGATGCGGGCATAGATTTGTGTAGTCTTGATATTGGTATGTCCCAGCATCTTCGATACGCTTTCCATCGGAACGCCCTTACTCAGTGACATGGTGGCAAACGTATGGCGGGCGACATGGAAAATATCGTCCATTTAAGGAATTGGAAGAACATAGAGAATAAACCGGTAACCAGTTGTGAATTAGTCGATTTTCTATATTCTGCGAGTGTGGCAGGAAAGCAATCCAGCACGGAATATTGAATCCTTTCAGTTACCAAACCGTTATCCGCCGGTTTCCCCAATGAGGTGAGGTAACGAAAAAAGGAGAGATTTCTCTGATACAGATTCTATCTCACTGTTCCACAATGTTTTGCTTATCAAAGAACGCTTTAACAACGGGTAATTTTGCCCATAAAATTAAAGCGTATGAAAATAGAAAAATTCAAGGTGTTGCTCTACCTCAAAAAGAGCCGATTGGACAAGTCGGGCAAAGCTCCCATTATGGGACGTATCACCGTCAACCGTTCGATGTTACAGTTCAGTTGCAAAATCTCCTGTACGCCCGAGCTATGGAATCCTCGTGAAAGCCGTCTGAAAGGCAAGAATCATGAAGCCGTGGAGACCAATGCGAAGCTGGACAAACTGTTGCTCTCCATCCACACGGCATTCGACACGCTCGTGGAGAGAAAAACGGATTTCGATGCGGAAGCCGTCAAGAATCTGTTTCAAGGAAGTCTCGGAACACAGATGACTCTGTTGGGAATGGCGGACATCGTCTGCGAGGATTTGAGGAAGCGCATCGGAATAGACCGTGCAAAGGGAACTTACCCTGCCTATATCTATACCCGTAGAACCTTGGCGGAGTTCATCGAAAAGGAGTTTCACTCCAAAGACGTTGCTTTCGGTCAGATGACGGAACAGTTCATTCATGACTATCAGAGCTTCATCTTGGACGAGAAAGGGCTTGCCATAGATACCTGCCGGCACTATCTGGCTATCGTCAAGAAGGTATGTCGAAAAGCCTACAAGGAGGGACATGCCGACAGATGCTTCTTCGCCCATTTCAGTCTTCCCCAACCAAAGGAGAAAACACCGAAAGCCCTAAGCCGGGAATCCTTCGAGAAAATCCGTGACTTGGTAATCCCCGAACATCATGCCTCCCATATCTTGGCAAGAGATCTCTTCCTCTTTGCCTGCTATACGGGAACAGCCTATGCTGATGCCGTTTCCGTTACGCGTGACAATCTGTTCACGGATGACAATGGCGGACTGTGGCTCAAATATCGCCGCAAGAAGAACGAGCTTCGTGCCTGTGTCAAGCTGCTGCCCGAAGCCCTTGCCCTGATAGAGAAGTACCGGGACGACGACCGTCCTACACTCTTTCCGATGCTGCACTATCCCAATATGCGCCGCCTCATGAAATGTCTGGCTGTCCTTGCCGACATCAGAGAAGACCTGACCTACCATGCCGGCAGGCACTCGTTTGCATCGCTGATTACCTTGGAAGCCGGCGTTCCTATCGAGACCATCTGCAAGATGCTGGGACATTCCAACCTGCAAACTACTCAGGTGTATGCGAAGGTTACGCCCAAGAAGCTTTTCGAGGACATGGACAAATATATCGAGGCGACAAAAGACCTCAAACTCGTATTATAAACACACAGACATATAGAAAACAGAATGAAAATCAAAGAACAATGAAATAACCATGCGCAGTACATTCTCTTTATTGTTATACATCAATCGAAGCAAAGTCCATGCGGACAGCACAACCGCCGTACTCTGCCGAATTTCCATCGACGGGAAAAGTACAGTTATAACCACGGGTATCTCCTGTAATTCCAAACAGTGGAATGCCCAAAAGGCGGAGACCACTGACGTGCGGACGAACAACCGCCTGAAAGAGTTCCGCAAGCATGCGGAACGGCTCTATGATGAAATGCTCAAAGAGCAGGGTGTGGTCGGTGCCGAAGTGCTGAAAAACAGGATAGCAGGTCAGGCGGTCATTCCTACCCATCTGCTCAAAATGGGAGAAAGGGAACGGGAACGCCTTGCAGTCCATTCCAAGGAGTCTGTCTTTGAACAGATTAGACATATTGATGAGAATGGCATAGAATATTGGTCAGCACGAGAAATGGCAAAAGTGCTTGAGTATTCTGAATACCGTCATTTTCTGCCAGTAATAGAAAAAGCAAAAGAGGCATGTGCTAATAGTAATAACAATCCCTTAGACCATTTCGAGGATATCCTCGAAATGGTCAGTATAGGATCTGGAGCAAAACGCCCTTTGGAATCTGTAAAACTATCCCGTTATGCCTGTTACTTGATTGTACAGAATGCTGATCCTGGCAAAGAGGTAGTAGCGAATGGACAAACTTATTTTGCCGTTCAGACACGAATTGCAGAGATAAAGCAGATGGACGAGTACAATCGTCTGACAAACGAAGAAGAAAAACGTCTCTTTTTGCGTAATGAACTGGCTCGCCACAATAGCCAGCTGGCTGATGCTGCCAAGAATGCCGGTGTTGTTGAATCTCGTGATTATGCAATCTTCCAGAATCATGGCTACAAAGGTCTTTACGGTGGATTAGACGCAAAAGCGATTCATGCCCGAAAGGGGTTGAAGAAAAGCCAAAAGATACTCGATCACATGGGAAGTACGGATAGAAGATACTTGATGGTTGTTCAGGTAGCTGATACTTCTTCCAATGTTGCTCACAGAGTTCATCACAAGGCAGCGGTTGATTACTTCTTCTTTCATTGAAAGAAAAGAGAAAAAGTCCATAAACCCCTCAAACAGACAGACGGGCTCCGCCTTGTTCTCAAATATCGGGGTGATGTCCTTTGGGGCAATCGTTCCTTTGAACGTCTTGTCGTCCCGAAGTTCATAGCTGATACATTTGAGAAAGGGCAATGCCTTTTCCAAGTTGATGCAGCGTTCATTTACAAGGTACTCCTGTAAATGTGGCGGCAAGATGTCTGATACTTCTATCAGTCTCCTTGCCCGTTTGCCATTTCCTCTTTTGGTAGTCTGATACTACCATTGCTGCTGTATGCCTTCTCCTTTGAGGGTTCGGCATTGTTGCACGCTGTATCAAAGGAAGTGGTCTGCCCCAAACGGTAGATGGCTTCCGAGAGCGTGCAGTTCTCCAATCGCATACAGAGGTCGATGATGCTTCCGCCCCTGCCTTCGGCATAATCTATCCAAAGGTTCTTCTGCGTGTCCACCTTGAAACTCGGATGTATTTCCGCTCTAAACGGTGAACGGTACATTGCATAGGTCGGTGTCCTGCGTACAGGCTTGAAACCTTTCCTTTCAAGATACGCCACGATGGGGTATCGCTTGATGAGTGATAAATCTTCTTCTTTCATTTTCATAAACTTTAATTGGTTGGATAATTTTTATTTGAATAATTAATGGTTGGTTTGAATGATATTTGAATGTTGTTTGAATGAAATTCTCTTTTCCGAAGTTTTTCCCTTCCAAACTTTTCCATCTTTCTTCTTACTACATACTATTTTAATATAAATGATTGATAATCAGCAATAGTTAGTGGTATGTGGAGATACTACACATTCTACTACATTTGGCTACTACAAGTTTGAATGAGTGGACATGGCAAGATTTTTCTAATCTTGTAGACATAGATGGGATTCCCACCGTTTCTTCGCTTGCTCATCTTTATATATCCTGCTTTCTTCAAGGCTTCGCCCATACATTTGGCAAGAAGTGGCTGGTGGGTATAAATACCCAAATAGGTGAGTATCTCTGTAGTGGTCATTAACAAATAGTTTTCGTCCTCCGTTGGCTTCTCAAAACAACGCAGCAAGAGTTCCATCTCTGCTGTCTGCACTTGGAAGTCCTCGCTCTCCCGATACAGTTCGGCTATCTCGTCATCGTCAAACCAATAGCGAAAACCAGATTTTAACAGGGCTTTCGCTTCTGTATAGACTTTATCCATCGAAATAGCCTTTGCCCTGTTGATGTCAATAGACAAGACCTCAAAGGGCAAAAAACGTCTGCTGCCTGTCGGGTCTGTAAGGAAGTCGTTTCCATTCACCGATGCCACGAAGCTCGCCAAATGAGGATGTTCCTCCACATACTTGTCATAGGGCATGCGGTATTTGACCATCGGACAGGTGATGAGGTTTTTGAGTTCGTTCTCGTCCCGTTTGTTGAGGGCCTTGAGCTGGTCGTCGATGTTCACGATGAGGTTCTGTCCGATATAGGTAAGTGTGTCCTTCTCCTGCGGATATATCTTGCCCGTGTAACTGTAACCGTGCAATGCCGGCGGACAGAGCAAGTCAAGAAACGTCGTCTTGAACTTGCCCTGCTCGCCTGTCAGTACAAGGCAGGTGTGGTTACGACACTCACGGTCGTCCATTGCATTGGCAACCACTGCCACGAGCCATTTGGTGAGATACGGCATCCACTTGTCGGAGTTGCGCACGACAACGCAACTTGCCAGTTCGGGAATGGTTTTCAGTGAAAGGGAGGAAGCATTGCAGCAACTATTGTATTCGTTAGTATTACCACAACTACTGCCTATATCTATCAAGGGCAATGCCTTAAAATACTCTTGTATGGGGTTGATGCGTGGAGAGAAACTGCTCTCGATGATTGAATAGAGATTATCGGAGGAGGTTATTATCCCGATGTCGTTGTCTATCTCTCTGCGGAGTGTGTTGATTTCATAACGACCGACCTTTGTAAAATCGCTATTTGTTTTATGACGATATTCGGTTCTTCCCAATACCGTGTTGTATCTGAACTCATAGCGCATGGAGAGGTAGGTTTCAATCTCTGCATTCTTGGATGAGCTACCCTTGCGATTGTGATTTCGCCTATTGGTTATATTGCCTGCATCTGCTTCTCTTTTCATTATTTCCTTGAATTGGTTTCCAAGAGTGAAGTTAGGGTGAGAATGCGTAACTTCCAAGCATTCAGAGACTTCTTGCATAATGTTGCGTCAGTCTGCTGCGAAATTCTTAGGGAAACAAGTAGACAAGAAGAACTTTTATCGCCTCACTAAGCAAAAATCGGGTGGTAAGAAGAAAAGGTTGGCTGAAATATTGATGTCGTTGTTTGCTTTCAGATGCAGTCTTTTGCTTTGATTTATCTTATTATCCTCATTTGGGTAATGACGAGAATATCAATCTGTCTCTTTTGTCCCTGCCATAGCGCCACAAGCTGTCAGTTGAATGAAAAGTGATGGAATAAGAAATGTCCTATCTTAATTTTGCAATGAAAGGAAAAAGACGGGGCAGGAAAACGCAAATGCAAACCGATGGAACGGATTGCCTTTTTCCTTATTGTTCCCGATACTTCCCTACTGTTCCCTGCTGCTTTGAGAGGCCTACATACGCCATTATCTTTGCAGGTGGAAACAGGAAAAGCCTGAAGTAATAAACAATAACAAGATAAGATTATGAACTATTACGTCACTACAGAAAGCAATTGGGCAAAGCTTCGAGATGAAATCTTGAGCCTTGCCGAGAGTTGCCACCAAGCATTCGGAGAAAAGAGCAAACACACCGATTAGCTACACAACGGAGATGTGTGCCGGCTGTTGAACATCAGTAAGCGCACCTTGCAGCATTACCGCGATACAGGCGTGCTGCCGTTTACGCAAATCGGCCACAAGTGCTATTACAAGCGTGAGGATGTGGAACAGCTGCTCCTTGCAAGAACAGACAAACCTAAAAACAACAGTATATGATGGAAATGGCAAAAGATTTGAACATGGAAAGCGACGAGATGCAGCTGGTTGTCTCGGCGCTAAGAGGTGTGGGGAAAAGAATTGGGGAAGTGGCAGAGACGCACAAGCCGCTCTTTGCCGGAGAACTTTTCCTTACGGGCAAGGAAGTGTGCGAGCGGCTGTATATCAGTCCCCGTACCTTGCAGGACTATCGGGACCGAAAGGTTATCCCCTACACGCAGTTTGCTGGCAAGATACTCTATAAGGCTTCGGATTTGGAAAAGATGTTGGAAGCTAACTATAAAGATAAAGACAGTAGACATCTTGCTAAAGAGAAAATGGCACTTGGAGCAGAGAGAAGTCTGCTTCAAGTGCCGTTTCTTTTTATGTCTTAATGCAAGAGTTTTCACTCTTCTTGGCTTATTTTGCAATATTTATAGTATCTTTGCCATCATGAATAGTAGTAATTGCTTGACATATAGCAATAAAGATGCGATGCTATTACAGAGAGACATCTGTTTTTCTGTAACTTTTAACGCTTTATCTTTGGCAGGTTCAAATAATTTGCCAACACACACTTACACCTAGCATCTAAAACTATATTTACACTTTCGTATACGCGCGCGAAGCGTGCTGTATCCTTTATAAACAAACGATTTTTCGAGGTTTCCTTTGCTCAACTTTACCATTCCTATATACGTCTGCCAATAGCTGGGAAAGTTGCACAAAAATCGTATTTTCAGTAATATAAATTTATATTAAAAGCTTATGACAAAACATTTTCTTACAATCTGTTTTACAGTGTTTGGATACCTAAACACGACGATCTTGTGTGCCCAAGAGGCAATTCCCACACAAACTATACGTGGCTTGGTAATCGATGTGGCATCAGCTGCACCGCTGTCATCGGCAAGTGTAAAGATTATTAACACAGAAAGCCAAACAACCGTTACTAATACCGAAGGACAGTTTGTGCTACCCGATATTCCTGTGGGACGATATGATTTACAGGTGTCTTTCATGGGCTACGAAACAGAAATCGTGAAAGACATAATACTCACCTCTGCTAAAGAAGTAAATTTGGAGGTACATCTGAAGGAACGTCTGAGTTCCCTTGGAGAAGTGGTGGTGCGGGCACGGATAGATAAAAGCCGACCATTAAACAAGATGACACTGACGGGTGCACGTATGCTCAGTGCCGAAGAGGCTAGCCGCTTTGCTGGTGGTATGGACGATCCCGCCCGTCTTGTCAGTGCTTTCGCAGAAGTAGCTTCGGGTATATCGAATCATGGCATCTCTATTCATGGCAATTCACCGGGCTTTTTGCAATGGTGATTGGAAGATGTAGAGATACCTAACCCCAATCACTTTGCCGACATGGGGTCGTTCGGAGGAGGTATTCTTACCTCTCTAAGTTGCAATGTCTTAGGAAATTCTGACTTTTATACATCAGCTTTTCCTGCTGAATATAATAATGCAATTTCGGGCATCTTCGACATGCGACTGCGCCATGGAAACAATCAACGGTTTCAACATACGTTTCAGCTGGGTGTTCTCGGTATTGATGCCGCTTCAGAAGGACCGATAGGCAAACGCGGAAAAGCATCTTATATCTTCAACTATCGCTATTCTACACTGGGTCTGCTAAATAAGCTGAACAGAAATAAAGATATGGCACAATCACTGGATTATCAAGACCTGAATTTCAAACTCAACTTTCCGACCGCTCATGCAGGCACGTTTTCTTTCTGGACTACCGCACTTATCGATAAGGTAAAACCCGAAATGCGGAAACCGTCAGAGTGGGAATATACCGACGATGCAAAAGATTCACAGGCCAAACAAACATCGGCTGCGGCCGGACTGTCACACCGTTACTTGTGGAATAACGGCGGAATGCTGAAAACAACGCTTGCCCTTACTTTCTCGCAAACCGATGCTTGGGAAAACGTATACGATGTTTCGATGAATGCAAAACCAAATGTTGACTTCATGGTACGTTACACCAATATGGTGCTCAACTCGTTTTTCAATAAGAAATACAGCTCACGACATACCAACAAAACAGGTATCACCGTCACCAATATGCACTATGACATGCGTTTTGATATGGCACCATATTATCAACAACCACTTCAACGCCTTTCAGGAGGTAAAGGTAATACGGTATTGGGGGCAGTTTACAATAGCTCGCTATTCAATCTCAGTAATAAGCTGTCTGCCACAGTAGGTATTAACGGTTAACTACTTACCCTCAACAACCACTGGACAATAGAGCCGCGCATCGCTTTGAAATGGCAAATAACGGATAATAGCTCACTGGGATTTGCTTACGGCCTGTATAGCCGAATGGAAAAGCTGGATGTATACTTTGTGAAAAATGCAACGACAGGACAGACTGCAGTTAATAAAGGCCTTGATTTTACCCGCTCGCAAAGCGTACTTTATCTTATCATTATCGGCTTTCCGACAATATCGCCATAAAAATTGAGCCCTATTATCAATACCTTACCAACATTCCTGTTATAGCCGATAGTTCCTACTCACTCATCAATCGACGTTCTTACCACATCGAAGACCAATTGGTGAGTAAGGGAAAAGAGTATAATTATGGCGTAGATGTAACACTGGAGAAGTATATGTCACACGGACTTTACTATATGGTAACGGCATCTGTATTCGACTCTAAGTATAAAGGCGGTGATGGCAAATGGTATAATACACGTTTTAACCGGCACTATATTCTAAACGGACTTATCGGTAAAGAGTGGATGATGGGGCGTAGTAAACGCAATGTACTCTAGGCATAAATATCAGAACCAGCGTACAAGGGGGCGACCGTTACTCGCCTGTCAATATACCTGTAACGTTGGCACATCCCGATAAAGAAACCATTTACGACGAAAGAAGGGCTTTTGAAAACGAATTTTCACCCATATTCTTGTTACATTATAGCATCAGCTATCGCATCAATTGCAAAAATACCTCGCACGAATTTGCCCTCAAAGGATTGAATGCTACAAACTATAGAGAGTATTCAGGGCATGCCTATAACTTACACACAGGTGCTATTGAGCCAAGAAGGCTGAAAACAACGGTGTTAAATCTACTTTACAGAATAGACTTCTAAAACGAGTGCCAAACTTTAAGGGGATGAATTCTAAATCCCCTCCAAACAATATCTATAAAATATTACCCAGGTTTACGAATATTAACGTATCCTTGGGTAAGTTCTTATATAGACATAACTACTCTTCAGAAGTGCATAGCTACTTCCTAAACCTAAGGATTTTGGGCTTAATGGTCAAACGTACTCCTGGAAATAGGGCAAAAAAGCACTCTGTTCCCCTGAAATCTTATTTTATTAACATTTTGCATAAACCGTTATATTACAATAGATTGATGCGATTTGACCATTAAGCCTACAATCTCTTATTATGCCATACCATGACTTTAAGACTTTCAGTCTGCCGGCTTATTCCACCACTGCCCTATCCGCCAGTGTGTTAATAAATAATAATTATATGATATAATGCAATCTACTTTCAATAAAAATTTTTTTTTTGCATAAACTATCAATCTAAATTTTGTAAAGCTATGGTACCAAAGAAAAAATATCAAGAGAGGAAGATTTTTATGTATGCACACTTTCCGCATAACTGGTATGCTTCAGATTTTATAGCATCACGTTTTAAAAGTTAAATATCCATTTTGCATCATGAGAACAAACAAAAAATAGATATTAACACTGACATTAGTTATTTGATACTCTACAGTAGTTTCCTAAATAATTTAGGATTACTAAACGGGAAGACGGGAATTTGTATTTTCTTTTACCATTATGCTACTTTTACAGGCTGTAAAAGATATCATAGATTTGCTGATGAGCTAATAAATGAATTATATTCAGAAATTTCCAACAATTCCCTCATAGATTTTGCGAATGGTTTATGTGGAATTGCATGGGGAATTTCATATCTCACAATTCATAACTTTGTAGAAGTAGATAATGGCGTCTTAGATGAACTTGATGAGAAAATTATGGAAATTGACACAGAAAGAATCAAAGATTATTCTCTTGAACGAGGATTAGCAGGCTTTGGATATTATGCAATGAGTAGATATTGCAGTCAATCCTCTAAGACTAAAATAACTAAGGATTATATAGAAAAGTTGCTGTCTGCTCTATTAAAGAATCAAGATAATGACTGTATAGATATCTATAATAATTACAAAAATGGTAAGTATGAAGATGTTACACAAATTGAAAAAGATTTACTCCATTTTCTTACTCCCGTGAAGCAAATTAGGCATATTATTCCATCCAGCCCATTGTCACTAAATGGCGTTGCAGGATATAATTTGAGACAAATTCTTAAAAAGAGAGAAAATGGATACATTTAAAGTGTATATATTTAGCCAAGAATCTAGAGCAGCAGTATATGGAGTGGGAACATATCTGGCGCTTCTATGCAAAATCCTAAAAAAAAGCAAAATAGAATTCGCTTTAGTAAATCTTTATGGATCAGGTTTTGGTGTCAAGAAAATCCACGAGAAAGATTATACTCAAATAAACATACCTTCCATAAGGAATACAAATGATAAAAGGAAGCAATATTTCTCAAGGAATATAGGATATTTACTTAAAGAATATATCAAGGATGAAAATGAGGTAAATTGATATTTCATTTGAATTTTATGACAGATCCAATTCTTGTCGATTCATTAAAATACAATTTCCCGAAATCTAAGGTTGTCTTGGTAGCCCACTATACAAATTGGAGCTTTTGTCTTATGGGAAACGAAAGAGAATTGCTACAAATTTATAATAAACCGACCAGACAGCGTACTATGGAAGAAAGAAACCTAATAAAAGATCTAACATCTGATGTTAAAATGATCAAGAAAGCAGATCAATTTGTGTGTGTGGCAAAACAAACATTAGATACCTTAAAAAAATAACCCAAATAGACGATGCGAAAAGTCTTGTCCTATATAATGCATTATCGGATATATATCATAAGACATCGATTTATGAAAAAGAACAATTAAGAAAAAAATATAAAATAGGCATAGATGAGAATCTAATATTATTTGTTGGACGCTTAGATGAGGTGAAAGGAATCGGTTATCTTATCAAGGCTTTTAAGTATGTTCTGGCCAGATATCCAAACTCTAGATTAGTTCTAGTGGGCGATGGAAATTTTAACCAATGGCTGTCTTGTTCAGCAAATGATTGGAGTAAGATAACTTTCACTGGAAGACTTGAAAAAACAGGTACAAGATTTCTATACGATGGCAGATGTTGGTATCGCCTGTTCTTTACATGAGGAATTCGGGCTTGTGGCCATTGAGATGATGATGAACAAGCTACCTATTATTGTCAGTGATGTCGGCGGCCTTGATGAAATTGTAGAGAATGAGTTTTCTGGATTAAAAAGTCATGTGAAGAACAAAAAAAACAAACGATTCCTTTCTACAAAAGATTTGTCTGAAAAAATCTGTAGATTTTTAGAAGACAAAGAATATGCTGAAATGATAGCACAGAATGGTAGAACTACTTTTTTAAATCGTTTTGAAGAGAGATTTTTTTCTGAAAAAATGATAGAACTGTATAAAACAATATAAGCATATGAGAATACCAAAAGTTATTCACCAAATATGGTCTGACATTGACAGGCCTTTGCCGGAGCATTTCAAAACACTTGGAGAAACTTGGAGGAAGAGTTATCCTGATTGGGAGTATATTCAATGGAATAATGATATGATGAACACTTTCATTAAAGAATGTTATCCTGAATATTGGAATATTTATAATGAGTTTCCATATAATGTACAGCGTAGGGATGCCATCAGATATTTAATTTTATATCAAATAGGGGGTATGTACGTGGACTTTGATTATGAAAGTTTAAAGCCGATAGACGAACTCATAGGTGACAAGATCTGTTGTTTCGCATTGGAGCCAGATTCTCATCGTCTCGTATTTAAAAAAGACGTTGAACAAGTCCTCAACAATGCCCTTATGTTAAGTTCTCCGAGACATCCATTTATGAAAAAAATTATAGACAATATTTTTACTGAAGACACATTAAGAGAAAAATGGGAAAGTAAAGATCTATGTGTTTTGAATACAACTGGCCCCTGGAAACTAATAGATTTGTATTATGATTTAACAGATGAAGAACAACATGATATTTATCTGATTCCAGCAAAATACGTTACTCCTTTTGATGTTCCTCAAACCTTTCGAGTAAGAAGAGGAGAAGTAAATGATGAGTTAGAATAATGTCTTGATGAAGCTTATGCTGTACACTATTTTTTGTAAACTGGAGATTTGATAATCATTAAAATATGGAAACTATACCTAAAATAATTCATCAGATATGGTCTGACATTAACAGGCCTTTGCCAGAGCATTTCAAAACACTGGGGAATACTTGGAAAAAGATTATCCTGATTGGGATTATATCCAGTGGGATAATGAGATGATGATAAATTTTATCAAAAAGAATTATCCACAGTATTAGGACATTTATAGACGTTTTCATTATAACATACAACGCTGGGATTCAATTAGATATCTTATTTTAGACAAATTAGGAGGCATGTATGTTGATTTTGATTATGAAAGTATAGAGCCGATGACCGAACTTATAAAAGACAAGGAATGTTGTTTTTCATTGGAACCAGAAATTCATTCTCCAAGACGAGGTGAACTGTTTTTTAATAATGCCATGATGCTGAGTGTACCTGAACATTTCTTCATGAAGAAAATCATATCTTCTGTTTTTATAGAGAAAACATTAGAATATGATTGGAGAGACAAAAGACCATGGATCATGCATCATGAATACTGCTGGTCCGAGCAAGCTGGTTTCTCTATATGAAGAATTGGATAGAGAAGAGCAAAGTAAAATTTATTTAATTCCGGTAAATATGTTTCCCCATTTGATCGATACCAACTTAAAAGATTTTTTGATGGAGAGAGAAGTGATGATCTTGAGCATTGCTTAGATGAAGCCTATGCAGTACATTATTTTTAATACATGGGGCAGAGCTGTCCGATGAATTATTATGTTTTATCCTAATTTGAAGAAAGTTTTGGCAATATTTATATATCCTGACTTCTTATAAGAATTTGTAATTTAGTGCAGCTCTAATCGCATCATCCATATCATAGTATTTATAGCATCCTAATCTTCCTCCAAAAAAGATGGTTGGATATTGTTCTTTTGCTTTCTCAATATACTTCTTGTACTTAGCGTTATTTTCTCTCGTATCAATAGGATAATATGCTTCTTCGCCAGGTTTCCATACTTTCGGATATTCTTTAGTAATAATTATTTGTGGGATATTTGAAAGCGGCATAAAATGTTTATGTTCAATGATCCGTGTAAAAGGTACATTGTAATCAGTTTCATTGATAACGGCTAAACCTTGAAAATTTGGAGTATCTAGTTCTGATGACGCAAAATCTAAACTGCGATATCCCAATGTGCCATCAGAATATCCAAATAATTCATCTATCATTCCTGTATAAACAATTTTTTTAGATTGCTGAATCCAATAGTTGCGTGTTAAACAAAAATCTGTATTTGTCTTAACTTCGATTCCTTTGAGCAATTTTTTTATGATTTTCGAATAGCCATTAGAAGGGATTCCTTGATATCTGTCATTAAAATATCTGTTGTCAAATGTAGATCTTATGGGTAGTCTATTAATTAAATCTGCAGACAGCTCTCTCGCTGATACTCCCCATTGTTTTTCTGTATAACCTTTTATAAGTATTTCATAAATAGTCCTCCCCACGATGTTGATGGCCATTTCTTCTAAACTATCAGGGTGTTCATACCATTCCTTTTGATGTTCTTCTACCAATATCTGTTCTAATTCGTAAGGTTTGGTTATGCCATAAATATCATAAAAAGTGTACATACTGAAAGGAAGGTGGTATAACTTCTCTTTATACCGTGCCATGACAGTATGAAAATAAGGGATAAAATCTGAGAATTGTGAGATGAAATTCCATATTTGCTCATCTTCTGTATGAAATATATGGGCACCATATTGGTGTACATTGATACCATCTATCCATTCATCTCTTACATTCCCTCCAACTTTTTTCCTCCGTTCTAAAACTAAGCATCTTAATCCATTCTGTTTGGCTCGATATACCAATATCGCACCATATAAGCCACTTCCTACAATAATAATATCATATCTATATCGTGAAAATAAATTATTGTGTTTACAACATATTCTGACAAGTCTTCTCGTTAATATAAAGAACTTATTAATCTCTTTATCATTAGTGTATTGTATTGTTAAAGACTTGCTAAAGATACATAAAACTTTTGTATACATGTCTTTTTATTACGCTATTTTTAGGGAATTTATAAAAGATACTCTAAAAAGTTGCTGATATAAAAATAAATATCTATATTTGTAATTAGCAATCTTAAACTCCTTCACATGAAAGTAGCGGTATTATTTTTGGCACATTTTATCGAAGACTCAGTAATTCTTAAATATGAGAAATTACGGAGAGAACTAACTAAAGAATATGACTTGTATTGGGTGCTCCACACTGATAGCGGAATTGATTATCAGTCCTTATTAGATCGGAATATAAATGTATTTACATTTAATTTAAATCAACTAAATAAACTTAATTATTCTCCGATCTCTGAGCGACTTTATGGAAGTGAACATTTTATAATGGAGTATTTCTTTCATCAACATCCTGAATATGAATACTATTGGGAAATAGAATACGATGTGATTTTTACAGGAAATTGGAATGTCTTATTTAGTGCTTTTAAAAACAGCGATGCAGATCTGCTTAGTTCCCACATAGAGATATATGAAGATGGAGTTAATTCACGATGGGATTGGTGGAATGTAATTTCTTTTTCTGAGGAAGATAAAGTAGAGAAAGAAAAACTCGTCAAATCATTTAATCCTATATATAGAATTTCAGCCCGAGCCCTTCGCTTTCTTGATGAATATCTGCAAAAAGATAATAATGGCGGCTTTTACGAATTAATTATGGCAACCCCTTTGTATCATCATGGATTTAAGTTAATTGATTTCGGTGGTACAGGGAAGTTTGTACAAGAAGGATTTAGAAACCGATTCTATGTTCAAGGCAGGGGGTGTTCACAATGGAACAATGAGATGGGGGCCAGACTTTTTTTGAAGAAGAAATCAGAGCTTTAGGAACAAAAAATAAATTGTTTCACCCTCTTAAAAAAGAATTTTATCCTGTCTAATCATAGCATTCTTCAAGCAAAATACCATTAAATGCTTTTTATAAGCTTAATTCTTAGACATTTATGAAAATTATAAAAGATATAGACCGATTGATACATCCTAAAACGAATGTAGAGGAGATGGTCTGTTTGGTTATGAGACATCTTGGATTAAACGTTTCTGAGATAGAAGTCATGGCCAAACTCAAAAAGCATTCAGATTCATCGAGCTTTCTTGCTGTATATGATATTCTGGCTGAATATGGGGTTTCTTCTACTGCCATGAAATGCAATGATTTTAACAAACTTCAAGTATTGAAACGTAGTTTTATAGCACAAATCAAATCAGCCAGTTCTGAACAGGAAATATTTGCTTTTGTTTATAAAATAGAAGATAACAAAGTAGATTGGTATAATTCTCAGAAGCAAAGAAGAGAACAGATTTCTTTGGACGATTTTTCTAAATTATTCACAGGTTATATTCTTGTATTTGAACCAAGTGATTATGTAGAAGAAATAAACTTTAAACGATCCCGTACTACAGAAATAATGCAACATACAATTGAAGGAATTCTAATTTTCTTTTTGCCCCTTTATCTAATGGCCACTATTATAGTACATTTGATAATAGCCCAGACAATTTGGGAAGAATACATTTATGCTGTATTGTTGCTTATAGGATGTTTAATCGGAGGATTATTATTAGCGCATGAATACAATGCATATAACCCTATCATATCTCATTTTTGCGGGCAAAGTGCAAAGCTAAATTGCTCTGCCGTATTGTTTTCAAGAGGAGCTAAACTATGGGGGATTCCATGGAGTGTAACTGGTTCTGCTTACTTTTTGGGAATGCTAATGTCTTTGTTAATTTCCGATTTCAGTACATCAGTCTTCACAACAATCGCATTCTTTCACTTATTGGTATTTCCCTATGTAGTATATTCCATTTATTATCAAAAGACAAAAGTAAATCAGTGGTGTCCTTTGTGTTTAGCCACGCAAGCAATTATAGTACTGCTTTTTCTTACAGCTCTTATAGGTGGTGCGTATTCACGAATAGGAACGATAACATTACAATCTTTATTATTTATTGTTGGTTGTCTTTTTCTGTCTTCTGCTATGGTGTATTTTCTTTGGCTCTTTTCTCAAAAGAAGAGGTCAAGTAATTATTATGAAAAAGCTTTTATAAGTTTTAAGTATACCCCTTCTGTCTTTCACTCCTTATTGGAACAACAACAGAAAATAAACATATCCGTTGACGGTTATGGGATTACTCTAGGCAACAAAGAAGGTAAAATACATATTATTAAAGTATGCAATCCTTACTGCTCACATTGCGCAGATGCACAAGTTGTATTACAGCGGCTTATGAGTGAAAATAGTGATATCAAATTGCAAATCATCTTTATCTTCAATCCCGAAAGTGAGGAGTATAAACTAACTCCTATTGATAGATTTTTAAGTTTATATCATGAGGGATTTGATATGGAACCAATTCTTACAGAATGGTATACTGACAAAAAGAAAAATATCGAAGATTTTATCCTGAAGCATCCTGTGAAAGTTCAATCTACTCAGTGGAACAACGACAATGCCAAGGCTATGTTTCATTTTTGTGAGGAAATGAAGATTACAGGAACTCCAACAATTTTTATCAATGGTTTTAGATTACCTGATACATATAGTGTGAAGGATCTAAAATATTTTTATTAATCTTTTAAATTAACAATTATGACGAAGCTTAAGTTGAAAATGCCGTCAGATATCGGTGATATCTTGACGCGTGAAGAGCTGAAACATGTTTTTGGTGGCTATGGATCGGAATCTGGTAGTGACTGGGATGAATTTGGCTCTGACAACATTTCAAAAGATGGATGTGGTACAGGAAAAACTCCAAAAATCGATGCCTGCCGTAATTTAAAATCTAGAGATAGATGTTGTTTTCATGAATATCCATCTGGAGCATTGTCATACGGAAAGTGTGTTAGTATTTATGGTGGGCCTTTGCATTGTTCTGATTTAAATTAACGGATATTAATCTGTTCTTTTCATTATAGAAACTCGGTATTGTTTATTATATCGAGTTTCTATACAAAATAATTGTATATCTTTAAATGAAACTCATGAAAGGTAGACTAATTCTTTTACTAATGTTGACTTTTTTCTGTTATGTAGGACAGGCCAATAATGAGGCACAAACTGCGCAAGGAAGGGTATTGGATAACATGACCGGTGAAGGAATCCCTGGAGCAAAGGTTATCTTAATGACCTCTGACAGCGTTATCATAGATAGTACAACCACCCTATCAATAAAGGCTGGAGAAAATATAGGCATGTATCATTTTAATAGCTTAAAGGATGTGGGGCATTATATTATCAAGGCAAGCAAGGAAGGCTATGAGGATAGCTACATGAACTGTGCTTTGAGAAGTAAGCGAGAATTTTATGTGGCAGTAAATCCTATACGTTTAGCAAAAGCTTCTCATGAATTGCCCGAAGTTATCGTGAAAGCAACTAAAATAAAAATGGTGGTTCAAGGTGATACGGTTGTCTATAATGCCGATGCATTCAACCTTGCCGATGGCAGCATGCTCGATGCACTGATTAGTAAGTTGCCGGGAGCGCAGCTGACAAAAGGCGGACAGATATTCGTCAATGGCAAATATATCCAGAGCCTTTTAGTGAATGGACAAGAGTTCTTTAATGGCAACCCTAAATTGGCTTTGGAGAATCTTCCTGCCTATACTGTCAATAAGATTAAGGTATATAATAAGGCTGGTTTCGCTTCGATGACAGCCGGACATGACATGGGTGACAAAAGTTATGTGATGGATGTGAAGCTAAAGAAAGAATACGCCGTAGGGTATATGGGCAACATCGAAGCTGGAGCAGGAACGAAAAACAGATATATGGCGCGCGATTTTGGCATGAAGTTCTCAGACAAAGAACGTATAGGAGTATTTGCAAACATCAACAATCTCAACGATAACCAACGAGCAGCTCTCAGCGGTGAGTGGGCTCCACAAGATGTCGGGGATGGTTTGTTGGCTACAAAGTCTATCGGCATGAACTATGGACGTATGCTTGATGGAAAAGAATCATGGGCAGGGAGTGAAAATTATTGGACACATACCAATGCCGACAATCAATCCATATCATCTACACAGACCTTCTTGCAGGGTGGCGACTCCTACCAGCATAATCGGTATCAGTCTTTGAGAAGTTCTGATGCTTGGTATTCAAAAAATTCATTGTATCTCCAAAAGAAAGAATTCTACAGTATCAACGATCTTTCTCTATCATATATCCGCAGTCACGGTTTGAGCAACAGCAACACAGAAACATCCGATGAAAAGTCATTGCTTAACCGTATGCTTTCGGCAAACAGTTTGGAATCGAAAAATTTTGATTTTGGTTTGCGTAATGAAAATGGAATCAACATCATTGCAGATATGATCAGATGGAATTTTGACATCAACTACAACCGAAATACCCAGAAGACATTCTCCATGAATGACCTGCAATATGAACAGAGTTCGCAGCCTCGTGACTATCGCAACCAATATATTGATCGCCTCAATCAGGATTTTAAGTTGTCAACTGGCATCAGCTATAATTTGGGATTCAGGAATATCAGCGTGCGGCCGGAGTATAATTATGTATACTCTTACAACAAAACTGACAACCCCCTCTATCGTCTTGATAAACTTTCGGACAGAGACAGTAACTTGTTTAACAGGCTGCCATCAGCCATAGATGCGTTAGCGGATGTACTTGATAACAACAACACCTACCATTTTACCGAATATCGAAATAGCCATCGGTTTAATATATATTATAATAATTTGCAAAGTAAACTCTTAAATTGTGAGATAATGATCAATCTGCCCATTCGTCTTGTCCATGCTAATCTTTATTATCAACGTAGGGGAAAACATGACGTATCGCATCAGAGCGTTTTCTTTGAACCAAAAATATCATTAAGGTCTAACTCATGGGAGATGAATGCGAAAATGAGTTCAGAATTACCCGACCTCACTACGATGGTAGATTACCGAGACGATAGTAACCCACTGAATATCATGCGGGGTAATCCACAGCTGCGTGACATTCATCATTACGACATTGATGCCAACAGAACATTCAGAGGAAAGAAACAGATGCAGCTCAACGTTAAGATGGGATATCACCAGACAGACAACGCTGTGGCTTACGGTCTGACTTTTAATAAACAAACAGGTGTCACAACCATTCAACCTATGAGTGTCAATGGCAATAGGAAATACAATATGGGAGTAGGATATACCCGCGCCCTGGATAAATCAGAAAAAGTTACCATTGACAACCAAATGTCCTTCAACTACAATCATAACGTAGACATGGCAATGGTAGAGGGATATACAGAAAGTCAACGAAGTATCGTGAATAACTGGCAGATAGGTGCTGTGTTGAAACTGAACTATCGTCCCAATGACAACTACGAATTCTCGCTTCATGGTGGAGGCAACTATTATCTCATTCACAGCAAACGTGATGGATTTACCAATATACATGCCGGTGATTATAATATTGGCATGAATGGTCAAATCACTTTGCCGTGGAAGTTCCAAATCACTACCGACCTTACAATGTTTGCTCGTCGCGGTTACCAACAACATGAAATGAATGCCACCGACTGGATATGGAATGCACAACTTACTCGTAGTTTCATCAAAGGAAAACTTTTGGCTAAGCTCCAAGGATTTGATATTTTGCACCAGCTTTCCAACACACAATATGTAATGAATGCTCAAGGCCGAACAGAAACGTGGCACAACAGCATTCCCCGATATGTGATGTTCTCTCTATCTTGGCGCTTCAATGTAAACCCTCAAAAGCGCTAAAGTACTTGAAAATAACAAATAACGTTCTACTTTCATATAAGAAATGAATAAAATACCGGTATATGTTCCTAATCTCAAAGAGAGGGCAGAAAGAAAAGATTCTATTTTAAATCAATTTAAAATGAAGCCTGAGTTTGTATTAACTATCGTTCCTGCTATTAAAAATAAAATAGGAGCTTGGGGATTATGGCAGACGTTTATTAAGATAGTTGAAGAAGAATATAGGAAAGGAAGTGATTTCTTTATTTTTTGTGAAGATGATCATGTTTTTACAAAAAATTATAGTAATCAATATCTGTTAGAAAATATAATAGCAGCTAATGAAAGAAATGCAGACCTGCTATGTGGAGGTGTGAGCTGGTTACATGATGCGATACAATGTACTGAGCACCTTTTTTGGATTAAAGCATTTAACGGACTCCAATTTACGGTTATTTATAAACGGTTCTATAAGAAAATTTTAGAGTCTAATCTTGATGAAGGATATGTTACGGATTTCTATTTATCAACATTTAGCGATAATAAATTTGTCATGTATCCTTTCATTTCACGGCAACGAGAATTCGGCTATTCAGACGTAACGACAACGAATAATCAAAAAGGATATGTTGATAAATTATTTCGTCACACATCAAAATCGTTGAATATCTTGAATAAGGTTAAGTTGTTTTATCAAAATATAGCCCATGAAATACAATAATATTTATATTCCAACTTATGTGATCAATCTACCCGAGCGTATAGATCGCAGAAAAAGTGTAGAAGCCGAGTTCAAAGATAAAACAGAGTTTGAATTACACATAGTGGAAGCTATCAAGCATCCCATTGGTGCAATTGGACTTTGGAAAAGCATTACAAGTATTATAAAAAAAGTTGCTCAAAAAGGTGAAGATGATGTAATTATTATTTGTGAAGATGAGCATGTTTTTACAGAGAATTATCAGAGAGATAAGTTTTTAGATCAAGTAATGAGATGTGCACAGTTTGGAACTCAGATACTTTTTGGAGGAATTGGAGGGTTCGGAAAAGCGGTCCCTATAGAGTCTGAGCTTTTTTGGATTGACTGGAACTGGTGTACTCAATTTATGGTCATCTATCAATCTGCTTTTGATAAGATTTTGAATACAAGATTCACAAAAAAGGACGTGGTAGATGAATATTTAGGCAAGATTATTCCTAACAAAGTGGTAATTCATCCCTTTATTTCTATACAAAAGGAGTTTGGGTATTCTGATATAACAAAAGGAAATGAAAGAGTAGGACAAATTGGTAAATACTTTGACGACGCAGACTTAAGGCTGAAAACTTATGAACATATTGTCAAAAAATATGATATAATGCTCTAAGATGAAATTTCCTCATTACTGTCAACTTGATGCAATGGACTGCGGTCCCTCGTGTTTGCGTATGATTGCCAAATATTATGGGAGAAGTTATACTTTGCAAACTCTTCGCGAACGATGCTTTATTACTCGTGAAGGTGTCTCTATGCTTGGTATCAGTGATGCCGCAGAATATATTGGTTTTAGGACTATCGGAGTCAGGATTTCATTTGACCAGCTTATCAAAGAAGCCAATTTACCTTGTATACTACATTGGAACCAGAACCATTTTGTCGTCTGCTACCGCATAGAATGCCATAAGAATGGCGAAGTGAGCTTATACATCGCCGATCCGGCTTCAAGAAAGCTGATATATCATAAAGAAGAGTTCTTAAGATGCTGGATATCAAAAAAAGAAAACTCTACAGATACAGGTACAGCTTTATTACTTGAACCTAGTCCGCTCTTTGATAGCATCGATGACGAAAAGCGATCATCACGCAGAGATTTTGCTTTCTTTGTGAAGTATCTCCTTCCATATAAGAGTCAGTTTGCCCAATTGATCATCGGAATGTTGGTTGGAAGTGGAATACAAATGATATTTCCATTTCTTACGCAAGCCTTAGTTGATACTGGTATTAGAGACCGTAATTTAAGTTTTATTACGCTGATCCTCATTACTCAATTGCTGCTGTTTATATCCCAGCTTGCTGTCGGTTTTATCCGTAGTTGGATTATGCTCCATATCAATTCCAGAATAGATATTGCCCTCATCTCTGATTTTCTCATGAAGCTGATGACACTTCCTCTTCATTATTTTGACACAAAGATGACGGGAGACATTATGCAGAGAATTGGAGACCATGGACGTATCAAGTCTTTTCTGATGGGTTCCTCGATTAATATTATTTTTTCTTTTTTAATTTTATCATTTTTAGTATTATTCTGGGATATTATAATTGGATGATATTAGTAATTTTCCTATTTGGAAATACTTTATATATGATCTGGATTCTTGCATTCATGAAATACAGACGCATACTGGACATCAAAAGATTTAATCAATCGGCAGGAGAACAAAGCAAGATTATCCAACTGATACAGGGCATGCAGGAGATTAAGCTTAATAACTGTGAAAAACAGAAACGATGGGAATGGGAGCGCATTCAGGTCAAACTTTTTAAAATAGGCGTTAAAGGACTGACTATCGGACAGATACAACAAACGGGCTCTGTTTTCTTTACCCAAAGTACGAGCATTATTGTATCGTTTATCGCTGCAAAGGCAGTGGTGGATGGAAATATGACTCTTGGTATGATGATGTCCCTTACATACATTATTGGACAGGTTTCTGCTCCTATTGGTGAATTTATCGGTTTCGCCCAGTCTTATCAAGATGCCAAAATTAGTTTGGAACGTTTAAATGAAATTCATAGAAAGCGTGATGAAGAATTTAATATAACTTCGAAGCTTAATTACTTACCAGAAGTGAGAGATATTTATTTTGAGAATGTTACTTTTAGCTATAGTGGAGCGGACAGGGATTATGCGCTTGAAGATGTCACTTTGACTATACCACAGCATAAGGTTACTGCTATAGTAGGTTCTAGTGGAAGCGGGAAAACGACCTTGGTCAAATTACTACAGGGCTTTTATTCTCCTAATAGAGGCAATATCAGGATCGGAAGCACCCCTTTAAAGATGATTAATCCCCACCTATGGAGAAGTAAGACAGGTTCTGTCATGCAAGAAAGTTATATATTCTCTGATACTATTGCTAAAAATATAGCAATCAGTACAGACGAAGTCAATATAGAAAGATTGAGACATGCCGTACAGGTAGCGAATATTCAGGATTTCATTAATGATCTCCCTATGGCCTATGATACAAAGATTGGAATGGAAGGTAGTGGAATTAGCCAAGGACAAAGACAAAGAATCTTGATAGCCAGAGCTGTGTATAAGGATCCAGAGTACATATTCCTCGATGAAGCTACTAATTCTCTTGACGCAAACAATGAGAAGATAATCATGGATAATCTTCAAGAATTTTATAAGGGAAGAACTGTATTTATTGTTGCGCACCGTCTCAGCACTGTTAGGAATGCCGATAATATAATCGTTTTGGAAAAAGGAAAGATTGTTGAACAGGGAACTCATGAGGAACTTACTATAAAGCATGGGGCTTACTATACTTTGGTTAAGAATCAATTAGAGCTTGGAAAATAAGGATAATGGAAGATACTGTTGATAAAAATAGTAAAATAGAACTTCGCAGTGAAGAAGTTCAAGAAATGATGGGACAAATACCATCATGGATTTTGCAATGGGGAATTACTGTTATAGCAATTGTCCTTTTTGGACTATTATTGGGTAGTTATTTCTTTAAATATCCTGATACGCTCATAGCTCCAGTTGTCATTACATCATCATCTACGCCTGTAGAACTTAATGCCTATGCTACTGGAAAACTTGAGAATCTCTTCGTTCGCGATAAACAAAATGTACAGGCGGGAGACTATTTAGCTATTATAGAAAATAATGCGAATTCGCAAGATGTTCTAATGTTAAATAAAATCTTCCAAAAATGGCAATCTAAGAATTTATCTTCATCCCTTTTATATAAAAAACTTAAAGGGTATACTTTGAGATTAGGAGATGTGCAGTTGCCATATTCTGGTTTTATGGAAGCCCTTCAATATTACATTCTCTATACCAAAACTAATTATTATCCTCAGAAATTGGCGTTAAAACAGAACCAGCTGTCTAAGCAGGTAGAATTGGATTTAAATAGAAAACACGAATATATCTTACATGCGCAACAGGCAGATATTTCTAAGAATATATATCTTCGGGATTCTGCTCTGTTTGCAAAAAAGATTAAGACAGGTGAAGAATTTGATAATTCCCGTTACACCTATTTACAGAGTCATCAAACACAGCTTAATGATATCCGTACACAGAAAGAAGTTCAAATGCAGAAATTACAGGATAGAGAAGTTATGTTAGATTTGGAGCAGCAATATAAAGAAACACATGAAAAGAGCATTTTGGAGCTGAACAGAGCTGCAGACCAACTAGGGAATGCTATCAAATTATGGCAAAAAAACTATCTAATTGTAGCTCCAATTGCTGGCTACGTGAATATGATGAGTGTTTGGAGTAAAAACCAAAATGTTACAGCAGGAGAACTCATTATGATAGTAATGCCTAAAACACCTACCGAATCAATCGGAAAGGCTAAGTTTCCTGCACTCGGAGCCGGGAGAATACAAATTAATCAGCGGGTTATTACACGACTTAATAATTATCCTGATGAAGAGTTCGGGTTTATTGAAGGGATAGTTTCCAATATTTCTGATATTCCCGATAAGGACGGTAACTATATTGTTGAAATCAAATTTCCGAATCATCTAAGGACCAATTATGGAAAGAATCTGCCACAAACAAAACAGATATTAGGCAACGCACAAATCATCATAAAAGATAAGCGATTGATAGAGAATTTTATTCAACCACTTGAGAAAATATTTAAGAATAAGATATGAGAAAGAGCATTTATATAGTCATTACGGCATCCTTTATCTGCATAGCTTGTGTGGCGCAAAATAAATATTCTCTTCAGACGATTATAAATATTGCTAAAGAACGGTCTGTCTCAATTCAGAAGGCTAAAAATGAGTTGAACGTGTATCGTTGGCAATATAGTAATTATAAAGCAGAAAGATTGCTTACATTAACCTTGACACTTACGCCATTTCAGTATAGTCGCAATATTATAAAGAGATATATTTCAGATTCTGATAGAGATGAATATCGATCTCAGAGGTCATTATATTCCTATGGCAATCTGCAATTAACTCAGAATGTGAATTTTACAGGCGGTACTCTATACGCAGTTTCTGAATTAGGCTTTTTAAGAACCTTTGGTTCTACTACTTACAATCAGTTCTCAACAGTGCCGTATCGAATAGGATATAGCCAGTCTCTCTTTGGGTATAATCGCTTTAAATGGGACAGGAAGATAGAGCCGTTGAAATATGAAACTGCTAAGCGAAAATATGCCTATGCTATAGAAACTACAACTTATGCTACAGCAAATCTCTTTTTTGATTTGTGTCTTGCAAAAGAAAATTTGGACTTAGCGCTCGATCAAGTAGAGAAATCAGATACATTGCTTATCATAGGAGAAACCTTATTTAAGCATGATGCATTATCTAAATCTAATTTGCTGGCTCTAAGACTAAATAAAATGGAACAGGAAGATGAACTGTTGAAAAATAGAAATGAATATCAAAAAAAGATGTTCCAACTATTATCTTATATTGGTATAGAAGATGACGATAGCATACAAATAGAATTACCTACTAATCGCCCTACTATAGCTATTCTGTATCGAACAGCATTGGAAGAGTGTAGGAGGAATAACCCGTCTTATTTGGAAATGAGTCAAAATATTTTATCTGCTTCAAAAGATCTTGATAAAACTAAAAAAGAGCGTTTTTTTGATACCAATATTGATGTTAGTATTGGTAGCAATCAATATTCTGATAAATTCAAAGAAGCTTATCGGAATTTGCTTCAACAAGAGGTCATATCTATAGGAATTACTATTCCCCTGATAGATTGGGGAATCAGAAATGGGAGATATAAAATAGCAAAGAGTGCGTTGGAAACAGTTAGAGCTGAAGAGAAACAAAGAATTCAAGAGCTTGAGCAAGAGATATTTGCAACTGTCAATAATTATCAAGTACAACAAAATGTTTATGATAGAGCATTGAAAGCATTTACTCTGTCTAAAACCATATATGTTGAAACACTAGAAAAATTTAAATTAGGGGCAGCTGATGTAAAAGAACTAAAAGATGCAATGACTACGATAAAGGAATCACATCGCAGATATGTAAATGCTTTATGTGAAAGTTGGTTAAGCTATATGAATATCAGACGATTAACCTTATACGATTTTGTGAAACACACAAGTCTAACCATAGTAGACTTTGACAATTAGAACTAAGCATTGTGATGGATCTAGAATTATTGCTGTCCTCCTATTTAATCTTTGAGAGTATTTGTTCGAATGCGTATTTAACTATATCACGTACTAATTGTTGGGATTGCCCTTGAGCGATAAAAAAGAAAATAGCTGCGGTCTCTTTTTGTTTGATGGTGATTGACGTTCATATAGCTTCCTCCCTCGTTTCTTCTTTTTGTAGTCTCCTAATCAGTCTGTCCATATCCTCAGAAATCTTATTGTCGGTTACTTGCGCATAGATTTGTGTGCTGGCGATAGATGCGTGTCCGATCATCTTGGCAATGCTCTCTATGGGAATGCCGGCACTCAAACTCATCGTGCCGGACGTATGCCGTGCCATGTGAAAGGTCAGGTTCTTGTTAATACCACAAACATCTGCAATCTCTTTCAGATAAGAGTTCATTCGTTGATTGCTGAGGATGGGAATCAGCCTATCATTCTTGGTCTTGCCTTCATACTTCTTGATAATCATTTTAGGAATATCGAGAAGAAGAATATGGCTTGGCGTATCGGTCTTCTGACGTGTTGTCACAATCCATTGTTTGCCATCCATGGTGATTATGTTGGCGGGAGTAAGGTTCGCCACATCAACGTAAGCCAGTCCCGTAAAGCAAGAGAACAAGAAAATGACGCGGACATTGACCAGTCGCTGTGTAGTAAATTCCTTGTGCATAATGGCATCAATTTCTTCATCAGTAAGGAAGCCACGATCCACTCGCTTGGTCTTGAAATGGATATTGAAAAATGGGTCGTGATTGAAAACTCCAGTCTTTCTACCAAATATGACGATTGTCTTGAATGTCTTTAAGGTCTTGATGGCTGTGTTGAAGCTTTGTCCAACCACAGTTTTGAGATAGACGTCGAAATCGTGAATTACGATAGGTGTCAGTTCTATGATGTTTAGATCTGTACGTGCATACTTTACTTCAAGAAATTTGGTAAAGTGCCGTTTGCAAATATCAAACTTGCGATAGTTGGCTTTAGTAACTCCACAGCCTATTTGTGCATACATATCATTATTGTACTTGGTAAACAGTGAGAGCACAGTTTCCATATCCTCGCGCTTGCCTAGATACTCAGATTTTATACGTTCAAGACTCAATTCTTCGGAAAATTCCAATCGCTGGAATATCATCTGAAGATCTGTACCAATACTCCTAAGCTGGGCGTTGGTTGCCAGAGCCTCCTTGGTTCGTCCCCATACTTTGCCCAGCGTGCTGTCCCATGTTTCGGGATCGACACTAACACCTGTTGTGCCGAGTGCCATTCTCTCTCCATTAAGATGAATACGCATCATAATTGATGCTTTTCCTTCTTTGTTCAAATAATTGCTTCGCAAATAGAAGCTTGTTCTGAAAATACTTTTCATACTTACAAGTTTTTAGTGCAAAAATAAATTGTGTTTCAGACCCGTTCATGGGTGAGTTACGCATTGTTTTTACAGTTGCAAAGTTCGACATAATTCTTTGAATAACAATGAAGTATGCAGTATCTGTACGTACTCTGTATGGTATCACTGGCTACAATTTTATAATGCTGTTTTTTTCTGTAGCCATATTGTAGCCAGTTGGGAGCATTTTGAGCGTTTCGGCGGTATCTGTATGTACTCCCAAACAGGGAGGCATATAAACGAATAATCGCCGTAACTCATTGAAGTTACGGCGATTATCTGATTTAATCAATTTCTTGTAATCTCTTGTTCAGAGTACGTAGGGTGGAGCTGGCGGGAGTCGAACCCGCGTCCAAACAGGGAAACCATATGCTTTCTACACGCTTATTTCAGCCTTTGTTTTCGTGCTACGGCAAGACCTGAACCACCAACCATAGCCTTATCCTCTTAAGATTTTACATACGCAGCGAGGCATACGCATGCTATTTCCGATTTACCTGCACCGCTTTATCAAGAAGATTCGGAACAACATCTCTTGAGCGATGTCTCGTCCTATTATCTGATAACAGGATAAAGCCAGTAATCTACTATGCTTCGATTAGGCAGCGAGAGCGTAATTGTTTTCGCCAATTAATTGTTTGCCTGCTCTGATTAAGGAGATAGCCGACGAGTCTCCGCGTGCTTACATACCATTTCATCCCGCTGTCAAATCCAAACAGCCCCGATACTTCTACGTTCCACTGAACAGCTTTGTAAGTTTCTTTACACCTGCAAATATACGTATTTATTTTAAAGTAAACAGCTTTTAGGAGATTATTTTTCATGAAAAGGCAAAATATTAATGTGGAATTATAAAATATTCTTTCCGCATTTCTAATCGTTTCCTGTGGTGGGATGGTACACACCCTATGTACGACAGGTGTATGGTTTAATCGTGATATGCTATGCATCTGGTGGAGATAGATATATAACATATGCGCATTATTTGCACACTTTAGCTTTGGTAAATGAAAGGACAGGGGAAGATATGCTCTACTCTTATAGCCCGTTAACGGATAAAAAATAAGCGGCCCCCTTTTATTTATCGGATTTCCGCTTGTTTCTTAGGAGGGGTGGGTGGTGGGGCTCGAACCCACGACATTCAGAACCACAATCTGACGCTCTAACCAACTGAACTACACCCACCATGTGATTACTTTCATGCTTGAAAGCGGGTGCAAAGATACGGGAATTATTTGTTACCTCCAAATAAATCCCGATGTTTTTGTCGTTTCCCTTTTATTTTGCAGGTGCTTCCGGTGTTTTAGGTACGGTGTTCTGTATACCATTGTCTGTGGCTGATGTTGTGTTCTGCGTGCCTGCTGTAGGAGCTGCTTTCTGTTGGGAAGCGCCGAATCCCGGTGTAGTATTCGGGTTTGTTGTCTGTGTTTCGGTGGCAGATTGCTCAAGCACGCTGCTGTCTGTGACGGCGTTAGGTACTACATGAGCACAGGCTATGCTGAGTACCACCATCGCAATGGCAAGTCCCCATGTTGCTTTTTCTACTACGTCTGTAGTCTTGCGCACTCCCATAATAGCATTCGATGAAGAAAAGTTGGACGAGAGACCACCTCCTTTAGACTCTTGTATGAGTACTATACCTATCATTAAGAGCGATGCAAGAACGATAAGAATTACGAAAAGAGTGTAAATCATTTTGTTATTTATTTGTTTTTATTATTTAAAATCAATTTTTCTAAAAATCTCATTTGGTCTGCAAAGTAAGCATTTTTTTTTGGATAATTCAAATTTAATTGCTGAATTATTTCCAGTGCTTTAGAATATCTACCTTGTTTAATGTATATTTTAGCTAAAGTTTCGGTAAAATATTCTTCGTCGTTATCCTTAATTTTATCGGGCAATTCTTCTGCCGTGGGCTCGGTTTCCGGATTATCTTTCAGGGTTATCTTTCCTCCTTCTTTGAATATGAAGTCGTCTATGAGGCTTTGCCCCTTTAGTTGTGGTGCCAATTCTATGGCTTTTCTTTCTTCTTCGCTCTCTGTTTCAAGCAAGTATGATACATAATCGAGTGCCGCATCGGCTGGGGTAGGTTTCCGATTTCCGGCTTTATTGCTGTTTTCAGTCGGTATACTATCCAAGAAATCATCAATCAGAGAAATTGTACGGTTGCCATGAATATCTTTTTTCTCATCTTCTTTCTTCTCCTTTTTTATTCTATAGTGAGCGGCTTCTACTAAATTGAAAATTACTTTACGGTCGGTAAGGTATATCGCTGCACGGCGCAACTCTTCGTCGAAACTGGTGTCATGAAGAATATAAAGGTTTTGCAATAGCAGCAATCGAGCCGTCTGATAATACGGATACAATGCGAGCAGGCTACGCAAATCGTATAGCGTTTCGTGATCCATCAAATCGGGATGTAAAATCAATTTCGTGATATCCATATCTTTTCTGTTTAAGGATATTACCAATTGGCAACCGTTGCGTTAAAAATCTGATCGGTGAGTTCTTTTACCATTTGGGTTACAAGTTCTTCTTGTACCGCATTCAGACTTAGAGTGGTTTCGTATGACTTTGTGGCTGTGAATTGTTGTTCGAAATCCTCCTTATGGTTGGTATTGTTGGTAAATCTTACGTTGACAGTCATCGATAATTCTGTTTGTGCAGAATAGCCTTCGCTTGATATGGCTTTATTTCTTTGTGTATATTGGGTAATTTCTCCCTCGATCTTCAGATCACCATTGCGTTTGACTTGTATCAGTCTGGTATGGTTTGCAAATACATCTTTCAGTTGATTATTGAAGATCGGCCCCATCGGTCCCCACACATAACTGCTTCGGATAGGAAAATCTGCTATCTGAATGGTTTTCGTTTTACTGTAATCGATACTGGCGCCATTGAATTTGTAGGATACGGAGCATGCCGAGAGCGCAATCACGGCGATTACAGCGCAAAATGTATACAGACTATTGCCGGTAAAACATTTTTTTATAGATAGTTTCATTCCCATACGATCAATTTTTCTCTAATCCATATTGCTTGATCCTACGGTACAGTGTACGATCTGAAATACCGAGTTCCTGTGCTGCTTTCTTTCTGTTACCGCCATTCCTTTCGAGCGCTTTCTCAACCATCTGACGTCCGAGATCACTTAGGTTGAGGCTTTCCATATCGTTTATTTCCTCAGCTTCTACTTCTTCTGCAGTAGGGTAACGGGAGTTGATAGCATGATGATCTTGCACGATGGATGCCGGTGAGTCTAATCGGTTGCCGCTAACGTTTACGAAACCTTGTGCACCATTGAGGCTACGCGCCTCATCCAATTGCTTTCGAAGGCCGTTCATGTCGCGCCGCAAATCACTCACATTCCCACGCAACTCATACAATATCTTATACAATATCTCTCGCTCGCTTTCGTAAGAGTGAGCGCCTCCGCCTGATATTGGGGCGAGCTGCATGCTTTCCTTGTCTTGCGGAATGAAAAGTTTCAATGTGTCTGTATCAATCAAACGGTCTTTGCTCAACACAGATATCTGCTCGGTAATATTCTTTAACTGTCTTACATTGCCCGGCCACTTGTAGTTCCGTAAGATATCTTTGGCTTCATCAGTCAGTGTAATTTTCGGTAATCTGTATTTCTCTGCTATCTGCATGGCAAACAAACGGAACAACAAAATAATATCTTCGCCACGTTCACGGAGCGGAGGAATCATGATCGGAATCGTATTCAGCCTATAATAAAGGTCTTCGCGAAATCTTCCTTCACTGATAGCCTTTTGCATATTTACGTTCGTAGCGGCAACAATGCGTACATCAGTCTTCATGATTTTCTGTCCGCCCACGCGGATATATTCGCCTGTCTCGAGCACTCGGAGCAGCCGTGCCTGTGTGGCGAGGGGCAATTCTCCCACCTCGTCGAGGAATATCGTACCTTTATTAGCGATACCGAAATAACCTTCGCTTTCGCCGATCGCACCGGTAAACGAGCCTTTCTCGTGGCCGAAAAGTTCACTGTCGATCGTTCCTTCGGGAATAGAACCGCAGTTTACCGCAAAATATTTCTCCCTCCGTCGTGGAGAATTATCGTGAATAACTCTCGGTATTATCTCTTTACCGACGCCACTTTCTCCGACAATCAGTACCGAAAGATCAGTCGGTGCCACTTGTAAAGCGATGTCGAGCGCACGATTCAATCCATCGCAATTGCCTACGATGTTGTATCGTTGTTTTATTTTCTGCAGTTCTGAAGTGTTCATTTGGTGACAAAATTACGTAATTTATTCGATATAGCTGTAATTTTGGCAGTATTTTAATATATAAAAGGTATATTTATTTGTGTATAAAATAAAAAAGAGGATGCATCTAACAACAGATACATCCTCTTGATATAAAACGGATTATTCTATCAGTTTATTTAACAACGAACTTTTTACCTTTGAAAATGTAGACACCCTTCTTTAGGTTGTTGAGGTTCTTTACGCCCTTTGCAACAATTCTACCATCTATGCTGTAAACATTTCCGGTGGTATCCTCGGCCGTTGTTCGGTCGACAATGGCGTTATCAATAGCCGTTGTGGTCTTCTTGGCAACTACCGGTGCCCAAAACATACCTACAACCGGACGAGCTTGGAACTCGTAACCTCCGGCGGTCTTCGGGTTGTAATAGTCGCGTAGAGCGAAGTGATTAGGCGTTTCGTTTACATAATTCCAGCACGGATCAACCAATTTAGCAAAGTCAGCATCATTATTGGTTAGCGTTGCTGCTATTACATTCTCGTCGAGTTTTGCACGATAACCGTATTCGGGTACGCTTCCGTCGTAACGTGCATCCATCGGCATGCCGTATTTAAAGTTAGGTATAAGAGTCAGATAGTAAGCAACTTCCGTGTTGATAACATCTGTGAAGAGACCGCTGCCTAACATTCTATCGTAAGCCAAATCGTATTTCTGGCCCCATTTGATGGCATTTCCGTCATTGAAATATCCCTGAATGTAGTGATCGTCCGTATCGGCCAAATAGTTTGCTTTCCAGTTAGCGGCAAGGTCTTTAGCCTTCTGTAGGTAGGGCGCAGCTTCGTCCTCATGCCCTGCAGCTTTGGCAATTTCACCGAATGCAGCAACGGCAAGGATGGCTTTAGCCGACAGATGTGAGTTGTTGACAATACGACTGTTGAAACTGTCGGCTGTACCTTCGAGTTTGAACACGTCTTCCTTGGCCGGAGTAACTATTTCTGCGAGATAGTCGGTAAATGATTTAAAGCGATCGTAGTTATCAGAGAAGAAAGTCTTGTCAGTAGCCCCGAGCTTTGCTGCCATACCGGCTTCGAGCACGAAGTTGGCAGTGCATTCAGTTTGGTTTGGATAGCCAATCATAGTGCCGGTAGCTTCATCTATATTCGGGAAGTTGTCAACAATAGGATAGCCTACACCGAGATCGTTAGGAACATCTGTTCTCGTCCATCCTCTTTCGTTCATCCATTTGAAGTAAGGTTTCAGTGTAGCGACAGCCAAATCGGGATTGTAGGCGAGGAACAACGGTGCCTCGGGGAATACTGCGTCGATTGTTTGAATGTCGTTTCCACTGGTGATGGCCGTTGTGTAGTTCAGTGCCTTGCCATCGGTGTTAAGGACGAGCTTGTTGCCTGCTACGACCTGACGGTATGCCAGCGCACAGAGTTCGGCATATTTGGTACCGCCGGCTGTCTTAGCATCAGTATAAACGGTGTTATCCATCGTACGTGCAGCGTTGATATTTGCATCATAATTGGCTGCATAGTCTGCCATTGCTACTGTAAGAGAGTTATATTTCGTAGACCAGAAGCCCGGCAGAATTTCGGTCTTTTCTGCAACCGGATTGCCTTCATTATCGGTTGTAGCCTTGGCTGCAACGTTCTTAACTGCTTTGCCCTCGTCATCGAAGCCGAGCATGGTGAAGCCCGAAGCCTCTGTAGACGAACCGAGGTCTTGCTTGAACAGTATCATTGGCATCTCGTCTGTGCCGCCTTCCGATTGGTAGGTCGTACCGTCTGCAACGGTAGGAACATTGCCCGTTGCCATCATGTTGTTGGAAGACAACTTATAATTGCCGAAACCGATTGTCTGGTTCTTTGCCGGATCGGCAGCTATATATAGGTAACCCCAATTTTGGCGGTCGGCTCTGTGAATTTGCTGTGCGGTGGTTCCCGTTTTTACAAAGGTAAGACCGTTTGCCGTTACAAGGTTTGTAATGTTCTTATTTGCATCGTTTCCGACAGCTATCTGCGGGGTTGCCTCGAGATAAACCTGCACGCTGTGTGCATTACCGTCGTTTGCCTTGGCGCGATAAGATACGTAATTAATAGGCGTAGATAATGCTATTTGGTCGGTAATAACCTGCGGTGATGTAAATACAACGTCGAGGTCTACCGGTCCGGCGGTAAAGTTAAAGTACGATTGCGTTGCCGTTATGTTTACAGAGTTTTGTGTTGCAACGTCTGTGGGATGGTTGTAAACATCGAGTTCGTAGATACCGAAGTCGGCATTGGAGCCCCATCTGTTGTTATGAGCATAGGCAGTCAGCACGTTATCGCCTTGGTGAAGCAGCGCAACTTGCTCGGCTGTCAGCACACGTGTAATATATTGTGTGCCGTCTGTCCATGTGTTACCAGTGTAAGGAACTATGGCATGAATGTCTGCCGGCATACCGTCCATCCATTCCTTATTACAATCGGTTCCGCCGGAATTATTTCCACGGCGAATTATCACCGTGCCGTTTGCCGCTTTTATTTTGGCGTTATCGTAAATCTCGTTGCCGTCTCCGTTCAGCCAAAGCGTAAACTCATCGTCGTGACGAAACTTAACGATGTATGTTTTCGTAGGATCCGGGGCTTTTGTTAGCGTGAAGTGTCGGCGTATAGTAATATCCGTATTGTCGCCAGACCAATCTGTGTGGCGGTAAGCCTGTCCTTCATCGCCAAATGCGCCCTTACCGTCTTGCATGTCTGCCTCGCCATCGTAATTGATAGAGGCAAATCCCGGATCTTCCGTAAGGTTTTCAAGTGAGTATTTGGCATTCCATGCACCTGCATCGGCCATGGGAACGAGTGCTATTTCGGCATCGGTCTTCTCGCCATAGATACCGCAGTCTGCAAAAGCGCCTCCCCAATCTTGATGCACGTGAACAGCCAATATGTTCTCCGAACCATCGGTTTTAATAAGGTTCTTTTGATCTTGTGTAAGCAGAACAACTTCGGCATTGTTCCAATCGGGATTATTGTCAGGGATAGACCAAACCAGTTGTCCGTTGATATAATATTCGCACGGACCGTCGTCATGCCCGCATGCTAAGTACATATTGCCTGACATTTCTTTACTTATAGTGAACTTGCGGCGCAGATAGAGGTCGGCTGTTTCGTCGACATTTGCCCATATAGTGCTGGATTTTCCTTTGTAAGTTGCGTCTGAACTGAATGGCGACTGCCTGTTTTCCCACCATGTATCGTTGTCATCATCATTGGTAAGCGCGTATCCCGCCTCGTACCATGCCTTTCCTGTGGCATCGTTAGGCGGCGTGCCCAATATGACGCCGTAGTTAGAAGGTTCCGATTTCGGGCCCTGATAGATCATTGCGTCCGCATTCCATTGGTTTTCAGGATCGTATTCCGATGCGGGCACGTAGACTTTACTCTTGTCGAACCACGACTTACCTTGCCCTAAAAAACGGTAAAATTTACCGTCTACACGAACATAACCGACAAGACTCTTGTCGCTGCCGTTGTAATGTTTGGTTGTACCACCGTTCAATGTGTTGTATGGCGACCATACTTGGAAATAAGGATCGGCCATGATTATAGGCACTGACGGTGCGCGAAGATCGCTTTTCTGTACTGGCGTGAAGACATCTGTCTGTGCAGAAACGCCTGTACATACAGCTCCTAACGCCAAGAGAGATAAAATTTTCTTCATCTTCTTTTCTGATTTAAGGGAGATTCTTTTATCGATATCATGGGGAAGGCAAGAACCTGATGAATCCTATCCGAATGATGTTGTTGATGATTAAGTGATAATTTCGTTTAGTATACGGTCTGTTCTCTTGATGTAAGTCAATTTAGATTATCTGATGCAAAGATACTATATTTTTTTTAAATACAAATTTTTTTCATCTTTTTTTCTCGCTTTTTCTAACATAAAGTTTGCGAGAAATAGAATTTCTTATTACTAAAGCCATCTGCAGAAACAGGGTGTAACGGAGTGGGGGAGGCACTTTGTATGTGCTGTTCTGCAGGCAAACGAAAACCGTTTTATGGAGATAGGGCAGAAGTTTTTCAAAAACGTCGCGAATATATGTATGGTATAATGCCGATAGAGCGGCTGCTTATCGGGCTTGGAAGTTGTATGTATTGAAGATATAAGTATGGCAACATGATAGATTGGGTGTAGGTGAATGCCGATATACGGTAAAAAGGTGCTGTATTGTTCGTCATGATAAATTTTGTAACAAGATGCAATATCGCCGGTATTGCAGTCGAATAAATTGGCGTGATATGCTCTGTAAGCATATTTTTTTTCATGAAAACGAGCGGTTTTAAATGAAAATAACTTATCTTTGCAGAAGTTAGGCTTCACCTTAGCAATATGGAAAAGGTTCCATTGCATTCGGTTCGTTCTATTTTTACCAAAGAATTGAAACTATCAAGACTTACTAACAAGTTCGCAATCTATAAATTCTAAATATTCAGACTCAACATGAAATTCAACTTGACATTTATTGCCTCCTTATGTATAGCACTGACAATGAACGCACAAACCGCAGAGTTTTTCCGTCCGTATAAGTCTGTCAGCTTGCGTTTACCGGCCGTTCCGTTAATCGTAAACGATCCTTATTTCTCGATATGGTCACCATATAACGCCTTAAATGAGGGTTCTACCAGCTATTGGTATGGCAAAGATATCGAAAAGCCCATAGAGGGATTGGTGAGAGTCGACGGGATTACGTATCGTTTCATGGGTAAGGAGAAAGAGTATATATTAGACAGAGCTATCGTACCCATGGCATGTGACGACCAATGGATGGCAAAAATCACGAATACATCGCCCGTCTCGTCGAGATGGACAGCACTGACATTCGACGATAGTGCTTGGGATACCGCCCTCGGGGCTTTTGGTAATGCAGATGAGTATAGGGCTTCGTATATCCGAACCGAATGGAGAGGCGATAATACCAATATATGGATACGGCGCAAGTTCCGCATTACAGCCGAGGAATTAAAGAAAGATCTTTACCTTATATATTCACATGACGATATTTTCGAGCTTTATCTGTGCGGTCTGAATGGACGTAAGAAGATTATAGATACCGGTTATAATTGGGGCGAAAACTTCGTCTATCACCTTACAGAGAGCGATAAAGCCCTGCTTGCCGAAGGCGAAAATATGATTGCGGCCCACTGCTTCAACCGGATGGGCGGCTCTCTGGTGGACTTCGGAATTTATGAGAACGTGAAAACACCTGTACCCGACATACGGAATGCCGTGCAGAAATCTGTCGATGTGTTGGCAACAAATACCTATTATACCTTTACTTGTGGGCCTGTAGAGCTGGATGTTGTCTTTACTGCACCTATGCTGATCGATAATCTCGACTTACTTTCTACACCGATAAATTATGTATCTTATCAGGTAAGGTCGACCGATGGAGCCAAACACCAAGTGCAGGTATATTTCTCGGCAAGTCCGCAGATTGCCGTCAACGACCGCAATGATCCCACGATATCGAGACGAATAGCCAATAATGGCGTTAGGTATTATCGAACCGGTAACCGCAACCAAACCCTGCATGGCACGGGAGATCATACCCCTATAGACTGGGGGTATCTTTATTTGCCGGAGATTAACGGCACGGCAGGAATATATTCTGTGAACGATGCAGAGCGCGCTTTTGCGGCCGAAGGCAGGCTTCCGGCTGCATCGAAGACGAATGTGGTGGCAGAAAGACAGGGGCAATACCCGCTTTTGGCATATACTCACGACTTCGGAGATGTAACCGATGCTTCTACTTTTATGATGATCGGTTACAACGAGGTGAAAGATATAGAGTTTCTTAACAGACAATATACCGGTTATTGGGCACGCAACGGCAAGACGATTTATCAGGCTTTCGAAGAAATGCGCGATAACTATAACGAGATTATGACCAAGTGCCGTGCACTGGATAAGACCATTTACGACGATGGTTTAGCTGCCGGTAACGTGAAATATGCCGAACTACTGTCGGGCTCTTACCGCCATGTGATTGCCGCACATAAGCTCTTTCAAGACAGAGATGGAGACCTGCTATTCTTCTCGCGTGAGAACAATTCCGGCGGTTTTGTCAATACTGTAGACCTGACATACCCCGAGTCTCCGCTTTTTTTGAAGTACAACCACGAGCTACAGAAAGCTATGATGACGAGCATATTTAAATATTGTGAGTCCGACCGATGGGGATTTACCTTTGCTGCACACGACCTCGGAGACTATCCGATGGCCAATAATCAGAACTATGCCATTAGGTTTCCGGAGGTAAATGGCAGTTTCGGCGGTAATATGCCTATAGAAGAATCGGGAAACCTCGTAACACTGGCTGCGACAATATCTATGCTCGAGGGAAATACAACATACGCAGAACGCTTTTGGGATACCTTGAAAAAGTGGACAGACTATTTGGCCGAGTACGGTCAGGACCCCGAAAACCAGCTTTGTACAGACGATTTTGCCGGACGTTCTACCCATAATACCAACCTTTCATTAAAGGCCATCATGGGTGTGGCGGGCTTTGCAATGATGGCAAAGATAAAAGGCGACCAAGCCACCTACGATACCTATATGGCGAAAGCAAAAAGTATGGCTGACAAATGGGAGCACGATGCCCTCGATGCCTCGGGCACTCACTATAAACGGACGCTTGATCTTGATGGAACATGGAGCCAGAAATACAATATGATATGGGATAAACTATGGAAGATAAATATTATACCTAATAACGCCATGCAGCGCGAAATCGATTATTATCTTACCATTCAGAACAAGTACGGGCTGCCTCTCGATAACCGTTCGGAATATACCAAGAGCGATTGGATTATGTGGACGGCATCGATGGCACCTGATAAGGAGACGTTTCTGAAGTTCTCCGATTTGGTTTACAAATATGTTGATGAAACCGAGTCGCGTGTACCTATCAGCGATTGGCATTATACAAAGAGCGGCAATATGGTAGGTTTTCGGGCACGTAGTGTTATAGGTGGCTATTGGATGAAGGTACTTATGGATAGCTTTGAGCCCAAGGTTCTGCCTCCTGCGGGTATCGTTAATGTGGGTTCGTCGGGTGGGGAAAGCAAAATAAAGGCATGCTATAATGCCGTCGGACAAGCTATAAATGCACCTATGAAAGGGCTCAATATCGTAGAATACGCTAATGGTGAAGTAAGAAAGGTCTTTCTAAAATAAGGTGAAGATCACAGCAATTCTTCGGACAGAACATAATTATTAACTTAAATATCAAACTCATGAAATTCAATTCAGTGTATAGGTTCGGCCTTTCTTTGGCCGCGGTGTGCTGCATTTTCACCTCTGTATCTGCACAGAAAAATGTGGCCTATCAGGATCAGAATGTTCGTATTTCCGTGATTACCGATGGAGTTGTCAGAATGGAATATGCTCCCGACGGGCAGTTTATGAATGATAATTCGTTCATAGCCGTGAACAGAAATTATCCTGCAGCTGCATTTAAAGTGCAGAATAAAGGGCGGAAAGTAGAAATAAGTACGGCACAGTTTGTACTTACATATAATAAAGGTATGGGCAAGTTTACCGCAGATAACCTGCAAATTGCCTCTCCTAAGGCAAAGAAAACGATACCGTTTGTGTGGAAGCCCGGTATGAAAGATGAGAAAAACCTAAAAGGTACCTATCGTACCCTCGACGGTTACGACGGAAATATGCACGACAATGAGCCGATGCCGATAGAAGACGGTCTGCTTTCAAGAAGCGGATGGACTTTCATAGATGACTCTGAAAGCTATATATTCGACCGTTCCGAATGGCCTTGGGTAGCCCATCGTGCCAATGAGGGTAATACTCAAGACTGGTATTTCATGGCGTATGGGCACGATTATAAGAAAGCCTTGAAAGATTTTACCGCCTTTTCGGGCAAGGTGCCTCTGCCTCCGCGCTATGCTTTCGGTTACTGGTGGTCGCGCTATTGGTCGTACTCGGATAATGAGATGCGCAATCTTGTGAGCCATTTCAGAAACTACAATGTGCCTTTGGATGTGATGGTAGTAGATATAGATTGGCATTATCGCGAGAATGGAAAGGGTGGATGGACGGGTTATACGTGGAACCGACGCCTGTTCCCCAGTCCGAAAGGTTTCTTGAAATGGCTCGATGACGAGCATCTGCAGTCTACTTTCAATCTTCATCCGGCCGATGGAATTAGGAATTTTGAGGAACATTATCCCGAAATGGCTAAGTGGATGGACGTCGATCCGGCCACAAAACAGGATATAGCTTGGCAGGCTTCCGATAAACGTTTTATGAAAGGATGGATCGAAACGCAGCTCCGACCGATGGAAAAGGATGGGGTTGACTTCTGGTGGCTGGACTGGCAACAGTGGAATAACGACCGTCTATTCCCGAAACTTAGCAATACATGGTGGCTGAATTATGTGGTTTTCACCGATATGGAGCGTACCTACGACCGCCGACCGATGCTTTATCATCGTTGGGGAGGGCTAGGCAACCACCGTTACCAGATAGGATTCTCGGGCGATGCTATCATTAGTTGGCGCTCACTTGACTATCAACCTTACTTTAACTCTACTGCCTCGAACGTGTTGTACGGCTTTTGGAGCCACGATATAGGGGGGCATTACGGCGTTTCTGCAATCGATCCCGAGCTTTATATCCGCTGGATGCAGTTCGGTGCGTTGAGTCCTATCCTTCGTACACATTCCACCAAGAATTCCGGTCTTAATAAAGAACCGTGGGAATTCGACTATCATAAGGTCGATATAATTCGAAGTATCGTGGACGAGCGTTATGCTTTGGCGCCGTACATCTATACCATGGCCCGCAAGACTTACGACGATGCCATCGCTATTTGCCGTCCTATGTACTACGATTACCCCGAAAATAATGAGGCATACGATAACAGGAACGAGTATATGTTCGGCGATCAGATGCTCGTTTATCCCATTACATCGCCGATGAAAGACGGAACTTCTAAAGAAAAAGTATGGCTGCCGGCGGGGAACGACTGGTATGAAGTTTCGTCAGGTACGCTTCTTAAAGGCGGACAAACCGTGGAGCGCAGCTTCCATCTCGACGAATATCCGCTTTATATCAAGGCAGGTTCTGTTATTCCCATGTATGGAAAGGTGAAGAATTTGCAGGGTAATGACGAGCCGGTAGTGGTTTCCGTGTACCCCGGAACTAAGGGACAGTTCTCATTGTATGAGGATAATGGCAACGATAAGAATTATGCCGATGAATATGCAACAACGGAGTTGACTGCACAGCGCAACGGAAATATGCTCACGGTAAGCATAGGTGCGCGTAAGGGTTCTTACAAGGATATGCCTTCTGCACGTCGTTTCAAAGTGAAAATTGTGGCATCTGTCGTGCCTGAAAGTATCATGATCAACGGACAGAAGGCCGATTTCGAGTATGATGGCAATAATCTGACGCTTATAATCGATGTTCCCGAAACAGATTGCAGCGTGGCCAAGAAGATAAATATTACCTATCCGCAAGATGCGCTCGATGTGGCCGACGGAACCATTGGGCGGTTCCGCCGCATACAGCAGAACTGTCTTACAGCCAAACGCGATGATGCCGAGATCATTTTCGGTGAGGAATTGGGCACCATGGAGTCTACTGGACGGGCGATTTCTTATTATCCTAATCGATTTAGAGAGTATATCGAAGCGTTCCGCAAGAACTATGCGAACCTACCGCAGATATTGAAAAACAACGGTCTTAATGACGAACGGGTAGAAAAGTTCCTAAAAGCAACCTATTAACTTTGTCTGGCTGTAAGCTGTGAGGGATGCAACTATTTGTTGCATCCCTTTATTGTTTTTAAGACATTATGTTCAAATAGTCTCGCTTTTTGTTCGTACATTTGCGTTTACATTGGTTATCAGCATAGAAAATATATGGCATCTGGAAAATGGATAGGCGGCTTTTTGGGCTTTATTACGGGCGGTCCGTTGGGCGCATTGGCAGGGTTTGCGCTCGGTTGGCTTTTCGATCAGGGAATAGATTCGGTTAATGTTGCCGACATGCAGGGGCAGGGCAAAGCCGATAGTTTTGGGCAAAGCGGCCGCTATCGGCAGCAGATGCAGGAAGGACAGCGCAATTCTTTTCTGTTCAGTCTGCTTGTCTTGGCAGCTTATATCATCAGGGCAGACGGGAAAGTCATGCATTCTGAGATGGAAATGCTAAGGAATTTTCTTCGACAGAACTTCGGAGAAGAGGCTGTGGTGCAAGGAGAAAGCATTGTACACCGTTTGTTCGAGCAGCAAAAACAGATGGGGGAGCGCCAGTACAGTATAACCATAGGCAGTGTTTGCAGGCAGATTGCAGCAAACATGGACTATTCGCAGCGCTTGCAGTTGCTCAATTTTCTTGTGATGATTGCCCAAGCCGACGGACATGTAGCTATGCAGGAAATCGAAGCATTGCGAGAAGTATGTGCGGGATTGGGACTCTCTGTTGAAGATGTAGAGTCTATGTTGAACCTGCAGAATGGCGGCAGTAGCCTTGAAGCAGCCTATAAAGTGCTCGGTATTTCGAGTAATGTTTCAGATGCAGAAGTGAAAAGTGCGTACCGAAAGATGGCGCTCAAGCACCATCCGGATCGGGTATCGGCGTTGGGAGAAGATGTGCGTAAGGCTGCTGAACGCAAGTTCCAAGAAATCAATGAGGCCAAAGAAAAGATATTTAAAGCAAGGGGATTGTGAGCTATAGCGTAGTGAGATGTGCATAATGTGTTCTTTTCGGCGTTATAGAACAATTCGTTCATATCTCGTAAGAATAACCCGCAAGAGGTCTTGCTTTCGGCAATTCATGCAGATTACTATACCTATAAGGCGGTTACACCTATGATATACGGTCGTAAGACAGCCGGTATAAACAAAATAGAGTGCCTGTGTAAGCAGGCACTCTATGGTTGTTATAAAAGACGGTTATTCCTTCGAAGGAAGAAACTCCTCCTTTATTCTTCTTCTTTCTTGGTCTTGCGTATGGCACGTTTGCGCTTGGGCTTCTCCTCAACAGCAGTATTTTCCATCTTTACACCTGCCAGCTCGGGATCGATCATGATGCGTCCGCAGTACTCGCATACGATTACTTTCTTGTGCATTTTGATATCTAACTGGCGTTGAGGTGGTATCTTGTTGAAACAGCCGCCGCATGCATCGCGCTGAACATATACAATTCCCAGCCCGTTACGGGCATTCTTGCGGATACGTTTGAAACTTGAAAGCAAACGAGGTTCTATCTTTATTTCCAGTTCTTTGGCTTTTCCTTTCAATTTATCCTCTTCCTCGCGCGTTTCCTGCATAATTTCATCAAGCTCGTTCCGCTTCTGTTCAAGGTCTCCTTGGCGGTCCTGTATCTGCTCTTGTGCCTGTTCGTAGTCGTGTTTACGTTCCTCTATTTTAATTAGAGCTTCTTTTATTTTCTTGTTGCATAGCTCTATTTCGAGTTCCTGAAACTCGATTTCTTTTGTTAGAGTATCGTATTCGCGGTTATTCTTTACCTCGTCGAGCTGCTTCTTGTAACGGTCTACGCTTATTTGTGCCTTGGTAATATCCGCTTTTTTCTGGGTAACAGCATCCTCGAACTCCCTGATATCGGTCTGAATATTCTCTACACGTGTATTCAATCCCTCTATTTCGTCTTCCAAATCTTGTACCTCGAGCGGAAGTTCACCGCGCAGTGCGCGCTTTTCGTCGATACCCGAAAGGGTGGTCTGCAGTTGGTACAGTGCTTTTAGTTTCTCTTCTACCGACAAATCTGTAAGATCTTTCTTTGCCATATTTTATAAGTAAATTATAGGATTTGTATTCGTCTTCGTGAGATAGCATCTCACATCTTTACACTTATCCTCAATGATTGATTTGAATATTTCGTTCGTAAATTGTTCGCTCTGATAATGTCCGATGACGGCAATTTGTATCTCTTGCTCGTGTCCGAAGAACTCATGATAGTGCATCTCGCCCGTTACAAAGGCATCGGCTCCGGCCTTTATGGCGTCTGCAAGCATAAAAGAGCCGGCCCCTCCGCATAGGGCAACGCGCTCGATATCGCGCCTTAGCAGTTGATTGGCCTGCACGCATTCCACATCGAAAGTACGTTTAAGCATCAGAACAAAGTCGTCTGCCGCCAATGGCCGTGCAAGATTGCCGATCACCCCCGAGCCTCCGATTACGCCGCCGGCACTCTTTGTTTCTCCAAGGAACTCCACATTGCTCAGCTGCATCTTCTCTGCAATCTTATGATTTACGCCGCCTAACGCGTTATCCATGTTTGTGTGCATGGATACGATCGTAATGTTATTCTGCAAAGCCTTTATTACCGTGCGCTGTACATAGTCGGTATCGCTGATTTGCGCGAGCTTGTGAAAGATCAAAGGATGATGAGACACGATTAGATTGCAACCCAAAGACACCGCTTCGTCTACTATCTTTTCGTCGACGTCAAGACACAATAAAGCCCCTGATACTTCCGTCTCTGTTAATCCAACCTGCAGGCCGGCATTATCGAAACCTTCCTGTAAGGGCAGAGGCGCGAATTGTTCAAGGGCGTCAACCACTTCTATAATCTTCACGCTTATATCGTTTAGAACTGCAAAGATAAGCTTTTTATTTCGGAACAGAAAGGAACAACGTTTCCGTTTAATTATTTTTAAGTATTATGTTCGGGCATGTCGTGAGGCACAGGCACAAAAAACCGGCCTGAAATTCAGACCGGTTTCCGTTATTTCTCTATTGTACTTATGCCAGTATGTTTGCTCTTCCGGCGTTGTACATACTCAAGATTTCTACGCAAAATCTTCTAAATGTTCTGTTTTTTATAAACTTTTTTGTCATTTCTCTCATAATCTTTTTACCTTTCTATGCTAAAATTACGTTATCCATGTGGGGTGCCTCTTCACACCCTTTGTGCTTAATACCTATTGTATATATTACCGATTTGAAGCGGTATAATATTGAAGACGAGTGCAAAAGTAACTACTTGTGGCATGTAAAAAAAGAGAATAACCGGAAAAAACCGGCCACACCCCTCATATTTTGACTTGTGTCAAATGGTTTGATTTGTATCAATGTTGCAGATAGAGCGCCCGTCTCGAAGTCATACACCTATGGTGTAACGGCGATAAACCCACAGTGTAACGGCCATAGACATAAGGGATGAGCAGAACATGGCTACAATGATCAGAACTTGGATTGCCGCTGCACTGACCGCACTTGTGCCGCCAAGGATCATCGTCCACATAATGACAGGCGACGAGCTTACCACAATACCCGCCGTATGGGCAATGTTCGGCAGCGCTGTTTTCTCTATGGTGCGGCGCACGATGTATCGGGTAGCCTCGGTATATGTAGCACCATTGCCCAACAGATAGTCGTAGAGTTGGGCGTGATAGGCCGTTCCTGCATGGTAAGTGGCTAAGGCTTTGCTGTTTACGGTAATCATATTGCCGATGAGTAAGCCCACAATAGGGATGAAGAAACGCCCGTCTATGGGATTTTCGATACCCAGCGAGAGGAACAATAGATAGAGTCCGGTTGTGAGAGAACCTACCGTTACGCCAGCAAAAACGGGCATCAGAAAGCGGCGAAGGTGCAGTCTTGCCTTCACGATTACGGCTGCCGAGGCGGCTGCAGCCATCAGTAAGAACCACAAAATGTTGACGAATGTGTTGTTCATTTCTATGATGTATTTCAGAAACAAGGCCGTAAGCGCCATAACGACCAGCATCTTCAAGAGTCCTTTAGCCAACTTCTGCCATATATTTATGCGGTAATAATAAAGTATGTACAGTGGCAGTACAAGCAACAGCATGCCCAAGGCAAAGCCCAATACCGTTATTTCCATCTTCGTTTCTCTATTTTATGATTGGTTTCCAAGCACGATGTGCTTATTGAAAATATCTTTTATACGTTCGTCGTTTGTCGCTATGATCATGATAGACGTGTCGTTTTTCAGTGCTGTCAGGTAGTTTTTTATCCGTTCGGCGCCATCGTCGTCCTGTTCGGATGTCGGTTCGTCGAGCAAAAACATACTGCGTATCGGCGCTGTTGCAACCGATAACAGAATGCGTTGCAGCGTGCCGCTGTCTATATCCGATAGTTTTCGGCCCCACATACTGTTGTCTACGTCCAATTGCTTCCAGTTTGCAAACAGTTTATTCTTAGAAAATTGCTGCTTTTCGTTGGCATGCAAAGCTGCAAAGGTCATAAAAAGTTCTGCCACGGTTGTGCCCTGTAGATGCAAATCTTGTGGGAGATAAGCCATCTTCTGCCTGAAATAAGCGGCCGAAAGTGGCGTTATCAGCTCGCCGTCTATGGTGGTGTATCCGCTTTCTGCCTGCTGTAATCCCATGAAAGTTCGCAGTAGTGTCGTCTTTCCGCAGCCTTTTAAGCCGCTTACACATAGGGTGTCGCCTTCTTTAACGGTAAAAGAAAGAGAATTGAAAAGCTGTTTACCGCCCATGTTCAGGCACACTTCTTTCATTTCAAGCATAGGGTTCCGTAGCAAATGTATGCTTGCAAAGGTAATAGTTTAATTTTAAATCGGTCGATAATTATACATTTTTTCATTTTCAGCGGCACGAATGTCGACTTAAATACCTATCTTTGCAATAGCAGAAGACGTTCTCTGTCTTCGGTAGGGATCAGTATTCGATGTGAAATAAAAACATTGTTCAAATGATAAACTACTCGATGAATGGCCGTAATTATATGTTTCCAGCCGAATGGTACCCCCAAAGCGGCGTGCAACTTACATGGCCTCATGCCGATACCGACTGGAAAGAATGTCTGCATGCCATCACGGCAACGTTTGTAGAAATGGCAAAGGCCATCGTAAGGTACGAGAAACTCTTGGTTGTGGCGCAGCATGTAGACGACGTAGAAGCGCTGCTTCGCCGTGAAATAAGTGCCGAATTGTTCAAGAATATCGTGTTCTGTCGGGCTGAAAACAACGATACATGGGCGCGAGACCATGCTTTTATCACTCTTGTTCCGGCCGACCATGCCTCCGTATATCAGGCTCAAAGTTGCTTGCTCGACTTCTGTTTCAATGGCTGGGGCGGCAAATTCGCGGCTCATTTGGATAATGCAATCAACCGAAACGTATATTATCAGGGAGTTCTGAAAGGAGGGTATGAAAATCATACCGACTTTGTACTCGAAGGAGGTGCCGTGGAAACCGACGGTAAAGGTACCGTATTCACTACATCCTCCTGCCTGTTGAAGGCGCCGAACCGTAATCAACCGTTGGATAAAAGGCGGATAGAAGCCAAGTTGAAGGCCGTGCTGCGTGTCCAAAGAGTTGTGTGGATAGATCATGGAAGGCTGATCGGCGACGATACGGACGGGCATATAGACACCATAGTGCGTACTTCTCCGGGCGATACATTGCTGTATGTGGGCTGCGATAACCCCAAAGACGAGCAATATACCGACTTTCAAGCCTTGGAAGAGCAGCTGCGTACCTTTCGTACCATAGAGGGCAAACCCTATCGGTTGTTGAGACTACCTATGCCCGATGCCATTTACGACGATGATAAACAGCGCTTACCGGCCACTTATGCCAACTTTGTAATCCTGAATGGTGGACTTATTTATCCCACTTACAGGCAACCTGATAACGATAGGAGGGCTGCCGAAGTGCTGCAACAGGCATTTCCGGATAGGCAACTTGTACCCATCGATGCCTGTACAGTTATCAAACAGCACGGTTCCCTGCACTGTCTGACCATGCAATATCCCCAAAACGTGATACAAGAAATTGGCTGTATGCCGGATATATTTTAGTTCTATCGCGCATACACCATCGTATTATTACAGACACATTATTATAATATTATTGCTACATCATGAGAAAAATAAAGATAGGTGTGCTGCAAATGCACAATACGGCGTCGGCGGAAGACAATCGGATGCGGTTGGCAGAGGGCATAACCGACCTTGCCAAGCGGGGTGCACAGCTCGTTGTGCTGCAAGAGTTGCACAATACGTTGTACTTCTGTCAAACGGAAACGGTCGATAACTTTAATCTCTCGGAGCCTATTCCGGGCCCTTCAACGGCCGTATTCGGCGATTTGGCGAAGACACTTGGCGTGGTTATCGTTGCTTCGCTGTTCGAAAAGCGGGCACCGGGCCTATATCATAACACGGCAGTGGTACTGGATACCGACGGCAGCATAGCCGGAAAGTACCGCAAGATGCACATTCCAGACGATCCGGCCTATTATGAGAAGTTCTATTTTACGCCCGGAGATATCGGTTTTCACCCTATTGAAACGAGCATAGGCCGACTGGGCGTGCTTGTTTGTTGGGATCAGTGGTACCCCGAGGCTGCCCGTCTGATGGCCTTAGAAGGCGCTGAACTGCTGATATATCCTACAGCTATCGGCTACGAAAGTCGAGATACGGCCGATGAACAGCAAAGACAACGCGACGCGTGGGCCATTGTACAGCGCGGACATGCCGTTGCAAACGGGCTACCCGTGGTAACTGTCAACCGTGTAGGCTTCGAACACGATCCTTCGGGGCAAACTGAAGGCATACAATTTTGGGGGAGTAGCTTCGTTGCAGGGCCCCAAGGAGAGCTGTATTACCGTGCTTCGGAGACGGAAGAGGACAGTGCCGTGGTAGAAATAGACCTTGATCATGGCGAACAGGTGCGCCGTTGGTGGCCGTTCTTTCGCGATCGACGCATAGAAGAGTACGGGGGGATTACAAAAAGATACGGCCTGTAGGTTCGTGAAAACGATATTATTCCAACTGAATATGGCATGCTTTCGGGTAACGGGAGGCGTGAGCGATTGTTTATTTTAATATTTTTAATATCTATTTTTATGATGAATAAATTCTACAAAATTAGTCTTTCTTTCTTGTTTTTGCTTTGTGCAGCAGGTGTAAAAGCTGAAAGCAAGTTGATTAAAGTTACTTCGTCGGATACGCAGATGACGTTTTCGTATCTGCCGAACGGTATGGTCGATCGTGCAATTCTAACTACCCAAGACGTTGGCCCTATGGGGAAAACCGTCTTTATCTTTACATATGAGAGCGATAGGGTGATAGAAAATGTTGTTGAAACCGTGCTTGGAGATGAAATGCACCAGCGAAGAACCTCGGTAATAAAGGACGGATTGATTACCGAAGAGACGTTGGAAACGGAGGAAGACGGTATGGATATGGTGGGTGGAGTAGTACAATATGAGAAACAAAAGACCTATCGTTACAAATATGATACCCGGCAACGCATGACAGAGGTTACAGCCATCGATAATGAGAATACCGAAGTGCATTACTCCTTTACGTGGCAAGGCGATAATATAACTAAGGTTACGATTACCGTAAACGGCAATTATGCGGGATACATCGACTACGGTTATTATGATGTAAGCGCGAATAAGCATCTTACAATGCTGTATTGTCCGGTGGTAATCGTCTGTTCGTATGGCGGAATGATACCTTACGGGCAAATTCAGGCGGGCAACTATGGAGTGCCTCCGGTAGGGTTGCTTCGCGAAATCAGTTTCCGTGTGGACAATACCTATGCCGATAAACTCGACATTGCAGCCGATGATATCAGCCTAAGTTATGAAAACGGAGCCGACGGATTGGTTAGAAATATCCGACAGATGGAGGGTGCGGAGCTGGATGTCATATCGTTGGAATGGGATGTTACGAGTGGAATTAGGCATTATGCGGAGCGTGTAATAGACGGTGAGGCTGCATATTACGACCTTGGCGGGCGCAAATTGCCGCAGCGCGGGCACAGACTGACGATTGTAAAAGGTGCCGACGGCAAAACGAAAAAGGTGTTGAACCGCTGATAAGTTGTAGGGATAGGTGAGCTATATCTACTTCTTATGCTGCTTATATGGCCTGTCTATCGCACATAGACAGGCCATGTGTCTTTGGAATATACAGCATATAATCGGAGAAAAAGCAAGAAACGGAGCTATTTCTTCTTATCCAATTTAATCATAAGCAGGCCGATGCCTGTCCATACAAGTTCTCTCAACCGCACGATGAGGGCCACAAAAATGCCGGCATTTGCCGTCATTCCCATGTTTGTTACAGACATCAAGAAGCCGCCTTCGCGCCCTCCAAGTTGCAAAGGCATAAAGAACAAGAGGTTTGCAAACAGCGTAGTGAAGGCGATAATGAGGATACATTGCAGGTAATTTGCACTGGGCATGAGCACCAGCAGTATGAAAAACACCTCTAAGGCCGAACATATACGGCAGGTCATTTCCAAGAATACGGCCGCTACGAAAGTCTTCTTGTTTTGCTTGTGCAGGGCTGCAATCTGCATGTCGATAGTGTCTAACTGCTCCCGATGGCTTTCTATGAACGGTTGTGCCCATTTCTTTAGGTAAGGTATGTGGCGCAGAATGTTCATGGCCCGCACGGCCAGTCCTTTTCGGTAGCCCGTTATGAAGAACCAAATGCCCAATATGCAGAACACGCCTACGGCAGCTATCAGCATTGCTATGGGCAGATTTACGGGCTCGGTACATATATATAGCACGCACGAAAGCAGCCAAAAGCAGAAATGAGTGAATATGTGAGTCATTACATAGAGTATGACCGACGACGATGCACGTTCGGTTCCGATCTTCGGGGCCAGCTCCATAATGCGGTAAGGCTCGCCGCCCATCAGTCCTCCGGGCGTGGCATAGTTCAGCGCAAAGCCCGATACGGTGATCTTATACAGCCACCGGAAGCTCACATGTTCCTGCTGTTTATCGTCGTTGCCTGCATTGATGATGAGATACCATGCGCCTGTATTGAACAGATATAAGAAAGCCCAAAGCACGACAACTGCTGCAAACCAATAGCCTGCATGCCGCAAACCGTTCCATACTTCGGTAAAATCGAGCTGCGTAACCATGACAGCCAGCAGCAGTATACCGAAGATGAAAAAGGCGTTCTGGTATCTCTTTTTCATGCTTTATTGCTCGGATGCCGCTGTTTGTTCGTGCTTCTTGGGGATAGAGAAGCGCACTTTTTCGCTCTCATCCCGCTTCTCATGATAGAGTTTACGTAAAGGGTTTCCCATCGGTTCGTCGTATTCGTTACGGTTACGGAAGGTGTCTATGGCAAGATAAATGGCCTGACGCAGCGGGTTTTCGTCGGTAAGTTGTTGCCTATCCGTACAGAATATGTCGTTGCAATAGGGTGCCGTGCACACGATGGGGAGCCCTGTAAGCAGGCTGATATTATCGGATGGCGACAGCGTATGCAACGGTATGGCGCCTTGATCGTGGTACATAGCCAAGATAGCATCGAAGGCATCGTAGTCTGTACTGCCGAAGAAACGCTCTGCAGGGTACGGTCCAAAAGCGTTGATACCGTTCTCTGCGAGCTTTGCAATAGCCGGTTTGATGATGTTTTCTTCCTCTGTACCGCCGGCATCGGGGTTGAGTGCAAGCACTGCAATGCGCGGGCACGAGATACGGAAGTCGCGTTTCAATGCGTTGAAAAGTATTTTGGCTTTAGTTATGATGCCTTCCTGACTGATGTTATTACTTACATCTTTCAGGGCAACACCATTGGTTACCGTGGCTATACGCATAGAATTGTTGATGTAAAGGGCGAGTCCTTTTTTACCGTCTCCTATGCATGTTTCTACATAACTGTCGGTTCCTTTGAATTTGAAGCCCTCTCCTTTGACGTTAGAATTACAGATCGGCGCCGTTACCAATACGTCGTAAGCATCGTGACGGAAATCTGTCATGGCCTTGTCGAGTGCTTTCAGCGCTGCTTCGCCCGACTCCTGTGTGGGTGTTCCCATATCTATTTTCACTTCATCATCGAAACATGGCAGCAGATTAATACGCCCGTTGCAGGCCTCTTCGGCACTGTTGATAATGCTGAAGTTGGCCTCTAAGTCGAGTGCCTTGCGGTGGTAAGCCGCCACTTTGGGCGAACCGTAGATGATAGGCGTGCACAGTTCGAGCATTTCAGGTTCGGCAAAAGCCTTGAATATCATCTCATAACCGATGCCATTCGTATCGCCATGCGTTATTGCTACGCGAATTTTCTTATCTTCCATTATTGTTTTGTTTTAATTGTATATAAAGCAGATTCGATTTGTCTTAATAGATTTCGCTTCTTGGTTTCGGGGGCGAAGACGAATGCCTCGGCAATGTATGTAGCGCCGTTGCTGCGTATAACGCGGCTGACAAACGGACCTCCCATGGCATCACCGTGCATCTCCCACAGTCCTTTTATAAGTATGCTGCCGTTAGAATGGGTTCCCGACTGCGATATATAGCACGAACGGGGCACGGTAGTCATATACATATCATCGGTTTCTCCCTTGATATTCGCCCGCATTACACTATCTCTGACGGCGATGAAGTTACGGTCTGCCGTGCCTTCCAGCCTGTAGATGCAGAGATTTTGCATACCGTTTGCGGTGTTATTCGACAGCCATATGAAGTCTTTTCCCTGCTTGGAAGCCTGCATGTAGGCAGGTATAAGCATGTTGATGCCGAAGAGTTGTCTTATTTTTTCCTCGGCCTTCGGGTTATGTTTGACTTTTAAAACTGCGATGTGTGCCCCCATTTCGAAGGCTGTCAGCTGTGTGTTCAGCCGCTCTGCATTCTTTGCAGCGAAGATTTTCAGTGCATCTGCGGTCGGTACACCGATATAAGTAATGAGCTGGGGATGGGCATAAACGTCTTTTTCCTGCCTGATTTGCGCAGACGGATAGCGCAAACTGTCTATACGAACGATAACGATATTGCGCGAAAGTCGCCATGTAGCGTTGAAACTCTGTTCGTTTATTTCGGATACATCGAACGACGGTTCGGGCTGGGGCAGCCCTTTAACTTCCTTGGATAGTACGGCAAAAAGCGTACTATCTACATCTCCTACGGCCAAGACACTATACGGATGCCCGCCGGATGCCGGCTTTAACGAAAGATTACCGCTGCATGAAGCGAGCAACAGCAAGGCTGTAATTACGCAAAACGCGGCTTTAGTTTTTTTCATCTGCATGCTTTTTGGCCGTAGAAAGTAGTCCGCACGCTGCAAAGATATCCTCTCCGCGGCTGGCTCTTATCGTGGTGAAGAGACCGTGGGCAGTGAGATAATCGCGGAAGGCCTCCATTGTTCTGTCGTCGGCCCCACGGAGCGGCACGTTCGGAATTTGGTGGAAACGGATGAGATTGATACGACAATCGAGCCCTTTCAGTAGCTTTACGATTTCTTTAGCATGCGTCTGTGTATCGTTGATGCCCCCGAAAACGATGTATTCGAATGATAATCGGCGTTGATGAGAGAAGTCATAATTGCGCAAGAGGTCTACGATTTCTCGGATAGGCATGCCACCCTCTGCCGGCATAAGGCCAGCACGCTGCTCATGAATGGGGGAATGAAGGCTGATAGCCACATGGCAATCGCTCTCTTCGAGGAACCTCTTGAGCTTGTTTCTTACACCTACGCTGCTCACAGTGATACGTTTCGGGCTCCACGCATAGGCATAATCGGCGGTTAATATATTGGTGGCACGGAGCACATTCTCTAAGTTATCCATGGGTTCTCCTTGCCCCATGAACACAATGTTGGTAAGTTTATCGCGTTCGGGTAGTGCATATATCTGGTTTAGAATGTCTGTTGCGGTGAGGTTCCCCTCATATCCTTGCTTGCCGGTTTGGCAAAATAAGCAGTTCATTTTGCAACCTACCTGCGACGAAACGCACAGTGTGGCGCGCTCTTCGTCGGGTATATAAACGGTTTCCACGTACTTTCCCTGCTCTGTAGGGAACAGATATTTGATCGTTCCGTCATTGGAATGTTGCTCGTCTATAGGAGATGCGCAGCCAACAGTATATGCCTTTTTCAGCTTTTCGCGGTTACTTTTCGAGATATTCGTCATGTCGTCGATGCTTGCAACGTGCTGCCGATAGAGCCATTTAGCCATCTGACCGCCGGTAAATGCGGGCATTTCGAGCTCTTTAGCAACGGTTTTCAGTTCGCTAAGCGTCATGCCTAATAGTGGTATCTTGCTGTTTTGCATTACTATTCTACGTATTCAAAGGGCAAAGTTAGTGAAAAAATGGCTAATAGGGCATATTTTCGGACATTTTGTATTATATTTGTACCGTAGATAGAGCATGTGTCTAACCGAAGTAGATAGTAGCTGTATCGTAATTAAAAGTACCGAATAATAAGAACTTTTGTAACTGACAAGCAAATATGAAGAACCAAAAAGAACCCGAAGTTGCGGTAGGTATCGTGAGCGGAAAGCAGATACGGTTTACATTGAACGGGCCTTATGCGGTCCAAGGCACTGAATTTACGGGTGCCCAAAGCGTGGAAATATCGGGAGAAAAGATATTGTGGAATGGCAATATGTACGATGAATTGCTGTTTGAACCGCTTGTGCCGGATGCCTCGTTTTCGCTGTCTGACGTGACTATAGGTGTGAACTTTCATTGGGAACGTAAGGAAACACAGACCTTTCTCGGTACGTTAAGGTTGATTATAGATGGCGGAAAAGTGCTCGCCATTAACCGCCTGCCGGTGGAAAAGTACTTGGAGAGTGTTATTTCGAGCGAGATGAGCGCCACCTCTTCGCTCGAACTATTGAAAGCACATGCCGTTATTTCGCGCAGTTGGCTGCTTGCACAAATGGATAAGAGCAGAAAAACAAAAGGGGAGAAACCTGCGTTTGTATGCAATGAGAACGAAATACTTAAATGGTACGACCGTGAAGATCATGACTTGTTCGATGTGTGTGCCGATGATCATTGCCAGCGCTATCAGGGCATAACCAAAGAAACGAGCCCCCATGTGGCACAGGCTGTGGGAGCGACACGCGGCAAAATACTGGCCGACAGTATGGGTGAAATTTGCGATGCACGCTTCAGTAAGTGCTGCGGAGGTGCGGTGGAAGAGTTTCAATACTGTTGGGAAGATGCGCCGAAGAGCTATCTTAAGGCTCTCGTAGATGCAGAACATGGCGAACTTCCCGACCTGACGGTTGAAGCAAATGCACAGGAATGGATTCGCAGAAGTCCCGAGGCGTTTTGCAATACAGACGATAAACGGGTGCTCTCGCAGGTGCTTAACGACTATGATCAGGAAACCTCGGACTTTTATCGGTGGCACGTAGCCTACACGCAGGAACAATTGAGCACCCTCGTAGCTAAAAAGTTAGGTATCGATTTTGGCGAAATAATCGATTTAGTTCCTATGGAAAGAGGTAAAAGCGGGCGTCTTTGTAAACTGAAGATTATAGGAACGAAGCGCACGCTTGCCATAGGAAAGGAGTTGGAAATACGGCGTGCATTGAGCGAAAACCACCTTTACAGCTCGGCTTTTGTGGTAGATAAATACGACTATAGAGACGGTATTCCGCAACAATTCGAACTGACCGGCGCCGGTTGGGGGCACGGAGTAGGCCTCTGCCAGATAGGGGCAGCCGTGATGGGAGAGAGAGGATACGGGTACGACCACATATTGTTGCACTATTATCCGGGTGCCGAAATTAAGCAAATATATAGGTAAATGAACATAAAAAAGCCTTTGGTATGGGCATCCACGCTGTTTTTTGCAGAAGGAATTCCACATGTTGTGCTCGTTACTTTGGCCGTGGTAATGTATTTGCAGCTCGGTATGTCGGACACGCAGATTGCCTTTTATACCGGTTGGCTGTGCTTGCCTTGGGTGTTGAGGCCGCTATACAGACCGTTCATAGAACTATATCAGACAAGAAGGTGGTGGGTGCTTGCCATGCAGATGTTGCTGGGATCGGCGTTAGCCGGCGTTGCTTTTACGCTTAACGGCAGTTTCTGGGTGCAAGGAACGATGTTTTTCTTCTTGCTGATGGCCTTCTCGAGTACCACATACGGTATTGCCGCGAACGATTACTGTAGGCTTGAAATGGGCGATGAAGACCGTTCGTGGTACGTAGGCATGCGGAATACATTTTATAATATAGCCATTATATTGGGGAAAGGATTGCTTGTACCTGCTGCAGGTATACTGCAAGTGCTGTTTCGCAATCAGAAAATTTATACATGGAGCCTTATCTTTTTCGGACTGGCCGGTATTTTTATCGCCTTTTGGCTTTATCACGGACTTGTTTTGCCCCGGCAAACGTTGGCGGAAAAACATAGTGCCAAGGTTATAAGAAATGGTATGCATGATGCGTGTTTTGCTTTTCGGCACAGTTATTCCGTAAAAGAACTGACGGTGTTTTTGCTGTTTTTGTTTTTTTTCTGCCTGCCCGAAGGCATGTTGTTTAAGATGTCAGACACGTTTTTGTTACGCCCGGGTTCTGCCGGAGGGCTCGGATTGTCGCCACAGGAGTATGGTTTGGCAAGCGGAACCGTGGGAGTTATCGGGCTTATAACGGGCGGTATTGTGGGTAGAATGCTCATCCGAAGAAACGGTTTGCAGCGTTGGCTTTGGCTAACGGCATGTGCTGTTACGCTGCCCAAAGCAGTTTATGTTTATTTGAGTTATGCTCTGCCCGAGAATGTATGGCTTGTTAGCGCTTGTATATATGCCGAACAGTTTGGCTGCGGCTTCGGTTATGCAGCGTTTACGGCATGTATATCGCACATGGATAGAGGTGTTGGCGGCAAATATTGTCGCGATATTTGTAAGAGTATAGGCTATTTGGGGCTGATGATATGCGGTATGATGTCGGGATATGTTAAGGATATGCTCGGTTTTCGTCGATTTTTCATCGTTATTTTGATGCTTTGTGCGGTTACTTTTGCGATGATGTGGCTGATAAAAACAGATATCGATTTCGGTAAAAAAACAGACGAAGGACGATAGGAGCATGCTTTATGGGGGATGGATATGCCATGTAACGCCGTTATATGGGCTTTGTAATATTTTTAGATGTAGCTTTTGTTTTTAATAGTCGGAGTAAATTGTGTGGTTTTAATGAGAAAATAGGGTGGAAAAGCTGATGCCCTATCGGTTGTAAGCGGTATGGTTTACGATGGTATTTTGTACTAAAAATTCATATAGAAGAATTGCCTGTTTTTGTTAAATATTTTTATAATCGGGAATGTCCGCTAAAAAATGATACTGTTGAGTATCGTAATCCATCTTACAGCAATAGTGTTGAAGCCCGTTGCTTACGATCAGATAGTCTACATGAAGTAGCATATTGTAGACCGATATCTGGTTGAAAACTTTCTGAGACAGCTGTATAGAGGGCGCTTTATATTCGATGATCATGCGTGGATGCAGGTTCTTGTCGTAGAGAACGCTATCGGCACGAAGTTGTTTTGTACCGACTTTCAGTTGTAGTTCGTTGGCCAAAAGGACAGGGGGATAACCCTTATGCTCGATGAGAAAATGAATAAAATGCTGTCGAACCCATTCTTCCGGAGTCAGGGCTACGTATTTTCTGCGCAAGACATCGAAGATGGTCGGCCGCTCCTGTGTACCTGACAATTTAATTTGGAAACTCGGTAGGTTTAATGGAATCATTTTATTATCTTTGCAATCAATTGCAAAGATAATAAAATGATAAGAGATTAGGGATATGAAGCAGATTATTTTCATCATACATTGCCTAATCGGAAATCACGAATGGTTATGACAGAAAAGAAAACTGGCGCAACTTTTGAAAATATCATGCGGGATTTGAAAGCTCGTAAGTTTTCACCTATTTATATATTAATGGGGGAAGAGGCTTATTTTATCGATAAAATCTCTGATTATATCGCCGAAAATGTGCTGCAACCCGAGGAACGTGATTTTAATCAGAATATTGTTTTCGGCTCTGATGTGAATGCTGCACAGGTCGCAGATTTGGCAAAAGGCTATCCTATGATGTCGGAGTATCGGGTGGTGATAGTGAAAGAAGCTCAGAATATCAGGGCTGCCGAACCGCTTGAAAAGTATCTTGAAAAACCGGTTATGTCGACTATTCTTGTTCTTTGTCATAAAAACGGGAGTATCGATCGCCGCAAAAAATTGGTATCGAAAGCCGAAGTTGCCGGTGTAGTTTTTGAAAGTAAGAAGAAAAGAGATTATGAATTGCCCGGATTTATAGAAGGATATCTTCTCAAACATAAGGTTGCTATCGATAATAAGTCGGCTTCTATGATTGCCGATCATATCGGTTCAGACCTTGGCAGACTAACTTCTGAACTTGATAAGCTCCAGATTTCGCTGCCGGAGAATGATAGAAGAGTGACTCCGGAAATTGTGGAAGAGCGAATTGGAGTAAGCAAAGACTTCAATGCGTTCGAACTGAGAAATGCGATAGTAAATAGAGATATTTTTAAAGCAAACCAGATTATCAATTATTTTGACAGAAATCCTAAGGCTGGTTCAATATTCGCTTTCCTCCCTTTGCTCTTTAATTATTTCCAAAATCTTATGCTCTCTTATTACGCTCCTAACCGTAACAACGAAAACTCTGTTGCACAGTTTTTAGATTTAAGATCGGTATGGGCGGTAAAAGATTATATGGTGGGAATGAGGAATTATACCGGAATGAAAACAATGCAGATAATTTCTAAGTTTAGAGAAATTGATGCCAAAAGTAAGGGAATAGATAACCCAAATACATCGTCTGGGGAGCTTATGAAAGAACTTATATTCTTTATTTTGCACTAAAATATACTGTTTTTAGTGCTGTTTTTTGCTAAATCCATCATTTTTTTAATCCTCTTTTTAGGCTATAAAAGTCCTTTATTTCGGGACTTTACCACATTTTTACCCCCTTCAAAACTCGCGTATTTTCAACAGATAGGGCAGTCGTTCGGAAATTCTTTAGAAATGAAGAAAAACACCTGTTATACCTATCGACAATTCATAATTAGGACATTTTAAATATTTCATATTGTAAATTTTAATATGTGAAATAGATAGCAGATGTACATCGTCAAATTATTGATGTGTTTTAATATGTGTATGTGTAATAATTTACACTCTTGTTTTTGCATGTTTGTAAATGTAGATATGCAGCGTGATGCTTGTAAATGCATAAAAATACTGCTCTAAATATAATATATAAAATATTGATTTCCAGTACATTAATATTATTTTCATAATGATTTTATTAATAATGAATAATTATTTTGCCTGTAAAGGCATATATGTGGCTGCTAAAGATAGATTATATGTATAATTAACTGTAAATACCCCAATATTTTATTCATTTCCTTTAAATAAAGGAATTACGATGTTTTACCACTGTACATTTACATTTACATTCTTATAATATTCTTAAATGCCACCTTTGTTTTATGTTTGTGATATTTACGTTTGCGCTTTTAATTATTTCAAAATTAAATAGTATTTATAAATGTTGCGCATGTCGTTTTTTTGTTTTACCTTTGTAAAATCGATGGAAATATGATATTTTACCTAAATATGACTACGATTTGGACGTATGAAAGATAGAATTAGACAGTTGATGATTAATCAACACATGACTCAACAGAGCTTTGCCGATATGTTAGGAATCTCTCCAGCATCTCTTAGCGGAATATTTACAGGTAGAACAAATCCGACATTAAATCATGTTGATGCCATTAAGAAGAAGTTCCCGAGTATCAATCTGGATTGGTTACTTTATGGACATGGTGCAATGTTCGCAGACGATAAGACCTTGGAGGAAACTGAAACTGTAGATTCAAATGCGGCGGAGCCTATGATCGATTTTGATACCCACTCTGCCCTTTCGTCATCTGCGCCCGATGTTCAGGCTCAAAAAATATCGAATAATGTCGAAAAAACTATTGTGAAATATCTTGACAAACCACAAAGAAAGATTACAGAGATAAGGGTTTTCTACGATGATCAGACTTGGGAGACGTTCAAGCCCTAAAAACTGTCTTCTAATTAAATAATGTATTAGGCAGATACATATTATATTATCTTTTTGTATCTTTGTAAAGTAATTTATTCACGAACAAAGATGAAGAAGTATTGTATTGACCTTTTAGTCAATTCTGTTGAGGCTTTAAGCAAGCTACATTTCCTTATACGTCTTACAGACTCAACGCCTCTTCCTGATATGTTGCCGGGACAATTCGTTGAAGTGAAGGTGGAAAATTCGCCGAAAACCTTTCTCAGGCGTCCTATTTCTATTAATTATGTGGACAAGGAGCATAATGAATTGTGGCTGCTTGTGGCTGCTATCGGCGACGGAACCCGTGCTTTATCGAGATTGCAGCGGGGAGATAAACTCAATTGTATGCTTCCTTTGGGGAATGGTTTTACCTTACCAAAGGACAAGAAAGACCGTTTTTTGCTTGTAGGAGGTGGTGTCGGCATCGCCCCGTTGCTCTTTTTAGGCAAAAAGATCAAAGAAATAGGAGGCACACCTACTTTTCTTTTAGGAGCAAGAACGGCAGAAGGACTCATCGAACTCGACCATTTTAAGGCGTTAGGCAGCCTGTATTTGACCACCGAAGACGGATCTGCCGGCGATAAAGGCTTTGTTACCGACCATTCTATCTTGCGAACAAGCCGCTTCGACCATATTGCTACCTGCGGTCCAAAGCCGATGATGACGGCTATAGCACGCTTTGCAAAGGAACAGGGCATAGATTGTGAAGTGTCGTTAGAGAATAAAATGGCCTGTGGAATAGGTGCCTGCCTGTGCTGTGTGGAAAAGACGACAGACGAAGGCAATATATGTGTGTGTAAAGAAGGCCCAGTGTTAAACATTAAGAAGTTATTATGGCAGCTCTAAATGTAAATATAAATGACATCATATTCAAGAACCCTGTCATGACTGCATCGGGCACCTTTGGCTACGGAACGGAGTATGCAGACTTCATACCCTTAGGAGGTATCGGCGGTATAGTGGTAAAGGGCACGACTTTACATGCCAGACAAGGCAACGACTACCCACGTATGACGGAGACAGATGGCGGAATGTTGAACTGTGTAGGGCTGCAGAATAAGGGTGTAGATTACTTCTGTAAACAGATTTACCCGCAAATAAAGGATATAGATACCCATATTATCGTGAATGTAAGCGGCAATTCTCCCGACGATTATGCCGAATGTGCTGCCCGTATCGATGCTTTATCGAACATACCGGCTATAGAATTAAACATTTCATGCCCCAATGTGAAAGACGGGGGCATGGCTTTCGGTGTAACATGCAGTGGAGCGGCAAGCGTTGTCAAGGCCGTAAGGCAGCGTTACCATAAAACTTTGATCGTGAAACTCTCGCCCAATGTTACGGATATAACCGAGATTGCACGTGCTTGTGAGGCCGAAGGAGCAGACAGTGTGTCGCTGATCAATACGCTTATGGGTATGGCCATCGACATAGAGAAACGCCGTTCGTTGTTGAGTATTGGTACAGGCGGACTCAGCGGACCTGCCATAAAGCCCGTGGCACTGCGCATGGTGTGGCAGGTAGCCAAGGCTGTTAAGATTCCCGTTATAGGCCTTGGAGGCATTTGCACTGCCCAAGATGCCATTGAATTTTTAATGGCTGGCGCCACTGCAATACAGATCGGAACGGCTAATTTTATCGATCCGACCACGACAATCAAGGTTCGCGACGGCATTAACGAGTGGCTGGACAAGCATGGATGCAGCTCTGTAAACGAGATAATCGGTGTGCTCGAAGCATAAATTTCCCCCGTTTAATTTATTTCACGAACAGGAATAGGCAGCACAAGTGTTGTTTATTCCTGTTTTTGTATGGATATTTTACGTCGATAAAAGGTTTATGTAATTGAAAGACAAGACAGATATAATCCTTATAGATGTCCATTCAGTACTGATGAAAGGAAAATCTGTGTTTTTTAAACAAAATTTGGGAGCTACCAATCGGTAGCCCCCAACCAACACAAAAACTAAACTAGACTTAACTAAACTAAGTTGGAATTTTCACAAACTCCTCATTGTTGTGTGCAAAGATATATATAATTTTTGACATATCGACACAAAAATATGTTAATTAACCTTACATCTTCATGAAATAAGATTACTTTATGGTTTTATTAAACAGATAATTATCTAAAATAACCATAGCGGTCATGGCTTCTACGATGGGCACCGCACGCGGGAGAACGCACGGATCGTGCCTGCCGCGCACATCTAATTTCGTCGGATTTCCTGCCGTATCTACTGTGTTTTGCTCACGTAGAAGCGTGGCAACCGGCTTGAATGCCACGCGAAAATAGATGTCCTGTCCGTTACTGATACCGCCCTGAATGCCGCCGCTATTGTTGGTTAAGGTCGATATACGGCCGTTTGTGCTTACAAATTCGTCGTTCTGCCGGCTTCCTCTTTCGCTTACACCGCTGAAACCTTTACCGTATTCGAAACCTTTCACGGCGTTAATGCTCAGCATGGCAGCGCCTATTTGGGCATGAAGTTTGCCGAATTCCGGCTCTCCCAAGCCCACAGGGCAACCACGCACCACACACGTAATAACGCCACCTATGGTGTCTCCCGCAGCTTTCACCTCTGTTATCAGCTCTTCCATGCGGTGTGCCGTTTCTGCATCGGGGCATCTTACCGCATTTGTTTCAATCTTGTTTAAGTCGTACAGGCGGTAGTCGCGGTCTAAAGCAATATCGCCCACCTGCGATGTATAGGCCCTTATGTCGATGTTCAACGGCCGCAGGGCCAGTTTAGCCAAGGCTCCTCCCACGCATCTGCTGATGGTAATGCGGGCCGATGAGCGCCCTCCACCGCGATAATCCCGCAGACCATATTTATTTAAATAGGTAAAGTCGGCATGCGAGGGGCGGAAAGCATTGCGCATATTATCGTAATCTTTCGAATGCTGGTCGGTATTGCGAACAATGAACCCGATAGGGCTGCCTGTAGATTTCCCTTCGAATACCCCGCTCAGCAGCTCCACTCGGTCGGCCTCTTTCCGGCTTGTAGTAATCTTACTCTGCCCGGGGCGACGTCGATCCAGTTCGTTCTGTATGAACTCCAAGTCGATACCGATGCCCGGAGGCATACCGTCTACCACCCCTCCGATGCCCTCTCCGTGGCTTTCGCCGAAGGTTGTAAGCGTAAAAAGATTACCGAACGTGTTTCGCATGCCCTTTGCTTTTACGATTTGTGATGATGGTTGCAGTCGCCATTATGGTGCCCGCAGCAGCCGTGGTCATGCCCATGATGGTGCTCATGCTCCCCATGTTCGTGGTCGCATCCGCCGCTGCAATCGCCGCAATGACAGCCTCCTTCGCCGCTCATGCGGTTGATCATGGCTTGTATTTCTTCGTTCGAAGCCTCTCGAGTCTCTACAATATGTCCTTTGAAATTAAGCGTTTTGCCCGCTAAGGGGTGATTCAAATCCATCTTAACGCTGTTTTCGGTAATGTCGAGCACATGCCCCATGAAGCGATTACCGTCCTCGTTCTGCAGCGGAACCATAGCATCTTTGAAGATATTCTCATGGTCGAAGTGCCCGTTTACGGTAAAAATCTCCTTATCTAAGTCGAGTACACGCTCCTTAAAGAACTCTCCGTACGCCTTTTCAGGGCCCAAGGTAAAGTCGAATTCGGCATCTTTATCCAGATCGGCCACGGCCTTTTCGAACGCTTCAAGTGCTATTCCGAAGCCGCTGATGAACTGGAAAGGCTTGTCAGATGGCGCTTCTTCAACTAAATTTGTATTACCTTCGTCTACCGTGTACAGCTTGTAAGCTACGGCGATGTACTTGTTGGGTTTGTTGTTCATTTTGTTTCGATGATATAAAATAATGTGCAAACTTACACATTTTTTTTGGATTAAGCAGACAAACAGCTCAAAAAGTGACACTCTTTGTCGTCTCTGTCGGCGGAGTTTAGCGCCGTATATATTTGTGTGCCACAGACTTGTATGTGTCATAGATTTGATGTATCTTTGCAAGCGGTATGGTTTGCCAAAGACGGGTACGACCGGCTGTGCCGACTTTTGTACCGGTTGTTATCGGCAGACATAGCATAGGGAGACCTCCCCCGGCCCCTCCGAAGGAGGGGAGTGCCTTGCGGAAAGGGGATAAGGATGATATATTGCGGCCTCCCCCAGCCCCTCCAAAGGAGGGGGATGCCTTGCGGAAGATGGGTAAATATACTACATGTAGGGGTTTTCGTGCCTTTTCGTTTGGAGCGGGGGTGCAATCTAACTGCGTTAAATACACTGTTTGTTTCTGTCAGATTGCCTGTCTGTCGCCGATAAACATAAGGTATATTAGCGTTAAAACATAGGGTTATGAAGAGAATATGTATCGTATATTTGTTGATGTTGTGCGTTATGGGTGCAATGGGGCAGCGGGCCGACTACACTAAAATGTCGGCCTTGGTACGACGTATTGTTATTGAAGAAGCCGCAAGGCAACAGAACAAGCAGGGAACGCGGGCTTCGCATGGTGCAGAGGCACCCTTGCTGACGGCGTTTGTATGCATAAACGGCGATGCCGGCGAGGTGCTTCGTGAAAACCGTTGTACCGATCTTGCGCAGTTCGGCACTATCCATATCGCCGCCATTCCCATCGACCGGCTCTCACAGATGTCGATCGACCGCCGCGTGTTGCGCATTGAAGCACGCCAAGGTATGCATGCTCTTTTGGATTCAATGGCCGTTCATATCGATGCTATACCCGTTTACGCCGGCATGGCACCGCTGTCTCAGGCTTATACAGGTAAGGGAGTGGTGATGGGCATACAGGATGTAGGTTTCGATCTTACGCATCCTAATTTCTACGATGCCGCGATGCAAAACTATCGTATCAAGCAGTTGTGGGATCAACTCTCGGCCGATACCTTGGGCAGTAGGCTTTATGTGGGGGCTGAATATAAGGGGAAAGACGCCCTGTTGGCCTATGCACATTCGCGAGACGGACTGAAACAGACGCACGGAACACAGACATTGGGCATTGCAGCGGGCAGTGGAGCGGGCACGAACTATCGCGGTATTGCTTATGAGAGCGATATCTGCTTGGTAAGCAATGCCATTTCGGCCGATAAAGAGTTTATCGATAGTGCCGATATTTATAAATATACTTATGCTACAGATGCCTTGGGATTTAAATACATCTTCGATTATGCCAAGACACACGGGCAGCCTTGCGTTATTTCATTCAGTGAAGGATCGCCACAGGACTTCCGCGGAGACGACGTATTATATTATGAAGTGTTGGACAGTTTGGTAGGACCCGGGCGCATTATCGTATCTTCGGCTGCGAATGAGAGCATACGTAAGACTTATATAATAAAAGAACGCGCGCGTAAGTCGGCGGGTACGTTTTTCGAAAACGGTCTGCCTACTACCTATTTTACCCTTAAAAGCGATGCCCGCTTTACCCTTCGCATGGTGGCGTATGGTGCGCATAACGATACGATTTCTATACCCTCGCAGGATATTTTGGCGCGTACAGACTCTCAATATGTAGATACGGTGACCTTTGGCGGGCAGCGTTTGGCGATTAATATTGCCGCCTATCGGTCTTGTTACAACCGTGGGGAAACCGTATTCGATGCAGTCCTCTCTGCTGCGGAGCCTTTGGGAGCGCGATGTCCTGTATCTTTGGAGTTGGTGGGAGAGGGGAGCGAGGTAGAATTTTACCGCGGTAACGGCACGTTGACCGTCAATAGTCTTAACCCGAACCTGTGCGATGGCGAGCCTACGCATAACATCTTTTCGCCTTCGAGCGCCGCCTGTGTCGTTTGTGTGGGCGCTTCAGCTTACCGAACCGGCTTTACTAACAGTGCCGGCGAGTATATAGATATAAACTGGGGCACGGGTGGAGCGTATGCAGGTTTCTCTTCTGTGGGCCCTACTTATGACGGACGTATCAAGCCCGACGTCGTTGCACCCGGAACGAACATAGTTTCTTCTTACAGTAGTTACTTCGTTGAGAATAATCCTACGGAGTATAAAATGAAGCTCAATATATCGTATTTCACGGTCGGAGGGCGTACATACGCATGGAATTGCGATGGCGGAACGTCGTTTTCTGCGCCTGCCGTGGGCGGTGCTATCGCCCTTTGGCTACAGGCTAAGCCCGATCTTACGCGTGAACAGATTATGGATGTTTTTGCCCATACGTGCACCCGTTACGACCGAGCGATGACTTATCCCAATAATTATTATGGGTATGGGCAGATCGATGTGTACAAAGGTCTGCTGTATATATTAGGCCTGTCGGGCGTAGAAGGCATTTCCGACCATCATCCCTCTGCTGTGCGTGTAAACGTTACGGACTCCCGAGAGGTCGTCATTACATTTGATGATGTTGCCCGATGTCCGTTTAGCGTAAACATATACGGTACTTCGGGCAGTTTGATAGGCAAAAGAACGTTTGCGGCAGGACAGTCTTCCTATGCAATGGACATGACTTCTTTGCCCGAAGGTGTTTATGTTATTCAGGTGAACGGTGGCACGCGCGGCACTACAGGCTCTGTCTTGGTAAGGTTGTGATACTGTCTGTTATTTACAAAACAACTCGGTAAAACACTAAATTGCATACTTATTTTTAGGTATTTTGCCTAAATCGTTATTTTTAGGTATTGCGGTATTTGAAAAATGTCTATATCTTTGCAACATCAAAACAAGAAAGTTATTAACATAAAAATAAAATTTAAAATGAAAACAACAGTTGTAGTGTACGGTTCTTCGACAGGAACATGTGAAAGTATAGCACAGACTATCGCGTCGAAACTCGGTGTAGAGGCAGTGGATGTTGCCAAGCTAACGGAAGATACGGTAAAGGCTAACGATAATCTTATTATCGGAACGTCTACATGGGGTGCCGGTGAATTGCAGGATGATTGGTATGATGGCATAAATACATTGAAAGCCGCAGGCCTTTCGGGTAAGACTGTAGCAATCTTCGGATGCGGGGATAGCGAGTCTTATGGCGACACTTTCTGCGGAGGAATGGCAGAACTGTACAACGCAGCCAAGGAAGCCGGCGCCAATGTAGTGGGCTCTGTGGCAACCGATGGCTATACCTATGACGATTCAGAAGCTGTTGTAGATGGTAAATTCGTAGGACTTCCTCTTGATGATGTTAACGAAGACGACAAGACGGAAGGGCGTATAGACGCTTGGTTAGAGGAAATTAAGCCGTCTCTTTAAGCAGAATAAAAACGATGCATGCAGGCATGGATACTCCTTCGGATATGAAAGTGCTCATGAATCATATCTATGAGTACAAGAAAGGAGTACGACAGATGGTTCTTTACACCTTTAATAAAAGGTACGAGGAGTTTGCTGTAACGCGCCTGCAGCATCAAAATATAAAGTATATCATTCAGCCTGTGGGCAACGATCGGTTAAACCTATTCTTCGGAAGTGCCGAATGTATCGATGCCATAAGGCTGATTGCAACCAAACCCTTGAACAAGTTAACGCCCGAAGAGGACTTTATTCTGGGCGCAATGTTAGGGTATGACATACGTGTACAGTGCGAGAGGTATTGTCAGCGTAAATGTGTGAGCTGTGAAAAAGCTCAATGAATGAAGATAAACTTTTTTAGATCTTGTTCGCTAAAATAAAGTATTCATAATGTTTTTGTATAAATTATATTAGGCTGGCTGTGAAGTCAGCCTTTTATTTTGTTGTTTCTGTCGGCGCTTTATTATGGGGAGAGAACCGCGAAAGGGTGCGTATGAAAACGGTTGCGGTTTATTGTATTGTTCGAGAAATATGTGTATATATATTTGTCCATGTCTTGGTTTATCTGTAATTTTGCAGTTGTATGGCTGTCAACCTCCGTGGTTCATCGCGTCAACCTCCGTGGTTCATGATGTCAACCTCCGTAGTTCATCTTGTCAACCTCCGTGGTTCATCGTGTCACCCTCCGTGGTTCATCTTGTCAACCTCCGTGGTTCACGTTGTCAACCTCTGTGGTTCATGTTGTCAACCTCTGTGGTTCATGTTGTCAACCTCCGTGGTTCATCTTGTCAACCTCCGTGGTTCACGATGTCAACCTCCGTGGTTCATCGCGTCAACCTCCGTGGTTCATGCTGTCAACCTCCGTGGTTCATGATGTCAACCTCTGTGGTTTAACTGTGGAAAAAGGTATGTATAAGCTGATTATGGGGTATGAGTAAGATGTTTATTTCTACTGACAATCTATTCAAACAAATCATGATGAAACAAACGTATTCATTTTTTATCGGCGTTATCTGCTGTGTGTTTTCGGGCTTTATGCCAAGTGAAATAAGTGCACAGCAACTGCTTCCTTTGCCTAATCGGCTCGTTTACCGGTCGGGAAAGTTTTGTATTGATGGGAGAACCCGTATCTATACCAACATTGAGTCGCCTAAAGACCACCTGTTTACGGAAACTGTAAACGAACTGTTAGGTGTGAATTTAGCAAGTAGCAAGGGGGAAAAGAAGAAAAATCAACTGCGCCTGTTGCTGACAGAGCCGGCTGCCGATCCGGAAAGAGTGCCTTTCGATAAACGACTTCAAAGCTATATATTAGATGTAACAAAGGAAGGTATCACCATTAAATCGCATTCCGAGGCGGGCATTTATTATGGTCTTCAAACGTTGAAAGGCCTGTTCGCGGGGCGCGAAGTGCCATTCGTGCATGTTGAAGATACCCCCCGTTTCGCCTACAGAGGTTTCATGATCGATTGTTCCCGCCATTTCTGGACGGTAGATTTCATTAAGAAGCAGATCAGAATGATGGCCCGTTTGAAGTTGAACCGCCTTCACCTGCACCTGACCGATGCGGCCGGATGGCGTATGGAGATAAAGCATTACCCCGAGCTCACACAAAAAACGGCCTATCGTACCCATTCTCATTGGGATAAATGGTGGCGCAACGGCGACCGCCGTTATTGCGAAGCTGGCACAGCCGGTGCGTATGGCGGTTATTATACGCAGGATGATTTGCGCGAGATCGTAAGATATGCGGCTCTGCACCATATCACCGTGATACCTGAAATAGATATGCCCGGCCACAGCGAGGAAGTAACGTTTGCCTTACCCCAACTGTCTTGCGACGGTAAAGCGTACTCCGACCTGTGTATCGGTACCGAAGAAACGTTTCAATTTGCAGAGAATGTGCTCAGCGAAGTGATGGATATCTTCCCTTCCGAATACATTCATATCGGCGGAGATGAGGCTGCAGCAGAGCATTGGAAAACATGTAAACGTTGTCGGCAGCGCATGCACGACAATCATTTGACCGATGTATCGCAGCTACAAGCCTATATGATGAAGCGTATCAATAGGTTTCTCAATGCTCACGGGCGCAAAATCATCGGATGGGACGAAATGATAGACGGCGGACTTCCGCAAGGTTCCGTCGTTATGGCGTGGCGCAGTATCGGCAAGGGAGTAGAGGCAATTAAAGCAGGCCACCATGTTATTATGAGTCCGATAGACTGGTGTTACCTCAATTTCTATCAGGATAACCCCTTTACCCAACCGGAAGCCATGGGCGGATATGCTCCCTTGAAGGCTACTTATGCCTTCGAACCCGTGCCGGAAGCATTGACCGATACTGCTGAAATTAGTCTTATCGACGGCGTTCAGGCCAATTTGTGGACGGAATATGTAGAACATGCCGACCACGTGGAGTACATGACTTACCCCCGACTGATGGCTATTGCCGAGATAGGATGGAACGGCGGTGCGAAAGATTATGCCGCCTTCAGAGAACGGGCACAGGCTATGGTAGACCAAATGCGTGCGGATGGTTGTCATCCTTTCGATCTCCGTCACGAGAGCGGGCCGCGCAAAGAGAGTCTTACCGGTGTATCTCATGCCGCTATGGGTAAGAAAGTAACTTATCTCTCGCCCTATTCGGCGAAGTATCCTGCGGCGGGCAACACCTCTCTTACCAATGGGAAGCATGGCGATTGGAGCTATAAAGACGGCCAATGGCAAGGCTTTATAGCCGGTAAAAAGATGGATGTGGTTATCGATATGGGGCAGGAAACGGAGCTGACCGATATATCTGCCGATTTTATGCAGTTCGCAGAACATTGGGTGTTCCAGCCTTGTGAGCTTACGATTTCGGTGTCTTCCGACGGTAAGAACTATATGCCGATCGATCATCGCCCGTCTGTCAGAGACGAAATGAAGCACAGCATCCGCACTTATCGGTGGGAAGGGCATGCCAAGGGGCGCTACATACGCTACGAAGCCAAGACCGATAAGGATGGCGGATGGCTTTTTACCGACGAGATTGTGGTAAATAAACAGTAACAGGCGCCTTTTGCAGAAATGGCGCAGGGCACGGTTTGCACTGCAGGCAAGGCAGGATATGGAGGACAGATATGGGGTATATCGCCGACAGACGTACGGTTTGAGGCGAATATACCCCATATCTGTTTCCGGTATATGTGCCGTTTGTTTTTCGCGTATCTGTTGCGGAGCTCTCCCGAAACGTTCTTTTGATGCCTCCGTATCGTGCAGGTGCGGCAGCCGGAACGCCAGTAAAAAAACGATAATTTTCTTTGTTTTCTCCGCAAGTTGCACTAACTTTGCGCGTTAGATAGTTATAAAAACGTAGTAAAAATGAAGAAATTAAAGTTTTTGTTCGTTGCGGTAGCAGCCGCTGTTCTGGTATCTTGCGGAACTACACGTACCGTTCCAATCACCGGAAGGAAACAAAATCTTCTCGTATCCGATGAACAAATACTCAGTCTGAGCAATCAGGAATACGCCAAGTACATGCAAACAGCAAAGATATCTACCGATGCTGCCAATACTGCTATGGTGAAACGTGTAGGACGCAGATTGGCCACAGCGGTTGAAAACTATTTGGTGAACAACGGTCTGGCGGCCGAAACCAAGCAGTTTGCTTGGGAGTTTAACCTTGTACAAGATAAGAGTGCCAATGCTTTTTGTATGCCCGGAGGCAAGATTGTGGTCTACGAAGGCCTGTTGCCTTATACGCAGAACGAGGCTTCGTTGGCCATAGTGCTCGGTCACGAGATAGCCCATGCGGTGGCAAAGCATAGTGCCGAGCAGATGAGCAAGCAGATAAAGAACCAGATGGGCGTACAAATTCTGGGCACGGTGCTTGGGGCTACCGTTGGCAACAACACCGCCCAAGTGGCGCAAGTGATAGCCCAAAACGGCCTGCAGTTCCGTACGTTGAAGTTCTCTCGTAGCAATGAGACCGAAGCAGACCACATGGGATTGATCTTTGCAGCCATGGCAGGCTACGATCCCCGTGTGGCTATTGCTTTTTGGCAGCGCATGTCGCAGGGCAAGAGCAACCAGAGCGATGTGTTCAGCGACCATCCTTCCGATGCCAAACGTATTGCCGCCCTGCAACGCGAGATGCCCGAAGCGCTGAAATATTATAAGGGCGGAACAGTTGCTCCGGCAGTTTCGAGTCCGTCTTCCATCAGTCTGTCTAAGCTGACGGGCGGAAGTAGAGCCGCAAATACTGCTCCCAACTCTTCCAAGAAGGGCAAGCGGCGCCGATAGGGCAAATCTTGCAAGTCTGCATGGTGCGCAGTTTACGAATGCCGCACGAATGGAACAAGATGCCCGTTTGTGCGGCATTCCGGTTTCATAAAGGCAAAAATATGCCGAATAATCGTATTTTTGTTGTAGGTATGAAAATATTTTTTTACCTTTATCCCAACATTACTAACTGTTAATAAATATCTTTTATGATCGAATACTTTACACAACATCTGTGGTTGTTTTGGACGATAATCGCCATGGGCTGTCTGATTATCGAGCTCGGTTCGGGCGACTTCTTCATTACCTGCTTTGCTATAGGCGCCGTTTGCAGTGTGTTCGCCTCCTTTATCGGTGTTCCTTTCTGGCTGCAGGCTGTTGTTTTCGCCCTGTTTTCAGTGTTGAGTATTTTATTTATCCGGCCGTCGTTGCTGAAACGTTTGCATGCTGCGGGCCGAGAACAGCCCAGCAATGCCGATGCTCTGATAGGCCGTATCGGCACCGTGATAGAACCTATAACGGCGGGAGGCAGCGGCTATGTGAAGATCGATGGCGACGAATGGCGCGCCGTTTCGGCCGAGACAACCGCCATAGAAACGGGAGAAAAGGTAAAAGTAGTGTCGCTCGAGAGCATCGTTGTTACGGTGGTAAGAGCATAACACACGGCAAACGATTTTTCTAAACACATTAAATAGTTATTATATTATGATTGCAACTTACGCCATTATCGTTCTTGTTGTCTTGGCACTCCTATTTGTCAAGATGACCGTAGTTATCATCCCCCAGTCCGAAACCAAGATTATAGAGCGGTTCGGAAAATACTATGCCACCCTTAAACCGGGCATCAATATCATCATTCCCTTTATAGACAGGGCTAAAACCATAGTAACTGTGGTGCGCGGGCGCTACCTCTACAGCAACACTATCGACCTGCGCGAACAGGTGTACGACTTTGATAAGCAGAACGTAATTACCAAAGACAACATTCAGATGCAGATCAATGCGTTGCTATATTTCCAGATCGTCGATCCGTTCAAGGCTGCCTACGAAATCAATAACCTGCCTAACGCGATTGAAAAGCTCACTCAGACAACGCTTCGTAATATCATCGGAGAGATGGAACTCGACCAAACGTTGACGTCGCGCGATACGATTAACACCAAACTTCGGTCTGTTCTCGACGACGCGACCAACAAATGGGGCATTAAAGTGAACCGTGTAGAGCTGCAAGACATTACACCCCCGAGCAGCGTATTGCAGGCCATGGAGAAACAGATGCAGGCAGAACGTAACAAACGTGCCACGATTTTGACCAGCGAAGGCGAGAAACAAGCCGTGATATTGAAGTCGGAAGGTGAGAAAACCAGTACGATCAACCGTGCCGAAGCTGCCAAACAGCAGGCCATATTGTATGCCGAAGGAGAAGCAACCGCACGTATCAGGAAGGCTGAAGCCGAGGCCATCGCCATTCAGAAGATAACCGAAGCCGTGGGACAAAGTACAAATCCCGCTAATTACCTGCTCGCCCAAAAGTACATCACCATGATGCAAGACCTTGCAAACGGCGACCAGACCAAGACCGTTTACCTGCCCTACGAGGCCACCAACCTGCTCGGAAGCCTCGGAGGTATTAAAGATTTGTTCAACATAAAGTAATAAAACCACCGCTATCTTACCGGAAAGACCGCGAAAATAAGGAAAGATAAAGGAGCTGTTTTCTGTTTCTTGCGCCTTTATCTTTCCGCTGTTCGCGGCCTTTCCGTATTGTTTAAATCGGTTTATTGCCGCCTTTGTTATTCCCTTTGGGGCACTGCCGTACCATTAAAGGCGGTCTTTTATTCATAAGGAGATGGTCTCTTTATCATAAGGAGATGGTCTTTTTACCGTAAGGAGATGGCCTTTTTATCGTAAGGAGACGGCCTTTTTATCGTAAAGAGATGGTCTCTTTATCGTAAGGAGATGGTCTTTTTACATCATGAACCACGGAGGTTGACAAGATGAAGCACGGAGGTTGACGCGATGAAGCACGGAGGTTGACGCGATGAAGCACGGAGGTTGAGGCTGTGAACCACGGAGGTTGACATTAAGGAGATGGCCTCTTGCAACGCTGCACCGTTATAGCTGTTCAATTATACCGCAATTCTTTAATTTTCAACTTAACCGCTTAATCCTGTAATATTTCTCGGAATTAAATTGTATCTTTGCAACAAATAGGTAATATCCGGCCACTTGAAAGCAATTTTTTTATGCGTTCATGAACAGATTTTGTCGTCATCATTAAAATAATATACAATGAATATCTGTATTGTTGCTGGGGCACGACCGAACTTTATTAAGGTTGCTCCGATTATGCGCGCAGTGGATAGGGCTGCAGCTGCAGGCAGACAAATAGCCTATACGTTGGTTTTTACGGGGAAAGAAAGCGATCCTACCGTAGAAGAAACGCTCTTTAAAGACCTCCGGATAAGGCATCCTGACGTATATCTTGGTGTGGATTGTGAAAATCTCAACGAGCTTACAGGGCAGGTAATGTCTAAGTTCGAGCGTTATCTTAGGCAGCATTCAGAGACGAAGGCAGTTGTTGTAGTAGACGATCTTGCATCGACTATGGCCGCTGCCATCGTTACCAAGAAGCAGGGAATAGTGCTTGCGCACATTGCGGCCGGCACCCGTAGCTTCGACATCAGTATGCCCAAGGAAATCAACCGCTTGGTGATAGACGGGCTGAGCGATATTCTTTTCACCGCCGGAATAAGCAACAACAGCATTGCCAATAGGGAAGGAGCAGAGCTGAGCAAGGTGTATATGGTGGGAAATGTGCTGATAGACAACCTTCGTTTCAACCATTCGCAGCTGACGCGCCCCGCCGTTATGGACGAAAAAGGGCTCTCTGAGCAAGGATACATCGTGTTTACACTCAACCGAAAAGCCCTTATAGCCGACAAAGACAACCTTCGAAAGATGATCGGGCGGATGGTGTCGAGCGTAAGCACCGATACTCCGATCCTTGCACCTCTGCGGAGTAGCGCCGAAAAAGCCGTGAAAGAGTGCCTGCACAACGTACAGTCGCCGTTCCTGTTCGTACCGCCTCAGAGTTATTTGGATTTCGAATATATCACCTTGCATGCCAAGGGAATTGTAACAGACAGCGGGAATGTGGCCGAAGAAGCGACTTTCAACGGCGTTCCATGCATCACCCTGAACAGCTACACCGAGCATATAGAAACCGTGAAAGTGGGAACCAACGTGCTTGTGGGCGAGGATTCGGAGAAGTTGGGCAATGCTTTGACCGATTTGGTAAGCGGCAATTGGAAACATGCAAGCATCCCCGACCGGTGGGACGGGCACAGTGCAGAGCGCATCGTACAGATACTTTCAGACTATAAATACTAAATTTACGCGCAGATGAAAAAGATTGCATTGATAACAGGTGCCACGAGCGGCATCGGCAGGGCGTGCGCCCAAAGGTTCGCCATGGGCGGTTATAACTTGATACTTACCGGCCGCAGGCAGGATAAACTCGAAGCCTTGAAGCCCGGACTCGAGGCTGAAGGGGCAATGGTAAAGCTACTTTGTTTCGACGTTCGCGACAGCGAGGCGGCTCGTTCGGCCGTAATGTCGCTGCCAAACGAATGGCACGACGTGGATGTACTTATCAACAATGCCGGCTTGGCGCTCGGTCTTGAAAAAGAATACGAGGGCAATCCCGAAGATTGGAACACCATGATCGATACCAATATCAAAGGTCTGCTCACGATGACGCGCCTCATCGTGCCCCGTATGGTAAAGCGCAACCGCGGACATGTAATCAACATAGGCAGCGTGGCCGGCGATGCCGCTTATGCCGGCGGCGGCGTATATTGCGCCACTAAGGCAGCCGTAAAAACGATAACCGATGGGCTTCGCATCGATGTAGCCCATACCTGTGTGCGCGTAACCAACATTAAACCGGGCTTGGTAGAGACTCATTTCAGCGTTACACGCTTTCATGGCGATGCCGAACGGGCCGAAAACGTGTACAAGGGCATACGCCCGTTGACGGGAGACGACATTGCCGACGTGGCTTTCTATGCTGCCTGCGCCCCCGAACATGTGCAGATAGCCGAGGTGCTTGTGCTTGCTACCCATCAAGCCAACGGCACCGTGATCGATCGTAACCCCGACAGAGTAGAAACATCGGCATCGTCTGCTGCCGACAGGCCATAGGTCTAAGCGAGACAGAGAGCAGGTCTGTCGGCAGTATGTCTTATATTTAATTCGGCGACATTGCACGCACATCAAGATAATTACACATTCCTGACCGAAGCACCCATACACCGTGTTATCGGAACAATGGCCGTACCGACGATTATCAGCATGATGATAACCAGCCTGTACAATATAGCCGACACCTTTTTCGTGGGGCAAATCGACACACAGTCTACGGCTGCAGTGGGCATAGTCTTCTCGGTTATGTTCTTTATACAGTCGTTCGGCTTCTTTTTCGGGCACGGATCAGGCAATTACATATCACGTGAACTCGGGGCAAAGCGTCATGATAACGCCGTTAAAATGGCTTCTACCGGCTTTTTCCTATCCTTCTTCATGGGCATTTTGGTCATGATAACGGGCTTAGTGTTGCTTCATCCGCTCTCTGTATTGCTGGGCAGCACGCCTACAATATTGCCCTATACGGAACGTTATCTCGGTATCGTGCTCTTGGGAGCACCCTTTCTCATGTCTTCGCTTACGCTCAACAACCAGTTTCGCTTGCAAGGAAACGCCGCCTACGGCATGTATGGTATCGTTACAGGGGCTGTCTTGAACGTTGTACTCGATCCTTTGTTCATCTTTACCTTCGGTCTTGGCGTCGTTGGAGCGGCAATTGCCACAGTTATAGGGCAGGTGGTGAGCTTTTGCATCTTATTGGTAATGACGCGAAAGGGCGAAAACATACCGATAAGTTATAGGAATTTCGCACCTACATGGCAGAGATTTAAGGAGATATTCTATGGCGGATCGCCGTCATTATCCCGTCAAGGGCTTGCATGTGTATCGACTATCATGCTTAATATAGGCGCCGGAGCCTACGGAGATGCCGCTATAGCGGCGATGTCGGTAGTGAACAGGATACTTATGTTTGTGTTCTCGATGATTGTAGGCTTAGGTCAAGGGTTCCAACCTCTATGTGGTTTCTGTTACGGAGCTCGACTTTACGACCGTATGCGTGCCGCCTTCTGGTATTGTGTAAAGGTTGGAACGGTGTTTCTTGTTGTGTTTTCCGTCGTTGGATTTGCATTTAGCGATGTTACAATAGGCATCTTCCGCGATGATACCGACGTTGTAGCGATAGGAACTGTAGCTTTAAGATGGCAATTGGTATCGTTTCCGCTCAATGCATTTGTAATGATGGGCAACATGTTGCTGCAAACGTGTCGTAAACCCGTTGGTGCCAACCTGCTTGCAGCGGCGCGGCAAGGGCTGTTCTTTATCCCCCTGATTGTGATACTTCCCCATTTCTTCGGCTTGAAAGGCGTAGAAATGTGCCAGACATGGAGCGATTTGTGTGCTTTTCTGATAACGATACCCGTTGTATTTCATGCGTTCCGCAGCATGAAAACAGATAAATAATCGATATGAACGACTGAAAATGGAAACGACTTTGTATATAAAAAACATGGTGTGCGACCGCTGTAAGATGGCCGTAGATAAGACCTTGCGCGACAAGGGGCTGCATCCGTTGTCGGTAGAGCTCGGTGTAGTGAAGGTTGCCGAGGCGATTTCGGCCGATATGCGTGAGGAATTGCGCGGAGAGCTGGAAAAGATAGGGTTCGAACTGATGGATGATAAGCGCCGTAGAACTATCGAACAAATCAAGAATGCGGTCATTCAGCTGGTGCATTATCGCGATAACGCGTCGACGGTGAACCTGTCTGATTACCTTGCAGCCCAGCTCCATAGCGACTACAGTGCGCTGAGCAAGTTGTTCAGCGAGGCAACCGGCATGACTGTAGAGCGTTATTATATCCTGCAGCGCATAGAAAGAGTGAAAGAATTGCTGTGGTACGATGAGCTTTCGCTTACGCAGATCGCCCTACAGATGAACTACTCGAGCACGGCATACCTATCGAACCAGTTTAAAAGCATTACAGGTATGACGCCTTCGCAGTTCAAAGCATTGGGCAAAAACACGCTGAAGGAGTTGGATAAGATATAGGGCTTGGGGTGGTGGATTAGGGATGAGGGAGGAGTGGGGACCTCCCCCGTCCCCTCCAAAGGAGGGGTGTGTGGGTGATGGATTAGGGATTAGGGATGAGTGGTGACCTCCCCCAGCCCCTCCGAAGGAGGGGTGTGTGGTTGATGGATTAAGGAGGAGGGAGGAGTGATTAATGGGTGTATTGTAGGGATTTGGCTTATCTAAGGTCTCTTGTGCCATTCGGTTTTTATGATACATGTATAAAATGATGTGCGAGTTAAGTTCCCGCAGTTCAATCGAAGCAACTACCTGCGGAGCATAGAAATGCCATCTAAGTCTGTTAGAAACACCATCTGAAGCAGACAGACACACCCTCTAACGGCAATACACATAACATATTATTAACCAACAGGTTATAAATTAAGCGCGAACACCACACCTCTCCCTTTAATAAGGGTAAATTGTGAGGGGCTGAAACATGATACCCTGAAGCAATCCATCCCCTCTCTGTCTCTCTTTTCCAAGGAGAGAAGTATGTTTAAACTGCGCCCTCACTCCAAACAAAAAGGCAAGAAAACTCCTACGTATAGTGTGTTTACCCCTCTTCCGCGAGGCACCCCCCTCCTTTGGAGGGGCTGGGGGAGTCGCAATATCCCATTCTTATCCGCTTTCCGCGAGGCACCCCCCTCCTTCGGAGGGGCCGGGGGAGGTCCTAACTTTACTCAAATCCCCAACTTCGAGGAACTCTATTGCTTTCGAAAGATACCTGAAAACTGAAATTAGGATTTACGTTATATTTCACTGCAGCGCCTATACGATCGCCGATGTTGTTGAGTGTATAAAGCGGATAGGGTATGCGGTGCGTGTTTACAATGCTCTTTTGTGCATAGAGATAAGCCTCCCAATGCTCGTTGAACCTATAGCCCAGCACCGCCGAAAGGCCTGCATCGCGGTAACTGTCGTGGCTCCAAGACGTGTTATTGAAATAACCTCCCACGGCAAGAGACAGCTTATTATTGAGCGGTATGGCATACATGGCCGAAATATTCTGTGCAAATCCGGCTCCATGAGGAGCATTCTTGCCGAAGAAAGCGAATACCGAAGCCCCGATATTTACGTTGAGTCCGCGGTGAAGGTTCCAATTATAAAAGCCGTTCCAATAAGAATAAGGATACATGTTGATGGGCAATACTTGTCCTTGAGCATTCATCGGCGGCAGACGGAACGTGTCTTCGGGGATGGCGGAAACACACCCTTTGATGTTTGTAACGGCCGTAGGTTGCGGATGCGTATCGGCTATGGCGGGAGCAAACAGCCGTATAGAGTCGTTAGGTGCTACCTTTTGCTTCGACGGGCGGCTCTCTTGCTGCGCCATTCCCGCAAGACAGCACAGACAGGCATATAGTATAATAATCGTTTGTTTCATTTGATGCAAAAATAGATGATCCATGCAACATATCAAAACTTTTAATACAATTTTCATTTTAATTATCAATTATTATTTTGTCCCTCACATGAATTGTCGTATTTTTGTCCGCGTAACTAAATTCGGAATGCGATATGAAAAGGGTTTTAACCATGCTTACGGCAGCTATGTTGCTTGCTGTAGCGCCGCTTTCGGCACAGAATAAGAAAACAGAAACAAAGGAGAGCTTCGGTAAGAAGGTGTCTAAATTCTGGAAAAAGACCAAGAAAGAGATGGAAGATGCAGGACATGAATTGGGTGACGCTATCGGGTTCGAAGATCGCATAGCACGAGAAGACGATCTGGTAAAGGTAGACGGCACTTATTACATGCCTATATATAAGGTAAATCTGTATAAAGGAGCCGATGCAGACGAGTATTGCGAGGCAAGCAGGAAGAAGTTCGGGGCACGTTATCCCAATGCCGATATACAGTCGGTTGTAATACCTCAGGCCGATTGGATAAGCAAAACGGTGAAGCAGAACGACAAAATAAAGGGTTATCAGCAAACTCTATATTGCTATGTATTGGCACGCGATGGCAACGATGGCTATATCTATGCCAAGTTTGTATATGCAAGATATAAGGATGTAGGCGGAACTTACAATCCTGTAAGCGGCATGTGGGGAACATGGGAGCGTACCGATGTGATACCGAATGCTACTTATACGAAACTTTTAAACAAATGATATCATGAATTTTTTTAAGGCATTATTCGGAAGTAAGGTAGAAACAAAGCAAGAAAAGAAGGAAGAAGAGAACGCTAAGAATTTCGAAGTGTTGAAATACGATGGCGTAAGAGCGTTGCAAAGCGGCCAGATTACCTACGCTATGCAGTGCTTCTCGCATGCTTTGAAGCTGCAGGAAGACTTGGAAATTCGCGATTATTATTCGCAAGCATTGATACGTAACGGCGATATGTTGCATGCCTACGGGCAGTTGCAGAAACTTGCAGAGGCGCAACCCGATAATCAACAGATATTTATTCGTATGGCCGACGTGGCCTACATGATGGAAGATTACGGCTCAATGGCCGATTCTTGCGAGAAAGCATTGCTTATCGACAAGGATAATCCGTTAGTGATGTATCTCTATGCACGTGCATGTATCGGGCAAGGAGATAGCTCCAATGCCATCGCGATGCTAACAAAAGCCATCTCGTTGAAGGCGGATTACGGCGATGCATACCTGCTTCGTGGCGAAACATACCTCGGTTTGGGCGACTTGGATAGTGCCGACACCGATGCCGAATACCTGCTGAAACATGCACAAGACAGCGAAGAAACGTACATGTTGAAGGCACGTATCGAGGAAAAACGGGCTAACTATGAGCAGTCGATCGACTTTTATAGCAAGGTGATAGAGCTAAATCCGTTCTCGGCCGTGGCATTTAAGGAACGCAGTGCTGCCAAACGTGTTGCCGGAGATGAGCAAGGAGCCGAAGAAGACATAAAGGCTGCCGAGGAAGTAGAGGCAGAGCACACCTCGTATGTCGGTACTGAAGGAAAAGAAAACAACGACTTCAACATCGAAGAAAAGATGAACAAAGCCTATAAGAATAATAATCCGTATGGCTTTTGAAATAAGAAAAATGAAATTAAAACAATAATTTTTCTTCGGAAATGTTTGTGTAAACGAAATAAAAACTATACTTTTGCACGCAATAGAAACAAAATAAAGAACAACTATGAGTAAGTCTTACACATCTTTCTATTACTTTTATTTTTACTTTGCAAGGCATTGTGAAGCGGGAAGTTGCGTGTAGATTTCAACTTAAGACCATCATAAAACCGAAAAAAGGTTTACGTAAGAGTCCCGCTTCATACACTGTGAGGCGGGGCTTTTTTGTAGAAATAAGCGCTTATGAAGAGAATTGCAATACAGGGGAACATTGGTTCTTTCCACGATATAGCCGCCCACCAGTACTTCGAGGGCGAGCAAGTACAGCTGATATGTTGTGCCACTTTCGAAGAAATATTCCGGAAAATCGAGGACGATCCCACGGTGATAGGCATGATAGCCATAGAAAATACTATCGCCGGATCGTTGTTGCATAATTACGAACTGCTGCGTTCGTCGGGCACGACCATTGTGGGTGAGCACAAACTTCATATACAGCATGCCATTTGCTGCCTGCCTGAAGACGGGTGGGACAGTATTCACGAGGTGCATTCACATCCCGTTGCGTTGATGCAGTGCCGCCGTTTTCTGGCGGAATATCCCCATTTGAAAGCCGTAGAAGCAGAAGATACCGCCGGTGCAGCGGCATATATACAGCGGTCGAATGCCCGCGGATGGGCGGCAATATGCCATGCCGACGCCGCTAAAATGTATGGAATGAAAGTACTCGAAGACCATATAGAAGACAATAAGCATAATTTTACCCGCTTTCTGGTGGTAACCGACCGGCGCAAGGCCGACTTCCTGCGCCCGCTTGAGCGTGCCGATAAGGCAAGTCTTGTATTCTCCTTGCCGCACGAAGAAGGTTCCCTGTCGAAGGTTCTCACCATACTTTCTTTCTATAACATCAACCTCACGAAGATACAGTCGTTACCGGTAATTGGACATGAGTGGGAATATTTGTTCTATGTAGACGTCACTTATACTGATTCAACGCGCTATCGACAGAGCATAGATGCGATTATACCGCTGACAAAAGAACTAAAAATCATTGGTGAATATGAGCAACGTTAAACCTGCAGAGCGTCTCTCTGCCATACAGGAATACTATTTCAGCCGGAAATTAAAGGAAGTTTCGAGGCTTAATGCTGCCGGAGAAGACATTATTTCGCTTGCCATAGGCAGTCCGGATATGCCTCCTTCGCGGCAAACAATCGATAAATTGTGCCAGACGGCACGCCAACCGAGTGCGCATGGTTACCAACCTACCGCCGGTACACGCGAACTTTGCGAGGCCATGGCGGCTTTCTACCGCCGTTGGTACGGCGTTGTACTCGATCCGAAAAGCGAAATACAGCCGCTTATCGGCAGCAAGGAAGGCATTCTTCATATTACTTTGGCCTTTGTGAACCCCAATGAAAAGGTGCTTGTTCCTAATCCCGGCTATCCTACATATACCTCCTTGAGCAAGATACTCGGCGCTCAAGTGGTGAATTACGACCTTTCTGAGGCCGATGGATGGCAACCTGACTTCGATAGATTGAGAAACGATACCGATTTAGAGGGCGTTAAACTCATGTGGACCAACTATCCGAACATGCCGACCGGCGGAAATGCAAGCATGAGAACCTACGAACGGCTGGTACGGTTCGCACGGGAACATGATATTGTTGTGGTGAACGACAATCCTTACTCTTTCATTTTGAACGACCGCCCCGTGTCTCTGTTGCAGATAGACGGTGCAAAGGACTGCTGTATAGAGCTCAATTCGATGTCGAAAAGCCATAATATGGCGGGTTGGAGAGTAGGGCTTTGTGCCTCGAATTCTACGTTCATATCGTGGATATTAAAGGTAAAGAGCAACATCGACAGCGGCACCTTTCGGGGCATTCAGCTTGCTGCAGCCGAGGCATACAATACGAATACCCCCGAATGGCACCATGAATATAACGTGCAAATCTACAAACATAGGCGCAAGATAGCCGAGCAAATCATGGCAGCTTTAGGGTGTACGTTCGATAGCCGGCAGGTCGGCATGTTTCTTTGGGGGCGCATACCCGAAAAATATACCGATGCCGAAGAGCTTACAGAGCGCGTTCTCCACGAGGCGAAGGTATTCATAACCCCGGGATTTATATTCGGTAGCAACGGAAAACGCTATGTCCGTATCAGCCTTTGTGCCAATGAAGAGAAGATGGCGCAGGCACTTTGCCGCATCAGGTCGGTGGAGTGGTGAACACAGAATGCCGTTCTATGACATTATGAACCACGGAGGTTGACACTGTGAACCACGGAGGTTGACACTGTGAACCACGGAGGTTGACGCGATGAAGTACGGAGGTTGACGCGATGAACCACGGAGGTTGACACGATGAAGCACGGAGGTTGACACGATGAACCACGGAGGTTGACACGATGAAGCACGGAGGTTGACGCGATGAAGCACGGAGGTTGACACGATGAACCACGGAGGTTGACACGATGAACCACGGAGGTTGACACGATGAACCACGGAGGTTGATGCGATGAACCACGGAAGTTGACGCCGTGAACTGCGGAAGTTTACGCACAGACGGCCCTTCTATGGCACGTAGAGTGCCTATCTATTGCAAACAGATAATACATATAAAAAGAATATAACGATGGAATTGGATTTATTACCCCTTAATCTACCGAGTGATCGCGAACGCCCTATCGTCATTGCAGGCCCCTGTTCGGCAGAGACCGAGGAGCAAGTACTTACTACAGCCCGACAGCTTAAACAGAAAGGATGCCACATGTTTCGTGCCGGAGTGTGGAAACCACGCACGAAACCCGGCGGGTTCGAAGGGAAAGGAGCGGAGGCCTTGCCGTGGTTGAAGCAGGTGAAAGACGAAACAGGCATGCTTGTTACTACCGAAGTAGCCACACCCGAACACGTGGAGTTGTGCCTGAAATATGGCTTGGATATGCTGTGGATCGGTGCCAGAACATCGGCCAATCCGTTCGCGATGCAGGCTTTAGCCGACTCTCTTAGGGGAGTCGACATACCTATATTCGTAAAAAACCCCGTTAATCCCGACCTTGAATTATGGATCGGAGCTATGGAACGTCTCAATCAGGCTGGCATTAAAAGGCTGGCAGCCATACATCGCGGCTTCTCCAGTTACGACAAGAAGATATATCGGAACCTGCCTATGTGGCAGATAGCCATAGAACTTCGTCGCCGTATACCTGCCCTTCCGATCATTTGCGATCCCAGTCATATCGGCGGACGCCGTGAACTTATCGCGCCTTTATGCCAGCAGGCGATGGATTTGGGGCTCGATGGACTGATCGTAGAGAGCCATTGTAACCCCGATAAGGCATGGAGCGACGCCAAACAACAGGTTACTCCGGATGTGCTGGATTACATTCTGAGCTTGCTTGTGGTACGGGATGAGCATACTACAACCGAGGGATTGCACCAGCTTCGCGGGCAGATAGACGAATTAGACAATCAGATTATGGAGCTTCTTGCCAAGAGATTGCGCATTTGCAGAGAGATCGGACAGTACAAAAAGGAACATAATATGACCATATTACAGTCGTCTCGTTACAACGAAATATTGGAAAAGCGGGGCGCACAAGGCAGCCTGTGCGGCCTATCCCCCCAATGTGTGGCAAGAATATTCGAGGAGATTCACGAAGAGAGCGTGCGCCAACAGCTGGAAATCGTGAACCGTTAAGTGGTTGAAGAAGCATTATATAAAATGAGGATATTGGTTTTGGGAGCGGGAAAGATGGGAAGTTTCTTTCTTGACCTGCTCAGTTTCGAGCACGAGACGGCAGTTTATGAGAAAGAACCCATGCGTATGAGGTTCACTTACAACTGCCAACGTTTCACGAAAGTAGAAGAAATAAAAGCGTTCAAACCCGAGCTTGTGATCAACGCTGTTACGGTAAAGTACACCATTCCGGCATTTAAAGAAGTGATACCTTATCTGTCCGACGAGTGTATCATCAGCGATATCAGCTCGGTGAAGACCGGTCTGAAAGACTTCTACGAACGATGTGGGCATCCTTATGTGTCCACTCATCCCATGTTTGGGCCCACTTTTGCCAACCTGCACCAACTGAGCGAAGAGAATGCCATCATCATCAACGAGGGCGACTATATGGGGCGAATTTTCTTTAAAGACCTGTATAACAAGCTCGACCTTAACATCTATGAGTATTCTTTCGAGGAACACGACAAGACGGTGGCCTATTCGTTGAGCATACCTTTTGTAAGTACGTTCGTTTTTGCTGCTGTGATGAAGCATCAGGATGCCCCGGGAACAACCTTCAAACGCCACATGCGCATAGCTAAAGGTGTGCTCAATGAAGACGATTACCTGCTTCAAGAGATATTGTTCAATCCTTATACGCACGATCAAGTATCGCAAATCAGGACAGAACTCAAGGAACTGTTGGAGATAATCGATAAGAAAGACGCCAAGGGAATGAAGGCCTATCTGGCGAAGATCAGGAAAAACGTGAAGGAATAGCGGGCACCGAATACCGATGCGGTGCCGCATAAGAACCGTAAAACACGATGTGCGATGATACTTTCTTTATTGCTTGCAAGCGTTTTTACCTTTGTGGAACTCAACTGCGAGAACCTTTTCGACTGCCTGCACGATACTTCGAAGCAAGACGAAGAGTTCATGCCCGACAGTTATCGCCACTGGACGCGTACCCGATATTGGCGAAAGTTGAACCATATAGGGCAGGAAATCCTTTCGTGCGGCGAGGATACGTCGGGCTGGTCGTTGCCGGATATGGTGGCTCTCTGTGAGGTGGAAAACGACAGCGTGATGCATGATCTTACGATGCGTTCACTGCTTCGTAAGGCCGGATACCGCTATATCATGACCTCTTCGCCCGATCTGCGGGGCATAGACGTGGCGCTGATGTATTCTCCTTTTAGCTTTTCGCTTCTCAATCATCATTCCATACGGGTGGCGCCCATGAAAGATATGCGCCCTACACGTGATATCTTGTACGCTTCGGGCGTCGTTCTGTCGGGCGATACGCTCCATGTGTTCGTGGTACATGCACCGAGCCGTGCGGGCGGAGAGGCTGCCACGCGCCCCTTCCGCATGCTTGTGGCCCGCCGATTGGGTGCTGCCGTCGACTCTATACGCCGCTTGTCGCCCCGCGCAAAGGTTATTGTAGCGGGCGATTTCAACGATTATTCCGATAGTAGGAGTATCGACTATGTTTGCAAGAGAGGACTCATAAACGTGTCGGAAGGCGCAAAAGGTTCGCATGGAGCCAAGGGTACCTACCGTTACAAGGGCGAATGGGGCAGTTTGGATCATATTCTTGCAGACGAAGACCTTGCCGACAGTCTTGTCGAGTGCCGCATACACGATGCGCCTTTCTTGCTTACAGACGACAAAACCTATGGGGGTAAGCAGCCTTTCCGTACTTATATCGGCCCGAAATACCAGCAAGGATTTAGCGATCATCTGCCCCTTGTGGCGCGTTTCCGTATCGGGCATTGCCGATAAAAAGCCATCCGTTTGGGATAAATCTTTTTCTTATATTTTATAAACGGTACATCTGCCGTGCTCAGACAAGGCATGTATCGAAACTATACATGCCGCCTGTCGCCGATAGGCGTACCGTCTGCTTTCCTTGCCTTGTATCTCCGCTTCAAACGTCTGCTTTGTGTATCTCTATCGCCTTGTATGAGCTATGATGACGTATAAACCGTTGCACACTCAAAAAAGATATGAGCATTTTTGGCAGAAACTGTTTTAAATAACATTAAATCGTGCGGTTTTAATTCTTTTTTCATTCCTATATTCCGTAAATTTGCAGATATTATTGGAAAAATAAGACACAGATATTTATGTTTGAAAACTTAAGCGACAGGCTCGAACGCTCGTTCAAAATACTCAAGGGCGAAGGTAAAATAACGGAAATCAACGTTGCCGAGACGCTGAAAGACGTGCGTCGTGCGCTGCTCGATGCCGATGTAAACTATAAAGTTGCCAAGAATTTCACCGATACAGTAAAGAAGAAAGCGCTCGGAATGAACGTTCTTACTGCGGTTAAACCGAGCCAATTGATGGTGAAGATCGTGCATGACGAGCTGGCAGAACTGATGGGTGGCGAGGCTGCCGAGCTGAAACTCTCGGGGCGTCCGGCCATTGTACTGATGTCAGGTTTGCAAGGTTCGGGTAAAACAACGTTCAGCGGAAAGCTCGCCAATATGCTTAAATCGAAGCAAAAGCGCAATCCGTTGCTCGTAGCCTGCGATGTTTATCGTCCTGCAGCTATCGATCAGCTTAAAGTGGTGGGCGAACAAGTAGGCGTACCCGTATATTCCGAACCCGACAGCAAGAACGTTATCGAGATAGCAACCCATGCCGTAAAAGAAGCAAAGGCCAAGGGTAACGACGTTGTTATTGTGGACACGGCCGGACGATTGGCAATAGATGAGGAGATGATGACCGAGATTTCCGAGCTTAAAAATGCCCTCAATCCCGACGAGACGTTGTTTGTAGTAGACTCGATGACGGGGCAAGACGCCGTAAATACGGCCAAAGAATTCAACGACAGGTTAGACTTCGACGGCGTAGTACTTACGAAACTCGACGGTGATACGCGTGGCGGTGCTGCTTTGAGTATCCGTACGGTGGTAACAAAGCCTATCAAATTCGTCGGTACAGGGGAAAAGATGGAGGCTATAGATGTGTTCCATCCCTCACGCATGGCCGATAGAATACTCGGAATGGGCGATATCGTTTCTCTTGTAGAGCGTGCCCAAGAGCAATTCGACGAGGAAGAAGCGCGGAAACTCCAAAAGAAGATACAGAAAAACAAGTTCGATTTCAACGATTTCCTGAACCAGATAGAGCAGATTAAAAAGATGGGTAACCTGAAAGATCTGGCCGGTATGATACCCGGAGTGGGCAAGGCAATCAAAGATATTGATATAGACGACGATGCTTTCAAGGGTGTTGAAGCCATTATCAGGAGCATGACACCGAAAGAACGTAGTAATCCTGAGATGCTTAACACCAGTCGCCGTCAGCGAATAGCTAAGGGCTCGGGAACGAATATTCAGGAGGTTAACAGGCTTATCAAGCAGTTCGACCAGACTCGAAAGATGATGAAAATGGTAACGGGTAACCAAATGGCGGGCATGATGAGTCGTATGAAAGGCATGAAGATGCCCGGGATGCCTAAAATGTAAGAAAGGAATAGCAAATGCAACTGATCGACGGAAAGGCTACGGCTGCTGCTATTAAGGCAGAAATAGCCGAAGAAGTAAAGCGGATTATGGCCGCCGGAGGAAAACAACCCCATCTGGTTGCCGTGCTTGTAGGGCACGACGGAGGTTCCGAAACATACGTAAAAAATAAGGTAATTGCCTGCGAGGAGTGTGGTTTTAAGTCTACCTTGATACGTTATGAGGAAGACGTGAAGGAAGAAGAGCTGCTTGCTTGCGTAGACAGACTGAACAACGATGCCGATGTGGATGGCTTTATTGTGCAGTTACCCTTGCCGAAGCATATCGACGAACAGAAGGTTATTATGGCCATAGACTACCGTAAAGACGTAGATGGTTTCCATCCTGTGAACGTAGGCCGTATGTCTATCGGTCTTCCATGTTTCATCTCGGCAACGCCGCTCGGTATCTTAACTCTGTTACAGTATTATCATATCGAAACATCGGGTAAGAAATGTGTGGTGTTGGGGCGTAGCAATATCGTTGGCAAACCTATGGCTCAACTTATGATGCAGAAGCAATATGGCGATGCTACGGTTACTGTCTGTCATAGTCGTTCGCGCGACTTGAAAGAAGAATGCCGTAAGGCTGATATCGTTATTGCAGCCATCGGGCGGCCCGACTTCGTTACTGCAGATATGGTAAAAGACGGTGCAGTGGTGATAGACGTAGGAACTACGCGTGTTGCCGATGCCACTCGTAAGAGCGGTTTCCGTCTGAATGGCGACGTAAAGTTCGATGAAGTGGCGCCAAAGTGTAGTTTTATCACCCCTGTCCCGGGCGGAGTAGGCCCCATGACCATCTGTTCGTTGATGAAGAATACGCTGGCTGCGGGAAAGAAAGAGTACTATCGATAAATGAATGCGGAAGAGTTTTACCGGCAAGGCAACCGGTATCGTAAAGAAGGAAAGTGGCAACAGGCGATGAACAGCTATTTGGAAGCCATTGCATTGAACCCGCATTCGCCTGCTGTAGAGGCGAAAGAGATGCTCGACAGCATCATGGAATTTTATTGCAAAGATATATATAATCCTTAAAGACGTAAATGAGCAAGATTAAAGGTGCCATTGTCGTCGACACAAACCGCTGCAAAGGATGTTCTCTTTGCATAGTGGCATGCCCGAAAGACGTTATAGCTTTGGCACAAAAAAAGGTAAACGTGCATGGGTATTCGTATGCAGAAGCCGCATTCCCCGATGAGTGTATCGGCTGTGCGAGTTGCGGAATAGTCTGTCCGGATGCCTGTATAACCGTGTATAAAAAGAGAATTGAGGAGTAAAAACATAATGGCAGAACAAGATGTAGTATTGATGAAAGGAAACGAGGCTATAGCAAATGCCGCGATACGCTGTGGTGCCGACGGGTATTTCGGATATCCCATTACTCCTCAGAGCGAGATTATAGAAACGTTGGCCGTGCTGAAACCTTGGGAAACAACCGGTATGGTAGTGCTTCAGGCAGAGAGTGAAGTGGCGGCAATCAATATGGTTTATGGCGGTGCAGGGGCAGGCAAGCGCGTTATGACCACCTCTTCGTCGCCGGGAATTGCACTGATGCAGGAGGGTATATCCTATATGGCGGGCGCAGAGATACCCGGTGTATTCGTGAATGTGCAGCGAGGTGGCCCGGGGTTAGGTACCATTCAGCCGAGCCAGAGCGATTATTTTCAGGCCACGCGTGGTGGAGGTAACGGCGATTACAACGTGATAGTATTGGCTCCGAACTCGGTTCAAGAGATGGCAGACTTTGTGGATTTGGCCTTCGAACTGGCTTTCAGATACCGCAATCCGGCCATGATATTGAGCGATGGCGTTATCGGTCAGATGATGGAAAAGGTGGTGTTGCCGCCTTACAAGCCGCGAAGAACAGAGGCAGAAGTCCGAAAAGAGTGCCCATGGGCATCGGTCGGCAGGACTAAAGACCGCAAACCGAACATCTTGACATCGCTTGAACTGAAGCCGGAAGTAATGGAACAGCGCAATATACATCTGCAACAGAAGTATCGGAAGATAAAAGAAACGGAGGTACGTTGCGAAATGCAACGGATGGATGGTGCGGATTACATGATCGTAGCATTCGGAAGTGCGGCCCGTATTGCCGAGAAAGCAGTCGAACTTGCCGCCGATGCCGGTCTTAAAGTGGGCTTGTTTCGTCCTATAACGTTATGGCCGTTCCCCGAAAAGCAGGTTGCAAAAGCCGCTAAAGGCAAGAAAGGCGTGCTCGTGGTGGAGATTAATGCCGGACAGATGGTGCAAGATGTGCGCTTAGCAGTGAACGGTGAGGTAAATGTAGAGCACTTCGGACGCCTCGGGGGCATAGTTCCCGATCCGGAAGAGATTGTAAATGCGTTGAAAGAGAAGTTGGTATGAGTAACGAAATAATAGCTCCTGAAAACCTCGTTTATGCCAAACCGGCACTGATGAACGATACACTGATGCACTATTGTCCGGGGTGTTCGCACGGTGAAGTGCATAAACTCGTGGCCGAGGTGATAGAAGAAATGGGCATGGAAGAGAAAACTGTGGGCGTTTGTCCCGTAGGCTGTGCCGTTTTCGCCTATCGTTATCTCGACATAGACTGGCAGGAAGCCGCCCACGGACGTGCCCCTGCGGTGGCTACTGGTATCAAAAGACTTTGGCCAGACCGTATGGTTTTCACTTATCAAGGGGACGGCGATCTTGCCTGTATAGGCACTGCAGAGTCGATACATGCACTAAATCGCGGCGAAAACATCGTGATGATATTCATTAATAACGCCATCTACGGCATGACGGGCGGACAAATGGCGCCGACAACGCTGATAGGTCAGAAAACTGCAACGTGCCCCTATGGGCGTGATCCGATACTTCACGGCTATCCGTTGAATATGACTGAGCTGGCTGCACATTTGGAAGGAACCTGTTATGTTACGCGTCAAAGCGTGGAAACCGTAGCAGCTATCCGTTCAGCCAAGCGTGCTTTACGCAAAGCATTCGATGCTTCGATGGCCGGAAAAGGCTCTTCATTGGTGGAATTCATATCAACTTGCAACAGTGGATGGAAAGTTACGCCTGTTGAAGCTAACAAATGGATGCAGGAGAACATGTTTGCGAAATACCCGAAAGGTGACTTAAAAGACACTACAAACGGATGAAAACAGAGATAATCATATCAGGTTTCGGCGGTCAAGGGGTGCTCTCGATGGGGAAAATCCTCGCCTATTCGGGGTTGATGGAAGATAAAGAGGTGACATGGATGCCGGCTTACGGCCCCGAACAGCGTGGCGGAACGGCCAATGTAACCGTGATAGTGAGCGATGAGCGCATATCTTCGCCTATTTTAAGTAAGTACGATGTGGCGATAGTACTCAATCAACCCTCGCTCGATAAGTTTGAAAGCAAGATTAAACAGGGCGGAATACTGATTTACGATAGCTTCGGAATAGTAAATCCTCCTACAAGAAAGGATATTACAGTGTACCGTATCGACGCGATGGATAGGGCTGCAGAGATGAAGAATGCCAAGGTTTTCAACATGATAGTGCTTGGAGGATTGCTCAAGGTATGCCCCGTAGTGAGTACAGACGGACTGAAGAAAGCTCTCTTCAAGTCGTTGCCAGAGCGTCATCATGCCATGATACCGCTGAATATGCAGGCGGTTGAGGAAGGTATGAGGTTGATTGAACCAATATAATAACTTGATTTTTTATAACTCTCTAATTTTGGAGGCAGGCCGCAGTGATGCGTCTTGCCTTTTTTGGTGCGCATCTTATCGGAACCAACGGAAAGATACGAAAGGGGTAGAGCGTGCATATATCTTTTCTATATACTATGTATGTTGCGGATAGACATGCCGAACGTGTGCAATAGCTTTATGGTATATTGCATACGGAATAAAAAGAAACTTCCCCGATACTAAAAGGTAAAGGGCTAAAAAGGTAAAAAAGATTATATGCAGAATAAAGGAAGTTCATCGCGACACATCATAAAAAGGGCCGAGAAAGACTATTTGTTTCGGCCGTTAAATATCGATTTCTTCGATGCCGCCATAATCGACAAGGTGCTCGAAAGCATGCTCTTCGGTAAATAAACCGCCGAAGATACCGGCGCAGATGAGCACGCCACCGTGGGCAAACACGGCAACACGTTCGTATGGTTTGCCGCGTAATTCTTCTAAAAAGCAGGAAACGCGCCGATACACCATAGGGAAACTCTCGCCATTGGTGGCTGCCAAGTGCATGTAATCATCGAACCAAGCATGGATGGCAGGATCTTTTTTCTCGATATCATCGTAAAGTTGCATTTCCCAGTCGCCCATATTTATCTCTTTGAGCCGGTTGTCGATAATAGCATTCGGATATCCGCAGAACGTAGCAAGCCTGTGTGCCCGCGATAGGGGCGAAGAATATACGGCGTCGAAAGCCGGATAGCGTTGCAATTTGGCTTTGGTAACGGCGGCCTCTTGGACGAATGTTTCGGCTACGGGCACATCGCTCCAGCCGTAACAGGTGCCTTTGGGCACGTCTACCCGTGTGTGTCTGATCAATACGACTTTCATATTCTGTGTTTTATTCTATGTATCTCAGTCCGTATTCGATGGCTACGGTTGCATAAAACGATAGTTCGAGCAGTAGGAAAACAGCACCGCAACAGTCGCCGGTGTATCCTTTTATCTTTTTCGATATATAAAGATATAAGAAATACATCACTACCCCGGGAATGAAAATGGCCTCTATGGGAATGAATATATAGCCTTCTTGCGCCAACGTTTTCAGTGGCCCGTAGGCCGAAAGTGCCCATATAATGCCAATAGGCAGGCAACCCTGCAGAAACAAACCGATACCTGCCTTAACTGTAAACCTACGATAAACGATACCGTTCTTAGCTGTATCTTCAGTACGTGCATAAGGAAGCATCTGTGTAAGCTGCGCTGTGAGCATTTTACAGAACGGATCGGCGCCCAAGACCGTAAGTGCAACCTGCACGCTGTTATTCATTTGGCAAAGAAACTCGAATAACAACAGCAGATAGAGTATAAGACCAAGCACGCCGTATGTGCCGATGCGAGAGTCTTTCATGATACCGAGAATGCGTTGTTTGTCGTTTCCGCCTCCTCCGAAACCATCGAAGAAGTCGGCAAGACCGTCTTCGTGAAGTGCTCCGGTGAGCAGTATTCTTGTGCAAATAGCTGCAAGTATAGCCGTTTGCAAAGACATAATCTGGCTTCCGAAGTAAATTACGGTAGCCATGATAATACCGGTGAGCCAGCCTGTAAGCGGCCAGAATTCGACGACTGCCTTATAGGCATTCTTGTCAGGCTGATAGAATCGCCAAAACGGCAGTCTGGTAAAAAAAATGAATGCTGCAGCTATACGGTCGCGAAGTTTGGTGTTGTCTATAGGTATTTGCATGATGTTTTAAAAATATTTGGTGATTTTCGCATTGTCGAAAGTGTTCATTTCGTTTATCATTCTTACGGCACTGTCGATGATGGGATAGGCACAAAGGGCGCCGGTTCCCTCGCCAAGGCGCATTCCGAGGTTCAATATCGGCCTTACATTCATCAGTCTGAGCATCTTGCGGTGCCCGTTTTCGTCGCCGCAATGGCAGAAAATAGCATAATGCAATATGGCAGGATACAGTTGAGATGCTGCCAGCATGCACGCTGACATGATGAACCCGTCGACCATGATGGGCAGTCTACGCTCGGCGGCCCGTAGCATTGCACCGATTGCCGCCGCCATTTCGAAACCTCCGAAGTACGGAATAGGGGAGATGTGAGGCGATGTGTTTCTATAATGAGTAACGGATTGGCGGAGTACAGATAACTTGTGTCGGACGCCGGCATCGTTTAATCCCGCTCCGGCCCCTATACATTCCGAAAGCGGAATATTGCCGAAGAGCGACATCCATATACTTGAAGGCGAGGTGTTGGCAATTCCCATCTCGCCAAGGCTGATGATGCGACAACCGTCTTTTATGCAATCGTCGACGAGAGAAGCCCCGATGTCGATGGCTTGAGCGTATTCCTTGTCGGTCATTGCAGGCTCATGAAGAAAATTCTTTGTGCCTCGTGCTATTTTTCTATCGATGATTTTGTCGGAATAGGCCGAAAGATCATGGTCTATGCCCACGTCGATAAGTTTCAATCGGAAGCCGTGCTGTCGGCAGAACATATTTACTCCACCCCCGCCGTGAGCGAAATTTATCATCTGTTGCCATGTAACTTCGCGCGGCGAAACACTTACTCTTTCACGCTCAATGCCATGATCTCCGCCGAGCAGAAGGTGATACGGGTGCCGTAGAGTGGGCGAGAGTGTCTGCTGAATGAGGCATATTTGCATGGCAATATCTTCGAGCATCCCCAACGAACCCTTGGGCTTATTCAGGTTGTCGATCTTTTCTTGGATGGAATTACGTAAACCTTGGTCAGGTTTCTCTATTGAAAATTTCCTCATTTTATCTTAACCGGTATGCCGCTAACCATCAAATAAACTTCGTTTGCCTTAGAAGCAATATATTGATTTATCCAGCCTTCGAGATCTGTAAAGCGCCGCTGTACGGCATTACTGCTTACTCCGCCGCTGCCGATCTCATTGGTTACGAAGATAAAAGTGGCATCCTGATCGGTGAATTTGTCGAATTCGGCCTTGATTTCGGCCAATGCTTCGTCTACAGAAGGCTGTTCTTGTTCCGGCATAGCGTGGTTGTAGAAGAAATTGGTGCACCAAAGGGTAACGCAATCTATAACCGCCACCTTATTATATATATAGTGACGGCTCAGATACTTTTCTTCTTCAATGTTGGTCCATTGTGGGCCTCGCCGTGCTTGATGTCGCAACACCCGCTCTTGAAACTCGTTATCGCTCACATGAGCAGTAGCTATATAGATGGGATTTGTAGATAAAGCCAATGCTAATCTTTCGGCGTATGTGCTTTTTCCGGACCGTTGACCGCCCGTAATCAATATGATATGCTTCATAATGCGAAGATACAAAAAAGATTATACCTATTGGTGAAAAAGTCTATAAAACTGTCCTTATGGTAGAAGTTTTATGTTCTTTATGCTCTAAAGCACGAAAATTTGTAAAATAATTTGTTGGTTTCGATAATTTTTTCTTATTTTGCACCCAGATAACATAAATGATATTTAAGTATTAACAAACAATAATAATAGTTTTAGAGAGACATGAAAAAATTAGTACTTATGTTTGCTGCCGCAGTTATGGCAGTTTCTGTTTCGGCACAGACTGTAACAGAAAGCAAGACTTTCGACAATTTCTACATTGGTATCAATGGCGGAGTTGCAACCAAGATGACCGGTCAAAGAGGATGGCTTAAGGGCTTAAACTCTAATGCAGGTCTTCGTATCGGCCGTTATTTCACTCCTGTTTTCGGATTGGCAGTTGAAAGTAACGCTTACTTCTCAAACAAACCTTTCGCTTCTACCGGTACAGCAGTTCGTTTTTTAAACACATCTCTGTTGGGTACAGTTAACTTGAGTAACTGGTTCGGCGGCTATAAAGGTGAACCACGTGCATTCGAAGTCAGCCTTATAGGTGGCCTCGGATGGGGACATGCGTTCGGTAATCATGGCTTCAACTATGCTTACGTAACGCATAACAATCTTGGTGCCATTACCAGTCTTGGCAAGAAAGGCGATAACCTGACATCTAAAGTAGGTTTAGATTTCGCTTTCAACCTTGGTTCAAGCAAAGCATGGCAGTTCTATGTAGAACCTTCAGTGATATGGGGATTGAATGATGCCGTTGCTGATGGTGCTGTTGCTCTCGGTCATAGTGGCGTTGCGTATAACATAAACCATGCATACGCACAGTTGAATGCAGGCTTTATTTATAAGTTCAGAAACTCTAACGGGACTCATAACTTTACTATCGCAAAAGGTCGTGACCAAGCTGAAATCGATGGACTTAATGCTCAGATCAATAGTCTTCGCAGCGATTTGAACGGCAAGGATTCAGAATTAGCAGCTAAAGACCGTCAGATTTCCGATCTTCAGGACGCTCTCGATGCATGCAACAAGAGGCCTAAGTATGTGAAACCTGTAACTGCTACCAATCTGCAGCCCACTGTTCTCTTCCGTCAGGGTAAGAGTGTAATTGATCCGGCACAGTATGCTCCGATCGAACTTATTGCTCACTATATGAGAAATCATAAGGATGCAAAGGTAGAAATCAAGGGTTATGCTTCTCCTGAAGGCTCTAAGGAAATCAATCAGAGACTCTCTGAAGAACGTGCACAAGCCGTTAAAAACGCTCTTGTAAAGAAGTATAAGATTGCTGCCAGCCGTCTTACGACCAAGGGCATGGGCGCAACAGACAAGCTCTTCGAGCAGGTTGAGTTCAATCGTGTTGCTACATTCAACGACAGTTCTAAGACTGAAAAATAAACATTCTGATTGAATGATTAATATAAATCCTCGGTGCTTCTCGTACCGAGGATTTTTTTATTATCTCCGTAAGAACTTTTTGTCCTTCTTACATGTTAGGTCTATGGGGAGTAGAAGTATGGCATAGATTTAACAGACATAAGCTCCATTTTTCTTGTATCGATATTCTGTGATATGTGATAAAAGAAAATCGTTTTTCTTACAGTAAGATATTTCTTCCAAATTATAGATTACTCTTCATAATACAACTGTAAGTAAAACGAGATGTTCTTGTGTTAGATTGATATTATTTTTGCCGATTTGCTTGTTAATTCAAAGATTGTAAGAAAAATAAGTATAAAATTATTGCCTGTTACATAAAATCTGATTAACTTTGCATTAGTAACAGTAGCGTATATACAAAAATAAGATATGAAACATAAATTGAGGAGTGCCGTCTGCACAGAGGGCAGAAGAATGGCAGGAGCGCGTGCCTTATGGGTGGCAACAGGTATGAAACAAGAGCAATTCGGTAAACCTATTATTGCCATAGTCAATTCTTTTACTCAATTTGTACCGGGACATACGCATCTTCATGAGGTAGGACAGATCGTAAAAAAGGAAATAGAAGCCATTGGATGTTATGCTGCTGAGTTTAATACAATAGCCATCGACGACGGTATTGCGATGGGGCATGATGGAATGCTTTATTCGTTACCGTCGAGAGATATTATTGCCGACTCCGTTGAGTATATGGTGAATGCCCATAAAGCAGATGCTATGATCTGTATTTCCAACTGCGATAAGATTACTCCGGGAATGCTCATGGCAGCTATGCGGCTCAATATACCTACGATATTCTGCTCGGGCGGCCCGATGGAAGCTGGCAGATGGAATGGAGAGAATGCCGATTTGATAACAGCAATGGTAAAAGGTGCCGATGCTTCTGTGAGCGAAGAAGATATACGAAAGATAGAGAATAGTGCCTGTCCCGGGTGCGGTTGTTGCTCCGGAATGTTCACTGCAAATTCGATGAACTCACTTACAGAGGCAATAGGGCTTGCATTACCCGGCAATGGAACCATTCTTGCCACACATAAAAATCGCATTCGGTTGTTTAAGGATGCCGCCCGTAAGATTGTAGAAAATGCATTGAAATATTATGAAGAAGGCGATGAGAGCGTTCTTCCGCGTAGTATAGCTACGCGAAATGCCTTTCTTAATGCCATGACCTTGGATATCGCCATGGGCGGAAGTACCAATACGGTGCTTCATTTGTTAGCTGTAGCGCAAGAAGGAGAGGTTGATTTCACGATGAGCGATATCGATGTGCTCAGTCGTAAGGTACCTTGTCTTTGCAAATTGTCACCGAATACCCAGAAATATTCGGTGCAGGAGTGTAATCGCGCCGGTGGTATATTCGGAATACTGAATGAACTTGCTAAAGGCAGACTTATAGATAAGAATGTGAAGCGCGTAGATGGACTGACACTCGGAGAGGCACTTACGAAGTATGATATTACGGGGGAAACTATCGAACCGGAGGCTATTCGCATTTATCACAGTGCTCCCGGCTACAAATTTTCTACTGTTATGGGCAGTCAGGATGCTCAATGGGAGAGTCTTGATACCGATCGTAACGACGGATGTATCCGCGATTTGGAACACGCTTATACCAAAGATGGCGGCTTGGCTGTGCTGTTCGGCAATATTGCCCAAAACGGCTGTGTGGTAAAAACGGCAGGAGTCGATGAAAAATTGTGGCATTTCAGCGGTCCTGCAGTAGTGTTCGATTCGCAGGATGATGCATGTGAAGGAATTTTGAGCGGCAAGGTGAAAAGAGGTGACTGTGTAGTAATAACCCATGAGGGGCCAAAGGGAGGCCCGGGAATGCAGGAGATGCTTTACCCTACCTCTTATATCAAGAGCATGCATATGGGCAAAGAGTGTGCCTTGATTACCGACGGTAGATTTTCCGGAGGTACCAGCGGACTGAGCATCGGGCATATTTCTCCCGAAGCAGCAGCAGGTGGCAACATTGGTAAAATAATGGATGGAGACATTATTGAGATAGATATTCCCAGTAGAAGTATTAATGTAAAACTGTCTGAAGTTGAGCTCTCGGCGCGTGAGCAACGACCTCTAAAACGCCATAGAACGGTAAGCAAGGCTCTTAGAGCCTATGCACAGAGTGTAAGTTCGGCAGATAAGGGAGGCGTCAGGATTATTGATTAAATCAATGTTTTAGTTGATTATGGCTGCAAACCGTGGGAATATATGGGTGAACAAGTGTAAATATGAATTAAAACAATGGAGCCCCGGCACTAAAGCACTGTGTATCTTTTTTATGTAAGAGTTGAGGGGAAGGAAGTTTATGAGCAAGGAAATGATTACTGGATCGGAAGCACTCATGCGTTCGCTTGAGGCAGAAGGTGTAAAAACAATATTCGGTTACCCGGGTGGAGCCATTATGCCGGTCTTCGATTCTATTTATACATATACGAGAGGAGAAACAAAGAAGTTTGACCACATACTTGTGCGTCACGAGCAGGCGGCAGCTCATGCGGCCGAAGGTTATGCAAGAGTAAGTGGCAAGGTGGGCGTGTGTATCGTTACCAGCGGTCCGGGAGCAACGAATACGCTAACGGGTGTTGCCGATGCCATGATGGATTCTACGCCCATTGTAGTGATTGCAGGACAGGTAGCTGTTGGGGCTCTTGGCTCTGATGCCTTTCAGGAAGTCGATCTTGTGGGCGTTTCGCAGCCGATATGTAAGTGGAGTTACCAAATTCAGCGGCCCGAAGATGTGGCGTGGGCAGTGAGCAGAGCATTCTATATTGCTCGGAGTGGTCGCCCCGGACCGGTGGTTCTCGACTTTCCGAAGAATGCTCAAATTCATAAATGCGAATGGAAACCGGTGCGTGTGGAGCATGTGCGTTCGTATATTCCGTATCCTATATTAAATACAGATGCCATAAAAGAGGCAGCTGAAATTATCAATGGTGCTGAACGTCCGTTTGCTCTTATTGGACAAGGTGTAGAACTTGGCGGTGCTCAAAACGAACTTGTTGAGTTTCTTGAAAAAGCTGATATCCCTGCAGCACGTACGCTTATGGGATTGTCGGCATTATCTACCGGGCATCCACTCAATATGGGTATTTTGGGAATGCATGGCAACTATGGACCGAACAAGCAAACACAAGCCTGCGATGTGCTTATTGCTATTGGCATGAGATTTAGCGATAGGGTTACCGGATTGCCCTCTACTTATGCCAAACAGGCCAAGATAATCCATTTAGATATTGATAAGGTTGAGATTGATAAGAACATCAGAACCGACGTTGCTGTAGTGGCAGATTGTAAACAATCGCTACCTTTGATTACAAGATTGCTCAAGAAAAGTATGCATAGGGAGTGGATAGAAAGTTTCAAACCATATGATAATGAAGAAAATGTGAGAGTTATTCGGCCTGCCATACATCCTACAAAAGGCCCGTTGCTTATGGGGGAAGTTGTAAATGCCGTAGCCGAAGCTACGCAGGGCGATGCTGTATTGGTAAATGATGTAGGGCAGAACCAGATGTTCTCTTGTCGTTATTTTAAGTTTAACAAACAGCGTTCCATCGTTACAAGCGGCGGATTAGGCACAATGGGTTTCGGTTTACCGGCAGCAGTTGGTGCCACTTTCGGTGCTCCGGACCGCACCATCTGTCTTTTCACCGGTGATGGTGGACTACAAATGAGCATTCAGGAGTTCGGTACGATTATGGAACAGCAGGCGCCGGTGAAGATGATACTTCTGAATAACAATTATTTAGGCAATGTAAGGCAGTGGCAGGATATGTTTTGGAACCGTCGTCAATCGTTTACAAAAATGCTAAATCCTCGTTACGAAGATATCTGTAAAGGGTATGCCATACCGTATGATGTGGCCGTAGATCGTGAAGAATTACAGATGAAAATAGGAAAGATGCTTGCTACCGATGGCCCTTATCTGCTGGAATGTGCAGTAAAAGAAGAAGACAACGTGCTTCCGATGACTCCTCCCGGGCACAGTGTAGACGAAATGCTGCTTGAAATAAATATTTAAGAAATGGAAAAGAGGTTTTATACATTATTGGTCTATTCTGAGAATGTGGCAGGTATTTTAAATCAGATCACGGCCGTATTCACCCGTAGACAGATGAATATAGAAAGCTTAAATGTATCGGCATCGAGTATAAAAGGCATTCATAAATATACGATCACCGTATGGTGTGCTCCTGAAGAGATAATTAAGATAACGAAACAGATAGAGAAAAAGATTGATGTTGTAAAGGCAGATTACTATATGGATGATGAAATATTCATTCATGAGGTAGGACTTTACAAGATTTCTACTCCGATATTGCTCAATAATCCGGAGGTTTCGCGCACGATACGTAAGCATGATGCCCGCATGATGGAGGTCAATCCCACTTATAGTACCGTGCTTTTGGCCGGATTAACGGAAGATGTAACCGACTTATATCGCTGTTTGGATTCTTTCGGATGCCTGCTCCAATATACACGTTCGGGGCGCATTGCGGTGACACGGAGTTTTGAAGAGCCGATCAGCGAATATTTAAACGAACAAAACCAGCGCAATGAATCAGTTGTTGAGTAAGGTAGGAAGATACGAATTTTTGGCAGAACCCTTTCATTGTGATATCACCTATCGCCTGTTTATCGGCCATTTAGGTAATCACATGCTAAATGCAGCGGACTTTCACTCTAATGATCGCGGGTATGGAATGAGCTATTTGAACCCTATCCATAAAACGTGGGTACTGTCGCGTTTAGCTATAGAGATGGAAGAGATCCCCATGGCTTACGACAAGTTCTTTGTAGAAACATGGATAGAAGATGCTATGAAGTATTTTACCGGTAGAAACTTCTCTATTCTGGGGACTGACGAACGAGTTTATGGATACGGTAGAAGCGTATGGGCAATGATAGATACCGAAACAAGGCAGCCTACTGACATTCTCTCTGTACGCGATGGATTGATAAAAGAATATATCGAAACAGAGAAAGACTGTCCTATTCGGAAGTCTTCGAGGGTGAAAATAAACGAAAACACACCCTTGATAAGAACGATAAGTACCGGCTATAGTGACGTAGACATCAACGGGCACATCAACAGTGTGAAATATATCGAGCATATACTTGATTTGTGGGACATCGACTGGTATCGAGAGTATCGGCCGCAGCGTTTTGAAATAGCTTATGTGGCTGAAGCTCATTGTGGTGACAGATTATGTTTCTACCGCGAGCAGGAGCAGCAAAATGAATATAACATTCGCATTACAAAACTCGTGCAGGATGAGGAGAAAGAAGAAGTAGAAGTTTGCAGAAGCAAGATTAAATTCATAAGGAATTGAAATTCGAGAGAAGATTTTACTTATAATATCGAATATTTATCTTGTTGATAGAATGGCTTGAAAATGATAACCGCGGCAAACTGTTTGTCGCATAAAAATAAATGATATGGCAGAATTAAATTTCGGTGGCGTAATAGAAACAGTAGTCACAAGTAAAGAATTTTCGTTGGAAAAGGCTCGTGAAGTTCTGAAACACGAGACGATTGCAGTAATCGGATATGGTATACAAGGGCCGGGACAGGCGTGTAACTTGCGCGATAACGGCTTCAATGTAATTGTAGGACAGCGCGAGGGCAAAACCTATGACAAGGCTATAGCCGACGGCTGGGTGCCGGGAAAGACTCTTTTTTCTATAGAAGAAGCTGCAGAGAAAGGGACAATTGTCTGCATGTTGCTTTCCGATGCGGGGCAGATAGCCGTGTGGCCCAAGATAAAGAAGCATCTTACAGCAGGCAAATCTCTTTATTACTCCCATGGTTTTGCCATCAATTGGAACGATCGTACGGGCGTTGTTCCGCCGAATGATATTGATGTTATAATGGTTGCACCGAAAGGTTCGGGCACTTCTTTACGCACAATGTTTAAAGAAGGACGTGGTCTGAATTGCTCTTATGCCGTTTATCAGGATGCCAGCGGCAAGGCAGAAGAAAAGACTATCGCATTTGGTATAGGCATCGGTGCCGGTTATTTATTCAAGACAACTTTCCAAAGAGAGGCTACATCTGACTTAACCGGTGAGCGTGGCTCTCTTATGGGGGCTATCGAAGGCTTGTTCGAGGCTCAATATGACGTGTTGCGTGAGCATGGACACTCTCCGTCGGAGGCATTTAACGAAACTGTAGAGGAACTTACGCAGAGTTTGATGCCGTTGTTTGGCGAGAAAGGAATGGATTGGATGTATGCTAACTGCTCTACCACAGCCCAACGGGGGGCACTTGATTGGGCACCACGCTTCCGCGATGCCATAAAACCAGTGATGGAATGGCTCTATCTTTCTGTAAAGACAGGGAATGAAGCGCAGGTTTCCATCGATTCTAATTCGAAGGTCGACTACCGCGAAGGATTGAATAAAGAGCTTGAGGCTATGCGTAATAAGGAGATGTGGCGTGCCGGAGAAACCGTTCGCAAACTTCGTCCGGAGAATAATTAAATAGCCTTTAAGATAATCGCAAACGGAATGTATCGGTAAAAAACGGTGCATTCCGTTTCTTTTTTATGCATGATATTTTAGTTTTCCATTAAGAGAAAACTGCCTTCCATTGTTATTTCTTCTTCGCTAATGAGTTCTGCCAATGCGCCGTGCAGTTGGCGTTCGGGGATGTTAAGTTGATGCAGTTCTGTGATATGATGTTTCTTTCCATCGTGAAGGAATGCCGTGATAATGGCTTTTGCAGGTTCTATTCGGTCTTCTGACAGTTGGTTCGTGTAGTGCTCGAGGCACACATCGCATAGCATACAATCTCTGGATTTCTCTTCTCCGAAGTATCGTATGAGTTGCCGGCTGCGGCATACATCATCGTTTTCTGCATAATGTATCATCGATTGAATGCGCAACACATATTGTTCTTTCCGCATTTCGTACACCTCTTTCGGTATGATAATTCTGTTCATCTCCTCGCGCCGTTGAGTATAGGTGATATAAGGAGTCTTGCGTTGTGGTATGAAATGGAGTATTCGGCGTTGGCTTAATCCTTTTAATAGCAGGTAAACTTGCTGTTGATTAAGCCCTGTTTGTTGCGCAATAAGTCCTTCGTCTATATATACATAGTCGGTGAAGAGCCCGCCGTAGTTTCTTAGAAGTGCGGTAATCACGAGTTCTTCGTGGGCTGTTGTACTCTCCAATTTGTATAATTCGTCTCTGTTAAGCATGAACATCAGCCTTGCACTCGCGTCCGGATCTGTTTCGTAATCTAAATAGCCTGCGCGTTCGAGTATTTTAAGTGCAGAGTCTGTCTGAATTGGAAAGTGCTTGTAAGTTCGACAGAACTTATCTATATCGAAGCTAAATATATGGCCTGATCCGCTTCCCAAGCCTACCTGATAAAAATAGGCAAGGTGTTCGTAAATCTGCTTTATAAATTCTTTCTCCGGAAAAGTATCGGTTATACGCTTATGGAGCTTCCTTTGGTCGCTGTTGTTATATAGTAAAACGGCGTAAGACCTATTGCCATCTCGGCCTGCACGGCCTGCTTCTTGGAAATAGGCCTCCAAAGAATCGGGGCAATCGAAGTGCACTACGAGTCTTACTTCGGGCTTGTCGATGCCCATTCCGAAAGCATTAGTGGCAACAATCACACGTATTCGATCTTGTTGCCAGTCTTTTTGTCGCTCATCTTTTTGTGAATATTCCAGACCGGCATGATAGAACGTGGACGGAATTTGGTGCTTGTTAAGCATTTCGGAAATCTCTTTAGAGCGTTTACGGCTTCTGACGTAAACGATAGCACTGCCTTGTACCGAACTTAATATGTGTATGAGCTCGCCGTATTTGTCGGTTGTATTTCTTACAACGTATGCGAGGTTTTTGCGTTCGAAGCTCATCCGAAACACGTTCCTATGCTCGAAATTCAATTTATCCTGAATGTCTTCGACCACTTGAGGGGTTGCTGTTGCCGTAAGTGCAAGTATCGGAACATGGGGAAGGAGCCTTCTTATATCGGCTACATGCAGATAGGAAGGGCGGAAATCGTATCCCCATTGACTGATGCAGTGGGCCTCGTCTACGGTTATGAAGCTCACCTTCATGCGCCGTAGCTTATTTTGGAACAAATCGGAACCTATCCTTTCCGGAGATACATAGAGCAATTTGATACCCCCGAATATACAGTTTTCGAGTGCTACAACGATCTCTTTACGCGACATACCCGCATGGATGGCAGTGGCGCTGATACCTTTATCGCGCAGATGTTGCACCTGATCTTTCATCAAGGCAATCAAGGGAGTAATCACAATGCACACGCCTTCTTTGGCAAGAGCAGGTACTTGGAAGGTGATAGACTTACCTCCACCAGTGGGCATAAGCCCGAGTGTGTCGTGTCCGGAGCCTATACTTTCAATGATTTCACGCTGAATACCTCGGAAATCACGATACCCCCAATATTGTTGCAATATCGACAAGTAGCAATCTTGCGCCATCTTTCCTCCTTTATTCCGCGTCTTCGTCTTCGGTAGGGCGTATGTCTTCTATCTGAAGTTGTACGGCATTGCGCTTAAAGATGTTATTCTCGATGGTATAGGCAATATCGAAACTGCGTTTAGATTTAATGTATCGTGCCGATGCACTTTGCCCGAAAGCAATGCCATTGACAACATTACTCGATTTAGAATCTACGAGTTCCAGTTTTATATGTTCTTGTATTCTCCCTACCACCTTGCTCGTACCATAGTCGTAAACGTCGGTCGTGCAGAATATGGGTTTGGTATTGCACGGTCCGAACGGCGAAAATTTCTTTAATTCATTATGCAGTCGTTTGGTTATATCCTTAAAATCGATCTGCGCATCGATATTTAGATTTGCTTCAATCTGTTCGGGTTGGATGTGTTCTTCTACGTACCTTTGGAACCGTTTTCTAAATTCGGGAACGTCGTTCCATCGCAGCGTGAGGCCCGTTGCATAGGTATGTCCTCCGAAGTTGATCAATATATCTCTGCAGCTCTTAATGGCTGCATACAAATCAAAGCCCGTTACGCTGCGCGCAGAACCCGTGGCAAAGTCGCCGTCACGTGTGAGTACCACTGTCGGACGGAAGTATATTTCGGTCAATCTTGATGCTACAATGCCGATAACTCCCTTTTTCCAGTTCTCATCATATAGCACAATAGACGAGTGATGCTTCTGACTTTCGAGCTTGGCCACTATCTGATTTGCCTCTTCTGTCATCTGCTTGTCTATATCCTTGCGTTGTTCGTTGTATTCATTAATATGCTTTGCTTGTGTCAGTGCACTCGAGAAATCTTTCTCTACCAACAGGTCAACGCTTTCTTTCCCATTCTCCATGCGGCCGGAAGCATTGATACGCGGCCCGATTTTGAAGACGATATCGCTCATGGATATATCGCGTCCGTTGAGTCCGCATATATCAATGATGGCTTTCAGGCCTATGCTTGGGTTCTGATTGAGTTGTTTCAGTCCGTGAAAAGCCAGTATGCGGTTCTCGTCTGTTACCGGAACAATATCGGCAGCAATACTTACTGCACAGAAATCGAGTAGGGGAATGAGCCTTGAAAACGGTATTCCGTTATTCTTCGCAAATGCCTGCATCAGCTTGAAACCTACCCCGCAACCGCAGAGATGCTTAAAAGGATAGCTGTCGTCGGGGCGTTTCGGGTTTAATATTGCCACGGCACAGGGCATCACTTCATCGGGAACATGATGATCGCAGATAATGAAATCTATGCCAAGGCTTTTGGCATAAGCAATTTCTTCGATTGCCTTAATGCCGCAATCGAGAATAACAATTAATTTTACTCCTGTATCCTTCGCATAATCTATTCCCTTTTTGCTCACTCCATACCCCTCATCATAGCGGTCCGGAATGTAGTAATCGACGTTCGAATAGAACTGTTGAAGGAACTTATACACTAATGCTACGGCCGTACAACCGTCAACATCGTAGTCTCCATACACCAGTATACGCTCCTTACGCCCCATGGCATCATTCAATCTGTCTACGGCAATATCCATATCTTTCATTAGAAATGGATTGATAAGGTCTGCCAGTTGTGGACGGAAGAAACGCTTGGCAGCCGATTCGGTAGTGATACCTCGCCGAATTAAAAGCAATGCCAATATCTGATTGATGTTCAGTTTTTCGCCAAGTTCTTTAGCTGCCTGTTCTTCTTGTGGTGTAGGTGGTTCGTAATTCCATTTGAAATGCATTTATATAGTTTTTATTTTCTTATTATTATGAAACCGCAATAAAGGGCGGAAATACGGAACGAATATCGTACATAAAATGTTCCGCGTGTAAAGTTACAAATAAAAAACAACAAATCTATTCTATTTGTTGTAATTTTTTAAATTGCTCTTTTAACGCAAAAAGATATAGCTTTTAATTGTCATAGAGGTATGTTCTAACAATGATAAAGGGTATCTTTTTCGTATATACTTGGTAGTATTTTTGTTATGAGGACATTAAACTTTTTGCTGTCAGAGGCTGGTTTTCATAGATTTTCCTATCGCTTCGTGAATGATAAAGACATGGGCGGGTGAAGTTTTTCTCGATAAAAAGCGTAGTTGTGCGTATCGTATTGTGGTTTCGAGAGAACCGTTTAAATGCATAAGGAGCAAAAAGTATTGATGTAATGACTATCGTATAACCGCAAAAACTCGTCTTTCCGACTTGCCATTCAATACTTTTTGCTCCTTATTTTCTTTCTCTTGAAAATGAGAATTTTAGATACCTATCTTCTTGCGAATGTCTTTCGGAACGGCATTCTTATTGACGATAAAGTCCATAGTCTTATAGGCGATGAATGCTTTTGTCATATACCAAATGCCTTTATAGTCGCCTGTTTCGCCCCAAGAGTTCTTTACCATGTAATATTCTCTGCCGTTCTGATCCTTGGCGATGCCATAGATTTGCATGCCATGATCGTCGGTTGTCTCCCAATTGTCGTATGCCTCTTGTCGCATCTTTTGCGTAGGAACGATTTCAGGAACACTGATTCCCAGCGAATCTAATTTGCTTTTCTTCGATACTTTCGACATTTTAAGCCAACGATCGGCATCGGTTCCTGTAAGATCGCGTGCCTTTTTCAGGTCGTATGCTATACCGAGACCACTTCTTGTGAACCCTTCTTCAGAGACATCTCCGCCCCATGCGACGGTATAACCGTTCATAATAGCGTTATCAATGATCTTACAAAGATCATCAATAGGTACATTCCAGCTTAACGGCCAGCGCCAATTGTCCTGCACTTCTACGGCAAATGCTGTCCAAAACGGATGGTGTGTGTAGCTTGTGAAGCTCACATAATCCTTCATATCGAGCCCTAAACTCGCAGCAAACGATTTCGGTGTGTAAGTTTTACCTTCGTAGGTAAAGCTTTCGGGGCACTTCCCGAGATACGCGTCAAGTATGCCTTGGAGGCCAGTCTTCCATGCCGGAGTGAGTTTGGTCTGCTTTCCTTTGGCAATAGCCTCGACGTATGGCGTCAGCACAGCGAAGAATTCGTTGAAGTTGGCAAGCGAATCACCGTATAAAGTTCCCGGGAGTGGCATTGCTGTTTCGGGCACCATGCCATAATGTTCCCAACAATAAATGGGATCGTATGCACTGCCTCCCTGTGCAAAACTTACGTCACCGTGCATACGGATGGCCATCGTGGCACGATCCATATAAGTTTTATTGGCAACAAACATTTCGGATAAGTCGTAAGTCTTGCCGCTCTTCTTGAGTATTTCACTCTCTAAGAAGCTCAGTGTAGAGTATGCCCAACACGTTCCGCTGCGGTTCTGATCCTTGATACTTGTTATAGGATTTTGCTTTACTACCGTGAATATCGGTTTATTGTCTTTCTTTTCTTCTTTCTTGTCTTGTGCGCCTACGCTCGCTGCAAACACTGCAAGAAGCGCGAAAATTACGATTTTTCTCATAAAATCAAATATGTTATTCTTTGTTTAAATCATTATTAATTCTTACTCATAAACTCTTCTATCTCTGCCGGATGGTATGGAATGCGGTCTTTGCCTATAAACCTACAGCCGTCTTTTGTAATGAGCAAGTCGTCTTCAATACGTATGCCGCCGAAATCTTTATAGGTTTCAAGAAGGTCGAAATTAATAAATTCCTTGCAATGTCCACTCGCTTTCCAGTCGTCTATGAGTGCGGGAATGAAGTAAATCCCCGGCTCATCCGTCACTACGAAGCCTTCTTGCAGGCGTCGTCCTAACCGCAGAGCGTTGGTGCCGAACTGATCTGACGGCTGTATTTCCTCATCGTAACCCACATAACGTTGGTCAAGGGCCTCCATATCGTGTACATCCATGCCCATCATATGACCGAGTCCGTGGGGCAAGAACATAGCATGCGCACCCGCTTTCACGGCCTCTTCCGTGTCACCTTTCATCAGTCCGAGTTCTTTAAGCCTATCTGTCATCAGCCTACAAACGGACATGTGTACGTCGTACCACTTAATTCCGGGCTTGGCAATTTGCAATGCGTGGTCATGACAAGCCTCTACTATGCTGTATATCTCAAGTTGTCGTTGTGAGAATTTGCCGTTTACAGGATAGGTTCTTGTATTGTCTGAGCAATAATTATTGATGGTTTCAGCGCCTGCATCGCACAAAGCAAGGCGACCGGATTGCAAAACAGCCATCGTAGGATTGCCATGCATGATCTCTCCATGTTGCGAAAAGATGGTCGGGAAGCTAACCATAGCGCCGTAAGAATTAGCTATGCCGTCGATTTGCCCGCCGATGAATTTCTCCGTAACGCCCGGCTTAGTGAGCCGCATAGCCGTGGTATGCATCTTGTGACCGATTACTGCGGCACGTTCCAGTTCTTCTATTTCCTGCTGTTCCTTGCATGAACGCATCTTGATAACCGCCATAATCAGTTCCATAGAGGCCGACTCTTTCTGCTGAACGGGATGGATACCCAACAAATCCAGTATTTGTAACTTGATGTCATAGCGATAGGGAGGCAGAAAATGTATCTTCCGATGCTGGCGTAGTGCCTCGTTGCAGATGGTCTTCAGTGTTTTCATCGGTTCCGAATGGGCCACACCGACCTGCTCTGCAAGGTCTTTTACGCTGTCGACCGAGCCATACCACACGATATCTTCTATATCAATATCGTTACCGACAAGCGTTTCAGTATCGTTATCCACATCGATAACGCCCACAAGACCGTCTCTGTTTTGCCCGAAATAATATAGGAATGAGGAGTCTTGACGGAAAGGATAATAACCGTTGTTTGGGAAATTGCAAGGCGATTCGTTATTTCCAAACAATATGATAAGGCCGTTTTTCACGAGCTTCTTCAGCTCCGAACGGCGACGGATATAGGTTTCTTTGTCAAACATAGCCGTATATATTTATTTAAATTATTATTCGCAAAGTTAATAAAATTACTTGGAAATGTGTAACTTTGTCGTGAATTTAAACAGTTTTTATGCTAATTGACAGGAATACGGGATTGGTATTAGAGGGCGGAGGCATGCGTGGCGTGTTCACAAGTGGCGTGCTCGACGGCTTTATGAAGCACGATTTGTATTTTCCATACGTGGTGGCTGTGTCGGCCGGAGCCTGCAACGGCATGTCGTACATCAGCCGTCAACCGCGCAGGGCACGGCTGTCTAACATCGATTTCTTGGCCCGTTACGACTATATAGGTCTGCGTCATTTGGTTACACAAGGGTGTATATTCGACCAGAAACTGTTATATGACAAGTTCCCAAACGAGTTTATTCCTTTCGATTTCGATACTTTCTTCCGCTATTCCGATAACTTCGAAATGGTAACGACCAATTGTCTTACTGGCCGTACCATGTACCTTACAGAGAGCGAAAACAAGCAAAGAGCGCTCGATATTGTACGGGCTTCGAGCAGTCTGCCCTATGTAAGCAAGACCGTTTTTGTAGATGGAATACCCATGCTCGATGGGGGTATTGTGGATTCTATACCCGTGTTGCGGGCACAGGAACGTGGGTATAAGAAGAATGTACTTGTGCTTACGCGCAACAAAGGGTATCGGAGTATGGATAAAGACCGCAAGATACCTTATTTTATTTATAAGAATTACCCTCGTTTGCGGGTGGCTTTAAGCCGACGCATTGCCGCTTATAACGAACAACTCGAACTGGTCGATCGCCTTGAAGAGCGCGGAGAAATCGTTTGTATACGTCCGCAACGGCCGATGGAGGTAGGACGTATCGAGAAAGATACTGCGAAACTTGAGCGGCTTTACGAGGAAGGATTTGCATTAGGAGAGGCCTTTTGCAAGCAATTAGGTAAGTAATATCGCGTATAAAACAGTAAGACTGACGACACACATTATTTATATAGGTGTGCCTCCAGTCTTGTTTTTATAGTTTTTGCAGTAGCTTTACTGCAAACAGAAAGGCCTAAATCTCTTGATCGTTAGTCGGTTCTTCTGCGTTATCTTTCACTTCTTCGGCCGGTTCGTTTGCCGGTTCTTCTACTTCTGCAGCCGTTGTTTCGGGCGCAGTTGCAACCTCTTCTTCTTCTTTTGCCAATACATATTTGGGCGATTCGCCATATTTATTGGGCTCAGGTTTGCTGTCTAAGCAGCAGAAAATGAGTATTGCGACGAACGTAACAAGGTTTACAAGCCCGATAAGTATCAATCCGGGATCGGTAAATACCTTCATTGCGGCTTGCGGATTGGCATTAACGGAAGCCAAAGTGTCTGTAAGACCGCTGAAATACATATAGAGTGTGGAGGCAAAAGTGGCTGCCCAGCTTACGATTACCCACCATTTACTCTTGCCGGTATCTTGAAGTCGGCGCACTGTAACGCCATAAACGTAGAACCAACATGCAGCAGTAATGAGAGAGGCCAGTACATCCGGCAGAAACGCAGAAAGCGCCTTGCTGATTAAGAAGACGCAGATGAGGAACGAAAGCATGGTCCACCAGTACTCTGAACGGCGCGAACGTCCGTTGAAATCGGTCAGTCTACTTGCAACAAGTTGGTTTGCTTCGGTAAATCCTAATTGGGGTTTTGCGATTAATTTTTCCATAATATATAAATTAATTAGTAAATGTTTTACTCATGTTTCGTCGATTTTCGGCTCTTGTTCATTTCTTTTTCAGCAGATCGGGGCGCAGCCTTTTGGTACGTTCATAGCTCTGTTCCATCTCCCAATCCTTTATCTTGGCCTCGTTTCCGCTAAGCAGAATGTCGGGAACCCGCCAACCTTTATAGTCTGCAGGGCGTGTGTAGATGGGCGCAGACAGCATGTTGTCTTGGAAAGAATCGCTAAGTGCGCTCTGTTCATCGCTGATAACGCCCGGCAAAAGGCGCACTATAGCATCGGCCATTGCTGCGGCTGCCAGCTCTCCACCCGTAAGAACGAAGTCTCCGATAGATATTTCACGTGTGATAAGATGGTCTCTTATGCGTTGGTCTATGCCTTTGTAATGCCCGCAAAGGAAGATCAGATTGCCTTTCATCGACAGTTCGTTGGCCATACTTTGGTCGAATTGCTCCCCATCGGGTGTGGTAAAAATCACTTCATCGTAATCTCTTTCGGCTTTAAGTGCCGCAATGCAGCGGTCTATAGGTTCGCACTGCATCACCATTCCGGCAAATCCACCGTAGGGATAATCGTCTACTCGTCGCCATTTATCGAGCGTATAATCGCGCAAGTTGTGCAGACAAATCTCTGCAAGTCCTTTCTTTTGAGCGCGTGCGAGGATAGATTCGTTGACGAACCCTGCAAGCATATCAGGCAAAACCGTAATAATATCTATTCTCATTTGGTTACAAAAATACAAAATAAAGGTTGATGTTTGTCGATTAAATATTTAAAGAATGTGAAATACTATGAAATGCTATTAGGAACAGGTTGTGTCTATCATTCTGCAAAAAAGTATATTTCATGTTATCAATGCTTGAGCCTGTCTTGAATATAAGGTATAAAGTTGGGACATAGTTAGGTAATATGTGTTGTGTGCAATGATGATGCACTTCGTGTGAAAAGTATGTGCACAAATTGTGCAAGCAACATGTACATGTTGTGCAGGTTACATGCACCACTGACAAGAATAGGGAATGAAAGAGAGAAATGTGTGGAGATAAATCGTTTTATGGTAGAATTATCTGTCTTATTGTTATAAAATTTTGTCGACATTATGCATTGAAATGCTTGTTGGTTTGTGGATAAAACATTATTTTTGTACACAGATACCATTATTAAATAAATAAGTGCAAGCTTTGTGAAAACATATATAAGGTTGATTTTAGGTCTGTTCATGGTGCTGATAGTGGCTGGTTGTCAGGGATGCAGGGGCGGTGCACAGCAGGAACGAGGGGCAGGTGCGAATAAAGACTCTATCGTACAACAGCTGGATGTAGATGATATGGCGGCTGACAGTATGGTGCAAATCAGGCGTATGATGCCTTTGGTTGAGGCTCAAAAAAAGAAACTGCTTGCCCAAGTTGTGCTTGCCGATACGCTTGCAGACAGTTCTAAACTCGTTTCCATACGCATTGTTGCGCCGCAGAAGTATTTGTGCATATTCGATGTTTATTTTAAAGAGTATGTAGAAAACTACATCCTTATCTGCGATTCTGTGGCGCATTTGACCGATGGAATGTACGTAGGCTATAACCGAATGGGAAAAGTAAGTTATGAAGAGGGCCAAGAATACATGATCGCAAAATGCACTTTCTTACCGAAGAACGAATTTTCGATACGTGCAGAATATCGTCTCAGTCAGGGAAATTGCAACAAGCCGGAGGCTTACGAGTATATGATGTGGTGCACGATGCGCTATCATGTGAACGATACAGGTAAGATACGTTTACTTCAAATGCAGAAAGGAACGCAGGGAAAGGCAGATCAATACAGGCGTTTCGATGCGTTTTGGATGCAACGGATAGAGGAAGTAAAGCGCGTACCTATATCCGATGAGGCACTTTTCGATAAATGGTATGCCGCTACCAAAGAGTCTGATGGCTATGTATCTGAAATGTTTAGCGATGATGTAGCCAGACTCTATCTACGTAATCCGCGTGCTTTTTTGCAGTGGGCTTACCTACATCCGCATGCTGAAACTATGTTTTCTTTCTTGGCTTTTAGTAATTATATTGACCCGAAAACACGGGTTGAAGCCGATATTAATCGTATTAAAGACGCCAAGGTGCAGAGTGCGCTGCAGAAAATTATATTACCTTATTATGAAAGAATGGGTTAGTTGGGCTGTATTGTCTGCCTTATTGTTGTTCGTTTCATGCCGACCGAAAGAGACGTCTATCACGCGTGCTGATGTTGCAGGGGTGTGGCAAGCAGCTGACGGTACCACTCTGTTGCTCGATTTTTCGGAACTTTACGTCCTTACTCAAATGGATAAGTATGGTACTATCGGGGGAACATGGGATGTAAATACTGATAGCACCGGTGAGAAAAGGGTAGTGTGCAGGGCTTTTCGGGCACATGTATCGCAGGCATATGTGCGTCGTTTCCACGTTATAATGAAAAATAACACGCCTTACCGGTTGCGTTATGCGGGCAAAGAGTTCGAGAAGTGCTTTGCAATAGATATACATAGGATAAGTGAAGCGCGTTTATATCAGTTTTATTTATTCGATGCCGGATTCGCAATGATGCGATACGATACGGCTCATGATGTTGATGAGGAGCCCGAAATGTGTGTAGTATTGACGATATTGAACCGTAACGGTGCAGTTTTAGAGAATGTTAAACTGAACGCGATTGATGAGACGCCGCGTTTGGACAGTATTCGTGGAACGAATGTGTATATTTCTTATCCCGATAATAACGAAGAATTTGTGTGGGGACTTTGGGATTATTCGCGTAACTTAAAGTTGCATTATGTGCTCTCAACGCGTATTCGAGGTGTAACATTTATTCGTGAAATCGATAAAAATGGCAACTTGCAAACTAAACGAATTGTAAACGAAATAGAAATGCCATTATAATAAAGCGTTATTATTTAATAGATGTAAGGAAGACAGATGGTATATCTGTTGAGCATAGATGGCCTATCTGTGGCAGACAGGGATATGAAATGCTGTCAGTAAAGTGTATAATCCAGAATGGCGAGCAGTGCGTGCGTTCTTAATAAAGTTGGTGATTTGTGGTAGAACATGGCCCGTAAATCTTAACAATTTCGTACCTTTGCACTTGTAATAACCAATTACTACAAGTTTAATTTTTTATGAAAACAAAACTCATTCTTACTTTTCTTACGGCCGTGAGCATGTCGGTAAGTGCACAAAACATTCAGTTGCATTACGATTTAGGCCATTCCTTGAACAGCGATCTTACCAACAGACCGTCGGTAACAACCACATTCGAGATGTTTAAACCCGACAAATGGGGCAATACTTATACCTTTACAGACATTGATTATCAACGAGACGGCGTGGCAGGAGCTTATTGGGAGATTGCCAGAGAGTTCAATTTATCGCGGAATAAGCAATGGGCAGCGCACATAGAATATAATGGCGGGCTCTCTTCTGATGAGGACAATTGGAACGCAACGCGCTTTCAGCATGCCGTACTTGCCGGAGGTGCGTGGAATTGGCATAGCGCCGACTTCTCGAAAACCTTCTCCGTGCAGGCGATGTACAAATATTATTTCAAGAACAGGCACTACAACGCACGCCCCTTTAGCGGCTTTCAGCTCACCGAGGTGTGGGGTGTAACGTTCGCAAACAAGCTGTGTACCTTCAGCGGGTTTTGCGATTTGTGGTACGATCCTAACGTTAATGGTAAGCTGATCGTTATCAGCGAGCCGCAATTTTGGTTCAACTTAAACGTGTTGAAGGGCATGCAAGGGGTAAATCTCAGCCTTGGTTCCGAGGTTGAACTGTCTAACAACTTCGTTTGGAACAACCGTGGAGAGCACAATCGCTTCTATGCTATCCCCACTGTTGCGGCTAAGTGGACGTTCTAAACAGCCGTTCTATTACGGAGAGTTAAAGGAGGTGGCGCAATAAAAGGCCATCTCCTTATCGTAAAAAGACCGTCTCCTTATCGTAAAGAGACCGTCTCCTTACCGTAAAAAGGCCACCTCGGATTGTAATTTATCTCTTCCACCGCACGGCTCAATAGACAACAATGTAAACTTAAGCCAATATAATGACGGTAAAATTGCTATGGTTTGCATAGCCCCTGCTATAAAATGCCATTATAGATATATATTCTATAAAAAATACCGACATCGTTGGCTTTATTAAGAATAATTTGTAACTTTGCCCAAGAATATGCAAGTTATGTATTATAGAAGGAAAGTTATTTTGGCATTGCTTGAAACACTCGGTAAGGATGTTTCTGCAAAGAGTATGCAGAAATATCTATTCCTTTTTACGCGAAGGCAGGTTGGCGAGAAAGCCTTTGATTTTGTTCCCTATAAATACGGTTGTTTCTCTTTTCAGGCCAATCAGGATTTAGTGGCTTTATCCAAGCAGGGATATTTGGATATAGAGAAAATAGAAAGGAAAGACAGCCTGTATCATCCTTTACATGAAACTCATTTTATCAGGGATTTGGATTTGTTTGATGCTCAGGCTATTTGTAAAGTTTGTAAATTATACAGCAATATGACTCAAAATGAGTTGATAGCCTATACATATCGAACAAACCCATTTACGGCAATCAACAGTACAATAGCCCAACACTTGCTGACACAGAAAGAAATGGAAAAAGTCAGGGAGTGTAGGGAACGGTACAAACGCAGTTCGTCAGTATTGATGACCATTGGCTATGAAGGATTTACCCTTGAAAAATACTTGAAGCAACTCATATGCAATGATATTAGGGTTTTATGCGATGTCAGGAAGAATGCGTTCAGCATGAAATATGGTTTTTCCAAGGCAATCCTACAAAAAGCCTGTGAAGGCGTGGGAATCAAATACATACATATACCTGCGTTAGGCATAGAGTCTGAAAATAGGAAAGCACTAAATACTCAAGAGGACTACGACCGTCTGTTTGAAGCATATGAGCAAACCTCACTAAAACAGAATTGGGATGCATTATTATATGTGCGTTCTGTTTTAGACAAGGAAAAAAGAGTCTGTCTCACCTGTTTTGAGAAAGATCCAAGACAATGTCATCGTACACGAGTGGCAAAGGCCTTGATGGGATTGTCGAATGCAGCCTATGATTTCCAAGAGATTTTACTATGATTATGCGGATATTGGTATCTGTAATGACTTATCCTTCTTTATCGGAAAAACATCTCGAAACGGTATGTACGGCAGGGTTTCGTGAAGATGGCTCATGGATAAGAATATTTCCTATTCCCTACAGGGTGATTTATGCGGATAATGATGCGCCTCGTTATCACAAATGGCAGTGGATAGAGGTAGATGTGGAGAAAAGGATTCAAGACAGCAGACCGGAAAGTTACCATATCTATAATATTGATACTCTTAAAACCGACACGAATATCCTTGGCAAAAAAGGCAAAGGGATAGATTGGAACTTAAGGCTTCAATGGGTTCTGAAAAACAAGACCATATTCACGAATATGAGTGAACTTCTTGACTTGACGGCACAGAACAAAATCTCTTTAGCCGTATTGAAACCTACACGCGTGAACCGTGTGGTATGTTGCGATTTGAGAAAGAAAGACGAAGGCAAGAGTATGGAAAAGTATGCTGACAAATTGTCAAAACTCAAAGCAAAATGCCAAGCAGAAATGCTTCAAATGAACATCTTTGAAGATAAACAGGATATAAAGGATTCTTTTCAATTTGCAGAGAAGATACCTTATAAATTCAGTTACGAATTTGTTACGGAAGATGGAATAAAGCGTACCCTTATGATTGAGGATTAGGAAATTGGAGCTTTATATAGGAACTGCATTCGGCAAGATAAAAGTGAAGAAAGTGCTGTTCGGAAGGTTATCGAGAAATATGAAAATATGGCGAAAAGAGATATTTATCTATTTTTAGGTACTTCATACGAGTGGCATAAAAGGAAAGCTCCCGACCCTTATTTAATTATTGGAGTCTTTGCACCTCCTAAAAACAGACAATTGGATTTAGGCCTATTCCCTGTTTAAAAAAAGTTAGTAACTGTTTGCACTAAAATTAAGGCCAACAATTATTGAACTAAAACTCTCAGGTGCACCGCAAGGCGGCATGTTTTTGATAGATATTCACCCTTTTATACCTTTTTGCATAAAAATGCTTGTAATTCGGTAACAAAGTGTTATCTTTGCAACCAGAATTACAAGCGTTCTTTGTTAATGCAGAAACTTGCGACTAAAAGCAATTCGCTCGTTTCCAAATCGTTACCTATTTAGTTTATGCAACGATTTAACTGCTTTGTTTCCAATTAGATACATTTTAAGAATTATCTCCTTACAGTAAGGAGGCTATCTCCAGCTCGTCAACCTCCGTGGTTCACGATGTCAACCTCCGTGGTTCATCGTGTCAACCTCCGTGGTTCACAGTGTCAACCTCCGTGGTTCACGATGTCAACCTCCGTGGTTCATCTTGTCAACCTCCGTGGTTCATGATGTCAACCTCCGTGGTTCATCTTGTCAACCTCCGTGGTTCACAGTGTCAACCTCCGTGGTTCACAGTGTCAACCTCCGTGGTTCATGGTGTCAACCTCCGTGGTTCTTGCCGTAAAGAAGCCGTTTCCTTACAAATTACAAGTCGGCTTTTACGCGGTTAAAGGAGTTGAAGAGCGGCGTTATATTGCACGAACAGAAATGATAGTCGGCAATACATACGGCTTTAACTCTTTTAATCTCTTCAATTCCTTTAGTCTCTTAAAATAACTATTCTATCATTTTAAGGAAATCGTCTTCGCTGATGATGGGCACTCCGAGGCGTTCCGCTTTCTCTAATTTAGACGGTCCCATGTTGTCGCCCGCAAGAACAAAGCTCGTTTTACCCGATATGCTTCCCACGTTCTTGCCGCCGTTTTGCTCGATAAGTGCCTTGTATTCGTCGCGACTGTGGTGCGTAAACACGCCGCTGATTACGATGCTTTTACCGGTAAGTTTATCGGATGAGCCTGCTTGTTGTTCTTCCGAGAGCGCCATTTGCAGCCCGTAATTGCGCAAACGTGCCACGATTTCTTTGTTTATGGGGTTGCTGAAGTAAGCGATAACGCTCTTGGCAATAACCTCGCCCACACCTTCTACCTCTGTCAGGTCTTGCAGCGAAGCCTCCATCAGGGCATCTATATTCTTGAAATGTCGCGCTATAAGCCGCGCAGAGGTCTCTCCTACAAAGCGTATCCCTAAGGCAAAGACCACACGTTCGAAAGGTACTTGCTTAGAAGATGCTATGCCTCGCACGATTTTAAGTGCCGACTTCTCGCGGTTTCCGGCTCCATTGATGTCTTGAACGGTAATGTTGTAAAGGTCGGCAGCGTTGTGTATCAGTCCTCTGCGGTAGTAATCGTCTACCGTTTCGGGGCCTATAGAGTCGATGTTCATGGCTTTTCGGGCTATGAAGTGCTCTATGCGTCCCTTGATTTGGGGCGGACAAGCCGTGTCGTTCGGGCAATAATAGGCCGCTTCGCCCTCGTAACGTGCCAGCGGGGTGCCGCATTCGGGGCAATGAGTAATAAAGGATATCGGCTTTGCATCGGCCGGCCGTTTGTCTAAGGCCACGCCTACAATCTTGGGAATTATCTCTCCTCCTTTCTCTACATATACGTAGTCGCCCACGTGGAGGTCGAAACTTTTAATGAAATCTGCATTGTTCAGCGTTGCTCTTTTTACGGTTGTGCCCGCGAGTTTTACCGGTTCCATGTTGGCAACCGGTGTAACTGCGCCCGTTCTTCCTACCTGATAAGTTACTTCAACGAGCTTTGTACAGGCTCGTTCTGCCTTGAATTTATACGCAATAGCCCAACGTGGGCTCTTTGCAGTGTAGCCCAAAGCCCGCTGTTGGCGCAGTGAATTTACTTTAAGCACTATGCCGTCTGTGGCTATGGGCAGGTTTTTGCGCTCCGTGTCCCAATGTTTGATGAAGTCGTAGATTTGCTGTAACGATTTTACTTTGCGCATTCCCGCGCTGATTTTGAACCCCCAATGCTTGGCTTTCATCATGTTTTCGTAATGTCCGTCGGTAGGGAGTTGCTCTCCGAGCATATAATAAAGGTAGGAATCGAGATGGCGCGACGCCACAAGACGCGAGTTCAGGCTCTTCAAGGTGCCGCTTGCAGCGTTGCGAGGATTAGCGAACAACGGCTCTTCGTTGGCCTCGCGTTCGGCATTGAGCTGCTCGAAAACTTTCCAAGGCATCAGTATTTCGCCGCGCATCTCGAACTCGTGCGGGTAATCGTTGCCCGAGAGAACGAGCGGAATGGCACGTATTGTCTTCACATTTTCGGTAACATCGTCGCCGTGAATGCCGTCGCCGCGGGTGACGCCCTGCACGAGTTGTCCGTCTACATACGTCAGGGAAATAGACAGCCCGTCGTATTTAAGTTCGCAACACACCTCGAATTCCTCGCCCATAAGTCCACGCGCCACCTGTTCGAACCACTCCTCAACGTCTTGTTCGTTATAGGTGTTGGCCAAAGACAGCATGGGATATTTGTGTGCAACCTGCTTGAATTCGCTGTTCAGGTCGGAACCGACGCGCTTGGTCGGCGAGTTCGGATCGTCCATTTTGGGGTACTTGGCTTCCAAGTCCTGCAATTCGTGCATCATAAAGTCGAAGGCTTGGTCGCTTATTGTCGGTGCATTCAGCACGTAGTATTTATAGTTATGCTCGTGAAGCTGTTGCCTCAGTTCCGAAATACGTTGTTTCTCGTCCATAAAAAATAAGTGTGTGTGTAAAGAATACCGTACGCAAAAATAGGCAATTCTTTCTGAACGTGCAAATTATTTGCATGCTTTATGGGCGACAGATGTACGGTGTAAAGGCGGAAAACAGTACTTCTGTTTTTGATATATGGATAATATTTTGTACGTTTGCAGGCAAAACAAGGAATATGCAGATTATTGTTTCGAGCGAAATAGAACGCGTTTGCCCATCTTTTGTGGGGGCTTGCGTAGAGGCAGACGTAGTGAATACGCCCTTTTCGGAAGGGCTGTGGGGCGAGATAAAGGCAATGGAAACGCACTTCAGGCGCACGCTTACCACCGAAACATTGAAAGATATCGGCGGTATAGCTGCCACACGGCGGGTGTATAAGGCCTGCGGAAAGGATCCGTCGCGCTATCGTCCGGCGTCCGAAGCACTCATCCGTCGGATGCTTCAGGGCAAAGAACTGTATCAAATCAATACGCTTGTCGACCTTATCAATCTCGCCAGCATTGCCTATGGGTACAGCATAGGCGGCTTCGATGCCGATAAATTCGCGGGTGATACGCTGACATTGGGCATCGGAAAGGAAGGAGAACCCTACGAAGGCATAGGGCGCGGCATGATCAACATAGCCGGATTGCCGGTTTATCGCGATGCACAAGGTGGGGTGGGAACGCCCACGAGCGATAACGAACGTACCAAAATAGAGTTGCAGACCGCTCGCCTTGCGGTGCTCATCAACGGGTACGACGGTAACGAAACGAACGTGAGGGCCAACGCCGAGTTCATTTTAAGTTTGTTGCGCAAATACTGCAACAGCACCGAAGGCCGTTACCATATATACAAATAGGTGTAAATTCGCTGCTTGTTTGCAACAGGAAATACGCACAAGCGGTGTTTTTACAGCACTTTCTCTATCAGCATACGGTCGGCATCCGTCCATTTCAAGGTGCCTAGTTCTCCTTTTACGAGCCATTTATAGTTCAGGTGTTCAAGCAATTTGAATGCTTCGTCGCCACCTTTACATAGGTATGCCGTAAGTGTAACCGTGAAGTCGGGGTATTCATAGTCTACGCTACCGAGCTTGCGCCCCACGAATATGTCCCAATCCATTTCCTCCTTAATCTCACGCACAAGGGCTTCATGGTCGCTCTCTCCGTCTTTTACTTTCCCTCCGGGGAACTCCCATCGCTCCGAGATGTAATCGTAATGCGACCTACAACGCTGCATACAGAGGTATTTCCCGTCTTTTATCATCACTGCAGCTACTACTTTAGAATGCTTTTTTGCCATAATTCCGGTAATTGTATTTGTGGCTAATTTACGAAAATATGTTGAATATTCCTCCTGCAATAGCCGTTTTTTTGTAAATTTGTACCCAAAACGATTGAATACATGGGAATTGTAATAGGAATAGATGTAGGTATCAGCACCACCAAAATAGTAGGTATCAACGAAGAGAGGGGCGTTATGTCGCCCATACGTATCAAGGCAACCGATCCTGTAACCTCTCTTTACGGTGCTTTCGGCAAGTATTTGTACGACAATAACATAAGTCTGGCCGACGTAGAGCAGGTAATGATTACCGGTGTAGGTTCGGCCTATATCGATTCGCCCATATACGGACTGCCTACAAAGAAGGCGGAAGAGTTTATTGCAGATGGGCTCGGGGCGCGTTATGAAACCGAACTCGACCGCATGATCGTGGTAAGTATGGGCACCGGAACCAGTCTTGTGCAGTGCTGTGGCGACGATATACGCCATATTGGTGGTGTAGGTATCGGCGGCGGAACGCTTATGGGGCTCTCGCGCATTATGCTGAAATCGGACGATATCAAGCAGGTTGCCACGCTTGCCATGCAGGGAGAAATCAAGAATGTGGATGTTCTGATTGGCGATATCAGTCCGAATGCGTTGCCCGGACTGCCCAAGAATGCCACCGCGAGCCTATTCGGAAATGCGAAAACCAATGCCACTCGCGAAGATATAGCATTGGGTATCATCACCACGGTATTGCAAACAATAGGCAGTTGTACTATACTTTCATCTCTTGGCAGCGGTATCAAGGAGTACGTTCTGATAGGAAATCTTACGCTGTTACCGCAGTGCAAGGATGTTTTTCATGCTATGGAAAAGCTTTATCATGTACATTTCATCATCCCGAAGTATAGCGAATTTTGCACTGCAATAGGTGCCGCGCTGTATTATATCGATAAAAAACGAGGGTAAGAAATTGCGAATAGCAGCCTCCCCCCGCCCCTCGGGAGGAGGAAGGGGCTGCCTCTCCCGCTTTTGGAGAGGCAGAGGGAGGTTCTCATTTATAGCTTCTGTGCATTATCCCAAGAAGTGGCTTTCGCCAACAAAGAATAACACAACGTAGCCGATAATCATACTTATGACGCCTACAGTAAGGCCCGCTTTAAGCATATCGTTCTGTTTAATGAGACCGGTAGAGTAGGCTATGGCATTCGGAGGTGTGGAAATGGGCAGACACATGGCCGATGAAGCAGCCAAAGCAATGCCTATCAAGATGGTTGAAGTGCCGCCGATGGCATTGAGACTGTTACCCATACCTGTGCAAACTACGGCAAGTATCGGTACCAGCAGTGCCGCTGTAGCCGTATTGGAGATAAAGTTGCTGAGGAAATAGCATATAAATCCCGATATGATAAGTATGGCAATCGGCGACCAAGAGCCGAACGGAATGCTCTCGATAGCACGGTCTGCCAGTCCTGAACCGTTCATTCCCAAGCCCAAGGCAAAACCTCCGGCCACCATCCAGATAACACTCCAGTTGATTGCCTGCAGGTCTTTCGCCGTAATAACGCCCGTTATGGCAAAGATACCCATCGGGATCATGGCAACCGTATTAGAGTCTATGCCAGTGATTTTGCTTGGGATAAGCCACAGAAGTATAGTAAGTATGAAAGTTCCGCTTACCACCCACATGCGCCATCCGTGGTGAATTTCGCCTTCGATCTCGAGGTGTATCGTCTTTTGAGTGAACGGGAAAAACCTTAGAATGAGCCTCCACGAGATGAAAAGCAATAATATAACGAGCGGAAACATAAAAGCCATCCACTCTCCGAAGTCTATTCCCATGTTCAATCCTGCCGGATCGTTGAGCGCTTGCAGGGCAATTGCGTTGGGTGGAGTGCCTATCGGTGTGGCCATACCGCCAAGGTTAGCCGCGATAGGAATACTCATTGTAAGTGCCGTGCGGCCCTTTCCGTTGGCCGGAAGTGCCGCAAAAACGGGGGTAAGAAAGGTAAGCATCATGGCTGCTGTGGCGGTATTGCTTACAAACATGGAGAATATGCCGGTGATAAGCAGGAAACCAAGGAGCACGTTTTCGCTCTTTTGGCCGAACGGACGTATCAAATTCTTGGCCAACAACACATCTAATCCCGACTTAGTTGCCGCGATTGCAAGGATAAAACCGCCTAAAAATAGCATGATAACCGGATTGGCAAAGGTTGCCATAATGTCCTTACTGCTTAATAATTTGCCGAATATATCGTCCTCGTCTCCCTTGAAAAACGAGATACTATTATTGGAGACCGTGAGACACATCACCGTGATAATGGCCAAAGAAGTGGCCCATGCCGGTATCGCCTCGGTAAGCCATGTAAGCGTGGCGAATACAAAAATGGCGATAATTCGTTGTTGTACAACTGTCAGACCATCGATATCGAACACACTGGTAGGCAGGTTCCATACGATAGCTGTTACGATGATGATGCACACAAGCTCGATAAGTTTCTTCATTTCGAAATGGTTAGTCAATACATTTCCTCTTTCTTCAGTCATAGTATTCAATGTATGTTAAAAGTTATTAGTTAATAGATCAATGCTGGCAAAGGTAAATTAAAAATGAATAACGGGCAAAAAGTTTTGACATTTTTTTGGGTAAAAGGATGCATCTCGATAGAATATGTGAAATAAAACCTCGTTTTTTGCCATACATTGTTGCTAAAAAGTATTATCTTTGCATAGACAATCGGTTCATAAACGCAATTGATTAAAAAGGGAAACAGGTGAAACTCCTGTACAGTCCCGCTGCTGTAAGCGATCCTTTTCTATGAATATGAACACGTAGCCACTGGCAATTTGTCGGGAAGGCGTTCATGTTTGGGTTGCAAGTCAGAAGACCTGCCGTTGTTTTTTGGTGTGCTTGGCTGTTTCGAGGAAGGCGGCGAAGTCTTAATTCTAAATGGTTTATGGGCAGACGTCGGTGTCTGTCTCGTTCGTGAAATGCGGGTACGATTATTATATCCGGTGCTGTTGATGGCGGTGTTTCCCCTTTCGGGGGCGGCACAAGCCCTGCATGAGACCGATACGGCGGGCACTCGTGCGACCGTGCTCGATAATGTAGAGGTGGTGGCACGCAATGTTCCGAGCAACATGTTGTCGGGGAGTCCGGTGCAGGCAATGACTCATGCTGACATGCAGCGCATGGGTGTGACCGATATAAGCGATGCCTTGAAGCATTTCGCGGGCATTCAAGTGCGAGATTATGGCGGTGTAGGTGGGTTGAAGACCGTGAGTATCCGCGGTTTGGGTGCCCAACATACGGGCGTGAGCTACGATGGAGTGCAGATAGGCGATGCGCAATCCGGCCAAGTAGATATCTCTCGTTTCACGTTGGATAACGTTTCGTTGCTCTATCTCACCATAGGTCAGCAAGACGATATATTCCTCAGCGCCCGACAGTATGCCTCTGCAGGAACGATCAACATAGAAACCATGCGGCCTGAATGGGATGGAAAGGCGAGTGAGACGAACGCTCACTTGAAGACAGGCAGTTATGGTATGGTAAATCCGTCGCTTCTCTATGCCCGACGTTTGGGGAAGAAGCTCGCGTTGAGTGCCTATCTAAGCTACTTACATGCCGATGGTGCGTACAAATTCCATATGATGAACGGCAATAAGAGTATCGACGAGAAGCGGAACAACAGCGATATAGCTACGTGGCGTGGTGAGTTTAACCTCGCTTGGCATATCACCGATCGCCAGCGTTTGGCGATGAAAGCCTATTTGTTCGACTCTAAACGAGGACTGCCGGGCGGTGTTATCTACGACAACACGTACTCCGCAGAGCGTCTGACCGACCGTAATTACTTCGTACAGATGGCTTATGAGAACGATATCTCGGCCAAACTGAAGCTGAAAACGGCCGTCAAATACAATTACTCATGGCAAAGAGACTTCGATATCCCTGCAAGCGGACCGACAGAAGACCGCTTCCGACAGAACGAGGTCTATGCTACGACCACGGTAATGGCGCAGCCTGTCAGACACGTAAGCGTGTCGTTAGCAGAAGACTTCCAGCATAATTACCTGTCGACTACGCTTTCCAATTGTCCTTATCCCACGCGTAACAGTTCTTTCACCGCACTTGCAGCCCGTTATAAGCTGCAGAATTTCACGGCTACGGCTTCGCTTCTTTATACCCACATCTGCGAAACAGTTAAGACAGGCGATGCAAGTAAGGGCTTTCATCGGCTAAGTCCGGCGTTCAGCATGCTGTGGCAACCGTTCAAAGAGAACCTTCGGTTACGGCTGTCTTATAAAGATATTTTCCGCACGCCCACGCTCAACGACCTTTATTATCTGCTGATAGGCAACACGAACCTGCGCCCCGAGAAGACCAGACAGTGGAATATCGGGGCTACATGGAACCGTAGACTGTCGACAACCATCAGTTATGTGGCGCTTACGGTAGACGGGTATCTCGGCAATGTTACCGATAAAATAGTAGCTGTTCCTACCATGTTTATCTGGAAGATGATGAATGTAGGAACGGTGCATACCCTTGGCGTAGACGTTACGGCGAGCACCAATCTGCAATGGACGGCCGATTGGAGCACGAACATCGTATTTACATATAATTATATGCGTGCGGAAGACAAGACTACACCCAACGGATCTACCTACAATCACCAAATTGCATACACGCCGAAGAATGCAGGTAGCGCCGCCGTGATGCTGCGCTGTCCGCAGGAAATAGACCTTTCGTATAACTTATTATACACGGGAACGCGCTATACAACGGGCTATAACAGCCGCGATCATCATATGCCTGCGTTCCTCGACCACAGCATCTCTGTGGGCAAGATGTTCAGGATAGGGCGCACGGAACTGACGGTTCGGGCATCTGCGCTGAACCTTTACGGCCGGAATTACGAAATCATACGCTTCTATCCCATGCCCGGTCGCAATTACAGAGTGTCTATACATTATAAATTTTAATTCTAAATAATAATAACAGATGAAACAGAAACTATTTAAACTCGCACTGCTTTTCACGGCAGTTTTGGCCTTTTCGGCTTGTAGCAACGATGATAATTCGCCGATAATAGAGCCGCCTTATTACGGTTACCACTATGCCTATGTGGTGAATAACGGCAATTGGAACAAGAACGACGGCACTGTAGCTTCATTAGACAGTGTGAACAAGACTTGGACAGTGAACGACCTCTACAAGCAGGCCAACGGTTCGGGCATCGGAGATGCACAGGATTTGGTGCTTGTAGACGGCAAAATCTTCGTTACGAGCACCACCTCATCGAAGATAGAAGTGCTCGATAAAGACGGTAAACTGCTCTCGAGAGTCGCTATGCCTAATAAATCGCCCCGCTATATCGCCCAATACGGCGGCAATGTGTACTTTACGGCTTACAGCGGTTATGTGTATAAGATGAACGTAAACAGCTATCAGCTTACCGACAGCGTACAGGTAGGCGACCATCCCGAGGCATTGGCCGTTGCCGCCGGCAAGATTTATGTGGCCATCTCGGGCTATGGAAAAGGCAAATCGCTGGCAGTCGTAGACATTAAAACCTTCAAAAAGACCAAAGAGATAGAGACTGCACTCAACCCATATAACCAGATGATTGCAACTGCAGACGGCAGCAAGGTTTACTTTGTGGCATGCCTTGACCACTCAGACCATCTGTTGCAGTGCGTCGATACCAAGACCGATGCCGTGAAGACGGTAGAACATGCTTCGTCGATTGCGCAGGATAAGAACGTTAACAGCCTTGTTTGTATCTATGCACCCTATGGTAAGAACGGGAACGTACCGGCCAAGAAGTATTTCCGTTTCAATATGGAAAACAACTCGACAACCGAAATTAAAGGCCTTGCAGACGTGCCCAATCCCGGACAGGTGAGCGTAGATTGGAAGACAGGCAATATCTATGTGGTAAACAACGACTATAGCGGACCGTGCCAATTGTATGTGTTCGACAGCACCGGCAAGCAGCTCCGTAAGCTCACTTCGGGCGCCGGAACGATGCAAGTGGTGTTTGCTAAGGAATAAATTTGTATCGATATGATGAAAAAGATCATATTGTTTTTCGTTATATCGGCGGCAGTATCGCTTTCTTCTTGTACCGGCAACGGCAGCGTTGCAGGCAGGGTAGGGGGCGATACCGTTTCGTTTAAGTACGCTCGGCATATCACCGTAGTGAAATACAAAGGCTACTCGGTGGTTTCGCTGGTTGATCCTTGGAAGCAAGGAAAGGTGTTGCACGCCTATGTGTTGGTGCCCCGAGAGGCGCCGTTGCCCCCGTCTTTGCCCGAAGGAACCGTGGTGCGCACGCCTTTAACGCGCAGTGTGGTGTTCACGACTGCCCACTGCCAGCTGCTCGAATACCTCGGCAAGGCGTGGCAAATCAAAGGTGTGGCCGACCTGAAATATATACTTATCCCCGATATACAGCGGCGGGTGCGACAGAAGAAGATAGCGGATTGCGGCGAAAGCATGTCGCCCGTCATCGAAAGAATCATCGACTTGAAGCCCGACGGCATCATCCTATCGCCATTCGAGAATAGCGGTGGTTACGGTAGATTGGAAAACATCGGCGTTCCCCTTATAGAAGCGGCCGATTACATGGAAACTTCGGCACTCGGGAGAGCCGAGTGGATGAGGTTTTACGGCATGCTCTACGGCTGCGAAACGAGGGCCGATTCGCTCTTCCGAGTGGTAGACAGCACTTATACGGCACTGAAGCGGGCGGCCGACAAGTTGCCTGTAGGGCGCTCGATACTTACGGAACGCAAGACCGGAAGCGTGTGGTATTGCCCTGCGGGCGGCAGTACGATAGGGCAGATGATACGGGATGCGAACGGAAGGTATGCCTTTTCGCACGACCGCCGCAGCGGAAGTCTGGCGTTATCTTTCGAGCTGGTGCTCGATAAAGCGGGCGACTGTGATGTGTGGGCATTCAAGTTTAATGGCGAAAAGCCTATGAGTAAGGCCGATCTGTTGGCCGAATTTCGGGGATATAACGAGCTCCGTGCCTTCAAGACGGGTAATATATACCAGTGCAATGCCTCGAAGAGGCCTTATTTCGAGGAGGTTCCGTTCCGTCCGGATTACCTTCTGCGCGACATGATCCTGCTGCTTCATCCCGATAGAAAGCAGTTCGGCAGTCTTAGGTATTACGAACGTTACTGACAGGGGGTATATCTAAGGCGGCTACACTCCCTGTTTAATGCCATTAGACAGGGGGTGTGCGGGTGGTGGATGAGTGATTAGTGAGGAGTGAGGACCTCCCCCGTCCCCTCCGAAGGAGGGGTGTGTGGGTGATGGAGGAGGGATTAGTGAGGAGTGAGGACCTCCCCCGTCCCCTCCAAAGGAGGGGTGTGTGGGTGATGGATGAGTGATTAGTGAGGAGTGAGGACCTCCCCCGGCCCCTCCGAAGGAGGGGTGTGCGGGTGATGGATGAGTGATTAGTGAGGAGTGAGGATTGGTTGTTATTTATAAGGAGATGGTCTTTTTACCGTAAGGAGACGGTCTTTGTACTGTGAATTTGGTTTGTTTAAATTTCTTCATGATGGTATTCGTATCTCCGACTCCCTATTTTTGAGGGTTGTGGAGGATTTGAACAAGCTAAATTCCTGTAAATTTTGTTTCTTGTTTCTCATGGGTATATCTTCTCTCTTTCGGAGGGGTAGAGGTGGGGTTTGTGTTAGATACGCATTTTATTCGAACCTGAAAGGATATACGATAACCACTTCCGTGAAGTCTGCTTTTGTAAGATGGGCCTTTACGTTGGCACCGATGGTCAGTCCGTGCAAGGCAGGTATGGTGTAATGAATGCCTATGCGTTCGTAGTAAGGCTTTTCTATGATTTCGGCATTCTGCCCCATGTGTCGGTACAGATACCATCCCAATGCCATTGCCATAGACCAGTTATGATAATAAACCTGATGCTTTGCGGCTATTCCGACCGACCACGAACTGTGCTTCGTGCGGTATCCGTCGGCCTTGTCCAGCGCCTCTACCCGCGCCGCATACGAACCGTAGAACAAGTCGATGCCCATACCGCTTGCCCATCTTCGGGCATAACGGCGCATTATATCGACTTGTACTGAATACGCTTTGTAGAAATGAAAGCGACCGGTGCGGTAGTCAGCCGAGTCGGGTGGTGTGCCGTATTGCGTTTTCAGCCAGTCCTCGTTCAGCACTTTGCCCCCTATACCGAGTGCAACCGCGGCATACCAGTAGGGAATAAACGACTTCTGTGAGGCATGTTTGGCGAAACGTTCGCCGTATTCTGCCGTTGGAAAGTACTCGATGCCTACGGTCGGGCCCCAAATGTTTGCCCCCTTGTTGGGACGGTTCAGCGATCCGTTGCTGTGATGGTAGTAGTCTATGCCTGCTCGCAGCCCCCAACGGCCGGACAAACGGTAATGGGCATGGATGCCGGCCCCGAAGTATATGAGGAACCGACTGCCAATCAGTTCGTTGTCTACGTTGTTGTAAGGATCGTACTTCTTATGTGCATAGCTCATACCAGCCGCGAGCGTGTAGTCTGCCGACCATCTGTGTCGGCGCAAGAAGGTGCGGTTGAAAGCGGCATACAGACTGACGATGTTTCCTAAACGCGAGTCGTAATCTACCGTTTTTGCCTGTCCTAAGGGGAAATCAGGCCCTCTGTGCATGGTTACATTGTTGATGCTGTAGCGCAATCCGAGGCTGATAACGGGATAATCGTAGTCTTCTGCAAAGGCATCGCTGTCTGTCGGAAGAGTATGGAAGTTCAGTTGAGCGGCGATAGAGAAAGATTGTTTCTTTTGTTGATACATCCTCTGGTACATATCCATGCTGATGATGCGGCCCGCATGGGTGTCTGCCGAGAAGCCGATACGCCGGACAGAGTCGCGGCAGACGGCCGATGCGGGCATTGCACTGCCCGTACACAGCAGGCACAGAGATAGTATTTTCGGGATGTTTCGCATGCAAATAGCGGTGATAAAAACGCACGAGGGCAGCATGTTTTATGCTGCCCTCGTGCGGAAAACGGGTTAGTTAGCGGCTTCGAATTCCTTGAGGAAGCGCATATCATTCTCTGAGAACATGCGCAAGTCGCTCACTCTGTATTTCAAATTCGTTATGCGTTCTACGCCCATACCGAAGGCATAGCCCGTGTACACCTTGCTGTCGATGCCGCAAGCCTCTAATACATTCGGATCTACCATGCCGCATCCAAGTATCTCAACCCAACCGGTGTGCTTGCAAAAACCGCACCCCTCGCCGCCGCAGATGAAGCATGAAATATCCATCTCTGCACTGGGTTCCGTAAATGGAAAGTAGCTCGGACGCAGACGTATCTTCGTTTCGGCGCCGAACATCTCGCGTGCAAAGGTGAGAAGCACCTGCTTCAGGTCGGTAAACGATACGTTCTTGTCGATGTAGAGGCCCTCTACCTGATGGAAAAAGCAATGGGCACGCGCCGATATGGCCTCGTTGCGATAGACGCGGCCCGGGCATATAATGCGGATGGGCGGTTGGTGCGTTTCCATATAATGGGCCTGATCGCCCGACGTATGCGAGCGCAGAAGCACGTTCTTCGTAACATCATTGGCGCTTTGTTCGATAAAGAACGTGTCTTGCATATCGCGTGCAGGATGATCGGCAGCAAAGTTCAGCTTCGTAAAAACGTGCAAATCGTCGTCTATTTCAGGCCCGTCAGCCAGCGTAAATCCCATTCTTCGGAAGATATCTATAATCTCGTTCTTCACTATAGTGAGCGGATGACGCGTGCCGAGCGGTATGGGATAAGCCGTGCGGGTAAGGTCTATGTCGTCTTTTTGGCTTTCTACGGTTTCTGTTTGTTGCTTCAATTCATTGATCTTGTTGATGGCAAGTTGCTTAAGCTCGTTGATTTTCACGCCTACCATCTTCTTCTGATCGGCCGCCACGTTGCGGAAATCGGCCATAAGCGCATTGATTTCGCCCTTTTTACTAAGGTATTTCAGCCTTAATTGCTCTATTTCGTCTGCATTGGAAGCCGTAAGCGTGCTTACTTCTTTGAGCAGAGATTCTATCTTTTCTAATAACATAACGTGTTTGAAATTTCGAATTTACCTGCAAAGATAGTGCAAATAAGAGACAATACAAAATAAAACGATGTTTTTATTCCGTACGTTTGTCTGCGTTGTGCGGTACTTCTATCGGTCTTGCATGGCATGCCTGCAGGGGGTACAGGGTACATGTATCTGCAGCATCTGTATTTTATGTGTTCTGCAGATGTAAAAAGTTATCCGAAAATTTTGGTACTTTATCGAAATAATGTTGTAATTTTGCAAAGAAAATACGGGGCCCTTATCGAGGGCAGAAAATAAGAGTATGATGAGAAAAGGACTTTTCTTCGTTTTGTTGTTGGCGGCTATTGCTGCCATAAGTTTTTCTACATCCGGCTGTACCGATAAGAAACCGGCGGCCGACACCTTGTCTGTAGACACGACGGCAACCGATACTACCGCCGTCGACACGATGGAAAATCTCATTTCGGAAACACCTATGCCAAAGGCAGCCGATGAACTTTTCGACGATTTCATATTCAACTTCGCAGCCAATAAGAAGCTCCAGATGCAACGTATCTTATTTCCATTGAAGGTAACACAGGGAAAGAGCACGAGTACCATTCAGAAGAAGCAGTGGAAAAGGGAATATTTTTTTATGCATCAGGACTTTTATACGCTTATTTTCGATAACGTGAAGCAGATGAATGTGGTGAAAGATACGACGATAGACCATGTGATTATCGAAAAGATTTACTTCGATCAAAAAAACGTGAAGCAGTATCTGTTCGACCGAATTAACGGGCGATGGATGCTTACCTCTATCAATTATAAGCCGATGTTCCAGAACCTGAATGCCTCGTTCCTGAAGTTTTACCACCATTTTGTTACCGACTCGGCGTTTCAGGTGCAAAGCATAAACAATCCGCTTACATTTATCGGTCCCGATCCCGATGACGATTTCAGCACGATGACAGGCTCTGTTGCACCGGAACAGTGGTCGTCTTTTGCTCCCGAACTGCCCAAAGGGCTGATATACAATATACTTTACGGGCAGAAATACACCGAGAGCAATATGAAAATATTCGTTATCAGAGGCATTGCCAACGGGCTTGAAACGGAGCTTACCTTTAAGCGTATGGGCGGAAAATGGAAGCTGGTAAAATTGCGTACATAAGATGAAAGACGTACGGAATTACGATCTGTTGCGCCACAACACGTTCGGTATCGCTGCCAAATGCAGCAGGTTTGTGGAATTTTCAACGGTAGAAGAGTTACAAGATGTGCTCCGCAGGCTTACCGATGACGATATGCCGCTGCTCTTGTTGGGCGGCGGAAGTAATTTGTTGCTTACGGGCGATTATCACGGCACGGTGCTCCATTCTGCCATTATGGGGCACGAGGCAGTCGAAAAGGGCGATGACGTCATGCTTAAATGCGGTTCGGGCGAGACGTGGGACGATATTGTAGCACTCTGTGTTGCCCGAGGTTGGTACGGTACAGAGAACCTCTCGTTCATTCCGGGAGAGGTTGGAGCGTCGGCAGTTCAGAATATTGGCGCCTATGGAGCCGAGGTTAAAGACATTATAACATCTGTTGAAGCCGTGGAGATAGCAACTCAACGGCCGGTAAGCTTTACCAACGCGCAGTGCGAATATGCCTACCGGCAGAGCAAATTCAAGGGTGAATGGCGCGACAAATATGTGATTACCTATGTTACTTATCGGTTGTCTAAGACTTTCAAGCCCCGTCTTGACTACGGAAACATACGCTCTTGCCTTGCTGAACAGCAAATTGCCAGTCCTACACCGCAGCAGTTGCGCGATACGATCATACGTATACGGCGCGAAAAACTGCCCGATCCTGCCCTTGAGGGCAATGCCGGCAGTTTCTTTATGAACCCTATCGTAGGTAAAGACAAGTTCGACGAGATTGCCGGACATTATCCCGAAGTGCCTCATTATACGGTAGATGCAGAGCATGAGAAGATACCTGCCGGCTGGATGATAGACAAATGTGGCTGGAAAGGGCGCTCCTTAGGAGCTGCAGGTGTGCACGATAAGCAGGCTCTTGTGCTCGTAAACCGTGGCGGGGCCACGGGTGAAGACATCGTAAAGCTCTGCCATAAGATACAAAAGGATGTATACGACCGCTTCGGCATAGCAATTCATCCCGAAGTAAACATTAAATAGACTCAACTTAGGGGATATGAAATTTACATTTCTCGGTACGGGTACGTCGGGCGGTGTGCCCTCTTTGGGCTGCGCGTGTGCAGTATGCAGGAGCACCGATAGGCACGACAAGCGACTGCGTTCGGCGGCACTGATCGAAACGGATACCACACGTATTTTAATCGATAGCGGGCCCGATATACGACAGCAGCTCATGCCGTTGCCGTTTAAAAAGATAGACGGTGTGCTGCTTACCCATATTCATTACGACCATGTGGCAGGTATCGACGATTTGCGCCCGTTTTGCGTGTTCGGCGACATTAATATTTATGCCGACGAAAGCACGGTAAAAGCGTTGAAACAAACCATGCCTTATTGCTTTACAGAGAAACTTTACCCGGGTGTTCCGTTGCTCCGACTTCATCAGATAGTACCTCATCTTAGACGAAAGATTGGAGATATAGAATTTACTCCGGTACAAGTGATGCACGATCGGTTGCCTATATTGGGCTATCGTTTTGGGAATTTCGCCTATATCACCGATATGAAGACCATCGAGGCTACGGAATATAAATATTTGCGCGGGGTAAATACACTTGTTGTAAACGCGCTGCGATGGGAGAAACCCCACCACTCGCACATGCTGGTAGACGAGGCTGTGGAGTTTTCGCGTAGGGTAGGGGCGCGACAAACCTATTTCATACACATGAATCATCAGATAGGTTTCCACGATGAAGCCAACCGCCGATTGCCCGAGGGCTTCTGTTTAGCGTACGACGGGTTACAGATAAATGTGTGAATTTGCAGCCTCTATATTGCACAATATCAATGAATTGTGCCTAAAAATAGTTGGTTTCGGTTAAATAAAGTTATATACTATTGAATTATATCCAAAAACCTTGCAATCATAAATATTATTTGTAATTTTGCAATGTGTTTTTCATAGTATTAGATTTAAGGTTAACAAGGTTGGAGTACAGCGGTACTCCTTTTTTATTGGTTATAAGTCTATGCCTCGTAATGTTTTTATATTGATGTCGTAAGGGCGGAAAGAACGAGCGCTGTTTCTTATTTCCGTATCTGTAATTACGGTGATAAAGCACAGCTTGGTATGCTGATTTTGTTCGATAGGTCTCATTTCTTTATAGGATATACGGTATTCCTGTCCGGTATAAGTATAACGGTAATGTTTGTATATCCGGTAATTTTTCTGCAGTATCACGGCATAAGAACTCTTCGAAAGATAAAACCTATTCTTTTAAGAATGGGGAAGGGGCAAGCGTAGAGACAAGAAAAAAGAAAGATACCCGTAGGATATCTTTCTTTTGTAATTTGATTGAAAGGGTGACAAAAGTGCTTTAACGCCGCCTTCTGCCGAACAGACGGTCGATGTTGAACCTGCGGTAAAGCTTCCAACCCAGCAATGCACCGTCGATAACGCTTGCCCCTGTGGACAGCAGGCCCGCAATGCGTTTGGAAGGTGTTGCCCCCCAAATGTCGTCGGATTTGCGGAACAGATCGCTCCAAAGGCTTTTTATCTGCTCTTCATCTTTCTGAATGTCGCTTCGTAATGTATCTTTTCGCATCCTTAATTCTTCGAGCGAGTTGACTGTATATGGGGTGTGCGATGACGAATGGTCGTTTATCATTTTTTTATTTATCCAATAAAATACTTGCAAGGAACTTGACTACCGGCCGTTCCAACCACTGTTTGTGGAAAAGAATGAACAGTATAAGTAGCGCGAAATAGCAACCTGCCACGATTGCGAATGCCAATGATGTGCCTACGGAGGGAGCTAAAGCGTACACGGCAGCAAAAGATATGTAGATAAGGGCCAATATAAGGAGCAGCGACAGCACGAGCGTAAGAGCGATGGCCGTTATCAGGCGCACCACTTTTTCTATTACATCGAGCTTTGCAAACTCCGTTTGAAGCCCGATGTAATGCTTGAGCACCTCTGCAAGTTGCCCTATTGTTTCTATGTTTTTATCGTTAGAAAACATGCCGATATCTTATTCTACCGTATCTGTAGCTGCATCTTTGATGTCGTCTACCAAGTCATCTACTTGCTTTCTTGATAGTTTGATGTCGTGTTTTTTGCAGAAGTCGTCTACCGCATCGGCAATTTTATTACGTGTGTCAGCACCTTTTTCGGGTGCAACAAGCAAACCTAAAGCAGCTCCGGCGATAGCTCCGCCGATGAAAGCTCCGATATAACCTAATGTTTTCATAAATGTGATATTTAAAAAATTATACGTTCTATATACATTATATATACGGGACAAATATAACAAAAGATTTGTTATTCGTGACAAGAAGTGCTGCCATTTTTTGTTAAAATATGCGTATTTCCTTGATTTAACAAACTTTATGTGCGGTTTTTCAGTGTCTTTGTGAGATATTTTGTAATTTCGCCAAGGAAGTAAACAAATGGTTTAATCTATAAATAACTGAGTAGAATATGAAAAAAAGTATTGTTTTATGTGCAGGATTGTGCATGGTATTGACTTTCACCGGTTGTAAATCAAGCGAAAGTGCTTATCGTAAAATGTATGAAAAGGCACAGGCTCAGGAGAACGCACACGCACAGGAACAGCCTCAGACCGAAGCTCCTGTCGTTGCTCCGCTGACAGAAAAGCCGGCTACACAGACTACCGTTGTCGACAATTTAGATAATGTTTCTGTTCGTTCAGAGAATGTTCAGCTCGTTAATGGTTCCGGATTGCAGGACTTCAGTGTAGTTGTAGGCTCTTTCTCGTTGAAGGCTAATGCCGAAGGACTCCAGAGCACGTTGAAATCGGAGGGCTATGATGCACAGATAGCCTATAATCCCGGTAACAATATGTACCGTGTGATTTCCGCTACTTTTGCATCTAAAGCCGATGCAGTAACGTCTCGTAACCAGTTCCGCAGTAAGTATCCCGATGCTTGGTTGCTATTCAAGAAGTAAGTATCGGAAAGAGATATCAGGCAGGAATGCCGCATTTGTCTGACATGTTAGTGCGACAGACGCCTGCCGGTACTATATGACACGTATACTTTCTATAGATTACGGGCGGAAGCGTACGGGGGTAGCAGTCACCGATCCATTGCAGTTAATTGCGGGTGGATTGGCGACTGTTGCTACATCAGAGCTATTCAACTACCTTATGCAGTATGTGCAGCATGAGGAGGTGGAGCGTATAGTGATAGGAAAGCCTATGCAGACCAACGGCCAACCGAGCGAGAACCTGCAACGGGTAGAGCAGTTTGTGGACAGATGGCGTAAGGCAATGCCGCAAATACCTATCGAGTACTACGACGAGAGGTTTACTTCGGTGATAGCACAACGGGTTATTATCGACAGCGGATTAAAAAAGAAAGCGCGACAAAACAAGGCGCTGGTAGATGAGATCAGTGCAACGATCATTCTTGAAGACTGGATGGCTTCAAGAAAATGATTAGTACTACTATGGTTGGAAGAGAGAAATGTCGACAATAACTGCATCCTCTATGATTTTGAAATAATATTTTAATAACGAATGATATTACCTATTTATATATATGGACAACCGGTGTTGCGCAAGGTGGCGAAAGATATAACGCCGGATTATCCGGACTTGGAAGAGCTTATTAAAGATATGTTTGAGACGCTAACGGCGTCGGATGGCGTGGGATTAGCTGCTCCCCAAATTGGGAAAAGCATAAGAGTTGCTGTGATAGACCTTGATGTGTTGAGCGGTGAGTTGCCCGAATATAAGGATTTCAGGAAAGCATATATCAATCCGCACATCATAGAAATCGACGATAACAGCAAGAAAGAAATCATGGAGGAGGGCTGCCTGTCTATTCCGGGAATTCATGAAAGCGTTACAAGACCGTCGCGTATTCATGTACAGTATATGGATACAGCCTTTGTACAGCATGATGAATGGGTGGATGGATATTTGGCTCGTGTGATGCAACATGAGTTCGATCATCTGGATGGAACTATGTTTGTGGATCGTTTATCGCCTTTCCGCAAGCAGATGGTCAATAGTAAACTCAAGGCTTTGATACAAGGTAAGTATCGTTGTTCTTACCGTACGAAGCCGGTACACAAATAGAATTATCCCCGAAATATGTATCGAAAGCTCATTGTTTGGGTACTTTTATGTCTGTCATTGAATGCATATGGGCAGTTCAATACCGACAGATTACTCACGAGTGGACAGATTGCACTTCACTATGAGGACTATGTTCTTTCGATTCAATACTTCAATCAAGTTATTTCTTTGAAGCCTTTTCTGTATCAACCTTGGCAGTATAGAGGCGTTGCCAAGTTCTATCTCGACGATTATGTGGGAGCAGAAGCTGATGCAACCGAGGCAATTAAATTAAATCCGTATATCCACGGACTCTACGATTTGCGGGCTATTTCGCGCATACGACAGGAGAAATATGAGGATGCCATTGCAGATTACACTCAAGCCATACGTATTGATCCGCAGATACAGAACTATTGGTTCAACCGTGCCATCTGTATGTTGAATACGAAAGAATACGATCGAGCGTTGCTGCAAACGGATACCATCGTTTCTAAATGGGCGAAATTTGCCAATGCTTATACCTTGAAAGCAGAGATATATCTGCAAAAGAAAGATACTACGCAGGCAGCCAAATGGCTCGATAAGAGTTTGGAACTCGATCCGTATGACGGCAATTCGTGGACTACGCGCGCTTATATCAGTCTTTCGAGGCATAAATGGCGCGATGCAGATCAGGAACTTTCTAAGGCTATACACCTGAAACCGAATACAGTGAACAACTATGTGAACCGTGCACTTGCACGATTGAACTATAATAATCTGCGCGGAGCGATGGCCGATTATGACAAGGCATTGGAGTTGGACGACAGGAATTTCCTTGCTCATTATAACCGCGGACTGCTTCGTATGCAGCTTGGAGATGATAATCGTGCCATCTCCGATTTCGATTATGTTATCAAATTAGAACCTAAGAACTTTTTAGCAATATTCAATCGGGCACTGCTGAACGACCGTACGGGTAATTTGCAGGCGGCTATCCGCGACTATTCACTTGTAATAGATCAATTCCCTAACTTCTGGACTGGGCTTTCTCATCGTGCTAACTGTTATCGTCGATTGGGACAGGTGGCAAAAGCCGAGCTCGATGAGTTTCGCATTCTTAAGGCCCAAATGGATAAACGGCTTGGCGTACAGCAACGGTGGAGCAAAAGTAAATTGCACCAAATGCGCAAACGAAGCGAGATAGATCCCGAGAAATACAATGAAATTGTTGTCGAAGATGAGAACAAAGTGGAACACGAATATAAGAGCGAATATCGCGGACAGATACAAAATAGAGCCGTAGACGTGGCGTTTATGCCTATGTATGAGCTTTCTTATTTGCCTTATAAGAACGGTGTAAAGGCGTATCAAGCCTATGAACGCGAGGTTGAAGCCTTTAATACCCAAGCTAAACCGGCCCACCACGTGTATGTAACGTGCAATACCGGTCAGTTGAGCGAACGGCAATCGAAGGCTTATTTTGCCATGATCGACTCTCTTTCGGCACATATCGCAGCAGTACACCATATTGACGACACTCGTAATTTGCTGTTCGAGAGAGCCGTAGCCTACGGACTATTGCAGAATTACGATGCTGCGATCAGCGATCTCACCGTATATTTACAGATCGATAGCACCTCTTCGATGGGGTATTGGCAACGTGCAGTATGCCAAACAATGATGAACAATTTCGATGCTTCCAAGGGAGTGGATACACAATTGAAAGTGGCAAAAGCAATGGAAGACTTCAACAAAGCCATTGAACTCAATTCCCGAAACGCGTACATATACTATGATCGTGGCAATTTGCATGCCATGAAAAAAGAATATACGCAGGCTGCAGACGACTATACCATGGCTCTTAAATACGATCCGCGACTGGCCGAAGCCTATTATAACCGCGGCTTGGCACGAATATTCAGTAACAACAGGGCCGAAGGGATTGCCGATTTAAGCAAATCGGGAGAGCTCGGACTTTATGATGCCTACAGTGTTATCAAGCGTTATTCAGTTAATAAGAGCAAATAAGATATAGTACATCTAATGCTATTTTTAAATGAAAACATTACTTGTTCTCGAAAGAAAGCATTACTTTTGTGCCCGATAAAAGATTAAATACTAATTTGTTATGGTAAAAATCACATTTCCGGATGGCTCTGTACGTGAGTACGAACAGGGCGTGACGGGGTTACAAATCGCCGAGAGTATATCACCTGCTCTCGCTCGCAACGTTGTATCTTGCGGTGTTAATGGTGAGACAGTAGAGCTGAACCGTCCGATCAACGAAGACGCAACCATTGCTCTTTATAAATTTGAGGACGAAGAAGGCAAGCATACCTTTTGGCATACTTCTGCCCACTTATTGGCCGAGGCGCTACAAGAGCTATATCCGGGCATACAATTTGGCTTTGGACCGGCCATAGAGAATGGGTTCTTCTATGATGTTATGCCCAAGAAAGGCGACGTGATATCAGAGAGCGACTTTCCAAAGATAGAGGCCAAGATGATGGAACTTGCTAAAAAAGATGAACAGGTGGTTCGTAAATCTTTGTCTAAAGCGGATGCTTTGAAGGAATTTAAGGCCGACGGACAGGTATATAAGTGCGAACATATCGATCAAGACCTCGAAGACGGCACGATTACAACATATACACAAGGCGCGTTTACCGACCTTTGTCGCGGTCCGCACCTGATGTCTACCGGTCTTATCAAGGCCGTTAAGATAACCAGTGTGGCCGGTGCATTCTGGCGAGGCGATGCAAAACGTGAGCAATTGACACGCATCTACGGCATCACTTTCCCCAAGAAGAAGATGCTCGACGAATATCTCGTGATGCTCGAAGAGGCCAAGAAGCGCGACCATCGCAAGATAGGAAAAGAGATGGAACTGTTTACTTTCTCCGAAAGAGTAGGCAAAGGATTGCCTATCTGGTTGCCGAAAGGAACGGAATTGCGCCTGCGTTTGCAGGATATGCTGCGCAAGATACAGAAACGTTTCGGCTATCAAGAAGTAATAACTCCGCATATCGGTTCCAAGAATTTGTACGTAACATCGGGCCATTATGCACATTACGGCAAAGATAGTTTCCAACCCATCCACACGCCGGAAGAAGATGAAGAGTACATGCTAAAGCCGATGAACTGCCCTCACCATTGCGAAGTGTTTGCATGGAAGCCGCGTTCTTACAAAGATCTGCCGTTGCGTATCGCCGAATTCGGCACGGTGTATCGCTACGAAAAGAGCGGAGAGTTGCACGGACTCACCCGTGTACGTTCGTTTACCCAAGACGATGCGCATATTTTCTGCCGTCCCGATCAGGTGAAGAGCGAGTTCCTGCGTGTGATGGATATCATACAGACCGTGTTCAAGATATTCAACTTCGATAACTTCGAAGCACAGATATCGCTCCGCGATCCTAAGGATCGTGAGAAATATATCGGCGCCGATGAGGTTTGGGAAGAAAGCGAACAGGCGATAAAAGAAGCATGTGCCGAGAAAGGACTCGATGCAAAGATAGCTTATGGAGAGGCTGCATTCTATGGACCGAAGCTCGATTTCATGGTAAAAGATGCCATCGGTCGCCGTTGGCAGTTAGGAACAATTCAGGTAGATTATAACCTTCCGCAGCGTTTCAAGTTGGAATATACCGACGAGGATAACGTGAAGAAGACGCCTGTAATGATACACCGTGCTCCGTTCGGCAGTCTTGAACGTTTCACAGCCGTGCTTATCGAGCACACCGCAGGTCATTTCCCGTTGTGGCTCACGCCCGACCAAGTGGCCATACTGCCCATTTCTGAAAAGTATAACGACTATGCCAAGAAGGTGTCTAAATACTTTGATGCGCAGGGAGTACGTGCAACAATCGATGATAGAAACGAAAAAATCGGCCGTAAAATTCGTGATAATGAATTGATGCGTGTGCCCTACATGGTGATCGTAGGCGAAAAAGAAGCTGCCGACGGCCTTGTTTCGATGCGGAAACAAGGAGGAGGCGAACAGGCTACCATGACTATGGAAGAATTTGCCAAGCGCATTAATGGCGAGGTTGCCGAGATGCTTAAGGTAACCGACATACATCCGAAAGACTGATACATCTTGCATTGTGCAGGGGCAGAGGGGTAAAACAGCCGTTCTGCCCCTGCTTTGTTTTTGCTTTGTACATGAAAAAGGTGCCGGTTTGTGCGGCTGTGTAATTTAAATACCGTTTTTTCACTATGGTAATAGAGGTATCGGACACGAGATTTATTTTCCTTATATATCGATAATATACAGCAGATATATCAATGATAGATAAAAGGTCTGTCGAAAATTTTCTTTTGAAAATATTGTTATATAGGAATTTTTTATGTAGAATATTTTCGGTCTAATAACATCTTGTGTCTGAAAAATTATACGCCTGTGTTTTCGTATAAAGTCAATTAAATATAAGTAAGAGAGAACCATGATTTATAGAGATCAGTGGTTTTCTCTTACTTAAAATTGTGTGTAACGATAAGTCTATTTCACAGCGACTTTCTTGCCATTCTTGATATAAATACCGTGGTTGAGCTCTTTAATATCGGAAACGTTCCGCTTGACCAATTGACCGGCAATATTATAAACATCCGATTTTTTTGTTTTATCTTTGTTAATAGAAGAAATGCCGGTAATTATAGAACCACTGCCCGATGTTGAACTGTACGTTAACGTATAGCCGTTGGTGTTGATGGTACCGTTGTTTACCAAAGTCGTAATGGTAGTATTTTGCGTTAGATTCCATGTAACACCTGTACCAACAGTTACATTTAGAGCCGTAGCATATGAATCCTTTGCCACATATCCGGTAACAGTCCATGTTGAGTCGGTTTGCAACACCAGATTTCCTGTGCCGCCATAAGTGCTCCAACGGGTGTTGTAGTCCACATACATCAGATTGTTACTTGGCACGGTCAGGTCTACATCTTTCAGTGTGAGTGTACCTGTAATGTTGGTAGGAATTTCACATAGAGGAGCGCTTGAGTCGGTTAATGTAATCTTGCCCCCGTTGATGGTGATGGTACCATTATAGCCTTCTGAGTCTCCCGAGCCACTCTGTAGAATCATCAATCCGCGAGAACTGCTGCCGGACGTGAAGTCGCAGTTATTGATAGTGATAGAGTTGTCGCCTTCGATTACGCCAATTTCGCCTTGAGAACTGGAGCCTGTCGCATCTGTAGCTGTAATAGTGCCCGTCGAATAGAGGATGGCACAGTCGGTACCTGTGGTAACATAAGAGCCTTCATTGATGGTTACCGTGCCACCGCCACGGTCGGTAGCACAGACAGATGAGTTGCTGCCACTGGTAGTAATCGTTAAATTGGTAGCATTGATGGTACCGCCACCTGTAGCATGGATGCCGCGTGAGAGATTTGCAGTATTCGTAATAGTTACATTACTGATATTTAGAATGCCGGAACCGTAAGCAAAACCGGCATTAGCTCCGATGGCCGATGTGGTGATAGTTCCGCCGGCCATATTGATGATAGCATTACTTCCGTTCACGTATACGGCCGAATTAATGCCATAGAATGAAGAACCGTCTGAATCACTGGTATCGCCCCCTGTCTTTTGAATAGTACAATTGGTAAGTCCCAGTGTGCCTTTCGTTACTTGAACTACATTGTAGTCAGATGTCGAACAGGTAAGTGTTTGATTTGAAAGTACAGTTGATGTGGAACCATCAGAGAGGGTGTAGGTTGCTCCCGAAGGAGAAGAAGTGGTAGAACTTGTACTTCCACCATCGTTACGAGAACTGCTTTGTGCCATAATTGATGCCGAATTCATGCACAAAAGCGCAAAAAATAAAAGGGTAGACTTTTTCATAAAAAGTGAATTTTGAATTGTTAAACTTATTGATTGATAATGTATTAGTCTATTTGATCGATGTTGCAAATATAGTAAAAGATCGGATAAGTTTCTGTCCATTAACATTTTTTATTTAATATGTTTGATTTTTACTGTGAATTTGAATTTTGTTTTTCTCTAAAATAGTAAATAAGTCCCAATTGAAAGTTTAATAAAATAATATTAAAAGTTTTGCTAATTGGTGGAAAAAACGTAACTTTGCAGCCGTTTAGCAGAATAAACACAATTAAAATAGTTGAATGAAGAATGACAAAATGAATAATCAGTACCGCGTGAATGAGCAAATTCGCGTAAGGGAAGTACGTATTGTAGGTGACGACGGCTCTACTGTAATGCCAACACGGCAAGCCTTGGATATGGCACGTCAGCAAGGTGTTGATCTTGTAGAGATATCTCCTAATGCCCAGCCACCCGTTTGTCGTCTCATCGACTATTCCAAGTTTCTTTACCAACAGAAGAAGCGTCAGAAAGAAATGAAGGCCAAACAGGTAAAGGTGGAAGTAAAAGAAATACGCTTCGGACCGCAGACCGATGAGCATGATTACCAGTTCAAGTTGAAACATGCTAAGGAATTTCTTAACGAAGGGAATAAGGTTAGGGCATACGTCTTCTTCCGTGGGCGCTCCATTTTGTTCAAAGAACAGGGCGAAGTTCTACTGCTTCGTTTCGCAAACGACCTCGAAGAGTTGGGGAAGGTAGAGCAAATGCCGAAGCTCGAAGGCAAAAAGATGTTTCTTTATCTTGCACCGAAAAAGGTCGGGGTGGCAAAGAAAAGTCAGCAGAAAATGGATCGCGAGAAACGTGAAGCCGAGGCCAAAGAGCAGAAAGGGGCCAAAGCAGAAGACGAGACTGCGGCAGTTAATCCCAATGCAGGTCTGTTTGCCAACGCCAAAAATGGCGAAGACGCGCTGAAGAAACTCAGTCAAGAGTAAACGAAATGAAAGAATGTGCGTAACGTCTTGGTATATACGTTGCCACAGAAGTAAATAAATAACAATTTAAAATTAACAAAAAATGCCAAAAGTAAAGACAAATTCCGGTGCAAAGAAGAGATTCCGTTTTACCGGTACTGGTAAGATTAAACGTAATCATGCTTACCATAGTCACATTCTGACTAAGAAAACAAAGAAGCAGAAGAGGAATTTAGTTCATCAAACTCTTGTTGATCGAAGCAACATGAAACAGGTACGCGACCTGCTTCGCCTGCGTTAATTCATTTTTAGTCGAACAATTAAAGGAAAAGAAACTATGCCAAGATCAGTAAATCATGTTGCTTCAAAAGCAAAAAGAAAAAGAATTCTGAAGCTCACCAAGGGTTACTATGGAGCGAGAAAGAATGTTTGGACAGTAGCAAAGAATACTTGGGAGAAAGGTCTGACTTATGCTTATCGCGACCGTCGTAATAAGAAACGTACTTTCCGTGCATTGTGGATACAGCGTATCAATGCTGCTGCACGTCTTCAGGATATGAGTTATTCGCAGTTAATGGGGGCTCTTCACAAGGCTGGCATTGAGATCAATCGCAAGGTTCTTGCAGATTTAGCTGTTAATAACCCAGAAGCTTTCAAGGCTATTGTTGATAAAGTGAAGTAAAATCGTTTAAATCAATAATACAAAGAGATGTATCAAGGCGATGCTTGGTACATCTCTTTTTTGTTTTATCTCGATGGTGTGAGTATGCTTCTTAAAGGCCATAAACACACGTTAAAAAACTCTTTTTATCGCTATTTTTATGTTTAAACAATCCTAATCCGGTGGTATGGCCGTTATTTTTTCCGTATCTTTGGCAATGATGGCGTAAATCGAATGTAATTAAACTTACGATAAATTATTGAGATACTGCCTATCTTATGCAAAAATAGTGTAAGCAGAGCGCAAAAGAAATTGCTTGGAATTACTGATATGTAATCTGTTTTAGGCAATACAATATTCGAGTATGAAAGGTTTAAAAATAAGAAAATACGGCTTTGTACTTTTATTTATTTTCTGTTGTCTGCCGTTAATGGCGCAACAGATCGATAAAGGTGATTTTAAAACTGTAAGCGATTTGGCTCCTAACGGTTATCGTTTTTGGATATATACGCCGGCTGATTATGAGCAAGGGGGACATCCTCTTCCGCTTGTCATCTTTCTTCATGGTGCCAGTCTTTGTGGAAATAATCTGCAAAAGGTAAGGCGTTACGGCGTATTGGATGCCATCGACAGAGGGAAAATAATCCCCACGTTGGTGGTAGCACCGCAAAATACGGGTGGTGCATGGAATGCACATAAGATCAATGACTTATTGGAATGGACGAAAAATCATTATGCTGTAGACACTACCCGTGTGTATGTTCTGGGCATGAGTTTGGGAGGTTACGGCACAATGGACTTCGTTGGGACCTATCCTGATAAGGTCGCAGCAGCCATGGCTCTATGCGGCGGTTGCTCTTTAAGCGATGTCGGCGGACTCGGAAAGGTGCCTTTGTGGATTATGCACGGTACGGGCGACCGCGCCGTATCGGTGAAACAATCGCAGAATGTGGTTAGTAAATTACAGCAAATGGGGCTCGACAAACTGTTACGCTACGACTGGCTGAAAGGCGCATCTCATGGGTTTTTAGCCCGATTGTTTTACTTGCAGAAAACCTACGATTGGCTCTTTTCGCATTCATTGCAGGACAGTCCCCGAACAATAGATAAGCATTTCGACATCACTTCGGCAGATATTCAGCAGACGTATCAAGAGCTTCGCGTCGTTCCTTCTATGTACGACAACGATTAGAATACCATATCTCTACAATTTCATCGTCAAACTTATTCGCCTGCGCTGCATATCTACCGCCAAAACCTTTACCTGCACATGCTCGTGCAGATGTACCACGGTAGCCGGATCGCTTACGAATTTGTTCGCCAGTTGCGATATATGTACGAGTCCGTCTTGATGAACGCCGATGTCGACAAAGGCACCGAACTTGGTAATATTAGTCACAATGCCGGGCAAGAGCATCCCTTCGTGCAGGTCGTCTATGGTCTTTACGTTCGGATCGAACTCGAACAATTCGATTTCTGCACGCGGATCACGCCCGGGTTTTTCCAGTTCTTTCATAATATCATTGAGCGTCGGAAGCCCCACTTCCTTAGTTACATACCTGTTCAAATCTATGCCTTTCTGCCTTGTTTTGTCTTTTATCAGCTCGTCTACGCTGCATCCGCAATCGTCGGCCATCCGCTCTACGATGCCGTAACTCTCCGGATGAACCGCACTGTTGTCCAATGGATTTTCGGCATTCGGAATGCGGAGGAAGCCTGCACATTGCTCATAAGCCACGGGCCCTAATCGGGGAACTTTTTTCAACTGTACGCGCGAGACAAACTCACCGTTCTGTTTTCTGTATTCCACGATATTCTTGGCAAGCGTAGGACCGAGTCCGCTCACGTATGTAAGCAGGTGCTGACTGGCCGTATTCAGGTTTACACCCACCGAGTTCACGCAACTTGCCACCGTTATATCAAGGCTCTTTTTCAGTTTCGCTTGGTCTACGTCGTGCTGATATTGCCCTACACCGATGCTTTTTGGATCGATTTTCACGAGTTCAGCAAGCGGATCCATCAATCGTCTGCCTATTGAAACCGCGCCACGTACGGTAACATCTTCATTCGGAAACTCCTCTCGTGCCGTCTTCGAGGCCGAATAAACGGAAGCGCCGTCTTCGCTTACCACAAATACATGTATGCCCTCTTTCCGGTAATGAGCCTCCCGAAGAATGTCAGAGGTTTCTCTGCTCGCCGTTCCGTTGCCCACTGCAATGGCCTCGATGTCGTATTCGTCGACGATTTCCGCAAAGTGTCGCATGGCTGCTTTCCTGTTTCCTTTGGGCGGAAAAGGGTAGGCAACGTCGTTATAAAGCAGGTTTCCCTGCGCATCGAGGCATACCACCTTGCATCCGGTGCGTATTCCGGGATCGACACCCATCACGCGTTTCTGTCCTAAAGGGGCTGCCAACAGCAGCTGACGAAGGTTTTCGGCAAACACACCGATAGCTTCTTCGTCGGCTTTTTGCTTATATAAGGCGGCTATTTCGGTCTCTATAGAGGGTTCGAGCAGCCGTTTATAAGCATCCTCTGCCGCTTCTTTCACCAATAGAGCGCAATCTCCGTACCCTCTGACGAACTGTCGCTGCAGTTGAGAAACGGCTCTTTCGTTGTCAACCGAGATATTGATGCGCAGAATACCCTCGTTCTCGCCGCGACGCATGGCCAGCAGACGATTGCCGGAGCAACGGCGCAACGGTTCCGAAAAGTCGAAATAATCGCGATATTTAGCCGCTTCGTCGGTATCTTTTTGGGTTTTAACAACCTTAGACGTAATTACCGCTCCGTGCAGAAAGGCATTACGCAGCCGTTGTCGGGCCTGTTCGTTCTCGCAGATATTCTCTGCAATGATGTCTTTCGCACCGTCTATGGCCGCCGAAACGCTGTCTACCCCCTCTTTAACGAACCTCTGTGCCGCCTGCATCACGTTTCGTTCGCGTTGCTGCATAATGATATCGGCCAAAGGTGCCAATCCCAATTCGCGTGCCACCTGTGCCCGTGTGCGACGTTTGGGCTTGTAAGGCAGATAGATGTCTTCCAATTCGGTGCTGTCCCAACAGTCGTCTATGCGTTTTTGCAGTTCCGGCGTCATCTTTTCCTGCTCCTCTATAGTGTTGCAGATGGTCTGTTTACGTTTTACGAGTTCGTTCAGCCGGTCGTTCCACTCGCTGATAAGTCCGATCTGCACTTCGTTCAACCCTCCGGTACGTTCTTTCCGATAGCGTGCAATAAAGGGTATAGTGCATCCTTCATCAAGAAGTTGCAGTACATTTTCTACTACCGAGTCGGCCAAATGCAACTTGCTAACAATGATCTTTGTAAAAATATTCATCTTTTTCCGTGGTTTCTGTCTTGTTTAAGTATTATTAAACGGAAATAAGGAGGTATGCTTCGGTTTGCCGATACACCGCCTATCCTTTGCAAAGATACTGTTTTTATGGTAAGAACAGGCAGAAAGTGAAACTTTTGTAACGTGAATAAAATATAAACAAACGCCGGGTAATGCAGAAATAAAAGCGGTTTATGACCGGAAAACGAGGGCAGGTTATGCGAATATAAGTTAATATTTTAAATTCCCATACCGTAGACATTTAATTTATAAATATAATTTCTTACATTTGCAACGTATATAGTTATTTTTATTGTACGCATTGTACAAAATACTTATAATGCACAGACGGTAAACGGTAATTGGCAAAATCGTCATGATAGGAAGAAACACAACCATAAAACAACGCTTGGCATGGATGTTATTGACAACATTTATGCTTATGTTGCTGTTGAAAGGTATTCACTATCATGGCAACGTTTATTCGAGCAAAAAGGCTGCGGTAGAGCATTGCGACAGTATCGATGCGGTGAAAAGCACGTGCTCTATTTGCGAATTTACATTACATGAGTCGGTGGAGCCCCATAACTATTCTTACGCTCCCGTACTCTTGTTTTCGATCTATACCATACCCGAACCGACTTTTGTTGCAGCTTATCGTCCTTTTATTCCGATAAGCGCCCATTCTCCTCCATGCAAGGCGTGAAGTCCATGCTTGCAGCGTGTGCATGAAAAACGGTACATGTATCAGCCATATTACATATTTCTATGACCGATATATGTTCTGTCTGTCGGCGTTACACGGGCTATGTATGGATTATGTTGTCTCGGTCTGTGCGGGATTGAGGCAGATAACTTTATTCTGAAGAAATCAATTTAATTTTAATATATGTGTTACAATATTCATGTGCGCAGTATCGCCATGATGATCGTTACAATATTGTCTGTGCTGTACAGTCGTGCAGAGGTGTGCTCAGCGGTAGCGGATAACAGTGTAAAACGTATCGTTGTTATCGATGCCGATACGCAGCTACCGTTGGCAGGAGCACGGATCATCATTGGCAGACAGGAGTGGCTGACCTCGAAAGATGGGCATGCAGAAGTGCCGCCAGCGGCTCTTGTAGGAAAGATATGCATGATAAAAAGCGTGGGTTACGAGCCTGTAAGCGTAGATATAAGAACGCTTGTGTCGGCAGAAACGCCGTTTACCGTGCGTATGATGCCCTCGATCAACAGTCTCGAAGAGGTTGTAGTCTCCGGAAAATATGGAGAAAATTCTCCTGTACGGCAGTCTGTGGCCCTTGGTAGTAACGAAATACAGCGCAATGGAGGCGTTTCGTTGGCAAAAATGCTCGAAAGTGTGTCGGGTGTGAGCACCATCAGCAATGGGGCTACGATATCTAAACCCGTCATACAAGGTATGCATAGCAGTCGCATTTTGCTTCTTGACAACGGTATACGGTTGGAAGGACAGGGTTGGGGAGCCGATCATGCGCCGGAAATAGACCAAACTGGCTTCGGTAAAGCCGAAGTTGTGAAGGGTGCAGAGAGCGTTCGTTACGGTTCGGGGGCATTAGGAGGCGTAGTATTGCTCAATCCGGCGCCGTTACCTTATGGTTCCGACCGTTGGAGTTTATCGGGTTATGCCGGTATGGGATATGCTACGAATGGCAGAGGCAAGGATATTTCGGCTACCGTAGAGACGGGTAAAGGGGCTTGGGCCGTTCGTCTGCATGGATTGTGGCGATATTCCGGCGATTATTCCACGGCCCGTTATCTGCTCAATAACACCGGACAGCGCGAGAACAGCTGGTCTCTATTTACGGGATATAGGGCAAAGAAGTTCGATGCTTCTGTCTTCGCGAGCTGGTATCATACCAAAAGTGGCATATTCTTCGGTTCTCATGTGGGCGGATTAGAAGACCTCTTGGCAAGATTTCGTACGGGTAGACCGGTGGAAGAGTCCGTTATGCCTTACACAAGCGATATACGTGTGCCTTATCAACAGGCCGATCATCTGCTGTTGAAAGGTGAACTGGCTTGGCATCTTGCCCGAAATAGCCATCTTATATTGGATGTTGCGTATCAGCATAACCACCGTCAGGAGTACGAAAACCGGCGTAGCGAAGTTTATGATTATGTACCCGTAATGGATATACACCTGCGCAGTTTCTCTCTCGATCTGCGTTGGCGTAAGCCGTGGAAGGCTGTAGGATGGGAAACACAGTGCGGTTTGTCGACCATCTACCAGCGCAATGTAAATCAGGAGGGCACGGCTTCTACGCCTTTTATTCCCAATTATACTACCCTTGCATCGGGTGTTTATCTTATTCAGAAAGCGGTCTTGGGCGGCGTACAAGCCGAAATAGGACTGCGATACGACTTTCGTAATACCGATGCGAGCGGTTACGATTGGCGTCGCGAGCTCTATGGAGGTACCAAACGGTATAGCAATTTTACCGGTAGCATGGCCTTCTATAGACAGTTCGACAGGCACTTTTCCGCAAGAATAAATATGGGATTGGCATGGAGGGCGCCCGATGTGAACGAGCTTTATAGCAATGGTTTGCATCATGGCAGTTCATGGTCGTTGGGCAACAGAGACCTGAAATCGGAACGAGGTTATAAGTTCGTCGCCGGTGCAGAGTACAAAGAGGCGTGGTTGTCGGTAGAGCCGAGCCTCTTCTACCAGTATATCGGCAATTATATATACGACAGCCCCGACAAATCTTTGGGTGAGGGAGGCATCCATGTTCATTGGAATGGCGTTTATCCTATATTTGCCTTCCGGCAAGACAACTGCCATTTTTATGGCGCAGACCTGAATGCTCGTGTCGTATTACCTAAAGGGTTCGCGCTCAAGGGGAAAGGAGAATGGACGAGAGCACGCAATGCTACGCTGCATACATGGCTGCCCCTCATTCTGTCGGACAGGTACACGTTTGCGGCAGAATGGCAATGTAAGTGGGGTAGAAGGCGACAATGGAAGGCTGAAGCAAGGGTTGAAAACCTGTTTGTATGCAAACAAACGCGCTTTGACAGGGAAAAGGAGCTCGTTGATGATACGCCCTCGGCCTATTATCTGCTCAATACGTATGCGGAAATTGCTTGCCGTATCGGCAGTGACCGTACGGTCAGAGTCATGTTGTCTACCGAAAATCTTCTCAATAACGAGTACAAGGAGTACACCGATCGGTTCAGATATTACGCTCATGCCCCCGGGCGAAGCGTATCTGTCAGGACAGTAATTAATTTTTAAACAATATATTATGAACAGAAAACTATTTGTATGGACGGCGCTGATGTTTGCTGCCGTCTTGTTGTTTGCCTCGTGCGATAAGAATGCACTTGAGGCCCCGAAGCCGAAGGTGGAGGATGAAATCAAAGGACATGATGAGTGGAATAAGATTAAACTGGTGATGCGAATGGGCAAAATGAGTGCCGATAATAAGTTTGTAGAGGCCTACGACGAGTCGTATCAGAACGTGATACCCGTGAAACAGGTTATAGAAATAGGCCGTGCAGCGGGTGGTACGGGCAGTGTTCAGATACAAAGTGCGCTCAAAGAGTTCCAAGTTATCAAGGGCAGCAATGTTTATTATACGCTCGAGATGTTATATTACGATCGCAAAGGCAGGCTGATGAACGAACAATTTTGTACTTGTCCGGCCAAAAAGGAGTTACAGATGCTGCCCATACACCAGCATTTTTTTACGATCAGCGATAAGGATTTTTCAGGAAAGGAGGCCTATCCGACCACGCTCGATGGCAAAGAAATAGATGAATTCGGTAAGTCTGGCGGCACAAGACCGTCGTTTCAACAGCTACAGAAGCTAACGAAAACGGTATTCAATTACTCTTATCGCGATACAGATCCCGTGGACAAAACGATAGGAGATACCTATCAGGATGAGAAGACAGGCAAGAGCCGCACCGTGGACCGGATAAGGAAAGGCCGTTCGTTGGATGCCTCGGTACCTTACGACCGTGTAGGATTGAAAGGATATTTCCGGTTTGTGCGTGCCGACATACGCTTCCAGATGCGCATAGACCTCGTTCATGTACTGCCGGGGGATAAGTATATCGGTCGTGGAGAGGGTGGATTGCTCGATTTCGATGAGCGTCATCCGGCATGGAGTGTTAGCGATGTGATACTTAAACTGCCTTTCCGTGTGGTGGCCGATGCCGATAATAACATCGACGTTTACGTAAAGGAATTGGCCAAGGTGCTTGGTAAAGACGAAAAAGATGTGGCGGCAATACTTAAAAGTAGCGATATAAAAGTGCAGAAGGGCTTCCGAATGTAAGCACGGCAACCTGTTCTTATGTACAATTTGTTCATAGTAAAATAAAAACAAACCTAAAATAATTGTCAATTATGTATAGAATTTTAAACAAATCGATATGGGCGGGCATGGTGTTTATCCTTATGTCTGCCGTATTTACGGCTTGCTCTTCCGACGATAACAACACCCCCGCACCCGAGCCGCAGCCTAAACCTAAGGTAGAAGGCGATATAGACTGGGCCACTTGCGAAGTGCTTTTTAAGGAAGGACACCTGCATGGCGCAAAGTTTCACGGTAATCCCATGTCTTCTAAAATGACCTTCCCGAGAGAGCAACATTGTGTGCTGAAGAAGAATGCCGACGGCACCATCGCCCTGATATCGGGTAAGGGAATGGAAGGGCGCAAATACTTTGTGGCGCTCGGAGGGTATTACTATGCCCTGCGTCTGGTATTTAAAAATGCTGCCGGAAAGGTGTTGAACGACGAAATAAGCAGCAAAGAAAATGCGTCGCATTATCAGATTTTCTACACTGTATCCGACCTCGACGACAGCGGTAAGCCGTATGTACCGAAGAATGTACGTACGGGGAATGCTCTTAAAGGCGATTGGGACAAGAAAGACTTTGCCGCAAGAGCAGCGATGAGTTCAGACTTTTTCGACTATAGATACCGCGATACCAATCCCGACAGCTTACAGATATCCACACAAATACCCGGAGGCAGCGCAGACGATGTGGTAAGCCTCCTGCGTATAGGGCGCGTTACAGACGGCACGCAACCACAGGATTACGTCGGTTTCAAGGGCTATTTCAATTTCTATTTGCAACCTAAAGATGAAGAAGAGCAGGAACTTCCGAGCTATTTCATTGCCATGCGACTGCTCTATGCCAAAGCCACGAAGTACTTAGCTACGGCCGATCCCGACGATGAAGACGATACCTATAAAAATATTAAGCGGCCTCTACCTTATTATTCTGCACCGACTGAGTGGAAAGAAGTATTGCGCTTTAATCTCCCGATACGTGTTATTGCAGAGCAAAACGACTCGTTCCGCGATCCTGAACGCTTCTATGAAGACCTTAAACGGGAGTTCAAAAAGAGCGTAGAGGAACTAAAGAAAGAGTATGAAGAGCTTATTCCCGACGATAACAGCAGCTTTTATATGTAATTACAGCCTTTAGATAAGGAAAACAGACGATACTAATGCCACGCAATTAGCTTAAATTGCGTGGCATTTTTCGGCTATCTATCCTAATATAGTTCCTAATAAGAACAAAAAAATGGGGTAGTTTCTCATAATTTACAATAAAAAAAGTATTTTCTTAAAAGAATTGTTTACCTTTACAGCCGGTTACGATTATTTGTAACACAACATAAGAGTTTTAACGAAGCGTTATGCTTATCTTGTGGCTTGAAAACTTAGGAAACTTTCAAAGAAATACAGAGAATGCATACGGATCGCCACGCATAAAGGCGTGGGCTGTAAACCGTATTCTGTATTTCAGGTATTCCTAAGACCTTCAAGCTACGAATGTGGGCATTGCAGTTCCACGCTTCATGTGTAATAAAAGGGCCTTTTACGAGGAACAGACGGGGCATATAAGGAGTTTATGCGTATGGTGTATAAGGAATAGACACGGTTTTTAATGAAATTCATGCTATTTTATAGAATAGAGAGTTGTAATTCTTTAAAAGCAAACTATTTATATTTTATTGAAGTTTCGCAGATGTTTAGCTTCTTAAAATGTAAGATGTTGTGCTGTTAAGATGCAAAGACATTAGTTATAGGTACTAAAAACGAATTGAATAAATAGTTTAGGTTTGCAGGTTTAATTCGCTGTTTTTCGGTAATTCAACGGCTTGCAGACTTGTGTAAACTTGATAGATAGTCTTACAATTTTATTTATATTTTGCAGTAGTGGGTAACAACTGCAGTTAAAAGAGAATTAATAAAAGAAATGAAAAGAATTATATTGTTGTGCTTTGCCATGCTGAGTATAGGGTATGCCATGGCAACACTCGAAACCAAAGTGGCAGCAGATGGCTCTGTAACACTTACGTTGAAGGCCGCCGGAGATTTGGCCAATGGCTTCAACGGGTTACAGGAAAGCGTTAAAAATGCCAAGAAAATAGCTGTTGTTACGGCTGCCGGCGTATCTATGAGCAGTGCAGATATGACGGCTTTGTGTGGCGGTTATGATGGGGCAAAGTTCCCTTTAATGGAGAAACTCTACTTGGAAAATGCCGATGTTTCTAACGACGACGACCTTAAATGGGTAAGTGTAAACACGCATCTGAAGTCGATTACTTTTCCTAAAAACACGAAGAAGATACCGGACAGGTGCTTGAAATTTGCAGGACATGGAACTGTTGAAGAAGTTATTATTCCCGATAATCCCGACCGTTCGCTTACTATCGGCGCGCAAGCCTTTGCCATTTCTACGTTAAAGCGGGTGGTATTGGGCTGCGTATCGAGCGGAACAATAGAGTTACAGGCTTTCTTGGATTGTACTGCACTGACCAAAGTAGACTTTCATACGGGGTGGACAAAAATCGATTATCAGGCGTTTCTCGGTTGTACGGCACTGAAAGACGTTGTGTTGCCCGAAGGAATTACAGAAATAGGGTATGGCGCTTTTTCGGGTTCTGCCATAGAAACGATACATTTGCCAAGCACTCTGAAGACCATACGTGCAACGGCTTTTCTCTGTAGTAACCTGAAATCGATAACTATACCGGCAGGTGTAGAGCTGATAGAGGGGCAGGCTTTCCAGAACTGTTATAACCTGTCGGATGTATATGTGTTGGGTGCGAATACGAAAGCACAGGAACAAGCGTTCCCTCCGGCTAACACCTATAATTACAATTACAACGGTGCAGGAGCCGGAGAAGTTGTAACTAAAGATGCATTTACTTGCGGCGACGGCAATATGCGCACCCGAACAGTGCTGCATTATCCTAAAGATGCTTACGACAAATATGTTAATCAGAACACGAAAACATTGGGCACAGCGGGGAATACTGCACGTTACGTGACCGATAAAGACGGCAACAGATGGCCCGTTGTCGATGAAGGAAAGTACAATAATAATACAGGTGATTACGCCGGATGGAACAACTTTATGCTCGTATCGGGGCTGAAAAAGGAGGAAACTTGGGAGGATGATAAGCGTATAGATGATAAATGGTACACGCTGTGCCTGCCGTTCGACATGACCGAGACGCAGCTCAAAAGCGCGTACGGCAGTACTGTAGAAGTGGTGGAATTTTCGGATGTAGAGGTTACTACGAGTGCCGATCACGACAAAATGATAACATTGAAATTCAAAACTCCCGTTACTTCCACCCGTGCTCACCATCCCTATATGATCCACCCGGGAATGCATGCAGGCACGGCAACGGGTGTAAAGACCACTATCACCGGCATTGAAAAACAAGAGGAGAAACAAGAAAGTCTTGAAAACCAAAAGGTTGTTGTAACTAAAGATGGCGTTACCTACACGTTTATAGGCAATTATGAAAAAACGAAGCATCTGCCTGCACCGTCTTATTACTACTATTCGGGGAAAGACGTATCGCAGTTTGCCAACGCATTTTATAAGTGGACTGCTGCCAACTCGGGTACATGGACACCGTACACCGCATGCGTAGTTCTCGATAAGGATAATGGTGCGAATGCCAAACCTATGGTTTCGTTCTTCTCAAAGGAGGATAACAGCCCGACGGGTATAAATTCTGTTACTGCCGGAAAGGGCATCTCAGACCGCCAGCCGGCCGACAATAAGGTGTACAACATGAACGGGCAGGTGGTATGCAGCGGTAATGTAAACCTGAAAAACCTGTCCAAAGGCATCTATATAGTGAATGGTAAGAAGTATATTGTACGATAAATAAGAAAAATAAACAATGAAAAATAGGTATATAAAACCTACTTGCGAAGTTGTATTTATGGAAATCTCGCGCCTTTGCAGCGGCAGTGGAACAAACGCAGGCGCCAGTATCGGCGGACAAGGAAGCCCCAATGAGCAAGAACAGGGACATATAGAAACCGGTGGACCCGGTGTATCGGGTGCCAAAGGAACTTGGTTAGAAGAGGAATGGTAAAGTAACATAAAAGTCTTTCCCGAAAGTGAAACGATAGAAAGGGCTGCAAGGTTTCTATAACGCTTGCAGCCCGTCTTTTTGATGTTCCGTATGTTTATTCGGCATAGAGATGTTGTATAAAGTGCGTATTTCTTATGTGTAATCGCGATAAAATATATTACTGTAATTCACGAGCGTATCGCGAATTTTTCGTAACTTTGTCGCCTTATTCTTTAATTGTTAATATGAACAATATCAAAAAGATAGTCCTCACGGGAGGACCATGTGCAGGTAAGACCACTGCACTCGTAAAAGTGATAGAACACTTCTCGAGTCTGGGCTTCAAAGTGTTTACCATTCCCGAAGTTCCCACGCTGTTCAGTCAGTCGGGCATGGACTATCTAACCACGAACAAAGGCTTCTTTTATGAAGGCGAAAAGGCAACGCTCGAAATACAGATGGCATTGGAAGACAAGTTCATGCGCATGGCTTCGGAATGTAAGGAGCCGACAATCATCGTTTGCGACCGCGGGGCAATGGATATTTCGACATACATGAAGCCCGAGATGTGGCGCGAGATAACGGCGTCGATCGGTACTTCTACCGCCGAACTTCGCGACCATCGTTACGACGCGGTGCTCCATCTTGTATCGGCAGCCGATGGGGCCGAACAGTTTTATACTACCGACAATAACAAGCACCGCAGCGAAGGACTGGAGCTGGCACGGCAGTTGGATAAGAAAGTAATTGCGGCTTGGACGGGACATCCGTACCTGCGGGTAATCAATAACCATGAAGATTTCAGCAATAAAGTTTACCGTGTGCTGAAAGAGATATCGAGTGTACTCGGCCTGCCGCAACCTATCGAAGAGGAGCGCAAGTACATCGTGGAGCTTCAGGGTGCCGTTCCAGACTGCATAGAGAGCGACATCACACAGACTTATCTGGTGGCCGAACCCGGTAGCGAGATACGCCTGCGTCGCCGCAGATGGCAGGGTAAGTACGTTAATGTGCTCACCACGAAGAAACGAATATCGGCAACAGAGCAGATACAGACCGAACGTCAGATCAATAACAACCTCTATTCGTCGCTTTTGCAGCAAGCTGATCCGTACCGACATACTATCCGTAAGGTGCGTAGGAGCTTCATTTGGAAAGGACAGTACTTCGAACTCGACGATTATCTTGCCCCTGTAAGCCATTTAATGATACTCGAAACCAAGGGTGTTGTAGAAGATGAAGCCGTGAAGTTCCCGCCTTTTGTGAAAGTAATCGAGGATATTACGGGCAATTCAGAGTATTACAATTACAATCTCGCACTGCGGGCGAATTCGTAATTTGTTCCGAAAAAGCCGGTTAACCGAAATGTAAACCAAGGTAACGCATAATGAGAAAGTTATTTATACCGCTACTGTTGCTTGCCATGTTGTGTGCTTTTGCATGCGGATCACGTACGGATAACGGCAAACAGAACGCAGAACAAGTTCATGAAATCGTGATAGATACCATTGCTGCGGACGATTCTTTACCCGATGATGTAATAGAGGGAGCAGGCTGTATTTACTATCGTACAAAGGGCAGATTTGTGAACGAAGAACCTCAAACGGATGTTATTTTCAACGCAGGATATCCCTATGCGGCCATGAAGATCAATGGAGAATTGCAGATAATGAAGCTGATACGTTGTAATGATAATTTCTCTGTGACTGTTTTTAAGAACAAGAAATACACGGTGGTAGTCCGTGTATCCAAAGAAAAGGCATGGGGTGGGGAAGACTCATCCGGTGCTCTTCAGGAAGGAACCATCACCGTAACCGACCGTAAAGGTGCGAAAAAGAAAATAAAGTTTTACGGATATTGCGGCTGTTAGTAAAAAATCGTTATATCTTAGTTAAAGAATAAGGTCTTTAAATTACCGGCAATAGTTGGACAAACGTTGAACTTAGTTGCAACAAAGTTATAACTAAGTTGTAGCGAAGTTGCAACTTTGCGCTTGCAACTTATTGAAAATAAAGGTACGTTCCTATATATAGAAGATAGAAAAGGAACTTCGTCGAAGAAAAGAAGCTATGCCGTAGACTTCTTTTTTCTTTATATTTTTTCCGTCGTCCGTTTTCTTTTTCTTTTTCGTTCGTTTTGCCTGTCGGGCATATTTTTCTTTTTCAAATGCGATATTATCACGGTAGGCCGCTGCTCTGTGCGGTTGGTAACGGCGATAGTTGGTTCCTTTGATAAGGATACATGTACTGCCTGTCCTGAATAGATGCCGCATCTGTGGGCGATAGACCGAAGCTATAATCGATATATAGCAAAATACCATGGAGGAATCATGATAAAAACAGCTGGCCTGTGTTTGATTTCCGTGCGAAATGTTGTATCTTTGCAAACAGTTTTATTGCGCTCCTCGGGGGCGGAAAGAACCGGCTGTACGTGGGGCAATTACTGTGCAGAGTAACGTATTGCAAGGGAAATTTAAAGAAAAGACGATAGAAACGAATGATTTCAGTAGAAGGTTTGAAAGTAGAATTCGGTGTGAAACCGCTGTTTCATGATGTGAGTTTCGTGGTGAACGACCGCGACCGAATTGCCTTGGTGGGTAAGAACGGCGCGGGAAAATCTACTTTGCTCAAGATATTATGCGGCATGCAAAAGCCCACGGCGGGCGTTGTTGCCGTGCCTGCCGATACCACTATCGGCTATCTGCCGCAGGTGATGAAGCTGTCGGACGATACCACCGTGCTCGAAGAAACGCGCAAAGCCTTCTTCAGGAACACCGAATTGAAAGCACGTATAGACCGCATGGAGCGCGAACTTGCCGAACGTACCGATTACGAAAGCGAGGAGTATCTTGCTTTGGTGGAGCAGTTTACGCAGGAACACGAACGCTACATGATGAACGGAGCCGAGGGCTACGAGGCCGAAATGGAGCGCACGCTGACGGGATTGGGCTTTCTACGAACGGATTTCGACCGCCCTACGTCTGAATTTTCGGGCGGATGGCGCATGCGTATCGAACTTGCGAAGATACTGTTGCAACGCCCCGACGTGCTTCTGCTCGATGAACCGACCAATCATCTCGACATCGAAAGCATCCAATGGCTTGAACAATTCCTTGCTCAATCGGCCAAATCGGTGGTTTTAGTAAGCCACGACAAGGCTTTCATCAACCATGTTACCAACCGTACAATAGAGATCACCTGCGGTCATATCGAAGATTATCGTGTGAAATACGATGAATATCTTACGCTGAGAGCCGAGCGGCGTGAGCAACAATTGCGGGCTTACGAGAACCAACAGAAGGAGATTGCCGACATGAAAGACTTCATCGAGCGTTTCCGGTACAAACCTACAAAGGCGGTACAGGTACAGAGCCGCATCAAGCAGTTGGCCAAGATCGTGCCTTTGGAGGTGGATGAAGTAGACAATAAGGCCATGCATCTGAAGTTTCCTCCATGCTTGCGTGCCGGCGATTTTCCTATTATTGCAGAAGATCTCGGTAAGGTTTATCCCGCTACCTCTCTCCAACTCTCCTCTGAAAAGGTAGACCGAGAAGGAATAAAAGAAAGTGCAACGACACCGACTTCTGCTCCCTTGCAGGGAAAGGTTGAAGGGGGACATCTTGTCTTTTCGGGTGTAAACATGACAATTCGGCGTGGCGAGAAGGTCGCCTTTGTGGGAAAAAACGGAGAAGGTAAGTCGACTCTCGTCAAATGTATCATGGGAGAAATCCCTTATACGGGCACGCTGAAGATCGGACATAACGTGCAAATCGGCTATTTTGCACAAAACCAAGCCCAGCTGTTGGACGAAAATCTGACGATACGCGATACCATCGACCGCGTGGCAACGGGCGACATGAGGCTGAAAATCAATGACCTGTTGGGCGCATTCATGTTCGGTGGCGAGATTGCAGACAAGAAAGTGAAGGTGTTGAGTGGCGGAGAACGGTCTCGATTGGCCATGATAAGGCTGCTACTCGAACCGGTTAACCTGCTTATCCTCGACGAACCGACTAACCATTTGGACATCCAGTCGAAAGATATACTGAAAGAAGCGATCAAAGCCTTTGACGGTACCGCCATCATCGTGAGTCATGACCGTGAGTTTCTGGACGGTCTTGTAACGAAAGTCTACGAATTCGGTGGAGGAAAAGTGCGCGAACATCTCGGCGGCATCTACGATTTTCTTAGAACAGCCTCACCCGTTGTCTCCGATGGAAAGGGAGAACTGCACGCTAACTCTATCGATGCAGCGCTGCAACAAAAATCGTCTGCCCCCAATATAGCTTCTTTTTCAGGGGGAGAAGGACGGGAAGAAGCTCCCCCGACCGGTAATCTTTCCTACGCCGAGCATAAGGAACGGCAGAAGAAGTTGCGCAGAGCACAGAAAGCAGTTGATGAGAGCGAAGTCAAGATAGCGAGCATGGAAAAGCGAATTAAGGAGCTGGACGACCTGCTGATGCTGCCTGCCAACGCTTCGAACATGGAACTTGTAACCGAATATACCGCCACCCGAAAGGCGTTGGACAGCGAAAACGAACGCTGGATGGAGCTCTCGGAGCAGCTCGAGGCAATGAAAGTTTAAATCACACATATAAAAAATTAAGAAATATGAACATGAAACAAATTTTACCGGCCATGATGATGGTGGCCGCTCCCACTATGGGATTGGCGCAAGATAAGCCGGGTATTCGCCTGTCGAACCTCGACAGAACCGTCCGTCCGGGCGACGATTTCTACGAATTTGCAACGGGAGGATGGCAGAAAAGTCACCCGCTTCCGCCCGCTTACTCGCGCTTCGGCAGCTTCGACCAGTTGCAAGAAGACAATAACAAGCGTATCAACACCATTCTTGGCGACTTGCTGAAAAAGCAATACAAAGCCGGCACGACGGAACGAAAGCTAAGCGATTTCTACAAATTGGCTATGGATTCGGTACGTCGCAACAATGATGGAGTGGCGCCGATGAAGCCGTTGCTCGACGAAATGGAGGCCGCCCGAACCTTGGATGCGTTGCGCCAATTGCAACTAAAGTATGCGTATTTCGGATACGGAGTGCCCATGGGCTGCTTTTTCGGGGCCGATGAAAAGAACTCATCCATGAACATTCTGAACATTTATCAGGGCGGTTTGACGCTCGGTTTGAAAGAATATTACCTCGATAACGACGCTGCTACGGTCGCCATCCGTGAGACCTACCGCGGACATATTGCTAAGATGTTCCGCCTGTTCGGCTTTACAGAGGCGCAAGCCAATGCAAAACGCGACGCTGTTTTGCGCTTTGAGACCGCTGTTGCATTAATTTCGAAGAGCCGCACCGAACTCCGAGATCCGCAAGCCAACTACAATAAGATGACTCTACAGGAGTTTAAGGAAAACTACCCCAACATTCCGTTGGAAGCAATGATGCAGGCCGAGGGTGTGAAATCGGCTTATATTCAAGATATGGTGGTAGGTCAGCCCTCGTTCATGGCGGGTATCGACAAACTTACATCAGTGCTTACGGCCGACGATCTGCGCGCCTTGATGGAGTGGGATGCTATTATGTCGGCGGCAAGTTATCTGAGCGACGACATTCAGGCGGCCAACTTCGAGTTCTTCGGCAAGGTGATGAGAGGGCGACAAGAGGACTATCCGCGCTGGAAACGCGTAACATCGCAGGTCGACAACCAGTTTGGAGAGGCCTTGGGCAAGATGTATTGTGCACGTTATTTCCCCGAATCGAGCAAAAAACGCATGCAGCAATTGGTGAAAAACCTGCAGGTTTCGCTCGGTCAACGTATCGATGCGCAGACATGGATGAGCGATACTACGAAATTGGCTGCACACGAGAAGCTCGCAACGTTCTACGTAAAGATAGGCTATCCCGACAAATGGGAAGACATGAGCGCGTTGACGATCGATCCTGCAAAGTCGTATTACGAGAACGTACAGGCATGCAGATTGTTCTGGGACAAGCGGAATATCGAAAAACATGCAGGCAGACCGGTGGACAAAGATGAATGGGGAATGACGCCGCAGACGGTGAATGCCTACTATAACCCCACGACCAACGAGATTTGTTTCCCTGCAGGTATTCTGCAATATCCATTCTTCGACGCGCAAGCCGACGATGCATTCAACTACGGCGCTATCGGTGTAGTGATCGGACACGAGATGACTCACGGCTTTGATGACCAAGGACGGCAATACGATAAGACGGGAAATATGCGCGACTGGTGGACGGTTACCGATGCTGCTAACTTCAAGGAGCGTGCCGATATGTATGCTACGTTCTTCTCGAACATCAATGTGCTGCCCGATTTGAAGGCAAACGGTCGCCTTACGCTCGGCGAGAACCTTGCCGACCACGGCGGTCTGGAAGTGAGCTTCCATGCTTATCGCAACGCTACCAAGCAGAAACCACTCAAAGTGAAAGACGGTTTTACGGCCGATCAGCGGTTCTTCCTCGCCTATGCAGCGGTGTGGGGACAGAACATAACGGAGAAAGAAATACGCTCGCGTGTGAAGAGCGATCCTCACTCTTTGGGCGAGTGGCGCGTGAACGGTGCCCTCCCGCACATCGAAGCGTGGTATAAGGCATTCGACGTGAAGCCGGGCGACAAGCTCTACTTGCCCGAGAACGAACGCTTGAAACTGTGGTAAGTCGTTAGCGGAAAGATAATTTTTTATATTTAGAACATCAAAAGGGCGTGAACGCTCGGTAACGGAAAAGGAACCGTACACCGAATGTTCGCGCTCTTTTCTTATTGCCTCACTCATCCATTTTTTCTGATGACCGATAAAAATGAGATGGATTATTTTCTTCCTTCTGTCGAATTGTCTATGTTATTTCAACATTGAAAAAATACAAATTATTATAAAAAATAATAATAGATATGGCTTTTAATTTTAAAATGCTTGTATTTTTTTATGTAAAAATCTATATTTGTAACCAGTTGTCCTGAATAATCAAACGACCGATTAATGAAAACTTTTGATTAGACTTAGATTAATTAACAAAAAGTACTTAACTAAATAAAAATATCATGAATGAAAAGTTGAAGAAAGATTTGTGCATTAAAAAAGGCCATTTCTTGACATCTATGAGACTTTTAGCCTTGTTCTTGTTTTCAGGAGTGAGTCTTTTTCTTAATGCGAACAGCAACAGGAAAGAACGAGGAGTCTTATCCTATGTGGTTGGACAGCCAGATGTAAGAATATATGAACAAGGGAAAAACGCCGATATTCTTCGTCAGGTGCAGAATGAAACCCGTATGTTAACGGGTATTATTACGGATAAAGTAACGGGAGAACCGCTTGTCGGAGTAACTATTCAAGTAAAAGGAAAGCCCAATTTAGGTTGTATTACCGATGTAAACGGGCGTTATAAACTTACAGGAATTATTTCTGATGACGATATAACCATCTCCTATATAGGTTACACAACAAGAACATTGAGAATAGGTAATGTGGGTGAGTTGGATATCCAGCTGACTCCGGCAGATGCCCAGATGGGTGAGGTGGTGGTGATAGGTGCAGGTACGCAACGCAAAATATCTGTAACGGGCTCCATCTCTACCGTTTCGGGAAATGATTTGCGTACGCCGAGTTCTTCGCTTACCAATAACCTTGCCGGCAAGTTGGCCGGTGTAATCGCCAAAACAAACAGCGGCGAGCCCGGCTCAGTGGGCGAATTCTATATTCGCGGCGTATCAACCTTTGGCGGACGTACACGGCCTCTCATTCTTTTAGATGATGTAGAAATCTTTCCCGGCGACCTTGATCGCATTCCGCCAGAGACCATTAAGAGCTTTACCATTTTGAAAGACGCTTCGGCTACGGCCATTTATGGCGCGCGTGGTGCTAATGGCGTAATGATTATAACAACGAAGACGGGCGAGAAAAATACCAAAACTGCCATTAACGTAACGCTGGAAGCCTCGTATTTGCATCCGGTGAACCGTGTGAAGTTTGTAGACGGACCAACTTATATGCGTATGTATAACGAGGCATTAATTACTCGCCATCCGAGTGCAACCCCGAGATATTCCGAAGATGCGATTGAAAATACAATCAAAGGAGTAAATCCTTATGTGTATCCGAATGTGAATTGGTACGACCAACTGTTTAAAAGTGGATGTTTCAATCAGCGGGCAAATCTCAGTGTGTCGGGCGGTGGAAACAGAATTGCTTATTACATGAGCTTGCAGTCGAACCATAACACGGGATTGCTGAATACGCGAAACGGCTACGCGTTCAATAATAACTATAATAACTGGGAGTATATTTTTCAGAATAATCTGACCTATGATCTCACGAACACCACGAAAGTCGGTCTTCGAATGAATACGCAAATAGGCAATACAAAAGGACCTAATATTGCATCGCGAGACCTTTTGTGGGATACATTTCAAAACGATCCTGTAACGTTCCCTGTAATGTTCCCCGCACAAGAAGGCGATAAACATATTCGTTTCGGTAATGCCGTGATGAGCGATAGTCGTTTGTTTGTGAACCCCTATGCTAAAATGTTGAGCACTTATCGGGAATTAAATTACGCAACATTCAACACCTCGCTGAACGTTACCCAAGAGTTGGATTTTATAACCAAGGGATTAAACGTTACAGCATTGGTGAATTGGAAACAATATGCAAGCTCCAACTATTCACGCTCCATCACACCTTATTACTACAGAGTGGTAGACGGCAGCTGGCAAGCGAGTGATCCCAATGCGTTTGAAACGGAACTTTTAAGGAGCGGTACCGACTTTATATCACAGTCGGATATCACAAAACACAATGATGATACGTTCTATTTTGATGCTCGCTTGAACTATAGCCGGCGTTTCGGCGGACATACTGTTGGCGGCATGCTGATGTACATGATGCGCGAATACCGCGAAGAAGTGTATCCAAGTAGGAACCAAGGTCTCTCCGGTAGATTTACCTACGATTACAACAATACCTATTTGGCCGAAATAAACTTTGGGTATAACGGAACCGAACGCTTGGCTAAAGGGCAACGTTTCGAGTTCTTTCCGGCAGCATCGATCGGTTGGGTGGTTAGTAACGAGAAGTTCTGGAAGCCCGTTTCAAAATATATTGATTTTCTGAAACTCCGTTGTAGCTATGGTCTTGTAGGAAACGATGATACTGGAGAGGATGCAGGGGCAGCCCATTTCCTCTATATAAACGAAGTGAATGTAGGAGACGGAGGCAGTTATACTACCGGTCCGTACAACGGTTCTCCGTATAATATTACTAAAAAAGGTCCTGGTGTTGTTCGCTATGCCGTGGAGGACGCTCATTGGGAGCGCGTTAAAGAGTTCGATCTTGGACTTGATCTGCGTTTGTTTAACCAATTAGACATTGTTTTCGATTATTTTCATCATAAAACCGATCGTATCTTAATGCGTCGTGGTTCCTTCCCTACAATCTTAGGTTATTGGTCGGCCATTCCTTTCAGTAATATTGGTAAAGTAGACAATAAGGGCTTCGAGTTGGCTGTAGTATGGAATACGAATATCAATAAGGAATTACATGTGGAAGTACGAGGTAACTTAACCTATAATCAAAATAAATATGTGTATGTAGACGATCCGGATTATCCTTACGTATGGCAAACGAGAACAGGGAAACCATTAAGTCATTGTATCGGGTATATTGCTGAAGGATTGTTTAAATCGGAGGAAGAAATAAGATTGCATGCCGATCAGTCGGGCTTGGGTAGCACGCCCATGGTTGGTGATATTAAGTATCGTGATGTGAATGGAGACGGAAAGATTACCACAGAAGATCGAGTGATGATTTCGGAATATGGAAGTTTGCCGCGCATGCAGTATGGAATTGGCGTAAACCTTACATGGAAAAAACTGGACTTCGGTGTATTCTTTAACGGCTCTGCCAAGATTAAGAAGATTTTGCAAGGCTTCCAGCCTTTCCATGCTAATAACAGCAGTCAACGCACTGTTATGCAATGGGTGGCCGATAGCTATTGGGCAGAAAGCAATCCTGATGCAAATGCGAGTTTTCCCCGTCTCGGGCTTTCCGAGAGCGATGATGCTAATAACCAACCGAGTAGTACGTTTTGGTTGCGCGACTTCAGCTTCTTGCGTTGGAAGACTCTTGAGATAGGTTATTCGTTCCGTCATTGTCGCCTTTACTTTAGCGGCGATAATCTTGCTGTGTTCAGTCCTTTTAAGTATTGGGATCCGGAGATTTGGTGGAATTCCTATCCACTTCAGCGAACGTTCAACATTGGTGTGCAAATTAAAATTTAATGAATTATGTTTAGTTTGAATAAGATAAAGAAAATGTCGATGGTATTATTGCTGTCGGTCTTTGTGCTAACTTCATGTAATTATTTGGATATCGTACCGCCGCAAGCTCCCGATTTCGATGATACGATGAAAGACAGAGATGCCACATTAGGCTTCCTATATTCTTGTTATACGGGCATTCCAGCTATTTATTTTGATTGGTTCTGTCAGTATTTCGGGGCAACCGACGAGTATGTGGAACCGCAATTATATGGGCATCGGGAGCAGTTTGTTTCTTACAACCAGATGACGCCGTCAAACCATACGGAGTTTGGACCGTGGACAAACTGTTATAACAATTTAGGGCAGTGCCATCTATTCATGAAATATATAGACGTGCTGCACCCCGATAATGTGTCGGAGGCGGATAAAACTCGTTGGAAAGCAGAGATAAAATTCTTGGAGGCTTTCTATCATATGCAACTGCTGAATGCTTACGGGCCTATTCCTTTAGTAGATCATTATATTCCGCAGAATACGGCCAAGACTGATTTTCCCGGGCGTAGTCATTATGATGTATGTGTGGATTCTATTTGCAAATGGTATGATGACGCAGCTGAACATCTGCCTGCCACGGTGTCTGTAGAAGAATTGGGACGTGCAACTTCTACAGCTTGCAAAGCGCTTAAAGCTCGCGTGCTGTTATATGCAGCGTCGCCATTATGGAATGGTTCGTTTCCTTATCCCAATTGGGAGAACACGGTTTATGAAACTCCCGGGCGGGGAAAGGAGCTAGTTAGCCGCATTGCTGTCCCTGCCAAATGGCAAAAGGCTTTGGAAGCATGCAACGAGGCTATTGACCTTGCGGTGAACGAAGGCAAAAGAGAATTGTTCGATATAGCGTCTTCAGAAGTTTTAAGAAATAACGACCAGCTTTCGTTGCCCGATTATAACGGTGCTGATGAAACCTTCAGAAAGAAAGTAATGCTGATGCGTTACCTCATGACAACTACCGAAACGGAAGGCAACAAGGAGACGATATTTGGTGTAATTACCACGGAAGTGAACCCAATGCTGATAAGTATTCCTCATGGAGTTACGCTGAACGGGAGTGGAAACCCCATTGGTGGATGGGCAGGTATGTCGCCCACACTTTACACAATGTCGCACTTCTTTACCGCGGATGGCAAGTTGCCCGAACGCGATGGTAATTTTTACCCGAAAGCAGACTGGCTGCAATCTGCGGGATTGAGCAATGCGAATATTATTAAGCTACACGATAAGCGAGAACCTCGTTTCTATGCATGGATGTCTTTCGATGGCGATGTGTACGGAGAGGTTATTTCGAACGGAGATCCTTTAACCGTTAACATGCTCAGTGCTGCCAGACTTGGCCAAGGCTATAATCCCTCTCGATACCAACGTGATAATAACCAGACAGGGTTCATCAACAGGAAGTTTATTCAACCCAACATCAAATTCAGGCAAGATGGTGGAAACAACATACGCATGGTGCCATTCCCCATCATTCGTTTGGCGGAACTATACTTAGATCGTGCAGAATGTTACGCCAATGTAGGGAATGTTCAGAAAGCGTTGGATGATTTGAACGTGGTGCGTAAGCGTGCCGGCGTTCCATTACTGACAACCGCCGACATCACCACCAGTCACACTTTGATGGACATGGTGCGCGAAGAGCGGTTCGTGGAGTTGTGGGGCGAAGGTCATCGCTATTACGATTTACGACGCTGGATGCTGGCACCCGATTATCTGAAGGCTGGCCGCTTCGAGGGATTAAATGCGCTCGAGAAGGTGAATCCGTCGTTTACGGAATTCAATCAAATTAAGCATATCGATCAGCCATTCCAGTGGAACGATCGTATGTACATGCTCCCAATTGCTGCCAGCGAGGTTTATAACGATCCTAATCTAAGGCAGTCGCCAGGCTATTAACCATGAAATAAATTTACGATGATGAAAAAGTTAATATATTATATTCTGTTGTTGTTTATGTGCGCGGGCGTGGCCACATCGTGCCATAACAGCGATTACGATTTACAAAATTTGGTACCCGACGCCTATCACAAGGTGGCTTATGTGAAGAATTACGGCCAGCACAACCTATCGTTGTTTACCACACAATCAACGGCCACCGACACCCTGATTGTACTAAAGGGTGGAAGTGAACCGAACACGAGTGCAACCTATCGCATGAAGGTGCTTTCACAAGACGAGTTGGACAGTGTATATAGTGATGTACAGGGGGTAAATTATAAACTGATACCGCAGTCGGCGTTTACTTTCGAGAGTGGCGAGGATATTTCTTTTGCTGCGGGTGAAGCGGGGAAGTATTTTCCGGTGAGCTTCAAGCCAATGGAAATTTTCCAACTAATAGAGGCCAACCCGAGTAGCAGGTTCGTGTTGCCATTACAGTTAGTGAGCACAACCGACAGCGTGAACGCCGATATGTGCAGCGTGTTGTATTTACTGGACGTGCGCAGCCCGATGATATCTTTCGCCGAGAAACAGATCGCCGAAATGATGATATATAAATCGCTCGACGTGATACTGCCTATGAAGATACAGAATTGCGACGCCAACAAATGGAATATCACCTGTACGCTCGACGCGACGGACAATGCGCAGGCGGTGGCCGATTATAATTCTTTCCACGGCACTAACTACGAACTGTTGCCTGCAAATGCCTACACCGTGGAGAACCTTTCATTTGCTATGGGCGCGCTTACGGCCGAAGCCACGCTCAAAATTGATCGTGCACATCTGGTGAGCGATCATAGTTATCTACTCCCGTTGAAGATCGGCTCCTCGTCGATGGGTGATCAAATGCAGATAGATGGCACTTACACGTATGTGGTGCTGAGCAACCCGCGTCTTACAACGCGCGAGGTGGATCGTTCCGACTGGCAGGTAACGTTCTGCAACAACGATAACGCCATAGGAGGATCGGAGGATAATGCAGGCATTGGCGCTATTTTCGACAATAACAACGGAACGTTCTGGCATACGGGATGGCAGATTCCAGACGCCTCTTCGTTCTCGCACGATGGTGTTTCAGGTGATGATTACGATTATTCGCACTCGCATAATTACCATGCTTTCAAGGGGCATCGTAATGCCGATGAAACAGTGTTTGTCATCGATATGGGTAAGGCGCACCACATTATTGCTGTGGGGATTACACAGCGATCGAACTTCTCGGATTTCCATACGGGCGACGTGATGCTTTCGGCCGATGAGCAGTTCCTTTTCAGGCCTGTGGCCGACGGCGGAAATTTGAGCGACTATCATCAGGTAGCACTCAACCATTGGCAGAAGTTACTAACGGTGGATGCACCCCACGACGGTGAACCACACTGGTTCGACGCGGCACAAACGGTGATTAATGCCGGCGGCGTGAAGGGAAGATTCGTAAAGATGATGGTGCGTGGTTCTTACCGTGACCAAAACGTTAGTTTGGTAGAGTTCCGGCTCAGAGAGTTGCTGGCCATAGATGGTGTGGCAGTGGAATAGCTGATAAGGACATCTGGCAATCAGTATTTCTTCTCCGCTGTGCAGTGATACTGGTGCAAGGCATTCGACGTGAAGTCGGGCGACAAGCTATATCTGCTCGAAAGCGAGTATCTACAACTATGGTAAGTCGTTAGCGGAAAGACGAATTTTTATACTTAGAACATCAAAAGGGCGTGAACGCTCGGGAGCAGAAAATGAACCGCACACCGATTGTTCGCGCCCTTTTCTTATTGCCTTACTCATCCCTTTCATATCGCCAACCGCCAAAGAAACACCATGTTATGCAGACAGGCGGCCTGTCTAAGCACGATAGAGACAATGCTTATACCGCTTAGAAGCATAGCCTTATCAACTGCCACTTTATACCTGATGGAGATTTTTACTCGAATTAGAAACCGATAGTCATTAAAATTATGAAAAAACGAGTTCTCTCCATATTCGCCTCTTCTATTTTTTACTATATTTGCAAACATAAACAACATGGGCGCCATTGCTCGAAATATAAAAATATAACTTATGAAAACAGCTCAAGAAATATTGAATGATCCGTTCTGCAACAAGGGAACAGCATTCACATTGGAAGAGAGAAAGGCATTGAACCTTACGGGAGCGTTGCCGTCTGTAGTACAAACACTTGAAGAACAAACGGTGCAGACCTACAAAGAATACCAAAGAAAAGCTACCGATTTGGAGAAACGTGTCTATCTGATGACGCTGTTTAACACCAACCGTATTCTTTTCTACGCCCTGATGTCGCGGCATGTGGCTGAGTTTATGCCTATCGTTTACGATCCTACAGTGGCAGATGCCATCAGACAATACGATGAACTGTTCATGAAACCGCAGGATGCAGCGTTCTTATCCATAGATTCTCCCGACGATATAGAACAATCCTTGAAGAATGCGGCGGGCGGTAGAGACATACGACTCATTGTGGTGACCGATGCTGAAGAGATATTAGGTATCGGCGACTGGGGCGTCGGAGGCGTGGCAATCTCTATCGGTAAGCTGATGGTTTACACGGCTGCTGCGGGTATCAACCCCAATCAAGTATTGCCGATGGTACTGGATGTGGGCACCGATAACCCTAAGTTGCTCGCTGATCCGTTATATCTTGGCAACAGACATCTTCGTGTGCGCGGCGAAAAATATTATGATTTCGTAGATAAATTCGTTATTACGGCCGAGCAACTCTTCCCGCACTTGTATCTTCACTGGGAAGATTTCGGGCGTTCCAATGCCGCAACGATTTTGGAAAAGTATCAAGATCGTATCACTACATTCAACGACGACATACAGGGCACGGGCATCGTAGCGCTCGCAGGTATTCTCGGCGCTCTGAATATTTCGAAAGAGAAATTCGTTGACCAGCGTGTGATGGTCTTCGGAGCCGGTACGGCCGGTGTGGGTATTGCTACGCAGATATACGAGGAGTTTCTGCAACAAGGGCTTTCAAAAGACGATGCCCGCAATCGTATCTACTTGGTAGATAAGCAGGGAATGCTGTTTGACGATACCGTAGGACTGACCGATGGACAAAAACGTTTTACTCGCCATCGCGCGGAGTTTGCCGATGCAACGGCATTCACCGACCTTTATAGTTCTGTAAAGGCTGTGCATCCTTCCATTCTCATCGGCACATCGACCACGCCACACATGTTCAGCGAGCAGGTTGTTAAGGAAATGGCGTCGGCTGTGAACCGCCCTGTAATCTTCCCGTTATCCAATCCTACCGAGCTGGCAGAGGCTACCGCGGAAGATCTTATCCGTTGGACAGACGGTCGAGCGCTTGTTGCTACGGGCATACCCAGTGCTCCTGTTGTGTATAATGGCGTAACTTACGACATTGGACAGGCCAACAATGCCTTGATGTACCCGGGATTGGGACTCGGTGTGATAGCCTCTACGGCCAAGATTGTTAATCAGTCGTTGCTGTCGGCTGCAGCCCATGCCCTTGGTGGAATGGTCGATACCTCGAAATCTGGTGCTGCCGTATTGCCTCCGGTGGACAAACTGACGGAATTCTCCGAGCATATCGCTGTGGTTGTAACGGAGAATGCCATCAAACAGGGCATAACAAAAGAAAAGATAACAGATGCCCGAAAGGCTGTAGAAAATATCAAATGGCAGCCTAAGTATTCTTGACAAGCGGGCATATTTGGTGTCTGCATCATTTCAATTCGCTGTGGAGAAAGCATTTGTTTTCTCCACAGTAGGTTTGTTATTCTGTGGTGAAAGGTGGATTGCATGGCTTCCTCTGCTTCTCGTTTGCTTGGAGTGCCGCTGATTTATTATCTGTTTTTGCAGCTCCGTAATCCCTTCTTTCCCCACTTAATTGCCCCGTTACTTATCGTAATTCGGATTTATATTGTATCTTTGCAGTTGAGGCGTGGCGTGCGAACCTGCCTCACGAATTCAGAATGAAAACAGATTGATGAACGAATGCCATTAAGATTACCCGATAAACTGCCGGCAGTAGACCTGCTGAAAAAGGAAAATATCTTTGTTATGGATGAAAGTCGTGCCCACAGGCAGGAGATCCGTCCATTGAAGATTGTGGTGCTGAACCTGATGCCGTTGAAGATTACGACAGAAACAGATTTGGTACGGTTGCTTTCCAACACGCCTTTGCAGCTCGAAGTCAACTTCATGAAGCTGCGTAGTCATACACCCAAGAACACTCCGGTGGAACACATGATGATGTTTTATAAAGATTTCGACGAGTTGGCAAAGCAGAATTGGGACGGTATGATTATCACCGGTGCGCCCGTGGAGCAAATGCCGTTCGAAGAAGTAGAGTACTGGGGCGAGCTTAGCAAGATATTCTCTTGGGCACGCAACCATGTTACGAGCACGCTGTATATCTGTTGGGCGGCGCAAGCCGGACTGTATTATCATTACGGCATACCCAAATATCCCTTGAAAAAGAAGATGTTTGGCATCTTCCGGCAATATCCTTTGATGCCCGAACTGCCCATCTTCCGCGGTTTCGACGACGTTTTTTCCATGCCGCAGAGCCGTCATACGGAAGTTCGCCGTGAGGATATCGTGGCGAACAATCACCTCACGCTCATCAGCGATTCACCGGATAGTGGTGTTGGAATGGTAATGGCGCGCGGCGGAAGAGAGTTTTTTATTACCGGACATCTGGAGTATGCCTCCGATACGCTCGATAAGGAGTATAAACGCGATGCAGGAAGACGGGGCGATGTAGAAATGCCTGTAAACTATTATCGCGGCGATGATGTGCGTAACGAGCCCTTGGTAACGTGGCGCGCCCATGCCAATTTGCTCTTCAGCAATTGGGTGAATTACTACGTTTATCAGGAAACACCTTACGATATCAATGATATCAGATGAAGTATTTGCAAATAATAATGATTTTCGTTTATGCGTAAACTCGAGCTGTTGGCGCCGGCCAAAAACCTTGCGTGCGGCATTGCAGCCATCAATCATGGCGCTGATGCCGTGTATATCGGTGCAGATCGCTTCGGTGCGAGGGTTGCCGCAGGCAATTCCGTGGCGGATATAGAGGCGCTGTGCTGCTATGCCCATCGGTTCGGAGCAAAGGTTTACGTCACCATCAATACTATTATTTATGAAGAAGAACTTGCTGCCACCCGCGATATAATATGCCGCTTGGCTGCATCGGGCGCAGATGCACTGCTCGTACAGGATATGGCCGTGGTGGAGATAATGAATGCATTGCGGCGCGAGAATGCAGATATGAAGTTGCCGGCACTGCATGCTTCCACACAAACCGATAACAGAACGGCCGAGAAGGTGGCATGGCTGAAGTCGACAGGCTTCGAACGTGCCGTGCTTGCCCGTGAGCTTTCGGCCGCCGAGATTGCCGAAATCCACGGTCGGGTGCCCGATATGGAGTTGGAAGTATTTGTGCATGGCGCCCTTTGTGTGAGCTATTCGGGCGTTTGTTACGCCTCTCAACATTGCTTCCATCGGTCGGCCAACAGAGGCGAGTGCGCACAGTTCTGCCGCATGAAGTTCGACCTTATAGATTCGGATGGCAGAGAAATCGAGCATCAGCGGCATCTGCTGTCGCTGAAGGATATGAACCGGATAGACGATCTCGAACTGCTTGCCGATGCCGGAGCGTGCTCTTTCAAGATAGAGGGCAGGCTGAAAGAGGCGGATTATGTAAAGAATGTGGTCTCGGCATACAGCAAACGACTGAACGAAATTATAGCAAGACGTCCGCAAGATTACCGACGCGCTTCGCTGGGAAAGGTAGAATATGCCTTCGAGCCCGATCTGAAAAAGACTTTCAACCGTGGTTATACCGATTATTTTCTGCATGGGCGACAGCCCGACATTTACTCTCCCGACACGCCGAAGGCACTCGGCGAATACGTCGGACGCGTGAAAGAATTGCGCAACAACAGCTTCAATGTGGCGGGAACTGCCGTGTTCAGCAATGGCGACGGGCTTTGCTTCATCAACGATGAGCACGAATTGGAGGGCTTCCGCGTGAACAGAGTAGAGGGTAACCGGCTGTTCCCGTTGAAAATGCCGGCACATCTGCGCTCGGGATTTGCACTGTATCGAAACAACGATGAGGCTTTCGGAAAAATTCTCTCGCAGCGGACAGCCGTGCGAAAGATACCTATTAGCATCGCATTCGGCATTACGGAAAACGGCTTCAGCCTGTCTGTTACGGGCGAAGGCATCGTGCCTGTGACCAAGACATTGGCGATGGAAAAGCAGAAAGCCCTGAAACCGCAGCGCGAAAACATACTCAATCAGCTCGGAAAACTCGGCAATACGCCCTACGAGGCGCAGCAGATAGAGATACAAGAGGGGGCAGACAAATACTTTGTGCCGTCGAGCAAACTCGCCGAATTGCGCCGTGCAGCGATGGAAAGTATTGTACCCGCGGCCGATCGGCAGCCCTTGCAAGTCTTTTCTTCGGCCGTTTCACCGGTAAAATATTGGCAACCCGAATACGAACAACACCCCTATCTTTTCAATGTTTCCAACCGTCTGGCCGGCCGATTTTACGCAGATCGCGGCATGAGAGGCATTGCTTCGGCGTTCGAAACATCGCATCTTCACGACACATCAGGTGCATCTCGTCGCCCCGACCTGCTCATGCAATGTCGTCATTGCCTGCGTTTCAGCTTGGGATATTGCGTGAAACACGGCGGAAAAAAGCCCTTCTGGCGCGAACCCTTGTATCTCAGATTGGCAGATGGGCGACGTTTTCGCCTGCAATTCAACTGTAAAGAATGTCAAATGAACCTATATGCAGAAAACTAAGAAGTTTACCGTAAGCCTGTCGGCACTTTGGTTTGTGTCGGTGCTTTTGTTGCTTTCGTCGTGTTATCATAAGAAAACAGCTAAGTCGGATGCGCTGGTTCAGTACAGCGAACGGCAGCTCGATTCGCTTTCTTTCCAAAGTACGCACCACTATACCAATAACTATAACTTTATTGTGAAGAGTGATTCCTTGGTGTTGTTGAAGCAACAACCCGAAGAAATGATATCGGGTTTGATGACCGACTCGCTGGTTCTTCGCCGACACGAGCACGTGGTAGTAGCCGATATTCGTATGATTTCTACCGATAGCATCGACTCCGTGTGGGTACAGTTAGCCAGCGATCAGCACACATTCGGGTGGATACACGAGACCGAAATGCTGCCCAAAGTGGTACCCGACGATCCTATATCGCAGTTCATCTCTACGTTTTCCGATGTTCATTTGCTCATTTTCTTGGTCGTTATCAGCATCATAGCCGTAACTTATTGGATACGTAAGTTGCTGAGGCAGCGGGCGCGTATCGTGCATTTCCGCGATATAGACTCGTTCTATCCCACGTTGCTGTGCCTTCTCGTGGCCTCCTCGGCGGCACTCTATGCCTCTATACAGATGTTCGCCCCTGATGTTTGGCGGCATTTCTACTACCATCCCACGCTCAATCCCTTCGGTGTACCCGCCATACTGTCGGTATTTCTCCTTTCCGTATGGGCTATGCTGATAGTGGGCATCGCTGCTGTAGACGACGTGCGCCATAGGTTACCGTTCGGCGAGGCTGTGCAATATCTGAGCGGACTGGTGGCTGTATGTGCCGCAGACTATATTATTTTCAGTATTTCCACCTTATATTATATAGGCTATATCCTGCTTGCTGTTTACTTTATGTTTGCTATTCATAGGTATGTGGAGTACAGTCGTGCCCGATATGTGTGCGGAAATTGCGGTGCAACGCTCTCGCATAAAGGCCGTTGTCCGCATTGTGGAGCCGTTAATTCCTGACATGATCCTTCTTTCGTTTGCATTTGTGTAAGGAACAGAAGTGTGCTCTAACGCAGATAGAAGCATGGCCTGAGTGCGATATACGGCCGTTCTATTCTTATCGTATCGCCTGTTTATAAAGCCAATAAGGTGTGATAGAGTATTAAAACTTTATGTAAAATGGGCGTAGTATGATGTTTTTTGATTACTTTTGCAACAATATACTTTTTATAAACGTCATATCTGCATGAGAAAGATATTGAAAAGCCTCTTCTATATAGTGCTTTTGACAATCATAACAGTAAGTTTTAGCAGTTGTGGAAACAGGCAGAAAAAAGATTTCAACTTAATGCTCGTCAGCTTGGCGGATAAAGATCGGACCATCGACCGTAACGATTGGCAGTCGATTGAATACTATCTTGACGCCAACAAGGCCCAACTTAAAGAATTTTACCACGACGGACAACTCGATATAGAGGCTGTGAAAAGCTATATAACCGAACTGTTCGAGCACAGACGTCCGGCTAAAAAGATCTCGTTCGTGGGTATAGGAGGGCGCGAATATCTTGCCGTTAACTTCTATCTTGAACGCTCCGGTTCGATGATTGCCTACGATTCGCCGGCGGGAGACGGTTCTTTTAAAGCGGCTATCGTGTCGATGCTCAACAGTTTACCGAACAATAACGAAGACAATAAGATATATATTGTAAACAGCAGCATTAATGCCTATCCGCAAGGGTTCCGTAAGTTTATTGCAGATAGCGATATATTCGAGGCTACAAAAGGTATAGGCGATGCCGGATATACCGATTTCGGAGCTATCTTCGGCAATATCCTCAACAAGACCGGCAATGATGAATTGAGCATCTTGGTTACCGATATGATTTACTCGACCAAGGATATGGCAGGCGTTAATCCGCAGAAAGTATTTGCCGAGGCACAGGGAATGACCAACGCAGTGTTCAAGGATGAGGTTAAAAACCGAGCAATGCTCATCGTGAAAATGCGGGGTTCGTACAACGGATTTTACTATCCTTACAACTCTCCTTCGAAAGGGTATCGGTACGATGGGTATCGCCCGTACTACATTGTTGTGGTTGGAAGCAACGACAATATAGCCCGCTTGACCAAAGACAAGAATTATATGTCATTCGCGCGTTTTGCTTCTATGCGCGGATACGAAAACATGTATCTCTTCGAGACCGACGATGTGTACAAGCCTTATTGCTCTCTACTTCTGAAACATGGTAGTATTCGCGGCAGATTTCGCCCCGAACGTGGACAGAACACCCAAATACATGCCATTGAAGATGTAGAACCCGACCGTAACAGCGGAGACATTCGTTTGACTTTAGCTGTAGATTTGTCGGGTATGCTTATTGATGATCAGTATCTTACGGATAAGGCCAATTACCGCATAGATGCCGATGACAAGATAGAAATCAAGGAGATACGTCGCATCGGTAAAGGTGATGTAACGCTGGCAGAAAAGAAATATATCGGCAGTGCTACGCATCTGTTCATCTTGTCGGCCGACCGGATAACGCACGAGCAGGATGTAAATATCAGGCTACTTAACCGTATGCCGCAGTGGATTACCGCATCGTCGAGCGACGATGATACCCATGTCGATAGCCGTACTACTTTCGGGTTGAAGTATTTGCTGAATGGTATTTACAGCAGTTATGAGAAATATTCCGACGGCGAACCCTATTATTTCCGGCTGCAGTTGAAGTTTAAAAATTAAGCAATGGGCCAACCTAAAAGAAATTAATCTTACGAAATGAAAAGAAATACTTTATTGCTGATAACGGGAATTGTACTTACAGTCTTGTTTATCATATTTTCCACTACGGTTTTAGAGGCCATGTATTACGAAGATGAGTTCTCTGTAGACATGTATAACCAAAATCTTTATTTTATCGTAGCGGTTATTTCGGCGGTAGAGGCATGGGCTTTTGCCGGAATATACTATTATGTAATCAACAGTGTGAGTTTCTCCCGATGGTATCATTGGCTGTTGGTGCTGGCGATTGCGGCGGTATCCGTTCCGATAGAAATTTATGTATATCTGAATGGAGTGTTCGATACGGAAGGCGTATCTTATTCTTCTCAGCTCTTAAGTTTTAGCGTGGTAGTAATGGTGGTAGAGGCTCTGCTCTTCGTATTGGCGAGCTATTCCGTGCGTTGGTGGTCGTCTAACTGCAGGCATACCCCTATTCCGGAATAATAACAGGCGCTTTGCGTCGATGTCTGCATGCAGACATAAAGATATTGAAAAAGAATGATGAGACTATTCTTATTTTTAGTTGGCGGTACTGGCAGCCGTGTTATGCGCCCGCTCATTATGCAGTTTGCAGCCGGAGTTCATCCGGTTGACGATAACGGGAGTCCCATATCCTTGGAGGTGATCCCCATTATTGTAGATCCGCACAAGGCAAACGAAGACCTGAAACGTACCGATAACCTGTTGCGCTGGTATAAGCAACTTCGTAAATCTCTATATGGCGAGAGTGCTGACGTGGCAAAGGGTTTCTTCTCTGTCAAGATTTCATCGTTGAGCGATATTCTGCCTAACGGCAGTAACCTGAGCGATACGTTCCTTTTCAATATGGGAGCAGTGGAGTCGAAGAAGTTTCAGGATTTCATTGCCTATTCCACATTAGACACAGGAAATCAGGCCCTATGCTCGATGATGTTTTCCGACGACCAGCTTAACACTAAGATGGATATCGGCTTTGTGGGCTCTCCGAATATTGGTTCGGTGGCGTTGAACGAGTTTAAAGACTCCGAAGAGTTCAGGCAGTTCTCCAATGTATTTCAAAAGAACGATCGTATTTTCGTGGTTAGTTCTATCTTTGGCGGTACGGGGGCGGCAGGTTATCCTATCATAGTTAAGAACATTCGCAATGCCGGAAATAATGCCCAAATAAACAATCGCGGTAATCTGCGCGATGCACGGATAGGGGCTTTGACGGTTTTACCGTATTTCAATGTGCAACAGGATGAGAACAGCCCTATCTCGCGTGCCGACTTTATCTCGAAAACAAAGTCGGCCCTGTTCTATTATCACGATAACCTGACGGGGCTGAAACGAAATGGAGTAGACATACCCATGTCGAAGATCAATGCTTGTTATTACTTGGGAGACGAAATTCCCTCTAATCCGTATTTCAATGATCCCGGAGGTAATGGGCAGCGCAATGATGCCCATGTGGTGGAGTTTGTGGGTGCATTGGCCGTACTCGACTTCCTTTCCATGCCCGACGAGCAGCTGCAAACTATCGAGGGCAACGCGATAAATCCGGTATTCAAGGAATACGGACTCGCCAGTGATAAGACAACGCTGTCGTTGAAAGACTTCGGAGTGTCTACACGTGCACTGATCAATAAGCAGTTTATTAAGTTCCATCTTGCCTATATGTATATTACAAATCAGCTGAAAGCAGACATTGGCAGAGGTTATACGGAAGACAAACCCGAAATAAAGAACAGTTTTCTATCCACAAGTTTTTATTCTACGCTGACAAGCGACTTCTTTGTAGGGTATCGTTTGTGGCTAAAAGAGCTGAAAGGCAATCAACGTAGCTTCCAACCTTTTAATCTGAATACGGATAAACTGAGCGATGCACTTACCGATATTGCACCGAAAAGCGGTCTTTTTAAGTCGGTAATCGATTATAAAAGCGTACTTTCAGCGTTGAATAAAGCCTCACAGCAAGCCGTAAAAACGCAGCAGTATGGTACCGATAAAGTAGCGCTGAAACTTTTAGACCTGCTTGATGAGACGCTCGATAAGTTGGTAGACGAGAAATACGATTTGTTTTCATAACCGGTAAAAGCAAGAACAAACGAACATGTCAAAGATATTATCATACAATAAAAAGACAACCGGTGAGGGTTGGATACCTTTGAATAACCAGTATCATGCCGATGAAATCGACATGATCGATGATCCTAACGGCGGTCTTTCGCAACGTCCGCGTACTGCAATCCCATCCCCGTTCGCTCAGATGGACTTGGTAAAGAATGCATTCAAGCGTCTTTCCATGCATACAAGTCTGAATGGCGAGGCTATGGATGAGAAACTCGTGGCCAATGCACTCGATGTGGCACAGCTGTTTTTCAATTATACCGAACTTCGCAACCGGTTGCATATCGTGGAATGGAACCGTGCGACAGCGCTCGGTGAGCTGAAAAACTCATCTCAACATAAGCTGTTGGGCGAGACAATAGAGATGTTTCTTGAACAAGACAAGGAGGCTTTTAACTTCGACCGTATGGATCGTTTGTACTTTTTGGTGCTTGGAAATCAGGTCATCGGCAGCACTTCTCCCGTTACATTGTTCATGTCGACACCCAATGCGATGCCCCATGTATTCGATATTCCTGTGGAGCAGAACGTGAAATTGTTCGACCTATGGCGGCCGCTTTATATGCGTAACGAACGTTTTATTAAGTACATTTACGCTTTGTTTACGGCTTATCCCGACTTGAAAAAACTCTGTAGCGAGGTTAATGCTTACCTCATTGCCAATATGAAGTTGCTTTCGGCAGACATGCAGGATGAGATTTTGAAAGAAATAGGTAATCCCTTGGTATACGATGTTGCCAATGTAGAGAAGGCGCGTTCGTATCTTGAGACCAATTTCGATCGTTTGGATGAGGGCGTTCAGGCGCTTGGAGTACCTTTCTATTGTGCTCGTTCCGAAGATATACAGGCTGCTATTGCACGGAGCGACTTCATGATAGTACCTTCGCGTGCGACAAACGAACGGCTTCCGTTGGTATTGCAGAACCATTTGAATGCCACGTTTATCGATCCGTTCAAGTATATTACCGGCGCTTGGGATGATACCACAGTCATACAACCGGAGGATTATGCATTGGAACCCGATAAACGTGTGCTCCCTGCAACTACGCATCAGTACCCTTGGTTGACCGATGACGACTTCTTCCAACCATCGTTGATCAAGCTCGATTATACGTTAGACCGCGATTGTTTCTTCGATGGAAACCTTTCTATCGGCAGTAGAGAGACAGACGACTGCGACTTTGTGCTCCCGTTGAAGCCCATTTATTTCAAATACTTTGATGTAAAAGATCTGTATGGAACAATAGGCGGCCGTCCGAGGTTCGAACTCCAGCACTGCAAGAACGGACAAACGGAAACCGTAACAGCCATACTTCGCATTCCTGTACAGAAACAGAACGGATATATTACCCTCCAGCGAATTTACGTGTCGGCAAATAGTGTCGATACAACTTACGATGTGAAGAACAATCGTGGGTATTTTATTACTGTGCCGTTTGCATTGAGTATTTTCCCGTTTGTACGTACGCAGGGCCTGAAACAATACAATGTGCAGCTGGTAGACCGTGCACTTGGCATGCTCGAAAACCACCATTTATCTTTGTCTTTCTATAAGAATGGCTATCGAAACAAGGTAGCCGATGCCGATATTCTTATGCGTAACCGGTCGTTGAAGTCAGAAAAACGTGTAGGATCGAGCTATTATTGCTTGCATAGCGATTTCGATTATATCGGCATAACGCTATCTGATGGCAACGAAAACCTTACTGCCGAGGGCGTTATCTGTCCGCGGTGGTCGGATTATATACCCGGGCACGAGGCATTTACATTTGCTGTCGACTTCGGTACCACCAATACGCATGTGGAAACTATGTGCGGAGCAAACATGCCGGAACCCCTTAAAATAACTTCTGCATCGCGCGACCGTTTGCTCGCCACATTATATAATGGAGAGAGTATCCTATACGATGTTATTCTTAAACAGGAGTTCTTGCCTAAGAATATCGGCGAAGATTACGGTTTCCCGCAACGTACAGTGCTTTCGGAATGCGAGCGTTTAGATGCCGAGAATGCCGATTATATCGTGGCGCTCGGCGATGCAAATATCCCGTTTATATACGAGAAAGAGTCTATCGGTTACGGAAATCGCATCGTTCCGAACCTGAAATGGTCTACAGAGATGGCAAACAGCAAGCGCGTGAAGGCATATCTTACCGAATTGGCACTGCTCATGCGTACCAAAGTATTGCTGGAGAACGGCGATATATCTAAGACTCGTCTTGTTTGGTTCTATCCGCTAGCTATGAAAGTCGGCAATATACGCAAGATGGGCGACATGTGGGCAAAGACTTTCCGCGAGGTTTTCGGAGTGCGCGACACCGAGACGAACCTTATACAAATGCCCGAGAGCGTGGCTCCCTATTATTTCTATAAGAGTTCGAGTACGTTCCGCGGCGCAGCATCTACCGTGGCAAGCATCGATATAGGCGGCGGTTCGAGCGACGTGGTGGTATTTGAATCGAATGCACATCAGCCGGTTATGCTCACTTCTTTTCGATTTGCCGCCAACGTACTCTTTGGCGACGGCTTTTCAGACGTACCTCATGGCGACACAAACCCCATGCTTATGAAGTACGTAGATTACTTCAAGCGACTTTTCGACGGCGATGACGACCGTTACGGCGAACTTAACGGCATCCTCGACGATATAACTGCCAAACGTAAAAGTGAGGATATCAACACGTTCCTCTTCTCTGTAATAACCAATAAGGTAGTATCTGGCAACGATGTTTTCTCGTATAACATGCGCTTGAACGAGGACGAACAGCGGAAGATCATATTCATATATTTCTATGTTGCGCTGATTTATTACGTTGCACGTATGATGAAGCACCGACAAATCGACAAACCGCGCAGCATTATGTTTAGCGGAACAGGCTCGAAAATACTCGATATCGTAGGCAGCAATCGCGACTTAGACCAGTTGACGCAGACTGTATTCGAGCGGGTTTACGGAGAAACTTACGATACAGATGGCCTCTCGGTGATTATGGAGAAGCGCGAACCCAAGCAAATTACATGTCGTGGCGCCCTTATGCAGGTGAGAGACCACGCCGGATGCGAACAGGTAAGCGAGCTAAATCGACTGATGGACGACTTTGACAGTTCTCTCAAGTATAATTATTCCATGATAGACAAGGAATGCCTGACTTATGCAGACATGGAAGATGGCGATATACGCAGCCGAATTGTAGGAGAGGTGAGGGCTTTTAACGATTTCTTCGTACAACTTTGCGACGATATTCGGGTAGTAGACCGCTTTCTTGTAGACAATAGGTCGTTGCAACAGTTCCGCGAATATGTAAACAAAGACTTGGAACACCACCTGCTTCATGGCTGGAACTTTGTAAACAAGAACCAAGAGGATAGGAATGCAACCGACACGATCGAAGACACTGTGTTCTTTTACCCGATAATCGGGAGCATCAGAGATAACCTGATAGAGCACCTTTAATGCCTTGGCAGAAGGAGTGATAAACTAAAATTTGCAGAAGAAACATGGGGAATATATTTTCAGGTTTGCTCGGTAAGCAGGGCTCTTCGGAGCAACAACCGGATGCGGCGGGGCAGTCTGCCGGAGATACAGGCGCCGACAGCCTTTTCTCTCAGTTGAATGAACGGATAACATCTTTAGAGAATAGAATAGATAGGCTGGAGGAAGAATTGCGACAACTCTCGAAACGTGAACAACAGAGTGCCGGTGTATCGAAGGTAGACAGTAAGGATAACGAACTTACAATGCCTGTTTACGGGCAACAGAGGCAACTCTTTCTTGCTGCACCCACTACAGATGGCGTTTTCAGTCATGCCTCCTCGGTAGAACAGATTGGGAAAAGCATCTATCAACTTACTACAATAGATGGGGTAAACGGCAGTTTTATCTTGCTCGATACGCCGGATGCCATTGCTACAGCTATGATCAGTGTGTCGCAGTTTATAAAACCAGTGTGTAAAGTCGGTGGAAATGTGAGCGGTTATCCGCGCCACATCATCACCGAGGAAGAGGGTACAGCCGTGAAAGACGGTGAGCATTGGAAGATGATGCGTAAGGCGCAAGTAAGGTTCGAATAGCGCCTATCGCTCTTTTTACATACAACAAGATATGAAAAGAAAAGAAACTGATGGAAATAAAATGTCCTAAATGTAGATTTAGATACGATACGAAGGCGCCATTGGGGATGAGTGAAATAGCCTGTGTTTGTCCTCGTTGCGGTACTCCTTTCACTTATATCTTGCCCAAGGATGAGGCTTTGCAGGCAAAACATACGGAAGATGTTTCTGCAATGCTCCACGACGAAGAAACTTTAAGAGATGGGCGAGAGCCGGTGGCAACGGCCGTTACTGCACATAAAGGTAACGAAATTCATGATGAGATTGCCGGCTATAACGCCGATGTGCGTAGTGGTTACCGTAACGAGAGTGCCAAGGAGCGGCAGCATGTTGCGCCTCCACCCCTGCTGCATGTGCCGTCTGGTCATAATCGGGGCTGCTTGAAAGGTTTCTTGTTGGTTTTGGTATCGATGGTGTTTGCTATCATTCTGGCTTTTAACACCTGCAAATCTTCCGGCGGTATAGACGAAATTCAGACCGAACATGTGGTGCAGAGTTCTTCTGTAGGTTTTTCGGAACGGGACGAAAGCAGGCGGATAGAGGAAGATTCTGCCGGATCATCCGACGGATATGAGGAGGTGCATCCCGAACCGATACCCGATTGGATACAAGGAAGATGGATTTACGATACCTCTTACGGTAGGATAGTACTGACGATAAAAGGTAAATATATTTCGGAAACACTCGATGGAAAGACGAGCAATGGCACCTTTTATTATCAGCAAGGCAAGTTGCATTGCGATTTCAAAGATAGTACCGAAACCATTTATCTGGTAGACGAAGCGGCTAAACAGATAGATGCGGGCGATGGAATGTATATGACGAAGCAGAAATAAAAACAGGGGAGTGGTTATCGTTCCCCTGCTTTTATGATGCGTATCTGCCATCTGTGGCATGTTTGTTTTTATTCGTATCTGATGGCTTCTATAGGATCGAGCTGCGCTGCTTTCTTTGCCGGATACCATCCGAAGAACACTCCGGTGAAAGTACATACGGCAAAACTCATCGCTATACTCCAACTCTGTATGTATATAGGCCAGTGGGCCAGCAGTTTTATAGCATACGAAGCGCCTATGCCGAGGGCCACTCCGATAACGCCGCCCGTAACGCTTAGCAAGATCGCTTCTATCAGAAATTGGTTCAATATGTCTATACCTCTTGCGCCGACACTCATTCTCAGGCCGATTTCACGGGTACGTTCGGTAACGCTCACATACATGATGTTCATGATGCCTATGCCGCCCACGATGAGCGAAATGCCTGCCACGCAGCCCAATAAGATAGTGAGCATGTTGGTAGTAGAATTCATCATGCTCGACAGTTCCTCTTGAGAGCGTATGTTGAAATCGTCGTCATCGGCTTCCGTTATATCGGTTGCGTCTTTCAGCTTATGGTTCCGACGCAAGATGGCGGATATTTGATCGATGGCTTTATCCGTAACTCCCTCCGTTATGGCAGAGCATTGTATGCCTCCCAAGTATGTTTGTGCCAATATACGTTTCATTACTGCCGTATACGGAGCCAGTGCCAAGTCGTCTTGATCCATACCCATAGAGTTGTAACCCTTTTTCTTCAATACGCCTATCACGCGGAAAGGAATGGAGTTGAAACGTACCACCTTGCCGATAGGATCGCTGCCATCGGGAAACAGGTTCTTAACAATCGTCTGTCCGAGGATACATACTTTGGCGCTGGATTTGATTTCAGCGTCGGTAAACATATCTCCATCTTCTACTGTAAGCTGCCTTATCTCAAGATAGTCTTGATTAACACCGTAGATAGACGACGGAGTATTGTTGTTACCGTATATGAATTGGCCGCTACTATTTACCACCGGACTGATGGCCTTGATATATGTACACTCGTTTTTGATATCCTCGTAGTCTTTCATCTTGAGTGTTTCCATCGACGAGGCATCTTGTCTTACACCGCCACGCATATCGGCTCCGGGACTTATCATAATCATATTGGAGCCCATTTCGGCAATATTTGCCTGTATACTTCGTTTGGTTCCTTGCCCTATGGCTAGCATGGTAATCACCGAGGCAATACCGATAATGATGCCCAATGCCGTGAGAAACGACCGCATTTTATTAGCTGCGATGGCTCTTAAGGCTATTTTTAAGAGGTTTATATAATTCATATATTGTTGCTGTAATTAACTATTCGTCGGAATTTGTAGGCAATGCGGCAAGTCCGTCTGCCGCTGACAAGATGTCTTGATTATACTCGTCGCTGATCACTTGCCCATCTCTAAGCTGAATGTTTCGGCTCGAATAGTGCGCAATGTCGGGATTGTGTGTCACGAAAATGATTGTCCTACCCTCGGCATGCAGCTTTTGAAAGAGCACAAGGATTTCGAAACTCGTCCTTGTATCGAGGTTCCCAGTGGCTTCATCGGCCAGTATAACGGCAGGATTGTTAACTAATGCCCGCGCTATAGCTACGCGCTGCATCTGTCCGCCGGACATCTGATTGGATTTGTGATACAGTCTGTCGCCCAAGCCAACGGCTTTCAGCGCTTCCACAGCACGGTCGAACCGCTCTTTGGCGCTTACTTCAGCGTTATACATCAGCGGGAGTTCCACGTTTTCTACGCTTGTCGTCTTGGGCAAGAGGTTATAGTTTTGGAAGATAAAACCTATCTTCCGGTTCCTCAAAATGGCACGCTGCGACTTCGACATCGTGCGTACAGACACGCCGTCCAAGTAGTATTCGCCGCTCGAAGGGGTATCCAAGCAGCCCAACTGGTTCAACAGAGTAGACTTACCCGAACCGGATTTCCCCATTATAGTTACGAACTCACCTTCGTATATCTTGAACGACACGTCACGGAGAGCATGTACAGTTTCGTCGCCTACGAGGAAATCGCGCTTTACATGTTGCAATTCTATGACAACTTTCTTATCCATATTTATTCTTTTTGTTTCGGCTGTGCAGGGTAGGGTTACGTTTTACCTTACTTTTTCCTGCCCCTTGGGCCCGGTGCAAACGGACTACTTTCTTGATTGTTGCTTGTTTCTTGTTCGTTGTTCGAGCCCACTTTAATGGCTGTTATCACTTCCTTACCTTGCGAAATGCCGCTCAAAATCTGCGTATGCGTGCCGTCTGTCATACCGATGTTCACGGCATGTGCTTTCAATGTATTGTTGTTTTCGAGCGTCCACACCTTATTCTTAGCCTCCGTGTCTACAATCTTCTTGTTGCCCACAGTCTCCTTGGTGGGCGTAAAGCGCAGCGCTTTCGACGGTACGCTCAATACCCCTTTGCGCTCGGCCGTGTAGATAGTGACGTTAGCCGTAAGTCCCGGCTTCAGTTTAAGGTCTGTATTGGGCGCACTGATCACCACCTCGTAGGTCACAACGTTATTTGTAGTCGTGGCTTCTTGCCTTACTTGCTTCACTACACCCTCGAACTTGTCGTCCGGATAGGCATCTACAGTGAAGGTAACTCGCTCTCCGTCGGCCACATCGCCGATGTCTGCCTCGTCTATATCGGCCACCACCTGCATATTGGTCAGGTCTTTGGCGATGGTAAACAGTTCGGGCGTGCTGAAACTTGCTGCTACCGTCTGCCCCTCTTCTACGCTTTTAGACAGCACGATGCCATCGATCGGCGAGGTTATAGTGGCATATCCCAAGTTCGTTTGTGCCTTCCTGACCGTCTCTTGTGCCGATGCTACCTGTTCTTTAGCCTGCTTGTAGGTCAGCTGGGCATTCTCGTAATCGTCGGCGCTCACCAAACCTTTCTTGTACAGAGTGGCATATCTTTTAAAGTTCTCGGCCTGATAATTCAGCGTACTCTGTGCACTTGTCAGATTTGCTTGGGCTGTTTTCAGCTCGCTAATGAGGTTTGTCTTGTCGAGTTCGGCAATAACTTGACCTTTCTTCACCACACTATTGTAGTCTACATATAACTTGTTAACGATGCCCGACACCTGTGTACCTACGGTAACCGATGTAACCGGCTCTATCGTACCCGTGGCCGTGATGCTGTTTTGTATGTTTGCAGGCGCCACCTTTGCTGTATCGAAAGCAATTTCTTCTTTCTTCTCGTTGCCCGAGAGCAGCCATGCAGTCACTGCCGCTATGAGCACTATGCCCGCTGCTATCCATACTTTGCTAACCTTCTTCATCTGTCTGTTATTCTTTCGTTATCATTTTTTTCGTTTGGTTATTTGACCGTATAATCATCGGAAAGTTTATTTGCGGGCGTTTATCTTAACATAAATTTGGAATACATCTGTCTTCCGTCTTTGTTTTATGCTTAACTTTGTGCAGACAAGTGCACTCAATGAACAGCAGAAACAGCCAAATACTTCGTTTGGCATTGCCCTCTATCGTATCGAACATTACCGTTCCGTTGCTCGGGCTGGTAGATCTTACGATCGTCGGTCATATGGGCGATGTGGCTTATATCGGCGCTATCGCCGTGGGATCGATGATTTTTAACGTCGTTTACTGGATATTCGGTTTCCTTCGCATGGGCACCAGCGGCATGACATCGCAGGCACTCGGCGCACGTAATCTGGCAGAAGTCATGCGGATGCTTGTGCGTTCATTGGCGATAGGCGGAGCAATAGCGTTGCTGCTCATTGTGTTTCAGTGGCCTATACGATGGGTTATGCTCTCGATTATGCACCCTTCGGCACAGGTAACTCCCCATGCAGTCACCTATTTTAATATATGTATCTACGGCGCACCCGCCATGCTCGGGCTTTATGGCCTTACGGGATGGTTCATAGGCATGCAGAATACCCGCATTCCGATGATGGTCTCCATTTTACAGAACGTGGTGAATATCGTGGCAAGTCTATCGTTTGTCTTTTTTCTTCATTGGAAAATCGAGGGCGTGGCCGTAGGAACACTCGTTGCACAGTGGGCAGGTTTCCTCGTTGCATTGGCCTGCTGGGTGCGGTATTACTCACGATTGAACCGCTACGACTGGCACTCGTCGCTCTTCGACCGTAAGGCGATGAGCCGTTTCTTTACCGTCAATCGCGACATTTTTCTGCGTACACTCTTCTTAGTTGGCGTGAATTTCTTCTTTATATCGGCCGGAGCGCGGCAGGGAGACGTCATTCTGTCGGTAAATACTCTGCTGATGACGCTCTTTACCCTGTTCTCTTACGTGATGGATGGCTTTGCTTATGCGGGCGAAGCCCTTAGCGGTAAGTACTACGGAGCCCGCAACCGTGAGGCGTTCACCGGACTTGTGCGAGCCTTGTTTCGTTGGGGTGCCGCCATGGCAGCGGCTTTTACGTTGGTTTATGCGGTGGGCGGAAACGCTTTCCTTAGCCTGCTTACCAACGAAACGCTTGTGGTAGAGGCGGCCGAACCTTACTTTTATTGGGCGGTATCGATACCCGTTGCGGGCGTTGCGGCATTTATCTTCGATGGCATTTTCATCGGAATTACCGCTACGCGCGGCATGCTCGTCTCGTCTGTAGCGGCCGCCTTGGCGTTCTTTGCGATAGACCTGTTGCTGCAACCCGTCATGGGCAATCATGCTCTGTGGCTTGCTTTCATTGTTTATTTGGCCATGCGAGGTGCCGTGCAATGGCGGATTTTCGGCCGACAGAGATGGGAGGAGGAACCTTCCCCTGCCCCTCCAAAGGAGGGGAGTGCCTTGCAGAAGCCGGATAAACTATCCATCTAATTGCCTTAAATGGGTAATATAAGCACGTTACAAAACTCTTCTATGGTGCTTAGATGGCCTGTCTAAGCGTGAAGTTTCTATGTGCTATCTTTCGCGCTCGTTCCAAATGGCGTTGAAATCGGCCTCGGTAATCAGTGCTTCTTCTATAGGTTCCTCTTCATAACAGTCGTAAATAAGCATTTCGAAGTCGTACGATATGCTCCTTTCGTCGTGTCTTTCATCGTAAAATTCGGTAGATGTTGCACTGCGAAGAATGGCGCGTGTTACGCTTTCATGATTGTATTCAGCATAATAGGTTTTATCGTTGAAGCATTCTTTGATATACTTCTTTCCGGTAAATGATGTGCTGACGAGGTTCGAGAGTACGTCTCTAATCTCTCTTAACAGCTTGTCTGTAGCCTCTTTTCGGGCAAGTTGAACACTGATGGTTAACGATCCGAAAGGCACATCGCTAACGATTGTCGGTTGCAGAGGTACTGAAAGTCGGCCGAAACTGTCGCGTATTTCTGCGATTTTCATCTCGCATTCTTCTTGAAGATGTTCCACGTAGGGATTGAGATTATAGAGAAAATGAATGTTGAAAATATTCTTATTATGCGTTATTTCCAACAACCAGTAATTGTCTTTATATGCAGATAGCGACGTAGGGGAGTAATAAAATTCTTCAAAACCGCCTTCTGTAACAAGAATATCGGTAAAACGTCGCCACTTTCGCCGGATTTTAATTTGCTTGAGACCATAGCATATCTGTTGTAGAATAATGAAAGATATGATTAGGATAGCAAGAAATAGAAAACTATACCTTACGTCCGGACTGACGATAAAGTAAAAGATGATAAGCAATGCGCCAAGTATTACTACTATAGTTAGCCAACAGTCTAATCGTTTCATAAGCATGTGTTTTGCACAAAGATAAGAAATATTCGGAAAGTGTGCAACATTTTGCGGCATAAAATAAAACATGCGTTTTATTTTGGAGTGCGGTCTTTTTCAGCTATCTTTGCGGTATGGAAATAGTATTCTTGGTTGTTGGCGTCGTTATAGGCGGCATAGTAACCTATTTTGTGTTGAATGCGAGGCAGAAAGACGCGGCTGCCAAGCTGATGTTAACTACACAACAGCTGGCGCAGGAGCAGTCGGCAAATAGGCAGTTACGGGCCGATATGGATGGTGCAGTGGCCGAAAAGCGCGATTTGCAGGAGCAACTTACGCAGTTGAAGATAGACCTTGAGCGCGCCAACACGCAGTTGCAGGCCGAGCAGGAGCATAATTCGAAAGAAGCAGAGATGCGGAAAGAGCAGTTCGAACAGCAGCTAAAAACCGTTCAGGAGCAGTTCTCGAACCTTGCAACCCGTGTGCTCGATCAGACGGCAGATAAGCTGAAACACTCTAATTCGGAGTCGATGGAGAGTATCACCCGCCCGTTAAAGCAGAACATAGAGCAACTTCATCAGGTTATCCAGACCACTAATAGCGAAACAACCAAGCATACAGCATCGTTATCTCAGCAACTTAAGGAGATGGCAGAGCAGACGCAAAAGATCGATGCTACCGCTACAAGGCTGACAAACGTTATACGCGGCGGTAACAAGGCGCAGGGGAATTGGGGGGAGAGACGCCTCGCAGAGTTATTAGAAAGCCAAGGACTGCGCCAAGGAATAGACTATGACATGCAACAAACCATCACTGATGACAAGGGAAATGCCGTTCTGAACGACGAAAGCGGTAGGCGTATGATCCCCGACGTGATACTTCATTATCCGAACAACGAAGATGTAATCGTTGATTCCAAAGTATCTATCGATGCTTATTATAATTATGTGAACACCGAGGACGAGGGTTTAAAGCGGAAATATGCCGAAGATTTGGTGCGCAGCATACGCACTCAAGCCTTCGGTTTGGCCAAGAAAGACTATAGCAAGTACGTTCAAAAGCCGCGAAAAGCTATCGATTTCGTCATTATGTATGTGCCTTTCGAGGGCGCTTTGCAGCTGGCGTTGGCCACAGAACCCAAGATTTGGGGCGAAGCATTCGACAGACAAGTGCTGATAACGAGCCAGCAAAACCTCATAGCTATACTGAAGATGATCCAGATAGCATGGCGGCAGTACGCCCAGACGGAAAATCAGAAGAAAGTGTTCGGTATGGCTGAAGAGCTTCTGAAGCGTGTAGGAGACTTCATAAAACGCTTTGATAAAGTGAAAAAGGATATAGAGAACCTGCACAGAGATTACGACGATGCCTACAGTAAAGCCTATACAGGTCGCCAAAGCATTGTGCAGAAGGCCAACGAACTGAAGCAACTCGGCGTAAAGGAGAGCGCCAATCAGCCCATACCTGATACGGAACCCAACCTTTTGGAAGATGAAGAAGATTAAACTATTGTTCGTTTGTTTGGGTAATATATGCCGAAGTCCGGCGGCAGAGGGCGTAATGAAGCATATCGTACACCAAGCCGGCGCCGACGAAATGTTTTATATAGACTCGGCAGGCATAGGTGATTGGCACGTCGGACAGTTGCCCGATGCCCGTATGCGCAGGCATGGAGCGGCGCGAGGTTATGATTTCGGCAGTCGTGCACGACAGTTCAAGCGCGACGACTTTAAGCGTTTCGACTGCATATTGGTAATGGATCACGACAATTTACGTATGGTCAATGCCATGACAAACGACGAAGAAGACCGCCGAAAGGTGCATCTGCTGACGGAATATCTTACGGAACACCACGACGCAGCCACTGTTCCCGATCCTTATTACGGCGGAAGTGCCGACTTCGACTATGCTTTAGATTTAATCGAAGATGCCTGCCGCGGTTTATATCATAAATTAACGATTTCTGTATAGAGCCAGCTTATCGGCGGCAAAATCTGCGGACAGATAGGACAATGGAAGCCTAAATTGCCGAAATATCTATGCTCTGATATCGGTAGAGCAGATAAATAAGTCTCGTATTAGATACATCTGTTTGTTATAGACAGTATATCTGATGTGAGATTTTTCCGTATTTTGTGTTCTCAAGAGCACCGGCCGCAGCTTTTTCATTTATCGTCTTGTATAGACAAATGCAGCTGTCGGGCCTTAAAAACAAATGAATTTATTTTGCATTTTATTCTACTTGCAGTAACTTTGCATTGTTATGAATAGAAAAGAACGCTATGTTTATATTTTGAATTACTTCCGTAAAAAGATGCCGAACGTGTCGACAGAGCTACATTTCGGGAGTGCTTTTCAGTTGCTTGTATCAACGTTACTCAGTGCACAGTGTACGGATAAGCGTATCAATCAGATTACTCCGGCGTTATTTCGGCGCTATCCGACGCCGCAGGAAATGGCTAAAGCAGAGGTAGAAGATGTACTTGAGTATATTAAAACGGTGAGTTATCCGAACGCGAAGTCGAAACACCTTGTGGAGATGGCACGGATGATCGTAGATGACTTTGGGGGCATTGTTCCTGAAACGATGGAAGAGTTGACGAAGTTGCCCGGAGTAGGGCGTAAGACTGCCAATGTATTGCAGGCAGTTTGGTTTGGTAAGGCCACTATGGCTGTAGATACGCACGTGTATCGTGTGAGTCATCGACTGGGATTGGTACCGAAAACGGCCAATACACCCTATAAAGTGGAGCGTGAACTGTTGCGGAATATTCCGAAAGAAGACGTGCCCGACGCACACCATTGGTTGCTGTTGCACGGCCGTTATGTATGTTTAAGCCGGATACCCAAGTGCCCGGAGTGTCCGTTTGGTAGCTTCTGTCCGAAATTGTTGGAGAACTCGAAATTAGAATAATATGGATGCAAAAAGAATAATCCGATTTTTGAAAGACGTATCGGCTAATAACAATCGTGAATGGTTTCTGGCACATAAAGATGAGTATCTTGCCTGTAAGGAGGATTACGAAGCCGGTGTAGCAAAAGCAATCGCGGCAATTACGGAGTTCGATCCTACCGTTTCGCACATTACACCTAAGGATGCGTGTTTCCGATTTTATAGAGATACGAGATTTTCACAGGATAAATCTCCTTACAAGAACCACATGGGAGCCTATATTTGTGCACATGGCAAGAAGTCGCTGCATGCCGGATATTACCTGCACATAGAGCCGGGACGATGCATAGTTTCCGCCGGTTCTTATTGGTTGCCTACTAATATATTGACTTCGTGTCGTAATGAAATCATGGGTAATATCGATGAATGGCGCAAATGTGTGGAGAATGGAAAATTCGTAAAGTATTTCGGTTATGCCAACGAGGGGGAGTGGAACGATGAATATATGTCCCCCAAAGGGTTCGGACTGACACATCTTAAGACGGCTCCGAAAGACTTCCCGCGCGATTATGAGTTCTTGGAATACCTGAAAATGAAGGATTATGCCTGCTGGAATATGGTGGGAGACGATTTCTTCAATGGCGATAAATGGCTGGTACGAATGGCGGATATGTTTAAAGTAGCTAAGCCGATGATGGATTTTATGAACAGTGTGATTGATGATTATGAATGAAAATAGACGGTAACATTCAATTGTTTCCGCTGTTGCGCGTGGCGCTTGCATTGATTGCTGGTATTGCAATAGGCAGTTATGTGGGCGACGGTCTGCCAATGCATGTTTGGTTCGTGGCTCTAATCGCCTCGCTCTTGATGGCGTTGATAGGTTATAAAAGGTGGCAATTGCAGAGTGTGATGCTATTATTGTCGACATTCCTATTGGGTGCATGGATGCTGTCTGTCCGCGAAACCGAATATCGGAAAAACGTTTATGGCGATTGTACTTATAAGGCTGTAGTAATAAGTCGCCCCGTTGTTAGGGGAAAAGTGTTGCAATGCGATCTGCTTGTAGCATCGGGACCTATGAAGAATAAGAAGATTAAAGCCTCGATTTTGCGGGATACCATAGACAAAAGATATCTTCGATTGGCACTGGGTGACGGGATTGTTGCCCGTTCTGTTTTGGAAAGACCGAAGAACTATTATACTCATTCGCACTTCGATTATGCTTTATGGCTCCGTATTCACGGTTACGAAGCGCAGACTTTCGTTTATTACACGAATTGGCAAAAGGCGGAAGTAGGGCTGGGCGATCTATCAAGAATGGAGCGTATCCGACTGAAGGCACGACAATTTCGCGACCGATTGATGGTACATTTCCGTGCTTATGGACTGGCCGAACAGGATTATGCCGTTGTGGCAGCAATGACACTGGGGGATAAAAGTATGCTTTCAAAGTCCATGAAAGAAGAATATTCTTTAGCCGGAGCATCCCATTTGCTTGCACTTTCGGGGCTTCATCTCGGCATCATTTACTTCATGCTTACACTTCTGTGCTTGGGGAACAGACATTTTATGCTTGTTCAAGTATTCATTCTTACGGCCATTTGGACGTATGTGATTATGGTAGGAATGGCACCGAGCGTGTTGCGTTCTGCCATAATGCTGACTGTTTATGCCTTTGTAACCTTGCTAAATCGTAAACGTATGTCGGTTAATGTTTTAGCCTTGGCGGCTATCGTTATGCTGATAGCTGATCCGCTCGTACTGTGGGATGTGAGTTTTCAGTTGTCGTTCATGGCCGTGATGGGTATTCTGGTATTCTATTTCCCGCTCTATCATCTTGTTAAAGACCAGATACTTTTTACTTCGAAGGCCGTTCGTTGGCTTTGGGGAATGGTTGTGGTTTCCGTATCCGCACAGCTCGGTACAGCTCCATTGGTGATGTATTACTTCGGAAACGTCTCTTTTTATTTTCTTCTTACCAATCTTTTTGCCGTTCCGCTTGCCACCATTATTCTATATTGCGTGTTTGTATCGGTGTTGACGGCACCTTTCCCTGCACTTCAAAGCATTGTAATTGCCTTGTTGTCTGCAGTGGCGGGCGTATTAAATCGCGGTATCGCCGTGATAGCATCGCTTCCCGGATCGCATATAAGCAATGTAAATGTTAATTTCTATCAAGTTGTACTTATGTATTTGTTGATAGGATGCCTTTATGGTTTAGGCTTCTATTGCAGGAAAATGGTAAGAAGTGCTCCTAAATACTGAAGTATTCTTCCAGTTCTTTCTCCGCACATCTGTTGTTGTTCGGTAGGTCTTTGATAATGCGACCGTGCTCTAACAATGCAATGCGCGTACTTATTTCTACGGTATGCTGTAGATTATGACTGCTCACAATGATGGTTGCTCCCGTTTTTTGGTTATAATCGAGCAAAATTTTCTTTAGGATATTCTGGCTTGAAGGATCGAGAAAATTGAAAGGTTCGTCGAGAATAATTAATTTGGGGTGCGTGAACATAGCTGATATAATACCTATTTTCTGCTTGTTGCCGGCAGAAAAATCACGGATAAGTTTCTTTTGTCCGAGAATTTCATTGCCCATGAAAGTCTTGAAATCTTCAAGTTGAGTTTCGATAGGGGCGCCGTTCTGATTGTTCACTGTGCTAATGAACTCAAGATACTCCTCTGCTGTAAGGAAATCGATTAGAAATCCTTCGTCGATATAAGCACCGGTAAATTGTTTCCAGACTTCGGTTTTCGAGGGTTCTATTTCCCCTTCAATCTCTTTGTCCGATATTAATATCCTGCCGGAATCGGCATTCACGAGGTCGAGCAGCAAGCGGAAAAGGGTGGTTTTCCCTGCACCATTGTTACCTACAAGGCCGAGAATTTCGCCTTGTCCGATTAAAAATTCGGGGATATCGACAGCAGTCTTATCCCCGAATTTCTTCATTAATTGTTCAAATTTGATTTGCATATCTTTATCTGATGTTCCTGCCATGGCAGTTCTTGAACTTCTTTCCCGAACCGCAAGGGCACGGATCATTAGGACGCGGCATCTTTTCTTTAATGATAGGAGCCTGCGGTTGGCGTGCTGTTTCGCGTGTATCTTGATGCGCAGCGGCCGCTTGATGAGGATCATTCAGCTCTTGTTTCATTTCATTATAGCGTTGACTTCGCTCTTCGGGGGCTGCCTCGCGCACTTCGTCTTGCTGCATTTCGGGAATTTGTCCACGCATTAAGATGCTTGCCGTGCGGTTGTTCATGTCGTCAATCATAGTATCCCAGAGCTTAGCACTCTCGAGTTTGAAGATCAAGAGCGGATCCTTCTGTTCATAAGAGGCATTCTGCACGCTGTGACGCAGCTCATCAAGCTGGCGTAGGTGTTCCTTCCAATCGTCGTCGATGATATGAAGAAGAGTGACTTTCTCAAACTGTTTCACCACATCTTTAGCCTCAGAATCGTACGCTTGTTTCAGGTTACAAGGGATATTATATACACGTTTGCCGTCTGTAATGGGCACCATAATCCGTTCATACATCTGTCCTTGATTTTCTTGTACCTGCTTTATGATCGGCCATGCTACGCTCTGTATGCGGTCTGTCTTACGTTTGAATGCGGCCATAGCATCTTGGAACGATCGTTCTTCCAAGTCGTTTCTCTTGTTATTGGCAAAATCTTCTTCGGTAAAAGGTACCTCCATGGCAAGAACTTTTAAGAACTGTTCCTTGATACCCTCGTAATCGTTGGTTTCGATGATATTCACTACACGGTCCCAAATTACGTTCGTAATATCCATACCTATACGTTCTCCCATGAGTGCATGGCGGCGCTTCTCGTAGATAACCGTACGTTGTTTGTTCATAACATCATCGTATTCGAGCAGATGTTTACGGATACCGAAGTTGTTTTCCTCTACTTTTTTCTGGGCACGTTCTATACTTTTCGAAATCATAGGGCTCTCAATGCGTTCTCCGTCCTTAAATCCGAGGCGGTCCATAACACTGGCTATGCGCTCGGAAGCGAACAAACGCATGAGCTTGTCTTCCAAAGAAACGTAGAAAACAGAACTTCCCGGATCACCTTGGCGGCCGGCGCGACCGCGTAACTGGCGGTCTACACGACGGCTTTCATGGCGCTCTGTACCAATAATAGCCAATCCTCCGGCGGCTTTTACCTCAGACGTAAGCTTGATATCCGTACCACGACCGGCCATATTGGTGGCTATGGTAACGGCACCGAGCAGGCGTTCTTCTTGTTTTACAAGTTGTTCAGCCTGTTTCAATGCTGTATCCATATCGTGTTTGTCTACCTTTTTTTCCTCAATAAGGAGCTCTGCCTGATGCTCTGCTGCCGTATCTTTGTCGATGAAACCTTTGCCGTCTGTGCTTACCCAAGCCTGCCCCTTGTTGGACCGACCGGCCTCTGCAACGATATCAGCTTCCTTTTGATGGAGCTTTGCGTTCAACACCTGATGCGGTATTCTGCGCATTTGAAGCATCTTGCTCAGCAATTCCGAGATTTCTACTGATGTAGTTCCGACCAGACAGGGACGCCCGTTAAAGCGCATATCCATAATTTCTTCGATCACGGCATTGTATTTCTCGCGCGCTGTTTTGTACACCCGATCGTCCATGTCCTTACGTATAACAGGGCGATTTGTCGGTATTTCTACGACATCCAGCTTGTATATGTCCCAAAACTCGCCTGCCTCGGTACTTGCAGTACCCGTCATACCGGCAAGCTTATGGTACATTCGGAAGTAATTCTGCAAGGTAATGGTGGCGAAGGTCTGTGTGGCAGCTTCGACTTTTACATGCTCTTTCGCCTCGATAGCTTGGTGCAAGCCATCGCTCCAGCGGCGTCCTTCCATGATACGTCCCGTCTGTTCGTCTACAATCTTTACCTCTCCGTCTATCACGACATACTCATCGTCTTTGTTAAACATGGTATACGCCTTGAGCAATTGTTGCAAGGTGTGCACACGTTCGCTCTGTACGCCATAGTGAGCCAATAGCTCATCTTTCTTATCGAGGCGGTCCTGATCGCTGATATTGGTTTGTGTTTCGAGATTGGAAAGCTCGGATGCTATATCCGGAAGTACGAACAAATCGCGGTCGTTTACCTGATTTGCCAGCCATTCGGTACCTTTATCGGTGAGATCGGCAGAGTTTAATTTCTCGTCGACCACAAAGTATAACGGTTCTACAGCCTTGGGCATCTCGCGGTTGTTGTTCTGCATGTAATACTCTTCTGTCTTGAGCATGCCCGCTTTGATACCCTCTTCAGAGAGATATTTGATAAGCGGTTTGTTCTTAGGCAGGCATTTATAAGAGCGATAAAGTGCAAGAAAACCCTCGTCCGTCAGCTTCTGATCCTTGTTCTGCAGCCCTTCCGTAATCTTTTGTTTGGCTTCGGCAAGGTATTGAGTGGCCAGTTTACGCTGAACATCTACCAGTCGTTCTACTAATGGTTGATATTCTTCGAACATCTGATCATCGCCTTTCGGCACCGGTCCGGCAATGATGAGCGGCGTACGGGCATCGTCTACGAGCACCGAGTCAACCTCGTCTACGATGGCATAATTATGGGAACGCTGCACAAGATCGGCAGGAGAAATAGCCATATTGTCGCGAAGATAGTCGAATCCGAACTCATTGTTGGTGCCGAAAGTGATGTCTGCAAGATAGGCGTTGCGACGCTCCGCCGAGTTCGGGCGGTGCTTGTCGATACAGTCTACCGAGAGTCCGTTGAACTCATAAAGCGGTCCCATCCATTCCGAGTCGCGTTTGGCAAGGTAATCGTTCACGGTTACGACGTGCACGCCATTGCCCGTCAACGCGTTCAGAAATACCGGCAGAGTGGCCACGAGCGTCTTTCCCTCACCGGTGGCCATTTCGGCAATCTTGCCTTGATGCAGGGCAATGCCGCCGAAGAGCTGTACATCGTAATGTATCATTTCCCATTTCAGGTCGTTTCCTCCGGCCGTCCAATGGTTATGATAGATGGCTTTATCGCCATCGATGGTAATAAAATCTTTTTTCGGATCGGCAGCCAGTTCGCGGTCGAAATCGGTTGCGGTAACAACAGTTTCTTCGTTTTCGGCAAATCGGCGGGCTGTATCTTTCACGATACTGAATGCCACGGGCATAATATCATTAAGGGCTTTCTCGTATATATCGAGCGCTTCTTTCTCGAGTTTGTCTATCTGATTGAAGATACTCTCGCGTTCATCGATGGGTGTATCTTCGATATTCTCTTTCAGTTTTGCAATCTGCTCCTTTTGTTCCTTAGCTGCATCTTGCACATATCTCTGTATTTCTTTGGTTTTTGCACGCAATTCATCGTTGCTAAGTGCCTTTATCTCCGGATAGATGGCATTTACACTTTCGACGAGCGGCTGAATGAGACGCATATCGCGTGCAGATTTGTCTCCGAAAAGAGACTTTAATAGCTTGTTAAAATTCATTTTATCGTATTGTTTTTATTTTCCTATATATAATTAATGTGCAAATTTACGAATAATAATCGGTAATCTGCCATTTATGGAATAATTATTTGCCGATGATATTGCAGAGACAGATTACTGCCGTATCGGCGGTAAAGCAGAGATGGGTGTATGTTGTGGAAATGACAGATATGCTATCTGTTTCAGTCAGATATATAGTATGATAGACTTATACCACGGATATATCCGACATAAACCACCCTTCTGCTTTCTGCATGCCGTTATTGCAACGGTGCAGCTTTGCAGGCATTCGGTGCCCGTATTTGTATGGCTTTGGCAATGGTAGGCGCAATTCGGTCTACCGTAACAGGGGTATTGATGCGTTGTGGCTTTATTCCGCTTCCGTAAAAAATAATGGGAAAGGGGATAAATGCCGCACGCGATGTGTACGATTCGTGGTTGTCTTCGTTTAAAAGCTGCCATCCGGGCGAAACTTCTATGATAAGATCGCCACTGATAGATGGGTTGTAAGGACTCTCTTGTACGGCTCTGACGCCCGAGACCTGTACAAGAAATTCTTTTGAACGCGAAATAATGTCGGAGAACGAGATGCGCTTGTCTTCGATAAGTTTCCGGTTCAGGTAAATTTGGTTGTGGAAACAGGTCTCTACATAACGCCCCTGCCCGTAGATAGCGCCCAAATACATGTTGAGCAGATTAGCCGTGCGGTTGATATAGAATGTTCCCGTGGGGATACGATATTTGGCAAAGTCTACCTTCGGATCGTCGGTATAGCCTGTACTTGTGAGTACAAAAAGCACGTGTTGTGCACCAACACTCTGTTCTATATGGCTGAGTAGTGAGGATAGAGTATGATCGAGGCCACGATAGACACTCTCCATACCGATGCGCCATTGTGCCGAATTGTCAGTTGCTTTGGCCGAGAGTGTGATGGAGATGTAATCCGTATTCTCGTCGCGCCCCATGGCATTTCCATTAATACAGCTGATAGCAATGTCGCTAACGGCATCGTTAGTAAGAGTCTTTGCCTTAGATGGTTTCACATTAACGCTACGGTAAGAGTTCAACCATTTCTGCCCGTTTTGCGAATAGTATTGAGATGTTACCCAATCTCCGCTCTTTTCATCTATCCAAAAGGCCCCGTCAGCTGCGTGACCTGCTGACAATACGGCAGCATCACGGTCGGCTGCAATTCCATATACGATAGCAGCACCGTTGGTAGATATTTTGAGTTCGTCGGCAATTGTCGACGTAGACATGTTTTGCGGAGAGGTTTTGTATTTGCTGTCATCTACGCAGAACAGTGGCCGCAGTGTATTGCGGTCGAGCCATTGCGTACCGATGATATTATTATAATAAGGAGTAGTACCCGTAGAAATGGCAGCTATGGCCGATGAACGGTCTACCGGAGCGAACGGATAGCTTGCTGCTTCGTACACGGTACCTTGCTGTAGCAGTTTTTTAAAGCCGTTTGGTGAATACAGAGTGGCGAAATGTTCTATATAATCGGTGCGCAGTTGATCGATACTGATGTTGACCACGAGGCGTGGAGCGACTTGCAGCGATTGTGCATAGGCTTCCGTGCCCGTTAATGTTGCCAAAATAAGCGCAGATATATATTTATTCATTTCGTTGTTTTATAGATTTTTTTGCAGCTGTAATACAACCACGTGATACGTATAAGCAAAGATAGTGCCACAATAAACATACCTTCTGCATAGCTCTGCCAATAACCTAATACAAAGAAAAGTAAAAGTAATGCTCCCCAGAATGGCAAATAAGTATGGATTTGTTTATTTCTAAGTCTCTTGACCGTAGGATATACGAAAAATAACGATAAAGGACAAAGTGCCAATATTTGGAAATTGAGGCTCACGGCGGGATGTTTGGAGAAGATCATCAGGAAGAGTATTAGGCCTGCAAGGCCATCTAACGTCATTACCAAGATATCGAACCCCCACCATACACGTTTAGTACCCCATTCGATGGCGCAAACTATCAATACAATCAATAAGAAAATCAGTGCGCATGTTATCGGCATGGGTAACGAAGAGTGCATAATTCCATCGGGATCAGGTTCGTAGAGAATGTGGAATGTAGAGTCTACCAAAGCCCTGCGATGCCCGTGTGTGTCGATTACAATGGCATGGGCAAAGTCTTGCATAAGGCTGTCGGGTAGGAATTGTCGGGCGGTGTAGCTCGTTTTAGCATCAGCCTTAACGCCGAGAAGCAGATCGTTTCCGAAATTTGCCCACGGGTGCGAGGCAGTCCATTGACGGATCATGCTGCGATAGGTTGCCGATGTCTGCGTATCGACAGCATAGACTACGCTGCCTTGAATATGATCCGTAATCATATCTCTTGCGCGAGTGGTGCAGTTATCGTAGAAATAATTGTATCTGTAAACTCTATTCTCGGGGCGATAATTCTCATCGATGGCTTGTGTAATGGCCCACTTTTCTTCGCGCGTAAGGTTCAGTTTCTGTTCTGTGATCCATCGTCCGGCCGCCTGATACTCGTCGACAAAGGCATTAAAAGGTATGATACCCATTTCGTAGTCGGTGAGTCCGAAGACAAAGCGCAGTATGAAGAATTTCTGTTTAAATGAGAAAATGCCGTAGTTGATGGCCAAGTCTTGATCTCTGCCTTTATCATGATACCTTATTGCCGTATGGCCATAAAGGGAATAAACCTCCTCTCCGGGCCCGCAGGTGAGCAGTCCTATCTCTACAGAGTCCATGCTTTGTAACAAAGCGTTGTCGGTTTGAGCATTCGCATAGACCGTTGTTAATAACATAAAAATAACACTCCATGCGCACCTTAAAATATAATTAAAACGTTTCACGATGCAAAAATAGCTTATATTTTGCAGTTATCGTGCCCTTATTTCGAATTTTTTCGATATTTTTGCAACCAAAAATAAGAATTATAGAGGAAAATGAAAAAAATAATATGCGCTGCTTTCATGGCTGCAATATCTACGACAGCGCTTGCTCAGAGTGGTACCAATTCGCCTTATAGTGCGTATGGTTTGGGAGAACTTACTGAACAGTCGAGCGGTTTCAATCGGGGAATGAATGGTTTAGGACTGGGGTTTCGTGAACATAATCAGGTAAATTATCTGAATCCGGCTTCGTATTCTGCGCTCGATTCTCTGAGTTTTATTTTCGATACAGGTTTGTCTTTACAGTTGACAAACTTCAGTGAAAATGGCAAAAAAGTAAATGCCAATAATGCCGATTTCGAGTATGTAGTTGCCGGATTTCGTGCTGCACGCCATGTAGGTGTTAGCTTCGGTATCATTCCTTTTACTAATGTAGGTTATAACTATGCCAATACGCAATATGTAGGAGGCAGTGCGGCAGCCTCGTCTACTACCTATACCAATACTTATGCAGGAGATGGCGGTCTTCATCAAGTATATTTAGGTGCAGGTTGGGAGCCTTTTAAGGGCTTTTCTGTCGGTGTGAATGCCTCTTATCTGTGGGGGACTATAAACAGATCCGTAATAAATAGCTACAGCGATGCTAATGTAAATACGCTGTCGAAATACTATAATTCTTCTACCAGAAGTTATAAAGTAAACTTCGGTATGCAGTATACTGCGCAGGTATCGAAGAAAGATGCCGTGACTTTGGGCGTCACCTATGATTTTGGGCACAAACTTAATGCCGATCCGGAGTGTAGGGTTATTTCAAGGAATACCCAGACCGGAGTTGCCGATACTGCCGTATATAAGATAGAAAATGGCTTGGAATTGCCGTCTACCTATTCTGCCGGCATCATGTGGGATCATCATTCGAAATGGAAGATAGGACTGGATTACTCTTTTCAAAAGTGGTCATCGGTGAAATATCCGGTGTATAATGTGGTAAATGATGTACCGCAATACGCTCTTCAGACCGACTTGTTCAAGGATCGTCATAAGATGACTTTTGGAGGAGAGTATTGCCAAGATATGAATAGTCGCAGTTTCTTGAAACGTATACGTTATCGTGCGGGAGTTTCGTACGCGACACCTTATTTAAAAATAAACGGGCAAGATGGGCCGAAAGAACTAAGTGTAAGTGCAGGTTTCGGCATTCCTATCGTAAATGGCTATAACAACCGTTCCATTCTGAATATATCGGCGCAGTGGGTAAATAGAGAAGCAACGGGATTGATCAAGGAAAATACATTCAGAATCAATATCGGACTTACTTTCAACGAGCGTTGGTTTGCGAAGTGGAAAGTGGAATAAAAGAAACATCCTATTGTAGAGACTTTGAGGTATTCTGTATTTTCATTTACGCTTCTTCTTCTGTTTTTTGCTTCTTGTGAGGAACAGAAAGAACATATTGCACCGGCGATACGCGAGCGAGATTCCGTGGCTATGATGATAAGTTATGGGGTAAATACCTTGATATCCGACTCGGGAGTGATAAAATATAGGATTGTAACCGAGAAATGGGAGGTAAACGAAAACTTACATCCGCAGCGATGGATATTCGATAAGGGGCTTTTTTTGGAGCAATTCGATGAAAAATTTCACGTACAGTCGTATATACAATGTGACACGGCTTACTATTTCAACGAGAGACGTCTATGGGAATTACGTAGCAGAGTACATATTTTGACGAAAGATGGACTTCGGTTTACCAGTGAACAACTGTTTTGGGATGAACGAAATCATGAACTATATTCGCATGTCTATTCTCATCTCGTTACCCCTGAACGTACATTGGAAGGGAGCTACTTTAGAAGTGATGAAAAAATGACGAAGTATTTTGTTTCGAATAGTCGTGGTTCTTTTGAAAAGAACGACTTTAGCGGAGAGGGAGATACGCTAACCTCCGCTCCTGATACGACAAAAGCGAAATTAAGGCTGCAAGCTCCTCCGCAGCGTAAGATCGGAAATTAGACTAAGCTTAAATTATATATATTCATTTAAAATACATTTATCGGTTTGGATATAGATATACCTCTTATAATAAGTATCATCGTTATGATGGTCTTGTCGGGCTTCTTTTCCGGAATGGAAATTGCGTTTGTCTCGAGTAATAGGATGCTTGCAGAGATGGACAAAGAAAAGAGCGGACTCTCTCAAAAACTGCTTTCTCTCTTCTATCACCATCCTAATGGCTTTGTAAGTACCATGCTGGTAGGTAATAATATTGTGTTGGTTATATATGGTATCTTGATAGCTCGCTTGTTTGACAATACGATATTCCGTGGAATGGATGCTGCATTTACCGTGCCTGCCGATACCATTCTTTCTACGTTTATCGTACTTTTCACGGGAGAGTTCTTGCCCAAAACGCTTTTTAAGAGTAATCCCAATCGTCTGCTTAGTTTGTTTTCAGTACCGGCTTATCTATTTTATATCATTTTGTGGCCGATCAGTCGTTTGTCGACTTTCCTATCCAAATGTCTTTTACGGATGGGCGGTATAAAGATGGATAAGGAAACCGACGACGAGGGCTTCTCTAAAGTAGATTTGGATTATCTTGTAAATTCGAGCATTGATAATGCGCGAAGTGATGAAGAGATAGAAGATGAAGTAAAAATATTCCAGAACGCATTGGAGTTTCCTGATACAAAGGTGCGCGACTGTATGATACCACGTACGGAAATTAATGCAGTAGATATCAATGAATGTACTATAGAGGAACTTAAGCAGAAGTTTATAGAAAGCGGGAATAGTAAACTGATTGTGTATAATGAAGATATAGATCATGTTATAGGTTATATACACAGTTCGGAACTGTTTCGTAATCCTGATCGTTGGAAAGAAAATGTGTGTACGATGCCTTTCGTGCCTGAAACGATGGCAGCACAAAAGTTAATGAAAATATTACTCCAGCAGAAAAAGAGTCTCGGAGTAGTAATTGATGAGTTCGGAGGAACAAGCGGTATCGTTTCACTTGAGGATATTGTGGAAGAGATATTCGGAGAAATAGAAGATGAGCACGACAGTACGAAGTATGTGGCGAAAAAACTCGATGATGGTAACTATCTTTTATCCGCACGTTTGGAAATTGATAAGGTGAATGAAATGTTTGGATTGGATTTGCCTGAGAGTGATGAATATATGACTGTTGGCGGTCTTATTTTGCACGAGTATCAAAGTTTTCCGAAATTGAACGAAATCATCAGGATAGACAAGTTTGAATTTAAGATTATAAAAAATACTATGACAAAAATAGAACTTGTGAAATTAACCGTGACAGGCTGATGTGTTGTAATAAGTGGATTTAAAGGCAATTTTTATATTAAAAGTTCTGTAGTTTGATAATATTTTAGTATTTTTGTACGCATTTAATGCAGAAAGCACAAAAATAATTTATATGGAGGATTGATAAGTGTATATATTTTTGTGCTTCTATGGTATGACAAAAAGAATAATAAATAATAACTTAAAATGGCAGCATTAGGAAAAATCAGAGGAAAAGGTACAATCCTGATAACTGTGTTGGGTATTGCACTTTTTGCATTTATTGTAGAAGAAGGTGTTCGCACTTGCGAATCGAGACAAAACGAGCAACGTCAACAGATTGGTCAAGTGTTAGGTAAAAACATTGATGTTCAAGAATTTCAGAAGCTTGTTGACGAATATACCGAGGTTATTAAAATGCAGCAAGGACAGAACAATCTGAATGATGAACAATTGAACCAAGTAAAAGATATGGTCTGGAATACGTATGTTCAGACTAAGATAATTGAGAAAGAGGCCGAAAAGCTTGGTCTTATTGTAACAGATGAAGAATTGCAGAATATATTAAACCAAGGAACAAATCCCATGCTTCTCCAAACGCCGTTTGTAAATCAGCAGACCGGTCGCTTTGATGCAAACGCCTTGAAAAAGTTCCTTGCCGATTATAGGAGTCAGCAGACTACCAATTCGCAACTTGCAGAACAATATCATACGATTTATAAGTATTGGTCGTTTGTAGAGAAAACGCTTCGTCAGCAGATACTTTCTCAGAAATATCAGAGTTTGTTTGCCCATTGTTTGCTGTCTAATCCTATAGAAGCCAAGATGGCATTTAAGGATGAAAACGAAGAAAGTCGGATAGAACTTGCTGCGTTTCCTTATTCGAGTATAGCCGATGATAAGGTGCAGGTGACAGATGCAGACTTGAAAGCTAAGTACGATGAGCTGAAAGCTCGTTTTAGGCAGTATGTGGAGAGCCGAGATATAAAATATGTGGATATTGAGGTTATGCCTTCTTCACAAGATCGTGCAGCTCTTCAAAAAGATTTTACTGGTTATGCGAAAGACCTTGCTGCTGCTACCGATCCTTCAGATGTTGTAAAAAAGAGTACGTCGGTAATCAACTATCTTGGTATTCCTGTGGCTAAGACGGCTTTTCCTGCAGATATTGCTGCACATCTTGACTCAATGTCGGTAGGACAGACTTACGGACCAGTTGAAAATAAACAAGATAATACGTTGAATTTAATAAAGTTGGTGGCTAAGCAACAGTTGCCGGATTCTATTCAATATCGTATGATTCAAGTTGGTGGTGCTACTGTTGATGCTGCTCATAAGACAGCAGATTCCATTTATACAGCATTGAAAGGCGGAGCTGATTTCGAGGCTATTGCTAAAAGATATGGGCAGACTGGTGAAAAAACATGGATAACTACGGCACAGTATCAGAATGCACCTTCGATGGATAAGGATACCAAGACTTATATCAGCGTGTTGAACACGGCAGCAGTGAATGCCATCGAGAATATTCCGGTTGTACAGGGGAATATTATTCTTCAGGTAGTTGACCGTAAGAGTATAATACCTAAATATACTGCAGCTGTGATTAAGAAGAATATTGAGTTTTCGCGTGACACCTATTCTGCTGCTTATAATAAATTCAGTTCTTTTGCAAGTACCAACCAAACAGCTGACGATATTGTGAAGAATGCGCAGAAAAACGGTTATAAGGTGCAGGAAGCAAAAGATTTGACGACAGCAATTCATTATATTGCCGGTATTCGTGGAACGCGTGAGGCTGTGAAATGGGTGTTCGATGCAGACGAAAACGACGTGTCTCAAATGTTCGAATGTGGAGATAATAATCATCTGCTCATTATGGTTCTCGATAAGATACATCCGGTCGGCTATCGTTCTTTGAATGATCCACAGGTAAAGGAGATAGTAAAAACAGAGGTGCTGAAAGATAAGAAAGCAGAGCAGCTTATGAACAAATTGAATGGTGTAAATTCTTTAGCATCGGCTAAAGCCAAGGGTGGTAAGGTTTCTCCTATAGATCAGGTTACTTTCTCTGCACCGGTATTTGTTTTGTCTACCGGCGCGAGTGAACCTGCTTTGAGCGGTGCTGTTGCAGCTACAGCGAAAGGCAGGTTTAGTGCAAAACCCGTGAAAGGTAATGCAGGAGTCTATCTTTTCCAAGTAGTTAACAAGACAGACCGCAAGGCTAAGTTCGATGACAAGGCCGAGGAACAAAAACTTCGCCAAAAGGCATTGCAATATGCAAGTAATTTCATGAACGAATTATATATTAACGCTAAGGTAGTTGATAATCGTTACCTTTTCTTCTAAAGAGATTTTTAAAGAAATAAAATGCCCGATATCTACATCAGATATCGGGCATTTTTTTATTTGAACTTTCATCATTGTTTTTACAGATAATATTCCTGTTCGATCTAAAAGAACGAAATAATAAGAATATATGTTTTTATTACCATCTGTAATTATAAATTTAAGTTTCTAAAAATTAAAAAGATATGTATCTATTTTAATATGTGTTTCTTTAAAATAAAAACGCAAGTATATACGTAAAACAATACCTGCGTTTTTCTTATGGTTAATTAAGTTAAAAGAATTTAGTCTTGCTAATGTTTGATTCGTGCTTTTATTAATTGATGAAAAAATCGACAATAATTAATAATCATCGTTTTCATCGGAGACGTCTTCCGCCTCCATATTCAAGTCTTCCGGTTCTGTATCGAAGGTTGTGCGATAGCTTTCTTCGGTCAGCTTATCTTCATCAAAAGTATCATCATCTTCATCTTCTGTATCATTGTCCGTTATTTTGTTCAACTCTTCTTCGCCTTCATTTTCAGGTGTATTGGAGTCTTGCTCCTTTTCCTCTTCTTCAGATTCGAATTTCATTTTAGGTTTTTCAAATTCAGGTTTTTCTTTGGCAAAGATTGCTTCTACCCATGAACCCTTGGGTATCTCCAGAACTTCGAAGCCATCGTTAAGTTTTTTCTCATATGTCCCTCCCGGTTTGTGAAGACGGTCTTTGGGGAGTGTGGTCGTACTTATGTCGAAACCGCTCGTGATAATATCCTGAATACTTTGCGAAAGCGACTCCCAACCGCCGCCGAAATTACGTTCCAACACTTCGATAAGTTTGGTCGCAGAGATATGGCGTATATTCTCGTAGGTAAGATCGGTTACGCGCATGATAGGACGTTTCTTAATTGCCCAACGGACTTTTGCAGAGTCATCAATGCGTACCAGTCCGGTTTTGAAGCCTCGTTCCTCGTATTTGGCAACCACCTCGGGTTTGTCTATCTTTATTTCTTCGATATCGAATGCGCTACGAATGATATCAACATAATGACGCATGTTGCCTTTAAGATCGGCGTCTTTTTCTGCTGCCTCCCACATGCGGAAGATGTCGTTCTCCTGAATATCCCATACATTGCTCTTAGTCAATGTTTTTAGAGTTAAAACTTTTTGCTGTTTCATATCTTTTTAAATGCTTAATTCAAAATTGTTGCGATTGGTGAGCGGTGTTAAATTTGTTTTTAAATAGTGTTGTTTCGTTGTCTCTTGTTCGTTTTTCTATATTTTTATGCTGCAAATGTAAGTACTTAATTCTTAATTCGCAAACTTTTTGCAAGAAAAAATAAATGAAATAAAAAAACAATATATGCTATCTATCAATCATCGATCTTTTATGTATCTTTGCAACATGAGTGAGCCATTAGCAGAGAGAATGCGTCCGCGCACGCTTGACGAGTATGTGGGGCAACAGCATTTAGTAGGAGAGGGGGCGGTGCTTCGCAAGATGATCGATGCCGGCCGTGTATCTTCGTTTATCTTATGGGGACCGCCGGGGGTAGGGAAAACTACGCTTGCACAGATTATTGCAAATAAATTAGAAACCCCATTCTATACCCTTAGCGCCGTAACGAGTGGTGTAAAAGACGTTCGAGATGCCATCGAACGTGCCAAAAGCAACAAATTCTTCAATACAGCTTCACCTATTTTGTTTATAGATGAGATACATCGTTTCAGCAAATCGCAGCAAGATTCTCTTCTCGGTGCCGTAGAGCGGGGCGTTGTAACGTTGATCGGTGCCACTACCGAAAATCCTTCGTTCGAGGTAATCCGGCCTTTGCTTTCGCGTTGTCAGCTCTATGTATTGAAATCTCTTGAAAAGGAAGACTTGCTGAGCCTTCTTGAAAGGGCTGTTACGCAGGATGTAGAATTGCGAAAAAAGCATATTCTATTAAAGGAAACCGGAGCCATACTTCGGTATAGCGGCGGCGATGCCCGTAAATTGTTGAACATCTTGGAACTTGTTGTAGAGTCTGCGAATAGCGAAACCATCGAAATTACCGACGAGGTGGTGGTAAACCGTCTTCAGCAGAACCCGCTCGCATACGATAAAGACGGTGAAATGCACTACGATATTATCTCTGCATTCATCAAGAGTATCCGCGGTAGCGATCCGGATGCAGCACTTTATTGGATGGCTCGGATGATCGAAGGTGGGGAAGATCCGCAGTTCATAGCAAGAAGACTTGTTATCAGTGCCGCCGAAGATATAGGCTTGGCAAACCCTAATGCCTTGCTGCTTGCCAATGCAGCTTTCGATGCTGTAATGAAGATAGGGTGGCCCGAAGGGCGTATTCCGCTTGCCGAAGCGGCAGTCTACTTGGCAACCAGTCCTAAAAGTAATTCTGCTTATTTAGGAATAGATACGGCCCTCGGCATTGTAAAAGAAACGGGTAATCAGCCTGTGCCCTTGCATTTGCGTAACGCACCGACACAACTTATGAAGCAGCTGGGCTATCATGACGGCTATAAATATAGTCATGATTTCCCCGATCACTTCGTGGTACAGCAATATATGCCCGACGATTTGCAAGATATCAGAATATGGCATCCGCAGCATTCGCCGTCGGAAGAGAAGCTGTTTCTGCAGATGCGTCGGTGTTGGGGTGAAAGGTTTAATGAATAATGTTAAAGAAGAAAGGAATTTTAGCAGATGAAAATTGTAATATTGGATGGCCATTGTGCAAATCCCGGCGACCTCTCGTGGAAGACATTGGAAGAGTTCGGGGAACTTACGGTTTACGACCGCACATCGAAAGCGAATGTCGTGGAACGTGCCAGAGATGCGGATGTTATACTTACCAATAAGGTGACGTTGCGATCGGATGTATTGAATAAACTGCCGAAACTGAAATATATAGGAGTACTTGCAACGGGTTATAATATTATAGATACCGATGCGGCCAAGAAGCGCGGCATTATTGTTTGTAATATTCCGGCATACAGTACAAACAGTGTGGCGCAGATGGTCTTTGCACATATTCTTACTATCACGAATAGGGTAGAGCATTATACTGCGCAGATACGCGAAGGAAGATGGAGCCGCAATCCCGATTTCTGCTATTGGGATACGCCGTTTCATGAGCTCGCAGGAAAAACAATCGGTATTGTCGGACTTGGTGATATCGGTTGTAGAGTGGCCCGTATAGCTCATGAGTTCGGGATGGATGTGTATGCTTTTACGAGCAAGAATGCTTCCGATCTTCCCGAATGTATTCGGAAGACAACGATGGAGGGACTGCTTGCCGTGAGTGATGTTCTTACATTGCATTGTCCGCTTACCGAATCTACGCGCGAAATGATAAATAAAGACAGTCTGAAGCAGATGAAACGCGGGGCTATTCTCATTAATACCGCTCGCGGTCCGCTTGTGAACGAGCAGGATGTGGCCGATGCGCTCAGTTCGGGATACTTGGCAGCCTATGGTGCCGATGTAATGTGTGCAGAACCCCCATCAGAGGATAACCCTTTGTTCGGAGTACCCAACGCTTATCTTACGCCTCATGTGGCGTGGGCGACCATTGAGGCACGCCGAAGATTAGTGAATATTGCAGTGGCTAATGTGAAAGCTTTTGTAGACGGAGTACCACAAAACGTTGTCAATAAATAGATGTTCTACGAAGATATCCAGATCGTTCATACTGTACAGCAGATAATAGAGTTCGTGGGAACCTTTGCCTTTGCCATATCCGGAATACGTCATGCAGCGGCAAAGCATTTCGATTGGTTCGGTGGATTTGTGTGCGGTTTTGCTGTTGCGATAGGTGGCGGTACTATTCGTGATGTGATGTTGGGCGTAACACCTTTTTGGATGACTTCCTCTCTTTACATCATTTGTACGGTTCTTGCACAGGTATTCGTTATTGTGTTTTCTCGCTCTTTAAAGCGTCTCGATAACGCATGGTTCGCTTTCGACACATTGGGGTTGGCATTGTTTACCATTGCCGGACTACAGAAGACGCTTGCATGTGGGCACCCTTTTTGGGTGGCTATCATTATGGGGTGTATTACCGGTGCGGCCGGAGGCGTTATCCGCGACGTGCTTCTCAACAACGAGCCCGTTATCTTTCATAAAGAGATATATGCCATGGCGAGCATTCTCGGCGGTCTTGTTTATTGGTTACTCATGTATGCAGGATTCAGTGTAGGGATTGTGGCCGTTGTCACTTTTGTTATTATCTGTCTTGTGCGCTTTTTGGCTGTAAAATATCATATCTCACTTCCCATTTTGCATGGAGAAGAACAGGAATAAACTATAGAAATAATAAGTTTCAGGATTATTAAAATTATATATTATGAAGTGTAATGTACTAAAACTATCGATGAGTGTGGCAGCTTTGTTTCTTATGAGTTGCTCTGTTGCAAAGGATAACAAAACCGAAAAGAATATGAATTTAAACGGAAATATGAAGTTCGAAAAACCGGCAGACGAGGAGTTAAGGAAAAAACTTACCCCTTTGCAGTACGAGGTAACCCAGCATGCGGCTACCGAACGCCCTTATGATAACGAATACGATGGCGAGTTTCGTTCGGGTATCTATGTGGATATCGTGAGCGGAGAACCACTGTTTATTAGTTCTGACAAGTACGACAGTGGCTGCGGATGGCCTGCTTTTTCGCGACCAATTGATGATTCTTTGCTTGTTGAAATTACCGATCGTTCTCATGGTATGGTTCGTACAGAGGTAAGAAGCAGGCGTTCCGGTTCGCATCTTGGCCATGTTTTTAACGACGGTCCTGCCAAAACGGGCGGCATGCGTTATTGTATCAACAGTGCTTCGCTACGTTTTATCCCCGAAGATAAGATGGAGTCAGAGGGCTACGGCAAGTATCTTAAATTGCTGAAAAAGAAATAGTGTGTTTGTTGAATAAGATATTTAATAAACACACACCATCGTTTTATCCGTCTTATATCGTATATGTAAGGCGGATAGAGCATTTGTGCAACTATAATATTTATAACGTAGATGTGTCTTATTCGGAGCAGTTTTTGTAATTCTCGGTTATAGCCGATTGAAAAACAAGACGCTCTTGGCAATTCTATCATTCGTAATGTTTTCCGTTGTCTGCTGTACTCGTGTTATTCGAATATAAAGTTCATGAGAATAATAAATTGCTGATGCGGTTATAAGATTGTTCATTTTTTAAGCAGTAACGGAAAGAACAGGAGCGGGAGTGTTGATATAGAAGAAGGGAATTTCCTCATGAGAAATTCCCTTCTTGTTGAGGTACCTGGCAGAGTCGAACTGCCCTACACGGTTTTGCAGACCGTTACCTAACCGATCGGCCAAGGTACCATGGTGCTTAATGCGTGTGCAAAGATAAGATAAAATATTGTGCCAACCAAATTTTTATTTACTTTTTATGGTAGCAACTCGGTTTTCTCTTGCCTTTACCTTGCTGTAAAAGAAATTGATCGTGTATGGCACAGCCCTTGCATCCGTAGCATTTGTCGTCGGCATGGCGTATGGCTTGGTAGATGCGATAGCCGGCATAACCGACGGAAAGGCATAAAACAAATCCTATTATAATATACTGTACCATTTATTCTGAATAAGAGCGATAAAGACAGGTAAAGAGAATTGGGGTAACTTCCCAATTCTCTTCTTGTTATGAGTACCTCTTTAATATGCGAAAAGAGGATAATCTTTCATCGTTTCGTTTACTTTCTGGTGTACATGGCCGATCGATCGGTCGTTTTCAGGATCGTTGAGTACCTCCTCTATCAGTTCGGCAATAAGTTTCATCATATTCTCTTTTGCGCCACGAGTGGTCATGGCTGCTGTACCAAGACGGATGCCACTTGTCTGGAATGCAGAGCGGGTATCGAAAGGAACCATATTTTTATTTACCGTAATGTCTGCTGCAACAAGGGCGTTTTCTGCCACTTTACCTGTGAGATCGGGGTATTTCGTGCGAAGGTCTACAAGCATAGAATGATTGTCTGTGCCTCCGCTAACGATGGTGAAACCACGATCTGTAAGTTCTTGTGCAAGGACAGAGGCGTTGAGTTTCACCTGTGTTGCGTATTCTTTCCAAGAGGGTTGCAGGTTTTCATAGAAACCTACCGCCTTTGCAGCTATGACATGTTCCAATGGGCCGCCCTGTGTACCGGGGAAAACAGCACTGTTGATCAGTTGACTCATCATCTTGAGTTCGCCTTTTTTGGTAGTAAGTCCCCAAGGATTTGCAAAGTCTTTCCCCATTAGGATAATGCCTCCGCGTGGTCCGCGTAGTGTCTTATGCGTAGTAGAAGTTACGATATGGGCATATTTAACCGGATTTTCGAGCAGTCCGGCTGCAATCAATCCGGCCGGATGAGCCATATCTATCATCAGGAGTGCTCCTACTTCGTCGGCGATATGTCGCATACGTTTGTAATCCCATTCGCGACTGTAAGCCGAACCTCCGCCGATAATAAGTTTGGGTTTGTGTTCGTGAGCCAGTTTTTCCATTTCGTCATAATCTATACGGCCGGTTTCTTTGTTGAGGTTGTAACCTATGGGATTGTAGAGAATGCCGGATGTGTTGACGCGGCTTCCGTGAGATAAATGACCTCCGTGATCAAGATTTAAGCCTAAAAAAGTGTCGCCGGGCTTCAGGATCGCAAGCAATACAGCGGCATTTGCCTGTGCACCGGAATGCGGCTGTACGTTGGCGAACTCGGCACCGAATAGTTTCTTAACCCGCTCGAGTGCCAATTCTTCAACTTGGTCTACCACTTGACATCCGCCGTAATAACGCTTTCCGGGAAGCCCTTCTGCATACTTATTTGTGAGATAACTGCCCATTGCTTGCATTACTTCATTACTTACGAAGTTTTCAGAAGCAATCAATTCCATGCCTTTTAGCTGGCGCTGGTGTTCTTTTTCGATAAAATCGAAAATCTCTTGATCTCTTTGCATGATTATAAATGTTATTTGTTATATTACTTAATGCATGTTATAGCATTCTGGAAGGGGGAAACTTAGCATAACTCTACCTTACTTATATCTTGCTCGGTATCGCAATAGTGGCATTTAAGAACGCCCTTGTCTTTGTCGACAATGTTGAAAATAGTATCCATAGGTTCGTTGTTTGTAATGCATTTGGGGTTGTTGCATTTTACAATACCGCGAAGTTCATCGGGAGTTTCGACCGTCTTTTTTTCCACAACCTCATAATCTTTAATGATGTTGAGCACAATTTTTGGGGCAACAACAGAGAGGCGGCTGATCTCTTCGTTGGTAAAGAATTTGTCGGAAACTTTAATAATTCCTTTCTTTCCAACCTTTCTGGATATGAAGTTGTTGCCTATGGTAACGGGAGTATCGAGGTCTTGTAAACTCAGTAGGTTTACTACCTGATAAGTTTTTTCGGCAGGAATATGATCGATGACCGTACCGTTCTCGATGGCAGCAACCAAACGTTCTTTCTTGTCCATGTTCGATTAATGAATAATAGTTTTGTCTTGTTTGATGTCTTCTAATGTAATTCCGAGACAGTAACAGAAAATGGCTTCTCGCGCATAGAGGCCGTTTTGTGCCTGTTGTATGTAGTAGGCATGTGGATTATCGTCTACATCGTAGGCGATTTCGTTAACGCGTGGAAGCGGGTGAAGGATGCGCATATTGGGTTTGGCGGCATGCAGCATTTCATTTTTCAAGATATATACGTTTTTGACGTGTTCATACTCCATCAGGTCGGAGAAGCGTTCTTTCTGCACACGAGTCATATATAGAATGTCTGCATCGGCTATTACTTTATCATTGAAAGCAGTATGCTCTTGATATTTTATGCCGTGTTCCTTGCAATATATCTTATATTCGGTAGGCATAGCCAGCTCTTTGGGTGCAATAAAATGGAAAGTCGGGTTGAAATGGCGCATGGCGGTGATTAAAGAATGTACCGTGCGTCCATATTTCAGGTCGCCTATAAGATAGATGTTAAGATTATCGAGAGTGCCTTGAGTCTTATAAATAGAATAGAGATCGAGCAGGCATTGTGAAGGATGCATGTGAGCTCCGTCGCCGGCATTGATAATCGGTTGGGGGGACACTTCGCTTGCATATTGGGCTGCTCCTTCGATATAATGACGCATAGCAATGATATCCGCATAATTACTAACCATGAGAATAGTATCTTTCAGCGTTTCTCCTTTGGTGACACTTGAGGCTTTTGCGTCGGAAAAGCCTATGACCTTGGCACCAAGCCGATTGGCTGCAGTTTCGAAACTAAGACGTGTGCGGGTGGATGGTTCGAAGAAAAGGGTGGCTACTACTTTACCTTTAAGTAGTTCTCTGTTAGGATATTTCTCAAACTCTTGTGCCATCTCTATCAGATACATGATTTTTTCTTTAGAGAGATCGGCAATGGTCACAAAATCATGTTTTCCCATTTATATCTTGTTGAATGTTACGATTTCGTGTGCTAAGATAATCATAATTTTTTGTTTATATGCTTTATTTCAAAAGAATATTGTATTTTTGCATCAAATATTTTTTAGCAACTCGGAATGAGAAAGGCGTTTATACATATTCTTTGGGGAGTACTTATTGTAGCATTGCTTGCCGGAGTGTTGTCGTTTACTGCGATATGGTTCGGCTGGATTGGCTATATGCCGCCTATCGAAGATTTGCAAAATCCGATCAACAGATTTGCTACGCAAGTGTATTCCGCTGATGGAAAAGTATTAGGAACTTGGAATATCAACAAAGAAAATCGTATTGTTATACCGTATTCTAAGATTTCTCCGCACCTTGTCCATGCATTGGTCGCTACAGAAGATGAACGCTTTTATGAACATTCGGGAATAGATTTCATTGCATTGGGCAGGGCTGTCGTAAAGAGAGGTTTGTTGGGACAAGCCAGTGCTGGTGGCGGATCGACCATAACGCAGCAATTGGCAAAGCAATTATATTCGGAGAGCGCGAAGACCACATTGGAAAGAATTCTTCAAAAGCCAATCGAATGGGTGATTGCTGTAAAACTTGAGCGGAATTATACTAAAGAAGAAATTATCGCTTTGTATTTGAATTACTTCGACTTCCTTCATAATGCAGTAGGAATTAAGACGGCGGCTAATACCTATTTTAATAAGGAACCGGCTGACTTGACTGTAGAAGAATCTGCTACATTGATAGGACTTTGCAAAAATCCCTCTCTTTTTAACCCTGTAAGATATCCTGAACGTTGTACAGAGAGGCGTAATGTGGTTCTCATGCAAATGCAAAAAGCCGGATATTTATCTCGTGCAGAATACAATGAATATAGCGATAAACCTCTTGTGCTGGACTTTCATCGTACAGATCATAAGGATGGCAGTGCTACTTATTTCCGTGAGTTCTTAAGACAGTACATGATGGCTACAATTCCGGAAAAGACTAATTATCCTTCATGGAATAAAAATCAATATGTGCTCGATTCCATTGCATGGGCATCAGATCCTCTCTATGGTTGGTGCAATAAGAATTTTAAGAAAGATGGCAGCCCTTATAATGTTTATACAGACGGTTTGAAGGTCTTTACAACAATAGATTCCCGTATGCAGAAATATGCAGAAGAAGCAGTTTATGGGCATGTGGCGAAGTTTCTGCAACCGGCATTTTCGAGAGAAAATCGTAAAAAAGTAAATGCTCCGTTTACAAATTTATTGTCTTCGGCAGAGGTAAATTCTATTATGTCTCGTGCTGTGCGACAGAGTGATCGCTATAAAAATTTGAAAGCGTCAGGTGCGACAGATGTCGAAATAAAGAAATCATTTCATACTCCTGTGGATATGACTGTCTTTACGTATCATGGAGATATTGATACAACAATGACACCGATAGATTCTATACGTTATTATAAATCGTTTTTACGTGCAGGATTTATGAGTATGGATCCTAAAACGGGGTATGTGAAAGCCTACGTTGGGGGACTTGATTACTCTCATTTTATGTATGATATGGTAACGGGAGGGAGACGACAGGTTGGTTCTACTATCAAACCATTTTTGTATTCTTTGGCAATGGAAAATGGTTTTTCTCCTTGCGATAAGGCCCCGAATGTACAACATACGTACATGGTGGCCGGCCGTCCTTGGACACCACGTAATGCAAGTCATAGCAGGTATGGGCAGATGGTTACGTTAAAATGGGGACTTGCACAATCCAATAACTGGATATCGGCATACCTCATGAGTAAATTAAATCCGCAGCAATTTGTGAGCTTGTTGCATGATTACGGAATTAACAATCCTGATATATATCCTTCTATGTCGCTTAGTCTTGGGCCTTGTGAAGTTTCTGTTGCAGAAATGGTAAGTGCATATACTGTTTTTGTAAATCACGGTATTCGTACAGCTCCTATTTATGTTTCTCGCATAGAGGATAATGAGGGCAATGTTATAGCTTCATTTCAACCAAGAATGAATGAGGTTATTAGTGACGAAAGTGCGAATAAAATGCTTGTTTTGCTGCAGGCTGTCGTTGATGGGGGTACTGCTGGCAGATTAAGATATAAATATAATATAGAAGGAGAGATAGGTGGTAAGACCGGAACAACAAATAGAAATTCTGATGCTTGGTTCATGGGAATTACCCCGGAATTGGTAAGTGGCTGTTGGGTTGGTGGCGAAGATCGAGATATACATTTTGATTCGATGCAAATGGGGCAGGGAGCTACAATGGCACTTCCTATTTGGGCGTATTATATGAAAAAGGTGTATAGAGATCATGCTTTAGGATATAATCCTCATGCATCTTTTGGTTTGCCTAAAGATTATGATCCATGTTTAAAAGGTGAAGATTCTGCGGACGATTTTGGGATAGAAGAAGTATACGAATAAAAGTATAACTTTACACGGTTTATAAGTAATATTCGTGTTCATTTTTCTTTTTTGGGGATTCTTTTTTTCTTTCTTTTTTCATTTTCTTGTTCAAATATTTGGCGGTTTTATATTTTTGTATTACTTTTGCCGTCGCTTTCCCTCAGATGTGGGGGTAGTATGTTAGAAAGAGTTCTTTGACTAATTTACATAGGAGACAGAAGAAGTAGTACGAAAAAGCTATCCGTAGCCATGTCTTTTTATTTATTATTTTGATGTGTTTTATGGATAGGGTAGGAAAATCATTCGACTTTGTCATTTATATCCTTGATTCGGGTTATATTTTGTCATTTGCATATCGTTTGTGATCCAATTTGAGCTAACTTATGAGCGTTTTAATACAGACATTTTAGGTATTTGGTGATATTCTTTTAGGTATTTAGGTTTTGCAGTTTATGCTGTTCCTTTTTCCTTTTTTTGTTTATCCATTTATACCTTAATTAATATTTTACAATGTAGAGTTTGATCCTGGCTCAGGATGAACGCTAGCTACAGGCTTAACACATGCAAGTCGCGGGGCATCATGGAGGTTGTTTTCAACTTTTGATGGCGACCGGCGCACGGGTGAGTAACGCGTATCCAACCTTCCCATTACTACGGCATACCCCGTTGAAAGGCGGCCTAATTCCGTATGCAGTCCGAAGCAGTCATCTAATTTGGACGAAAGGTATATTCTATCGGTAATGGATGGGGATGCGTCCGATTAGCCAGCCGGCGGGGTAACGGCCCACCGGGGCATCGATCGGTAGGGGTTCTGAGAGGAAGGTCCCCCACACTGGAACTGAGACACGGTCCAGACTCCTACGGGAGGCAGCAGTGAGGAATATTGGTCAATGGGCGTAAGCCTGAACCAGCCAAGTAGCGTGCAGGATGACGGCCCTATGGGTTGTAAACTGCTTTTATGCGGGGATAAAGTTGGGGACGTGTCCCTTTTTGCAGGTACCGCATGAATAAGGACCGGCTAATTCCGTGCCAGCAGCCGCGGTAATACGGAAGGTCCGGGCGTTATCCGGATTTATTGGGTTTAAAGGGAGCGTAGGCAGTTTTTTAAGCGTGCTGTGAAATGTACCGGCTCAACCGGTGATGTGCAGCGCGAACTGGGAATCTTGAGTACGCAGTAAGCAGGCGGAATTCGTGGTGTAGCGGTGAAATGCTTAGATATCACGAAGAACTCCGATTGCGTAGGCAGCTTGCTGTAGCGTAACTGACGCTGAAGCTCGAAAGTGCGGGTATCGAACAGGATTAGATACCCTGGTAGTCCGCACGGTAAACGATGGATGCCCGCTGTCGGCCTTTTTTGGTCGGTGGCCAAGCGAAAGCGTTAAGCATCCCACCTGGGGAGTACGCCGGCAACGGTGAAACTCAAAGGAATTGACGGGGGCCCGCACAAGCGGAGGAACATGTGGTTTAATTCGATGATACGCGAGGAACCTTACCCGGGCTTGAACTGCCATTGACTTGAATAGAGATATTCATTCCCTTCGGGGCATTGGTGGAGGTGCTGCATGGTTGTCGTCAGCTCGTGCCGTGAGGTGTCGGCTTAAGTGCCATAACGAGCGCAACCCCTTTTTTCAGTTGCCATCGGTTAAAGCCGGGCACTCTGTGAATACTGCCGCCGTAAGGTGTGAGGAAGGTGGGGATGACGTCAAATCAGCACGGCCCTTACGTCCGGGGCTACACACGTGTTACAATGGCGCGTACAGCGAGTCGGCCGTATGTAAATGCGGTCCAATCCTTAAAACGTGCCTCAGTTCGGACTGGGGTCTGCAACCCGACCCCACGAAGCTGGATTCGCTAGTAATCGCGCATCAGCCATGGCGCGGTGAATACGTTCCCGGGCCTTGTACACACCGCCCGTCAAGCCATGAAAGCCGGGGGTGCCTGAAGTCCGTGACCGCAAGGGTCGGCCTAAGGCAATA
>NZ_GL833117.1:0-2500 GCF_000185145.2 Hoylesella oralis ATCC 33269
TTTTTCATTTTCTTGTTCAAATATTTGGCGGTTTTATATTTTTGTATTACTTTTGCCGTCGCTTTCCCTCAGATGTGGGGGTAGTATGTTAGAAAGAGTTCTTTGACTAATTTACATAGGAGACAGAAGAAGTAGTACGAAAAAGCTATCCGTAGCCATGTCTTTTTATTTATTATTTTGATGTGTTTTATGGATAGGGTAGGAAAATCATTCGACTTTGTCATTTATATCCTTGATTCGGGTTATATTTTGTCATTTGCATATCGTTTGTGATCCAATTTGAGCTAACTTATGAGCGTTTTAATACAGACATTTTAGGTATTTGGTGATATTCTTTTAGGTATTTAGGTTTTGCAGTTTATGCTGTTCCTTTTTCCTTTTTTTGTTTATCCATTTATACCTTAATTAATATTTTACAATGTAGAGTTTGATCCTGGCTCAGGATGAACGCTAGCTACAGGCTTAACACATGCAAGTCGCGGGGCATCATGGAGGTTGTTTTCAACTTTTGATGGCGACCGGCGCACGGGTGAGTAACGCGTATCCAACCTTCCCATTACTACGGCATACCCCGTTGAAAGGCGGCCTAATTCCGTATGCAGTCCGAAGCAGTCATCTAATTTGGACGAAAGGTATATTCTATCGGTAATGGATGGGGATGCGTCCGATTAGCCAGCCGGCGGGGTAACGGCCCACCGGGGCATCGATCGGTAGGGGTTCTGAGAGGAAGGTCCCCCACACTGGAACTGAGACACGGTCCAGACTCCTACGGGAGGCAGCAGTGAGGAATATTGGTCAATGGGCGTAAGCCTGAACCAGCCAAGTAGCGTGCAGGATGACGGCCCTATGGGTTGTAAACTGCTTTTATGCGGGGATAAAGTTGGGGACGTGTCCCTTTTTGCAGGTACCGCATGAATAAGGACCGGCTAATTCCGTGCCAGCAGCCGCGGTAATACGGAAGGTCCGGGCGTTATCCGGATTTATTGGGTTTAAAGGGAGCGTAGGCAGTTTTTTAAGCGTGCTGTGAAATGTACCGGCTCAACCGGTGATGTGCAGCGCGAACTGGGAATCTTGAGTACGCAGTAAGCAGGCGGAATTCGTGGTGTAGCGGTGAAATGCTTAGATATCACGAAGAACTCCGATTGCGTAGGCAGCTTGCTGTAGCGTAACTGACGCTGAAGCTCGAAAGTGCGGGTATCGAACAGGATTAGATACCCTGGTAGTCCGCACGGTAAACGATGGATGCCCGCTGTCGGCCTTTTTTGGTCGGTGGCCAAGCGAAAGCGTTAAGCATCCCACCTGGGGAGTACGCCGGCAACGGTGAAACTCAAAGGAATTGACGGGGGCCCGCACAAGCGGAGGAACATGTGGTTTAATTCGATGATACGCGAGGAACCTTACCCGGGCTTGAACTGCCATTGACTTGAATAGAGATATTCATTCCCTTCGGGGCATTGGTGGAGGTGCTGCATGGTTGTCGTCAGCTCGTGCCGTGAGGTGTCGGCTTAAGTGCCATAACGAGCGCAACCCCTTTTTTCAGTTGCCATCGGTTAAAGCCGGGCACTCTGTGAATACTGCCGCCGTAAGGTGTGAGGAAGGTGGGGATGACGTCAAATCAGCACGGCCCTTACGTCCGGGGCTACACACGTGTTACAATGGCGCGTACAGCGAGTCGGCCGTATGTAAATGCGGTCCAATCCTTAAAACGTGCCTCAGTTCGGACTGGGGTCTGCAACCCGACCCCACGAAGCTGGATTCGCTAGTAATCGCGCATCAGCCATGGCGCGGTGAATACGTTCCCGGGCCTTGTACACACCGCCCGTCAAGCCATGAAAGCCGGGGGTGCCTGAAGTCCGTGACCGCAAGGGTCGGCCTAAGGCAATACTGGTAATTGGGGCTAAGTCGTAACAAGGTAGCCGTACCGGAAGGTGCGGCTGGAACACCTCCTTTCTGGAGTTGACGTTCGTATGTTGATTTTTGGATTTGACGCAAATGCATTTAGTTTTTGTTTTTCCTGATTTTTTTGTGCGCTTTCCTCTGTTTTCCTTTGTATATTCTATACGCGAGAAGAATAAAGAAGCCGGGCAGCGTCGCCTTCCCTTGGCTTGGATGCCACCATGTTTTATAGAGTCCTATAGCTCAGTTGGTTAGAGCGCCACACTGATAATGTGGAGGTCGGCAGTTCAAGTCTGCCTGGGACTACCTTTGCGTTTACCGCTGCATGATTTGCTTTCGTGTCTTGTTCCCGATGGGAGTGGATAACGTTTTGGGATTATGCATTAGGTGCGGGGGGATTAGCTCAGCTGGCTAGAGCACCTGCTTTGCAAGCAGGGGGTCAACGGTTCGAATCCGTTATTCTCCACAAAATAGAAGCAGATGGCGCTATGGGTTAATACGTGCGTGAGGGCATCCTCTCCTGCCGTTTCCGAGTCCCTGCCGATTTGCTCAGAAGGTATGGCTTGCAGTCGAAAGAAGTATTTCTTTTTCGATTCGATCCCTT
>NZ_GL833118.1 GCF_000185145.2 Hoylesella oralis ATCC 33269
CACCGCCGGGTAGCTGCGTCCGGTCGGGATAAGCGCTGAAAGCATCTAAGTGCGAAGCCCTCCTCAAGATTAGAACTCCTTTTTCAGGGCCGTCCCAGACGAGGACGTCGATAGGGTGCAGGTGTAAAGACGGCGACGTCAAAGCCGAGCGCTACTAATAGCCCGAACCGTTTTTTTCGTATGGCATCATGCTTTGATCTGTCATGCGTTTTTCATGCGTTACTTTGGGGAAGTTTCTTTCTTTCCCTCTGCTGACAGTCTTTGCTTTTTCGATATATCACCCATATCGTCCCCCTTTTTTGTGTGGGGATGAAATGTCTTTTAGGTGGTTATTGCGGCGGTGTTCCACCTCTTCCCATTCCGAACAGAGCAGTTAAGCCCGCCTGCGCCGATGGTACTGCGCTGCAATGCGGGAGAGTAGGTGGCCGCCTTTTTTAGTTTCGCGTCCGTTCGGGATAACTCCCGTGCGGACGCTTTTTTATATATACAACCTATACCTATTGTCTGAATACGAGCAGTTTACATCGTGAACCATGGAGGTTTACGCGATGAACCACGGAGGTTTACGCGATGAACCACGGAGGTTGACACGATGAACCACGGAGGTTGACACGATGAAGCACGGAGGTTGACACGCTGAACCACGGAGGTTGACACGATGAACCACGGAGGTTGACACGCTGAAGCACGGAGGTTGACACGCTGAAGCACGGAGGTTTACACGATGAAGCACGGAAGTTGACACGCTGAACCACGGAGGTTGACACGCTGAAGCACGGAGGTTTACACGCTGAAGCACGGAAGTTGACACGATGAACCACGGAGGTTGACACGCTGAAGCACGGAGGTTGACCGCTTAAGTTTCTGGTACTATGAATTAGTGTAAGGTAGGTATATGCCAATTGAAAAATAGGTGTAAGAATAAAAGAAGTTATGTCTGTGCCAGATGTTATTGTTATTCTATCAGCTTTTATATGGCTGTAAACTACTTGTGATTAATAATTTGTTTTTATTATGACAGCATGATAAGAAAAATAACAAAAACGTATAGTATTTATAAAGAAGATGTTTTTGCGTTAATCACTATATCCATTGTAGTTTTCTTTAAGCAAGCTAACCATGATACGGGCGGCATTATCGGGTGCTACTTCGTTTCCGAGTCGGCGGTGCACCTCTTGGTAAGCCTGCAACATGTGGTTTCTGTGCGCGCTATCCGGCAGTATCTTGCCGAGTTCTGATGCAATGTTCGTTTCAGAAAAACGGTCGGCAAGCAACTCGGGTACAATCTCTCGGTCGGCTATCAGATTGACGAGCGATATATATTTTACCTTGATGATGTGGTTGAATGCGAAGCGGATAAGATGCGGTACGGGCGTTTCGTAGCACACCACCTGAGGAACGTCGAACATGGCCGCCTCGAGCGTTGCCGTTCCGCTCGTTACCAGTGCCGCCTTGGCGTGTGAGAGAAGGGCGTAAGTTTCGTTTCTTGCCAATCTCACTTCCGTGCCCTCTATAAATCGTGCGTAATAATCATCGTCGATGGAAGGCGCACCGGCAAGCACCATCTGATAGTTTTCGTATCTGCGGGCAGCCACTATCATGGCTGGGAGGTTATCCTTTATTTCCTGTTTACGACTGCCGGCAAGCAATGCAATGATAGGTCTGGTGTTGATAGGCACTGCCTTTACCGAAGAATTAGCATTGATCTCGTTCATTCGTTTGGCGAAATCGGCCTGTGTTTCATGGTATCCGGAGCGGAACCTCCGTACCTCGTCTGCCGTGGGATTGCCCACATAATGTATGGGGAAATGATGTTTGTGCTCGTAAAATGCCACTTCGAACGGTAATATGGAGAAAAGTTCGTCCACATCTCTCTTGATACTTTTGATGCGATACTCTTTCCATGCCCAAATTTTAGGCGATATGTAATAGTACACAGGGATGGAAGTGCGGGTATGAAGATAGTTGGCTATGTTGAGATTAAAGCCCGGATAGTCTACCAGAATCACGACATCGGGCTGCCAGACGGTAATGTCGTGCTTGCACATTGCCATGTTTTTGAAAATTGTGCGCAGGTGCAACAGCACGGGGACGAACCCCATATAGGCGAGTTCCTTATAATGTTTCACGCATGTTCCGCCCTCTGCAGCCATCAGATCACCGCCGAAGAAGCGGAATTCGGCACGGCTGTCAATCTTCTTGAGCGAATGCATGAGGTGCGAGGCATGTAAATCGCCGCTCGCTTCGCCCGCAATAAGATAATATTTCATAAAGCCCGAGTTCCTTTTTATTATTCATCCGATTACAATTTTTCAGCATTAAATACGGCTTTGGCGTGTTCCATGTAATCGTATGCCGTAACGTCCATTCTTGTAGGAGTGATGGCCACGTAACCTTGATTGAGTGCTGTGCGGTCGGTGTCTGTGGCTTGCGGCTCGTCATTATGGTACTCCCCAACCATCCAGTGATAGTCGTAGCCGTGAGGATGATGTGCTGTTACGACTTCATTGATCCATCTTCCGAACGCCATACGGCACACTCTAATGCCTTCGAACCGCTCGCGTGCAGGGAAATTCACATTCAGACAAACACCTTTGGGCAGACCTTCGTCAAGTACGCGCAGTGCAATCATTTCTACAAAAGGGCGCAGAGGTTCGAGATTGGCGTCTTCATTGCAATAGCAAGAGGAAAAAGCTATTGACGGGATATGTTTCATGCATCCCTCCATGGCTACGCCCATGGTGCCCGAATAATGGGTATTTACAGATGAATTGTCGCCGTGGTTGATACCTCCGAGTATCAAGGCAGGTTTACGTTGTTGGCAAAACTGATCGAGTGCCAGCTTTACACAGTCTACCGGTGTCCCACTGCACGACCACACATCGGCAGCACCTATGTTGCGCCTGCGCTTAAGCCGCAGGGGCGAGGCAGCCGAGAAAGCGCACGAATAACCCGAACGTGCAGACTCCGGAGCACATACCAACACATCACCTATTCCGCTGACCATATCCACAAGTGTACGAATACCGGGGGAATGGTAGCCGTCGTCGTTCGAAATAAGTATAAAAGGTTTATTCTGAGTCATGATTCGCAATTTTAAAGAATGGTTCAACAAACTCCGTTAAAGTGTCTATCTTTAACAGAGAAAAACACTTCCCACGCGTGAAACATTGTTTGTATTATTTTTGTTGCAAAAGTACGAAAAAAGGTTTAATTTACGACATTCTCGCATAAAATATGTAACTTTGCACACTAAGTATAGTTTGAAAGTCTGATAAAATGGGAAAAATAATCGCATTAGCTAACCAAAAAGGAGGGGTAGGCAAAACCACTACTACAATCAACTTGGCCGCCTCGCTTGCTACTTTAGAGAAATCAGTGCTCGTAGTAGACGCTGATCCGCAGGCAAATGCATCGAGTGGCTTGGGTGTTAATATTAAGGAAGTGGATTGCTCGCTCTACGAGTGTATCATAGACCATGCCGATGTGAGAGATGCCATCTACACTACCGATATCAACGGACTGGATATAATTCCGAGCCATATAGATCTTGTGGGAGCTGAAATAGAGATGCTTAATTTGGAAAGCCGCGAAAAAGTAGTCAAAAAGCTACTCGATCCGATCAGAGGTGAATATGATTATATCCTGATAGACTGCAGTCCGTCTCTTGGATTGATTACAGTAAACTCGCTAACAGCCGCCGATTCCGTCATTATCCCTGTGCAATGCGAGTATTTTGCACTTGAAGGAATTAGTAAACTGCTCAATACTGTGAAGATTATCAAGAGCCGTTTGAACCCTAAACTCGAAATAGAAGGTTTTTTATTGACTATGTATGATAGTCGTCTGCGCCTTGCCAACCAAATTTACGATGAGGTAAAGCGCCATTTTCAGGAACTGGTTTTCAAGACTGTTATTCAGCGTAATGTGAAATTGAGTGAGAGTCAGAGCCACGGATTACCTGTAATTCTATACGATACCGATTCGGCCGGTGCCAAAAATCACTTGGCTTTGGCAAAAGAAATTATTAATAAAGACCGCTGATCTAAGGTCGGTCTGTAAGAAACTATACATACCATTCATTATCATAAACACAAAATGGCAGTACATAAGAAATATAGTTCATCTACAAAAAACAATGCACTCGGTCGCGGACTTGATGCACTAATCTCTACAGAAGGAGTACGTACACAAGGCAGTTCTACTATCAATGAGATTGCAATAGACGAAATTGAGGCAAATCCGAACCAACCCCGACGTGAGTTCGATGAAGAAGCATTGAGAGAATTGGCCATGAGTATTCGCGAAATCGGTATCATACAGCCTATTACTTTGCGCCAAGTGGCGGGTAATCGTTTTCAGATCATTGCCGGTGAACGTCGTTGGCGTGCTTCGCAGTTGGCCGGATTGAAAGCTATCCCTGCCTACATACGTACTATTGATGATGAAAGTGTGATGGAAATGGCATTGGTGGAGAACATACAACGTGAAGACTTGAATGCCATAGAAATAGCCTTGGCTTACGAACACTTAATGGAAGATACGGGCATGACACAGGAGAAAGTGTCGGAACGTGTTGGAAAAAGCCGTACTGCTATAGCTAACTACCTGAGACTACTGAGACTGCCGGCACAGGTGCAAATGGCTTTACAGAAAAAAGAAATAGATATGGGCCACGCCAGAGCATTGCTCTCTTTGGATAGTCCGTCGCAACAAATAAAAGTCTTTAATGAAGTTCAGAAGAATGGTTTCTCTGTACGTAAGGTCGAGGAAATTGTAAAACAGTTGAAGAGTGGTGAAGATATTCAGGCCGGAAGCAAGAAGATCGTAGCTAAGACGAAGATGCCCGAAGAATTTATTGTGCTGAAGAAACAACTTTCTCAATTTCTCAATGTCAAAGTACAGCTAACCTGTTCGTCTAAAGGAAAAGGTAAAATAAGTATACCATTTGCTGATGAAGAGGATTTGGAACGTATCATGCACATCTTCGATAAACTGAAATAAAAGAAAGATTTGAATACGGTTTGTGTAAAACATATATTTATCTGTTCGCTTATAAGTGTTCTGTCGTGGCTAACTGTATCGAATGTGTCGGCACAAAGCGATACTATACAAACGAATACCAATAGCAATGAAACAGATATTAATATCGGAAAGATGCCAATGCCGGAGGATAGTTTGCAGTTGATCAGTACAGATAGTATTGTCAAGAAACGCAAGCGTGATTGGAGTACGTGGCGTCCTACACCGAAACGTGCACTATGGCTGGCACTTGTATTGCCCGGTGCCGGACAGATATACAACCGCAAATATTGGAAATTGCCGATCGTGTACGGGGGCTTCGTGGGATGTGTTTACGCTATACGATGGAACAATCAGATGTATCATGATTATTCGCAGGCATATATGGACTTGGTAGATAATGATTCCCAAACGCATAGTTATGACCAATTTCTACATCTCGGAAATAAAATCACACCGGAGAATATAGAAAGATATAAAGAATTGTTCAGAAAACGCAAAGATCGTTATCGCCGTTGGCGCGATCTAAGTATATTTACCATGATCGGTGTGTATGTTTTATCGGTTATCGATGCTTATGTAGATGCATCGCTTTCTGAATTTGATATATCCGATAATCTTACACTTCGGGTATCGCCTACTATTATTAATAACAATGCCGAACGAAATCCATTCAATTCTGCAGGATTGGGACTGCAATGCAGTATAAGTTTCTAAAAATATAGAATACAAGATATTAGAATGAAAAGAATAAAATTACTGATAGTAACATTATTTTTACTCGGTGCCGGAAACATACAGGCACAAATTGACAATGATGAAACGGAAATAACTGTTACTAATCAGCATGGACAGAAAGAAGTTATTGATCTGCCGGAAGCAATGACATCTTCGGTAGATAGTCTGTTGCATTTATATAATACACGGACTTATCTAAAGCCCGACAGCAATTGTAATATGCCGGATATTAATCCGGTATATGCCAAAGAGGTATATAAAGAACGTCTCCGAAAGCTACCGACCATTATCGAAATGCCGTACAACGATGTAGTGCAGAAGTTTATTGATCGATATAGCGGAAGACTGCGTCGCTCTGTCAGTATTATGCTTGGAACCACCAACTTTTATATACCTATTTTCGAACAGGCGCTTGAAAGTTATGGATTGCCTTTGGAGTTAAAATATCTTCCTGTCATTGAATCGGGATTGAATCCAAAGGCAGTATCACGTGTGGGTGCTACCGGTCTATGGCAGTTTATGCTCACAACAGGTAAGAGATACGGCTTGGATGTTAATTCTTTGGTAGACGAGCGTCGCGATCCTGTAAAATCTTCTTATGCTGCAGCACATTATTTGAGTGATCTCTATAAGATATTCGGTGACTGGAATCTTGTGATTGCCGCCTACAATTGTGGCCCTGATAAAATAAACAAGGCCATACACCGGGCTAAGGGTGAGACTGATTATTGGCAGATATATCCTTATTTACCTAAAGAGACACGTGGGTATGTACCGGCATTTATTGCTGCTAATTATATTATGAATTATTATTGTGATCATAATATATGTCCGATGGTAACCGAATTACCAGTAAAAACCGATACTGTAGTGGTAAATCGTGATCTACATTTCGATCAGATTGCCCATGTTCTCGGTATTAATGCTGACCAATTACAAGATTTGAATCCGCAATATCGGCATAATGTAGTGAATGGAAATGCCAAGCCTTCTTCGTTGAGATTGCCGTCTATGATGATTAATTCGTTCATTGATATGGAAGATTCTATCTATGCTTACAAACCGGATAATTTGCAAACTAAGCGTACAGAAGTTGAAGTAAATGATGAAGTTCCTGCCTATACATATGTTCGTTCTTCGTATAGCAGGGGGAAGAGTACGAAAAAAAGTCGAAAGGGGAACAAGCATAGTAAGAGTAGTAGGAATGCTAAAGGCGGTAAGAGTATAACTATACGCGAAGGAGATACGTTATCTGAAATAGCAGCGCGCAACCATACAACGGTGAAAAAACTGAGAAAATTGAATGGTATTAGCGGTTCGAACATTCGTGCAGGGAAGAAGATAAAGGTGAAATAACATCAAAGAAAAGGAGCGTTGGCATGGAAGACATGATGCAGAAAGAAAAGGAAAGAGAAACTGCTGAGGATAAAAAGATCAATGATGCGTTCCAACATTTGCTGGATACGTACCTTGCTTCACGCCATCGTAAAAAGGTAGATATTATTACCAAAGCTTTTCATTTTGCCAAACAGGCACACAAGGGAGTACGGAGATTGTCGGGAGAGCCTTATATTATGCATCCTATTGCCGTAGCACAGATTGCCTGTGAGGAGATGGGACTCGGTTCCATAAGTATCTGTTCGGCACTGCTACACGATGTAGTAGAAGACACAGATTATACAGTTGAAGATATCGAGAATATCTTTGGTCCTAAAATTGCACAAATAGTTGATGGATTAACTAAAATATCGGGAGGTATTTTTGGTGATAAAGCTTCGGCACAGGCAGAAAACTTTAAGAAGTTGCTTCTTACGATGAGTGACGATATCCGAGTTATCCTTATTAAAATATGCGATCGTCTGCACAATATGCGAACTTTGGATAGCCAGCCTGCAAATAAACAATATAAGATTGCAGGCGAAACTATATATATTTATGCCCCATTGGCCAATCGTCTCGGATTGAATAAGATCAAGACGGAACTTGAGAACCTGAGCTTTAAGTTCGAACATCCGCAAGAATACGAGAATATCACAAATAAACTTTCGTTTACAAAAGAAGAGCGTGATAAGCTCTTTCTTCAATTCACCGCTCCTATCCGAGAAGCCCTCGACAAGATGGGTATAGAATATGAAATCAAAGCGCGTGTGAAAAGTCCTTATTCCATTTGGAATAAGATGCAGACTAAGCATGTGACATTTGATGAAATCTATGATATTCTTGCTGTGAGAATTATCTTCACGCCTAAAGTTCGTGAAGAAGAAATCAACGAATGTTTTCAGATATATGTGGCTATCAGCAAGATATATAAATCGCATCCCGATCGCTTGCGAGACTGGCTCAATCATCCAAAAGCCAATGGTTATCAGGCTTTGCACGTTACATTGATGAGTAATCAAGGACAATGGATTGAAGTTCAGATTCGAAGCGATCGTATGAATGAAATAGCCGAACAAGGTTTTGCTGCTCATTGGAAATATAAAGAAGGAGGGGAAATTACTGAAGACGAAGGTGAACTGAATGACTGGTTACGTACCATTAAAGAGATTTTGGATGATCCTCAGCCCGATGCTATGGACTTTCTCGATGCTATCAAATTGAACCTCTTTGCTTCCGAGATATTCGTTTTCACACCGAAAGGAGAAATCAAAACCATGCCTGCAGGATGTACAGCATTAGATTTCGCTTTCCAAATACATACGTTCCTTGGTAGCCATTGTATTGGTGCTAAAGTAAATCATAAGCTTGTACCGCTGAGCCATAAACTTCAGAGCGGAGATCAAGTGGAAATTCTTACAAGCAAGTCGCAACACGTACAAGCTTCATGGATTAACTTTGTCTCTACGGCCAAAGCCAAAGCCAAGATACAAGCCATACTAAGGAGAGATAATCGAGAAATACAAAAGAAAGGTGAAAAAATATTGGCAGAATGGTTGAAAGATAATGATATGGAGCTAACCATATCCATCATCGATAAACTCTGTGCTTTTCACGATATTCAAAAGCATGAAAGCTTATTTCTTGCACTTGGCGAGAAAGCAATTGTTTTAGGAGAAAAAGATCGTGATGAGTTACTTGGCAAGGTAAAGAAAGAAGCGATGACGGGTGGGTGGCGTCGTTATGTACCTTTCCTCGGGCATGATAAGAAAACCGAAAAAAAACAAGAAGAAGGAAAAAGACTCTTCGTTGTAGGCAAAGACTTTAACAAAAAGAAGCCGGTTATCATTTCTGAAGATAATATTGATACTTTCATTTTCCCTAATTGCTGCCATCCGATACCCGGCGATGATACTTTAGGTTACATAGACAATAAGAATCAAATAGAAATTCATAAACGTGCTTGTCCCGTGGCAAGTAAACTGAAATCAAGTTTTGGTAATCGTATTCTCGATGCTAAATGGGATATGCACAAACAATTATATTTCAATGCAACAATCGAAATACAGGGTATCGATCGCAAGGGAATGCTGCAAGATGTAGCTGAAGTCATTTCAGGGAAGCTCAATACCAATATCCAAAAGATAACGATCTCAAGTGATCAAGGTATTTTCGACGGTGTCATCGAAGTAAAGGTACACGATCGTGACGAAGTAAGAATAATCATTGAAAACCTGAAAAATATCAAGGATTTGCAGGAGATCCAACAGATTATATAATTGCCATACACAGAGCATTAATAAAAGATAATTTTGAACCGGCTCTCATTATTGCGACAAACAAAATACAGATCAAGAATCTCATAGGGAATTATAAAAGGGAAGATAAAATTATCTTTAGTATAAATTTTATGCGCTAAATTTATTCTTATTAATGATATATATCGGTGCTGAATAATAAGAGCAATGTAAAATATCTACTTTATTGTGTATACTCCTATGTCTTTGTTATTTTTTCTTTCATAGTATCATAAAATGGAAAAGTTATTGATTACAAATTATATATAATGGTATGAAAGCCGATGATATGACAGTAAATATTGGACGAGTGCCTTTCTCTGAATTTATTAGAATATATAATTCGGAGTTTCTACTATAGATTAACGGTTTTTACTCCTTTCCTTTAATATCTCATTTGTTACAGCACGGGGTGTGATTGTCAAGATGACAATTTCCCTCCTTATTTTATTCTAAAGTGATTAGTGGATAAATGGAATGCCAATATCATACCAAGAGTAAGACGCAAAAAAAACTAAATAGTTGTAAATTAACTATTTAGTTTTTATTCCTGTGCGCCTGATAGGACTCGAACCTACACGTCGCAAAACACCAGATCCTAAGTCTGGCGCGTCTACCAATTCCGCCACAAGCGCAATGTAGCTGCAAAGGTAACTATTTTTATAGGATTTGCCAAGAATATTTCGAATTATTATCTATCGCCGGATTATAATCTGGGTTATTTGCACGATAGGAGGGCCCTTGCGTATTCAATGATTGTGTCTTTACCTTTTGTGAAGTCGTCTGCTGTGAGCGATACGTTATGATGGGGCTCTATTCCGAACTCGCTACTTTCTTTATTCTTGTCGTACATGGGGCATGCCGAGAAGCGCACGCTCCATCCGTTTGGCAGTTCGCTCGAGAAAGGCAGCCCTGCTCCGCCGCCGGTTTTATCGCCAACCACGGTTACGAACGGGCACTGTTTCATGTATTTTACAAATTCGTTGGCAGCACTGTACACCGATCGGTTGGTCAGTACTACTGCTCGTTTTTGCCAGCGCAAGCCGTTACCGGGCTTGAGCCATTGCTCTTTCATCGATGAAAAGTCGTTGTGTCCCTTTCCGATTTTATGCTGTATGTAACCGACTAATATCCTATCGTTGGTAAATCGCGATGCAAGCGTTTCAGCGCTTGTAAGTTGTCCTCCTGAATTGCTGCGTATATCGATAATGAGCCCGTTACATGGTGCCAGATAAAGTAATATGTCATCGAGACTCCCTGTACCGATACCGTTTGCAAAAGAACTGCAGCGGAGATATCCGATGTTATCGTCGAGGATACGATACTGAATTCCCGAGGCAATGTGATAGTCGGTTCCTAAATATTTCCTTGTCAGTGTGTCGCTGAAGTTGTTCGGAAATTTCTCCCGCCAGCTCCAATAACGTCCTAAATCGAAAGTTGTATAGAGATTTACATGTCCGTCTTTCAGTTCTGAAAGCATATTCGTCAGCACCTCAAACTGCTGCCGTTCGGTCATGTTGCCGTTCATTTGTTTGGCATAGCGGGCATGTATCTCATTCCAGTCGATATTCTTATAGTTGAAAAAGCAATAATGTTCATCGATGATGTGCCATAATGCTTCGAAATTTCCTTGCGGATTGTCGGTATATTCTTCTTCGCCGATGCAGCCGGTCAGTGCGAACATGGCTATAAGGGCATAGATAAACAGAAGCAGTCTTCTCATGGATGTATTTTTATCAGTTGGAATTTCTTCACGATACCTATCATCAGAGCGTGTGTATAGTGATGATATTTCAATTCGTTTACCTTTGCCTGTCGGTAATCTCCGAGGTATCCGACGCAGACAGTAGTATGGAGTAAATTGAAATCGAAGGTAAGCATCTGGCGCAGAGAGGGCGTGTTGCCCAAATATGTGGGCACGATATTATGGTCGTAGTTGCCCTGTGAGAAAATCTCGTAGTATGATTGTCCGTAATTGGGGGAAAACATAATGCCTGCAAGAGGAAAACATATTTCGTACCTCACATTGTGATAACCGCGGCGTATTCTGAATTTATAGTTGGCAGAGGTCGATGCGGCAATGCCAAATTGTGCTTTTGCCTGTGCCGGATTATTGGAGTTGCGCGTATTGTAGAGAAAGCCGACGCCGGTATCTATCATGCCTCCTGCCCTTAGTTGTAGCTTATTTTCCAGCAAAAGCCAGTTGTAATGCCATGCGTATTGGAATGTGTACATACCAAAAAGCTCTCTGCCGTTTCCGGCACGGTTATCGAGCCAAGCAAAACGGCCTTGGTGTACGATTTGCCGTGATATTCTGCTGTCGTCACGCTCGCGGGTAGTGTGCGACAGATAGCTGATTTCCGGCCCGCGATAATTCTCCCGAGAGAGGTAGGTGTCAAGGATGTTTGCGGTACCGATACCTATCATCTTCATATTGGTGATGGTTTTGTCGCTGCGAATTGTATCGTATTGTGCCGCCACAACCACGGGGAACAGCAGATTAAGGAGGGTAATGTTAACTTTCCTGCACATTATCGTCTTCTGAGAACAAGCTCAGTTGTCCTGTTATTTCGTCAATTACTTGTTGTTGACTCTTGCCTGCATCGGGATCGAGATTTTCTTCCGATGCATTCGTTTCATTCGAATTGTCATCGTCTGTTTCCGGTTCAGGGAGGCGGATAGGCTCTAATTCCGTAATTTTGTCTACTTCCCATGTTGTAATACGTTTGCCCTTGGCCTTGAAGCCTTTTATGCCTACAAACTGTTCAACATCTATCTCCATAGGTTGCCGTGCCGCATCGTTGCCGCCGAATGTAACTTCTATGCGTGGATAAACGGTGTCTGTAAGCAACAAGAGTTTGCTTTCGGCATTCTCGCCAATGTAGTTTTGATGCTTTTTAATGGCCTCCATGCAGAAACGCTTAATATAAGGATAGTTGTTGTTGTCGGCATCGAACAGCACAGCACTCCATACCTTATCCGGATCCCATTTTTCGATAACCTTGATATTATTCTCGTAATGGTTATTCGCATCGAAGTTAGTAATGTAGAAATCGCCGTTATCAAGCACTACGAGAATAGAGTCTTCATCGTTGAACTCACCAAGGAAGCGCCCATGATCTTCATAGTTGATGCGGTTGACATCGGGATCGAACCACACTTTTCGCCCCCCCAATGTACTATGCCCGTGGCTCTTCAAACCAATGCGATGAATATTTCTTTTGGTCAGCAAATTACCTTTCGAGGCACGTCCCTTGATGATAATTTCCGAAAAGTCTTTCTCCAAGAAGATATTCTGTTTTTTCTTTTTCGGATCGGGATCGAGCGTAATCTTGATAACTTCGGCCTCTCCGTTCGGATTTGCCGTGAAATACATCACCTTGGAGCCCGGTGTACCCTGCGTAAGGTCGTATTCTTTATCGCGCGTCATGCTGGTTACGTTAAAGCGCTTGATGAAATAGTAGCCCTGTTTGCCGTCTCTGTAGACTACATTATATATAGTTCGGCGGTCGTTCTTCTTGAAAACCTGTACATGGATGACGTTCTTACCTACGAAAATCTTGTCTGCCACGCGGATAATCTTGTACTTGCCATCGCGGTAGAAGATAATAATATCGTCGATATCCGAGCAGTTACAGATATATTCGTCTTTCTTTAAACCAGTTCCCACGAAGCCCTCGGCACGGTTGATGTACAGTTTTTCGTTGGCTTCCACCACTTTTGTCGCCTCGATTGTATCGAAATTTTTAATTTCCGTGAGCCTCGGATGGTCTTTGCCATATTTGTCTTTGATAAACTGGAACCAACTTATCGTTACTTCAGTCATGTGGTCGAGATCGTGTTTGATATCTTTAATCTCGGCAAGTATCTTTGCAATGAGCTCGTCGGCTTTGTCTTTGTTGAATTTAAGAATACGCTGCATTTTGATTTCCATCAATCTGAGGATATCATCGCGCGTGATTTCACGAATGAAAGTGGGCTTGAACGGCTCCAGCCGGCTGTCGATATGTGCAACGGCAGCATCCATATTCTTGGCTTCCTCGAACTTCTTGTCCTTATAAATGCGCTCTTCAATGAAGATTTTTTCCAAAGAAGCGAAGAAAAGCTGTTCGTTCAGTTCCTTCATACGGATGAGCAGTTCCTTACGGAGCAGGCCCATCGTGCTGTCGACACTATGGCGCAGCACGTCGCTGACGGTGAGGAAGCAGGGCTTGTTGTCTTCTATAACGCAGCAGTTCGGCGATATGTTGATTTCGCAATCGCTGAATGCGTAAAGCGCATCGATAGTCTTGTCCGACGAGACGCCCGGTGCAAGGTGCACTTGTATCTCAACTTCGGCCGCCGTATTGTCGTCTACCTTGCGTGCCTTTATCTTTCCCTTGTCTATGGCTTTCAGAATAGAGTCGATGAGCGTCGTAGTTGTCTTGCTGAACGGTATCTCCTTAATCACGAGCGTCTTGTTGTCGAGCTTCTCGATCTTGGCTCGTACTTTCAGTGTTCCGCCTCGCTGTCCGTCGTTGTATTTGCTTACATCGATGCTGCCTCCCGTGGGAAAGTCGGGATAAATACAGAAGTCTTCACCTTTCAGATAGCTGATGGCCGCATCGCAGATATCGTTCAAGTTGTGCGGAAGTATCTTCGAAGTCAGTCCTACGGCAATACCTTCTGCCCCCTGTGCAAGGAGTAAGGGAAATTTAACGGGCAACGTGATGGGTTCTTTGTTACGCCCGTCGTAACTAAGTTGCCATTCTGTAGTCTTCGGATTGAAAACCACGTCTAATGCAAACTTAGACAAGCGGGCTTCTATATATCGGGGAGCGGCCGCACGGTCGCCTGTTAAGATGTTTCCCCAGTTGCCCTGTGTGTCTACAAGCAAGTCCTTCTGGCCCATCTGCACCAATGCGTCGCCGATAGAAGCGTCTCCGTGGGGGTGAAACTGCATGGTATGTCCCACGATGTTGGCCACCTTGTTGTAGCGTCCGTCGTCCATACGCTTCATGGAGTGCAATATACGCCGCTGAACCGGTTTGAGGCCGTCTTCTATATGCGGCACTGCACGCTCGAGGATTACGTATGAAGCGTAGTCGAGGAACCAGTTTTTATACATTCCGCTTAAATGATGTACGGCCGAGGCATCGAACCTGTCGGCAGGCTTATAGTCGGAATGGCTGTCTGTCTGCAACTCCTCGTTGTCGTTTTCTATAATTTCGTTGTCTTTTATTTCGTCGTCCATGTTATACGGATTTGTCTTTCGTGACTTATGCAATAGTCGCAAAATTAACATAAAACGTTGGAATAAGCAAATAAAAAGGGATAAAAACGAGATGTGCGGAATAGGGGAGAGGCGGACAGGCTGCCATTTTGCAGTTTATTTCCAGCCGTATTCTCCCCCTATTTGGGGGAGTTAGAGGGGGAATTTACAACCTATTGATTACGAATACATTATAAACACTTTTTATACATCGCCTATCTAAGGCCGTTAGGTGAGCAATATAACGAACTCAGACAGTACATCTAAGGATTACAATCTTATATTTATCCTTCGTATGGGCACTCATCCGGCGGAGAAAACAAGATTGTTTACTGTGCTTTCGATGGGATTATAGCAGAAACCTTCGTACTCGAAAGTCTTGATACTTTCGATGTCTTGCAATTTATTTTTTATAACATAGCGCGCCATGGCGCCACGACACATCTTGGCATACACCACGACTGTCTTCAGTATATCGCCTTTCAGTACCATGAAATCGACTTCTATCACCTTTATTTCGCGTTTTATACGGTGCCAGTCGAACAAACCTTTCATTTCTTCGCTGGCTAAGTTCAGTAGTATGCCGTCGTCCTGTTTTGCGGATTCGATAAGAACATCGGTCAAAAGTGGCTTCCAGTAGTCGAACATACGCTGGTCTTGGTGCTTCGGGAGCCTTATGTATCCCTCCAATCGATAGTTTTTAATACGGTCGAGCGGTCGCAGTAGTCCGTACAGGAACGATGTGATCCACAGATGTTTTTGCGCAAAAGCGAAGTCGTCCGCGCTGAAATCCTCCGCCCGCAGGTGCTTGTAGGCGATGCCGGTGTAGGAGAGTACGGCTGCAAGTTTAGGTTCCGGCTCCAAAAAAGTGGTGTATCTCATTTTATTGAGTGCCCCGATCTGGCGGTTGGTCTTCATCATTTCCGCAAGTTCTTCGGCACTGTATTTCATCATTTCCAAGGCGTTGGCTTCAGCTTCCTGTTGAAATAGCGGTACTGTTTTTACCGTAGGAGTAGCGTGGCTCACGGGTTTCATGTCCTTGGCGCAAGCGAGTAATATTTGCATGTGTTATTGATTTTTGTGTGTAAAGGTACAAATAAATAATTTATTTTGTTTTTTCGTATCATGTGGCCTTCCCTAATTTATAAAGTTTTTGCATTTGTTATTAACGGTCTGTCGAAAAATATCTGTACCTTTGCGCGGTAAATAGATTAATAATGTTATAGACATGGCACAAGAAGATGTTTTTAAGAAGATCGTTTCCCACTGCAAAGAGTACGGATTTGTCTTCCCAAGTAGCGACGTATATGACGGTTTGGCCGCCGTTTATGATTATGGACAGAACGGCGTGGAGCTGAAAAATAATATAAAAGAGTATTGGTGGAAGAGCATGGTATTGCTGCATGAGAACATTGTAGGTATCGACTCGGCCATCTTCATGCACCCTATGATTTGGAAAGCTTCTGGTCATGTCGATGCTTTTAATGATCCCTTGATCGATAACCGCGACTCCAAGAAGCGTTATCGTGCCGATAATCTGATAGAAGACCAGATAGGTAAGTACGAAGAAAAGATAGAAAAAGAGGTGTCGAAAGCACGTAAACGCTTCGGAGAGGCATTCGATGAGGCTAAATTCCGTGCTACCAATCCGCGTGTGATGGAGCATCAGCAGAAGCGCGATGCACTGCATGAGCGTTATACTAAGGCTATGCAGGGGCCGGATTTGGAGGAGCTGAAGCAGATTATCCTCGATGAAGGCATCGTTGATCCTATCTCCGGTACGAAGAATTGGACGGATGTACGCCAGTTCAACCTTATGTTTTCGACTGAAATGGGCTCTACTTCTGAGAGTACGAATAGGATTTATTTGCGCCCGGAGACGGCACAAGGCATATTCGTAAACTATCTCAACGTGCAGAAGACCGGTCGCATGAAATTGCCGTTCGGTATCGCACAGATCGGGAAAGCATTCCGAAATGAGATCGTAGCCCGCCAGTTTATCTTCCGTATGCGTGAGTTCGAACAGATGGAGATGCAGTTCTTTGTAAAGCCGGGCACCGAAATGAAGTGGTTCGAGACGTGGAAAGAAACACGTATGAAGTGGCATCAGGCGCTCGGTTTCGGTGCTGATAACTATCGTTTCCATGATCATGAGAAGCTGGCCCACTATGCCAATGCGGCCACAGATATAGAGTTTAAGATGCCTTTTGGCTTCAAAGAGGTGGAAGGAATACACTCCCGAACGGACTTTGACCTATCGCAACACGAGAAATTCAGTGGGAGACAAATCAAATATTTCGATCCCGAAACCAACGAAAGCTATACTCCGTACGACATAGAAACGTCGATCGGGGTGGATAGAATGTTCCTCAGTGTAATGTGCCATGCCTTTACAGAGGAGACGCTCGATAATGGTGAGTCGCGTGTGGTACTGAAATTGCCCGAGGCCTTGGCGCCTGTAAAGTGCGCAGTACTGCCGCTTGTGAAGAAAGATGGGCTGCCCGAAAAGGCTCGCGAGATAGTAGACGAGCTGAAATTCCATTTCAATACACATTATGAAGAGAAGGATTCCATCGGGAAGCGGTATCGCCGACAAGATGCAATCGGTACGCCTTTCTGCGTTACAGTGGATCATGACACGTTGAACGACAATAAGGTAACGCTGCGTTTTCGCGATTCAATGGAGCAAGAGCGTGTAGATATTTCGCAACTTCGTGGCATTATCGAGGATAGAGTGAGCATTACAAGTCTTTTGAAGAAACTACAATAAATGAAAAATAAGGTTATATTACATGTGTCGTTGCTGTTTGTAGTCGCATTATCGATGGCATCTTGCAGCGAAAACGATAACAAAGTAGAGGAGTTTGCCGACTGGCAAAACGTCAACGAAGCGTATTTCCAAAAGCTCTATACCGCTACTCAACAGAAGATAGCCTCGGGAGATACGAGTTGGAAGATTATACGCAATTGGTCTACACCGGAGGATAATACCAACTTTAAGGCATCTTCTACCGATCATATCATTGTCCATGTGCTCAATGAGAGTACAAGTACATCGGGTAGTCCTCTATATTCCGATTCCGTAAAAGTGAACTACCGCGGAAGATTAGTACCCTCTGCGAGTTACGTAAACGGATATGTTTTCGACCAAACATATACCGGCACTTACAATCCGCAGACGGCTATGTCGGTGACATTGGCCGTAAGAGGCGTGGTCGATGGGTTTTCTACAGCGCTTCAGAATATGAAGATAGGCGACCGATGGGAGGTTTATATCCCTTATCAGTTGGGTTATCAAACCAGAACTTCGGGCACTGTACCGGCTTATTCCACGCTTATTTTCGACATGGCACTCGTCAGTTTCTACCGCGCGGGAGTAGATGTACCGGAAGTAAGTGCCAAGGCGAACAATCTATGGGTTGAGGAATAAGCGAGACGGGCAAGCGCGATAGTACATATATAATAAGGTGTAAACGCATCATGTACGAGAATATACTCTGCATGATGCGTATTTTTGTTTATCTTGTGTGCGGGCACAATAATGTTGATTTATATCAAAAAACAAGAATATAATATATATTTTCCGTCGAAATTCTTGTGTGTGTCCGCAAACAGGTGTATCTTTGCATCGTCGAAAAGATAAAAGACAACACCGATAGATATTAAAACTTAAGGAAAAAGAAAAATTTGAGAGATAACACAAAAGGTATTAGTAAGGCAGAAAGATTAGGATAACAGACAGACGTTTGAGAGAAATAAAGAGAGTTATAGTCGGGTGTTGAAGGTATTAGTAAGGCAAAAAGATCAGGATAAGGAATAAAGGTGTTGGTTTAAGGTAAACGAAAAGATTGTAATAAGGACGACAGACACCGACAGAGAATGTTCGATAGGTGAGAGACAAAATCAAGTTCTAAAGGTAAAGGTTTTTAGGTTTAGGTATGATGAAAAGCCATGTTGCAGCATCAGCTGCACTGGCAATGTGGGCGGGAGACAGGCAAGAGCGTTCATGTTCGCCCATGTTGATTTTTTGTTTGCAAACTATCTTGTTGAAGAACAGAGTGTTACCATTTTAGAATAAATGTATGGGTAACGATTTAGAAATGAGCAGAGTGCTTTAAGGTACATTGTTTTGAATAGCCAAAGAACGCTCACTTTTACCATTTGCAAAGATACACATTTGCGAGGGAAAGTGAGCGTTCTTGCGTGATTTTCTTCCTGAAAAGTTTTGTCGAGACTGAATTACAACGATGAAAGAGAAAGGGGATTTTCGGTTTTACAGCCGTTGCGAGCGGTTACGATTGATAAGCTGTTTCCATTTCTGTTCGCACCAATCGGTAATGGGAAGCCCGTTGATAGTTAGAAGTGGTCGCTTCTTCTCATCCTTGATGATACGGATTTCGCTGTCCTCTTCCGTAAACTCTCTCTTGTACAGCCCCGAATAGGCTTTAGCCGTACCTCGCTGGGGAGTCTCCGTGCGATACATCTCCGCTATTCTGTCGTCAGAGAAATCCATCTTTCGGAGCATCAGACGAATGTTCAGCAATTGATAGAAGCCATTGAAAAAACGTTTTATCCAATTCCGCTCTTCCTCATAAACCTGCACGGTTTCTTTCAATTCGGCAATGGCTCTGTCCCTTCCCTTGACTGTGTCCTGCAAGAGAACGACTTCCTTTCGGATTTCATTCTTCTCCTTTTCCGAAAGATACCGCTGTCGTTCGGCTTCCTGTTCCAAGTCTGCAATACGCTTCTCTGCCTTGTCGAGTTCGGAGTTGCCAAAGAGGGAGTACAGCGTACCTTTCATTCGGAGCTTACCTGCCTGCTTCTCCAATTCCTTTATCTTGGCTGTGAGTTCTGCTTCTTGGACTTTCTTCTCCTTCGTGGATTTGAGGATTTCCTTGTAATACTCCATCGTGGTACGGTGCTTGGCTACCGAGCCGTGTACACCCCGTTCCAACCCGAATCGTTGCATCCGCTTGGCATAGTCCGTCTGGTACTGCTCCAGTTTCTTGGGCGTAAGCACATCATCGGCACAAAGCCGTACCTTGTTCTTCTTCGTCTTGTATTTCCGCTTACCGTTTTCGGCTTCCTCTTTGGCTTTCCTTCTTTCACCCGTGACAATCGGAACGACCGTGGCGTGAATATGGGGCGTTTCCTCATCTGCGTGCAGCGTGGCAGCGACCACGTTATCTGCTCCGAAAGTGTCACGAAGCCAACTCATCGATTCATCGCACCACTCGTACAGGCGTCCTTCCTGCTCTATTCGAGCCATGTCCTCCGGTGAACTCGACAGGATAAAGCGCAGGGCTTTGACTTGGTTCTTCGCAACCTTTCGGTAGATACCGGCCGTGGCGATGCGATGTTCTATCGCTTCGCTACGATTGGTGACATTTGCAGGGAATTGCACCAATTCCCTGTTCAGATGTGTGCGAGAAGGATCGACGTTACTCGGGGTATATGTCCGCGCTATATGAGCGGTATTTCCCGAGTCGTTGCTTCTCGCCTTGTCTATATGTAATACGGCGTAGCCCATAAGATGAATATTGCTTTAAGGGGTATCCAAAGGGGCGAAGTCCCTTGGCTCAGGAGGGTATTTTTAGCGACAACGAAGTGCAGCGTGAAGAAAATACCCTAATGAGCTATGGCATTTCTTGAAATGTCCGCTCCGTCCTGCTCGTACTTCTTTCTTGTTACGTTGCATTCTGTGAATGCCTGCACGCTTTGTTTCTAAGTTTGGCTCTGCAAACTTGCTGTTCTGAGGAACTGCCGTAGCTATCGAAACCAAGCCGTTTATTCGCATACATTTTATTTCCTGAATCTTTGAATACCTGATGGTAGGATAATGTTATTTGCTCTCTTTTGCCTTATCGTCTAAGTCCTCGTTTAGGAGGTGGCATCACCTGCTTTAGTTCTGTTCTTTGGGCAACGTGATAGTCGTTGAGGTCTTTGTAACGGGCATAGTGCCGACTCATATCCTCCACACTGATGCCTGCCGATTGTAAAGATTTGAGGGCTTGTCGTCCAGCTTGGTCGTTGTCAAGGAAAGCTCGAACAGAGTCGATGCCGTTCTCGTGGAGATAGGCGATGGCTCGTGGAAGATTGCTGACGGAGTTCAGTACAAGGCAAGGTGCAGTTTCTTTCCCTTTCATCGTGAGATAGGAAAGGAAGTCCATACCCCCCTCAAAGATACAGAGAGGAGCGTTGCTCGCTTCTCCTGCAATCAGAGAAATATCCTTTGGAGCTATTGTGCCCTTGAATGTCTTGTCGTCTCGGAGTTCATATCCTCCTGCACGGTTGGCAAAGCCGATGGCAGAATACTCTCGTCCTCCTACTTCGTAGCGAATATGGCGGAGATAAGGGCTTGCCACGGCAAGGTCTATCTTGCGCACCTCTTGGAGATAGTTCTGCAAGTGCAGGGGCAATGCTTCGCTGATGAAGAGAATACGCCTTGCATTACTTGGTTGCTGTTCATCTCTTATCTGCTTCATGTGAGTTTCACAATGAAAGGGAGAGGGTGCGAGGGGTGTTGCTTTCCCTTCGGCAAGATGCGCCATTGCTTCGTAGGCACTGCTTCCTTGCATCTGCATCACAAGGTCGATGATGCTTCCACCTTGGTTTGTCCCATAGTCGTGCCACAGGTTTTGCCGAAAGTCCACTTTCAGGCTGGCGTTGGGGTCTTCTCGGTAGGGAGCGTGATAGAGGGCGTAGCCGTTGTAACGCTTCGCAGGCTCGATGCCACAAGCGTGCAGGTAGTCGGCTATCGGTATCGCTTTGATGTGTTGTAGGTTGTAATATTCGTTGTTCATTGCTGTTATTGTTGGATTTGGGTTATTTATTTGTTCGTTATCTCATTGTTCGCTCTGTTTTCTCTTTTTGGAATTTTCCTCTTTTTATCTTACTACTCTTCTACATTCAGATAAGAGATTGACAGTGAAAGAGAAAAGTGTAACACTTCGTTCGGTTTTATCCTTCTACACCTCCTGTCTACACCTTTTCTCATTCCTTCTGCTGTAGAAGCGTAGAAAGATGGTAGTAAGCCGTGTCGCAAGATGGATACCTCCCGCAATCCTTTCTCTTTCACTGTATTATCCTTAGTTGTAGTAACGTAGTAAGGAGAATAGGAAAGAAAAGAGAAAGAAGTATTGCAAAGGAGGTGATAACAACAGGGTGCTATGGCGGTTGCTCGGGGTAAATCTTACGGACGGCATAGACATATACGGGATTGCCGTTTATCCTGCGACACTCTCTCGTATAACCGGCCTTTCGCAAGGCTTCCCCCATCCGCTTGGCGGAGAGGGATTGTCGGGTATAGCAGGAGAGGTAACCCACTATCTCCGAATTGGTCATATAGAAGCGTTTCGTTGCCGTCTCCACTTCCGTGGGAAAGGTAAAATAGCGAAGCAATAATTCCATCTCTGTCGTATAGACTTGGAAGGCTTCGCTGTTTCTATGCAATTCAATAATTTCTTCATCATTGAACCAATAGCGAAACCCTTCATTCAATCGTGTCTTGGCTTCGCTGTAAACGGCATCCATCGGAATGCTCTTGGCTCTGTCTATCTCTATCTCCAGCACCTCAAAAGGCAGGAATCGTCTGCTTCCTGTCGGGTCGGTGAGGAAATCGTTGCCATTGACCGAAGCCACGAAGCTCGCCAAGTGCGGTCGCTCTTCGATGTGCTTTTCATAAGGCATACGATACTTTACCTGTGGACAGGTAATGAGGTTCTTCAGTTCGTTCTCGTCCCGCTTGTTGAGGGCTTTGAGTTGGTCGTCAATGTTGATGATGAGGTTTTGCCCGATAAGGCTCAGCACGTCCTTTTCCTGCGGGTAAATCTTTCCCGTATAGCGGTAATCGGATAGAGCTGGTGGACAGAGCAAATCAAGGAACGTGGTTTTGAACTTGCCCTGCTCTCCTGTCAGCACAAGGCAGGTGTGATTGCGACACTGCTTGTCGTCCATTGCATTGGCGACCACTGCCACCAGCCACTTGGTGAGGTATTCTTTCCATTTCTCGGGATTGGTTACGCTCACGCAGTCGGCAAGGGCGGTGATAGCCGTATTCCCTTTCGTCAGCGGTAACGCTTGGAAATAGGCTTGTACGGGATTGACACGTGGGGAGAAATCGCTTTCAATGATGCTGTACAGGTTCTCGGGTGAGGTCTGTACATCGGCTTCCTTGTCCAATGCTCGTTTGAGGGTATTGATGCGGTAGCGGTCTATGGCTGTATAATCACCCGTTCCTCGTGGACAGTACTCCGCTCGGTGCAACACGGTGTTGTACCGAAACTCATAGCGAGCCGAAAGAAATTCTTCTATTTGAGCGTTCTTGGAGGGGTTGTCCTTCTCTTCTTTTTTCATTGTTCGTACTTCTTCTATTTGCTTGGTTTTGAACTTTCATCCGAAAAAGGATGCTAAAACCAAATTAGAGAGCCGACTCCATACCGCCAAGGTTTGCGAGTTTGTTGCTTCGAGATACACAAGAATGCTCCGAAAACAGGAGCGAAAAACAGGAGCTGTCAGAACTAAAAGGCTCAAAAAGAGAGAACAGAGAGGATAATGGCTCTATAAGCGACTTCGTCGGATTGCTACCGTCTGCATCCTTTTTCTTTGGGGAGAGAAGGGGCGTGTGTATTCATTGTTAATGAGAGCCATTTTATACCGTATCAAAGCCACAAGTACGCACTTAGAAAAAGTGGGTGGAATAGGTGTTTTACGCTTGTACATTTGCCTGTGATTTCCTTGTGTTTCCTTTGATTTCATCAGGTCTGGAAACAAGGATTTTGCCTGCGTATATTTGCACCAAACGAAGTAGAAATAACAATTAAAACGATATTGATATGAGATTTACAGCCATTGACACCTCCGCTTGGGAGGAACTGAAAGAGAGCATTGTAGAACTCACCGACTGTTTCAACGAGTACTTTGCTCCACCTGCTGAATTACCTGACCTGTTACACAACGGAGATGTGTGTCGAATACTGAACATCAGCAAACGGACACTGCAACATTACCGAGATACATCGGTGTTGCCCTTTATCCAAATCGGGCATAAGTGCTATTACAAACGTGAGGACGTGGAAGCTCTCCTTGCAAAGTCTAATCCTCATAAAAACTAAACGACTATGGAATACGAAACAATCAACAAGGAAACGCCCGAGATGAAACAACTCATTTCGAGCATTCAAGAAGTGAGCAAACGTATGCGAGAGATTGCCCAAACGCATCGTCCGCTCTTCGGGGGCGAAATCTACCTCACGGGACGAGAGGTTTGTGAACATCTTTTCGTCAGCCCTCGCACCTTGCAGGACTATCGGGACAAGGGGATTATACCCTATACCCAAATAGCAGGCAAGATACTCTACCGTCTCTCTGACATCAACCGTCTGCTGCAAGAAAACTACATAAACAGAAGCCTGTATCGATGACGGTACAGGCTTTCTTTTCTCTTATTGCTCCATAATAATATCCAATCGTATGTGTTAAATGCTCAAATTTCCTTGTTGGAATTTATAAAAACAGATACCTTTGTTGTAGAGCATATTACGTGTATAAAATCATCTATATCATACCAATAACATGGAAATAAATTTTGAAGCAGTAAATATGAAACTGCAAGAAAAGAAAACCTTAGAAGAGCAAGAGAGAAAGCTCCTTCTACAGTTATGGAATGATGAGTATCCTATTATCATATCGCATAGTTCGTTGCAGAGTTTTAATCGTTACTTAGATAGTTTAGAAAATGTCGTGCACTATTTATTGATGGACTTGTCGCACAATGATATAATCAAAGGCTGGGCTTTTACATTTGATAGAGACAATCTTCGTTGGTTTGCTATTATACTATCTCCGACTATTCAAAAAAAAGGAATTGGACGTGCAATGCTGAAAGTCCTTATGACTAAGGAGAAATCATTAAATGCTTGGGTTATTGACCATGATAGGTATATGAAATCTAATGGGCAACCATATTTGTCGCCTTTGCCATTTTACTTAAAACTAGGATGTGAAGTATCAAAGAAAGAAGCATCAAAATCTGGAAACCTTTCCGTTGTCAGGATAAACTTTGAGTAGTATTATTAGGGAAATCCCAAAAGTTATCCGCTGAATTATTACTCATATTTCTATTGGTTGACCACTGTAATAAAGATTCAATCGCCTTTTTAAGCACATTAACAATGAAAAGTATAAGCAATATCCTTAATCATATTCTGCAAATTGAAAATGGTTTTAAGCACATCAATGATGGAGCTTCAGAAATAATGGAAATATATTCAAAAGAGCAATGTTTTGAACTTGCCCTCGAATTGTTCAAGCACGAAGCCTATCAAGCCCGAATGTTGGCAACATCTATATTGGGCAGATTGGCTGCAACGAATAATGATACACTTTGTTTTCTGAAAGAACAAGTAAGTACTGATAAAAATTGGCGCGTGCAGGAAATGCTTGCAAAGGCTTTCGATGAAGTTTGCAAACACAGAGGGTATGAAGTTTCTTTACCTCTCATAGAAGAATGGCTGAATGATAATAATCCGAATGTTATCCGTGCCGTAACGGAGGGATTGAGAATTTGGACAAGTCGCCCGTTCTTCAAAGAAAACCCATCAGTGACTATTGCTCTCATAGCTAAGCATAAGGAATCCGAAAGCGAATATCTTCGGAAATCCATTGGAAACGCTTTAAGGGATATAAGCAAGAAACACGCAGAATTGATACGGCAGGAAGTGCAACAATGGGATTTGTCCAATCCACGAATCCTGTTCACCTACAAACTTGCAGCTAAGTTGCTAAAATAGATATTACCATAGGAAATTGTACTATTCATCCAAGGAGTATAATGACGAACAAATAATTTATAGATAAATCAAATATCGCTTGTTATGGATAAACCGACAAATGCCGAAAAAGAATTTCTGGATAAGTTGAAATTGCTGACAAAGAGTAAAGAGAAATGGGAGGTTGCGATAGATGATGTAGCAAAAGGACTTTCAGAAAAATATTCATCTGCTGTAACAGCAAAAGTTTTGTGGCTTCTTGGCGAAATGGGGTTGAAATATCCTTTACGAGTGCAAGAATACATTGGCAAAATTGCCAACTATTTGGAAAACAACAACCCCAAACTACGGGAACGAGCAGTAAATGCAATAGGACGGATAGGTAGGGCAGATAAGAATTTAGTTCTTCCCTATTTAGACAAATTGATGAAAATGGTAGAAGATGAAGCCGATAATGTAAGACTGTCATTTATTTGGGCTTGTGAAAATATTGCAATGAATGCTCCAGAGTTGTTCTGTGAAAATCTAAAGCTCTTTTACGAATTGATGCAAGACAAGGCTGAAAGAGTGCGAATAGAGGCTCCTGAGATGTTTCGTGTTATGGGAAAGAGAAAACCTAAAGTAGTAGAGCCTTATTTGAATAAATTGCAATGGTTTGCTGATAATGACCAACATCCTGTCGTCCGTATTCATAGTGCGGGAGCAATTCGCATCACAGAGAAAGCATTGCAGGACTGTGTGTGATTATAACTTTTCATCCGAACTGTTATTAAACCAATATGGAATAATGGATGAGTTATGACGAAATTAGAATTGATAATGATACTTCTCCCAATTGTATTCATGATTCACGAATACGAGGAGATTATTATGTTCAAGTATTGGCTTGGCAATAATAGAAATGAATTAAAAAGGCGTTTCCCAAAATTCGAGCAGTTTCTTACACATAGAGGACATTTTGACTATTCTACAGCCACGTTTGCCGTTGGCACTGCTCACGAGTTTTTACTGATTGCTGCTATTTCTTTCTGTTCTCTATGGCTGGGGGCTTATCATTGGTGGTTCGCTGCATTTGCTGGATACTCCATCCATCTCATAGTCCATCTTGTACAATGGGCTATATACCGAAAATACATACCTGTTATCATTACCACAATCTTGACATTGCCATATTGTGTCTATGCCTTTGTTGAATTTGCAAAGGCATCTATTTTATCTCCTTTGCAAATGTTATTATGGGCAGTAATCGGTTTCATTCTTACTGTGCTTAGTTTGTTCTCTGCATTCCTCTTGATGAATAGGTTTCAAAAGTGGCTGAATAAACATTGAGTAAAGGTATCAACGATAATTAAACAGAAAAAGAGTTTGCTACATTAGCCTGTGGCAAACTCTTTTCTGTTTAAGCCTACATAGTCTATTGTTGTATCAACCTGTCCATATCTGAGGAAATCTTTTGGTCAGTAATTTGAGCATAGATTTGCGTGCTGGCAATGGACGAATGCCCCATCATTTTGGCAATGCTCTCCATCGGGATACCTGCCTCCAAAGTCAGCGTACCGAAGCTATGCCTTCCGACATGCCAAGTTAGCGGAGTTCGAATGCCACACGCTAAGCCAACGGCTTTGAGGTGCGTGGATAGTTTGCCTTTGCTCATTGTATCGGGGAATATCTTGTAGTCTCCCTTGCTTTTCTCCTTGGTGTAGCGTGAAAGTATCTGCTCCGCTATCGGGTGCAGGGGTATCAGGCTCTCTACCTCTGTCTTTTGGCGTGTCTTACGAATATACCGTTTTCCCTCACTATTCGTTTCGATTTGCGAAGCTCGCAAACTCTGTAAGTCGGCAAATGCCAATCCCGAAAAGACAGAGAAAAGAAACATTCTTCGGCTTAGTTCCGCCCCTTCGTCTTGCAATGGGAATACCAAAAGTTTCTCTACATCGCCTTTGCTTAGGAAACGAGGTTTATTCTCCACCGCTTCATACTTCACTTCCTCGAAAGGATTAAAGCGTATTGTCCCTTGACTGACGGCTCGATACATCAACCGACTTAACCAGCACAAATGCCTGTTCGTTGTTGCAGGGGCATAGCCCTCCTTCTTCAAATAGAAACGGTAATCATCAAAAAACTCTATGGAAATAGCCGTTAGAGGAATATCCTCCTCGCCAAGACTTCTCACAAAGGAATTGAGCTGCTTATCAGAATTTCTATTGTTGCAACACGTTCCCTCACTCTTGCTTTCTCTCTGTTCTTTGAGTTCCTCTGCACTAAGGGCAAGAAGTGTCATTGGATTTCGTCCGATGCCTTGCAGATGGTTTTTCAAAAGCTCGGCACTCACTGCTCCATACTTGTAGAGCAAAGTATTGTAGCTTTGTTCGATTTCTTCCCGAAAGGTTTGCAGGCGTTGATTGATTTTCTTGTCCGTTGTCTCCCCTCGCTTCACGCTCCAACTATGAGGTTCTATGCTTTCGCCTGTGGTTATCACTGTGTTTGCTCCGTCAATGGTGATGCGACAAAGGATAGCCGTTGTGCCGTCTGCCTTGGTCTTGTTCTTATTGATATAGAATAAAATTTTGAAAGTACTACGCATAAGTCTTACAAGATTAAGGTTAGGTTTTCAGTGAAAGAAAGAAATCGCTCGAACTCATCAAAGAGTTTCTTTGGAGTAACGTGGGCGTACCGTTCGGTCGTTTGAATGTTTCTATGCCCCAACATTCGGCTCACCGTTTCGATGGGAACACCTCGCTCCAATGTTATCAGCGTGGCAAAGGTGTGCCTTCCAACGTGTGCCGAGAGGGGAATAGATATACCTGCTCGAAGTTGCAGGGCTTTAAGCTGAACAAGGTAAACCGAATAAGGAATGGGAGCAAAGAGCGTGGTTCGTTCGTCAGATTGATACTGCGCTATCAAATGCACCGCTTCAGGCAAGAGCTTCACACGGCAAAGGTTCTCGGTCTTTTGTCTGCGGAACTTCAGCCATAGTCCCCCCTCATCGTCCGTAAAGAGGTGTTCTCGATTAAGCGCGACCATATCACAGTAGGCTACACCCGTAAAGCAAGAAAAGAGAAAGAGATTACGAGCGGTCTCCAACTCCACTTCATAAGGCTCAAAAGTCAAGGCTTGCAATTTATCTAATGAAGCTCTGTCCAAAGCACGAGGTTGTTTATTCTCACCTCGTTCTATCTCTACGTGGGCGAATAGTTGTCGCTCTGTCAAGCCCTCACGATATGCCAATCGGCAGACTTTCTTCACCGTCAAAGCCATCTTACGATAATAACCTTGCGAATGTCCCAGCTTTCCAACAGAGTAATGTTGCAAGCACTCCAAGAAATCTTCTTCAAGTTGACCAAAAAGAATATCTGTCGTGTGGTACTTCTCGCTGATAAAGGCTTGCAGGTGCTTACGAGTAGTGTAGTAACTCTTCAAAGTAGTTGCCTTTATTTCGATGCCTACCTTTTGTGCCATATCTTCAACCATTCGGTTGTATCGTTCCAAAATGGTGATTTGAGTTTGCATACTTCCTTGGAACAGCTCTTTGATATCAGTTGCCGTAAAGACTTTTCCTCGCTCGCAAAGGACTCGATAAGCTGACTGTACCGAGAGAAGCAAGCGTTCCAACTTGCCATTCGTTGCCACTGCTTCACGACTCTTGCCATTCAATCTGCTCTCACGAGCGTTCCACAACTTGGGATCGCACGAGAGCTTACAACTAAATTGGGCTATAGTTCGCTCGTAGGTTATCCGCCCCATGATCGGAGCTTGCCCCGACTTGTCCAATCCGCTCTTTTTCAGGTAGAGCAAAACCTTGAATTTGTCTGTTTGCATACGCTTCTGTTTTTATGGGCAAAGTTACCCGTTATCGAAGCGTTTTCAGCTACGCAAAACATTGTGATACAAAGCATAAGCACCGAAATAAAGGAACGGTGAGTTGCCGAATACTCTTCTGTCAGTTACCTTCTCTTACCTCTTCGTTACCATTAGAGAAATGGACTAACGATTTGGTAACGGAACTTCTGCATAAATCCACATCTTCTGCACTTTATCCCTTAATGTAAACCACCGAGATATGGCGCAAATCACCCTCATTTCCATTTACTTACCTCTCATCCTCTCTCTAATGCCCTTTCCGCTGATAGTTCCCGCTTTTTTAGAGAAAAGGTATAGAAAGATTATATTCAGTGGCGATTCCAATTGATTTGGAACCGCTTTTTTGTTTCTTATAGGTTATAAAATAGGGCATGAAGGCTACTAAAAAGTAATCGGTATACACACTATATGAATTTAAAACAGTAACTTTGCACCATTAACGTAATATATGTTTTCGAGTAAAAGCAGCGATAGATTATTGGCACAGATCCGCGATGGAAAGTCCATGACGGGTACAGAGAAACTTAATCTTATTATCGGATTAAGTATTCCTTCGATGTTGGCACAGGTCACAAGTGTGCTGATGTTCTTCATCGATGCATCGATGGTAGGCTCTTTGGGGGCACAGGCATCGGCATCGATCGGCTTGGTCGAGTCTTCTTCATGGCTGCTCGGAAGCATTACAATGGCTACCTCGATGGGCTTTTCTGTGCAGGTAGCACACTTTGTCGGTGCAAATAACTTCGATAAAGCGCGACAGGTGTTCCGTCATGGCATTGTTTGTTCCCTGTTGTTAAGTCTTGTTGTAGCCCTCATCGGCATACTCATTCACCGTTCATTGCCTTTCTGGCTCGGCGGAGGACCCGATATAGCCCGCGATGCATCACATTATTTCCTCATCGTAGCCCTTACCATGCCGTTTTTGCAGATAGAAAATCTGTCGGCATCTATGCTGAAAAGCACCGGTAACATGCGCATTCCGAGCGTCGTGAGCGTACTTATGTGCGTGCTGGATGTCGTTTTTAACTTCCTGTTGATATTCCCTACGCGCGAGATAACGCTCCTCGGCTTCTCTTTTACGATGCCCGGAGCCGATTTGAGAGTAATAGGCGCTGCTCTCGGCACGGCCCTTTCATACATTTTTACAGCATTGCTTTTGGCGTGGTTTGCCATGTGTAAGAGCAAGATACTTGCCCTTCGGCTCGACAGGGAACGCTTCCGATGGGTGTGGGACTATGTGCGCAACGCCGTTAAGATAGGTACCCCCATGGCTTTGCAGTCTATGCTGATGAGTGGAGCACAGATAGTCAGCACCATTATTGTGGCCCCATTGGGCAACTACGCCATAGCCGCGAATACGTTTGCAATTACAGCCGAGAGCCTTTGTTATATGCCCGGCTATGGTATTGGCGATGCTGCAACCACGCTGGTAGGGCAAAGTTGCGGTGCCGGCAGGTACGACCTCTGCCGGAGTTTTGCCCGTATGACGGTGTTCCTCGGTATGGCTGTGATGGCTGTAATGGGATTTATCATGTATATCTTTGCCCCCGAAATGATCGGAGTGCTTACTCCGGTAGAAGAAATACGTACGCTCGGCGTGCAAAGTTTGCGCATCGAAGCCTTTGCCGAGCCTTTCTTTGCTGCCTCAATCGTTGCCTACAGCGTTTGTGTAGGTGCCGGCGATACGCTGAAACCCGCGTTGATAAATCTCGGTTCCATGTGGCTTGTGCGCCTTACAATGGCTGCCGCACTCGCTCCCCGCTATGGTCTAAAGGGCGTATGGCTCGCTATGGCGGCAGAACTTACCTTGCGCGGTTGCCTATTTTTGTACAGATTGTTCCGCGGCAACTGGCTTAAAGTGCAGGTAACCTGACCGTTAGTTTGAGTAACCTGCGCCGATTGTTATTGACGGAGGCGGCGGCAACAGGCGGTCGTCGAGCATGTTGAAGCTCACAACCCTGCCTTGATAGAAGTCTATCAGGATGATTTTGTATTCCAAGTTTACGTATCTTTTGTATTCCCATTGTTCGGTTGTTTCCGTAAAACGCTTGTTATCGGGCGATCCTTTCATAATGGCACGCACTTCATCCTTGGTTTGTCCCAGTTCTATTCTGTCGAGAGTCTTGCCCGACATCATGCCGGAAGTTCCGCAAGAAGAGAAAGATAAGGCAATCGTCAGGCCTATAAAGAAAGTAAAAATCCTTGTTTTCATCATCGTATCTTTTAAGTTTTTCTATTGCGAAGATACGTAGAAAAGTCTTTGTCTGCATGGGATTTCCCCTATAAATGTGTATAGAAATCCCTATGGGTTGCGGAGGGTGGGACCTCCCCCGGCCCCTCCGAAGGAGGGGGGTGCCTTGCGGAAGTGGGATATAACAGGGATATTACGGCCTCCCCCAGCCCCTCCGAAGGAGGGGGGTGCCTTGCGGAAATGGGATAGATGGAAGGTATAGCAACCTCCTCCAATCCGTATTCTCCCCCTACAGGGGGGGAAGTAGAGGGGGGCCGTGCGACCAATTGATTACGAATATATTATAAATGCCTTTCTTACATTGCCTATCTAAGAACCTTAAACGGGCGTTCTAACGGACTTAGATGAGGCGTCTGTCCTTGCCGGTTATACCGCTTAACGTATTCATTCTGTATTGTAAACGAATGTTAAATATAGAGTTGCCGGTGAAAAAAGTTAGGAAAATGTTTGGTAGATATGTTTTCTATGTGTTATATTTGCAGTGTACTATTATAGTAGTACACTTGAATAAGGTAAAATAAGCATTAAAATAACAACTTCAAAGTTACTCAATTATGGAAACGGCCATAATATCCACATCAGTTTTAGCCATGTATTTAGACTTGTCTACAACTGCCGCAGGCAAGTTTTGTTATAATGCCGATGGCGATAAGGGTAATGTCTGTCGTGTGGAGGTGGCCGGTAAAAAAGAAATATCTCTCTCTCAGAAACTTCAGTATAGCTTCACTTACGACGGCCGGAGGCGTCCGGCGTCTAAGGAAGCTCTGAAGTGTATCGCAGGAAAACAGGCCTATGAACAGGTCTATATGCGGTAATTTCGAAACTTCATCGGTATTCATACGTTTGCAGGTCGTAAGCTCCGAGCGGTTTAGTACCCGAATTTAATACCTTTATATAATAAGAAAAAGCTATGATAAAAGTAGAAAACATGTCGTTCGGTTACAAGGATATGACCGGTAATCTGTTCGACCATCTGAATTTGGAGATCGAAGAGGGGCGCATATACGGGCTGCTCGGCAAGAACGGAGTGGGCAAATCTACGCTGCTCTATCTGCTTGCAGGACTGATATTTCCACAGGAAGGCACCGTTAATGCCGACGGTCGTGAGGTGCGTAAGCGTCAGCCAGAAACGTTGGGCGATGTGTTCATCCTGCCCGACGAGTTCGAATTGCCCGCCGTTTCCATAGAGACGTTTCTCGAAATGCGCACGCCTTTCTATCCTAAGTTCCGCAGAGAGGTCTTCGATGAGTGCCTCCGGGCATTCGAAGTTGAAGACAACGTGGCACTTAAAAGTCTCTCTTTGGGCCAGAAAAAGAAGGTATTGATTAGCTTTGCGCTCGCTTTAGGCGTGAAATATCTATTGTTAGACGAGCCTACCAATGGCTTGGATATCCCGTCGAAGGCCCAATTCCGCAAGTTGGTGGCCGGTTTGGTAACCGAAGAGCAGGCTGTTATCATCTCTACACATCAGGTGCACGACGTTGATTCGCTGCTCGATCATGTGCTGATCATAGGCTCCGACCACGCTATGCTGGATGTTTCGATCGAGCAGATAGGTCGCCGATATGCGTTCGAATACCGCTCGCAAGCCGAAATGACCGCCGATGTAATTTATTCGCAGCCGTCGCTTCAGGGCAATGCGACTATTGTGAAGCGCAGCAAGGAGATGGAAGAAACGCCGGTAAACATAGAGCTTTTCTTCAATGCAGTAACCAAAGGATTAATTAAAAACGAGGAGGAGGCGTTATGAAACATACTGTCAGTTACAAGAAAATAGGCCTGTTGTTGAAGAATGATCTGCTGCTTCACAGGCGTAGCATTATGCTGTTAGTGCTCGCGATGACCGGTATCGTCTTCCTGTTGGGCATGTGCGTCATGATCGGATTATTCGGAGACGGAAAAGACATGTCTAAGATATTTTCGCTGACAACGCTGCAGAATAGGGCCATTATGGTATCGAGTTACGCAAGCTATGTGGTTTATATTGCATCATTCGTTGTGGTTACCCGCGTTTTTGTAAACATGGAACACAGGTATGGCGATATAGAATACCTGACGATGCCCGCAACCAATCTCGAAAAGTGGCTCGCCCGCGTGTTCTATGTATTGCTTGTGGCCGTGGTACTCTCTGTATTTGCCTATTATGCAGGTATCGCCTTGTGCGTGCTGGTTACTTGGTTGTTCGACGCGCAGGCTGCTTCTGTCTTATGGAATATCGATACCAATACGGTCTTGAAGTCCATCCATCTCGATAAGATAGTAGGACTAAGCGGCTATTCCCTGCTGGCGAACTTCGGTGTATTGATGTTCGGCATCTTCGGAGGTACCTGTTATCGCCGCAATGCGTGGCTCTTTACGCTGCTATGGCTGCTGGGTTTCTTCGTCGTATTTAATTTTGGCGTTGGTATCTTCATGATTATAGGCGGCTTTATGGACGCTGTAGATAAGGAAGATGCGGCACTTGCCGATTTTATAAGTACCTTCTTGCAATGGCTCGTGTTGGTTATGGGTGTCATAGGCGGCGTTTCGTGCGTGCTGTTCGGGTGGCTTTCCTACCGTAAGTTCTGCCGCCGACAGTTAGAGATGAATAAAGTAAAAATAATAAAGAGATAAAATCGGTCTTATGAATTTCAGCAACGATAAAGCTATTTACGTGCAGATGGCCGATCGACTGTGCGATGAAATATTGGAAGGCACCTATAAAGCCGATGACAGAATACCCAGTGTGAGGGAATATTCGGTAATGCTCGAGGTGAATACCAATACGGCTGTCAAGGCTTATGAGCTGCTTGCACGCGAACAGATTATATATAATAAGCGCGGACTGGGCTATTTCGTAGCCCCCAAAGCGCGCGAACAGATACTCTCTTCGCGCAAGAAAGAGTTCATGGAAACCACGCTTCCCGAGGTTTTCAGGCAGATGCGTCTGCTCGATATCGACATGGCGGAGGTGACACAGGCATGGCTCAATATGAATAAATAGTATGAACGTAAACTAAATTAATACAAACAACATGAGATTAAAACAATTTTTTGCAGCGTTGCTGCTGCTTGTTACGGCAAGTGCTCAGGCACAACAAATGCCGCCGATACCGGTGGATAAGGACGTAAGGATAGGGAAACTCGACAACGGACTTACCTATTATCTGCGCCACAACGACTATCCGGAGCACGTGGCCAGCTTTTATATCGCCCAGAAAGTGGGATCTATCAACGAAAACGATGACCAACGTGGGCTTGCACACCTACTTGAACACATGGCATTCAACGGTTCCGAGCACTTCAAAGATAATGCCATGCAGGAGTATCTGCAGAGCATCGGTGTGGAATACGGCCGAAATCTGAACGCTTTTACGGCTATGGATAAGACCGTTTACTACATTACAGACGTGCCTACCAAGCGTATTTCGGCACTCGACTCGTGTCTCTTGGTGCTCAAAGACTGGTCTAACGGGCTCACACTCGATGCAAAAGCCATCGACGAGGAGCGCGATATCGTGCACAATGAATACCGCATGCGTATCATAGGTGCACAGAAAATCCTCGAAAAAGTATTGCCCCAACTCTATCCGGGCAGTAAATATGGCGAGCGATTTCCTATAGGTTTGATGAGTATCATCGACGGATGTAGCCCCGAGACCTTGCGTGCATATTACCGAAAGTGGTATCGTCCCGACAATCAAGGCATCATTATCGTGGGCGACATCGACGTTGCACGCACGGAAGATAAGATAAAAGAGCTGTTCGGAAGTACTAAAGTGCCTGCCGATGCGGCCAAGGTAATACCCGAACCCGTGCCCGATAACGCCGCTGCCATCTATGTAATCGGCAAAGACAAGGAGATGCAAGCGGATATATTCCAAGTGTTTATGAAGCACGATGCTACGCCCGATGCCGAGAAGGACAACATGGGGTATTTGATAGAAGACTTTGCTAAAGATATCATAACGCGCATGTTGAACGCACGTTTGGACGAAAAGGCGCAAAATACAGACTGTTCGTTCCTGCAAGGCAGGGTAGAAGAGGGCGAATATCTGTTCTCGCGTACCAAAGATGCACTGTCTGTATTGGTGGTACCCAAGGAAGGTAAGGACATCGAAGGACTGAAAGAAGTGCTTCGGGAACTAAAAAGAGCGCATGATTTCGGCTTTACTGCGACCGAATTCGAGCGTGCCAAAGCCGATTATATGAGCGGTCTTGAAAAGAAATATAATAATCGTGCCAAGACTCCTTCCAATGAATATTGCGAAGAATACGTAGACAATTTCATTGAAAACGAACCTATTCCCTCAATCGAAGACCGCTATCAGATACTCAATCAGGTGGTCCCGATGCTGACGGTAGATGTTCTTAACGGCATGAAATCGCAGCTTTTCTGCGAAAACGATACCAATTTGGTGGTGTTAGCCATGCTTCAGGAGAAAGACGGAAAGCAATACGTTACCGCCGATCAGCTGAAACAAGCTGTCAACAGCGTGCGAACAGAGCAGCTGACAGCCTATGTCGACAACGTTAAACAGGAGCCCTTGATGACACAGATGCCCAAGAAAGGCAAGATAGTAAAAGAAACAACCGACACGAAACTGGGCTTTAAGAGGCTTACATTGTCGAACGGTGCAACCGTAATGATGAAGAAAACCGATTACAACGCCGATGAAATACTGATGAATGCCACATCGCAGGGCGGTAGCTCGGTATTCGGAAAGGCCGATATCAACAACCTGCAGGTGGCAGATTATCTGCTCGGACAGAGCGGACTGGGCAACTTCAACAATACGGAGTTGCAGAAAGCGCTCGCAGGCAAACAGTGTTCTACCGCTTTCAGTATTAAGAATGCCACACATTCGCTTAGCGGAAAGACCACACCCAAAGACCTCGAGACCATGATGCAGCTCGTTTATCTCGATTTCACCGCCGTGAAAAAAGATGAAAAAGCGGCAAAGAGCACGCTCGATATGTTTGCATTGAGCATGAAAAATGCCGGTCTGAACCCCGATCTTGTATATATGGACTCGGTTAACAGCACCCTCTATCGGGGCAATAAGCTATTCCGTTTGCCCACCGAGAGCGACATCAAGGCCGTTAACTACGACCGTGTGTTGCAGATAGGTAAACTGCTTTACGGTAACGCAGCTAACTTTACCTTTACTTTCGTGGGCAATTTCGACGAAGCAAAACTACGCGGTTTCATCGAACAGTATATTGCCTCGCTGCCCTCAAGCAAGAATATGTTGAAGGCAAAAGAAATGAGAACCTTTGCTAACGGCACTGTTAAGAATGAGTTTACCAAGAAGATGGAGAACCCGCAAGCACAAGCTAACGAGATTTGGCGGTCGGGTGCGGTGCCTTACACGCTCGATAATGTTGTGAAACTCGACGTTGCAGCACGCCTGCTCGATATGACTTTCAACCGTACCATCCGCGAACAGCTCTCGGCGGCATATCATGCAGGGGCCGAAAGCGAGTGCGATGACGACGGTTTACAGACTTTCCTCATCATCAAGGGCATAGGTAAATTAAATCCGGACAAGGCATCTACGGCCATTCCTTACTTCATGAAAGGCTTGAAAGAGACCGTCTCGCAGCCGAATGCGGACGACCTGAATAAGGTAAAGCAGATACTTTTGAAGCAGGCAGACGTGGATAACAAGACCAACAGCTATTGGATTTCGGTATTAGGTACGCTGACCAAGCATGGCGTAGACGTGAACAGCGACTACAAGAAAACCATCGAAGCCGTAACACCTGTAAGCATTAGCGCCTTCTTAAAGGATGTAATTCTTAAGAGTAACAACCGTGTAGAGGTGATCATGATGCCGGCTAAGTAGGCTGTCTTTTTACTCGCCCCCCTCTAACTCCCCCCTATAGGGGGAGTACATGGATTGGAGGAGGTTGCAAGATAGTACTCCTCCCTTTGGAAAGGGGAGGCTGGGAGGGGATGATATACCGTAAATCAACTCGGTTCATCCCCTTTTTGTCTCTCTTTTTTAAGGGGAGAAGTACGATTAGAACCGAAGTTGATTTCTTTTCGGCGTATAATCCGTTAGAGATAGATATACCGTTTAAGTGTGTTAGAGTACCCGTCTAAGCACCTTAGATAGGTAATGTAAGAAAGGTATTTATATTAAATTCATAATCAATTGGTTGCATGGCCCCCCTCTACCTCCTCCCTGTAGGGGGAGAACATGGATTGGAGGAGGTTGCTATATTTTCCATCTATCCCACTTCCGCAAAGCACTCCCCTCCTTCGGAGGGGCAGGGGGAGGCCGCAATATCCCTGTTATATCCCACTTCCGCAAGGTACTCCCCTCCTTCGGAGGGGCAGGGGGAGGTTTAAAAAATATTCTTATTTCCATGTAGTTTATCGCAGACAATTGCGTCTAATGTTCAGAATAACGAATAAAATAATACGGGATGGCAATGAATGAAGCGCAAGACAGATTTACTCTGTTGGTAAAACAGCACAAGAGCACCATCTATACAGTGTGCTATATGTTCTCGAATAATCGTGACGAAGTGAGCGACTTGTTCCAAGAGGTGCTGGTAAGACTGTGGAAAGGCTTTGCCTCTTTCGGCGGCAGAAGCGATGTACGCACGTGGATTTACCGTGTTAGTTTGAACACATGTATCTCGTCCGACCGTAAGAAAAGGCGTATGCAGCCGGTTTCTTTGGACATGAATGTAGACCTGTATGCCGATGATGACGCCGATACCCGTCAGATAGACCTGTTGCACAAGCGCATCGGAAAGCTGCAACCTTTCGATCGTGCCGTCGTTCTGTTGTGGCTCGAAAACATGAGTTACGAAGAAATAGCCGCTATAGTGGGCATCGGCGTGAAGAATGTTTCGGTGCGTCTTTACCGTATCAAGGAACAACTAAAACGTATGTCTAACGATTAAATACAAGTTGAAATGATGGAAAACGAATTGGAAACCATGCGTCGACAAATGACGTTGTTAAAGGAGAAACTCGACAGACAGACGATCGTGACCGATAAAACGTTGCGCGAAACGGTGTGTGGGGTGCTTTCCAACGATGCAAGACACTCTGTTGTGTGGACTTTTGTGGCAGTTTTTACTACGCCGTTTGTGGTGCTTATGCTTCGTAGCGCCGGCTTTTCCGCGGGATTGACCGTTGCTTTTGTAGCGGTGATAGTATTGGGCATCGCCGACGGATATTGTTTTCGGCGGAGTTTGCATGCTGCTCAAGAGGGCACACTTTTAGAGGTTGGCCGAAGAATGGCTCTCATCCGTAAGCGGAACATGCAACTGCTTCCGTTGCGAATAGTGCTGCGGGTGGGCTGGATTGTATGGCTCTTCACGGAATGTTTGCCGCGGGTAACCGAGTTCGGGGCATTGGGGACCGGTGTTATCTGCTGTCTGCTGGGCGTCGGCATGGGCGTTTACATGACGTTAAGGTGGCAGCGCGGTTATCGCAGACTGCAGCTGCAGATAGACGAGTTTTTGGAAGCAGAGGAGTAATGCGTACCTGCTTGCGGAGTAAGGCAAGCGGTGTAAAAGCGACGTCAACGCCTGATGTGGCACAATGATGCAGCATCGGGCGTTGATGTTATCGGCATTTTATCGATATGTTTTTTAATATTCTTCTTCATAGTCGTCTATATCGTACTCAACGATATTTGCATATCGACTCCATATTTTGTCATTTCTGTAAACTTCTTTACTTCCTTTGGGCACATGGAGCGTACATCCTTTAGCAGTAGAAGTTAGTCTTATGGTCGGTGGAACAGTCCATCCTACGTAAAGGTCTTTAATTGTAGTATTGTTAAGAGCTAAAGGATCAAGGTTCAGAATGGTGGAAGGTAGGAAAAGAGACTGTATTGCATCGCTCAAGTAAAAGGCACTTCGTCCTATTGAAGTAAGCTGAGAGTCTTTATGTATGTTTACTTTTGTTAGTAAACAACAATCTTCGAAAGCCCTGTCACCGATACTTTTTACGGTAGAGGGAATATCTATTTTCCTTAAATGCATACTGGACGAGAATGCATTTTTCTCGATGCTTTCGATATTACACGGTAAGATAAGCGTGGTAAGTGTAATTGTCCCCCAGAACATGTATTCGCTGATGATGTTGTCTTTTGTATGAAATTTAAGCTCACCTATCTTATATGGTCCTCCTCCGTGTACGATATTGCAGTGTTCAAGGTTTAATTTCTCGAGCTGTCCATTAATTCCCATCATTTCTCTTAGCATGGAAATGTCGTCTCCATTGATAGGTCCGACGATTGTAAGTGCCTTGGTTGTCAGGAATATAAAACGGTCTTGTTGCAAGAATTCTGCCAATTCGCCTCCGCGATTTGTACGCATCTTTAAGTGTATTTCCGAGGAGAGATTTTCCTGATAAATATCGATAGTCTTACTTTCCGTAGTGTCTGTATGGATCGTAAGCATGGCCTTTCGCACAAAATTGGTATTTATGCTGGCTTTGAAACAGTAAGTCGTAGTGATAAAACCGTCTTTCTCGTCTGTTTTCTGCTCTTTGCCAATATAAGAAAGCCATTCGTCTGTAGAGGGTCCGAACGTTAACTGATGCTTGGGTTTAGTGTCTGAAACTACTTTGACATATACTTTTCCGCCCTTTCCATCTATTATTACTTTCTGTTTTTCTATCTTTATACCTTTAAAAGGTTGTTGGCGAATAACGATTACCTTCTCTTTATTTCCGGCTCTAATATACAATTCTGCAGTTCTACTTCTGTATACCGGATTGTTTTCAAAGTCTAAATGAACCTGTAACTCCTTGTCCCTTGGATATGAATTCATATGACACCAATCGTGTCCATCTCTCAGTTGGGCAGTCAAATCGTTCTCTTTATAATAGAAAGACATATCTATATGTCCCTCGTTCGCACCGACTGTCAGCCCGTTTTCGATAGCCTGTTGTGCAGTTTCTGTATATCCGACAATATCAGGTTCATTCGGTTGCTCGATATGATCGCAGCCGGAAGCAAGAAAGAGAGTTGCTGTAAGCAAGGAGAGAATACTTTTTTGTGTTGTGAGTTTCATTGTTTTAGTTTTTTATTATTACTCTACACGTTTTCCATATGCATAAGTATGGAAGGTATCTTCGGCATAACCGTTGCCCAAGAGCTTAAAACTATCGGGGTTGGCACCGTCTATTCGCTTGCCAAGATAGTACACATGGAAAGTGTCTTTGGCGTATCCATCGCCTATATTTTGAAAAGAATCTGAGTTAGAAACGTTGATTTGCTCGCCCATGAAGTAGGCATGAAAGGTATCGCGGGCATATCCGTCGCCCAAATCCTTAAAGTTTTCGGCCCATGCGCCCTTCACCTTTTTGCCTCGGAAAATCACGGTGTTGCTCGTAATAATGTAGTTTATCGGGCCGTAGTATTCGTCGTAAGGCGGATAATCGTCGGGATAAGGCTGATAGGCAGGCATCTTGAGCCGGAAAGACGCCGGATCTACGTATGCCAGAACCTGCCCGTTGAGGTAAACATTGAACCGGTCTTTGGCATAACCGTAACCTAATACCATGAATGTACGGGCATCTGCACCGCGCAAGGGGTATTCGTGATAATAGGCAATACCGCCTCTTACCGAGTAATCGGAGATATAATTCTGGGCGTAGGCGCCCATAGCGATGCCGAGAAAAAGAGCGACTGTTGCCGTTAACCGACGGGAGTAACGGCAGAAAGTATTTGTTTTCATGTTCTTTAAATGTTTGTTTTACTGTTTTACGGATGATGCAAGTCGGGCCCGACCGTAACGTCTTGTATGGCTTCATACCCGATATGCCGGCTTTATTTTGAGCTTGTTTGGAAGCAATAACGACCGATGTCATAGGATATATGGCATCGGTCGTTCGTACACATCAGGCTTTATCGGCAATTGCCTGCTTGATCTGGCTTTCCAATTCTTCGCAAAGTTCGGGATTATCCTTGAGCAATGTCTTCGTTGCATCGCGACCTTGCGCCAGTTTAGAGCCGTTGTACGAGAACCAACTGCCACTCTTTTGAATGATATTGAACTCGACTCCGAGGTCTAAAAGTTCTCCCACCTTGCTTATTCCCTCACCGAAAGGAATTTCAAACTCGGCCTTTCGGAACGGCGGAGCTACCTTATTCTTCACTACTTTTACGCGAACTTGGTTGCCAACGATTTGGTCTCCGTCTTTTATAGATGTGATCTTGCGGATATCCAAGCGCACTGAAGCATAGAATTTCAGTGCGTTTCCGCCCGTTGTTGTTTCCGGATTGCCGAACATAACGCCTATCTTTTCGCGCAATTGGTTAATGAATATGCACGTAGTATTGGTCTTGCTGATGGTGCCGGTGAGCTTCCTAAGCGCCTGACTCATCAGGCGTGCTTGCAATCCAACGGCACTGTCGCCCATGTCTCCCTCTATTTCTTTCTTGGGAGTGAGTGCGGCTACCGAGTCTATAACCAATATGTCTATGGCCGAAGAGCGTATCAATTGGTCGGCTATTTCGAGTGCCTGTTCGCCGTTGTCGGGCTGCGAAATCCAAAGATTGTCTACATCTACGCCGAGTTTTGCCGCATAGAAACGGTCGAAGGCATGCTCCGCATCGATGAAAGCCGCAATGCCTCCCGCCTTTTGAGCCTCTGCAATGGCGTGCAGAGCGAGCGTTGTTTTACCGGAAGACTCAGGACCATAGATCTCTATGATGCGCCCCCGCGGGTAACCGCCCACGCCAAGAGCGGCGTCGAGCCCTATGCTTCCCGTAGGAATAACCTCCACATTCTCTATCTGTTCGTCGCCCATACGCATGATAGAACCCTTTCCAAAGTCCTTTTCAATCTTCGACATTGCTGCCTGAAGTGCTTTCAGTTTGCCATCCTGCGTGCTGTTGGCAGCGTTATCTTCTAATTCTTTTTTTGCCATATCGTGAATAATTTAATAGCGTTGTGTATGTTTATTGTGATTGTTTTGCCGTTTAGGTGCCGCTGTTTGTGCTTACAATTCGAGGTCTCCGTTGAATATTTCGTGCCAAGGCAACCCTTGTTTGTTGAGTTGTTCCATAAACGGATCGGGATCGAAATCCTCTACGTTCCATACGCCCGGCCTCTTCCATAGCCCTTTAAAGAACATCATTGCGCCGATCATGGCCGGTACGCCCGTGGTGTAGCTTACACCTTGCATGCCTGTTTCTTTGTATGCGTCTTGATGTTTGCAGTTGTTGTAAACGTAATAAGTCTGTTCTTTGCCGTCTTTCATACCGCGTATGCGGCATCCGATGCTGGTCTCGCCTTCGTAGTTGGCGCCCAAATCCTGCGGATTCGGCAATACAGCCTTGAGAAACTGTAGGGGTACGATCTCCATGCCGTTGTAGTTGATGGGTTTGATGCTTGCCATACCGATGCCCTGAATAACACGCAAGTAGGTTAGATACTCCTGTCCGAAGGTCATCCAGAACCGTGCTTGCCTGATAGAGGGGTAGTTTTTTACGAGACTTTCGAGCTCCTCGTGGTGCATGAGGTAGCTTTCACGCGGGCCGATGTTGGGGTATGTCAGCGGTTTGTGTATTTCCAACGGCTCGGTTTCTATCCATTTGCCGTCCTTATAGTAAAGACCTTTCTGTGTTATTTCGCGAATATTGATCTCCGGATTGAAGTTTGTAGCGAACGATTTGTGGTGGTTACCGGCATTACAGTCTACAATATCGAGGTATTGAATTTCATCGAAGTGGTGCTTGGCGGCATATGCAGTGTAGACACCACTAACTCCCGGATCGAACCCACAGCCAAGTATGGCGGTCAGACCGGCCTTTTCGAAGCGATCTTTATAAGCCCATTGCCATGAATATTCGAAGTGTGCCTCGTCTTTAGGCTCGTAGTTGGCCGTGTCGAGATAGTTTACGCCGCAGGCAAGGCAGGCGTCCATAATTGTCAGGTCTTGATAAGGCAGCGCCAAGTTGATAACCATTTCGGGTTTATAGTCGTTGAACAGTGCTTTCAGTTGCTCCACATCGTCGGCGTCTACCTGTGCTGTTTTGATGTTAGGATTGCCTATTGCCTTGACAATAGCATCGCACTTCTCTTTACGACGAGAGGCAATCATGAACTCAGAAAATACATCTGCATTCTGTGCAATCTTGAATGCAGCCACCGTGGCGACGCCTCCGGCGCCGATCATCAATACTCTTCCCATACGAATGTTTATTGTTTTGTTGTTATATATGCTGTTTACACGGGCTGGCAAGGGTTATTTTATCTCGTCTGCCCTGATGCCCAACGCACTCATCAGCGAGTATCCAAGGATTTCCTGACGATAGTTTCCGCCCAGCAGGGGCTGCATGGAAAACACGGTGATACGCTTGCTGTCGTCATCAAGATAGTGCAGCGTGCTGCGTATGCTGTCGAGCATGCCCTCCTTTTCGGTATCGGGAATAATCATAATGCGTTTTACATCGACCTGCGCACATACGGTGCGAAGCACATCGATGAAGAAACCGTCGGCGCCGACCATATCTTCTACCGGAAACGAACTCACGATAAACTCGCCCAGATTGTCCTTGAAAGCCTTTCCGTTAAGCTCCTCTTCATAGGCAGAAGGCACGAAGTTTTCCATCTTCCGGCGGTTTTTATGGTGGATGAGCACCACCTGTGTCTGGTGTTCACCTTCGCGCAGTCCGCCGTCGAGACTTATGCAATCTATCCAGCGGGCCATGTCTGCCTGTGGTATGTGACGTCCTATCATGCGTTCGAAATTGACAATGAGGTTGAAAGCCACGTTGTCTATGTAGTCGGCATCGGCAATAATTACGTTTTCACTCCATTTTATATTATCCGTATTCTGTGCGTTCATACATGCAAAGATAATGATTTAACTTGGATATATGATGCGAATAACAATAAAAATGCGTAAAACTTCGGCTGAAAATGATATGTTTTCGTATGAATGTGAAGGGAATGCGAGATCAGTATTTATCCAAGATGCGTTTCATTTTTTCGCGTTCTTTCTTCGATACATGGCGCTTGCTACGGTCGAACATACTGAAAAAATCGAAACTTATCCCGCTTGTTGCCGGCGCTGCTGCGGCTGCCTCTTGCGCCATCTTCTTGACATCGATGCCCACATGCGGCGCCTTTGCTGTGATGATAACTTCTTGTAATTTATTGAATTTGGGCACAAGATAGATGGTATCTGCTTGTGCTTTCTCCGGTGGAAGCTCCAAAGTGTAGTAATTGGGGTGGGAGAGGACGAGCCTTCTGAATGCCTTGAAGATGGTAAATTCGCCCTTATAATTGGTCTTAGTGTTCTCATTGGTGTTGGTATAGGCGAGGATATCGCGCAACGGGCGGCGCGTTTCCAAGTCTATCACCACATGCTTGTGCTGTGCAAAGCATCCATCCGGCAGTGTCGAACCGATAAATACGAAGACCAAGCCTATTATTTTCATCGGCTCAAAAGTAAATAAACTGGTAATATCTTGCAAATATCGGATGATTGTTTAAAGTGTTTTTATGTTTGTTTTGCTTTAGTTAGAATAGTGTTTTCTTGTATATATTACAAAAAAGCCGTATCTTTGTCTGCGTCAAATCTTAAAAACGAAACGAATATGCAAATAGGAGACAAGGCCCCTCAAGTGCTGGGAATCGATCAAGACGGTAAAGAAATACGGCTTAGCGATTATGCCGGTAAGAAATTGGTGTTGTATTTTTATCCGAAAGACAGTACATCCGGTTGCACTGCAGAGGCTTGCAACCTGCGCGACAACTATGCCCAATTGCGCAAAGAAGGCTATGAGGTGGTAGGTGTAAGCGTACAGGACGGGCGTTCACATAAGAAATTCATCGAGAAGAATGCACTTCCGTTCCCGCTAATTGCCGATACGGAGAAAACACTTAATGAGTCTTTCGGCGTTTGGGGTGAGAAGAGTATGTACGGACGCAAGTATTTCGGTACATTCCGCACCACGTTTATCATCGGTACGGATGGCAGAATAGAGCGCATCTTTACGCCTAAAGAGATAAAGGTGAAAGAACATGCCGCCCAAATATTGGGGGAGTAGGGGCCTCCCCTACGGCTCTGTAAAGATAAAACATGTCTTATGGAGTTCGGATTTAATCGGGATGTAAAATTCGTCCTTTATTCTTTTGAAATACATAAGGTTTCGGCCTGACGGTACTTCTACCGTGTTTTCCTTATTAATTAAAGTGCAGAATAGCCCCTTTTAGAGCTTTTCGTTATCGTTATGTTTTCCAATTAGATAAATTAATTCCTACCATTTCTTGCGTATTTAAGAATTTTTAGTTATCTTTGCACACGTTACTAAACTACAGATGTGAATTTGATGAAAGGCGATACGAGTCGGCTGCATACCTCTTATATAAAGAAAGGTATAGGCGCAGAGCGAAGAAACATAGGTTTCTCCGCAACTTTTAACACATTATATTTGGCCGTCTCGAATAATTTGCTAACACACACACACACACACACACACACACACACACACACACACACACACACAGGCGCTACCGGCGTAACTTCTCTTTAATATATTTCTGCATACGCGCGCGTAAGGCGTGCCGCAACCTGCATAGGCAGAGGGCTCCCGCAAGTTTCCCCTGCCTCTTTTATCGTGCCCTTTTGCCAGCGAGGCAGGTGGGCTGTAAGACGAATATTAACCCATAAAAACTATAAATATATGAACAAAGAACAAAACAAGAAACAAGTCTACGTGCGGCCCGAAACGAAAGTGCTGGGCGTAGCCACGGAACTGCATTTGTTAGAATTTTCCGGCGGGCACAATGACGCCGGCAACGACAACGATCCCATGCACGCCAAAGGCGTCAACTTCTTCGATGAGGAAGAAACAATCGGTACCACCTCCTACAGCAAGAACCCTTGGGAAGAGTAAACAGAACATTAAAATTAAAAGAACATAAAACGATGAAAACAAGTATTTTATCAATGCTTCCTCTGGCAGGCCTGCTGCTTTTTACCGCCTGCGCCAGCGAAGACACGGCAGACAACCGACAGCAGGAGTCCGATTTGAAAGGCCTCACGGCATTCTCTGTCGAGGAAAAGACTCCCGCAACCCGGACGGCAGGCGAGTACACAGGCACGGGCGTCAAGTTCTACTGGACGCGTTACGACGTGCTTTGGGTGCAGGATAATCCACCCCACTTCGAGTCAGACTATAAGAACGATATTGCCGACCAACTTACCGCCTCCGGCACAGACCGCACGTCCAGAGCCAAGTTCTGGTTCCGCGGCAGCTACACCGCCCCCCAGTATCTCGTGTACTATGGTGGAGACAATACCATAAGCTGGCCCGGAAGGGTTACCATTGCGAACAAACAGAAGCAGGACAAGCCCAACTATGCCACAGGTCTCGGCCTATACGGCGACTGCGGTACGGGCATTGCCCGCAGGCAGGACAACGGAAATTATAGTTTCATGATAGACCATAAGTCCTCGTACGTTACCTTCATGCCCTACACCAAGCAGAAAGGCATCGCCAACACCCGATTGGAGAAGATTACGGTAACGGCCGACAAGGCCATCAGCGGCGAGTTCAAGTTCGACAACGACAACGGCATAGACCTCAGCTCGCGCCCGGCCACCACAGCCACCAACAGCAGCATAGAGCTGACCTTAAATAATTTCCCCATTCCGCTTACAGCCCCCGACGCCGCGGCCAACGCCGCCGTCATGGTCATCGCTCCGGGCACGTACAGCAAGCTGACCGTAGAATACACCATCTACGACGACAACGGATATCCCCATATCGGCACCGGCGTTCGCGGTACCATTACCAAGGAGTACAGCAACGTTACTTTCACCGCCGGCAAGAACAAGGAAATAAGCCAGCAGCTGGAACTGCCCGAATACCCGGCCGACACTTACTACATGTGGGACGCTGCGGTAGGCCAGCACTATTGGAAGGGCTACGAATGGAACGGCCCCAACCCCCAGCAGCCTCCCTTTATAAACCTACTGAACTACCCTTATCCCAAGGATAATACCGATCCTCGCTGGCATAGGGAATTTCCGAACGGCTTCACCCCGAATGCCGACAACACTGCCGCCGCCTATAGCTGCAAGGACTGCCCGAACGTCAACGAACTGTACTGGTATGTAACGAAGGGCGATCCTTACAGAGACTACTCCTACTGGATCAGCATGGACCATCTGTTCCAAGGAGGCACATGGCTGAAGAAGCTGAGCGTCATCGCTGCGGAGGAAGGCAAGTCGGTAGCTGATTTGAAGAACGCTTCACCCGATGGCAAGGACTATAGAACAGAAATATTGAACCCAATCCCTCAAATTGCTCATATCAATCAGGGGAAACTCACTGACACGAGCAACTATTTCTATCTTCCCGACCTTGGATTCTACAATCAGACAGGTACTCCCGGAGGAGAGGGTTACTATTGGTCGAGTACGCCCGTCTTCCGTTGGAACGACGTGCCTCCCAAGTTCGACGGAATTGCATACAGTATGATCCTCTATGGTACATGGATGGAGCTACAAACTAACACTGTAGAAACTGGCCTGTCGCAGCGATGGCCGACCGACCGATAAGGAGCCACATCCAAGGTGCGGATGTTCGGTAGTAGAGAAAGGCAAAAGCGATATTTCGCATCGCTCGTATGGAGTCCTTATATCACTCCTCGGGGACTCCTTATATCACTCCTCGGGGACTCCTTATATCACTCCTCGGGGACTCCTTATATCTCTCCTTGAGGACTCCTTATATCTCTCCTCGAGGACTCCTTATATCTCTCCTCGAGGACTCCTTATATCTCTCCTCAGGGACTCCTTATATCTCTTCTCGAAGACTCCTTGTAGCAGTCCTTAGGGAGAGGAGGCGCCAGACAGAGACATTTTAATAACAAATAAATAAAAGTCAAATAACTATGTTATCATTTAAGGTTATCGAGCGGCAGATGAAGATAGGACCGCTCAAAGGAAAGAAAGGTTACGGCGCAGCACCGAAGTCGCAAGACAAGTTCTCGCAAAGCTGGCTCATCCAGCGCATCGTCCGCGAAACGTCGCTGAGCGAGGGCGATGTGCGCAACGTGCTCATCACGCTTCGCAACATCATCATCGAAGTGGTAACGCTGGGCGGCTCGCTCGACTTGGGCGACATCTTCTCGCTGCGCGTCTCCATCCCCTCGAAGATGATAGAAAAAGCGGAAGCCGTTTCCGCTGCCGTGCTGAAGCGCGCCGGAATTATCGTGACGTGGAAAGATCCCATCCGCAAGGCGCTGAAGAACATAGAAGTGGAGGTGGATAACCCGGCGAGGAAGAAGCCGAAGACGCCGCAACCGACAAAGCCGTAGTCTCCCTCCCAAAAGGAACGAGCAAAGGGAGGAAGCGCTACGGGGTGAGAAGCCTCTTATAGAAGCAGTGAAAGGGTGAAAACATGCTGACGCCACACAGGCGGGCATGCTTTTCACCCCTTTTGCTGTTTGGGCAGGTGTTTTTGGGAATAAAGCAAATACGCTTAGCCAAGTAGTGACCAAATAGTAGGATTAGTGATGATGTTTGCAAGAATGTTCGAGGCTACATTTTCGCCAAATGATTTTATTTTATCAATGAGTCTGGGCTTAGCTTTTTCTAAATCACCCCTTTCTTCTTCCACAATCTGCTTTATCTCTTTTAGCTGAGTTATCGAAAGTTGGTCCTCAAGCGCCTTTATAAGTATCTCTATGATTTGTTGTTGAGTTTGCTGCTGGGACTGAGTATTCGTATTGTTTATATTGTTGTTTATGTTGATACTCCTATTAGATCTATTAGTCTTTACTTTCTCTACAATATCCGGATACTCTAAAAAGGCTTCGAGGATGGCTAATAATTCCTCTTGCTGTTCAGGACGCAATTTCTCTTTACTAATACGCTCAAAGTTATCAACATCTTTATCACCGGGAAATTGCGTGTCTAAGAATCTCTTAGACTTTTTCAACCATTTTATATAATGGCTGTTATCTTCGTATACATAATACGAAGGCATAATAACGTTAGGTGGTGGTAACTTCTTTTTTAACTGGGGAATCCTTTCTTTCTGCTCCTTAATAAGGTTTTCCAATGTTGTTCGTGCTTCTTTTTCCATCATTTATAAATTGATATTAAACACAATAATCGTACCGATCCATTCGGAAAGCTACGATTACATAAATATTTATTCTCTACTTCACTTCCTCAAATATATCCAACACTGATTACCAATGATTTACATTTGCATGGTACAAAAATGTTTCCTCAATTTGAGTAGTTTTGATTAGAAACCATCTTGAATGTTATCACTATTCTCACGCTATACCTCCCAAATAACTTTTATTAAGTTATAAAGTAATAGACTTCTTTCACTTAATGCCTCCTTATCAAATTTATTGAAAGGCTTAAACTCTGCTGAAATTCTTTCTTTTAAGGAACAATTAAAGTTAACAAAGTCTTTATTTGCATGATAAAAGTCTGCACACAAAGAATGTCCCCATATTAAACCACTGCTATAAGTTTTAAGCTTATCGACATACTCTTCATTACCAGAACTAATATTGTCTAAACCTTTAAGTAGCAACAATCCACCTAAGAGATTCCGTTTATCTTCAAATTCTTCTTCATTATCAAAATATTTTTTATTGGTTTCATTATGCGATAAAATATGTTCAATATGGTAGCCCGTTTTATACCCCGTTTTTGTAGATATATACTCCACATCGTTTTGCATAGACTGATTTGTGTGTTCACAAATGAATTTTTCTATTCGTGCAAAAAGATACCTTAATGAACGAGTATTCATATTACTATAATTCTTTTTGATGAAATTCTGATAATCTAATACAGAGGTTGGAGTAGTATTCCTTTTATCACGAATTGTGTCTATAATCAACTTGTCAAATATACTGCGATATTCTGATATATTCTTTTCTTTCAATAATTGGTTAAGTGCAAAGCACAGATTTTGAAACTTATTACTATCGTAGATGTCATTTAAGATTAAAAGCATCCATAACCTATCTATTTCTTTAGCAATTGTATCTATCTTTTCATCTTCAATCGGATCATCTATACTACAAACGGCCATTATAATCTGATATTGTCCAGATAGATAATTAATCACATTATCATACCTCAGGAACTGATTTTGATTAGCTCGTATTTTGGCATATAGTTTAGAATAATACTTAAAATCCGTATCTATAAAATTCTTAATATTAGCAATATGCTTTTTATCAGTCTTTCTGAATTGCAAGGAATCTGCAATGTCATTATAATCGAAAATATACCTATGATATGCTTGGTTCAATGCTGATTCTAACTTGGCATTTTCCTTAAAGACAAATCTTGATTTTATGAAGTCTATGAAAAAAGCATCTTGTATCCCATTCAGACATGATATAGCATTATCCCATTTTTCAGAATAAGCTTCAGTATCATTTTTACCTAATGCCCCTATCATTTTTCCTTTAAGAATCTCAAAAGGTTTAAGAGATTCGCCCCTGTCATTAATGACTTCAAAGACCATAGGTGTATCATCTTTTTCAATAGACAATTCTACCATGACTAATCTCTCGAGAAAATAAAAGGTAAACGCCTTTATTTCTTCTGAAGGCAGATTCTTGTCATCTATAAACTTACTGATGTCATTGTATCTTGAAACAAGATTTTCTTCAGTTTTATTTTTATAAGGTTCTTGGTATTTAATTTCTGCCAAGATGCATTGCATGACATCTTTACGCTTTTCATTATCTATACAAAAAATATCTCCCTTAAATTTATCTTTTGAAAAAATGCATTCCTTTAAAGTGTCTTTTAGATTTTCATCATCAATTATATGGTATAATTTAGTAGCGATAAGCGTGAGTGTCGTCAATCTTTGCTGACCATCTACTATATAAACCTTCCCATCAACTTTATTGGTAATGAACACGTTCATATAATACCAATTATAGAGATCAAGAACTTCTTGAGTTAATTCTTCATCCTTGTGAATACTATACGACAATTCAAATTCATAAAATATATCACGCAAAAGAATCTCTACAGTTTCTTTTGACCAAACATATTCTCTCTGATAAAAGTCCACATAATAAGATTTTTGTTTTAGACATGATTCTACCGTTTGCTTGTCTGGACTAATTTCGTGTTTCATTTTTATACTTTTATATGATATGATTTTATACAAGATCCAACCCCAATTCTTTTAGAAATTCATTATGTTTTTGACGGGCTTCTTCAATCTTTTCCTCTGTTGCTACTAATTGCCTGTGTACTTCTGCCAAATCAATCTTTTCTTCTTCTTTGGACAGATTTACATAGCGTGATATGTTCAGATTATAGCCGTTGTCCTTGATTTCTCGCATATAGACCTTACGAGCATAACGGTTCTCTTCTATACGGAATTGATAAGTTTCTACTATTTTGTTTATATCTTCAGGACGCAATGAATTCTGGCGTTTCCCTTTCTCATAGTGTTCTTCCGAACTGGCATTGATGAAAAGAATGTCATCTGTACGACGACATTTCTTCAACACTAAAATACAGACGGGAATACCTGTTGAATAGAATAGATTAGCAGGCAGTCCAATAACTGCATCTATGTTATCGTCACTCAGAAGTTTCTTTCTGATAGTTTCCTCCTTTCCTCCTCTAAACAAAACACCATGAGGAAGAATGATAGCCATTGTACCATCACCACTCAAATAGTGGAAACCATGTAATAGAAATGCAAAATCGGCAGCAGATTTTGGAGCAAGACCGTAACGACTGAAACGGAAATCCTTTGCAGTTTCCTCTTTCGGTTCCCAGCGATAGCTGAATGGGGGATTTGCAACAATGGCATCGAATTCCATCTTCTTTGACGGGTTCATATTGTTTAGGATACTCCAGTCATTGACAAGTGTATCACCATGATGGATTTCAAACTCCGTATCTTTTACTTCATGCAGCAACATATTCATACGGGCAAGGTTATAGGTTGTGATATTCTTCTCCTGACCATAAATTTTGCCGATCCCATTAGCTCCCATTTCATGCCGTACATTGAGAAGTAATGAACCTGAACCGCAAGTAAAATCCAATACTTTACTTATCTTTTTCTTTTTGCCAGATTTGGGATCCTGGCAATCGAGTGTAACAATCTTCGACAGTATTGAGGAAATTCCCTGTGGGGTATAGAACTCGCCAGCCTTTTGCCCGGAATTGGCAGCAAATTGTCCGATAAGATACTCATAGGCATCGCCCAAAGTGTCTGTAGTTGTATTTAACTTAGAAACTCCCTCTTTTATCTTATTAATAACCTTTGCCAACAAAGCATTACGCTCTGCATAGTTTTTGCCAAGTTTCTCTGAATTCAGATTGATTTCAGAGAACAGTCCCTTAAAGGAGGTTTCAAAAGATTGTTCTTCAATATATTTGAAGCCTTCTTCCAAAATCTTTAGTAATTCGTTTGATTGCGTACGAGCATTTTCAGCAATGTTATCCCAAAGGTATTTTGGCTTGATGACATAGTGTATTTTTTTACGCATCTGGGCTTCAAACAAATCAATGTCTTCTGGGTTTGCTGCATACCAAATTTGTAACGGAGATTTTACAATTCCCGTTTCTTCCTTCACTATGTTTTTTATATCTGGATAATCAGTGCCTAATTCTTTTTTAGCAAATTCCACATAATTATCTGAAAGATATTTCAGGAATAGAAACGATAGCATATAATCACGAAAATCATCTGCCATCATTGCACCTCGCAGGCTATTTGCAATATCCCAAAGGGTTTTACCCAGTTCGTTTTTATTTTCTGTTGTCATAATCTTATTTTATCAGTTCCCGTCAGTAAAAACATCAGGAAAGTAAAAATCGTATTTCTTGGTGAATGTATCAAATATCTCAACAAACAAGTCTGCACTATCAGGCATCATTCCGACTGGTGAAAAAATTGAGTATCTGCCATGACTCATTATATTTAATGCACGTGCATATAAGTTCTCATTTTTATCATTGTCTTCATCTTCTTCTTTTTTATTTTTGAGGCAAAATGAGAAGTCTGTATAACCAAAGAAGACTGCAGTTTTTTCCAATATACTGCGTAAAATATTAAAATGATAAGTATTGAGTATGTCTGTTTGAATATTCTCTTTATTTTCTTCTCTCTTCTTTTTATATTGCTCTACTCTTTGTTTTAGCTCACAAAGTAATGCTATATGATGGAAGAAAGGTGTATCTTCTGTCTTTTGCAGACGATATTCTTCACTTGATGTCTTATGCAGGAAATAGCTTTTGCTATTTTTCCGCAGTTCGTTGTACATTACATTATAAAATAAACTGTGATGTGAGGATATAACAACTTTTGCCTTTCCCTTGCATCTTCCAATTACATGAGATAAATCATTTGCAATAGTAATGGCATTGTTTTCATCCAATGATGATATGGGGTCATCAATATAAATATACTTTACCCATTTATATGCTTCTGCTCCATCAATTACCAATTCGCAGATAGCCAAAAATATGCAGAAAACAAATATATTTTCTTCTCCTCGTGATATTTTGATACCGTCCTGTTCTATTGTTTCAGGTTCTCTATTATTCGGATTGTGTGGATTGTATTTTGGATTAGGAATGATTCTGCTGAATGATATTGTCCATTTTTCATAATCAATCTTGAAATTTATCTTGGCATATCTTTCCAGATGAGCAAAGATTCTGTTTTCAAGTGATAGTTCTTTAAAACCATTAAAAAAATTAGATAATTCATTTATCTTCAATGTGCGATTTTCATCATTTTTCAAGTCATTGTCCCAAGTAAACAAGTCTTCTGTAAAAGCATTGAAATATAAAGTGTCACCACCATTTTTCTTTTTACCTTTATTCTTAAATGCCATTGACAAACGAGTCTTGCCAGTACCATTATAGGCATACAGCAAGACATTGTCAGACGAATTAAGAACGTCTCTTAATTTGTCAGCAATTTTGTCTATTGTCTTGAAAGGTATTATTTTGTTGTTTTCTTTATCCATATCTATGCTTTTTATTTAAACTGTTGGAAATAACTGTTGCATTAGACCACGCTTGTGATTCTGAAGCATTACAAGTTTTTGTTTTGTACTATCTATTAAATCATCAATTGAGGTGAAGCATTCAGCAATTTCCTTCTGTTCTTCTGGTGAGGGTAGAGATACGGACAGTCGTTTAAATCCATTCATGTCAACTGACGCAAAACCTCCTGCATTTGTATGCTGTTTACACCACTCGTCAATGATATACATATAATAGTAAAAATACTTCATATCTATTTGATTATCAAACGATTTACGTTTTGTTAAAAACGTAAATCGTTGATTCGCAAGCGAATCAACAATTATCAGTGCGTGTTCGCCAATTGTAGCCGTTGTAGCAACAATGATAGAGTTAGCAGGAAACAGACCTTTCCCTTTAACAGCCTCTTTCGTTATATGTTGGATTGAATCAGAAAGTATATGTCCGTGTTCTCTTATATCTTCCATTCTAAACCAAGGTATAGTACCGTTTTCCCAGAATTTAGGATTTGATTTTGATGGAGTATAACCATTCCTAATCTTAAACATTTCTTCCATAGAATAGGGACTCCACTTCTTTGATTTCCCAAATTTTGGTAAACGCTTCTGAGGCATAATTTTCCCTAATGCAGGAAGTAATTGCTGCATCAGCCCTTTCTTGTGTGCTTGTAATAAATCAATCTTCTCTTGCGTTGCGTTGATATAATCGTCAAGGGAAGAAAGACATTCTGCTATTTTCTTTTGCTCTATAGATGAAGGGAAAAGGAATTCTAATTGTAAAAAACTCTCAGTAGAAATATTTAGTAATCCATGACTTCTTGCCCCTTCTTGTGCTATTTTGCCAACTCGTTTTTGGAAAATATCAGTATTAAAATAGTATTCATAAAATTCGGTATTCCTATGGTCTTTTGCACGAAAACACATATACAAAGTGGAAACCACTCCTTTTTCGTATTTTTTTAACCTCCGTACCACTCCAAAAGGATAGCCAATAGAGCGACTCTTATTATATGCAAAATCTCCCTTGCTAAGCAAATAATATCCAGAAATATCCTTTGCAGAAACTGATTTGCTAAAAAACTCGATTTGATTTACTAAACCATACTGTGCAGAAATTGTCAAAACATTACTATTATTTTCATTGTTTTTTGTCTTAACTCTATCAAATAAACTTTTTAGACATTTAGGCTTCCATTCTCCCGACTTCTTAAATTCAGGAAAGCGGATATTCGGTATATGTTTTAATTCTTTCATTACACTTTTATTTTTTTTCGTCGTAGGCTGATAAGCCAGAGATTTCCTGCCCTGCAGATAGTCGTTTCAGCAATGGGGTAACATCTTCCATTAATGCTAATTCTTTCTTCGTTCTGTCTCGCCAACCAAGATTGAGCGGAGCAAGCAAGTCGTTCAGTTTCTCACCATCGAATATCTTACGGTCGATAATTTCGTTTACGAATGCTTCCAATGCTTTAGCACTGATATTATACTTATCTGCTATCGTGAGCAATTCTTTGGCATATTTCTCCGTTTTGAATATTTCGTATTCCTCCTTTATCTGCTTGGCAGTTTTTCCGTTTACACCTTCTTTTAAACTGTCGAGGTAAGCAATGATGTCATCACGCTCTTCCAATAAGTTTGAACTTGACTTTATAAGGCTTATGATTTGCTCCTTTGTCATCTTCTGCTTGGAAGTAGTTCCACCCGACAGTCTTGCTATCAGTTCCATTATATAGTCATAGTCTATCAAGGCAGAGGCAAAAAGAACAAATTCAAAGTCGATGTTCTCTATTTGGGGGTTCTCTCCTTCTTTTGTCCTATCCTGTTGCTTTTTGAGTTGCTTTGCTGTTTCAAGGTAGGCACCTCGGAAGCCTCTCAGCCTTTCTTCATTGAGCATATTGTCAATGGCGGTACGCTCTTCCTCACTTATATCCGTATATTGGTCAAGTTGTGTTCGATAGCGTTGTACTTCCTTGAAGCAATTTACAAATCCAATACGTGCATCGTCACCTTGCAAATTATAAACCTCTTCGGGCTTGCACTCCAAATCCTGCGAATGCATAAAGTCTTTCAAATGCGTAACAGCTTCCTTGTATTTCTGCACGATTGTGGGGGCTGGATCAACAAGCCAAATTGTTCTTGGCTTATCTACATCCACACCAGAGAATCTGGTAATCGCTATGTCCACAGCCTCTTGCTGCCCTCTGAAATCAAGAATATTACCGTATGGCTTGGTATCATTCAAGATACGGTTTGTTCTTGAAAAGGCTTGTATCAGATTGTGATACTTTAAATTTTTATCAACATACAACGTGTTCAAGTATTTAGAATCAAAACCTGTTAAGAGCATATCTACAACAATAGTAATGTCTATTTTATTCTTGTGTGGATAGTCTTTATTGCTATATTGTTGGTCTTTTATTCGCTTCTGCACATCTTGATAATATGCGTCGAAGTCGTTGATAGTAAAATGAGCCTCAAACTGTCGCTCATAGTCCTTTAAGATTTCTTGCAAAGCTCGCTTCTTCTTTTCAGGCTCAACCGTATTGTCTTGTCTTTCTTGTGCCAAATCCTCCTGCATCTGCATAATATCTTTGTTGCCCTCTGCAGGCGGAGTAAAGACACACGCAATGTTTAATGGTTCACAATCTGTTTTTGCTTTTTGAGTCTTTTTGAACAAATGATAATACTCTATTGCATCATTAATGGAGGATGTAGCAAGAAAAGCGTTGAAACGTCTGCCATTGGTTGCAGCATCGTGCTTAGACAGGATAGTCTCTACAATGGCTTGTTTCTTTACGGTTCCCTCAGCTGTTATATCCTTTTTTTCATCGGGTTTAAAATAGTCCACATGGAATCGAAGAACATTCTTATCTTCAATGGCATGGGTAATGGTATAGGTATGCAATTCGTTTTCAAATACATCCTTGGTGGTCATATAAGTCCCCTGCTCGTTATTATATTGGATATAGACCGCATTCTCTTCAAAAATCGGTGTTCCTGTAAATCCGAATAATTGTGCATTGGGGAAGAAATCCTTAATGGCTTTATGGTTTTCTTTGAACTGGGAACGATGACATTCGTCGAAGATAAAAACCAAATGCTTATTCTTCAACGGCAATAGTCTTTCCTTGTAATTTTGCTTGGTATTTGAGTTCAGAGCAATGCCTAATTTCTGAATGGTTGTAACAATCACCTTATCTGCATAATCGTCAGACTCCAATCGTTGTACAAGAGATTCTGTATTGGTGTTTTCTTCTACACAGTTCTCTTGAAACTTGTTAAATTCCTCACGAGTCTGTCTGTCAAGGTCTTTTCTGTCGACAACAAACAGACACTTTACTATTTCTCTGTTTTCCTTTAACAATGTCGATGCTTTGAATGAAGTGAGGGTTTTGCCACTACCTGTTGTATGCCATATATAACCGTTTCCTCTATTTTCTTCAACACTACTCATAATAGCCTTTACAGCATAAATCTGATAAGGGCGCATGATGAGTAGTTTCTGTTCGCTGGCAACCAATACCATATATCGGCTAATCATTTCTCCTAATTTGCATTTGGGGAGAAACTCATCCGTAAAAGCATCAAGGTTTGTAATCTTATGATTGTCCTTATCTGCCCAATAATATACAGGGAGAAACTGCTCATCAGCATTAAAGTTGAAATATAGGCTGTTGTTATTGGTAAAATAACAAGTGTGCGTCTGATTGCTTACTATAAATAATTGCATAAAGCATAGTAACGAATTAGTAAATCCGTTCCCTATGTCATTCTTGTAATCTACAATCTGTTGCATTGCTCGACGTGGACTTACTTCCAAGGTCTTCAGTTCTATCTGAACGAGCGGAAGTCCATTAACCAACAGAATCACATCATATCGCTGGAAGCTGTTCTTGGTGTTTATTCTTAGTTGATTGACAACCTCATATTCGTTTTTGCACCAATCCCTAATATTGACCAAGCTATATTGCAACGGTGTACCATCTTCTCGGATGAAAGTATTCACCTCTCTCAACATCTTGGAAGCTACATAAACATCGCTGTTGATAATATCTTCAAGCAATCTATTGTATTCTGCATCCGAAAGATGAACTCTGTTGAGTTGTTCAAACTTCTGTCTGAAATTCTGTTCAAGTGCTTCCTTATCATGAATATCCTCACGATAAGTATAATTTAAACCTATAAGTCGTTTTATAAGATTGTATTCTATTGTTTTCTCTGTATTCATAGAGTTTCCTATTTTACATTTTATTATAACGGAATCATATAATTTTCATTGTGAGATAGCGTTGTAATTCTTTTTTAAAAGAACATCCTACCTAACAATAGAGATTCTATGTGGAAAAATCAATCATTCTGCTCATAATAATATGAATAGTCGATACCTTTCATGAACATTTCTCGGTCATCAATCTTAGTGGTGAGTGCAGGCAGTACCAAAGTCTTGATGAGCGTGCTATCTGCTACACTCTCACGCATTGCGGTCAGATATTCGTTTTTATCTATCTGGCTCCAGTCCACACACCGTTTGAGAGAACGCTTTAGCATGAGGTCAAGCCAAATGCGAGTGCTGCGACCGTTACCTTCCATAAATGGATGCGCAACATTCATTTCAACATATTTGTCCATTATCTCGTCGAAGGTTGTTTCTGGCATTCGCTCGATTGCTTGCAGGGTTTCAGGGAAGTGCATACAATTAGCAAAGGTAAAACCACCTTTTGAAATATTTTTGGTACGGATTTGTCCTGCAAAGTCATACAATCCTCCAAAGAGATAAGCGTGTATCTGTTGCAGACACTTGATACTGCCAGGTTCTGCCGTTTGCAAGATGCCACTTTCAAAGAGTTGATATGCTTTCTTCTTGCTCTGTCCATCAATGGTGTTGTCGCTGTAGGTAAACCAATCAAGAAATCCCATTGCCTTGACATTGGGTATTGCTTTTGCCAGTAGAACAACCCCTTCTCCATCCAACATATCTGTCAATCGTTGTTTCCCATCTGGGGCTTGCAACTTCAACTGGTTAGTAGCACTAACCAGTTCGTTATTCTCCTTCTTCAACTTAGTTTTGAGATATTTCCAATAGTTCCTTGTCTTTTGATAATCGTCTTGCTCGTTAATTGCAGCAATGATGTCCAGCACAGAGAACCACCACTTATTGCGTTCGTCATCCCACACCGCCCTAACTTCACGGTCGTTGAAAAAACGAATAGATTTTTTATGCTCTACCATAATAAAGTTACTCATCTGGGGTGTTAATCAATTCCTTTGGATTGACTTGTAAAATCTCTGCTATCTGAAATAGCAATTCTAGGCTTGGCTGTCGACGATTGCAAACATATGAGTTCACAATAGTGAAACTCTTACCGAGTTTCTCTGCAAGCCATGTTTGCTTAATCCCTTTCTCGATAAGCACCTCTTTAATTCTATTAGTTGGACTTTCCATAAATATCATCTGATTGTTTGCAAATATAGTAAATATTCTTGTATAAAGAATAAAAAAGAGGAGATATTTTCTCCTCCTTCAAAAGTCTTATATCTACAATTCTATTTGCCTTTCTTATTTTGTAGATTATTCTGCATTAGGCTATCTGCTTTTGCTTTCAGTCCCACATTATAATCATCTGTATGCTTTTTGATTCTTTTAATTATTGCAGCATTGCGATGAATGTCAAATACATCGTTAAGCCACAGGATTTCCTTTGGGCTACATCCTCTCCATACTCTGATGATTCGGAATTTCAAAGCATCATCTTCATATTGCTGTTTGCGTTGCCACAAGAAGTAGTTGCTGACCAATGAAACAAAACAAAGGACAGATACTGCTACCATATAAGTAAAGACTTTCGAGGACTTGAGGTCAAAACTGTGCCTGTGAATATGTTCCTGCGGTATTGGATGCTCTTTATTCTCCTGCCACTCGTGCAACATGGTCAAGACGCTTGCCACCAATTTGTCCATGGATTTGGCCTCCTCGTCCTTGATGCGCACTTGTACACCAATATACTTGTTAATCACCTCTTTTGTGCGCTGTTCATACTGATTGAGCATTTCCTGTTCTTTCTGCTCATCACTTTGTGCTAGTGTAGATTGGACAGGGAGGGAAACAGAACCGTTCTCCTTTTCTTTTAACTCCTTTAGCTCCCTGTAAATTGTCTCCAGTTTGTTTTTGATTTCCTCAAAGAGGACAAATGTATTATTATTAGCCATAGTTATAAATGTATTTTACGTTTTTTCTTTTTCTTCTTTTTGTCGAGTGTGTTGTAAATCTCAGCAGGGACAGTACCATGAGTTTGAAACAAATCCAATCCTCCTTCTATGAGGTTGTTGGTAATTTCGCTCGTAACACTTGCAACATTGGATATGAGGTTTATCATTCCTTGTGTCTGCTGTTCGTGTTCCCTGTTATTCTGTTGCAGAGCAAAGTCTATCTTGGAATAACTGAAACCCCTATCCACTTTAGAGCCATTGAAATGATAGCCGTTCTTTTCAAAAATAATCCCCTGCACTTCCTGTGAGTTGCCTTTGTACTTGAAACGGACACCAATATCCTGCTTTTTCAAATGAGCAAGTAAGGCTTTCCAATCCCTGCACCGAGCTATTTCTGCTTTCAATGCCTGATAGATCTCATATTTGGTTTTATCAGGTTCTTTCAAGCGGTGTTCCTTGACTTTCTCCTTGCCATCCGCAAAATATAAACCGTATTTTGCGGTCAGTTCCTTGCAAATCTTTTCACTTCTGAATCTATCGTTACGGTCAGAAATGGTCTTGCCATTATTGTCTATCCGATTGAAAGTGATATGAACATGTGGGTGCTCCTTATCGAAATGGCGACCGATAATGTACTGCGTATCTTTTATTCCCATCTTCTCCATGTACTCACGAGCCACTTTCGCCATCCATTCATTGCTGAGCTTGGAAGAATCCTGTGCCGAGAAACTCAAGGAGATATGTCCGACAACCTTACTTACTCGTGGATTCAGTTCTGTCTGGTCGATGAAACTTTGGACAATATGGTTGATGCTCTCCGTTCTCACTCCAGAACTATCAATGAGTTCCGTTCCTTTTTTCGGGTCAAGGATGTAATTGATGACACCCTTGAAGCCTGAGCCTTTCATTATCTTGGCAATCATTTTCGTATCAGATTTAGAATTTCGTCAATCTTGCCAATGATGATTTTGTGAAAAGGAGCAACGACATGAAACCCATCCGCATTGGCACGATGTGCCAATTGATTGAGATTATTTGCCATTCCACACAGCTTGCGGATGAAGTCTGCTTGCTCTATGGTCAGTCGTTCAATGACATTTCCTTTATCAAGAACTTTTCTTACAAACTCACTCATGGTTACTCCTGCGCTTTTGGCTTTGCTTTTGAGCGTATAGTAATCCTTCGTATTCAGTTTCACCGTGATACGGTATTTCTTCTTTTCGGCTACGCCCTTGGTTGGACGACCACCTTTTTTATATTCTGTTTTTATCATACTTGTTTCTTTAATTTGATTTGATGGAGACCAGCGGGATAATCCTCTGCAACGACTGTCAGGAGGTGGAGCAAGTGGTTTTGGTATGCCCAAAACATAAACTTGCTCCCCGAAAAACAGATTACGCAAAGCAAATCCTACAATCATAGCTTAATCCCTTTGATTTTCTTGTTTTCTGTTTTCTCTGAATGCTTGAATTCAGCACATAAATACTCATTTAGGTCTTTATAATTCTGGAAGACGGAAGAGCAGTCTTGAACAGCAAAACCGTTTCTTTTAAGTTGTTCTAAAGTCCGCTTTCCTCCTTCATCATTATCTAAATATGAACAGATGAACTTGTGCTTTGAAAGAAAAAATCTTGACTTTTTGATATTATTAATCGAGTTCAGTATCAGTGCAGCTTTCTTCTCTTCATCTGGACTCATCGTAAGCAGACTAAGATAATCCATAAAACCTTCAAACAGATTGATTTGTTCTGAAGGACTGGGAACATACGACACATCGGAAGGAGGCAAACACCCTTTGAAGTATGGATTGCGCAACGCATACCCATAAGAATTGTTTGGAAAACCTATTGCGTAAAAACTTCTATCACCAATTCTATAATGGATCTCCTTACAATATTTTTTCGCAATGTTCAGATTGATTCCTCTATGTGTGAAATATTCTATGAGATTCGGATGACATAAGAAGGTAGAGCCGATAATCTCTATACGTGATTGGCTTGGAGAATTCGTTTCGCTATTAGCTATGGATAATTTCGGCAGGATATTTTGTTTGCCATTAAACAACTCTATAGCTTGTATTAAACTGCAATTATGTAATTTCTTAACTAAATCTATAAGACTCCCACCTTCATCAAGTGCAAAGTCATACCATAGATTTTGGTTATAATCAACTTTGAAACTTGGAGTATGTTCATTTCGGAATGGACTTTTATACATTCCGTAATAGCCATAATTTTTTATAGGGTATATAGACATACTACCTAAGTAATCTTTAATTGATATTGCTTTAATTTCATCTATTGTCATACTTGTAACTTTTAAGTTTAGTACTTACTACAATGTGATATTCTTGTAAGTCATTGGCAATGAAAGAAAAATATGTAGTACTAACTATCTTTGTAGTAATCATTGCACATGTATATGGTAGGTTGGTAGTAATGAGGTAGTAATACCTTATATCATTATTTACTACGGTCTAACCTTTTTTCTTTCAATGCTTTATCTCTCTTTGTAGTAAAGTAGTATTAATAATTAGTATTGTAACTTTGAATAAAGGGATTTGGAACAATCTTGCGTATATGATAGACATACATTGGATTGCCACTTATCCTTTTGGATTTCCGCAAGAAACCAGCCTTTTTCAAGGCTTCTCCCATTCTCCTTTCACTTAGGTTAAGCGTTGTATATCCACGCAAATAGTTTAGGATTTCAGAAGTGGTCATATAACTCTCTTCGGTTGCTGCTGGCTTTTCCATGCCTTTAAGAAGCATTTCATACTCAACAGTCTGCACTTGAAACCCTTCGCTCTCTTGATGCAGTTCAGCTATTTCCTCTTCATTGAACCAGTAATGATAGTCAACTCTCCACAATTCAACTGCCTCGGAGTACACCTTGTTGATATTAATCTCTTTAGCTGTGTCAATATCAATATGTTCAACTTCAAAAGGTAGAAAGCGACGACTGCCTGTCGGATCTGTTAGAAAATCATTACCATTAACAGATGCCATAAAGCTTGCTAAGTGAGGATACTCTTCTATGTAAGTGTCGTATGGTCTACGATATTTTACTCTTGGTGTCGTTATCAGATTCTTCAATTCATTTTCATCTCTCTTATTGAGTGCCTTTAACTGGTCGTCAATATTGATAAAAAGATATTCTGCAATCAATGTTTGTACATCTTTTCCCTGTGGGTCTATCTTTCCTGTGAAAAGATAACTCTTCAGTTCTTCTGGGCAGAGTAAATCAAGGAAAGTTGTTTTGAATTTTCCTTGTTCACCTGTAAGAACTAAACATGTATGATTACGACACTGTAAATCATCCATAGCATTGGCTACGACAGCAACCAACCATTTTACAAAGTAGTGTTTCCATTTATCAGGATTTCTCACCACAACACAATTTGCCAACCTTATAATTTCAGATTCATCTTCACCTTTAGGCTTTGGAAGATTCAACAAATACTCACGAATTGGGTTAACTTTATTGCAAAAGTCGCTCTCCAATATTGCTCGAATATTATCTGCTGGAGTATATATTCCCAAAGTCCCATCTACCAGCCGACGCATAGAATTAATATCATACTTAGTAAGAGGACGGAATGAAGTATTAGAATCTTGTTCTCGAAACTCTGTTCTACTTTTAACTGTATTAAAACGAAAAGCATAATGCTCTTTCAAGAATTGCTCTATGCGTTCATTCTTAGATTGCTTGGCTCGCCCTTCAGCTCTTTCCTTTTCCATAATACATATATTTATAAAAGGGAAGAATCAGAATGTTTCTCAGAGATAAAAGTTTTTGCCTCCTCGTTGATTTCGGCAACAGTCTTTTTCTTACCTCCTTCAATCCATGCCAACAACTCATCTTCAAAAAAATAGAGATGCTTACCATTCTTATAACAAGGTAGTAAGCGTTTTCGTACTAAGGTGTAAACTGTTGGCTTGGCTTTCCCTATTAGTTTACACGCATCATCTATTCCAATAGGAATACGTTTGGGAGGGACAATAGGTTTTTGTCCTTTACATACTAAATTCTTGATTTCAGCAACTTCGCTGACTAAGTGAGCAACTGCCTTTGGCAAGTTCTCAAAAGTGATTTCATTTTGTACCATAATACTTGTTATTGATTTTTACGGTGCAAATGAAAAAAGTGTTTCCTCTGTGTCCTAAGACACAGAAGAAACACTATAAAAACACAATAGGTTTGTGTGTTATTCTGTTATTTGGTGGTCTGAAAGGCTTTGTACAATAGGTATAGTGCCTTTCTTCTCATCATCACGGAGATGGCTTTTTATGCTTCCAACTTCCACATCTTTGAATGTGATGGCAAAAACCTGCTTAAGGAACTGCGAAATTTCATCTTGTTTGCCAACTCTAAAATGGTTCCATATATTCCAACCAAAATGAAACAGGTCTAAGGCAACTAAACCTTTAATATTAATTGGTTCAACGTGTGATAAGGGAAGCTTGGCGGAGTACAACTCTATATATTCACAAAGCTTGAGCAAATCTTTATCTGAAACATAAGGTGCGAATTGCTGTTGAGTATATTTAATAGCTATAGCACGTTTATCTTGTACTTTCTGGTCCATTAACTTTTGTTGCTGTTGCCGAATTGAGTCAAAGTCCATTGATTGTTGCTGTTGTGTGGAAGATGGACTGTCAACACCGTCTACTACTTGTCCAGCGTCGGATGCTTTATCATTTGTTTTCTCTTCTTGTTTCTTTGGAAAGAAAAACTTGACTAATGCCGTAAATAGTCCCTCAACCAAAATAGACAATATAGAATAAATGATGATGCCTATGGCAACAACACTCCAAAAGACTATTTGTGCAGTAAATTCATCAACCCCTAAACGTAAGGCAACCACTCTTGCAAACAACGCAATGATGACACAAACAACAAGAACGGACAGATAAACTACGATATGTTCAAAATATTTGGTATTCATATTATGTTGTCGAATTAAGTTTTATCATTTTCAATATCTATTTGAATAGCATTGGCTGCTTTATTTTTCTTTTCATCGACAACTTTTGCATATACTTGAGTTGTTTTGACATTTGTATGCCCAAGCATCTTGCTTACAGTATAAATGTCTGTTCCGTTTGCAAGTTGAAGGGTAGCAAATGTGTGCCTAAAGCAATGAAAGCTGAGGTGCTTCTGAATACCAGCTTTTTCAATCCATGCCCTTAATGGACGAGAAATCCAAGAAGGATTTGGTAACCCTTCAAAAACAAGTTGTTCTGGTTGTCTTGGCTCTCCGCAAAGCTTAAACGCCTGTTCCGAGATAGGCATATACTCTACCCCTTTTGTCTTTTTCTGAGTAAAGAGAAGTTTGGCTTGGTTTCCTTCTATAGCTATTTCATTCCATTTTAGTTTTTGAATGTCGCAATGTCTTAATCCTGTCAGAGCTGAGAATAGTGCAGCTCGTTTAAGTACATCCCGTTCACAAGGAGTATTAGCTAACTTGTTAAGTTCATCAAGGGTTAAGTATTCCCTTCGGGATTCTTGTTCCTGTATGCCTTTGATTTTTGCAGATAAATCTATGGTCAAATATCCGTCTATGAATGCTTGTTTGAGTGCAGCCTTAAAAATAGAAAAATATGTGGAAGCTGTGTTTCGTGATATTGTTCCTTTTTTACCTCCACCGCAAGGAGCGGATAACAAGAAATACTTGAAATCTTCTGCCAATCTATTATCTATCTGTGAAAAGAGCAGCGTGTCTCCAGCAAACATTTTCAATAAAACGTGTACTCGCTCCCAGTTTGTTTGAATTGAAAGGGAACTATTACGGTGTCGCTTGTCTGCCACTTTATCAAAGTACTTGATGAAATTTTGTTGCAATCGTTCTTTCTGTTCTGCTTGTGCTGTTTCTGTGTCACTATACAAGCTTGCATTATCATATTCACGCTGCCGTAGTTTTCTAACACTATCTGCATAAATACAGGCCTCTTGGTCTATCTCACTTTTGCACAAGATAATTCCATTCAAGTCCCGTTTAGGTTTGAAAGTTTGGGTCGCTTCGGTAGTACGGGCTGTTCTACTTTTATCCCAAATAGGAGTAGTGATTGTTCTGTTTAGATACTCACGCACTCTTTGTGGAGAATCTTTACCAACTACCCTCACAGGATAGCTTTCTATATACAGGTACCATTCTTTTCGATAGGCACTCTTTCGCAATCGTACTGTTGCCTTTGTATTATCAAGTTCCTTTCTCATTGTATGTCGTGGGTTAGTGTTTATACAAATTGTCTATCTCTGATTTTGGCACATAGACGTAATTACCAATCTGCCTTGTTGGAATAGAATATTTGCGAATATGCAGATATACAGTACTATCATGGATACCAAACTTCTTAGCTATTTCTCCAATCGTATAACAATCTTCAGGCTCAAGCCGATAAGTCTTTACTTCCGATTGTTTTTCTTTTCTTCTTTCATCGTAAGGACGTAGATTAAAGCGTTCTTGTAAATCAGCTTTGCAAATACGTATCATCCTTAGTCCGAGGTTATAATAACGGACTTGCTTGTTTCTGATTAAGCGATAAAGGGAATCTCGTCCAATATCAAATAATGCAGTTGCATCAGCTATTGAGAGATAAGGCTGGTTCTTCGGAACTCTCGCTGCCTTTTCTCTTTTCAATGCATCTAACAGTTCTTCCTTTTTTCTTTGTTTGTATGCAGCTTGAGAACAGTTCTTAGAGCAATATCTAGAGGTAAGCGTCTTTGCAATAAAAGATTTACCACAAATTTCGCATTTCCGCTCTATTTGAAATTTTGCACTCGCCATACTATTTGTATCTATTTGATTATCAATCTATCTTTTAAATTAAGTCGCACTTTATCTCCTATTAAGTCGCGGCACAAATATGGTACAAATATAAGCACAAAAACGATTAAAAACGATAAGATTTAATTATTATTAAGAAATAAAAATCCCAGCAACTTATTATGTTACTGGGATTTACTTATTTTTGATTAGTGTTTGTTAGCACTTTTACTTCACTTCCTCGAAATCGGCATCTTGGATGGTGTCGTCTTGTTTGGGGCCACTGTCTTGTGATTGGGTGCCGGCTTGCTGACCGGCATCTGCGTCGGGTTGCGGGCCTGCTTGGCTGTACATCTGCTGGCTGGCGGTCTGCATCACCGTGTTGAGGTTATTGATGGCTGTGTCGATGGCAGCAACGTCGGCGGCCTTGTGGGCGTCCTTGAGTTGCTGAAGTGCCTGCTCGATGCCGGGCTTCTGGTCGGCAGGAATCTTGTCGGCATTGTCTTTCAGGAAGTTCTCTGTGGTGAATATCAGCGAGTCGGCCTGATTCATCTTGTCCACTTTCTCGCGCTCGGCCTTGTCGGCTGCGGCGTTCTGTTCGGCCTCGGCCTTCATACGGTCGATTTCTTCTTGACTCAAACCGCTGCTGGCCTCGATACGTATCTTCTGTTCCTTGCCCGTTGCCTTGTCCTTGGCGCTGACGTTGAGAATACCGTTGGCATCGATGTCGAACGTTACCTCGATCTGCGGAACACCGCGGCGAGCAGGAGCAATGCCTTCGAGGTTAAACTGTCCGATGCTCTTGTTCTGCGAAGCCATGGGGCGTTCGCCCTGTAAAACGTGGATGGTTACGGCAGTCTGGTTGTCTACTGCTGTAGAGAATACTTCGCTCTTCTTAGCCGGAATAGTGGTGTTGGCATCGATTAGCTTCGTCATTACGCCGCCCATTGTCTCGATACCGAGCGTAAGAGGTGTAACGTCGAGCAACACAATGTCGCCTACACCGCTCTCCTTATTTAATATGGCACCTTGGATGGCTGCACCTACGGCTACCACTTCGTCGGGATTAACACCCTTCGAAGGCTCCTTGCCGAAGTAGTTCTTCACCAATGTCTGCACGGCAGGAATACGGCTCGAACCTCCTACGAGGATTACCTCGTCTATATCAGACGTCTGCAACTTGGCATCGCGCATGGCATTCTGGCAAGGTACGAGACAAGCCTGTATCAAGTCGTGGGCCAACTGCTCGAACTGAGCACGCGTAAGCGTCTTTACCAAGTGCTTGGGCACGCCGCCTTCTGCCGAAATGTAAGGCAGATTGATTTCGGTAGAGGTAGAAGAGCTCAACTCTATCTTAGCCTTTTCGGCAGCTTCTTTCAGGCGTTGCATGGCCATCGGATCTTTGCTGAGGTCGATACCTTCGTCGGCCTTGAAGCCTTGAACCAGCCAATCGATGATTACTTGGTCGAAGTCGTCGCCGCCAAGGTGTGTGTCTCCATTAGTCGAAAGCACCTCGAACACGCCGCCGCCGAACTCCAAGATAGAGATATCGAACGTACCTCCACCCAAATCGAATACGGCAATCTTCATATCTTTGTTAGCTTTGTCTACACCGTAGGCAAGAGCTGCAGCCGTAGGCTCGTTCACAATACGCTGCACGTTGAGCCCTGCAATCTCTCCGGCCTCCTTGGTTGCCTGACGCTGAGAGTCGGAGAAGTAAGCCGGCACGGTGATCACGGCATCGGTAACTTCCTGTCCGAGATAGTCTTCGGCAGTCTTCTTCATCTTCTGAAGAATCATTGCAGAGATTTCCTGCGGCGTGTATTTACGTCCTTCGATATCTACGCGCGGATAACCGTTCTCATCTACAACAGCGAACGGAACGCGCCCTACCTCTTTCTTACACTGCTCATAGGTTTCGCCCATGAAGCGTTTAATAGAGTAAACCGTGTTCTTCGGGTTGGTGATAGCCTGACGCTTTGCAGGATCGCCCACCTTTCTTTCGCCGTCTTTCACAAAGCCTACTACCGAAGGAGTAGTACGCTTGCCTTCGCTGTTAGCTATTACTACCGGCTCGTTGCCTTCAAATACGGCCACGCAGCTGTTGGTAGTTCCTAAATCAATTCCAATAATCTTTCCCATAATTGTATATTATATTTCTGTTATTATCTATGTATTATTCGAACAATAGCGTTCGGTTTCTTTATAACAAAACGTATGCCAAGGGGAAAGGCAGGAATGTCAGCATGCCAATTTGTCAGAAACGAGCGCAATATATTCCTCGTCCGACATAGGCATCAGGCAAACAAATCGTTAAGACCTTCGCTGATTGTAGGGTGCGTAAAGATCATATTGTGCACATAGGATGCCGGTATATGGTTATCGATAGCCATCTTAAAGAGATTGATTATCTCGTGGGAACCGGTACAAAACAGCGTAACTCCCAATATTTCACCGCTGTCATGATCAACGATTGCTTTTAATATACCGTCGGTCTGCGCAAGAACTTTCGCTTTCGGAATGGCATCTGCGGGCAGTTTCTTCACATCTATGTTGCGCACGTTCCGCCATACATCTGCTCACTCTGTTCCACCAAAATCACCTGCCTGCCGTGTTTAGCCAAATCGGCCGCAAGCGTTTTGCCTGCTTTGCCGAAGCCTATGATCAGATTTTCTACTTGCATTCTTTCCATACTTTTTACTTTTAAAATTCGATGTTCGAACAACAAATTTAGATAGAAATTGTAAGATATACAAGAAAAATATCTTTATAATGGTCGTTCATTTCTTATATTTATCGTATATTTGCAGCAGAAGGATATAATAGATACCACCGACGGCGCACGTTATCTACAGCTCCGGTAACGGTATCTGCGGTTTGTAGATTTCACATTATTAATATATATCAAACATACAAACTATGAAAAGATTTTTCGTATCCGCGTTCTTTTCATGCTTCATAGTATGGGGAGCACAAGCACAGCTACTGTATAAGATTTCCGGAAAGGAACTTACCAAGCCTTCGTATATCATCGGCACCTATCATCTTGCCAATGTAGGGTTCGTAGAGTCTGTTCCGGGCCTGAAAAATGCCCTCGACGAAACCGAGCAGGTGTATGGAGAAGTCGACATGAGCGATATGCGTTCGACCGATAACATGCAGAAAATAAAACGTGCAACCACGCTTCCGGAGGGTAAAAAGCTATCCTCTTTGCTCACCAAAGACCAGTTAAAACGTCTTAATGCCTATCTGAAAGAATCCATGGGAGCCGATCTCAACAACCCTGCCGTGGCCAAACAATTCGAACAGATAACGCCTGCAGCGCTGACAACCCAACTGACTTTGCTCATGTTTATGAGAAACCATATGGGGGAGTTCGATCCTATGACTACGTTCGACGAGTATTTTCAGAAGCAAGCCAAAGCAAACAACGAGCCCGTGGGAGGATTGGAAACGGTGGAATTTCAAATAAAGACGCTTTTCGAAAGTACGCCGTTGAAGCGGCAGGTAGAACAACTGATGTGCCTGATAGACCATGCCGGCTTCAATGAACAGATGTCGGAACGTATCGTCAAGGCCTTTTATGCGCAAGACCTCGACGCCATTAAGGCTGCTATGGATGAGAAGATGCACAACAATTGCGACTCTTCACCTGAAGAAGAGAATATGCTTATCTATGACCGCAATGCCGACTGGGCCGAAAAGATGCCGGCAATCATGGCTGCAAAACCTACATTTTTCGCCGTTGGCGTAGGCCATTTGCCGGGCGACAAAGGCGTTTTAAATCTGTTGCGCACGGCGGGCTACACCGTTGAAGGTGTGAAGTAACGAGAAAGTAAATCTTCTTCAGCCCCTTTAAAAGAGAGGAGTGAGGATGAATGATGCGGGATAATAGAAGAACGAGAGGAGTTTCTTTCGGCCGGTAAAAGTGTGGCTTCCCCTTTAACACCGTTTGCCTATAATGTTCATCAACGAATAGTTTGTATGAGATATTGACAACTCTGTTTATGTTAAGTATTGAAATGAGACTCTTTCTTAGTAAAGAATTCTGCATATATGTATATTGGCAATTATCATATTGATTTTTCTTTAATTTTCAAATAGATAATTTTATCTGACTTGAAGTGTATTTTGATTTAAAGGAAAAATTATAACAGAGGGAGTATAAATTTAACAGCGTCGAACCATACTATTTATGGTTCGACGCTGTTAAATTTATGTCCTTGTGTGTCGTTATTTCCCCGTTGCAGAAGTATCTTTATTCAGTTTCTTGAATACTTCTTTGAAATATTTGGCTCGTTCGGTTTCTGTTGCTTGTGGAGCCGGAGCTTTTTCTCTACTAAACCAGAATGCATTAAGACCTTCGGGGCTTTCCAAACTCCATCCTTGCCATTCGCGGAAGGCATGAAAACACCACGAGAAGTTGTTTTTTTCGAAGATGTCGATGACATCTTTAAACCAACGGATGGCAGATTCTACAGGTGCCCATGTGATAACACTGAACTCCCCAATCAAGACAGGAACTTTATATTCTGAAGCAAAGTCTGTCAGCGGTTTGAGTTCGGCCTCCAAGGTTGATTTGTTACAATATGTTTCTTCTTTTTCCCACCAATGATTCTTGGCCTTTCCCGGGTATTCCCTTTTGAAAGAAGCAATGGCTTCTTCATGAGTCATGGTTTTGGAATTGTATTCTCCGTTATATAATATTCCTTGACAAGCAAAGGTTTCAGGACAATAGAAATGAAGACTGTACACTACACGCTTGTCTTTCTGAATAATCTTTTCTTTCTCTTTTTGGAATGTTTCTGCTACCAGACCGGGCTGGAATACGATCCATACGTTTTTGTTTACAGTACGGATTGCCGTTATAATATCGGGTACCATTGCCAACCATTCCTGCACTGCAGCCCTACCTTTCTCGCTGGGTTCGTTGAAAAGGTCATATCCCCATATCTCGTTTTCGTATTCTTTTTTCGTAAAATGTTGTGCAATATTCTTCCACATCCGTATAAGAGCGTCTTTCATTTCCGGATGATTTGTCCAAAAACCACGTTGATTGTGGTCGTCTAATGTCGGTACTTTTCCGTTTACGTAAATGGGAGGCTCGTGCAAGTCTAAAATAACCTTAACATTTACACTTTGTGCAGCACGTACTTTTTCTTCTACCAAATTCAGGTATTCCGGTAAGGCTGTCCATAAGTCTTTTCCCCTTTTCAAAGCATAAGTTGCTGGATTAAGCTGCAATCTTATGACATTGGCACCCCATGTGCTCAAATCCTTGATTGTTTGTACATGCAGACCGTCTGCCGACTGAACCATAAAGCCGCGCACTCTTGGAGGTGAGGTTACTACTGCCGGTGGCGTAGGGGGATTGGGATCCGGATTAGGTTTAGGAGGGTTGTCGGGTATATTTTTGTCGCCGCAAGCAAGTATAATGGGCAGCATAAACAACAATGCGATAATTTTTTTCATAATTACAGTTTTAAGTTAATAATTAAAGTATATAAGCAATACTATGATCTTTCTCACAATTTTAGTTCTAAGTATTAATATGAGGTTATGATTGTATTTTGCTTAATAAATATCTCGATTTAAATCACCTCTTTTAATTATATATTACAATCTAAAAAGCATGAACCCTAAAATGGAAAACAGAATTTATGTAAAACATAAAAAGAATACGACTGTTTGGAGTAAAAGAGATAAAGAAAATAAGAATAATGTTTTTTTACAGTTGTTTGTCATTAGTCTTGTAAATGTAGTCCGTCGTTTAAATATCGTTGTTTGAGCTTTGCCGATACGGCATTAATATGATGAGAGGCTATTGCATCAAAAACACCAAGAACAACGTTTATCTTTCATCACCCAATGATGTATGCCTTATACAGTTATGCTGTATTATCGACACAAGACAGATGTATGCTTATTAACCGATGGGTATATAATAGGATGAACTTATTTTTATGCGGTGTCTACTGTCGGCACGTTGCCTTAATCTATATGGAAGTTATTGATCTTCAGTGCGTTTTTATTTGTTATGATAGTATGAAGAGAGAAATTTAGAAAATGTAAAAGTGTGTATATAACAATAATGCTTTATCGCAGGACTGTGATATCGTATTAGCATAGAATATAAAATAATAAATGCAGGACTGTTAACATCCTCTATTTCTGTTACCTGTGTGTATGAAAACATCCTATGTTTAGCTTCAATAAAAAATATAAATTCTGTTTATATTCTTTTATGAAAAGCCGGACTTATACAAAATTATGTATTTTTAACCTATAGTATTCTTACTTATATAGTTTAATTGTATATTTTTGTTACAATAAAAAATGAAATGCTGATGGAATAAAGTTTTTCTTTTTTCTTGACCACCAAATAAGATGTTACGGTTCATATTTAAATAAGTTGTTAATTTCTCAATTATGTAATATGCTTTATGTCTGAAAAATATATTTACTATAGAATATGGAATATATTATAAAATGAAGATAGAAGAAAGATTTTTTAATACCATATACAACAAATATTATCAGCGGTCATATCTGTTTGTAAAATCATACGTCCATTCGGATATTGTAACCGAAGACATTGTAACCGAAGCGATTATTGCATTATGGGAACACCTGAGACAGCAAGAATACTTCGAACAAGAAGAGAACTCAGGAAAAGATATTGCACCTTTATTGTTTACTATTCTCCGAAATAAGGCTTATAATTATCTGAAACATGAGGCAGTGAGGAGGTCTGCAATAGAAAATTTGCAAGATATAAGGAGTTACGAACTGTCTGTTAGAATATCTTCCTTGGAAGTATGTAATCCTGATAAGATATTCATGCAAGATATCAGTAGGATTGTGGAAGAAACTTTACGCCAACTTCCTCAGCAGACTCGAAAGATATTCCAAATGAGCCGTAATGAAGGAAAGAGCAATATGGAGATCGCATCGGAAATAAGTATATCTGAAAAAACAGTAGAATATCATATTACCAAGAGTCTTAAGGCCTTAAGACTATCATTAAAAGATTACTTGCCTATTTTCTTATTCTTTTTTGCATAATTTTCTTTTTCTTTTTAGGGTTTGAGTTTCTTGAGTTGTTTTATTATAAAGAACCAAACCTAAGATTGAAAAAACATGGAATTACCTAACTTGCAAAGCGTTGTTGCACAACATCTTGCACACTATGTTTCAAAAAGACATGAAAAAGGTTTTTCGTGTGTGGAAGCAGACTGTCTTGAGTTCGGGAATTGAATAGCTTACTCATATTTAAGTTTCAAAACGAAAATGAGATAAAAGAACTATGAATGCGGATTTACTTCATCGATATGTTGCGGGAGATGTTTCTGAGCAGGAAGCGTTGGAAGTTGCAGCATGGATTGCCGAAAGCAATAAGAATGAACATGAATATAAGGTTCTGCGCAGCTTGTACGATATTACATTATGGAGAACGGAAGAGGATGGAAGGTTTTTACAGAAAGGAAAATATGGAATTCTTTCCAAGCCTTTAATAATTAGGTTATGTCGTATTGCTGCGATTATTCTTGTAGTCTTTTCTCTCACATATTGGTGGACTCAAAGAAAGATAAATGTAGTGCCGGTCATACAGATGGTTCATACACCCAAAGGACAACGTACGGAAATGGTGCTGTCGGATGGGACTAAAGTGTGGATCAATTCTAATAGTACCTTAAAGTATAGCGACTTTACATCTCAAGATCGTCGGGTGGTCGAATTAGATGGCGAAGGCTATTTTATTGTAACGAAGAATCCTACTAAACCTTTTATCGTGAAAACTACCCGATATGATATCAAGGTATTGGGTACGGAATTCAATGTAACAGCCTATTCTTCGGAACGTGACTGGCACGCTTCGCTGGTTAACGGTAAGATAGATATCAATGCAAAAGATGGTAGCAATTTGATGGTACTTGAACCAAATACGGAAGCATACGTGGAAAACGGAAATCTGATGAAACGCAGTATGAGCACAATTGAAAGCGCGTTCAAATGGCGTAAAGGGCAAATAAGTTTTGAAAATCGATCAATGGCAGAAATCATTCGAAAATTGGAAACCTGTTATGATGTAAAGATTATTGTCCACAATAAAAGCATTCTTCAAAGCCGATATACGGGAACATTTGCCGTCCATGATGGGATTAGCCACATCCTTAATGTACTGAGTACATACGATAAATTCACATATGTTTTAGAAAAAGATAATAAGATTATCATTTATTAACCTAAAAATGAACCTTATAATATTATAAAAATGAAAGATGATCAATAATAACAAAGCGAGATAATGAGTAGCATTATTATCTCGCAAATCAAATTTGGAATAACCTAAATATTAATAACCATAATTCAATGCCAAGGGTATGAAAAATATGTTAGATACCAGTAAATTTTTCAATAAGACTTTGGAGAGCACAAAACGGCGAGTTGTACTTGTTCTTATGTTATTGTTTACAATCGTCTATGCCGGACAGGCAAATGCTCAATCCAAGAAAGTAACTATTGTAACTTCGGGCATGACAATAATTGATGTTATGCATGAAATTGAAAGGCAAACCGGCTATATGTTTGTCTACAATAATAAAGACATAAACCTGAATAAGGTGGTTAAAATTGACGTTGCCAATATTTCGGTTGCCTCTGTTTTGGAAACGATATTTAAATCTACGGATATCACTTACCAGATGAATGGAAATAATATTCTGTTGATGACATCTGCTCAGAAAGAACAGCTACAAGACGCAGCGAAGAAAGGGCAAGATACGCATCGACAGATTGTGGGAACAGTTAAAGATAAAAATGGTGAACCGATTATCGGCGCTAGTATTAAGGTAAAAGGTAGTAGAGGACAAGGTACAATGACCGATGCTGACGGCATTTTTAAATTGAATGTTCCGGATAATTCAACAATAGAGGTCTCGTATATTGGCTTTATAACACAAGAAACAAAAGTCGGTAATCGTAAGAGCTTTAATATCGTATTACAGGAAGATAAAAAGATACTTGATGAAGTGGTTGTCGTAGGATATGGTAATCAGAGAAGAGTAAATATTGCAGGTTCTGTTGCTTCCGTTAAGGGAGACGATTTAATAAAGTCACCCGTCTCAACAGTATCAAATGCTCTTTCAGGTAAAATGCCGGGATTGGTAACTTTGCAGTCTTCTGGTCTTCCCGGTTCGGATAATGCCACGTTAAAGATACGTGGATTTGATGCGCCACTGGTTCTTATCGATGGTTCTGAAGGTGATATTTCGACCGTAGATGCCAATGAGATAGAATCGATTTCTATTTTGAAAGATGCTTCCGCTTCAATTTATGGTGCACGAGCAGGAAATGGTGTTATTTTGATAACTACCAAGCGAGGTGTCAAGGGTAAGCCAACTTTGACCTTGAATACATCCTTTACTTGGCAAGGTATTACGGATATGCCTAAGATGGCATCGTCTGGACAGATGGCTCAAGTGCGACGGGAAGGGCATTTGCAAAGTGGACAACCGGAAAGCACTGCTCCGTATACAGAAGAAGAAATTAGGAAATATTATGAAGGTACAGACCCTCAATATCCCAATACTGACTGGTATGGTTTGTTGATTAGAGACTGGGCTCCCCAACAGCAACACAACCTTTCGATACGGGGTGGCTCCGATAATATCAAGTTCTATGGTTTCTTAGGCTATTTGAAACAAGAAACCTTATTTAAAAGAAGTGACGCTTTTTACAGACGATATAATATCAGAGGAAGTATCGATGCAAAGATTACCGAAGATTTGTCAGCCAGTATGGATTTTTCTTTAGTGGTGGGAGAACGTAATTATACTACTCGAAATATGAATGAGAATTTGTGGGGTGATTTTTGGAATACATCTCCTATGTATCCTGACAGATTTCCCGATCCTACAAAGATTCCTTATGCAGAAGGTGGAGGCACGGGTGGTGCCCATATTACAACGGATAGAAATCTTTCTGGCTATAACGATACAAGAAGCCAAGAAACAAGGTTTATTGGTGAATTGAAGTATAATTTTCCATTCTTGAAAGGCCTGCAGGCTAAAACCAGACTTGATTATCTGCAGACGTATGCGACACAGAAAATCTTTCAAAAGCCTGTTCCGTTTTGGAAGTATGATTATGGTGCAAATAGATATACGAATTCTGGTAGTTTCGGTTCTTCTGCGAATCTGGGTTATGTTCTTCCTAATAATCGGCGTATGATTTATCAAACGTCTCTTGAATATAAAAATGTATTTAAGAAAATACATGACATAAATGCATTGATTCTTTTTGAGGCAACCGACTATTTCAATACCCGTATTTTGGCCAATAGATCTAACTTTCTAACATCTGCCATAGATGAAATGCTTGCAGGAAGTACAGAGGGGATGACCAATGGCGCTTCTACAACAGAGATGGGACGTATGAGTTGGGTTGGTCGTTTTAACTATACACTTATGAATCGATACATATTAGATGCAACGTTTCGCGCAGATGCTTCTGCAAAATTTCCGAAAGAGTCGCGTTGGGGATATTTCCCGAGTATATCTCTTGCATGGCGTATCAATGAAGAGGCTTTTATGAAGAAATTTGAGAATCTCGATGCTCTTAAATTACGTTTGAGCTATGGCGCATCTGGAAATGACAATGTAGGTAATTTTGCTTATTTGGCTGGTTACGATATTATGGGAGCTAAGGATGGTGGTTCATATATCTTTGGTTCGCAACGCCAAATGGGAATATGGCCGAAAGGTTTGGCTAATCCTGACCTGACATGGGAGAAACTTAAGATCTATAATGTAGGTGTTGATGCATCTTTCTGGAAAGGTTTGTTATATGGTTCTCTTGACGTATTTTATCGTAAGAGAACAGGTATACCGGGAACACGATTGGTAACATTGCCTTCAACTTTCGGCGCTACCCTCCCTGAAGAGAACCTGAATAGTACAAGTACGAGAGGTTTTGAGTTGACGGTGGCATCTTCTGGCCAGTGGGCCGATCTTCGTTGGGATGTGAATGCTAATATATCATGGGCACGTTCTAAATGGATTTACTATGAAGAACCCGATTATACTGATCCTGATCAACGTAGAATAAATAGAAAAACTGGGCAATGGACAGATAGACGGTTTGGTTATGTTGCAGACGGTTTGTTTACTAGTCAGGATGAGATAGATAATCTTCCCTATAATCAAGATCAGCGTAATAATACAACATTACGTCCTGGTGATGTAAGGTTTAGAGATATTAATGGTGATAAAGTGATAGATTGGAAAGATGAAGTCGAAATAGGCAAGGGTACAATACCGACATGGTTTGCCGGTTTTAATCCCACGCTTCACTATAAGGACTTTGATTTAAGTTTGTCTTTCCAAGGAGCATTCGGGTTTGATGTGGTTGCGTCTTTAGGAGGTAATACACGTGAATATTTCGAATCTCGCTGGACTCCGGAAAACAATGACCGGAATGCTTTGATACCCAGAGTGGGTGGAACTAGTGATAATAGTCATATTTCAACTTACTGGTTAGTTTCTGGCGATTATGTGAGATGGAAATCTTTTACACTAGGCTATACACTTAAGCATGAGATATTGAAAAAAGCAAATATTCAAAGTATTCATTTTTTCTTCTCAGGTAGTAATATTTACACTTGGAGTAAATTAAAGAAATATGGTTTGGATCCCGAAGGGCCTTCGGGGAGAGGTGGTCTATATTATCCTCAACAACGTGATTTATCTATTGGAGCAACTGTAATTTTTTAAACGAAAAATTATGAAAACACAGATATATAAGACTAAAAAACTGGGACAATACATTGTGTTTGCTTGTGTTGTTTTATCGGTGACATTTTTTGAAGCTTGTGATGTTTTGGATAAAAAGCCGTTGGACAATATCAGTGATGCTACGGTTTGGAATGACGAGACATTGATCGATGCAGATATTACCGGTGCTTATGCCCAAACTACAGTCTTTGTGAACGAGGCTGATAATGTTGTTTCGGCAAATAAAAGCAACTTTTTTGCTATTTATTTTATAAATAATGTTAGTGATGAATCTAAATCTGCTTCAAATTTTGCAGGTAATGCTTACAGGTTTAAATTTGGTAATTTGAAAATACAAGGAGGGTTGTTGGAATATTGGGAACGCCCTTATAACATCATTCGTGTGTTAAATGAACTTTTGGAACGACTTCCTAACACAAATGTGTCTCAGGAATTCAAACAGAAAAGAATTGCAGAGGTTCGTTTCCTACGTGCTTTTAACTATTTTGCAATGGTAAAAAGATATGGCGGTGTGCCTCTTATCACGAAAGTACAACATAAGAGTGATCCTGAATCAGAGCTTAGGCCCGCGAGAAATAAAGAGAAGGAAGTATATGATTTCATTATTTCAGAAGCTATAGCAGCCAGTAAAGAACTTCCTGATGTTATAGGTGCTGACGATTGGGGACGTCCCAGTAAGTATGCAGCATTGGCATTGGCTTCTCGTGCAGCTCTTTATGCTGGGAGTATTGCTCAATATGGAACTGTAGAGTTGGACGGTGTTATCGGTATTGATCATAACTTGGCCAGCCGATATTATCAGGAATCATATGATGCTTCCAAGGAAATCGTTAGTTCTGCACGATACGCATTGTATAATGATGATGCCGACAAGGTTAAGAACTTTAAGGATATTTTCCTTAAGAAGAGGAATTCCGAGGTAATCTTTGCTCGTCAGCACGACGGTAGTGACAAGGAAGTCGGAGGCGCTGGTTGGTGTTATGATTATTTCCAGTGTCCTTATCCCAACGGATGGTCAAACGGGAATCATGATGCGCCCTACCTTGAAATGGCAGAAGCATTTGAATATAAGGATGGAAGTCCAGGTAAGATAAAGGAAGAATTTTATGAAAAAGATAGACTGGTTACTATGGACGAGTTATGGCAAGATAAAGATCCACGTTTCTTTGCAACGATTTATACTCAGGGTACACAATGGCAAGGAAGAACGCTCAATTACTATAATGGTCTTATTTTACCTGATGGATCAGTTCAGCAGCAAGGCTCTTATGAAGGTGTTTTGGCCAATGGCGAACAGAAGTATTGGGTAGCATGTGGATTTGGTGTGATGAAATATTTGGATGAAAGCAAGAATAACGGAGACGGTTCTACGGCAGGTATCTTTGGTTCTAAGCAAGATTTCATCGTTTTTCGTTACGGAGAAATCTTACTGAATTATGCAGAAGCGGCGTTGGCATTAGGTAAAACAAGCGAGGCGCTTGATGCCGTAAATCAGATACGTACCCGTGCCGGTATTGCGCAACTTACCTCTATCGATGTTGATAAGATTCGTCAGGAAAGACGTGTAGAGCTGGCATTCGAGGGACATCGGTATTGGGATTTACGCCGTTGGCGTATTGCGGAGGATGTGCTATCTCGCAATATGTGTGGTCTGAAGTTTATTTTGGATTATACAACAAGGAAGTTCCGTATCCAGAAAGTAGAAAAGATAGATGGTGCTACAAATACCCCATTATTCAGACATGAAAACTATTATTTCCCCTTAACGCATGTGCGTACAAATCAGAATCCTAATTTAGTTGAGAACCCGGGATATAAATAATATATCTCGATCAATTGATTCTCCTTTTGGAGGGACAAGGAGAGGGCATAATGGAACTTATGTGAAGGATTACACTTTCTCTTGCTATAATATGCCTTAATATTAGGAAACAACAACTTAAAAATAAATAAGAAGAAATGAAAACTTTAAATGTATTATTATTATTCGTATTATTTTCGCTGGGCCTGAATGCTCAAAAGTTCACAATTCCTGTGTTTCCTGATCCACAGAGTGAGGTGGATGAAAGAATGGATATGTTTGAAAGTCAGGTTGATTGGATAGTGAAAAACAAAGAAAAATTGAATATGCCTATTGTTCTTTGTGTAGGTGATTTGGCAAATTTCGACAACTTTACACATTGGGATAAGGCAAGCCAGCAATTCGAGAAGTTTGATAAAATCAGATTGCCTTATGCCTTGACTTTGGGAAATCATGATACTGAGGCTGTGGGAGAGTACAATGGAAGTGCTGCCCCCGGCAATACGAACCAAAACTTGAGAAAGACATTTAAGTTTAATTCCTTTTTTCCGACCTCTCGCTTTATTGCCCAAAGAGGAAGATATGAAGCAGGAAAAAGCGATAATGCCTATTATACTTTTAGAACGGGAAATACCTACTGGCTTGTTTTAACGTTGGAATTCTGCCCTCGTCAGGGAGCTATCAACTGGGCTAATGATGTTGTAAAGGCTTATCATGAATATAACGTTATTGTGCTGACACACTATCATCTGAGTGGTAAGGGCGAAATTGTTCAAAATAATGCTGGCTATGGAGACTTTAGTCCACAGTTTGTTTTCGATCATTTTTTGAAATTGCATCCGAATATTCGTTTTGTTGTCAGTGGTCATGTGATGAAATCGGCATTCAGAGTGGACGAAGGTGTCCACCACAATAAAATCTATCAGATATTGCAGAACTACCAGAACGAGGATAACGGAGGCGGTTATCTTCGTTTAATGCACTTCGATTTGGATAAAGGAACTGTTATTGCGGAACTCTATTCGCCTTTTTATAACAAGTACAAGGAGCCGGAAACGAGATATACGATAGAAGGCCTTGAGTTGGTGAAACCCAAATTATGATATTTATTTGTAGAGATGAACCTAAATCTTTGAACATTCTTGTTGGTGGATTAAATGGTTAAGTTTTTTATATCCCGAGCCTTTAATCCACCAACATTGAAAGACTGGTAGTTTTTGATAATATTATTTAGTATGGTGATGAAAAGTTATACTTATTGTTTATATCTATTCCTTTGTGTGATTTGTGGAGAGACAGCGGTTGCAAAATCTACGGTAAAAAAGACAACGGCAGACTATCCACAGACAGTTCGTGGCTTTATGGTGGAAACTGCAGAACGGCTCGACAAGAAAACACTGGCCGATGTAAAGAGCTGGGGAGCCAATGTTGTGCGGCTTCAGCTTAATCCTTTGAGTTATGCAAAAAAGAGAAATCGTGACTTTTGGGAAGTTTTTCCAGACTATCTTGATTTAGTTCAAGCAAAGATCGATGATGCCCGACGTATTGGAGTAAAGGTTATTGTGGACTTACATGAACCTCCGATGATGGTCGATGGCAAAGTTCCTTCGTCTACAACGCAAGGAACGGAAGAGTTTTGGGATATCCCAGAGCTGAAAGGCAATTTCATTCGAATGTGGAAAGAGATTGCTACTAAGTTTAAAAGCAAAAAATATAACGATGTAATATGGGGCTATGATCTATTCAATGAGCCGCAAATCGATTGGAAGCATACGCCGCAGCAATGGTTAGATATGTCACCTGACATCGTTACAGCTATCAGATACATCGACAAGGATGTATGGATAATTTATCAACCCGGTATCAATAATAACGAATATAAAACTTATGCCCCGCTGAAAGACAAGCGTGTTATATACAGTGTTCACTTTTATAAGCCATTCGGATTTACCCATCAGGGTGTCGAGAAAATATATGGAGCAGACTCATTGTCTCGTGAGCAGGCACTTGCCATTATTCAGAATAAGTATCCCGGTGACTATTACGGGCAGCATTGGGATAGCTCTACCATGGAAGCAGACCTGCGCCCCGTTGCCGATTTTGCTGAGAGGTACCACGTACCGATACTTGTCGGTGAGTTCAGCGCCATAGCATGGGCACCTGTTGAATGTTCAACAGTTTGGTTGAAAGATGCTATTCACACTTTTGAGAAGTATAATTTTTCTTGGTGTTACCATGCTTTCAGAGAGTGGGCGGGATGGAGTTTGGAGCATGCTGAGGGTACAAATGCTTTTTGGTTCAAGCATGATCCGACACCAACTCCTGTAAAATACGAAACGCAACGGGCTAAAATCATTAAAGAAGCATTAAAGAAGAATCAAGTACATTAAATAACTGATGAATAAAGAGAATATCAATATGAGGTCAAGATGAATGATAAGTCTATATCGACCATCTTGAAATTCTGAAAACACCCCTCTGCCTTTCTTTTATTCTCCGTCTTATTTTATAGAAAACAGGTATTATCATGATAAGTAAAAGACTTTTAATAGGCACATTCGTATGTTTGTTTTGTTTACTGTTATCAGCCCAACAACGAGTGAAAATAGTAGTGAAAGATGCCTTCGTGCCAGATAAAGTAGAGACTCTTACAGGTTATGTAGGTGAGAAAATTACCGCCTCTTACAATCATCGAATTCTTGCACAGGATATCGATAAGTTGGTAGAACCTTTTGCAAACAAGGTAGAGGATCATTTATGGCAGAGTGAGTTTTGGGGTAAGTGGATGAATTCTGCTGTCCTTGCTTATCGTTATAAACCGAGTAACCAGCTATTGGACAATATGAGAACGGCAGTAGATAAACTTATAGCAACACAAGATAAGAATGGTTATATCGGTAATTATGCTCCCGAATATCATCTTCATGAATGGGATATTTGGGGGCGTAAATATTGTATCTTGGGCTTACTTGATTATTATGGTATAACCAAAGAAAAGAAAGCACTTGTGGCTGCGTGTAGAGAAGCCGATTTCTTAATGGCGGAACTTAAGGCCAAGAATACAAGTATTGTGAGTATGGGTAATCATCGGGGGATGGCTGCGTCATCGGTATTGAAGCCCATTTGCTATTTATATCGCTACACAGGAAATAAAAAGTATTTAGATTTTGCATTACAAATTGTCCGTGAATGGGAAACCTCCGATGGTCCTCAACTTATTTCAAAAGCAGATATTCCTGTAGGAAAACGGTTTCCTCGACCTGATTATGATAATTGGTATAAGTGGCAACAAGGCCAAAAGGCTTATGAAATGATGTCCTGCTACGAAGGTCTTCTTGAACTTTATCGCCTCACAGGAAACGTTACTTACCTTTCTGCCGTTGAGAAAACATGGCAAAGTATCATGGATACGGAAATTAATATAACAGGTTCTGGTTCAGCAATGGAGTCGTGGTTTGGCGGCAAACAGGTGCAGTATATGCCTATTAAGCATTATCAGGAGACCTGTGTTACGGCTACATGGATCAAGCTGAGCAGACAACTGCTCATGCTTACGGGGAATTCTAAGTATGCCGATGCCATTGAGCAATCGCTCTATAACGCACTATTGGGAGCTATGAAATCCGATGGTAGCGACTGGGCAAAATACACTCCGCTGTCTGGTCAGCGCTTACAAGGATCGGAGCAGTGTGGTATGGGGCTCAATTGTTGCACGGCAAGTGGCCCTCGCGGGCTGTTCATTATTCCTCAAACAGCAGTGATGCAAAGCATTAAAGGTGCTGTTATCAATCTATATATTCCCGGGACATATACGCTCCAGAGTCCGAAAGGACAAGAAATCATTATTACCCAGCAAGGCGACTACCCACAAACCGGAACGGTACGTATCGCTTTCAAGGTAAAACAAACCGAGGAATTTACGCTCTCATTACGTATTCCTGAGTGGAGTAAGGATACTAAAGTAACCTTAAACGGCAACGATGTTGTACCTGCTCATAATGGAAGTTATTTACAGATTAATCGTAAATGGAGCGATGGAGACCATGTGGAACTTGTTTTGGATATGCGTGCGCAATTACATTTTATGGGCGAAAACCCACAATATCTTGCCATTACTCGCGGTCCGGTAGTGCTTACACGCGATGCTCGACTGTCTGGTGCAGATGTGCAAGCTATTATAACACCTGACGTAGATAAGAATGGTAACCTCGATTTGATACCTGTTGCGAACAGAAATCCCAATATTTGGATGATGTTCAAGGCGTGTTTTTATCCAGAATCTTATAAGGAAGAGGAACCGGAACCAATCGAAGTGGAGCTTTGCGACTATGCCTCAGCTGGCAATGCAACATCATCTTTCCCATTCTTTAAAGTATGGATGCCACAACTCTATAATCCGAGAGGAAACTAAAACTCTATACATAATGCGAGTTACATCAAATATAATACAGCAATAAAATGAAAACAGCAATTAAAAAAATATTCTTTATATCGGTTGCCTTAGTATCCGTAACCTTTACTTTTGCTCAAAGTAAAAAGGAAAAAGAGATGATACAGAAAGCCAAAAGCATTATTTCGCAATTGACATTAGATGAGAAAATTAGTCAATTGACACAAGATGCTAAAGGTATAGACCGTTTGGGAATAAAGCCCTATTACTGGCTTAATGAAGCATTGCATGGTGTTGGACGTGACGGAAGAGCAACTGTTTTTCCACAACCCATCAGCCTTGGGGCTACATTTGATCCCGAAATTGTGCAGCAAATAGGTGATGCAATTGCCACAGAAGGGCGTGCTAAATTTATTGTGGCCCAACGACAGAAGAATTATTCGATGTATGCAGGTCTGACATTTTGGGCTCCCAATGTTAACATATTCCGTGATCCACGTTGGGGAAGAGGTATGGAGACTTACGGTGAAGATCCTTTCTTAACAGGCGTTTTAGGTACAGCTTTTGTAAAAGGGATGCAGGGGAACGATCCCTTCTATCTTAAAGCAGCTGCCTGTGGAAAGCATTTCGCGGTGCATTCAGGGCCGGAGCGTACACGTCATACAGCTAATGTAGAACCCACGAAACATGATTTATACGAAACGTACTTGCCGGCATTCAAAATGTTAGTGCAGCAAGGAAAGGTAGAAAGTATCATGGGCGCATACCAACGTTTATACGGGGAGAGCTGTTCTGGCAGTAAATATTTGCTTACCGATATACTTCGCAAGGATTGGGGCTTTAAAGGTCATGTGGTATCCGACTGTGGAGCCGTTACCGATATGTACGAAGGGCATAAACTTGTAAAGAGTGAAGCAGAGGCAGTGGCTTTTGCTATTAAGGCGGGATTGAACTTAGAGTGTGGCAATTCAATGCGGACGATGAAAGATGCACTCAAACAAAAGCTCATTACCGAGAAAGATTTGGATAAGGCTTTGCTGCCGTTGATGATGACACGATTGAAGCTGGGTATTCTGCAGCCGGATGTTGCGTGTCCTTATAATGAGTTTCCTGAAAGTGTGATCGGCAGTATAGATAATCGTAATATTGCGCAACGGGCAGCAGAGGAAAGTATGGTGTTGCTGAAGAATGATGGTGTCTTACCTATTGCAAAGGATATTCGCACGTTGTTCGTGACAGGCCCGGGCGCCACCGATGCTTATTATTTGATGGGTAACTACTTTGGCCTTTCCGATCGCTACAGTACGTATCTGGAAGGTATTGTTGGGAAGGTAAGTAACGGTACGAGTGTTAATTACAAACAAGGATTTATGCAAGTATTCAAGAATTTGAATGATGTGAACTGGAGCGTATCGGAGTCTCGTGGTGCAGAAGTAAGTATTATCATTATGGGCAACAGCGGTAATACAGAAGGAGAAGAAGGGGATGCTATTGCATCTTCAGAGCGTGGTGATCGTGTAGACCTTCGTTTGCCGGAGCCGCAGATGCAGTATTTGCGAGAGGTTAGTAAAGATAGAACAAATAAGTTGGTAGTTGTCTTAACCGGAGGAAGTCCTATTGATGTGAAAGAGATAACCGAGCTGGCCGATGCTGTGGTGATGGCATGGTACCCGGGACAAGAGGGTGGTGTAGCATTGGCCAATCTTCTTTTTGGTGATGCGAATTTCAGTGGTCGTTTGCCGGTTACTTTCCCAGAAACAACAGACAAGCTACCGTCTTTTGATGATTATTCTATGAAAGGACGTACTTATAAATATATGACCGACAACATTCTGTATCCTTTCGGTTACGGCCTTTCCTATGGTAAAGTGGCTTATGGCAATGCTACTGTAACTAAATTGCCGACAAAACATTCTTCCATGACGGTAAGTGTAGATTTAAGTAACGATGGAAACATGCCCGTTGATGAGGTGGTACAGGTATATCTTTCTACTCCGAGTGCCGGCGTTACATCTCCAATAGAATCTCTTGTTGCATTTAAACGTGTGAAGATTGCTCCTCATGCTACTGTAACAACAGATTTCGAAATCCCTGTTGAACGATTGGAAACCGTTCAGGAGGACGGCACATCGAAATTATTGAAAGGTGAGTATAGGGTTATGATCTCGGGTGCTGCTCCCTGCAATCGTTCCAAAGAATTGGGAGTGAGTTGCAGCACTGCAACATTTAAGCTTTGATGGCAGCCGGCTAATCATTGAGAGATACGGCGAAAAGAATAACTAACATGAAAGGTCAACGCTCTATAGATAAGATAACAGCCATAATATTCATTGCCTTATTACTTCAGGTTTCAGCCATGGCGCAAAAAGGTCCTGCGTGGTTAAAGAAAGCTGTTTTTTACCAGATATATCCTTCATCTTATATGGATAGCGATGGAAATGGTATTGGCGATTTACCGGGTATTACCTCTAAACTCGATTACATTAAGTCCATGGGATTTAATGCAATTTGGCTTAATCCTGTGTTTGTGTCAGGTTGGTATGATGGTGGATACGACGTGATAGACTTCTACAAAGTCGATCTTCGTTTTGGAACGAATACAGATTTGGTTACTTTAGTCAACGAAGCACACAAACGGGGTATTCGCATTTGTCTTGATCTTGTGGCGGGACATACCAGTGACAAATGCCGTTGGTTTAAAGAGTCGTCGCAGGCTGATGCTAATTTGCGCTATAGTGATTATTACATTTGGACGAATAAGATTACAGAAAAAGATAAGGAAGACATTGAACTGCGTAAGAAAGAGACGAATACGCTTTATGGGGCGCGTGGACGTTATGTGGAAGCAAATGCTCCACGGGCTAAGTATTATGAGAAAAATTTCTTTGAATGCCAGCCTGCACTCAATTATGGGTTTGCACATCCCGATCCTAACCGGCCGTGGGAGCAACGTCCGGATGCGCCGGGGCCGCAAGCAGTGCGGCGTGAACTACGCAATATCATGGCATTTTGGCTGGATAAAGGTATCGATGGTTTCCGCGTTGATATGGCGTCATCGCTCGTCAAGAATGATTCCGATGGAACGGAAACCAAAAAACTGTGGAAAGAAATGGGTGAGTGGAAAGATAAGTATTATCCCGAAGCGGTGTTTATTTCCGAATGGTCAGATCCGCTGAAAGCTATTCCTGCAGGATTCAATATCGACTTTATGATACATTTCGGTATCAAGGCTTACATCCCGATGTTTTTTGCAAAAGGAACACCTTGGGGCAGTTGGGATGACCATAGGTGCTGTTATTTCGATCGGTCCGGTAAAGGAAGTATTAAAGTATTTATAGAGAATTTTTCGAAAGCTTACAACGGAACGAAGTCTGAAGGCTACATAGCTTTACCTTCTGCTAATCATGATTTTCAACGACCGAATATAGGTACGCGTAACACTCCGGATCAGTTAAAAGTGGTCATGACATTTTTTCTCACCATGCCGGGTGTGCCGTTCATCTATTATGGCGATGAAATCGGAATGAAATACCAGATGAATTTGCCGAGCAAGGAAGGAAGCAATGAACGGGCAGGCACGCGTACGCCGATGCAATGGACGGCGGGTAGCACAGCAGGGTTCTCCACTTGCCTACCCGAGCGTCTTTATCTGCCGGTAGATACAGAGAATGGCACATTAACTGTTGAGGCGCAGGAGAAAGACAGCCTCTCTCTATTAAACTTTGTTCGGCAACTTATCGCATTGCGACAGTCATCTGAAGCTTTAGGCAATACTGGTGGCTGGGAACTCGTGAGCGATGTAAATAAGCCATACCCCATGATCTATAAGCGTGTAAAAGGCAGTGATGTCTATTTCGTTGCGTTAAATCCGGGAAAGAAAAAGGTAGAAGCAACGATAGGTCCCCTCTCTAATAAATATACATCCGTAATCCAAGTGGGGAAGACAGACTGGATAATGCGAAAAGGCAAGCAATGTATTGCCATGGGGGGTATCAGTGCTGCCGTCTTCAAGGTAACGGTCGGGAATTGAGGCCTCATACGAATTAATTTGAAATTAAATGTATGATGCTGATGATGAGAAAAAGAATGTATATAATAGGAATTTTGTTACAGTTGAGAGCCTGCTATTCACATATAATGCATAGATGATTTCGTATAATTAATATATGATATTAACCATTTAAACATGAAAGCCTATGAATCAAAACTATGAATTTAATTAAAGCCTTGATTATGCTCGTATAATCGGCGAGAGTATTATTACTATCAGAACTTAAATCAAATTATTAACTTGTAATCATTTAATGTATGAAAAATAAATTGGATAAAGACTGTATGATACTAACATCCAATATGATGTACAAGAAAATCATACTTATGTCGTTCTTGTTATTTATCTTTGGCGGAGTTATGGTAAAGGCAGATTTGCACGAGAATGCCGTTTATCATATTGAGGCACAAACTGCTCAACAAACCGGCAAGAAAGTAACAGGACAAGTTTCCGATAATAATGGAGAACCCATTGTTGGTGCAAGTGTTGTTATTAAAGGTAAAACGACCGGAGTGGGAGCTATAACCGATGCAAATGGAAATTTCACGTTAGACAATGTTCCTACGGGGGCTGTCCTTGTTATTTCCTATTTAGGATACAACGCTCAGGAAGTCTCCGTAGGAAGACAGTCGAGTGTAAATATAATCTTGACTCCTGATACAAAGTCTTTGGACGAAGTGGTGGTAGTTGCTTATGGTAGTCAGAAAAAAGCAACGCTGACAGGATCCGTAGCATCGATTAATACAAAGGAAATCAAGCAGAGTCCGACGTCTAATTTGGCAATAACGCTTACGGGACGTCTGCCGGGACTTAGCGTCATCCAGCGTAGCGGTGAACCCGGACGTGACAATACATTGCTGTATTTGCGTGGACGTGGTACGATTAACGGCCAAAACCCTTTAATTATGGTAGATGGTGTCGAACGCGATTTAACCTCCATCGATCCAAATGAGGTTGAGAATATATCCATATTGAAAGATGCCTCCTCCACGGCCCTGTTTGGCGTTCGTGGTGCAAACGGTGTTATATTGGTGACGACGAAACGTGGTACAAGCGAAATTCCAGATATAAGTTTGAGTGCCGAAGCCGGTTGGCAAACCTTTACGCGTTGGCCTTCAGAGTTAAGTGCATATGAATGGGCGCTGCTGAAAAATCAGGCTTGGCATAATGATACTCCTAATCCTACGCCGTTACAACGTCCGCCTTACTCGGATTACGCATTGGATAGATATCGTTTGCAGGATCAGCCTGCAGCTTATGGTGACCACGATTGGGTAAAAATGCTGATGCATAAGTGGGTTCCACAGACACGTTATAACCTAACATTGAACGGCAAAGGTGCAAATGTGGCTTACTTTGTAAACGTTGGTTATCTAAATCAAGGTGGACAATTCAAACTCGATAATTCCGAAAATAGGAACTATGATGCCAAGAATTACATGGATCGTTTCAATTTCCGTGCAAATATCGATGTGGCTTTGAATGCACGTAAGACTTTGAAAGCGTTTCTGAATGCTGCTGGTGTTTATGAAAAGGTTAATGGTCCGAATATGACCTCTACGGCAGTTATAGAGCAGCTTCTGACCAAATGGCCTGTTATTTTGCCCGGTCCGTTGACACCAGATGGACAAGTTTTAGTTGGTGGGGGAGCATATCAAGAGTCTCCTTGGGCGCAAATCAACAGGACAGGTTACAAGAAAGAAACTCGCAGTTCTATCACGGCGACGTTCGGTATGCAGTATGATCTGAATTCTATTGTTAAAGGTTTGTCACTGAAAGCAGTCGCTTCCTATGACAGTAAAACTTACAACTATTTGGTAGGCTCGCGTTCTTATCAATATTGGGAGCAAGTTGTTGATCCCAATACAAAAAATCCTGATGGCAGCGATAAGATTACTTATAATCGAATACGTTCTGATTTTGACAATACTCCTCTTTCTACATCTAAGTCTGCTACATTTGCATCGTTCTATGATGTTCAGTTCCAGATTATTTATAACCGTATATTCAATAAAAAACATTCTGTAAATGGTTTGCTCATGGCACAGCAGCAATCACAAATAAAGACAGATCAGGTGCTTCCCTACAATGTAAATGGTTTAGCTGCTCGTTTGGTTTACGCTTATGATGACCGTTATATTGCAGAGTTTGATGCAGGGTATAATGGTTCGGAACAGTTCGCTCCCGGGCACCGATACGGTTTCTTCCCCTCTATTTCTGGTGCTTGGAATATTTATAATGAGCAATTCTTTAAAAAGTCTTCATTGGCAAAGACCATCGATAAGCTGAAATTGAGATTATCTTATGGTGTTGTTGGAAATGATAAATTGGGTGGAGACCGCTTTTTATACTTAGATAATATAGTGAGAACCGGCAGCGGTTATTCCGAATCTATCCAAAACAACCATAGTATAGCAGAAAGTTTCTTTGGTAATCCAAATTTGAAATGGGAGACAGCAAAGAAGTTTAACTTCGGTTTTGAGATAGGTTTATTGCAATCATTGAACCTGTCTGTAGATATCTTTTCTGAGCGACGCGATAACATCCTGATCAGAAAACAGACAATCCCTGATCTTGTCGGTGTTGCAACACAATCCGTAATACCTCCTTACAATTTGGGAAAGACAAAGAATAGAGGATACGAAATAGAGTTGAATTATACGAAGCCCATCAATCGTGACCTGCTTGTTATGTTGAAAGCGAACTTCAATTATAACGATAACGAAATCGTTGATGTAGACGAGTTGAGGTATGATGATACCTATGCGTATCGCTATAGACGTACGGGGTATATGATCGGACAACAGTGGGGATTGAAGTCGGATGGTTTCTTCAAAGACCAAGCGGAAATAGATGCTTATGCAAGATACGATGGTATCCAGCCCCGTCCGGGTGACTTGAAGTTTGTCGATGTCAATCACGACAATGTTATCAACGATAAGGATATGGTTCCCATTGGCTATTCTGATGTACCAAAATACACATGGGGAACAGCTTTAAGTGTCACTTATAAGTATTTCGATATCTCTGTTTTGTTCCAAGGTGCGTTTAAAGTTACCGGTATAATCTCGGGAACAGGTCCTTGGGAGTGGTACGACTTCCGTAAGTTCCATCAGAAAGCTTGGACAGCAGAGAGAGCCGCTGCCGGTGAAGAGATATTGTTTCCTGCATTGTCTACGGCACAATCTGCCAGTGAATTGAGAAGCAGCGACTTCTTTAATATGAATCGTTCTTACGTTCGTTTGAAGAATCTTGAGATTGGTTTCACATTACCACAATCTTGGTCGAAGGTATTGAATGCCAAGAAAATTCGCATTTATGCAAACGGATATAACCTGATTACTTGGGATAAAATGAAGTACGACGATTGGGATCCAGAAGTTGTTAGGAATAATGACTATCCTATTTTGAAAGTATTAAATGTGGGTGCTAATATTACATTTTAAATTGTAAGAATATGAAAAGCAAAATAACGAGAATGTTGCTGGCCGTCATGGCTGTGGCAATGACATACGGATGTTCTGATGAATTGAATATTACCCCCGACGGTCGATTGACGTTGGATATAATTTTTAGTGATTCAGACTATACCGAACAGTATGCGAATTCGATGTACGAGTATATTCGGAAGTATGGTAATGGATATCATTATTACACATGGCTGTCGGCATTCACAGACGATGCCACTGACAGTCAGGCTCCTGCAGATACATGGTTGATGCTCCACCAGTGGAACCAAGGCAATTTCAGTGCAGCAAATCCTCCGTTTATGGCAGGAAGTACTACTTTGCGCTATTCGGAAAGAGACTTTTGGGGTACAGCCTTTGGCGGAGTAAGAAAGACAAATGTCTTCCTCACGCGTGTCAATAATATGAATATGCCCAATGAAGTCAAGCGTGATCGCTATATGGCAGAGGCACATGTATTGAGAGCCCATTATTATTTTGAGTTGATAAAGAATTTCGGTGGAGTTCCTTTATTTGCGGAAGATATTACGCGGAGAGATAATTTCGCGGATATCGAGCGTGCCTCCTTCGATGATTGCGTGCAGTTTATAGTGAAAGATTGCGATGAAGCAATTGCAAGTAAGGAGCTGCCTTTCCGTACTATGGAAGATGGTCAACGGGGCAGAATGACTAAAGCAGTTGCCTATTTTATTAAGGCTTCGGCCTTGTTGTTTGCGGCCAGTCCACATTGGAATCCAAGCAACGATGTCGTAAAATGGCAGACTGCGGCAACTGCAGCGAAAGAAGCTTTAGACCAGCTTGTCTCTCATGGTTATCAGTTGTTCCCCAATTATGAAAGATTTTTTATCACCCGTCCTGATAAAAATCAGGACCCGCTTGATAAGGAAACGATCCTCGAAGCTATCGATACTTGGGGATATGGCAGTCAGACCTACAGACGTTTCGGCGTAATATGCTATTTGATGAATATGATCCCTGTGGATTTTGCGTCAGAGAAGTGCGGATTATGCCCTTCACAAGAATTAGTAGACAGCTACGAGATGAAAGACGGAACGGTTCCTATTCTGGGATACAATGATGATGCTCATACCAAACCGATCATCAACCCAGCATCAGGTTATGATGACCAGAAACCGTATGTAGACAGAGATCCGCGTTTCTATGCTTCCGTTTGGTATAACGGAGCCTATTTCGGGAAGAAAGACGGAAGAGATATTTATATAGAATCGTTTGTTGGTGGAAGACATGGAATCTCTGGTATTAAGCAGCGTACTCCGACTGGATATTATACCCGCAAGTATGTCGATCCATCGATGCGTTCAGCAGGATCAAGTAAAACATTGTGGCGTATTTATAGATTGGCTGAACTGTATTTAGACTTGGCTGAGGCAGAAAATGAGGCGAACGGTCCTACACAAATAGCTTATGACGCTGTGAATGCAACGCGTCGTAGGGCAGGAATGCCGGATATGCCGACAGGATTGACCAAAGACGAATTCAGAGAGCGTGTGAGAAGGGAGCGGCGCGTAGAGATGGCTTTCGAAGAAAATCGTTTTTATGATCTTCGTCGCTGGAATATTCTTGTTGAAAATTCGCGCTTGAAGACCGGTATGCGCTGGACGAAAGCAGCAGATGGAACTCTGTCGAATGAACGTATTCTTTCAGTCGACTGTCATGCAACGGCAAATGAAAAGTATTACTTGTTACCGATAGATTTAAAAGAGATAATACGTATGCCGTTGGTTAAACAAAACCCGGGTTGGGAATAATATAAAAAATGAGTCATATCGCTGCGTCCGACTTCAGGTGGGCGCAGCGATTTCATTGGTTCCGGCATATTTTACCGGATGGCGGCAGAATAATTTATAAATTTTATTATCATCCTTATATTGTAATTTAGTTGTGCGTTCATGAATATAAAGCCTTTTATCAACATGGTTAGAGAGTTTTCATTGCTTTTGTGTGTGTTGGCAACTTCAGCAGTTTTTGCGCAGAGTGTGGCTCGAAAGTTTCAGCTACCGTTGTCGGAAGATGGCGAAGCATCGCTTTTCGTCTATCTGCCTTCTTCGCCTACCGGTTGGGCCATTGTCGACTGTCCGGGGGGTGGATATGCTGTTTTGAGTATGGAGAATGAGGGCCACCAGTGGGCAGAATATTTCAACAAGCAGGGTATAGCTTATTTCGTGCTGAAATATCGTATGCCTCATGGCGATTGTTCTATCCCTATCGGCGATGCTGAAACAGCCATACGGTTGGTACGCGATAGTGCTGCCGTGTGGGGTGTCAACCCGTATGATGTAGGTATTATGGGCTTCTCTGCAGGTGGCCATTTGGCCAGCACGCTGTCTTCCCACGCACCTTTGTCGGCTCGACCAAACTTTTCTATCCTTTTCTACCCCGTTATTACAATGAAACGTGACGGTACTCACAAAGGTTCATGCCACAATTTTTTAGGAGAACACCCCGATGAGCAGTTGATAGAATTTTATTCCAACGAAACTTGCGTGCGTGTACACCAGACTCCGCCCGCCATTCTTTTTTTGACTAATGACGACTACGTTGTACCACCCGTGGAAAACGGGGTGGCTTACTACAGTGCTATGCGCCGTGTGGGTAATCCTTGCTCGATGTTTATTTACCCTTCAGGCGGTCACGGTTTCGGTTTCAGCACATCATGGCCATATCATAATTTGATGCTCAGCGAGCTCACAGAATGGCTCCACAGATTGCCTTCACCTCGCCATGATGCGCTCAGAGTGGCATGTGTCGGCAGTTCGTTCACCGAAGGTAGCGGTATCAGAATGGCTTCGCAAAGTGCATATCCGGCTCGGTTGCAATCTTTGCTGGGTAACAGATATTACGTAAAGAATTTCGGTGTGGATGGTAGTACGATACTTCGTAAGAGCAGTAGTTCCTACATGAATGAGCAGGCTTTTAGGGATGCTCTCGATTTTAAGCCAGATATAGTTATCGTAGAGGCGGACTTTAATAGTTCTAAGTCTGAAGATCGGCAGCGTAGCCGTGAGTTTGCTGCAGATATGCAGGTACTTATCGATTCTTTCAAGGCATTGTCCTCGAAGCCTCGAATATATTTTGTAACGTCGGGTTCTTCTTTGAAGTCCGGTCGTAAAGTAAACAACGGTTCAATGTCAAAAGGCACAATTTCTCTTATCCGCAAGTTAATCAAGAAAAACAAGTGCCGTTTGATAGATGTCCCCACCCATTATGTTACAGAAGCCGATAATATGCATAAAGGTGATATGTATCCCAATGAGGTTGATGCTTGCCGTGTGGCAAAGAGTATATCTGAGGGGTTGGCGCGTAAAACTAAATACTAATATCGCGTGGAAATAATTTATCTTTATCTTATGTTTATTGTATAACAGATATATACCTGTTTTGTATCGATGTTACAGCACCGGTGTATGGAATATATATTATTGAAGTATGGAAAATAAACAATGTTTTCGGCATATTGGAAGTACAGACTTTCTTTTATGTTGTTGTCATTTTATCATGCCAATGAAGTTCATATCTGTTTGATTATTACTATATCGTAAAACTACTGATAGATGGCAGAAAAAATATGTTTTTTATGTTTACCTTAACTGTCTGTTGCTACGATTGCTTCAATATCTGCAGTCTGGTGAATATACGTATTTAAAAAAATATATGAACATGTGCAATGGAAATGCTTCGATAAATCTGAAAGCAGGATAAATAGGTTCTCTTTCAGCTTATTATACGACTTGTAAAATCACGGAAATCTTTGGATATTCCATAGCTTTTATATATCTTTGTAACAATGTTAAAACGTGTTTGAAACTTTTGCGAATGATGTAAATTCATAAAGTTTGGGGTGTAATCGCATTACGTCACTTTGGTATTGGTTCGTAAAGTTATAATCGGTAGCTAATGAAAAATAACATCTTTAGATTATGAAATATGAAGTAAACATAATATGAGTATATTCTTTTTGTCTGTTTAATAAAAAATATCTAATAATTAATATAACAATGAAACGCTACAAAATTATTACATGGGTACTTTTGACGATATTGTTCCCTTTCACAACAGTGGCACAAGATAGTGATCTGATCACTATTCAGGGATTGGCGAAACGGCTTATACCGCAACAATCCGCACAATTTCAGTTTATAAAACTACCTGCACACAAAGGAAAAGACTGTTTTACTCTTGCGAGTAAAGGCGGTAAAATAGTGATTTCTGGTAACAATGCCAACTCTATGGCTGTTGGGTTAAATTATTATCTGAATAATTATTGCCGTACAACTGTATCGTGGTATGCAGAAGTTCCAGTCGTTCTTCCCGCTAAATTACCGGATATAAAATCGCCGGTTTCGTCATCTGCTAAAGTGGCGAGACGCTTTTTCTTCAATTATTGCACTTACGGATATACGGTACCGTTCTTCAATTGGAAAGAATGGGAACGACTTATCGACTGGATGGCCCTCAATGGAATCAACATGCCATTGGCAATTACAGGACAAGAAACCGTGTGGTACAATGTATGGAAGAAACTCGGTATGACCGACAGCGAGATACGAAGCTATTTTACGGGGCCTACCTATCTGCCATGGCATAGAATGGCAAACATAGATCGCTGGAACGGTCCGCTGCCTAAAGAGTGGCTGAACGGGCAAAAGGAATTGCAAAAGAAAATACTCGCACGTGAACGGGCTTTCAATATGAAGCCGGTGTTGCCTGCCTTTGCGGGACATGTGCCTGCTGAACTCAAGAGAATATTCCCCGATGCAAATATTAAATCGTTAGGCAAATGGGGAGGCTTTGAAGAGAAATATCTCTGCCACTTCCTCAGTCCCGAGGAACCTTTGTTCAGCAAGATACAGAAGCTGTATTTGGAAGAACAGACGGCTCTATTCGGTACCGATCATATTTATGGGGTGGACCCGTTTAATGAAGTGGAGCCACCCAGTTGGGAGCCTGCGTATTTGAGAAAGGTCTCTAAAAACATGTACGGTACGCTTACCGCCGTCGATCCGAAAGCAGAGTGGATGCAAATGGGGTGGATGTTCTCTTACGACAATAAACACTGGACACCTGATCGCGTACAGGCTTTCTTGACGGGAGTCCCTAAAGGCAAGATGTCACTGCTCGATTATTATTGTGAGAATGTGGAATTATGGAAGACCACGGATGGATTTTATGGGCAACCTTATATTTGGTGTTACTTAGGTAACTTCGGTGGGAACACCACATTGATGGGAAATGTAAAAGAAAGTGGCAGGCGTCTTGATAATGCATTGGCCAACGGGCAGCGTAATATGTTAGGAGCAGGTTCGACATTGGAAGGCTTAGACGTGATTCAATTTCCCTATGAGTATCTATACAATAAGCTATGGAGCCATGCTGTTGCAGATAGTCGGTGGATTGATGATCTGGCAGACCGCCACTACGGAGGTGTCTCTCCCTCGGTACGTAAAGCTTGGCATATCTTATTCAATGATATATATGTGCAAGTATCAGCCTCGATGCAGGGAGTCTTGACCAATTTTCGCCCTGCTTTAAATAATAATTATCCGCACCGCACTGCTATTGAGTATCCTGCAGAAAGGCTCGAAGAGGTGTGGAGATTATTGCTCGATGTTCCCCGTTGCGATAGGAATGAATTGCAATTAGATATTATCGCCGTGGGCAGACAGGTTTTAGGTAACAGATTTGCTGTCGTTAAAACGCAGTTCGATTCGGCCTATGCCAATAAAGATATTCCAAGGTTGAAGGCGAAGGCCTGTGAAATGGAAGAGCTGCTCGGCGATTTGGATCGTCTTACATCATTCAACAGCCGCTGTTCCATTAATCGGTGGATAGACGATGCACGTAAATTAGGCTCAACTAAAGAACTGAAAGATTATTACGAAAAGAATGCACGAAACCTCATTACCACGTGGGGTGGGAATATCAACGATTATGCAAGTCGTACATGGGGTGGACTGATTGGTAGTTATTATGCCCATCGGTGGCGTCTTTATATTGACGATATTCTCGCAGCTGCTGAAGCCAATAAGGAATTTGACCAAAATGCGTTCAATGAAAAGGTTTCGAAATTCGAGCAGGCATGGATTATCTCGACAGAACCGATAACGGTTCCGAAGAGAACCGATTTGCTTACTTTTTGTCGCATACTCATACAGAAGTACGGCTTGAACAGTGCTATGAATAGAGAATAGTTTTTTTTAAAAGCGTTCATAAACCTCCGCTCTGATATGGGCGGAGGTAAGATATACGTACTATAGATTGGTGTGCGAGTTATGAACGGAGATGTATGGATAGCTCTTGAAGCCGGTAATATTATGCGGTAATTTAATGTGAATTCGATGAATTCAGGATAAAGTAAGTTGTGTATCGCTCGTTCTTTACATGTTCTATGTATGGCTTCTTTGGAAGTAAGCTGTAAACTGTTGTTCTCCAAAGAGGTGCCATCGCAAGATTATCGAGGCATTTGCGTCTGGAACGTTGCACTTGCGTAATGTTCTTGCTTGTATTTCTTATTTAACATAGTGCTCTTTTCACTGCTCTAATGTTCATGATCTACTTCTTGATAATCCACGTATTCGCCTTCGTCTTTGGAGAATATTTTTTTATTGGCTTCCTGCTGTGTACGTCTGTCGATAATCGTTTCTTCGTCGCTAGCTTCACCATGCGTATAAGATGAGCGGTGTTGCTGTTTGTTCATTTGGCGCCTGAAATTGTCGGCAGCCCGATGAATCTGGTTATACAAACGATATGCAAATAGTGTAATAATAAGCACTATAGCAATAAAAATAAGTAGAATAAAATTGAGAAAAGTAGCCATATACGAAAGATTAGTCGGGCTTCTGTTCGTCCTTCTCCTTAGTCTTAAGAGCAATATAACACGAAATAACAAAGTATAGAGCTATGACTAACCAAAAGCCGTTGAGTGCTCCAAATAAAAAAAGTATAAAGACTGAAGTCAAGATAAAACCGTATTTCACTTCGTTTCCATGCCATCCCCAATGCTTGAATTTTAGAGCGAACATAGGTATCTCTGATACTAATAACCACGAACTGAGACATACAAGTGCGAGGAGTACGAAAACCATGTAAGGAGAATGTTCGAAATACGCGGCTCGGCTGATGAGCAATGAGCCCCAAAATAGCGCATTGGCTGGAGTCGGCAGCCCAATGAAAGACGTTGTTTGGCGTTCGTCGATATTAAATTTTGCCAGTCTGAGTGCCGAAAATGCGGCCATAATAAAAGCGAAATAGGGCAGATAAGTACGTAAGGGCTCCATAAAGTACGGATAATCCATTACACTTAATTCTGCAAAAATAATGGCAGAAGGAGCAAAGCCGAAAGTGATATCGTCGGCAAGCGAGTCGAGTTCTTTACCTATTGGCGAAGATACATGGAACAAACGGGCACTCATGCCATCGAAGAAGTCGAATACAGCACCAATAATGATCCATGCCAGTGCCCCTACCATATTGCCGGAAAATGCAAAAAAAGTAGCGATGCAGCCCGAAATCAGATTGCAGCATGTAAGAGTATTGGGAATGTTTCTTGTAATGAAATTAGCCATGTTTATTTTAATTTTGCAATAACGGTTTGGTCTCCGGTAGTGCTTTGTCCCATTTTCACACAGACTTCCGTACCAATAGGCAAGAATACATCGACACGGGAACCGAATTTAATAAAGCCGAGATGCTCGTCTATATAGCATTCTTCACCCTCTTTTGCGTAGGTAACGATGCGCCTTGCCACTGCACCAGCAATCTGCCTGCATAACACATCCACCCCTTCTGGTGTCGTAATCATCACATCGGTATGTTCATTTTCCTCACTTGCTTTGGGGAGCCATGCTTTGTGGTAATTTCCGTTAAAGTGTTTAACGAATTTCACCTTACCATCTACGGGAAACCAATTGGCATGTACGTTAAATAGACTCATGAATATGGATATCATGAGGCGCTTCTCGTGAAGATATTCGTTCTCTTCAACCTCTTCGATAACCACGATTTTGCCATCGGCAGGGGCTACTACGATTTTATTGGTGTCTTCGGAAGCGAAATATCTGATAGGACATCTGAAGAAATTCAATATGATACCATAAATTAATCCGAAGATGAAAAGGAAACTCCAAAAAGGTATTTTGCTGTCAAAACTATGCCAAAGAATCAGCGCAACGGCAGCTATGACAATAAAGCTATTGATGATCATATCTGTACCTTCGCGATGTATTCTGATTTTCTTTAGTTTGTTTATCTTTTTTATCATAGTAGGCAGAACGATTTTTACTGCTTGCAAAGGTAATCGTTTTTTATTTATTTCGCAAATTTTTTTGGTTATATCGTTTTTAAGCAGTAACTTTACGGCTCAAAGTTTATCACGGTTATGGAAGATTACGTACACTTGCACGTCCACACATATTATTCTATTCTTGACGGACAATCTAAGATTTCTTATCTTGTAGACAAAGCTATTGCCGACGGTATGCGCGGTATGGCTTTGACAGATCACGGTGCAATGTTCGGTATCAAGGAGTTTTCTGATTATTGTGAGGGAGTGAATAAGAAGCGGAAAGCCGAGGGTAAGGAACCTTTTAAACCGATTTTCGGGTGCGAGATGTATGTGGCTCGTCGCCATAAAGAGGATAAGGAAAAAGATAGCGGTGATAAGAGCGGATATCATCTAATCGTATTGGCTAAAAATTATAACGGCTATAAGAATTTAATTAAACTCGTCTCTCGTTCTTGGGTGGATGGCTATTATTACCGTCCACGTACCGACCATGATGATTTGGAACGCTATCATGAAGATTTGATTGTATGTTCTGCATGTATTGCCGGTGAGGTTCCGTCGAAAATACTCAAGGGAGATATTGAAGGCGCACGTAAATCCTTAGAATGGTATAAACGGGTTTTTGGCGAAGATTTTTATTTGGAATTGCAGCGTCATGAAGTAAAAGATCCATCGTTGATAGCCAATCGGACTACATATCCCTTGCAGGAAAAGGTAAATAAAATATTGATAGAGTTTGCCAAAGAGTATGGTATTAAGCTGATATGTACTAATGATGTGCATTTTGAGGATAAAGAGACGGCGGAAGCACATGATCATCTACTCTGCATATCTACACAGGCCGATTTGGATGATCCGAACCGAATGAGGTATACCAAGCAAGAGTGGTTCAAGACGCGTGCCGAAATGAATGAAGTTTTCTATGACATGCCGGAGGTGTTGAGTAATACACTTGAGATACTCGATAAAGTAGAAATATACAGCATTGGGCACGATCCGATCATGCCATTCTTTCCAATTCCTGAAGATTTTGGTACGGAAGAATTATGGCGCCAGAAGTTTACAAAAGAAGATCTTTATAAAGAATTTTGTTCCGATGAGAATGGAGAAAATATGATGTCGCCAGAAGAAGGGGAACTGCGAATCAGACATTTGGGAGGATATGATAAGATATACAGGATCAAGTTCGAGGCTGATTATCTGGCAAAACTCGCCTACGACGGTGCAAAAAAGGTGTATGGTTCTCCGATGCCTCAGGAAGTTATTGAGCGTGTAAAGTTCGAACTCCACGTAATGAAGACGATGGGATTTCCGGGATATTTCCTTATCGTGCAGGATTTTATTAATGCTGCGCGTAATGAATTGGAAGTTATGGTGGGCCCGGGGCGTGGTTCTGCAGCTGGTTCTGTGGTAGCCTATTGTCTGGGTATTACCCAAATTGATCCTTTGAAATACGATTTGCTATTCGAACGTTTCCTTAATCCCGACCGTATATCGTTGCCTGATATTGATACAGACTTTGATGATGATGGGCGTGGGAGGGTACTCCAATGGGTGATGGATAAATACGGACATGAGAATTGTGCACATATCATTACCTATAGTAGTATGGCCACGAAGAATTCTATTAAGGATGTAGCACGTGTGGAGAAATTGCCTTTAGAAAAATCGAATGCTTTATGTAAGGCTATTCCAGACAGACTTCCCGATGGAATGAAGATGAATCTTACCAATGCCATTTATTGTACACCGGAATTAAAAGAGGCTGAAGCCTCTACTGATCCTCGTGAACGTAATACCATTAAATACGCAAAGATGCTTGAAGGTACAGTTCGTGGGACGGGTATACATGCTTGTGGTTTTATTATCTGTCGAGATCCGATCAGCAATTGGGTTCCTGTTTCCACAGCAGATGATCCTGATTTCAAAGATAAGAAAGTACCAGTAACGCAGTATGATGGGCACGTAATCGAGTCTACTGGACTGATTAAGATGGATTTCCTCGGGCTGAAAACGTTGTCGGAATTAAAAGAAGCCGTAAAAGATGTAAAAATATCATTGGGTATAGAGGTAGATTTGGACCATATTCCGTTGGATGATGAGCTTACTTATAAACTTTATCAGGAGGGACGTACTATCGGCACGTTTCAGTTTGAGTCGCCCGGTATGCAGAAACATTTACGTGAACTTCATCCTACAGTATTTGAAGATTTGATAGCGATGAATGCATTATATCGTCCGGGACCGATGGATTATATCCCTGACTTTATCAGGAGGAAGCATGATTCTTCGTTGGTGCAATATGATATTCCATGTATGGAAAAGTATCTGAAAGATACCTACGGCATTACAGTATATCAAGAACAGGTGATGTTGTTATCGCGGCAACTGGCCGGTTTTACCCGTGGCGAGAGTGATGCACTCCGTAAGGCAATGGGAAAGAAAAAGAAAGCGATCGTAGATGCTATGAAGCCTAAATTTATCGAGGGCGGGAAAAAGAAAGGGCATGATCCGAAAGTACTTGAAAAGATTTGGACCGATTGGGAGAAGTTTGCTTCGTATGCATTCAATAAATCTCATGCTACTTGTTATTCGTGGGTGGCTTATCAAACGGCCTATATGAAGGCACATTATCCAGCGGAGTATATGGCTGCCATTATGACACGAAGAAGATCAGACATCAAGGAAATTACTAAATTGATGGATGAATGCAAATCGATGAACATCGCAACTTTAGGTCCGGATGTGAATGAAAGTTATCTTGAATTCGGTGTAAACAAGAAAGGAGAAATACGTTTCGGACTGGCGGCAATAAAGGGTATGGGGGATGCAGCCGCCGAAGCTATCATAAAAGAACGAGAGAAAAACGGAATTTATAAAGATATCTTCGATTTTGCCCAGCGTGTAGATTTTAGTTATGTAAATCGTAAAGCTTTCGAAAGTTTGGCTGTTAGCGGCGGTTTTGATGATTTCGGCCTGCGTCGTGAGCAATATCTCGGTGTAAATACCAAAGGTGATATGTTTTTGGATACCTTAGTAAGATATGGACAAATGTATCAAGCGGGGCAGACGGAAGCACAGAACTCGCTCTTTGGCGATGCCGATGCGATAGAGATTGCTACACCCCCAATACCACAAGGCGAAGAATGGAGTACGATTGAGAGACTTAACCGTGAACGCGAACTTGTAGGTATCTATCTGTCGGCGCATCCGCTCGACGATTTCAGTATCATTCTAAATTCGATGTGCAATACTCATTGTTCGGAATTGGATAACAAGGCGGAGCTTGCAAAGAAAAACGAAATAACGATCGGGGGAATTGTAACAGGTGTAAAATCTAAATTTACTAAGACAGGTAAACCTTGTGGTTTTGTAACCATTGAAGACTATGAAGGCAGTGGAGAACTTGCGTTTTTCGGCGAAGAATGGGGAAAGTGGAATGGAATGCTCACAGAAGGATGTACGGTATTCATCACTGCGAAATGTCTGCAGAAATACAGAGACAGCGATTATTACGACTTCCGTATTTCTGATATACAGTATATGCAGACAATAAAGAAAGAGCGGATAGAAAAGTTTACTATTACAATGAATGATGTTGCGGTAGATGAAAGTCTTGTGAACGATATTGCGACGATGGTCGTTCAAAATCCGGGTACCACACAGCTATATATTCAAATTGTGGACAAGGAACACAATAATAGTATTTTATTACGGTCGATGGCTAAGACTGTCAACTTAACACACGACTTTATCAATTATATTGAAAGTAATCCGGAAATGAGTTATCATGTAAATTAAAATATAACATAATCTTTAAAAATAAGATAAGATTTACCGAAATAATTATTTAATAAAAGAAAAATCATAAGATGGAAGTTACAATTACAACCGAGAATTTCGAAAGTTATAAGAATGGCGAACTGCCATTGGTAGTAGATTTATGGGCGACATGGTGCGGACCGTGCCGGATGGTGGGGCCGATTATCTCTGAACTTGCCAACGAGTACGACGGTAAGATCGTTGTAGGAAAGTGCGATGTAGAGGAGAATGATGAAGTTGCCATGCAGTTCGGAGTTCGCAATATCCCTACTATTCTCTTTTTCAAAGGCGGTCAGCTCGTAGATAAATTTGTAGGTGCAGCACCTAAGGCTACGATAGAAGAGAAGTTTAAGGCTTTATTATAGGCGGAAATAAATTCTTCATATTGTTCAATGAACTATAATAATCATTGTTATTTGGTAAGAGTTTAATTTTATTTTATCCATCACAAAGAATGTTCAAAGAAGAGATGGAAAAATAAAGCAATGTCATTATATATCCTTTTTAGTACTTATTTTTGTATAAGTTTTAATATCAGGATATATAATGTCATTATGATATTAGTGGTATTTGTAAACCGTATGATAATTTAATCATTATCTTTCGAGAAATATGAAGTTCAAAGATGATGTTTGATTATATTTTTTAAGAAATGAAATCCAACACAAATGAGAGCGTTTTTCTTTATTCTATTGGCGATAGGCATTACTGCCAATGTGAATGCTTCAAGATTGAAAACATCTGAAAGCCATAAGCTCGTTGCCGAACAAAACTTGAGAAGGGCCATGCAGCTTCTTGATACTGGCATTTCGAAGTTCTTTTCTGGTGATGATATGAGGATGGCAGACGTCTATGACGTGGCCGTTCATCGTGCTAAAGGTACGGCAGATGTGTGGCCTTATACGGCTGTAATCGAGTCGGTAAATTCGGTTCTCGAAGCTTTAGAGAGAACGAAAGACATCTATCCCGATATTTATGTAGACAACCACGAGCGTTATGTAACCCTGCTCGGCAAGTTACATGACAATTTGGGCTACTATAAAGGCAATTTTTCTTTGCACTCTTATGCTCGTATTGGCAATTGGAGTGTTTACGGAGTTCACAGAAGCGGTTCGATAGGAGGTGCAAATGTCGCCGGTATAGAGAATGTGTATGACGATCAGGAATGGCTTATAAGAGAGCTGCTTCGTACATACAATCTCACTAAAGATAAAAAATATCTTGATGAGGCGGAGAATTTGGCAGCTTATGTCATAGACGGATGGGACTGTTATCTTGATGATAATGGCGATGAGTATGGCGGAATAACATGGGGGCCGGCCTATAATTCGAAGCATTCTTGCAGTAATGGTCCGTTTATTTCTCCGCTCGTTTGGCTGTATGATATCTATAAAAACGATGTACATACTACGATGGTCAAGCGAATTATAACCGGCAATGGTACACGAAAGACCGAATATCCGCTAAAACGCGATAATTATCTCGATTTCGCCAAGAAGATATATGCTTGGCAGAAAGCCAAACTCTTGCGTAATGGTGTGTATGCAGATATGCTGGGAGCCGATAATACGATACAATATGTAACTGTTGGCAACAAGAAATACCGTAAACATGTGGATGTAGGAGGTGCTACGGGGACAGCTTTTTCGTATAATACGGGCACGATGCTCTCTGGTGGTGCCGATTTATATCGTGTAACAGGAGATGCTTCTTATCTCTCTGATATCCGATTGTTATCAAGGGTATCTTATTTCAAATTCGCTTCTGCGGTTACGATCAATGGCAAGCAATATCATGAGTATGTGTATCGTACAAGGTCGAACAATGAAAAGACGGTTTATTATTGGGACGGTTTCGACTGTTGGTTCCACGATGTATATATGAGAGGCCAGCAGGCCGTGCACGACTTTTTTGGTGGTTACTCAGAAAAAGTGCTCGATGAGTTCCAGACAAATCTCGACTATGCATTCGATAATTATCTGAAAGATGGGCTGTTGCCGGTAAATTTACTTGGCGGATGGGGTGCAGAAATCGGCGGTGAATGGAGAAATATCTCCGAAATACGTTGTATGTTCCAGTTTACTTTTGCTTCCGAATATGCCATGCTGGTAAAATATAATATGGATGTTACCGGAGTAAAACGGTTGCAGGAAAACGTTGGGCAGGTTGAACACGTTAATGTTTATACCGTTGATGGACAACAATTGCGGAGCAATATTTCGAAAGAAAATTCGTTGAGCGGGCTTGCTCGGGGTATTTATGTTGTGGATGGTCGTAAATATGTAGTGAGATAGGGATGTTAAGGAATGCTATGTTCTTGCAAATGTAACTATGTCTGCAATATATTTTAATAAAGTCTGTTTATTTAAAATGTGAAACCTGATAAAATAAAACTAAACTTAGAACAGAATAACCTTTAGGCTTTTCTTTGGCAATGTTAATAATAAAAAATGTTATTGATACGCCAACTTCAATAAAAAGATGTACTTTTGTAAAACATTATAATTTTAACCTTGAATATGAATAAATTACTTTTAGGAGCCGTTTTTTTTATGGTATCCAATGTTATTTGTGCACAACAACTTAGACTGAATGAAAAAAATGTAGACCAAATTCTTAAGGCAATGACGCTTGAAGAGAAAGCGCAGTTGCTGGTCGGAGTATCTCAAAACCTTGTGAACGGTGCTGCCGGTGCCGTTGCCGGTTTTCCGCAATTTGGTATTCCGAGTGCTATTTTGGCGGATGGTCCCGCTGGTTTGCGGATTGATTGGAAACGCGACGGCGATCGTAATAGCTATTATACTACGGCATTCCCTGTCGGTAGCTGTCTTGCAGCATCGTGGGATGTAGACCTTGCACGGCAGGTTGGCGCGGCTATGGGTAATGAAACGAAAGAATTCGGCTGCGATGTATTGCTGGCTCCCGGTATGAATATCCATCGTAATCCCCTGTGCGGGCGTAATTTCGAATACCTTTCGGAAGATCCGGTTGTATCAGGAAAGATCGCAGCGGCCATTGTGCACGGTATTCAAAGTAGTGGTGTAGGTGCAAGTGTTAAGCACTTTGTGGTAAATAGTCAGGAAGATGCTCGTCAATCTGTCAATGAGATTGTTTCGCAAAGAGCCTTGCGTGAGATTTATTTAAAGGGTTTCGAAATAGCTATCAGAGAGAGTAATCCGTGGACGGTCATGTCGTCTTATAATCGTTTGAACGGTCCTTTCACACAGGAAAACTACGAATTGTTGACTACGTTGCTGCGCGATGAGTGGAAATATAAGGGAATGGTGATGACGGATTGGACAGATCCACGCAACACAGTAGCACAAGTTCATGCCGGTAATGATCTGATGGAACCCGGGCATAAGGAGCAAGTACAGCAGATTATCGATGGGGTAAAAAACGGTAAACTAAGTATTGAAGAAGTTAATCGTAATGCAAGACGCATTTTGGAATTTATCCTAAAAACACCTAAATATCATGGGTATAAATTTAATAACAAACCTAATCTGAAAGCTCATGCTGCCCTCGTTCGCATCGGAGGTGCCGAAGGTATGGTACTTTTGAAGAACGAAAACGGGGTATTGCCATTGAGTAGCAATGTTAAGACGGCAGCTCTTTTCGGTAGTGCATCCTATTATTCCATGTCGTGTGGTTTGGGTTCCGGTACAGTTAATCCCGATCATGTGGTGAATATTGTAGATGGTTTGGCCGATGCAGGTATCAGTTGTACCAAAGATTTGCAAGAACTGTATGCGGAAATGCACCGGTTTGAAGATGCTCGTCATGCCATGGAACGCGGTGATGACTATGATTGGAAGCCCGGACGTGTGCAATATTCAGAATTTGAGTTGGGCGACAATGCCATCCGTTCGCAGGCTAATAAAGCCGATATTGCCATATTTACGCTCGGTCGTGAGGCAACAGAAGGCTCCGATCGCCCCGTTACAGGCAACAATGGATTTAATCTGACCGATTTAGAAATAAGGATGCTCAAAAATGTTTGTCGTGAGTTCCACGCTTTGGGCAAGAAAGTAATTGTGGTGATCAATAGCGGCAGCGTAATTCAGACTGCCAACTGGAAAGATGAACCCGATGCCATACTTCTTGCATGGCAGCCCGGCGAGGAATGTGGATATTCGGTTGCCGATGTTCTGACGGGGAAAGTAAATCCATCGGGAAAATTACCTATGACGTGGGTAGAGGATGTAAAGGACCATCCATCGACTAAAAATTTCCCGATGAAAGATGGCTGTAACCTTAGTGAATCGCTTCACAAAGAGGGTATCGATGTCGGATACCGTTATTTCAACACGGCACAAAAACAAGTATCTTATCCTTTCGGTTATGGATTGAGCTATACATCTTTCTCTTATTCGAAACCGGTTGTAAAGAAAACAAAAGAAGGTTTCCGCGCTACTCTTGTGGTTTCAAACACCGGTAATAGGAGTGGAAGAGAGGTGGTGCAAATGTATGTTTCCGCTCCGAAAGGGAATTTGAAGAAACCTGCAAACGAACTAAAGGCATTTGCCAAGACTAAAACGTTGAATCCGGGCGAGAAACAAGTGCTGAGTTTCGATGTTTCAAACTATGGACTTGCGTCGTTTGACGATGCTCTTGACCAATGGATCAGCGATAAGGGAATATATGTAGTAAAGTTCGGTGCATCGGTGGAAGATATTAGGGCTGAGGCCAAATACAATTTGAAAAAGGCTTTCGTCAAGAAAGTGAATGATATATTGAAGCCTAACAAGGTTCTCTAATCTGCTTATTGTTTAATACGGAAATGTATCGGCCTAAAAGTTATGTCTCCTATGAGAGTATAATATAGAGACTGTTACATTTCCATGTTTTGCTTTTTTATATGAAAAAACTACTTATCACTTCGGCTTTAATAGCCATGAGTCTGCCATCAAGTGCAGTTATCGGGCAATTGCCTACGTTTTCCGAATGGCATGATATGCAGGTAAACGAGGTCAATCGTTTCCCTATGCATACTAATTTCTTTACTTACGAATCGGTAGAAAAAGCATTGAAAGGCGATAAAACCGCATCTTCCAATTATCTCTCTCTCGATGGAGAATGGAAGTTTAATTGGGTAGAGGATGCCGACAAACGCCCTACTGATTTCTACAAAACGGAGTACAACGATGCTTCGTGGCACACAATGAGGGTTCCCGGGATATGGGAACTTAACGGATATGGCGATCCGGTATATGTAAATGTAGGCTTTGCATGGCGGGGACATTTCAAGAATAACCCGCCTGAAGCGCCGATAAAAGACAATCATGTGGGTTCCTACCGTCGTGTTGTCGATATTCCTAACGATTGGAACGGCCGACAGGTTGTCGCTCATTTCGGTTCTGTTACATCGAATATATATCTTTGGGTGAATGGGAAGTTCGTAGGATATGCCGAAGATTCGAAGGTAGCTGCAGAATTTGACATTACTCCATATTTGAAGAAAGGCAAAAACCTGATAGCTTTCCAAACCTTTCGCTGGTGCGATGGCAGCTATTGCGAGGATCAGGATTTCTGGCGTTTGAGCGGTGTAGGACGTTCATGTTATCTTTTTACCCGCGATGCATCGACTCAGATTACCAATATCCGCGTTACTCCCGACTTAGAGAATAACTATACGGATGGCACGCTTGCTGTCAATGTCGACGTTAAAGGGCACCCCATCGTAGAGTTCCTGTTGCTGAATGACAAAGGAATTGTGGTAGGCAAGAATACTGTAGACTTTAAAAAGCATAATTTCGGGGCAATTCATTTCAAGTTACGGAATGTAAAGAAGTGGACTGCAGAAACGCCCTATCTCTATACTCTTGTGGCTACGGTTATGCAAAATAATAAAAAGATAAGCGCAATACCGCAGAAAGTAGGTTTCCGAAAGGTAGAAATCAAGGGCTCCCAGTTGCTTGTCAACGGGCAACCTATTTATATCAAGGGTGCCGACCGCCACGAGATGGATCCCGATTTCGGCTATTATGTAACTCCGGAACGCATGCGGCAAGACCTTCAGATAATGAAGCGTTTCAATATTAATGCCGTGCGTACATGCCATTATCCCGACGATCCTTTGTGGTACGACCTATGTGATGAATACGGAATTTATATATGTGCCGAGGCTAACCAAGAGAGTCATGGCTTCGGATACGGCGATGAAGCGGTATCGAAGACGCCTCTTTTTGCCAAACAAATATTGGAACGTAACCAACATAACGTAGAATCGTTCTACAATCATCCAAGTATTATCTATTGGTCTTTGGGCAACGAAACCGCCGATGGCCCCAACTTTGCGGCAGCATACAAATGGGTTAAAGAGCGCGACCATAGCAGGCCGGTGCATTGGGAGCGGGCTATAAAAGGCGATAATACGGATATTTACTGTCCTATGTATTTGCCGCAAGATGAATGCGAGCGCTATGCATTTTCGACAGCCCCCGAAGATCAGAAGCCTTTAATACAGTGTGAATATTCTCATGTCATGGGTAATTCGGGCGGAGGCTTTAAGGAATATTGGGATTTAGTGCGCAAATATCCCAAGTTTCAGGGCGGTTTTATTTGGGATTTCGTAGATCAAGGGCTACACGGAAAGGACGCACAGGGGCGCAATATATATAAATATGGTGGCGATTACAATACTTATGATCCTTCCGACAACAACTTCAACTGCAACGGACTCATAAGTCCGGACCGCGTACCTAACCCGCACATGTATGAAACAGGATACTACTATCAGAATATTTGGGCCACGCCTGTCGACCTTAATGCGGGTAAAATCAAAGTCTATAATGAGTATTTCTTCCGCGATTTAAGCAATTATAAGCTCGTATGGAATATCACAATAGACGGCAAGAAAGTGCAGAATGGCGAAATAGACAATCTTGACATCGCACCCCATGAGACCAAAGAATACGCGTTGGGCTATCGTCTCGGCGACTCATATCAGGGAGAAGTGCTTCTGAATGTGGCATTCTGCCTGAAATCGGCAGAACCGCTGATGGAGTCAGGTCAAACTGTTGCGTACAATCAGATGCCGATCAAAGATTATCAGTTCGGTAAACCGATGGTTTTGAAAGGCGAGCAAGGCAGTAAATTGAAGCTTGTCAATAAGAAGAATGCAGATGCCATTACGGTGTCGAACGATCTTTGCAACATTGTTTTCAATAAGACTACAGGCCGCCTTACCGACTATACAGTAGGCGGACAACATATATTGGGCGAAGGCGGAACGCTGAAACCGAACTTCTGGCGTGCCGTAACAGACAACGATATGGGGGCGGAACTCAACCTTAAATATAAGGTATGGCGGAACCCTGTATTCGAGTTGCAGCACATAGATGCTCGAAAGCAGGGCGATGCCGTACAGGTGACGACTGTTTACACGATGCCGGAAGTAAAAGCCACACTTGCGCTTGTTTACACTATCGACAGGGGAGGAAGCATGCAGGTAGAGCAGAAACTGACGACAGATAAGGCTGCCAAGGTGCCGAATATGCTGCGTTATGGTGTGGTGATGGAACTTCCGTACGATTTAGATCGCTCGGAATTCTACGGCAGAGGACCTATAGAAAATTATTCCGACCGCAAACATTCACAGTCGATCGGTATTTATTCTATGACTGCCGATGAGCAGTTCTACCCCTATATCCGTCCGCAAGAGAGCGGAACCAAGAGCGATATTCGCTGGTGGAAGCAGACCAACAGCGCTCAGAAGGGCTTCCGCATAGAGTCGGATAGGGCATATTCTGCCGGTGCATTGCATTATGCCATTGCTGATTTAGATGGCGGAGACAAGAAGGAGCAACGCCATTCGCCGCAAGTTCCTAAGTCTAAGTATACCAATCTTTGCCTCGATTTGGTACAAACCGGCGTCGGAGGAGTAGACAGTTGGAGTCCTAAGGCCGAAGCACTACCCGAGTATCGAGTTAACTATAAGGATTATAACTTCGTATTCCGCATTATTCCGTTGAAATAATGTAGCGGTTTTCTTGATAAAATGCAACCTCTGCCTGTATTTCCCGTATGGAAATAGGCAGAGGTTTTTCGTTTCTGTCCAGACTGCAGCGGGCGTGGAGAGTTTGTAAGTATTCCGAATGTGTTGGAAAAGAGAGGGGCGAGTTTGAAATAGGCATGTGGTGTATCGGTAATAAACTGCAAGTATAAAACGATTATAAGTACTGTCTAATACAGATATACCGTCTTTTTAAGGATAGGAGTAAGGGTGTATAGGGCGATAAGAGCATGCAGAACTAAAAAATGCTAAAATGCTCTTTGTATGTTGGAAATATCGTATCTTAGCAGAAAAATAGGAGGATATGTATGAAGAAAATAATATTATTGACAGTTGTTTCGGCGGTTTTAGCTGGTTGTACGGTATCGCAACAAACTGTACAGCAGAAGGCTGAGCAGCAAATAAGGACTGCACGGCAGGTGAGAGAATTATTGCAAACCCGCCGCTATGCCGTGGATATTAAATATATGTATCCGCAGCGAGGCATGATGAAGGCTCTCGATTACGGATATGGGGTTCGTATATCGGGCGATTCTATCTATTCTTATCTGCCTTACTTTGGGATAGCTCGCGGATATGTGCCATATGGAGGAGGGAAAGGTTTGCATTTTAAGACTGTTTTTTCTGATTATTCGATACATAAATCTAAGAAACATCTTACACAAGTCGTGGTTATTGTAACCAATGAGGAAGACCGTTATCGATATACTATGGACATTTACGATAATGGGAACGTGCAACTATCTGTGCAGGCCGATAGACGCGATTTCATTTCTTTTTCGGGAGAAATGGTTTTGGACGACAAGAGAAATACGAAAGAATAGGCATGAGAAAGCTATCGATATTATTGGTTGTGATGCTGTGCTGTGCGAGTATGTCTGCTACAGGCGCATCGGTGGAGCGGAAATGGAGCACAATATATGTGAAAGAGCACCTGTATTACCATCTTGGAGACGAGTTGAATGTTGTCGATATAAATATAGAATGGCCGGAAGCTATAGATTATTCGGCTGTAAAACCGTTGCAACAGTTTATTTCGAAGAAACTTTTTCAGGTGGAAGCCGATAATCTGAAACAGGCTTATACGGCTTTCAAGAAACGGTTCGGGGAGCCTGTTACGCAAAAGTTCGATACGCTTCCCGATGACCGTAAGTATTGCTATGTAGACTGTTCTTTGAAACAAATTGCACATAGCGAGGGGAGGTTCATCTCTTACCGCCTTTCTTATGTTTCGTCTCCGGCCTCTCTGTCGTCGCAACCGAGCGATACGGTAAACATCTTGTTTACCTACGATGTTATTCATGATAGGGTGTTGATGATGAAAGACATATTGCGCGGAAACCGTGTGTCTGGCGATGTAGGAGGACAGGAGTTTTTCTTGAGGGTAGTCGATGGAACGAATGCAGATATTCCCGATGATATTGGGGCCATGTATCTCACAAATGCGTGTTTGTATGACAAGGGGATGCTTGTCGATGCAGTAGTGGTTACGCAGGAAAGTTTCCATATTCCGGTCTCCTCGGCCATTGGATTAGAGGATAATAAGAGCTTCTTTTCGAAGGGCTCGGCAGGTTTGTTTAATGATCGTACGCCAGTGGTGCATTCTGTCTTTAGGCCTGATAGTACGACATTGGATGGGCGTGTTATCGCGAATACTGTTGATGCGAAGCCGGCCTTTCAAGGCGGTATGGATAGTTTGCAGCATTTTCTTTCTTTGCATGTGAAATATCCCGATTTCGAAAGATTTAATAATATACAAGGCAGTGTGTTACTTTCTTTCGTTGTAGACGAGCGCGGACAAATTTGCGATATACGTGTTATTCGCCCCGTATCTCCTGCCATCGACCGTGAAGCAGTGCGCGTGTTGGGCATAATGCCACGGTGGGTACCGGCGAGAAAAGGCGATATGGCGGTGCCGTTCGAAATGAATATTCCGATTAGTTTTCAAGTCGTAAACTGACGGGCTGTGAACATTCAACCGGTGTGTTTAAGATTGTAGGAAGGCAGAGGAGCCAGATGACAATCTTTTTTTTATGTATTTATCTCTTTATTTTTTCCTTTGTCTTTAAATAGCATTTCATGCTGTTTTAGTTATCTTTTTGTGATTTGTGGTGTGCTTATTATGTCCGATTTGTAAGTATATTCTCTTTAAAGTCATCACAATGGTAGTGTGGTAAATATATTTTACATTATAATTGAAAGTGTGTTGGTGTGATAGGTGCAAGGGAAATACCTGTTGTGTGCATAAAAGTGTCATAGTGTAAGTTGAAGGGCTAAATTTTAAACAGTACAAAGTATGCGTATTTGCAAATTGTAAGTTTTGGAGCCCGTTTTTATTAGTTTTGGTTTTTTAATGTACCTATATGTTTTAGTTGTATTTTTGATGAAAAATAATGATAAAATAAAGTTAATTTTTTGTATGTGTTTCAATTAAATATATTACTTTTGCGGCAGAAAATGAATAAAAACCTAAAAAATATAGAGTATGAAAAGAGCTATTCTTTTATCAATGGTATGTATGATGACCGTTTTTAGTTTCGGTCGCAATCATGTTTCTGAGAATGCAACAGTTGTTGCAGACACTATTTTTTATAACGGTAATATGCTGAATGTTGCCAATAGAGCGGATGCAAGTTATTATCGTTTACTTATGAGAACGGCACATGGAATGAAGACTCAGGATGTGTTTCAGGACTTTTATCTTGATGGAACACTAAAGGCTGAGGGCGGTTACAGCTTTATTGATTTGAGCAATGATGCCAATACTGTTTTGGATGGTGAGATAACTACCTACTATGCAAACGGTAAAGAGAAATGGCATGGCAATTATGTAAATGGAAAACGTGATGGGTATTTCACCATGCAAATGCGTGATGGAAGCGTCGCTGTGGTAGAGTTTGTGAAAGGAGAGTCAAAGCATAAGTATTATACAGTGACGAGTCCCGACGGGAATATGCAGAAACTTCCTATATCAGAACTGAAATCTCTCTTATAAATACAAAACATAAAATCATAAAATTAACGTAAAAAGGTACACCTCGTGATGAAGTGTACCTTTTGTTTTTTATCTTAAATCCAATTCTATGGGGCAATGATCGCTGCCGTAGATGTCGGTATGTATCTTTGCATCGGCAATTCTTTCTTTCAATCTCTCCGATATGAGGAAATAGTCTATGCGCCATCCGGTGTTTCTTTCTCTTGCACGAAATCTGTATGACCACCACGAATAAGTAACTTGTTCTGGGTAAAGAGTTCTGAAAGTGTCTATAAATCCGCCGGCAAGCAGTTCTGTCATTTTTTCTCGTTCCTCGTCTGTAAATCCGGCATTGCGCCTGTTTGTCTTGGGATTTTTAATATCAATCTCCTCGTGGGCTACATTCATATCGCCGCAAACAATAACGGGTTTACGTGCATCCAATGCCAGAAGATACGCTTTGAAGTCGTCTTCCCATCTCATACGATACTCTAATCGGCGCAGTTCATCCTGTGAATTAGGCGTATATACCGTTACAAGAAAGAAATTCTCAGTTTCAAGTGTTATCACTCTGCCCTCATGATCGTGCTCATCGATACCCATACCGTAAGTTACGTTTAGTGGGGTTTGCTTTGTAAAGATGGCCGTACCCGAGTAACCTTTCTTATCTGCGTAGTTCCAATATGATTGGTAACCGTTGAACGCCAAGTCGAGTTGCCCTGCCTGCATCTTGGTTTCTTGAAGACAAAAGAAGTCGGCATCGAGCGATTTGAAAGAGGTTTCGAAGTCTTTGCCCACACATGCTCTGAGACCATTCACATTCCACGATATCAGTTTCATGCTTTAATTTTCTATGTAGAAGTAAACAGGAGTGAAAGTTGTCGTAGTATTATCTATCATCATAGAATTTGCGACAAAGAAATATCCCATACGCCTATTTGCGGGTAAGAATACGCATGACAGTGTTTGTATAGCGAACTGTACGACGGCATTGTATGTTCTTCCGCCATCGCTGAAGCTGAATTTTAATTCCGGACTAACTGTTCTAAAGCCGTAAACAGAGGAATTTAAGGCGTAGAATTGCATGTAGCATTTCACTTCAGCTGTGGTCGATGTGTTTTCTAATGCTGTTTTGATGCTTGGAGCTATCGATGAAGCTCCCTTGGCAAGTATAGATACCGGAAAATTCTTTACCGTAATCAAGGAATCTACTTTCCAGTTAATGTTATTTACTGTACCGGAATCCCTGTCGCAAATCCACTTCATCTTGCCTGAATAGGTACCTTGCATATTCTGAAGTGCAATTCTTAAGTTCTCTACATTTAGGCCATTGTCTGAATTGTCCGAGTTTCCAAGACACGAGGTTATCGCTATCATGCAGCTGATACCTACAAAAAGTTTAGCAAAAATAGATTTCATGTTCGTGTATTTTATAAAAGTTTGTAGTAATAAGCTATTTATTTAGTTTATATTCTTTTTGTTTCTCCCCGCAGCAGGTTCATGAACTCTTCGCGGGTTTTGGCTTGGTTAAAGGCCCCGCTAAAGTCGCTTGTCGTTGTAATGGCATTCTGCTTTTCGACTCCTCTCATCTGCATACACATGTGTTTTGCCTCGATTACCACCATTACTCCGAGCGGTTTCAGCGTTTCTTGTATACAGTCTTTTATCTGTTGTGTCATTCTTTCCTGCACTTGAAGGCGGTGACTGTAGATATCCACCACACGTGCAATCTTACTAAGTCCCGTTATATAACCGTTAGGAATATATGCTACGTGCGCTTTTCCGTAGAAGGGCAGAAGATGGTGCTCGCACATAGAAAAGAAATCGATATCTTTTACAATGACCATCTGGTTGTAGGTTTCGGCGAAAAGGGCATCTGTAAGTACCCTATGCGGATCTTGTCCGTAGCCTCTGGTCAGTATCTGCATGGCTTTGGCCATACGTAAAGGTGTTTTTTGCAACCCATCTCTGTCCGGATTTTCGCCAAGCAGCGACAATATGTCTTTATAATGTGCGGCGAGTTCTTCGAGTCCTTCGCGCGTATCTGTTTCTGAATTCATGATCATTCAAGCTGCCTGCTTTAATATTGTACGGTTATTTTCCCTTTTACTATACATGCCTGTTTGTAACCCATCGATTGTATTTTTCTTAAAACGATATTGGCTTCCTCCAAACTTCGGTAGTTTCCTATGCGACATATCCATCTCGGAGAATAGAAATGTACATATATCGGTTCTTCCGGAAAGTTCATTTTTATCTGGTTGCGGATACTTTCAGCGCGTTGTCTGTCGGCTCTCGAGTTACCTCCGGCAAATACCTGTACGCGATAGCCCGTTACTTTGTAGATGTTACGCGGTACCTTTTTACGCAAATCAAGCGTTGGTATATCGAATTTATCGGTCTCTGTTTTACTTTCATTCTTTTCTTTTTTATCGATTACCTCGTGTTTGGTAGTGTCTTTCCGCTTAGCCGAATCGTTCTCCTGCTGCTGACGTATGGTGGCTGTTTCTGCTGTACGTTCAGGCGTTGTTGCCTTATTAATTGTTTTAGTATCTTTCTGTTCTTTCTTTACTGTTTGTGTCTTTGCCGGTTCTTTTACCGCGGCAGTTCGGTTCTTACCGTTCACTAATTCGTCTATTTCCTTACTCTGTTTTACGATAACAGTACCTTGTCCTTGAACTTTCTTTTGCAGATGTTCAAGATAAGTCTGCGCATTAGCATTGATAGCAGAACAGAGTATAATAATAAATAATGTGACGAATTTCTTCATTTTGCAATATTTATAAATAAAAAGAAGCAAGGTCACCTGCCATATCGACAGGTACCTCGACTCTTATAGCGATGTTATTTCTTCCATGCATCGATGATGCCTTTGAAATCGGCAGCCTTTAAAGAGGCGCCACCTATAAGACCTCCATCGATATCAGGCTTTGCAAACAGCTCGGGGGCATTACTTGCTTTGCAGCTTCCGCCGTAGAGTATTGTTGTTTCTTCGGCAACTTCTTTGCCATATTTTTCTGCAATAGCCGAACGAACAAAGGCATGTATCTCCTCTGCTTGGTCTGAAGTTGCGGTTTTGCCGGTACCGATAGCCCAGATAGGTTCGTATGCTATGACGATATTTTCGAACTCTTCTGCACTCAGGTTAAATACAGAGCCCTCGAGTTCTGCTTTTACAACCTCGTTTTGTTTATTGGCTTCGCGCTCTTCAAGTGTCTCCCCGATACAGAAGATAACCTTCAAACCGTTCTTCAATGCAAGCAATACCTTCTCTTTAAGGACTTCCGGCGTTTCATTGTAATACTGGCGACGCTCCGAGTGCCCAAGGATAACGTACTTTGCACCGGTACTCTTCACCATTTCTGCAGACACCTCTCCCGTGTAGGCACCCTTTTCTTTATCGGCACAGTTCTCAGCTCCGAGCGCTACAACATTCTGATCGAGCACATTTGCTACGCTCGCAAGGTGAATGAACGGGGTACAGATAACCACATCGCAGTTCGGCTTGTCGCCTTTCAATGCATTGTTAATCTCGGTAGTCAATGCAACTCCCTCTTGTAAATTGAGGTTCATCTTCCAATTACCTGCAACAATTTTCTTTCTCATCTTCTTTCTGTTTTTTATAAGTTTATATATTTTGTTAGAATGTTCTTTGCCCTTGAGCCATCGGCTCCATGCCCAAAGACGATCGGCGATGGTCAGTAACAGGAGCGGAAGTATGAACCAGAGGAAAATTTTGACCACTTTACCCGGAATACTATCATCGGGCATCTTTCCTATTTCCGTTTCTGCAAGCGGTTTGTTCAATATTCCTGTATCGGGTAAATCGTTATGGCTCCATTTACGGATAACAACTCCGTCTTTTAATAACAGTAGTCCCGGGTTGCTTCGGATGATGGTCTTCAATGTCGTTGCATCGGTATTGAAGAATTTATATTTTGCCCCTGTTATGTCTTGCCAATTCTTAATGGCCTTTTGAGAGCTCGCTGTAAGGTAGTAAAACGGATAACCGAAGTCTTGTGCATATTCGTATATCTGGTCTATATCGCCGAAGTTACTATCGTCGGCATGCTCAAGATAGGGTGAAATCAGTAGGAATGTATAGCCCCGATGGCCCAATATCTCGTTTGTTTTATCGTTGCCGCCTATTTCTTGTATCGAAAAGTCATGGATGGGCGGCACATATCCGGTTTTTGTCTGTACGGTTTTCGAGTCGATGAATGTCCATGTAGAGTCGGGATAATTGTCGAGTGTGAACTCTTTACGTACCCCATTCTTCTCCATAATGAATGTTGTTTCGAACTCAGGCTGCGGGGCTTCTTTCGGTATCTCCATGCTCTTGGGTATGTCGCTCCCGATATGATAGGGACGGAAGTCGAACATAGGCAGCTTATACAGACTGTATGCACTCGAAAAGAGTATAAACACGATGGTATAGTTGATCACTATCCATTGATTGGATTTAGATATGGCACGCTTCATACGGAGCGGAAACCATGCCACCACAGCCGAACACGCAAGCAACACCAAGTTTTTGGCGAGCGTCATACCGTTGGATAGCTTTACCGCATCGCCGAAACATCCGCAGTCGGCTACCGGATCGGCTATGAATATCCATATTGTAATTATCGTCATCACGGCGATAAACAGGCAGATAAGTTTGGATGTAAACCGCCTACGTATGGCAAATAACAAGAATATGCCGAGACAGAACTCCAATGCCGATATGCTGATAGAGGCGGCAAGCGTTATCCAATCGGGTACAATACCCCCCATCGACAGCGCTTCTAAATAGTCCTGTATCTTATATTGAGTGCCAAGCGGATCGACAGCCTTTACAAATCCCGAGAATATCAGTACGGGGGCAACTGCCAATCGGCACATATTGACTGCTATCGTCTTGAACAATTCCACGCTTAATCTGCAAGTCTGTTATTCCGAGAGCCTAATGGCACCGAACACAGCATAGTTGATGATATCCATATAATTGGCATCGATACCCTCCGAAACGAGCGTTTTACCATGAATATCTTCCAATTCTTTTATCCGTTGAACCTTGGTGAGAATGAAGTCGGTATAGCTGCTAATGCGCATAGAGCGCCATGCTTCGTCGTAATCGTGGTTCTTTTTGAGCATCAGTTCGAGGGCTTTCGATGCCTGTGTGTCGTACAACCGCAAAGCGTCGTCGGGCAGCATGTCTACCTCGTCTACAAACCCTTTTTCTAATTGTATCAGCCCGATGATGCCATAGTTGATAAGAGCAATGAACTCAGGCCTGATACCTTCGCCTACTAAAGACTCGCCTTTGATTTCAAGAGAGCGTATTCGTTTGGCTTTGATGAAGAGTTGATCGGTAAGAGACGATGGGCGCAAGATACGCCACGAGGCACTGTAGTCGTGAAGTTTCTTTGCAAAAAGTTCCCTACACTCGTGCATTACGCTTTTAAACTGTTCTTCCGTGTTCACTTGATTCGTATTTATATCGGATGCAAATTTACTGATTTCTGCCGAAACAGCCAAATAATTTATAGGATGGAGCGTAAGGCTATTTCTGCTTTTGGCGCATCTTGATCATTCTTACCACACAGCACATGGCATCGTAACGGGCTTGCAACGAGTCTCGTTTTGCACGGAGCATGTTGGCGCGATATAGGTTTTTCTCTAACGGAATTAATCCCAAAGTGGCTTGCAGTGCCGAATCGGTGTGCGCAATATCGTTTTGTGCCATCTTTAAAGAGGCATTCTGCCATACGGTAAGCGCCTTCTTGCGGGCTTCTATTGCCGTGGGATATTTCTCGCGCAGCGATGTTATAGAGTCAAGAGTTTGCCTGTATGCTCCCTGATTGTATAGTTCTTCGATCTTAGAGAGCATGGCAAGAGCCTTATTGTCTTCGGTTTCGGCGCACGAAGCAAAGGCTAATGCGATGATGATAAGCCAAATATATCTCATAACAATGCAAAGTTACGAATAAAAACTTGGTATAATGCAACGATAGGCGGTTAAACTTAAAATATTTCTGTGAAAATCTGTGTAAATTTATGTAGGGAGATAGGGATGAGAGATGAGCGATTAGGGATGAGCGTTTGGTGAGTGTATCGTAGGAATTTAGTTCACCTAAGATTTTTAGAATGGATAATTACGTCTTTTTCCCCTTATTTGGAGCTTCTTGAGAGTATAGGCAGAGAACGTTTCTACGGAACGGATATTAATCATAAATCTTTTGTTTTTCTTCCCTGTGTTCTTGCTCCGTATTTATTAGTTAGGCCATCTGTGACCGACAGAGGTGCTGCCTATACCCGATAAATATGCTCTCTATGTTCGATAGACGGATGGGCTGATTGTACCATAGAGACTTGCTTTGCTAAATTTCCTATATGTGTAGCATGAAAGAGATAGTGCTTATGAGAATTCAGGCAGGTTTAATTCCTGCGATACGCCCACCAGACGATCTTCACTAATCCCTCATTATTCATCACCAATCCCCTTCTGTAGAGGGGGAAGGATAGGTGCCTTCTTTTCCTTCCTTACTTTTTTCCTGTTCCTGCTTCTGCCGAGTTTGCCAGCTTGCAGTATCAGAAAGAAACACTAAATGCGGCTCCTAACGAAAATGTAGACATGTATTTTCGTTGACGGCTGGTGTAAGAGTGTATGTAACTGTCGGCATTTGCCGACTGTCCTTCGTAGGTAAGTTTCTCTGCTGCAGCCTTGATAAACTGCGTAGGTGCGTAGGTGATGTTATATTTCTGCCTGCAGAAGTCGTAATCGAGATATAATCTCCATGCGAAAAACGACTTTTGAGCGAAGGTAAACGATACACCTGTGGCGACATTAGTGGACTTGTCGCCCTCCATATTCAGATATTCCCATGAGGTATCGTATTTGTTTGTTGTTACAGAACCGTCGTTTCCTTGGTGCATTCGTACCTCGTAAGTAAGGAATTTCTTACCGTTGTTGTTTTCGTATGACATGTCTACGTCCATTTTTACGCCTTTGGCATGCGCGTCGATGTCGATTCCGTGCATATAGCTGCGCCCTATAAGTAGCTTAGTGCCCACGGCGCAGTGCGATGATATGGGCAGACTGAAATAAAGGCCGGCACCTGTGGTGAATTCAGACAGGTGGTCTGAATTTACTTTCAGGGTGTACTCCTCGATAAATCTCCCTATCGTAGGGCTGAAATCGGCAAGGTCTCCTAATGGATTTTGCGTAAACTCTTTCCAGTTCTTTACGCGTTTTGAACTTATGCGCAACCTTCCTCCTACGCCTATATAAGGGTTAAAGAAGTAGGCTCCCTCTACTCCGATTTGTGTAGATACCGTGAACTTCAGTTCTTGAGCAGGCAACTCGTCGTAATATTCTTCCAATTGCAGGTCTTTTACGGGTAGTTTAAGCGACTGATTCCCCAGTCCTACGCCTGTTTGAATGTTGAAAAACGAGGGGTACCTTGTCAGGTCGTTCTGTAAAAGCAGGTCGTTTTTTATGATACCTTTGCCTTTGAACAGCAAATCGCCTATGGAATAACCCAGTTCGGTGGACAATATACCGATGCCGGCACCGGCAAACGTATCGCTTACCCAGTGGCGGTTGTTGAGTACGCGCATGCATCCGGTGGCGGTGGCCAGTGCATATCCCGCGATTGAGAACCAAGGACTGCGTGTCATACCATACTCCTTGTGAAAGATGGTGGCCGCTGCAAATGCCGTAGCCGTATGCCCTGACGGAAACGAATTGTGACTTGTGTCGTCTGGACGTAACTCCTTGGCGGTATATTTTATACCATTGACGAGCGCAGCCATCACAACGTACGAAGCTGCACTGCTAACTAAATAGCGCGGCCAGTTGCTTCTGCCCTCGTATCCCGCTGCTTTAAGACCGGTAGCTGCCACGAGCGGCAGGTATTGGCTATAGTTGTCGGTCTCGTTGTGGAACTCATAAACGAATTTATTGCGCAGGTCACGGAAGTTTTTACGGTCTCTCCGCAGTAGGATGCCGGCCGTAATCCACGGGATACTTGTCAGAGATACGTCGCTTTTAAAGCTGTGCTGTTGTGTTTGGTATGCTGTTTGTATCGAATGGAAAGCATGGATAAGTGTATCGGGCGTGGCAAGTGTACCCCTTGTGCCTTGTATAATAGGCTGAAGAGTATCGGGTGTTTGGATGCTGTCGGAAGGGACTTGTGCCGAAAGCGTAATTAAGCAGATGAATTGTATGAGTAAAGTAGTTATTATAAATTTCATCCCATTACCGTTTAGGTGCAAAATTAATGATATAATTATGCATACTCTTGTGGTTTTACTTGATTTAGTTATTTTTAACTCCTGTATTGGTTTTCTGCATTCTTCCGTGCAGGCATAATTCTGCTATAATGGTTCTATGAACCGAAAAATATTCGTATCTTTGCATCGCTAAAGCGTAATATTTGTAATGAAACTATTTTCTGATGCCGATTTGGCACGCATTCTCGATAAAGACATATTCCATAAAATTTCCTTGGCAGCCGACTCTCTCGGCATGGAATGCTATGTGGTGGGCGGTTATGTGAGAGACATATTCCTCGAGCGCCCCTCTAACGATATCGATGTAGTGGTGGTGGGAAGCGGTATACAGGTAGCCGATGCGCTGAAAAAACTACTTGGCAGGCGTGCTCATATTTCTGTTTTCCGTAATTTCGGTACGGCTCAAGTGAAGTTCGGCAGTATGGAAATCGAGTTTGTGGGGGCACGTAAGGAGAGTTACAGTCACGATTCGCGCAAGCCGGCAGTGGAGAACGGTACGCTTGAAGATGACCAAAATCGCCGCGACTTTACTATTAATGCTTTAGCAATATGCCTGAATAAAGAACGTTTCGGTGAGTTGATAGATCCTTTCGGTGGGCTTGAAGACATGGAAGACGGCATTATACGGACGCCACTTGATCCGGATATCACCTTTTCAGATGATCCCTTGCGTATGATGAGATGCGTAAGGTTTGCCGCACAACTTAATTTCTTTATCGAAGATGCGACTTTCGAGGCGCTTAGGCGTAATGCCGACCGCATAAAGATCGTGAGTGCAGAACGCATAGCCGACGAACTGCACAAGATAATGATGACGCCTGTGCCGAGTAAAGGGTTCTTCGAACTCTATCGTTCGGGTTTGTTAGAGATCATACTGCCCGAACTTTGCGCCCTCGATGTGGTGGATACGCGGAACGGAAAGGCACATAAGAATAATTTTTATCATACGCTTGAGGTCGTCGATAATATCGCCAAGCATACCGATAACCTGTGGCTGAGGTGGGCTGCTTTGTTCCATGACATCGGAAAACCTCGCAGCAAACGGTGGAACCCTGCCGTGGGATGGACGTTTCATAACCATAACTTTATCGGTGCAAAGATGCTTCCGGGCATTTTCAGACGGTTAAAGTTTCCGATGGATGCCAAACTGAAGTTCGTTCAGAAATTGGTGGATATGCACATGAGGCCCATTACGATAGCAGATGATGAGGTAACCGACAGTGCCGTACGCCGTTTGATGAATGATGCAGGCGACGATGTAAACGATTTGATGTTACTTTGCGAGGCCGATATTACAAGCAAGAATGCGCAGCGAAAGCAGCGTTTTTTGGATAATTTCCGTATTGTTCGCGAGAAATTGAAGAACTTGGAAGAGCGTGATTACAAGCGTTTGTTGCAGCCGTGCATCGATGGTAACGAAATTATGGAGATGTTTCATCTGCAGCCTTCGCGCGAGGTGGGGGCGCTGAAGCAGAGTCTTAAGGATGCCGTTCTTGATAATAAGGTGCCCAATGAGCGGGAACCGTTACTCGAATTGCTGCGTAAGAAAGCAAAATCTATGGGACTTATGGACCGATAGATGTAAGAAAAAGAAGAAACGTCTTTACTTTTTTTTGCTTAAATTTGTTTCTTTATAATAATTGTTAAAAGTAATGTAACTTGTGAACATAGTTACTAAGGAATGATTATTTTTGCATCGTAAAACTTTTCTAAGTGTAGAAGTTTTGTCTTGTGGTCAGGTTTTTAGTATCGAGATTATAAATTATAATATTTAAATAGGTATGAAGATTAAGAGTGTTTTATGCTTTATGGTTGCTGCAACGCTAATGGCGTGTGGTGGAAAGAGTTCCATGAAGATGGGTGATAATCAGTTTCCGATTAGGACGATCGGTTCTTCTAATGCGGATTTGCAAACCACCTATCCCGCAGCTGTCAAGGGTGTTCAGGATGTGGAGATACGTCCTAAGGTCTCCGGATTTATCACAAAAGTGTGTGTACATGAAGGTCAAACCGTTTCGGCAGGCCAGTTGTTGTTCGTTATAGACAACGAAACGTATCAGTCGGCAGTGCGTCAAGCCCGTGCAGCAGTAAATACTTCGCGTGCTCAACTGAATACTGCGAAGCTGACGTATGATAATAATAAGAAACTATTTGATAGGAATATTATCGGGCAGTATGAACTTTCAACGGCTCAAAATAGTTATGAAACGGCTCGTGCAGCCCTTGCTCAAGCGCAGGCTTCGTTAGCTTCGGCCAAGGAAACACTGGCTTATTGCTTCGTGAAAAGTCCTACTGCCGGCGTTATCGGTAGTCTTCCTTATAAACAGGGAGCCTTGGTAAGTGCTTCGAATACGCAGCCTTTGACCACGGTTTCTAATATCAGTACCGTAGAAGTTTACTTCTCTATGACAGAAAAAGATATCATGAACCTGACCAAGATGACCGGCGGAATTAATGAAGCTATTGCGAAATTCCCGCCTGTAAAGCTGCAATTGGCGGACGGGACGGTTTATAATCAGCCCGGAAAAGTGGTGAAGATGAGCGGTGTTATCGATGCTTCAACAGGTGCAGCAAGTATGATTGCCCGTTTTCCCAATCCCGATAAACTGTTGAAGAGCGGTGCTTCGGGACAGATCGTTGTAACATCTAATAGCAGTAACGCTATCGTAATTCCTCAAGAGGCTACCTCAGAAGTGCAGGATAAAGTATTTGTTTATCTTGTTGGTAAAGATAATAAGGTGAAATATACGGAGATTAAAGTCGATCCGCAGAACGATGGAAAGAACTATATTGTTACGAGTGGTCTTTCCGTAGGCGACCGTATAGTAACGAAAGGACTTACCAAACTGTCTGATGGAATGGAAATTAAGCCGATTACAGAAGAGCAGTATCAGAAGAATTTAGATGATGCAGTGAAGAAAGGTGAAGCCAACAGCAGTTCAAGTAAGTTTATCGATGCCATGAAGTAATTCCTCATACGAGGATATTATATATGTGCAGATAAACGAATAGGGATAATAATTTCAGATAACTTATGACATTTACACATTTTATCAAGCGTCCGGTACTGTCTACGGTAATATCGATATTCTTCGTATTATTGGGAGGAATCGGACTTATATCGCTGCCTATCGCGCAGTATCCTGACATTGCACCGCCGACGATCGCGGTTTCTACGACCTATACCGGTGCCGATGCGCAGACGGTAATGAACTCTGTAGTCACGCCATTGGAGGAAAGTATCAACGGTGTAGAGAACATGACGTACATGACTTCGCAGACTACGAACGACGGTTATGCATCAATTACCGTTTATTTCAAGCAGGGAACAAACGCAGATATGGCGGCTGTGAACGTTCAAAACCGTGTGAGTCAGGCGCAGGCATTGCTACCAGCAGAAGTAACAAGGGTGGGCGTTACCGTTTCTAAACGCCAGTCTTCCCAAGTGTTGATGTATACACTGACTACAGAAGACGGCAAATACGACGATGAATTCCTTACCAATTACAATAACATCAATATCATTCCGGCTATTAAACGTATCAATGGAGTCGGTGATGTGAATACTCCCGGTATGAAGACCTACTCTATGAGAATATGGTTGCAGCCGGATAAGATGAAGCAATATGGCCTGATTCCCTCGGATGTGACGGGTGCATTGGCGGAACAGAATATAGAAGCTGCTCCCGGAAAGTTCGGTGAACAGAGCAATATGGCCTATGAATACGTGATGCGTTATAAAGGTCGTTTGAAAACAGCCGATGAATATGAGAACATTATCATCAGCAGTGACGCGAACGGACAGACACTGAAATTAAAGGATGTAGCTAAGATTGAGCTGGGAGGATTGCAGTATTCCGTTTCAATGAAGAACAACAACCAGCCCTCTGTGATGGGTATGGTGCAGCAAATTGCCGGTTCTAACGCCAATGAGATTGCCAAGAATGTGAAGGCAGAGCTCGATAAACAGGCCAAGAGTTTCCCTCCCGGGATGGAATACAAGATCAATTATGATGTAACAGAGTTCCTTTATGCTTCAATAGAGGAGGTTATCAAGACACTTGTCATTACGCTTGTACTGGTATTCTTCGTGGTTTACATCTTTTTGCAGGACATGCGGTCGACGTTAATTCCGCTGATTGCCGTGCCTGTAGCATTGATCGGCTCATTCTTCTTCCTGTGGGTATTCGGATTTTCCATCAACCTTCTGGTACTTTCGGCATTGTTGTTGGCAATTGCGATAGTGGTGGATGATGCCATAGTCGTGGTGGAAGCCGTGCATGCCAAACTCGATCAAGGTTACCAAAGTGCACTAACGGCGTCTATAGATGCTATGAACGAAATTTCCGGAGCCATCATTTCTATTACTTTGGTAATGGCAGCGGTGTTCGTGCCGGTATCGTTTATCGGCGGAACCAGCGGTACTTTCTATCGTGAATTCGGTGTTACGATGGCAGTAAGTATCATCATTTCGGCTGTCAACGCATTGACATTATCACCCGCATTGTGTGCCATATTCTTAAAACCCCATGCAGATGAAGAGGGTGAACATAAGTCTACATTCATCAGCAGGTTCCATGCAGGCTTCAATATCGTATTCGATAAGACAGTCGCTAAATATAAGAAAGGTGTAGAGAAATCCATTAATCGCCGCATTCTTACGGGAGTTATTATCCTTATAGGCATCATAGTGCTCGTGGTAACAATGCAGACAACCAAGACAGGCCTTGTGCCCGACGAGGATACAGGCACGCTGTTCGTCACCATATCTACACCGCCCGCCACCAGTCAGGCACGTACTCAAGAAATTACGAATATCGTAGATAAGATGTTGGCAAGCAATCCTGCTATTCAATCCCGTGAGCAAATCGTGGGTTACAACTTCATTGCAGGACAAGGTTCCGACCAAGCTACTTTCATTATCAAGCTGAAACCGTTCGAAGAACGCCCCGGTGGATTCTTCCATAACCTTGCAGGTTTGTGGGAAGGAGACGGTATCAAGCGTTTCTTCATCAACTCTAAGTCGAGCACGGCCGTATTGGGTATGATTTACAAACAGACTGCCTCCATCAAAGATGCACAGATCATAGCCTTTCAACCACCTATGATTCCCGGCTTCGGTGCTACCAACGGTGTAACATTCTCTATGCAGGATAAGACGGGAGGCGACCTGAATAGGTTCTTCAATATTACCCAAGAATATCTTGCAGAGCTAAACAAACGTCCGGAAATTCAGACGGCTATGACATCTTACAACCCGAACTATCCGCAGTATATGGTAGATGTGGATGTGTCGAAGTGTAAGCAAAGCGGTATTAGTCCTTCTACTGTGTTGACAACATTGCAAGGTTATTACGGTGGACTTTATGCCTCCAACTTCAATGCCTACGGCAAGTTGTACCGTGTAATGGTACAGGGCGATGTGGCAAGCCGTATGCGTCCCGACGGTCTTTCCAATATTTACGTGCGCACTTCATCGGGCATGGTTCCCATAAGCGAATACGTTAACCTGCGAAGAGTGTACGGTCCGTCGAATATCAACCGCTTTAACCTCTTTACATCTATCAATGTCAATGTTACTGCAGCCGACGGATATTCGTCCGGTCAGGCCATTAAAGCGGTGGAAGAAGTGGCTGCCCAGATGCTTCCGGAGGGTTATGGACTCGATTATTCGGGCCTTACGCGGTCGGAACAAGAATCGAGCAACTCCACTGCAATTATCTTCTTGCTGTGTATAGTGTTCGTTTATCTGATCTTATCTGCACAGTATGAGAGTTACATTTTGCCGCTCTCTGTCATCCTGTCTCTGCCGTTCGGTCTTGCCGGAGCATTTATCTTCACGCAGCTCTTCGGCCATTCCAACGATATCTACATGCAGATTTCGCTGATTATGTTGATCGGTCTGTTGGCCAAGAACGCCATCTTGATAGTACAGTTTGCCCTTGAGAGGCGCCGTACAGGTATGGCCATTCGCTATAGTGCCATATTGGGAGCCGCCGCACGTCTGCGTCCTATCCTCATGACATCGCTTGCCATGGTTATCGGTTTGCTGCCTTTGATGTTCGCATCCGGTGTAGGTAAGAACGGTAACCAGACGCTTGGAGCCGCTGCAGTGGGCGGTATGCTCATCGGTACACTGATACAAATCTTCGTTGTACCGTCGCTATTTGCCGTATTCCAATGGCTGCAAGAGCGGATAACACCGTTGAAGTTCGAGGATGAAAACAATCCCGAAGTAGCTGCGGAGTTAGAACAATATGCCCACGGCAAGTTCATTCAATGTAAAGAAAAAGAATAAAATGAAGAAATTAAATATCATTATAGCAGGTCTTGCAGCGCTGGTTCTTACCGGCTGCAAGAGCCTTTACGGAAAATATGAGCGCCCCGAAGTACAGACAAGCGGTCTCGTTCGCGATGCTATGTCTGCCGCAGACACCCTTGCCGTCGGAGATACGGCGAGCTTCGGCAACCTGCCTTGGCGCAGCGTTTTTACCGATCCGCAGTTACAAGTGCTTATAGAGCGAGGGTTGAACCATAATACCAACCTGCTCAATGCAGCGCTCAACGTGCAGATAGCAGAGGCTCAACTCAAGTCGGCCAAGCTGGCTTTCTTGCCTTCATTCAGTTTCTCACCGCAAGGAACAATCGCTTCGTGGGATGGAAACAAGGCTACCAAAACCTATAGCCTGCCTATCAATGCCTCTTGGAGTGTAGACCTCTTCGGCAATCTGCTGTCGCAAAAGCGGGCTGCACAGATAACTTTGCTTCACTCGCGCGACTATCAGGTGGCAGTACAGACCAATCTTATTGCCAATATGGCCAACATGTACTACACGCTTTTGATGCTTGATAGGCAGTTGGAACTGGTGTCTGACATGGAAATATTGACCAAAGACACGTGGGAGATTATGAAAGTACAGAAAGAAGCGGTAAGGGGCGTGCGTTCTACAGCGGTGCAGGCAGCCGAGTCGAACTACTATTCCGTGCTGACGAGGAAGGCAGATTTGAACCGTCAGGTGCGCGAAACAGAGAATGCACTCTCGCTGCTTGTAGGTCAACAAGTGCAGGCTATCCCGCGCGGGAAGTTAGAAAGTCAGTCTTTACCTACCAATCTTTCTACCGGTGTAGGTGTGCAGTTGCTCAACAATCGTGCCGATGTACATGCTGCAGAGATGTCGCTTGCCCAGTGTTTCTATAATGTAGAAACCGCTCGGTCGCGCTTTTATCCGGCACTGAACCTCAGTGCATCGGGCGCATTTACCAATAGTGCCGGCGGCATGATTACCAACCCGGGCAAATGGTTGCTCTCTGCTGTGGGTTCGCTTACGCAGCCTATCTTCCAGAACGGTAAGCTCATTGCCGGATTGAAGGTAGCTAAAGCGCAGTATGAACAGGCATATAATACATGGCAGAACTCTATATTGACCGCCGGAAGCGAGGTTAGTAATGCGCTTGTTTTATACAATACCTCCGACGAGAAGAGCAAGATAGAGGCCAAACAGATAGAGGTACTCAAGCAAAACGTGGAAGATACCAAGGCTTTAATGGCCAGTGCCGGCAGTACTTACTTAGAAGTAATCTCCGCACAACAGTCGTTATTGAACACTGAACTATCTAAAGTATCCGACGATTTCAGCAAGATGCAGGCTGTCGTAAATCTGTATTACGCCTTAGGAGGCGGCGCCAAATAGCGCATAACGTTTAACTTAACAAGAAAAGATATGGCAAGTGAAATAAGTGCAAGGGCAGAAGTATCCCCCAAGGCCAAGATCGGAGATAACTGTAAGATATTTCCTTTCGTCTATATAGAGGATGATGTCGTTATCGGAGATAACTGTATAATATTCCCGTATGTTAGTATCATGAACGGTACGCGCATGGGAAACGGTAACAAGGTGCACCAATGTACGGTGTTGGCTGCCATTCCTCAGGATTTTAACTTTCGCGGAGAAGAGAGCGAACTGGTTATTGGAGACAACAATACCATACGCGAGAACGTCGTTATCAACCGTGCCACGCATGCCGGAGGGCGTACTGTACTGGGCAATGACAATATGTTGATGGAGGGAGTTCATATCTCTCACGACACCAAGGTGGGTAACCATTGCGTGTTCGGTTATGGAACTAAGATTGCCGGAGACTGCGAAATAAGCGACGGGGTGATATTCAGTTCGTCGGTAATCGCCAATGCTCGCACGCGTGTGGGGAGCGGTTCGATGATACAGGCAGGCACGACATTTTCGAAGGACGTACCGCCTTATATCGTTGCGGGCGGTGTTCCTGTGAGCTATGGCGGTCCTAATACCACGATGATGACGGCATACGGCGTCGACGAAAAGGTGCAGAAGCACATCGCCAATGCCTATCGGTTGGTATTCCATGGGCAGAACAGCGTGTTCGATTCTGTGCTCCAAATCAAGGAACAGGTACCCGATTCGCCGGAAATCAGGAATATTATCAGTTTTATAGAAACCACAAAATTAGGCATTATCAGTAAAATGTAATTCATACCTATTACGTTTTATACTGTTATGAGAGGGACTGATCGTGAGGTCGGTCCCTCTTTTATTGTGATAGGAGTAGAAAATGGCTGTCTCGCCCTGCTTTTTTAAAAGAAACGTAATTCCAATTTGTTTATGCTTCTCCCTTTGGAAAGGGGAGACAGAAAAGGGGGCAATTCCTTTTGTTCACAACTTAGAATCTCTGTTCAGCCTTTCATTATAGAGCAGAAAAGTACACGGTACCGTAAAAACTTAGCTTGTTTAAGCACTCTAAAATGGCCTTTTTCTCAAAATATATGTATAAGAATTTAAACAAGCTAAATTCCTGTAATCCGTTTAGGTTGTCTGTTTGTCAGCTATAGATGGTGTGGCTATCTTGATTAAATTATACATCTAACGAAGTTACCTTATACATCTAACCGCCCTAACCTGTTTCTGCCCTCTGTTTAGAGGGGTAAGGTAAGGTTCTTTAATACGATGCCGTGCAGGGAATGCCCATAGCTTTAACACGGTCGCGGATGGCGTTCAGTTCTGCGGGAGTAGCTTTCTGTAGGTCGTGATCGGGCGTTTCGCGGTCGATGGTGTATATCATAACCTCCTTGGGAGCTATGTATCTCACTGCTTTCAGCCACGGTTGTACGAATTCATCGCCCGTGTTATCTACGTTATGCACGCCGCTCATGCCTTTCATGAACATGGTTTGTATAATCAATTTGCCGTTGAAAGACTTTAAATCCTCAATGAGTTGCTGTACATCGAAGTGTTTGTTTACCGGCTGGTCTACCAGTTTAATGTAGTCGGTATTTACTGTATCGAGCTTTAGAATGTTGTTGTCTACCTTCAAAAGAGCGTTGTGTACGGCTTGTTTGTGTATGAAAGTAGAATTGCTCAGTACCGATATTTTGGCTTCAGGGCAGTATTGGTTGCGCAATCTCACGGTGTCGTCGATGATTTCTGCAAACTCCGGATGGCTTGTAGGTTCGCCATTACCCGCAAAGGTCAGCACATCGAGATGCTCGTCGGCCTCGTGCATCTTCTTCAGTTGTGCTTCCAATGCTTTCGATACCTCTGCTCTTGTAGGGCGTTTCCGTGTAGGTATGCGGTCTTTATTGAACCCGCATTCGCAGTAGATGCAGTCGAAAGTGCAGCTCTTTCCGTCTTCCGGCAGCAGATTAATGCCTAACGAGAGCCCCAACCGTCGGCTCCTGACAGGCCCGTATATAGGTGCGGGGTAAATTCTTGTACTCATAATGAAAGGCTTCTCCTTCGGTTTGTTAAGTCATGCAAAGGTAAATATTTTTAAAATACGTACGCGTTAATACACGTTAAACTGTCGTTTGGTCATATTTTTTTTTGTTACTTTGCAACAAAATTGGACTGTTATATCCTTTTTGATATGGGAAAGAAGCGAAAGAAAACCGGCAGTCGTTACGGATTGCAGGGCGTAACTCTATGTATAAGTATTGCATTGGTGCTCATTTTATTGGGAATGATAGTGTTTTCGGTGCTTACTGCACGTAATCTGTCTGCCTCGATCAAGGAAAATCTTTTGGTAACCATGGTGCTTCAGGAAGATATTACGAACCCGGAAGCTCGCCAAATATGCAAGACATTACGCACGAAATCCTATATCAACAGTATAGAGTATCTTAGCAAGGAACAAGTTCTTCGTACGCAAAGCAAGCTGATGGGTGCCGATCCTTCGGAGTTTATCGGCAGCAATCCCTATCTGGGATTTATAGAATTGCGTATGAATGCCGACTATGCCAACAGCGATTCGTTGCGCTGGATTGTCAAGGAACTTAAGAAATATCCCAAGGTTGGTGAAGTTACTTATCAGCAAGACCTGATGGATAGTGTGAATGAAAACCTGAGTAAGGTAAGTTTCGTGCTGCTCATTTTGGCAGTATTGCTCACTTTCGTGTCGTTCACATTGATTAATAACACCATAAGACTCAGCGTTTATGCCCGCAGGTTCTCTATACATACTATGAAACTTGTGGGGGCATCATGGTCGTTTATTCGCGGTCCTTTTATAAGGCGTGCCGTGTGTTTCGGACTGATAGCTTCCGTATTGGCCGTTTTAGTGCTGTCAGGATGCTTCTATGGGCTTTATAGATATACCCCCGATATCCTCAATGTGGCCACATGGGAGGTGTTGACGGTCACTGTAGCGTCGGTATTTGTATTTGGAATGGTTATAACTGGTACATGTGCCAGCATTTCAGTAAACAAGTTCCTGAAGATGACGGCAGGAGAACTCTACAAAATCTGACGGTCTGTTGCCGGAAAGGTGGCTGTATAGCGTGGGCCGAAGGTGCTTATATGTTTTGAAATAAAAGGAATAACAATTAATAGTAAGAAAACCTGAGTGCTTCGGGAGCTCTGTGCTCCTGTGGCAGACGGATAAACTTGAATATGGATAAAAGGAATTTAGCATTCGATAAAGTCAACTTTATCATGTTGGCAATCGGCATGTGTGTGGTCATTCTCGGCTTTATATTGATGAGCGGCAGTGGTTCTACGGAGACTACTTTCGATCCGGAAATCTTCAGTACTGTACGTATAAAGGTTGCGCCTGCCCTGTGTTTCATCGGTTTTGTATCGATGATTTACAGCATTATCCGTAAACCGAAAGATAAACAGTAAACATCTGTCACGTCATCTAATTTCATATAATGACCGTATTACAAACGATTATTCTGGCAATCGTAGAAGGATTGACCGAGTTTTTACCCGTTTCGTCGACGGGACACATGATTATTACCCAAGGATTATTGGGTATAGAAAGCACACCTTTTGTAAAGGCGTTTACCATTATTATACAGTTTGGCGCCATTCTCTCGGTGGTGTGTCTTTATTGGAGGCGCTTTTTCCGTCTCGATCATACGCCTGTACCGCCGAATAGTTCGGTATTCAAGGCGTTTATCCATAAGTGGAATTTTTACTGGAAGCTGCTTGTAGCTTTCGTACCGGCCATGGTTATCGGTTTTGTCGGTAAGATGTCGGGGCTTATCGACCGCTTTTTGGAAAGCGTAGAAGTCGTTGCAATAATGTTAGTTGTGGGAGGTATCTTCATGATATTCTGCGACAAACTGTTCAATAAGGGCAAAGAAGAAACGGTACTTACCGAAAGGAGGGCATTTAATATCGGCCTCTTCCAGTGCATTGCCATGATTCCGGGCGTGTCGCGCTCTATGGCTACCATCGTCGGAGGGATGTCTCAGAGGCTTACAAGGCGTGCCGCAGCCGAGTTCTCGTTCTTTCTTGCCGTGCCAACCATGGCAGCTGCTACCGCTCTTGATGTATGGGAAGTGTTCTTCGGCAGCGATGCAAACACCTCGTGGGCCACACCTGACAATCTTGCCATGCTCGCCTTGGGCTGCGTGGTGGCATTCGTAGTGGCGCTGCTTGCCATGAAATGGTTCGTTGCTTTCCTTACCAAATACGGATTTAAGTCCTTCGGAGTCTACCGAATTATTGTGGGCGGCTTCATTCTTTTATGGCTTTTATTGGGACATAACTTATCGATGGTAAGCTGATGAACTTCTTCCAAGGAGAGATTATTGCCATCGACAAGCCTTTAGGCATAACAAGTTTCGGGGCTTTGGCACACATCCGTTACCTGCTCACCCGACGTATGGGGGGGACAAAGGTAAAGGTCGGGCATGCTGGAACACTCGATCCGCTGGCCACGGGGGTATTGATACTTTGCACAGGGCGTGCTACCAAGCAGATCGAAAGCCTGCAGGCGCATACCAAGGAATATGTGGCAACGCTGCAACTTGGTGCAACTACGGCCAGTTATGATTGCGAACATGAGGAGAATGCGGCCTTTCCGACGGCACATATTACGCGGGAAGCAGTCTTGAAAGCTATTGATGGCTTCGTCGGAGATATAGAACAGGTTCCGCCTTCGTACAGTGCATGCAAGATAGATGGCGAACGAGCTTATACATTAAGGCGTTCCGGCGAGAACGTAACACTGAAACCGAAACGCATAAGGATAGATGCAATAGAATTGATCGGTTTCGATACCGCTACTATGCGGCTGACCATTCGTGTTGTCTGCGGCAAAGGAACCTATATAAGGGCGCTTGCGCGGGACTTGGGACGGGCACTCGATAGCGGTGCGTACCTCGTTTCTCTGCGCCGTACACGAGTAGGAGCCATCCGAGTTGAAGACTGTATCGATTACGACCGCTTCGATGAATGGCTCGATAAACAAGAAATAGAAAGAGAACATAATATATGAAGTTATCACAATTCAAATTTAAACTGCCCGAAGAGCAGGTGGCATTGTATCCTCATAGCTTCGAACGTAAGTTCAAGAACGAGGATGGAACGAAAGAAACGTTTAGGGTTACTCGTCGTGATGAGAGCCGATTAATGGTGCTTCATAAGAAAACACAGGCCATAGAGATGTTCAAGAAAGATAAAAAAGGTAAGCCCATCGAGGGCGATTACCTTGATTTTCGGAACATATTGGACTATTTCGACGAAGGCGATACATTCATTTTCAACGATACGAAGGTATTTCCGGCACGCTTGTACGGTACCAAAGAAAAGACCGATGCTAAGATAGAAGTGTTTCTTTTGCGCGAACTGAATGAGGAAATGCGGCTTTGGGACGTGCTTGTAGAACCTGCCCGTAAGATACGTATCGGCAATAAACTTTTTTTCGATGATACGAGTACCATGGTTGCAGAGGTCATAGACAATACTACGAGCCGTGGTAGAACGCTGCGATTTCTGTACGATTGTCCGCACGAAGAGTTCAAACGCGAGCTCTTTGCATTGGGTGAAGCGCCGCTTCCCCGATATATTATCGATAATAGAGAGAACCATCATGCCGTCAAGGAGGATTTGGAGAACTTCCAGTGCATCTTTGCAAAGCACGAAGGTGCCGTAACTGCTCCTGCTACAGGTTTGCACTTCAGCCGCGAACTGATGAAGCGAATGGAGATACGCGGTATCAATTTCGCTTTTATTACCCTGCATTGCGGTCTCGGAAACTTCCATGAGATAGAGGTAGAAGACCTGACCAAGCATAAAATGGACTCCGAACAAATGATTATCGATGCCGAGGCGTGTGAGGTAGTCAATGCTACTAAGAAAGGCGGCCACCGCATCTGTGCCGTGGGTACGAGTGTGGTAAAGGCCACGGAAACGGCAGTCGGTACCGATGGAATGCTTAAAGAGTTCTCCGGATGGACTAATAAATTCATCTTTCCCCCATACGATTTCGGGCTTGCCAATACGATGATTGCCAATTTCTATCATCCCCTTTCAACGTTGCTGATGCAGACAGCTGCATTCGGAGGCTACGATTTGGTGATGCAGGCCTACGAAATGGCTGTAGAAAACGGCTATAAGTTCGGTTGTTTCGGCGATTCCTTGCTTATTTTAGACGATTAAATGCACAAGGTATATCTTGGTTTGGGTGCAAACATAGGTAATCGCAAGCGAACCATTCGGCAGGCTATAGAACGCATAGAGGAACTGATCGGCACGGTTGAATGTCGATCGGCTCTTTATGAAACTAAGCCGTGGGGCTTCAATTCGCCCAATGATTTCATCAATGCCTGCGTGTGTTGTTCTACTGTTCTTAGTCCGCGACAGGTCTTGGTATCGTCTCAACGGATAGAAAAAGAGCTCGGTCGTACGCATAAGTCTGTAGGCAGTGTGTATCAGGATCGTGTGATAGACATCGATATTCTGCTGTACGATGATATCAGACTGAACGAACCCGACCTGAAAATTCCGCACCCGTTGATGCAAGAGCGCGATTTCGTGATGATACCTCTGCAAGAGTGTCTTGAATAGAGGTTATCTCTATCGTTGCTACATCATATATCTGCTATGATTAGATGCAGTGCCTGTTTGGGTTAAGTATTGCATCTATTTATTGAAAAAGTTTTGTTTTTGTAAACAGGTTAACATGTATTTTTATACCTTTGCGCCCGATTACGGTTGTGAGATATGGCTTTAAAATGTGATATAATTAAATGAATCAGCCCGCAAAGACGTTTTCTTTAATCGGCATTGTCGTATTTTTGTTGTTGATGATGCACCAGTTGCCCACGCTGTCGGTCGAAGGTACCGAGCTTAGGCATGTCAACATTTTGAGCTTGTTGTTGCCCGAACCCGAAGAAAAGGAGACCGATGTCGTTCCTATTCCTAAGGCTCCCAAACCGTTGATGGCGGTAACGACGGCGGGAAAGCATGTACGTTTCGTTGAAAAATGGGACAAAGGTGTGACACCTATCGTAGACTATTCGGGCGGAAAGGCCGGAGGTATGAGCCATTTCTATGCCATGCTCGACAGCGTGAAGCAGCTTAAACGGCCGGTACGTATTGCCTATTACGGCGATTCGTATATCGAAGGCGACATTCTTACGGCAGATCTGCGAGAGATGTTTCAAGAGAAATTCGGCGGTAATGGCGTGGGATGGGTAGATTGCGGCACACCGATAATCGGTTCGCGTCGCTCTATACAGCAGAAATACAGCGGTATTACCGAGTATGCAGTGGTAAAGAAACCTTTCGACAACAGCCGTCAAAGTCTGGCAGAACGCTATTATGTACCCACAGAGGGGGCACATGTGTTTACTAAAGCGTCGCGCTTCTATCCTCATTCCAAGAGTTGGACTTCGTCAAAGCTCTTTTTTCGAACTTTATCTTCATTGTCTATCGAAGCTATTCCCTCATCCGGCACGCCTATATCGCGTGTCTATGGCGGTTCTACAGATGTTCAAATGTTCGAAACCGTGGGAAATATGAGCTCTGTCGATTACAGATTTACAGATGTAGGGGCAGGAACAACGCTTTTCGGTATAGCTCTCGAGTCGGCTACGGGTGTGATATTAGATAATTTCAGTATGCGCGGATCGTCGGGAACCTCGCTGGCCAAGATACCCATGAGTACGCTGCACGATTTCCGTAATATGCGCCCATACGACCTGATCATACTGCATTTCGGGCTCAACGTGGCCATAAAAGGCAATCCCATCTCGGTATTGCGGGGCTATACCAATAAAATGAAGAAAGCGGTACAGCACTTTAGAGAGGCTTTTCCTACGGCAAGTATCATGATAGTGAGCGTTCCGGATCGCGATCAGCGTTCGGATAATGGTATTAAGACGCTGCGCGAGGTAAAGAACCTTGTAGCTCTGCAAGAACAATTGGCTGCCGATACGCATGTTGCCTTTTATAACTTTTTCCAAGCAATGGGCGGCGAAGAAAGCGTAAAGCAGCTTGTTGATCGCAATATGGCCAATAAAGATTATACTCATTTGAGCTTCGGAGGCGGGAAAGCGATAGCTAAAAAGGTGTTTCCCTCGTTTGTTACGGGGCTTAAGAACTACAAACGTCGTAAAAATATAGAGCAACAATGATAGAAAGACTGATATCCGTACTCTCGTACAACCCGAAAGAGCCGATGATATTTTCGAGCGGTACCTTTCTTATATTGTTTCTTTTCTTCACGTTTTTCTACATGTTGCTGCAAAAGAAGCTCACTCCACGGCTGTTGTTTGTTACGGCTTTCTCTTATTATTTCTATTACAAGAGCAGCGGTATGTACTTTGTGTTGCTGGCAATCGTAACGTGCAGCGATTATATTATAGCCGGTTTTATATATCGCAAACGCGAAAATCGAATACTCGGGCAATGGCTTGTTGCGCTTAGTCTGCTGATCGATCTCGGCTTGCTCGGCTATTTTAAGTACACAAACTTCTTTGCAGGCATGATATCCCAAATGATCGGCAGCAATTTCCAGCCGTGGGATATCTTCTTACCGGTAGGTATAAGTTTCTTTACCTTTCAGAGTCTCAGCTATACTATCGATGTGTACCGCGGTTCGTTGAAACCTCTGCCATCGATACTCGACTATGCTTTCTATGTTTCTTTCTTTCCCCAACTGGTTGCAGGGCCTATTGTAAGGGCGGCAGACTTCGCTCCACAGATACGAAAGCCCATTGTTATCACGAACGACATGTTCGCGCACGGGGTGTATTTCATTGTGATAGGACTGTTCAAGAAGGCGGTTATCAGCGATTATATCAGTCTGAACTTCGTAGATCGCATATTTGATAACCCTACACTTTATAGCGGTGTAGAAAATCTGCTGGGCATCTACGGCTACGCTTTGCAGATTTATTGCGATTTCAGCGGCTATAGCGATATGGCTATCGGCATAGCCTTGCTGCTGGGTTTCCACTTCCCGTTGAACTTCAATGCGCCCTACAACAGTTCGAGCATTACCGACTTTTGGCGACGTTGGCACATTTCGTTGTCGACATGGATACGCGATTATATCTATATATCGCTGGGCGGCAACCGTAGGGGGAAGGTACGCCAGTATTTCAATCTGTTTGTAACCATGCTTCTTGGCGGACTTTGGCATGGTGCGAGTCTCAACTTCGTGGCTTGGGGCGGCATGCACGGCCTTGCATTGGTGGCGCATAAATTTTTCAGAACAGATGTGTTGCACCGAGATCGGCATTATCGGAGCCATGGATGGCGGCGTTTTGTGGCTGTCGTGCTTACTTTCCATTTCGTATGTTTTACGTGGATATTTTTCCGAAGCTCTACGTTTGCTGTTGGATGGAGTATGCTCTGTAGGGTGTTTACGGCTTTCCATCCCGAACTCTTCGTACAGATATTGGCGGGATATAAATATGTATTTGCTCTTATGCTCTTCGGATATGTAAGTCATTACTTGCCCGATAGATGGCAAGAAGATATTATCGGTGCACTCAAACGCTGCAATGTAGTGGTATATGCTCTGCTGATAGTAGCCGTAATCTATATTGTCATCCAGATTAAAAGCAGCACCATCCAGCCGTTCATCTACTTCCAGTTCTGAAAAAACGGTATCTCTGACGTCGGTAGAATGCCTGTCTGACCGGCTTGGGATGTATGTGTAGCAAAATCATAGGGTATATATAACAAAAAAGGCGAGCCGTAACGACTCACCTTTTTACATGCCTTAAACAAAGTAGTACTACTTGCGAAGCCCGAGAGCTTTTATGATTGCACGATATCTCTCTACGTCGCGATCGTACAAGTAGTCAAGTAATGCCCGACGTTTTCCTACCAGCATTGTCAATGCCCGGGCGGTAGTATGATCTTTACGGTGCGTTTTAAGGTGCTCCGTCAGGTGGGAAATACGGTATGAAAACAATGCTATCTGGCTCTCTGCAGAACCGGTATCAGAGTTAGACTTTCCGTATTGTCCAAAGATCTCTTCTTTCTTTGTCTTGTCTAAATACATAGAACGTTACTTAAAATTAGTGTTATTAATTTGCAAAATGCGGATGCAAAGGTACAACTTTTTATTGAAACGGCAAATGTTTACGATATTTATTTGTAACTTTGCACGCAATTTCATAAGGTATTTATAGGTAAAAACAAATGCAGGACATCAGAAACATTGCCATTATTGCACACGTTGATCACGGTAAAACTACTTTAGTCGACAAGATGATGCTCGCCGGAAAGCTCTTCCGCGAAGGACAGGATAACAGCGCACAGGTATTAGACTCCAACGATTTGGAGCGCGAACGAGGCATAACCATTCTTTCCAAGAACGTTTCTATTAATTGGAAAGGCTCGAAGATCAATATTATAGACACGCCGGGGCACTCTGATTTCGGCGGTGAAGTGGAGCGTGTGCTCAATATGGCCGACGGTTGTATCCTCTTAGTGGATGCTTTCGAGGGCCCAATGCCGCAAACTCGCTTCGTTTTACAGAAAGCCTTACAGATAGGATTGAAGCCTATTGTGGTGGTAAACAAGGTGGATAAGCCGAATTGCCGGCCCGAAGAAGTCTACGAAATGGTCTTCGACTTGATGTTCTCGCTCAATGCAACGGAAGAACAGCTCGACTTTCCCGTTGTTTATGGTAGTGCCAAAAACGGATGGATGGCAGAAGATTGGAAAAAACCTACCGACAATATCGATTATCTTCTCGATAAAATCATCGAAATAATCCCTGCTCCAAAGCAGATAGAGGGCAGTCCGCAAATGCTCATCACCTCGCTCGACTACTCTAATTATACGGGTAGAATTGCGGTAGGTCGCGTTCACCGAGGCACATTGCGTGATGGTATGAACGTTACGATATGCCACCGTGACGGCTCACAGGAGAAAACGAGAATTAAAGAACTGCACACTTTCGAAGGTATGGGCCATGTGAAAACCGATCATGTGGACTCCGGGGACATTTGTGCGGTAATAGGACTCGATAAATTCGAGATAGGTGATACCATTTGCGATTACGAAAATCCCGAACCGTTGCCTCCTATAGCAATCGATGAGCCTACGATGAGCATGCTTTTCACTATTAACGATAGTCCTTTCTTCGGTAAGGAAGGTAAATTCTGCACAAGCCGTCATATCAACGAACGCTTGCAAAAAGAACTCGAAAAGAACCTTGCATTGCGTGTGCGCGCCTTCGACGACAGCACCGATAAGTGGATAGTAAGCGGCCGAGGTGTACTTCATCTCTCGGTGCTTATCGAGACCATGCGTCGCGAAGGCTATGAACTTCAGGTAGGTCAGCCGCAGGTAATCTACAAAGAGATAGACGGTGTGCGCTGCGAACCTATCGAAGAGCTCACCATCAACGTGCCCGAAGAGTTCTCAAGCAAGATGATCGACATGGTTACACGCCGCAAAGGCGAGATGACTTCTATGGAAAGTCAGGGCGAACGTGTGAACATCGAGTTCGATATACCCTCGCGCGGCATCATCGGTTTGCGTACAAATGTGCTCACAGCCTCGCAGGGCGAAGCTATCATGGCACATCGTTTCAAAGAGTATCAGCCGTTCAAAGGCGAGATAACCCGCCGCACCAACGGTTCTATGATTGCTTTGGAAACGGGCACTGCATACGCTTATTCGATCGATAAACTGCAGGATCGCGGTAAATTCTTTATCGATCCGGGCGAAGAAGTGTATGCCGGACAGGTGGTAGGAGAGCATGTTCACGACAACGACCTCGTGATCAACGTAACCAAGGCCAAGCAGCTAACCAACGTGCGGGCATCGGGTTCCGACGAAAAAGCCCGCGTTATTCCCAAAACTGTGATGAGTCTTGAAGAATGTCTCGAATACATTAAGGGCGATGAATACGTAGAAGTAACGCCGAAGAACATGCGTATGCGTAAGATCATCCTCGACCATTTGGAGCGCAAGCGTGCCGGCAAAGAGTAAATGTAAGATAATGTTAGAGGAATATCTTAATAAAATTATCAATGCTAATTGTATGGAAGTTCTGAAAAAACTTCCCAACAACAGCATTGATCTTGTTGTAACATCTCCGCCATATAATCTGAAGAACTCAACAGGAAATGGGATGAAAGACGGGCGCGGAGGTAAATGGTCCAATGCAGCTCTTATAAAGGGATACGATAGCTATGATGACTGTATGCCGAATGATGAGTATGCAAAGTGGCAACACGAAGTATTATTGGAACTTGTTCGTGTTATCAAAGACGACGGAGCCATATTTTATAACCATAAATGGCGCGTACAGAACGGACTTATGCAGGATCGTCACGATATCGTTTATGATGTTCCGCTTCGCCAAATTATTATTTGGAAGCGTAAAGGAGGTATCAATTTTAATGCCGGTTATTTTCTTCCAACATACGAAGTTATCTATTTTATCGCTAAAAAAGACTTTAAATTAGCTCCTCATAGCAATAATTATGGTGATGTATGGGAGATTATGCAAGAACAACGCAACGATCATCCGGCTCCGTTTCCTGTAGAACTTATCGATCGTATCATATCTTCAACTACCTCACAAATAATTTTAGATCCATTTATGGGATCGGGAACTACCGCTGTTGTTGCTGCTGGTTTAGGGCGGGATTTTATCGGTATAGAAAAATCACCAAAATATTGTGAGGTTGCTATGCAACGGCTTGAGAGGAATAAAATTAATTCGGAAGTTGCAAAATTCCATCAGCCTACCTTTTTTACAAAACCATTGGCCAAGAAATATAAACCTTCTAAAAGCATGAAAAATGAACAAAGTATTGAAATCGATTTCTAAAGAAGAACTAATTAACAGGTTTAATGAAATATATACTCAAGGCTGGATATTAAATCGACGCGGAAATAATGATGGAGCTGTAGGGAATGTTTTAGAGGATTTGCTTGGCATACCAGAAAACAATTTACCTATTCCAAATGCAGCCGAATGGGAATTGAAGGCACAGAGAGCGAATACTTCATCATTGCTGACGTTATTTCACATGGAACCATCACCGCGTGCATTCAAAGTTGTTCCGAATATCTTGTTACAAAAATATGGCTGGCCTTCTGCTGAGGCAGGTAAAAAATATCCTATTGATGAGAAATCTTTTAGAGCAACACTTAACGCTAAGAATTTTATTGATCGCGGTTTCAAAGTGAATGTAAATGATGAACAAAAAAGGGTTGAAATTGTTTTCGACAGCACTAAAACAGCAGAACGGCACAATGAATGGATACGAACAGTAAAGAAACGTGTAGGGCATACCGATAATTTCGATATCGTTCCTTATTGGGGATTTGATGATTTATTTCATAAAGCCGGTATAAAATTAATGAATTGCTTTTATGTTCGTGCAGACGAAAAAAGAGAGTACGAAGGTCGTAAGCGCAAAAGTTACTTTCTCTATAATTATGTATTAAAACTTTCGCAATTCAATCAAAGTAAATTTATAGATGCCATTCGTCAGGGCAAAATATATATTGATTTTGATGCCCGTACGGGCCATAACCACGGTACAAAGTTTCGCATGCATTATAACGATATACCTTTGTTATATAAAAACGCAGAAGTTATCATTGATAAAACATCCTTGTAAGCAAGAGCATCCTCGAACATTTAGAGCGCAAGCATGCCGACAAGGAGCAAAATTATTATGAATAAATATATTTAGTTGTTTTCTTATGCTGTTTTTCATGTCGGCTCATCATGGCATAAGTATATTTTTGAGTACCAGTAAGTTATGATGTGATAGCAACTGAAAGCATGGCAGAAGAGTTGCTGTCAGCGTATTTACAGAAGTTCTAAAACATCCGTAACCCATTAAAAGACGGTCTTTATGTTGTAAGGAGACCATCTCTTTACGCTAAGAACCACGGAGGTTGACCGTGCGAAGTACGGAGGTTGACACGATGAACCACGGAGGTTGACGCTAAGAACCACGGAGGTTGACATTGTGAAGTACGGAGGTTTACCATTAGGAGGTGGCATTTTATTCCGGTATGTTTTCCATATACCGCCGACGGATGCGTGGAACGGTTGAAATATCCTCATAATATAGGATTTCATAAATCGACGAATTATTGTATTTTTGTGCCCGAACAATAACGAATAAGATTTAAAGTAAAATGCTTTGTACTATTTTGCTGTTGGCTTCGTGCGCACTCGATGGAGGCGCCGGAACGGCAGATACCGCCGCTATCAGGACTATGGGACTCGACGAGGTGACCGTTGTAGAGTTCAAACAGAACAGGCGCAACCTTGCTCCGTCGTCTGTTTCGACGGCCGATGCACGCTTTCTGAATAATCAAGAGATAACGAGTTTGAAAGAACTTACGGCCGTTATGCCCAATTTCTTTATACCCGATTACGGCTCAAGACAGAACACTCCCGTTTATATACGTGGCATCGGAGCCAAGACAAAGGGCCCTGCAGTGGGCTTCTATGTAGATGGCGTGCCTCATTTTGAGAATTCTGCCTTCGATATAGATATGTTCGATGTGGAGTCGGTGGCCGTTTTACGCGGTCCGCAGGGTACGCTTTACGGGCGTAATGCCATCGGCGGTATCATCAACGTGCACACGTTGTCGCCGTTGTATCACCAAGGTACGCGTCTTAAAGCGGGTTACGGCAGCAGGAACGATGTAGTTGCACAGTTCTCGCATTATATGAAATTCTCCGACAGATTGGGATTTTCCGCCGCCGGAGGGTATCATCATAACGACGGTTTCTTTCGTAATCTGTTCACAGGCAATAAGGCCGACGATATGAACGACGGCTTCGGGCGGCTCAACTTCGTGTGGGCACCGTCTGCACAGTGGACGCTCCGCCTTAACAGCATGCTCGACTATTCCGAACAAGGCGGCTATCCGTATGGAGCGTATAGCCGTACCACGGGCACCACATCGCCTGTTAATTATAATAGGTATAGCTCTTATCGCCGCCTGATCTCCACTTCGGGCTTCAATGCGCGGTACGAAGGGCAGTCGTTCGGCTTCAATAGTCGAACTTCCTACCAGTTCATTAAAGATCATCAGGCCATCGATCAAGACTTCACCCCTAAGGATTTGTATTTTGTCATCAACGAATTGCGGCAGAATATGGTAAGTCAAGAGTTCACATTCAAGTCGAATCATACCAGACGTTACCAATGGATATTCGGCATATTCGGCATGCTTCAGAACGTTAACAACACCCTTGAAACGCAATATATCGCCAAGGATCAAGCGTTTCCTACGCATTATCGCATACCCGTTTATGCCTTTGCGCTCTATCATCAGTCGTCTTATAACATTTGGCGCGGCCTTTCGATAACGGCAGGGCTGCGTTTCGATTACGAATATGCCAATCACCGTTATCTTCGGCGCAGCTATCAACTAAGCACAAACGGCAATTGGATGGATGTTAAAAGTAACGAGAGCTCCCTTCATTTCAGGCAACTAACGCCGAAATTCGGCCTTCAATACCTTACAGAAGTGCGAAATCTCTATTACATATCGGTTACCCGCGGCTATAAGGCAGGCGGTTTCAACCAGTCGTTCCGAACAGACGACGAACGTACATACTCGCCCGAATACAACTGGAACTACGAAGTAGGGGCGAAACTCAACCTTCTGCGAGGCACGCTGACGGCAGAAACGGCGCTTTTTTATATAGACTGGCGCCATCAGCAGGTTAACCAAACCGTGCCGGGGATAGGGAATGTGTTGCATAACGCAGGGCATTCCAGCAGTAAAGGGTTCGAATTGTCGCTCATGGCACGCCCTCTGTCGGGTTTAGAACTCCATTTAAGCTACGGATATACCTATTCTAAGTTCATTGAATATCGAAAGAGCGCAACCGTAGATTATTCCGGAAACAGGTTGCCGATGGTTCCGCGCAACACGTTGGCACTGAACGTGGCTTATACATGGCGGCCTGCTCGCGGTATCGTCGACAAATGGGTGCTCGGTACAGGCCTTACGGGCGTGGGAAAGATATATTGGGCCGAAGACAATGCCGTGGCACAAGACTTTTATACGTTGCTCAATGCCAAGATAAGTGCAACGAGCGGCAATTTTACATGGGAGGTGTGGGGCAAAAATCTTACCGATACGAAGTATAATACCTACAGCTTTAAGGCGTCTGCCGACTATGCCCAGCTGGGCCGACCGGCACATTTCGGAACGTCTGTAGTAGTAAATTTCTGATACGGATGAACGGTCTTTCGAAAATATCTGTACGCTCTAATGGCGGCGAAGTGCTTACTTTGGGCACTTTCTTTTGTTTGTATGTGGCACAGTCGGTACCTTCGAGCTTCTTATCTACCGCTTTACAGGTGCTCATGCGCGAGAATAACTTCTCTTTATCTACCATCGGACTGTTACAGATGGTAAAACTACCGTGGATATTGAAGTTTCTATGGGCGCCGCTGATAGACCGCAATTGCGTTACCGTGGCCCATTACAAGCGTTGCATCATCTCTTCGGAACTGGCTTATGCCGTTATTCTGCTTGTTATGGGCATGTTTCATATTGCCACCGATATCTATCTGATCATCGCATTGGTAATACTTTCGCTTGTTGCTTCGGGCACACAAGACATCGCAACCGATGCTCTGGCGGTATTATCTTTTACGAAACGCGATAAAAGCATGGTAAACAGCATGCAGTCTATGGGTGGTTTCGGCGGCACGCTTCTTGGTAGCGGTGTTCTTCTTATAGTGCTCCACCGTTACGGTTGGAGCGTTGTGTTGCCCTGTCTGTGTATTTTCGTGCTGCTTGCTCTTATTCCCTTGCTGTTCAACAAGCGGCTTACGATTGCGGAAAAAACTGCAACCGAACGTGCCAGAGCGGCCGATTTCTTGTGGTTCTTTGCCCGAAGAAGCATCTGGCGGCAGGTAGGTTTCCTCCTTATATATTATGCCGGCCTTATCGGAATACTATCGATGCTGCGCCCGTATCTTGTAGATAACGGCTATACAATGAGAGATATCGGAATTATGAGTGGTATCTTGGGCACTTGCATGGCATGTGTATCGTCTTTAGGAGCGGGGTTTATCGTGCGTAGAATAGGCATCTATCGGGCGCGTATCTTATTTGCCGTGCTAACGCTTTGCACTACGGTGTTCTTTCTTGCCCAGTCTTTCCTGCCCGTAAATACCGTTTTGCTCTGCTTGGGTATCGTTCTGTTGTGGGGAAGCTATGGGTTTGCCTCTGTTGTGGTCTATGTTTCGTCGATGAATTGCGTACGTTCGGGGCGCGAAGGAACAGATTTTACCGTGCAAATAGTGCTCACCCATACCAGCGGAATGCTGATGGCAGCAGTCGCCGGAGCACTGTCCGACCGTATCGGCTACCACGGATTGTTTGCGGCAGAGGTAGCCATAGCAGCACTGTCTTTGGTCTATGTACTTGCTATGTTCAAGAAAACGGAGGCGAAAAATGAATAAAGAACTGATCGAGAAATACAACATACCTGTGCCGAGATATACCAGTTATCCGCCGGCCAACTACTTCTACGACCTTTCTGCTGCCGATTATCTTGCCGCAGTAGACGCATCTAACGCAGCTGCAAACAATCTGGTGTCGTTTTACCTCCACATCCCGTTCTGTTCAGACCTGTGCCATTATTGCGGTTGTAATTCATATTCCATGGGTAAAGATGGCATGTTGGAGCGATATGTGGCAGCTCTGCACAAAGAGATAGATATTATTGCCGCCCATATACGGCCGGATAGGAGCATTTCACAGATACACTATGGCGGCGGAAGTCCCACTGCGTTGCCCATACATTATATACATGAGCTGAACGACCACATGCTCTCGCTGCTTCCGGTAATCGATCGGCCGGAAATAGCCATAGAGTGTCATCCGGGTTATCTTACCGCCTATGACTGGCAGAAGCTCATCGAGTGTGGTTTTACACGCTATAGTCTGGGCATACAAGACTTTGACGAGCGCGTTCTGAAGGCTGTTAACCGGCGTCCGTCGTTACTTCCGATTGAGGAAATTCTCCATCTGTTGCGCTCATCCGGTGCAACTGTCAACCTTGATTTCCTGTTCGGATTACCATATCAAACGCCTCTGAGTTTCCAACATGCCATAGAAATGGGTGCCGAATTGCAACCTGAGCGCCTTGTAACGTTCAGTTACGGGCACGTGCCATGGGTTCATAAGCGGCAACTTATATTAGAGAAGTACGGTCTTCCTACAGGCCAGACTAAACAGGAGATGTATCAGCGGGCGGTAGAAGTGCTCTACGGGGCAGGTTATCGCAGTATCGGACTCGATCACTTCGTACTTCCCGACGACGAATTGAGTATAGCTCTCGATACTAAGTGCCTGCATCGTAACTTTCAGGGCTACTGCACACAGCGCACAACGGGCCAAGTATATGCCTTTGGGGTAACGGGTATCAGTCAATTGGGTTCTGCCTATGCGCAAAACGGTAGGGATATACCGGCTTATATCGATGAAATTGAGAGCGGCAGACTGAATGTCTGTCGCGGATATATCCTCAACCGTCGCCAACAGATCGTGCGTGAAGTTATCGAAGCCATGATGTGTAACTATTATATTTCGTGGAGCGAAATAGCCCGAAGGCTGTCGCTGACGCCGAAAGAGGTAAAAGCTGCCGTGAATTACGATGAGGAACATCTGCGCAGGATGGCCACCGATGGCATTATAGATTATACGCCTGACGCTATTAGTATGACTTCCGAAGGCTCTCCTTTTGTAAGAAATGTGGTGGCAATACTCGATCCGTTGATGTTGAACACTACAAAGAAATTTTCTAAACCTATTTGAAAACGATGGAGAAACAATCTTTCAGAGAACGTGAAGCCGTGGTGATCGGGGCCGGAATCACCGGTCTGACTGCTGCATTCTATGCTCGTAAGAAGGGTAGGGATGTAGAAGTGCTCGAACGCGAAGACCGTATAGGTGGCCAAATTGGTACTTATCATGAAGACGGATATACTTTCGAGAGCGGTCCGAATACGGGTGTAGTGTCGTATCCCGAGGTGGCCGAACTCTTTGCAGACATGGGGGAAGCCTGTCGGTTGGAGCTTGCACGCGGCTCGTCCAAGCGTCGTCTTATCTGGAAAGGTACGCAATTCCACGCTTTGCCTGCCGGTCTAACGGCTGCATTTCGCACTCCGTTATTCACATGGCATGATAAAATCCGCATTATAGGAGAGCCCTTTCGCAAGAAGGGCGTCGATCCGAATGAGACGGTAGGTGAGCTTACCGTTCGCAGATTGGGATATTCGTATCTTAGGTATGCCGTAGATCCGTTCTTGTCTGGCGTTTATGCGGGCGATCCCATGCGACTTGTCACCCGTTATGCGTTGCCCAAACTGTACAATCTAGAACAAACATACGGCAGTTTCATACGGGGTGCCGTAGCTAAGGCTAAGGAACAGAAGAGCAATCGCGACCGTTTGGCTACGAAAAAGGTGTTCTCTGCGCATGGCGGAATGGGCAATTTGGTGAATGCTTTGGGCGATGCGATAGGCGCAGACCGTATAACGATCGGCGCCAGAGATATCGTTCTCGTGCCCGACAGCGGTCGTTGGCGGGTGGAATATACCGATGCCGGCGGCAACGCATGCTGCATACGTTGCGCCAAGGTGGTAACTACGTGCGGGGCATACAGCCTTCCGGCGCTGCTGCCTTTTGTGGATAAGGAGCGTATGAAGGCTGTGAACAATCTTTACTATGCCCCCATCGTGCAGGTGGGGGTGGGTGTTGCCGATACTGCAGGCGTCGGTTACAACGCTTTCGGCGGACTTGTACCCTCGTGCGAACGGCAGAATGTGCTCGGCATTCTTTATCCCTCGGCCTGCTTCGAGGGCCGTGCACCCGAGCGGGGTGCCGTGTTTTCGTTCTTTATGGGCGGTGTTCGTCGCCCCGATTTCGTAGATAAAAGCGACGAAGAATTGCTGACCATCGTCGATGATGCCCTGCACCGTATGCTCAAGTTGCCCGATATGGTGAAAGCAGATACCGTGCGTATTTTCCGTCATCGCCGTGCCATCCCGCAATATGAGGGCAATACAGGCGAGCGATATGCCGCTATCGACAGTATCGAACGGCAATACGGCGGACTTAGGATTGCCGGAAACATCCGCGGAGGCATAGGAATGGCAGACCGTATCAGGCAGGCTGTGGCCGTTGCCGCAAAGCTCTGAAACGATTGGCGGGCCATAAAAAACATGTTTTTTCTTTCATTTAAATGTCACACAGTTGCTTTCTGAGTGTATTATATGTAGATGATGGAGCAAAAAGACTTCGAGATATTCGTCTTACAGACGCGGCTTAAGCTGCTCAGGTCGGCCGAAATCCTGCTGAAGGATGCCGATGATGCAGAAGATGCGGTGCAGGACACGGTATTTAAACTGTGGGCCATGCGTAATCGGCTGGACGAATATCGGTCGGTAGAGGCTCTGTCGATGGTGGTGCTGCGCCGTATCTGTCTGAACCGTTTGCGCCGTGCAAATTTCGATTTGCCGCCGACTGTTCCCGATACGGAGCCCTCTGCAGAACAACGGCTCATAGGAAGAGAGGAGACAGAGCGTGTGGAAAAGCTCATTGCATTGCTGCCCGACAAGCAGCAGACCGTATTGAGAATGAAACATGCAGACGGACTTGAAACCGCTACAATAGCCCAACTCACGGGCATTAGCGAAGAGGCAGTGAGGCAAAATCTATCGCGTGCCCGCCGCAGGATATTAAAATATTTCGAATGATGGAAAAAGAGAATATAGACAGAATGAGGTTCTTGGTGGAACGTTTTATGGATGGAGCCACCACGAATGGCGAAGAACAAGAGTTGTATGAGCTTTTCAGAAGCGACGGCGTGCCTGCCGACCTGCGCAAGTTGCGCCCCATGTTTGCATGGTATGCCGGCGGCATGCAGGCTCCGTTGCCCGTCCGCCGCCCGTTGAGGCGCCGCCTGTTTACGGTAATTGGCGTTGCAGCGGCGGTATTGCTGCTTTTCGGAGCCGGCTTAAGTATAAGGCGGCACATGGAGAACGAACGGATGTACGAGATATATGCCGGCAGTTACGTTATTAGAGGCGGCAAAAAGATTACCGATCTGCGGAAGATAATGCCCGAACTGCAACGGAATGCCGACCGTGCGGAGCGCATCTGCAGCGAATTGAGCAATGGCACGTATGCTGTAAACAATGAAACCAATATTCCAACGATATGAAAAAACTGTTATTGATCCTCTTTGCTGCGGCCCTTGCCATGCCCATGTCGGCGCAGCAGCGCATAGGAAAAATAGTGAAAGAGCTCGAAAGCAAGGGTATTGAGGGTTCTTTGGTAATGAAACGGAACCGGCAGACGAAGAAGGTGTATATGCGTTCGCAGAGCTTTATATTTATCAGTAAAGAGAACAACTATGCCAACATGCTCGTAAAAGCCTTTAAAGACGAAAGCGAAAATGCCGACGAGTGTTACCTTAACCAGTCGGCTCAAACGCTGATGGGAGAGTTAGGTAAAGGCTTTACAATGGGCAATATGCGTAAATACACCTTGGTTTTTTCTGAAGGAGATGTACAAACAACGTATATACTCAAGGTAGAAACTAAAGACGTGCCCAACAAATACGTTATTTTGCAGATTATTACACGTTACAAATCGGTGCCGGCCGACGAGCTTTCTCTTGATTTCAGTCCGGGCAGTATGAACGATGGAACGGAGATAGACCTAAGTTCTATCGGCGATATGTTGGCCGATATCGACCTTTCCGGTTGGAACTATGGCAAGAATATGCACATGGAAGATGTGAAAAAAAGTATAGAAAACCTGAAAAAACAACAGCAGAAGCGGCTGAAACGGTAAGTTCCGAAATCTCTCTCTTTAATTGATAACGAAACAACCCCATCGCGGTTGCGCTTACAGAGGTAAATGGTAAGGGCGCAACATGCGGCGGGGTTGTGCATTATAGGTACTGTATGTGGGAGGTAGGCCGTATGCCTGTCGGGCGTAGAAGTATGCCGTAACGGCGACAGACGATACGTCTGTACGCCTCGTGTTATTGCTTAACGAGCTTTACGTGCGCCCTTTCGTATTTTTTGTCGACCACGATAAGGAGCATAGGTTGCATAGACGACGTCATTTCTTCGCCCACCCGCTCGTGATAGATAAACGTAAGCGTGTCGCCATTTGCCGAAAGGTCTAACGGTGTGAGCTCGGTATTGCGGTTGGTGATGGGCGAAACAACTGCGATAACGAACTGGTGTTTGAAGTTTACCTGTGTGGGGATGCCGTCTTCGCCCATGTGTGCGGCCATGCCGAACATACGGCCGAATTCTTTCAGCGTAGTGATCTTCGGGTTGGTGGGCAGCGGTTCGTCGTTAATGAAAAAATAGTTTTGGGCTACTGTGTAGGGAACCTTGGGCACCGGTGCGGTGGATTTTTTCATCGTGTTGCATGCAAATACGAGAAACAGCAGGCACGCTGCACCCGCTGTCATCATGATTGTTCTAATCTTATTCATATCTTTTTTATTTAATATTTAGTCTAATTCCGATATTCAGGTTGAAGTTGAGAGGCTTATCTTGATAGATTGTAGCCACGCTGCTTTTATTGTCGAAGTAATAACTAAGGCCCGGTTCGGCGAAGATACTGAACCGTTTATCGACCTTGAACTCGGCACCTATCGCCCCCGTAGCAGAAAACTGTAGGCGATTCATGCTTATATCTTCGTCGGTAATGGCCGATACTTTGTCGTCTACAATGGTGTTGGTAGTGGCTTTTCCCTTAACCATTTTCTCCACAGTGCCCCCTCCCGATGCATACAGGTTGAACCAGCGATTGCTCCATAGGCGGTAATTCACATTGACAGGTATGCCCATGTACGAGAGTTTCTGTTTGGTTTTGTAGGCGTAGGCCTCGGATTTTCGAGAGATATCCGAGGCAAGATAGGTGTACGAAACGCCTCCTTCGATGCTCCATCTGTCGTTTATATTATATCTCAATGACAATCCGAAGCGCACAGGTTGGCGGTGATGCACCTCTGTATGGATATCATTCTCGCGGTTCATAACGGCATAAGTGCCTTTACCATCCATATCTTTGCCGTGCATACCGATGGGATCGGCTGCTGCAAGCATTGGTACGTTGTTGGCAGAATGGTTCTGCGCTGTTGCTACATTCGATACGAAAGCGCTTGCCATAAGTCGGTTGTCGGCGGTTGTCGACGGGGTGTACTCCGGCATAGGTACGGGGTAAGAAGGATATTGTTGCCGTTGAGGCCGGTTATGCTGCTGCTCTTTCTTCTCTGTTTCCTGTTTATGTGGAGCGGGAACGATGGTTACAGACTTCTCAGATGGGGAGTCTTGCACAGTTGCATCTGTGCTTTGTGTGGTATTGTTTGCCAGATGTGGTATTTCTGTAGCGGCGGTCTGTGTTGCCGATGTTACTGTAGTGTTGCCTGTAGGGGCGTGTCTTGCGGGCGATGCTGTGCCTGCAGAACCGGTCGATGATGCGAGTGTAGGCGTGATGGGGGCGGCAGTCGGCGTTGCAGGAGAGACGGTTTGCCCCCTGTTCAGGGAAGCTGTGTTCGAGGTGTGCGGCTTGTCTGCATGTCGATAATAGAGGATGAAGCCGCTCCCGCAGATGAATATAATCATGGCAGCTGCGGCAATACGTCGCCATACAAGCGGTATCTGCGTGGCAGACCTCTTGCTTTTAGCAACGGCTTTCTCAACTTCTGCCCACGACACCTCGGGCGCCGGTTGGCGATAACCGGCGAGCTTTTGCTGCATTTCTTTTCTCCATTGTTCTTTCATCGTGCCTTTTGTTTTGAGGTGTTGTATTGTTCTATTTTCTTTGCAAGCAGGTTCTTCGCCCGATGCAGCTGCGATGCCGAGCTGTCTTTCTTAATGCCTAATGTAGCTGCAATCTCTTGATGGCTCTTGTTTTCGAATACATAAAGGTTGAAAACCGTGCGGTATCCTGTGGGCAGTTCTGTAATAAAGCGGTGTATAACGTCGGGAGGAATGTCGCTGATCGGCGGATCTTCTTCGTCTTCCCTGTATTTCTCGCTGTCGGGAACATCCCATTCTAATGTGACGAACTCACCGTGTTTCTGCTCTTTCAGGAACTTTAAAGACTGGTTTACGGCGATCTTCGTGGCCCATGCCTGCAGGGAACCGGCACCACGATACTCGAATTCACCCACATGAGTAATGATATTGACCAGACAGTCTTGCAGAACATCTTTCAGAGAGTCGCCGTTTCCCACGTATCGGGCACATATTCCGGTGAGATAGTCGGCATAAAGAGCATAGAAATCGTGCATCGCCGTGCTGTTTCCATGGCGAAGTTGTTTTACCAATTTCTTCTCTTTGTCTCCGATAAAGAAGTTCACCGTTTTTAGTTGACGTATTTTATCAGCGTACCGAATGCAATGTTTGCCGATGAATTAGTGGCCTTACGTGTGCAGTATTTGAACTTTGCCGTCTTCTTTCCGCTATATGCATTCCACTCAAGAGTAAGGTCTACCGTTTTTCCATGCGTATCGGGAAGGTCGTTGAGACGGAATGCAACGATGGCATCTCCTACAGCTCCCCAGCGATCACCTTGTGCATTGTGGTAGAAGGTTACCTTGTAAGGCTCTTTATTGCTACCGGTTGCCACCAGATTAACTATGTGGCGGCTGCCGTTGCTCCAACGTGTACGGAAGCGAAGTGTAAGGTATCCGTCTTCTGCAATGGTCACCCAATCGTTCACGATCTCCACCGGATCGACTCCGTAGGTACTTGTATTCTTATCGCCCAGTGTAACTGCCATTCGTTTAGTTAGGATACTGTCTATCCAGTTGATATTAACAGCACGGCCAGAATGCATTGTAGGACGGTCAACCATAGTGTAATTTACCAGTGCACGCACCTCCTTTTTGCCGAAGGGCGATGCTTTCATATTGGCAGGCAGCAGTGTTGTCGAGTCATTTAGTTGCATGTAAAACGACGAGTTGTCGCTGTTGGGCTTCACGGTGACAAGGGCTGTTGGGTAAAGACGACTGTAATCGTTGTCATCGTCGGAGCATGATTGAAGACCGAAAGCACCGGCTATCAGCGCAAGAGCTAAGGTCCATAACGTTAATTTTTTCATAATTTCTTCGGTTTAAATGTTGTCTTTGCCCATTTAAATTACAATATTACGAAAACTTGCATCAAGAATATGCCTTTTTTTCTTAAAATATTTTAAAGTAAGGTCTATCGCCCGAGTTTGAAAGTTGGTATATCTGATTATGATTTATTAACATAATAAGGATGCAAGTTTTACGAAATACCCCATTTATAGGACAAAAGCAATTAATCGTTATAACTCAAAAAACAAAGACAATGAAAACATTTAAGATTTTTACAGTAGCATTATTAGGTTTAGTAACAATGGCTTTTACGGCTTGTAACAGCGATGATAATTCTTACAAGCAGCTTACCAAAGAGGAGATTGCGCAGTGCCTGCTTACGGTAAAGGGCAGTTATGAGGGTAATCTGATCTATAAAAGCGAGAACAAAAAGAACCCTAAAGATATGACAGATACAGTTGCCGTAAAGTGGACTATTACCAACGACAGCACGTTAACGATTAGTAAATTCCCGTCGAAAGTACTGGCTTTCAACGTTACCGATGCGGAATTGAAGAAGGCTTTGGAGGAGGCAGCAGACCAAGACATGACATGTCGTATCGGTTTCATTAAGACCTCGCCGGTTACTTTCTTGGTTAATCCTGTAACACCCAGTTTCGATTTGACCTACGGAGGTAAGAAACATAAGGTGCAGGTTGCCTTTGCTGTTAACAACTTCTCATCGTATGGCGTATACAACGCTACCAAAAAAGTGCTCGGTATGCAGATTGTAGAAGGGCTGATAGGTGTAGACGGCACTCGTACAAATTATCTCAAGCAGGTGGTTCCGTTCGTTCTACAATCGACAAAGAAGATATAAAGATTCAGTATGACACTTATTTCTGACGAACATAAACAGTAATTAATAATCATTCAATTCGACTTTAGTTTATGTAGAAATGAAGCGCAGTGGACGTTGATGTCCGTTGCGCTTTTTCCATATAAGATAAACGTCTCTTTTCGAAAATGAGCAGAATTATAATAAAATGCGTAAAAAACCGTTTTAAAGTAAAACAGTATCACATGAAAAAGTATATTTTTGCAACCTTATTATATTTGGTTTCTTTGGATAGTCTTGCACAGAGCCTCGCCGGAACGTTCTCTCTGATACCCCGTCTCGGCGTAAATGTTTCCACTTTATCGGGCAATTCGTATTACTACGTGGCGAGTTCGTCGGAGCAAGGAATAGAGGATAAACCCGTTATGAAGGGAAGTTTTACTGGCGGAGTAGACCTGATGTATCAGTTTACCGATGTGCTCGGCGGTTCCATAGGTGTATTCTATTCCCTGCAGGGGTGCCGTTATAAGGATCATGAAGAATATTACGACAACGCTAAATTGCTTCATGGCGTGCGTAGGAATGTAGTGAACTTGCACTGTTTGAATGTTCCGTTGATGCTGCATGGGTATGTTGCCGAAGGTCTTTCTGTCAATGTAGGCCTGCAGGTGGGCTTCCCGCTCCACGCAAAGTCGAGGCATGAGTGGGAAGAATATACCGTAGATGCTAAAGGGAAGCGTACTTTCAGCGCGGAAGGCGTATTCGATGCCAATGTTACAGGAAACTTCAAGAAAGTGGAATTGGCAGTTCCGATGGGCATATCTTATGAATATATGAACGTTGTTCTTGATGCCCGTTACAATTTGGGCATCACAAATATCGCGAAAGTGGATAACGTTAAGGACAATGGTTTTATGTTCACCGTGGGTTATAAGTTCGACCTGTGATTTTAAAAAGTGAAGGAGAAGGGAGAAAGACTGCAAGGACAATTAAGATATACCTATGGTATAAGCCGGATAGACAGGCAATCTAAGATGCTTAAAATGCCTATGTAAAATACTTAGGCCATACGAGTCTTTACGTTGTGGCATACTCTTCTTTCTTGAGAATGGCACAGGGGAAGGGGATGGCTTGCTTGCATGGCGGCGATGCACCTATAATATATGCTAAAAATAATAGGCGAAAAATAATTCAATCTCTTTGCCGTAAGTGGGAAAAGGAGTATCTTTGCACTCGGTCGGTGGGCTATGAGGCAGCGCGAAATACGGATTTCGTGGCTGTCGGCTGCACCGTCTTGATAAGAGAATTAAATATAATAAGGGCTATGACTTATACTATCGAAAGGGTTGCAACGCTGATCGGAGCGCATCGATACGGCAACAGAGATGCCAATATCGGCTTTCTTTTAACCGACAGTCGTTCGCTTTGTTTCGCAGAAGAAACGTTGTTTTTCGCTTTAAAGACCGATCGCAACGATGGTCAACACTTCATCGGCGACCTGTATCGTCGCGGTGTATTCAATTTTGTGGTAGAACATTTGCCCGATAATTACGACACGCTTTACCCCGATGTCAACTTCCTGAAAGTGGTAAACCCGCTCGGTGCGCTGCAAAGGCTGGCCGAACGCCATCGCGACGAGTTCGATATTCCGGTCGTGGGCATCACGGGCAGCAACGGCAAGACTATGGTGAAAGAGTGGCTCTACCAGCTGCTATCGCCGCAAATGGTCGTTACACGAAGCCCAAGAAGCTATAATTCGCAGATTGGAGTGCCCCTCTCGGTGTGGCTCATGAACGAACTGACGCAGATAGGTGTATTCGAAGCCGGCATCAGTATGCCCGGCGAGATGGCCTCGCTGCGCAGTATCATACAGCCCACCATCGGGGTTCTTACCGGTATAGGTACCGCCCATCAGGAGAACTTTGCCTCGATGGAGGAGAAATGCAGCGAAAAACTCAAGCTATTCCACGACTCTGAAGCCGTTATCTATAATGCCGACGATGATCTGATTGCCCGCTGCATGGAGCAATCCGGCTATAAAGGCCGGCGTATGGGCTGGTCGCAGAAAGACCGGAACGCCCCGCTGTTCGTAAAAACCATAGAAAAGAAAGAAAACACTACCACCGTTACTTATGTATATAATGGTAAAGAAGGGCAGTACTCCATACCGTTTATCGACAGCGCATCGGTTGTAAATTCCATTACCTGCATGGCTGTGAGCCTGTATCTCGGGCTGTCTGCCGACGATTTAGACCGCAGAATGCAGCGGTTGGAACCCGTAGCGATGCGCTTGGAGGTGAAGACCGGTCAGCACGGGTGCACCCTTATCAACGATTCTTATAACTCTGATGTGAAATCACTTGATATAGCTCTCGACTTTATGAACCGCAGACCGGACCACAAGGGGCGCCGACATACACTCATATTGAGTGATATTTACCAAAGCGGAGAGTCGCCCCGTGAGCTGTACAGAGAGGTTTCGACGCTTGTACAAGGCCGTGGAGTGGAGAAATTCATAGGTATCGGCCCCGAAATATCGGCACAGTCGGACGAGATAAAGGTAAGAGAAAAGTTCTTCTTCGAGTCGGTCGACAGCTTTATAAGCAGCGAAGTGTTCCGCTCTCTGCGCGATGAAGTGATCTTATTGAAAGGCTCTCGCAGCTTTGGGTTCGATCTGTTGACCGAGCTTTTGGCCCAAAAGGTGCACGAAACCATACTTGAAGTGAACTTAAATGCCGTTGTAGACAACTTAAACCATTATCGTAGCTTCATGAAACCGACCACCAAACTCGTTTGTATGATAAAGGCAGACGGCTATGGTGCGGGGGCTGTAGAGATAGCAAAGACGCTGCAAGACCACAGAGTGGACTATCTTGCCGTGGCAGTTGCCGATGAAGGCGTTACTTTACGTAAGAACGGAATAACTTCGAACATCATGATAATGAACCCGGAAATGACGGCTTTCAAGACTATGTTCGATTATGATTTGGAACCCGAGGTATATTCGTTCCGGCTGTTGGAGGCGCTTATCAAGGCTGCAGAGAAGGAAGGAGTCGCCGGTTTCCCCGTCCATGTCAAATTGGATACGGGTATGCACCGCTTAGGTTTCGATCCTAATAAGGATATCGACCGACTTATCGCCCGTATGCAGCACCAGAACGCCGTAATTCCGCGCTCTGTATTCTCGCATTTCGTAGGTTCCGACAGCGACAGCTTCGATGAATTTTCGGCACGGCAGTTCGCCCTGTTCGATGAAGGCAGCCGTAAACTGCAGGCTGCATTCCCGCATAAGATACTTAGGCATATAGACAATTCCGCCGGCATAGAGCATTTTCCGGAGCGACAACTTGATATGTGCCGGCTCGGATTGGGGCTTTATGGCATCGATTCGCGCAACAACCATATTATAAATAATGTGTGTACGCTGAAGACAACTATCCTTCAGCTGCGCCACGTGCCGGCAGGAGACACGGTGGGTTATTCGCGTAAGGGTGTTATCGACCGCGACAGTGTGATTGCAGCCATACCTATAGGCTACGCAGACGGGCTGAACCGCAGGCTCGGAAACCGGCGATGCTATTGCTTGGTGGGCGGTAAAAGGGCAGAATACGTAGGCAATATTTGCATGGATGTGACCATGATAGACGTGACAGGTATCGACTGTAAGGAGGGCGACAGTGTGGAAATATTCGGCGACCATCTGCCTGTAACAGTGTTGAGCGATGCTCTCGACACCATTCCATACGAGGTTCTTACATGTATCAGCAACCGTGTAAAGCGGGTGTATTTTCAAGATTAGCCGAAAATTACACCTTATTATATATAATAAGCGTGGCGTTCATGCAATATGAACGCCACGCTTGTTTTTTGCAGGAGCTCCGTGTAAGGTGTTAATCCATGAAACCCTGTCGGCGAAGAGCGGCGAGCAGAGTTTGCGAAAGTGCCTCGTTATCTTTCTTGGTATAACGAATATCGGTGAACACTTGTGCGAGTGTTTCCTTATGATTGATTGCTACAAATTGCCTGTTTTGGGGAAGTTCTTCTTTCGGAGTGTAGAACCGATCGATCATTTCGGGCGAATAATCGTGATAAGTTTCGCTGTGTATGATTGCATTTAATGGCAATCGATCCGATTGGGCGGGCATCTCGTCGGGCCATCCCAAGGTAATTGTTGCAATCGGCATAACCAATTTGGGCAACTTCAGTATGTCTATAATCTTTTCGGGCATATAAACCGTGGTGCCGAGATAGCATAAGCCGAGCCCTTGTTCTTCGGCAATGTTGCAGAAAGTTTGGCAATATAACAGTGTATCAGAGGCCGCATTGACGAATGAAAGGAAATTGCTGTAACCGGGATTTGCCATGCGTTCCTCGGCCCAAAGGGTAGTACGTCGGAAGTCTGCACAGAAAGTAAGCACCACAGGAGCACCCTCTACCATCGGTTGATTGAAATGTATCGGCGATAGTTGACGTTTTTTTTCACGGTCGCGGGTAATGATAACGGAATAAAGTTGCAGGTTTCCCATCGTTTGAGTGTGCTCGGAATCGGCCAAGAGTCGGTGAAGAAGTTCATCGGATACATCCTCTTTAGTGTATTTACGGATGCTTCGTCTGCTTAATAGTGATTTCATTTTTTGATCATTTTATTTCTACAAAGTTAGTAAAAGTTTCCTGTTTTGGCGAACTTCTTAGTATTTTATTTATATAAAATATATGGGAAATAGTTTTAGTATGTGGAAATAAAATCGTAGTTTTGCACACACTGGACTAAAACAAGAACATAATATTTAAGATATACGTATAATGGAAAATCAGAAAACTTACTCTTTTGAGGAGGCGTTTGGCGCTTCGTTGGAATACTTTGGTGGGGATGAGCTCGCTGCACGTGTATGGGTGAACAAATATGCGATGAAAGATAGCTTCGGAAACATATTCGAGAAGTCGCCTGAAGATATGTATTGGCGCATCGCGAACGAGATTGCAAGGATCGAAAAAAAGTATGCCAATCCGCTTAAAGCAAAGGAAATATTCGAACTTTTAGACCATTTTCGGTACATAGTGCCTGCAGGTAGCCCAATGACAGGTATCGGAAACGATCATCAGGTGGCCTCGCTGAGTAACTGTTTCGTAATAGGTCTCGACGGCGATGCCGACTCCTACGGGGCCATTATGCGCATTGATGAGGAGCAAGTTCAGCTGATGAAGCGCCGTGGGGGGGTGGGCCACGACCTGAGTCACATACGTCCGAAAGGCTCACCTGTTAATAACTCGGCTCTTACAAGTACCGGATTGGTGCCTTTTATGGAGAGATATAGCAATTCCACACGCGAAGTAGCGCAAGATGGTCGCCGTGGAGCGTTGATGTTGAGTGTAAGTATCAAGCATCCGGATAGCGAATTATTCATTGATGCTAAGATGACAGAGGGGAAAGTTACGGGAGCTAACGTGTCTGTAAAGATAGACGACGAGTTTATGAATGCCGCTATAAGCGACAAACCTTATACGCAGCAATTCCCTATAGATAGTAAGAACCCTCAGTGTACCAATAGTATATCGGCGAAAAAGCTCTGGGAAAAGATCGTACACAATGCATGGAAGAGCGCCGAACCCGGGGTGTTGTTTTGGGATACCATTATTCGGGAGAGCATACCCGACTGTTATGCCGACCTTGGTTTCCATACCGTAAGCACCAATCCGTGTGGTGAAATCCCATTATGTCCGTATGACAGTTGCCGTCTGTTGTGTATCAACCTCTATTCTTATGTGGTAAATCCGTTTACAAAGGATGCTTATTTCGACTTCGATACCTTTAAGAAGCATGTACAGATAGCACAGCGAATCATGGACGACATCGTGGATCTCGAGCTTGAAAAGATAGACAAGATCATGGAAAAGATAACTATTGATCCGCAAAGCGATGAAGTGAAGGGAGCTGAATACCATCTCTGGGAGAAGATAAAGTACAAAAGTGGGCTTGGAAGGCGTACAGGTGTGGGCATTACAGCGGAAGGCGACATGCTTGCAGCTATGGGATTGCGCTACGGGACACAAGAAGCGACAGACTTCTCCGTAAGTGTTCACCGCGCTTTAGCGTTGGGGGCTTACCGCTCTTCGGTAACGATGGCGAAAGAACGCGGTGCATTCGAGGTTTACGATGCTAAGCGAGAGGAGCGCAATCCGTTTATCCTGCGCTTGAAAGAAGCCGATCCCGAACTTTACAGAGATATGGTGCAATACGGTCGTCGTAACATTGCGTGCCTGACAATTGCACCAACCGGCACCACTTCTCTTATGACACAGACCACAAGCGGCATAGAGCCAGTATTCATGCCCGTATATAAACGCCGCAGAAAAGTGAACCCCAACGACACCGATGTGCACGTTGATTTCGTGGATGAGGTAGGAGATTCGTTCGAAGAATACATCGTTTATCACAAGAAGTTCCTTGAGTGGATGCGGATAAACGGTATCGATTCTACCAAAAAATATACTCAAGAAGAGATCGACGAGCTCGTTGCAAAATCACCATATTATAAAGCTACGGCAAATGATGTGGACTGGTTGATGAAGGTTCGCATGCAAGGAGCCATCCAAAAGTGGGTAGATCACTCCATCAGCGTAACCGTTAACCTGCCCAATGAAGTGGATGAAGCGCTGGTGAACCGCCTGTATGTGGAGGCTTGGAGGAGCGGATGCAAAGGCTGCACCATCTATCGAGACGGAAGTCGCGCAGGGGTTATGATCTCCGTATCGAAGAAAGATAAGAAAAAGAATGAAGATGGAGAGGCGGTAAAAGATAATAATATGGAGCAACTCGGTATGCCCCCGTGCCAACATCCGCAAGTAACAGAGGTGAGACCAAAGGAACTTGCCTGCGATGTGGTACGTTTCCAGAACAACAAAGATAAGTGGGTTGCTTTCGTAGGTCTATTGGATGGCTATCCTTATGAGATATTCACCGGCTTACAGGATGATGAAGAAGGCATCGTATTGCCCAAGACTGTGACCAAAGGAAAGATCATTAAGCAGACTAATGAGGATGGAACACACCGTTATGATTTCCAATTTGAGAATAAAAGAGGCTATAAGACTACCGTTGAAGGGCTGAGCGAGAAGTTCAATCCGGAGTATTGGAACTATGCAAAGCTAATATCCGGCGTGCTTAGATACCGTATGCCGATCGACCATGTGATTAAACTTGTGGGCTCGCTCCAACTGAAAGACGAGAGTATAAATACTTGGAAGAACGGCGTGGAACGTGCTCTGAAGAAGTATATCGTAGACGGTACCGAGGCCAAAGGGCAAAAATGTCCGGTTTGCGGGCACGAAACACTTATCTATCAAGAGGGATGTTTAATCTGTAAAAACTGCGGAGCATCGCGTTGCGGATAGGGTGGAATGAAAGTACATTCAAGTTATATTTATGTTCGAAACCTGCGGTGCCATGCCTATCATGGCGTGATGCCGCAAGAACATGTTATAGGCAACGACTATAGAGTGAATGTCTGTATCGCTTATAACATAGGTGTAGCGATGTTATCCGATATGCTTACCGATACTATCAGTTATGCCTGTGTTTGCGATATCATCAAAATAGAGATGGCGGAAGTCTCTCAATTGCTCGAAAACGTGGCATATAGAATAGGCAGGCACCTGTTCCGACAGTTCCCCAATATAGAAAAAATAGACATAGATATTGCCAAAATCAATCCTCCGATGGGTGCGGATTGCGATTGTGCCGGTGTAGAATTACACTTAATAAATGATAAAACCCTTTAGATAATAACGGTTTTCTCACATTATTTAATTACTTTTGTAACGATATGGGCAGAAAGTCGTTAATTTCTCTGATAACTCTTATTGTATTTGCAACTATGTCTATGGCTGCAAATAAGCGTTTTACCCTTGTTATCGATCCCGGGCACGGCGGGCATGATGCCGGTGCATTGGGTGCGATATCCAAGGAGAAAGAAATCAACCTTACCGTTGCGTTGGCTTTCGGACGATATGTAGAGCGGAATTGTCCTGATGTTAGAGTTATTTATACGCGTAGAAACGACGTGTTTATCCCACTGATGGAGCGGGCAAACATAGCCAATCGCAATAAAGCAGACCTCTTTATCTCCGTTCATACGAACGCTCTGCCGGCAGGAAAGCAGGCACGCGGCTTCGAAACATATACCTTGGGTATGCACCGCGCAAAGGATAATCTCGACGTAGCCATGCGCGAAAACTCCGTTATCTCTATGGAGAAAGGCTATCAGCAGACGTATCAAGGCTTCAATCCCCGATCATCCGAGAGCTATATCATGTTCGAATTCATCCAAGGGAAGAACATGGAAAAGAGCATAGAACTCGCTAAAATGATACAAAGCAATGTGTGTAGCACTGCTAATCGGCCCGATAAAGGCGTGCACCAAGCCGGTTTCCTCGTGTTGCGCGAAACATCTATGCCCAGTTGTCTGATAGAACTCGGCTTCATCACCACGCCGGATGAAGAACGTACACTGAACAACAATGGTCAGGTAGATGCCATTGCAAGGGGCATATACAATGCTTTTATACAGTATAAGAGCAAGCACGACGGCAAGATAGTGGTGCCCTATAAGGCCGAAAAGGCAGAACCTGTCGATATTCCGACCGTGGTTCCGCAACCTTACAAACCGGTAAACGATCCCGAAAAAGTTGTTCCTAACACAGAAGAACAGCCCGTTGAGGCACCGTCTGAGCAGCCTGTAGCCAGCGTACCTGTATTCAAGATACAGATTTTTGCCGTCAGTCGTAAGCTCCGTCCGGACGATGCTCATTTAAAAGGCATTACCGATTACGACAGTTACGAGGAGGGCAACCTGTACAAATATACCTATGGAGCTTCCACAGATTATAACGAAATCAACAATCTTCGCAAGCAGATTGCCGACAAGTTCCCACAAGCGTTTATCGTAGCCTTTAAAGATGGCAGGCGAGTAGATATCAACGAAGCCGTCAAGGAATTCAGATTAAATAAAAAATAGATAACAATGAAGTTTACAAAAGAGATAAAGATAGCCGTCGTTGCCATCGTTGGAATAATCGTACTTTTCTATGGTATGAACTTTCTGAAGGGGCTTACCTTGTTCTCTGAAGACAATATATATTACATAGCCTTTAAAGATATCAGCGGTTTATCGTCGTCCAGTCCTATTTATGCCGATGGATATCAGGTCGGAGTGGTTAAAGGAATAGAGTACGACTATAGCCATAAGAAGGATACAAGGGTTATCATCGGCGTAGACAAAGGCATGCGGATACCCAAGGGCAGTTCGGCCGAGATCGTTAGCGATATGCTCGGTAACGTAAAGGTGAACCTTCTACTTGCCAATAACCCGAGAGAGAGGGTTAATCCGGGTGAGACCATCAACGGCAATATCAATAATGGAGCCTTGGGAAAGCTATCGTCAATGGTGCCTTCAATAGAGAAAATGCTGCCGAAACTCGACTCTATAATGTCGAGTCTCAATATGCTTTTGGCCGATCCGGCTATCGCACAATCGCTTCATAATGTGCAGACCGTAGCCTCGAACCTTACCACTACCACACGACAACTGAATATATTGACGGCCAATCTGAACCATAATGTACCGGTAATGATGAGGAAAGCTAACGGTATACTCGATAACACAGACCGGTTAACAACCAACTTAGCTGCCATAGATGTCGCAGGAACGATGGAACAGGTAAACCATACCATCGCCAACGTGAAGGAACTCACGGCACGCCTGAACAGCAATCAAGGCTCGCTTGGCCTGTTGATGAACGATGCAAGCCTCTATAACAATATGAATTCGGTAATGCGAAATGCCGATTCTCTGATGGTTAACCTGCGTCAGCACCCTAAACGTTATGTTCACTTCTCACTCTTTGGCAGGAAAGACAAATAATCCGTCCCCGATAGGGCTTATATCTGTTTTCTACAGGCGATAGGTCTAAGGGCGAAAGGCCGTATATCTATCTTCGATGGAACTATCGGATAATATCGTTAGGTGGTACTCTTAATTAAAATTAGTCTAAATAGTGGCGCTAATGTTTCACGGCTTCGGGCAAACTGTCCGAAGCCTTTATTTTTATTTGCTTTTCCGCCTTGTTTCAATATGTTTCACTGTTATTTCTCATATCTTTATCAAATGTGCTTTAAATAGCTCGATATCAGGATGTTACAAAATACAAAATCTACTTTTTTGTATACCGTTTGACAGAAACATGTAAAGTCGGTAAAATAAGCACTTTATGCATTTATCATTAAAAATTTATAAATCCGTTTATTTGTTTTATATAAAATTCTTTTTTAATTTTGCACTTACGTTACAATGAAAAATATGTCGGAAGACGTATCTAAAGTCGTTTTATAGATGAAAGTAAGCCCTAATTCCTGTTGGGAAAACGCCCTTGCGCTTATTCGTGAGAACGTTACAGAACAACAATATAGTACATGGTTCAAGCCCATTGTATTCGAATCGTACGACGAAACGAAGAAAACAGTGCTGGTAAAAGTACCGAGTACGTTTGTTTATGAGTATTTGGAAGAGAATTATGTAGACTTACTGAAGAAAGTGCTTGGCCGTGTATTCAGCAAAAACGTGAACCTTGGTTACCGTATAATGGCCGATAAAGAGCATAACATTACGACTGTTGTAGAGGGTGTTGTGGGAGATACCGATCCTAAACCGAAGGCAATCAGCCGAGGAAACCAATCTCCGTCGCTCATGGATGCGGTAAAAATGCAGCCATTAGACTCGCAACTCAACCCTCATCAAACGTTTGCAAACTACATAGAGGGCGACAGTAACAAACTTCCGCGGTCTATCGGACTGTCTATAGCAGAGCATCCGAACACGGCACAATTCAATCCGATGTTCATATACGGCCCGTCTGGCTGCGGTAAAACGCATCTTATCAATGCTATAGGTATGAAAATCCGCGAACATTACCCACGGAAACGGGTGCTATATGTCAGTGCGCGGCTCTTTCAAGTACAGTTTAGCAACGCTACATTGCGAAACAGCGTAAACGATTTTATCAACTTCTACCAAACGATAGACGTTCTAATCGTGGATGATATACAGGAGTGGATTACTGCAGTAAAAACACAGAACACATTCTTCCATATTTTTAATCATCTATTTAAGAACGGTAAGCGTATTATTCTTGCCAGCGATCGCCCTCCGGTAGACCTCGAAGGCATGAACGACCGCCTGCTTACCCGTTTTTCTTGTGGGCTTATTGCCGAATTGGAGCAGCCTAATGTAAAGCTATGTATCGATATCTTGAATAATAAGATACACCGCGACGGGCTGGATATCCCCAAAGAAGTGGTTGAATTTATAGCCTCTTCGGCTAATGGGAGCGTGCGCGATTTGCAGGGAGTGGTTAATTCGTTGCTGGCATACAGCGTGGTTTACAACAGCAGCATCGATATGCGTTTGGCCGAGAGAGTGATTAAACGTGCCGTAAAGATAGACGACAAGCCCCTTACTATCGACGATATTCTCGATTCGGTGTGCAATCATTTCAACGTATCCGCAACGGCCGTCAACAGCAGGAGCCGTAAACACGACCTCGTAGTGGCCCGCCAAGTGTCGATGTATCTTGCACAGAAGTACACTAAAATGCCCGCTTCGCGCATCGGCAAGCTCGTCGGAGGGCGCGATCATTCCACGGTTATCCACAGTTGTTCGCAGGTAGAACAACGGTTGAAGATAGATCGCCTGTTTTCAGACGAGATACAAAGCATCGAAAACTCATTCAAAATCAAGCGGTAGGTTACCTGTTCGGAAAACTTACACATGGCGGATATGCGCGATAAAAGTAGGGTGTATCCGCGATACATATACTGTATAAGGTGGATAAACCACCTATTTATTCTTCCGATTTCATCGAAAGATAATCGCGAAAGCGCATGGTTGTTTTAAAAAGATGTTTTATCTTTGTCTTCGAAACCTTTATATTAAAACCGAAAAACAATGATAAAAGATGCGACAAACACTCTGAACATCAGGCGAAGAGCCTTATTCCGCCTTGCCGTTTTACTGCCGATAATACTTATATCCATAGCTGTTACGGCACAAAAAACGCAAGGGCGTAAGGGTACTTTCATAGTTCCGAACCGTAAATGTGCAGTAGATTTCCTGATTTCAGATATCGAAGCAAAATCTTTAAAACACAATGCAGAGGACGAAGAGGCCTTTTATGTGTCGCAAGATGATGGGATGTATTACTCAGTGGTATCTTGGGAATGCTTGGAAAAGCATCGTATCAAGATCGTCAGAGTGCCCGCAACTTACAAATATGCCAAGTTCCCTGATGGAACAGTTATGCCGTTGAGCGCTGATAACCAGTTCACCATCATGCTCTATATGCCCGGACGAAAGCCCAAGGAGGCCGATACAACGACGATGGAAGATGAGATTAAGGATTATTTCCGCCCCGTCGAGCCTAAGAAAACACAAAGAAAATAAATTAAGTTTTATTTTGTTTCTTCAAGAAAACGCCTTATCTTTGCATCCGACTTGCAAAAGGTAAGTTAAGGGGTGCTGCGATATTTCGCGGCTGAGATCAAACCCTATGACCTGATCCGGGTAATGCCGGCGTAGGAAGGCACACAGTGTGTGAAAAACGAACCTCAAGCATTGAACCCCAAGTTCATGCTCCTTTCCCCCTTTTATTTATTCATTTAAATTAAGGTATTTATGAACAAAAGTGCATTAACGATTGCAATACTTGCGTGTGTTGCAACGGCTAACGCGGCCAATCCTAAGACCGAAAAGATCGATACGCTAAAGGCGTATGAATTACAGAACGTGCAGGTGGTGGCCACACGGGCCGACAAAAAGACGCCGATGACCTATTCAGACCTGAACAAACGGCAGATCAGCGCCGTTAACCACGGCAAAGACGTGCCGCAGTTGCTGGAGATGACGCCGTCGGTTACCGTTTCGTCAGACGCAGGTATGGGTATTGGCTATACTGGAATACATGTTCGTGGCACCGATCCCACGCGTATAAACATCACAACCGACGGAATTCCGATGAATGATGCGGAGAGTTCGGCCGTTTTCTGGGTAAACATGGGCGACTTTGTTTCCAGTGTAGAGAGCATACAGATACAACGTGGCGCAGGTACATCGACCAACGGCGCCGGCGCTTTCGGCGCTACGATCAACATGCAGACCGAGAGTATCGGCATCAAACCTTTTGGCAGTATCGACCTTTCGGGCGGTTCATACGGCACGCACAAAGAAACTTTCCGCTTCGGAACGGGCCTCTTGGGCGATCATTGGGGCTTTCAAGGTCGGCTATCCAATATCGGTAGCGACGGTTATATAGACAGAGCATCGACACGTTTGAACTCTTATTTCATGCAAGGAGGCTATTTCAACGATAATACCGTGGTGAAGTTCATCACCTTCAACGGCACAGAAAAGACTTATCATGCATGGGATTACGCTTCTAAAGCCGACATGAAGAAGTACGGGAGGCGCTATAATCCAAGCGGAAAATATAAGGATGCCGCCGGTAACACGGTCTTTTACGACAACCAGACCGACAATTACCACCAACAGCACTATTATCTGATATGGAACCAACGACTGTCTAACGCTTGGAAACTGAATGCCTCGCTGCATTACACCCACGGTTTCGGCTACTATGAGCAGTATAAAGCCGACAGCGAAGATAGCCATGTGAAGCTCTACAAGTACCTGCTATCGAGCACGCTCGGCAAGTATAGCGACCTTATCCGTCGCAAACAGATGCGCAACAACTTCTACGGAGCCGTCGCATCCGTGAGTTATGATGCCCGTAAAGGGCTGTCTGCTATCCTTGGAGGTGGTTGGAACAAGTACGATGGCGACCATTTCGGTAACGTAATATGGGTGCGTAGCTTTAACGGAAGCATCGATCCGAACCACAAATACTATGATAATAACGCCCGAAAAACCGATGCCAACATCTACGGAAAGGTGAACTACGAGTTCTTGCCCGGCCTTAATGCTTATGCAGACATGCAATATCGCCGTATTACATATAGGCTCCAAGGCTCTTCTCAGGAGTTCGACAACAACAAGAAGCAACTCCCGTTGGACTTGGATCGCACGTACAATTTCTTCAATCCCAAGTTCGGTTTGGTCTACACTGCCGGCCCGAACCACACGCTATATGTCTCTTACGCCATTGCACATAAGGAACCGACGCGCAATGACTTCGAGAATATGCTGGCAGAAACCAAGCCTGTTGCTCCTAAAGCCGAAAGACTGAACGATTTGGAGGTAGGTTATAAGTACCAAGGCAGTATTTTCAGCGCCGGCGCCAACTTCTATTACATGGATTACGATAATCAGTTCGTGCCGACAGGCGCGCAGGATGCCAACGGCGAAATGGTATCTCGCAACATCAAGGACAGCTACCGAATGGGCGTAGAACTTACGGCCGGTCTCAATCCTTTTAGGGGATTTAACTGGAACATCAATGCTACATGGAGCAAAAACCGTGCAAAGAACGTCGATGTAACGACAATCGATCCGGTTACATGGGCCGAATCGACCGCCAATGTGGGCACTACACACCTTGCATATTCACCCGATTTCATCCTCGGCAATATGTTCAGTTACGAATACAAGGGCTTCACGGCATCGCTGCAAAGCAAGTTCGTGGGCGAACAATATATGACCAACTCCAACTTCCGCAGCTATGCAGAGAAAGATGGCAGCCAAACCAGCGCCATGATAGATAGCTATTTCGTGAGCAACTTCGACCTTTCGTATACCTTCAAGCTGCGCGGTATCAAGAGCGCAACGGTGGGATTGACCGTTTATAACCTGTTTAACGAGGAGTATGAGAGTAACGGTAGCTGCTCTATGAATTTCAAACAAGACGGCAATAAGATAGTTGCATATAACGCAGGTTGGGCATGGACCACCTATTCGGCACAGGCCCCGACGCATCTGATGGCGCACCTGTCGATTAACTTCTGATCGCCTATGGCCGATATACAGACATTTCTTGCCGAGCATTGGCTCGATATGTTGAGTACAGTGCTCGGCATTATCTATATTATCCTCGAGTACAAAGCCCACATAGCCTTATGGCTTGTGGGTATCGTTATGCCTGCCATCGACATTTATCTGTTCTGGTCGGTGGGGCTCTATGCCGACTTCGGCATGGCCATTTACTATACCTTTGCCGCCCTTTACGGCTATGCAGTCTGGAAATTCGGGCGGAAGAAGAACCAAAAAGCCAACGAACAACTGCCCATAACACACTTTAAACAAAGTCTTATCTTGCCCTCTGTTCTCGTTTTCTTGGCTGCTTGGTTGGGTATTTACGAAATTCTGATCCACTTCACCAACTCTGATGTCCCCGTTACAGATAGCTTTATCAACGCGTTGAGCTTCATCGGACTGTGGGCACTTGCACGGAAATACCTCGAACAATGGGCTGTCTGGATCGTGGTGGATGCCGTAAGTGCAGCGTTATATGCCTATAAGGGCATCCCTTTCAAGGCCGGTCTTTACGCTCTTTACGTAGTAATAGCGGTGATGGGGTACTGCAAATGGCGAAAAATGATGACGGAGAACCGCTGAATGAACTATCCTCTGCTTACGCCCGATGCGTCGTTCGACACCGTTATCCTCGGCAACGGCTACTTTCCGAAACATGCTCTTGCCCTGCAATTGCTGGCACATACGCCGTATATCTGCTGCTGCGACGGCGCCGCCACGCATGCCATAGAACAGGGATATATGCCCCATGCCATCGTTGGCGACGGCGACTCGCTGCCACAGGAGCTTAAAATAAAATACCGAGATATACTTCATATCGTCAGCGAACAGAGCGACAACGACCTTACCAAGGCCACGCGCCACTGCAGTGCCTTGGGTATGCGCCGCATACTCTACCTTGGCGTTACGGGTAAGCGCGAGGATCACACGCTGGCCAACGTCTCTCTGATGGTGCATTATCATCGCGACATGGGCATTGTGCCCCTGCTCTTGACCGATTACGGTTACTTTGTAACGGCAGAAGGCAGCCATACGTTCGGCTCGTTCTGCCGACAACAGGTAAGTATCTTTAACTTCGGATGCACACAGATGGCAGGTTCGGGCCTGAAATGGGCACCTGTTACGCCCGAAAGTTGGTGGGAAGGAACACTCAACGAGGCCGTCGGAGACAGTTTCACCCTCCGAGGAAACGGCCTGTATATGGTGTTCCGCACCCTCGAACCCAAGAAGTAAGAAAGCCGTTCGTTAGGTGTTTCTTGGCAATATATATTGTCTATCGCCGATAGGCAGTACAGGTATGTTCGTTAACAAATACATCTGTTTGAAATATACAATAAACCTACGACGTTTGCAAGTATTGCAATAAAGTGCTATCTTTGCAGGCGGTTTTTCATTTCTATATCATGCACAATCATAAGATACAGGCCCATGCGGCCATACTCTCGGCAAACATCATCTTCGGACTGGGCGTACCGGTTACCAAGATGCTGCTCGATCAGTGGGTATCGCCCATGGCTTACATGGCTACACGCTGCATCGGGGCGGCATTGATATTCTGGCTGATAGGGCTGTTTCTCCCTCGAGAGAGGGTAGAGCGTAAAGATTTACTCGTTATCATGGCTGGCGGACTGTGCGGTTTCGTAGTTTCTCAAACGCTTACGGCATGGGCTTTAACCTATACCACGCCCGTTTACTTTTCGCTCATTGCCACACTAACGCCGGTAGCCACCATGCTCATGGCGGTTGTATTCTTGAATGAAGGTATCAGCCGTATGAAGACAATCGGCGTGTTTGTGGGCGTTGCGGGCGCTATAATCATGGTTATTGCGAGCTGGCAGGGCGGTGCGGGGCGGAATGATGTGCTGGGTATTGCGCTCACCTTGCTCAGTTTGCTCACGTGGGTGGTATATCTTATCATCACGCGCAAGGTATCGCAGAAGTATAGCGCCGTAACGCAGATGAAATGGGTGTTCCTCGTATCGACCGTGGCTGTGCTTCCTTTCGCGTGGAAAGAGTTGCCCTTGCAGCCTCTCTACATGGGTAATTACGGGGCAGAAGGCCTTTCGGGCGTGTTGGGCATGGCTTTTATCGTGGTATTTGCTACGGTGTTGGGCTATTTCACCATTCCTTTTGCCATGAAATATCTGCGTGCCACAACCGTGAGCGTATATACCAATCTGCAGCCGGTAGTGGCTTCGGTGGTGGCTTTTGCCGTAGGTCAGGATGCTCTTACGTGGGACAAACCCGTGGCAGCGGTGCTTGTATTGCTGAGTGCCTATATGGTTACCAAGTCTGCCGATGGCGGATAAATGTTTTTATTGTCTGGAACGATGGTAGTGCAAGAGGCAGAAAAGACCGGAAGAGTGGCCGAAATAGACTTCGTGAAGTGTGTGCTGATCGTATTGATGATAGCCTTTCACTTGGTTTTCATCGGCGACAGCTATCCTTATGCCAAGCAAGTGGTTTACACGTTTCATATGCCCGGCTTTCTTGTTATATCGGGGTATCTGCTCAATGTGGGCAAACCGTGGCGCAAGTTTCTGCGCACTATGCTGTGGATATTTGTTCCCTATGCCGTGATGGAGAGCGGTTATACGGCGATGGCAGCGGTGTTGCCCATTCGTGAACATATCGATTCGCTCACCTTTTCTTTATATATAAATAAAGTATTGCTTCATCCTTTGGGGCCGTATTGGTATTTGCATACGCTTTTGTTGTGCAGCACGGTCTATTATGGTGTAGCGCGTTGCGGGCATATCGGGCCGCTCGGGCGCCTTGTGGCGGTGGCTCTGTTGTATGGTCTGTTATGGTATATCGGAATTGTCTCGTTGCCCTGTGCGCTGTATTTCCTCGGCGGAGCGGCGGTAAGGTTGCGGGGTGTGCGGTTTACGCGTTTCTTCCGACCGTCGTTGTGGGCGCTTTTGCCCATGGCGATACTGGCATTTTTCCCCGTTAATATGGATAAAGGTTCAATCGGTGGCGTACTTTTTGTTTACCTGTCTGTGTGCTTTATCCTCGGTATTTACCGTGTTTTGCAGCAATGGGGCGCACGACTGTTGCCGACAATGCTCTTTGTCGGACGGAACACCCTGCTGTTGCTGCTCTTTTCGCCCGTGTTTACAGCCTTGGCAAAGCTATGGCAACCTATGCTTGTTGGTATCGACCGTTCTGGCATGGTGTTTCTTGTAGTGTCGGTAACTGTAGCTGTTGCGGGCAGCATAGCGATAGGGTGGGTGCTGGACAAACTGCATCTGTCGCGTTTCATCTTTGGGAAAAGACGGGTTGTGGGCTGATGCTGTAGCCTGTAAACAACAATGCCGATGCCCCGAAACATATTATCAGGGAGCATCGGCATCATGGTGTTACCGGAACAAGCGGAATTTCTTCGTCTGTTTTATTCGAAGTCCAGTTCGCCGAAGAAGTCGGGGCGGTGGAAATCGGGCTTGGGTATGTTGATGGCATTCCATGAAAGGAAGTGCGGTGTTTGCAGCTTGTCGCCGCATTTGTAGAAGTTTCCGCGCATGCTATGTCCGCTAAACGTGGACAGCCGATGGCGGAAGAAGGCCGAAAGGGGTACTATCAATGCCAGTTGCCAAGCATGTCTGCCCGTTTTTTCCTCGAAAGGCGTGCGTCCTAAAGAAGCCCAGCGATCTACCTGCGAAAGCACTTCGGCGGGTGCCAAAGTCCGTCCTTCGCGCGTAGGGCCGCAGCCTATGAGCAACGTTCCCGCACAGTTGCACTCGATGTTGTAATAGATATCGTCGCCGGCCGGCCGAGAAAAGAACTCGCAACATGCGTCTTCCCATACATGACCGTTATCATGAGGTGCCACGGCACGCACACTGTTTTCCTTAACACTGTATTCTATGAGGATCGTGTCGCCCGTATGAGCTATGCGGAAGTTTGCTTCGGGTGCGTAAGGATAGGCTTCCGCCCAGTTCACTTGGTCGATGGCATGGCGCTCGATGCCTGCTTTATCGAACAAAGCAGGGATATCTGCCGCCGATGCAGGGTGCTCCTGCAGGCGTTTTACACAAAGTTTTTTCATTATTCTTTATAGTTTTCGGATGATTGAGTGCATCTCCTCGGTGTGGCGCAGTACATCGTTGAAGAGGCAAAGTTGGTTCTTCGCCCGCACGAGGTTGTGCTCCTTATACTTGATTTTATAGTACACATCGCCGTTCAGGTAGTCGGTCAGGAAGCGCACGCACTGCATATACGGGAATAAGGCCGCCGCATAAGGCAGGTTATCGCGTTCGACCGACGTAAGAAAACTGTGCGAACCTTCGACATAGCCACGCGTGAAAGCGGTGAAAATCTGCATGTCGAACGATACTTTCTGCAAGTCCTGTTCGTCTTCGGCAGCCGTGTTGGCGCCCGTACGCAGGAAGTCTCCGTAGTCTGAAAACACGAAAGAGGGCATCACGGTGTCCAAATCGATTACGCAAAGCACACGACCTTCCTTGTCGAACATCATATTGTTGACCTTCGTGTCGCAATGACAAATGCGCTTGGGCAGTATGCCTTCGCGGTACATTCGCTCGGCCTTGCACATTTCGTAGGCATGTTTCTGCAGCTCGTCTATCATGCTTTGTACCTCTTTCACGCGCCCTGCGGCATCGGTATCGATGGCATCTTGGAACTGCAGGTTACGCAACTCCATGTTGTGGAAGTCGGGTATGGTCTCGCCGATTGTGTCGGGTATGTCGACAAGCAGTGCCTCGAAATTGGCGAAAGACTTGCCTGCATGGTAAGAATACTCCGGGGTTACGGCCTCATAGGTAACCGCATCGGGGATGAAGACGGCTATTCTCCAATAGTTATCGGCCTCGTCTTTCCAATACGTTTTGCCGTTTTCAGCAGGGATAAAACGCAGCACTTTGCGTTCTATATCGGTCTCTTTGCGCTCTTCCAACTTGTGTCTGATGTGGTTTGTCACTGCCTCTATGTTGTGTTGAAGCAGGTCTACGTCGCAGAACACCTTATTGTTGATGCGCTGAAGCACATAGTCCGGACTACCTGTTTCCTTCGTTTTAATTTTGAAGGTATCGTTGATAAGTCCGTTACCAAGTGCGGAAATGGTGTCTGCACTTCCCTTTATCGAGAAGTGAGACACCACCTTGCGCAGTTGTTCCGTATTCATATGTTAGAGAGGCTTATATTCTTTGAATGCTTCCATAGCCTCGTAGCAGGCCAATCCTAAGCGGTCGTAAAGCGCAGCCGTTGCATGATTGCGGTCTTCGGCACGTTGCCAGAACAGACGTTCGTCGCTTCCGAGGAAGGGAGCACTCTCCATTTGTGACTGATGTTTGAGGATACTGTTGCGCTTAGCACGCAGTTCTTCCGGACTCATCGGTACGCACATTTCGATATTTTCGATCTCCCATTCGGCCCAAGCCCCGCGGTACATCCAAATTCTACAGTCTTTCAACCATGCCTCACCAGCCTCTTTTTCGAGATCGATCGCGGCAAGTACCGCATCCGTACACTTGCGGTGTGTGCCGTGGGGATCGGCGAGATCGCCGGCAACATATATCTGATGGGGCTTTACTTTTCGAAGTAACGCCCTTACAATGTTGACATCTTTCTCCGTCATGGGCAGTTTTTCGATGGTACCCGACTCGTAGAAGGGCAGATCAAGGAAGTGCACGCGATCTAAGGGGATATTGTTAAAGGTGCAAGCCGTGCGTGCTTCGCCGCGTCGGATGAGGCCTTTAATAGTCAGGATGTCGCGTGTATCGAGGTCGTCTTCTTTCTTTTTCATGAGAAATTGCTTGATCTCTTTGTACTTCTTGCGTATGGTTTCGTCTTTATCGTTATCGAAAAGCTGGTTGAAACCGTTGATAAAGTGCATGAAGCGCGTTACTTCTTCATCGCCGACAGCTATGTTTCCGCTGGTTTCGTAGGCTACGTGTACTTCGTGACCTTGCTGTACGAGGCGGCGGAGCGTGCCGCCCATCGAGATTACATCGTCGTCGGGATGGGGCGAGAATACGATGACACGCTTGGGATATGGCGTGGCTCTCTCCGGTCTATAGGTATCATCGGCGTTCGGTTTGCCCCCCGGCCAACCGGTAATGGTATGCTGTAGGTCGTTAAAAATCTTGATATTGGCGTTATAGGCCGAACCGTAAAGGGCCAAAAGTTCACTCAATCCGTTCTCATTATAGTCCTTGTTGGTGAGCTTCAAGATAGGTTTGCCGGTAATCTGGCAGAGCCATACCAAAGCTGAGCGTACCAGCTTGTCGGTCCATTCGCACGATTTAACGAGCCAAGGATGAACAATTCGGGTGAGTTGACTTGCTGCAGACAGGTCGATGATTACATGGGCATCGTTGTGAGTTTGCAGGAATGAGGCCGGAATGGCATCGGTTATCTTGCCTTCGATGGTCTTCTGAATGATTTCGGCCTTTTCTTCTCCCCATGCTACAAGGTATATCTTGCGTGAACGGAGAATGGTGGAAATGCCCATAGTTATCGAACAAGGAGGCACAGGTTCACTGGTTCCGAAGCTCATAGTCATCTCCTGTCGCGACACTTGGTCAAGAAGAATAATCCTTGAAGTAGAAGTTAATCCCGATCCGGGCTCGTTCGTAGCGATATTCCCGATACGTCCGATACCGAGGAGCATAATGTCTATTCCACCGAAACTCTCGATACGTTGCTCGTAAAGGCGGCAATGCTCCTGCACTTTATCCTGTGCAACGCTGCCATCCGGTGTGAATATGTTCTGCGGATTGATATCTATGTGGTTTAGAAAGCGCTCGCGTAGCTGGTTGATGGCGCTATTGCGGGTGTCTTTGGACAGTTGAAAGTACTCATAAGCATTGAATACCACCACATTATGGAAACTTAACTTCTTTACTTTGTGGCGATGAATCAGCTCTTCGTATACTGGAGAGAGCGAAAGACCGGTGCCTAAGCCGAGTACACAGAACTTACCTTCGTGTTGTTTGGTCTTGATTTCGTTCTCGATAGCATCGGCGATGCTTTTTGCACCGTCTTCAATCTTAGGGAAAATATCGGTAGGAATTTTCTCACAACGTGTGATTTCCGAGCGATCAACGGCTGTTTTGGGGCTATAGATCTCTACAGGAACCTTGTTCAATACAATCTCTGATGTTAGATTCAGTTTCATTTTATTAGTTCCTTTCTTATATTTAAAAATGATATGTTGAAATTTAGATAATGCTATTCTTTTTGGTGAACTCGATAATTTCGGGTATATAGCCGAACGCGATACCCGTTACAGTATCGGCACATCCGTAATATACGGCAACTCTTCCGGTCTCCGGATCGTGTAATTCGGCACATGGGAAACACACGTTCGGTACATCTCCCATGCATTCATAGAGTTTTTGCGGCGATATAAGGTATGGGCCGGAGCGATAGATGGTCTTCCAAGGCCGTTCCAAATCAAGGAGTGCCGAACCGAAACTGTATACATATCCGTTACAGGAGCGCAACACGCCGTGGTAGAACAGCAACCAACCTTCGGAAGTTTCTATGGGTATTGGGCCTGCACCTATCTTCATGCACTGCCAAGCACTCTGTTCAAAGGCGGCAGGAGACATTACATGGCGATGATGTCCCCAATATACCAAGTCTGGAGATTCGCTGTAAAAGATGTCACCGAATGGTGTATGTCCGGTATCGCTTGGACGGCTCAGCATTGCGAAGCGCCCATTGATCTTTTTGGGGAACATTACACCGTTGCGATTGTAGGGAAGGAAAGCGTTTTCAAGTTGGTGGAAGGTCTTGAAGTCCTTAGTCCAAGCGACGCCGATCGTAGGCCCGAAGTAACCGTTACACCATGTTATATAGTAACGGTCTTCTATAAAACAGACGCGAGGATCATATCCATACACCCATGTACCTATTTCCTTGTCGTCGCATTCGAAGCGTAAAGGCTCTTCATTGATATTCCATTTCAGTCCATCTTTACTGAAACCGACGTGCAAGACCATTCGTCTGTTGGTATCGTCACAGCGGAATACGCCTGCGTAACCGTCGCCATAAGGCACGACAGCACTGTTGAAAATGCTGTTGGATGTAGGCAACAGATCGCGAGGAATAATAGGATTTTCGGAATAGCGCCACATAACAGCCTTGCTGTCTGTAGGTCTTTCTTCCCACGGCATGCCGGGCAACGGCTTGCCTTGTATTAGTAATTTGCTCATATTGTTTAAAGTTAATTGTTTTGATCAGAATATGTAAATGGCACAAACCACGTTATAAGCAATGCAGGTATGGCACATACGAGCACAAAGATAAAGAAATTCCGGTATCCGAGTGCCGTGCTAATCTCTCCGCTCATCATTCCGGGGAGCATAACTCCGAGGTTCATAATGCCTGAAGCAAATGCGTAATGCGACATTTTATGCTTGCCGGGAGCGATTTGCTGCATCATAAACAGCGTAAGACCTACGAAACCGAAGCCATAGCCGAAGTATTCGAGGACGATACCTGTACCGATCAGCCAAAGACTTTCGGGCTGATAAACCGCTAAGAGGGTATATGCAACGAAAGGAATGTTGAATATAAGCGCCAAAGAGAATAGACTTTTCTGCAGTCCACGGCGTGCAATGTAGTTGCCTCCGAGTATGGAACCGAGCACAAATGCCGCAGCTCCGAACGTTCCATAGCACAAACCAATCTCTTGTTCAGACATTCCAAGCCCCTGATCTGCACGAGATGCTTTCAGAAAAAGGGGAACTATCTTGATCGCAAAGCCTTCTGCAAAGCGGTAGAGTATAATAAAAGCGATGTAATACCAAATGTGTTTCTTTTTAAAAAACTCTGCAAAAACACCGATGAGATCATGCATAGTCTCGCTGAACGTCTTCTTTTGCTCCGACGCATGGCCGTCGGACGGCAATACAAAGAAATGATAACAGCTGATTATGCACATGATAACGGCGATAATCAGCATGATGAACATCCACGCCTTGGTAACACCGAACTCATCTATGAATACTCCGGCAAGGTAAACCAGTCCGCCTGTCGCTGCAATTTTGGCAACATTGTAGAACGCTCCCTGCCATCCGATCCACTTCGCCTGCTCTTCATTCGACAATACAGCCATGTAAGTGCCGTCTGCTGCAATATCGTGAGTGGCCCCGCTCAGGGCTATTACCGCAAACATAGCAATGGTGATGGCAAAGAAAGAGGGCAGATTCAGGGCGAAAGCTATCAGGGCGAACATTATTCCTGATAGCATCTGGGTGAGCACAACAAAGAATTTCTTGGTCTTATACATCTCGAGGAACGGACTCCAAAGCGGTTTCAATGTCCACGGCAGCATAATAAGAGAAGCCCAAAAGGTAATTTGCGCGTCGGATACCCCCATACCCTTGTACATCAAGGTGCTAACCATGTTGAGCACAACGAATGGCATTCCCATGGCAAAATACAATGTAGGAACCCACAATACGGGATTAACGCGCCGAATATCAGATTTATTTTCCATACTATTTTTATGAGTATAACAACTAAAGAGCTGCGAACTCACCATTAAAAAAACTAAGAATGAGTTAACAGAAGCCAACCCATTCTCGTACTATCTTTACAGATTATCTTTTTCGATGTCCTTGAAGTAGCGGTATGTTCCCACCTTCAGTTCATCCGTGGCAGGCTCATCGCAAACGATAATGCCATGCTCATGCAGCTGTAGAGCACTGATCGTCCACATTTGGGTGATACCTCCTTCTACGGCAGCTCGCAATGCACGGGCTTTATGGTGTCCGTTTACGAGGATCATTACCTCGCGTGCATCCATCACGGTGCCCACTCCAACAGTCAAGGCATGCTTGGGTACCTTATTTATATCGTTACCGAAGAAGCGGCTGTTGGCAATGATAGTATCGGTAGTCAGCGTTTTAACGCGCGTACGCGATGCAAGCGACGAGCACGGTTCGTTGAAAGCGATGTGCCCGTCGGGCCCTATACCGCCGATAAACAGGTCTATGCCGCCCGCTTCACGTATCATCTGTTCGTAGTGTTTGCACTCTTCGGCAAGGTCGGGAGCGTTTCCGTTGAGGATATGCACGTTCTCTTTCGGGCAATCGATGTGGTCGAAAAGATTACGGGCCATAAAGGAATGATAGCTTTCGGGATGCTCTACGGGCAATGCCACGTATTCATCCATGTTGAAGGTTACCACATTTTTAAACGAAACGCGCCCCTCTTTGTAGGCTTTAACCAGCTCTGAGTACATTCCTTCGGGCGAAGAACCGGTGGGAAGTCCCAGAACAAACTTGCGTTCAGCTGTGGGTTTGAATTCGTTGATGCGACGTACGACGTGCTCGGCTGCCCAGTGCGACAGCGCTGCATAGTCGGGTTCTATGATTAATCTCATGATTTTGAAGTTTATATAATTGTATTCTTTATTCTTAATCTGCTGCATTTTCGCGCTCATGACGTTCCGGCCAAAGGTGTTTGGCATAGGTAAGATGATACAGATCGTACATCTCCGTGAAACGTGTAAGGCGGTTCTTGAACGCTTCGAAGTCTTTTTTAGCGTTGCTCCACTGTACTTCTGCCAGTGCAGACATGCGCGGAAGCACCATATATTCGGCGAAATTCTCGTTGCCGATATACTCTGTCCATAGGTTGGCCTGCACACCCAAGATATGTTTCTGCACCTCCGGAGCCACATCATTGGGCAGCGGATCGTAGCTATATACCTTTTCTACGGGCAGAAAACCGCCGATCGACAGAGGTTCTTTCCATGTGTCTTTTACCTGATAGTAATCGAAATAAGCGTAATCTACGGGACTCATGATTACGTCGTGCCCCTTATGAGCCGCCTTGATGCCCGGTTCGAGCCCTCTCCAGCTCATTACCATCGCACTTTGATTAATGTCCCCGTCGAGTATTTCGTCCCATCCGAGTATCCTACGTCCTTTAGAATTAACAAATTTCTCTATGCGATTAGTGAAATATCCCTGCAGTTTTTTTACGTCAATTCCCAATTCAGCCATCTTAGCCTTACACTTCGGGCACTGTTCCCAACGGCGGTGCGGGGCTTCGTCGCCGCCTATGTGGACGATTTTCGAAGGGAATATCTGCATCAGCTCGTCCAGTACGTTCTGACAGAAGGCGTAAGTCTGCTCGTTACCAAGGCAGAGTACCTCGTCTGAAATGCCCCATATGCGGCGCACTTCATACGGTCCGCCCGTGCAACCCAGCTCCGGATAGCATGCAAGAGCGGCCTGCATGTGGCCCGGCATGTCTATTTCGGGTATCACGGTGATATATCTGTCGGCCGCATATTTCACGATTTCGCGTGCTTCGTCTTGCGTATAATAGCCGCCGTAAGGCATGCCGTCGTACACATCCGAGTTGCGTCCCATCACTGTTTCGGTACGTTTCGAGCCGAAGTCGGTAAGTCTTGGATACTTCTTTATCTCAATTCGCCATCCTTGATCTTCTGTCAGATGCCAATGAAAAGTATTCATATTGTGCATAGCAAGCAGATCAATGTACTTCTTAACGAAAGATATCGGGAAAAAGTGGCGCCCGCAATCCAAGTGCATGCCCCTATAGCCGAAGCGCGGAGCGTCTTTGATGACGACAGCAGGAAGCTCTACTTGTGCAATACCATTGCCCACGGGCAGCGATTTGCGCAATGTTTGTATGCCATAGAACACACCTTGCGGCGTACTGCCCGATATGAGTACCTCTTTGGCCGTTACCCTGATGGTGTAACCCTCGGCTTGTGCCGCCTTTTTATCTAAGGCGAGTTTTATTCCGCTCTTGCCTTTTGCGGAGGTAACTTGCAAGTTCAGCCCCGTGTTGTCTTTGATATATCCGGCAAGAAAGTCGGCATTGCGTTGCATATCGGCATTGCCTTCCGGATATACGATGGCCGTAGAAGCGTTTAAAACAAAGGGTGCTTTGGCCGTAAGCGATACCTCTTGCGGTAGAGGAATTACCTGATAGTCAGCGGTAAAGTCGGCAGCTGCCACAAATAGACATTGCATGCCCGTTAGGATTAGCATTAATATTTTTCTCTTCATTGATAGTAATATGTTTTAAGTTTCCTTGCAAAGATACGAAAAAAAATATTTTTTCACTATGTTAAATCTATTTTTCTTTCTCGTTTTGAAAGTTCTATTTTCCTAACAGGTGCACCACCTTGTAAATCTGTTCTTTACAATCGGGTGATACAGAGGGCCTGTCTAAGGTTGGCAGAGTGGCTCTCTATGCCTGTCGGACGGCATGTTTGTCGGTGTTACATGGCAGGCCTATCATGGACAGATATATGGTCTTTCTGTTACGTTTGTTCCGTCTGTCTTTTTCGTGTTGTCTGCCTGTTAACCGTAGATGCTTGTGATAGCTGTCGCCTACAGTGTTTGTAGCACGTCATTTCTGCCCGTTCGCGCCTGTCAAAAAAATCGGATAGGCATGATGATATAACAGAATAATTTTCGTAACTTTGCAACATTATATATATGGAACGTTGAAGGATGAAAGAATTTGTTATATCCGAGGTGAAGGCGGAAACCGCTGTATTGGTGGGACTTATTACCAAAGAGCAAGACGAAGCTAAGACCAAGGAGTATCTCGACGAACTTGAATTTCTGGCAGACACGGCAGGTGCCGTTACTGTAAGGCGCTTCACACAGAAGGTGGGAGGCCCTAATTCGGTAACGTATGTGGGAACCGGCAAGCTCGAAGAGATAAAGCAATATATAAAGGACGAAGAAGAAGCCGAACGACCTGTGGGGATGGTGATCTTCGATGATGAGCTCTCGGCCAAACAGATACGCGTAATAGAGAAGGAACTCGGCGTGAAGATACTCGACCGAACGTCGCTTATTCTCGATATCTTTGCCATGCGTGCCCAGACAGCCAATGCTAAAACGCAGGTAGAGCTGGCGCAATATCGCTATATGTTGCCGCGATTGCAGCGTTTGTGGACGCACCTCGAACGCCAAGGCGGCGGCTCCGGATCGGGTGGAGGCAAGGGATCGGTGGGCTTGAGGGGCCCGGGAGAGACGCAACTCGAAATGGACAGGCGGATTATTCTGCAACGGATGAGTCTGCTGAAGCGCCGCCTTGAAGAAATAGACAAGCAGAAAACCACCCAAAGAAAGAACCGCGGACGCATGATCCGCGTAGCTCTGGTGGGCTACACCAATGTGGGTAAGTCTACAATCATGAACCTTTTGGCCAAGAGCGAGGTGTTTGCAGAGAACAAACTCTTTGCAACGCTCGATACTACAGTGCGCAAAGTGGTGGTGGATAACCTGCCTTTTCTGCTGGCAGACACCGTGGGCTTTATCCGTAAACTGCCGACCGACTTGGTCGATTCGTTCAAATCGACGCTCGATGAGGTACGTGAAGCCGACTTACTCCTACATGTCGTCGACATTTCACACCCCGACTTCGAAGAACAGATTACGGTGGTAGAGAACACACTGAAGGAACTTGGCTGCGCCGAAAAGCCGTCTATGATCGTTTTCAATAAGATAGACAACTATAAATGGGTGGAGAAAGAGGAAGACGACCTTACGCCTATGACCAAAGAAAACGTAACCTTGGACGAATTGAAGCGTACTTGGATGGCACGGCTCAATGAGAATTGCCTGTTTATTTCGGCCCGCGAGCGGCTCAACATAGACGAGTTCCGCGAGATACTTTATAAAAAGGTGCGCGAATTGCACGTGCAGAAATATCCCTACAACGATTTTCTGTATCCTGTGGAATAACTAATCATTACTAATCCCCCGTCCCTATTATGGAATATAGAGCACTGACCGAAGAGGAAATACTGGTCCTCGAGAACCGCAATTGTTGGGCTGAAGCGTGGAACAACGTACATGTTGCCGACGGTTTCGAGCCGAGGTTTCTGCACCATGTGTTGTTTTATGGCAGCGTATATCTTGGTGTTTTCGATAAAAGCATTGAGGTGAGTAAGGGCTTCATGAAGCATTCGGGCATCAATAATGCCACACTTCGCAACGTTACCATCGGCGACAATTGCCTGATAGAGAATATCGGAAACTATATGAACAACTATCGTGTGGGTAACGACTGCTATATCTCGAACGTGTGCACCATCGAGACGACTGAGGGAGCTACCTATGGCGAAGGTAATATGATATCGGTATTGAACGAGGTGGGCGATGGTAATGTGGTGCTGTTTAAGGATCTAAACAGCCAATTTGCTGCGTTTATGGTAAATCATTGCCATGACAAAGAATTGAAGGATGCCATCCGACGGTTGATAAACGAGGAGATTGAGTTCAATACACCGGAATGCGGCACGATTGGAGATAATGTGAAGATCGTGAATACCAAGGAAATAACCAATACGGTGGTGTACAATGAGTGCGAAATCAGTGGTGCCTCGCGCATTAGCGACTGCACTATTCTTAGTTCGCCCAATGCAAGTGTCTATATCGGTACGGGGGTAATCTGCGAGAATACCATCATTTCAGACGGCTCGTCTATCATCAACAGCGTGAAGATACAAGATTGCTTCGTGGGCGAGGCATGCCAACTTGCCAACGGATTTACGGCATCTGCGAGCGTATTCTTTGCCAACAGTTTCATGTCTAACGGCGAGGCGTGTGCGGCGTTCTGCGGGCCTTTCACCGCCAGTCATCACAAGAGTTCGCTGCTCATCGGCGGTATGTTCTCGTTCTACAACGCGGGTTCGGCCACCAACTTCAGCAATCATGCCTACAAGATGGGCCCCATGCACTACGGATTCCTTGAACGTGGCACCAAAACAGCGAGTGGTGCTTACCTGTTGATGCCTGCTCATATCGGCACGTTCTCGGTATGTTTCGGCAAATTGATGCACCATCCGGATACGCGAAACCTACCTTTTTCTTATCTTATAGCGCGTGGTGACACCATGTATCTGTCGCCCGGACGCAACATAACTACCGTAGGTTTGTATCGCGACATACGCAAATGGCCTAAACGGGATGTGCGTCCGCAGGGCTCGCAAAAGAGCATTGTGAACTTTGATTGGTTGAGTCCGTTCTCCGTGGGAGAGATTCTACACGGCAAAAAGATACTGGAAGACCTGCGTAATGCATCGGGCGAGAACGTTTCTTCGTACATCTATCACGAATACGTGATTAGTGCAAACTCGCTAAAAAAAGGTATAAAGTATTATGACATAGCGCTTCGTATCTATATGGGGGCCGTTTTAAAGCGTCGTTTGCGGCTTGATCCGTCGCTGATGCCGCCGTCTAACGATGTCGGGGTAGGCGAGTGGAACGATTTGAGTGGCCTGCTGTTGCCCGAAAGTGAGGAACAGAGGGTTGTCAACGATATTAAGAACGGCGAATTGGAGTCGGTACAAGATGTGATAGGGCGTTTTGTAGAGATCGACAGGCATTACAGGGAATACCAATGGGCGTGGACTTACAGGCTGATACTCGATTACTATGGACTTGATGAAATTACTCCGGAAGATGCTGGTAGGATACGTCTGGATTACATAACGGCCCGTCGCGCGTGGATTGCGGAGATTACCAAGGATGCCGAAAAGGAGTATGCAATGGGAGATGTTGAGGAAGATGTGCTCAGTAACTTTATTGATAGTCTTGAACATGAGATAGATTTTGAAAACTAATTGATATGATTATGAAACTGAAAGTATTGGCAACATGTTTGCTTGTTTCGCTCTTTAGCGGCGTTCAGGCAAAGACTTATGAGTACAAGACGGTGAAGGGAGATCTGATGCACACGCGCATTTACACTCTCGACAACGGCTTGAAGGTTTATCTCTCGGTAAATAAAGAGAAACCGCGTATACAGACTTTCATCGCTGTGCGCACCGGAAGTCGCAACGATCCGGCCGAGACAACCGGACTGGCTCACTATCTCGAGCACCTTATGTTCAAGGGAACAACGCATTTCGGCACATCCGATTTGGCCAAAGAAACACCGTATTTGGATGAAATAACCCGCAGGTATGAGAAATACCGCCTGCTCACAGACTCGGTACAACGCCGGAAAGCCTATCACGAAATAGACAGTATCTCGCAATTGGCAGCCCGTTATAACATCCCGAACGAGTATGATAAGCTCATGACATCTATTGGTTCCGAGGGCACGAATGCCTTTACAAGTACGGATGTTACATGCTATGTAGAGGATATACCGTCGAACGAGGTGGACAATTGGGCTAAAATACAGGCCGAACGCTTTAGGAATATGGTCATCAGAGGCTTTCATACCGAGCTTGAAGCGGTGTATGAAGAGTACAATATAGGCCTTGCAAACGATGGAGAAAAGGAATGGGTTGCGATGAGCAAGAAGCTTTTCCCCACACATCCGTATGGTACGCAGACCACAATCGGTACGCAGGAGCATCTTAAAAATCCCTCCATCGTTAACATTAAGAACTATTTTAACCGCTATTATGTGCCGAACAACATTGCCATTTGTATGGCGGGTGACTTCAATCCCGACGAGGTAGTGGCGACAATCGATAAGTATTTCGGCGATTGGAAGCCAAGCAGCACGCTCAGCAGGCCCGAATACGCCCCACAACCCGACCTTACGGCTCCGGTAGACACCACGGTCATGGGCATTGAAGCCGAGAATGTCATGCTCGGATGGAAGTTTAAAGGTGCGGCAGACATGCAGGCCGATACGCTTAGTGTGATTGCCGATATGCTTTCCAACGGCAAGGCAGGACTCTTCGACCTGAACCTTAACCAGCCTATGAAGGTGCTGTGGACGGGCGCTTTCTATGACGGAATGACGGATTACGGTATGTTTATTCTTGAAGGACAACCCAAACAAGGACAATCTTTGGACGATGTGCGGCAGTTGATGCTTGCAGAAATCGATAATCTGAAGCACGGAAATTTCTCCGACGATTTGCTTCCGTCGGTGGTAAACAACTTCAAACTCTCTTATTTCCAGTCGTTGCAGAACAATCGGGCACGTACTTCTAAAATGATGAATGCATTCATCAACAACGAAAAATGGGAGGATGTGGTAACACGTCTCGACCGCATGTCGAAGATAACCAAGCAACAGATCGTGGCTTTTGCCAACAAATATCTGAACAACAACTACGTTTGTGTGTACAAACGACAGGGAGAAGACAAGACTATCAAGAAGATAGACAAGCCGCAGATTACGGCCATTCCCACGAATAGAGATAAGAGCAGCCAGTATCTCCGCGATATCAAGAACAGCCATGTGACACCCATTCAGCCGCAATTCCTCGATTATAAGCGCGATCTTTCTTTCATCAAAGCGAAAAACAACCTGCCGGTAATCTATAAAAAGAATACGGACGACGGTCTTTTCACGCTTGCCTATTACTTCGATTTCGGCTCTCAGGCCGACAATCGCTATAACTTTGCGGCGGAATACATAAACTATCTCGGTACTAAGAATATGACTGTAGAGAAACTGAAGCAGGAGTTTTACAAGATAGCATGCAATTATAACATCAGCGTAAACGGCGATAATTTGTATATTGTGTTGTCTGGATTGAATGAAAACATGCCGAAAGCCGTTACTTTAATGGAAGACTTGCTGAAGAATGCTAAGGTTGATCGCAAGGCGTGGGATAGTTATGTGGATATTGTTGCCAAGGCCCGTGAAGACAATAAGAAGAACCAAAACGCCAATTTCAGTGCGCTTCGCAATTATGGAATGTACGGACAGTACAACTCTAATCTCAATACGTTGAGCATAGAACAGTTGAAGAAGACCGATCCGCAGACGATGGTAGACCTAATGAAAGGCCTTACGAACTACCAGCATACCGTATTATATTATGGTCCTTCTACCGAACAGCAGCTCCTTCAGATGCTTGCAAAGCAGCACAAGACGGCGAACAAGCTCGCTGCAGTGCCTGTAAACAAGCCCTATATGGAGCAGACGACACCGCGGAATGAAGTCTTGCTGGCTCCATACGATGCAAAGAACATCTATATGACAATGTATCATAACGAGAACAAACCGTGGAATGCAGAGGAAGTTCCGGTGGCTACGCTCTTCAATGAGTATTTCGGCGGCGGCATGAATACCGTTGTGTTCCAAGAACTTCGCGAGAGTCGTGGACTTGCCTATTCCGCTTCGGCTTACTATCAGTGCACTCCACGCAAGCATCATCCCGAATATGCCACCACTTTCATTATCTCTCAAAACGATAAGATGATAGATTGTATCAAGGTGTTTAATGAAATTCTCGACACTATACCGCAAAGCGAGAGCGCTTTCCAGTTGGCTAAACAAGGATTAACCAAGCAACTTGCCAGCGGTAGAACGACACGTTTCGGCGTTATCAACAGCTATCTTCGGGCGAAACGTATGGGTATAGATTACGATATCAACGAACGTATCTACAACGTATTGCCCAAAATAACCCTGAAAGATATCATCGAATTCGAAAAGAAGACCATGGCCGACAAGCCTTACCGATATATCATTCTCGGCGATGAGAAGAATTTAGACGTTAAAGGACTTGAGAAAATCGCCCCTATCAAGCGCGTCAGCACGGAACAGATATTCGGATATTAATCTCTCCTCCCCACGGATAGGGGAGGAATAAAAACAATAACATTATGGCAAAAATACCAGATTTTAAGTACGCTCCTATGTTCCAGACCGGAAAGGACGATACTGAATACTACTTGCTTACCAAAGACGGCGTAAGCGTAGGCGAGTTTGAAGGCAACAAGATTCTAAAAGTAACTCCCGAAGCACTTACTCTTTTATCGCAACAAGCGTTCCATGACGTCAGTTTCTTGCTGCGCAGAACGCATAATGAGCAGGTGGCTAAGATTCTTAAAGATCCCGAAGCGTCGGAGAACGACAAGTATGTGGCACTCACATTCCTGCGTAATGCCGAAGTTGCATGCAAGGGCAAGCTCCCGTTATGTCAGGATACGGGAACGGCGATCATACACGGTGAGAAAGGTCAACAGGTATGGACGGGCTTCAATGATGAGGAAGCATTGTCGAAAGGAGTGTATAACACCTATACGCAAGATAATCTGCGATACTCGCAGAATGCCCCGCTGACGATGTACGACGAGGTGAATACGTGTTGTAACCTGCCTGCACAGATCGATTTGGAGGCCACAGAAGGCATGGAATATCGCTTTCTGTGCGTAACAAAGGGCGGAGGTTCGGCCAACAAGAGCTATCTCTATCAGATGACAAAGGCCATTATTCAGAACCCGGGTACGCTTGTTCCCTTTCTTGTAGAGAAGATGAAGAGCCTCGGAACGGCCGCCTGCCCGCCTTACCACATCGCTTTCGTCATCGGAGGCACATCGGCCGAGAAAACCATGCTCACCGTGAAGCTGGCTTCTACGCACTATTATGATAATCTGCCTACCACGGGCGATGAGACCGGTCGTGCGTTCCGCGATGTCGAGCTCGAGAACCTGTTGCTCCAAGAGGCATACAAGATCGGTCTCGGAGCACAGTTTGGTGGCAAGTACATGGCCCACGACGTGCGCGTAATCCGTCTGCCTCGCCACGGTGCATCGTGCCCCATCGGACTCGGGGTGAGCTGTTCTGCCGACCGGAACATAAAGGCTAAGATCAATAAAGATGGCATCTGGATAGAGAAGATGGACGATAAGCCCTATGAACTCATACCTGAAGAGCTGCGAAATGCAGGAGAAGGCAACGTTGTGAAGATAGACTTAAACCGTCCGATCAAGGAGGTATGCAAGCAACTTTCACAATATCCTGTCTCTACCCGCGTTAGTTTGAACGGCACTATTATCGTTGCACGCGACATAGCCCATGCAAAGTTGAAGGCTCGACTCGATGCCGGAGAGGATTTGCCGCAATACTTTAAAGACCATCCCATACTTTATGCCGGTCCTGCAAAGACACCCGAAGGCATGCCCTGCGGCAGTATGGGCCCGACGACCGCTAACCGTATGGATCCTTATGTAGACGAATTTCAGGATCATGGCGGCAGCCTGATTATGTTGGCTAAGGGAAACCGTACCGATGTAGTTACCGAAGCGTGCAAGAAGCACGGCGGTTTTTATCTGGGAAGCATAGGAGGTCCTGCTGCTGTTCTGTCTATGAATTCCATCAAGAGCATAGAGTGTGTGGAATATCCCGAACTGGGTATGGAAGCTATTTGGAAGATAGAAGTAGAAGACTTCCCTGCTTTTATCCTCGTAGACGATAAGGGCAACGACTTCTTCAAGCAGCTCAAGCCGTGGTCGTCGGGCTGTAATCTCAAGTAATTGCACCTATTTATATATATAAGGGATGGCGATCGGCCATCCCTTATTTGTTTTATATCCCTCCTGTTCCTATGTTTAGGAGAAACCATACCGCCGATATTAGAAAGGTAGAATATCCCATTCGGGGGAGATATCCTCATAGTTATCAGTATTTTTTACCGTAACTTCCTTGCCTTTTTCCATTCTTATTTCCCTGTAGTGCGTACCTTTTTCGCCCGAATGGTCTACATAGAGTGCCGAATGCAATACGAACTCGCCGTTTCGGAATATATACTTTTGCTGCACCTGCTTGTGTTCTGTCAGTTGTTTCCAGCCGTAGATGCTGCGCTTTATTTCATAAGAAGAGGGATTAGGTATTTCGCTATACGACGGAATGCGCACATACTTGCGTTTTCGTTCATCCCATGTGTAGCATTCGTAGTAAGCAGGTGTCGCTCCCGTTCCGTTTTTAGAAATGAGCAAGTCGTTATGTCCGTCGAAAGTAACATCCTCGAACCACCCCTCTCCAAGGTCTTGTTCAGTGGGCGATACCGTATCGATAGGGCAGACGATTGTCTGTACAAGCACTCCGTTACGATACACCTTTATGCCGTAGGTAGAGTCGTTGAGCATATAACGTTTACAACTTTGCCGTACTTCGTCTTTGCCTCGCCACCATTCGCGGCGCTCTTCATCGAGCGCATCGTCCACGGATATCGCCGCCGTATCGACATCTCCCATCGTTGCACAGTAGTTTTCCCAGCCGTTGTGCCTATATTTAGGATTGATATAGAACTCGCCTTCCCCGATATCAAGGGCATTGCTGTCGGGTATTCTGAATAATCCCCAATTGGCATTCTTACTGACTTTCGTCTTAAAAGACGTCCATTTCCCCTCGAACATATTGTTGCAATAGCCGTCAGATACTGTAATGAACAAGTCATCGAAGTGCACCGAATTGTCATACAGATAAAAATCGGTGGTCATATTTCCATAAAATCGGCCGGCTCCTTTCTGCTTGTCGTCCTCCCGCAGGTCGTATATTCCTGTCATACGGTATCTGTTCACCCGTCCGTAACGGTCATCGTTATTCTCTTCAATGTGCTTCAAACGAATTGTACCCGTAAAGTTACACACGTTTTGGCGCACCCTCGAAGCCCCTTTTACGTGGTAAAGAGTGGCGTCGGCCGTGTCTTTTTCCACGTGTTCGAAGTACATGTACAGCCGTTGGAAGTCTCGTCCGATATAACCGATATACCGATATTGATGCTGTCCGAGTATCGGCGAATAGTTGTATTTTGCCAATCGGGCGAGTTCGTTTTTTACCTTCGTTGCCGGCGTGCCGCTTGCATTGTGCGCCGATATGCCGCTGCCGAATGTACCGACAGATGCTGCCAGTAAGCATGTAAGGACAATATTTCGTATCGGTTTCATGTTCCTATGGTTGTTAAAGGAGTAAAATATAGTAATCGATAAGCCGTTTTCGAGTTTTCATAAATTCATTTTATAAGGCATATTCCGATATTTTTTTATAACGAAAGCATATCTGTTTTATTGTAAACCTAAAGGTAAAAAGGTAGAAAAGCAAAACGGTAAAAAGAACAGGGCGCAAAAATATTTGACACAGTCCGATGAACAAAAATCCTTAGAATATCCGTTTAAGGCGTTTAGATTATCTATTTAAATCTCTTGGATATGCCATTTATCGGCTTTAAACCATAGGTTTACCCCGCACATCCCTCAGTTCTGTTCTTTTTACCTCTTTACCCTTTCACCTTTCTACCGCTATTATACGTTTATTTAATATTGTTTAAATTAATTAAAAAAGATATATTGTGAAGTGCTATGTGTATCGGCCGGAGTGAATTATATGTACCTTTACACCCGATTTTTACAGTATCTATGAAAGTATCTCGATAAGAATGTAACCTCGATAGCTATGCTGTTGCGAATATGGTAAGTTGTTCGAGAAGCCATGAATGGCTTTTATTAATGACACGAACTAAAGAAGAGTATTTATTTAATATAATTTAAATCGTATGAAAAAAACACTTTTTGCTACATTACTGTGCCTGTCTTCGATGAACGGAGCGGCTCAAAGTAAGGCCGGAACGTTCTCTATTATTCCTCGTTTGGGTATTAATGTAACCGATATGTCGGGTAAATTGCTGTCTACATCGATAGCTGATAATTCCATTTGGAATAGAAATAATTCCGATAGCCGAGTACGCTTTGCTGGCGGTGTAGATCTGATGTATCAGCTATCCGATATGTTTGCCGTTTCTGCCGGAGCATTCTATTCACAACAGGGATGCCGGTTCAAAGGACTATATGAATATTCTGCGGCCGATAAATCGCTGACTGCGACCGAATTATCCCCTGCCAAACTTGATTATATTAATGTTCCGTTTATGCTGCATGGTTATGTCGTTAAAGGTTTATCCTTGAATGCAGGGGTTCAGGTGGGCTTTCTTACCAAGGTAAAATGGTCGGGAAAGCAAGTTAAAGCATTCCTTAATGAAGAACATGGTACTATTGTACTTTCAGAGCCTTCCCAAATGAGTACAATGAATGAATTTATTATAAAGAATACAGACGCCTTTCATAAGGTGGACATATCCATCCCGTTAGGCGCATCCTATGAGTTTATGAACGTTGTTTTGGATGCCCGTTACAATTTGGGACTTACTAAAGTTTCGAAAGGTGGCAGTTCTAAAAACCGCGTATTCATGGTTACCTTGGGTTATAAGTTCGATCTGTGATTTAAAAAGGTAAAAAAGTAGAGAAGAAAAATAAAGGCAAAGGGGTAGAAGGGTAAAGAGGTAAAAAGAACAGAACTGAGGGATGTGCGGGGTAAACCTATGGTTTAAAGCCGACAAATGGCATATCCAAGAGATTTAAATAGATAATCTAAACGCCTTAAACGGATATTCTAAGGATTTTTGTTCATCGGGCTGTGTCAAATATTTTTGCGCCCTGCTCTTTTTACCGTTTTGCTTTTCTACCTTTTTACCTTTAGGTTTATCCTTTTACCTTTTTCTTTTTTTACCGTTAAAGATATGCGTTAAATTTGCTGTTCTCACGATATTCCTTTATTTTTGCGAAGATAAAATCGTGACCATGATTACAAATAACGATAGAACTTGGACGCCCGATGCCTGTCAGTTAGAAGTAATACGGGCGCAAGGCGGCTATCATTTGGTGCTTGCACCGCCCGGATGCGGCAAGACGCAGATACTTACAGAACGCATACGCACGGCCCACGACGCCGGAACAGATTATGCCGATATGCTTTGCCTGACGTTTACAAACAGGGCGGCACGCGGAATGAAAGAGCGCATTCGCACCCATCTCGGCGACCGAAGCGTAGAAGAAGTGTACGTAGGCAATGTACATCGTTTCTGTTCAAAGTTTCTTTATGATAACGGCATCATACCTGCAGAGAGTTCGGTGATAGACGATGACGATGCTATCAGCATACTCGCGCGCTATTTGGATGAAGATGAATATGCCGTAAGTGCCAATTTCACGCGCCGCCGCCAGTATGCCGAAGTCATACAACTGGCGGGTTTCATGCACCAGATTGCCTGCAATCATCCTCGCAGTCTGCGCATGCATCCCGAATGTATTACACAAAACGACGTAACGGCCATGCGCCGTATTTGCGCTGTACAACGTATGCCGTTCGATGCGAAGGCCATGACAGATATCTTCGAGCATACGGATGTCTACTTCGAGACAGCCAAATCGGATGCTTACGACTTCGGTACGCAGCAGATCATCGGCGTGCTTTTGCGCAAAATGTCGTTGGCCTGTCACTACAAAAGCTACAAACAAAGCAATAAACTACTCGATTTCGAAGACTTACTCATGCTGTCTTACGATGCTTTACGGGCCGATTTGGCAGCACAGTATAAGCGTTATTCGTGGATACAGGTAGACGAGGTGCAGGATTTGAACCCGTTGCAGTTGGCCATTGTCGATGCCCTGACGGCGACAGAGGGCGTAACTACTGTTTATCTGGGCGACGAACAGCAGGCCATTTTCTCGTTTATGGGCGCTAAAACCGATACGCTTGGGGTGCTGAAAGAGCGTTGCAACGGCAATATACACCACCTTAACGTGAACCATCGGTCGCCCGCATATTTATTGGAAGTATTCAACGATTATGCCGAGCAAGTGCTCCGTATCGACAAGGCGCTGCTGCCAGTGACTACGTATGCCCCGTGCAGACTGGGTGACGAGTTGCGATTGGTAGATTGCAACGTTGTGGAAACGGAATTGCACGAGGTGGCCGACATTGTCGGTCGCCTCTTCTTGAACGACGATACCGAAACTACAGCCATCATAGTTAATTCGAACAGCGATGCCGATGCTATGAGCGAAGTGTTGCGTAAGCAACGTATGCCGCATTTTAAGGTATCGGGCGCCGATCTTTTTTCTTCGTCCGAAGTGAAACAGCTCTTCGCCCATCTCAACATACTTGCCAACGAAAACAATTTTATTGCGTGGGCCCGCATGCTGAAAGGGTTGCACGTGTTCGAGTCGAATGCCGCATCGCGCAACTTCATGCGTGCGCTCTTAGACCGCGCCATGTTGCCTACAGATTTCCTGCTCTACGAGAATAGTACTTATGTGCAGGATTTCTACGAAGAATACGAGAACCGAGAGATTGTGATATTCGATACCGAAACCACCGGTTTGAGCGTGTTCGAAGACGACATTCTGCAGATTGCGGCCGTGACGATATGCCGTGGCGAGGTGGTTAGAGGTTCCGAATTTAAGGTGTTTATCGCCACAGAGCGAGAGATACCTCGCAAATTAGGCGACATAGACAACCCGATTATCGAGGAGATGAAGCACAACCGTCTGCTCGGGCATGCCGAGGCGTTGCAACTGTTCATGAACTATGTGGGCGATAGAACGCTTCTTGGGCACAATGCAGATTACGACTATCATATCCTCGACTATAATCTAAGGCGCTATCTGCCGCAGGTCAGCCTTGCCGAACGGTGCCCCAAATACTTCGATTCGCTGAAGTTGATCCGCTTACTCGAACCCGATTTACGCGAATATAAGCTGAAATATCTGCTTTCTGTGTTGCACCTTGAGGGTGAAAACTCCCATTTGGCCGATGCAGACGTGCATGCTACGTGTAACGTTGTGGCCCATTGTTATCGTAAGGCTGCAGATATAATCGGCAGTCAGCGGCAGTTTATCGTGCAAAAACGGGTGCAGGAACGGGCCGAAGTACTGCGTAAAAGGTATGTCCAACAGTACCTGCAGGCACGCCGCACTCTCTATCTGCGCCCCACAGAGGGGCAGCCTGCCATGGTCGGGGTGCTTGTCGGTTTCTATCGGTATATGCTTTCGGAACGGCTGATGGAACCGGTCGACAACCTTAACCGCATTGTGAGTTATCTTTGTGCCGACATGATAGATGTATCGGCTGCACCCTCTTTGGCCGAGCAGTTGAGTGCCTATAGCATGCAACTCAACACGCTGAAAGAGGCAGACTTATGCGGCAGCAGCGCTATAGACGACCGTATCTTCGTTACAACGGTACATAAAGCCAAGGGACTTGAGTTCGATAACGTTGTTATATTTGATGCTGTCGAGGGTAGGTATCCCAACTATTTCAACAAAGACAACCCTATAATGGTGGCGGAAGACGCTCGTAAATTCTACGTAGCCATGTCGCGTGCCAAGAAACGGTTATATGTAGCCTACTCGTCTGTCCGCATCGACTATCATAACCGTCCGCAACCGCGACAATTGACACGCTTTATGCAGCCCATAGCAAAATATTTTACTACATAGAAGGTGGCAAAATAAGGGGGCTTCCTCTGCCTTTACCGTCTTCTATTTCTATCCATTTATTTTGCCGTTTACCTATTTTAATTTATCTTTGCAAGCACAATACAAATAAAAAACACGATGGAAAAGAAAGAAAAAGAGACGGTGCAGCTGCCCGAAAACGCATTCCGAGAGTTGAAAGACGGTGAAGAATACACTCCTGTGATGAGTCCTCAGCAGAACTATCCGGAGGTAACGGGGTGGTCGGTTACATGGGGTATCCTCATGGCAATGCTCTTCTCGGCCGCTGCGGCATACCTCGGACTGAAGGTAGGACAAGTGTTTGAGGCTGCCATACCGATAGCTATCATCGCTGTAGGGCTATCCTCGGCGTCACATCGTAGCAAGGTATTGGGCGAAAATGTCATTATACAGAGCATAGGTGCCTGCTCCGGCGCCGTTGTAGCGGGCGCCATCTTCACGTTGCCGGCCATTTATATCCTGCAAGCCAAGTATCCTGAGATGAGTGCATCGTTCCTCAAAATATTCATTTCGTCGCTTCTTGGAGGCGTCATCGGTATACTTTTTCTTATTCCGTTCCGCAAATACTTCGTGAGCGATATGCATGGAAAATATCCGTTCCCCGAGGCTACCGCCACTACACAGGTGCTTGTGTCGGGCGAAAAGGGCGGAAGTCAGGCCAAGCCCTTACTTCTTGCAGGCTTAGTAGGCGGACTTTACGACTTTATAGTGGCCACCTTGGGGTGGTGGAACGAAAACTTTACGTCGCGAGTTGTTGATTTCGGCGCTGCTATCGCCGATAAATTAAAGCTCGTGTTCAAGGTAAATACAGGCGCAGCCGTATTGGGTTTGGGGTATATCATCGGCTTTCGTTATTCGTTGATTATCACTCTGGGTTCGTTGGCTGTGTGGTGGCTCATTGTTCCGGGTATGGCTTTCCTCTTTCACGACCACGTGTTAAGTGCATGGGACCCGTCGATTACGGCGACTGTAGGTGCCATGTCGCCCGAACAGATATTCACTTCGTACGGCAAAAGCATCGGTATAGGGGGCATAGCCATGGCAGGTATCATCGGTATCATCAAGTCGTGGGGCATCATTAAGGGTGCCGTATCGCTCGCAGCCGGCGAAATGAAAGGCAAAGACGATACACAGAAGACCGTTAAACGTACGCAACGCGACATTTCTTTCAAGGTGATAGCCATCGGTTCCGCTATTACGATCCTCATTACTTTCTTGTTCTTTTGGTTCGGAGTGATGGACGGGAACCTGCTCTTTGCCGTGGTCGGCATACTATTGGTTACCATTATAGCTTTCTTATTTACCACAGTTGCCGCCAATGCCATCGCTATTGTAGGCTCCAATCCCGTATCGGGAATGACGCTGATGACACTCATTCTCGCCTCTGTTGTGATGGTGGCGGTAGGATTGAAGGGCACTGCAGGCATGCTGGCCGCACTGATTATGGGCGGTGTAGTATGTACGGCGCTGTCGATGGCGGGCTCTTTTGTAACCGATTTAAAGATAGGTTACTGGCTTGGAACTACGCCCAAGAAGCAAGAGGCATGGAAATTTCTCGGTACGCTCGTAAGTGCCGCTACCGTTGGAGGCGTAATGATGCTGCTCAATGAGACCTACGGATTTACGACAGGTCAGCTGGCTGCGCCTCAAGCAAATGCTATGGCTGCGGTGATAGATCCGCTGATGAATGGCGTAGGCGCCCCGTGGATTCTTTATGCCATCGGTGCCTGTATCGCCATAGTGCTTACGCTGTGTCGCATACCGGCATTGCCTTTTGCCCTCGGAATGTTCATTCCGATACAACTCAACATACCTCTGCTTGTGGGAGGTGCCGTGAATTGGTTCGTTACATCGCGCTCGAAGGATGCCGAAACCAATAAGCAACGCGGCGAAAAGGGCACGTTGCTCGCCAGCGGATTTATAGCCGGAGGCGCGTTGATGGGTGTTGTAAGTGCGCTGCTTCGCTTTGGAGGCGTCGAATTAATTAGCGATAATTGGCTTGCAAATCCGCTTTCGGAGCTATGCTCGCTGGTTGCATACGTGTTGCTGATAGGATATTTCGTTAGAGCAACGAGGGAAAGTAAATGAAAGAAGAGGGATAAATGGTGAAGGGAGTGCCCTCCTTCCGGCTTTTCCCATAGGGAGGAGGCAACCTCGCATTATCGAATTAAGGAAATATAAATAATGTGTATGAAGAGAATAGTACTTGCTTTATGGCTTTGTATGCTTACACTCGGCATGATGGGGGTGCCGGCTAAGCGAGGAATTTGGCAGACCATCCGACTGAAAGACGGTACGACGGTGCGCGTAATGCTATGCGGTGATGAGCGTATGCATTTCTGGCGTTCGGCCGAGGGTGTACGTTATGTGGAAGATGAAGATACTCCTAATTTCTATAAAGTGTTGAATGAAGAGGTGTTCCGTAAGAATTTATCGGCGCGAAATAAGAGATTTCTTTCTGTCAGAAAGGCAAGACGCCGCGTTATTCAGAACACCCAGCCGACGACAGTCTACACCGGTAAGAAGAAAGGACTTATCATTTTGGTGCAGTTCAACGACTCTACGTTTAAGAAAGGTCATGATAAGAATTATTATAATAAGGTGGCGAATGGGGAGAATTTTACATCGGATGAAGGCTTTAGAGGTAGCATCTCTGATTATTTCAAGGCGCAAAGTGGAGGATTGTTCGAACTGAATTTCGATGTCGTAGGGCCTGTCAAACTGCCAAATCCGGCCTCTTATTACGGCGGAAATGGCCGTACGGGCCAAGATTTAAGGCCGGGTACCATGGTTGCACAGGCCTGTCAGGCTGTACAGGATAGTGTGGATTTTGCGCAATACGATTGGGATGGCGACGGTGAAGTAGATCAGGTGCTGGTGATTTATGCTGGTATGGGAGAGGCAGACGGTGGGGCGTCGGCTTCTATATGGCCGCATGAATGGGCTTTGAGTGCTTCGGAATATGGGACAACCCTGAAGATCGATAACGTAATAGTGGATACCTATGCCTGCGGAAACGAGATGCAAGCGGGTGGAGTCGTGAATGGTATTGGCACTATCTGCCATGAGTTTTCACATTGTTTGGGCTTTCCCGATACTTATGACATCGGGTATAAAGGTAATTACGGTATGGGCAGTTGGGATTTGATGTGTGCCGGAAATTATAACGGCAATACCTTTTGCCCTGCCGGATATACTGTTTATGAAAAGATGATATGCGGTTGGCTCACTCCGGAAGAACTGACTACCGATAAAGAGATAAGAGAATTGAGGCCTTTGAGCGAGGGTGGAGGCGCCTACATTATATATAATGATAGTAATAGGAACGAATATTATCTGCTTGCTAACCGCCAACAAACGGAATGGGATGCCCGTTTGGCTGCATCAGGTTTACTGATTACGCACGTCGATTACGATGAAAATTGCTGGAATAATAATGTGGTGAATACCTTGGGCAGTTTCCGTCAGAGCGATGGATATAGTGACGATTTCGCCAATGACCATCAACGACTTACCATCTTTCATGCCGATAACGATGACGACAGTGCCTATTGGGATGGCGATTTGATGCAATATACAAGGATGACCGAGGCAGGTGATACCTATCCGTACCGTGCTAACGACAGTTTGACTAACAATTCGATACCGAAAGCCATTTTGTATAATGCCAATAAAAGTAAATCGTTGCTGATGAACAAGGCAGTAAAAGGCATTACGCAATTTGATGATGGCACGATCGGTTTTAATTTCTATGTCGTTCCGGAGAGTAATTTGAATGCGGATAGGATAGTAAAAGGCGATACTGTTTTTTATGAATCGTTCGATCAATGTGCCGGTTCTGGTGGTAATGACCGTAAATGGAATGGTCGTATAGCCAATGGAGGCTTCTCTCCGGATAACCAAGGATGGGAGGGAAAATACGAATATGGTGCCGACAGATGTGCCAGATTCGGGACGGTAAAGATTGACGGAGTGGTGACGACACCATCGTTTAATGTCGTTGGAACGGCGATTTTGACTTTTAAAATAGCTGCTTGGAATAGCGCAAATGATGGAACTACGGTCGATCTCCGCGTAACCGATGGCTTCTCGATCGCTCCTTCGGTGTTGAAGATCAATAAAGGATCGTGGACAGAATGTACAGCTATCATTACTGGAACGGGAAATGTCAGGGTTACATTTATGCCCAAGAAACGTTTTTTCCTCGATGAAGTTTTGGTAAGAAAATCGGGTACTACCGATATCCGCCATGTCAATCGGGAACAGACGGCCATCCGAGAGGTTCGAATATATAATATTCAGGGCCAATACCTCGGTTCTAATCTCGACGCTCTGCCTAAAGGTCTTTATATAGTGAATGGCAAGAAGGTGGTAAAATAGTAGGATAGGTTATTTGATACAAAAAAGGAGCAAGGATAAACCGCATGTGCAGCATTCCTTGCTCCTTTGTTTTTTATAGAAATTATATCTCTATGGGCGATTAATTCCTAAATATTAAATGTCCTTCTTTTACATCAATGATGATTGGTTTATCGCGTAAAACGTTGTCGGAAAGTAGAGATTTCGACAGATCATTGAGCACATACCGCTGGATGGCACGCTTTACAGGACGGGCACCGAACTCGGGATCGAAGCCTACATCGGCAAGATAGTCGATGGCATCAGGTGTCCAATTCAGCGTAAAGCCTTGTGCGAGCAGCATCTTTTGCACGTTTTTCATCTGTAAAATTACCACCTTGGCGATTTCATCCTTTGTAAGTGGCATGAACATAATGGTTTCATCGATACGGTTGAGGAACTCCGGACGGATGGTACGCTTTAGCATTTCCATCACTTCGCGTTTGGTCTCGGCGATCTTTTCCTCACGGTTGGTATCGTTCATCTGTTCGAATTGCTGTTGAATATATTGGCTGCCGAGGTTCGAGGTCATGATGATGATCGTGTTCTTGAAGTTCACCGTGCGCCCTTTGTTATCGGTCAGTCGGCCGTCATCAAGCACTTGAAGCAGGATATTGAATACATCCGGATGCGCTTTCTCTATCTCGTCGAATAGCAATACGCTATAGGGTTTGCGTCTAACTGCCTCGGTTAGCTGTCCTCCCTCGTCATATCCGACGTATCCGGGAGGCGCTCCAATGAGACGAGACACACTGAATTTCTCCTGATATTCGCTCATATCGATGCGTGTCATCATCGTTTCGTCGTTAAAGAGGTACTCTGCAAGAGCCTTAGCAAGTTCGGTTTTGCCTACTCCTGTGGTACCCAAGAAGATGAAAGAGGCTATTGGACGCTTAGGATCTTGCAATCCGGCGCGGCTTCTCCTTACGGCATCGGCTACTGCAGTGATGGCCTCGTCTTGTCCGATAACGCGTTTGTGAAGTTCTTCTTCGAGGTGTAACAGTTTATCGCGCTCGCTCTGCATCATACGGGTGACGGGGATACCAGTCCAACGGCTAACTACTTCAGCTATATCATCGGCCGTTACCTCCTCGCGAACCATAGCCTCACCGCCCTGAGTTGCCTTAAGTTGCAGCTGTATATTGTCTATATCGTCCTGCAAACTCTTCAGTTTGCCGTAACGTATCTCGGCTACACGCTCGTAATTCCCCTCGCGTTCCTGTCGTTCAGCTTCGTATTTAAGGTGCTCCATCTCCTGTTTGTCTTGCTGAATTTTATTGACCAAGCTCCTTTCACCTTCCCATTTGGCGCGGAATTGATGCTCCTGATCTTTCAAATCTGCAATCTCTTTGTCCAACAGAGTGATCTTCTCCTTGTCGTTCTCGCGCTTGATAGCCTCGCGTTCTATCTCCAATTGCTTCAGTTTACGTGTAATCTCGTCCAATTCTTCGGGCACTGAATCGCGCTCCATTCGCAATTTAGCAGCGGCTTCATCCATCAAATCTATCGCTTTATCGGGCAAGAAGCGGTCGGAGATGTACCGTTCAGAGAGCTTAACTGCCGCTATGCAGGCATCATCCTGTATGCGCACCTTATGATGGTTCTCGTAACGTTCCTTCAATCCGCGCAGAATAGATATGGCATCCACCTCGTCGGGCTCGTCTACCATTACCGTCTGGAAACGACGTTCCAATGCCTTGTCTTTCTCGAAGTATTTCTGATACTCGTTTAGAGTAGTGGCCCCGATGGCACGGAGCTCACCTCTGGCCAAAGCAGGTTTCAATATATTGGCCGCATCCATGGCACCTTCGCCGCCTCCACCGGCACCCACGAGGGTATGTATCTCATCTATAAACAAGATAATATTGCCGTTCGAGCCCGTTACTTCCTTAATTACCGCTTTCAAACGTTCTTCGAATTCGCCTTTGTACTTGGCTCCGGCAACCAATGCACCCATATCCAAGGAGAAAAGTTGCTTGTCTTTCAGGTTCTCGGGCACATCTCCACGCACGATACGTTCGGCAAGTCCTTCCACTATAGCGGTCTTTCCCGTTCCCGGTTCGCCTATCAGAATAGGGTTATTCTTGGTACGTCTCGACAGTATCTGCAGCACCCGTCTGATCTCTTCGTCGCGTCCGATCACGGGATCGAGCTTGCCCGACCGTGCATCTTCTACCAGATTACGGGCGTATTTACTCAACGATTGATAGTTTTCATCACCGCTTTGCGATTGTACATGCTGCCCCTGTCGCAATTCCATGATAGCCTTACGCATGTTGTCCTCCGTACATCCCGCGTCTTTCAGTATGCGACTCGCCGTCGAGTTCACGCTCAACAGCGCCAAGAGCATGGGTTCGAGCGAAACGAATTCATCGCCCAGTTTCTGCGACAAGTCCAAAGTGGCCTGCAAAACCCTGTTGGCGTCGTTGCTGAAATAAGGTTCTCCGCCCGATACTTTCGGCAGATGCGCTATTTCCGACTGCAACAAAGTCTCCACCTGCTGGCTGTTTACGCCGAGTTTTTGGAAGATATAGTTGGTCACGTCTCTGCCTTTATTCATGATACCTTGCAGCAGATGTATCGGTTCTATAGTCTGCTGTCCGGCTTGTTGCGCAATGTTAAGAGCCTCTTGTACGGCCTCTTGCGCTTTAATAGTAAACTTATCGAATGTCATGTTTTATCTCCTTTCTTATTTATTTTTCTATACTGTTTCCATCAAATTATATGCCTGATCCGCACGCAATGCCAAACTGTCGCTATAGAATGCCAATCTGTCTTAAATAGATATGCTTCCTATCGGCCGTACACCTGTTGTCTGTCTGCGGTAGAGATATGGTTTGTTTGTCGTGCTTGTTCCGAAAAATCCCTGCCGAATGCTTGCTTACCTTATATTTATTCTGTATATTTGTGGGCAGAACCGTAAATAAAAATATTATAAGTCTATGAACAGCGATAAGTTGAGCATGAATGCAAACAAGGTAGTTGCCTTTCTACAGAAGTTACCCCATGAGTTTACCAAGAACGATATCATCGAATATATCCGCCGGAACGACATCCGTATGGTTAATTTTATGTATCCGGGCGGCGATGGCAAGCTAAAGACGTTGAATTTTGTTATCAATGATCTCGATTATCTTAATACTATACTCTCGACAGGCGAGCGTGTAGACGGCTCAAGTCTATTCTCTTTCATCGAAGCAGGTAGCAGCGATCTCTACGTGTTGCCCCGTTTTTCAACGGCATTCGTAGATCCTTTTGCCGAAATACCTACACTCTGTCTGCTTTGCAGCTTCTTCGATAAGGACGGGAATGCCCTTGAAAGCGCGCCGGAACATACGCTTGTCAAAGCTATGCGGGCATTCGAAGAGGTCACGGGCATGGAATTTCATGCCATGGGAGAGTTGGAATACTACGTTATCCGTCCTGCAGAAGAAGTTTATCCTGCGGTAGATCAGCACGGATACCATGAGTCTATGCCTTACGCAAAGACAAACGACTTCCGTACATTGTGCATGCAATACATTTCGCAGGCCGGCGGACAGATTAAATACGGACACTCTGAGGTCGGTAACTTTACACACGACGGGCTTACATACGAGCAGAACGAAATAGAGTTCTTACCTGTATTGGCCACAGATGCCGCCGATCAGCTCATGATAGCCAAGTGGATTATCCGCAATCTTGCCTATCGGGAGGGATTGAATGTTACGTTCGCCCCGAAAATAACTACCGGAAAGGCCGGTTCCGGACTGCATATACACATGCGAATGATGAAAGACGGGCATAACAGGATGATAGAAAACGGGACTTTGAGCAACGATGCACGGCGCATGATTGCGGGAATGATCGACCTCGCACCGAGCATTACAGCCTTCGGGAATAAGAACCCGACGTCGTATTTCCGCCTTGTACCGCACCAAGAGGCACCTACCAACGTATGTTGGGGCGACCGCAATCGTTCCGTTCTTATACGTGTACCGCTGGGATGGACGGCAGATATCGACATGAGTTGCCGCATCAATCCGCTCGAAAAGGCCATCCATCGGGATAATTCCTTAAAACAAACGGTGGAAATTCGCTCTTCAGACGGCTCAGCCGATATATATCAGCTTCTTGCAGGGCTTTGTGTGGCATGCAGGCATGGCTTCGAAATGCCGAATGCCTTGGAGGTAGCGGAGAAAACCTATGTAAACGTGAACATTCACGACGCCGAACATGCCGACCGCCTTGCTGCTTTGGCGCAGCTGCCCGACAGTTGCTGGGCGAGCGCAGAGTGCTTGGAACGCCAGCGTAAGGCTTTTGAAGAGCATCATGTGTTCAGTCCGGCGATGATAGATGGCATTATTGAGCAGCTCAAGTCGTACAACGACCGCACTTTGCGTAAGGATATAGCGGGCAAGAACGAAGAAATAGCCGCATTGGTAGCACGCTATTTCCACTGCGGATAGGCAGGGCATCGCGAAGAGGAACTTCTCTCAGCTCTTCTGAAGGAGGTTCCTTTCTTTATTCTTTGCGTATCAGAATGCGGGCATCCACGGCAGTTACCTCGTTTTCATCGGCCAGAAGCGGGTTGATATCCATCTCTTTAATCTCGGTAGCGAAGCGCAGCAAGGTAGACAGGCGCTGAATGATTTCGGCGTATTTCTGCTCGTTGATGCCTTTCTGTCCACGGGGTCCTTTCAATATCTTGTAGCCCCGCAGCGAACGGATCATCGATATAGCCTCGCTATTGCTCAATGGAGCGAGCCCGCTCGATACGTCTTTCAGCACTTCAACGAATATGCCGCCCAGTCCGCAGAGCACTACATGACCGAAACGCGGTTCGTATTTCGCCCCTATGAATAGCTCCGTGCCCTTGATCATCTTCTGTATCATCACGCTGGTTGCACCATCTATCTTCATCATTCGCTCATATTCCAGTTCTAAATGTTTGGAACTCCGTATGTCGAGAGCCACCCCGCCTACATCGCTTTTATGGATCGGGCCCACTACCTTGGCTACAACGGGATAACCGATGCGGTTTGCAAAGTCGATAAGTTGCGTTTTGTCGGCGCTAACTTTTTCGGGTACCATCGGTATGCCGGCACAGTTGAGCAGACGGTGCACCGTTTCGGGCGGCACGTAACCATCTTCTTCGATGCTTGCAATAATCTCCCGTATCTTCGGAACGTCCACTCCGAGGAGCTCAATCTCGGGAGATGCCGGCTTTGGAGTTTTCATTATCTGCGTTAAGGCAGTGGCAAGAGTTACCTCATCGCTGAAGTTTACGTGTCCTTTACGCAAGAACTCGGCCACTTCGGGGCCTGCCGTGTTCAGGCAAGGCAGTATGGGGAAGATGGGTTTACGGCACTCCTTGATTTTCTTGTCGAGCGTGTCGTAGGTCTCATACAGCTTCACTAAGCCCGGTGAACCGAAGATTACGAAGATTGCATCTATATTGTCGAACCGCCGTTCGCAGTAATCGATAGCGATACCGAGTTGTTCCGGCGTGCCTGTAGCAAGGATGTCGATAGGATTGGTGACGGCAGAACCCGGCATAAGTTGTGCCTTTAATTCTTCTACAGCGCCACCTTCGAGCTTCGGAACGTTCAGTCCGCCCTTCGAAAGGGCATCTGTAAGCATCACGCCCGGCCCGCCTGCATGGGTTACGATAGCGAAGTTGCGCCCTGTGAGCGGCGGAAGAGTGAAGATACAGCCCACGGTTGTGAGTTCTTCGCGCGAGAAGCAGCGCACGATACCGGCCTTTCTGAACAAGGCTTCCACGGCAGAATCGCTGCTTGCAATGGCCCCTGTGTGCGACGAGGCAGCCCGTGAACCGCTCTCACTTGTACCGGCTTTGATGGCTGCAATGCGGCAACCTTTGCGGATAAGGGAACTTGCATGAAAGAGAAGTCTATCGGGATTTGCTATATTTTCTATGTACAACAGCTTCACTTTGCTGTCTCTGTCGGCGTCGAAGTTTTCGTCCATGTGCTGCAGAACGTCCTCTATGCCTATCTGTTTGCCGTTCCCGATGCTCCAAACCGAATTGAATTGCAGCCCTTTAATTACCGCCGACTCCAAGATGAATACAGCTGTAGCGCCGCTACCCGATATGAAATCTGCGCCTGAAGGGCTGAGATGGGGGATTGGCTTGGTAAAAACGCCGTGATACCAATTGTTCAGAACACCGATACAGTTGGGACCAATCAGCGCCGCACCATACTTCTCGCACGTCTGCAAGATGCGTTTTTCCATCTCGCCTCCCTCCGGTGTTTCCTCTCCGAAGCCTGCCGAAATGATGATGAATGCCCTGACGTCTTTCTCGGAAGCCAGAACTTCCACGTATTCAGGGCAGAAACGTGCTGCCACAACGAGTATTGCAAGGTCGGTAGGAGGCAGTTCTTTCACGTCGTGAAAGGCTTTTATGCCCTGTATCTCGTCTTCTTTCGGGTTGACGATGCGCAGTGTACCTTGATACTTCCCGTTGATAAGGTTGCGTACAATGGCGCCTCCGGGCTTGTGCACATTGTTGGAACCACCGATAACCACGATGCTTTCGGGGTGAAGAAGTTGCCTGTTGATCATATTTCAATACATTTTGTTGCTTGGAAAACGGCGTTCTGAAGCCGATAAATAATGCTGCAAATTTAAGAAAACTTCCGGTATGTTCAAAGCAAAAGGCAAAAATATCGGGAAGAAAGGATAAGGCTCATAAGAAGAATACCGAATATCGTTTCTTCCTAATCCTTTTTCTCTAATCCCTAATCCTTTCTCCTGCTTTTCTCTATTTCCGTCTTTTTTATATATACTGTCTGAACTCCTTACATTGTCTATTTAACCGTCTTAGATAGACAATGCAAGAGAGTTGTTTGTAATATGTTTGCAGCCGATAGGCTATAAGTATGTTTTTTAGATAGTAACTCCCCTCTTTTTAGAAGAGTAGGAAAGGGGCGTTCGAATCTGTCTCTATTCTCCTTTCTTCATGGCTTTTACCACCTCGCCTATATAGAATGTGTGTATTCCGTCGGGGAAACGGGCATAGAAATCTTTGGGTGTATCGTTGCGAAAAGCCTTTTTATTAAAGTTATCCGCATACATTGTTTCGCATTCTATTACCATATCGGCCTCTTCGAAATAAGGTGTACCGTTCTCGGTGTACTTAACATGCAGACCTAAAACCTTGGCCTTGTCGGCGTTGCGACCGCTCACAGTGCCCATATACTCGAGTATTTTCTCGTCTTTAAAGTGCATAATGGTGAAATACTTGTTCTTTTCCATAAACTCGCGTGTATAGCGTTTCTGGGCTACATATACCGTTACGACCGGACGCGGGTGCCCCCAAAGCGTGCCGAGAGTGCCCCATCCGATGGTCATTTCGTTGAAGTGTCCCTCGCTGCCGGCCGCAAGAAGCAGACCATGCCCTGCAAAGAATGTAAACGGATTGACATCGAAGTCGGTTAGAACATCGAAGTTCTTGAAATCTTCGCTACTTCCGGCGGTGTCAGGTGTGGCAGGTTCGGCTCCTCCAAAGGTGTTGTAAGAGATGTTGGCAGCATCGAATTTATCTTTAGGCATGTTGCCCGACTCCGGATAACCGATAACTATCGTGTTCAGAGGTACGATATGTTCGGGTAAATTCAGTACTTTAGACACGGCAGCACAACGCTCTTTCGACGGATAAGTGCCCGTCCACACGGCCCCCAAGCCCATTCCGTTGGCGGCAAGCAGTATGTTTTCTGAGGCTGCCGAAGCATCCTGTACCCAGAATTCGCGGCCTCCGCCGGTCAAAGCCTTATTCATATCGCCGCATACAACGATGGCCAAAGGTGCTTCGGCAGCCATTCCGGCGTTGGGATTTGCCTCGGATAACGCTTTCAGAACAGTCTTGTCGGTTACTACAATGAAGTGCCAAGGACGCTTGTCTACGGCAGATGGCGCTGCCATAGCCGCACGAAGCAGGTTGTCGATCTTGCTTTTTTCAACGCTGCGTGCTTGATATGTGCGTACACTTGTACGCGTCAAGATGTTGTTCATCACTGTTTTTTGTTGATTATTACCATCGTTTCGGTCGGCTGCGAGCATGTTTTGCGGGTGACAGGCAAGCATTGCAGCCATGCATGCCATAACAAAGAATTTTGTTTTTTGTACCATATTCGTTTACGCTTTTATGTTTAAATCTGCACCAAAGTTAGCATTTTCCGTTTTTAAAGGTATTATGTACATAGTTTTTTATAAGGAACTTTAGCTAATATTCACATGCCCTGACGACTTTCCCTGCGGTGCTAAAAATAATAAAATCGTTTTGCTGCGTGTAATAAATGATGTATCTTTGCATAAGATAGGCTGCACTCGGCAATCTGAAAGCAAGCTTTCATTGCGCTCGCTTGCACTACCTTTGCATAAGATAGCTATTGAACATAAATCATTCTTTTATGAAGAAAATATCGATAATACTCGCTTTATTGCTGATACTGCCGCTCACCGTGGCGGCCGATACGTTCGCTTCGCTGTGGAAAAAATACGATGCAGCGCAGCAAAAAGACCTGCCTAAGACTCAAATTGCCGTGCTCCGACAGATACAGGAGAAGGCGCTGAAGACGATGGACTACGGACAATTGCTCAAAGCAGAGCTCATGGAAGTGTCGTTGAGGAGCGCTATTGCACCCGATTCTCTACAGGTCGACGTTGCCAGACTGAAACAGAAAGAGCAGCAGGCATTGGAAACGAATGCGGTACTTGCCGCGGTTTACGAGTCTGCACTCGGCAAAATATACAAGGAGAACGCCGATTTAGACGAACAGGCAGCAGCTTTAAGCAAAGAATATTACCGTAAATCCATGCTTCATCCGGAGCTCTTGGCAAAACATACTGCCACGGAATACAAGCCGCTCCTGATAGATGGGGCCGACAGCCGTATCTTCTACAACGATCTTTTGCATGTGATAGGGCTGGAAGCCGGCGATTTTGCAGCGTTACACCGTTATTATAAAGAGCACGGAAACCGTGCCGCAGCATGCATATGCGCATTTATGATGACGCAGAAAGACCGTCTTGACGATGTAAACAAGGTGAAGAAGTCGAAATATCTGCAAACGCTCGACTCGCTGATCAATGAATATAAAGACCTTACAGAGGCCGGAGAGATAGCCATTGAGCGCTATAATTTTATGGATAAAGCCGAAGATACTTCTGCTGAAGATCAGATCAAATACATCAATTATGCCCTCCTGCATTGGGGAGCATGGCCTCGTATGAACATTCTTCGCAATGCCATGACGCGGCTCACATTGCCTTCGTTTCAGGTAGACTTGGGTAGCAGGGTGCTGATACCGCATGCTAAGCGCGATATACCTATACTCTCGCTCTGCAATATACAAGAACTTACGATGACGGTAACGAGGGTTAACCTCGACGGAGATACGGACTTGAACCCGCAGGAGGCCGTCGACTACGCCAAGATAAGGAAAAGAATGGCCAAAGAACCTGCGTTTTCGCTCACCAAGCGCTACGTAGGGCTGCCCAATTACCAAGTGGTACGCGACACAATGACGATGGATGGGTTGCCTATAGGTACGTATCTCGTGGAGTTTACCACCAATAATGCAGCCGTACAACCCGAAAGAGCGCTGCTTAGTGTAAGCGATTTATTCGTTATAAACGAGACTTTACCCGGCAATAATGTACGTTTTGCCGTGGTAAGCGCCACCTCCGGACAGCCTGTCCCGTATGCCAAAATCAGGCTGAAGTCGTATTCGTATGCGACAGATAAATATGCTACCGAGACTATCAGTTGCAATGAGCAGGGCGAGGCACAGTATAATTACCTGAGAAACGAACCTGATAAACTATACGTAACGACCGATAACGACCGTTATGCGCCCGAGATGTCGTTTCAAGGATCATATTCTTTCTACGACAACAAGCGAACTACCGAGCTTATTTCGCTGTTTACGGACCGACGGATATACCGCCCGGGGCAGATAGTCCATGTGGCTGCCGTTGCTTTCAGTAACATCAATCACGAACAAAACAAGGTCTTGGCGGGCAAAACGCTCACTCTAACGCTGCGAGATGCCAACTATAAGACCGTCGGAGAGCAGAAAGTAACGACCGACAGCTATGGTACGGCGTCGGCAGATTTCGTTTTACCGGCATCGGGCCTTACGGGTATGTTTACTATACGTACCGAACAATCGGGCACGCACTTCTATGTCGAGGAGTATAAACGGCCTACCTTCCAAGTGGAGTTCGATAAAGTAAAGACCAAATATCAGGCAGGCGACACGGTTATTGTACGCGGAACGGCAAAGAGTTTTGCCGGTGTACCGGTGCAAGGTGCAAAGGTTAAGTACGTTATAAGGCGCCGCCCGCAGCTTTTGTACCTATGGAGAGGCCACACAAACAGAGATCTGGGCGTGGAAGAAAGAACGGATTCCACCGTTACGGATAATGAAGGAGGTTTCCGTGTGAAGGTGTTGATGAACATGCCCGAACATGATAAGTTCGATCATACGCGCTATTATGCCTTCGATATAGATGCTCAAGTAACGGATGGCAGCGGGGAGAGCCGCGACGGAAGTACCTCCTTGCCCTTGAGTGATAAGCCTACAGCGTTCTCGTGTGGACTTCCGTCGCGCATAGAGCGTGACAGTTTGAAGGCTATCACCTTTTATTATATGAACAATGCCGGTGAAAATATTGCTGCAGAGGTGCGCTATACCATCGACGGAGCGAATGCCCGTACGGCGAAGGCGAACGAGGCAGCGGCGATAGATGTCCGAACGCTCGCATCGGGAAGGCATGTTGTCGAGGCTGTATGCGGCAACGATACGCTGAAACAGGAGTTTGTAATCTTCACGATTGCCGATAAGAAGCCGGCCGTTACTACCGATGACTGGTTCTATCAATCGGATGAAACGTTCAAAGAGGGGCGTCCTGTCTATGTTCAGATGGGTGCCTCTTACGAAGGTCAGCACGTTGTATATACGATAGTTTCGGGCAACAGGCTGCTCGAAAGCGGCACCTTTGACCAAAGCAATGCCATTACGACGCGCGAGTTTACCTATAAGACGGAATACGGAGACGGTATCTTGCTTACCTGTGCATGGGTGAAAAACGGAAAACTTTATGAACATCGCGCAAATATACGTCGTCTTTTGCCCAGCGACAAACTGAATGTAGAGTGGAAAACCTTTAGGGATAGGCTCGTTCCCGGGCAGAAAGAAGAGTGGAGTTTGCGCATTACAAAGCCCGATGGTACGCCGGCCGACGCACAGACGATGGCGGTGTTGTACGATAAGTCGCTCGATATGTTGCGCCCGCATGTATGGTCTTTCAACGGTAACCGGTATCTCAATCAGCCGTACACGCGCTGGTACGCCGGCAATTCCGGTAAAATGTCGCTCTATGGAGAGATGTCTATTAAGTATTTGAATGAGAAACAGCTCGTTTTCACCTGCTTCGACGAGGCCGTATTCGATATGTTTGCGGAAAACAGGAACATGTTGTTGGGCGACCAGATGATGACAAGAGCTGCATCGCATATAATGTTTGAAACCAAAGCAAAAGAGATGTCGGCAGCCAAGAAGAGTGTGGCATCAGTTCAAGAGGCTCCGGATGTTGCTCTTGGAGAAACGTTGAAGATAGAGCATGAAGAGGCTGCAACGAAGAAATCCGAGAGCTCCGTCCAACTTAGAGAGAACCTCAACGAAACCGCTTTCTTCTATCCATCGCTGTTAACCGATAGGGACGGGCGCGTTGAATTGCGGTTTACCTTGCCTGAAAGTATCACCACGTGGCGCTTTATGGCCTTTTCGCACGACAAGGATATGAATAACGGCTCGATAACCGCCGAGGCCGTGGCCAAGAAAACGGTCATGATACAGCCCAATATGCCGCGTTTTGTGCGCACAGGCGATAAGGGTTTGATCGCTGCCCGCCTGTTCAACACGTCGAATAAGGCCGTTACAGGCACGGCAAAGCTCGAACTTATCGATCCCGAAACCGATAAAACGGTCTATTCGCAGCACCGTAAATATACGATAGAGCCCAACGGCACCACAAACGTATCGTTCGATTTCGACGCCTCTTCGTACCCCTCGCTGCTCATTGCCCGTACCACTGCTGTGGGTAAAGGCTACTCCGACGGCGAACAGCACTACCTCCCGATCCTCTCAGACAGCGAACTGGTGACCACAACCGTACCGTTTACGCAGAACGAACCGGGCACGAAAACCATCGATCTTACCCATCTATTCCCTGTAAACAACGATACGAACCGCTTAACTGTGGAATATACCAACAATCCTTCGTGGCTTATGGTGCAGACTTTGCCGTCTGTAGCTACGACATATACCAACAATGCCATCAGTCTGGCGGTGGCCTATTATGCCAACAGCATAGCCGACAACCTGCTGCATCGGTTGCCTGTTATCAAGACAACCATCGAACGATGGAAACAGGAGACGGGAAAAGAGACATCATTGATGAGCAATTTGCAGAAAAACGAGGACGTAAAGACGATGCTCCTTACCGAAACACCGTGGGTAATCGATGCAGAAACAGAAGCCAATCAGAAGCAACAACTCATCAGTTTCTTCGATGAATCGCTGATAGCTTATCGGCTTAACGACAATATTTCTAAGCTCAATGCACTGCAACATGCCGACGGTTCGTTCAGTTGGTGGTGCGATATGCCGGGCAATGTGTACATGACGGCGGCCGTAACCAAACTGCTTGTACGCCTTAACAGCATGATAGGCGAGCGCAAGGATACGAAAGCAATCATCAAAAAGGCATTCCTTTTTATGGATAAATACGCGGCCAAACAGGTGAAGGAGTTAAAAGAAGCCGAGAAAAAAGGCGAAAAGAACCTCGTTCCGAGCGACGTGTTGTGCGATTATCTCTATACGAATGCGCTCGCCGGCAGGACGTCTACGCCGGATATCAAATACTTGATAGGCCTTTTGGCCAAGTCTCCAACGCAGTTAACCATCTATGGTAAGGCGAACACAGCCGTGATTTTGGCAAAATATGGCGAGCAGACACGTGCGAAAGAATATCTGCAAAGCCTTATCGAATATACGGTTTATACAGAAGAGATGGGCCGTTACTTCGACACGCCCAAGGCACATTATTCGTGGTTCGACTACAAAATACCCACACAGGTGGCATGTATAGAGGCGATAGACCTATTGGATAAGGGCGATAGGCATACTGTTCAGGAATTACAGAAGTGGCTTCTACAGGCGAAACGTACACAAAGTTGGGACACTCCTATTAATACCGCGAACGCCGTCTTTGCATTTATGAACGGGCAAAACGGTAACTTTACTCCCGATACAGCAGATAAAACGGTGCTCAAGGTGAACGGGAAAGCGCTCGAACAGCCACGGGCTACTGCCGGATTGGGTTATGTAAAGGTGTCGAAAACGGGCAAAAATTTGAAAACGTTTACGGCAGACAAGACTTCTGAAGGTACAAGTTGGGGCGCTGTTTATGCACAATTCGTGCAGAAAGCGGCCGATATATCAGACGCATCTGCAGGACTTACCGTAAGAAGAGAGATACTTAACGGCGGAAAGATGCTCAAAACGGGCGACAAAGTAAAGGTAAGAATAACGATAGAAGCTGCTCGCGATTACGATTTCGTGCAGGTGCAAGACAAACGGGCGGCCTGTCTTGAACCCGTAAACCAGTTGAGCGGTTATCATTGGGGCTACTATTGTGCGCCCAAGGATAACGTTACGAATTATTATTTCGACCGTTTGAGCAAAGGCAAACACGTAATCGAGACCGAATATTACATAGATCGTGAAGGAACATACCAGACGGGTACGTGTACCGTTCAGTGCGCCTATGCACCTGAATACAGCGGAAGAGCGGCAGCAAAGGTTTTGGATATACGATAAAAAGAATGCGAGAAAAAACGACGGAATACATATATGAATAAAAAACTGATCATGCTTGCGCTGCTTGCCATGCCTCCCTTGTTGGCATCGGCACAGCGCATAGCGGCGATAAACCAAGTGATTGACTGCGGACAAGTGCTGTTTCGTACGCCTGTAACGGTAGAATACGAACTGAAGAACGACAGTAGAAACAGCATAAAGATAACCGATGTGCGTGCTGATTGCGGTTGTACTACCGCTTCTTTCCCCAAAGATGATATCGAAGCCGGTGCCTCTTTTACCGTAAGAGCTACCTACGATGCCCGACAGATGGGGCATTTCGAGAAACAAATCAGTGTGTATAACGATAAAGAAAGTAAGCCTCTTGTGCTAACTGTCAGGGGGATTGTGGTAGACGAAATAGTGAACTTTGCCGGCGATTACCCATTTATACTCGGCACAATCAATGCAGATCGCGACGATATAGAGTTCGATGATGTTAATCGTGGCGAACGCCCGTCGCAGAAAATCCACCTGATGAATGCTACCAGCAGTACTGTGCAACCCGTGGTGATGCACCTTCCGAACTACTTGAAAGCAGAGGTTTCGCCCTCTAAACTGGCTCCCGGGCAGTCGGGAGTGGCCACTATAACGCTCGAATCTCGTGCATTACGCAACTTAGGACTTACCCAAACGACGGTTTACATGGGTGCTTTTCTGGGCGATAAAGTGGCAGAAAGCAAGGCTATAAATATCTCTGCAGTGCTCTTACCCGACTTTGCACACCTTACAGAGGTACAAAAAACGCAGCTTCCGAGCCTGCAACTCTCAGCCGAAACGCTCGATTTAGGCTCGTTCGACGGCAAGGCCAAGAAGAAAGGAGAGATTATATTGAAGAACGTGGGCAAGGGTGTACTCGACATACGCAGCCAGCAAATCTTTACTATAGGTATACAGATGTCGCTCAATAAGATACATCTAAAGCCCGGAGAAGAGGCTAAACTGAAGATAACTGCTATAGCTAAAGACATCAGGAGGGCCCGCAGTAAGCCACGTGTGCTCATGATAACCAACGATCCGGAGCATGCCAAGGTGATTATAAATATACAAGTGAAATGACGAAAAAGGCGTCTGGGCACGGCAGATATGCCGTGCAGCATACGAAGACGGAGCTTCAGATAGAAATAGACACGGGCAGCGGGTTCTGTTTCGGTGTAACCACGGCCATTAAGAAGGCCGAGGAAGAACTGGCAGATGGTAAAACTCTTTATTGTTTAGGTGATATAGTGCACAACGGAATGGAGGTTGAAAGGCTGCATGCCAACGGACTTGTGACCATTAACCACGACGACTTGCGCCGGTTGCACAACGTAAAAGTACTGTTAAGAGCACATGGCGAGCCGCCTGAAACATACGAAATAGCCCGTCGGAACGACATTCAGATCATCGATGCAACATGTCCGGTGGTGCTGGCATTGCAGAGTAGAATTAAAAGGCAGTTCGTCAATAACCCCGAGGCACAGATTGTAATCTTTGGAAAGAACGGGCATGCCGAGGTTTTAGGGTTGGTAGGACAGACACGGAGCGAGGCTATTGTGATAGAAAAGGTGGATGATGTGAAGCGTCTCGACTTCGATCGTGACATTTATCTGTACTCTCAAACCACGAAAAGCCTTGATGAATTTCACCGTGTAATAGACTATATCCAGTCGCATATATCGCCTCAAGCAACTTTCCGTAGCTTTGATACCATCTGCAGACAGGTGGCCAATCGCATGCCCAACATAGCTTCGTTTGCCGCAAAGCACGACCTTATTCTTTTTGTGAGCGGCAGGAAAAGCTCTAATGGCAAAGTGCTGTTCAACGAATGTTGCAGTATTAATCCCAACAGTCACCAGATAGAGAAGGCCGAGGAAATAGATATGGATTGGATAAATGGTGTGCATACCATCGGTATATGTGGTGCCACAAGCACTCCGAAGTGGCTTATGGAAGAGTGCAGAGACTATATTTTGAGTCATGTGAAGGGGAAGTAGGGTTGAGAGAATAGGGATTAAAGAGGAGTGATTAGCGGTTATGCTACAGAGATTTGGCTTGCCTGAATCTCTTTTTTATCAGAAAGTCGACTTTTAAAGAGCCTCTCTTTTCTTGAGATACGGATGGAATGCCGTTGCTTTATCTCTTGGAAAGGAGAGACAAAGATAAGTCCGATTTGTTTTATTTGCCTTGTACGGCTTTCTTGTTGTTTCTCTTTGTAAAACAGAGGAACATGTTCTTAGTTCTTTACTTATAATTCGCAGGCTACGAATGTATTGCCATTGTTTTTCTTAGAGTGGCCGTATAATATCTTTAGACAGGTATTTTAAGGAGCTTAGGTGGCATATTTGTTTATAATAGATTGCAGCCCCTTTATAAACATCTCATGAAAACGGTATTGAAATATCTGTCGGTTATTTTCGATGTTCTGTTCTTTCGCCCCGAACAGCGGCGGTTTTTGTTATCGACAGCATATACTCCGGCAAGTCGAATTCTTGCGGTATAGCTATTATTCATTCCTCCTTAATCCCTATTCTCTCATCTATCCGAGAGAGGACAGAAGCAGGTGTATTGCCTCTATGCATAAAAAAGAGGAACCCCTCCTCACGAAGACGTTCCCCCCACATAAACAGTAATTAACTCAAAATTTATAATCTATTTACCACTAATTATTTTGTGTACCTATTTCTTTCTTACTTTCTAATCCCTTTAACTTTTCTCTTTACCTTAAATATTGTAAGATCTGAAACGTTTTAAATACCTTTTTGTTCACGATGCAAATATAGACATAATAATGATTACTTCCAAATTTATTAAGTGAAACAATATCTAATTTCAGCCAAAAACTGATAAAATACCATGAATATGCGATTTATATTGTAAATTTGTAACATGAAAAAGATCATTTTAGTTATTTGTTGCATGCTGCTTGGATTACAGGCACATGCTAAGAACAATAGAAGTATGAAAGAGATATATTTTGCAGGCGGTTGCTTTTGGGGTGTAGAACATTTCTTCAAGCAGGTGCATGGAGTGACGGAAACCGAGGCGGGTTTTGCCAATGGAAACAGCAAATTGAAGAACCCTTCGTACGAACTTGTTTCCACAGACCGTACGGGCTACGTCGAAACAGTACGTGTGAAGTACGATCCTGAAGTAGCTGATTTGGGCTTATTGCTCGATCTGTACTTCAAAGCCATAGATCCTACCTCGCTTAACAAGCAGGGTAATGACCGCGGAACGCGCTATCGCACGGGTATATATTATACGGATAAGGCCGATCTTCCCGCCATCGACAAGCGCTATAAGGAAGAACAGAAGAAATATAATAGGCCTTTAGTGGTGGAAATTGGGCCGTTGAGCAACTTTTATGCTGCCGAAGAGTATCATCAGAACTATCTCGACAAGCATCCGCAGGGCTATTGTCATCTGCCTCAGTCGCTGTTCGATTTCGCTAAAAAGGCCCGAAAGAAATAACTTCTCGGGCATTCTTAGTTCAGGAGAATATCGATGTCGTCGTCGTTGTTCTCCTTTTTATTTGTCGTTTTCGGCTTGGGCGGTTGTTTCAGGTTGCCTTTCTCGTCGAACAACCCGTAGGTGGTACGCAGCACGATGAACTCGGTTCGACGGTTCAGTTGGTTACACAGTTCCTGCTTTTTATCGTCTAATTTCTTGATATAGGCTTCGGTCAGCACATCTCCCTCTTTCATCCAATCGTATTTCTCGGTCAGTTTCTTGCGGATAGTCTTCGGCTTTTCCTTGCCGTAACCTACGGGGGTGAGGCGGTCTTTGGCTATTCCTTTATCGATAAGATATGCCACTACGGCGTTTGCACGTTGCTGCGAGAGCCGTTTGTTATATTCGTCGGAGCCCTTGTAGTCGCAGTGTGCGCTCAGTTCTATTGTAACGTTGGGGTTCTCGTTGAGTAGCTTAACCAGTTCGTCGAGTGCTTTTGTCGACTCCGGACGCAGTGTGGCTTTGTCGAAATCGTAGAAAATATTATCGATAAGCACCGGTGCGGTGATCGATGCGAGCGGGAACTGGAGTACGTATTCTTTCGACTCTTCGGTCTTATCTGCACGCAATTCCTCCTTATGATTTAGGAAACCTTTGCACGAGGCCAATAAAAGATAATCCACATTTGGTTTGATTACGTAAGTAAAAGAGCCGTCTCCCTTTACGTTCAGCGTCTCGTTAGTGCCGTCGTTGCCTACAACTCTCACCTGTGCAGCGGGCAGTTCGTAGCCGTCTATCTCATAAACCCAGCCCTTAATTGTTTGCACTATCTCCGGATTTTCAAAGCTGTAGATGTGATCCCACCCGCGCCCGTCGTTTCTGTTCGATGCGAAAAAGCCTCGATTATAGGGCCCCTCGAAGGTCATTCCGAAGTCATCACCTTGCGAATTCAGCGGGTATCCCGGGTGAAAAAGGCGGTACTTGCCGTGCTCGTCTACCATGGCAATGTAGATATCCAGTCCGCCCATGCCCGGATGACCGTCGGAAGAGAAGTAGAAATCGCCGTTAGGACGGAACGTAGGAAACTCCTCATTGCCCGGCGTATTGATGGGTTCGCCGAGGTTTTCCACGCCTCCGAGTCCGTGACTTGTTATTCTTACGCGCCATATATCGAGTCCTCCCAGCCCTCCGGGCATATCCGAAGTGAAATAAAGCCACTCTCCATCGGGCGAAATTGCCGGATGTGCATAACTCGAAAGCGTATCCTTGGTGATTTGCAAGGCGTTCGACTTGCCCCATGCGGCATCTGTACGGTCGGAAGTTGCTATTTGTGCATAGCGCGGATAGGCCGCATCGGTAGTACATTGGGTAAGATACATGGTTCTTTGATCGGGAGATAAGGCACACGCACCTTCGTCGTATGGCGTGTTAAGACCGCCGGTAACGGGCTCAGGTTTCGACCATTTGCCCTTATCATCCCTTTCTGATACGAATATATCGGCAGCCTTGGTGCCTGTGATGCCGCTTAGTTCGTCGCCGTTTGCCTCGTTTCGGGTAGATGTGAAGTAGAGTTGATCGAATTGATCGCCGCTGAGAACGGGCGAATAGTCATCGCGTCGGGAGTTAAAAATATCCATCCGTTTCACGGTGTAGCGGCTTCCGTTCTTTTTCCACAGTGGGGCTTTCTCGGCTGAAAGCAATCCGTTGCGGGCCAAGATGTTATCGGGAAGCGAGTCGAGCACGGTTTTGAAAATCTCTTGAGCGGCTTTGTAGTCGCCGTTTTTAAGTAATTGACGGCCGTATTGCAGCACATCTTCTGTAGATGCCTGATGGTAACGAATGGCATTGCGGTAGGCAGCGATGGCCTTAGGCGTGGCGTTGAGCTTCTCATAACAGCGTGCCAATTTCAACGAAACGGCTCCCCGTCGGGCTCGTTCCTTAGCCGGAAGTTTGGAATAAGCTTGCTTGAATTGGCCGGCAGCATCGTAGTATTCGCCCAAGGCAAGGTGTTTATCACCCCTTTTCAGGTTCTTTTCCACCCCACAAGAGGCGATACATGCCGATAAAATAATAACTATAATTACCGCGTAACGTGTATGCATTCTTCTTTTTTGTTATAAGAACGCGCGTTCCATGCTTTTATTGTAGTGAAAAGGACGGCAATGTGTGGAGGTTGGATGCCTTCATCGCCCATCTTTCATCATTCATCTAAGAACTATATCAGTCGGTGCCGAGCCAGTATTTCGATTTGGGTAAGTACGACAGACCTTTTACTACGAGATAGGTGGTGATAAATGTACAGAGGGCAATTGCCGGAACTGCCTCCAATACGTTGGGCAGGCGGTCGACCAAAAGGTCGTGCCAAGCATTGAGAAGCATAATGTGTGCCAAGTACATGCCGTAGCTGCAAAGCGATATGTCGGTAATGATGGCTGTGATTTTAGTATCCTTTTTTACTTTTACCCGACTGATGAGCGAGAAGAAGCCCCACGTCATAAGGGCCACGTTTGCACAACAGAAGTCCCATCCGAGTTCTGCCTCGGCGGCCGAATCGGTAAGCGGAACCATCGTGTTGAAGGCATATACCGACACTGCATAGCCCACGATGATCATTAAAACCGATGAAATAACGGAGGGAACTCCATACTTTTTGGCATAAAAACCTAAGACCAAATAGCCCCAAAAGCCCGTAAAATAGTACAAGGAGGGCGATACATTCCACGTACATTCACCCCATACGGCCGGAAAAACCAAGTGAATGTAGGGCAGAAAGGTGGTGATAAGCCAGATACCGAGGTAGAATTGCAGTTCACGTTTGGTACATCTTTCGAGCCAAGGCGATAGGACGGGCACGAGCAGATACATGCCGATGAGCATGTAGATATACCAAAGATGCCCCACTTCGGTACCGAAATTCAGCGGAATGTGGGCGATGTTAGTCAGGCAGGCAGCGAGGCTGTCGCCGCGATAAAATACGTAATACACCGCAAAAGCCACGCACCAGAACAAGAAAGGGTAAAGGATACGGGTGAAACGTTTCTTGAAGAATGTGCCCGTAGGTACCTTCATCGGCAGCAAGAAGTAACCTGAAATCATGACAAATAGCGGAACGCAGATCCTATCGAAGCTGGTTAAGAAGCCTATCGTATAGGTACTGTCGGCATGTACGATGGTGACGTTCTCGCCGATGTAGTAATATTCGCTCGCATGTTGCCATATAACGAGCAGACAGGCCAGTACCCTAAGCAAGTCTAATGCAAAGTTTCTTTTTCGTTTCTGTTGGTTTTGTTCCATTTTTATTCGGGTTTTTAGGTTTATATATTATTTGAACGGCAGCCTGAAAGCGCATCCGTTGCGCCAATTGCTGCACCCGTAAGCGGTCTTACCTTTAATGATCGTGCCCGTTCCGCATAGCGGACAAGGCTGTCCGATGGCGCTATCGTCGGCTTCTATGGTTTGTGTACCGGCGACAGGAGGCATTTCTTTCGTCGTTTCCTTTATCTTTTCGGCCTTCTTCCTCGGCGTACTTTGTTTCTTAGGTGTTTTCTTTTTCAGGTCTTCATCCGTGGTCACGGTCACACGTCTGTTGCTGTTATCGCGCAAAACATCATCGACTATCTGCGCTATTTGGACTTTTAGCTCGTCTATAAACTGCGTTGCGCTGTATTGTTTATGCTCTATATCGCGTAATTTCTTTTCCCATATGCCCGTTAGTTCGCAACTTGTCAGCAGTTTCTCGTGTATAGTGTCGATGAGTTCTATACCTGTAGGGGTGGCAAACAGGTTCTTTCGCTCCCGTCGGATATAGTGGCGTTTGAACAAGGTCTCTATGATACCGGCGCGAGATGATGGACGTCCGATGCCATTTTCCTTTAAAATGGAGCGCAATTCCTCATCTTCAACGAACTTGCCTGCTGTTTCCATGGCACGCAGGAGCGTGGCCTCGGTGTAATACTTGGGCGGTGTAGTCCACTTCTCCGTAAGGGTTGGCGTGTGTAAACCGCTTTCTCCCACCGTAAAAGCGGGCAACGATCGCTCCTCTTCATCGTGTTTGGCGTCGTCGTCTCCTTGCTTTTGTTCCTCCTTATTATATATAATGCGCCATCCGAGGGATAATATTTCCTTGCCGTTTGCCTTAAATTCCACCTCTTCAACCTTGCCCAATACGGTCGTGGTAGAGAACTTACAGTCGGGATAGAATACGCTTATGAAGCGTTTAGCTATCAAGTCGTACACATTCCGCTCCATATCAGTAAGGTTAGATGCAGGAACTCCCGTCGGTATAATGGCATGGTGATCGGTCACTTTGGCCGTATCGAACACCTTTTTGCTCTTGATGAGCTGCTTACCTGCAAGAGGTTGCGTAAATTGTTCGTAGCCCCGCAGGCCCGAAAGTATGCTTGCACACTTGGGATAAATATCGTCTGACAGGTATTGAGTGTCTACACGCGGGTAGGTGGTGAACTTCTTTTCGTAGAGACTTTGTACGATATTCAGCGACATTTCCGCCGAATAGCTGAATTTCTTGTTGCAATCGACCTGCAAAGAGGTTAGGTCGTACAGATGCAGAGGGGCTTCGGAGCCCTTTTTCTTCTGCACATCAGTGATGACAAACGGCTTTCCGGCGATGGTAGCAAAGGCTTGCTCGCCCTCTTCTTTGGTGGTGTATCGCCCTTGGGTGGCCGTGAAAACGGTGTCGCGGTATATTGTTGCCAGCACCCAATAGGCTTCCGGCGTAAATTGGTCTATCTCTTTCTGGCGGTTCACGATAAGGGCAAGGGTAGGAGTCTGTACACGTCCGATCGATAGAACCTGCCTATTCTTGCCGTATTTCAACGTATAGAGGCGCGTGGCATTCATTCCAAGGATCCAATCTCCTATGGCTCGGCTCAATCCGGCAAGGTAAAGAGGCTGATAGGCATTCTGATCTTTCAGCTCGTTGAAGCCTTGTCGGATGGCTTCATCGGTCATCGACGATATCCAGAGGCGCTTCACAGGACAGCGAGCTTGTGCCTTTTGCATCACCCAACGCTGTATCAATTCGCCTTCCTGCCCCGCATCGCCGCAGTTAATGATACCGTCTGCCGCCTGCATAAGGCGCTCTATTACGGCGAATTGCTTCTTTATACCATCGTTTTCTATTAGTTTTATGCCGAATTTATGGGGTATCATGGGCAGCGCGGCGAGGCTCCAATGCTTCCAATTCTCATGGTAATCATTGGGTTCTTTTAGGCAACAGAGGTGTCCGAACGTCCATGTAACCTGATAACCGTTGCCCTCCATGTAGCCTTCTTTTGAGCTATGGGCCCCGATAATGCGGGCTATATCTTTGGCAACGCTTGGCTTTTCGGCAATGCAAACTATCATCTTGTTTCTTTATTTACAAGGATACAAAAGTACGAAAAATGTTTCAATACCCCAAATATTGCTTGTTCGTCATCTCTATATGGCGTGCTGAGCGTTGCAAAACGTGTGATTTTCTACCGATGGCTATGCGATGGAAACCCGATAGAGTGCGAAAAACGCGCGATTATAGGGCATTTATTTTCAAAAGGTAGTATCTTTGCATGCGTATCAGACGGTACAAGTAATAATGCAAAATACGGCGAACAACAGTTTTACCCCCACGTTGCTGCGTTGGTTCAAAGAGAATAAACGCGACTTGCCTTGGCGAGATACCGCCGATGCTTATGCCATTTGGTTGAGCGAGGTGATACTCCAACAAACACGAATACAGCAAGGTAAGGCCTATTGGGAGCGTTTTATGAAGCGTTTCCCGCGGGTGGAAGACCTTGCAGAGGCCGATGAAGACGAGGTGTTGCGGCTGTGGCAGGGGCTCGGATACTACAGTCGTGCCCGCAATTTGCACCATGCAGCGCAACAAATTGTTGCGAATAAGGGCTTTCCAAGGACTTACGACGGCATCAGAAGGCTGAAAGGAGTGGGCGATTATACCGCTGCAGCAGTTGCATCCATAGCTTTCGGGCTGCCTGTAGCTGCTGTCGACGGTAACGTTTACCGCGTGCTGTCGCGCGTTTTCGGCATAGATACTCCTATCAACAGTACCGAAGGCAAGAAAACTTTCGCTGCTTTGGCGCAGTCGCTTCTGCCGTCTGACGCCCCTTCAGCGTTCAATCAAGCGCTGATGGACTTCGGTGCAATACAATGCACTCCACAGTCTCCCCGCTGTGTACTGTGCCCCTTTACCGAAAGTTGTGAGGCTCTTCGCAACGGAAAAATAGGGAATTTGCCCGTTAAGCGAAAGACCTTGAAAATACAAACGCGGCGGATGGATTATATCTATATAAGGTGTAACGGCTTTACGGCATTGCGTCGCAGGTCCGAGGGCGACATCTGGCAAGGGTTGTGGGAGCCTCTGTTGATAGAAAATAGTCTGCTGCCCGCTTTCGATGGGCATTTGTTGCTGCTACGAAAGCAGGTAAAACATGTGCTTACCCATCGTATTATCCTTTCTGATTTCTATCTTTTGCAGACCGATGAACGCCCGCTGTTGCCCGAAGGTTATATGTGGATGCCCGAAAAAGAGGTACAGAACTACGCTCTTCCGCGGCTGATAGAACTGTTATTAAAGGCAGTTGAAGCAGCAATTCCTGATGGATTAAACAATACGGAATAACATTTGCAGATGCCATTTGCCACAGATATATAATGAAGAAGTTCCTTTTAGCACTTAAACAGTGCCTTTCTAAGCTGTCGTTTCGCACGGGCGTCATTGTTCTGTCGATGTGTATTCCCTTTTACATATTGTCGTTTGCACAGATGCTATTGCCCCTTAGCGTAGAAATGAAGGGGATGTTGTGGGTGATATTCTTCGGTTTGGCCAAAGCATTTCAATATGGCGGACTCACTATTTTGGGGGTTGAGGGATGGAAGCGACTGCGTGCAGCGCTGCGAAAAGGAGGGTAAATTTTATTTAAAAGAAAGGAGGAGAGCCCTCTCACAGCTCCTCTGAAAGCGGGGAGTGCCATGTGGAAGACGGGTAAATGGGAGATGGAAAGACTTCTGTCAATACCTTTGGAAGAAGAGAAGCTGCGCTGTTCGTGTTTAATTTATAATTGGTTGATTATAAATTTGTTATGAATGTTATTGGTAAATGGTGCTTTTATCTGTCTTAGACAGATATTCCGGCGGACATAAATAGCGTATCTAATAAAAGTATTTTGTAGGTGTATGCGTTTCAGGTTGTTTTCTCTTTCCTTTTGGAAGGGTTGAAGAATATCGCTATTCTTATTTATCAGGTTGCCCGTCCCCTATCTTAAAGAACGTAAGAAGTGCGGATGAAGACTTTTGTTCTGTGGAAAATCGATCGAAAAACCCTTTGTGTAAGGGCCATAGGAAGCGGAAAGAGGGGGATTCGAACCCCCGAATCGGTTTCGCCGATTACACGCTTTCCAGGCGTGCCTCTTCAGCCACTCGAGCATCTTTCCTATAAATAAGCGGTGCAAAAGTATCGTTTTTTTACGGAATACGGGGTATGGGCGTCCGTAATTTATATTTCTTTAAGGATATACATTGCGAAATAAGGGGGCTCCGATGCGATGTTTTAGGCATCGATGTGGAAGATGCGTTTCACGTTGGCATTGGTTCTGCAAGCCACTTCTTCTTCGCTTACGCCGTAACTTTGGGCAATCTGTTTCAGCACTTCCGCCACAAAAGCGCTCTCGTTCCGTTCGCCTCGGTGAGGTATGGGAGCCATGTATGGACTGTCGGTTTCGAGAACAATGCGATCTAAAGATACGTTTTTGGGAAGCGTTTCGCGCATATGACTGCTCTTGAAAGTAAACACGCCGCCGATGCCGAGCGCGAATTTATGGAACGAAAGCAGCTCTTCGGCTTCTTTTTCGTTGCCCGTAAAGCAATGAAACACGCCGCCCGTTAGGTCTTTCTCGTATTTCCGGAGCACCTTTACCATTTCGTTTTGCGCCTTTCTGCAGTGTATCATCAACGGTAAATGGTATTCTACGGCCCATTTTATCTGCTCTTCGAAAGCCTCGAGTTGCTCGTTTTCAAACTCTCGAGACCAGTAGTAATCGAGTCCGATCTCGCCGATAGCGATGGGAGAGGGGGTGTATTTCTGCTTTGTTTTCTCCGTAAAAGAACAAGTTTCATTAGAGGTGTCGGAGTCGGTCGCCATACTTATCGCCAATATCCGCTTCATTTCGGCCAACACTTCGTGCCGGTCGGCTCTTACTTCTTCGGGGTGCAGGCCGATCATGGGGTAGGCAAAATGGGGGAAACGACGGCATACAGCATACACAGAATCGATGCTTTTCAGGTCGATAGCCGGTATAAATGCCTTGCTGACACCCGCTTTACGGGCGCGGGCCACCACGTCTTCGATGTCTTGACGGAACTCCTCTCCGTCGAGATGTGCATGTGTATCAATAAAGATGTGGCTCATTTCTGCGGTAATAATATATAATTCCGAACTTTCTGCACTCGTTGTATCGCACTTCGGGCGGCTCTTTTTGGAAATGATTTTCTATCTGATTCCACAGTTCAAGTAATACCTTGTCTACATCAGGGCGTAAACTTTGTATGCTATCCAATGCCTGTTGAGTTCGTGCAGTGAATGTTTTCTGTTGCATATAAGCATCTCTGAAAATGTCGTAATGGGTAGACACCATGCCGATAGTGGGGTTATAAATGGGGCGCCCGCCCTTCTTGATACGCGCTTTTTCGCCCTCTATGACTTTTGTTCCCCATTCCATCAGGCCTTCTGCCAGCTTGATGTTGGGTAAAGCGGTGGCTTCTGTATCTAATCCGTATAGCGTAAGCATGCTTTTCTTGATCTCTCCACGTTCTACAGACATAAAAAGTACCTGTAGAAAATGGCTGACGTACATCATCGATTTGCGCTGAAGTTTATCGATCTTCGGTGTGTTTCGCGTTTGTGCCCGTAGGTTTATGCGGTATTGTTCGCACGCGGTAAGCAGTTTATCGTAAAGCGGTTGCGCCTGATTGAGCGTCTTCCAGTCGATAAATCTGTTGCGCACGACGTACACATCGTTATTGTCTAACAGCGTTTTGAGGGCTCTTAATCGGGCCGCATCGGTCTTTGGTAATCTTCTGTAAGGCATTCTTTGTAGAAGTATGTATCGTTTTCAGGCCGGCAAAAGACAGTTTCTGCAAATGAAAAACGGGCGAAACGGCAGTGCCGGCGGTACTTGTTAGTATTTACGTTTCATCATTCTTTGTGCGTAGGCCATAAGCTCTTGCTTACGTTCTTCGGGCACCTGCACGGCTCGGATGTATTTCTTGCTTTGTTCGAAGTAGTAAGCTATCTTTTCTTCAGCCAGCTTATCGATGCCGATGGCATTATATAAAGCAGTTACGGCAGCTATTTTTTCCGCCGGTACATAGTCTTCGGCATCGAACCATCTTTGCAGTTCGGCGCGCTGATTTCTATCGGCTTTGTTGAATGCATTGATAAGCATGTAGGTCTTTTTGTTGCATAGAATGTCGCCACCTATAGCTTTTCCGAACACTTTAGTATCCCCATAAACGTCGAGAAAGTCGTCTTGAAGCTGGAAAGCCAGCCCTATTTGCTCGCCGAAACGGTAGAGATAATCGGCGTCTTCGGCCGAAGAGCCGGCCAAGATGGCCCCTATTTTAAGGGAACATGCAAGGAGTACGCTCGTTTTAAGGCGTATCATTTCGATGTATTCGGCTTCGGTAACATCGTTACGCGTCTCGAAATCCATGTCTAATTGCTGTCCCTCGCCTATTTCGAGTGCCGTTTCGGTAAACAAATCTATAACTTCTTTCAGTTTCGAACCATCGCATTGCGCCATGTAGTGATAAGCCAGAACGAGCATAGAGTCGCCGGAGAGAATGGCCGTGTTGGCATCCCATTTTTTATGCACGGTAGGCCTACCGCGCCTGATCGCGGCATTATCCATCAGATCATCGTGCAACAACGTGTAATTGTGGTAGGTTTCGATGGCGCAAGCCGATGAGAGTATGCTCTGCGGATCGTCTTTGTAAAGGTTATAGGCAAGCAACATAAGTGTAGGACGTATACGCTTTCCGCCCAACGAAAGCACATATTTAATGGGCTCGTAAAGTGTATGTGGCTTGCGTGCATACTGCAAATTGTCGAGATATTCGTTGAAGATATTCAGGATTTCGTCTGCTGTCATTATCGTTGATCATTTAGTTTTATTACAGTTTAAATACCACCGGTATGGCGAAGAGCGTACGACAAGGTTTGGCATTCTCTATACCCGGTTTCCATTTAGGCATCATGCGCATGACGCGCAGTGCCTCTCTGTCGAGCAAAGGATGTATGGATTTCTCCAGTTTAATATTCACAATGGAGCCGTCTTTGTTGACTATAAAGGAAACGACCACCTTGCCTTCTATCTGTTGTTGTTGCGCCAAAATGGGATACTTCAGGTTTTTGGTGAGCCATTTCATAAACTCTACCATCCCTCCGGGGAACTCCGGAAGCTGTTCTACAATACGGAAATTAACCGGCTTTTCATCGTCCATGGGGATTTGAGGCAATGCTTGTGTTACGTTGTCATCCTTTGTAAGGCCCTCACCATCGCCGATAAGCAGCGGATTAGTATCGGGAGAAAGCCTTTCTTTGCCCTCCACAGGGCGGTCGACGGGTTTTATTCTTTCGGTAACCGATGGAGATGTTGGCGACGGAGCGGTCGAAATCATGTCTTTCCTGTCCATATAAGGTGCCAAATCCATCTCGTTTTGCAGCTCGTCGAGTATAGACTGTCTGTCCTGTTTTGCCGGTTTGTTGTTGTCGGTATATTCGAATGCGACAAATAGAACCGCAAGCACAAGTATCAATCCTAATAGAAAACCTGTGGTACGCTTGCCCTCCAAATCTGCTCTATTTGTCTTTTTCGCTTCCAAAATACACTTACAATAATCAGTATGTTATTCCGTTATATACATCGTAAATCATTTACAAAAATACTGTAGATATTTGAAAAAAGTGTATCTTTGCCCATAAATTAATGAAATTAGATGAAAAAAGTTGCTTTAGTTCTCCTTTTTTCGCTTATTGCGACAATGGTTTATGCTCAAGAGAGCCGAACTGTATATAATTTTCTGCGCCTTCCTGCGGGAGCTCATGCGGCAGCTTTAGGCGGCGATAATATAACGATAATAGAGGATGACGAGGCGCTTATTTTCAACAATCCGGCACTGTTATCCTCGGTGAGCGACAAGACAATTAACCTGAACTATATGAATTATATGGCCGGAGTGAATGTTTTGAGCGCTTCTTTCAATAAGATAATCAAAGAAAAACTCTCTTTAGCGGCATCGGCCCAGTACATCGATTACGGTAAGATGAAAGAAGTAGACGCGAACAACGTGCAGACAGGAGAGTTTACCGCAAAGGACATTGCCGTTAGCGGTTATCTTTCGTACATGCTTACCGACCGTTTAGCGGGCGGAATTACGGCAAAAATCATCACTTCTTATATCGGGAATTACAATTCCATAGCCATGGGAGTGGACTTAGGAGTAAACTATTACGACTCAGAACGTGAATGGTCGCTCTCTTTAGTGGCCAAAAATCTGGGCGGACAGCTCAAAGCATTCGACGTAGGTTATGAACCTATGCCTCTCGATTTGCAATTTGGCGCAAGCAAACGATTGATACACACCCCGTTCAGGGTGTCGGCAACGCTGGTAGACCTTAACCATTGGAATTACAAGTTCATCAATCATGCCGTGTTCGGCGTAGATGTAATTCTGTCGCCTTCTATCTGGATCGGCGCAGGGTACAACTTCCGTCGTGCCGACGAGATGAAAATAGCCAACACAGACGGTGAAAGTAACCACGGTGCAGGGCTTTCTATGGGCGGCGGAATTAACCTCGAACGCTTTAAGATTAATCTTGCATACGGCAAATACCATGTGTCGAGTTCTTCTTTAGTTATCAGTTTGGCCTATAATTTATAATAGGTGTTGCAGCAAGAACAGGCAAGAAACGTTTCCGAATATACTGAAAATATGAAAAAGATCATCATAGCAATCGACGGATACTCGTCGTGTGGTAAAAGTACGATGGCCAAAGATTTGGCCCGCGAGATAGGTTATATTTATGTAGATACGGGTGCCATGTACCGTGCAGTTACGCTCTATGCCCTTCGTAAAGACTTGTTCCGGCCCGATGGCAGCGTAAAAACAGGGGAGTTGGAGGCATGTATGCCCGATATCGATATCTCTTTCCGGTTGAACAAGGAAACTATGCGCCCCGATACTTATCTGAACGGCGAGCTTATAGAGCACGAAATACGCACGTTGGAGGTAAGTTCGCACGTGAGTCCTATAGCAGCCGTTCCGTTTGTACGCCATGCTCTCGTGGCACAGCAGCAGCAGATGGGGAAAGAAAAAGGCATTGTGATGGATGGCAGAGATATCGGAACCACGGTATTTCCGCATGCCGAACTGAAGATATTCGTAACGGCTTCGGCAGAAGTAAGGGCACAACGTCGCTTCGATGAGTTGAAAGCAAAAGGCATGCCTGCCCGTTTTAACGACATTCTACGTAATGTGCAAGAACGCGATTATATTGATACACACCGAGAAATATCCCCCCTTCGCAGAGCTGAAGATGCCATATTGCTTGATAACAGCAACATGACGATCGACCAACAACGGCAATGGCTTATCGACAGGTATAACGAATGTGTGGGATAGGTATGCCCTGTATCGGTGCCACACCGTATGTCTGTTGCCGTTACATGGGCAGCCTGTTTATAGAATGTTAAATGTTTGGTGCGGATATATAAAAATCGTACCTTTGACGTCTAATTATATTAGCGGCGGTTTGCTGCCCGTGCGGCGGCGATGCCTGCCGGATTTTCATATCGATAATAACCCTTAAAATGAAACAATCGATAGTAAAAATAACGATTATCATCTGCCTGATATCTTGTTGTGCCATGCTTTCGCAGGCTGCGCCGAGTGCGGATAAGCCCGTTGCGGCAGACACTTCGGCTGCGCAAACCGACTCCATAAGCATGGAAGACCGGCTGAACAGCTCTCTCGCAGCGGCTTCCGATACCGTTACAATGCCTGTGGAAGAAGGAAGCATACACCATTCGCTGAAAACAAAGTTTATCGAAGGCAATGCCGGATTTATGTCGCTCGTGGCATTGGCATTGGTAATAGGCTTGGCATTCTGTATAGAAAGGATTATTTATCTTAGCCTTTCGGAGATTAATGCCAAGAAGTTAATGGCCGATGTCGATGCAAAGATTGCCGACGGAGATATCGAGGGTGCCAAGAATTTGTGCCGAGATACGCGCGGACCTGTAGCCTCTATCTGCTATCAAGGGCTTTCGAGGATCGATGAAAGTATCGATAACATCGAACGTTCCGTAGCTTCATACGGCACGGTGCAGGCATCCAACCTCGAAAAAGGGTGCTCGTGGATTACGTTGTTTATAGCCATGGCGCCGTCGCTCGGCTTTTTAGGAACGGTAATCGGCATGGTTATGGCGTTCGATCAGGTGCAGATGGCGGGCGATCTCAATGCTACAGTTGTGGCAGCCGGTATGAAGGTGGCCCTTATTACAACCATCTTCGGTATCATCGTGGCATTGATATTGCAGGTATTCTACAATTATATCCTTTCGAAAATAGACCATATTACCGGTCAGATGGAAGAGTCGGCCATCACACTCCTCGATTCTATCATGAAATATAAGCTAAAACAATGAATATAAACGGTTGGAAGAGGCTTTCTGCAGAGCAGATTTCGCAACGCATATTGTATGTGTTGACAGCTGTAACCGTACTTGTATTCGGCTTATTCTATTCGGTTGGCTTCGACAGGCTGTTTACAGATAATCCCGACTTCAACGCTCCGCTTTTCACAGATGTACTGTTAGGGCTGATATATTTTATGCTCTTCGTGGCGTTTGCCGTAGGTGTATGTGCACTTGTGGGAGAGAGCAGGAAACGCAGAGACGAGGAGCGTGTAGTCAACGGCATACCCGCGACCAAGATATCCGTTGCTGTTTTCGGCGGTACTCTTGTTCTGTTGGTGCTTTTCGGGTTGTTGGGATCGTCGGAGCCCATAATGATTAACGGAAGAATGTTTACCGATCGTCTTTGGCTGAAAGCCACCGATCTGTTTATAAATACCTCTTTAGTGCTGCTGTTTATAGTAGTTGTCGCCGTTATTTACGGTTCCACGAAGTATTATCGTAAGAAAGAAGGCAAATGATAATTAAGAAACGTCGGCATCGGGTGCCCGGACTTAACACCACGTCTACGGCAGATATCTCGTTCATGCTGCTCATCTTTTTCCTCGTAACCACATCTATGGATGTGGACAAAGGCCTTCTGCGGCAGTTACCTCCCGCACGTAACGAGAGCAAACAGCAGATAACGGAGATAGACAGGCACACGCTGATGACGATAAAGATAACTTCTGCCGACGAAATTCGGATAAACGATCGCCCTGTAAAGGCATCGGAATTGCAACAAAAGGTGGAGGCATTCGTGTCGCGCCTTGGAGATAAGCATCTTATTTCGCTCGATACTGATCCTTCAGCAAGCTATCAGGCGTACATAAATGTACAGAACGGCCTTGCGGCAGCCTATCGCAACGTGCGCAACAGATTGGCTTCGAGGCAATTCGGAAAGCCGCTCGAGGCCTGTACTTCGCAACAGAGAGAGGCTATACGTGATGTGTGTCCCATGCGGATCATGGAAAATTATGGCCAAAAGGTAGGGGAGAGCAAGCCATGAGCATATTTGAACGACGCCGATACGAGGTGCCCGGGCTCAATACAGCCTCGTTGCCCGACTTGATTTTTACGGTTCTGTTCTTCTTTATGATCGTAACGCACATGCGTAAGGTTACGCTCAAAGTGCAGTATCGTGCGCCCCATGCCACGGAACTTACACGACTTACCAAGAAAACAGCCGTATCTTACGTGTACATAGGCAGGCCTGAAAGGCAGTTGCAAGCGGTGGCCGGCAGCAGTACACGCATACAATTGAACGATAAGTTTGCCACAGCGAACCAGATTGTCGACTACATCGAGGCCGAAAGAAACCGTATGTCGCCCGAAGACAAGCAGCAAATGACTGTTTCGGTCAAGGCCGATAAAAGTACTAAAATGGCTGTAATTACCGATGTAAAGCAAGCTCTTCGGCGTGCAAATGCACTAAAAATCAGCTATTCGGCTACCAAGGAGCAATAAAATATGTGCCGGATTATTACTTTTTAGAATATAATTGTTGTAAATATAATTATTTTATTCTAACTTTGTGAGCAAATTATAATATAGTATGACGCATCATAATTTAGATTTATTGGATAGGAAAATCCTTAAATTAGTGGCAGAAGACGCCCGCATTCCATTCCTTGAAGTGGCACGAGCATGTAATGTTAGCGGCGCTGCAATACATCAACGTATTCAGAAACTTACTAATTTAGGTGTCTTAAAAGGTTCGCAATTCATCATCGATCCCGAGAAAATAGGCTATGAAACATGTGCTTATATAGGCTTATACCTAAAGGATCCCACTAAATTCGATGAGGTTGTAGAGGAATTGAAGCGCATTCCGGAAGTGGTGGAATGCCATTATACCACCGGTGGTTTCGATATGTTCATCAAGATATATGCACTTAATAACCATCATCTGATGAATGTTATTCACGATAAATTGCAGCCCTTGGGGCTTTCACGCAGCGAAACAATCGTTTCGTTCAATGCGGTTATCGACCGTCAATTGCCGATTATCGACCTTCCGATGGCCGAACAAAGCAATGAAAACGAAGAATAAACGAAAATGATGGATAGGTTTATCCATCATTTTTTATTTGATATAGTCTGTAAAAGCGTATTCATACGCATGTTTGTCGTCCTTTTCGTGTTTTTCTTTTTGTACTGCTTTCCATCCTTCATAAGGCGGGAAATAGGCGTCGGCATGCTCCGGAACATCGTTGACCTCGGTTAATAACAGCCTGTCTGCTATGCTCAAAGCCTGCTTGTAGAGGCTTGCACCACCTATTATATATATGTCTTCCTCCGGCGAACAGTGCTTCAAGGCCTCGTCGAGCGACTTGTAGCAGTCGCATCCGGCAAATGTATCTTGGGTTCTGCTTAGCACAATGTTTCTTCTATTGGGCAAAGCGCCCTTCGGAAGCGACTCGAAAGTGCGTCTGCCCATAATAACTGTGTGCCCTGTAGTGAGCATCTTAAAACGCTTGAGATCGTTGGGAAGCCAATAAATCAGTTTATTTCGGTAGCCTATGGCACGATTCTTGGCCACGGCGGCAATAATGTTAATTCGCATATCGTTAGCTGATAATAAGGAAATGAGAATAAGATACGGCAGCCGGAAAGGCTCTCCGCCCTCTGTTCATACCGACACTTGTGCACTTATATGCGGCAACGGATCGTAATCTTTGAGCTCGAAATCTTCGAAATGGAAAGCAAATAAGTCTTTTACATCGGGATTTAAAAGCATTTTGGGCAATGCTCTGGGGGTGCGAGACAGTTGTAGTTTCGCCTGTTCCAAGTGGTTCAAATACAAATGGGTGTCGCCTGTGGTATGGATAAAGTCGCCTGCTTTCAGTCCTGTAACCTGCGCCATCATCATCAAGAGCAACGCATAAGAGGCGATATTGAATGGAACTCCGAGGAACGTATCGGCACTTCGTTGGTATAATTGCAACGAAAGACGGCCGTTAGCCACATAGAATTGGAACAGACAATGGCAAGGCGGCAGCGCCATATCGTCCACTTCAGCCGGGTTCCATGCACTTACAATCATCCTACGACTATCGGGATGTTGCCTTATCTGGTTGAGTACGTTCTGGATTTGGTCTATTGTACCGCCCTTATAATCAGGCCATGAGCGCCATTGATGGCCGTATACCGGGCCTAAGTCGCCGTTCTCGTCGGCCCATTCGTTCCATATTCTTACGCCATGTTCCTGCAGAAACCGCACATTAGTATCGCCCTTAAGGAACCAGAGCAGCTCGTAAATGATGGATTTCAGATGGAGTTTCTTTGTTGTAAGCAATGGGAAGCCCTCTTCGAGGTTAAATCTCATCTGGTTACCGAATATGCTTATGGTGCCTGTTCCCGTACGGTCGCCTTTCTTTACGCCCTCTTTAAGGATGCGGTCAAGTAGGTCAAGATACTGTCTCATATTTATTTGTCGTTGATAAGTTTATAAAGTTGCGGTGCTACATCGGGCATATAGGTGCTTTTAATGCGCCATTCTTGGGGATAAAGATTATTGGAACGGCTGCCAAGATGCTTCTCGAAGCCTAACGGCATGCCCATGTAAGTTATCAATACGAAACCTTTCGGGGTGCCGATAGGTAACGTTACGGCTTCTTTACGCAGGAAACGTATCGCTTGTTCGTAAGGAAGTTCTGCGATAGGGAACGCTTCTCTATCGAGTAGGAGCGACAAAGCGAGCGATTGGTCGGGTACGATATCCTTGCCTTTTACCTCGCCTAAGCGTATTCCGGCATGGAGAACGCGCAGCTTATCGGCAACTGCGTCGTACAAAGACTGCATGTCTTTCGGAATGGCGATGAGGCTGTAGCCCTCTTGCATGATATTGAAATCGTCGCTATTCTGTAGCCATATCGTATTGAGTTTTACCGGCTGCCGGCCTTTATTCTGCTGTTTAACGGTTGTCGATGGCTTTCTGTCGACCTTACCCCCGGGCTTTCGCAGCACTGCCATGAACAAACCTTCGCCCTGAACGCAATCTTTATCGCCGACGTATCTCGGTATAAAGCGATAAACCGGTGCATCGAAGCCCGATAGAAGTGATCCGCAGATGTTCCACTCCTTGCAGATGTCTACGCCGACCGGTTCGCCTTTCAGCTCTTTACATATCCATTGTACGTTCTCCTCGTTCTCTTTAGCGTTGAAAGTGCAGGTGGAATACACGAGCAGACCGCCCGGACGAAGGCATTCCCAAGCACTTCTAACGATCTCACGTTGCAATCTGCTGCACTTATCCACGTTGCCTATGCTCCATTCTTTTATGGCATTGGCATCTTTACGGAACATTCCTTCGCCCGAACAAGGCACATCGCAGAGAATTACATCGAACATCAAGCCGGCCTTGCGGTACTCTTCAGGATAGTTATTCGTAACGATTACTTCCGCTATACCGCATTTTTGCACGTTTTCAGACAATACCTGTGCCCGCTGTTTGACAGGTTCGTTGCACACGAGCAGGCTACCTGCCGGCAATACCACGCGTGCCAAGGTGGATTTTCCCCCCGGGGCGGCACACATGTCGAGCATGGTCACCGGCCCTGTAATATGTTGCCGGAGCACTTGGGCGAGAAACATAGACGACTTTTCCTGTACGTAGTACACCCCTGCATGCAACAACGGATCGAATGTAAAATTAGGTCTGTCGGCGAACCAGTGCCCATGTTCGTACCATTCCACTGTGCCCTTGCTGCCACAGATGGCGAAAGACGCCCCCTTGAACGGATTTGTACGCACGAAAGCATGCGGCTCTTCCGCCAGTCCTTGCAGCAACTGTGCGTACAGTTCGCTACCCATAAGTTTTTCGGTATAAGCTTCAAATTCTTTTGGAAGTTTCATCCGATTGCGCTATATTTATCTTGCAAAATTAGAAAAAAAAATGTTTCTTTGCAACTTATTCATCCTCTGTTGCGTCAAACTCATAGAAAAATTAAAAATAAAATAAATATGAAAAAGTATCTCATTGCATTGATTTTGGTGCTGGCATGTACTGCCACAACCGTCGAAGCTATTCCCAAGCACCGGCATCACCTGCAGGTAACGGTGACGGACACTAATGATAAACAACCCCAAGAGAGCATCGAAGCCTATTCGGATACCGCTTCTGCTGCCGATACAGGCAGTAAAGACACCGTTTACACCGTAGATACGTCGGCATCGGGTTCGTATAATCCCGCCGATTATGATAATCCCTTCGATTATCTTATATACACTCCGGGAAGCGGAATTGCCAAGACTATCTTTGTTATAGGCATCTCCATTTTCTTGTTGCTCATTATTTTGGCGCCGTTTATCGTGATTATTTATTTGATCAGGTATCTTATCAAACGTCACAACGATAAGGTGATGTTGGCCCAAAAAGCAATGGAAACCGGTCGTCCTATCCCCGATGAAGTAACTCAAACGGTACATCGAACGTCTGAATACAATCGCGAAAAAGGCATTAAAAATATATTCTTGGGATTGGGACTGATGGCTCTGTTCTATTTTCTTGGTGCCGAAGCGCTTGTCGGAGTAGGTGCCTTGGTAGCTTTCATGGGTGTCGGACAGTGGGTAATCTCACGCAATTCACGCAACAACCGTAACGACAACGAACAAGAGTTTTAAAGGGTGAAAGGTTTAGACGATATCTCTCTCGTTACTCAGGCGGCTGTATTTCACGACAAGAAGGCCTTCGGCAAGCTCGTTGTGAAGTATCAGTCGCCTATACGCAGGTTCTTTATTAACCAAACAGCGGGCAACGAGCAGTTGAGCGACGACCTTGCACAAGACACGTTCATAAAGGCTTACACCAATATAAGTAGATTTCGCGGGCTGTCGAGCTTCTCTACATGGCTCTATCGCATAGCCTATAACGTGTTTTACGACTATATTCGTAGCAGTAAGATTACCGAAGATATCGATACGCCCGCCGTGGTCAGGTGCAATACCGCCGGCACTGATACCAACTTGAAGATGGACATTCACGTGGCGCTTGCCATACTTACCGATGCCGAACGTACCTGCATTACTTTACAACTGATGGAAGGACAACCGATAGACCACATTACCGAGATTACCGGAATGGCACAAGGAACGGTGAAATCGCACCTCTTTCGGGCCAAACAGAAACTCTCTACCTACTTAAAACAAAACGGATATGATGGAAAATGATGATAAACTCTTGCAACAGTTCTTCGATACACACCGACAGGACATAGCCGACAACGGATTTAGCCGGCACGTTATACGTAATCTGCCGGTGCGTGTAAATCGGATAGGACGTATATGGACAGCACTTTGCACGGTTGCCTGTATCGTTTTTATCTTTGTATCAGGTGCTTTAGATTGGCTTCTCAACCGGATTATAAGTCTTTATGGCGATGTTGCCGGCATGGTGTTGTCGGCGCGTCCCGGCCTGTTTACGCCGTTCCTTGTTTACGGTGTTGTGTTTGGCATTGTGGGCTTCTTTACTTATAAGGTAGCTTCGTCTGATCGATTGGCCATGTAAAGCAATTTTTAATTCACAATCTATAATTCATAATGATATTCCATACATGCAGAGAAGCTCAATTATGAATTATGAATTGTGAACTTCGAACTACCGTAGGTATTATCTGCGATATGTATCTTGATACCCCTTAAACGAGATGTCCACCACGTTTTCGGGGCGTATGCGGAAATTGTAATCGTCCGTCACATGGTCTATATTGTCGGTAACTCGCAAAGTAAACGTACCTTCCTGCCAATGTGTGAACCTGTTGTCTTGTCTGTAATATCTGTAATCTTCCACCCAAGAACCGAAATCTCCTGCAGTCAATACCCGTATGGGTTCGGTAATGTTGTATTGTATTTTCAGTTTGGGTGTCTTATAGCTTTCCATCGTTCCTTTTCCGGCTATGGTGAAATCTAAGGATTTATTATTTTTGGCCGCCCAATTTACGGTCCATGTTTCGTTCGTACAGCTGAAGGCATACCGATAGGGTTCGTCTCTGTCGTCATTATTTGCGTTTCTTTCATCGTTTGAAAAGTAGTAAGACGCCTTCGGAGCACAATTGCTTTCGCTTATAGTCCATGTATCCGAGTCTGCATCTTTTATTTTCAAATTGTAAAAAATGGTATCTCCGTTGATGCCCGATGATGCTTGGACAGTCCACGTACTGCTCTCGAAATCTTTGAATGTTACCGTGTAATACGGTCTGCTGTCGCGGTTCATCGAAACAAGGTTATATATCTTTTGGTTATGCATCGGATCGGTTCCCTCTTCAAGTTTAGCATATTTAAAGTATAGTTCTTTCACCGAATCGCGCTTTTCGGGTGTATCTTGCCGGATATATTCCCCAAATTGTCGGGCAAAACGCAGCAAATCGGTGAAACAGGTGAGCGTTTGTTCGGTATATCTCAATACTATACGGCCGGAAGAGGTGGCACGATAGTCATCTCCCGATGTCCAACACCCCGTTAAAAGCAGGCAACCGAGTGCCGCAAGCAATATCTTTGTTTTCATAACTTTTTTGTTTTTATGGTTTTAAAATCTGTATCCGGCACCGCAACGCAGTACGCCCAATGCCCCTACTCCAAACTCGGCGTAGCCATAGAGACGCTTGCCGACCATCGCACCAAGTAGGGTTGCGTGCACGATAGGGTTTATCTTGTGGCTGAAACCGGTGTTGTAAAAGCCCTTGTACATGCGGTCTGTGGCTCCTATGGCTATGCCGCTGTAGAATTGTTCTATCGGGGCAATAGAGTAATAGTATCTGCAACTTGCCAATAAAGTGATATTGTGCATGTGGAAAGAGCCATTTCTATTATTCGAGATAATATCGTATCTGTGTCGGTAAGTGTGCTGCCATGCGGCTTGTGCGCCCAATGCCCAATGGTTAGACAGGTGATAATGGTAGGTTATATCTACGCTCAAGGTCTGACGTATCTCGGAGAGAGTATATTTACCGCTATTGTATTCGTAGAGTGGACTACTCCTGTCGAGCTCCATAGAAGGCATGTCGTCGAAGCTCTTGTGGTTGGTATAGTAGCCTATACCGATAGAAAACTCGTTCTTGGGAGTAGAAATTGCGGTCTTGGAAACTTCTTGCGCCTGAAGAAAGTATGCAGAACAGACTGCGAATGCAATTAAAAAAGTGCGTTTGTTTATCATGAATAATGTTTTTTTACATGGAAAACGCAGGGAATAGAAAAATCTTGCATCGTTCTATGCAAGATTTTCTATTTTTGCAGTTAGCTATATAGAAACAGGCTATAGAATACGTATGAATATGGAACACTGTAAAAATAAAAAAGGTATATGTGCCTTTTCGCTCCGCCTGATGGCGCTTTTGGCCGTCTTGGTGGCCGTAAGTTGCGGCGTAGAAGATAATGACACCGGCACCGGCGGCGGCATTTATAACAACTCCGGTGCATCTTCGGGCGGCGTCTACGGCACATACGAGGGTAAATGGAAGGCCGATAATCGGGATTTGGGCACGGCCGTATTGAAAGTAGATAGCCATTTGGAGTTCTCAGGTTTGCCGCTTACCGAACTTCTCAGCAATATCGTGACCAAAGAGGAGGTAGCTTCGGCCGCCGTATCTGCCGCGGGCGATGCCTATAGAGTGCCTTTCATACAGACCGCTTACTCGGCTACGTCGCTCTATTTCAATATAACAAAGCTCGATTATACGTTTGTCTACACCCTCGAAGGTACCCCTCATGAGGTGGAAGTTGTGATGGCTGCCACCGGTTCCGTGGCCGTGTACGACAAACAGAACGGCAGTTTCGTGGTGCTGTTGAAGGTAATCGGTTTCACTGTAGACGGTGTGAAGACGGCGAATTACGGTAAGGAACAAACGCTGATGTTTAATTCTACGGCGAGAAGAAGCGCAAAGTGAAGTCGGAACAAGAGCTTTTGCAAGCCATAAACGGGGGAAACAGGGCGGCCATGCGCGAGCTGTACGACCGCTATTCGGGCTATGCCATGGCGGTAGGGTTGCGCTATATGGCCGATGCCGATGCCGTAAAAGACGTGCTGCAAGACAGTTTCGTAAAGATATTTACCGGTATCGGGGCGTTCGAATACCGTGGAGAGGGCTCGCTCAAGGCATGGGTATTGCGTGTAGTTGCCAACGAATCGCTCACTCAACTGCGCAGATATCATCATTTCGCGGTAACAGACGAGATGCCCGATATGCCCGATGAGAATGTTCCCGATACCGAAGATGTGCCCCTGAGCGTAATAATGCAGATGATAGAGCGGTTGCCTGTGGGCTACAGAACGGTTTTCAATCTCTTTGTTTTCGAACAGAAAAGCCATAAGGAGATAGCTCTGTTGCTCGGTATCAAGGAAAATTCTTCGGCTTCGCAGTACTTCCGAGCCAAGAATATGCTGGCAAAAATGATTGAAGAATATAAAATAACTACAAAGATATGAAAGAAAAAGACTGGACAGAACGGCTTCGCAAGCGTATGGCAGACCATCGGGAACCTGTCGACGAAGGTCTGTGGGCGGCGATAGAACAGTCGCTCGATGCCGGTAGAGGGCGCTCTAAAAGGGCAGTCTTCATATCTTTGCGCCGCAGGATGGCGATTGCAGCTGCGGCGGTAGTGCTGCTTGTGGGCACTGCCTATGTGCTTCTGCGTCGGCAGGGTGGCGAGGCAGGGCAGACGGTCCGCGTGTATCGTGCAGACAGGAATATGGGGTATCGGCCGCAGGCAGGCACTCTATCGCCCACAGGCGTACTGTCTGTTCCCGATAAGGGTATCGTTTATTCGCCGAAGGTTTCAGAACCGCAGGGAACATTGCCTGTAAACGGTACGGACGAACAGCTTGTTTTAGCACAGAATACTGTAGAGAAAACACCTGTGGAACTACCGCCTGACTCAAGCGAGTATGCTGTTTCTCATCAGAAGAGTACGTATTTGCAAACTGTACCTTATATATATAACGGTGACGGACAGCCTGTCTTGCGGCACCGGAGCGAAGAAGCACGGGTGTCGATGAACCTCTATGCTTTTAATTCCATGGGCGATTATCAGGGGCGTACCGGTACGATGATGACTGAAAACATGATTGGCATTTACGATATTCCCACCCCGCAGCCCGGAATGATGTATGCTAAACACGAGCCGGTATATATGGCCGATACGCACGAAGAAACGCATCATCGGCAGCCGATAGCCTTCGGATTGTCGGTAAGCTACAGGTTAACCGACCGTTGGTCGGTTGCTTCGGGCATGGTTTATACCCGTCTGTCATCGGATTTCGATAAGATTATTGGTGCCGACCGTATTACCAAGCGCCAAACATTGCACTATATAGGGGTGCCGCTCACGCTGAATTACCGTATTTGGGGCAATAAACGATTGGCTGTTTATGCCGGTGCAGGCGGAGAAGCCGATATGAACGTGGCTGCCAAAACGACAACCGAGGGCGTTAATCATACTATCGATAAGGATAAAATGCAATGGTCGATGAACGCATCTGTAGGCATTCAGTATAATATATTGCCGCAGTTGGGGGCTTATATGGAGCCCGGAGCGAAGTATTACTTTAATAATGGGAGCGCTATGGAGAACTTCTTCAAGGATAAGCCCCTAAACTTTAGCCTGCAAGTAGGCCTGCGTTTCAATGTTAAATAAAGAGAAACGCATCGCTGTTTCCTGTTTTTTCCTATCCTATCCGGTATGCATTGAGCGTTGCAACGATATGTTGAACCTCTTCGTCGGTAAGCGTTTGGTTACATGGAATGCTCAGTTCCTCGCGATGTATCTTCTCTGTAACGGGGAAAGAGCGGTCGTTCCACTCCCGATAACATGCCTGACGATGGGGCGGAATGGGGTAGTGAACGATGGTTTGTATACCCTTTACGGCCAGAAAATGCTGCAGATGGTCGCGCCGATGGCATAGAATAGGGAAGACATGCCACACGTTATCGGCCGTATTTGCTATGGGTAAAGTCAATAGAGAGTTCTCTATGTGCTGCAAATAATACTGTGCAATCTCTTTACGCCGTGCATTCTCCTGATCCAGATACTTCAGTTTCACGTTCAATACTGCGGCCTGAAGCTCGTCCATACGGCTGTTGATGCCCCGATAAGTGAACACATATTTGCGCGAAGAACCGTAGTTGGCGAGCGTGCGCACGGTGTCTGCCAGCGTTGTGTCGTCTGTTGTAACGGCTCCGGCATCGCCCATAGCGCCCATATTCTTACCGGGGTAGAAGCTGTGAGCTGCAGCATGTCCGAGCGAACCCGTATGTCTGCCGTCGGTAAACGTACAGCCATGCGCCTGTGCATTGTCTTCTATCAGCCGTAGACCGTACTTCCGGCACAGTTCGCCGATAGGTGCGGTAAAAGCGCAACGCCCGTACAGGTGCACGATCATGATGCCCTTAGTGCGCCGAGTGATATGTCTTTCTATGATAGATTCGTCTATATTGAACGTATCTGGGCATGGTTCCGCCAATACAGGTACGAGCCGGCACTCCGAAATGGCGAGAATGGAAGCGATATAGGTGTTGGCCGGCACGATTATTTCGTCGCCTTCGTTCATCCAGCCCATCTCCATATAGGCGCGAAGAATAAGTTTCAGCGCATCCAAACCGTTGGCACAGCTCACGCAGAAGCGCGTTCCGATGTAAGCGGCATAGGCTTCTTCGAACGCTTTTACGGCGTTTCCCCGCAGATACCATCCGCTTTCAACCACCTTGTTTACAGCCTCTTTGAGTTCTGCAAGGTGCATCTCGGTAACTCGTTTCAGGCTAAGATATTCTATATCGTACTGTTCCATCGGTCGTATATGTTTTAATTAACACTGCCGTTTCCCTCATCTCTCCTCGCTCTTTTCTTTTCCTTCCTCCGTTCTCTCTGCGGTTATAAGCTGTAAAACATCCATCCTTCACCTCTCATCCTTCATCTGTTGGGCAGGAAAGACTTGCCACTCGTACCAGTCCCAGCACAGTCCGCGACCGCCGAACCCCTCCTTTTGACGGATCAGAGACTCGTTCAGATAGCGTCCTCTGTCCTCTGTAGAGCGGCCGAAATCAAAGTATCGGCAGTCTGCATAGTCTTGATTGATCAGACAGTCGCATATGGCATCGATGGCGCCCCACCGCTTTCCCTCCGGATTGGCTGCAATGTACTGGGTGTGGACAACCTGTTCGGTTGCGTAAACCACGATGCCTGCCACCGTCCGTCCGTCTTTATACGCACAGTAGAGTGCGATATTGTCGGGGAAACGCGATGCGAGCAATTCTATTTCCTGCAAGGAATGTACGGGCTTTACGCCGTATTTTTGACTGAGATTTTCGGAGAGTATCTGCCAAAAGTCTGCGAAATCGTTGCTTTTCTTTACCGTTACACCGTTTGCAACTGCACGTTTAAACGCCCGTCTGCGCATGTAACTCCACTGCAAGGGATGCCCCATATCGATAACGGTACCTATATCTCGTGCGGCAAGATGTGCGTCGCAGGTGCGAAAGATGGCATAAAGGTCTTCCTCGGCAGGCATAAGATGATACACCCAAGGCACGCATTTGTAGAGCATATGGCGGATGCCTTGCGCAGCAAGATAGGCATTGAGTTCTTGAAAGAGCGTTATGATACGGGCAGCAGAAGCATCTATTCCCATTACGAGACCGCCGTAAGTGAGCCCCATGTGCGACTGTATAGCGTCGCCGTTTATATTGGCCGGCAGCACTGCATATAACTTCCCGTTGAGGTAGAACATCAGTGAATGATCCTTAAAACGGTCGCTGTGATAGTCCATGTAGCTACGGTCGAAGAGGAAAGTGCCGTTCTTCGATAGCGCTACGAAAGCATTCCACGCCTCTCGATCTGTGTTTTTATCATATCTTTTGATGTCGAACATTTGCGGTATTCCTTATGTATGTCAGAAAATCATCGTACTCCCGAATGTAATCTTCCTCACAGAAAGGATCAGAAGCCAGTACCAAACAGACCGCTCCGGATGAGAAATCGTTCAGCGTTCTCCATGTTCCAGTGTCGACAAGCAGCCCTTGATAGGGATGATTGAGCAAGTAAGAACGCCGCTCTTTGCCGTTATCGAGTGTGACGTTGAAACTGCCTGCCACCGCTATAATCAACTCCAAGCAATGCTTATGGGCATGCCCTCCGCGATTCTCCCCGCCCGGTATGTCGTATATCCAATATGTCCGTTTGATATCGAAGGGCATATCCTTGCTTCCTTCGGCCACTGTAAGGTTGCCTCTCGGATCGACTATCTTCGTTAGTTCTATGATTTTCCCGACCGATATGCTCATGATGTTTGTTTATTATATAACGCAGATTTTCGATTTTAGTATAGAAAAAACGATTTTTATAGGTCTTGTATTTGCGAATAGCGGTGTATCTTCGGATAAAAGAGTGTTTTTGCAAGGGGGATAGAATGCCTGTTTAATGAGGATAGGCGGATGGTCTGTCGGACATAGGCAGTATGCCTGTTCGGCGAATTTTGTATGGATAGGCCGTACGGTGCGTATCGGAAAAGGAGTAAAACTGCGCGTGTTCAGCGTATAACAGTATCGGCAAGGCGTTTTGCCTTGGCTCTGAGAGCATCCATGTCGGCATCTGTTTCGCCGTAGCACAGTACTACTCCCATGCGTCGCCCTACGTGTTGGGAGGGCTTCCCGAATATCCTAACGCGGGTATAGTCTTCTTTCAGGGCATCTACGAGGTTGTATCGTGGCTCGTGGTTGGCGTCTTCTTTGGCAAGAACCACGGCAGAACAACCGCTGTGTTCCAAATGAATACCGGCGATGGGCAGCCCCATAACGGCACGAAAATGGAGTTCGAACTCGCTTAGGTTGGTGGTGTGTGCCAGCGTTACCATGCCTGTATCGTGCGGACGCGGCGAAAGTTCCGAGAATATTACTTCGTTCTCTTCGGTCAAGAAGAACTCTACACCCCAGATACCTGCACCGGTGAGCGCCCTTGTAACCTTGTAGGCCATGTCTTCGGCGTGCCTTAAAGCGGTGCTATCGATACGGTATGGTTGCCAACTTTCGCGGTAATCGCCGCCTTTCTGCACGTGTCCGATGGGCGGACAGAATAGTGTCGGGCCATTCATTTGTGTTACTGTGAGCAGCGTGAACTCGCTTTTAAAGCGGATAAACTCCTCGATGATGAGTTCTTTCACATCGCCCCGACTGCCTTGCATGGCATTGTCGAATGCTTTATGTAGTTCGTCTTCGGCGCGTACGATGCTCTGTCCGTGGCCCGAGGATGACATTAAAGGTTTGACAACACAGGGAAATCCGATCTTCAGAGCGGCACTCTTGAACTCGTCGAAGGTGCGGGCGTAGAAATATTTTGCCGTGCGCAATCCCAATTCCTTTGCAGCCAAATCGCGTATGGCCTTACGGTTCATGGTGAAATTCACGGCACGTGCGCTCGGTACAACCTGTATGCCTTGGCGTTCGAAATCGAAAAGACGCTCCGTGCGGATGGCTTCTATCTCAGGTACGATGATATCGGGGCGGTGTTTCCTTACCGCTGCGTCCAACATATCGCCGTTGAGCATGTCGAATACTTCGCGCTCATCGGCCACCTGCATGGCAGGGGCGTTGTCGTATTTGTCGCAGGCTATGACGAACTGACCGGCTCTCTTGGCTGCGATGGTGAACTCTTTACCCAGTTCGCCGGAACCCAAAAGCATGATTTTTTTCATAAGGTATCGGTGGATTTTGATGTGTGTATGAACTGTTTTACGGTTTGCCATTCGGGTGTGACGGCAAGTCTGTGCAGGTTGCGGTCGATATTTTCCATCGTTGTTTCCGGCTCCTCGCCCCGTTTCTTGGCAATGGTATAGATAGAAAGTTGCTCGTTTCCGAAGAGTCCGAAGTAGCTCTTGAGCGCCTGTTCGTCGTCTGCGGAAAGCAAATGGAGTATATGTTCGATGTAATGTTCTACTTTGTGGTTCACGCAATCGGGCTCCTTACCTAAGCGAATAAGGAACGATTGCAGTTCTGTAGCAAGCACATTCATGGGCAATAAGTTATCTGTTGCCGTACATTTGCTCGTAATATTTTCGGTAATCTCCCGATGTTACCTCCTTTATCCATGCTTGGTTTTCGAGGTTCCACCGTATGGTCTTGACGATACCTTCGGCAAACATCGTTTCCGGATACCATCCCAAATCGTTCTTGATCTTGGTGGGATCGATGGCATAGCGTTGGTCGTGCCCCAGTCTGTCGGCTACGAAAGTAATCAATTTATCGTTGATCCAATCAATAGATATATCGCCATGCTCGTCTTTCACTTGCTTTTTCAGCACCTTGCGCAGCTCTTTGTCGCTGCTCATCATGTCGTGTATGGTCTTTATGGTGAGTTTTACGATGTCGATGTTCTTCATTTCGTTATGGCCGCCCACGTTGTATATCTCTCCTTCCTTGCCTTGGCGTACCACCATGTCGATGGCTTTACAATGGTCTTCCACGTACAACCAGTCGCGTATATTGTCTCCCTTGCCGTACACGGGCAACTGTTTACCTTCGAGAATGTTATTGATTATCAGTGGTATGAGCTTCTCGGGAAAGTGGTAGGGGCCGTAGTTGTTGGAGCATCTCGTGATGCTTACCGGCATGTGATAGGTGTCGTGATAGGCCATGACGATAAGATCGGCACTGGTTTTCGATGCAGAATACGGGCTGTGAGGGCATACCGGTGTCTGTTCGGTAAAGTATCCTTCGGCGCCGAGCGAACCATATACCTCGTCTGTAGCCACCTGATGAAACCGCTTGCCCGACTTCCAAACGGGATAACCCTCTGCGTCTTTGCCGGTTACCCATGCCCGACGTGCGGCATCGAGCAGGTTTTGAGTACCGAGAATATTAACGGATAAGAACAATTGAGGATCCTCTATCGAGCGGTCTACATGGCTTTCAGCAGCGAAATTCACCACGAAATCGATGTCATTATCGGCAAAGAGTCGGTCGGTAAGGGCACGGTCACGGATGTCGCCCTTTACGAAGAAGCACCGTTTATTGTCTATATCGCCCTTGATGGTGCCGAGGTTGCCGGCGTAAGTCAAAGCATCTAACACGATAATTTTGATATCCTCAGTCGGATATTTCTTGTTCAACAGGTACTTAATGTAGTTTGCACCGATGAAACCTGCACCTCCTGTTACGAGATAAGTCTTCATATATTTTTTATATTTTAGTGATTATTCTATATTCAGAGAATACTTTTTCCTTTCTTGATGGATTTTCCGGCGGCCTTATTCTGTCTTTCCGGCAATGTTGTTCATTGCTTGTCGGACAGCAATATAACCTCGCAATCGGTGAATTTGTTGCTTTCTATCGTCAGTCTTACCAACGTGCGTTCCTTCTGCCAGCCCTGTATACCGGCGGCACCCGGATTTATATGGAGCAAATTCAGTGTATGATCGTACTTTATCTTTAAGATGTGAGAGTGTCCGCTGATAAAAAGTTGAGGCGGAGAAGCATAGATCATGCCCCGTACGGAGCGGTCGTAATTGCCCGGATAGCCGCCGATATGCTTCATAAGTACATCGACATCCTCGCATTTGAAGCGCAGTATTTCGGGATACATGCGGCGCAGATCGCCGCCGTCTATATTGCCATGCACCGCTCTCAGAGGCCTGAAAGCGGCCAACCGTTCAGCTATTTCCATCGTACCTATATCACCTGCATGCCATATCTCATCACAGGGTTCGAAATATTTCAGATATCTGTCGTCCCAATAGCCGTGCGTATCGCTGATAATTCCTATCTTTTTCATTGCTGCTTTTAGGGCTTTGTCGCGGTTATTTATTCCAAGTTGAATTTCTTTCTGATGAATGTAGCGATGAATTTTTCCGTTTCTTCAATGCCTAAAACGGATGAATTGATGCAAAGATCATAGCTTTCGCTGTGCCCCCATTTCTTGCCTGTGTAATAATTATAGTACGAAGAACGCTCGTCTTCGCGATCGATAATATATTTCCGGGCGGCATCTTCGTTGAATTGGTGCCGCTTGCAAACGGCTTGGATGCGCCTTTCAAGGTCGGCAGTGATAAAGATATTCACCGTATTCTTATAGTTTCGCAGCACATAGTCGGCTGTACGTCCCACGAAGACGCAACTGCTTTCATCGGCAGCCTTACGGATTGCGTCGCTTTGAAAGCGGAACAAACTCTCTTGAGAGAAGTTGTTGTTATAGAAATTATTATCGCCGATCAGCGGTGCATGCAGATGGAAAAGCGATTTGAAGAACCCTTTACGCTCGTCGTTTTGCTCGAAAAACTTCTCACAAAAGCCACTTTCCTTGGCTGCAAGGTTCAACAATTCGCGGTCATAGAACTTACAACCGAAGTCGTTTGCAAGCAATTTGGCGATTACTCTGCCGCCGCTGCCTATCTGCCGGCCTATGTTAATGATTATTTTCCTATTGTTTTCCATTGGTTGTTTGTTTGAATTGAACTTTAAATTTACGGATGTATGCCGTCATAATCCACATGGCAACCAAGGCTGCAGTGAAGTCTGACGACGGCAGGGCATACCAAACGCCGTCGAGTCCGAACCAACGAGGAAGCGTAATGAGCAGAGGTAACAGAAACAAGAGCTGCCTCGACAGCGAGAGGAAGATACTTATTTTTACTTTGCCGATGCACTGAAAGAAGTTCGTCGTTACCATCTGATAGCCGATGATGGGGAATACAAGCATGTTGATCCGAATGCCTTTGATGGCCAAAGCTATGAGTGTTTGGTCGGTAGTGAACAGTCTGGCGCAGTAATAAGGTAGAAACGTCGCCACCAACCAGCCCGTTGTCATGATCAAGGTGGCGGCAATGATGGAATATTTCAGTACGTCCATCAGTCTTTCATATTTCATAGCGCCGTAATTGTAGCCCGCTATAGGCTGCATACCTTGGTTAATTCCCATCACAAACATTACGAAAATGGTCGAAATACTGTTAGCTATACCGTAAGCACCTACCGCCATATCGCCTCCATATTTTACGAACTGATTGTTCATGAAGATAACTATAATGCAGGCACATGCATTCATCAGAAACGGTGAGATGCCTATCCCGATGATGTTTTTTACCAGATCAGCCTTCAATTTGTATATGCCTCGTTTCAGATGAAGTAACTCCTGTTTGTTACTGAATAACTTCATTTGCCAACTCAAAGCCAATATTTGAGATATAACCGTGGCGAATGCCGCCCCTCGGATGCCCCAGTGCCACCACCATATAAATATAATGTCGAGCAAGATGTTCATGGCTACCGTGAACATAGTGGCGAACATTGCATGACGGGGCTTGCTTGCAGCGCGCAAAACAGCATTCATTCCGAAGTACATATGTGAGAAAACGTTGCCCGAGAGTATCACTTCCATGAAGCTACGTGCATAAGGTAACGTATCGTTACTGGCTCCGAAGAAGCGCAAGATGGGATCGAGAAAGATGAGACATATTATGCCGAACGACAATCCGACAATCAAATTCAGCGTTACGGTGTTACCTAAAAGATGCTCAGCCGTACTGTAATCTTTCTGTCCGAGCTTCACCGAAATGGCTGTGGAGGCACCTACACCGACAGCAGCCCCAAAGGCTGCGGCAAGATTCATTAATGGGAAAGTGATCGTGAGGCCCGATATAGCCATGGGACCTACAACTTGTCCGATAAACATACGGTCGATCATGTTGTAGAGAGAGGCCGCTGTCATGGCGACAATCGCAGGTAATGCGTATTGTACAAGCAGCGAACCCACAGGTTTGGTGCCCAGTTCGAGTGTAGCAGTTTTATTATCCATTCAGAAAATCATACGGCATTAACTGCCACAAAAGTACGAAATTTATTTCATAAGCTCCCCGTAAATGCCGAATAAATGTACAAAAACACCCTGCTAAATTGCCGTTTCTCGATATTATATCGTATTTTTGCATTCGATAAACAATATGTCTATCAGATGCGAAAGGCCGTTACATTATACGAACTTAATCAGCTTGTAAGCGATACTATAGCCGCTTCTATGCCCGATGAGTATTGGGTAGAGGCGGAATTGGCAGAGATCCACGAGGTCAGGGGGCACTGCTATATGGAGCTGATACAGAAAGAACCTTTCTCGAATACGCCTGTCGCCAAGGCTACAGCCAAGTGCTGGAAAACCAAATGGATGCAGATACGTCCGCATTTCGAACGCATTACCAAACAAAGAATGCACGCCGGACTGAAAATAATGCTGAAAGTACATGCCGATTTCCATGCTGCTTACGGCTTTGCATGGATTGTTACCGACATCGATCCTGCCTATACGATGGGCGATATGGCACGGAAAAGGCAGGAAATAATAACCGTATTGAAGCGCGAGGGTGTATTCGAACTGCAGAAAGAACTCGTGCTCGGCATGTTTGCACAGCGCATAGCAGTGGTGTCGAGTGCCAATGCAGCGGGCTATGGCGACTTTTGCAACCAGCTTGAATGCAACGAATACGGCCTGCATTTCGACATCGAGCTCTTTCAGGCAGTGATGCAAGGCGAGCAGGTAGAGCAGAGTATCATTGCTGCACTGAATGCCATCAACGAACGTATCGACGATTTCGATGTCGTAGTGATTATACGTGGCGGCGGCGCCACCAGCGATTTGAGCGGTTTCGATACCTTGGCATTGGCAGAAAACGTGGCCAATTTCCCCCTTCCCATCATCACCGGAATAGGTCATGAGCGCGATGAAAGCGTGTTGGATATGGTGTCTTACGCCCGTGTAAAGACTCCTACCGCTGCTGCAGCATATCTTATCGGTCATTTGGCAGAGGTTCTTGCAAGGGTAGAAGACGCCCGCAGCCAAATCGTAAGCTATGTGCGCCGACGTATGGAGCACGAAAAATTACGGCTGAACGCCCTTTCCAATAAAATTCCTATCCTGTTTTCGGCAGTCAAGGTATCGCAAACGGCTCGCTTGAACAGTTTGTTCATGCGCACTGTATCGGCCATGAACCGGCATCTGACGGCCGAGAAACATCATTTAGACATGCTTTCGGCGGCTTTGTTTCCATCGGTTCGTCGACGTATAACGGCCGAATATCATAGGTTGGAGATGCTTGTACAGCGGACAGATGCCGTAAATCCCGACATATTATTGCGAAAAGGCTACAGTATAACGCTGCACAACGGCAAACTGTTGCGCGATGTACGTAGTTTGAGAGTAGGCGACGAGATAGAAACAAAGGTGGAACACGGCTCGGTGAGGTCGGTGGTAAAGGCCGAAGAATAGAACGATAACGGGCGCAGACTGCCCCCATATAAATAAAGATGTACCCATGACAAAGGAATTGAACTACGAAGAAGCGGTAAAACAACTGGAAGATATCGTGGCTAAAATGGAGAACGACGAACTCGACATCGACCAGATGAGCGGGCAACTCAAGGTGGCTCAGAGGCTTATCAAGCAATGCAAAGACAAATTGACGAAAGCTGATGCGGAGATAAAAAAGATACTCGATAATGAATGATTATACACAAAATGTGCATGTTTTGTGATGATATCACCGTAAAACGAACAAAATAATTGCGATATTACATATTTATTTGTAATTTTGCAATAGATGATAATGATATTGTGTTAAAGAAATAACGTTATGAAAGATTTAGATTGGTCTAATCTGTCGTTCGGTTATCTGCCGACAGATTATAATGTTCGTTGCTGTTATCGCAACGGAAAGTGGGGCGAGATAGAGGTTTGTTCAGACGAATACCTTAAACTTCACATGGCTGCAACCTGTTTGCATTACGGGCAGGAGGCATTCGAAGGACTGAAAGCCTATCGGTGTCCTGATGGCAGGGTGCGTGTGTTCCGCATGGATGAGAATGCCCTACGTTTGCAATCTACATGCCGCGGCATCCTTATGCCCGAGGTTCCGAGTGAATTGTTTATGGAGATGGTAACGAAAGTGGTACGGCTTAATCAGGAATACGTGCCCACCTACGAGAGCGGAGCCACGCTTTATATCCGTCCGTTGCTCATCGGTACGAGTGCCGAAGTGGGTGTACATCCGTCCGATGAGTACATGTTTCTTATCTTTGTTACACCGGTTGGCCCTTATTTCAAGGGCGGATTTGCGAGCAATCCCTATGTTATCATCCGCGATTACGACCGCTCTGCTCCGCTCGGAACGGGTATCTATAAAGTGGGCGGCAACTATGCAGCCTCTCTGAAAGCCAATTCTATTGCTCATGAAAAGGGCTACGCGTGCGAATTTTACCTCGATGCAAAAGAGAAAAAGTATATAGACGAGTGTGGTGCAGCTAACTTCTTCGGCATAAAGAACAACACTTATGTTACGCCGAAGAGCACGTCTATCCTGCCTTCTATTACCAACAAAAGCCTGATGCAACTGGCAGAAGACTTCGGTATGAAGGTGGAGCGTCGGCAGATACCCGAAGAAGAACTTGCCACATTCGATGAGGCTGGCGCATGTGGAACGGCCGCAGTGATCAGTCCGATTAGCTATATAGACGACTTAGACACAGGGAAACGCTACGATTTCGGGCCAAATCCCGGTCCTATATCTACCAAACTCTACAACCATTTGCGGGGCATACAGTACGGAACAGAGCCCGACGTGCATCATTGGACTACGGTTGTAATCGGGTAGAAAACCTCTTTTCCTGATTTCCTTTTTCGCTTCGTCGCCGGCAGGCCTATTGTTTATCGCCGATAAATGGTATGCCTGTCGGCGATATATATATTGCCTGATATCGACAGGCAGTATATCTTTTTCTGCTAACTTTTTGTATTGTGGATGATTTGCATTACCTTTGCAAAAGATAGGCTGCACCGTCGTGTATGGCACAGCCGTTATTTTATCTCACTGACTAATAACTATGAGCAAGGGAAAATTAGCTAAATTCGCTGAAATGAATACCTTCAGCAATGTGTTCCAATACCCGTTTTCCGTGATACAAAGCGTGCCTTTCACCATGAAAGGGCATTGGCGTGAGCAATATTTCGGCAACCCGAACCCGATAGTGCTCGAACTCGGCTGCGGAAAAGGGGAATATACCGTGGGTTTAGCTAAGCTCTATCCCGACGTGAACTTCATCGGAATAGACATAAAGGGGGCACGTATGTGGAACGGAGCTAAGTTTGCGTTGGAACAGGGGTTGAAAAATGTGGCGTTCCTGCGTACGAATATCGAGCTTATCGACCGCTTCTTCGCCCCCAATGAAGTGCAGGAAATATGGTTAACCTTTAGCGATCCGCAGATGAAGAATGCCCGCAAACGCCTCACTTCTACCTATTTTATGGAGCGATATCGCCGCTTTATGGTCGACGGAGGCATTGTTCATTTAAAGACAGACTCCAATTTTCTCTTTACATACACCTCGTATATGGTCGATGGAAATACGCTCCCGTTGCTCTTCCGCACCGATAATCTGTATCAAACCGATGGGCTCGATGCCGAAACATCCAAGATACTCTCCATTCAGACCTATTATGAAAGCATGTGGATAGAACGGGGTTTGAACATTAAGTATCAGAAGTTCCGCCTTCCGCATGCCGGTATGCTTACGGAACCCGATGTGGATATACCCCTCGATGAGTACCGTAGCTACCATCGTTCGAAGCGTAGCAGCCTCGAAACCGGTAGATAAATCAACCACACATATACCATAATGAAAACTAATTTGGCTCTTCTTGCAGCGGTATTCGTCTTGTGTACCGCTGCTGTGCGGGCACAGAACCGCAAGGATGTTACCTCTTTTGTAAACCCGTTGATAGGAACCGATGGCATGGGACATACCTTCCCGGGAGCTTGTGCACCGTTCGGAATGGTGCAATTGAGTCCGGAAACCGACACCATTCCCCACAATGTGGATGGCAAATACCAAGGAAACGTGTACGCTTATTGTGCGGGGTATCAGTATCACGATCCCACGATTGTGGGCTTCAGCCATACTCATTTGAGCGGTACGGGGCACTCCGACCTCGGCGATGTGATGCTTATGCCGCAGACAGGTCGACTTCTGTTAACGCCGGGCACGGCATCCGAGCCCGATAAAGGCTATCGTTCGCGCTACTTGCATGCCACCGAAAAGGCCTCGGCAGGGTATTACGAGGTTACTCTCTCCGATAACAACGTGCGTGTTCAGCTTACTGCAACACCGCGAGTGGGTGTGCATAAGTACACTTTTCCGCAGGGACAAGACGCCCGTCTGATACTTGATCTGCTGCATGGCATATACAATTACGATGGTAAAGTGCTGTGGAGCAGCTTACGGATAGAGGATGATACGCTGATAACCGGCTATCGTATCACTAACGGATGGGCTCGTACCGGCTATACATACTTCGCCATCTCGTTCAATAAGCCCATTCTGTCTTACGGATACCGTGACAGGAAGCGCCCTAAATACCAAGGCTTTTGGCGTAAGTTCGACCTTTATCACGACTTCCCCGAGATAGGCGGGCGCGATGTAGTGGCCTATTTCAACTTCGATAACAGCCGTTCGCAGGCGTTAACCGTAAAGGTCGCCCTCTCTGCAGTGAGCACCGAAGGGGCACGAAAGAACCTTGCAGCCGAGGTCGGCGGCATGAGTTTCGAAGACGTGTATACCGCCACGCGGGCTTCTTGGCAGCGTGAACTCGGCATAATAGACTGCCACGGCACCGATGACCAGAAGGTTATGCTCTACACTTCGTTATATCATACGATGATAAATCCATCGATTTATATGGATGTAGACAGGAAATATCGCGGGCTCGACGGCAATATTCACGAGGCAACCGATTTCGATAACTACACCGTTTTCTCGCTCTGGGACACTTATCGTGCCGAACATCCGCTGCTAAACCTACTGAAAACCGACCGTAACACTAATATGGTGAAGTCTATGATGGCCCATTGGCGGCAGAGTGTGCACCATGTGTTGCCGGTATGGAGCCTTATGGGCAACGAAGGATGGTGCATGACGGGCTATCATGCCGTTACGGTATTGGCGGATGCCATCGTGAAAGGCGCCCCTATCGATAAGAACGAGGCCTTCGAGGCAATGGTTTCTACGGCTACATGGCCTCGTTTCGCCGGTCTTAAAGAGTATATGAAGTTGGGCTATGCTCCCTATGATCACGATGCGACCGCGGCATCCAACACGCTCGAATATTCCTTCGACGACTGGACAATCTATGCCGCAGCTCTGAAAGAGAGGCGCACTGGCATTGCCGAACAGTTTGCCCGTCGTGCCTTGAACTATCGCAATACGTTCGATCCTGCCGTGGGTTTCGCCGTTCCCCGTTATGCCAACGGCAGTTTTAAGAAAGACTTTGATCCGTTTCAGACCTATAACGAGGGTTTTATAGAGGGCAACTCGTGGAACTTCTCGTTCCATGTACCGCAGGATGTCTATGGTCTTATCGGCGTTATGGGTGGCGAACAAGCCTTTTTGAAGAAGCTCGACGAGCTTTTCGAAATGGATCTACCGGCGGTATATTATAAGGATAACGAGGATATAACGGCAGATTGCCTCGTCGGAGGTTATGTGCACGGCAACGAACCCAGCCATCATGTGCCGTATCTTTATGCATGGACGTCGGCTCCATGGACCGCCCAACGCCGTTTGAGGGGCATTATGAACAAGATGTATCGCAATATGATACGCGGACTTGGTGGGAATGACGACTGTGGACAGATGTCCGCGTGGTACATTTTTACCGCTCTGGGCTTCTATCCCGTATGCCCCGGCAGCGATCAATATGTGCTCGGAGCGCCTTATATGCCCTATATGAATGTGACGTTGCCCAATGGAAAGCAGCTGGTCGTCAGGGCCAACAGGGTTAGCGACAAGAACTGTTACGTGCAGAGCGTGAAGATGAATGGCAAACCTTATACGAAACTCTACGTTACCCATGCCGAATTGCTCCGCGGGTGCACGCTCGAATTTACGATGGGCAGCAAACCCAACAGGAAAAGAGGCTTGGCCCGTGAAGACAAACCCTATTCTATGACCGTGGGAGAATAAACATTTCATAATCATATAATCAACAGGTAAAACTCTATGAAACACTCTCTTCCGGCAGCAGTCCTCATGACTGTTTGCGCAGTATTGCTTGTTTCGTGCGGCTCCATGCGGCAGTCAGGTCGTATAAACGGTACATCTAAGGCCGATACATCCATGATGTACGACCGATACATGGGCCGTATAATCTTCTTAGACAAGGCGCCTGATACCGAAGGCTCGCGCATCTATCACTCGATTATCCCCGATCCGGATGCGTATATCCGTGCGGTTGCCCGCACTGTATTGCAAACCTTGTACTTCTCTCCGCACGATAGTATTCCGCCATGTCGTACGCTTCGTTACACTATAGAGGATGTAGACGGCATTTCGGCGAAGGATGGAGGAGGCGGAGATGTAAGCATTTTCTACAGTACACGCCATGTGAAACGTTCTTTCGAGCACCATGATACGGCGCGAGTCGACTTTGAAACGCGCGGTGTATTGCTGCACGAACTTACTCATGCCTTTCAGTTAGAGCCGCAAGGCATAGGCAGTTACGGTAACAACCGCACCTTTTGGGCCTTCATAGAGGGCATGGCAGATGCCGTAAGAGTAGCTTGCAACGGCTTTCACGGCGAGAAAGACCGGCCCAAGGGAGGCAGTTATAAGGACGCATATCGCCATACGGGCTACTTTTTCAATTGGGTTCGCGAGCATAAAGATAAGGACTTTCTGCGCAAGATGAACCGTTCGACGCTCGAAGTGGTGCCGTGGTCGTGGGACGGAGCCGTGCAGTACGCTCTCGGCAATGACTATACAATGGACAAACTATGGCAGGAATACCAGCTCGCAGTGGGCGATATCAAGAAATAAACCTATCGACATGAACCGACATATCTTTCTTATATTGACGCTTGCCGTAGCACTCGGCGCCGTTGCCAAGCCTGAACAGCAACCACGGAAACTCGTTTCGTACGTCAATCTTTTTGTGGGTACCGACGGCTACGGCAACGTTTACCCGGGTGCGCAGATACCTTTCGGAGGCATACAGATAAGTCCCGACACCGACGAACACTTTTACGATGCGGCTTCGGGCTACAAATGGAACCGACAGAGCATACAGGGATTTTCGTTAACCCATCTTAGCGGTACGGGTATTCCCGATATGGGCGACTTCTTGTTTATGCCCGGAACGGGCATAGTCAGGCTGGATGCCGGTACCGATGAGGCGCCCGACAGCGGTTATCGCAGCAGGTTCAGGCACGAAGACGAACGGGCCACCCCCGGATATTATGCCGTGCATCTGCTCGATTACGGCGTAAAAGCCGAGATGACCGCAGGGCTTAGGAGCGGTATCTTGCGATTTACTTATCCTAAGTCGTCGGAATCGTTCGTGTTGATCGACTTCCAACATACGTTGTGGCAACGTTGTGCGTGGTCAAACATACGGGTTGAGAACGATAGCACTATTACCGGTTACCGCTTGATACAAGGGTGGGGGCCGGAACGCCATATTTATTTCACGGCTATATTCTCCAAACCGTTCCGACAGTTCATGGTTTATCAGAACAAAAAGCCTGTGGTTTATAACGGTAACCGGTTCAGGAGTAACCGCGAGGCATGGGGACAAGGGCTCGTGTTCACGGCTTCTTTCAATACCGAAGAGGGCGAACAGATTACCGTGAAGACGGCCATATCGGGCATAAGTACCGCCGGTGCCAAGCTCAACTTGCAGGAATTGCAGGGCAAGACCTTCGACTCGTTGAGGCAACTTGCCGAGGATAAGTGGGAAAAAGAGTTGTCGAAATACCGCATAGAGGGCACGCCTGAGCAGAAAGAAACGTTCTATACGTCGGCTTATCATGCCGCCCTGTGCCCGTTTGTCTACGACGATGCCGACGGCAGATACCGCGGGTTGGACAAGAATGTGGAGCATGAAAACGGCTTTACCAACCGCAGCGTGTTCTCTCTGTGGGATACCTATCGTGCCCAGCATCCGCTGATGAACCTCGTACACCAAGATGTTCAGGCCGATGTAGCTAACTCTTTGCTGGCTCATTACGATAAAAGTGTGGAACGAATGCTGCCGTTTTGGTCGTTCGGAAGTAACGAAACGTGGTGCATGATAGGCTATCATGCCGTGTCGGTGCTTGCAGATATGATCTGTAAAGGGGTGAAAGGTTTCGACCGCGAGCGGGCTCTCGATGCCATGGTTGCCACGGCTATGAACCGTAACTACGACGGATTGACCGATTACAATGCCAAAGGATACGTGCCATATGACAAAGAACAGGAGTCAGTCTCTAAGACTCTCGAGTATGCATACGACGACTATGCCATTTATAAGGCTGCAAAAGCACTGGGAAAAGTCCAAACGGCAGACTTCTTCCTTAAACGTGCGCTTAATTACCGGAACCTTTTCGATCCCGAAACCAAGTATATGCGTGGACGAGCAACCGACGGTACGTGGCGTACACCTTTTGCTCCGGTGGCTTATCAGGGCCCCGGATCGGTGAACGGCTGGGGAGATATTACCGAAGGATTTACCGTGCAGTATCATTGGACGGTACCGCACGATGTGCAAGGACTGATAGATTTGATGGGCAGAGATCTGTTTCGTGCCCGTTTGGATTCGCTCTTTACGCTGATACTCCCACAGGATATCCCGGGTGCACATGATATCCACGGGCGCATAGGGGCCTATTGGCACGGCAATGAGCCATGCCATCATGTGACATACCTTTATAATTACATCGGTGAAGGGTGGAAGTGTCAGCGACGAGTGCGCGAAATAGCCGACCGATTCTATGGGAATACGCCCGCTTCTCTATGCGGAAACGACGATTGCGGGCAGATGTCGGCGTGGTATATCTTCAATTGTATAGGCATATACCCCGTGGCTCCGGCAAGCGGATACTACAACATAGGCTCGCCGGCATTGCCTGCAATAGACGTAACCATGAGCAACGGCAACCATATTCGCATGACAACGAAGGGCTGGAACCGCAAGGCGGTATATATAAATAAAGTGTATGTGAACGGTAAACCTTACTCGAAATCGTATCTTACATGGGATGACGTGCAGAAAGGCATCGACCTTCATTTCGTTATGAGTACCAAACCGAACCGTCGGTGGGCCGTGCGAACGGAAGATATCGCACCCTCTTTGTCGACCGCACGGTAATTCTTGCACTGTCGCAGGCCGTAACAACTTTGCCTGCCAATGGCATGCAAGGGAGATAAAGGTATGGTTCAATCAAGGTAAATGCACGGTTTAAGCCCGTTATGCAATAGTTGTAACGGTCTTATACCGTGCATTTATCTCTCGTTTCTATCTCGTCTTTTATCATTTCTCCCAGATGAATGGGTGAACAAGGTACAAGAAAAACGCACTTGCTTTTGATAGGAAAAAGCGGCAGAGCATAAAATAGGGTGACGAGGATAAGCCGTATAATCCTGATAACTTGTTTGGTTGCTTATCTCAGGTCACCCCTTCAGCCGCCTTATCGCAATAAGACGGTGGGCGACAAGCAGTTGTGGAGTCGCCCTTTATATATCTCTCTTACAAAACAAGCGGTGTGTATTCCAGTCCCCAAACTTTGGCCACGGCCTCGTAGGTTACCTTGCCGTCGGCCATGTTTACGCCTTTCATGAGTGCCGGATCGTCTTTGCAAGCCTGTCTCCAGCCCTTGTCGGCCAGTTGGATGGCATATCTGAGCGTAGCATTCGTTAGCGCTATGGTCGACGTATTGGGAACTGCGCCCGGTATATTGGCCACTGCGTAATGCAATATGCCGTCTGTAATATACGTAGGATCGCTGTGCGTGGTCGGATGAGACGTCTCGAAGCAGCCTCCTTGGTCTATGGCAACATCGACGAGCACCGTTCCCGGTTCCATCAGACCGAGCATATCGCGCGTGATAAGGTGCGGTGCAGCATCGCCGGGAACCAGCACCGAGCCGATTACAACGTCGACATCGTGCAGTTGTTGGCGGATGTTGTGCTCCGAAGAATAAAGAGTATGCACGTTAGGCGGCATGTATGCGGCAAGTTGTTTCAGCTTGGGCAGCGAGATATCGGTAATGATAACGTCGGCACCCATGCCTGCCGCGATCCTTGCAGCGGCCTCTCCTACGGTTCCGCCGCCCAATACAAGCACTTTAGCCGGCATTACTCCCGGCGCTCCAGCCATGAGTTTACCCTTTCCGCCCTTGGTTTTTTGAAGGTAATAGGCACCGTTTTGCGCTGCCATTCGGCCCGCCACTTCGCTCATGGGTATAAGAAGAGGCAGCGAATGGTCGGCCTTTTCTACCGTTTCGTAGGCGATGCATACGGCATGGCTCTTAATCATAGCATCGGTGAGCGGCTTATCGCACGCGAAATGGAAATAGGTGAATACCACCTGATCCTTACGGATAAGCGGATATTCCGGCTCTATAGGCTCCTTAACCTTTACGATCATGTCGGCTGCGGCATATACCTCTTCGATAGAGGGCATTATTTTAGCCCCGACAGACTCGTATGCGGCGTCGTTAAACCCACTGCCTACGCCAGCCGTATGCTGTACTAAAACCTGATGGCCGTGCCTGATAAGTTCGGCAACTCCCGCGGGCGTCATGCCTACGCGGTTTTCATTGTTCTTGATTTCTTTTGGAATACCTATTTTCATCATAAACTTTATGCTTTAAATGGTTTATCTTTATGTCGCAAATATAATGAAATCTCTATTACGTTGTTATCGGTATATCGCATTTTTAATCTTTTTTTATATGTGGTATATATACTGAAACGATGTCTTACCTTTGTCCTAAAAAACAGGATATGTTTTGTAATTACTGAATTTTATGTTATCTTTGTAGCGGATAAAATAAAAACTCATCTACTATTATTACAGGTTTTAACAGTGAACAACAGGCTTGTGAGTTGCTGTTTTTGTGCTTTATGACAACATTGATCGGTATTGCCAGAACGAGAATATCTGTGGTAATTGCCCTCATATTACCGTTCTTTAGTTTAGATATTTTGGCGCAATATAACATCGGGTTGCACTTGATGCGAGGCTTTCCTGCAATGGAGAGCGGATACGAAAAGGGTGTGTCGGCTTGCTTTGCGGGTGCGATAGGGCGCCAACTTATTATGGCTGGCGGGTGCAATTTCCCCGATATACCTGCAGCAGATGGCGGGAAAAAGAGATATTACAAAGGTATTTATGCTGCAAAGATCGGGCAGGGCGATAGCTTAGAGTGGCGGCACATAGGAGATTTACCTGTAAAATCGGCCTACGGTGTGGCCGTAATATGGAAAAAAGCATTATTTGTATAGGCGGTAATAATGCGTCGGAAGCACTGAACGCGGTAGTGCAAATAAAGATAAGAAAAGGGAAGGCCGTTGTTACACGATTGCCTTCGTTGACTTGTGCGCTCGATAATATGACGGGAAGTGTTGTGGGGAATTGCATTTATGTGGCCGGCGGAAATCGGAATGGCGTAGCCGTAAATACGGTATTATGCCTAAATCTCGAAGATATTGCAGGAGGATGGCATGAGGTTGTTGCCTTTCCGGAGACGGCACGCGTGCAACCTGTGTCGGGAGGATTTAAGAAGTCTGTGTTTAAGATGTGGGGAGGTTTTGCTCCGCGCACGGCAAATAAAGCTGCAACTTTATCTATGAATGGCGTTGCTTTGGCCGTTGGAAAGGCTTTGTGGTACGATCTTCCGGCGCCGGTCGGTATGAATAACGAAGAAATATTTCTTGGCGGGGTCGCTTCGGTGATGCTTTCAGACGACAGAATGCTCGCTATAGGCGGTGTAAACAGGTTGGTTTTCCTTCGTGCACTGAATGAACAGCAGTCTGATTATCTGCGTCATAATGCGGAATGGTATAAATTCAATCCACATATATTGCTGTACGAAGATGAAAAGTGGCACATTATCGGTACGAATAACATTACGGCCAGAGCCGGTAGTTCGCTTGTGCGAATGCGCGATACTATATATATAATAGGTGGAGAATTGATGCCCGGTGTGCGTACTCCTACTGTTTACCGCATGAAACTGAGGCGATAGATGCCATGAAATGTAAATCATTCAACTGATAACCGAATATATGATGAAAGAAAAAAAGTATTATCCTTGGGTTGTGGTGGGCCTGCTTTGGGCAGTAGCCCTGCTGAATTATATGGACAGGCAGATGCTCTCGACGATGCAGGAAGCCATGAAAGCAGACATCGCAGAACTGAATAAGGCCGAAGCCTTTGGTGTATTGATGGCGGTTTTTCTATGGATATACGGCATTGTGAGTCCGTTTGCGGGTATCGTTGCCGATAAAGTAGACCGCAAATGGCTTGTTGTAGGCAGCTTGTTTGTATGGTCTGCAGTAACATTTCTTATGGGATTTGCTCAAACCTTCGACCAACTGTATTGGCTACGTGCACTGATGGGAGTGAGTGAAGCGCTGTATATTCCCTCTGCATTGTCGCTTATTGCCGATTGGCACGAAGGTAAATCGCGTTCACTTGCTATCGGAATACACATGACAGGGCTCTATGTAGGACAGGCGATCGGTGGTTTCGGGGCGACCGTTGCTATGATATTTTCATGGCATACAGCCTTTCAAGGGCTCGGAATGGTGGGCATCGTTTATGCTGTTCTGCTGGTTCTGGTGCTGAAAGAGAACCCTAAACATCGGGCAGAGCCTGCATATGAGAATGCTAAGCCCAAGAAAGTGGGCATTCAATTGTTTAGAGGATTGGGTGTAGTTCTGTCTACTTGGGCATTTTGGATTATCCTCTTTTATTTCGCGGTGCCCAGTCTACCCGGATGGGCAACTAAGAATTGGCTGCCTACATTGTTTGCGGAAAGTTTGCATATTCCCATGGCGAGTGCCGGACCTCTATCGACCATCACCATAGCCGTATCGTCTTTCGTGGGTGTTATCGTCGGGGGAATACTCTCGGACCGTTGGGTTCAGCGCAATATTCGTGGTCGTGTGTACACGAGTGCCATAGGTCTGGGCATGACAATCCCCGCCCTTATGCTGTTAGGATTGGGCCATAGTCTCGTTACTGTTATAGGTGCAGGAGTTTTGTTCGGTATAGGTTTCGGTATTTTCGATACCAATAATATGCCGATCTTGTGCCAATTTATTTCGTCGCGTTACCGTGCTACGGCTTATGGAATTATGAATATGACGGGCGTATTTGCCGGAGCAGCTGTTACACAGGTATTGGGTAAATTGACTGACGGTGGCAGTTTAGGATTGGGTTTTGCACTTTTGGGTGGCGTAGTTGCCGTAGCTTTAGCGCTTCAACTTATTTTCTTGCACCCTAAAACGGATAATATGGAATAACAATATTGATAAACAAACATTATATGGAAAAGATTATAGGACTTATAGACGCGCCGTTTACGCCTTTTTATGAAAACGGTGATGTAAACACAACACCCATTAAAGCGTATGCAGATATGCTTGTGAAGAACGGTTTAAAAGGCGTTTTCATCAACGGTTCATCGGGTGAAGGCTACATGCTTACCACGGATGAGCGTAAACTTTTGGCAGAGAAATGGGTGGAGGCTGCCCCTGAAGGCTTTAAAGTTATCGTGCATGTGGGCAGTTGTTGCCTGCGCGAAAGCGAGAATTTAGCCCGCCATGCTCGGCAAATCGGTGCATGGGGCATCGGTGCCATGGCTCCCCCGTTCCCCCGTATCGGCAGGATAGAAGAATTGGTCAAGTATTGTGAAACTATTGCAGCAGCTGCTCCGGACCTTCCATTCTACTATTATCACATCCCAGCCTTTAACGGTGTCTATCTTCCCATGCTCGAATTATTGAAATCTGTCGATGGAAGAATTCCTAATTTTGCAGGTATCAAGTATACTTACGAGAGTCTCTATGAGTACAATCAATGTAGGTTGTACGGAGAAGGAAAATACGATATGCTCCACGGACAGGATGAAACGATTCTTTCGAGCCTTGCTCAAGGAGGTGCGCGCGGAGGTATCGGCGGTACTACGAATTATAACGGACGTGAACTTACGGGCATTATAGAGGCATGGAACCGTGGAGATATCGATACTGCACGCGAGAAACAGGACTTCTCGCAGGCCGTAATCAATGTGATATGTCGTTTCCGTGGCAATATCGTAGGTGGAAAACGAATTATGAAACTTATAGGTTTTGACTTGGGACCTAACCGTGTTCCGTTTCAAAACATGACCGATGAAGAAGAACAGAATATGCGCCGAGAACTTGAAAAAATAGGTTTTTTCGAGCGTTGCAACCGATTTTAAAACATAAACAGTTATGGATTATCAGCAATATTTAAGAAAATGGTCGGCCTCATATAAGGCAGATCTCACAGACGATATTATGGCTTTCTGGCTCAAGCATGGGCTTGATAAGAAGCATGGAGGTATTTATACCTGCCTTAATCGTGACGGAAGTTTGATGGATACCACTAAGTCGGTGTGGTTTCAGGGGCGTTTTGGCTTTATCGCAGCCTATGCCTATAACCGTATAGAGAAACGTCAAGAGTGGTTGGATGCCTCGAAGAGCTGTATCGATTTTATCATTCAGCACTGCACCGATGCACATGGAAGGATGTATTTCGAGGTAACTGAAGACGGTACTCCTTTGCGTATGCGCCGTTATTTATTCTCCGAATGCTTTGCAGCCATTGCAATGTCGGAATATTCCATTGCCTCCGGAGACAAGAGTTATGCGGAACGAGCGCTCGAACTCTTTCGTTTGATCTTGCATTACAAGAACACTCACGGGCTTTTGGAACCCAAATATCTGCCGTCATTGCAATGCCAAGGGCACTCTTTAACAATGATATTAATCAATACGGCATCGCGTATTCGGGCGGCAATCGATACGCCTGAGCTCACTGAACAGATTGACCGATCGCTCAAAGAGTTGCAGACGTACTTTTTACACCCTGAATTTAAGGCCGTATTGGAGACCGTGGGATTGCACGGAGAGTTTATAGATACATGCAACGGGCGCATGATCAATCCCGGACATTGCATAGAAACGTCGTGGTTTATTCTCGAAGAAGCGCGGCAACGTGGATGGGATAAGGAACTTACAGCATTGGGATTAAAGATATTGAACTGGTCTTGGGACTGGGGATGGGATAAGGATTTCGGCGGTATAATTAACTTCTGTGACTGCAAGAACTTGCCTTCGCAGGATTATTCGCAAGACATGAAGTTCTGGTGGCCGCAGACTGAGACCATTATTGCTATGCTCTATGCCTATCTCGCCACAGGTGAAGAGGAATACTTACGGCGACATCAGATTATTAGCGATTGGACCTACAGTCATTTTCCCGATCATACGTTTGGCGAATGGTATGGGTATTTGCATCGTGACGGTACTGTGGCGCAGCCTGCAAAGGGCAATATATTCAAGGGACCTTTCCATATTCCCCGCATGATGATTATGGGTTACACCCTTTGTCAAGACATTCTGAATAAATCAAAATAAATTTCTGACGATGAACAGAGAATTAGATTTGTCCGTATCTACCTACGGAATTGCACGTCAATACGACTATTCGGTTGTGTTACTGCCATGGGGCGCTACCGAACCCCATAATTTGCATTTGCCTTATATGACCGATTGCATCCTCTCGCATGATATTGCTGTAGATGCTGCGCAACAAACTTTCGAACGTTACGGTATACGTTGCATGGTGATGCCTCCTGTGAATATGGGTTCTCAAAATCCGGGACAGCGCGAACTCAGTTTCTGTGTACACGCCCGATATGAAACACAAAAGGCAATTCTTACCGATATCGTGGCCTCTCTCAACTATCAAGGATTTCGCAAATTGCTGATCGTCAACGGACATGGAGGCAATACCTTTAAGAACATGATCCGCGACCTATCCGTGGAATATCCCCATTTCGTGGTGGCAACCAGTGAATGGTTCAAACTTATGCCTGCCAAAGAATTCTTCGATACCCCGGGAGATCATGCCGATGAAGTAGAAACTTCGGTGATGATGCATTATCATCAGGAGCTCGTAAACCTCGATGAAGCAGGGGCAGGCGATGCAAAATCGTTCGCCATTCCTGCCTTGCAGGAGGGACGTGTATGGATTCCGAGGGCATGGAACCGTGTTTCCGTCGATACCGGAATAGGCGATCCGCGCGGTTCTACGGCCGAAAAAGGACGGATATTTGCCGAAGCCGTGGCCGCGAAATATGCCGAATTTATACGTGACTTTGCCACTACTGCACCTGAAGATATGTACCGTTGAACCGAAGAGTGCATCGTCTGTCAATGCGTAATGCCCGCACTATAGCCCGAAAGGATTTTTCCTTTTGGGCTTCTCTATTATTCGTATATTTTGATTATCTTTGCAACGAGCCCGTAAAACTATTGTTTCGACAGGCATACAGATACAATAAATTTTAGAAACATTATGACATTATATCCAAAACTCATCACGGATGCCTTAACTACAGTTATCTATCCCGGTACGAAAAAGAACTTGATAGAAAGCGAAATGCTTGCCGATGATGTAAGAATAGACGGCATGAAAGTGGCGTTCACCCTTATCTTTCCGCGCGAAACCGATCCGTTTTTAAAGTCTACACTTAAGGCTGCAGAGGCTGCCATACACTATCATGTAGATAAAGACGTGGAAGTTACCATCGCTACAGAGTTCAAATCGGCCCCACGACCGGAGGTCGGAAAGCTGTTACCTCATGTAAAGAACATCATTGCAGTGAGCTCCGGCAAGGGCGGAGTGGGCAAATCCACCGTTTCTGCGAACCTTGCGATTGCCTTAGCCCGCCTTGGTTATAAGGTTGGATTGCTCGATACGGACATCTTCGGGCCGTCTATGCCGAAGATGTTCGGTGTGGAAGACGCAAAAATATATTCGGTGGAAAAAGACGGCAGGCAACTCATAGAGCCGGTAGAGCAATATGGTGTGAGGCTTTTAAGCATCGGTTTCTTCGTTAATCCCGACACTGCAACGCTGTGGCGTGGCGGTATGGCCACATCAGCCCTAAAGCAATTGATTGCTGATACCGATTGGGGAGACCTCGATTACTTTATTCTTGACACGCCGCCCGGTACGAGCGACATCCATCTTACATTGCTTCAGACGCTTGCCATTACGGGTGCAGTCATCGTAAGTACACCGCAGAGCGTGGCTTTAGCCGATGCCCGTAAGGGAATAGACATGTATCGGAACGAGAAAGTGAACGTGCCTATCCTCGGTTTAGTGGAGAACATGGCATGGTTCACACCTGCCGAACTGCCCGAAAACAAGTATTATATCTTCGGTAAAGAGGGCTGTAAGAACCTTGCCGAAGAGATGAATTGCCCCTTGTTGGCGCAAATTCCGATCGTACAGAGTATTTGCGAGAGCGGCGATGCGGGCAAACCGGCTGCTTGCAATGTAGGTTCAGCGACGGGACAAGCCTTTCTGAATCTTGCACAGGCGGTGGTTACGGTGACCAACCGGCGCAACAAAGAGCAGAGTCCGACAAAAATAGTGCAGGTAGATAACAACTGATAGGGGTGGTAAATACGATATACGAATTTGCGATACTATAGGTGCGCTTTTCTGTAAAATATAATATATTGCGCCTGCAAGCAGAATAAAAAATGTTATTGCTATCATAATCGTGCAAATAAGAAGTGGGTATAAAAAGTTTGTTTTTATTTCTTATCGGCACGATGGTGTCGCTGTTCGAACTCTTCTTTGCCTATGAAGTTCTGTCCCCCGATAGCTCCGCCGCCGTATTGCAGTACAACTCGGCGGTTCAGAACGATCATCGCGTCGTCTGACGTCAGCTCTTTGAGTTCATTATCTGTTAGAGGTATGTCGTACAGACAGAAATAATAGGCGCCCATGCTTACGCGGCGAAAGAGCAATACGGCCGGATTACGACTGTAGTTGTCGATGTCTATCCCTCGGCAGCCCACGGCCTTGAGCCGCCGGTACAACGTTTCGAGCCGTTCGGGAGTGATGCCTGCCGCCCGCGCCCGCCTTGTTTCCAGCACGCCGATGCTGTCTATTTCGCGATTATAGCTAATGCTGTGGCGCCCTTTTAGGAACAAACGGTCCACCTTTCCGTACCTGATGAACTCCACAGACAGCCGCGTGCTGTCGGGTAGACTGTGGCGGATGTCGTTTACAAGCGTCTGCATATCGCGGCCATATTGCCGGTAGTGCGCTTCCATCGTGTCGGCATCGCACGTCTGACCGGTCTGTACGTCGGCGACGGCAAGCATACAAACCAGCAGCATGTTGATAGTGTGCAGCCATAACAGTTTGCGGCTATGGCGGTTGTTGCTGAAAAGCGACCGCACGAAAGAGTAGAGATAAAGGCAGGCCACGGGGATTGTGATGAACCATAATGCCGCGAATAAGAATGTAATAACGACCATCGTGCCGTTTATATCGGCGGCAAAACAGAACACAAGCAGCAAAAATAATAGGAATAGGGTGGATATGCCGGTGGCGATATAGCACAGAATGATGCTGAACGGCATTCTTTCTATGGAGTTCGGCTCTGCTGTTTCTGCGGGCAAAACACTGCGCTCGGCACGCTTTGTTCGGCGGAATGCAAGCGCTGCCAATGCAATGGAAAGTACAAAGAATAATGCAATTATTATCATGTGGCGTGTACTTGTAACGAGTGCTGTTTCTGCCTTATCCGGCGGTTCTTATATTCTTGGGCCTACAGATGTTCCATATAAACGTTTCAGATGGGTAATGTAAGGCGCTTAGAATGCTTATCTAAAGTATTTGCACGGCCTATTTGTCGCTGTCGTGGTTTATGTATTGAGGAATAAGGGATTATATATTTTCTTAAAATGCGTGGAACGTAATCGTGGCGAGGGACTGAAGTGTTGTTTATACCTGCCTGTTTTCGAGGGCCGATTTCGCCTTTGCAGCAGCGATATGTTTCTTCATCATGTTGATTTGTTCGATGGCGTGCCGGCGTGCAAGTATAATCTGATAGCGGTAGATGAGGCAGGTAGCGAAGAAATATACTACCACCTGTGTCCATAGAGCCTGATACTCGGCTTCGATATCGGCAAGAGTGCCGCCCATAGAACTGATGCGCAGGAAGCCTCGAACGCCGAAAGTGGAGGGGAAAATCGTGGCTATACCTTGCCAAATGCCCGGGATATTCGCCTGTGGCCATGATATACCTGTCATGAAGAGGAAAGGAACAGAGGTGAAAACCACCAGTAACATTACGTTCTCTCTGTAGCGTACAAGGCACGAAACCGCCATGCCGAAGAAGATACAAGAGCACAGGTAAGGTACCAACAGGCCTACAAGAGCGCTGGCAGATGCCATAGTTGTATAGCCGAACAGGCGCGGAACAACGAGGGTAAGATAGGCAGCCATGACGGCGTAAACCATGAAGTAACACATCGACTTGCCCAGCACGATGCGGAAAATGCCGTTATAATGCTTGCTTACGGGTACGAGGTCTTTGTAACGGTTGTTCTCTCGGGCCGTGCCGGCAGCAAGACCTATGCCCAGCAGAAGCGTCTGCTGGATGATGACCATGAGCACTCCGGGGATGATGGCATTGCCGTATCCGCCCGTTGAATTGAATATCTGTACCTCTTCAAAGGCAAGCGGTTGGGCGGTAATTTCCTCGTCTCGGGTGGTAAAGTCGTTGGATTGTGAAATCTGTATGCCGCTGTTGAGCTGCGAAGCCACTGCCTGTGCCGTTTGATAAATGGCTTTGTAGGTAAGCATGAGGCTCATGTCGCAGTACACGCCCACATGAGATTGGCCGCCTCCGCGGTAGAGGTCGGTGCCGAAGTCGGCCGGGAAATAAAGCACGCCGTGCACCTGTTGCTTGCCTACAAGGGCTTTTGCCTCATCTAAGTTGTTGCAATAATAGGCCGCTTTGGTATCAGGAGAGGCGTCGAATGCACGGATAAATTCGCGCGAAGCATGACTGTGTGAGAGGTCGACGATGGCAACGGGCACTTCGCGTACCACTTCATTGTTGTATATCCACGAATAGAGCAGGGGGTAAAGCAAAGGAACAAGGATGAAAAAGATCAAGACACCCTCGTCTTTAACGGTGGCTTTCATCTCTTTGGCCCAGATGTAACACATGTCTCTCAGCCCTTCAGCGGTTCTATGTCGTAGTCCTTTGTTGTCCATCTTGCAGTTATGGTATGTATATATAGGTGAGCAACGCTTTCCGCATGTTCCTGATGGTGATGAGAGGAAGCAGGGCCATCAGGAACAGAGCCATGATATTGGGCCATGCGTTGCCGAGCGGAAAACCGTTGAAGATGCCGATTTGATAAATCATGTAGTAGTGGCGTAGTGGAAACAGCTGTGCTATGGCCTCGATCATCGGGTTCATTGCGAACACTGGATAGGTGGCCCCGCACACCGAGAAGCTCACTACAGCCCAGAGAGAGCATACGCTCATCGACATTCGGAGTGATGGCATCAAGCCGAAAGCGAATATGCCGAACCCCTGACAGGCCATGAGTGAGAGCAACGTAAGCAGAAGTATGGGGAACAGACCGCCCGGATGAGGGAACGACAATACATAATAAATGTAGAAATCGAAGCCGAGAAAGACAAGCAGGAATATCAGAAATTGCGGCAACATCTTACCTGCGAGCGCCACGAAGATGTTGTTATCGGCTAAGGCAAGCCACTCCTTGGAGCGCTTAAACTTGATTTCGGTGCCGATAGAGTAGGGGGTGATAAGGAAAATAAAGAGCATGAGCAGGCCCGGAACCATTGCTGTACTCAAATAAATGTTATAGTTGGCCCACGGATTTCCTATCATGTGCAGGTCTATGGCTATGGGTTGAAGGTAATTGCGTATCTCTCTGCCGGTCTTGCCAAGTGCGGATAACTTGGCCGAACCTACCGCTGCAGAGCCTAAGGTAGAGATGGTTTTAAGGTCGCGAAACAGGTTTGAGCCTGCTACAAGCGACACGCTGCTGTAATAAAACGAAATTTTGGGGCGGCGTGAGGACAATAGACCGTCGGTAGTTCCCTTGGGTATGAGTAGAAAGGCATAGATTTCGTTGCGCTGGATGGCTTGTCGGGCCTCGTTGATATTGGGATAATGAGCTACGACACGTGTCGTTTGGAAAGCATCTAAATTGCGTATGAGTGCGCGAGTTGTCGATGTGTTGTCTTGATCTACTATGCCTACGGGCATATCTTCGGGTGTCCCTTCGTTCATCAGCGATGTAAAGAAGAGGATAACCACAATGGGGAACACGACCATACAGAACCCGTAGATGGGATTGCTGCGCAGGAAACCGCATTCGCGGAGGGCTATTCGGTATATCTGACGAATGGTTTTCGTAACGAAAAGTTTTATTGTTCTTCCTTAATAATCAACGACATTCCCGGACGAAGACCGTCGAATTTCTGCAAAGGCCGTGCCTTTACCTCGAATGTTTTCAGATCGTATTGGCCGTTGGCCTTGGTTGCTTTCCACACGGCATAAGATCCTTGGTCTTTAATGTAGTAGACCTTCATCTTGATATCTTTGTTGAAAGCGGGCGAAAAGGCTGTGAACACACTTCCTACCTTCATGCCTTTCAGCTGGTCTTCGCGCACGTTAAAAGTGCCCCACATATCTTTCATGATCGATATACTCATGATTGGCGAGCCTATACCTACCAGTTCGCCCACTTTGGGGTACACATCACTGACCTCACCTTCTACTTGCGAGACCTGTACGGTTTCTTTCAAAAGCGATTTTACCACATCTACAGCCCCCTTGGCAGCTTGCGCTTGCTTGGCTGCAGCGCGTTTCTCTTCTTGGCGGGCGCCGTTTTTGGCAAGGTCGTATTGGCTCTTTGCGGCCCTTACCTGTGCTTCGGTAGCCTTATAGGCGGCAAATGCTTCGTCGCGTTTTTGGGCGCTCATTACCCCTTCATCGAACAAATGCTGCACGCGCTTGTAGGATTTTTCTGCGATGGTGAGTGCAGCTTCTGCCTGTTGCCAAAGCTCGTAAGCACCCCGTATCTGCTCTTTACGCGCGCCGTTGTCGGCCATATCGCTCATTGCAGCGGCTGCATCTTTCGTTGCTTCGGCCACTCTTTGCTGCGCACTTACCTCGGGTACTTCGAGAATAGCAAGGGTGTCGCCCACATGTACATAGTCTCCCTCCTTCACACGCAGGTCGACAATGCGGCCCGGCAGCTTGCTCGACACGCGGTATTCCGATACTTCGACTTCGCCTTGTACTATTTCCGGCGTTCTTCCCAACGTAAAAAATCCGATGATTGCTACAATTACAACCACTGCTGCAAATCCGATTACAGCAAGAAGAATGTTGGTATGTTGTGTTTTTGCTGACATAATTCTTTCTTCTCTTTATTATTGTAATGTGCCAAGAGCCTTGTTCAGGTTCACTTGGGCTAATTTTACTTCGACCTCGGCATCTATCTTTTGGCTCTGTGCCTGTTGCCATGCAGTTTGCGCAGCCATGACATCTGTCGATTCCATAACACCCTCGCTGAAGCCAAGATTGGCACAACGAAGGTTCTCTTCAGCACTCTTTATGTTCTCATTTGCCATCAAAAGCCGTTTATAGGCTTCCTTTACTTTGAAGCGACTCTGTGTAATTTGCAACGCTATTTTTTCTTCCGCATCGCTGAGTTCCATCATTGCAATATTCGTAGTTGCCTTGGACGCTCTTATTTTATAGGAACTCTCGAACCAGTTCCATACGGGTATCTGCACGATAAGTCCTACGTTCCAAACACCCGAGAAGTTTCTTTGAAATCCGTTGAATACATTGGGGTTCGAGATAAGATACCCGCCTGTGAGCGCTACATGGGGCAGATATTCGGCACGTATGATACGTGTATTCTGCTTACTTATATCGATTGTGTTTTGTAGCATTTTAAGTTCGGGGCGGGAAACGGCAGAAACATCGGTTGTATCTTCGGCGGGATATGACGCATAGAGTGTTTCTTTGTATTCGTCGTAGAGGCGGATATCTTTGTCTAAAGGCAGTCCGCAGAGCTGGCACAGCAGCATTTTGGCGAGCGATAGTCCGTTTTCTACCTGTGTTATCTGCATTTCTGCTTCGTTTACTTTTACGTCTACTTTCAGTCCATCTGCACGGGTTGCCACCCCTTCTTTGATCATTTTCTTTACATCCGAGTCGAGTTTCTTCACCAAATCTCGGTAGCTTATGGCCAGTTTTTCTTTTTCTCGCAGCGATACAACCGTCCAGTAAGCCTGATCTATATTATATAATGTGGTTTGAGTTCGCAGGTTTAAGTCGTTTGCAGCCATTTGTTCGGTGATGTTGGCAATCTTGTTGGCGGCGATAATGGCGCCTCCCATGTAGACCGGTTGGCGAAGCAGCACGGCTCCAGACCATACCTGTCGGGTGTCGGTGCGGAATGCATCGTTAATGGTTTGGCCCAATTGGTTTCCTGCTTGTGCCAGAGGGGTACCCAAGGTGTTGAGCAAACTTCCCATCTGTTGCCCCACTTGCGGTGTTATGATGCCCTGTTGCACCATATTGGTGATAATGCTGTTCAGATTGGTGCCGATGTTTCCCGATACGGTGGTGCCCAAATTGCCGAGTGCATTCTTCTGCCTGTCGTTGAGCAACGATATTTCTTTGCTGAACAACTCGTATCCCCCTATGGCGTCTACCTTAGGAAGGTACTTGGTACGCATCGCTTTACGGGCGTTTCTTGCCACATCTTGCTTTAATCGGGCTATGTTCAACTGCTTGTTGTTGCGCAATGCCATCGCTCTACAACTGTCGAGTGTGAGCATCTGTTGTTGCGCTTCAACGGGTAAGAGTGCGCCGATAAGCATGAAAAACGTTAATACTTTCTTCATTTTATTTAAAAGTAAAACTTCTTGATCCAATCATGTTTCCGTCGGCAAAGATACTTACTTGGTAAGTACCGCTTACGAGTGCTTGATCTACATTCCAATAAGTGGTAACTGAGGTCTGCTGTCCACCGTACTCAATGGTCTTTTTCATTGAGCATTGCAGTGTGCGGTTTTCGTATTGGAATGCACCTCCGTTACCCAAAATAGAACCTGTTGGCGAGATTATTCGTACATAAATTGTGCGCATGCCGTTGGTTGCAGTAACGTTTTTTGTTATGCTGAAACTTACTTGTACGGTATTGCATTTCGAAATTCTATTAGTTGTTTTGCTGTGTTTGTCTATCAACGACATTTCTATACCTACCGCATCGAGTTGCGAGGCAATGGCTATTTTTTCCGAGAGCGATGCTTTTTCTGTATTTAGGCCTTCGATCTGTCGCGTGGCTTCTGCATATTGACCTTTCACACGAGTATTCTCTGCCGTCAGATTTTGGTTCAGCCGGTTCAGCGAGTCTATTTCTATAACATAGCTGCGAAGCACCTGTCGCACCGTGGCAAGTTCTTTTTTCAGCCGCGCAATCTCGCGTGCGTCGCTGCTTTTTACTTGTTTTAGCTCTTCTAAAAGTCGTTGTGTCTTTTCTTGTTCGGCTGTCAATTGCGCCACAATGGAGTCGTTAGATATCTTAGTACGCATCTCGCTGTATTGATTAGCGAACTGCTGATACTCGTTTTCCATCTCTTTTTTATCGAGTTCTGCCAGCTCTTGCATCGCTTTGTTGGCTTCTTTCTGCTTGTTCAGACTAAAAGTAAGGTATATAATGCCGGCAATAAGAAGCACTCCGACAATGATAATGGGGATTAAGACATTTCTCTTCATAAAAGAATTCTTATTATATAAAACAAGTACGCAAAGTTAAAATTTTTATCTTAATTAGCAAAGAATTTCAGAATACCAAATCTTTATTATATTAAAAATTTGCATTTTTATGGAAAAAAAGGACAATATTAAATTTTAATTTGTAATTTTACGGCCTAATTGAAAATATTACAAAGTGAAGAAAAGTGGTTATATATATAAGGTGTTCGACCTGTATTACGACGGTTTTCGCCACATGACGATCGGTAAAACATTATGGATAGTAATTCTTATTAAGCTGTTTATCATGTTTGCTGTGCTCAAAGTTTTTTTCTTTCCTGACTTTTTAAAAGAGAAAAGCAATGCAGGTCATGAAAACGAATATGTATCTAAAGAACTTTTGGAACGCTCTGGAAAATAGGCAAACACAAGCTGTTTAAAATATTATAAACCTAAATAAATTATGATTAACAACTTATTATTAGACATTTCTGCTGGAACTATCGACTGGTCGAGGGCACAATTCGCCTTGACGGCCATCTATCATTGGCTGTTTGTTCCACTTACTTTGGGGCTTGCAGTGGTAATGGGAATCGTGGAGACATGCTATTATCGAACCAAAAAACCTTTTTGGAAGGATGCTGCCCGTTTTTGGCAAAAGCTCTTCGGTATTAATTTTGCCATGGGAGTTGCCACGGGTATTATCCTTGAATTCGAGTTCGGTACCAATTGGAGTAACTATTCGTGGTTCGTAGGCGATATATTCGGCGCACCTCTTGCTATAGAAGGAATTATCGCATTTTTTATGGAATCTACCTTTGTAGCCGTGATGTTCTTCGGTTGGAAGAAGGTTTCGTCTGGTTTTCATTTGGCCTCTACATGGCTTACCGGCTTGGGCGCAACCATTTCGGCTTGGTGGATTCTTGTTGCAAATGCATGGATGCAGTATCCTGTTGGCTGTGTTTTCAATCCCGATACGATGCGTAACGAGATGGTATCGTTCTTTGATGTGGCTCTTTCACCCTTTGCCATCGATAAGTTTTTCCATACTGTTACATCGTCGTGGATTATCGGTGCCGCTTTTACCGTAGGGGTGAGTGCGTGGTATCTGCTGAAAAAACGTGAGCAAAAACTGGCTGTAGAGAGCATTAAGATAGGGAGTATCGTCGGTTTGATTGCCTCTGTTCTTGCTGCAATTACGGGTGATAATTCTGCTTATATGGTGGCCAAAGTGCAGCCGATGAAACTTGCAGCAATGGAAGCTCTATATAATGGCGGAACCGATCAGGGCCTTACAACCGTAGCATGGGTAGACCTGTTCAAGCAACCTGATTATGCTAAGGAGAAAGAACCGGCTTCTCGTATAGCCATTCCCAATGCACTTTCTATCCTTGCTACGCATGATTCTCATGGATATGTGCCCGGTGTGAACGACATTCTCAATGGGTATACCAAAGCCGATGGTACCAAAGAACTCTCATTGCAAGAGAAAATAGAGCGTGGAAAGAAAGCCATTAGCGCTATGAAAACCTATAGAAGTGGCGATAAGAGTGCTGCTGTAAGGAAAACGATACAAGACAATATGCCTTATTTCGGATACGGTTATGTGAAGTCGGCCGATCAGATCGTGCCTTATATTCCGCTTACGTTCTGGTCTTTCCGTATCATGGTAGGTTTAGGAATAGTATTTATTTTGTTCTTTATCGTGGCTCTGTTCTTTGTTTATAAGAAAGACATTGCCAAACAACGTTGGCTACTTGTGTCTGCTATAGTCCTTGTTCCGTTGGCTTATATCGCAAGCGAACTTGGATGGGTAGTAGCCGAATTGGGCCGACAGCCATGGACTATCCAAGACATATTGCCCACATGGGCGGCTGTTTCCGACTTGCAGCCCGGTTCGGTTATTCTTACATTCTTTATATTCCTTGTACTTTTCACCGCGATGCTCGGCATAGAGATCAATATTCTTTGCAAGCAAATCAAGAAAGGTCCCGAGCATACTGATATTGAACAGATTGTTAACAATTAATCTTCTAAAAAAACAATAACAATGAGTTATATATTTTTGCAACATTACTGGTGGCTCTTGGTTTCTTTGTTAGGGGCTTTATTGGTCTTTCTGATGTTTGTTCAAGGCGCTAATTCGCTTATTTTCAGTCTTGGACGTAATCCTCAAGAGTATCGGATGGTAGTTAATTCTACCGGACGTAAGTGGGAAATCACCTTTACAACACTTGTTACTTTCGGTGGGGCATTCTTTGCATCGTTCCCATTGTTCTATAGTACCAGCTTCGGAGGTGCCTATTGGCTGTGGATGGTTATACTTTTTTCGTTTGTACTGCAGGCGGTGAGCTACGAATTTCAGAACAAGAACGGCAATTTGCTCGGTGCTAAAACCTTTCAATGGTTCCTGATTATCAACGGAATCCTTGGTCCCTTGTTGCTCGGAGGGGCCGTTGCAACGTTCTTCGATGGCTCTAATTTCCTGATAGACAAAATGAATATTACCGAAGGATTGCAGCCCGTAATCAGTCGTTGGGCAAATGCAAGCAACGGACTCGATGCATTGCTCGATCCTTGGAATTTGGTGTTCGGCTTTTCTGTGTTCTTTCTTGCCCGCATACTCGGTATACTTTATGTAATAAATAATGTGGAGCATGAAGAAATAAGGGCTCGCGGACGTCGCCAATTGCTTATCAATACAGTACCTTTTCTTATACTGTTTCTGTCGTTCTTGGTGCGTACGTTGCTCAAAGACGGCTATGCATACGATCCTGTAACGGGAGTTATCTCGATGGAGGCGATGAAGTATCTGCATAATTTACTCGACATGTGGTACTTAACTGCGATACTTCTCGTCGGTGTGGCATTCTTACTCTTTGCCATTATCAAAACTGTAATGAACAAAGATTATATACGCGGCATCTGGCCGGCGGGTATCGGAGTGGTATTAGCGGTGCTGGTATTGCTGCTTTATGCCGGATGGAACAACACTGCCTACTATCCCTCTAATGTCGATTTGCAGAGCTCGTTAACGATAGCCAATAGCTGCAGCAGCGAATTTACGTTGGGTGCAATGGCCGTGGTATCGCTTTTTATCCCGTTTGTACTGGCATATATCGTTTACGTATGGCGCGCTATGGACAGTAAGAAGATAGATAGTGAAGAGATAGAACAAGAAGATGCTTATTAAGAGATTAATTTTAACGGCGCTCTCTGCAGTGCCTTTCGTACTCATGGCGCAGGTAGACAGCTTGCGCCATGAAGTGTTGTTGCAGACGAACAAGGGCGACATTCGCCTTGTGCTTTATAACGAAACGCCTCGCCACCGCGACAATTTTCTGAAACTTGTGCGTTCCGGTTATTATAATGGTAACTTGTTCCACCGTGTGATAGCCGGTTTTATGGTGCAATCGGGCGATTCTACGAGCCGACATGCCGCTGCCGGAGCCGTTACGGGCAACTATTCGCCCGACTACACCCTACCTGCCGAAATCGTATTTCCGCAATATTTCCATAAAAGAGGGGCGCTGGCGGCTGCTCGCGAGCCCGACCAGACAAATCCGGAGCATGCATCTTCGGCAAGTCAGTTCTATATAGTCTACGGAAAGCGCATGAGTGAAGACATGCTTGACCGTGCACAGAGCCGACTCGATATGGCTACCCACGACAAGATAAAACTGACTCCGGAGATAAGAAAAGCATATTTCGAGCAGGGTGGAACGCCGCATCTCGACGGCCAGTATACGGTTTTCGGCGAGGTAGTGGAAGGAATTGATACCATTAGAAATATACAACAGGCCGAGACGGATGCCAATGATCGGCCGATAGAAGATATCAGAATATTGAAAGCTACAGTTGTGAAATAACTGCTTTCGGTGCACTTCCGTATACTCGTTTGGCCTCCTTTGCAGCTTCTTCGCCGCGTAGTTTCTTGCTCTGCAGGTAATCTTTCAGGATGAGAGATTTCTCCTTGAACTGATATTCCTTCTGCAGAGTGCCGATAAGGGCACGCAGTTGCATGTTGCGATAGTGCATGTTCTCGTCGCCGATACCTATTCTTGAAGAGAAAAACACATTCTCTTTGTTTCGCGGATCGGCGTTGTGGGCAGCTTTCTGCAATACTTTTCGGTGCTCGATGGCGGGAAACAGCTTCGACAGTTCGAACGTTCCGGCATGGCGTTCGTTGAAGAAATCGGGCGAAATAGCGTGTTCTTGTTCGTTTACTTTGCTTGCCAGATAGGTGAGAACGTTGTTGGGACCGAACTTCGCCGTGCCGTCTGCGAACACCGCACTGCGTATCAGTGCCGAATAGTAATAGGTGTCGGCTGCCGAAAGCGATATGCCTACGCACACTCGATTATCCATCTTATAGGCGTCGTTGGCGCTCTGTCCGCGACGGTGCACATAAAATTCGCCGAAATGGTTCATCTGTAGCTCGTTGCTATGCACGTAGGGATCTTCGAAAACGCCGGCTCTGTAGAAATAACTTTCGAGTTCTATCGGGTACAGAGTGATGCCTTCGATGCTGAAGCAATAGCGGTTGAGCAAGAGGTTGGTAGTCTCTTGCAGCGACTTAACGATGGTATCGCCGTTTTGCAGCGTACCCAGTTTTTCGATAATTTGTTCTAATTCCATGTTTTTATGTTTTAACTGTCTTGGTTATCTGTTTCGCTTGTTGCCGTTATCGGGGCGGTGTAGCTTACTTCTACCTTAAAAACACGCCGCATACATATCAATAGATAAGCATTGAACAGCATTTGCAGCCAACGTAAGAGAACAAGAAGATAGTCTTGCAACTGGTCTGTGAAGAACATTATTAGCAGTACAATAGGGGTAAGAGCTATTGAACAGAGCAGGAAAGCTATGCCCAATTGTCTGATACGACCGCTGTGTCGGAATGTCAGAATGCAGCCTATCCAAATCTGGATAATGCAATAAATGAAGTTCAACGCTTGGATGATGATATTTAATCCAAACGAATTTGAAAAGCTATGGATATAAGAGATGTGCATAAATACGGTGCGCAATACATACAGAGCCCCCATTGCGAGCCACAGATTGCTCAATGTGTTGCTTATGCTCGTGCTGTTTTTCTGCAGCTGATACAGCATCCATAGCCACATAATGGTATTGATGAGCAGAACGGTGTATCGTACTGCCGGCGACAGAATGAGTTCTACGAGCACGTAATAGCCGTTGTAGCCCGTGATGGGTATTGCATCGGGTGCGGGATAATTGCTTAATACGAAAGTTACAAGAGAGAGTATCAGCCACAAACGGAACTGTTTGTCTTGCTTCTGATTTACAGTGAAGTGTGTCATAATAATTGTTTTGCGGTCTGTTTTTTATACTTTTCGGGGTGTACCCGATACGTTTATTTACACCTTATTATATATATAGGGCTCGGCACCTCTGGTTTTGCATGATACAGGAACGGTGTGCGTGTTCCTTATTTCTCCTCCGGATCTTGTGTAAGTTCGGTAATTTTCTTCATCAGTTCTTTCATCCGGTTCTGAAACGTCGACGGTCTTTCGTGCTCATGCCGGCTGTCGGTTTGTGGCAGAGAGGTCGTTTGCGGAGTTCTTTCGTAGCCGTTTTCGGGCGTTTGTTGTCTGCGTTCCGGTGCCGAAACTGTCTTTTGCGAGCTTGTTGCAGAAAGCTCGTTGGCAATAGAGCGGCCGCCTGCCGTCGTTTCGCCGGCAGTATCTTCTTGCTCTTCCGCCTCTCCGCCGGCATATACCGTTACGGGTATGCCGTCTATGTCGGTCTTAACAACGGGGCGAGTTATACATTTCGCTGTATTTCCGGCAACATTTTCTGTTGTTTTCAAGTCTGTGTGTTGATACGATTTATAGAGCTTACCGATCATACTTTCAAAATAATCTTCGTCTAAACCCTCTGTGCAGGCTCTGTTATTGTACTCGAAATCGTCGGCAAACCCCGTGGCAAGGATGGTTACTTTGGCATCTTCGTCGAGACTGTTGTCGTCTGAAACGCCCCATATCACGTCGATATTCGGATCGAGTGCATCCATGAATGCGTCGATTTCGGTCATTTCTCTGACAAAGAGCGGGTGTTTTTCGCTCGTATAGATATTGAACAGTATGCGCCGGGCCTTATCTATGTCGTTGCCATAGAGTAGGGGCGAGTCCAGTGCATCGATAATTGCCTTCTGTACACGGTGCTCGCCGCCGGCACGTCCCATAGCCATGATAGCGCCTCCCCCGCCGCGCAGTGTCGTTTCAACGTCGCAGAAGTCGAGATTGATATCCCCCTCAACGGTGATAAGCTCGCTGATTGACTTGGTTGCATCGCAAAGTATCTGGTCTGCACGGCGAAATGCGTTCTTTATGGTTACTTCGGAATTGGTGTAGATGTCGCAGATGCGTTCGTTATTGATAATAAGCAACGCGTCTACATTGCGCCGCATCTCCTCTACACCTTTGAGGGCTTTGATGATTTTGCGCTTCTTTTCGAAGTAGAACGGTATGGTTACGATACCTATAGTAAGTATGCCCATGCCTTTGGCCGCACCTGCAATAACAGGAGCCGCACCGGTTCCTGTGCCTCCACCCATGCCCGCAGTGACGAACACCATTTTGGTACCGTCGTCTAACAGGCGTTTGATGCTGTCTATACTTAGCTCGGCGGCCGCCTTTCCTATTTTCGGATCGGCGCCGGCCCCCAGACCTGTGTCGCCTATAGGTACCTTGACGGGGATCGGCGACTTGGCAAGAGACTGGCTGTCGGTATTGCATACGGCAAACGTTACGTTCGTAATGCCTTCGTTGTACATATTCTTAACGGCGTTACATCCGCCTCCGCCCACGCCAATTACCTTGATGATGTTCTTTGTTTTATCCTCTGTGTAGCCGAAATCCACTAAAGGCGTTGCCATTGTATCGAATTCTTCCATGCTCTCTATTTTCTGTTTATTCTATGTTTATTTGCAAAAATATATTATTATTTCGAAATAACAAAGTTTTTGCAAGGCTTGCATGTGTTTATCGGGCTCTGGGGGTATCGCAGACAGACGTATGGTTCAACGGGCTTAGACCTTGTATCAATGTAGAATAGATGGCATATCTGTCTCGGAAGTATTTATAAGTTGTTTCTCCGATGTAGGAAGTTTGGCGGAAAATGATTATATTTGCAGCGTGAATACAGAGGCTGAAAATATAGCAAATGAGATACATGAACGCGTGCTGAAGCTGCAATGGATGGGGCGTAACGACCTGCTGTTGCAGAGCATAGGAGTGCCTCTATTGGAGCAACTTCGCATAGAAGCGGCCAAAGGAACACTGAGTCCGCTTCGTATAACGGCCGATTATCGCTTCTTTCTGACCGCTTATAATAATAAAGAGGTGGAGCTTTCACCTATTCATAAGGCGGTATATTTGTTATTTCTGGACCATCCGGAAGGCATAGAATTTAAGAAACTCGGCGATTATAAGGCCGAATTGAGGTCGCATTATGCGAAAACGTGCCGATGGCTCGATACTGTAAAGGTGGTAGAAGCAGTTGATAGGCTGGTTGATCCGCTCGATAATGCTATCAATGAGAAGTGTTCGCGCATCAAGAATGTCTTTTTGTCGCTGATGGACGAATATAGTGCCTCTTATTACATTATAAGTAGTCGTAATCGCAAGCATGTTCAAGGAGCGTCGCATATATGGTTCGAGCGTCTGAAGTTGATAACACTCCCCCGAAATATGGTGATTTACGAGGCAAAGACATAAGGAGTATCCTCGTTTTTTGTTTTTAATATTATTTTTTTTCTTTCTTTTTTCATTTTCTTGTTCAAATATTTGGCGGTTTTATATTTTTGTATTACTTTTGCCGTCGCTTTCCCTCAGATGTGGGGGTAGTATGTTAGAAAGAGTTCTTTGACTAATTTACATAGGAGACAGAAGAAGTAGTACGAAAAAGCTATCCGTAGCCATGTCTTTTTATTTATTATTTTGATGTGTTTTATGGATAGGGTAGGAAAATCATTCGACTTTGTCATTTATATCCTTGATTCGGGTTATATTTTGTCATTTGCATATCGTTTGTGATCCAATTTGAGCTAACTTATGAGCGTTTTAATACAGACATTTTAGGTATTTGGTGATATTCTTTT
>NZ_GL833119.1:0-854967 GCF_000185145.2 Hoylesella oralis ATCC 33269
CATGATGCCCCGCGACTTGCATGTGTTAAGCCTGTAGCTAGCGTTCATCCTGAGCCAGGATCAAACTCTACATTGTAAAATATTAATTAAGGTATAAATGGATAAACAAAAAAAGGAAAAAGGAACAGCATAAACTGCAAAACCTAAATACCTAAAAGAATATCACCAAATACCTAAAATGTCTGTATTAAAACGCTCATAAGTTAGCTCAAATTGGATCACAAACGATATGCAAATGACAAAATATAACCCGAATCAAGGATATAAATGACAAAGTCGAATGATTTTCCTACCCTATCCATAAAACACATCAAAATAATAAATAAAAAGACATGATAACGGATAGCTTTTTCGTACTACTTCTTCTGTCTCCTATGTAAATTAGTCAAAGAACTCTTTCTAATATGCACAACCCCTAGCAGGGGAAAGCGAACGCAAAAGTAAACAGATTAAACCGAACCGCCAAATAAAACAACAAAAAAGATACAATAAAAAAGATATTTTTAAAGAATATTGATGTAAATCAAAATAAATAAAACTAAATACATTATTATATATAAGCACTATAATTTATATAAGTACTATATTTCGTCAATACAAATGCTTTTTAACCACGGCAGGATTACCGGCTGCCATACAATCATCGGGTATATCGCGCACCACTACGGCACCTGCAGCAATGATACAGCGGGCTCCTATCGTCACTCCCGGGCATACCGTCACCCCTCCACCGATCCATGTATCGTCGCCAATTGTTATGGGTAAGCAAGTTTCCATTGGCTTTCGTCGCTCTTGAAAGTCCATCGGATGCTGCGCAGTGAAGAACCTACAGTCGGGACCTACCTTTACAAAGTTACCGAAAGATACCTTTCCGCCATCGAGAACGGTGCAATTATAATTCAAAAACACATGCTCCCCCATCGTTATTCCCGTGCCATGATCGCAATGGAAAGGCGGATTAACGCTCGAAGAAGTCGGTATACCCGGGATAAGCGCCTCGACTACAGCCCGATAATCGGGCGAATGGAGCGTCATAGTCTGTAACCTACAGCACAATTCATTAGCACGCTTCACACTTGCAAGTACTTCCTCATCGGCAAAGCAATACAGTTCTCCCGAGATCATTTTTTCGTATTCCGTCTTCATTCGCAGTAGCTTTTGATGACAAAATTACGAAATTTTTCGTACATTTGCCCTATCGAACAGCCGAAGATACAAGAAAAGACAACAGCACATGGCGTAAGAAGAACAGCTTACCAATAGCATTTCCGGCGCTACAGTTAAGGTCTATCGCTGATAGATAGACTCTCTATCGCAGATACACCATACGCCTATCGCCAATAAGAGCCCGAAGAAAATGAAACAGATACTACTTCTACTCCTCGTATTGCTCCGCAGTATGCCGGCCGAAGCGCAAACCTACGGCTACAACACGGGCTTCACACTCTCGCCGCATGCCTTTTGCGACACCATTCCCATCGAGATTATCGACGATCGGATATATCTCAATGCCACGATAAACGGCCGTCTGCAACGCTTATGTATAGACACCGGCAGCAGTCAGGGCACGGTTTATGAGGGAGAAAGCACCCGCTCGTATCGCGAATTGGGCAACATCGTGTCGCTCGATGCCAACGAACGTGCCGACACCGTGCGGGTGGTATCGCTGCCGCCCGTTACGTTCGGGCACATCACTCTTACCGATTATGTGGCCTCGGTGATGCCCCGACCGGCAATGAAAACCAAATGTGATGCCGTTATCGGTTTCGATCTCATCAACAAAGGCGTGTGCATGAAGCTCGATCTTCGCCGTAGAATGATGATACTCAGCACGGATAAGGATGCTTTCCGCGGCGAACAGGGCTATGAATTGAAGTATCGACTGAAGTGGTTCGTACCGTATGTTTACGTCAGTCCTTTCATGCGTCATACCGACGAGGTACTTTTCGACCTCGGATACAGGCAACTTTACACCATGAACAAGCAGAACTTCGACAAACATGTCTACAAAAGCAAGCAGGTAAACGCACAGGTCGAGGGCTTCGCCTACGGCAATCTCTCCATCGGGAGCTATGGTCCGGAGCACGAAGACGAGGTGGCTTTCCTCAATCTCGACCGTTTGAAATGGGGCAATTTCGCCTTTACAGACGTGAAAGCCATTACCACTCAAGGCGCTTCACGTATCGGAGCGCAGATATTGAAGTACGGTACGATAACCATCGATCCGTTTCGCAAGCGTATCATCTTCAGTCCCTATAACGGCAACGACACCGTTACGGTGGCCAATAAGCAGGTAAATATCGCCTATGTACCGCAGGACGACATGCCCACAGTGGGCCTTGTACGCAAAGAAAGTGCAGAGTATAAGGCCGGCTTACGGCAAGGCGACAGGATTATACGTATAAACAACGAACCCGTAACATCCTTCGAACAATTCGTAGCCTACCCGTTCGTTTCGGGCAGGCACTATAAATTGCACATCATCACCCGCAACGGAATGCAGCGAGAGGTATATATCAGCATCGATTAACAGTCGGTCTGCACGCGTTCATTCCCTCGTCTGCCACCGCTACACCGCCGGTTCGGCCGCTATTTCCCTTAATTTCGTAAGCAGCATATCGCGTTTTTGCCGGTTCGTGCCGTACATAATCATGCGGATAATGCCCTTTTTATCGATCAGAACCGTGGTGGGAAACGATTTTACCTTGAATATCTCGTTCAGCTGCCTGTCGGCTGCAACCTGCTTGAATTTGAACCCTTGGCGCGTTACAATATCCATTATTTCGTCTTTCTTATTATAGGTAACGGCAAGATACCGTGCGTCCGGCACCGCTGCGAGCCACTTGCTGATCTCCGGCATCTCCCGTATACAAGGCCCGCAGCCCGTGTACCAGAAGTTCAGAACCAACGGTTTGCCCGCCGTGTTGCCCTCTGTATAGCTGTTACCTTCTATATCTTTCACTTCGAAACGGGGCACTTTATCGCCCACTTTGGGACACTTGGGATCGATAGGCACCATAGTTCTCACAGGAAATCCCTCTTTCCCGTCTTGCAACATCTTCCGTATGCCGTCGATATTTTGTACTCGTTCGGGCGGTACGGCATACTTCATATCGTCGGAAGTCAACGGTCTGTCGGCATTAATCACGAAGACTGCCAAGCCTTGTTCGCGGTTCGAATAGAGACGCATCGGCAAATATTCCACGCTGAAAGGGGCGAACTCGAAGTAAAAACCGTTCACCAAATAACGGCATTTTACTAAAGAGTCTGCCTTCTGTGCACGCCCTGTCGCCGACAGAACGCACAACAATAATGTAATGATATATATTCTTTTCATATTCAACCGGTAAAATGTGCAAGCAATCGGTGTTTCCCAAACACGTAATTCAAAATACCTATGCACCTTTTTTAAAATACCTACGTAGGCTATTTCTTCAATGCAGCCTTGGCATTGGTTATCATTCGCTGCAATACAGCTGAAGGCTGTGGCTCTTCTTTGGCCTTTTGTAGGAATTTCTCATAACTTGTGTTCTGCCTGTCCGTATCGCCCAACGCCCCGTAAACCTGTCCCAGATTGTAATAAATGGTCATGTTGTCGGGATTATACTTCACGGCTTCTTCCCATTGTTCGGCTGCCGATTTATAATTTCCGCGCTTGGCGTCTGTCTCGCCCAGTGCCCTATGCACGCCGAAAAGCATGCTCTTTTCCTGCGAAAGCATAGAAAGAGTTTCGTTAAGCGCCCCTGCCCCTTCGTCTGTAAAGCCTATTTCGATGCACAAAAGACCGTATCTGTAAAGCACACCCGCATTCTTACGGGCGCTCAGTTCTACCGCCTTCTTGTAATTTTCATAGGCTTCGGCCTGCTTTTTCAATTGCGACAAGCACATCGCAAGCGAATAATAATCCTCGAAAGTGCCGTCTCCGTTCCCGATCAGTTTCGCATATTCCTCTCTTGCACCCTCCCAATTCCGGCACATGAAGTGAGAGTTGGCAAGCTCTCTCTTTACAAACACGTTCGACGAGTCTCTCATATTGTACTGCAAGGTGAGCATTAAAGCCTTCTCAAAAAGCCCTTTAGCGTTGTAAGCCTTGGCCAGTTCCGCCGCTATTTCTCCGTCATAAGGATAACGTTTCACCAATGCAACGCCGCAAACTATTTGCTCTTCGCCCAAAGCAAGGTGCTTATAGCAATAGAACTTCTCGCGAAAAGCCTTGTGCGAGAGCGTATCTTCCGCCATTGCACCCAGCATTTCGAGGCATCGGCGATAGTCTCCGCGCAGGTAATAGCAGTCGGCTATCTTCATCCGCAGACCGTCGGAATCATGCTCCATACGTGCTCTTTCGTAGCAATTCAGTGCTCCGAGCACGTCGAACTGTTCCATACAACTGTCGCCGAGATACTCCATATCGTGATTGTCTGCACCCGCTCGGGCACAGACAACACACATCATCAATAGGAAAACTGCCTTCCTCATGACCTTAATTAAGAGAGATTATTCCTTTTTCAGCGTAATATAGATGGTGTTATTCTTCTTGTTGACGGTCATAGATTCTATGCGATCCGGAGATAGCTCTTTCAACTGTTCCATCGTAACGGGCTTTCCGTCGACGATATATTTCGCTTTATCGAACCCGAGCGCAGCTTCTACCGTCTTTCCATCGGTCGTCTTGCTGTCCGTAACATTACTTCTATCGGTCGTATTCGGCCCTCCGGCCTTCTCTGTTCCGCCCATTTTAAACGTTATCGGCACTACATATTTCACGTTAACAGGCTTTCCGTTCTGCTTACCCGGTGTCCATTTCGGCATACTTTGTACAACCCGTAGCGCTTCGGCATCGAGAGAAGGCGCCACAGATCGACTTATTTCGGCATTAGACACACTGCCATCCTTCCGTACAACGAAACTTACCGCAACTCTTCCTTGCAAATGAGCCTCATAGGCCTCCTTGGGATATTTGGTATTTGTACCGAGATATTGCATCAGAGCACTCATCCCGCCCACGAATTGAGGCATTTCTTCCACGACTTCATATACCTCCGTTTCACCGTTTCGGACTGCCTTCTGTGCATCATCCGCAGGTGCAACGCCGATATCTCTATCATCAACCGCCGACGTATTGCCCTTTGCAACGCGCGGATGCCCCTTCTTCTTTGCTTTCGTCTTCGGCTTACCGATCACGGTCTCCATCTCTTCGAGGCTGTTACTTACACTCCGTGCCACCGTTTCTATATTACTAACCACAAGAAGAGCTGCTGCCAATGGCGCAAAAAGCAAATATTTAGCCCTTCCGATTTCATGTGTACGATGTTTGTTCATCATTTTTATTCGTCTTTTAATGGGTAAAACATTGAAATTATTCGATATTGTAGCTACGTTCTTTTGATAGGTCAGCCCCAACAGATGGTACTGATACGCCTTCCGGTCGTTGCCCCGAGCAATGACGCTGCTATCGGCAAGAAACTCCAGATTTATTCTTATTTCGCGTTTGAGCAGCCATACAAAGGGATTAAACCAGCACACTACGGCGAACAGTTCGGCAAACAGCACGTCTAAAGAGTGCATCTGTCGGACATGGGTGGTCTCATGAACAATGATTTCTTGCCGTTGAGCGGCGCTCTGTGCATCGGGATTGAGGAATATCCAGCCGAAGAACGAGAACGGACTACCCTTTCCATCGATCACATGCACGCGCACTCCGTCTATCGTCTGCACCCTGCAACGGTGCGCCAGCATGCAAATACTCGCGATCTGCCATATAAACCGGCCGGCAAGAAGCATCGTTATCGCGAGATAGATGGCCTGCATAAGCGCCGTCCATGAGAATGCAGGAGCCTCGGCCCGTACCGTTACCGTAGGCAGAACTACTTCGGCATAAGCATAGGCCATACTTACGGCAGATTCGTTCGACCGGATTAGCGCTTCTATATTGAGCAACGGTATGCACAGGGCCACTGCATAGATGCCGATGAGCATGGCCCTGCGCCAGCCGAAAAATGTGTCTTGCCCGAACAGGGTGCGGTAGAAGCCGTACAATATAATCAGGCAGACGTTGATTTTAAGCAGATAAATGGCCATCGTTCGTAATGTTTAGGTGTTCAATTGCGTATTCCTGTTTCTATTTCATCGATAATGTCCTGCAATTCTTCGGGGGATATTTTGTCCTCATGTGCAAAGAACGATACCATATCTTTGAACGAATTACGGAAGTAATTGCGTACAAATCCTGCCATAAAGTGGCGTTTATAATCGGCCTCTTTCACAGCCGGAGCATACACATAGGTATTGCCTTTGCGCTCTTGAAGCACGTATTTCTTGCGCTTCAGGTTGTTCACAACCGAGGCAAGCGTAGTATACGGCGGTTGCGGATGGGGCATCAAAGCGAGTATTTCTTTTATGGTACAGCTGCCAAGTTGCCAGATATACTGCATCGCTTCTTCTTCTTGTATCGTCAATTTCTCCATTGTTCCGTGTTTTAATAGGGCTCCTAAAGCGGTTAAACATTCTGCATAAAAAGAATATATCATATCCTTTCGATTGCAAATCTACGAAAATTTCGTAGGTACGCAATAGCTTTAAGATTAAAAGTTGTTAACAGCGTAAATATTTTTCTATGAATATAAAATCATTACGAAGTTGTCGTAAGTAAGATAAAAAGATAAACTATCAACAAAAAGAGGTAGCAATCCACTCTCAATCTCCCATTTATAAGGGGAGATGACTGCAGGTATAGCACCAACAGAATGCCTGTTTATCGGCGACAGGCAGTACACCTAACGGCGACAAATGCACCGTTTAAGTCCGACAGACAATAGGTGTATCAGTAGCAGGTATTATTTTTCGCTATCGTTTATTGTGCTCTTCTTTTCACTTATCCAATACTTTCTTTCCCCTATCCCCTTGAACTAATATAAGCGCAACGCACAATAAACCTACTCACTTTCACGATAAGCACCATACGGCAGGTTCGTTTGTCGATAATACGCAACTAAATTAGCAGATGTACCTGTTATCAATCCCCGCTCAATCTGCCCTTTCCAAGGGGAGACGCTTTTATTGACAACACATTAAAAAGATATACATTGATGGCTTTCCAAACAATACTCCTCCGCTTGCAAAGAGGAAGGAAGAAGGGAATGAATGCTCCTTACTTCTTCAACAACCCCGACTCGGTATCGCTGTTCTTCATGGTTCGGTTGATTTCTCTGTACTTCCGACCGTGCGAGAAACGCCATGTGAGCGTAAAAGACACCATATTTCCGATGTCTTGTTGATGTATCGAAGTGGTCTTGTTGACATACCTGTTGAGCAATTCCGTACGCATCGTGAGCGGATTGTGCTGCATGCAGTGCTGCCAATGCAGCGACAAATCGACGTTGCCCCATTTATACGTACCCGACACATAGTAGGCCGGGGCCTGATAGCCTTTGTTTTCGCCCTCCAACCAACGCCATCCGTTATCGATACTTGCCGCAAGTACGAACTTTCCGAGATAGGCATTGAGCCGCAAGACAGTACTGAAACCTGTGTAATGGTGCTTGTAATCGTTGCCGTAGTTTAGGCAACGTATCACGCTGGCCGTCCATGCAGCCGTGAAAACCGACGGGATTATCTCGTATTGACCGTAGCTTTGCAAAAGCAACATATTGATGGCACGCTGGTTACTTCGTGCGAACACAAAGCCTGCAGAGGTGCGTTCAATGCTCTGCATGATGCAGTTGTGATTGTTACGATAAAGCATCGTCAGCTCCGAATAGAGGCGTTTGTCTTGATAAGACAGAGTGAATTGGTGCTCTAAACGGCTAGCGGAACGCAGACGGGGATTGCCTGCATTGATGTCCATTGCATTGATTTTCACGGCTACATCGGTCAGATACTGCGGACGGGGTGCATGGGGCGCGATGCTGAAATCGTACTTCGCCGTGAACACATTGAGGAAAGAATAAGACAAGGTGAACTTCGGACGCAGCAAATAATAGATGTATCGGTCGGCTGCCTGACGGTAATAAATGCGACTCAGCCCCATGCCGAGCATGTAATTCAGGCCATACAGCCGGCCTTTAAGCTGGGTGTAGACGTAACAGTCGGCCGACTGTTCGCCCACGTGCTTGCTTATATCGCCCGTATAAGTATTCTCTACGTACTTCTGACGGTACTGCAAGCCGGCCGAGAAGGTAAACGGACGCAACCTGTTTTCATAGATCGCTTCCGACAGAAGCGAATAACTGTTGCCTTTTCCGCCGTATTCGTACACCCTATCTTCCTTATTATAATAGGTATAGGAGGAGCGGATATAAGTGCCCACCGCATTGGCCGTAAGGCTCTGATGGGCTCCCAACGCTACATGCCAATATAGGTCGAGGGCGGGAGACGACGATTCATCGGTACTGTTCAGTTCGGATATCGCCGACACACCGTTAAGCATACTCTGACGCATCTGCCTGTCTTCGGGCGTGCGGTCGGCATCTACCGTCAGTTTAGCCTGCAGCACGTAGCGATTGGAGTCGGCAATACTGTAGGTAAGTTGCAGATTATTGCCAAACGTTTTGTCTGTAGAAGACAGGTCGCGATGCCATCCGGAGTACACGCTCCCGTCTTCTAACAAGTATCGGAAGGTCTCCTCTGACCGACGGCCGGTAAGGTTTCTGTAACCGAAAAAATAGCTTATGCCGAACTGGTGCTTGCCATAATTCAAGTCGGCATACGCCATATTGTTGCCAAGGCGCGCGGTTAAGGCCTGTGTGAGGTCGGCTCCGAGCACATATCCCCGCACTGCACGCGCCGTAACGATATTGATAACGAAGCTCACATTATCGCCGTAACGTACTCCCGGGCTGCGAATGTAATCTACATACTTAACGGCTTTCAGGTCGAGAGCTAACAGCTGTTCGCGCGAGGCAATAACATCATTGATGCGAACCTGTACTTTTCCCAGACTTCCATCTGCCGAAATGGTGTGCAACACCTCATCTACTTTAATGTTGGGCAGTGCCAATTTACCAAGCAGACCGTAGCCCGAAGTAGACTTTTCCTTCTGTATTTGCGAGGGAAATATCTGCTGTCCGTCTACTTTATTAATAACATGTGCGCCATGCACTACCACTTCACCTAAGGTAACAGTGTCGGCCACGGTTGTCGGCTGCTGTCCGTAAAACGGCAATGCCATACCGATGGCGAGAATGAATAAAAGGTTTTTCTTCATCTTTGCATTCGTTTGTTGTTCCGAAAGCAAAGGTATAAGAATGATTATCGGCACAAGAAAATATTGTCTGACAACTGTCTGACATTTATCCGACATGCGTTTATAACACAATAAAAGGCAATGCAGAGCTTCTGCATTGCCTTTATTCGTATAGTATTACTTCAAAACTGCCGCACTGTCACCTAATCATATATGGCCTATTTCGCTATAGTGAGTTCGTAAGCCTTACCGCGTTCCACCGCTATCCGCACGTTGCTGTTATCCTCGATAACGGGTTTAAGGCGACGGATAAGGGTGTATAACGTTTCTGCAGCATCGTCTTTCTTGGGCCAGAGCGCCTTGCAGATGTCCGATTTGGTCAGTCTATGATCGGCAGAATGCATGAACATCCGCATCAATTGTTCCTGCATGGGCGTAAGTTTCAACGGTCTATGGCCGGTACCGTAGAACTGTTGCTCGCCAAGAGCATACGAAAGACTGCCGAAAGAGAGCATGCTTTCGGTGCGACGGCGTATATATCGCATCGACAGGAACAGCCACAAAAAGCCCAAGAACGACAACACAAGCGGCAAACGCTGGTCGGACATGCCGAATACAGTCATAAAAGAGCAGTTCGCATAGCTACGGAAAAGGATCGTACGATCGTTGTTTTTCCATGCCATTTGCTGGCTGCAAAGAACATTCTCCGTACCGGAAACATCGTAAGAGAGTATGGATTTGTCTTTCAACTGGGCAATGGAAAGGTGATTTCTATAGGCTTGAACGGTGTCGGGCGTAATCCATGAGTCGCGTTTCTCGGCCAAAGTCTGCGACAAGGCCTTGTTCATATCGGCAACGATCGATGCCTCTGCGAGCCGATAACTGCCGAAACTCGCCAAAAAAGACGACAATATAATTGCAAAAAACACCAGCACTGAATGGATAGGTTTCATAAGCTAAAGGTATTAAGTCGGCTACAAATATAGCGAATTATCGGCAAATAACCTACATTCAGTGGGCAAAAAACAAGCAAAAAGCACTGCTACGGTTGCGATATACCAAGGAAAAACGTATCTTTGCAGCAGGGTTTAACGCTCAAACACAACGCATATGAACAACGATATCTTTCTAAAAAACATAGCTATACTATCGAAAGTCTCGGAAGAAGAGGAACGTGCAACGCCGGCAAAAGGCATTCCTCTGCCCTCCGTAGAGGCGCTTCGCGACATCGTGGAGTTAGTTAAAGTGATCGTATTCCCCGGGTTTTTCGACCGTAGACAGACCGATAGCAACATCAGATCATACCATATCGGCGTGAATATGGAACGTCTGTTTGCGCTGTTGCAGCAACAAATTTGCCTTGCTCTGCTCTCCGAAGAGGCGGAAAACGGCGGAACAGGCGAGAGAAATGCCAAAGAAATGGCCCTTCGCATCATAGACCGTCTGCCCGAGATCAAGCGTCTACTCTACACAGATGTAGAGGCTATCTTCAACGATGATCCGTCTGTGAGCAACATCAGCGAGGTTATCTTCTGCTATCCGGTGGTGGAAGCGATGCTACACTATCGTGTCGCCCACGAAATACTGTCGATGGACGTGCCCGTGATACCGCGTATAATTACCGAACAGGCACATGCCAAGACCGGTATAGATATCCATCCCGGGGCACAGATAGGCGAGTTTTTCTCGATAGATCACGGTACAGGCGTGGTAATCGGGGAAACTTGCGTGATTGGAAACCACGTTACGTTGTATCAGGGAGTAACTTTAGGGGCGAAAAACTTCAAGTTAGACTCGATAGGTCGCCCGTTGAACGTTCCCAGACATCCGATTATCGAAGACAACGTAACCGTTTATTCCAACTCCACCCTGCTGGGACGCATCACGATAGGCCACGATACCGTTATCGGCGGCAATATCTGGGTTACGAACAGCGTACCCCCACACTCGAAAATACTGCAAAGCAAGGCGCTCGATGTATCGTTTACGGGCGGATTGGGGATATAAATAAGAAGACGAAAAAGTTAAAGCAGTTAAGGAAAACTGTGCCCGTGTCGGCACAAAGGTCAATACACATCAGTTATATATTCAGGGAACTAACGGTTTCGACCGCCTTAACTACTTTAACAAACCTAAATCCTAAAACAAAGCGACAACCGCTTTAATTTCTTTACCCGCTACGTTATTCTTCGGGAGCCTTATCGATCAAGTCCATAAACTGGTCGAGTTTCGGCGTTATGATAATCTGTGTACGGCGGTTACGTTGCCTGCCTACCTCCGTTCCATTGCTTGCTATAGGGTTGTATTCTCCACGACCTCCTGCCGTCAGACGTTTGGGATCTACGCCATAGTGGTTCTGTAGATACTGCACAACACTTGATGCTCGCAGGCATGAAAGGTCCCAATTGTTGCGGATATTCTCGCGACTGATAGGCACGTTATCGGTATTTCCTTCAATCAGAACATCATAGTCTTTGTAATCCATGATAATCTTAGCAATCTTACTAAGCGTGGTTTGCGCACGATCGTTGATCTCATACGAACCGCTCTTGTAAAGCATATTATCGGCCAACGATATATATACTACGCCTTTAAGGACTTGTACGTCAACTTCCTTTAACTCCTCTTTACTCAAGGAGCGGGTTAAATTGTTGGTAAGTACCATGTTTAAGGAGTCTGATTTGCTCTTTACCTCCACTAAATGGCGTATGTATTGGTTAGATTCGTTGATCTGATCGACGAGTTTGTCTATACTAACGTTGTTCTGATTGGCATTCGTCAAGCTTTTATCGAGCGAATTCTGCAACGCGGCATAGTCTCTTTTCTGTTGAGCCAACTGTTCTTCGAGCGACGAAACGCGCGCCTGTGAAGCGGCCAGCTGCTCTTTAGCAGTCTGATAACTATTGGTCAGCTCCCGATTTTCGTTCTGGCAATTCACCAAATCCTTCTTGCTTGCGCAACTTGAAACAAGCAGTACGCCCGAAAGAAGCATCGCTGAAAACACATATTTTCTCATCATATCGTTATAAGTTTTATGGTTACACATTATTGTTGCAAATATACAGATAAGACGGATAATAGGTTAAGATGTTATTTTGAATTAGAATAATTTAACCACACAGGCATGTATTTATCCGGAATTAACATGTACGACAGGCCTATTTTCCATACATTCGCAAAATACCGACCATATTTACCGGCCTACAAAACTACCTTCGGCAGCAGCATACCATATAGTCATCGGCCATAGACAGTATATTTAAGAAACTTAGACAACACATCTAAACAGCTTAGGGGGCACATCTATTTGATATTCCTAAAAAGAATGTTGTTAAAAAACACAAAACCTAAGTCGGCAAAATATTAAAAATAGCAATAACGAATGCTTAAAATTCTTTTTATATTTAACTTTGCAATCGCAAATAGTTTATAGCAAGAACTTATGAATAGAAAGAAAATACGACAGATACTTATGCTCCTTACCTGCATTGCAGTGATGGCCGGTGTGGCTATCAGGCGCAATGGAAAGCTGTTGGGGCACGACCTGAAAGCGACAACCGAGGCATCCGACACGAAAACAGCGGCCGTTAAAGACACGATGCAGGTGCTTTCAGACGGCACAATTGTTATCAATACGCTGCCTTTAGGCAAGGATATTACGGGCTTTGCGGGGCAAGTACCGTTGAATATCTACCTGAAAAACGGCGTTATAGATAAGGTAGAAGCCCAACCGAACCACGAAACACCCGACTTCTTCGAGCAGGCTTCTGCCCTTCTTACCAAGTGGAACGGTAAGAAAACCGACGAGGCACTTGCCCTAAAAGTCGATGGAGTGAGCGGAGCCACGTTCTCTTCGCGCGCTATAATAGGCAACATGCGGGCCGGTTTGCAATATGCATCGCAAAAAGCTGTTATGCCTACCATCTTCGAGAAGATGGATTTAAGCATCAAAACCATTGCCGGACTCTTGGTAGTGCTGCTGGCTGCCATTCTTCCTTGGTTCTTCAAGAACAAGAATTACCGCACCCTGCAACTCATACTGAACGTTGTTGTGCTTGGTCTTTGGTGCGGCACGTTCCTTAGTTACTCGGTTTTCGTGAATTACATGGCCAACGGAATAGACGTATGGACATCATTTATCCCCATCGTCATGCTAATTACAGCCTTCATTTACCCGCTTTTCGGCAAGAAAAACTATTACTGTACGTACATTTGTCCGTGCGGTTCGATGCAAGACTTGGCAGGAAAAGCAAAGGTAAAGAAATGGAAGATGGGAGCTAAAACCGTGAAACGGCTTACATTCTTCCGCAAAGCACTTTGGACGGTTCTGATGCTTTTGATGCTCGCAGGCGTGGGCTTCGAGTGGATGGACTACGAAATATTTTCGGCATTTATCATTACTTCAGCCTCTACGGTGGTCTTACTGCTCGCCTGCCTGTTCTTCATACTCTCCGTGTTCGTACCGCGTCCGTACTGTAGGTTTATCTGTCCTACCGGCACTTTGTTCAAGGTAGCACAGGATTCCAAATGATATAGAAAGTTCAAATCGCCGGTTTACCATCAAAATTTCTATGCGATTTGAGCTCTATATGCTCAATTTATGCTATCTTTGCACAAGAATTAAACACCCGTAAATATTAATATGTATGATTCTTTTCTTTAAAACTCCCAAAGAAAACGTGATTGCCACCGAGATCGACCACCAGCCCCATCAGGACGAAATAGACAAACTATGCTGGCTGTATGGCGATGCAACGTGCTTACATGCCCAACATTTGGACGGTTACTACGTGGGGCCGCGCCGCGAAATGATTACTCCGTGGAGTACGAATGCCGTTGAGATTACCCAAAACATGAGTCTTAACGGCATTTCTCGTATAGAAGAATACTTTCCGGTAAGCTCTGAAAAGGCGGTATACGATACGATGTTGCAGCGTATGTATAAGGGATTGGATCAGCAGATATTCAAAGTAGACCGCCAACCGGAACCGGTAAAGCATGTTGAGAGCATCGAAGAGTACAACGAGACGGAAGGTTTGGCGCTCTCATCTGAAGAAATAGAATACTTACACACTATAGAAAAGCAGAACGGCCGGCCGCTTACCGACTCGGAGATATTCGGTTTTGCGCAGATAAACTCGGAACATTGCCGGCATAAGATATTCGGCGGCACTTTTATTATAGACGGAGTAGAGAAAGAATCTTCATTGTTCGGCCTCATCAAAAAGACAACCAAGGAAAATCCGGGCAGGATATTGTCGGCTTATAAAGACAATGTAGCATTCGCACAAGGCCCTGTAATCGAACAATTCGCACCTAAAGACCAGTCTACAAGCAACTATTTCCACGTGCAGGATATAGAAAGTGTAATCTCGCTCAAGGCAGAAACGCACAATTTCCCTACTACCGTAGAACCTTTCAACGGCGCTGCAACGGGTACAGGCGGCGAAATTCGCGACCGTATGGGTGGCGGTACGGGATCTTGGCCCATTGCGGGAACGGCGGTATATATGACGGCTTACCCCAGACTTCGCACTGCTTCCGTCGGCTCCCCCGCAGAAGAGGCACCGACAGAACGCGACTGGGAGAACGTTATGCCCGTGCGTAAGTGGCTCTACCAGTCGCCCGAACAGATTTTAATCAAGGCCTCTAACGGCGCTTCAGACTTCGGAAATAAATTCGGGCAACCGCTTATATGCGGCTCGGTGCTTACGTTCGAGCATCAGGAAAGTACGCAGGAAAACGCTCCCAAATATGCTTATGACAAGGTAATTATGCTGGCCGGCGGCGTAGGTTACGGCAAAAAGCGCGACTGTTTGAAGAAAACACCGCAAGCAGGCAATAAAATCGTGATAGTGGGAGGCGACAACTATCGCATCGGTCTGGGCGGCGGAAGCGTGTCGTCTGTAGATACCGGCCGTTATTCAAACGGCATAGAACTGAACGCGATACAGCGTGCAAACCCCGAAATGCAGAAACGTGCCTACAATCTTGTGCGTGCCTTGGTGGAAGAGGACAATAATCCGGTGGTCTCAATCCACGATCACGGCAGCGCCGGACACCTGAACTGTCTCTCCGAACTCGTAGAAGAATGCGGCGGAGAAGTAGATATGACGAAATTACCCATTGGGGATAAGACGCTCAGCGCTAAAGAAATCATCGCCAACGAAAGCCAAGAACGTATGGGACTCCTTATCGATGAGAAGCATCTGGAGCACGTGCAAAGGATTGCCGAACGCGAAAGAGCGCCGATGTATATAGTGGGTGAAACCACCGGAGATGCGCATTTCTCGTTCAAGCAGGGCGACGGAACGAAACCATTCGACCTCGATGTAGCACAAATGTTCGGGCATTCGCCCAAGACTATCATGCGTGACGAGACGGTAGAACGCCATTATGCAGACGTTACATATACGCAGAACGACTTGGACGAGTATCTCGAACGCGTGTTGCAGTTAGAGTCTGTGGCATGCAAAGACTGGCTTACAAACAAAGTAGACCGCTCTGTTTCGGGCAAAATAGCCCGTCAGCAATGCCAAGGAGAAATACAATTACCTCTATCGGATTGCGGTGTAGTGGCGTTAGATTATCGCGGTAAGAGCGGTATCGCCACTGCTCTGGGGCACGCACCGCAAGCAGGATTGGCCTCGCCCGAAGCGGGTAGCGTGCTCAGTGTGGCCGAAGCACTGACGAATATCGTATGGGCACCTTTGACAAACGGCCTTTCAAGCGTGTCACTTTCTGCAAACTGGATGTGGCCATGCCGCTCTCAAAAGGGAGAGGATGCCCGTCTATATGCGGCAGTCGAGGCTCTAAGCGACTTATGTTGCCGTCTTAATATCAACGTTCCTACGGGCAAAGACTCACTTTCGCTCACTCAACAATACCCGAACGGCGAAAAGATTATTTCTCCGGGTACTGTTATCGTGACAAGCGGCGGTGAAGTAAGCGACATAAAGAAGGTGGTTTCGCCCGTTCTCATCAACGATAAGAATGCTTCAATCTATCATATAGACTTCTCATTCGATGAGCTTAGGCTCGGCGGAAGCGCTTTTGCCCAGTCTTTATGCAAGGTGGGAGACGACGTACCCACGGTAAAAGACGCGGAATACTTTGCAGATTGTTTCAACGCCATACAGGAATTGATACGAAAGGGATGGGTAATGGCAGGCCACGATATTAGTGCCGGCGGTCTGATTACTACCCTCTTAGAGATGACTTTTGCCAATACGACGGGCGGACTGCATATCAATTTGCACAATATACCGTGCGATGACATTGTGAAAACGCTGTTTGCAGAGAACCCGGGAGTAGTTATCGAGGTGAGCGATGAGCATAAACACGAGCTGAAAGAGTTTTTCGAAGACCGTGGAATCGGCTTTGCCAAGATTGGCTATCCTACACCGCAGAACCGCAAGATTACGGTTGTGAAAGAGCAATTCAGCCATGACTTCGATATTGATATGCTGCGCGACACATGGTATCGTACCTCTTATCTGCTCGACAGAGACCAAAGTATGAACGGTATGGCGCGCAAACGTTTCCAAAATTACAAGAAACAACCCATTGAATTAAAATTCAACAACGATTTTACAGGCATGCTCCGTCAGTTCCGTCTTTCCCCTGAACGCCGCACACCTACCGGCATTAAGGCTGCCATCATACGCGAAAAAGGCACCAATGGCGAACGTGAAATGGCCTATGCCCTATATCTTTCAGGGTTCGATGTGAAGGATGTAACGATGACAGACCTCGTCAGCGGTCGCGAAACATTGGACGATATTCGCATGACTGTCTTCTGTGGAGGCTTCTCAAACTCTGATGTTCTCGGCTCTGCAAAGGGCTGGGCAGGGGCCTTTCTCTATAACCCGAAGGCGAAAGAGGCGCTGGATAAGTTCTATGCACGCAAGGATACGTTGAGCTTGGGCATATGTAATGGCTGCCAATTGATGGTGGAACTCAACCTTATCAACCCCGAACACGAACACCGTGCGCACCTGACTCACAACACATCGCAGAAGTTCGAGAGCGCTTTCCTCGGTCTTTCAATCCCTCGGAACGATAGTGTGATGTTCGGATCGCTAAGCAACAGCAAACTCGGAATATGGGTTGCGCACGGCGAGGGACGCTTTTATCTGCCCGAACCCGAGGATCATTACAATGTTATAGCTAAGTACAATTACGCCGAATACCCGGGGAATCCGAACGGATCCGACTATAATGTGGCCGGTATATGTTCTAAAGACGGGCGTCATCTGGCCATGATGCCACATTTGGAACGCGCAATTTTCCCGTGGCAGAATGCTTATTATCCCCTCGACCGATGCCATGATGAGGTGACACCATGGATAGAAGCCTTCGTTAATGCAAGGAAATGGATCGAGAACAAATGTTGACCGACAGCCATATTCGTTAGACAATAAGACAAATGAGCATCTATTGGAAATTCTTCAAAATATTTTTTAAGATCGGCGCATTCACCTTGGGAGGCGGTTATGCCATGATTCCGATTATCGAAGCAGAGGTGGTCGACAAGAACAAATGGATAGAGAAAGAAGAGTTTCTCGACCTGATAGCCATTGCACAGAGCTGTCCGGGCGTCTTTGCAGTCAACATCAGTATCTTCATCGGTTACAAGCTAAAGAAGTTGCGCGGAGCACTTTGCACGGCTTTGGGCTGTGCCTTACCCTCATTCCTCATCATTCTTCTGATAGCAATGTTCTTCCATAGCTTCATTGATGTGCCGTGGGTAGCCGCCATGTTCCGCGGCATACGTCCTGCAGTGGTGGCGCTTATCGCCGTTCCTACGTTCAACTTAGCCAAAAGTGCCGGCATCTCATTGGTCAACTGCTGGATACCTATCGCCTGCGCTCTGCTCATCTGGGCTATCGGCGTGAATCCTGTATTCATCATCATTGCAGCGGGTATCGGCGGTTATATATACGGACAATTCATTAAACCCACGGAACAAACATGATCTACCTGTATCTCTTCATCACGTTCTTTGAGATAGGACTGTTCGGATTCGGCGGAGGTTACGGCATGTTATCACTGATACAGACCGAAACTGTGATACATCATCATTGGCTATCCTCGGCAGAATTTACCAATATAGTAGCCGTCAGTCAGATGACACCGGGCCCTATCGGTATCAATTCCGCTACCTATTGCGGCTACGTTGCCACGCACAACGCGGGCTATAACGGTTTCATGGCGGTATTAGGTTCCGCCGTCGCTACCTTTGCCTTGGTGCTTCCGTCGCTTATTTTGATGGTTCTCATCAGCAAAATGTTCATGAAATACATGAATACTTCTGCCGTGCAGAACATTTTTAGCGGTTTAAGACCAGCCGTAGTAGGACTGCTTGCCGCCGCTACACTGCTGCTTTTAAATGAAGAGAACTTCGGCTCGATGCGCCTGAACCCTTGGCAATTCTGGATCAGCGTTGCGCTTTTCGCCGCCACTTTCTTCGGAACAATGTTCCTAAAGATCAATCCTATCAAGATGATATGCTATGCAGCATTCGCCGGACTGCTCCTGTTATACTGATTAAAACCGCCCTATAAGCCAACTGCCCACACTATTTAAAAAAGAAAAACAAAGCTACATTCAAAACAATTCACACCGTGGAATCGAATAAAATCCGAGGTTTTACAGAGGCAATCATATCGGCTGCAGCATTCGGGCTTATCCCGTTGTTCAGCATTCCGGTACTTGCCGACGGCATGCGTCTGCCCTCTTTGGTCGTCTATCGCTTTACTTTCGGTGCACTCATCCTGCTCCTTATACTCATGTACAACCGACAGTCGCTGCGTCTTCGCTTCGGAGAATCGTTGCGCATCATGTTTCTTTCGCTGCTATATGCCATATCCGCCGTGTCGTTAATCAGCGGTTATGCCTATTTGCCCAGCGGAGTTGCCACCACATTGGTTTTCTCTTACCCCGTATGGACGGCCATCCTGATGATCGTATTCTTTCATGAACGCCTCACTCTGCGCACCGCCTTGGCCATATTCCTTGCCGTTGCAGGCGTCTGTCTGCTATCGGGTATCGAGAACGGTATCAGTATCTCGTCTGTTACGGGCGTAGCTTTAGAGCTCTTATCCGGACTGACTTACGCCGTTTACATGGTTACATTTCCAGCCATGAAGGTACGCCATCTTTCCACACTCAAGGTAACTTTCTACGTTTTCTTCTTCACAATCCTGCTTCTCATGCTCTATGCGAGCTTCACGGAGGGCGGCATCCAGCCCATCGTGTCGGGCAAACAATTCGTCAACCTCGCGCTCCTCGGCTTATTACCTACGGCAGTAAGCAACATTACCCTCATCATGGCGCTAAAACGAATAGAGAGTACGATCGTCGCCATCCTCGGGGCTTTCGAGCCCATAACGGCCATGAGCGTGGGCTGCATCGTATTCGATGAGCCGCTAACCATCATGAGTTGCATCGGTTTCGCACTCATTATCGTTGCCGTGGTATTGCTAATTCTAAAGAATTAGTCACAATATCGTACCCCTGTATTTTAAATTTCAAACCCATAGATACATACAAATTTGCTTGAGTTCGGGATATTTTTGAGAGAAACAACTGTACTTAAGGGAGAGAGAAGGTAAATCTACGAAATGATATTTCTACAGTTGTCCGATTATTGTTAAGAGAATGATGGCGACAACAGCTATCAACAAACGATAATTCACCCTCTTTTCTACTTTAAAAACCCATACGAAACGGGAGATATAATATAATGTACTTAATAAATAAAGCAATAATAAGACATAGCTTTTCCCCCCAAATACCGTAGTTGAAATCCCATAAATCCGTTCCTTTCCGATAGAAAGCAATAGGAGTATTATGATTAACAATTGATCGTATTTATTCATTTTTCATGACTGTGTTGGTAACGAAATAAAGAAGAGTCAAGACATTCATCAAGTTCATATGTAGCAAGTTCAATCCCTGCCGCTGCTAAAAAGGGGCCACCTGTACAAGAAAGTGCACACCTTGCAAGATATTCTGCAGCGCATACTTTACGTGAAGACATATATTTAGATAAACATGGATCAGCTCTTGTTGATAGTAAATCATATTTTTCTTCTACCTCTTTTACAGTCTTTCCCATTATTAAAGCAGGTTTTTCATTAAAAGCCAATTCAGAATACCCAATGATATCATCGTAAGACACCTTACAATAATCATTGTTATCAATATCTTTGTATAGACTTAAAAAATATATGGAATAATTCTCTTTAATAAACATCATTATTGAATCTTTATTGCTTATAAGTATTTGAGCAAATCTAAAGATAAATTATGATATACCCCACAATTTGTATGTTCCTTGGACAATATCGATTGATAATTATCTACAATTCTTTTATACATCATCTCTGTTTGTACACTGTTAGTAAACACAATAAAGCAATGGAAACACACTTCATTCTCTATATGAGAATAATGTCACGAATATCTGTGTAGTTTTCAGAACTAAGTTTATTTGTTTTCATGACGTATGGGTTAAAGAAATTGATTTTATTTTCTATGCAAATATACAAAAAATTATAGAACACAAGATATCACCCCGACAAATTAGCAAAGGTTTATAATTGTATCTTTAAATTAACAAAAGATAGTTCAGTCTATTTGAGGATATCTCTTTCCCATTTACAAATATACGAATAAGCCGGCGGAACGCCCAACGAATTTTGATAAATAGCATTGCTGATTTAACTACATCTAAGATGTGTATCAGACAAGTGGTATATCTAACAAAGGCAGATAGGTATTCTAATGCTGTTAGAATACCTATCGAAGATGCTTAGATGCACCACACGTCTGAAACATCTGCACCCTCCGTGGAGAACGCGTTACAAACCTCCGTCGGCAATCCATATGTGCTGCGGGTTATCGCACCGCAGTGCAATGTGTTCAACCGTTGTTTTTCCCTTTCTATCAGTAAACTTGTAAAACACATATACGCCCGCATAATCGCCGTCGCGCTTAGGCTCGCTGAACGCTTCGGCATGGGTATTGCGGTAATATTCCTTCAGGCGATCCAACTGAGACTGATAATAATACAATGCTTCATGGGCAATATTCGTATCTCCTTTTATCAATGCGCCGATGATACGTTGCGCGGCTTGCGTGGCAGTTTCGACCTGTAAGGCTTTTACACGCGGCGAATAAACCTGCGGAATACTATCTACACGCTGCCACCTCGCGGCATCCGTGTTCGGCAGGGCTATCAGTTGTGCCTTGGAAAGCATAAGGTTATACTCTATTTTACCCGATTTCGCCACCAATATACGTCTACCATTCTGCATAATCCACACCCGGACACGCCGTAAAAGTCTATCGTTTTTCGTAAACAAGTTTTCTATTATCACATGCACCTTCTCCGCTTTTCCGGTACGAAACAGCGATATAAGGTCGCCATCCGGCACATCTATCTCAGTCGTCATCGTGATTACGGTATCGTTTTCGCTCGTTTTATGCTTGCTATCCGGATATTTCCCGAGCATCGCTTTCTGCGTATTCAACAGCTGGTCGGGATATAAAAGTATCTTGAAATACTCTAAAAAGTCGGTATCATGCCCGCCTTTCATCATTTGTCCGCCCCGATACCACATATATTGCTCCTTTCCGTCGAATACGACCGTGCGACCTCCTTGCCTTTCTACTCGCCAATAAAGAGAATCGCCCACACGAAGTGTTTTCATAGACACGGCAATGAAGTCGGCCGCAGGATCGATAGAAGCAAAATTTTCTATAGCAGAAGCGCGTACAAACATCTCGACCGAACAGCTTCCTACATTGCGAACGCTGTTCAAGGCATCGTTTATAGAAAAATTATCGGTAACGGTTGCCGTAGCTTCCGCGGTAAACAGATGGCTCCATCCCAATAACATACCCAACGCAAACGCCGCGGCTATTCCGGCTATACGTATCGTTTTTTGCTTTGCGAATGCATGCCTTTTCTTTTTACCAATACAGCATTCGCCATACAGTTTCGGCATTAATACCCCTATGGTGTCAGCAAAATTGTTATAATACTCTCTGCATTCCGGACATATATCCATATGTTCATACAAAAGTTCTGCCGCATCCGGTTCCACATTCTTATCGAACAGGTCGGCTATCCTATTCTTAAATTCTTCACAAGTCATCATTTTTTTGCTTTTAAAGGTTCAACATGGGACGGCTGCATCCCTTTCCTGATTTTATCGATGCCATAACGAAAGCGCGATTTTACCGTAGGTAAAGGCAGCAAGAGGATGCCGGCAATCTCGGCAAAACTCTTGTTACCGTAGATACGCAGGCGTATTACCTCGGCTTGTTCGTCGGGTATCGACGCTAAGAGCAACGTTATCTTACAGTATTCCTGTCCGAATGTGCTCGGCTGTTCGGCAGATAAGTTCCTTAAAACGTCGGTCGAGAGGTGTTCTATGTACGGAGTACGGCGCAAACGAGTGGCACAGAGGTTCGATAACATGCGAAATAAATAGCCGCGCAGGTCGGCAATATCATCGCAACCGACACCATACTCTCGGTTACAAAGCATAAAGAAAGCATCCTGCACCGCGTCTTCGGCATCTTCACGACTGCCAAGTCTATAGCGTGCATAGCGCAACATGTTCGGCCGTTCGGACTGCATGGCTTCGACAAACCGCGATGTTGACCGTCGTTCATTATTTTTCTTCTTCATTAGTTTTACAAAATTATGGTGAAGATTGCAATCTACAAATAAAGACGCACGAACGAAGAAAAAGATTTAAACGATATGGATATAATTGAAAAAGAACGTATTTTTCTTGCTGTAAAAGACTGTATAAAAGAACAAAAACAAGGCGGTTCCCGTAACAGAGGAACCGCCTCGGTGCTAAAACTCTATGATCAACGTCTGTCGCGGACTCAGTTTCCGGTTACGAGAAAGGTCTATCGCTGTGCCTGTCATTACGTCGCGTGCCGATTTCGTGTTGCCGATAACCTCGGCATAGCGGGCTACATCCAGCTCTCCTTCGGCATTCCGGCCGTTCAATATCGTGAGAGAAGTTTTGCCACGATACTGCCTCGCCACTACATAAATGCCCTTGTAGGGAATAAACTGCACCTGCTTCCCCTTGGTAATGAGTTCGTTTCCGAGTCTCCAATGCAGCAATCTGCTAAGCCAGTCGAACATGGCATTCTCCTCGACCGTACGCCCTTCCGCCGTAAAAGCGTTGTGGCTGTCGCCCGAGAAGCCACCCGGAAAGTCCTTGCGCACATTACCGTCGGTTACTTCCTTGGTGCCGTTCATCAGCACTTCCGTGCCATAATACAACTGAGGTATGCGGTTTATCGTAAGGAGGAGTGCCAAAGCCTGTTTCAACAGCAACGTATCTCTGCCGTTACCAAGGAAACGATCCGTGTCGTGGTTCTCTATGAAAGCCATCACACTCGACGGGTTTTCGTAGAGATAATCATACACCAAGCTGTTGTAAATGCGGTTGTATCCTTTCCACCAATCGTCTGTATCTTCGTTCTTCGCCATATTTAACTTGTCGAAGAAGCTGAAATCCATCACCGTTTTCAGATAACTATTGATGGCAGACAGCTTGGAATCCTTCTGCCATGCGGCGGTATAGGCCGGTTCTGTTACCCATGTTTCGCCCACAGTATTGAAGTTTGGGTATTCTGCGTCGAGCGTCTTCATCCAATGCGACATGGCCCTACGGTCGGCATAGGGATAAGTGTCCATTCGAATACCGTCTATCCCTACCGTCTCTATCCACCATATACTGTTCTGTACAAGGTATTTCATCACATGCGGATTGCGCTGATTTAGGTCGGGATAAGTGGGTACGAACCAGCCATCGACCGTTTCTTTCAAATCTATTTTCGAGGCATATGGATCGAGAACGGGCGTCAGTTTATACGAAGTTTGCAGATATTTCGACCGATCCCGACCGTAAGAAGCCTCTTGTCCGGCCGCATGCGTGCCGTCGGTCTGTCCTTTCGGCGCTCCCATCCATTCGGATGTATTGAACCAATCGGCCGAGGGAATGTCTCGTACCCACGGATGTTCGAAGCCGCAATGGTTGAATATCATATCCATAACTACTTTCAAACCATGACGGTGGGCCTCCGAAACGAGTTGTTTGTACTCTTCATTCGTTCCGAAACGGGGATCTACCTTGTAATAATCCGTCGTTCCGTAGCCGTGATAGGTGCTATAACCGTTGTTATCGGGCGAATTATTTTCTAATACGGGGGTAAGCCACAGCGCTGTAACACCCAATTTATTGAAATAATCGAGATGCTGCCGAAGACCTTCAAGGTCGCCACCGTGGCGCAAACTCGGCTGTGTACGATCGTTTTTATAGGTATTCATGCCTTTAAGCTGGTCGTTCTTAGGATTTCCGTTGGCAAAGCGGTCGGGCATCAGCATATAAAGCACGTCGGCATTAGTAAAGCCTTTACGCGCCTCGCCGGACATTTCTCTATCCCTCAAGCGGTATTTTACCTTTGCTTTCGAGCCTTTGCTGGTAAACGTAAGTGTCATTTCACCGGCCTTAGCCCCGCCCACATTGAGATATACCAACAAATAATTAGGCGATTGAAGGCGCACTACACTGTCGACACGAACACCGAGATAATCCGTTGCAACATCGGCCGTCCGAATGTTCTTGCCATAGACCATCAACTGTAGCGAGGCATCTTTCATGCCTACATACCAGTCGGAAGGCTCGATCCTGTCGATCTTAACGCCGGCATTCATATCGATTGCGCCGAGAATAAGGCTGAATAGCAGGAGTATTTTCTTCATATTTCGATTGTTTTTAAGTAATTTAATCATGCAAAATCAAGGCCGACTGCGGATTGACCACTACCTTTCCGCCCGCCGTTTCGCCCAAACCGTTCTCGTCGATCACACCATCGCAGCACACAACCGTGTATTTTCCTTGCGGTATGTCTACAACCTTGGCCTCGCGGTTCGAATTAAGAATTACGATAATCGTATTCCACACATCTCCGACGGCATGGCCATTCAACGAAAAGCCGAGCAAACAAGGCTGTGAACAAATAAACTTAAGATGATTGCTCACGTCTTCCGTGTCGGCCATGCGGAATGCTTTGTGGCCTTTTCGCAAAGAGATAAGTCCCTTGTAATATTCAAATACCTTCGGATATTTCTTCAGATTGTTCCAGTCCAAACGGTTGATACTATCGGGAGAATTATAACTATTGTGCACTCCTTTTTTGTTACGGAGCATTTCTTCGCCGCACAGAATGAAAGGAACTCCCTGCGACGTGAATACTGCGGTCTGCGCCAAAAGGTCTAAACGGATAAGTTCGTCGGTCGTAATATCGGGAATACTGGCCTTCAGGCGGTCTACTAAACACATATCATCGTGGCAGCTAACGTAACTGATCATCTGTGTAGGCTGCATCGCCCACGCCTTTTTGCTATAATTCACCTTACCGTAATCTACTTGGGAATGGGCTGTCATGCCGACAATACCGGCCTTCAGACTCTCTTCACTCCCCGATATTCCGGCAAGAAATGCCCCCTTCCTATCATCGTTGAACGGCCCGCGAAGGGCATCTCTGATATCATCGGAGAAAGCAGCTATGCCAGACATTTGCGGCAGATTGACTTTCAGTGCGAGTTTATCTGCGGGATAAGCGCAACTACCGGCACTCCACCCCTCGCCATAGATGAAGATTGACGGATCTATCTTGTCTACCTCGGCACGAATATCGTTCATCGTTTCTATATCGTGAACGCCCATCAAGTCGAACCGGAAGCCATCTATATGGTATTCATCAATCCAGTATTTCACCGATTCTATCATAAATCGGCGCATCATAGCCCGCTCCGAAGCCGTTTCATTGCCGCATCCCGAGCCGTTGGAATACTTCCCGTTAGGCAGTTTTCGGTAAAAATAATCGGGATAAGTGCGCTGAAAGGCGCTTCCCTCTATATTGAAAGTATGATTATACACCACATCCAAGACCACTCGGATGCCAGCCTGATGCAATGCCTGCACCATCTGCTTGAACTCTTTGATACGCGTAACAGGGTTATACGGATCGGTGGAGTACGATCCCTCGGGCACATTGTAGTTCAATGGATCGTATCCCCAGTTGTACTGAGGAATGTTTAAGCGCGTTTCATCCACCGAAGCATAGTCGAAAGAAGGCAAAATATGAATGGCGTTCACGCCGAGTTCTTTCAGATAATCAATGGCCTTGGGTTCTGTAAGAGCCAAGAATTTGCCCTTATTGACCAAGCCCGACGAGGCATCGATGGAGAAATCGCGGTGATGAAGCTCATAGATAACAAGATCGGAGGGCGACTCCAACGCCGGTCGGCGATCGTTCTTCCAGCCTTGCGGATCGGTTTCGTTCATGTCTATCACCGCGCCTCGCTTACCATTAACGCCCACTGCCTTGGCAAATACACCCGGTGTTTCGCCATAAGAGAAATACTTATTGGAGGGTGAAAAGAGACAACCGCGTGAATAACGCCTATGTTGAAAAACAGAAAAAGTATAGTATTTTCCTTTCAAATCCCCTTTCACGGTCAGTTCCCACAGGTCTTTACCAGCCAATTTCATTTTCTTTGTCTTGCCTACATCCATGGGATTGGTGTAATCGTCCCTATATATCTTCAAGCAAACCTTTTTGGCTGTCGACGGTGCAAACAGCCTGAAAGTCGTTTCTTTGGGCGTATAATCAACCTCATTAAAACGGCATTCCTGTGCAAAAGCATCGGTAGATATCAAAGAAAATACTATAGAAGTGATTGTAGAGAGTAATTTTTTAGTTATCATAACGGATAATTTAACTATACAAGAGATATACCTTTCCACACATCTCCTATATTCTATCGCTTTACAATCAGCGAAACTGCAAAGCCGCCTCCACGGGCTTGCATCAGTTTCAACACATCCCCTTTCTTTACTGTGCGGTGTGTAATCACGTAAGCCTTATGATTCTTTTCATAATCAGCATCAGGGGCATCGGCATAGATGGTACAATCGTAGGTACGGCCCTTATCGAGGAAATCGAGTTTTACTACGCTCTTGTGCCCGTTCTCATCACATTTCCCGCCGATAAACCAGTTATTCGTTCCCTTCGCCTTGCGTGCCACGGTAATGTAATCACCCGGTTCGGCTTCGAGATATTTACTGTCGTCCCAATCTACAGCTACGTCGCGAATGAACTGAAAGGCATCGTCGAACTTGGCATAGTTCTCTGGTAAGTCGGCCACCATCTGCAGCGGACTGTACATTGTTACATACAAAGCTAGCTGACCTACCAATGTGGTGTGGATTATGTTCTTGTTCTCGCTCCACGTGCTGAGCTGCGTTTCAAGGATACCCGGTGTATAATCCATCGGTCCACCCTGCAATCGAGTGAACGGGAGTATCACTGTGTGGTCGGGTTTACTCCCTCCGAAAGCCTCATACTCCGTGCCTCGAGCCGATTCATTGCCCAACAAATTGGGATAGGTTCGGCAAAGACCGGTGGGACGCACCGCTTCGTGGGCGTCAACCATTACATGATGTTTGGCTGCCTGCTGTATGGCGTAGAGATAATGGTTATTCATAGACTGGCTATAGTGATGGTCTCCGCGTGGAATAATATCTCCCACGTATCCGCTCTTTACCGCATCGTAGCCGTATTTGTTCATTAATTGATAGGCATTCTCCATGTGTCGTTCGTAATTAATGACCGAAGAAGACGTCTCGTGGTGCATCATCAGCTTCACGCCCTTATTGTGTGCATACTCGTTAAGCGCCTTCAAATCGAAATCGGGATAAGGCGTAACGAAGTCGAACACGTCTTGTTTCCAGCGGTTAGCCCAATCTTCCCAGCCAATGTTCCATCCCTCTACCAGCACTTCGTTTATTCCGTTGGCGGCGGCAAAGTCGATATATCGCCTTACATTGTCGTTATTAGCCCCATGTCGGCCGTTCGGCTTCGCTTTTGTGTAATCTGTAACGCCCAAATGCACCGAAGGAAACTCGTCTGTATAGCTCCATGTGCTCTTTCCGACAATCATCTCCCACCACACTCCGCAGAATTTTACGGGGCGAATCCAGCTGGTATCTTCTATTTTGCACGGCTCGTTAAGGTTCAATATCAGGTTGGAAGACAGCATATCTCGTGCATCATCGCTCACTATCACTGTGCGCCAAGGTGTGTTGAAGGGCGTCTGTATGCAGCCTTTCAGCCCTGTAGCGTCGGGAGTTAGCCAAGATTCGAACACCATGTTTTTATCATCGAGGTCCAAGTGCATGGTGGCGTAGTTGATACAAGCCGCCTCATGAATATTAATATAAAGCCCGTCGGCCGATTTCATCTGCAAAGAAGTCTGCACGCCCGTATCTGAGAACGGCGTTTGAGAGGAATTTTCCGTAACAGACTGCTTCATCAATCCACGTATCTGCGAAAGTTTTGAGGTAACAGTTTCATACTCTTGCGTGTCGTAATCGCCCGGAAGCCACCACGCCATGTGGTCTCCGGCCATGGTAAACTGCGTGTGCTCCTCTTTTATAATGAAGTAATTAAGCGATTTTTGCTGCGGAAATTCGTAACGAAAGCCCATTCCGTCGTTGTAAACACGAAAGCGTATCACGATATTGCGATCGGAAGACGCCTGATGGAGCGTTACTGCCAGCTCGTTATAATGATTGCGTATCGTTGCCGTTTCGCCCCAAACGGGTTTCCATGTCTCATCAAAAGCCGACGTTTTCGTATCGGCAATGGCAAATCCATCCATCAAACTCGTCTCTTCCAAACCTTTCGAAGCGTGCTTATCCTTGGCGAGTTCCAGTCCTAAACGGCTCGGCTTAATCACACTTTTGCGCTTATACGTCATTTCATAGGTGGGAACGCCGTTGCCGGTGAGCGAGAACGTCACGCATACATTGCCGTCGGGCGATTTTACCTCCTGTGCCAAGACTGCCATCGGAAGCATCAGAAACGCCAAAAGAAGTTTGATTTTATGCATATTCATCTTATATTTAAAAGGATTAGACAACGCCGGCATCATACCGACTTCTTCCCGCAAATTTAATTATTTCCTATCTGATTCGGCGATAAGTTGCTTGATATTCTCCCTAAAATCATCATTCTGCATCAGCTCTTCGATATTCACATGCATACGATAGCGCCAATAATAGCATGGATTTGCCGGAACATTGATACGTTCTGCATCCTTATCGGCCAGACGGAGCTGCTCGTCAACGGCCATCCAATCCTGTATAGAAAGCACACAAAGCATCGACGGCGACGCAAGATGGCGCGAAATGATATCGCGTGCAAGCCATCCGGGCAGCGGATGCGGTGCAGCTCCTTGCCGTTGAAGCATCGTATTGTAGTATTCCTGCGTACGTTCACGGTCTTCATCCCACCATTGGCGAAGAGTAGGCATATCATGCGATGAGATTGTATCCACACTTCGATAAGGATTTTGCGCCAGATGTGCAAACCTTACTTCGGGGCTTTTCGGCATAGACTGTACTTCGAGGCTCAATATGCGCAGCTCGTCCATCACCCATGCCACACAGTCGGGCACCATACCGAGGTCTTCCGCACACACCAGCATGCGAGTAGACTGCACCAACTTGGGCAGTTTTTTCATGGCTTCCCTATACCAGAACTGATTATTACGGCGGTAATAATAGTCGTTATAAATACGGTTGAACGTGTCTTTATCACTGTCGTAGAGCGCTTCATACATCAAATTGAACTGTGCGGTGATACGCGGATGGAATTTATTTGTATCTTTCCTGTCGCGTACAAATAGCACATTGCTCGCCAAGGCGTACAAACCATCGCGCAACATAGTGTCCTTATCGGTGGTCTTGCCTATGAACGCCGCCTCTATCTTGCGTTGCGTATCGTATTCAGGCTTCAGGTTATAAATATCGTCATGTGCTTTTTCGAGATACTTCTCGCGCACCTCGTCGGCATATTCGCAGAACATACGGTCGACAACCCAATCGGCAATGAACGGACGAGTGAAAAGTTCCTCTTGAAAATGCAGCCCGTAGGCCTCGATCTCCTCGCGAGTCATGCCCAAAGAGGGTGAGAACTGCCCCATCAGACCGTTTACACAATCGATCGGGATATCCCATATACGGAAGAAGCCCAACACATGATCTATGCGATAAGCATCGAAGTATTTCGACATGTAGCGAAACCTGCGCACCCACCAATGGCAGTCATCCTGCAACATGGCATCCCAATTATAGGTAGGGAAGCCCCAGTTTTGCCCGTTGACCGAGAAATTATCGGGCGGTGCACCGGCCTGACTGTCGAGACAGAAGTACTTCGGTTCCATCCACACGTCGCATCCGCGACGGTTCACCCCGATGGGTATGTCTCCTTTCAATATCACGTGCTTGCTTTTAGCGTAGGCATGAACAGCCTCTAACTGCTCATTCAGCACATATTGCACGTAGTAGTAGAACTCTAATTCCTTATAAGCCTTGTTTTTAGGCGACGACAACATTTTGCGTTCGGCCTCGTTCCACGTTTCATGTCCTTTCCATTCAGAGAAATCGACCGTGCCGTGCAAATCGCGCAGATAACAATATTGCGCATACGGAACCAGCCACTGTTCGGCTTCCTTAAAGAACTTTTTATATCCGGATGAAGCAACAATCGTCTTTCCCGACTGCTCATAAATCTTTTTAAGATAGGCCGTTTTGGCATTGTTCACACGCTCATAGTCGACCTTAGGCAAGCCGTTGAGTTCTTTTTGCAAGGCCATATACCTCTTACGCTCGGCCTCATCCTCCAACAGAGGGAGCTGTCGCAGGTCTACATATTGCGGATGCAAGGCAAAGATGCTGATGCAACTGTAAGGATACGAGTCGGTCCACGTGTGTGTAGTGGTGGTATCGTTAAGCGGGAGCACCTGCAGAACGCGCTGTCCGGTCATCGCCACGAAGTCTATCATCAGCTTCAAATCGCCGAAGTCGCCCACTCCGAAACTGCTCTTCGAGCGCAACGAGAACACCGGAACGAGTGTTCCCGCTACCTTCCGGTTATAGATTGGCAGGAAAGCCTGCGAAAGTTCGTACACAACCACGTCGCCCTCGCGCATCTCGGGCAGCGTGACGGTACGGTTAAGTCCTGTTTCCCACGTAGGATCGGCACTGCCATAACGAGCGTCTACAGCCACAAATTTAAACTCAACCTTATTATCTTCGAAATCATCTGCATTCAAGTCCACCACCCACTCGTGGTAGTTATGTTCGGTCATCCGCACGGCTTCCTGTGCATTCCATGCACCCAATGCCTTGCAACTGCCCGAAACAGCCATGCAACAATCGCCCAGCAACTGCGGTGCACGGACTTTCAATCTCACCGTTTTGCCATATCCGCACTTCTCCACAGGCTTTACGCTACGCCCCGAAAGGCAGTCTGTGAATGCAGAACTATAGAGATACGCGTCTTCGGGGATATCTATCCAGCGGTCGTACACCCGATATTGAAGGCCTTTCAGCACATTTATTTCCAACCGATGGGCTTCTGCCGACCATTCATGGCGCTGCTCATGCCCCGAACAGTCCACACTGTAGAAATAATCCATCACTTCGGGCAGCTGCGATTGAGCCTTGTTCATTTGATAAGTCCAATGAGAACCGTCGAGCGTAGACATTCTGAACTGCGACGCTTTAACGGTACCTTTCCGATCGGTGCCTAATATATTCAACACGAGCTCTTCTCCAAAGACCGTTTTATAGTCTATATTAAATATTATTTTCATGACAATTTGGTTAGTATATCGGTTTCAAAATTAGCAAATATCGCATAAGTACATTTCCAATCGTTACATAAATCGGTGAAAAGTAAGCGCAAACGTTTGCATTGCAAATAAAAAATAATGCCATCGCTCATTATAAATAAGAAAATCATACAACTATACAAAAGACGAAACGAGAAAGATTAAAGAGGTCCAAGCCACAGAATATCCAACGATAGAGCACCCGTCTATCGCCGACAGATATATCACATATCAGCGTTAGACAGCATGTTTATCGGCTTTAAAAAGCACATCTAACAGCCGAAAATATTGCTTTAAATTACCTTAATCGCAGAAAGACAGAAATAAAAACGTGCTTTTCGCCGTTAACGAACCATACGTAAAGCAATCGTTTTCATAAATTGATGGTGAGCTGAATACCGTCTGTACCCGCGCTAACTGCATAACGGCTCTTCTCTCCGGTCAGCATGTCGCCGAGCCAATAGCCCAACACAGTACCGCCAACACCGATGGCTGCCCCCGCCGCAACGTCGCCCCACGCATGGCGGTTACGCCTTACGCGGTCTACAGCCGTAAGTGTTGCCACGCTATAACCCGCCACACTGATCCACGGCGAGAGCTTTCCATACTCTTTATGCAGAATGGTTGCCCCCGCAAAAGCCGCCGTGGCATGCCCCGAGGGGAAACTTCTGTTATCGGTACCGTCGGGGCGTCGCTCGTGTATGGTGTGCTTCAAACTGTAGGCAACGCCCGATGAAACGACATAAGATGCCGCCGTATTTACCGCAAGACGTTTCCAAGAACTGGCGCTCTCCACACCGCAGGCCTTCATTACAAACACCGATGTTATGGGTACAAAACGCAGATAATCGTCGATACCGTCACCATGATACGTCTTATCTTGAGCGTTCACTGCCAACGACAGGGTACAGAATATTGAAAAAAGAAATGTTTTCATCGTTACAAAGATAATACATTTTTAAAATATCGATGCCGTAAACCCTAAAGAAAATACGCAAACAACATAACAAAAAGGGGATAGTTCCCTATCCCCATATACCTTATTACAATCTTTTTTAATATCTATTCGGCAACTTCGTGTTCCTTGATGAACGGCACGCACAACGCTCCGATAACGAGACATGCACCGGCCACATACATCATGTGGCTTTGCATGGAGCCCACAAGCCACAAGATAGTGCCGCCGAGCAGAGCTGCTACGATCTGCGGCACGCATATCGTACCGTTGAAAAGCCCGAGGTAAGCTCCCATGTGTCCATAGCCTTGCAGCGCATTTGTAATAAAAGTAAACGGCATGGCGAGCATGGCAGCCCATGCGCAACCTATCAACACGTAAGGCACAAAGAGCATATACTGGTTGGAGATGAACGGTATCATGGCGAAACCCACGCCGCCAAGCACCAGACTTATGGCATATCCCGCCTTTTTACTGGGGAAGAAAGGCAGCGCCAATGCCCAAACAACGCTGCCAACGGCCTGCACTGCATAAAGTATACCCACCCAGTTGCCTGCTTCTTGATAACCCGCAGAGGCGGTATCCGTGGTGTTCCACACCGTTTCGGCAATGGCACCCGGGGTATAGTTCCACATATTGAGGAATGCAGCCCAGCAGAAAAACTGCACAAGACCGACCTCCCAAAACGCTTTCGGTGCATGCCTGAGCAAGGTTATCCAGTCGGCTTTCTCTTCCTTTTGGACTTCTTTCACCCCGTTGTACTCGGCATATTGCTGCGGATTCCACTCCTTTACTTTGACTGTGGTATAGATTACGCAGAGAATAAGAATGGCCGCACCTACATAAAACGCCCAGATAACCGAGTCGGGCACTACCCCTTTCGGCGCTACATTCTGTATGCCGAGCCACGTAAAGAAGAAAGGAAACACGAAACCTGCCACTGATCCCGCATTACAGAGGAAGCTCTGTATGGAATAGGCCAAGGCTTTCTGCTTCTCGTTCACCATATCGCCCACAAGCATCTTAAACGGTTGCATCGCCATATTAATACTTGTATCGAGGAACATCAGCGATATAAGGCCAAAAGTCATTGCGGTCGACACCGCCATACCGAACGAACCGGCATTGGGCAGCAGGCACATAACGAGCACGGCCACCGTTGCACCTACGAACAAATAAGGTATGCGACGGCCAAAACGGCACCAAGTTTTATCGGAAAGCGTACCCACAATGGGCTGCACAATGATGCCCATGAGCGGCGGGAGTACCCAGAAATAACTGAGATCATGAGGATCTGCACCAAGCGTGGCAAAGATGCGTGAAATGTTTGCACTCTGCAAAGCGTATGCAATTTGTACGCCGAAGAATCCGAAACTCAAATTCCAAAGTTTCCAGAAGCTAAGATCGGGTTTATTTTTCATAATTTATAGGCCTCCTTCATCCCCACCAAAGGAGGGGAGCATTGATTAGATGCTGAAGGAATATTGTTTTATTTGTTAAACTTACTTATATCTATAGAATCGTTTCTCTACCAAGAAACCACAGCTTTAGTAAAATTCTTCCCTCCTTTGGAGGGGATGGGGGAGGCTGTGATTATGACGGCTCTACCTCGTTGTTCCCCTCACAATGAGTCGTGTCCTGACAATACGCCGCTCCACTTTATCAGTGGGAATTGAGCCTTCCACCTGACCTATGAGGATATTTGCAGCTTCTTCGCCCACTTGCACACCGCGCTGCTCTACGGTAGTGAGCATGGGATCGCAGGCTATGGCACGGTACCCATTGGTAAATCCGCAAATGCTAATATCGTCGGGCACGCGAAATCCATGTCTTTTAGCCGAGTACAAAATGCCGATGGCCGTATCGTCGTTCACGGCAAAAAAGGCATCCGGATGATCGGGCATACTCAACAAGTCGGGCGTGATGGCCTCTGCATCGGCCCGATTATCGCAATATTTCACAAACCGATTATCGGGTTGCAAACCGTATTTTACCAAAGCATCGCGGTAACCGTTATAGCGGTTCTTCGATATCTCCAACGTCATGGAAGTTCCATAGAATGCTATATTACGGCAACCGGAATCGATCAGATAGGTTACGGCCGTATAAGCACCCATATAATCGTCTACTACAACACGGCTACAATTCAATCCAGTACAAATACGATCGTAGAATACGATCGGTACTCCGCGGTCGATAAGTTTTTGGAAGTGATCGTATTTATTGGTATCTTTAGCCTGCGACACAATGATACCACACACCTTATTTTCATAAAACGATTGACAAATCTCCACTTCGCGTCCGTATTTCTCATTACTTTGAGCCACCATTACCTGATATCCGCGCGCCGAAGCCTCTTCCTCTATACCGCTCAGCACCGAAGAAAAATAAAAATGAGTAAACTGTGGTATGATAACACCAATGATCTTGATAGGTTTCACACGACTGTTACGTAGACTTTCCGCAATTACATTGGGTATAAAATTATGTTCGCGTGCAAAGGTTTTGATCTTCTCTCGCCTGTCTGCACTAATATGGGGACTATCTTTCAGCGCACGAGACACCGTTGCAATAGAGACGTCAAACTCTCTTGCAATATCTTTCATTGTCATAGGTGAAGATTCTTTCATTTAGGTATGGCTTTTATCAATATTCTTTTGCGACCATGCTCTATTACTGGTTCGCCTGTTATAATAGATTCTTCTATGCAAAAGTATGCAAATATACCGAACAAGACATAAAAGGTATATAAATTACCTGCCTTTCCTAACGCAAACGTTTGCATGTTATAAATAACGGATTTAACTGAAAAAAATTACAAACATACGTAAACAAAACTAACTTTGCATAAAAAGTTGAAACGGAAAGACACCGGTAAAATAGCTTTTGGCGTACTATAGCGGTTCCTTATCCCACGAAAAAGAAACCTACCTAATGACCAAACATGAAACAAAACATATAATATAATAAGGTATAAAACCTAAACATTGAACTAACAATTACTTTAAATAACGTTAACTTAAAAACAAAAATGATGAAGCAGGTAAAAATTTCATTACCTCTAAGAATGCTCGCTATCATATGTGGGCTTATTCTTTCAGCAAGTGCCTTTGCACAGCAAATTACTGTGAAAGGCCATGTTAAGGATGATACCGGCGAACCCGTCATTGGCGCCACGGTCCGTGTAGCCGGACAAGATGGCGGCGTAATGACAGATATCAACGGTAATTTCACCATTCAGGCTAAGTCTGGCGCTACGATTTCTATAACCTATATCGGCTATCAGACGGCAACAGTGCCGGCGGCACCGAATGTTGCAGTATCGCTTGTCAGCGAACAGACTACACTCAAAGATGTTGTCGTCATCGGTTATGGGCGTGCTAGAAAGGAAGACCTGACAGGTTCCGTAACGGCCATTAAGCCGGATGAGCTATCTAAAGGTATCACAAACAACGCTACGGATATGATGGTAGGCAAGATAGCCGGTGTTGATGTGATCACTGCAGGTGGCACTCCGGGGGCAGGGGCACAGATACGTGTACGTGGAGGTTCCTCGCTTAATGCATCCAATGATCCTCTCTATGTAATCGATGGACTTACTATAGACGGCAACACCGCTAAAGGTATGAGCAATATTCTCGCCATGATCAACCCGAATGATATCGAAACATTTACTGTATTGAAAGATGCTTCGGCAACGGCTATATACGGAAGTCGTGCATCAAATGGCGTAATTATCATCACAACAAAGAAGGGACGTGACGGGCAGAAACCGCAGTTTACCTATAATGGAGATGTAACTGTATCTACCATACAGAAAAAGTACGAAACTCTGAATGGTGATGAATATCGGGCATTGGCAGCAAGAGTCGGCCTTGATGTTAGCAAACTCGGTACGGAGAATACCGATTGGCAAGACCAAATCTTCCGTACTTCTGTATCTACAAACCATAATATCTCCATGAGTGGCGGCCTGAAGAACATGCCGTATCGCATAAGTGCCGGTTATAACATTTCTGACGGTATCGTGAAGACATCATGGATGCGTCGTGCAAATTTATCTTTAAATCTTGCACCTTCACTGCTCGACAAGCATCTGAACTTCAATATTACGGGAAAATACATGTACGAAAAAGACCGTTATGCTGATGCCAACGGCGCAATTGGTGCTGCTCTGAGTATTGATCCCACCCGTCCTGTATACTCTAACGATGAAACTTCACAATTCTTCGGTGGATATTATCAACCTTCGCAGAATGCTTCTTTCAAAGATCCTAACTGGAAATACACCAACAATCCAAATGCACCGCAAAACCCATTGGCACTACTTAACTTAAAAGAAACCATTGCGCATGCAAACGACTTCACAGGAAACTTCGAAGTAGACTATAAGATTCACGGTTTCGAAGATTTACATATCCACGGGAACATCGGTGCCCAATACACCAGCAGTTCGCAAGACGAGACAATTTCAAAATATTCCTATTCTAATAACTACTATGGCTGGGATGGTGTAACTAAATACTGGAAATACTCTCTCACAGGCAATATTTATGCACAGTATCAGCATGAATTCGGCATACATAATATAGATGTAATGGGTGGTGCTGAAGAGAGCCATTATCATCGTAGCGGTTACAACGAAGGACAAGGCACTGATCCTTACACAGGAGAAATATATAACCCTTCTATTCGTTCCGAACAGGAATGGGCAACGCGTAACACGTTGGTTTCTTACTTCGGACGTATGAATTATACACTACTAAAGCGTTATATGCTTACAGCCACATTCCGTGCCGATGGTTCATCACGTTTCGGCAAAGGACATCGGTGGGGCTATTTCCCTTCGGCAGCTTTTGCATGGAAGATCAATAATGAGAAGTTCATAAATAAAGCTTCTTGGATAGATGAATTGAAACTCCGTTTGGGCTGGGGTGTAACCGGACAACAGGAATTGATAGATCCTTCCGGTGACAACAAGCTCAGCGACGACTTCGGTTATATGCCTCTTTACACGTTGGGCAATTCTTATGCTATGTATCCGTTCGGCGACACCTATTACTATACACAACGTCCATCGGCTTATAACGAAGATCGTAAATGGGAAACTACAACTACCTATAACGCCGGTATCGACTTTTCTGTTCTCAACGGACGTATTTCTACCAACATAGATGGATATTACCGTAAGACTCGCAACCTTTTGAATACAGTGGTAATCCCTGTAGGTACAAACTTCGGCTCTACCTTGTTAAAGAACATAGGTTCACTCGAGAACTACGGTATTGAATTTGCAATCAACGCTAAACCCGTTGTAACAAAAGACTTCACTTGGGATGTAACTTACAATATATCGTGGAATCATAATGAGATTACCGAACTCACAGGGAACGCAACTGGTAATAAAGATTATTACGTACCGACAGGTACTAAGATTTCACGCGGCAATAATACACAGATAATGGCAAATAGAGTCGGATATGCGGCAAACTCTTTCTTTGTTTATCAGCAAGTCTACGATAAAGATGGCAAACCTATAGAAGGAATGTATGTTGACCGTAACGGCGACGGACAGATTAATGCAAGCGATCGTTATTTCTATAAAAAGCCATCGGCAGACGTGATTATGGGCTTTACGAGCAAGTTCCTTTACAAGAATTGGGACCTTAGTGCAGCATTCCATGCATCGTTAGGGAACTATATATATTATGATAACCTCTCAAGCAAGGCCGCTATCAGTTCCCCGGGACTATATTCTAACAGTGCATTCACCAATACAACTCCGGAAGCAGTTGCATTAGGTTTCACCGGTATAGGTACCGATTATTGGCTTTCCGATTACTTTGTTCGCAATGCTTCTTACCTGAAGTGTTCTAACATCACATTGGGTTATAGTTTTGATCCTTTATTGAAATGTGCGAAAAAGGATTATTTCTCCGGTCGTATATTCTTCACTGTTCAGAATCCATTTATCATTACAAAATACAAGGGTATCGATCCTGAAGTTTCATCAGGTGTAGACAACAACCCTTATCCACGCCCCATGAGTTTCCAACTCGGTGTGAACTTGAACTTCTAACATAAAAAATATCATTATGAGACATATATTTGTTAAAACGGCTGTCGCAGGTCTTCTCGCTTTAGGAATGGCCTCTTGTGCCGATGACCTAAATATTTCGTCAATCGATCCGCAAACTTCACCTTCGTTTGAAGACATGTCTTTGCTGGCTAAGGTTTACGGAACACTCGGCGTAACCGGACAAAAAGGCGCGACGGGAGCAGGGGATATCAGCTCCGATGAAGGCGAATCCGGTTTCTATCGTACCACTTTTAATCTCCAGACTCTACCTACCGATGAATGTAACTGGGCGTGGCAGACCGATCAAGATATACCGCAAATCACAGGTATATCATGGAACTCCACCTCTGTACGTACCCAATGGGCATACCAACGTTTAGGATATGATATAACTCTCTGCAACTTCTATTTGCAGGAAACTGCCGGAAAAGCAGAAGATGCTAACTATAAATACTATCGTGCAGAGGTTCGTTTCCTGCGCGCTTTGCACTATTGGTATTTCCTCGACCTGTGGCATAAAGCTCCTTTCAAGGACGAAAAATCTTCAATGACAGAAAAACCGGTAGAAAAAGCCGGTAAAGATCTTTACGATTGGATCGACAACGAACTCACCGAAATAGAGAGTCAACTCTCGGCAATCGGTTCGTTCAACGACAGTAAAAACTACGGTCGTGTAGACCAAGGTGCCGCATATATGCTCCACGCACGTTTGGCTCTCAATGCTCCTGTTTATACAAACGGTGTAACAAAAGCTTATGATAAGGCCATTGAATACTGCGATAAAATCATCAATAGCGGTGCTTATAAGTTGAGCAACGTGCCTAAAACCAATCCTACCAATGGGCTCACCTACAGTGGTTATGCACAGCTGTTCATGGCAGACAATGACGAGAACACCGATGCCATGAAAGAAATCATTCTTCCGATACGTCAAGATGGGGAGAAAACACGCAGCTTTTCGGGAGCAACTTATTTGATCAGCTCTACCCGCATTACCGGTATGCCTTATGCAGGTACCACCAATTGCTGGAGCTGTAACTACGCTCGCCCGAATTTGATAGAGAAATTCTTCCCGAACGATGATATACCTATGTCAACCGTAAAGGCTCCAGATAACCTGACCGAAGCAGAGATTATAGCTTTGGATGCACAAGACGGTTCCGATACAAAGAGCATCATTGCAGCAGCAGGCGACGACCGAGCTTTGTTTTATGCCGGTCGTGGCGGCGGTATACGCAAGTTGCGTACCGACAAGCTGAATAACTTTCTCGATGGTATTTCCGTTGTAAAGTTCCAGAATATACGTACCGATGGGAAAACAGTTCATGATAAAGAATTCCCTGATATGGATATTCCATTGATACGTTATGCAGAAGCATTCATGACTCGCGCAGAAGCTAAATGGCGTAAAGGCGACATGACAGCCATTAACGATGTTAATGTACTCCGTGCACGTGCCAATGCCACTCCGCTGACACAGCTCACAGAGCAAGACCTCATCGATGAATGGAGCCGTGAGTTCTATATGGAAGGCCGACGTCGCAGCGATTTGATACGCTTCGATATGTTTACCGGAAAGAAATATAACTGGGCTTGGAAAGGCGGTGTCCCTAACGGACAAGCTGTAGATTCTCACTTTAAATATTATCCCATCCCGTTGGATGATATCAACAACAATGAGAACATGCACCAAAATGCCGATTATTAATTAAGTATCAAGGATAAAACATGAAAGTTATGAACAAGAAAATATTTAATATAGGACGCCTGTTCTCCCTGCTCGCATTGACATCTTTCGTACTGACATCATGTGAGAAAGACGATAACAGCAACCCGACATTCATTCCCAACGCATCAAGTTTCGTTCTTAATACGCCGGCGAATGCCGAAAATAACACTTACGACCTCGCAAGTGCAAACGGATTAAATCTGACATGCACCCAACCCGATTACGGTGGTGTACCTTACGTTGTAAAATACTTCGTACAAGTATCGCTCGACCAGACTTTCGGCAGCAACAGTAATGCTAACTTCCGTCAGTTGGATACTCCTTATACTACTGCCAGTATGAATGTCGATCCTTTAGAGATCAACAATGCCATGCTTGCCATGTATAAGGATGCTAACGGCGATGTAGCCTATCCTGCAACTGCCCGTCAGCTATACGTACGCCTGCTTGCAACTCCCGTCAACTTGGCCGGCACTCCGATGGACTCCGTTTATTCCAACGTTATCACTCTGCCGAAAGTTCTTGCTACCTACGTGGCACCCAAGCTCACATATCCTCAGAGTTTGTATCTTGTAGGCTCGTCTATTGGTAACGATAGCGATAAGAAGTACTGGTCTTACTGGAAGAAGATGGCTCCTGTCTATGGAAACGATCCGCAGAAGGGTGGCGATTTCTACTCCATCATCTACGCTAAAGCCGGAGATTCGTTCAAATGGGGTGAATCTGAAGGCGATTGGCGCGGTTATAAAAACGTGGCAGAATTTGATGATCAGGCCAGTGCAGGTATCAGTGAGCAAACGGGAGACGGCAATATAGTCATCGCCAATGCCGGATGGTATACTATTTATGTAACCACTAAACTTGGCGCAAGCGAAGTTGCATACACTTTCCACATCTACCCTGCAGCAGCTTATACTATCGGTAAAGCAACCGGTTCGTGGGCAGATGCCAATTCAGACCTTGCATTGCAGCAACCCACAACACAGTTCGACAACTGGATTTCTCCCGCTTTCACGGCGGCAGGCGAACTCCGCGCCTACATCAAAGTGCCCGGATTAGATTGGTGGAGAACGGAATTTACACTCTTCAACGGCTCTATTTACTGGCGTGATCTCAATATTATAGACTCTTGGACGGAAAAAGGTGCCGATTACTCCGTAGCATGTTCTCCCGGACAGAAACTCTATGTAGACTTTAACCTTAACACCGGTGAAGTAAAATAATAACAAAACGATAATCAATTATGAAAAAGCAAATATTATATGGCTTTGCGGTTTTGGCGGGATTTATACTCGCCAGCTGCAACGGCGATTACGATGATTGGGCTTCTCCGCAGTCTCATCAGCAGGAGAAATCGGCTGCTGCCTATGGCGTTACTGTTTCACAAGGGGCCAATGCAGTCAGTGTAATGCCGGTAGACAACGATTCGCTGCAGCTCATCACCTTTAGTTCCTCCGACAAAAATATTACCGGTTACACTTTGCGTAAGCTCTATATTGTCACAGGTAACGACACTTTGACCATCGAAGGTTCCATCGTAGGCAACAACATCGTTGTTTCAGCTTCGGCACTCGATGATGCTCTTTGGAAAAATGCAGGTACCCGTAAAACAACTAAGTACGATTTCAAGGTCGTAACCGAGTTCGGTGCCAACCTTGCCAATGGCGATGCTGTAGCTCTGACTGGCGAATCTACAGGCTCGCTTACCACCGATCCCACACCTGCAGAAGACGCTAACGGCTATTTCATGTTGGGTGATTTTGTAGAGAATACTGTATCCGGAGAGACTTGGAAACTGACCAAGCCCATCAATATGAATAGTAAAGGTAATGGAATTTATGAGGCTGTTGTCGAAACAACTAAGGAAGGCGATAACTGGTTCAAGTTCTATGGTAGGTCACATTATAGCGCTACCGATTGGGATGAGGTAAACTCGGCCCAAATGGGATGTCAAGAAAATGGCGACAAAACCACGCCTAACTTCATTATCTGGAGCGGAGACAAGTACACAGTGCAGACTCCCGTCATCTCCGGAAAGGGCAAATGGAAAGTTACACTCGATGCTGTAAACATGATATACAAGGTCGAGAAGTACTCTACAGAACTTTATCTAACAGGCAGCAACTACAATTGGGGTGCTGCAACTACCGATTGGAAAAAGCTTACCATCGTGCACAGTACCGAAAATGTATTCTGGACAATCATCTATCTTCATGCAAACGAAGAAATTAAGTTTGCTCCGCAAGCCGGATGGGGCGATGATTTCGGTACGGAAGCAACTATTGTCGATAATGCAGGAGCTGGTGCCGGAGGTACCGGAAATATCAAGATAGCCAATGCCGGTTGGTATTTGTTAAAGGTAACTGCAGGCAGCAATAAAACTGTAGAGTTCCTCAAGCCCGACGTATATCTGATGGGAGACGCGGCAGGCGAATGGGCTATTGCCGATAGCCATAAGTTCAGTGTTCCCACAACAGAGAACGGAGAGTTCGTTTCACCGCAGTTTGCTCAAAATGCAGAGGTACGTATGTGCGTCAGCATAGGCTACGACTGGTGGAAGACCGAGTTCATCGTAACTGCAGACGGTAAAATCGACTACCGCGGCAATGGCGATGATCAGGCACGCGTCAACGTAATAGCCGGCCAAAAGGCTTACCTCAACTTCAAAACAGGCACAGGGAGATATCAATAAGACTACGTAACTTAAAAATAACCTAAAGAATGCCGAGGGAGAATTTCTACGGAAGTTCTCCCTCATTTTCTCTATTCTGAATTTTAAACATAAGCAACCAATTCATGAATAACCTTATTCAAAGACTATTATCAATGCTTGTCGGCATCGTTTTCTCCATCTCTTTGCAGGCACAGCGCTACCTCGGCGGCGACATCTCGCTACTGCCTTCTTATCAAAAACAGGGCACCCACTACCTCAATGAACTGGGAAAACCTACCGAAGCCCTGCAGCTTTTCAAGGATGAAGGGTGGAACATCATGCGTGTACGTCTGTTCGTAGAACCGCAAAATGCATCCGACGAGCACAAGAGTGAGGGCGTGTGTCAAGATATCCCTTACGTCATCGCTTTGTCAAAACAGATAAAAGAAGCCGGTTTTCACCTGATGCTCGACTTCCATTACAGCGACACGTGGGCCGATCCTAACAAACAGATTACACCTAAACGGTGGGAACGATTAACCCCCGCACAACTTCAAGACTCAGTATATGCCTATACCCGTCACGCTCTGCAGGCACTCTGCAATGCCGGTATCGAGCCCGATTTCATTCAGGTAGGTAACGAAATCACTTTCGGCATGCTGTGGCCCACGGGCAGAGTGAAGCCCGACAGCGACACGAACTGGGCGGTATTCTCATCGCTCCTTAACGCCGGCAGTCGTGCTTGCCGTGAAATCTGTCCGCAGGCCAAGCTCATCAGCCATACGGAGCATGCACAGAGCTGGGCCGACACCAAAGCCTTCTATGACCGCATGGCCCGTTTCGGTGTGGATTATGATATCATCGGACTGAGTTACTATCCCATGTGGCACGGCACGATACCGCATCTCGGAACAGTACTCGACTCTCTGCAGGCCGCTTTTCCTAAACCTGTCATGATCGTAGAGACCGCTTTCTACTACTCACACGACAATGACGTATGGGAAAAGGATGCCAATCACTACGCCGACCTCTACCCTATCAGCGCCGAAGGGCAACGCCTGTTTGCCCGAGAACTCGTAACCGAGCTCAACAAACACCCCAACGTAACGGGACTTTTATGGTGGTTTCCCGAAGAAAACGGCAGCAACAACAGCGTTATAAAGAGTTGGATCAACCGCGGACTGTTCGATAACCGCACGGGAAAGGTTCTTCCGGCCATGAAAGAGCTGGAGAAATTCGGCACCGATTCCGTCTGCTGTAACAGACACAACTTACAGATGCCGAAAGTACAAGAATACAGTGCCGAAACACTCATCATCTATTACAACGACAAGAAAGATAAAAAATCGTTGCTGAAAGCCATCCGCAAGAGCGGTGCCAAACTCATTTACGACTACAATATCATCAACGGCGTGGCCATACGCAAGCCCAAAAACATGACCATAGATGCCGCCATCAGGTATTACGGTAAGCTGAAAGGCGTGCTGCAGGTAAGCCGAGACCGCATCATGCAGTTGAATTAATGCAATCGTTTACTGCAAAAGTTACGGTTATCGGCCCGCAGCAGGCAAAACATTGCGCAAAATAATATTAACTTCGTGGCACAATCAAAACCTACAAACAAAATGAAACGTATCAATACACTACTTCTCTGTCTGGCTTTTCCGCTGCTCATAGCGGCGCAAGGATGGCCAACCAATTACGGAGGCGTGATGCTCCAAGGGTTCTACTGGGACTCTTTCGTAGACACACAATGGTCTCGTCTTGAAGGTCAGGCCGATGAACTCTCAAAATATTTCTCGCTGATATGGGTGCCGCAGAGCGGAAACTGCAACACCACAAGCAACGTCATGGGCTACATGCCGGTATATTATTTCGACCAAAACAGCTCGTTCGGCACCGAAACACAGCTACGCTCGATGATCCAAACCTTTAAGGCGAAGAACACCGGTATCATTGCCGATGTGGTCATCAACCACCGCAACAACCTCGGCACGGGTGGTTCATGGGTAGACTTCCCCAAAGAAACCTACAACGGAACGACCTATCAGATGACTTCCACAGACATTACATCGAACGATGATGGCGGGCAAACAAAGAATTGGGCCGATGCTAACGGCTACACTCTCGGTAATCCGGAGAGCTATGAAGATTGGTCCGGCTGCCGCGACCTCGACCATTCGAGCAGCAATGTGCAGACCATAGTGAAGGCATATCTGAAGTATCTGCTCGACGACCTTGGCTACAAAGGCTTCCGTTACGATATGGTAAAGGGCTACGCTCCGCAATATACGGGAATTTACAACGCCGCTTCGGGCACCGAGTTCTCCGTCGGAGAGTACTGGGACGGCAACCCTTCCGTCGTCGAGAACTGGATCGACGGCACCAAAACAGGCAACACGATACAGAGCGGCGCATTCGATTTCGCTTTCAGATATACAGTGCGCGACGCTATCAACGGCAATGATTGGCGAAAACTCGACAACCCCAGCGTAATGAGTAACGCTACTTATCGCCGTTATGCCATTACTTTCGTTGAAAACCACGACACGGAATACCGCTCTTCTTCAGCACAGCAAGACCCGATACTCAAAGATACGTTGGCGGCAAACGCCTTTCTTATCGCCATGCCGGGCACGCCCTGTGTGTTCTTGAAGCACTGGCAGACCTACAAACAGGAAATAAAATCGATGATCGAAGCACGCAAATTGGCAGGTATTACCAACACAAGTTCGTTTATAAACTTCAGGAGTACCGCCGGCTACAACTCCAAACGTGTTGTGGGAACCAACGGCGAACTGCTGGTATACGTAGGCAACACCGCAGCTTTCACACCGAACTCGTCGGTCTACACGCAAATCCTGTCGGGCTATCATTATAAGTATTTTCTTGCCAACAGCACGGAAACGGCATGGGCAGACATGGCGTCGGGCGAATACGAAAGTGCCTTCAACGTGAAGCTCACTGCCGTTTCTACCGCAACAAACGCACAACTCGTCTACACGCTCAATGGCAATGATCCCACGCCGAACGATACGAAAACAGCCTCCGGAGCAACCATCAACATCAACGAAGACTGCACGCTGAAAGTCGGACTTCTGGTCAACGGCGTCGTCAAAGGCATCGTCAGCCGCAGCTACACCATCAAGCCGTTCACGCCGCACACGGCAACCGTCTACCTTAAAGATCCGAACTGGACGAGTATCTACTTCTATGCATGGGCGAACGACGGCCATAACACGCAGCTGTTAGGTGCATGGCCCGGCACTGCAACCGACATTCAAACCAAGCAGATCGACGGAACGACATGGTACTGCCACACGTTCGACATCCCTGCAAAGAACTATTCGTTCAATATCATCTTCAATAAAGGCAACGGACAAATGCAGACCGTCGACATCGGTCCGATAGCCGAAGATACTTATTACGAGATTTCAGGCACCGTAAACGGCAAGTACATCGTCAGCAACGTTACGTCCACCATCACCGGCATCAGCAATATACAAGCCGAAAAGGGCAAGACGAACGACAACAACTGGTACACCGTGGGCGGCACACGCATCACCCAACCGACACAAAAGGGCATCTATATTCACAACGGCAAGAAGATCGTCGTGAAATAGATCATAACTTTCCACTGCACAAACAAAGCCGCGGAAAGCAACAGAAGCCGCAGTTCTACACCGATAGAGCTGCGGCTTTTCCATTCAAAAAATAAAGGTAAAAGAAGTAAAGAGACAAGAAAACACCTCACGGATAGAAAGATGAAAACCTTACACCACCTATCTAAGCACCTTAAACAAGCAGTCTATCCCACTCAGACATATCATCTAAGAAAGTCGCTTGCAGCATGTTCACATCCGTCTTACCATAAGCAAAGAGCGGAGAGCACGCTCCTGCACATAACAACATAGGGAGAGTCCTCCTCTGACTCCCCCTTGTAGGGGGAGAAAATGCTGTAAAGAAAACTGCAAAACAGTACGCTTCCCCTTAGCAAAGATAGGATGGAAGAGAATTGCATACCGCACGGAAACTCGCCCTATCCCCTACCTGCCTGCGCTTTATAAGAGAAGAAAGAATGCCGCCGAAAGCCTTTTTCATTGCATATTCCACGTTTTTATGGTATCTTTGCACAGTATTTATTTTAAAAAGATAGCTTTATGAACATCAGAACTTCCTGCTTGTCGTGCCTACTTCTCTTAAGCGTAACGGGCACGGATGCACAGAAATACGTGGGCGGCGATATCTCCTTGCTGACCAAATACGAGGAAAACGGCTCGAAATACCTCGATCGTAACGGCAACACCATCGGTTCTTTGCTGCAATACTGCAAGCAAGAAGGAATGAATGCCATGCGGGTTAGGCTCTTCGTCGATCCTGCCAATGCCTCGTCTGCAGACAAGGGGCAGGGCGTATGTCAAGACCTTTCCTACGTGAAAACGCTCGGCAAGCGCATCAAAGAGGCGGGGCTGAAGCTGATGCTCGACTTGCATTACAGCGATACGTGGGCCGATCCGGCCAAACAATGGACGCCTAAAGCGTGGCTGACTCTTAGCGATGAGGCCCTATACACCCGCATTTACGACTACACCAAGGAGGTTCTGCAACAGATGAAAGCCGCAGATGCCGAGCCCGACTTCATACAAACGGGCAACGAAATAAGCTACGGAATGCTGTGGGGTGCCGAAGGTTCTACCGCCAACCGGTGCTATATGGGCAGCAACAGCAATTGGGCACGCTTCACAACATTGCTTGCAAATGCCGCCAAAGCATGCCGCGAAGTGTGTCCGCAGGCCAAGATTATCCTGCATACCGAACGGATTGCGCAGACTGACGTGCTGAAAAACTTCTACGACAATATGCAGGCAGCAGGTGCAGACTACGATATCATCGGATTGAGCTATTATCCCTATTTCCACGGCAGTCTTGCCGCACTCGAGACAGCCGTCGCAGCAATAGAGAGCGGCTTTACAGGAAAACAGATAATGATTGTAGAAACAGGCTACCCGCTCAAATGGTCTGTGCCCGGCACTACCTACGACTATATCTCCGTCTACCCCTATACCGACGCAGGACAGAGGCAGTTTACCCGCGACATGATAACGATGCTCAACAAACACAAGGCTGTAACAGGCCTTTTCTGGTGGTGGTTCGAGGCCAACGAATACGCTCATACGGGCGCTGCACAGGTAACAACGAACTGGTATAATGCTCCTCTGTTCGACAATGAGACGGGGCGTGCCACCTCTGCCTTCTATGAAATGAAACGGTTTTTGGATGCTTCAACGGGTATTGCCACCATAAAGAACAAAGAAAAGACAACCGACGACTGTTGGTACACCATCGGCGGAGTAAAGACGGCAACACCCACACAGAGGGGTATCTACATACATCGCGGCAAAAAGATCGTAACAAAATGACGAAAAGCTGCCGCCTGTTCCTGTAAAATCTGCCGTGAAAAGAAACGCTGCAAACAGTTTCCGTCGGGCAGAAACAGCATGTCTGCCCGTAACGAAACGGCACAAAAACAGCGTAATAAAATAAACTTCCGACTGCGAAACGGCCAATCCGCCTGCATCAAGTCTGTTTCATTACGCTGTTTTAAACGATATTATTCCTCCCCGCCTCCTCTTTTAAACGGGAGAAATGAGAATATGTAACACGGAAATTTAGTTATTCTCCGAGGTATCTTCCTTGATTACTTTCGGCCCGCGCACCTTGTCTTTCGTCGTCAGACCGCTCTTTATCTCTATATTGATGCCGTCGCTAAGCCCCGTAACCACCTTGCGGCGTTCGTATGTTTTGTTCTCTCCGGAGCCTTTCACAATATAAACGTAGGTATCGTTTCCGCTGAATTCGATAGCACTTTCGGGCACCGTGAGCACATGAGTGGCGCTGGCAAGCACGATTTCTGCGTTTGCACTGTAGCCACTTCGTATCTTTGTTCCTTTTACACCATGTATGGCAGCCTTTATTTCGAACTGGTTGGCGCCGTTGCTCTCTACTGCTTTTGGCGAAACATATTCAAGACGGGCCTCCAATCGGGTATCTTGCATGGCGCCGATGATTATTTTCATGGGCATTCCGGCAACGAGTTTTCCCACTTCGGTCTCGTCTATATTCCCGCGAAATATCAAATCACCCATGTTAGCCACGGTAGCTATGGTAGTTCCGTCGTTGAAAGTGTTGCTCAAGATAACGGTGTTTCCTACTTTCACCGGCACATCGAGGATCAGTCCGCTGATGGTCGAACGGATCAGCGTGCTGCTGGTATTGGCATTACTGCTCGACACTCCGTCGCGCACTACCTCCAAGTTATCTTTGGCAGCCGTTACTTCTTCGCGCGCCTGTCGGTATGTCTGGCGGATTTTGTCGTACTCATCGGCAGCCACAAGTCCCTTGTCGAAGAGCGTTTTCTCGCGCTCGTAGTCGACCTTGGCCTGCTTCATGTTAATGTCGGCAAGGCGCACACGGGCCTGCGCATTGCTCAACTGGTTCATGTCGGGCACCACTTTAACCTTGGCAATGATTTCGCCTGCCTGCACCATCTCGCCTGCCTCTTTCATGATTTGAGTAATGATACCCGAAATCTGCGGCTTTACGTTCACCTCGTTGCGGGGCTCTATCTTTCCTGTTACTACCGTTGTCTTCTTGATATCCGTCACTTTAGGCGTAAATTCATCATAGACTACCGGCTGCGGTTGCGACTTGGTCCAAAGGAAAATGAACGTTCCGATGAAAATAAACAGGATGATGCCTGCAACAATAAACTTGATGTATTTTTTCATAATGACCTCCCCAACTCCCTCGTAAAGAGGGAAGTGCCCCGCGGGGTTCACGCTTTTTTAACGGCACATTCTTCGTTTGTTATTAATATTCTTTCATTCACATTCTGTTTCATGCCCATTCTTCACAATCTGTTCTCCCTCTACAAAAGGGAAACAGAAAGGAGTCGTCCGGTCTATTCGTCCCTCATTGCGTCTACGGGCTTTATACTCATGGCCCGCAAGGCGGGTGCCAATCCGGCGAGAACGCCGAGGATGCTCAACATAACTACGGCGCCCACCGCCGCCCAAAACGACACTTGGAAGTGGGCAGAGAGTATGCCGTCGGTGGTATTGGCTACCTCCAAGAACTGCAAGATTATCACCGAAAAGAGTATTCCGCTCATTCCGGCGACGCCGGTCAGTATGATACTCTCGGTTATAATCTGGCTCAAGATGTTACGGGGCGTGGCTCCGATAGCACGACGGATACCGATTTCGGTCGTTCGTTCGCGCACAGTAACCATCATAATGTTGGATACACCGATGGCACCTGCAAGCAATGTGCCTATTCCAACAAGCCAAATCAGGAAGTTCACGCCCGAGAAAAGACTATCCACCATACCAAACATCACCTCTGAATTGAACACCGTAATAGATTTCTCATCGGTAGGATCGACAGTATGCGCACGGGCTATCACCTCTCGCATGCGCTGTGCAATGCTGCTCATGGTTACTCCGGGCTTGCCGGTTACGCAGATCAAGAACACTCGGTCGCCCATATTGTAGGCCTGCTGCATGAGGGTAATCGGCATGACCACGCTTTCTTCCGCCCTTCCATTAACATTCATATTGCCGCTGTTATAATCTACACCAACAATATTATAATATATCGAGTCTATTCTAATGAGCTTTCCGCACGGATCTCCGCCGCCGGGGAAGAGCGTCTTGTATATCTTTTTGCCGATTACACAGACTTTTCGGCGCTGCTGCACGTCGGTTTCGTTAAGGTATCTGCCGTAGAAAAGCTTGGGAGTTTCTACCTTTACGTAATCCGGAAGCAGGCCCTTGACCGAACAGGAAGCCTTCTTGTCGCCGAAAACGGCACTGCCGTTCCAAATAGAGAGTACGGGCGACACCACGTCAAGTTCGGGAACCTGTGCTTTCAAGCGCTCTACATCTTTATAAACCATGTTCCATTGGCGCCCCTTACGATACCCCTGATAGGCTTTGGTGGTGGGTTCTACGTAGATGATTGCCGAGTTCGTGGCAAATCCTTCGAAGTTCTTAGACAGCAACTCCTTCATTCCGTTGCCGCCACCCATCAGAGCTACGAGCATAAACACGCCCCAGAAAACGCCGAACCCCGTAAGAAACGACCGGCTCTTATTGCGGGTTAGCGTGTCGAGTATCTCCTTATATGTATCTAAATCTATTCTGAAACGCATCTTATCTTGCAGAAATATCGTATCTCGAATTTTGGGTTATGAATTACAAATCATGATTTTTCACTCCGCACGCAGGGCTTCTATCGGTCGGATATGGGCGGCCTTTCGCGCCGGAATGAAGCCGGCAATAGTTCCGGCAAGCACCATTACGACCGTTGCCTCTATACACACATTCAGTCCGACGGTAGGATTAACGAACATAGCCGCCTTGAACGGGCCGACATCTACCTGCATGTTTCCGCTCGTAACATCCATATATTGGTTTACAGCAACGCCGAGAACCATGCCTATATAGCCGAAGAACGTGGTGATGATGATACTCTCGATGATGATCAACCGCAGAATTGAACGCGGTTTTGCGCCGATTGCCTTGCGAATACCGAACTCCCGTGTGCGCTCCTTCACGGTAATAAGCATGATATTCGACACGCCTACAATACCGCTAAGCAATGTAAAGATACCGATAATCCACAAGGCAGTGCGGATGATGCCCATACCCGTATTCATCTGCATGGCCTGCGTAAAGCGATTCCATATCCAGATAGCGTTCTCGTCATCGGGGGCTGCGCTGTGATTAGCATTGATATGGGCGCGATACTTCTTCTCGAAAGCCTCGTTATCTTGCTCTGTTTTCAGCCCTTTAAAGGAAAATATGATGTTATCAGCCTTATCCCCGCGCCCATAGATGGTGCGCACAGTGGTAAAAGGCGAATAAAAATCCATGTTCATTCCGCTTTGATCGTTCTTGTAAATGCCGATGATTTGGAAAGAAAGATCACCCAATTTCACGTGTTTACCTATCAAAGAAGCGATATTGCGGGGCTGTAGTTCCTTGGCATGGTCATCGCTTATAACCAATACCTTACGCGATTTTTCGTTATCGAAAGAATTGATGAAGCGGCCATAGAGCATCTCCATCTTGTTTATTTCGGCCTCATTGGGGTATACTCCGTTTAATGTACCGCTAACATAATTCTCTCCATTGGAAACAGTTACGTTTCCTTGACTTATTTCTGCGCCCATCTCGATAATGTTTTCCGAAAACCTGCTATCGGTGGTATGCAGGTCTTTGTCGTTCAAGTCTATGGGACGTCCCTCCTTCAGTCCTTGATAAGCCTTGGAAGTCTGTCCCCCTCCTATCATCATGGAGTTATCCAAGAAGCGACCGGAGTTCTGTTCTACGGCGTTGATAAGTCCGTTTCCCGCGCCAAGCAGGAATATCAACATGAATATTCCCCATGCTACAGCAAAACCGGTCAGTGCGGTTCGCAGCTTATTACGCTTGGTAGTAGACCATATTTCGGTGATGATATCGCGCATATTCGTTAGATGATTAACTGCTATTTCATGTATCCGTTGACACCGAAAGGCGAAGAATTGTGCTCCGTATTCTTATCTATCTTGCCTATCAGTCCGTCCTTGATGTGGATAATCTTATTGGTTTCGTTGGCAACCCCGCTCTCATGCGTCACTAAAACGATCGTCATGCGCTCGTCTTCGTTGAGTTTTTTGAGCAACTCCATCACTTCTACGCTCGTTTTAGAGTCTAAAGCGCCGGTCGGTTCATCGGCTAAAATAATCTGAGGACGCGTAATCAATGCCCGTGCAATGGCCACGCGCTGCTTTTGTCCGCCCGACATTTCGTTGGGATAATGCTCTGCCCATTGCGCTAAACCGAGCTTGTCGAGGTAATCCATCGCCAGCTGATGGCGCTTGCGACGCCCAACTCCCTGATAAAAAAGGGGCAACTCCACATTCTCCACCGCCGTTTTGAAGCCGATAAGATTAAAACTTTGGAAGATAAAACCTATCATGCGATTGCGATATTCGGCGGCCCGCGTCTCGCTCAAATCCTTGATAAGCGTGCCACCCAACGTATATTCCCCACTATCATAGTTGTCGAGAATGCCTAATATATTTAATAAGGTGGACTTACCTGAACCGGATGCTCCCATGATAGATACGAATTCACCCTCATCTATATCGAGGTTAATGCCTTTAAGCACATGCAGCGGCTGCGCTCCGAAGTAGGTTTTGTTGATATCTTTTAAGTGTATCATTCGCAAAGTTTTGAATGTTAGACGAGGAATACCGCAGGAAAGTTGCAGATAAACCGATAAAATAATAAGAAAAAACCATACATCTATCTCCGTTATTCACTATTCCTTAGTTCTCTATTCCTATATTGTACGTGGCGCTTATGTTGTTCTTTCTATCCTTAAAGTACGGTCGCAATAGTCTACCACGGCCGGTCTGTGGGTAATAAACAAGATGGTTTTGTCGTGATTTTCCAAGATATTTCGGAGTAACTGCCGCTCCGTATCGGGATCGAGAGCACTGGTCGCCTCGTCGAAGAGCATGATACTACGGTCGCGAAGCAATGCTCTTGCGATGCTAATTCGCTGTGCTTGGCCCTCACTTAGTCCACCTCCCGACTCCGAACATACGGTATCGAGCCCGTCGGGCAGGCTGTAAACAAAATCGGCACATGCCTTTTCAAGCGCCATTTCTATTTCTTCGGGCGTTGCATTGAGCTTGCCGAGCCGTAAGTTGTCGCGTATGGTGCCGCTCATCAGCGTATTTCCCTGCGGTACATATACGAAGTTGCATCGCAAGAGCGACGATAACTCCCTGCTTTCGTGGTCGTTATATATCTCGACCTGCCCCTCTTGCGGCCGCAGAAGGGCAAGGATCAGGCGCACCAGCGTAGTTTTACCCGAACCGGTTTCACCAAGTATCGCCGTACAAGAGCCGGGCGTGAAGTCGAAACTCAAGTGATCGATCACATTACCATCCGTTTCGTCGTAGGTATACGATACATCTTTCAACCTTATACCGCACGGCGGAGCCAGTTCAATGGGCTCTCCCTGCTCTTCAAGCGGGTTTTCTTCGAGTTCCATAAGGCGTTCTGCCGCCGTAAAAACACCTACAAAAGCGGGCACGAGCTTAACTAAATTGCGTGCAGGTGACTGTATTCGGCCTACTAACTGTAGGAAAGCGGTCATACCACCGAACGAAAGAGTATGCGAAGACATGCGCAATGCCGCCCACAGAAAGGCGATGAGATAGCCCAACACGAAACCGAAATTAAGGATAAGATTAGAAAATACGCTGAACACAGTGCGTTTTACTACGTTTTGACGCAACTCGTTCTGCGTGTTTTCCAAGCGTCCGACCATAATGTCATCGCTTTCGAGCGTCTTTATAAGCATGCGGTTCTGTATGGTTTCCTGCAATACACTCTGCACTTTCGAGTCGGAATCGCGCACTTTACGCGTCAACCGTCGCATTTGTCCCACATATATTTTGCTGACAGACACAAATACGGGGATGATAGCCACGGTAACGAACGCCAACACCTTGTCCATAGAGAACAGATAGAAGAACGCTCCGAAGAACAAAGCCAGCACGCTGAGCGTGTTTGGAACGGTTTCTGTCAGGAAATTTACCACCGTGTTCACGTCGAACTCCAAGCGATTAAGCACATCACCCGAATGGTGTAGCTCCCGTCCGTGCCACTCCGAGCGCAGCAAACGGTCGAGCATACGCTGCTGCATGCGGTTCTGGGCGCGGATACCAAGAATGTTTCGTATCCACACAGATGATATGCTGAGCGCGAAATCGCACAGATAAAACATGCCGATTACGCCAACCGACCAATATATAGAGCCCTCGACGGTACCCGAGGCAATATCGATAGCACGCTTCACCGCCCACACCTGTCCCAACGAAACCACCACCTGCAGCACGCCTACAGTGGCATTGAGCACGGCTTGCAGGCGATTTCCGCGCCACGAAACCCACAACCATTTCAGAATTACCTTGACCTTATACTTCGATGGCGGTATTTTCAGCAGATTTCTCAAGTGCATTCTATTCTCTCGTATCGGCTCCCCACATCATCTTTTCGCGCAATGTGGAGAAGTATCTTTGGTTAAGTCGCTTAATTATATTGACCTCGTAAGGGGCACGGCGGATGGTTACTTTCGTGCCTTCGAGCAACTTCTCCGACCGTCCGTCGATGGCTGCGAGGAAGTTATGCGAACGGGCTTCCACCGTCAGAGTAATCACCGACTTGTCGTTGATGACGATCGGACGGATGTTAAGACTATGGGGCGCCACCGGCGTAAGGCACAGAATGTCCGACTGGGGCACCATGATAGGCCCGCCGTTCGACAATCCGTAAGCGGTACTTCCCGTGGGTGTAGACACAATAAGGCCGTCTGCCTGATAAGTAACCAGATATTCGCCGTCGATACACACGCGGATGGAAATCATCGAAGCGTTATCCCGTTTGAGCACGGCAATATCGTTGAGCGCGTAAGGACACCCTTCTATGGGCTCTCCCTCGGCCTCTATCCGGATAACGCTATGCTTCTCTATTTGGAATTGCCCTTTGAAAATACCGTCGATGGCACCCTCTATTTCGCTGGGAAGTACATCGGCAAGGAAGCCCAGACGCCCCATATTGATGCCGAGAATGGGCGTTTCTTTGGCCCCGACACGGCTTGCTGCCCGCAGAAAAGTGCCGTCTCCGCCCAACGAAACCACATAATCCACATCGAAGTTATAGCCTTCGAACACGCCGGAAGCCTTCACTTCCATGCCTTGCACATTGGAAAGATAGTCGTAAAACGGACGGTCGATGTAGATTTCTCCTCCCTCTTCGGCCAACAGAGAGAATATCTTCTGCACCGAAACCGATTTCTTAGACTGATATTCGTTGCCGAAAATGGCGAACTTTAGCTTTCGTGATACCATAATACCATATATTATATAGTTGCAAAGATACTATTTAATTGCGAAAATAGCAGTATATTGAAAAGATTAATTATCTTTGCAAATAGACAAAACAATTATACTATGGCTAAAGTTTATGAATTTCTTGCCAACGGCTTCGAGGAAATAGAAGGATTGGCACCGGTGGATATCCTCCGCAGAGGGGGCATAGAGATAAAGACGGTGAGCGTTACAGGCTCCGAATTTGTAGAAACTTCACACCACGTAACGGTAAAAGCCGACCTGAAGTTCGAAGACATAAGCAGCTTCGACGATGCAGACATGCTGCTTCTACCGGGCGGAATGCCCGGCGCTACCAACCTTCTGGCGCACGAAGGCGTGTGCCGTGCGCTCCGCGAACAGAACAACAAAGGCAAACGCATAGGCGCTATATGTGCCGCACCTATGGTTCTGGGGAGCTTAGGACTATTGCACGGGCGCAAAGCAACATGCTATCCGGGCTTCGAAAAGTACATGAAAGGGGCGGAATATACGCACGATCTCTTCACTACAGACGGCAATATCATCACCGGAGAAGGCCCTGCAGCCACGTTACCTTATGCATATAAGGTTCTTTCATTCTTTGTTGATGAGGACAAGGTGCGCCAATTGCAACGCGATATGATGTACCTACATCTGACAGGCGAAGAATGAGTCGCAGGCAGATGTATTATCTAAAAGCCTTAGACAGGTATTCTAAGGCGCTTAGATTGCCTATCTGTCTGGGGCAGTTGACATCTGTTTCATATTCAACCATTTACAATTCATGGATTACGTCATCATCGTGGCCGGCGGAAAAGGGCTGCGCATGGGCGGCGAAACGCCCAAACAATTCCTCTGCATCGGCGGAAAACCGATACTGATGCGCACTATCGAGCGTTTCAGAGCCTACAGCGACGAGCTGAACATCATCTTGGTATTGCCGCCATCGCAGCAAGATTATTGGCGCAGACTGTGCCGAGAATACGGTTTTACCATCGAACACGCGATTGCAGACGGCGGAGACACGCGCTTCGAATCGTCGAAAAACGGGCTTTCTCTCATCCCCGACGACGAGGAAGGCGTGGCGGGCATTCACGACGGAGTGAGGCCCTTTGTGAGCCAAAGCGTCATCTGCAACTGTTACGAGACGGCAAGAGACGAGTATGCTGCCATTCCTGTGCTGCCCGTAACCGACACCTTGCGTTACATAGACGCACACGGAGGGGGCAAAAACGTGTTGCGCAACGATTATAGGATTGTACAGACGCCCCAGACTTTCGACATACAACTGCTCAAACGTGCCTATCTACAGCCCTTCCGTGAGTCGTTTACCGACGACGCCTCGGTGGTGGAAGCCCTCGGTTGCCAAGTGGCAATGGTGGAAGGCAACCGCGAGAACATAAAAATTACGACGCCTTTCGACATGAAAATCGCTGAAGCGATGGGCTGACCTCTCTCCTCCTCTTCCGAAAAAAAGTAAATATATAGGCAAAGCATGGAGAAGCAACGCTGCCAAGAACACATCCTATTTTACTTAAACAGGAGAAAAACCGTAATAGATTAAAAAGCATATTACGCATTATTATAATATAGTAAAAAAACGACAAGCAACAATACTCTCTTTCTTCGGAGGGATTGAGAGAAGTTTCAATTATGCTCAACATTCTCGACCAAGACATACAATACCTTCAGGGCGTGGGCCCGAAACGGCAGGCGATATTGAACAAGGAGCTCGATATCCGCACTTGGCGCGACTTGTTGGAGTATTATCCTTATAAATATGTGGATCGTAGCAAGGTTTACCGCATTGCCGATCTTACGGGTGACATGCCTTTTGTGCAGATAAAAGGGCGCATATTGAGCTTTGAAGAATATGCTGTGAGTGCACGAAAGAAGCGCATAGTAGCCCACTTCAGCGATGGTACGGGCGTTTGCGACCTTGTTTGGTTTCAAGGCACGCAGTATGTATATAAGAATTATAAGGTGGGCGAAGAGTACATCGTATTCGGAAAACCCGGCATTTATAACGGCAGATACCGGTTCGCCCATCCGGATATCGACCGTGCTGCCGAGGTGCAACTCTCCTCGATGGGCATGCAGCCCTATTACATGACCACTGAAAAGATGAAAAAGGCGGGACTTCAGTCGCGTGGCATAGAGAAACTCACCAAGACTTTGGTAGAGAAACTTACGCAGGATGCCCTGCCCGAAACGCTTCCACCTTTCATCACGGGGCCTCATCACCTTGTTTCGCGGTTCGAAGCTCTGCGAGGTATCCATTATCCCAAGAACCTCGACGAGATGCAGCGGGCACAGGTACGGCTGAAATTCGAAGAACTTTTTTATGTTCAACTCAACATATTGCGCTACGCGAACGACCGACGACGCAAATACCGTGGCTATGTATTCGGCCGTGTCGGTATGCAATTCAACGATTTCTTCCATAACCATCTGCCTTTTGCACTGACAAATGCACAGAAACGCGTAATGCATGAGATACGCGCCGATATGGGTTCGGGACGACAGATGAACCGTTTGTTGCAGGGAGATGTCGGTTCGGGAAAGACATTCGTGGCGCTTATGTCGATGCTCATTGCCATCGACAACGGCTTTCAGGCATGCATCATGGCGCCGACCGAAATACTTGCCGAGCAACATCTGGCTACCTTGCGGGCTTTCCTCGGTGCTATGAGCATACGAGTGGAACTGCTTACGGGCATCGTGAAAGGAAAGAAACGCCGGCATATACTCGATGCGCTGGCCGCAGGCGAGGTGGATATATTGGTAGGAACGCATGCCATTATCGAAGAAAACGTGCAATTCGCGCGGTTGGGATTAGCTGTAGTCGACGAACAACACCGCTTCGGCGTGGAACAACGTGCCAAATTGTGGGCGAAAAGCAAGAACCCGCCCCACATATTGGTAATGACCGCCACCCCCATACCGCGCACCTTGGCCATGACCATCTACGGAGATCTCGACGTAAGCGTGATAGACGAGCTGCCTCCCGGGCGCAAACCGATACAGACAATTCATAAGCTCGACACTCAAATGACGAGCCTCTATCAGGGCATCAGACAGCAGATAGAACAGGGAAGACAGGTGTATATCGTGTTTCCGCTTATCAAAGAAAGCGAAAAAATAGACTTGAAAAACCTTGAAGACGGCTTTGAAACGCTGAAAGAAGCATTCCCTAATTACCGTATGAGTAAGGTGCACGGGCAAATGAAACCGGCAGAAAAGGAGACGGAAATGCAACGCTTCGTTAACGGGGAGACACAAATACTGGTTTCGACTACGGTAATAGAAGTGGGAGTTAACGTGCCTAACGCCTCCGTGATGGTTATTCTCGATGCGCAGAGGTTCGGGTTGTCGCAGCTACATCAGCTTCGAGGGCGCGTAGGTCGTGGTGCCGACCAGAGTTACTGCATCCTCGTGACCACTTACAAGCTGACGGAAGAAACGCAAAAGCGTATAGATATCATGTGCGAAACCAACGACGGCTTCCGCATTTCGGAGGCTGATCTGAAGTTACGTGGGCCGGGCGACCTCGAAGGAACGCAACAGAGCGGCGTTGCATTCGACCTCAAAATCGCCAATATAGCACGTGACGGACAGCTAATCCAACTGGCTCGCGACGAAGCACAGAAGATCATCGACAACGATCCGCTATGTGAAAAACCGGAATATACCTTGCTTTGGAGCCGTCTGCGCAACTTGCGTAAGACGAATATCAACTGGGCAGCCATCAGTTAACGTATGTATATCATGAATTTCTTCACTATTTGCAGTCGAAAAATCGTTAATTTATCTTTATTGTACTATTTATAAAAATATGGCAGATCGCCTATAAAACCACCATATAAAGACAAAGGAACGGAAATAAGCAATGTGTTAAACACCCGATAAAAACTGTTAATAGCGTAACATTTCTACATTTTTTTCGTTATCTTTGCGAAGTCTTTATGAAAAATCGATGAATTCTTGTATCATTCAACGATCCTTTCAGAAGGAATAAAAATACTTATTTCCACAGAGACCTAAACCTAAAATGGCAATGAATTTGAAGAAAATATTTAAGACATTTGCATTATCTGTTTCTTTTGTTTTAGCCTCACAGCCAACGACTGCGCAGGACCTATTGGCACGACAAGCCCCTGTAGACCGAAAAATGAAGGCAGTTGATACACTTGTATTGAAGAAGATAATCGAACGTGAAAATAACATATCGCCGGCAGCCGACCTTTATGATGGCTGGGACAATAAGTATGCACATCGTGCAACGGCACTTCCAGACTCTTTCAAGATAAACCTACGCCACTTCTGTATGCCAACTCCCAGCCGTGTAATTACAAGTAATTTCGGTCATCGTTGGGGGCGTCAGCACAAAGGGCTCGATATAAAGGTCTACATTGGTGATTCTATCCGTGCCGCCTTTAGCGGTAAAGTCCGAATTGTGCGCTATGAAGGCGGCGGATACGGCAAATACATCGTGATACGTCACCCGAATGGGCTCGAAACAATATATGGACATCTGTCCAAGCAATTAGTTGAAGAGAACCAAGAAGTCCGTGCAGGAGAGGTAATTGGCCTTGGTGGCAACACCGGACGGAGCACTGGCTCGCATTTACACTTCGAAACACGCCTTTGTGGCGTAGCTCTAAACCCGGCATTAATGTTCGATTTCCGTGCTCAAGACGTAACCGGCGACTATTACATATTCAATAAACGTACTTATGATCGTGAGTCTGCCGAAGCTACCCGTATACGCGGAAAGATCGACAACGGCAGTTATAGTCGGGAAGAAGTAAAAGGCGAGTTCGCCAAGAATGACAACAAGGGCACGAACGATGATGGAGAACGTCTCTATCACAAGGTTTCTGCAGGAGATACACTGACATCTATAGCCCAAAAGAGAGGCGTAACTGTAGAAACGCTTTGTAAACTCAACCATATTACAAAGACCATGCGTGTACGTCCGGGACAAATCTTAAGATACTCATAACAGCAACAGTTCTTAGATAAACAATACAAATATGCTTGCGAGAATACTTGTCTATTAGGTATAAGTCATATACCTAATAGCGGTAGTTTATCTGGTTGTTTATCTCAAATTATTTCTTTTTTCCTTTCAAAGCGGCTAAAGGAGACCGCCATACCGTATGCTAAGCTTTCTTCCGTGAGACATTTCTCTCCCTTGGAGAAGCAGGAGAAAGTCTTTCTTCAATAGCGCTCTATCAGTACGGTGGCATAAGCAGCCATGCCTTCTTCACGCCCTACGAAACCCATGTGTTCCGAAGTAGTGGCCTTGATGGATATATTATCTTCATCGATACCTATGATTTCGGCCATACACTTCTGCATGGCGGGGATGTAGGGATTAATTTTAGGGTGCTCGGCGCATACGGTCGCATCTATATTTCCTAACCGATAGCCCTTAGTGGCAATCAGTTCGATGGTCTTCCGCAGGATAACTTTACTGTCTATATCGAGTGTTTCGGCCGACGTATCGGGGAAGTGATAACCTATATCGCGCATGTTTGCCGCCCCCAAAAGGGCATCGCAGATGGCATGGATGAGCACATCAGCATCGCTGTGTCCCAATAAACCGAACTCATGCTGTATCTTTATGCCGCCCAGCCACAGTGCCCGTCCGGGCGCAAGGCGGTGAACATCGTAACCGAAACCGCATCTGAAAACCGGTTTCAGACTGTTTTGAAACGAATTGGCTGTATTTAAAGCTGTCTTGTTTTCAGCGTCTGTACCCATTTTTCGATTGCAATCCATAGTTTAAATGCAAATAAAAATTAGAAAATAAATATCTTCCTCTTGGAGAAAGAGGAGAAAGCATATCGCCCGTATCTAAGTAAAGAGCACGAAAGAGCCCTCTATCTTCGACGGAATAAATCCTTTATGCCGTCCATATCGAAAGTAAGTGTGAAACGTAGAGTCTGATCCAACGGGTTGCTTTTGGCCGTTGCAATTACGTAACCTGCATCGAGTGAGAACACATTCATCCTAAAACCGGCGCCTACAGTGAAGTATTTACGGTTGCCTTTGTTCTCGCTTTCGTGATGATAACCGGCACGTAATGCGAATTGGTCGTGGTAAACATATTCGCCACCTATGCTCCATTGTATCTCTTGCAATTCTTCCTTGAAGCCGTTGGGGGCATCGCCGAAACTTTTGAAAATACCGCTTATCGACGACACATCGTAATAATCTTTCTGTACACGCTCTTGATAAGCCTCGGTAGTTTCCCCTTCGTTCTGCTTAGGATAGGTAGGTACGAGCAGTTTATTGGCATCCGCCGCTATGGTAAGGCGGTTATATTCGTCGATAGGAATCATCAACGAGGCGCCAAGACGCAGGTTGGTAGGGATGAATTCGCTGTTGTTATCGCCGCCAAACGAAATTTTACTGCCGATATTCGATATGTTCATGCCCAATCCAAGCTGACATTCGCGGCTTCCGAGGTTCAGATAATTCTGATAGTAGAGCGAAATATCGGCGGCAAAAGCCGATCCGGGAGAGGTATCTCCCGAATAATCGTAGGTTAGATCGGAATATATCCAGCGTACAGCGGCTGCAATAGACAGCTTTTCGCTCAACATGAGCGAGTAACCCACGTCGAACGACATCTCATAAGGGTTGATGGTCATGGGTGTGGTGCCGCCTGTTTTCGAACTAAGTTGTACTTCTCCGAGCGAGAAATAACGCAACGAAGACGACACGGCACTATAATCGCCGATGCGATAATAGCCCGATAGGTAGGCCACTCCCATATCGTTGACCAGCTGGCGCAGCCACGGAGTGTAGTTGAGCGCTACGCCTGCACGACTGATAGCAAACGGATATTTAGCCGGATTCCAGTATTGCGAGGTCGCATCGGCATCGGTTGCCGCACCTACATCGCCCATACCGGCCGCACGGGCATCGGGGGCAATCATCTGAGAGGTAACGGAGTGGTGAACAGGATTGAATATGTCTTTCTTGTCTTGGGCCGACATATCGGCGGTGATGAGCGCGAAAAGGCATATTGCAAATATTCTCAAGATTTTATTCATTTGTCGTTTATTGTTTATTTATTCCGGTTGTTCGGCAATCGTTTTATTGCTGCTATGTAGCTAAAGAAACGTGCGAGATGATCTATTTATTGCCTGTAACGATGAGTTTCTTAGCTTTCGAGGCCTTAGAACTGCCGTCGGAAGCTATCCGAACCCTGTAAAGATATACGCCGGTTTGCAGGCGTGTGCCTCCGTCTACCGTCAAATTCCAGTCTACGGTGTAGGCTCCATTGGTGTTAACCCCGCTCTCTGTATGCTTCCAAAGCAGTCTTCCGCTCATGTCGAACACATCTATTTCCACATCCATCATGCTGCCCGTGCGATCGTGGTTGATGATGAATGTGGTCGAAGTGGATGCCGGATTATTAGTACAGCTTACGTTGAACAGCGACGGTTCCAAGCCCTGCACTACGTTGAAGGTCAGTTCGGTCGTAGAACTATTATTGAGTATGTCCCATGCACGGAATTGCAAGCGGTGTACACCGGCCGCCAGTTCGGGAATAGAGTAGTATGTACTTCCCTTGGTATAAGAACCGAAGTCGTACGTAAAGTTCTCGTTGAGCGTGTAGGTTTTCGACATGTCGCCGTCGATAACCAACTGCAGGTCGTGCCCGATGCCGTTCCCCGTGGCATTGATACCGTCTTCATCGGTAATCTGTGCTACGAAATAGGGAGTCGTATTCACGTTCCCGCCGTTCATGAACGACGGTGAATTGAGGTAACAGTATATGGACGGGCCTATAGAATCGTTGCCCTCGATACTGCTTCCGCCAACTATAAAGTTGTCGTTTTCGCCGTGTGCCTTCAACGTATTCTCGTTGTTTACGGCATATACGTTAATTAAACCTCTGCCTTCGGTATAATCTATGTCTTTCGGAATGGCGAACGAAAAGGCGAATTTGCCTTGCTTTACGTTGTCGGAGCCTGTAAACAGCGTCTTCGTGCGGTCTTTGTAAGTAAACGCGGTAGTGGCTCCGTCGCGCGAAGTATTGTTAAGTTTGCAGGTTATCGTTTCCTCCTTGTCGCGCACAGTTACCGTTACGATGCCATCGAAATCCCCTGTCGCGCTCTCTATATGTCCCGTAACGGTGGCCGCACTTCCCGCTTTAAGGGTAGGAAGCGGTGTTCCTGAGCCGACCGACATGCCGTTGATAGAGTCGATAACGATATTCATGGTAGGACGGTTCAGGGCAATTGCCGGATCTCCGAGCAGCGAATATTGCAGTTTGTTGGTAGTAAGATCTTTTCCGGTTGTTATCATTTCGTTCTTTGCAAGGCGCTGCGCTTCGCCCAAGGTGATAGATTTATCACCCGAAAGACCAAGTACATATTTCAGATAAGCTATGTTGATGCGTTTGTTGTAGCTGGCATATACCGTGCGCGTGGTGCCGAAGAAAGCCACCGCTCCGCCCTTTTTGTTGAGCATGGCCGCCTCGCCTATCGTAGGTGCAGAGCCATCGAATGGCATTATATCGCACGAAGCCGTGATCCAGAGCGGCAAGTTAGCGTTGGTAAAGCTCGAAAAATCGCCGATACGCAGTACCGATTCGTGAGATATCTGCGTTTCCGAGCCATGTCCGGCATAATCCATAATCAAGGCGCCTGCCGCCTGTTGCTGTTTTATAAGGCGCGTTACCTCCGGATAAGTGTTGCCTGTAGAAGATGTTTCTCGTATGTACGAGTCCCACATCACTTTCTTGATGAGGTATCCGGGATACCATCCGGCAACACTGTCCGCTGCCTCATTGGCGTCTGTCATGTGCAGGTTTTGGTTTCCGTCGTCGCCCATAAACATGATAGTGTTCTGCCATGCGCCTGCATTTTTATTGGTTACGTAGCCGATGGTCTTATCTACGAGCGTCTTGGCATCCTCTTCCGTCGTTACCGGAAAGCGCCCCACGGCCATGTCGAGCTTATCTCTGCTTTGCGGATTACCGCCTTCTCCATCGTCTAAAAGGCAAAAGTAGCCGTCGTCTACATAACAGGTAATCTTGTTAAACGAGTCTTCGCTCTCGTAACACAGCAGGTAATCGTCTTTCACGGCGCCCTGCAAATCGCTTGTAAGCATACGGTTGTCCCACGAACAGTCGCCGAACAGCAGCAGATATTTGGGCATATCGGCCTCGTTTTCGGCCCTATCGTAGAGCATTTTCAGATATCTGCGGTAAGCATTTGCATCGGGTGTGCCGCCTGCAAACTCGTTGATAAGTTCGTCAGAGGGCACTATACGCACGCGCATACCATCGTGTTGCTCATGAAATTCTTTAAGACGTTTGGCCTGTGCGAGCAGTTTTTGCGAGGTAGGAATAATGATTATCATATCTGCAGCCCCGTGTGCGTGCAGGTCTTGATTGGTAATGTTGTACACATATTCGGCTGCCGGAAACGACGAGGTGGCAAGATAAGGCGCCCGGCGGGGGGTGTCGAAAGCCAAAGAAATATAATCTAACCGCACCGGACCGCCCGACGTGGCGGTTATCTTTACCTCATTGGTAAGTTGCAGCTTATCTATAACGGCGGTAACCACACGTTCTTTGCCCATATCATACGATTCGTACGAGTACGGATCGTTGTTCCATACGAACGAGACGGTACCTATAGGCTTGCCATTGAACTCTACAGAGGCCGCAGAATTACTGCCTGCCGTAATTACAACGGCCACTTTACCCTGTTGTTCGCTCGGTGCGTCGATCTTGAATGTATATGAAGAGCCGGTATTTATAGGGATATTTTCGAATAGATTGCGACCTCCGTGGTACCAAGCGTAGTTGTCGACCTCGTGGAGCGAATGATAATCGTCGTTAGAGGGATAGAACGAAGCCAGAAAAGCGGCGGAGTCTACCGTTAGAGGAGCTTCATTGCTTTGCGTAATGAAATAATAAGCGCGGTCTGAATATGGGTTTCGTGTGCGTTGCATGGCCGTTTTACTGTCCCAGCTTACCGTTCCACGGGCATAAAACAGCCGTTTGCCGTTCACGGTGCATGTGGGTACTTCTTTCAGATCGTCGGTTGCCGTCAACATATCGCCTGTTAAGGTTTCGTTCTGCAACGTTCCACCGTAGCCGTACAGCTTTACTTTGCTCATATCCGTAAAGCCTGCACGGCGTATTACGGCATTCGTAAGCTCGAAAACGCCCGATGCGGGTACGCTGATTTTGGCCCACGTGCCCGTTGAGAGTACGGAATGGGCGGCATAACGCGTACTGCCAGCGCTGCCGGCACGCGTTCTGGCAAGTCTGACCGAACGCTTTAGCGGCTTTGCCTCTACCGAAAGCATGAAACTGACGAGGATCTGATACTTCTTATTGCGATAGACAAGCGGGCAAAACGATACGTCGAGCGATGCTTTCTTGCGTTCGAAAGTCAAACGTTGCACCACTTCGGGCATGGCAGGCAGCGGCTTTCCCGAGATTGCCTTGTAGCGGTCGATGTCACTCACAGGCATATCGATATATTCAGGATATACTATCGTAACGGTATAAAGGGAATCCTGATAGTTTCCTTCGAGCGGAAAAGAGTAGCCGAAAGCGGGCAATACGGAGTCTATCTTAACCTCATCGGCGGTTAAGTTGAAGAAATTCTGTGCGTTGGCCGTGGTTGCCGTAGTAAACAGAAAAGCGACAAGAAGTACATATTTCAGCGTTGTGTGCATGTAAAATACTTGTTATGTAACAAACGTGCAACCCCTTTTTCTGCATAATACGGTGGCATGCGGGCGGTTATTTGCAATTGAATTCGAGCACGCGACGGTCTTCCAAGTAACCTTCAAAGTAGTCGTCGATGCTCACGGGGCCTACTCCGGCAGGCGTTCCGGTATAGAGCAGGTCGCCTGTTTTCAGCGTAAAGTAGCGGCTGATATAAGCGATCAGCTCGTCGACCTTGAAGAGCATATCGCCCGTATAGCCCTCTTGTACCGTGTGCCCGTTGATATCGAGGTGGAAACGCAGTGCCTGTATGTTGCGAAACTTCTCTATCGGCACCCACTCGCCAATGGCTGCAGCGCCGTCGAAGCCTTTACATAATTCCCACGGGCGGCCCTCGCGGCGCAACTGCTGTTGCAACTCACGGGCGGTAAAGTCTATGCCTACCGTCACGGCATCGTAATATCGGTGGGCAAAACGCTCGGGAATAGTCTTTCCGAGACGACATATACGAACGACAAGTTCAGCTTCATACTCGATTATTCCTAAGTGATCGGGAATGAAGAAGGGCTTCCTGTCCTTAAGCAACGCCGAATCGGCCTTGGTAAATATCACGGGCGTTTCCGGTTTATATAACGCTCCGTCGAGTTCTTTATTGTGTAAGGCATAGTTCATGCCGATGGCAAATATCTTCATAACATCTGCAAAGATACAATAAGATTTTAATGTGCCGTTGGGTTCTGCCGTAAAAAACGCATACAAATGTACCTTTTATTCGTGATAAAGGCACTATGTATCGGCCTTAGATAGTGCGTGTGTAACCGCTATATTGCCCATCTACCGCCGCTGTTTGCAAAGGGCAAAAGCCTGTTACCGCGCACGTAATGTTAAAAACGATAATTTATGTTAAACAAGATAAGGGGATAAAAGTAATTTTGTTTTCTTTGTCACGAAAAATTATACGGTAATGTATCTTCTATAACAGTATGGTATAAACCTGTTGGCTGTTAAAATCTAAACAACTAAACTAAGGAGCTATAAAAGGAAGACATGTTTTCCGTGCAATTGAGTTGTATATAATACCAATACATGCTAAGCGAGATAATCAGATAATAAAAACATTAAACCTTAACTATTTTTTCAAATGAAAGTTACTCAGACTATGTTATGTCTTGCTTTCTCCGGTTTGCTGTTGCAACTGTCAGGTTGCGGTAGCGATGAGACAGCAGGGAAAGACTATGATCCTACGAGACCTATTGAGTTGACGACTTTCTATCCTGATTCGGGTAAGTTTCAGGAGAAAGTTATCTTGCAAGGGCAGAATTTCGGAACAGATCTGTCTAAAATCACAGTGTATTTTAATCATCGAAAGGCGGCGCTCATAGGTTCTACCGGCGATCAATTGTATGTGCAGGCGCCACGCTTGCCGGGCGATACGTGTAATATCTCTGTGGTTATCGGTAACGATTCTGCGGTATATCAAAAACACTTTGTTTATCATCAATCGGTAACGGTAAGTACCGTGGTGGGCAACGGTGTGCTCGACAAGATTGTACCGGGGCCTCTAAGTAGCGCGTCTCTGCATCCAATGTATCTGTGTGTAGATGATGACGGCAATATTTTTGTGGTGAGCAGAGGACAAGGCAAGGGTGATGAACGTTCAGCCATTCTGCGTATAGACGAAGAAGCGGGCGAACTCATCATGTTGAAAGATGATATGGTGGGCAATGTGCCCTGTGTAAACAACACAACCGGTATTGTTACCATTCCTACAGAAACGACAATAGGTTCATATCTCTCGCTCGATCCGCTGGAAATGTGGGGACTTCGCATTCGAGAAATGATATGGCCCGCTGGTTATCAGGTACCCTCGGAAGGTTTTAAGCATTGTATGGTGGTAAATCCTTCCGATGGTTACATTTATACCCGTTACTTCTATGGCGACATCATCAAAATAAATCCTCGCACATACGAGGTTACGCCTGTGTATAAAACGCAAGAAGGCGATAGTTATGGGCTAACATTCAACCCGTTGCATCCGAATATACTCTACATGTCTTTCCGTGAGAATGCAGGTACAATGGCTAATAGTATATGTTCCATCGATGTAACCGATCCAGAAAATACATACAGACGCCTCTCGAGCAGTAACATTTCGGGCGGCCATCGTGACGGTAAATTAGAGAAAGCGCAGTTCCATAACCCCACACAAATATACTGCGATGCCGACGGCAATATCTATGTGGCCGATCGTAATAACCATTGCATTCGCCGAATTTCGCCGGATGATATGGTGGAGACTGTACTCGGAATGCCGGAAACAAAAGGTTGGAAAGACGGTGCAAAGAGCGAAGCGCTCTTCAATGAGCCTACAGGAATAGGCATAGGTAAGGATGGCGCCGTATATGTAGCCGATTGGGGAAACGGACGTGTTAGAAAACTTACAATCAATTAACCTTAATTCAATTACATTCATGAGACATTCCATTCTATTAATATTGTCGTTCTTGATGCTGACTTCGGGACATGTTCGGGCGCAAGAGGCTCAAAAAAAGACGGAATATACCGTATCCGGAACCGTTACGGATGGAGAAGAACCCTTGACAGGAGTACTTATAAGTATTTTAGACAAACCGGGAGGAGGCGCCGTTACCGATATAGACGGTAAGTTCGAAATAAAAGCAGAACAGGGAGACAAACTGATTTTCTCATACGTAGGCTTTCAGAAGCAACAGTATGTGGTAATGGGAAACAAATCGGACTTGGCTATCAAACTTGTTAGCGACAATAAAATAGACGAGGTGGTTGTTACGGGATTGGGAACGCAACGCAAAATATCCACCTTATCTGCAGTAACTACCATAGATACCAAGGATTTGCAGCGCCCCACCACATCGGTAAGTAATCTGCTGGGCGGTCGTGTTGCGGGTGTTATCACTTCGCTTGCGAGCGGCGAACCCGGCAAAAATATCTCCGATTTCTGGATACGTGGTATCGGTACTTTCGGTGCGAATGCTTCGGCTTTGGTACTTATCGACGGGCTCGAAGGCAATATCAATGACATAGATCCTGCCGATATCGAGAGTTTCTCGGTGTTGAAAGACGCTTCGGCTACCGCCGTATATGGTGTGCGTGGTGCCAACGGCGTTGTACTTATCAATACCAAACACGGTGTGGCCGATAAAATACAGATTACAGGTCGCGCATCCGTAACGCTCAACCGCTTGCGCCGCATGCCTGATTATGTAGGCTCTTACGACTATGCAAACTTGGTAAACGAGGCATTGGAAGTGCGAGGTGAAACGCCGCTCTATAATAATGTTTCCTTAGATATTATCAAAAATCATCTTGATACAGATATCTATCCTGATGTGAACTGGCAAGATGAGGTAGTTAAGAAAACTTCTTGGAATAAGAATTTCTATGTAAGTGCCCGAGGAGGTGCCAATGTTGCCCAGTATTTCATTAGCTTGGGAGCCAACTTGGAGGATGCTGCATACAAGGTGGATAAAAGCAGTCCCTATGCTTCTAACGTAGGTTATAACCGTTATACATATCGTACGAACCTTGATTTGAAGCTCACTCCTACAACTAAATTATATTTCGGAACGGATGGAACACTTACTGTAAATAATAATCCGGGTATATCGAACACCGATTATATTTGGGCAGCGCAGTCTTATCTTACACCGCTTCGCCTGCCTACAGTTTATTCCAACGGACAGTATCCTGCTGTGGGAGCAAATGCAGGAACTTCTCCTTACGTGGCCATTAACCGCATGGGAAGGCGTTCTTCACAGCAGTTTGACGGTAAAGTTACCTTGGCTATCGATCAAAACCTTGACTTTATAACCAAAGGTTTGTCGGTAAGAGCACAGGGAGCTTATGACATCAGCAGCTATTACTCGGAGTCCCGACTTATTCAGCCGGCATTATATCAGGCAGTCGGGCGCGATACCAAGGGCGATTTGGTGACCATTCTGCGTGTGGCAAGTCAAAATGCATCGTTCAGTAAATATACGAACCAGTATCGCAAGTATCACTTTGAGAGTACGTTGAATTATGAGCGCGTGTTCGGACAGGATCATCGTGTGTCGGGCTTACTTTATTATTATATGAGTGATTCCAAGAATGCTCAAGATGCCACCTCTAACATGTCATCCATTCCTTACCGTTACCAAGGTATATCAAGTAGGCTCACCTACGGTTATCAGGATACCTATATGGTTGATGTGAATTTCGGTTATACGGGTTCTGAGAACTTCCAACCCGGGCATCGTTTCGGCTTCTTTCCGTCGCTGGCTGTAGGCTGGATTCCTACTAATTATAAGTTTGTAAAGAAAGCTTTGCCCTTCCTTGATTTCTTAAAGCTGCGTGCATCCTATGGTACAGTGGGTAATGATCAGATAACAAACAAGCGCTTTCCATATCTTACAGTTGTACAACGTCTTAATAACATCCCGTTCGGATCGGCTCAAGTAGAGACCATACAAGAGAGTTACATCGGTGCAGATAATCTCGTATGGGAAAAGGCAAAGAAGTTTGATTTGGGTATTGAAGGACGATTATTTAAGGAGCAACTTGAGTTTGTTGTAGACTTTTTCCACGATACACGCGATAATATTTTCCAACAACGCTACCAGATACCTATGTATGTAGGACTTGTTTCGAACCCTTTCAGCAACGTAGGAAAGATGACAAGTTTTGGTGCTGATGGCAACATTAGTTATAAGCACCGTATCAATAATAATATGGACTTTACGCTGCGCGGTAACTTCACTTATGCGAAGAATGATGTAAAACACTGGGAAGAGAATGCTCCAAGGTATCCATATCAGGAGGTTTCGGGCTATCCCTATGGCGTACAACGCGGATTGAAAGCGATCGGGCTCTTTAAGGATAAAAGAGATATCGAGACAAGTCCCGTACAAACTTTCGGTAGTTATGAGCCCGGTGACATCAAATACCGCGATGTGAATGGCGATGGACTGATTAATTCTGATGACATGGTGCCTTTGGATTATAGCAGTACACCGTTGCTGATGTACGGGTTCGGTGGTGAATTCAGGTATAAAAACTTTACTGTGGGCATATTGTTCAAAGGTAGAGGCAAGACAACTGTTGATTTGAACGGTTATGGTTATATTCCGTTCTATGGACAGGAGTATGGTAATGTGCTCACGCAAGTGGCTGATCCGGCAAACAGATGGATACCAATGGACTATGCTTTGGCTCATGGAATTGATCCGAGTTTGGCAGAGAACCCGAATGCGAAGTATCCTAAACTTACTTACGGAAGGAGTGCCAACAACACACAAACCTCTGATTTCTGGCATGCCAATGCATGGTATCTGCGTTTACAGGAAGTAACTTTGAATTATACATTACGCACAAACTTCTTACGCAAGATCGGAGTATCGGGAATAGACTTCCAACTTATCGGCGAGAATTTATTGATATGGGATGATATCAAGATATTTGATCCGGAACAGGCAGGCAAAAGAGGAAACGTATACCCCATTCCTTCTACATATACATTGCAATTGTATATCCATTTCTAATACACAGTAATGAAATTGAATAAAATGAAAAAGATAAATATAGCATTCATATCGCTGCTGATAGGTGCCTCAACATTCTCTTCTTGTGACTTCCTGAATGTGTCGGAAGATTATTTCTCAGATGAGATGAGCAGTGACTCTTTATTCGCTAACAAAAGGAATGCCGAGGCATATATGTGGGATATTTCCCGAATGTTTCCTGATGAGGGAGCACTTATTGAGACCTCTCCTTCCACAGTGGGATACACTGCAACCGATGAAGCTTTCTCTTCTGCAAGAGAAGCAGGTATCTCCTTTGTCTTAGGAGAGATTACACCAACAAATCTTGGTACATTCGAGAGTCGATATGCCAATAATTACCGAGCTATCAGAAAGTGTAATACTATTCTGAAAAACCTTGATAACGTTCCCGGACTTAGTGCTACTGACCGTGCGCAGATGTTAGGTTACATACATTTTATGCGTGGATATGCCTACTACAGGCTATTGGTAGACTGGGGACCTGCTATCTTGCTTGGCGACGATGTTCTTGATAACAATCAGGATTTGAGTTATTACAATCGCTCTCGGGGAACTTATGATGAAACGGTAGATTATATCTGTAGCGAGCTTGAAGAGGCAGGAAAGTACTTACCTTTGCAGCAGTCGTTGGTAAATTTCGGCCGTCCGACAAAAGGAGCAGCTTATGGTTTGATTGCTCGTTTGCGTATCTATCAGGCGAGTCCGGCATTCAATGGCGGAGCAGAAGCAAAACGTTGCTTCGGCAATTGGAAGCGCAAGGCCGACGGGACATACTATGTAAATCAGACATACGACGAGAAACGCTGGGCTATAGCTGCCGCTGCCTGCAAAAGAGTTATGGACATGAAGAACGCAGGTAACCCTATGTACAAGTTACATACAGTGGAAAGTTCTTCTGAAACGCCTGCATTACCGTCTAATGTTACGTCTGATCCCGATTATTATAAGGCATGGCCCGACGGTGCAGCAGGCATTGATCCCTACCATTCTTATGCAGACATGTTCAATGGCGAGTCCGTTATCTCGAGCAATACGGAATGGGTATGGGCGCGTTATAGTAATGATTTGACCGCTCAAACCCGTATGTCATTCCCGCTACACCTTGGAGGATGGAACCACAACAGCCCTACTCAAAAGGTTGTGGATGCCTATCGCATGTTCGACGGGCGTAATATAGATGAGTCATCGGATGCGTATCCCTATTCCGAGAACGGCTTTACTACGCAACAGAAAACCTTCTCAGGTTATCGTTTGAATAGTGGTGTGTTTAATATGTATAACAACCGTGAGATGCGTTTCTATGCCTCTATCGGTTTCTGTGAATGCTTTTGGCCGATGACATCTACAACAACAGCGGGCGATTATAACCAAACAATCACTTACTATTACGATTCTCCAGACGGAAAACAGAACTCCAATATCGATTATCCGATTACAGGTTATGTGATTAAGAAGTTCATACATCCTACAGATGCGTGGGCCGGAACCAATGCCAACCGTATGTCCAAGGCCTTTCCGATTATACGCTATGCAGATATCCTGCTAATGTATGCAGAAGCACTTAATAATCTTACGGCAAGTTATACCGTAGAAGTCGGGGGCGAGACTTATACTGTATCTCGCGATATTGCAGAAATGCGTTCGGCTTTCAATCAGGTCCGTCACCGTGCAGGCTTACCCGGACCGTCGCAGGAAGAACTTTCCGATCGGGATAAGATGCAGGGATTGCTTGAGCAGGAACGCATGGTGGAACTCCTATTTGAGAACGAACGCTTCTATGATGTGCGCAGATGGGGTATCTATGAGCGTGAAGAGTCTAAGACCATCATGGGTATGAATATGGACGGAGATAAGGAATCGTTCTATCGCAGAACCGTTCCGAACACTCCGCGCATAGGAAAAAGAGTAGTTAACCGCAAGTTGATGTTCATGCCACTGCCCGATAGTGAGGTAAGAAAAGTCCCCTTGTTGGACCAAAACCCCGGATGGGATAACTAAATAACCATAAAAATAGGAATATATGAAAGCAAAATATATTATGATATTTGCCGGACTTCTGTTATTAAGCGGATGCAATGACAACGAAGTCTTTGAGAAAGAACAGTATAAACATGTATTCTCTTTCATCTGCAATACCGACCATGTATCCCAAAAGATGTTCAATCTCTCGGATACACTTCGTACGGGTTATATCTCATTATCAATGGGTGGTTCTAATCCAACAGATGAAGATGTTACGGTAAAGATCGTTAAGGCGCCCGATATATTGAGCCAATACAATCTTAGTCAGTACGAGTATTCTGTAGACAAATATGCAAAGATGCTGCCTGCAGCAAACTACGAGCTCTCCACACTCACATGTGTAATCAAAGCAGGTGAGGTAAATGGAGTAATTCCTTTCACCGTGCATCCGGAAGGACTGTCGCCTGACAGCGTATATTATCTGCCATTGAAGATAGACAGCTATGATAACTACGAAGTTAATGCTTCGAGAAATTACCTGTTATACCAAGTGCAGATAAAAAACACATGGGCGACAGGCACAACCAATGGAACCTCATATACAATGTCAGGTTTACGTTATGAGAACGGCAGCACTACGCCTATCTCCGTTCCCGGTACCAAGGCGTTGTATCCGATAACGGCAAAAACTGTAAGAACCATGGCCGGCAACGAGGCTTTCGACAGCAAAGTATCTAATCTTGATTTGTTTGCTATCTGTCTCGATATAGCCGATGACGGCAAGGTAACCATTCGTCCGTATAAGGATATTATGATAGAACAGCTCGACGGAGATACCGATTATCCTAACAAGTACTTCCTTGAAAAGACCGATTATTATACGTATCACAACTTTCTTTTGCACTATAAGTACAAATCCGGCAATAATTGGTATGAAATAAAAGAGGAATTACGTGCGCAAGTGATAGCAGATTAATTGTAAATTAAAATGATCAAAACAATGAAATATATAGGTAAAATCATCGTATTTTCCATTTCCGCACTGGCAATTTTCTCTTCTTGCGACAGCTATGACAGAACGGAAGTAACCAACGAAATATATGTCAATAAAAGTTCATTAACCCTATTTGTGGGACAGAAAGATACGCTTCTGCTGAGTCCTACGAGTGGCAGTACAGCCGAGTGGACAGTATCGGATACTGATGTAGCTTCTGTAGAGAACGGAGTTGTTACCGCTATCGGAGCAGGTAATACCAATATCACCGTGAAACGGGGCAATGCAACTTTCACAATAGCCGTGAAAGTAACCGAAAAGTATGCTCTCACGGATATCACTCTTACGGCAAGCACGTTGTTTGGCGATTATGTTGTAGAGCTGTTGCCGGGCCAGTCAAAGAAGGTAGAAGCCTCTATGGTGCCCGGAAATGCCAATGATGTAGCCGTAACAGACTATGCATGGTGGTCGGACGACGAGTCGATAGCTCGCGTATATGCCGATGGCACCGTGATTGGAGTTAAGGAAGGCACTGCCAAAATACATTATCGCAGAGGTACGATTGTTAAAGATGTAAGCGTTTATGTATCTTCTACCAACCCGTTCCGCGGCCCTCATGTGCTTTCGAAAGATGCAGTTATCGAACTTCCTTTTATCGACTTCGATTTCGGTGGCAAGGATGTAGCTTGGCACGATACGAGTGCCGGCGATGAAGGAGGCGGCAACTACCGCACGAGTTATGGCGATAACAACTCTAAAGATGTAGATGTGGAGGGTACCCGAAATATCGGATGGACAGCTGACGGAGAATGGCTAGTTTATACGCTCGACGTAAAAGACGCCGGTATTTATACGATGGATGTAAAAGTATCGGGCAATGGAGGACAGATGCATTTCGAACTCGACGGCGCAGATGCAACGGGTACTCTCAGTATTCCTGCTACCGGCGGGTGGGGAGACTTCCAATATAAAGTGTCGTGCGATATAGAAATGACCAAAGGACGCCATAAACTGAAGGTTTGTATGGACAAAGCGGCCTACAACCTGCAGTATATGAAGTTTACATTTGCTGAATAAACTTGTCTGGACAGAACGAAACGAGCATCCCGCCGATACATTGTATCATATATGGCGGGGCGTTGTTTCGTTTTGTTTTCTTATGTCTGTATACAAAAAGATACGTCACAACTCATCTTCGAGCTGTGACGTAAAATCTATGTTTAACTAAAAATTCTTTTTCAAAGTAAATGAAAACCTCACGGTCTCCATTGTTACCTGTTAAACAATCTGTTTAAAAAATTACCTTAAACTAATAACTAAAAACCTAAATCTATTACTACTAACCTAAACAATCTATTAACCTTTTGACGATGCAAAGGTATAACGTTTTTGCTGTGTCCGCAAACAAATCGTGCAAAAACATCCGTTTTCCGCCTCTTTTTTGACTTATATCAATATTTTTGTGTGCGTACACAACCGATATGCAGTATTTCTGGATCCGGTAGATGGAGATACCGTCCGACAATGATGCATAGCGGATATCCGCTATATATACTGTTTGTATTGCATAAATCTTATGTCTATTTCTTATAAATGGAATATCTGCGCTTAATACAAGCGCTGTTTAAATTTGTAATCTTTATCCCCCGTATCTATCGCATGTGGCAAAGGTTTTTGGTGTGTCGGCCGCATGCTGTTTGCAGAGCAGTCGATTTACTGCAATTTCGGGTATGTATGCCATTCGAGTTCCGTTTATTCGTCATCCGTCTTGCTTTTGTCGGTTAAAAATAGGAGGTGTAAATTTTGACAGCTCACCGAATTGATGTAACTTTACCCCGATAAATATAATTTATGCGGATACTGATTGTAAATACGAGCGAAAGGACAGGCGGGGCCGCTGTTGCCTCGGGCAGACTCATGAATGCACTCAATAATAACGGCGTAAAAGCCAAAATGCTGGTGAGAGACAAGGAATCTGATCATATTACAGTGGTGGGGTTGCGCCATTCGTTGCTGCAAGAATGGCATTTTCTGTGGGAAAGATGGTGTATTTTCTGCCACTTGCATTTCTCACGTAAGCATCTTTTCGAAGTCGATATTGCCAATACGGGCACCAATATTACCACTTTGCCCGAGTTCAAGGAGGCGGATGTAATTCATTTGGAATGGATTAATCAGGGCATGCTTTCGCTGAACGATATCCATAAGATTATTGCCAAAGGCAAGGCTGTGGTATGGACAATGCACGATCTATGGCCGGCCACGGCAATTTGTCATTATGCCCGTATGTGTTCTTCGTTCAAAACAGAGTGCCATCGTTGCCGTTTATTGCCCGGAGGAGGTTCTAATAACGACCTTTCAAAACGGGTGTGGAGGCGCAAGGCAGCCGTCTACCGCAACAGTAACATACATTTTGTGGCCTGCAGCCGGTGGTTGGAGCAGCAAGCCAAGCAGAGCAGATTGCTCCAAGGAATGCATGTAACGAGCATTCCCAATCCTATCGATACGAATATTTATCATCCTTTAGACAAACAGGAGGCGCGTTTGTCGGCAAGACTTCCGGTCGATGGCAGGCGTATTATCCTCTTTGTGTCGCAACGGGTAACAGATGAACGCAAAGGAATGGCCTATTTTATCGAGGCGATAGAGCGGCTCGTTGTGGTTTATCCTGCCATAAAAGAGCGGTTGATTGTGGCTGTTCTGGGCGGACATGCCGAAGATATTGCCGGTAAACTGGCATTGCCCGTCTATCCGTTGGGCTATGTGAATGACGAAAAGAAGATTGTCAGCGTGTATAACTCTGCCGATGTGTTCGTATTGCCGTCGCTTGAAGACAATCTTCCCAATACGATTATGGAGGCCATGGCGTGCGGTGTGCCGTGTGTGGGGTTCGATGTAGGTGGCATACCCGAGATGATCGACCATGAAACCAATGGCTATGTGGCCCGTTCCAAAGACTCGGAAGACCTGATGAAGGGCATTCATTGGGTACTCGGCGATAAGACGGATTACGCTTTGTTGTGCCGAAAAGCTGTACAAAAAGTAAACTCTGCCTATTCGCAACACAGCGTTGCGCTGAAATATATAGAGGTATATAATCAGGCTATGGCGTTTAAACGTTATCATATATGATCAGTTTTTCGGTTGTAACCTGTACGTATAATGCTGCCGGAATGGTAGAGCGCACGCTTACAAGTGTGTTCGAGCAAACGTATCCCCATGTAGAGCATCTTATTATTGATGGGGTTTCCAAAGATGAAACGATGGTTAAGGTGACGGAATATAAGGAAAAATCGGATGCGGATGGTGCACTTCACAGTGTTATTGTGATATCGGAACCCGACAAGGGGCTGTATGATGCGATGAATAAGGGCATAGACAGGGCTACGGGCGGCTATATCGTATTTCTTAATGCCGGCGATGTATTCCCTTCGTGCAGTACGCTCGAAATGATTGCGGGCTGCGTGGGCGATGCCGAGGCATTGCCCGGAGTGCTCTACGGCGATACGGATATCGTGGACGAGTCGGGGCGATTTCTACGTCATCGGCGCCTCCATCCGCCTGTCGGACAGCTCTCTTGGCGGTCGTTCAGACAAGGTATGTTGGTGTGTCACCAAGCGTTTTATGCGCGTACAGATCTTGCTAAAGCAATACATTACAACCTTTCTTACCGTTATTCTGCCGATGTCGATTGGTGTATTCGTATTATGAAAGAGGCCGAACAGAGGCATCTTGTTTTGAAAAACGTACAGATGGTGGCAGTTAACTACCTTGATGGAGGCATGACTGTGCAAAATCATCGGGCTTCGTTGCAGGAACGTTTCCGCCTTATGTGCCGTCATTACGGTTGTTTTACGGCCGTAATAATGCATGTATGGTTCATTGTCAGAGGGATTGTTCGCAGGTGATTTCTTTCTACATGAGCAAAATAAAAACGCCTACAAGAGTTATTCATGCCAGACAGAAGGATAATCTAACCGTATCATAAGAGCTTAGCTCGCCTGTTTACTTATACATACATCGTAAAAGCAATATCATTTGAGAGGTTTTATACAAGCTAAACGTCTATAATACAACAATTTAACAATCATCATGAATCAGTCATCACTCGTCCCTACTCCCCTCCTCCGTAGGGAGAGGAAAAGATTCACACTTATTATTCATCTTTCATCTTTCATCCTTGCCCTATCCTTGTAACAGAGCAAAAGAATGCCTCCGCACATCAAAAAAGGTTTCATATCTCTCATGAGATATGAAACCTTGCGGTGGGCGTTGACGGATTCGAACCGCCGACCCTCTGCTTGTAAGGCAGATGCTCTAAACCAGCTGAGCTAAACGCCCATATATCTATGCCTAAAAAGCGAGTGCAAAGGTATACCTTTTCAATGAGACGACCAAACATAGACACCGCTTTTTTCATTATTTTAAGAATTTGTTTTCTTACATAATTCACAGACATTTATTGTATTTTCGCTGCAGCGACCGAATTTACATGCTTTTCGTAGACATGCAAACAATACTGCCCATCATCTACATTCAGACTACAATTTGTAAAGATCGCTGGCAGCTATGAGGTCTACTTTTTTATCTTCGAGTATTTTCTCGCAACTTTTTAAATCGGTAGGTCGGATAACGATATTTGCAGAATCGCCATTGGCAAAGGAATACATATATTCGATAAACACGCCATTATCAGACAGATACTTCATTACCAAGGCCAAGGCACCGGGCGTATTGGGACATGAAAAGCCAATAACATCGGTAATCTTGACGGCAAATCCGGCGCGTTTGAGTTCTGCATAAGCCTTATCCGGATCGGATACAATACAACGGAGAATGCCGAAATCGCTGTTATCGGCAATGCTCATGGCACTAAGATTGACCTTTGCCTTGCCTAAAATATCGGTTACTTCGGTCAGTCTTCCCGACTTATTCTCTAAAAATACTGATAACTGTTTTGCAAGCATATTGTTATAATATTATGAGGTTATTCTATAATTTTCGGTTATCGATGACTCTCTTCGACTTGCCTGTACTGCGTTCTATACTCTTGGGCTCCACCAGTTTTACGTTAAAACCGAGTCCGATAACGCTGCGCAATTCGTTTACAAGCCTCTTCTGCAATCCGACCATTAAAGACATTTCATCACTGAAATACTCATCTTTCACCTCTACTTTCAGCTCCGCGGTATCGGTGTTATTCTCCCTATTTACGGTAAGCAAATAATGAGGTTCGAATTCTTTCAGACTCAAAATAACCGTTTCTATCTGTGTAGGAAATACGTTGACACCACGTATAATAAGCATATCATCGCAACGTCCGAGTATTCTGTCCATTCGAACGAACGTACGTCCGCAGGAACATCGGTCGTAATGCAGGGCCGTAAGGTCGTGCGTACGATATCTAAGTAACGGCATTCCTTCTTTTGTCAGATGTGTGAAGCATAACTCGCCTATCTTTCCCTCGGATAATTGTTCGCCGGTTTTGGGGTTCACTACTTCCGGGTAATAATAATCTTCGTTCAAATGAGTGCCATGTTGGCATTCGCACTCATATCCTACTCCCGGTCCGGCAATCTCACTAAGTCCATAGATATCATAAGCTTTGATGCCCAATGTCTTTTCAAGCTTGGAACGCATATCCTCTGTCCACGGTTCAGCACCGAAAGCGCCGATACGTAACTTAAATTCGTTTTTGGGAAAACCGGACTCTTTCAAGGTTTCGCCCAAGAACAAAGCATAAGAAGGGGTACAACAAAGGGCTGTGGCACCGAAATCGTGCATAAGCGTTATTTGCTTCTGTGTATTACCGGAAGACATGGGAATAACGCTCGCACCGATATTTGTGGCCCCGTCATGAGCCCCTAAACCTCCAGTAAACATACCATAGCCATAGGCTATTTGGAAGATATCGTTCTTATCGGCGCCAAAAGCAGTAAAAGCACGTGATATGGCTTCTGTCCACGTTGCTAAATCGCGACGGGTGTAAAGAACAACTACGGGCTTTCCGGTTGTACCCGAAGAAGCATGAATACGCACAATCTGGCTCATAGGAACAGCCGCAAAACCGAACGGATAATGGTCGCGTAAATCTAATTTATTTGTAAACGGAAGTTTCACGATATCATTAATATCGCAGATATCATCGGGATTAAGGTCTATTTCTTGAAACTTCTTCCGATAAAACGGCGTATTATGATATACATAATCCACCATCTTTCTCAGCCGTCGACTTTGTATCTCGCACAACAGTCCGCGCTCCATACACTCCATACTCTCATTCCAAATCATAGTTTAAAGTAAGTTAGTTGTTCCGTTTACAAAAGTAATAAATAATGTCGGAGCAACCTCTATTTAGAAAAAAAATATCCCTGCAATCCCGAAAGATTACAGGGAAACACCCCTCGTGGGCGTTGACGGATTCGAACCGCCGACCCTCTGCTTGTAAGGCAGATGCTCTAAACCAGCTGAGCTAAACGCCCCTATTACTTGTCGTAAGCGTTTGCAAAGGTAAAGCATTTCGGATAAACGGCCAAACTTTTGAGTGTATTTTTTTTCTATTACACCCAAATCTTGTAACTTTGCAATACATTTAACAGACAAATTATTATAATATGGAAAAAGTAGTTAGCGGAATACGCCCAACTGGAAACTTGCACCTCGGCAACTATTTCGGCGCAGTAAAGAGCTTTGTGGAAATGCAAGACAAATACGAAAGTTTGTTTTTCATAGCCGATTGGCACTCTTTGACAACACGTCCAAAGCCGGAAGATATCCAAAACAGTGCACGTATCATCCTTGCGGAATACTTAGCATGCGGCATAGATCCTGAAAAAGCACCTATATACATACAGAGTGATGTAAAAGAGACGCTCGAACTTTACCTATTTCTTAATATGAATATGTATTTAGGGGAATTAGAACGCGTAACTACATTTAAAGAAAAAGCACGTAAACAGCCTAACAACGTAAACGCCGGATTGCTAACTTACCCTACACTGATGGCAGCTGATATTCTTCAACACCGTGCAGAAAAGGTACCTGTAGGTAAAGATCAGGAGCAGAATATGGAAATGGCACGTCGGTGTGCTCGCCGCTTCAATAACATATATGGAGTAGAGTTTTTTCCGGAACCTCAAAGTTTTTATTTCAATGCTACGGCATTGAAAGTTCCCGGACTCGATGGTAGTGGTAAGATGGGAAAGAGCGAAGGTAATTGTATATATCTGCACGATGACGATAAAACAATCACTAAAAAGGTGATGAAAGCGGTTACTGACAATGGTCCGCAGGCTATGAATAGTCCTAAACCGGAAGTAATAGAAAATTTATTTACTTTCCTTAAGATATGTTCTACACAAGATACATACGATTTTTTTAATGAGAAATGGAACGATTGTACGCTACGCTACGGCGATTTGAAAAAGCAAATAGCAGCAGATATTTGTAAAACAGTGGCACCGATACGTGAAAAAATTCTCGAATACAGTGCTGACAAAGAATTGCTCGACCGAATTGCTCGACAAGGTGCCGAAGTCGCACGTGAAAGTGCAACGGCCACACTACGTGAAGTACGTCGGATCATCGGTTTCCGTCCATAATATTACGAAGTTGCAAAAAGTAACTATCATGGTAGCATAACAGAATGGTTATTACTTGATACAAGTTATGCTTAATATACGAATAGGAGGAAAAACAATTTGTTTTTCCTCCTATTCGTATATTGAATATTCATACATCACTAAATCTATTTTCATAAATAAACGGTTTTGCATCTCTATAACATTTAATATATCCAAAATGATTTAAACAAATAGCCGAAAAAAGGGTATCCCGTATTGGAATACCCTTTATATCATTAAGGAAATTATTTCGAATATTACTCTGTAACTTCAACAGTAGCACGACGGTTGAATGATATTGGTGAAAGTTCATCTACACCACCATTACCCTTTGTTGTGATATTGTCGCGACTAATACCAAGCTTAACAAGTTCGTTAGCTACAGTCTTTGCACGCTCCTCAGACAACCATTGGTTGTGTGCCGGTTTACCTGTTGCGCTATCTGCATAACCGTTTACAAGTACCTTAGAGTTCTTCTGCTTAGCATACTTAGCAAGTGCCTGTACGTTTACAAGGTCTTTCTGTGAAGCAATGTTTGTCTTGTTAAGGTTAAAGAATACAGAAACAGGAGTTGTAACGAATTCCTTAACAGCAGCAGGCTGTTCTACCGGTTTCTGGTTTGCAAGAAGCTCCTTCAGACGAGCATTTTCTGCATTTGCATCGTTAAGCTGTGCATTGAGGGCATCAATCTGAGCCTGAGAAAGTGCTTTAATAGCATCTACATCAGGAACCTTATTCCAAGTTGCTTTGCCAAGATTAAACGTCAGACCAACCTCACCATAGAAGTTGTTGTCATGAGAATCCCAACCACGTCTACCATTTGTACCGAGAACACCATCGATATCATTCTCAAATCTGTTCCATCCGAGTTCGAGATTAATTGCTACATGACGGCTTACACGGAATTCATTCAGGATACCAGCACTTAAATCCATTGCATAAAGATTATGTGTCATACTGCGACCAACACCACCACCTACAAATGGAATGAAGTTCCAAACGCGAGAAGGATTATAACCGCAAAGCATGTTACTTACATTGAACAGGATATGTTCATTCAGCACCCAATACTTATTGCAGTTACCTGCATTGTTATCATCAGTAACACTTTTACCCCAAATACCTTGCAATTTCGTACGAAGACCAAGGCCCGGTGTAAACCATTTACCGATTGCAATTGCAGCACCCGGGTTAGAACGGAACTTTTTAAACGGACTCTTTGCCAGATCCATTCCATGTTCTTCTGCAGAATACCAAGCATTCCAATTGCCACCTACTTGGATAAACCAATTACTCCAGAATGAATTTGTGGCAACACTGTACTTCTCTACGGGATCTGCATCTTGTGCCATAGTAGCCATAGATACACCAGCAAATGCCAATACAATTAATAACTTTTTCATAACCTTTTTTATTTAATAATCAAAAATTTATCTTTATTCGTACTATAATCGATTTGCCTGCAAAGTTAATAATAATATTTAAATATTATCACATTTTTCTAAGAAAATGACTATTTTAACGAAAAGAAAGCACATTTCGCCGTTTTTTAACTCTTTTAACCTACCTTTTATCCAAGCATGTGCTCTATTTCTTGTTGGCGAAGTATACACAGGATATTCTTTCCATCCGGACTATAATTGGCATTGGAACAAGCAAACAGACTATTAATCAGGTTTTCCATCTCTTCATTATTCAATACCTGTCCTTGAGGAATGGCTGCATTGCGTGCAAGACTCAGTGCCATAGACTTATCGATCTCATCGATTACACCCGTTCCATTATCCTTAATAGACGTTACCATATCCATAACTAAATTAACGATATTCACTCCTTCGGTACCTGCAGGAACGGCATTAATGGCATAGTCGCCATTTCCGAGATCGGAAAGTTCAAAACCTATCGCCGTCATCTCGGGCATAATTTTCTGAAGAATTATATTGTCGGAGGGCGAAAAGCTGACGATTTCGGGAAACAGCACCTTCTGCGAAGACGCTACTTTATCATGTAATCGGTACAAATATTGTTCGTATAAAACGCGCACATGAGCCCTGTGCTGGTCGATGATCATCAATCCGGATTTCACGGCCGTCATAATATACCGCCCTTTATATTGATAATGTGAGGGCGACTTATCTGTAATAATACTCTCCGTCCCTTTTTCTGTGTCCGTTTCGAACATATCAATCTGCCGATTGTTCCCCTGTTCAAGCCCCTCATACAACTGTTCCCAATCGGAATTTGCTTTCGAAGACTGCGACTGTTTATCAAACGGATTATACGCAGGATTATATTGTACTTTGGGAACTGCCGCGTTCGAATGCGAATCGAACACAGGAATATCGGGGCTCCCCTGCATGTCAAAATCTATAGAAGGCACATCGTTAAACAATCCTACGGCTTCTCTAACGGCCGCCGACAATATCTGCCAAATAGCTTGTTCGTTCTCAAACTTGATTTCGGTCTTAGTTGGATGTATATTCACATCAATATCTTCGGGCGGAAGATCGAAATACAAAAAATAAGGAACCTGCTCTCCAACAGGGATCAAACGCTCGAAAGCTCCCAATACGGCCTTATTGAAATAGGGATGTTTCATATACCTACCGTTCACAAAGAAATATTGTCGGGGTTCTTTCTTTCTTGCAGACTCCGGTTTCCCCACAAATCCTTGTATATTACACATGGTAGTATGCACCTCTACCGGCAGCAAGTCTTGGTTTAACCGCTTACCGAAAACATCGATAATCCGTTGTCTCAATCCGCCTGCCTTTAGGTTAAACAATTCTGAACCGTTGCTTTTCAGCACGAAAGAGATATCGGGATACACCAATGCAATACGCTCGAACGACGTGATGATATTATTCAATTCCGTAGTATTCGACTTCAGGAATTTCCTTCGAGCAGGTACATTGAAGAATAAATTCTCTATTATAAAATTGCTACCCTCCGGACATGAGCAAGGTTCTTGCCCCATAAACTTCGAACCGGATATAGATAAACGGGTGCCAATATCTTCACCTTTCAGACGTGTCCTTAACTCTATCTGCGCCACGGCGGCAATAGAAGCGAGCGCCTCTCCACGAAATCCCATCGTATGAAGGGCAAACAAATCGGCAGCTTTCCTAATTTTAGACGTGGCATGCCGTTCGAACGAAAGGCGCGCATCGGTCTCCGACATGCCGTTCCCGTCATCGATAACCTGAACAGATGTCTTTCCGGCGTCAACAACCAGCACCATAATATTGCGTGCACCGGCATCCACAGCATTCTCCACAAGCTCTTTTATCACACTTGCAGGACGTTGTATCACCTCACCGGCTGCAATCTGATTGGCAACGGTGTCCGGTAAAAGTTGTATAATATCGCTCATAATTTGTTATACATTATATAATAAGCAAACATACATAGCCCGAATATCATAATTAAAACGGCTATATACGAGGCACATCCCATACCCCTATTCCGATTACATGCCCGGTCTGTTCGCCGCAAAGAGCCGAACGTTCGCGATGAAGAATATTTTTCTTTCTCCTCACCACCGTCCGTAAGTCCGAGTCCCTGCCTTGCCGTTTTCTCTATCTGCCGGAGCCGTTCCTGCCGTTCGTCCACATAAATGAATTTATGATGGAAACCGCGGGGCTTACGATTATGGAAGAACATCATGATCCGTCCCCTTCCGGTGCATTACCAAAATGCTGTAGCGGAGCAGCATGCCGCTTAATGGTCTTCAACTTGTCCTCTTCACGCTTGCCGCGCCATACGAATATATCGTCTTTACTTACCGGACGAAGGTTATCGAACCAAGCAAATTCGGAGAGTTTGTATTTGTTTGGCGGGATTTGCGTCATCGGATATGTTACGCTGACATGCTTGGGAACCCAAACCTTTTCTAACTTTCTGTCTTTCGAAAGGTATGTTCGCATCGTATCTGTCTCCGTATAATTGAGCCCGATCATCGAACTATCCTTGTCGTCTGTGGGGTAATATATCACCTTCACATTGCCTACAGACTCGGTATAGCGTAGGGCTCCGTCCACAAAATAGGCATGCATCACCTTCGAGGATATCTGGTTATAGTGATCTTCTTCGTCAACTTTTTCAATCGAAAGTGCCTGCCCCAGCACATGGGCCTCGCGTACAGTACTGTCGTTCATATACACTTTAATTTGTTCACCCAGCAACTGTCTGTTATCATTCCACACGATAGGATCTTTATACATCGTAAGGCAAGAGTCTTTCGTAGAGAAAATAAGAGAATCGCACACGGCCTGCACATCTGTTCTATACGCGCGAACCTTATTATATGCATGCACCATACGGTAAACAGAATCCGTATTGATATTAAACGTAAAGAGTTTCAATGTGTCTGCATGCATATATAAAGTATCCTTTTGCGAATAGTCTTTCACCAATGCATTCTTGGTAGCATAGCCCTTACCGGTCTTTTCATTGTATTTCAAGATATCGGCTATCAGCGAGTTTTTATTTTCTTTATCCGTATAGATCACGTTTCCAAACCCCTGACTTTCACCTGTTTTCCGGTCATAATATAGGCTGTCGCCCGTTATCGTCTTATTTTTATCGGTCAATACCGACCGCCCGAAGAGCTGTGCCTTATCGCTGTTGCTGTCGAAGTAGCCGTCTTGCGTATCGATAACGCTTCCGTCATCGGTCGTTATTTTAGAGGGACCGGTGACATGGGCCTGCGACTTTCTTGTATCATAATAAAGCGTATCGGTGGTTACAAGTCGTTTTTCGCTGCGTAGTCTTACGTTAAAATAGAATTTGGCCTGCCGTGTTTGCGTATTATATTCCCCCCAATCGGATACCAGCCTGTCTTTGCCATCCACCAATGTACCTCCTTCAAAGAAATAAGCATTGCTATATAACCGGTCATAATTTAGGCTGTCGGTATACAAAGTCTGCTGTCTATGCTTCAATACCACGTGTTCTCGGGCATCCATCATTTGCTGCTGTCCGTCGTAGAAAGCCCTTTCGCATCTTAAAGACAGCGTGTCTCCCTGTGTAAAATATACATGACCGAAGGCTTTTACGGAATTAGATTGCTGATAAAAATAGGCACTGTCGCAAGTAAGATAGGCACCCCGATGCCGAAATCTCACATGCCCTTTCACGATCTGTGCATCGGGATTATTGCCAAACATATCGTATTTCAACCCATCCGAGTGTATCATGTACACCCTATCGTCTTGCTTTACTGCACGTTGTTGCTTACGTTGTGCCATCACGGGCAGCAATAAACATAGCCCAAACAGGCATAGAATCGCATTTACAGAGATTCTATGCCCGCCGAATATCTTGTTTATATCGTGCAATTTTATCATTTCACCCATCCTTGATATTCGTATTTACCGTTCTTGTAACGGTCTTTCATACGAATGTAAGTATGTTTGATCTTGTCTACAACCCAATCATGAAGCAGCTTCTCACGTTCCTTTGCTACGACTACATTCTTCATCACCTGATAATCATCGGTCAAAGTAGCACGATGACCTTCTATTCTATTCTTCAATTTAACGATAGCACAAACGGTTTTCCCCTTATCGTTTTTCATCTCAAAGGCCGGCGATATGTCTCCTACTTTCATCGTCTCGACCACACGGGCAACCTCTGTAGGCAGGTCTTTCATCTGGAATTTGGAAGTCAGCGTTTGGTTTTCCATATCCTTGAATGCCATCAAACCGTGATTATTCTTCGTATCTTTGTCGTCTGAAATGAAAGTAGCAGCCTCTTCGAAAGTCATCTTATCGGCGCGAATATCATCAGCTATCGAATCAAGACGTGCCTTTGTTTTCCCTATTTCCTCGGCAGATACCACCGGTTTCAGCAAGATATGGCGCACATTCACCTTATCGCCACGCTTATCGATCAGCTGTATAATGTGATATCCAAACTCGGTCTCTACGATTTTGGATATCTTCTTAGGATCGGTCAAGTTAAAGGCTACGCTCGCAAAAGCCGGATCGAGCATTCCACGACCGGTATAACCAAGCTCGCCACCCTGCCGAGCTGTGCCCGGATCTTCGGAGTAGAGTCTTGCCAAGGTGGCAAAGGTAGTCTCGCCTTTCATCACACGATCCGTAAATCCACGTAACTCATCCTTCACACGATTGACCTCTTCTTGAGTGATCTTCGGTTGTTTTGTTATGATTTCAACCTCAACTTCAGTGGGCACAAAGGGTATACTGTCTTCCGGAAGGTTCCTGAAATAGTTCCGCACATCGGCAGGTGTAACCTTCACGTCTTTTACAAGTTCCTGTCGCATTTTCTGCACCAACTGCGTATTCTTGTACTCATCGTGCATCTGTTGTCTCATCTGTGCGATAGTTTGATTACGCCACTCCTCTAATTTCTCACGCGATCCGGCCATCTGAATCCAACGGTTTATTTGCTGATCCAAGCCGGAAGAAATCTCCGTTTCGGACACTTCAATAGAATCGATCTCTGCCTGATGCAGGAATAGTTTCTGCACAGCAATCTGTTCCGGAATAATATAATCGGGATCACCCGACCACTTTACTCCTTCTGCTTCTGCCTGTAATCGCATGGCTTCCACATCCGATTTCAATATAGGTTCATCTCCTACCACCCATATCACTTCATCTATAGTGCTGTTTTCTGGGATGACAGGCTGCGTATTCAGAGTGTCTTTAGCGTTATTTTCTCCGTGTATACCAAACTTATTTGCCTTGGCCGACACACTTGCCAATATCGACAAACAAGCCAATCCCATACATATTTTATTTCTGATCTTCATTTTATTTTGTTATGGATTTCTAATCTATAAACTTTATCATCAAGTCATTCGTGCTTATTAACGGTAGCGAGAACCTCTTTAACGATTACAACAGGATATTTCTTCCTAAGTTTTTCGAGCCATAGCTTCTCAAGTTCTTCCTGATAATCGGATAAAACTAAGCCCCTGACATCATTGTAATCTTTAGGCGTTTTTAGCTTTTCACCGTACACAGCAGTATAGGGATAGCCTTTCACCTCGGCAACAACCGTATCTTTCTTGAACACCTCTCTGTCTACTAAAGCATTGTCACCTATTTTAAATACACCCTTTTCAACTCTTATCCGTAATATACTGTCGTTATTGAAAGCCTTCCGAAGCTGTTCCGCCCATTTATCGAAGGGGATATTCTTTATGCATTCTTTTACCGCCTTTATATCCGAAGCCTCCTTGGTATAGTATGCAATGCCCTTAAAACGAGGTGTATCCCATTTATATCTCTTTTTATGCTTCTTAAAATAGCTCTCTATGCCGGCTTCATCCTTGGCTGCCTTGTCCCACACCTCCCGATTACTGATCTCGTAGAGTAACAATCCGTCGTGATATTCACGGATAAGATTTCGCAATCCGGCATCTTTCGACTCCATCTCTATACGTTTTTCGGCCAATACATCATCAGGACTCTTACCGTTTCCTGCCGCTTTAGCCAACGAATCGAGCCTATGATTAATGATTTCATCGCGCAATCCACGCTGGTCGATAAACTTCAGTATGTCTGCACGCAGCGAGTCATAAGGGAAGAATTTACCCTTATCTTTCAGTATTACGATATGGTATCCCGCCGGCGTCAGGAAAGGTTTGCTCAATTCCCCCTTCTTCATAGAGAATATTTTCTCATCAAACTCTTTCAACGTCTGGCCCTTCTCTATCCAAGGCAATTCACCTCCGTTACGCGCAGAAGCTACATCTGAAGAATATTTCTTGGCCAACTCGGCGAAATCGCCATCCTTTTTCAGTATGTTATAGATAGAATCTACACGCTGTTTGGCTGCATCCTGTTCTGCCTGAGAAGCCTTCTGAGGTATTCCGATCAGGATATGTGCGGGTTTTACAAGTCCGCCCATGCTGTCTACACGGTGCTGCGCTTGAGAATAGATACGCCATGCTTCGGCCTCGACATCGGCATTTGTGATCATTGCAGGGCGAATTTGCTGGTCTCTATAAGTAGCAAATTCCTGTTTGAACGACGATAATGTATCGAGATGAGCTGCCTCTGCCGCCATCACCTTCAACTTGTAATTGACGAAAAGGTCTACATATTCGTCCACACTTTTCTTGTCTATTACTCCTTCTGCATTGTTTTTATTGTATGAATATTCAAACTCCGAGCGTGTTACAGGCTGCCCCCCGATAGTCATAATCGTGGGATCGACCTGTGCGTGAACCACACCTGCAAAAAGAAGCATGGCTGCAAAAAGCATCTTAGATTTCATTTCATTTTAATTGTCAATCGTCGAAAAGAAAAGATGAAAGCAGTAACAAACATGCCGGCACCTATTCATTCGACCGTTATTATTCCGGTCGCGAGTAGTTAGGAGCCTCGCTCGTAATCGTAATATCGTGCGGATGACTTTCAAGCACACCTGCATTAGTAATGCGAGTGAACTTGGCTTCATGCAATTTATCTATGGTCCCTGCACCACAATAGCCCATTCCGGAGCGCAAACCGCCGGTAAGTTGATAGACAACTTCCTGCACCGTGCCCTTATAAGGCACACGTCCGGCAATACCTTCCGGTACAAGTTTCTTCACATCACTGGTATCGCTCTGGAAGTACCGATCCTTGCTACCGTTCTTTTGTTCCATGGCTTCCAGCGAACCCATGCCGCGATAGGTCTTAAATTTACGACCGTTAAAGATGATAGTCTCGCCGGGACTCTCTTCTGTTCCTGCCACCAAAGAGCCAATCATCACACAGCTACCGCCGGCAGCCAGCGCTTTAACGACATCGCCAGAATAACGTAACCCGCCATCAGCTATCAACGGAACGCCCGTTCCCTTTAGTGCACTGTACACATCGTATACGGCCGACAGCTGCGGAACGCCCACTCCGGCTACCACTCGCGTAGTGCAAATAGAGCCCGGCCCTATGCCTACCTTTACTGCATCGGCCCCATTCTCCACCAAGAGCTTAGCTGCATCGCCGGTAGCCACGTTTCCAACGATAATATCCACATTGGAGAAAGCTGCTTTGGCCTGCACCAATTTCTCGATAACAGCCTTGGAATGGCCATGAGCCGTATCTATCACAATGGCATCGGCCCCTGCCTCGACCAACGCTTTGATACGTTCGAGCGTATCGGCCGTTACGCCTACACCGGCTGCAACGCGCAGGCGCCCTTTCTCATCCTTGCAGGCCATGGGCTTATCTTTGGCTTTCGTTATATCTTTATAGGTTATCAAGCCCACGAGACGGTTATTACCATCTACCACGGGCAGCTTCTCTATCTTGTTTTTCTGCAATATTTGAGCGGCGGCAATCAGGTCGGTTTGCTGATGCGTAGTAACCAAATTCTCGCGCGTCATCACATCATCGATCTTCTTATCAAGGCGACGTTCAAAGCGCAGATCGCGATTTGTCACAATTCCTACGAGATGGTTATCTTCGTCTACCACGGGAATACCGCCGATATGATAGTCGCTCATTATACCGAGAGCGTCTTTTACGGTGCTTCCGCGGCGTATTGTCACGGGATCGTAGATCATTCCGTTCTCGGCACGTTTAACGATTGCCACCTGTCGAGCCTGCTCCTCTATCGACATATTCTTATGAATAACGCCGATACCTCCCTCGCGCGCGATAGCAATAGCCATGGAAGACTCGGTAACGGTATCCATTGCAGCCGTTACGAACGGTACGTTCAAATCGATATGGCGCGAGAACTTGGTTTTCAACTCTACCGTTTTCGGCAGCACATCTGAATAAGCCGGGATTAATAGGACGTCGTCGAAGGTAAGACCGTCCATAACAATTTTATCTGCAACAAATGATGACATGATGGTTATTTTAAATTTATTGCATGCAAATTTAGCAATAAAAATCCACATACATCTTATATGCCGTTCAAGAAAGCTCCCGAATTAATTCTATTTAACGGTATTTCCGCCCGCCCCGGCACGGTGCTTTCGGCGGATTTTCCATCCCGTTAAAAGGCACCAAACAATGCCCAAGCCGACAACAAAGATATAGAACACACCACCCATACCCAAGAAAGTGTAAATCCGACCGGTATGTATCTCCAAACAAACACTGCGAAGCGACATAGGAAGTCTGCCCATCCACTGCGGCATACGTGGCGATGCAGTACCGGTACGGTAGTTTGCTACGCAATCGCCCCCTGCCAAATCGTCGCTGAAACCGGCAATGGCATTTGCACTGACCGGCACCCCTGTCACCGCTTGAGGTGCGGTGCCGGTCATACAGTCCAACACTTTACCGGTAGTACGGCTCCATAAATAAAGCCCACTGAACGAACCCAATAGCCACGCACCATCATCGTACTGCTTTTGTACCGTAAGTCCCATCACACTTACAGGGGGCTCTATGCCTATTCTACGGGGTTCCGCATCGAGAGTTTTCATACTATAGAAACCCTCCGAAGTGTATAGCAGCCAGTCGCCCGCCACCTTATCGTAGCGCAGAGAGCGCAATTTGTCGTACCACGCATTACTGCTATTCATCGTAGAAAGCGGTATGGCGGGAATACGCCCCTGCACAATGAGTAACATGGCAGGCGGACGCAAAAGCCACCCCGTAACACTAAGAAGAACAGTGAGTACGATAGTGGTACGCCCAATGGCATTGTGCCACCTGAAGAACCAGCGCATTGTACCTCCATCACGATGCTTGGTTACTCGTGGCAGCAACCAATATACTGCTCCGGTGATACACAAAAAAAGTAAAACCAGTGCAATTGCATCTATTATAAGTTTGCCTGCGAGACCGAAGAGCTCGCCGCTATGCAGCCACCATACGGTACGAAACAACGATACTTTGCCGTCGCTATCGGGCGATGCTGCCGGTTCAACAGAATTAAAACGTATATATGGCGGGCGAGAAAGATATACTCGTGAACGTCCGGTCACCACCAAAGTGTCGCCTCTCGTAGAAATATCGCTCAAACGTTCGCCATCCGTTAACGGCACGGGCAACACATGCCAAGCCTTATCGGTACCATACGCATAAAGATGATATGTACCTGCAGCAAACAAATGCCCGTCGGACATCAATGCCATGCCGCGTATATTTCGATTATCCGTACCGGTCGGCATGCCTGTATTAAAATCTTTGCATGCCTTTGCCATAGTATCCGTGAGCCATACACCGTTGTTTCCGTAGATCAACACATGGCCCTGCCACCTGATAGTACCACGCAGCAATCCGCCATTCCAGTTCTTATATTCGTAACTTTTGGGCAATATGCCGCGGCTGACATCTACGTGCGAGAACCACGAAGGATGGTTCAATACGATACCCGACAGGCAAAACATCACGATAAAAAAGCAAAATATCAGTCCGAAAACCTGATGATGTTTGCTCCAAGTCTTCTTTTTCAATTCACAAACAGCCTTTAACTGCGCAAAGATAAGTATTTCCTTGCACTGCTGCAATACCGACATATCAGTATTTCTCAAAAGCTCCGGCAACGACAGAGTGCCCGTTTATGCTGTACGAATCATAGGGATAAGCCGTGCAGACCATACATATATGGCACATAGGCACGGCATATACGCATAACACCTCGGCAATAACATACATCTGCCATTGCCGAGGCGTTCAAGCAATTGGTGCATGCAATACACACGCAACCAACTGCTTTGGGGAATATTTCAAAGTTAATTGGCTTGTTCAGAGAGGAACTTGATGCGCACGAGGCGTATTTCGTCTTCGGAATAATCGTTGCCTAATTCATCTAAAGCCACCTTAATACGGTCGGTTTCACTCTCTCTGAAATATTCGTAAATCTCGTCTACGTGATCTTCATCCATCACCTCTTCAAGGAAATAGTCTATATTTAGCTTGGTACCGCTATAGACTATTGCCTCTACCTCGTCTAAAAGTTCATCGAAATCGAGCCCTTGAGCACTGGCAATATCATCTAATGCAATCTGCCGGTCTATACTCTGGATGATTTTCACCTTCAGCATACTCTTCTTGGCCACTGTGCGCACCCGCAGTTCTTCGGGCCTTTCGATATCGTTCTCTTCACAATGACGCTTAATCAATGCCAAGAATTCATCGCCGTAACGTTTGGCCTTTCCGGCGCCTACGCCCTGTATTTGCTGCAATTCGGCAGGGGTTACGGGGTACATGGTTGCCATCTGTTCCAAAGAAATGTCCTGAAAGATGACATAGGGCGGCAATCCTTGCTTCTTAGCTACCCTCTTTCGTAGGTCTTTCAGCATGGAATATAGCTCCGGATCCAATACGGAACCGGTCGCCTCTCCTACATCTTCTTCCTCTTCTTCGTTGAAAACGGTGTCTTCGACAATCATAAAAGAGTGCGGATGTTTAAGGTATCGCTTGCCTGCCTGCGTAATCTTCAGCAAACCGTAGTTCTCCACATCTTTTATAATATAACCGGCTATGAGCGCTTGCCGTATCACAGGATTCCAGATTTTCGGATCTTCGTCTTCGCCGGAACCGAACTCTTCTAACTGATCATGCTTGTGGGATACAATATCATCGGTAGACCTTCCTTTCACAAAATCGACAATGTAATTCTGACGGAAGTTCTCTTTAACGGCGATAATCGCACTGAGTACAATCGTTAAAGCATCTTTCGCCTCGCGTTTCTCCTTGGGATGAAGGCAGTTATCACAATTGTGACAGTTGTCTTTCGTGTACTCCTCGCCGAAATAGTGGAGCAGCATTTTGCGCCTACATACGGAAGATTCGGCGTATGCAGCTGTCTCTTGCAGTAGCTGTCTGCCTATATCTTGTTCGGCAACAGGCTTTCCTTCCATGAATTTCTCGAGCTTTTGCAAGTCTTTCTGAGCATAGAAAGCGATACAGATACCCTCTCCACCGTCACGACCTGCACGACCTGTTTCTTGATAATAGCCTTCTAAGCTCTTTGGAATATCGTAATGGATCACAAATCTTACATCGGGTTTATCGATACCCATACCGAATGCGATTGTTGCTACAATCACATCGATGCGTTCCATTAGGAAATCATCCTGCGTTTGCGAACGGGTTGCCGAATCGAGACCGGCATGATAAGGCGCCGCTTTTATCTCGTTAGCCAACAAAATTGCAGCAAGTTCCTCCACTTTTTTACGCGACAAGCAATAGATTATGCCGCTCTTACAAGGATGTTGCTTAATGAATTTGATGACTTGACGGTCGATATCGTTCGATTTCTGCCTTACTTCGTAGTACAAATTCGGCCGGTTAAAGGAGCTTTTAAACTCTTTTGCTTCAGTTATACATAGGCTTTTTTTTATGTCGGTACGCACTTTATCGGTGGCAGTAGCCGTAAGCGCGATAACTGGAGCATTGCCTATCTTGTTGATAGTGGGACGAATATTACGATATTCCGGACGGAAGTCGTGCCCCCACTCCGAGATACAATGAGCTTCATCGATAGCATAGAAAGAAATATTCACACCTCTCAGGAACTCTACATTCTCTTCCTTATTCAACGATTCGGGGGCCACGTAAAGGAGTTTGGTACGTCCATTACGCACATCATCCATCACTTGCTGTATCGCAGCTTTGTTCAACGACGAATTGAGATAATGTGCAACTCCTTCTTCTTCACTCATTCCGTTGACTACATCTACCTGATTTTTCATCAATGCAATCAAAGGAGAGATTACAATGGCCGTACCTTCCATAATTAGAGATGGCAACTGATAACATAAACTCTTGCCTCCACCGGTAGGCATTAGCACAAAAGTGTCTTTACCTGCAAGGAGATTACGGATTATAGCTTCTTGGTCGCCTTTGAATTTATCGAAGCCGAAGTAATGTTTTAGTTTTTCTATAAGATTAACTTCCTTCACCATAGTGTTCTGATAGACCGTCGGATCAGGCTGGAAGGTATTGCCTATGCTCCTTACATCCCGTTCCGACGACTGATAGATTATTGTTGTAACGACCTTTTAAGCCGACTCTAATTTAGTTAGATGAGCCTTGTCGAGCTCTTCCTGTGTGTATTCACGCGTCACCTCAAAGTTCTTTAAGCGCTTTGAAGGTATCTCAAACATGGCATCCATCATTATTGATTCTACAATAGACCGCAGCCCACGTGCCCCGAGTTCGTACTCGACAGCCTTATCGACGATATAGTCTAAAGCCTCTTCCGTAAACGACAATTTAATGCCATCCATCTCGAAAAGCTTGACATATTGCTTGACTATAGAGTTTTTAGGCTCCACAAGAATACGCCGCAAGGCCTCTCTATCGAGGGGATTCAGATAAGTAAGCACCGGTAACCGGCCTATAATCTCAGGAATTAACCCAAAAGATTTCAGATCCTGCGGTAGGATATACTTCATTAGGTCGCCCTTGTCTATCTTTCTTACATTCTGAACAGAATTGTAACCCACCACATGCGTATTCAATCGTTGGGCAATCTTGCGCTCTATACCATCGAAGGCACCGCCGCAAATAAATAGGATATTCTTCGTATCTACGTGGATGTAATCCTGATCAGGATGCTTACGTCCGCCCTTAGGCGGCACATTCACCATCGTTCCTTCAAGCAACTTCAGCAATCCCTGCTGCACTCCTTCGCCGCTAACATCACGTGTAATCGAAGGATTATCGCTCTTACGGGCAATCTTGTCTATCTCGTCGATAAAAACAATACCACGTTCTGCAGCTGCTACATTATAATCGGCAACCTGCAACAAGCGCGACAGAATGCTCTCGACATCCTCGCCTACGTAACCTGCCTCGGTAAAAACAGTTGCATCGACAATCGTGAAAGGCACATCGAGCAGTCGGGCTATCGTACGTGCCAACAAGGTTTTCCCCGTTCCGGTACTACCCACCATGATAATGTTGCTCTTTTCTATCTCTACTCCATTTTCATCCTTGGGCTGCTGCAAACGCTTATAATGGTTGTAAACAGATACCGAAAGGTAACGTTTCGCCTCATCCTGTCCGATGACATACTGGTCGAGATATGCCTTAATGTCCTTGGGCTTCGGTACTTTCTTCAGTTTGAAAGACTCATCATCGCCTTTCTTACCGTTTCCGGCAGCATCGAGTACGCCCGACGAAAGAACGATCTGATAAGCCTGCTGTACACAGTCTTCACAGATAAACCCGCTAAGTCCCGTTATCAACAACCTTACCTCGTTCTCGCTTCTGCCACAGAAGCTGCATATTTTCTTTGGCATTTCTATTTCTTTCGTGTAAGTACAGCATCGATCATCCCATACTCTTTCGCCTCTTCAGCCGTCATCCAATAGTTACGGTCGGCGTCCTGCCACACCTTTTCATAAGGAGTATGCGAATGATTGGCAATGATCGTATAGAGTTCTTTCTTGAATTTCTGTATTTCCTTGGCTTCTATTTCGATATCGGAAGCCTGCCCCTGCACGCCTCCGAGCGGCTGGTGTATCATCACGCGACTATGCGTAAGTGCATTACGCTTGCCATCCGTGCCCGCTACAAGCAGCACTGCAGCCATAGAAGCAGCCATGCCGGTACAGATAGTTGCCACATCTGACGAAATAAACTGCATCGTATCGTAAATTCCGAGACCTGCCGTAACGCTTCCGCCCGGACTGTTGATATAGATAGAAATATCCTTTCCGCTGTCTGCGCTGTCGAGATATAGCAACTGCGCCTGCAGCGTGTTGGCAGTATAGTCGTCGATCTCCGTACCGAGAAATATGATACGGTCCATCATCAGACGCGAGAAAACATCCATCTGCGTAACATTCAACTGGCGTTCCTCAAGAATATAAGGGTTCAGATACTGTGCTTGAGACTTAATAACATCATCAAGTACCATACCATTCATGCCCAAATGTTTGGTAGCATACTTTCTAAATTCGCTGTTCATTTTATCCTTTCTATTATTAAATGTAAAAGAGGTTGCCCACCTTTCTATATACTTAATAACACAAAGTTAATAAAAAAGTCGACAACCTCTTATATAAAAAGAAGTTTTTTTCGTAAAAAACGTTATTTAAGAATGCTTCACAAAGTGTAAAACTTTGCTTTGCCTACTTATTTTCCATCATCTTGTTGAAGTCGTCCATCGAGATTTCTTTCTCGTTCAACTTCACGATTTCTTTCAACGAGGCAATAAGTTTGATATCCACGGCACGGTCCACGAAACCGTCTACATTCTCGCGTTTCTTCAAGAGTTCGGTTACATAATTGTCCACATATTCATCGGGTACGTTGTTCATACCATACTGCGCGAACTGCACACGTGCCGTTTCTCTTGCTGCGTTCTTAATGTCTTTATCGTCTACCTTAATATTATGAGCGGCCACAAGCTGCTCCTTAATCAGGTGCCAAGTAAGCTGTTTGATGCTTTCGGGATAATTCTTGTCTACGAATTCCTGCCCTTTATCCTTGTTATTATTCAGCATTACGCGTTTCAGCAAGGCATCCGGATAGGTCAGTTTCCCCACTTTCTTCTCACAATAGTCGCGAACATCCTGCAAGAACTTATAACCGCTGTCGACAGTAAGCTGTGCCTTTAGCCCTTCAACTATCTTTGCACGGAATTCGGCCTCACTCTTTACTGCACCTTTACCGAATACATTGTCGAAGAGTTCCTGATCTACATCGTGCTTTTTATAATGACTGATTTCCGTTATCTGATAGCTGAAATTGCCTTCATAGTCTTTCACGTGATCGCGGTCTATCTTCAATAACGAAGCTATTTCCGTATCGCTCTCCGGATAGGCCTTGCGGGGATTGAACGTAATGATATCTCCCAACTTCGCTCCATCGAACAGTTTTTTCTGTTTATCTACCTTAATATAATTAGGCATCAGTACCGCTCCTTCGACCGTGAGCCCCCCTTCTTTGGTATTACCCTTTGCATCGAGTTCGCGAAGATCGCCCTTCAGCATGTCGTTGTCGACGTATTTTTCGGTCTTTTCATAGCTGCCCATGCGCGATGCGAACATATCTACCTGATGGTCTATGAGCTTATCGTCTATCGTAATGTTATAGTAATCGATCTTATTCTTGCCATTCAACTCAATATGGAATTCCGGTGCAACGGCAATATCGAATACGAATGTATAGGGTGCATCTTTCTCAAGGTCTTGCGGTTGCTGCTTTTCAGAGGGCAAAGGCTCGCCAAGCATCTGAATTTTATTATCCTGTACGTACTTGTAAATCTGCTCTCCGACGAATTTATTGATGGCATCCATCTTTACCGAAGTACCGAACTGGCGCTTGATGAGTCCCATGGGAACTTGCCCGGGGCGGAAACCCGGCACGTTTGCTTTCTTGCGATAATCCTTCAATGTCTTCTCGACATTCTCTTTGTAATCGGCTTCTTCGACGGTAATGGTCATCAAACCATTCACTTTGTCGGGGTTTTCAAATGAAATCTTCATCTCTGATATCTTTGTTATATGATTTATTTATTTTTTTCGAACCGAGTTGCAAAATTACTCATAATTGGCGTAAATACCTAACATAATATGTAAAATTTTGTTTTCAACGGGTATTGCAACATGCGAAAACAACACCTACGTTTACTTCGGAAAAACAGCATAAACAGTTTGTAGCAAAGGGGCGACCTACATAAAACATATACGTAGCAACGACAAGCAATATGCCTAAGCCTGTTACATGCACCATCTATCGCAATCAGAGGGCATATCTACCGCAGAAAAGCCATGCATGCAGCCGCAACAGTGGTTCTATTTACCCTCGTCAGACTCGCGGGCACGGCGTTCTTCATCTATGAGTTGGAAATCTTTCTTGCGCAACACGAAGCTGTTGCTAAGGTACTTTTCGCGCACTATTTTATTGGAAGCCAGCTCGTCGGGATTACCTTGAAAGAGTATCTTTCCCTCGAACAGCAGGTATGCACGGTCGGTAATGGTCAACGTTTCCTGCACGTTATGGTCGGTAATCAGAATGCCTATATTCCGGTACTTCAGCTTCCACACTATGTGCTGTATATCTTCTACGGCGATAGGATCGACACCTGCGAACGGTTCATCGAGCATAATAAACTTCGGATCGATAGCTAAACAACGGGCAATCTCGGTTCTTCGTCGCTCTCCACCCGACAACTGATCGCCCTTGTTTTTACGAACTTTGTTCAAACGGAACTCGCCTATCAGGCTTTCCAGCTTGTCTTCGCGCTCCTGCCGGTTCAGTTTGGTCATTTCAAGTACCGCCATTATGTTATCTTCTACGCTCATCTTGCGGAACACGCTGGCCTCTTGAGGCAGATAACCTATACCTGCCCGCGCACGTTTATACACAGGATAGTTGGTAATATCCGTATTATTCAGGTATATATGTCCGGCATTCGGAACTATCAAACCGGTGGTCATATAGAAAGAGGTGGTCTTTCCGGCACCGTTAGGGCCAAGCAATCCCACAATTTCTCCTTGCTTTACGTTAATCGAAACATCGTTTACAACGGTACGCTTTCCATACTTTTTCACCAATCCTTCGGTACGGAGCACCATTCCTCCTTCCCTATTACCTTCCTGCATATTACTTTTATCTTCCATATTCAGTCGTTACTTCCATTACAAAGATAGTACGAACCGAGCGTAATCAAGATTGCTTGAAATTACCGAGGTGCAGCCTATCTTATGCAAAGGTAGTGTAAAAATATGGAAAAGGTTGAATTGTTTAGAACTATTAAGGGTTTTTCTACGGAAAAGAAAAGGAAGACAAATAAAAAGCAAGGCATCGTTACGGCCGTTTGCTCTTATTTGTCTTCCCGATATAAATACCGAGGTTTCGTTTTATGCGCCACCTCGGTACTCGTTATTCATACATACTGTTTAGAAATTGGCTACGCCCTGCTTGTCCCACCATACGCGGGTACCGCCGATATCGCCCTTAAACTTAGTACTTGTATTCTCCTGATTGAGGAGTTCTATACCCTTCTGCATCTCGGCATTGTTGGTATTGATCTCTACTGTAGAGTAGATTAAGCGGCGTATCTGCTCATCGGTATCGATGGTACCGTCACTCTTATTCACCCTATTGGGGAACAGTTTAGGATAGCCGGTACGGCGATAATCCGCCCATGCCTCGGTAGAGAGTGGGAAGTTGGCAATCCATTTTTGAATGATAATGCGCTGCAATTTCTCTTCATTACTTGCACTATTGTCCCATTTCACGCTCACGGTATTCTGGGCATTGATGTTGTTTGCCGAATTTGCAGGATCGACATAATTCGCCTGCGTGGTTGTACCGTTGATGTAAGCCGTAATCTGTGCGTCTGTGATAGACGTTACCGAAGAGTAAGCTTTCTTATATTTAAGCTCGTTCTGTATGGAAACTTTGATGCCTTCTTCGTAAAGATCTTTGGCTGTTCCGCCCATACTCCAGCCACGCAATGCCCCTTCAGCACGCAAGAAGTAGGCCTCTGCCACCTTCATAACGGGCAACGGGGTGGCATAAGAGCACACAACGCCGGAATAACTTGTCCACGCATTGGGCTTATTAGGCAATTCACAACCGCCGCGTATACCCAGATATTGGGCGCCTTTTGCCACAACTGTTGCTCCATTTACCTGCACATCGCCGGTATTCTTGGTCATATAAAGACCGATACGCGGATCGTTGAAGCCTTCCATAATGGTAACCAAATTGGCATTCATGCCGCAATCGCCCCACTCGAACATGCGGGTTAACTCGTTACTGATGCCGTGGTCGATCAGGATATCACGGTCTGCCGATGTCAACACACCACCCTGAACAGCCTCTTCGGCCTTCTGTTTAGCCAAGGTAGGATTGGCCTTTACGATGCGCATGGCATAACGCAGTTTGAACTGGTTGGCCACTTTTATCCACAAAGTCTTATCGCCATTGCACCAATAATCGAATGCCTGCATCTGCTCTGCCGTAGACGTACCGCTCTTGAAACCGGCTATCGCATCGTCTAAGAGCTTGAAAATAGAGTTGTAGATGTCTTCCTGCTTGTCGTAGGCAAACGATACACCGTTGCTTTCTATTACAGAACTGTAGGCTATAGGGCCGTAAGCATCCGTCGCACATGCGGTTGCATAAGCCTGAACCACACGCATTACGGCCGCAAAATCGGTAATGCCTCTCTCGTCGCAAGCCTTGATAAGGCGGCTGGTATTATTGAATAAGTGCAGATAATAGTTCTCGTACATACCCCCACAGAAGCCTCTGTTCAACTTATAGTCTGCGTTTCCGTTGCCTCCGAAGTTATGGGGAGTCATGAAATAGCCACCGAAAAGGTCGATACTCAGGTTGGTCCAGAACTGAAACATGTTCTGATGAGGAGCATAGACATAAGTCATGGGCTCGATAAACTGAGCTGCAAACGGCATATTGTTCGGATCTACCTCGTATTTATTGGTATTCAACGTCTCGAAGTTATCCGTACAACCGGTCAGTGCTGTACCGCTCATCGCCATCAAAGCGGCAGCCGACGCATAGGATATTATTTTCTTGATATTCATAGGATCATCAAATTTTAGAAGTTAAGCTTTAAGTTAAGACCGATACTGCGCGAAGACGGCAATGTAAACATGTCTACACCCTGCCATCCGTTGCCCGTACCAAGAGATACATCCGGATCCATCGGCGCGTCTTTATAGAAGAAGAATAGGTTACGCGCGATAAGCGAAGCGGTGAGATTCTTACCGAATCCGAAGAGATTGCGGAACGTATATCCGAGAGAAAGCTCGCGCATACGAACGTTAGTTGCCTTGTATATATACATTTCGTTGGCATACTGCGAGTTGAAGTTGGTGGCTCCGACAGTCTGATAGAACTTCTGCGGATCGAATGTCGTACCGTCCAAGTTCACACTTCCGGCATCGCGAGCCGCGCCGGAACGTTCGGATACGCCCCATCCATCGAGAGTTGCCTCTGTCATAGAGAGCACCTTGCCACCGAACTTACCGTCGATAAGGAACGATAATGCAAAGTCTTTGTAGGTTAAAGTATTGCTCCAGCCCATGTTTACCTTAGCAATCATGTTACCAACATACTTCAGATCGGCGAGATTATCGCCACCTAAGACCGGTGCACCGTTATCCACGATGGGCTTTCCGTTGCTGTCACGCTTGATCTGACGTACATATAGGTCGCCATACTGTCCGCCTTTTTTCAGGATAAACTTAGCTCCACCGTAGTCGGCAAGCGTAAGTCCGTCGTTCAAACCTTCAACCAAATCCTTGATTTTGTTCTTGTTGTAAGCGAAGTTGTATCTTGTTGTCCAAGCAAAATCGTTGCTGAACTGCTGATGCCATGAAAGACTGAACTCAACACCTTGGTTCTCTACGTTACCCGCATTGACATAACGCCGACGTAGACCTGTCTCCCAAGGAGCCTCGATGTCGAAGAACTGGTTCTTGGTGTTAGTCTTATAGTAAGTAATGTTAGCCTCTAAGCGGTTATCAAAGAACATACCTTCGATACCGAGCTCAAGAGAATGCGTCTTCTCCGGCTTCAGTGTGCGGAACGGAGCCTTGTCAGGAGGCGTTAAAGAGCCACCGTCTTTCAACGTATATCTAAGGTTACTCATGAACACAGGCACATCGTTACCCACGATAGAGTAAGAAGCACGGAGTTTCAACATATTCACATCCTTGCCCAAATTGATAAACTTATCGAGCAAGATACTTGTTCCGAACGATGGATAGAAGAACGACACGCTCTCTGTAAATGCCAAAGAAGACGACCAGTCGTTACGTGCAGTCACGTCAAAGAACAATCCGTCTTTGTAACCGAACTGTGCCGTAGCAAATATAGAGTTCAAACGTTTGTCTTTACGAGAGAATGTTGTCGACAAACGATAGTAGTTCGCCGGCGAGAAGATGTTGGGATAGTAGGCATTACCGGATGGTTTTCCGTCTATAACCTCGTATTTCGAGTCGCCCCATCCTATAACTTCGTTACCTTCGCCCTTAGTTTTGGTGAAGCTGGCTCCGGCCGTTACCGAGAATGCATACAAATCTTCCCACGTATGATTGTAAGAAGCAAGCAAATCGCCATAGAACTGTTCGCTGAAAATACGACTATCTTTCATCGTACCCAAGAGGTTTCTACCGCCGGTACTCGATGCATACTCGTTATACACCCAGCGTTCGTCGCCGCGTTCATAACGCAGCCTGCCGGTAACAGAAAGCCCGTCCATGATATCATATCTGATGCTTCCGCCGAAATCATAACGGTCACGATCTGAAATCGGAGCTTGCCTGTTGACCATCCAATATGGGTTAGAAAACTGCTCTTGCTTTACGTTTGTCCAACGTTGAATATTGGTATTCAGCGACGAATCGTAACCTTCGAAGTTGCTCTTGTAGTCATCCCAGTTCTCTCCACGGGGGAAGAGATAAGCACCGGTAAGCGGGTTATTGATGAAACCCGATGCTGCTTGGTTCTTTACATGTTGCTTGTTATAGCCTGCACTCACGTCTATATGCACGCGTTCGAGCACATTGAAGCCCACCTTGGCCAACAGATTATGACTCTTATAATTATTCTCCGGCGTAATACCGTTAGACATTACATTGGCATAAGAGAAATAAGAAGAAATCTTATCGTTACCGCCTGCTACCGATATAGAGTTGTTTGTAGTGAAACCGGTACGGAAGAATTTCTTGGCATAATTAGGAGCCGAGCTGCTTAACTTGCTGCCCCAGCTGAAAGTACCGCTGTCGCTAACACCGTAATTCGACTGGAATTTAGGTAACGTAAGGGCACTCTCGGCGGTGGTGTTGCTCGATACGTTGATGGCAACCTTACCGGATTGCGCCGATTTAGTGGTAATCATGATGGCACCGTTGGCTGCCACGGCGCCATAGAGAGCCGCTGCAGAAGCACCTTTCAGAAGAGTTATCTGCGCAATATCGTCGGGATTGATGGCCGAGAGGGCATCTCCGCCGTCGCGCTGTCCGCCATAATTGCTGTTTACCTGATTGTCGGAGATATTCATCATCAAAGGCACACCGTCTACAACCACCAAGGGTTGATTGCTTCCGCTGATAGACTTGCTGCCACGGAACAATATCTTAGATGCACCACCTGCACCGGTAGAGTTGGGCGTAATGCTCAAACCGGCACTCTTGCCCTGCAGAGAGTTAATCATATTGATATTCTTAATCTCGTTTACATCTTTACCCCCTACGGTTTGGGCAGAATAAGCAAGCGACTTAGATTCGCGTTTGATACCCATAGCCGTTACCACAACCTCGCTCAGAAGTTCGGAGTCGTCTTTCAGCACAAAGTTAATAGCCTTACCGTTCCACACAGCCTCTGCCGATTTGAAGCCAATAAACGATACCTGAATTACATCGCCGTTTTTAACGCCGGGCAGAGAGAAGTTTCCTTCCGTATTCGACGTGGTACCGCGCTGCGTGCCTTTAACGACCACAGACACGCCGGCCAAAGGTTCTCCGTGGCTATCTGTAACCACACCTTTACAAACATTGTTCTCCTGCGTGGCCTGCATATTAACTGCAGAAGTGCCCACAGCGAGCGCCGGACATGCAGAAAATGCCGAGAAAGCCAGCATAAAACTTACAATTCTCAATGGTTTATACATAAGCTAACTAATTAATTATGTGTACAACTTTTAATAGATATTATTTGTTCTCTGTTATATTCATACAACTAAGAAAAGGGCATGTTTCAAGCCTTGAAGCATTCTATAGGAAGTTCAGATACTGTTTGTTTTAGTTAGATCGCCAAGATACTTAATACATTTGCACCCTCGGTTTTTAGTAATACGCAAAGGTAAACATTTTTTTGATTACGTTTCAAGAAAAAAACAAAATAACATATTTTCATCACCGACTTTAAATTTATTAACTACCCGAGGTTTTAAATTTACATTCATTTACATTTTATTCATACTACACACAGCAAATAATCGCAATAGGTATACCCTTCAGGCCCGATAAACCGCATGCTTATCAACGATAGGAACACTATCTATCGCCAGCAAATACTGCCCGTATCAGCCTCAAAAACTCCGATAACGAAACTCAACAAAACATAATATCACCCGCAAAAGCATAAAAACTTCTATCTTTATAGCAGTTTTTGCACTTTTTTGGTTACTTTTGCATGCAACAACAGCTATCTGTAGGCATGCTTATTATCAAACTTACTTATCGATATCTCACCACTTTCGGGCGCTACCTCATCCTTATGGGGCGGTCGTTCAGCCGTCCGGAGCGCATGAGGATGTTTTTCAAGCAATACGTTAAGGAGATGTCGCAACTCGGTATCGACTCTATAGGCATCGTGTTGCTTATCTCTTTCTTCATCGGGGCGGTAATCTGCATACAGATGAAACTGAACATACAGAGTCCGTGGATGCCGCGTTGGGTATCCGGATATACCACCCGCGAGATCATGTTGCTCGAGTTTTCATCGTCGATCATGTGTCTTATCCTCGCCGGAAAGGTAGGATCGAACATCGCTTCGGAGCTCGGAACGATGCGAGTTACCCAACAGATCGACGCTTTGGATATCATGGGGGTGAACTCGGCAAGCTATCTGATACTGCCAAAGATCATGGGCTTGGTCACCATCATGCCGTTCCTCGTCATCTTCAGCTCACTTACAGGTATCCTCGGCGCCTACGGTACGGCCTACATCGGGCACATACTAACGCCCGAAGACCTTACTCTCGGACTGCAACATTCGTTCAATCCGTGGTTCGTATGGATGAGTATCATCAAGAGTTTGTTCTTTGCGTTCATCATTGCCAGTGTGTCTTCGTACTTCGGCTACAGCGTAGAGGGCGGCTCGGTGGAGGTAGGAAAGGCGTCGACAGATGCAGTTGTGAGCAGCAGCGTGCTCATCCTCTTTTCCGATGTGTTCCTCACACAGTTGCTGAGTTAAGCATTTTCCCCAGCTTCCCACGCTCCCTAAATTAGAAGATTGAGGGCATGAAAAGAAATAAAACGACAAGAAACCAGCTGATTTTAAACCGAATAAAGATAACGCCGAATACCCCCTGAATGCTTCTCCCCGCTTTTCGGGAGACAGGGGAAGGCCGCATGAATATGATAGAAGTAAAGAATTTAACCAAATCTTTCGAAGACAAGACGGTGTTGCAAGACATCAATGCACGCTTCGACGATGGGAAGACGAACCTTATCATCGGTCAGAGTGGCTCGGGAAAGACCGTTCTGATGAAAAATCTCGTAGGACTTCTCGAGCCTACAAGCGGCGAAGTGCTCTACGACGGGCGCGACTTTGTGGGCATGAGCAAGAAAGATAAGGTGAGAATGCGGCGCGAAATGGGCATGATTTTTCAAAGTGCAGCGCTATTCGATTCCCTTTCAGTGCTCGAAAATGTTATGTTTCCCCTCGATATGTTCTCTGCCATGAACTATCGCGAGCGCGTGAAACGGGCGCAAGACTGCCTTGCCCGCGTTAATCTGACCGATGCCCAAGACAAATACCCGGGCGAAATATCGGGCGGAATGCAAAAGCGTGTGGCCATAGCCCGTGCAATTGTGCTCAATCCGAAGTATCTCTTCTGCGACGAACCCAACTCCGGACTCGATCCGAAGACGTCGCTCGTCATCGACGAACTGCTCTCGGGCATCACTCATGAATTCAACATAACGACTATCATCAATACCCACGACATGAATTCGGTAATGGGTATCGGCGAGAACATCATATTTATATACAAGGGAAAAAAGGAATGGCAAGGCACTAAAGACGACATCATCAACTCGACTAATAAGCGTCTGAACGACCTTGTCTTTGCTTCCGATTTATTCAAAAAGGTGAAAGAGGTGGAACAAGAGGAAGGAAATCTGTGAATTTACGGATTGCTTTCGGAACCTGACCGGCCACATATTGTACGAAACCCGCACTGCTCGCCACGGCTGTCTTTATCTTAAATACCAAACGCCTTTATGCTCTACCATCGGTACCAGCACTTCTTCGTTGGTACTGTCGCCATATGTAAACAACATAAACACGCTGGCTACGTGAAGTGCCGTATCGGCCTCGGCACGCACAATGCGCACTTCTTTCAGGCCCCGGCGCTCGGTCTGTTGCTGGCCGACAAACATCTTAGCATTAGTAATAAGCTGCTCCCGATAGCTTCGGGGGATGCTGTCTTGCCGATAATGCCCGTCTACGAAAGCGGCATAATCGCCTTTCAGCAAATATTCATAATACACCTTGGCAGCCTGTGCGGCCACATCACCGGGAGAAAGTTCCGCAGAACAAGCAGCCAGCAGGCCCGCTAACACAAGATATAACAGTTTCTTCATTGCTTGTAAATATAAAAAATCCCGACAGATATGCACGGTCTGTCGGGACCGGATATCGCATAAATGTTACTTCTGACGGATAAACACATTGATCGGACAGCCGTGCATCGACCAGTTTTCGCGTATCTTATTTTCCAAAAACCGGCGATACGGCTCCTTTACATACTGCGGCAGATTGGCATAAAACACAAAAGACGGTATCTGTGTGTTGGGCAACTGTGTGCAGTATTTTATCTTGATATACTTGCCTTTGATAGAAGGTGGCGGCGTTGCTTCGATAATCGGCAGCATTACCTCGTTGAGTTTAGAGGTTCCCACATGGGCCTTACGGTTGAGATATACCTGCTTTGCCGTTTCAAGAACCTTAAAGATGCGCTGCTTGGTGAGCGCCGAAGCGAAGATAATGGGGAAGTCTACGAACGGTGCCATGCGCTCTCGAATGGCATTTTCGAACGTTTTAATAACGTTCTGATCTTTGTTTTCTACCAGATCCCACTTGTTTACCACGACCACAAGCGACTTGTTATTCTTTTGTATCAGCTGGAAAATATTCATATCCTGCGCCTCTATGCCTCGCGTTGCATCGATCATCAGAATACAAACATCGCTGTTTTCGATGGAACGTATGCTCCGCATCACGCTGTAGAACTCCAAGTCTTCGGTTACTTTGTTCTTCCTACGGATGCCGGCCGTATCGACCAAATAGAAATCGAAGCCGAACTTATCGAAACGAGTGTAGATGCTGTCGCGTGTAGTACCGGCAATTTCGGTCACGATATTACGGTCTTCGCCGATGAAGGCATTGATGATGCTCGACTTACCGACATTAGGCCGCCCCACTACAGCGAAGCGGGGAATGTCGTCTTGCACGTCGTCGAAGTCATCGGTCTTCAGCTTTGTAATGAGCAGGTCGAGCAAATCGCCCGTTCCTCCGCCCGTTGCAGCGCTGACACAGACAGGATCGCCAAGCCCCAAACGGTAGAAGTCGGCGGCCTGATAGTAGTCGGAACTGTTGTCTACCTTGTTGGCTACGAGGAGCACCGGCAGCTTCGAGCGGCGCAATATCTGCGCCACGTCCTCATCCCAGTCGGTAACTCCCGTCATCGTATCTACAAGGAAGATCACGATATCCGCCTCTTCGGTTGCCACAAGTACCTGACGTCGGATGGCATCTTCGAATATATCGTCGGAATTAACTACCCATCCGCCGGTATCGACAACGGAAAACTCCCGCCCGTTCCAGTTGCATTTGCCGTATTGGCGGTCGCGTGTAGTACCGGCAGTATCGCTGACAATCGCCTTTCGGGATTGCGTCAGTCTGTTGAATAAGGTGGATTTACCCACGTTGGGGCGCCCCACTATCGCTACTAAATTTGCCATAAACTTTCCCCAACTCCTCTCAAAAAGGAGAGTGCCCCGCGAGGGTACGCATTCTATAGGCACGTTTGAAACCTGTTCATGCACGGCTCTCGGATGCCAAGCATCCCGATACGTACAGATTACACAGGCTCCCTATTAGTAATACATCTATTGTGTAAGCCCCTTAGGGCACATATCTATCGGCAACAGGCACAAGCTGTTACACGAGTATTCAAACCCTTTAATTACATAAGAGGCATCCTCTTATCCGTAAGGAGACGGCCTTTTTATCGTAAAGAGACGGTCTTTTTATCGTAAAGAGACGGCCTTTTTAGCATAAAGAGACGGCCTTTTATGCGGCAGCCTTTATCTTTTTACTTCTCTACCCCTTTACTTTTACTCCGGATTATACCCGAAGTTGTTCAGTTCTTTCTGCGAACTGCGCCAGTCTTTATCCACTTTTACGAAGGTTTCCAAGTACACCGGTTTGCCGAAGAAACGCTCCAAAGCCTTACGGGCCTCGGTACTTACCTTCTTCAAAGCCATGCCCTGATGCCCGATGATGATGCCTTTCTGACTGTTTCGCTCCACATAAATCACGGCATTGATATGGATGTGTTTCCTGTCTTCCTTGAAACTCTCTACCACAACCTCCACGGAATAGGGTATTTCCTTATCATAATAAAGCAGAATTTTCTCGCGGATAATCTCGCTGACAAAGAATTTGGCTGGCTTATCCGTAAGCTGTTCCTTATCGAAATAGGGCGGAGATTCGGGCAACAGCTCCTTGATACGCTTCAAAAGCATATCCGTACCGAACTTATTTTGTGCGGATATGGGCAGTATCTCGGCATTCGGAAGCAGTTGGTGCCACTTCTCAACGATGTTTCCCAACGTCTTCTGGTCGGTTTGGTCTATCTTATTGATGAGCAACAACACGGGAATGGTCATCTTCTTTACCTTGTCGAGGAACTCTATGTTCTTCTCCGGAGCCTCCACAACATCGGTTACATAAAGCAAAACATCGGCATCTGTCAGCGCCGACTCCGAGAAAGCGAGCATCGACTCCTGCAATTTATAATTGGGTTTCAGCACACCGGGCGTATCCGAAAACACGATCTGTGCATCATCGGTATTTACGATGCCCATGATACGGTGGCGCGTTGTCTGCGCTTTGAACGTGGCAATGCTGATCTTTTCGCCTACAAGTTGGTTCATAAGCGTACTCTTTCCCACATTCGGGTTGCCTACTATATTCACAAATCCGGCCTTATGCATAGCGATATTTGTTGCTTTTATAATAAAAAAACGCATTCTTTTCTAAGGAAGGATGCGTTTATTCGTTGCGATATTGTAAGAGCTTTAACCCTTTGCCGCTGCAGTCGCTCCGTCGTAGGCCCATCGATAATACGACGCGCCATGCACGAATCCGGCCCCAAAAGCGGTAAAAATAACGTTATCTCCCTTCTTTAATTTGCTTTCATAATCCCAAAGAGCCAACGGTATAGTAGCCGCACTGGTGTTACCATAGTGCTCTATATTCACGGCAACTTTATCCAGTGGTATCTCTGCACGCTTGGTCACGGCCTCGATAATGCGGAGGTTAGCCTCGTGAGGCACCACCCAATTCACGTCTTCTGCCGTAAGTTTGTTGCGCTTGAGCACTTCTATCACATCGTTGCTCATGTCCGTTACGGCATACCGGAACACCGTTCGCCCTTCTTGATAGAGGTAATGAAGCCGGTGATCTACCGTGAAATGCGATGCCGGACATACGCTTCCGCCTGCTTTCATGTGCAGGTAAGGGAGCCCTTTTCCATCGGTTCTGAAGTAATAATCCTGCAAACCGTAGTCTTCTTCCGTACCTTCAACGAGCACAGCTCCGGCACCATCGCCGAACAGAACGCATGTCTGACGGTCCTGATAGTCGACCAACGACGACATTTTGTCCGCTCCGATCACGATAATCTTCTTGCATCTTCCGCTTTCAATCATCGAAGCAGCCACTCCCAACGTATACATGAAACCGCAACAAGCAGCTTCGAAGTCGAATGCGAACGCATTCTTTAATCCTAATTTGCCCAATACGATCGACGCAGTGGACGGGAATTTGTAGTCGGGTGTGGTCGTTGTAACGATCAAAGCATCTATGGTATCTGGATCAACACCGGTCTTCTGTATCAGCTGTTTGGCAGCTTTACGAGCCAGATAACTGGTACCCAGCCCCTCTTCGGTAAGTATACGACGCTCCTTGATACCCACTCGCGTCATGATCCACTCATCACTCGTATCGACCATTCGCGACAACTCCTCGTTCGTAAGGATATAATCGGGAACGTAACCTCCGATACCTGTGATGACTGCTTTTACCTTGCCCATTATTCAGCTACTTCCTTAACAACAGCTACCTTGCCTCTGTAATACCCGCAGGTGGGGCAAACGGTGTGGTAAACATAGTAAGCACCGCAATTAGGGCATAGTGCCAGCGTAGGAGCTACTGCTTTATCATGGGTTCTTCTCTTGAGTGTACGAGACTTCGACTGTCTTCTTTTAGGATGTGCCATTTTGTTCTATTTTTTAATCTTTAATCTTTAATTTCTTCAATTCTGCCCAACGAGGATCCATAGACGTATGTTCTTCTTCGGCCTCACCGCCTTGTGCGGCCGAATGTTTATTAAGCAATTCGACCATGGCAGGATTGCATTTACCGGCCGCATGCACATGCCGGATGGGAAGAGCAAGCTCTATAAACTCGTAAATGAACCACGCCACGTCAATTGTTCCATCGTTCTCGTCTACCGTTATGAGGTCATCGTCTTCCGAATATTCTGCACCTAATCGGGCCGCCAAGCGGTTATCCGCGTCGATTACCACTTCCATATCGTCCAAACACAGGTCGCACGGAACGTGTACACTGCCCTCCGTATGGAAATCGAGTTCAAAGACGTCGGCCATTCTGCGTACAGACAGCTTCACGATGAGCCTGCCTCGACGCACATGGGGAGCATCTATAGCCTTAAAGAAATCATCATCAAGGTTGTACCGGAACTGCGTTTTGCCCTCCTGCAAGCCTTTCAAATCAATCTTAAAGGTATCTAAACTACACATTTGGGTTGCAAAGTTACTAATATTTTCCGATAAATGAAAAAAAATAGGATTTATTTTATCTGCCCCTATATATAATAAGGTGTAAACCGAGAAGCGACATCTCGGTACACCAAACTGTAATACTGCCGCCGGCACAACGGCCGACAGCGCGTTACTTATCGTTCAGTTTCAACAGTCGTTCGGCATTCAGATACCCGATCTTATCCCTGTCTTCATTAGATATGGGAGCCATATCGAGAAACGCCCGCGTATTCTTATCGATCAGGAAAGGATAGTCTGCCGCGTATATAATGCGATCGGCGCCCACCGCTTCTATGGCATACCGCAACTGGGCATCGGAGAAAAAACCGCTGGGCGTGATATATATGTTGCTTTTATAGTAATCCGAAATCTTGCGGGGTAGCTTCATCGTCTTGCTCTGTTGGTCGTCGAGCCGGTTCAGATAGAACGGAACGAGCTCTCCCCAATGCCCTGAAATAATCTGAAGCGACGGCAATTCGTCGAATATTCCCGACATAATCAGCCGGAGCACCCCGATGCCGGAGTCTACATGCCAGCCGTATCCTGCCGTTGCAAACATCGCACTCGCCACCTGCGACCACTGTTCGTTTTGATAATAATACTTTGCCACGTCGCCTTTTATCGTGGCGGGATGCAGATATATGGGCACTCCCAACGCAGCAGCACGCCGGAATATCGGTCTAAACTCGTGCTCATCGAAGAAACGGCCGTTGAAGGTTCCCGACAACATCGCCCCCTTTAAGCCCAACACCTTTACCGCCCGTTCCAACTCATCTGCAGCAGCCTGCGGATCTGCCATAGGCAGAAGAGCGAAACCGGCGAAGCGTGTAGGGTGCTTGGCAATAAGCCGCGCCAGCTCGTCATTGGCCTCCTTGCACAGTTGAACGGCCACTTTACGGTCGGTAATGTTCTGCGGACTGCCCGCACCATACGAAAGTACCTGCATGTCTACCCCCGCCTCGTCCATAAAGCGAATACGTCTTTCGGCCACATCCTCTATATCTTCGTTCGTCGGCAATACTATCTTCATCAACTCTTTCTGCGTTTCGCTCACAGGCGGAGTACCTCCGTTCTGCTTCGTCAGCCAAGCCATCACCTTTTTACCAATGTTCGGCAACGTGAAATGCTCCTCTATGGTGATGATTTTCTTAACAGGTTCTGCAGCCATATCGCCTTTTTTGAATATCAGAGGCATTGCTTCCGGAGCGAGCGGATAGGTATCGACCAAATCGAGCGACTTAACCATGTGCAACGTACCCTGCTTGTATCGCTGAAAATGCGCCGTTTCTATATGCGACTGATAAGCCTCTCGGTCTTTATAAATCTCCAAAATGCGAATTAGGTTTTTGTTGCGCTTCACCTGCACAGGGTAGATGCAAACCACGCCACGCTCGTTTCGTACCGATGTTTCGCCGACTTCCCTCGACATCTTCAGGTATTCGTCCAAGTAATCGGGATAAACTTCGATCTCGGCAATACGCACAATCATGCTGTCTTGCGCCTCTTTTGCACTCATTGTCATCGGGAATAAAATTAATAAAAATAATATGAATAAGTTCCTTTTCATTCTCTATTCTACAGAAAAAGAAACTGTCTGTAGACAATGGAAATATCTACAGACAGTCGTCAACGATTTATTTCTTCAGCTCAGCAAGTACAGCTTCACCAACACTATGTGCCGACTGCGGGTTCTGTCCGGTAATAACACGGTTATCGCTTACCGTACAATCGCCCCACGGAGCCCTACGCATAAAGATAGCGCCACGCCCAACTATAGCGTCTTCAAGTAAATAAGGTACGACTTTCTCCGTACCTACAGCTACCTCTTCAGCATTGGTGAACGAACAAATTTTCTTGTCCTTGATAAGATAATCGCCATTCTTAAGCTTTATATTCAGCAATCCGGACGGGCCATGACATACGGCGCTTACGATTCCCCCGTTCTCGTATATCTGCTGACCTATTTTTGCAAGCTCTTCATTATCGGCAAAATCCCACATTGTTCCTTGTCCTCCGGCATAGAAAATAGCCTTATAATCGGCGGGATTTACCTCAGACGGTTTCATTGTATGAGTTATCTTATCGTGATATTTGGTATTTTCCCAAAACTTCTTATTAACGGCATCCGTTAAATCAAAGCCGTCTACAGGTGCATTTCCGCCCTTCGGACTAACGAAATCTATTTCATATCCTGCATTTACCAGTACATCCCAAGGATGCGTTACCTCTGCAAGAAAGTAGCCGGTAGGTTCGCCTGTATCTCCTTTTTTATCATGGCTGGTTACCACAAATAATATTTTATCCATTTTATTCTGTCTCCTTATCGTTTAAAAAGATTTATCCGTCAGCGTGTATTCTACCCTATCGAAATAGGTATGTAGCGGCAATCGCTGTACATACTCGCGCACCTTTGCCTCATCGGTCTCGGTGAAAACGAGGAAAGCCCCCTTTGCTCCGTCCTTTACCAATAAGGTTTCCAATACACCGAGCTTCTTTAATTCTTCTGCAACTGCAAACTCTTTGGGCAATATTTCCTGCAAACCGGGAATGTTGGCCAACTCTCCAAATGTGTTTACTACTAATCTTTTTGCCATAATTACATTCTTTTAAAATTAATACTATTACTTTTTCTATTATTCAATTTCTTTGTTTGTAATGAATGCTTTTCTATTGTACACTCGTTACTCCATCGTGTGCTCCCACTCGCCGCGGGTATCTACGCCAGTCGCATCGGCAAGGGTTTCAAGCCGAGTTACCTCTTCAGCCGTCAGACGTATATCGGCAGCTCCGGCAGCTTCTACCACATGGCGTTCCTTGGTAGCCCCGATAATAGGATTTGTGCCTTTGGTAAGCGCCCACGCCAGTCCCACTTGCGAGCAACTGATGCCATATCTGCTGCCGATTTCCTTCATGGCATCGGTCAACGCCTGCAACTTATCGAGTACGGGGTTGTACTTCTGACCGCGGGCACTCTCTGCGGGTAACGGGTTTTCCTTGCTGTATTTTCCCGAAAGGGCGCCCTGCTCGAGCACCATATATGCCCAAAACTTAATACCGTTTTCCTTGCAATAGTCGAGTACACCACCCTTTTCAGAAGAGCGATACAGCAACGAAAAGTGGTTCTGAACGGCACTTATCCTGTAGTCGCCCGCAGCTTTAAGTATCTCGTTGGCACGCTTTATCTCTTCTATATTGTGATTGCTCACGCCTACCTGCCTTATCTTTCCGCTTTTCAGCAGAGGAATGAGCCCGGGCGTCCAGCGCTCTACATCCATCGGGTTATGAATCCAATACACATCTATATAGTCTGTACCGAGCCTTTTCAGCGAAGCATCGGCCATTTTTTCCACACTATTATCGTACATCTGTGCTATCTGCGGCGTGAACTTAGTAGAGAGAAAAATCTCATCGCGCCTAACCGTTTTGGCAAACGTGCCGAGAATATCTTCCGATGCGCCCATGCCATAGGCAGTGGCCGTATCCCAAAGGTTCAATCCATGCAGCATGGCAGCGTCGAATACCGGCCTCAGAGTATTGATATCCGTACTGTTTCCGAACACTTGATCTCCACCTGCGGCTCCTGCACCCCACGCCCAAGTGCCCAATGCTATCTGTGACATTTCTTTCTTCATAAAATATAATTTTAACATCCAAGTGCAAAAGTAATTCAATTCTGCCGAACAACATGTACCGAAATTACGGTTAAAAGGATAAATTTCACGGTTTTAAGAATAAATATTACATAACCATCCGCCTGCAGCCGATACACCTATTGCCCGAAAACATATCATCTAACGTAAACAGAGATGCCACCCAAGCACCTTAGATGTACCGTATGTGCCCGACGCTTGTACCACTGCCTCCGGACAGAGGCGGAAAGTATCATGAAAAGAATAGTATAGGACAAAGCGAGCAACCGCCGTCTTTCGCCTTATCCGACACCATTTATATTAGAAACACATGCAGAACGTTCGCTGCATTTACCATTCCTGCCGCTTTTCGCACGGCACGAATACGCTGCAAGCTATATGGAAAAAGGAGAGAGATCAATATTTCCCGTTCACCCCGTTCTCCTTTCTGATGCGCTCGATTTCCTTTTTCTCATGGGATATTTTTTCCTTAAGCTCCATCAATCCCTTATAAACACCTGCAACAATTGCAGGCTGTTCGGCAACCGGCCTGAACTTAATATCGGGATAAGGCACGCCCATGTAGCCCATGTTTTTACAGGTTTCGCCGGCTCGTTCTATTACCTGCACCCACTTATCTACATTGCCGCCGATATAACCGTTGATGTATGTGCCTACCAATTGGTTAAAGGAGGCGAAAGCCTGCTGCAATTCAAAGCCTTTATCCCCTATGCCTCCGACCTCTGCAAGCATGCCTTTGAACACACGTGCACGGAATTGAGCGACATAAAACCAATAGGCGCTCTCTTCTTTTTCATCCATATCGTACAGACGGACAGCCAACACATAAAGGGCTTCTATGGGAACTTGGTCGAGATGTTCTTTCATCTGTCGGGCTGTTTCCAACAGGGCGGCAGAAGTATTTTGCTTTAAAGCCTCGCTATATTTACCTACATTTATGACTAAACCTTCCGAATTGTACCACGGCATAACATAAATAGGCATACGGGATGCTGTTTTCGATGTGCACGAAACACCAGTCAACAAGCATAAAAATGCGAACAATTTGCTGATAAAAGATTTCATAATCGGTTATTTTTTAGTTGTTTAATAATGTTATGCACTATTCGGAGCGTTAACGGGAGCGATAAGGAGCTATCTTGCCTATCGACTCAGAAGTAAATAAACAACGGCTGTATTATCTGCAAGCCTACCTTGTTTCGCCCGTGCTCCTATTTTCCGAGTTCGATACGGAACGTGGTTCCCTTGCCTGCTTCCGACATCTTAACGAAGATTTTACCGTGATGATATTCCTCAACGATGCGCTTTGCAAGGCTCAACCCCAAGCCCCATCCGCGCTTCTTGGTGGTGAAACCCGGGCGAAACACGTTGCGTAGGTCTTTCTTCCGGATGCCCTTACCCGTGTCCGTCACCTCAACAACGGCCTTGTCTTTGGCATCTTCCACACGCAGAGTGATCGTTCCGCCCTCGCCGCCCATAGCATCGACGGCATTCTTCGACAGGTTTTCGATCACCCACTCGAACAACGAAGCGTTCAACTTGATAACAACATCGTGGTCGGGCAGGTCTTTTATCATCCTTACAGCTTTCGATGTGCGGCGATCCATATACTCCGCGACATGCTCTACCACCTCGTTCAAGTTCGACGGAACAGGCTCTGGCACCGATCCGATCTTAGAGAAACGATCGGCAATCAGCTGCAATCGCTTCACATCTTTATCCATCTCGGGGATGAGTTTGTCGTGGGGATAGCTCTCTTTCAGTATCTCCGTCCATGCCATCAAGCTCGAAATAGGAGTGCCGAGTTGGTGTGCCGTTTCCTTCGAAAGGCCCACCCATACCTTGTTCTGTTCGGCTCTTTTGGAAGTAAGCAGGGCAAATATGGCCACTACAACAAAAATCATAACCACTCCGAGCTGCACAAAAGGATAATAGGCAAGACGTTTAAGCATGAGAGACTCGTCGTAGCACACATCTATATAGTCGGCCTTGGGCCGGTTGCCGAGCATAATACGGATGCTACGGCCCGACTGTTTCATCCGCAGACCTATCATTGTGGCCTGTTGCAAACTATCGGCATAATTCTTGCCTGCCACGTTTACGTTACGAAAGAACTGGGCATTACCGCCGGCATCCATCACGATAACGGGTATCGTATTGTTCTCATTGATTACCTTGAGCACTAATCTCATGTCGGTAGACTCGTCGGCCATATTGAGTGTACGCATGGCCTCGGCCCACACTTCCATCTTATTGCGCTCCTCGACAGACAGGTCTCGAATGAGAAAATGAGACACCACAAGCGATGCCACAGCGATAATAACGGCTGCAAGCACCAAGAATATTTTTACTTGTCGGATGCGATCGGTCCATTGCATAACGTAAGAGAAACGTGCGAATACGGAATATATTGTGTCTGCATGCAACGAGAGCGGATGCTCCCCCAAACGTTTTTCGTTTATTTATCATAGGGAATGCTTGCATGTTCCGAATATTTTGTCGACATTTGCAGAAAGTAATGCTAAATCAAACGATATGGAAATCGACGTCAACACCCCTCTCGAGAACCCCAAACTTAAAGAACTGTTTGCCGAGTTCCGCAATGCTGGCGGAAAAGCCAACGACAGCACGTGCGGCATTATGGAGGCTATTGCCGAGGAATTTGTGATGAATGCGCACTTTCTGTCGGTAATAGAGATGTCTAAAGAACCCGAAAAAACTGAGGGAAACCATGTGACGATACCCGCCGGAACCCATATCTCATACCTTATGGTTGGTCTTAACGAAAAGACTTTCTTCCCCATCTTCATCGATTGGGAAGAGTTGTGGAAGTGGGAACACTTGCAGGGTAAGCATGTAAAAACACAGATATTGAGTTTCGACGACTACGCTTCGCTGGTGCTCGACGGCGATGCCGAGGGTGTTGTCATCAATCCTTTCAGCGACAATTATCCCATCGATCGAAAAATGATTGCCCGATGGAAAGAAATGAAAGAACTGAAACTAACCGGACATACACAGCACACCGTGCAGGAAAATGAAAAAGTGCTTATAGGTACACCCAAGGACTATCCGCACAAACTGGTCGATGCCGTGGCCGAATACGCCAAGACCGATCCGCGTATCAAAGCGCTTTGGTTGCAATGGCTAAGCCGAACGAGTGGAGACTCCTACCTGATTGTCGTGCGGTTCAAGGGCGAACGTTCGTCGATATTCAAAGGAATAGGTGATGCAGGCTCCCCTTATCTCGACGGAAAATATTTAGATATGATCCCTTATAACGACGATTTCGGGCGTAGAGCTATTGATGGCGTGAAACCTTTCTACCGTAAAGAACAAAGTTTTTGGAACCGTCTGCTCGGCCGATAATGCCGCAGGAAGCCTTTTATTCACATAAATTCAACAACTTAAAACCATAACAATCATGAACAAGAACAAAGTTATTGCTATTGCATTTGCAGGTATCGTAGTCATCATCAGTGCATGGCTGCTCGCCAAGGGAGTAACGAATTTCAGAGAAGAAAAAGCGAAAATCTATGTTACTGGCTTGGCCGAAAAACAAATTACCAGCGATCTGATCGTGTGGGATATATCGATTAGCGCTAACGGGAAAGACCGTAATACGGCTTTCAACGAATACAAGCGGGTGGCAAAAATCATGCGCAAATTCCTAACAAGCAGCGGAATTGCCGACACATGCATATCGACAAACAGCGTCGACCTTACGGAACTTACCAAAGAAATATACGATGCGAAAACAAAACATTATATTACCGTCAGCGATGGATATTCGGCATCACAGACATTTACGGTAAGTTCGAAAGACATCGATACGGTAGAAAAGGTTTATCAAAATATCTCTGAACTCTACAACCAAGGTATCTCTTTTAGCAGCAGTTCACCGCTCTATTACTATACCAAGCTGAATGAACTGAAGATGGAGATGCTTGAAAAGGCGAGCGCCAATGCCTATGAACGCGCACAGATTATCGCCAAAGGCAGCGATGCATCGGTAGGTAAGCTTATTTCATCATCGATGGGCGTCTTTCAAATCGTAGGTCTGAACAGCGACGAGGAATACAGTTGGGGCGGAACATTCAACACCTCGAGCAAAGAAAAGGTGGCCAGCATCACGCTAAAAACAGCCTACAAGATTGATTAACACACTCCCCGTTCAATATAAAGCAAAAAAATTAGAAAGACATGCGAACCTGACAAATTGAAAACAACGTTATTGAACTTGGATTACAATATCCCGATATCACTCGACTACAATATCTATTGCTGACTTATCAACTCTATTAATGATAAGTTTCGGGTATAAAGAGGAAGAATACAATTAAATAAAAAAGCGGGCATGCCGATGTTTCGACATGCCCGCTTGTATTTTATATCTCCCCATAAAGGATTATTCAGCACGCAACGTAAAGCGCTTGAAAGCGATTACAGTGAGATCCTTGCCGGTTTGTTTCAGATATTCGGAAACGGTAACTTTAGAGTCTCCGATAAATTCTTGGTTCACCAAACAGTTCTCTTTGTAGAACTTAGCCATACGACCGTTGGCGATATTCTGAATCATTTGTTCGGGAAGATTGGCAGACTTTTGCTCTGCAGTCTCTTTCTTCAGCGTGCGGATGGCTTCTGCATCGGCCTCCGTAATGTTTCCTTTGCGGATTCCTTCTTCAAGATGTTCCTCGCTTTCCGCAATATAAGCGTTGTATCCAGCCTTCTTGATGGCAGCTGCAACGGCTTTCTCTATCTGTTCTTCTTTCGTTTTCTGTACCGCAACGGCAAATTCTTCCTCCTTTACTTTAGCAGGAACAGACGCCTCATCCAGAGCTACAGGGTTCATTGCTGCAACTTGCATGGCCACTTGATGCCCCTGTTCTTCAGCAGGAGCAGAGAGTTGAACCATCGTACAGAGCATGTTGCGGTTCATATGATTGTAACAATAGATATTATCTCCCTCAAGATAATTGTACCCATCGAGCTCCATCTTCTCACCTGTAATGCCCGAACGAAGCTTTACAGCGTCGGCAACCTTGGTGCCATCGGCAAGCGTAAGTTCCTTTACTTCGTCGAGACTCTTAGCTTTAACGGCGAGAGCTGCATCGAGTATGTCTTGTGTAAGTTTGATGTAATCCGCACCATTAGCCACAAAATCGGTTTCACACTTCAATGCAATCATTGCACCAAAGCCATTCTTGTAGTCTACAAGTACACAACCGTTCGAAGTCTCACGGTCGGAACGCTTTGCTGCAATAGCCAATCCGCGTTCACGAACGAGTTCGATTGCCTTTTCTATATTACCATCAGCCTCGGTAAGTGCTTTCTTGCAGTCTGCCAAACCGGCACCTGTAAGCTTACGGAGTTTCTGTATTTCAGCGATTGAAACAGCCATAATGTATATTCCTTTTTATTGTTTAAATTTGATTATTTGATAGAAAATAAAAACAGGGATTACAGACAAACGATTGATGAAACCACTAATCGCTGTCTCATAATCCCCATTCTATACTTATATTATTCTGCAGCAGGAGCTTCGTCCTCTACAACTTCTGTCTTTACTTCTGCCTCGTCCTCTGCTTTAACTTCGGTCTTAGCTTCTGTTTCTGGAGCATCTTCCTTGTCTTTACGAGCTTTACGAGCACGTTTTGATTTAGTATCAGCAACTTCTTCTGCCTGTTCTGAAGCTGCTTTTTCGTCGGCTTTCTCCACTTTACGTTCTTCAAGACCTTCCGCAATTGCCTGACAACAAGCGGTAAGAATAGCATCTACGCTATCTTTAGCATCGTCGTTTGCGGGAATAACGAAGTCGACATTGTTAGGATCGGAATTGGTATCTACCATTGCAAATACCGGAATACCTAAACGATTAGCCTCCTTAACAGCGATAGCCTCTTTCATAACGTCCACTACGAACAGTGCCGAAGGCAAACGAGTAAGGTCTGCAATAGAACCAAGGTTCTTCTCCAACTTAGCACGTTGACGTGTAATCTGAAGCAATTCGCGCTTTGAAAGGTTGGCAAACGTACCATCACTCATCAGTTTATCAATGTTCGTCATTTTTTTGACTGCCTTACGAATTGTGGGAAAGTTGGTGAGCATACCGCCCGGCCAGCGTTCAATCACGTATGGCATGTTAACAGAAGCAGCCTTATCAGCCACAATATCCTTAGCTTGTTTTTTAGTAGCGACGAACAATATCTTCTTTCCAGACTTGGCAATCTGCTTTAATGCCTCCGCTGCCTCGTCTACCTTAGCCACGGTTTTGTTCAGATCGATGATATGAATGCCATTACGCTCCATAAATATATAAGGAGCCATGGCGGGATTCCACTTGCGGCGAAGGTGTCCGAAATGGCATCCTGCCTGCAGTAATTGGTCAAAATTTGTTCTTGACATTGTCTTTTTTCTTGTTTAATGTTTACTTTCTTTTTGAATTCTTTTTAGAATCAGCCCGCAGGTAATCATACAGACGAGATTAACGCCAAACGAGTCCGGCAGGTTTAGATACTAAACTGTTCAGTAAAATCGGGCATCTACAATCGGTAATGGGGATAAAAATTTCATCCCTACCGCTATCGATTGTAAATCTTCGATCGTATTAACGCTTACTGAACTGGAAGCGACGACGAGCTTTAGGACGGCCCGGTTTCTTACGTTCAACGGCACGAGAGTCGCGTGTGAGGAAACCGTGATCTTTCAAATTCTTCTTGTCTTCCGCATTTACTTTTACGAGGGCGCGAGCAATAGCGAGGCGTAAAGCCTGACTCTGACCGGTAAATCCGCCACCGTCAAGGTTAGCCTTAATATCATATTTTCCCTCTACATCGAGAAGCTGCAGTGGTTGTTTCACCACATACTGCAGGATGGCAGACGGGAAGAACGTTTCTAAATCTCTTTTATTGATAGTGATCTTACCTGTACCTTCCGAAAGGTAAACACGAGCTATAGCACTCTTACGGCGACCAATTGCATTTATTACTTCCATTTCTACGATTTATTTATACTGGTTAATATCGATTGTTTTCGGCTTCTGAGCCGCTTTATTGTGCTCTGTGCCTTCAAACACATACAGATTATCTACCAAAGAACGACCGAGAGGACCTTTGGGTAACATGCCTTTAACGGCATGACGAAGTATCTTCTCTACACCATTCTTGGTCTTACGAAGTTCTTCCGGTGTGTCGAAACGCTGCCCACCGGGGTAACCAGTATAATGGGTATAAACCTTATCTGTTTCTTTTTTGCCGGTAAATCTCACCTTAGCGGCATTGATAATGATTACGTTGTCTCCACAATCTACGTGGGGTGTGAAGTTCGGTTTGTACTTTCCGCGAAGCAACTTGGCAACTTTAGAGCAGAGACGACCTACAATCTGGTCGGTAGCATCGATAACCACCCACTCCTTCTTTACCGTTTCTTTGTTAGCAGAAATGGTTTTGAAACTTAAAGTGTTCATTTTAAAATTTAAATTTACTACTAAAAAACGTTTTTAATCTTATACTTGTACGAGCGATTCCCTAACCGCAACACTCGGCCAAAAGTACTGCTATTAACACGTCCGCACAGGGGACTCTAAGTTCATCCCCGAAAATAATCGGTCTGCAAAAGTACGTATATTTTTCAGATTAGAGTACTGTATAAGATACGCTTAAAACCAATTTTATAAATAATTAACCATTTTAACGTCGTTAAACTACCGTGTTATATGGATAACATTTCCTAACAACGAACTGTTTTATACCCTGATATGTTGTGCAAAATGTAAGAAACGGGCTACATCCTCGGCTCAATGTTCGTAGAAAGAATTTTTATTACGCAACTTAAATGTTAGGTTTGCATCTTTCACCAATATCTGCACATGCCTGTCATGCCGCGATATTCTTATACTGTTGATACCTTTCACCAGCAATTATTCCATGATTTACTCGTATTCTTTGTCAGACCTAATCGATCGGAGAAAGGATTGAATATAAAAAGCCTTACATACTTCACACCTTCGAAAACCACATTTATTCTTCATTCTACGATAAGGTATATTTTGTACAACCATACTGTGCGGTCAATACAAATTAGGTGTACACTCTTTATTTAATAGGAATAAGGCAAGTAAGAGATATGTTTATAAGCCACATCTTATTATTGTAAAAACTACAAAAATATTTTTCCCGTCGAACAAAATTACTTATCTTTGTTCCTGAATTGGTTTGCGAGAGTCGGTATCTTACGCCGCAATTAAAAGGGAACGGGGTGTAAATCCCCGACAGTCCCGCTGCTGTGAAGCTCTTTATGTATATTCCAACACAAGGAACGCCACTGCATATCACAACAACACACAAAGAAGATATGTGGGAAGGCAGGAACATACAGGAGTAAGTCAGAATACCTGCCATTCATCAAAGGCTGCTTTCGCTCGTGGGTTAGCGGGCAGTACGAAAATCATATTCTATTAAATATATTCATATTTCTCATGGAAATTACCAAAAGGAATGGTTCTGTGGAACACTACGATAAAGAGAAAATCGCCACAGCCATTCGTAAAAGCTTCATCAGCACAGGCAATTCTGTGGCCGATACGGAACTTTATGCCATAGTGGGCGCAGTAGAAAACGTGATTAACACCCATGCCGATAGACGCAATGTGGAGAGCATACAAGACGAAGTGGAGCGTAAACTTATGGAAAAAGGGTTCTATAACGAAGCCAAAAGCTACATTCTCTTCCGTTGGAAACGCACTGAACAACGTAAAGCGCTCAATGCAATTGCAGAAGAGATAGGAGATACCGCCATTGCAGGGATATTGAAAGGCATTGCAAACGACTTCTACGGCAGCGAATACGGCATTTCTGCATTATCAGAAAAGTTCAACAGCTTCAGCAGGGCGGGCATGAACGAGGATAATAAACTATCGGCACTCATCAAAGCCGCTGTGGAAATGACCACCGCAGAGGCTCCCGACTGGGAATTTATTGCAGCCCGTCTTGCCTCATACCAGCTGAATAAAGATATCAGTACTTTCGAAGAAACCGAAGGCATACATTCTCTATACGAAAAGCTGCGCTATCTTACCGATGAAAAACTGTATGGCGACTATATTCTCAAGGCCTATTCGGAGGAGGAAATTGCCGAGGCTGCTTCTTTTATCGTACCCGAACGCAACAATCTGCTTAACTATTCGGGCATCGATCTCCTTATCAAACGTTATCTTATGCGCACCTATTCGCACCGACCTATCGAGAGTGTACAAGAGATGTTTCTCGGTATTGCACTTCATCTTGCCATGAACGAACGCCACAGGCGTATGGTATGGGTAAGAAAGTTCTACGACATGTTAAGCCTGTTACAGGTTACAATGGCCACGCCTACCCTATCTAACGCCCGTAAACCGTTCCATCAGTTGTCGAGTTGCTTCATTGATACCGTGCCGGATAGCTTAGAAGGCATCTTCCGAAGCCTTGATAACTTCGCTCAAGTGAGCAAATTCGGCGGCGGGATGGGCTTATATTTCGGTAAAGTGCGTGCTGCAGGGAGAAAGATACGGGGCTTTAAAGGAGCTGCAGGGGGCGTAATACGCTGGATGAAGTTAGTTAACGACACGGCAGTTGCCGTAGATCAGCTCGGTATGCGTCAAGGTGCGGCGGCTGTCTACTTGGATGTATGGCACAAGGATTTACCTGAATTTCTGCAACTTCGTACGAATAACGGCGACGACCGTATGAAAGCGCACGATATCTTTCCCGCTGTATGCTATCCAGATCTATTCTGGAGAATGGCCGAAGAAGACATCAATCAGCAGTGGTACATGTTCTGTCCTAACGAAATCATATCAGTAAAAGGGTACAGTCTTGAAGACTATTATGGCGAGGAGTGGGAAAAACGGTACCGAGAATGTGTAGACGACCTGCGTATTTCGCGTCGTGTAATGAGTATAAAGGATATCGTACGCCTCGTATTGCGCTCGGCAGTAGAGACAGGCACACCGTTTACCTTCAATCGGGATATCGTAAACCGTACTAATCCAAATGCCCATCGCGGCATAATATATTGCTCTAATCTCTGTACGGAGATCGCTCAAAACATGTCGGAGATAGAAACCGTAGCTAACGAAATACGTACAGAAGAAGGCGACACCGTTGTTGTAAGAGCGGCAAAGCCGGGCGATTTCGTGGTTTGTAATTTGGCCAGTCTGTCGTTAGGGCACCTTCCGTTGGAAGATGATGGTAAGATGAAGAACATTGTATCTACTGTTGTACGCGCACTCGACAATGTAATAGACCTCAATTTCTATCCGCTTCACTATGCTCGCATTACCAACCATCGCTATCGCAGCATCGGTTTGGGTGTGAGCGGATATCATCATGCACTCGCCGTGCGTGGCATCAAGTGGGAAAGCGAACGCCATCTCGAATTTATGGACCAAGTGTTCGAACGCATCAACCGTGCTGCCATCGAGGCCAGTGCCGACCTTGCAGCAGAGAAAGGAGCATATACTTACTTCGATGGAAGCGATTGGAAGACCGGTAAATACTTCACCAAACGGGGATATATGTCGAAAGAATGGCAACAGATTGCCCGAAAAGCGGCGCAAGGTATGCGCAATGCTTATCTTTTGGCTATCGCCCCTACCAGCAGCACAAGTATCATAGCGGGAACAACTGCAGGTGTCGATCCGGTGATGAAGCGCTTTTTCCTCGAAGAGAAAAAAGGAGCAATGCTTCCACGTGTTGCTCCTAACTTATCCGACAAGACGTATTGGGCATATAAAGGGGCCTATCTTATCGATCAAAAATGGAGTATGCGAGCTGCCGGCATACGGCAGAAACATCTCGATCAGTCGCAAAGTGTCAACCTTTATATTACTAACGAATACACCATGAGACAGGTTCTTGATCTGTATCTTTTGGCATGGAAGAGCGGCGTAAAGACACTGTATTATGTACGCAGCAAGTCGTTAGAGGTAGAAGAATGCGAAAGTTGCGCATCTTGAAAGAATAAATTCACCGATATTTTAAACCATATAACTATATATTATTATGTGTAATAACGAACTAAAACGTAATGCTCTCTTCAATCCGGAGGGAGATACCGACTTACGTCTGCGCCGAATGATCGGCGGAAATACCACCAATTTAAACGATTTCAACAACATGCGTTACCCTTGGGCAAGCGACTGGTACCGGCAAGCCATGAACAATTTCTGGATTCCGGAGGAAATCAACCTTGCACAGGATACCAAAGATTATCCGCGACTCGATAAAGCCGAGCGCGCTGCATACGACAAAATTCTAAGCTTTCTTGTATTTCTCGACTCGCTGCAAAGCAACAATCTCCCTACTATAAGCGAATACATTACGGCCAACGAAGTAAACCTATGCCTCCATATTCAAGCGTTTCAAGAGTGTGTACATAGCCAAAGTTACAGCTACATGCTCGATACGATATGCAGTCCCGAGGAACGTAACGACATTCTTTATCAATGGAAAACCGACGAACACCTGCTCCGACGCAACACATTCATAGGGGATTGTTACAACGAATTCCATGATAAACGCGACAAATTCTCGCTCATGAAGACTTGTGTAGCCAATTTTATTCTCGAAGGCATATACTTTTACAGCGGCTTCATGTTCTTTTACAACCTTAGCCGCAACGGTAAAATGTCGGGATCTGCACAAGAAATCCGTTATATCAATCGTGATGAAAACACGCACTTATGGCTGTTTCGCAACATATTGCAGGAACTGAAGAAAGAAGAACCCAAGATGTTTACGCCCGAAAAGGTAAAAGTATATGAAGAAATGATGCGCGAAGGCGTGCGTCAGGAAATAGCATGGGGGCAATATGTCATTGGTGACGAGGTGCCGGGACTGAATACCAAGATGGTTTCCGATTACATTCATTACTTGGGGAACCTACGTTGGCACAGTTTAGGCTTCGGGTATCTCTACGACGAAAATATCCAAGAACCGGAAAACATGAAGTGGGTATCGCAGTACTCCAATGCCAATATGGTAAAAACAGACTTCTTCGAAGCCAAGAGTACGGCATACGCAAAAAGCACGGCATTGGAAGATGATCTCTAACGAGCTATGACCTCCTTCAACAAGGCAGCCACTTCGTCGGCGCAACGTTCATCATTGAATTCCCGTTCGGCAAGCGTTCTGCCTCGTTGCCCCATCTTGCGAGCCTCCTCGGGGTGTTCTTGTATGTAAGTTATAGCTTTCCGCCATCCTTCTTCATCGCCATATGCAACAGAGATACCGCATCCCTCTGCTTCAAGATTTACGGGCATTTGCGGATTACGACTGCATATGACAGGCAGTCCTAATGCTATGGCTTCTACGACTGTTGTTAACCCCACGGTGTATTTGGTCTCCATACAACAGACCACAACACATGCAGCTCGGTTTACTTCAAGTGCCAGTTCGTAGGGCAACAGGCCTTGGGGATAATGAATGTGCACATTGTCTCGTATCTCCATAGAGCGGAACAACATCTCGTAATCCACCTCTCCGTTCTTCCTACCTATATATATATCCAGCAGCGCCTCTGTCGTATAAGCGGCATTGAAAGCCCGAACAAGCGTTTTCATATCGCGCATTTCCTTGCCTGTCGAGATAAAACCTTTGCGTTTTTCATGCCGTGCAAGAATGCGGTCGTAGAAACCTAAATCGGCTCCCCAATGCCCCAGATGCATACGTTCGGGCCGCACTTTACCGACTTTCAGTGAGTCTTCTATCAATTTCCGCGAAAAGAAAAACATCTCATCGATGCCTTTATAGAAAAACTTTCCTAAAAATTCGCGCCATATCGATTGCGAACGTACGACGGGCTGATGATGCCAAATAACGATAGGTTTACGGTACAGGCCCAACGCACGCAGAAATATGAGCGGTTCTATTCCTCTGTAATGCGTGGCATATATGGCATCGAAATGCTCGCGCCGCATAAGTATCTGCCATAGATTATAGATCATCATGCGCCAACGCGCCATTCCGAGCCTCGACCGATGCCACACAACACCGATACCGTGGCGCTCTAATTTCGTTGCACCATACAGGAAATGCGGCGGGAATTCCCCTTTTTCCATCCTTTTCAGGATATATTGTATATCTTGCGTGTGGTAAAAATAGACTTTCATACGGCAAAAATACACAAAAAACTTTGATTATCATTACAATATACATTACTTTTGCACACGGCAACAACAACTCATAATGACAGAAACGCTAAAGGAAAAAACGGCGAAAGGGCTCTTTTGGGGCGGCATGAACAACGGTGTTTTACAGTTGGTAGGTGCTTTGGTGGCAATAATATTAGGCCGATTGCTGTCTACCCACGACTATGGAATGCTCGCAATTATCAGTGTTTACTCGCTCATAGCCACAGCCTTGCAGGAGAGCGGGTTCAAGATAGCGCTCGCAAACATACAGCATCCCACCGACAAAGACTACAACTCGGTGTTCTGGTTCAATATCATTGTGGGGTGTTCCGCCTATGCCATCCTCTTTTTCTGTGCCCCTCTTATTGCGCAGTTCTACCCCGACGAAGATGCCGCAAGCATCGTCCAATTGTGCCGTTACGCCTTCCTAAGCATCATTATTGCATCTTTCGGCACCGCACAAGGGACTTTTCTTTACAAAAACCTGATGGCCAAACAGCAGGCAAAAGCCTCTATTGCAGCCGTAATGATATCGAACGCCATCGGTATTACGATGGCATTTCTCGGCTGCGGCTACTGGTCGCTGGCCTCGCAGGGACTGACCTACGTCTTCGTGAACACCTCCTTGCTGTGGTATTACTCCCCATGGCGCCCCCATTTCGAGATAGATTTCGCTCCCGTCAGGCGCATGTTCCGCTTCTCGTGCAAGATTTTAGCAACCACAATCACGATGCATATCAACAACAATGTGCTCAACTTGCTCTTGGGGCGCTACTTCGGAACGAGCAATGCCGGTATCTATAATCAGGCTTACCAGTGGGACTTCAAGTGCTTCTCGCTTGTTCAAAACATGGTAAACCAAGTGGCTCAGCCCGTTCTTGTTGATCTGAAGAACGACGGGGAACGCCAGCTAAACGCCTTACGCAAGCTGATGCGCTTTACTGCTTTTATTTCCTTTCCGCTGCTCTTCGGCTTCGGATTGGTGGCAAAGGAGTTCATCGTTATTACCATCGGGGCCAAATGGCTGGCCAGTGCCGAACTTGTACGGATATTATGTATTGCAGGCGCCACGATGCCATTGAGCACCTTGCTGTCGAATATGATACTGAGCAAAGGCCGATCGGGCACCTATTTCCTTTGTACGCTGGCGTTGTGCGTAGTACAGATCGCTACTATGCTGCTCATCTATCCTTTGGGCATACGCACAATGGTGGTGGCCTACGTTGTCATCAACGTAATATGGCTGTTTGTATGGTATTTCTTTACGCACCGTCTTACGGGCTATCGTGCAGTGTGGTTCATTAAAGATACGGCGCCGTTTGCACTGGCTGCGCTCGGTGTAATGGCACTTATCCACCTCGTTACGGCATCTGTCGAGGCGCTATGGTTACTGTTTATCGTGCGTATTGTCATGGCCGTGCTGCTTTATTACGCCGTTATGCGCATCGCCCGCGTACAGATACTTGCCGAATGCATGCAATTCGTCATGGCCAAAATAAATAAGAACAGAAAATAGAATGCCCGTTCAGAAGACAAGTTTTACAGGCATTCGCAGCATACAGCCATAATTTTAAATCATCTACAAAAACGCTTATTAAAGCTACATTCTACACTTGCAGCAAACAGAGCACCTACCTAACGCTCTCAGGCATACCATCTGCCCGAATTATATGTACCGTTTAAGAGCGCTACTTGCAACATATCCTTGTCGCACTATACTATATTATCGTAACCCTTCTTTCCTTCTTCCGCAAACACTCCGCCTTTTTTACAAACTTTATATAAAAATTCAACGCAAATATCAGGTAAAATTCGTACTTTTGCAACATAAGAATAATACGTGTTAGTTATGAAGCTCGACTTGCTGACCGCTATATCTCCCGTTGACGGGCGTTATAGAAGTAAAACCGAACCGCTTGCTGCTTATTTTTCAGAGTACGCGCTTATCCGTTATCGCATACGCGTAGAGATAGAATATTTCATTGCATTGTGCGAATTACCGCTGCCGCAATTGGCTTCTTTCGACCACGCTTTGTTCGAACGTTTGCGCGATATTTACCGCACATTCGGCGAAACATCAGCGCAACGGGTAAAAGATATCGAAGCTGTTACTAACCACGATGTAAAAGCAGTGGAGTATTTTATCAAGGAAGAGTTTGATAAGATCGGCCATCTGGAGGCCTACAAAGAGTTCATCCACTTCGGTCTGACATCGCAAGACATTAACAATACGAGTGTTCCGCTGTCTGTCAAAGAGGCTTTAGAGGCCGTCTACTACCCACAGATAGAAGAACTGATAGCCCTGTTACGGCAATATGCCGATGACTGGAAAGCCGTACCAATGCTAGCAAAGACACATGGACAGCCGGCATCTCCCACACGTCTCGGCAAAGAAATCATGGTTTTCGTGTATCGTTTGTCGGAACAGCTCGAACAGATGAAGGGTACATGCAAGCTATCTGCCAAGTTTGGTGGTGCAACAGGCAACTACAATGCCCACCACGTGGCTTATCCGTCGATAGATTGGAAAGCATTCGGCAACCGTTTCGTGGGCGAGAAACTCGGTTTGGAGCGCGAACAATACACCACACAGATCAGCAATTACGACAATCTGGGGGCACTGTTCGATGCCATGCGCCGTATAAATACCATCATTATCGACTTAGACCGCGACTTCTGGATGTATATTTCGATGGAATATTTCAAGCAGAAAATCAAGACCGGAGAGGTGGGCTCGAGCGCCATGCCGCATAAAGTAAACCCGATAGACTATGAGAATAGCGAGGGTAACCTCGGCATTGCCAACGCCATTTTGCAGTTTCTTGCGGCGAAACTACCGGTAAGCAGGCTGCAAAGAGACCTTACCGACTCAACCGTATTACGTAATATAGGCGTACCATTCGGACACAGTATCATCGCTATTCAAAGCACATTAAAAGGATTGCGCAAACTTATTCTTAACGAAGAAAAGCTACGTAACGACTTAGAAAATAATTGGGCGGTAGTGGCAGAAGCCATACAAACCATACTCAGACGCGAGGCCTATCCGCATCCTTACGAGGCTCTGAAGGCACTCACCCGAACCAATGAGAAGATGACAGCGGACACCATTCGGCGTTTTATCGACGAACTAAACGTAAACGATAGCGTGAAAACCGAACTTAGAGCTATCACCCCGCTCAACTACACGGGCCTTTAAGCCCTTAAAAAGAAGAAAAAGAAAGAGATTATCATATTAAATTATTCATTTTAAAAAATTTATTAACCGGAGCCGTGAGGCCCATCGTAAAGCATTATTAAAGTTATGGAAATGGAATTAGACAACAAACTTCAGGATCAGTCTGCCGAGCAGAATGAAACTAACCGAGAGGGTTATAGCAGACCTACAGGTAACTATCAGGGAGAATATCGCAATGTAACGCGCCCACAACGCCCACGTATTCGTTCTCAACGTGCCTACAGTACCGACAAGACAAGCGGTGAAGGCGGCTTCCGTCCCGAAGGTTTCGGTGCCGGACTGCAAAACAACAATGAAGGAATGCAGCAACCGCGCCCGTATCGTCCGCGGTTCAATAACGACGGAGGGTATCAGCAGCGTGGAGGTTACGGCCAAAGACCGCAAGGAGGTTATCGCCCTCGTTACAATCAAGACGGCGAACAGGGTGGATATCAACCGCGCGGAGATTATCAACCGCGGCCTCAAGGCGGTTATCGCCCGCGCTACAATCAAGACGGGGAGGGCTATCAACCGCGTCAGGAGGGCGGGTATCAGCCGCGTCCGCAGGGGGGATATCGTTCTCAAGGAGGCTACCAGCAACGCGGAGGCTATAACAACAACCGCGGTGGATACAATAACCGTGGCGGTTACAATAATAATCGCGGAGGCTATAACAACTATGGTGGCTACAATAACAACCGCGGCTATAATCAAGGGGGCTACCGTCAACGCACGGCAGATTACGATCCGAATGCGAAATATAGCTTCAAAAAGCGCATTGAATATAAGGAAGAACACATCGATCCCAATGAACCGATACGTCTGAATAAGTATCTTGCCAATGCCGGAATATGCAGTCGTCGCGAAGCAGACGAGTTTATACAGGCGGGAGTGGTTACGGTGAACGGTAACGTTGTAACGGAACTCGGCACAAAGGTGCTGCGTTCGGATGAGGTAAAATTCCATGAACAGCCCGTATCTCTTGAGAAGAAGGTGTACGTTCTATTGAATAAACCGAAAGATTATGTTACTACAAGCGACGATCCACAGCAACGTAAAACCGTTATGGAGCTGGTAAAGGGTGCCTGCGAGGAACGAATTTATCCGGTAGGGCGTCTCGACAGAAATACTACAGGGGTGCTGCTTCTGACAAACGACGGCGATCTTGCCAGCAAACTCACACATCCTAAATTCCTCAAAAAGAAAGTTTATCACGTCTTCCTCGACAAAGCGGTAACCGAAGAGGATATGCAAAAGATCGCCGAAGGCATAGAACTGGAAGACGGAGAGATACATGCCGATGCTATTGAATATGCCGACGAGCGCGACAAGAAGCAGGTGGGAATAGAAATACATAGCGGAAAGAACCGTATCGTGCGCCGCATTTTCGAGAGTCTCGGCTACCGTGTAATCAAGCTCGACCGTGTACAATTCGCCGGTCTTACCAAGAAGAACGTGCGCCGAGGCGACTGGAGATATCTCACAGAGAAGGAAGTCGACATGCTTCGCATGGGCGCTTTCGAATAACGTAATATATGTATATATATAATAATGTGTAAAGATGTAAGAACGACGTACTGTCTTTTGCATCTTTACACGTTGCTTTTAAATAGATTTCCAAGATGAAAAGAACGAAGATTGTCGATGTTCTGCGCAGCACCGACTTTGGTAATAACGTAAACGTAAAGGGCTGGGTACGTACACATCGCAGCAGTAAAGCCGTAGATTTCATTGCATTGAACGACGGATCTACGATAAAGAACGTACAGATTGTGGTCGATCCGTCGAAGTTCGATGCCGAAACTTTGAAGAACATCACCACGGGTTCGTGCCTCAATGTGGTAGGAGAATTGGTAGAAAGTCAGGGAAAAGGTCAGACCGTAGAGATACAATGCAAGACTTTGGAGATATACGGACCGTGCGGAAGCGACTACCCTATGCAGAAAAAAGGGCAAACTTTCGAGTACATGCGCCAACATGCACACATGCGATTACGTACAAACACCTTCGGTGCAGTGTTCCGTATCCGCCATAATATGGCCATTGCAATCCACCGATATTTCCATGAACACGGCTTCTTTTACTTTCATACGCCCATTATAACGGCGAGCGATGCCGAAGGAGCGGGCGAGATGTTCCAAGTAACCACCAAAAATCTCTACGATCTGAAGAAGGATGAGAACGGAAAGATCATATATGATGACGACTTCTTCGGCAAGATGACGTCGCTCACAGTATCCGGACAGCTCGAAGGAGAGCTCGGTGCAACGGCGTTAGGGCAGATATATACCTTCGGTCCAACGTTCAGGGCAGAGAATTCGAACACCCCTCGACACTTGGCAGAGTTTTGGATGATCGAGCCGGAAGTGGCATTCATCGACCTCAATGACCTGATGGATTTAGAGGAAGACTTTATAAAGTACTGCGTTAAATGGGCACTCGATAACTGCAAAGACGACTTGGAATTCCTCAACAACATGATCGACAAAGGACTCATCGAACGCCTGCAAGGCATCTTGAAAGACGATTTCGTGCGCTTGCCTTACACAGAGGGCATCAATATCCTTGAGGAAGCAGTGAGACAGGGGCACAAGTTCGAGTTCCCAGTATCGTGGGGTACCGATCTCGCAAGCGAACATGAACGCTATTTGGTAGAAGAACATTTTAAGAAACCCGTCATCATGACCGATTATCCGAAAGACATCAAAGCCTTTTACATGAAGATGAATGAAGACGGAAAGACCGTCCAGGGCACCGACGTATTGTTCCCTCAAATCGGAGAGATCATAGGTGGAAGCGTACGAGAGGAGGATTACGACAAGCTTCTTGGCGAGATCAAACGTCGAGATATCCCCATGAAAGACATGTGGTGGTACCTTGAAACACGCAAATACGGTACATGTCCGCACGGTGGATTTGGCCTCGGCTTCGAACGGCTGATACTCTTCGTAACGGGAATGCAGAACATTCGCGACGTTATTCCATTCCCCCGCACGCCGAAGAGCGCAGACTTTTAAGGAAAAACCAAAGCATATATCACCGAAAAGGGAATTGAGTAAAACGGCTCAATTCCCTTTTTGTTTACTATTTATCAGCCGTATGCCGTCGTCAGACAACGTAATCAGCCGCCGTTTATAGAGGTCTCCCACGGCTTTCTTATAGACTTTCTTGCTTACTTGGAAGCGTCTTTTAATCTCTTCGGCGTCGCTTTTATCGCCTAAGTCGCACATTCCGCCGTGCTCTTTCATGTATGCAAGCAACGTGTCTGCAAAACCTTGCGCCTGCAGAAAGCCGACCGGCTGAAGCGTTACGTCTATCTTGCCGTCGCGCCTCACGTTCCCGATATAACCTTTCATGCGGTCTCCCGTCTGCACATGTTTGAATATCTGGTCTTCGTAGGCCAATCCGGCATACTTATCGTCGATGAGCACTTTAAATCCGAGGTTGGTCTTCTGCCAAACGAGCAGGTCTACTTCTTGCCCTTTGTCATATTGCGGAAAGTTTTTACAGAGGAAATGCTCCACTTTGGCAGAAGCTACGATGCGGTAGCTCTCCTCGTCTATATACACGAAAACAACATACTTGTTTCCGATTTCCATGCGTTTTTTCTGCTCGCGAAACGGACAAAAGAGGTCTTTCATCAGCCCCCAGTTCAAGAAAGCGCCATATTCGTTCACCCAAGAGCATTCAAGAAAGGCGAAGCTGCCGACTTTTGCCAAAGGCGTCTCCGTGGTAGCAACCAGCCGCTCGTCTTGATCGAGATAGACAAACACCGCGAGCTTTTCGCCCATTCGGTATGTCTGGGGCACATAGCGCTTGGGCAAAAGAATCTCGCCCTCATCTCCCCCGTCGAGATAAAGCCCGAAGTCTACCTCTTTTACAATCTCCAGATTGTTGTAATCTCCTAATTTAATCTCTTCCATACGCGCTATTTGTTTTCGTCAGCCGTCGGTTTGGCCGGCGTATCCATGCCCACTATCAGGCCGTCTTTCAGGTGAACGGTGCGGTCGGTGATCGATGCGAGCCCCTCGTCGTGGGTAACGATAACGAACGTTTGCCCGAACCTGTCGCGCAATTCGAAGAAAAGCTGATGCAATTCCGCCTTGTTCTTTGAGTCGAGACTGCCCGAGGGCTCGTCGGCGAGTATCACGGCGGGATCGTTGATCAGCGCCCTTGCCACCGCCACGCGCTGTTTCTCGCCGCCCGAAAGCTCGTTCGGCTTATGTTCAGCGCGCTCGGCAAGCCCCATAAACCGCAGAAGCTCTTCGGCTTTCTTCCGCGCTTCACCCCCCGACAGGCCCGCAATATAAGCCGGAATCATTACATTCTCAATGGCCGAGAATTCGGGCAGCAGCTGATGAAACTGAAACACGAACCCGATGTGGCGGTTACGGAAGTCGCTTAGCTTGGCAGCGGAAAGCTCACGCAGCTCTGCCCCTTCTATCTTCACGCTACCACTGTCGGGCTTGTCCAGCGTGCCGATGATCTGCAGCAGCGTGGTTTTGCCCGCTCCGCTCGGCCCCACAATGCTGACAATTTCTCCCCGCGCGATGCTTAGATCGATGCCTTTGAGCACCCGAAGCGAGCCGAAACTCTTCTTTATGCCTTTAATTTCTATCATAATTTTACTTGAATGTGCCGACAAAGATACGCCAAAAAAACGAGTAAACAGACGCTGTCGCCGATTTTATTTTGCGATATTCGGCCGTCGCGGCGGCAGGGCGTAAAAGTCCGGCGCGCCGTCTGAGCGTTCCTGTTGATCCACCCGCCGTGATAACGCTAACCGCTTATCGTGACAACTCTAACCGTTTGCCGTGACAACGCCAACCGCTCGCAAGAATATCGCCAACCGTATGTAGAGATATGTGCGACCGCTTGCAGAGATACGGCTAACCGTATGTAGAGGTGTGGTCGACCGCTAAGCTGCTCGCAGGGGCGCGGGGAGAGGTGGCGGGGCGGCCGGTGAAAAGGGGGTTGGCGGCGGTAAATATGCAACAGGCAAGCTGCGAACAATGTATTCGCAAGCTACTTCACTTGCTTACGTATCCACGTGCTAATGACGTCGTAGGCGCTGTTCTCCTCCGTATGTTGCGGCTGCGCGAAGGTCATCTCGTCCATTGCGTCGCCAAATTGGTCGGGGAATATGATCAACAGGTTCTTGCCCGAAAAATGGCGCTTGATCTCATCAGACAGGCCCTCTTGCGCGCTTTTGTAAGACACGGTGCCCTTGCGCGCCGTCACCACCACGAAGAGATGGTCGTCGGCAATGGTTTCCGCCAGCCGCGGGAGGCCGTTCCAGTGCGTCATCTCGGCATAATCGGCCCGCACGTCGGGGTGCCTGTTGCGCACGTATTCGCTGATCAGCGCCAACGTGTCGGCCCGCCCGTGGAACTGTATGCGGCATTCCAAGTAGCCGGCCACGCGCGACAGGCGCTCCAGCCAGCGGTAGAATCCCTGCTCGAACTGTGCTCTCGAGGGCACTACTACCTGTATCCGGCGCAACGTGTTGAGCGGCTGCATCAGCCGGCACATGATGATCTGCCGGTTGAGTCCGTTGAACAGGCTCTGATGAAACTCTCCCCAAAACTTTGCAGACACATCCTTGTGCATGTGCATCCCGATTAATATTTCCGATGCGCTGAACTCCTTGAACGCGTGCTTGATGCCGTTGGCAATGTTGGCCGCAATGCGCACCTGTGTTTGCATCTTCACGTCGGCCGCCGCAGCATACTGCGTGACGTGTTCGAGCAGTCGCCTTCCCTTTTCTTGATTGGCTCTCATGTGGTCGTCGTCGTACACCACGTTGAGCCCAATCAGCTCTCTGTTCAGCTTTGCATTGCGCATGAGTATCGCCAAATTGACCAACCGGTCGGCGTATTCGGGATATTTTACGGGGATGAGTATTCGCTCGTCGTCGCCATTCTTGTCTTCTTCCACGGGTATGTCCTTGTCGCGCAGCGTGATGATCTGGGCGGAGCGCTCGGTAATCATCGAAGAAATGACGCACGTAAACAAGATGACGAGCACGATGCCGTTGAGTATTTCACTGTCGACCAGATAACGCCCTTCCGACACCTCTATCTTCATGCCCACCATTACCATAGCTATGGCGCCCGCAGCATGGGCAGACGTGAGGCCGAACATCATATGCCCCGACGACCGAGGCAGCCTGAATATCATGGCCGAGAGGTATGCGGCGAGGCCCTTTCCCAGCGTTCCGAAAAAAGTGATGCACAGCACTACCCAGATGATATTGCCCCCGCGGAAGAGCCAGCTCACGTCGATAAGCATGCCCACGCCTATGAGAAAGTAAGGTATGAACAGCGCATTGCCGATAAATTCGATGCGGTTCATCAGCGGAGACACGTGGGGTATGTATCGGTTGAGTATCAGTCCGGAGAGGAAAGCGCCGAAGATGCCTTCCACGCCCGCTACTTCCGACAGCGCCGCCCCCATGAACATGATGGCCAAGATAAACGTGAATTGCATCACAGCGTCGCTGTATCGCCGCAGAAACCAGCGCGTAAGTCGGGGCACAAGCCATATCATACCCGCGCAATAGAGTGCAAATTTCGCAACGAACAGCAGCCAGAAACCCACGTTATTGCCATTGTTATAAAAGGTAACGATGCCTGCAAGAAAGATCAGGGCAAGCAGCAAAGCTATCATCGACGAGCCCACGCTGAGGATGACACTCGGCTTTCGCTGCAGGCCGTAGCGCCCTACGATGGGATAGGCTATGAGCGTGTTCGAAGCCATGATGCATCCCAAGAGCAACGAAACCGCCGAAGAATAGCCCAGAATGGCAATCCCCATGAGATAGGTGAGCAGGAAAGGGAGTACGAACGTTGATATGCCGAACACAAGCACGCGGTATTTGTTCTTTTTAAAGCCCTCCATGTCCATCTCCAACGCGGCAAGAAACATGATATAATACAGCCCAACTTTGCCGAAAAGCTCGAAAGAATTGTCGCGCTCGAGGATGTTGAGCCCGTATTTTCCTATCACCACGCCCGCCAGAACCATGCCGATAATGTGTGGGATGCGCAGTTTTCCCATAACGATCGGCGCAAACAATATAATAAGGAGCACGACAAAGAACACTAAAGTCGGATCTGTAAAGGGAAAATAGGACGAAAGATGGAACATAGAGCTATTGTTTAAAGTTACAAAGATACAACAATAATCCGAATAAGATTGCTAAAAAATGGCTTTTCATCGCTGCTTTCTCATTTTAGTACTGCACATATTGCAACGATATTCTTTAAATTTACAATAAATCGTTCTTATAATCAGCAGGAATATAGTAATTTTGCAAGGCAATCGAGTATAACATATAAATAATACAGATTATGAAAGTAGCAATTGTAGGCGCAAGCGGAGCGGTCGGTCAAGAGTTCCTCCGTATCCTCTCCGAGCGCGATTTCCCGCTGGACGAGCTGGTGCTTTTCGGTTCTGAACGCAGTGCCGGGCGAAAATACAACTTCAGGGGAAAAGACTATGAAGTAAAACTTTTGCAGCATAACGATGATTTCAAGGATATCGACATCGCCTTTGTATCGGCAGGAGGTGGCACCTCTAAAGAATATGCAGACACTATCACGAAGCACGGGGCGGTGATGATAGACAATTCGAGTGCGTTCCGTATGGACGACGACGTGCCCTTGGTAGTGCCCGAATGCAATGCCGAAGACGCGCTGAACCGTCCGCGCGGCATCATTGCCAACCCCAACTGCACTACGGCCATGATGGTTGTTGCGCTGCAACCGCTGGAAAATATCTCGCACATCCGCCGCATCCACATAGCAAGTTACCAGAGTGCAAGCGGGGCAGGTGCTGCGGCTATGGCCGAACTTCAGCAGCAGTATAAGGAAATGGTGGAAGACGGAAAGGTAACAACCATCCGGAAATTCGCCCATCAACTGGCCTACAACGTGATACCGCAAATAGATGTATTTACGGAAAACGGCTACACCAAGGAAGAAATGAAGATGTTCAACGAGACGAAGAAGATTATGCACACCGATGCGAAGTGCTCGGCCATGTGCGTTAGAGTAAGTTCGTTGCGCGCTCATTCTGAGAGTGTATGGATAGAAACCGAGCAGCCTATCTCCGTTGAAGAGGCAAAGAAGGCGCTTGCGGCAGCCCCCGGAGTTGCGCTGTTAGACGATCCATCGAAAGAACTTTACCCGATGCCGCTCGATACAGCAGGCAAAGATGATATCTATGTGGGGCGCGTACGCAAAGACCTTGCCGACGATAACGGCCTTACTTTCTGGCTCAGCGGCGACCAGATACGCAAAGGAGCGGCGCTGAATGCCGTACAGATCGCCGAATATCTTATTAAAGTAGGCGACGTGAAGTAGTTTTCTGTCTTTTCAGGTGCACTGGTCGTGTGCGTTACAGTTACAGTGCAATCTTTATACAGTCAGCGGAATATCGGTTCAGGCCGATGTTCCGCTGATTTCGTTTTGCCCGTAACGCACGATTACATGGCCCCTGTAAGCCCGATGCACCCCATGCCTATGCCTGATGTACGGGCCTTCTAAGTCCAATACACCATACACCTAACGCCCATACAGTGGCGAAATATGTCGCATATTCGTACCAATCGTTCTCCCAAAATGTGCTCTATAGCAGGAAATAACCTCTGAGTAAAGCCCGTCGTATCATGTATCTACACAAGTTATTCCCACCATTTTGCAATATCAATATAGCAAAACAAAGATATTATTTGCAATCTCTACATTACAAAAATCACCATTTATTAGTATTGCAATAACCGGATTTTATTCATACCTTTGCAGCGTCGGAGAATTAGAACGCGCTTCTTCCCTTTCGACATTATCAGGATATTAGTGCTCTATGCACAATTGTCTAATTCTAAATAATACAAAATTACAATGAAAAATGAGTGGAGAGGGTTCAAAGGAACCCGATGGACAGACGACATCGATGTAAGGTCATTTATTCAGGATAACTACACTTCGTACGAAGGCAATGAAGATTTCTTGGAAGGACCTACGGCCGCAACGGAGAAACTGTGGCTCATATTGCAAGGATTACAGAAGGAAGAGCGTGCTAAAGGCGGCGTTCTCGATATGGAGACCGAAGTTGTATCGGGACTAACCGCATACGGTGCCGCCTATATAGGCGAAGGAACGAAAGATCTGGAACAAGTTGTAGGACTGCAAACCGATAAGCCCCTGAAGCGTGCTTTCATGCCCTATGGCGGCATAAAGATGGCAGAACAGGCTTGTACTACCTATGGTTATGAGCCCAGCAGCGAACTCCATAAGATATTCACCGAGTATCATAAGACGCATAACGATGGCGTTTTCGATGCATATACCGACGAGATGAAACTCGTGCGTCATAACCATATCCTCACCGGACTGCCCGACACTTACGGACGAGGCAGAATTGTAGGCGACTATCGCCGCGTGGCTCTCTACGGTATAGACTTCCTCATCGAGAAGAAGAAGGAAGACCTGTCGAACGTAGGCTGTGGCGTAATGACCGAAGATGTTATCCGTCTAAGGGAGGAAGTCTCCATGCAAATCAAGGCTTTAAAGCAAATGAAAGAGATGGCGGCCATCTATGGATTCGACATATCCCGTCCGGCCAAGAACGCCAAAGAGGCCGTGCAGTGGCTCTACTTCGGCTATCTGGCAGCCATCAAAACCCAGAACGGCGCCGCCATGTCGGTAGGGCGTGTGTCTACTTTTTTGGATATATACATCCAACGCGATATGAACGAAGGTGTTCTTACCGAGGCGCAGGCTCAAGAACTGATAGACCATTTGGTGATGAAGTTCCGTATGGTGAAGTTCGCCCGTATTCCTTCTTACAATCAACTGTTCTCCGGTGATCCCGTATGGGCCACTTTAGAGGTTGCAGGCATGGGACAAGACGGTCGTTCTATGGTAACTAAGAACGATTTCCGCTTCCTCCATACGCTCGAGAACATGGGACCGTCGCCGGAACCCAACCTCACTGTGTTGTATTGTTCACGCCTTCCGGAGAATTTCAAGCGCTATGCATCGAAGATATCTGTCACTACGAGCTCGATACAATATGAGAATGACGACGTTATGAGGCCGGTTTGGGGCGACGACTACTCCATCTGTTGCTGCGTTTCGGCCACCCAAACGGGAAAGGAGATGCAGTTTTTCGGCGCAAGAGCCAATTTAGCGAAGTGTCTCACGTATGCTATCAGCGGTGGAGTGGACTCCAAGACGCGCGAACAGTGCGGTCCGGCGCTGCGACCTATAGAGGGTACTGTCGTTACATACGATGAGTTCATGCCACGTTTCGACGATATGATGGAATGGCTGGCAGGTATATACGTGAATACCTTAAACCTTATTCACTATATGCACGACAAGTATTTCTACGAGGCGGCCGAGATGGCTCTCATAGATACCGATGTACGCCGCACGTTTGCCACGGGTATCGCCGGTTTCAGCCATGTTGTCGACTCTATAAGTGCCATCAAATACGCCAAGGTCAACATTATACGCGACGAAACCGGCTTTCCACTCGAATTCAAGACCGAAGGTGACTTCCCCAGATATGGCAACGATGACGATCGGGCAGATGAGATAGCCGTGTGGCTGCTAAAGACTTTCATGAAAAAGATACGTAAATACCACACTTACCGCGACTCTGAACCCACGACAAGCATCCTTACGATAACTTCGAACGTGGTGTATGGAATGTATACAAGCAACATGCCCGACGGACGCCCTGCAGGTGCACCGCTCTCGCCCGGTGCAAATCCCTCCTACGGAGCAGAGAAGACGGGCCTGTTGGCATCGCTCAATTCGGTGGCAAAGCTGCCATACGAGTATGCTCTCGACGGCATTTCGAACACACAGACCATCAGTCCGTCGGCATTAGGTCATTCTCAAGACGAGCAAGTAGAGACACTCGTCGGCGTTATGGACGGCTACTTCGATCGCGGCGCCCACCATCTGAACGTGAATGTCTTTGGGGTTGAGAAACTTATAGACTGCATGGAACACCCCGAAAAGGAGGAATACGCCAACTTCACCATCCGTGTAAGCGGATATGCCGTGAAGTTTATCGACCTTACACGCGAACAACAATTAGACGTTATCGCGCGTCAGGCGCACGAACGTCTGGCCTGATCCGCTTTCAGCCGCCCTGTTCGGGGCGGTTACACACTGTCGGAGGAGCAGTTTTAATCACAATACATTCAAGGAAATCCTCCCATAATGAGAGGATTTCCTTATTTTTTACAGCGAACAAAGACAATGATATCAGGCAATAACATGTTAACAGAAGCAACACAAATCACCGTACCCGTCACCACGAAAACAAGCGGCGAGCCTCTCATGGGGGCCGTTCATTCGGTAGAATCGTTCGGTTCGGTGGACGGACCGGGTATACGTTTCGTCATTTTCCTTAAAGGATGCCGGATGCGGTGCCGCTATTGTCATAACCCAGACACATGGGACAAGCATTCCAAAGATATGCGCTCGGCCGACGAACTGATCGAACAAGCGCAGCGATACCGCTCGTATTGGGGTGCTAAAGGGGGCATAACCGTGAGCGGAGGAGAAGCTCTGTTGCAGATAGATTTCCTGATCGACCTCTTCAGAAAGGCAAAAAAACTGGGCATCAACACCTGTTTAGACACGTCGGCACAGCCTTTTACGCGCCGAGAACCGTTCTTTTCGAAGTTCAACGAGCTGATGCAATATACCGATCTTATACTTTTAGACATCAAACACATCGACTCCGAAGAACATAAGAAACTCACCGGCTGGGGTAATGAGAACATTCTGGACTGTGCACACTACCTGTCTGACATCGATAAACCGGTATGGATACGCCACGTACTTGTGCCCTCGATCACCGACAACGATGCTTCTCTTCGCCGTTTACGGGCGTTTTTGAAGACTCTCCGCAACATCCGTCGCATCGAGGTGCTGCCTTATCATTCGATGGGCATGTACAAATGGGAGGCTTTGGGCATCCCCTACACCCTCAAGGATATAGATGCACCGACAAAAGAGCGCGTGCGCAATGCCGAAAGAATATTGCGCGGCGAAGACGAGGCATAGCCTCTTAGGCATAAAAAATTTTCCTCTGTGTGCGCAAGATTATTCGTTTTCTGCGTTTTAAGTATATAAACACATTCGATAGATGTATCATTTATATACCACAGATTATGAAAATAACCTTCTTACACACATGCTCTATCGCCCTTATAGGGGCGGTCTGTCTGGCATCTTGCAGCACTTCTGAAAACACAGAAGGCTACACTTACACCGAAAAACGCCTTTACGATTTGGTAAAGATAGACTTGGATGCCAAGCAAAAAACCTACGTCAACAGCAACAACCGGTTCGCCTTCAACCTCTTCCGCACAGTTTCGGATGCAGAAAATGCACAAAACAGTTTTCTTATTTCGCCGTTGAGCGCCACCTATGTGCTCGGTATGCTCAACAATGGCGCCACAGATGTCACCCGCGAAGAGATCAACCGTGTGCTCGGTTTCGGCGGTGCAGATGCGCAAGGCATCAATGCTTTCTGCAAAAAACTTATCGAAGGAGCGCCAAATGTAGACAAGAGCGTAAAGATAAACATAGCCAACTGCATTGAAGTGAACCGCGACTATGCGCTGAAAACCGATTTCAAAAAGACGGTAGAAACAGCCTATCACGCTCAAGTAGAGAACTTGGATTTCGGCGACAGCTACACCCTGACGCATATTAACGACTGGTGCAATCGCCAGACCAACGGCATGATTTCTTCGATTTTGGATAAGATAAATCCCTCGGCTGTAGCATATACGCTCAACGCCATCTACTTTAAAGGCGTATGGAGCACTCCGTTCGATCCGAAAGAAACCAAAGAGAAACCCTTTACAACGGCTTCGGGCAGCAAACAACAAGTACAGATGATGCACATGAACGACCTTCTGGCCTACACAAAGAACAAAGATTACGCCACTCTGCAGCTGGGCTACGGCAACGGGGGATACCGTATGTTGCTGCTACTTCCCAATGAAGGCAAGACAATGGGCGATGTTATCGGCGGTCTTACTGCCGACCGTTGGATAGAAAACCTGAATGCATTGACGTCGTACAAGGTAGATGTGGAACTTCCGCGCTTCGAATCGGAATACAAGATAGAGCTTAACAAAACGTTAGAAAGCCTCGGCGCAGCAAGTATGTTCGACAAGAACAACGCACGGTTCCCCAATCTATGCGAAAGAGATACATATATTTCGATGATTCTACAGCGCTCCAAAATAAAGGTAAACGAAGAAGGAACCGAGGTAAGCACGGTAACTGTCGCCGAAAGCGCATGCACATCAATCGGTCCGCAGCTTGTTAAAACAGCCGTATTCCATGCAGATCGTCCGTTTATCTATGCCATTGTAGAGAGCACCACAGGCTCTATCATTTTTATAGGTACCTACAAGGGCGCCGAAAAATAAACAAACAACGATCGCAATATCTCCAATACGTTTGCCCCGACGGCCATTTCCGTCAGGGCAAACATATGCTTTTTTCGGTTGTTTACAGTGCTTTTACCGTTACCGTATCGCCGTACTGCCAACCTTACACTGCCTATCTGTCGAAACTGCCCACCTACTTTACGGCGATACATTCTACTTCTACCAGCGCCTCTTTGGGCAATGTTCTTACGGCAACTGCCGAACGCGCCGGAAACGGTTCCTTGAAGAACTGTGCATACACCTCGTTCATGGCAGCGAAGTTCCCCATGTCTGAAAGAAATATAGTGGTCTTCGCAACGTGCGAAAGGTCTGTTCCGGCCTCGACAAGTATATGCTGCGCATTGGTCAGACTTTGCCTTGTCTGCTCCTTGATGCCACCTTCAACGAACTTACCCGTTGCAGGATCGACGGGCAGTTGTCCGGATACGAACACTAAACCATTGGCCTCAATGGCCTGACTGTAGGGGCCGATCGCCTTGGGCGCCCTGTCTGTGTGCAATGCTTTCATAAGCTGTGAAATTTATATCGGTTCTGTATTATTGATAATCTTCCCAAATACATGCCACGTTTTATAGGAAATCTCTAACCGCAACATCTTCCTATCATTCTTATCCGGTTGCAAAATTAATCATTTATCAGGAATGTAGGCCACACGGAAGCATATAAAAATCTATTTTCTTTCTCCAAATATGCGAATTATATATAAGTGGTAATAAAAACAACTCATTCGCACATCGTAGATAGAAGTACGTTCTAAGCCCGACAGGTATACGGTTTAACGATGATAGGAGTACGGTTTGTCTGCGACAGACAACACATATATAGGCAACGGCTGAACAGAGCAAGACAAACGGACACTGCAAATTTAAACAACGGTTGCCATCGTTTTTCAAGAATATTTGTGTATCTTTGCCTGCAATCCCGCATCACTACGAACACTATACGATTATGAACGTTGCATTACTTACGGCCGGCGGCACGGGAAACCGCATGGGACAAGACATTCCCAAGCAGTTTATGGCCATCGATAACATTCCCGTTATCATCTATACCCTGCAGGCTTTCCAAACACATCAGCAGATAGATGCCATTGCAGTGGTATGCCTTAAAGGTTGGGAAGTGGCCCTTCAAGCCTATTCCAACCAGTTTAATATAACCAAACTCAGATGGATTTTCGAGGGTGGAGACAGCAACCAACACTCCATTCGCAACGGTCTTGAAGGGCTGAAGCAGGGCGGTTGCGCCGACAGCGATATCGTATTGGTGCACGATGGCGTGCGTCCGCTCGTGTCGGAACGTATCATTTCGGAGAATATCGCTAAGTGCAAAGAGTTCGGTTATGCCGTTACAGGCATGATATGCAAGGAAGCTATCATGCAAAAAGTAGACGACACGGTGAAGAATATAACCATCCCACGCGAAGAACTCGTGCGCACTCAGACACCTCATACCTATCGCTTGGGCGATTTGATAGACGCTCATCGGCGGGCAGAACGCGAACATATCGAAAACACAGTGGCCTCATGTACGCTCATGGGGGCACTCGGAATTGAAGATCAGCACTTGGTTATGGGCTCCGAACGCAACGGATTGAAGCTCACTCAGACCGAAGATATAGAACTGTTCAAGGCACTTATTCATACCGAGCACGACACATGGCTGAAATAAACGCAACGAACCTCTATGCAAGAGATATTCTCTCCGTGGGACAGTTCGACCTGCCATGGCAGCAACTCGATGGAAAGAACATCCTTATCACCGGCGCCACGGGGCTCATCGGGGGCTGTATAGTAGATGTACTGATGGCCGATAGGCATGCCGATTACACCGTCTATGCCGCCGGCCGCAACGAACTACGCGCCAAAGAGCGTTTTTCCGCCTATTTTGCATCGCCGTATTTCCGGTTTCTGAAATTGGATGTAACGCAGCTGATCGACTGCGATATTCCTTTCGAATATATCATCGATGCCGCCGGAGGAGCCGCTCCGAAGCTCTACAGTACCGATCCTGTGGGCGTTATGATGTCTAACTTCTACGGCGCGAGCAACCTTCTAACCTACGGAAAGCGCCACGGTTTGAAGCGTTTTCTGTATGTATCGTCGGGCGAGGTGTACGGTGAAGGCGACGGACGTGCCTTTACCGAGGACTATAGCGGTTATGTAGATTGTACACAGGTGCGCTCTTGTTATCCGTCGGCCAAACGGGCTACCGAGACTCTGTGCGTATGCCATGCGCAACAATATGGCATTGAAACGGTGATAGCCCGCCCGAGTCACACCTACGGACCGTGCTTTACAGAGGTTGATAACCGCGTATATGCACAGTTTATACGTAATGTCTTGCGCGGCGAAGACATCGTTTTACAGAGCAAAGGCGACCAGTTTCGCTCGTGGATATACGTGGTAGACTGCGCCAATGCCATACTCTTTCTGCTGTTAAAGGGCGAAAACGGGCAGGCTTACAACGTGGCCGATACGCATTCGAACATCACTATATTCGAATTGGCACGCACGGTTGCCGACCTTACCCGCCGCAAAGTGGTGTTCAAGATACCCGATGATGCGTCGAAAGGCGTAACGACTCCCATCACCAAAGCCATATTCGACACCTCTAAACTGCAACGCTTAGGATGGATGCCCCGCTACTCTATCCGCGATGGAATGGCCCATACGCTCGATTATTTTACAGCAATTCGGGAAGAATAAATACCGCGTGGAACTCACGTTTGTCTACAGGCGGCACCGTCATATAGTCGCCATAAAGGTCTGTAAGGTACGAGTGAACGTCGCAAGGACATGGAAATTCGCGTCCTTCGAATAATATCTTCTTCAGCGGTTTGATGGCTTTTTTATCGAAAGACACACCTCTTCCGTTCAACACAGGTATGTCGGAACAGCGCGTTTTCTTCCCCCAAAAGCCGACAAACCGCCACAATAAACTCAACAGACAATACTTTCCGCCGAACCAGAAGAACTCTGCAAACGAACGGAACGAATAATAATGCATGCGGTGGAGCACCGAATAGCTCTTCGATATGCCCTTTGTAATATGCCTGATCCATGCAGACGGAAGGTTCGGATAGTCTACAAACGGGAAGATATCCACAAAGATACCTTTGCCGTAATCGGCTTCGAACGTATCTGCACGTTCGATGTAAAGCGAATTGAGATCGCGTATTTTGGTAATAGGTTCCCTTACGCCGGCATCGGTTCGCCTGTTTTGCAGAAAAAGATGTGCGGGCAATTCCTGCGGGGCTATGGCTTCGAACTTCTTAAAGTCCTCGAGTGTCATCGCTATGTCTATATCATCGTCCCACGGAATGAACCCTCTATGGCGCACAGCTCCCAAAAGACTGCCCCCATCCAGCCAATATTCTATGCCTTGACGGGTGCAAATGCGGTCGATTTCGGTTAATATATCAAGCTGTTTTTGCTGACATATCCGCAGATTTTGCTGTGTATATCGCTTCAGTTTATCTTGTTTGTCCATCGTTATTCTTTATTGTCAACACCTTATTCATAACTTCTAAGCGCGACAGGCAGCATGCCTATCGCCGACAGGCGGCACATATAAAACGGTTAAACGGCATATCTATGCTTATCATTCGTATTTCTTCTTTGTGCAATTTTACTCGACCGAATGAGTAAAATCGGGCATTCACGCCTTGCAAATATAGCTCATTTCCCTGATACGAGCAAGTAATATGCAAAGAAGTACATACTTTATTTTGCAGAATATGCTTTGTTTTTTAACGCGTTTCGTGTATCTTTGCAGTCGAATGTCATGCTTTCAAACCATCTGAACAAATATTCTTAATGCCGAAGACATGTCGTTTCTTTACGAAACAAACGCTATCAAAAAAGTATATAACATAGAATATGACAACCCAAAAGCCCTATAAAACCGATGTAGCGGTACTGATTTTATTCTTTAACCGCCCCAAACAACTGCAAGACGTATTCGATGAAATCAAGATAGCACGCCCGAGCAAGCTGTTTCTTTATCAAGACGGACCGCGCGGAGAACACGATATGGCAGGCATAGAAGCCTGTCGGAAAATCGTCGAAGATATCGACTGGGACTGCGAAGTGCACCGACTATACCAAGAAAAAAACTATGGTTGCGATCCTTCAGAGTACATGTCGCAGAAATGGGCATTCTCTCATGTAGACAAATGTATTGTGCTCGAAGACGACGATGTGCCCTCCCAATCGTTCTTTCCGTTCTGCAAAGAATTGTTAGACAAGTACGAAAACGATGAAAGAATCAGCATGATCTGCGGTTTCAACTACGATGAAGTAACGAAAGATATGCCTTACGACTACTTTTTTACTACCGCATTCAGCATCAGCGGATGGGCTTCATGGAAGAGAGTTATCGACTCTGGCGACGAAAACTATACCTTCTTAGACGATCAGTTCAACCGTCATCAGCTCCAAGAGCTTATCAAAGAGCGCAGATTTCAGCAGGATTTCATCCGCTTCTGCGAGTATCATCGGTCGTTAGGCAAGGCATATTACGAGACTATTCTGCATGCCACGATCTTCTTCAACTCGGGGTTAAGCATCGTACCCCGTGCAAATCTCATCAATAATGCAGGCGCCACGGGCGAAGGAGTGCACCTTTCAGGAAGCAATGACGACCTGCCTCGCGCCATCAGACGTATCTTCACAATGAAACGCCACGAGCTTTCGTTTCCGCTGAAGCATCCGCGTTACGTTATCGAAAATGTGGAATACAAGAAACGTATGTTCAAGATTATGGCGTGGGGGCACCCGTGGATCAAGATCGGGCGATCGTTCGAAGAGCTTTGGCTCAACCTTTTACACGGCAACTTCAGGCGCATCGTCTCTGCCATAGGTAACAGATTACGCATAATGACTGGCCGTTCACGTTTCGATTAATCCCTGAACACCACCGAAATACGAACAGTTTGCAGACTAAAGAAAACAATCTTATCGAGATTACACGTACAAGAGCGCTCGCCACAGTGCTCATTGTATTGGGCCATAGCTTTGCCTTTTACGCCACCGGAGAGGGCAGTTGGCGCATTCACAGTGCCGTGGGAATACCCGCATACGGTTATTGCGCCACACTTTGTTCTACTATCGGACTGGCTTCTTTCATCATCATATCGGGCTATCTCTATGCCTATTTTCTTTATTTCAAGGACAGATATGCCGACACCAAGACCTTTCTGTTGAAGAAATACAGACGACTTCTCGTACCTTATATTATATGGGGAGCGGCGCAGATCGTGCTCATGCCCGACCAATACGGTCCGGGCACGCTCCTTAACGGGGCTGCCCATCTTTGGTTCCTGCCCATGCTGGCGGTCGTGTTCACCGTGTTTGCACTTACCAAACGCCTGTGGTTTCGGGCTTCGACAGTGCAAGAAACGCTGTTGCTCGCAGCACTCGTCGCCTTTTTCGCCCTATCCAAAGCGCTGCGCACATACGGCATATTCCCGCCGCCCATACTGAAACAGGCGCTTTACTTCATGCCCTTATTCTATTTGGGTATGCTTACGGCGAAAGAAAACCTACGGTCTATGCTCGACAGGCAGCCTCTCTATGCCCGCTACATCTACAGTCTGTCGGCGATAGGTATTATCTCTGCCTGCATCGTCCTCGGCATCAAGGTGGGCATCAACATGTTTTCATCGGCAATACTGGTGCTACTTATGCTCTCCGTATTCGCAACGAAGTCCTGCAACAAGACGCTCCTACCCGCCGTAAAAAACATTGCCGACAACAGTATGGCTATCTACGTTCTGCATCATATCCTCATTTGGTTCGCCATCAGATACGCATGCGTCGCCGATACCCTTACCGCATGGGGCTATTGGGGAGCGCCGGCAATCTTCCTTGTCGCCTTCTCCGTATCGTGGATATCGGCCGTATGTATAAGGAAAACGGGCGCCTATAAACTGCTGTTCGGCTGAACTGTTTCCGATATGCTTACCGAATCATGTACCCAACCAGCAGACCTCCGTTATATATCCATAGGTAAACGGCCAGACAAACAAGCAAAACACGCAGACCGTAGGCATAATGCACCGGCAGTCGTTTCAACAGATATGCCACCGACAGCGGCACGATAAACAACCAATTGGCAGCCATTATATACACTTCATTGATAGCAAAGCCGAAACCGATGTGCATTATCATATCCACAGCAAACCAACTTAAGCAAAGCAGAAGTAACTTTTCGCGCCGTCCGCACCATAGCCCGGCAACGAAAAGCAGTACCACTAAGGCCTCTACCGCATAGCGAAAGGGGTGACGGTACGATACGAAAACAGGCCTGCTTATCTGCACATCCTCGAGCAGATGGTCTTGATGAAGCTGCAACGACTCACCGAAAAGGTTCTCGATCACAGTCTCTATGCGCGACGTAGAGAGATCCATCCATTGTAGGAGTAACACCTCGGAGTCTAATCCCTTACCGTTATGCTGCTCCACCCATACATTATGCCGTGCTGTTTCGGCACGGAAAGCCGCATCGGTCTTCGCTTTATCTTCGCCGATCTGCCTGCTTTTCTCGTTTTGAGGTACCACAATCTCGCGGTATTGATAGCGCTCAACAGCGAAAAGCAGTATTAGCGGCACTGCTACAACCGGCAAAGCGAACCGCAAGGAGAACACTCTTCGACCGTTGACAAACCATGCTGCGAGGAGTGTCTTTAGCCCATTGGTCAACGTAACACCGGCTGTAAGCGCAAAAAGCAGTGCGGTTTGCCACCATCTGAATACCTTCTGCTGCTTCAGATAGCAACCTGTAAGATACAAAGTCGTGCTGAGTAAGAACAGTGAAAGGCCAAAATGGTCGGGTACAAGTACGGTCAACATGATATGGGCGAACGAGAAAAAAAGAACGCACAATATAAGCGAATCGGTTAAAGATAACTCTACGACCTCACGAAACGTACGAAGAAGAAAAACGAATGTATAAAATGCGCACATTACAAGTAATGCCATCATAAGGAACATGGCGAAATTAACGCCGTATTGTGCCATCAGAAAATCGTTAAACAGATAGAATGGATAGAGTAAAGAGTACAACAACGGATGACGGGTGGTCTCGTAATATGAAGCAGCATTAGAAAGTTCGATGTACGAATAGGCATCGTAACCGCTTACATGGAAGTTTTTAAAGAACAAAGACCAAAAGCCTACGTTCTTTGCCCGCGTAAAGAGTCCGAAATATTTGTATGCAAGCAGTGCGTTCAGAGCTATAAACACGACCATTGCAACAAGCGAAGGAAGTGCTTCTTCGCGCCTTATTCGAAAGATATTCCGCATCTTCATCTTGAACGTTTAGCAATTATAGCCCATCAGATAGGCCGATATCAGCGTGCCGTTGTATATCCACAGATACGCCGTAAGTACTGTCAACAGCCCCAACAGCATGCGCCTGTAAGCGCCGTTCGCAGCAATCAATAGGTACGCAACGGCTATCGGGATGGCATAAATCCAATGGGCCGCCATGATATACACCTCGTTCAGCCCAAATCCCAAGCCCATGTGTAACAGCATATCAAGCCCGAAATACGACAATACAAGCCATAGAAAGCGGCTTCGCCTGCCACACCAAACGCCCATGACGAACAGCAACAGAACCACTGCTTCTACCACATAACTCAACACCCACCGGTATTTAACGATCATAGGCCTGCTGTGAAGCCCGTCTTCAAGCAGGTAATTGCGGTGCAACTGTATAGATTCGCCGAACAAATTCTCTACTGCCGACGCCATTCGAGATGTGGAAATGTCGGTCCAACTCATAAACCCGTCATTGCCAATCGGCACACTTTTCTCCTGTCTGTTTATCTTCTGTATCTGTTTTCCGGCCGGTTCGGGGCACCCGATTGCTGTGTCCGCCGGCCGCAAGCGTACCGTCTTTCGTTGCTGCATGGCAACTTCTTTTTCCTTATCCTCAGCCCTTTTCTTCGCTTTAGCGGCATGGCATGCCACTTCCGTAGGCCATACAAGCGTGGCATATTCCCATTTGCTGAAGCTCCACAGTAGAGCTGCCGGCAATATCACTGCCAGAAACAGATACTTGGGCCTAAAGAAACGACGGCGATTTACGAAAAGTACCGACAGAAAAACCTTTATTCCGTTGTTCAACGAGATACCTGCAACGAGCATGAAATATAGAAAACTCTGCCATATCTTAAACACCTGTCTGCTCTTCATACGGCGTCCGGATATGTAAAGAGTGACAAGCAAGAGCATCATAGAGATGATGAAATGGTCGGGAACCATTGCCGAAAGCATGACATAGGCAAAAGAGAAGAAGAAAAAAGAGAGCAACAAAGCCTCTCGGCATGCCAATCCAACGATCTCGCGCATGATGCGAAAGAAGAATACGAAGGCATACAAAGCGCAGAATATCTGTATGGCAGCAACGATAAACACGGCACAGTTGATACCTGTAAGCCACATCAGCGCCTGATTGAGCAGATAGGGAACGTACATATAAAAGGCAAGCAACGGATGCCTGTACACGTTATATCCGGCCGACCAGTCGCTTACGACGGCATAAGTAATAGGATCGAAGCCCGACACATGGAAATTGCGTATGAACAACGGCCAATAAGTATTCCGGATAGGCGTAAAAAGTTCATAGTATTTATAGACGACAAGAGCATTGAACAAGGTCAAAACAAACAGCATAAACACTGTGCCCATGCGTTCTTCACGACGGATACGAAAGATATCGAATATAGGTTTCACTCCACTATACCAATTTGTTAGATTGTGCAAAAGTAATAAAAAAACATTAAATAAATACGTTTTCGCAGGAAGATAAAGACCATTTAGAGAGGACATTCGCAAACGTCGTCGTTGACGGCCTTTACGAACAGTACAGACAGGATGCCTCCCTACGGTTGTTAAACAGGCATTCTAAGGGGCTTAGAGTTATGGTTTATCGTTTCAAGAAATAACGAACAAGCACGAAGTTCACGGGAACACACACGGCAAACATGGGTATCATGGCGAGTTGTTTGCTCATTCCAAAGAAGATAAACAGATTGAGCAGCAGCGTTTGGAGCAGGTAATTCACCGCATGAGAGAGGGCAAAACCGGCGCCATGAGTTACGTTCGACTTCACTCGGAACGTGAAACGTGTGGACGCAACGTAATTGAAAACGAAGCTGAGTGCGTATGCTATCGTGTTTGCCACGGTGGGCGAAAGCCACTGAACAATAATCAGATACGCGCCATACTGTATGAGTACGGCCGCCACACCCACTATGCCGAAGCGCAACACCTCGGCCAAGCGGTCGTTATGCCCTCTGCCTGAACGGCTTAAAATATCCCTTATCCGCATACGCAAGCATCTCCTTATCGCCACAGCTGTCGCCATAAGCGGTCAATTCATAGGTTGTACGGTCGCCGCAGTGTGCCTCTATGCGCCTTACCTTTTCCGCACCGTAGCAATTCTTGGTAGCGAAACGGCCGGTAAGCAGCCCGTTTCGGTCGGTTTCTACCTGCGTTCCGAGCACCGAAATACGTTGTCTGTCTTCATCGTTCGTGCCGAAATAGGGCACGAAACATTTCACCCAATTGTCGATACTGGCGCTTACAATGAGCACTTCCGCCCCGTCTGCCAACGCTCGGTTCACCGCTTGTATGGCCTGCGGGCGCAAGATACGACCGCGATGCTCGGCAAACGACCGGCACAGGGCATCGAAATCTGCCAGACGCATGCCCTTGAAAAAGCGAGCAAACACCCGCTGTTTCACCTTATAATTAGGTATGAAACCGAGTTTCATAGCCACAAGAAACGGACTACAAAGCAGAAATCCCGCCGCGAAACGCACCGTGCCTTTGGCATAGGCAATAAAACCGATGAGCGTATCGCTATAGGTCAGCGTACCGTCAAAGTCGAAAGAATAGACCTTCCTGCACCTCATAAGCAATATATAATGATGAAGAACGACAGACACCAGAACAATACGATGAGCTGAATGAACAGGTCTTTGAGCATTACCTTGGTGGGATCGCCGCTTCGTTTGTCTACTACGGCGAGCTGAATATAGCGCAATAATCCGAGTAGAACGAACACGCTCGTGAGATAGAGCTTATCGGTATGGAAACGTTCTACCACCTCCGGCGACACCGTGTACATGATGTAGCACACAAGCGTGACCGATGCAGCAATGGTAATGGCTTGGTTGATGAACGTCAGGTTGTAGCGGATGGTGTTCTTGCGGGGCGCTTCGCCGGTGTCGTTCATACGCACTACGTCGTCTCTCCGCTTGGCAAAGCTGAGGAAGAGGGTAAGCAAAAAGGTCATGAGCACGATCCATTTGCTGAGTACAACACCCGTGGCGATGCCTCCGACGAATATTCTAAGCACGAAACCCAGCGCCACTATGCACACATCCAATATGGCATATTGTTTCAAACGCATGCAATAAGCAAGGTTGAGTACGTAGTAAAACAAGATTACCACGCCCGTTTCGAGACGCTTTTCGGGCAACAGCAAGAGCATAAACATGCAGAGCAGCAGCATCAGGCCCATGAGCATGTAGGCCTGCACGATACTTATAGCGCCCGAAGCAATGGGGCGTAGGCGCTTTACAGGGTGCCGGCGGTCGGCCTCCGCATCGTATATATCGTTGAAACAATAGATAGACGATGCCGCAAAACAGAAGGCCAAAGTGGCAATCACACCGCGGACGACAGACGTAGCGTTAAGCAATTCGCCGCCAAAAAATAACGGAATCAGCACGAAGAAGTTCTTTATCCACTGCTGAGGACGTATGAGTTTTACAATTGCTTTCATCTTTTAATTCTCTTGACAATGCTTCCTATCAGTGCATGAAGTGCCCACGACAAGGGCAAGGTGATAGCTACGGTAACCGCAAACGTTACCCAATAGCCCAGTCGATAGGCTTCTAAATAGTCTAATACGAAGTGTATATGGATGAGATATGCCTCAAGACTCACGGTTCCGATGAACTTGCAAAAGCGGTTGAAGTTCTTCGGAGTGCGCCTGAATATGCGGTTCAACAGCAGTATACTGGTAATTGTGAACGGTATGTATAGCATCCGTTCCACGAAGAGGGGGAAACTACCGTGCCTAAATTGCTCGAGATAGAGGCATGTACCGAAGGTCAAAAGCCAGATAACCATAAGCATCCACACGGATTGTCCATCAAGTTGTCGCTTTTCTTTTACCATCTGTCCCATGTTGATGCCAATGAAAAAGATGGGAACACGGCTCCAGAATATCTCTAAATGGCCAACTACGCGGTGTAGGGGTACCACCCATTCCACCATCACGCACCATATAACCATGACAAGCGGCAACCAACGGTACATAGGATGATGCTGTATGAGCTTCATATAGGCAGGCGCGAAGGTATAGAGCATCATAATGGCAGGCACATACCAAAAGGTTAGCTCGTTATGAAGCCAGAAGTCCCAGTTGAAAGTGATATCTCCGATGAGGTCGACAAGGCTTGTGCTGTGCCCTCCCCCATGCAGATAATCGGGTATGTAGTACAGACAAGCGATGATAAACCATGCGGGATACACCCGTAGGTAGCGGCTCTTGAAGAAATGTTTCAATGAGGGAGTCTTCGTCCACGAGAACCATAAGCCCACTCCACTAAGGAAGAGAAACATATCTACCCCCACATTACCGCACCTACGCAGCCCGAAGAAAGGATCTGAACGGTCGAGACCGACGTGGAAGAGGATAATGAAAAGCATGGCAGCCCCCATCAATTCCCCGCGATAACGGCTGATATTTGCCAGTTCTATGTTCGGTATTTTCATCGTCTTTCTATTGTCTGTTCGTGGTATATGTACCGCCCGTGCCGCCTCCAGTATTTATTTAAGGCGCGTATCTGGTATGCGTTTCATCAATTCGCGTACCGCCCATGCCACGGCAATGGATGCTATAACATACAAAAGCAGGCCGGTATAAACATCTCCCCTACGGCTGTAAGGGATGAATATCTTGCGGATAACGGGATGACACACAAAGAGCGCCGCCGACAGGCTGCCCATCCATGCCAGCCACGAGACCGCCGTACCGCGATCGGGCAGTAGTTTTACTGCCGCTACACAGCCGAAACACACAAATAAAGGTACGAAGAACCACGCTTGGAAGTTATAACTAAAAGCAACAACCGCCCCGATCGATAATAACAACACGGCAGCATAGGCAGGCTTGGAGCACTCTCTACCGAAGCGGGCATATAGGTATCCCGCCCCAAAAGGCAGCATTCCGCCCACGAAGTTGTACCGTATACGGTTGATAGTTTCACCTTCCGGATCGCAAAAAGCCTGCACGAGCCAGCAACAGACAATAAGCATAACGGTGACAGACCAATGCCTGCGGTACATCAGAAGTCGATATACCACATATAGTTGCAGCATCAATCCGAAGAACCAGTAAGGTCCGGGCCAGATAATACGGTCGGGATCGGGCAACAGATTGTTGAACATACCCAGTTGGGCTATGATGTTAACGAACTTATAATGAAAGGACGGGGGCGTAAGAGCATCTACTATCGTGAATAAAACGAAGCCTATAAGCATCATTTTAAATAGCTTTAAGAAGTGAGAAACGATGAAGTTCAGGCCTTCACCTGCCCCGCTAAAGACGGCAAGGCGAGACTCTGTTACCCCTTGAGAGGAGATTGAAGAACCGCTTTCGTACTTCCTGACCAACCCATACGCACTCAAAAACAAGAATACAGGCACGCCGTAATGACCGAAGAACGACAACACATGCAGGGGAAACAGCACGTCCGGATGCAACATTACCTGCGTAAACCGCTCCACATTATACCGTGTAAAGGTGTATTCGTTCTCCTTTACCACCGGATTAAGCCAGTGGCAATAGTTATGGAGGAATATTCCGAGGATGGCAACCCCACGCAATAGGTTGCATTGAGTGCGCGAAAGAAGCTCGTTTCCGCATGCTTTTACAGCGCAAGAACTATTCTCTTCCGAGGCTTTATGTACCTGATCGTTCATCTTTACTTATCTTTTGCAGGCCTTAGCTTATCGTAATCGGCCACACCTTTCAATATTCTGGGGCGTTTCTCATCATACTTTGTCGAAAGAACATTATACTCCTCGCGGTAATCGGGTGCCGATATGCCGGCAAGATACAGCAGCGTATGCGCCAACGCATCTGTCATCAAAGGGCGGTCTTTTGCCTGTACGATTTCCTTATATATTTCGGGATGCTTCACTGCATAGCCATGAGAACACCATATCCAGAACGGTATTTCGAACTCATACCGTGCAAGATCGTAGTCTATCTCGGCTGAATGGTTGCGACAGATAAAATTCCTTGTGCCCTCGAAGCACTCTTCTCCGTGGTCCGGAACATAGATCACGACGGCATCTTTATGCTCGAAAAGACTGCAAATACGGTCGACTATCGAGTCATTATACAGCACCGCGTTGTCGTATTCGGCAAGCATACGCCTCTGTTTTGCATTCAATTCCGGACGTAGGTCGTTATAATCGTCGCCCTTGAAGTGCTTCCTGTCTTTCGGACTCCGTAGTTTATAGGCCACATGCTGCCCCATCAAGTGGAATATAATCAGGTTTCTATGCTGCGTATTTGCTGCCGGCACAGCATTCGAACGCACAGGGCGATAGGCGTCTCCGGTATTGTCGACCTTCACACGACCGTCTTTTATCATCTGTTCATAGTCGGTAATGAGCGCCTCGTCGTACTGGTGAAGTTCGGTATTGCGCGTATCGAACTGCGCTGCACTTAGCTTCGGATTGTTCAAGAAGAAGCCTCCGCTGAAGTCGTACACGGCCTCTTTAGCCTGCGGAAGGAACTGATTGGTGATAAAAGTGACATGATAACCGGCCTTACGAAACAGTTCTGTGAACAACGGATAGTCGCACCATTCGCCTTGTTGCCCCACTACATGCATGGAAAACAGATTTTTAAAGACGAAACTCGTTAGGTTCCACGGCGACACCACATCGGTGTATTTCACGAGTAAGCCGGTTCTTTCGCGCTCGATCTGGCGGGGCGTGGTAGGCATGAAGTAGCCATATTGCTGCGAATGATGCTTGCCGTAGCTCTCGCCGATAATCAACACGATGTTCGGCGAAGTAAAAGAACAGCTGTCTACCCGCACTTTGTCGGTAGCAGCCACGAGTTTTTCAATCTGTTCCGACGCCAAAGAATTGGCATAAAGACTGAACACAAGGCGCATGATGGGCGTGTATAGCACAGCATGATCGCGCTCCGTGAGCACATGTTCCACACTCCCGATAGTAGAAGACGTCATAAGTTTCCACGTTGCAAGCTTATTATGACAGCTCGAAACAGCGCTCCACACGAGCAACACCGCACATGCAAAACCTATATACGGACTTGTCGAACGAACGGAAGCCCTGAACCGTCGGCCGTATTCCGCCCGAACGCTGTCGACGGCAGGCGGCAGCAAGCGTTCTAAGCGATGCCTGCAAGCGAAAATAATGTGCAATGCGATGAGCAGGAACAGCCACCCTACGGCGCTGAAAAGCACATCGAAAGACAGATAGGAACGCAGAAATTCGCCGGCTTCGCGCCCGTTCGTCTCGCCTACAAGCAACAACATCGTGGGTGTAAGCGTAGATTCGAACTTTACAAAGCAGTAAACATCTGCCACCGCAACGGCATAGAACAAGGCATAGAGCAACCTTCGAACCCACTTGCGCAGGCGTTCGGGCAGCGCTGAAAGCACCAAACAAACCAGATAGATGTCGAGAAACAGCTCTAAATAGAGGTTTCCGTACAGCTCGGCTCCCTTGCTTTGCGGCAACGTAAGCCATGCACAAAGCACTCCCAACACGTACATGAATACGAAAAACGCCGCATTCACGCGTACCGGATGGAAAACCTTGCCGAGAAATTTGCCCAGAATGCTTAAAATATTCATTCTCTCTGTCATTCACGGACAAAGATACAATAAGAAAATGACACCTGCAAAAAAACGTAAAAAATTAAGCTCTATCGGCGACGGAAATTGCTTCTGTATGCACCGCCATAACGGTGTTCGCCGCGGACAAGACGTCCCTGTCGGCGACAGGCGGCATACCTATGCTGCATAGATACATCGTCTATGCTGCTTATCCCTACGCTCTATCGACGACAGACTATAAGGGCAATGGCACACAAAGCGCACCCTGAACAAAGTAACTCTTGGCACTACGACCGCCCCAATGCGTGGTCAGCGGCGTAAGACCTATGCCCCCTTCCAGCGAAACATTTATTATACCGAAAGCAACGACATCTACTCCTGCAGCTACACCTGCCTCGCATCGGTTCAGTTTGCCCAGATAAGCAGCCGTACCATCGGGAGCTTGCAGAGACAGGTTATTGTAATTGTAAGAACGGCTGTAAGGGTTACCGTTCACAGGCTGCCACTCTCCTGCTGCACTCTTCTTCAAACGTCCGCCCAATCCGTAACCTACGTAGGGACCGAGTTTTAGGGTTATGAGCGAAGAAACAAAGCCGTAATGGTTTTCGGCATCGCCCATAGGGATGTGATAGGTAAGGAAAAGAGGTGCATACACCCCATGCAAGCGCATACGAAAGCGGACTGCAGTTCCGTCGGGCGCGCCGTTTTCAACAGTCCACAGAGCCCCCTTGTCCATATACGACAGCCCTGTTTGGAACCCGAACGTACGCGATAGCGGGATTTCCACCGTGCCCCCGATCTGCAAAGAGGGCACACCGTCGCTGTCGGAATGTATCCAATCGGATATTCCATATCCCACACGTATCGTCCACATAGGGTGTTTCTGTGCTGCGCAAGTAAGCACTACGGCACTCAAAAGCAATACAAAGGAAAAGCGTTTCATACCATTTTATCTTTATTTTAAGCCATATAGCAAACAAAGATACAGAATGCGAGCGGAATAACTGAAACGTTGCGCGTTAAAAAAACTGTCGGTTACGGCTGCTCGCCATGCGGTTTTCGCTCGGCATTTGCATAGTATGCCTTTACAAGGGGGGCTATGCAGGGCGGCACAAGACCGTCTATAGACTCGCCGCACCTTACGCGTTGCCTTATCATCGTGCTGCTCAAATCGTAGAGTTCGGCATGTACAAGGTGCACGCGCGGAGGCAACAGCGCCTCTTCCACCGGTGATTGTTTGCGGGGATAGATAACGATATCGAAATTACGAATAATGTCTTCGTGCCTGAACCAGTGCGGAAAAGCCTGCCAATTGTCTGCTCCGATGAGCAAAACAAAGGTTGTATCGGGCATATCCCTACGCATCGACTGCAGCGTATGCCACATGTACGAGGGTTTGGGCAGATGAAATTCGTAGTCGCATGCCGTGAGTTTCGGCTCTTCTTCGAGCGCCAAGCGCACCAACTGCAGCCGTTTATCGTCGGCGAGCAGTTCGGACGATTGCTTAAAAGGGTTCTGCGGAGACACCACGAACCACACTTCGTCGAGCCTGCACGCACGGAGCAACTGCTTCGCCAAGGCGATGTGACCGTTATGAATGGGGTTGAAAGAACCGCCGTATATGCCCACCCGTTTCGACATACGCTGCTTTTGTTTGTTTATGATTTATCTTTTTCGGCGTTCAGGAATGCCTCGACAAGCGCCAATGTATCGCGTTTGGCTTGCTCAAGATCATCGTTTATCACGATTTTATCGAACTTCCGAGCGAACAAAAGCTCATAAGAAGCACGGGCGATACGGTCGTCTATCACCTCCGGAGCATCGGTGGCACGCCCTTCGAGCCGCCGTCTGAGTTCTTCGACCGACGGCGGTTGTATGAATATACTCAATGCCCTATCGCCATAGAATTTCTTCACGTTGCATCCGCCCTTTACGTCTAAGTCGAACACAACGTTCTGTCCGGCCTCCAACTGGTGGTCTACTTGCGCCTTCAACGTACCGTAGAAGCGGTCGCGATATACCTCCTCGTACTCCAAGAACTCATCGTTAGCGATCCTACGCCGAAACTCTTCGGGCGATACAAAGAAGTACTCAACCCCGTCTTTCTCCATTCCGCGCGGTTGTCTGCTGGTACAAGAGATGGAAAACGCAAGGTTCAGTTCCGGATGTTCTGCCATCAGCCAATTGATGATAGTACTCTTTCCTGTGCCGGACGGTGCGGAAAAGATGATTAACCTCCCCCTTCCCCTCCGAAGGAGGGGGGGGGCTAACGGGGTTAAAGCCTCTTTTTTGTTATCATATATAGGATATTCTTCGTTCATAGTTTCTCTGATTTTTGAAAGTACATAATCAATATTTGCCACCACTTCTTCATTGGTAAACCGGATAACGCGAAAACCTTGCGTTTCAAGATAATGCGTGCGTTCCTCATCTCTCAACGGTTGAGTGCCGATAAAATGATATCTACCGTCGATTTCTACGACAAGTTTCTTCGATAGACAGACAAAGTCGGGGATATATTCGCCAATAGGATGTTGTCTGCGAAAGCGACATCCCAAGGCTTTACCACGCAAACATTGCCACAATATGCTCTCTGCTTGCGTGGAATAACGCCGATTACTTCTGGCATTCCTACGTAATATTCCATACGAAATGGCAGGAGAAGTTTCATAATTAAATTTATTATTATTATCAGGCATTCGTAAAATTAAAAATAAAAGCAATGGCTTTCAACCCTATATGCCCATCCCCCGTAAGGCACACCCCTCCTTTGGAGGGGAAGGGGGAGGTACCTACAGCACATTCAGCACCTGTTCTTTGATCTGTTCCAGTTCGTCTTTCATCTTTACGACGATGTTCTGCATCTCTGCAAGGTTACTTTTAGAGCCGGTAGTGTTGATCTCTCGCCCCATTTCTTGTGCGATGAAGCCCAGCTTCTTGCCATTGGGACGGGCCTCGTTCATTGTCTCCGTGAAATATTTCAGGTGGTTCGAAAGGCGTTGTTTCTCCTCGCTAATGTCTAATTTCTCTATATAATAGATCAGTTCTTGTTCCAAACGATTCTTATCGTAATCCACTCCGGGGAGCTGATTCAGTCCCTCTACGATCCTTGCACGTATCTTCTCGACGCGCAATTTCTCGTAAGTTTCGATGCTGGAAAGCAATATAGCGATGTTATCTATCTTCTCTGTGAACTTTTTATGTAATGCCTCGCCTTCCTGTTTGCGGAAAGCAACAAGATTGGCAATGGCCTCTTCGATGGCTTGGCGCGCTGCTTTCCATTCTTCTTCGGTAAGCGTTTCTTCTTCGGTACGTGTGGTTACGTCGGGCAGATGCAGCAAAGTGGCAAACCAGTCTTGCGGTTCGGGTATGCCCGAAACGGCAACTATGTTTTTTATCTGCCGGTAGTAATTGTCTACAAGTGCCGTATTGATGGGGGTAGCAGCCACGAATTCGTCTTTCTCTACCCATATAGAGAAGTCTACTTTCCCACGTTCGAGCGCCTTAGCTATCATCTGTCGCATCTCCATTTCCTTCTCCCGATAGAGCGGGGCAATACGTGTAGACAAGTCAAGCGCCTTGCTATTCAATGATTTCACCTCTACATTAATCTTCTTCTCCTTATAAGTTACGACCGCCTTGCCATAACCTGTCATTGATTGTATCATCGTATATTGCAAGTTAAATTTATGCAAAAGTAATCAATTTGCGGGAAAAAAAGCGTAAATTTGCACCTTATTTAGTATATATTTGTATTATGTCGTGCATATTGAACATAGAAACAAGTACGGATGTGTGCTCGGTTGCCGTAAGTAACGATGGCGAATGTATCTTCAATGAAGAAGATCATAGCGGGCCGAACCATGCTGTTAAGCTCGGTATATTCGTCGATCAGGCTCTTTCGTTCGTCGATAATCATGCCATACCCCTCGATGCCGTGGCCGTTAGTTGTGGCCCCGGATCGTACACAGGCCTACGTATAGGCGTAAGTATGGCTAAGGGTATCTGCTACGGACGCAACGTGAAACTCATCGCGGTGCCCACTTTAGAGTTGCTATGCGTGCCCGTTTTGCTGCATGAAATGACCGGAGAAGAAGGCAATGCACTGCTTTGTCCGATGCTCGATGCACGACGTATGGAAGTTTATGCGCAGTTCTTCGATCGTTCGCTCAAAGAAATACGTCCGATACATGCCGACATCGTAGACGACACCTCTTATAAAGAACTGCTCGATAAATATCCTGTTTATTTCTTCGGCAACGGTGCCGACAAGTGTACCGGCACCATTCGTCACAAGAATGCACACTTCATAAAAGACATAGAACCGCTGGCCAAGAACATGTTACCATTGGCCGAAAAGCGCATGGCACAAGGTGTATTCGAAGATGTTGCATACTTTGTGCCGTTTTACCTGAAAGACTTCGTGGCCAAAACACCCAAGAAATTACTCTAATATAGATATGAAGATAGAAGGATTAGACTATAATACCAAGCGCGAAAGGCTCATCTTGCCGGAATACGGGCGCGAAATACAAAACATGGTCGACTATGCCGTGGCGCTTACAGACCGCGAAGAACGCCAGAAATGCGCCGAGGCAATCGTGCAAATAATGGATCGTATGTTCCCTCAAAACCGCGAGAACGAAGATTACATGCAAAAGCTATGGGATCATCTTGCCATTATGAGCGACTTTAAATTGGATATAGACTACCCGTATGACGTATCTCAAGCCAAGGAAATAGATACGAAACCGGAGCCTTTGAAGTACCCTATGCAGAACATACCCGTAAGGCATTACGGCAATATGTTGTTCGAACTCTTCGAACAACTCAAGCACATGGATGCGGGAGAAGAGCGTGACGAGCTCATCAGAGTAACCGCCAATCAGATGAAACGCAACCTTGTACAGTGGAGTCATGGCTCGTCCGACGATGAAAAAGTGGCCTCCGATCTCGCACGTTTTACCGACGGAAAGGTGCAATTAGACCTCGATACCTTTCAATTTGATAAGGTAAATGTGAAAGAAACCGAGAAGAAACGCAAGAAGAAATAAGCGCCTATGGAGTCTTTTATTATAGAAGGCGGGCACTATTTAAGCGGTACGATCACCCCGCAAGGTGCTAAGAACGAGGCTCTGGAGGTTATCTGTGCGTCGTTGTTGACGCAGGAAGAGGTGACGATCGATAACATTCCCGACATTTTAGACGTAAACAACCTCATTAAACTGCTGCAAGAAACAGGTGTAAAGGTTACACGCAATTCGCGTAACAACTACACTTTCCAAGCGGATAATCTGCATTTAGACTACTTACAAAGCGACGATTTCGTTAAAAAATGCTCGTCATTGCGAGGCAGTGTGCTGATGATAGGCCCGTTACTCGGCCGTTTCGGCAAGGCTACCATTGCCAAACCGGGCGGCGATAAGATAGGTAGACGCCGCTTAGACACCCACTTTCTCGGCTTTAAAAGGCTGGGCGCCAAGTTTATTCGTAACGAAGAACGCAACATTTACCATATTGAAGCCAAGCAACTCAAAGGATGTTACATGCTTATCGATGAGGCCTCGGTCACAGGAACGGCCAATATAATTATGGCGGCCGTGCTTGCCAAGGGCACCACAACGATATACAACGCGGCTTGCGAACCCTATATACAGCAACTGTGTCGACTTCTGAACGCGATGGGTGCCAACATCAGCGGCATTGCATCCAATCTGTTGACCATCGAAGGGGTAAAAGAACTGCACGGAGCAAGGCACTCTGTTTTGCCCGACATGATAGAAGTGGGCTCTTTCATCGGCATGGCAGCCATGACAGGCAATGGTATCAGGATTAAAGATGTATCGGTGAAAAACCTCGGCATGATACCTGAAGCCTTCAAAAAACTTGGGGTTAAGATCGATATAGAGGGCGACGACCTGTGGATTCCGCACCAACCGCACTACCAAATCGAATCGTTTATCGACGGTACCATCATGACCTTGGCGGATGCTCCGTGGCCCGGACTCACGCCAGACCTACTGTCTGTGTTGCTTGTAGTGGCCACCCAAGCCCGCGGAAGCGTCCTCTTCCACCAGAAGATGTTCGAAAGTAGGCTGTTCTTCGTAGATAAACTCATCGATATGGGGGCACAAATCATCCTTTGCGATCCGCATCGAGCGGTGGTAGTAGGCCATGATCATAAGCTCAGACTGCACGCCGGGCACATGACAAGTCCCGATATACGTGCCGGAATTGCACTGCTTATCGCCGCTTTGAGTGCCAACGGAACCAGCCGCATTGCCAATATAGCGCAGATAGACCGCGGATATGAAGACATCGAAAAGCGACTCAACGCCCTTGGAGCGAAAATCAAACGCGTGAATGATTAAACAAGAAGACGTTTACAAGATAGGGAAACTGGGCAAACCCCACGGGGTGAAGGGAGAAATCAGTTTCATATTCAACGACGATGCGTTCGACCGAACGAACGCAGAATATCTTATTATCGAAATTGAAGGTATCCTGATACCGTTCTATATGGAGGAATACCGGTTTCGCAGCAACGAAACAGCATTCATAAAATTTTGCGATATCGACACTCAAGAGCAGGCCAAAGAGCTCACGGGGCACGATGTGTATTTCCCGAGAGCACAGGCCGATGCTGATAGAAGTACCGTATCATGGGCACAGATGCACGGTCTAAGGCTCATAGATGCCATATCTGACAAGCCTATAGGTACTGTCTGTCGCATAGATGATACCACTCTGAACGTTCTCTTCGAGGTAAACGTCGCCGACGGGCGTACCATCCTCATCCCCGCCAACGAAGATTTTATAGAAGAAATCGATACGAGTAAGCGGGAAATAAGAATGAAACTGCCGGACGGCATCTTAGACTTAGAATAAAATGAAACAACAGATATGCATTTTAGGCTCTACCGGTTCGATCGGTACACAGGCACTCGACGTCATCGATCAGCACCCTGATCTTTACGAAGTCTATTGCCTTACGGCCAACAACCGCGTGAAAGAGCTCGCCAAACAGGCACGCAAATTCCGGCCGGCTGCCGTGGTTATCGCCAACGAAGCGCACTACAAGGAGCTTTGCACGTTGCTCGAAGACCTCACAGATATTAAGATATACGCCGGTAAAGAGGCACTCGACCAGATTGTAGAGGCCGGTCCGATAGACATGGTGCTTACTGCTATGGTCGGTTTTGCGGGACTTTCGCCCACTATACATGCCATCAAAGCCCGCAAGAAGATATGTCTTGCCAACAAAGAAACGCTGGTTGTGGCCGGCGAACTTATCTGTTCCTTGGCGCAGGAATACCATGTACCGATACTGCCCGTAGACTCTGAGCACAGTGCAATATTCCAATCAATCGTCGGAGAGGGCGATAATACGATCGAAAAGATACTGCTCACCGCCTCCGGAGGGCCGTTCCGCAACCATTCTTTGGAACAAATGAAAACCGTAACCGCGGCAGATGCCCTTAAACATCCTACGTGGGAAATGGGTTCGAAGATTACTATAGACTCGTCATCCATGATGAACAAGGGCTTTGAAGTAATCGAAGCGAAGTGGCTCTTCGGCGTTCCATCGGAGAAAATACAGGTACTTGTGCACCCTCAAAGCATCGTTCACAGCGCCGTTCAGTTTGCTGATGGAGCCGTAAAGGCACAACTCGGCGTACCTGATATGCGCCTCCCGATACAATATGCATTCTCTTTTCCGAAACGACTCCCGCTGAACGGCGATCGTTTAGACCTGTTCAAGCAGCCGTTGGAGTTCTTCGAACCCGACTTAAACAAGTTCAAATGCCTCGCTCTTGCCTTCGAATCTATCCGACAGGGGGGCAACATGCCCTGCATAGTCAATGCTGCCAACGAGATTGTAAACGAAGGTTTCCGCCACGGGAAGTGCTCTTTTCTCGGCATAGGCGACGTTATAGAACAAACAATGCAGCGGGCTACGTTCGACAGGAGTCCCGACTACGACACTTACATACAGACCGATGCGGAAGCACGGCGCATAGCTACAGAATTAATGAACAAGTAATTTACGGAAGAAACGAACCGCAGAACCGGCGTTCTTCGTTGTTTCTTCACTCTTAATCCCATCAAACGACATGGAAATATTTTTAATCCGATTGCTACAGTTCATACTGGCAATTTCGCTTTTGGTACTGCTCCACGAGGGCGGACATATGTTTTTCGCTAAACTCTTCGGCGTAAGAGTAGAGAAATTCTTTATCTTTTTCGATGCCGGAATAGGCAAATGGAACGGAAGTTTGTTCAGTTTCAAGCCGAAAAACAGTAACACTACCTACGGTATGGGGTGGCTCCCGCTGGGCGGTTACTGTAAGATATCGGGCATGATCGACGAGAGTTTCGACACCGAACAGATGAAAAAGCCCGCACAACCGTGGGAGTTTCGGTCGCATCCCACATGGCAAAGGCTGCTTATCATGATAGGCGGAGTGCTCGTAAACTTCCTTTTAGCCCTCTTAATTTATTCGATGGTGCTCTTTCACTGGGGCGAAGAATACATTCCCATGAAGGATATGTCGATGGGAATGCGGTTCAACAGCGAGGCTAAAGCCATCGGATTTCAAGATCACGACATTCTCTTAGGTACCGATAAGGGCGACTTCAGAGGCCTTAATGCCGATGTGTACCGCGATTTGAGCGCCGCCAAACAGGCGCGAGTGCTACGCAACGGCAAGACTGTAACCATCGATATGCCGGGCAATCTGAACCTTTTGGGCATGCTGAAGACCACGCCTGTGTTCGCCAGTCCGTATATTCCGGCCGACATAGACAGCGTTGCAGCGGGCACACCTGCCGCACGTATCGGTATGAAGAAGGGCGACCGAATTATCGCGTTCAACGGAAAGAAGATGAATACATGGAACGAATTTTCCGACGAGATGAGCCGGCTGAAAGACCAGATGACGGCTGCCAAGACGCACGAAGACAGCATGAAGATACGACAAACCAGCCTTCTGTTCGTGCACAAAGGCGATAACAAGGCGATATACAGGGCACGTTTCGCGCTTACACCCGACCTGAAGCTCGGCGTAGACAAGTCTAATCTTGCCGATTACTATAAGCCTGTCTCCGTTAGTTATGGCTTCTTCGAGAGCTTTCCCGCAGGTATCAAATACGGAATCAACGTACTTGGCGGTTACGTAAGCGACCTTCGTTACGTGTTTACGGCCGACGGAGCCAAGTCGCTCGGCGGGTTCGGCTCCATCGGAAGCCTCTTCCCGCCCACATGGGATTGGCACATGTTCTGGCTGATGACGGCATTTTTGAGCATTATCCTTGCCTTCATGAACATCTTACCCATACCTGCACTCGACGGAGGCCATGTACTTTTCTTGCTTTATGAGATGGTTACGCGGCGCAAACCGAGCGAAACGTTCATGATACGTGCCGAATATGCCGGCTTCGGCATACTGATATTGCTCATGATTATAGCCAATCTGAACGACGTGCTTCGCTTTTTCGGCCTCATGCAATAGCGCGAATTTCATCACTACACGATAACAACGATCGCAGAAGTCACGCAGGATTTCTGCGATTTTTCGTACACCCTTGCCAACCGCGTGCAGCACGTACTCCTTACAGATATGCCATCTAAGGCAGGCAGATGGCATATCTAACGGGCATAGCCCATAGGTATAAGAAACACACACACCTGCTCCGCCCGATTTTCTGCCATAAAACATTCATGTTCGCGTGTGCATATACATGAAAAATATAACCTCAGCTCTGCTCATAAAGAAATAAATTCGTACCTTTACCCCCGCAACATAAGAAAAATATCTTTATGAAAAACTACCGAAAGATACTGCTGCCGATGCTGCTCTCGGCCGCATGCAGCATTGCCGATGCACAGGAATTGCAAGGCGACTGAAAAGGTATATTAGACGCAGGCGCCGTGAAACTATCGATCGAATGGCACTTCGACAAGGAGAAGAGCACCATGAGCAGCCCCGATCAGGCCGCATTCGACATCCCTGCCACGTGCAACTTGCTAAGCAATGACAGTGTAGATGCGGCGGTAAACGCAATAGGCTGCCGTTACGCAGGGCGACTGCAAGGCGATTCCATCGTAGGGACGTTCACTCAAATGGGGCGCTCCTTCAAACTCAACCTGCACAGGAAAGAGGCCGACAAAGCGCGGCCGCAGACACCGAAGCCACCGTTTCCCTACACCACAGAGGAGGTTTCGTTCACCAACAGTCAGGCTCCGGCCACGCTGAGCGGTACGCTCGTCGTGCCCAACAGCTTCAAGAAGGGCAAAACACCCGTAGTGCTGATGGTAACGGGTAGCGGACTCGAAGACCGCAACGAAACGCTCTTCCGCCACCAGCCGTTTCTCGTGATAGCCGATTACTTGGCACGCAACGGCATTGCCTCGCTCAGATACGACGACCGTTCGTACGGGAAGTCTACCGGAGATGCCGCAAACGCTACTACCAAAGATTTCATGGAAGACGCCCGTGCAGGCCTCACGTATCTGAAAGGCCTGCACCGTTTCGGTAATATCGGCGTGCTCGGTCACAGCGAGGGCGGCACGATAGCTTTCATGCTTGCGGCCAATGGCGATGCCGACTTTATCGTATCCATTGCCGGAATGGCCGTTACAGGCAAGGAACTTCTGCTGAAACAGCATCACGACCTGTTGCTCTTACAGGGCACGCCCGAGGAGATAACGAAAGAATACATTGCTCGTCTCGGGCGAATATACAACTATCTCGCGGTCAATCCTCCATGTCAGAACGACAAAGCGGCTATTGCCGACATACTGAAAGGTACCACCTTACCGCCCGACATTGTAGGAAGACTCACGCCGTGGGCCGATGCCAATGTGGGAATACGTGCTTTTATCGCTCTCGATCCTAAGGTTTTTATCGAGAAAACCGCATGCCCTGTGATGGCTATCAATGGCGAGAAAGACACGCAGGTAAACGCTGCGGATAATCTGAACATTATTCGCAGTGCGCTCAAACCCGACAAACGTAATCTGATTAAAGCCTATCCGGAGCTTAATCACATGCAACAGCACTGCACTACAGGCAACATACAGGAGTACGCCACCATAGATGAAACCGTGGCGCCCGAAGTGCTTGCCGATATTGCCACATGGATCAATAGCCTTAAAAACAAATAACCGACAGGCGTACACTCAAGATACACCTGCCGGAAAAACACTAATTGAGCTCGAATAAGGCAGGCTGCACCTCGACAATACGAAACATGTTTCATTGTTTTCGGCCTGCACTGTCTTTATCAGGTACGACCGACGGATGCACCCTGCGTAACATCCGTCGGTCATGCCTTTATTACTCTGTACCGAAATAACGCTGCGCCATCCGTCTGATAGCCTTCATGGAAGGCTTCGAAAAACCGCTGCTATCTTTCATAATAAACATATTCAAATCGTAAAACTCGCACCCGTTGCAATTATCGGGCATATCGATAACGGTCTCGTTGATACCGGGCAACACTGCCAGCTTCACGCCCTTTGGGAAACTGTCGCGGTAAGTAATGTAATTCCATATCAACTCTGTCACGTTTACGATATACGCCTTGATGTCCTGAAATCTTCTTTGTACCATAACATTTATCCTTTTGGTTACGACAAATGTACGGCATTATTCCCGACAGACCAAAGGGGGAACCTATCTTTTCAGATAGTTTTCAAGTCGTTAAGATAAAAAATATAACAGTTCTTAATTATGTTTATCACCTCGCCCTATCGCATCCGAAAGACTTCGGTACGCCATATCGCGCGCATACATTCAGCAAATTACGGCTGTATCTGCTCTCCGTTCTTCTTCGAAACGACAAACAATCTGTTCTTGAGCCACTCGCGCACGGGAACATCGTACAGTTTGTAGGCCGCATAGGCTATGGACACGGACACGACAAACAGTCCTACACCGATTATTATATGTTGCCCCAACGGAGCATTCTCGTGCCCCTGAAGCCACACCAGCTGCAGATAGATCAACGGATAATGGATAATGTAAAGCGGATAGGAGATTTCTCCGAGCAGCTTACAAGCCTTTGCAGTGCGCTTATCCGTAATGTTACTGCCCGCTCCAATGGCCACTATCAGCGGGAACATCGCCAAAATACAGAAACATTCATACAGTCCGTTCAGCCAAGACGTGTCGCCTGTTCCTACATGAGGTATCGCCAAGAGCAGCGAAACGAGACCTGCACACCACCAAAAGCCGCCGCGCAAACTGATTAGCCTGTTCATCCGTGCCAGCAACAAGCCCATAAAGAAGGGATAGAGCAAACGGGTAGCGCCCACAAACAGATGCACCCCATCGAGTCCCCAGCCCCCAATCACGGTATAAGCAGCCCATTCGTGAGGCTTCAGAATACCGAAAACATCGATATTCAGACATAAATTAACCGTAAGAAAGGCAAAGAAAGCCACACAAACTGCAAGACCTATCTTCGACAAACGGCGTATGAACAGGGCGTAGAGCAAGTTCGCAACATACTCATACATCAGCGACCATGCCGGCCCGTCGAGGCTGTATGTCTCTCCCCATCCGCGTATATCCATAGAAGGTGCAGCAGGTATCATCAAACACCCCAAAACATACATCAGCAACACCGTGTACCAAGGCGTTTCGGAGATAAGCGGGAACTTGTCTCCCGCACCTAAATAGAAGCAGAAGAGCCCCAACGTCATGCCGAAAACCACCATGGGATGCAGGCGTACAAGGCGCCTCTTGCAGAAATTCCACACCGACATGCTGCCCCAACGGTCGTCGTATGCGTAGCCTACAACAAAGCCCGAAAGGACGAAAAAGAAATCTACAGCCAGATAACCGTGGTTCACTACGTACTCTTCAACGCCCGAAGCGTAGCCTTCGAAGATATGAAATACAACGACAAGCATTGCAGCAACGCCGCGAAGACCGTCCAATATCTCGTAACGAGGCTTGGATTTTAAATAGATATTGTTCTTGTTCATAGCGGTTACAAAGATAATCAAAAAAACCGGAAACGGTCCGATAGCGTAATAAAAACATACACCTATCCACCACAGGCCGCATACCTGTTCGGGATATCCATATCGTGTAAATGAAACAAAAATACGTTGCAGGTTCTCAAAAAATGATTACCTTTGCAGACAGATATATTTAAAACGCAAATTAAACATGAAAAGAATCGTATTGGTACGTCACGGTGAAAGCCAGTGGAACAAGGAAAATCGTTTTACAGGTTGGACGAATGTAGACCTGAGTGATAAGGGTGTAGAGGAAGCAAGCAATGCCGGTAAGTTGCTCAAAGAGCAGGGCTTTACCTTCCAGATAGCCTACACATCATACCTGAAACGCGCCATCAAGACGCTCAACGGCGTGCTCGACAGCATGGACTTAGACTGGATACCGGTTAAAAAGTCGTGGCGTTTGAACGAAAAGCATTACGGAAATCTGCAAGGTTTGAATAAAAGTGAGACGGCAGCCAAGTTCGGTGATGAGCAAGTTCTTATCTGGCGTCGCAGCTTCGACGTTGCTCCGAACCCGTTAGACGATGCCGATCCCAACAGTGCAACGCGAGATAAGCGCTATGCACAGGTGCCCGACGCCTACATTCCGCGCACGGAATCGCTGAAAGATGCCATCGCTCGCGTGATGCCTTATTGGGAATGTGAGATATTCCCCAGCCTTAAAGAGTACGATAGCATTATCGTTACCGCTCACGGAAACAGTCTCCGTGGCATCGTGAAGCACCTGAAAGGTATCTCGGATAAAGATATAGTGGCACTGAACATACCTACTGCCACGCCTTACGTATTCGAATTCGACGATAACCTGAACCTTGTAAAAGACTATTACCTCGGCGATCAGGATGAAATCCGCCGCAAACAAGAGGCCGTAGCCAAGCAGGGAAGTGCCAAATAAGCACCCGCAAAAAATGCTGCATCGTGTGCCCGTCAACCGCGGAACACCGATGCAGCATTCTTTTTTACCGTATGTCTTTACAGTACAGACATCAAATATTCTTTATTTTTCTTCCGCTCTTCATCCAAGGATAAGCCGGTTTAATAGCCTATGGTAAACCTTTCTTTATGATGGGCGGGCTTTTCGAGTTCGTCGACCATTGCCACCGCATAGTCTTGAACCGAGATATGGCTACGGCCGTCGGCATCTGTAATCAAGTCATCCTTACCCAATCGGAACACTTTCGTACGCTTTCCGTCTTCATCGAAAGCACCTGCAGGCGAGAAGAATACCCAGTCTATTACATTTTCTTTCATCAGATCGTTCAGATAGAAGTCTCCGAGAGGGCGCACGCCATCCATAATTTCCGCAGGTATAGCTCCCGAGTCGACTACACGCAAGCCCGGTTTTACAAACAAAGTTCCGGCACCTCCTACGATCAGAATGCGGGGAACACCGCTCTTCTTCGCTGCATCCAATATCTTCGGATAGTTATTGCGTATCAGTTCGGCAATATTAGGATTGGTCCAACCCGGATTATATGCGCTGATAACAGCATCTTTACCGCGGGCGATATCGGCAATTCTATCCACGTCGGCCACATCGGCTTCTACAGCAATCAGATGTTCGTGTTTCGGCAATTTAGCCACGTTGCGAACTACAGCCGTTACCTGATGTCCGCGTTCAAGCAACTCATTGAGCACCGCAGAACCCACAAAACCGGTGGCACCTATTAGAACTACATTCTTCATAACTTATTTCCTTTCTTTTTATGTTTGTTGTTTATTCCTTTTGTCGAGTACAAAGATAGTACAAAAACATAACTTCTGCAAGAACGAACCGGTAGGTTACATAGTTACCGAACGGTAGGATTTGCCTTGAAAAGAGCATTCCTTGAAAAGAAGTTTAACGCAGATTAACATGGTATCTATTGGTAACTAAGTTCAAAAATGCTACTTTTGCTGTCAACAACTCTAAAAGACGGTGCCGCAAACCGGTGCCTATAATATAATAAGGTGTAGATATGGAACAGATTACAGATACGAGTATAGACTTTCGGGCATGCCCTGTACGCAACGTATTAGGGCGTTTCAGCGACAAATGGTCGATGCTTGTATTGATGGGAATACATGAGAGTAAGACCGGTATTCTGCGGTTCAGCGACCTTAAACGCAGGATACCCGACTGCTCGCAGAAGATGTTGTCGCAAACGTTGAAGAACCTTGAGCGCAATCATCTGGTCAACCGCCGGCAATATCCCGAGGTTCCGCCCCGTGTGGAATATAGTCTTACCGACACAGGGAAGAGCCTCATGCCTCCCGTGAATGCCCTTGTGGAATGGGCATTAGACCATTTCAACGACGTTGTGGGTAACTCCTAACCCCGCCGCCATGAGCATCTCCCGCCTGATCAAGAACTGGACGTTGCCGTTGTCTATGGCTACGGGCGCCATAGTTTACCTCGTCTTTGCCGGCACACCGGCGCTTGCAGGGGCGGCGAGCGCATTGTCTCCCATCCTCGACGCCATCCTTCCGCTGTTTATGTTCTTGGTGCTGTTCGTCACGTTCTGCAAGGTCGACTTTCGCAGACTGATCCCTGTGCGCTGGCATCTGTGGGCTGGAGTGTTCCAAGTGCTGTTCATCGTAATTCTTACAGCCCTCATACTGGGGTTCAACATGCAGGGGCAAAGTCTCATACTTGCCGAAGCAATGCTCACATGCATCATCTCTCCCTGTGCTTCGGCCGCCGCCGTGGTGACACAGAAGCTCGGTGGAAACCTCGAAGAGATGACTACTTACACTTTCATTTCTAACTTTATCACCGCTATCTTTATTCCCATCTGCTTCCCGATGATAGACAAAGCGGCCGACATCAGCTTCATAAGCGCCTTCATGAGCATACTCTACGAGGTGGCTGTGGTGCTGCTGGCGCCCATGCTGCTGGCGTTCATCGTGAAACACTGCATGAAGCGTTTCCATCGTTGGGTAGTAGGAGTGAAAGACCTTTCATACTATTTGTGGGGTTGTTCGCTCGTGCTGGTCACAGGGGCCACGGTGAGAAACATCGTACATGCCGACACCACCGCCGCTTTTCTCATCGTCATCGCCGTGTTGAGCCTGCTGCTGTGCATCATGCAGTTCGCCGTAGGCCGCCGTATAGGGCGCTACTTCGACAGCACGATCAATGCCGGACAGGCGTTAGGGCAAAAGAATACGGCCTTCGCCATCTGGATAGCCTACACATATCTGAACCCGCTATCGTCGGTAGGTCCGGGCTGTTACATTCTTTGGCAGAACTGCATCAACAGCATAGAACTGTGGATATGCCGCCGCAAGGGGCTCGAACGGAGCTCATAGACATGCAGTCTATACCCGTTAAGCGTGCCGTCTACCGGCACTATGCGATGTGTCTGTCGCCGACAGGCATATCACCTGCAATTTGCCGGCCATACCGATATGCGGAATAAAAAATCTGCCCGCAACGGCTCATCTGTTGCCGAAATGTTGTAATTTTGCAAAGGAGCCGCCCGCAGGCATGGTGCACAGCCGCGCAAGGCGTAACCGCAAGGAGAAGAACAATAACACGTTAACGATAAAAGAACCCAAAACAATGGCAAACCTAAGATTTGAAGTAGTGGCCGAAGCATTCAGAAAAAAACCGCTCGAGATAACGGCACCGAGCGAAAGACCGTCGGAATATTTCGGCAAGTACGTATTCAACCGCGCCAAGATGTACAAGTATCTGCCCGTCGGAGTATATGAAAAGCTCACCGATGTGATAGACAACGGCGCCCGACTCGACCGCTCCATAGCCGACGCGGTGGCCGAGGGAATGAAACGCTGGGCCGAAGAAAACGGCGTCACCCACTACACACACTGGTTTCAACCGCTCACCGAAGGCACCGCCGAGAAGCATGATGCCTTCGTAGAGCACGACGGCAAGGGCGGTATGATAGAAGAGTTCTCGGGCAAGCTGCTCGTACAACAGGAACCCGATGCCAGTTCTTTTCCCAGCGGAGGCATACGCAACACCTTCGAGGCCCGCGGCTACTCGGCATGGGATCCCACTTCGCCCGTGTTCATCATCGACGATACGCTCTGCATCCCCACCATCTTCATTTCATACACCGGCGAGGCGCTCGATTACAAAGCCCCTCTGTTGCGCTCGCTCCACGCCGTGGGCAAGGCTGCTGCCGAGGTATGCCGCTATTTTTATCCCGACGTAAAGAAAGTTACCACCAATCTCGGCTGGGAACAAGAATACTTCCTCGTAGACGAGAGTCTCTATTCGGCCCGCCCCGACCTCATGCTGACGGGGCGCACACTGATGGGCCACGATTCCGCAAAGAACCAACAAATGGACGACCATTACTTCGGCACCATCCCCGACCGCGTACAGGCGTTCATGAAAGACCTTGAAGTGCAGGCGCTCGAACTCGGTATACCCTGCAAGACAAGGCACAACGAGGTGGCTCCCAACCAGTTCGAGCTGGCCCCCATCTTTGAAGAATGCAACCTTGCCGTAGACCATAACATGCTTCTCATGTCGCTCATGAAGCGTGTTGCCCGCAAACATGGCTTCCGAGTGCTGCTCCACGAGAAACCTTTCGCTGGTGTCAACGGTTCCGGAAAGCACAACAACTGGTCGCTCTCCACCGACACGGGCATCCTGCTCCACGGTGCCGGCAAAACCGCCGAAGACAACCTGCGTTTTGTGGTCTTCATCGTAGAAACGCTGATGGGTGTGTATCGCCACAACGGCCTGCTCAAAGCCTCCATCATGAGTGCCACCAATGCTCACCGGCTCGGGGCCAACGAGGCGCCTCCCGCCATCATCTCAGCCTTTCTCGGTAAGCATCTGAGCGATCTGCTCGAGCATATCGAGAACAGCCACAAGGCCGACCTCTTCGTATTGCAGGGCAAAAAAGGAATGCAGCTCGATATCCCGCAAATTCCCGAACTTATGATCGACAACACCGACCGTAACCGCACCTCGCCTTTCGCCTTTACCGGCAACCGCTTCGAATTCCGCGCCGTAGGCTCCGAGGCCAACTGCGCATCGGCCATCATCGTGCTCAACGCCGCCGTTGCCGAAGCGCTCGCCGATTTCAAGAAACGCGTAGACGCATTGATAAAGAAAGGAGAAGACAAAGTGTCGGCCATCGTCGACATCGTGCGCGAAGACATAAAAACCTGCAAACCCATCCATTTCGACGGCAACGGATACTCCGACGAATGGATCGAGGAAGCCCGCCGCCGCGGCTTAGATTGCGAAACCAGCTGCCCCCTCGTCTTCGACCGCTATCTCGACGCCGACAGTGTAAGAATGTTTGAAACCGCTAACGTCATGCATCGCAACGAGCTCGAGGCCCGCAACGAAGTGAAATGGGAAACCTATACCAAGAAAATACAGATCGAAGCCCGCGTCATGGGCGACCTCTCCATGAACCACATTATCCCCGTGGCCACCCACTACCAGAGCCGGCTTGCCAAAAACGTGCAGAACATGTATGCCATCTTCGACCAAGCCGAAGCCGCACGCCTCACCGCACGCAACGTAAAAATCATCAAAGAAATCGCCCGCCGCACGCAAACCATAGAAACCGGCGTAGAAGAACTCGTCGACGCACGCAAGGTGGCCAACAAAATCAGCGACGAGCGCGCCAAGGCCATCGCCTACCACGACACTGTGGAGCCCAAGATGAAAGAAATACGCTACCAGATAGACAAGCTCGAACTCCTCGTGGCCGACGAGCTCTGGACACTCCCCAAATACCGCGAACTCCTCTTCATCCGGTAGTTCCGCCCCGTGGCCTCTGCCGCCGGCCGCACCCAAAAAGAAACGGGCAGGCGGTTGCAGACTAAAAAACGGCCGGCGTTTTTCAAAAGATCACCCGATTAATTCTGAAAAAATTCCGAATGCAATTTAAAAAAGCAGGCGACATCTTGAAAAACGGCGGCCGATTTCGCATGTTCCCCGTATCGATAAGAAAAACACGGACGGGGAACAAGAAACAGCGCTCCCCTCTATGCGATGGGCGTGAACTCCTCGAACCCGGTCGAGCGGAGCGAATTTTTGAAGGCGGGCTTGGGCGTGAAGATGATTTTGGCCGGCCGGATGTCCGTCACATTGAACGACTTGACATTCTCCACCGACTTGCTGCCGAACGAGGCGCGGAACGTGCCCAGTTCGCCGCACTCCACGGAAAAACCGCGCTCGGTAAGCCGCGAAATCACCGTGTGCAGCCGGCTCAGAACAGCCTTCACATCGGCCGCGTCTACCGTCGAACCGTCAGACATCTCTTTTACAAAATCCTCGAACCCGATTTTGCCGAGGTTCACGGGCTGTGCAATGTAAACCTCCTTGCCTTTCTGCGCACCAATGTTGAGCTTGCGCTTCACCAGTTTGTACTTTAATTTTGCCATACTCTCAATTATTTAATAATCAAACAATTATCTTTGCAGCAAAGATAGTAAATTTTTCTTGGCGAACAAAATAATTTTTCATCGCGAAGAAAATAAAAATCCTTCGCCAAGAAAATATTTTTTCTTCGCGAAAATCTATAGAAAAGACAAGAATAGCGCTTATTTTCTTGTTTACCCTTAAATCTCTTGCTAACAACATAAGAATGTGAATATCCAACAACTCTCCTATATTAACAACCCTGCGAAATGCAACAAAAGTTAAAATATCGGTCTGCGGAGACAGACTGCATAAAATTTATTGTATATTTGCTTCTATCAATCACCTTATAATAATTTTCATTATGGAGTATTTACTTAAATCATTTACGAAAACCGTAAAACATTGGTACTTCCCGCTGATTTTGGGAGTGTTGTTCATCATCTGCGGACTTTACGTATTTGTCTCGCCTGCGGAAACATATCTTACACTTGCGCTGCTGTTCGCCCTGTCGTTTTTGGTATGGGGACTGTCCGACATGTTCTTTTCCATCGACAACCGTAAGTCGTTGCGCAGCTGGGGATGGTATTTTGTAGGGGGCCTTGTTTCACTTTTGATGGGTTTTTATCTGCTCATCCACCCTGTAGTATCAATGGAAGTGCTGCCATTTGTGGTAGGATTCATGCTGCTTTTCCGCTCATTCGAACTGCTTGGCTTCGCTTTCGAGGTAAAAGAGGCGGGTGTACTAAATTGGGGCAATCTGGCTATCGCGAGCGTATTGGGCATTATTGTTTCGTTCGTACTCCTTGCATGGCCCGTATTTACGGGCGTATGGCTGGTGGTGCTTACGGGGTTGGCGTTCATCTTTACAGGCATAGCATCTATCATACTTTCGCTCAACCTAAAGAAGTTGAAAGCATGGGGCGACAAGCTGTCGGGTGATCTGAAAGATAGAATCGAGAAACTGAATAGCGAAATCAAGGAAGCATTGGGCAAATAATCCTGCAAACCGATGAAGAATATACTCCTCTCCCATAAATGGGAGGGGAGTTTTTGCTACTGCCGAACACAATGAAAAACACGGAACTTTATTTGGCGGTTCCATTTTAAATACCTACATTTGCCCCGCAAAAAGAGAACATTAACGGTAATTATTCACTTATATTAATTGCCCCAATGGGGGTAAAAAGATTGTTATAAACATGAAAATCAAATTATTTTGCTGCATGTGCATCGTGCCATGCGCATCATTGGCTATGTCCGGATTAGGAAAAGGCCATGACGTTATCGCAAAAAGCACACTTACAAAAACGAAAGAAAAGAGTATCCACCTTGAAAAGCCAGACGGCCTAAGCATGGAACTCGATAGTTTCAACCTCGACGAAGTGGTTGTTACGGGGCAGGGAAGTGCCATTCAAAGAAGACGATTGTCATCGAACATCACAAAGATTTCTGCCAAGGAACTGCAGAAGATGCCTTCTTATCGTATCGATCAGATGCTGCAGACGGCACTCCCGAACGTACAGATCACACTTTCGGGCGGACAACCGGGAACAACATCCATCATTAAATCCCGCGGGTTGTCGTCGGCTTTCTCTAATTCTACGCCCGTCATCTACATAGATGGCGTAAGGGTTGACAACCTCAACACGGGCTCCATCCTTAACTATTCCAAAAACGGATACGGTGCAAATCCTCACACTCTGGGCGACATGCCTATGGGCGAAACGGCCGCGTCGGGCTCTATCAGCGATATTCCTCTCGAGAATATCGATCATATAGAGTACGTAACGGGTGGTGCGGCGACTACTCTCTACGGTTCCGATGCTGCAAACGGCGTCATCCAAATATTCACCAAAAAAGGCGGCACGGGCGGTTTTCACGCATCGTTCAGCACACAGTTGGGTATTGATGTGGCCACCACGCAGTTTTATCACTTCCGCAGAACCAAAGATTTGCTCAATCAAACCGGTTTCGAACAGCGCTACCGCATCGGTTTCGACGGCGGTAACGAGAAGTTCGGTTACAGCTTTGGCGCCAGTATGAGCAACAATACGGGCATTGTTATCCATAATACAAACGAGAACAAAAAGTACGACTTGCGCTTCGGCTCCCACATGCGCATCAACAAGATGCTGGAGTATCAAAATTCATTCGGCATGGTTATTGAAGATTTCCGCCGCAGCCGTAACGGAAACCAAGGCTTTTACACTGGCTTATGGTTTACAGAAGGCGCTGCTGCAACCAATTTCAAATACACCGCAGCCGACGGTTCAAGAAAGAACTTCGGTGCCGATATCGATGCAGCCGACGACTATTCGTACAATCAGATGAAAGCTTTTGTCGACAAAGCCGAGGCGCTTCAAAACTACAAAGAGAATATCAAACGCTTTCAGACATCGCAGATGCTGCTCTTCACCCCCATGAACAATCTTACGTTCAAAGGTACTCTGGGCGTAGACTACCGTGCAAACAATAACAAGGAGATTGTTACCAACGCTTATCTCATCCATACACAGGTGAAGCCCGAAGGAACATCCGACGCCGGAAGAATCAACAATTTCGACCGCAACTACTTCGGTCTGACGATCGATCTGAACGGACAATACAAGTATTATTATAAGGAGTGGCTGAGTAATATCCTCACAGCGGGCTTCCAATACTTCAATACAAGAGATCATCAAGCCATATACAACGGCATGAACGTGCGCGATGGAGCGCAGATAATGAGCGGAGCAGGCAAGCAAACAGCCGACGAATGGCTCGGCTATTTGCATAACTACGGCTTCTATGCGCAGAACAATGTCGGCTTTCTGAACCGTTATTATCTCGATTTGGGCCTGCGCATAGATTACAATACAGCTTTCGGCGACAATGTCGGCTGGCAGCTCTATCCTAAGGTAGGCTTATCTTACGTACTCACAGAAGAGCCTTTCATGCAACCTGTTGTACGTAAGGGCACCGTCGACAATCTACGCCTGTTGGCCAATTACGGCGTAGCGGGCAGCTATCCTCCACCCTTCGAATATCAAAAGACCATAGATATACTCTCGTTCCAAGGCAAACAGGCAGCGGCATTCGGTAAATACGGTAACCCCAACCTCGGCCCCGAAAAGAAACACTCGTTCGAAGCAAGTTTCGAAGGCTCATTCTTCAACAATCTCATTTCGCTGGGGTTCACCTATTATTATGCCCGTACGAAGGGCGCACTTTTCAGTGTACCCACACTACCATCATCGGGGCAGTCGTCTTCCTATCTCGCCAATATCGGCAGCATAGAGAACAAAGGGGTGGAAATCACAGTGGGTATCACACCCGTCTGCACGAAGGACTGGACCGTGAGTGCCCGTGCATCGTGCAATACTAACCGCAACAAAGTGCTCAGTACCGGCGGAACGCTACCTTTCAGCATAGGAGGATTTGGCCCGAGCACCATACAAAACGTTGTCGAACAAGGCAAGCCGGTAGGTTTTCTGCGCGGAAATAAAGCCATACTTAACGAAGACGGTACACTCAAAGAGGTGCTCCGTATGCAAGACCTCGGCACAACAATCCCCACGTTCTACGGCAATTTCTCCGTTCAGGCGCGCTACAAGGCATGGCAGTTGTATGCAAGTGGCGATTATCAGGCGGGTTCTTACGTACATTCTTTCGACAGGCAGTTCCGTTTCATGAAGGGGTTAAAAGACACAGCCATACCGGAGACGGCACTTAAAGAGCTGAAACAGAAAAAAGCATGGCTCAACTTTACCAACTATTTTGTAGAGAAAGCCGACTTTCTCAAGGTGCGAAACATCGGTATAGATTATACCCATGCCTTCAACTCCAAGCGTTTTCCAGTGAAAAGTCTGCAAGTAGGCCTCAACGTATATAATCCTTTCTGTCTTACAAAGGCTTCCGTAGATCCGGAAGCCACCATTTCAGGAGCGCACTCGCAGGGTGCTGTCGCCGCCGGAGGGCTGAACTATTCCACCTATTCCTTACCGCGACAGTACGTAATGTCATTAAAATTTGATTTCTAACCGAAAGTTTGCAAACAATGAAAATAATAAATACCATCTTCGCAGCATGTATCTGCGTCTCGTTGTTCTCATGCGATCTCATGAAACCCGAGGGAATTGTCAACCCTAACGTAGACGAAGACGCCTATTTAAATACACCCAATGCCATGGAAACATGGGTAAACGGCACCGAAAAGTCGTTCGCGCAAGCCATCGGCACCTTCTGTCTACACACGGAAATCATGACAGACAACTACTTCAACAACTACACCCGCGAGAGTAAGGTGTTCGATATTCCGCAGCTACTCTATACCGATCCCGACATCGCCACGCTGCAACGTTACGTGGGGAACCTGCGCGAATCGGCCGATTACGGTATCGACAAGGTGCAGAAACACGATACCAACACCACTCGAGCACAGCTTTTCAAGCTGTATTATATCAAGGCTTACTCGTATATTCTTGCCGGAGAAAACTTTCGTGCACTGCCCGTAACCACGGGAGGCGAGCCGAAAACATGGCATGAACAGTTGCAATTGGCGCTGCAAACACTCGACAAAGCGCTCGAATACGCCGTAAGCAACACCGGCAAGGCGTTCATACATACGCTCAAGGCACGTTCCTATTACCGTTTGGGAGATGCAGACAAAGCCATCGAAGAGGCACAATCGTCGCTCAATCTATCGGATAATTTCATCGTACAAGTTACTTTCGACGGCGATAACGGTATATCCAATGCCATGCAAGAAGACATCTGGGGCACCATGTACCAGCCACTACCGCGCTTAGACTTCCTTGATCCCAAGTATTTTCAGCTCACTTCTACCGACCAGAAGCCCATCTGCATCGCCAAGGCAGAAGAAAATTACCTGATACTTGCCGAGGCCGACCTCGCTAAAAGTCGATTGAGCGATGCTAAAAGTCGATTGGTGAAACTTATTTCTTTGGTCAAGACGCGCCCGATACAGCATAATCTGAACGATCAGCTCGAGGGCAGATACAACGGAGGCTTCAAACATTACCCTAACAGTGCCGATTATGTGGTGGCAGCATCTAAGGATGACGCCTATAGAACGGGCCTTGTGCTCGACAGGCGTGCCCCCAACCTTATCAGCGTGCCCACGGTATCGGGCACATCGGTAACGGAAGACATGGTCAGGGCATGTACCACGGTCGATTCCGCACTCGAACTAACGTACCTGATGCGGCAGGAAATATTCATTGCAGAGGGCAGGCGTCTGGCCGATCTCGGCATCCGACTGCCGATAAGCGAGGTAGAAGCGGCCGGTAAACCGTCGTCTGCTCCTTATACACAGGCACTCATTCCTGCCTTCATCCCCTTGGAACAGAGCATGGATGCCTTTGATATGGACGATACAACGCACCGCGTTACCATCAGATATAACATGAACCGAGTGATTGTAGAGAACAAAGCAACGGAATACGTGGCACCGTTCTTTAACAAACCATAAGAGTAAGACCGATAGATCATTGCTCTATGCGGCTTATCAGGCATGCCTAATCGCCGTAGACCTGCTAAATAAGCCGCATAAATATTTTGTATTGTCGGCTATATATGTTACCTTTGCAAAACACAGGCAGAACCTCAACGAATTGAAGCACATTGCTTTGTGTTCGTTTGGCACCGTCTTTGCAACACACAAGCGGCAAGATTTCAATGGAAAACCAGTATATCAAGCAGTATTCCGACATCATGTCGGGCAAGACGATACTATATGTTCACGGCTTCGGATCGTCGGCGCAATCGGGAACGGTAAAGCGCATACAAGACACGCTCCCGCAGTCTAAGGTCGTTGCCTACGACCTGCCGTTGCATCCCGAAGAGGCCATGTCGCTGCTCCGCCGTGTGTGCAGCGAACAAAATCCCGGCCTTATCATCGGCACTTCGATGGGAGGAATGTACACGGAAATGCTCTACGGCTACGACAGAATTATCGTTAATCCGGCTTTCAGAATGGGAGAAACGATGCACGAACACGGTATGATGGGCAAACAGACGTATCAAAATCCACGACAAGACGGCATACAGGAGTTCATCGTGACCAAGGCCTTGGTGAAAGAGTACAAGGAGATAACGGAGCAATGTTTTGCCCATGTAACCGCTGAAGAGCGAAATCGCGTGTACGGACTGTTCGGCGATCAAGACCAAGTGGTGCATACGTTCGACTTGTTTCACGAACATTATCCCAATGCTATCCGCTTTCACGGCGAACACCGCCTGACGGATAAATCGTTCTTCCACAGTGTTATGCCCGTTATCCGCTGGATAGACGACCGGCAGGAAGGCCGCGAGCGTCCCATAGTCTACATACACGACAACACTTTACGCGATGCATACGGCAAACCGAAGTCGAGTTTAAACAAGGCGTATGAGTTCCTGATAGAGAAATACGATGTATATATCGTGGTTCCGGCACCCACCAACAACCACCCGATGATAGATGCGGCGCAGACGTGGACGGAAAATATCCTCGGCACACCGGCCTACGACCGCGTAATCTTCTGCAACCAACGCCGGTTGCTCTATGGCGATTATTTCATCGATGCAGCGCCCTGTAAAGAGTTTATGGGCACTACGATAACCTTCGGTAGCGACGATTTCAAGACTTGGGAAGATGTTATCGTCTTTTTCGAGCGCCTCGGAGGCCAGTAAAAAGACATATAAGAAAAAGACAAACCTTTTATTTAATTATTCAAAACACGCAGGAGTCCGGTTATCACAGCATGGTAATCGGACGCTTTTTTATATCTTTTCTTCTCTCATATATAATGTCCCGCTACAACGTATTTATCGCCTGTTCGGCATGCATGCCCCATCAAGCAGCCCCGCTGCCGCGAACAATGCGGCGCAGATAGCGGCGGTAATAGTAATAATAGAGCACACCGGCAGTGGTAAGACCGAAGGGGAAAGCCGACCAGATGCCCAGAAGTCCCCAACGAAACGTGATGCCGAAGAGATAACCCAGCGGAAGCGAGATGATGAAATAGGCCACGAAAGCCACATACATCAATGGTTTTACATGCGATATACCGCGCAAGGCGTTGGCATAGGTACACTGAAGACCGTCGCCGAACTGGTAAACTACAAGCGGTATGATAACCTGCGACACCATCAAGCAGACCTCGCTGCTGTCGGTAAACCAACTGCCTATGGCTCCTCGCAGCAGCATCACAGGCACCGAAACGGCAAAGGCAATGAGTAAAATCAGATGAAATCCCGCCACCGTAGAGCGGTTCAACGCTTCGTAGTCGCGCTGTCCGGCGAAGTAACTCACGCGGATTGCCACCGCTGCAGCCATGCCGTAATAGACCATATAGAAGAACTGAGACACGGTAAGCATCACCTGATGGGCCGCTAAAGCTGCGGTACCGATCCATCCTACTATCACTGAACTGAGGCTGAACGCCGCCGCTTCCATCCCCATCTGCAATCCCAATGGCACACCGAGCCCGCACAGATGGCGCATATCTCCGCGGTTTATCTGTCCTGCAGCGAAACCTTGGCGGTATATACGGTATCTCTTCGAGCAAAAAACGATAACGGCGAATGCCACAGCCATGAGCATTCGCGACAACATAGTAGATAATCCGGCCCCCAAGAGGCCCATTTCGGGCAGCCCGCACTTGCCGTATATGAGCAGGTAATTGCCGATTATGTTCAACAGGTTGCCGCCCAAGAGTATCCACATGGCCGTTTTAGTATCGGTGGTTCCGTCGGCAAGCTGCTTAAATGTATTGAAACAAGCTACGAAAGGTATCGAAACAAGGTTGACGATGAAGTAAGGCTTCATCAGCGGAAGCAGTTCTTCGGGTTGCCCGAGATGGGCGATATTCAGGTAAAGCAATGCCATTATACCCATCAACACCACCGACAAGAACAGATTGGCCGCCAGACTGTTCTTCAACATAATGCCTATCTTGCCCTTTTCACCCTGCCCGTAAAGGCTCCCCACGATGGGGGTAAGCCCGTAAGAGAAGCCCATCGAAAACAACAGAACCAACACGAACATATTGTTGACGAACGCTGCAGCGGCGAGTTCCGGCATACTATGCCGCCCTATCATCAATGTGTCGGCAAATCCGAGGATAATTGTTCCGAGCTGACCTACTATAATCGGCACACCTAAAGAGGCAAGTGCGCGGTAATGGGTGTAGTATTATTTCATTGAAAATCGTATATCGTATTATAATAAACAATGTGAACTCCGCAAATATTGCTTACAACAGAGAGCGGCAGAAGTAAAACTCCCCGTGCCTGTTGTTATTAACGGATAAATGTATAATTATTGTCTAAAGATTTCGGAACTGCTGTATATTTGCCTCTGAACAGACAGACAAGACTGCCGTTTCCACTACCTCTGCCAAATTCAGAAGCAGTAAAAAAACAATAAAGAACTTACGGAAACGCCATAAATTCAAGGATAACGCAATATTTAAATATTGGTATTCGTGTAAATTGTATTCATCTATCCGTAAAATGTTTAATATGTTTTACGAACAATCGTTCTACCTTTGCACCCAAGATATAACGAATGTATTATGTATATAGAGAAAATTCAGTCACCAAAAGACTTAAAAAAGCTGACGATAGAGCAGCTTAACGTTGTTGCAGATGAGGTTCGTGCCGGAGTGTTGAACCGTGTAAGCCATCATGGAGGGCATGTCGGCCCTAATCTTGGGTTCACCGAAGCCACCGTGGCATTACATTATGTGTTCGATGCGCCCGAAGATAAGATCGTTTTCGATGTGTCGCATCAGAGTTATCCCCATAAGATATTGACGGGAAGAGCCAAAGGTTTCCTCGACGACAACAGCATGGATGCCATTTCGGGCTACAGTTCACCATCGGAATCTCCCGTTTACGATAACTTCGAAATAGGGCACACGTCGACTTCCATCGCGCTTGCATCGGGATTACAGAAAGCCCGCGATATCCTTGGAGGCAAGGAAAACGTGATTGCGGTCATAGGTGACGGCTCGTTAAGTGGCGGAGAAGCCTTCGAAGGACTTGATACCTCAGCGGAATTGGGTACCAATATAATTATCGTTGTCAATGACAACGAGATGAGTATTGCCGAGCCCCACGGCGGCATTTACAGGAATCTGAAACTCCTGCGCGATACGAACGGCAAGGCTGAACTGAACTACTTCAAGGCTTTCGGGTTCGAATATCATTACTTAGAGAACGGGCATGACGTGGCTGCACTCGTAGAAATGTTCCGCAAGGTGAAGGATACGCCGCGCCCGATCGTGGTGCATATCCATACCGAAAAGGGGCACGGTTACAAATATGCCGTAGAAAATAAGGAGGCATGGCACTACAATATGCCTTTCGACCTGCAGACCGGTGAACGGAAGAACCAAGGTACAGGCGGGGAATATATGCCGGTGTTGCTCGGTAAATTCCTACTCGAAGAGATGAAGAACGATCCTAAACTGGTAGCAATTACCGCAGGTGTGCCTATGGCAGTAGGCTTCGGACCTGAACAGAGACGCCAAGCAGGGCGCCAATTTGTCGATGTAGGAATAGCAGAGGAGGAGGCTGTCGCGCTTGCATCGGGCATGGCGAAACGCGGAGCGCACCCCGTATTCAGCACATATGCCACGTTCTTGCAGCGTACATACGACCAAATGGCGCAAGACTTATGCGTTAACGGCAATCCGGCTGTTATCAATGTGCTCGGTGCATCTATTTTCGGAATGAACGATTTCACGCATATATGTTTCTTCGACATACCGATGTTCAGTCATATACCTAACTTGGTTTACCTCGCCCCGACTACTTTCGAGGAGATGATCGCCATGGAGAAATGGGCAATACGGCAAGACAAGTATTCCGTGGCAGTGCGCATACCTGAATGGAACGTGGCGCACAGTGATGAAAAGTACGACGAGGATTACTCGAATTTGAATACTTTCAAGGTGGCACATCGCGGAAGCAAGGTAGCTATTATCGCTGTGGGCGACTTCTATCAGAAAGGTGAAAACGTGCAGAAAGCACTGGCTGCCGACGGTATAGATGCTACGCTGATCAATCCCCGTTACCTTACAGGCACAGACGAAGCACTGCTCAACGACCTTAAACGCGACCACAACCTCGTGGTTACCATAGAAGACGGAAGCCTCGACGGCGGCTTCGGCGAACGCATCGCCCGCTTCTACGGCCCTTCTGCAGTGCGCGTAATGAACTTCGGTGTAAGGAAAGCCCTCTACGACCGCTACGATGTGAACGAATTGATGCGCGAAAATCATCTGACAGACGAGCAGATTACCGCCGACATCAAACGCGAATTGGTTTCGTAAATACGGAGAATTGGATTGTAAGGCTGCAGATATCTCTCTGCAAGTTCGGCAGAACCATGTTCTTGGAAATACCCTATAAAACAGATACACCTGCGGTTCATAGCCGATGGACAGTAGATGTAAGCGTCTTAGGCAGTATGCTTGGGGATAATGGTACTGCCGAATATTTATTATAGGCGAAATAAATGTATAAAGAAAGCGCGGTTTCTATGCATGTAAACCGCGCTTTCTTTCGTCTCTCAACCCTTGATGCGTTCGATAAATTCTTTAGGCAAAACAGGCATAGCCCCGTTCTGTGTGCATACAAAAGCACTCACATCTACCGCCAATCTATGGGCTTCGGCAATAGGAAGTCCGGCAAGTATGGCTGCTGTAAACGAGCCCGTAAACGAGTCGCCCGCCCCTACAGTATCGGCAACCTCTATCTTTGGCGTCTCTCTAAACGACATGCTGCCGGGCGCAAACACATAACTACCGTTCACACCGCACGTAAGTACGAGCATATCCAGATTGTATTTGCCGAGGATGAGCCAACATTTATTCTCGATATCCAATCCGGGATAGCCGAACATACGGCCGATTGTAACAAGTTCTTCATCGTTGATCTTAAGCACATTGCAAAGGCGTAGCGAGCTTTGAATAATCTCCTTGGTGTAAAAGTTCTGCCTCAGATTGATGTCAAATATCTTCAGACAACCTTTCGGAGTACTCTTCAAAAATTTGTTGATGGTATTCTGAGAAACCTCATTCCGTTGTGCCAACGATCCCCAACATACGGCACGACAGTGCTCGGCCGCCTCTTTAATATCGCCGGTAAACGGAATATTGTCCCATGCTACGCCTTCCTTGATGTCGTAGGTGGGCACCCCCTCAACATCGAGTACCACCTGTACCGTTCCTGTAGGGAAATCTACACGCGGCATAATGTACTTCAACCGCTTTCGATCGAACGCTTTTAAGGTCTCGTTTCCCAATTCATCGTTCCCTACAGCGCTGATTGCAAGCGATGGAAGGCCGAACTGTCCGACGTGATAAGCAAAGTTTGCCGGCGCACCTCCTAATTTCTTTCCTTCGGGGAGGCAGTCCCAAAGAGCCTCTCCCAATCCGATAATCAATTGTTCCATATCTTTCGGTTTTAATAGATGTTATTGTTGTAGCAGCCGTTTTTATGCTGTTGCTGCGGCAGAACGGCCGGTTTATTTTATTGCGCCACGCGCTTGATGTAGGTAAAGAGGTAAACCACCCCCACCGCCATTACCGCCACAGCTCCTGCCTGATTGGTTATATCGCTGGCAAAGCCCATGAGCAATGGGAATATCGTACCTCCGAAAAGGCCCATAATCATCAGTCCGGACACTTCGTTCTGCTTGTCGGGTACCGATAACAATGCCTGCGAATAGACGATGGAGAATATATTAGAATTGCCATAGCCTACGAGTGCGATCGATGCATAGAGTACGAATTTCGACGTATCTAAAAACATACCGATCATACTCAGTGCCATCATCGTTACACTGATGATGAAGAAAGTACGGTGCTTCATAACTCTAAGGAAGAAAGAACCCGTAAGACAGCCTATCGTACGGAAGATAAAGTAGAGACTTGTGGCAAAGGCAGCATCGTTGAGCGACATGTGCAACCGTTCTATAAGGAGCTTCGGCGCCGTTGTGTTCGTACCTACGTCGATGCCCACATGGCACATAATGCCGATAAACGACAGGAGTACGATCGGTTTGCCAAGGAGCTTGAAGCATTCAGCGAACGTTGAAGGCTTGCTTTCTGCCTTTTCGTTCTCGATCGGCGTGCCCAACAAAAGCAATGAGGCTATGATTCCGATAATCATATATATGGGAAACAGCACCCGCCAACCGAGCCCGAACGAGGGTATGGCCGACATTGCACCCCACATGGCAATATAGGGTGCCATGAACGAAGCTATGGCCTTGACGAATTGTCCGAAAGTTAGAGTAGAGGCTAAGTTATTGCCTTTGATAACTGAAGATACGAGCGGATTGAGCGATGTCTGCATAAGAGCGTTGCCGATTCCCAGAAGTGAGAAAGACACAAGCATGATGCCGAAGCTCTCACCCAATAAAGGAAGGAATAAAGATACAATGGTTACGACAAGCGAAAGGAGCACTGTATTCTTACGTCCGATCTTGTTCATCAGCATACCCGTAGGAACTGAGAATATCAGGAACCAGAAGAATACGAGCGAAGGGAATATATTTGCCGTGGAATCGTTTAGGGATAAGTCTTTTTTGACGAAGTTCGAAGCAATGCCGACAAGGTCTACAAAGCCCATGGCAAAGAAACATAACATCACTGGGATGAGTGTTAATTTAACGGATTTGCTCATAATTAATTTATTATTATTTCGTTATATTATAGATTGTTGCGGCTGTTTTATTGCCTTTCTCGTTATCAATAATAAGCACGTTGTAAGGCTCCGAGGGGAATACTGTGTTCGTAATGGCAAGACGCCCCTCTGCATCGAGCACCTCAATGCTACTCTTATCGACAAATATACGCAGTGTGGAAAGCTTTCCGCGAACCGGTGCAACCGTAACGGAACTAAAAGATTCATTAAACGAAGTGTCGCCGCTCTTCGTACGGTCTACGGCAAAAGTGCCCGCTTTTACATCATATGTCATAGAAACAGCTTCGCCTTTCCCGTTCTGCAGGGTAATAATGCTTCTCCCATTGATAGCAGATTTTATCTCCACTACTATCTCGTATGCACCGTTACCGGCATTGAAAGTTTTCTTTCCTCTGCCTAAATTCTTGGCTATTGCCTTGCCTCGTAATGCCAAAAGCTCAGGAGAAGGGATGATACCTACGTAAGTTTCGCCTTGATATTCATAGAGGTATAAATCACGGGGCAGAGTATTAGCATTGCGATATTGCTTGGTCGGCACCTGATTAGCGTATTGCCAATTGCTCATCCATGCCATTATGATACGGCGATTATTAGGTGCATTGTCAAACGTAACGGCAGCGTAATGGTCTTTACCGTAATCCATCCACTTCGTAACCTGCGGTTTTGACTCGCATACAAAGCGGTGCCCGTCGAAATATCCAGTAAAATATTGAGTGGCATTTCCACCGAACGGACCTCCCGGATTGATATTGCAAATCAGCATCCATTTCTGTTTATCGGTGTTACGTACCGGCAATTGCATCAGATCAGGGCACTCCCATACCCCCTCATGATTACCGTATTCCTGCCCGAAACTACTCTCGTAAGTCCAGTCTTTTAGATTGGCAGACGAATATAAGCGCATCTCTTGTCCTGCTGCAAGGATAACAATCCACCGTTTGGTGGGCTCATACCAGAACATATGCGGATCGCGGAAGTCCGGTACATCTGCGGTAATGACAGGATTTCTATCGTATTTAACGAACGTTTTTCCATCGTCTGTGCTGTATGCAAGGCTTTGTGTCTGGCTTTCACCGGCCGAAGTGTACATGGCAACAATGGCACCTGCACCAAATCCGGCGGTATTGTTCTTGTCTACAACGGCACTTCCGCTGAACACAGTTCCCAAGGCATCGGGCGATATAGCTATGCCCTCGTCGGTCCAGTCTATCAGATTACGGCTCGTAGAGTGCCCCCAATGCATGTTTTCCCATTGGGATCCGTACGGATTGAATTGGTAATAAAGGTGATAAATGCCATCTTTATAAAACATACCATTAGGATCATTCATCCATCCATAGGCCGGCGAATGATGATAGACGGGGCGAAGACGTTCACGATTTGCCTTGTCAAAGACGTTTGACACCTTGATTTCCTTCCAACATATGAACCCCTTTATGGCACCTTCGTTACGTATATTGCCGTTCACATGTATGTCTAACACCGCACTTTTACCTTGATAAGCCGACAAGTCCAACGGAACGTAATAGTCTACATAGTCGGTTGCCAAGCGTACATTGAGTGTCTGTGTCGCATAGCTGTCGATCAGAACCTTGATATTGCTCATTTCAGCACGCTCTTCTACGGGAAGTAACAGGTACTTTCCGTCCAAAGAAACCCGTAACATGCAATGGTTATTGCTAAGAAACATCATGTCAACAGGCTTCTGACCATGCACAAACAGCGGATTCATTGCCAATAATCCCAGCGCAACCCGACGGAAAATGCGGCTTAAAATCTTGGTCGGTTTCATATTTTTCGATTGTTTATTATGTAGCACCGAACGTTATATACCATTCATCTACAAGGTTATTGTCTGATGCAAATATAGTTTATTTTTTCTATTTTACAGGTTGGGAATATTTATTTTTTTCTTCTGTTTTCGTTATCTTGCGGCACAACACGCATATTATGCCGCAAGAAAACCATTTATGTCATCTTAATATTGGCTCACTTTAATATTGCTAACGGTAATCGAACCACTATAACAGTTGATACTCCAGCAGTTCTTTTGGATACCGTAGATACGATTAGTATAGTTACATATATCGTTGATGTACATTACACATACGCTGTTGTCCGTATAAATCGTTACATTGTAAGTGTTATCCGCAGGGCGCGAGAATATATAACCGTCGATGCCATCGATGAAACCCTTACCGGCTGTTCCCTCTTCTTCGAAGTTTATCTTGCGGTTGGCATCACTTTCAGGGTTGACGACCAATGAATAAAATTTGTTCGAATCCGATCCGCGTACCAGCGATATGCCGAACTTATCTTCATTACCATTGGTTTTTACGGTAAACGTTATCTTATTATGTCTGCCCAAACGATTAAACAATACATGGCTATTACCCGATAAACTATAGCCGTTTTCGTTCTCAGTAACACCGGTATTGCTTTTATCCATCAGCTTTACATCTTGCGAAGAGTCGTATTTTTTGGCTATTCCGCCCACTTCACCCAGCGTAAGAGTGCCGTCGGCATGTTGTATTACGCGCTGTACAACGAGGTTCCCGCCCCATTCGGGCTCATTGGGATATGCCCCGACTGCCGTGTTATCTTCTCCCGAACGCGTGGGACACCACCCCCAGATGTATCTGTCGGTACCGTCGGATGCCGTCTTTCCCGCATAAAAACCGCGGCTGTCGAGGAAACCTTCATGGTTGTCGGGCCACTTACCTGCATCGTTTGCGGTACATGCCTTTAGCTCATCGAGCGTTTTCCCCTTAAAATATTGCACCTTACGTATGGCAGCATGCTTCTCGCTATATACCAAATACCACCAGTCGCCCATCTTGAAAACATCGGTACATTCATAAAATCGGTCCCACATCATGGTCATAAACGTTCCTGCACTGTTCCATGTTTTCAGATCGTTCGATGTAAACTCTGCCAATGTTCCTTTGTTATTTTTCTGCGTAGAAACAAGCATGTGATACACGCCAGCATCGTCTTTGAACACAAAAGGATCGCGGAAATCGTCTTTGCTATAGCCATAATCGATACCTTTCAGGAAGAACGTGCGACTTTTATGCCATGTCTTGAAGTCGGAGGATGTAGCCATCATCACCACTTCCGTACACTCCGAAGAAGACGGTTGATACCTGTGCCCGGTATAAAAAGTATAATAAAGTTTATCGCTCTCCGAATATACGGTAGATCCGGTACCGAGTGCAGCGTCTTGTTCTGCCAGTCCTCCGCAGCTGATGAGTTCTCCTAACGAGGTATAGTCGGCCACATTCTTCGTACAAACACCCCATATAGGGTGATACGTACCCGACGGATTAGGGCGATAGTCTTGCAGATAAAGTATCTTAAAGTCCTTTGCTATGGGATCATAAAACGGCATAGGATCGCCTACATATCCGCTATAAGGCTTATAATAAGTTGTCTGCTGTTGCTCGTCTGCAGAATGGAAATAAGTCGTAGTGTTCCAGTCTTTCTGCTCTGCAACCTCGTCCTCGCTGCTGCAACCGGCAAGAGGAACTGCCATACATGCTACGAATGCTATTGTATTGATCATCTGTTTCATGATGTATATCTTTCGTTTTACTTGTTTTTTAGATAGTTGAACGCATTGAGCGTCATCTTTGCAACATTCTTATGATAGTTCTCCGTTACATCGGCTATGCTGTACCAATCGTAACATCCAGAGCCTATACAAAGAATGGTTCCCTTGTTTGCAGTCGATGGGAACTCCCATACAACGATTGCACCATCGCCTCCGTAAGCCAAATCCTGTGCGCCCGTTTCGTTTCGCCACGTAGCATAATCGGCATAGCCTCCCCAGTCGGTACCGATATGCCACTGCGCTGTAGAATTCGTAATGCGGTAACCGGCATCGCAGGTATATACGTTATTAGGCTCGCTGCTGTTCATGATGAGATTTTGGAATAACGGATGTGCAGTATGTCCTTGTATGGAGAAGCTCCAAGGCGAGCTTACTGTTTCGGCACTGTTTTCTGCCTGTCCCCAGCAGTTGTTAGGACAAGCATCGTTCTTCACGGCTCCTATTTCTGCCGGCATATTGGTTGCGAAGCGGGTAAAGAGGAAAGAACCGCCGTTATCATAATAATCTTTCAGCCTTAGAGCGGCAGCCAAAGCCTCGGGGGCGGCGTTCTCGAAGGCCGATTTGCCGTCTATACCGCCGTCTTTATGGTAATGCCACCATATTACCTTGCACTCACTGAGGTCTACCGTGCCGTTCTTAATATCGGTAAACGAAGCGTAGATGGAGTTCGGAACATTCTCTAACATCCATTTGCAAGCCGTTTGTTCTTCGATGTTCAGTTGATCCATCGTGCTTGCCAGTCCCACATAAACGGCCGAAGGTTTACCTATGGGCGTAACGGTTACGGTATATTCGGCCGATGCCGTATTGTTTTCCACCTTGAATGTTACAGGTCTGCTGAAATCCATGGGCACGCCTGTAGTTGGCGTAATAGTTGCATTGTCGCTGATTTCTACCGTCGGAGTGAGGTTAGAGAGGTCTAATCCTTCGGGTACATATACCGCAATGGCCTTGTTGTTTTCGTCTATGATACCGGTATAGGTATCGTTGATTTTAAACGATTTTATCTTGGCCTCGTCGTGTTTTATAGATATAGTCCAATCAGAGTACACATCTACGTTGGTTACATGTATGGTATGCGGGGCATACATATTAAGTTTGTCGCCGCTCTTTATATCGCTTTGGGCTCCTTCACTGAGACTTAATGCCGTAACTTTCATACTGTCGGTCGCGTAGGTTTCCGGTATACGTACCGTAATAGTGCGGTTCGTGGCATCGATGGTGCCCTCGTAGTTGTCTAAGGCGAAAGCCGTAACCTCGCAGTTGCCGCCGAGTTGCATGTCTGAAACGTCGCTATTGTTGCACGAAGCAGTAGCAAATACGGCAAACAGAGCAAGCATAATGTTCGATACGATTGTCTTCATAATTACCATTCTCCTATGTTTTGTGTGTAATGCCCGTTCGATGCAGCTATCTGTGCATACGGTATCGGTAGGTATTCGTTCTTATTTTTAGTAAATCTGGCCGCACTGTATATGGAGCAGTCATTGGCCTCCTCGGCGTAATATTTGTTGATAACACTGTCGGCTTCTCCCCAACGTACGAGGTCGAAAAAGCGCTCACTCTCCATACCGAGCTCTATTCTACGTTCCATTTTTACTATTTTCAGTGCCTGTGCTTGGTTGTAAGTGCCGGCATAGGTGCTCACATTCATCCTCACGCCATACCTGTTTTCATAGTCTGAAATGACGCTAAGACTCTGTTTGGCCCTTGTGCGAAGCCTGTTAACTATGGCAATGGCCTCTGCTATACGGCCGTCGTTGAGCTGTACAAGTGCCTCCGCACGCTCTAACATAACGTCTGCATAACGGAAAACGATACGGTTCATCGGTGTTCCCCACCACGAACCTTTAATCAGATAGCCGCTTGCAGGATCGACGTTCTGCTTCAACGTTACATAATAACCGTACAAACCATTGGAACGGCTCCACGTTGCACTCTCGTCCATCATATAGTCTTTGTTGAATTCATAGGGCAACCCGGGCAGACCTACCGTAAGGAAAAGGCGCGGATCGGCATAGTCTGTCGACTTGTCATAGTCGTTCTGATTGAACGTATCGATATAAGGAAGTCCGTTCCTATCGGTACGGAAAGCGTTTACAAGGTTCTGACTGGGCTTGTAGAAGTCGCATCCGCCGTCGGTAACTCCCGGGATATTCGGTACAATCAAGCCATAACTCCAATTCAGGTTGCCGTAGGTAGTTCCGTCGTTCATAGAATATTGCATGGCCCAAAGGCTTTCCTTACCGTTCTCGTATTGCGGTTCGGGGCGGAAGTTGTTATGGAAATCGGTCTCCAAACCATATCCCCCTGCGGTGTAAATGGCTTCCTCGGTGTATTCTACCACCTTTTTAAGATCGTCGTTCGATATGCTTGTTACCTCATTAGTGCTTGCATTATCCTGATGATACGCCTTATAGAGGTACACTTTAGCAAGGAATGCGGCGGCAGCAGCCTTGGATGGGCGGCCTACTTCGGCCTGCTTCACGGGCAACACCTTATATGCAGCTTCAAGATCATTAATGATTTGCTGCCATCCCTCGTCGTTCGAATACTCCGTGTTCGACAGGTTATTGTACTCTTGCGTAGTAAGATTTTCGTTCATAATGAAGGGGATGTGCTTATAGAGCCGCTTCAAAAGGAAGTGACCGTAGGCACGTAAGAATTTCATCTCTGCCAAACGCTCTTCTTTCAGCGTATAAGTGGAACCGTCGGTCTGGTCGAGCAGAGCTATTGCAGTATTCACACGTGATATGCAGTTGTACAAACGTTGCCACATATCGCTGATGTTCCAGTTGGTAGTTAGTATGCCTTGCGAGATTTCAAGTTGGTGGAACACGTCTCCGTCGCTCGTTCCGTTTCCGCCTTTATAGGCATCATCGCTTCGTACATCGAAGTTCCACATCGAGAAAGAGGAATTGATGTCTTCGGCAGAAATCCATACGGCGTAGGCAGATATAACGAGATTGTCTACATATTTGGCATCCTTCACCTGATCGTCGCTAAGTGTTCCTTGAGGAACCTGCCTGTCGAGGAAGTCTGAACAGCTGCTGAACGACAGGAGCAATATAGCTGTACATATATATATTATCTTTTTCATATTGGTTTGCAGTTATTAGAATGTAACATTAATTCCGAATGTAACGTTAAGAGGAATAGGATATCCGTAGTTCGGGTTTTCCGGATCTACACCCGTAAAGTTACTGCTATGTATCGTAAACAGGTTTTGTGCGCTTACATACATGCGCAGTCGCTCCATAAAGAGTTTACTTGCAATGCTCTTAGGGAAGTTGTATCCCAGCTGAATAGTACGCAGTTTCAGGTACGATCCGTTCTCTACCCAATAGGTAGATACGCGCTTTTCGTTGTTATTATCAGACAATGTAAGTGCCGGAATGTTGCTTCCTGTGTTCGTCGGACTCCATGCATCGAGCAGACGCGTGCCCTTGTTGAGGAAGCCGATATTAAGACCTGCCCAAAGATCAGTTTCTTTCTTAAGGTCGGAAATGATATCTACACCTTGAACACCTTGCCAAAACATGGTAAAATCAAAGTTCTTGTACTCCAAGTAGATGTTGAAACCGTAAGTAAAATCCGGCACCGGATTGTATATCCAATCTTGATCTGCTTCGGTTATCTTGCCATCATGATTAAGGTCTTTCCAACGAATACGTCCGAGACCTGCACCTTCTTGTGTGGCATGATTGTCTATCTCGTCCTGACTTTTAAATATACCATCGGCAACATAACCTACCTGTGCGCCCATCGGATGGCCGATCACGCTCTTTACACCGTTACCTCCGAATGTGCCGTTAGCAGCTACCGTGTCGGGGAGTTTTGTTATCTTGTTGCGGTATGTACCGATGTTACCGGTAATATCGTATTTAAGTCCGAAGCGTGTAGAGCCCCTATAACCTATGTTAAACTCCAGACCTCGGTTCTCCATCTCGCCTGCATTAATCCATTGAGTACTGCCTTCACCCATCGCGGCAATACCTGCCATCTGCACTAAAATGTCTTTTGTCTTCTTAAAATACCAGTCGAAACTGCCGTAGAGTGTGTTGTTAAGGAAAGCATAATCTAATCCTAAGTTCGTTTGAGTGGTTGTCTCCCACTTGATGTTGTCGTTTCCGATCTGGTTACGTTTAAATCCCGAGCTCAATGTTTTTCCGCCATTGGTGCCTCCGATATCGTAGGAAGTACCGTAACTTTGCCCGCCATTTTCGTTTACACCATAGTTACTCACGTAAATAGTATAGCGTGCAATGTTGGAAATCTCTTGGTTTCCCGTCTGTCCCCATGATGCCCGAAGCTTCAAATCGTCGATCCATGAGGCTTGTTTGAGGAAGTTTTCATGGTTAAGGCGCCATCCTATCGATACGGAAGGGAAGGTGGCATAGCGGTTGTTCTTACCGAAACGCGAAGAACCATCATGGCGTACTGTCAACGATGCCATGTATTTGTCGTCGTAGTTGTAGTTTAGTTTCCCGAAATAGGAAACAAGCGAGTAGCCCGAACCCGTTCCATAGCTCTGCGCAATGCCTACTCCGGCATCGGGCCACATATAGTTCGGGTTAAGTATAATGAAGCCCTCTTTGTAACCGGAGAAGTTTGTATCGTCTTCACGGTTAAGCTCTATACCTAACATGGCATCGGCACGATGCTTACCGATCTCCATGTTATATGTGGCAACAGCATTCCACATCCACTTTGTCCAGTGTTCCTGTTTGGCTTCCACAGCATTAGTAGCCTTGGCAACATTACCCTCTGTGATAGGATAAGTAAAGATACGTTGCATTTTCTGGCTATAATCTAAGCCGAAAGTCGAACGAACATTAAAGCCTTTGAATAGGTTGAGATTGACGAAGGCATCACCGAAAAGACGCCAATATGTATATCTATTGTCACTATTACGCTGCAAACGTGCCACGGGGTTCTCACGGTCAGGGTAACCACCCACAGGACCTGCGTACTCTCCCTTGTTGGTATATATGGGTAAGGAGGGGTTGAATTGCAGCACATTTTCCAGAAATCCGCCGGGTGCCTGTACTTCCGACGTGCGGTTAAGAGTAAAATGTTCGCCCACGGTCAATACATCTCCGACCAGTTTATAGTCCGAATTCATACGGGCAGAGAAGCGTTCGAAGTCGGAACTCTTAATAATTCCCAAGTTTTTGTAGTAGCCCAACGAAAAATAGGAACTACCTTTTTCAGAGCCATTGCTTACGGCTACGTTATATTGTTGTATCACTCCGGTGCGGGTGGTCTCATCAAACCAGTCGGTATCGGCGGCAGGCGTCGTCCTTGCAGCATCCAAATATTTCGACATGGTTATACTATTAAGTACGGGATATCCCTGCGCATCGTAGCCCCAATTGTATGTGTAGCCCAATCCGTTGGTATTCGGATTCATGCCATCGTTCACGTATGCCTGCCACATCACTTGCCCATATTCCTTGGTATTGAGCACTTTCATCTTGTTGGCATACATGGATGCGGAGATCGAAGCGTCCACATCGATCCTAATTCTCCCGCTCTTACCTTTCTTAGTGGTAATGATAATCACGCCATTGGCGGCACGACTACCGTAGATAGATGCCGAAGCTGCATCCTTTAGAATTTGGATACTCTCGATATCATTACCGTTAAGTTCGTGCATACCTGCCTTGGTTGGCACCCCATCAATAATATAAAGAGGATCGTTATTGTTTAGAGTTCCGATGCCTCGAATACGCACCGTGGCACTTCCAGAAGGCGCTCCGTCGGCGGTAATGTTCATTCCCGGCACCCGTCCTTGCAGTGCTTTCATGGGATTATTCTCGTTCTGTTTGGCGATCTCATCCACACTTACTACCGATATAGCACCTGTCAGATCGGCTTTGCGCTGGGTGGTGTAACCGGTAACGATAACTTCATTCAGTGCTTGCGCATCCTCTTTCATGGTGATATTCATATCGGGAGCAGCTTTCACCGTAACAGTTGTGAAACCGACATAAGAGATATTAAGCGTTGCCCCCAACCTGACATTCAGTTTGAAATCGCCATCTACATTGGTCAGAGTGCCATTGCTTGTGCCCTGTTCCATAACAGAAGCCCCGACAATCGGCTCTCCGTCGGCAGCAGACACAACGTGTCCTTTTACTTCCATGCCTTGTGCACTTGCCGAAACACAGCATACAAACAGCATGAAGCTAAATAGTAGTAACTTCACATACTTCATATTGGCATACATTTTTAGATTTAGATATTAGTTTCGTATGCCGCAAAGTTATGATAGAAGGAATAAATTGCAAGAAAGAAATCATTCATACGATGCAACAAATCGTTCATGTAACATTTTTAGGATTATTTGAACGATTTGTTATATCCATGCCCTAAGCTCATTAAACCGACTGCATATCGCCGGGAAGCACCCCGAAATACTCTTTATAGCATTTGGAAAAATAAGACGGAGACGAGAAACCGACATCGTATGAGACCTCTGCAACGGTTTTAGATGTTGACTTGAGCAGCCGTTCGGCATGCTTCAATCGGGTAATGCGGATAATCTCAACAGGGGTAGAGCCTGTAAGTGCCTTGATTTTACGGTAGAGTTGTACGCGACTGAGCCCCATCTCGGCGCTCGCGGTCTCCACACTAAAGTCGGAATTGGCAAGATGTTTCAATACTACAGCCCTGAACTCAGACAGGAACTCATTCTCCGCATCGGCAGCAGATTGCGGCATATCTTCACTGTTGCTGTAGATATATTTCAGATGGCGCCGGCTCTCGAGCAAGTTTTTTACACGAGATTTCATCACTTGACCATTGAACGGTTTGGCTATATAGGCATCGGCACCGCAATCGTACCCCTCGGCTCGTTGCTCTTCAAGTGCGCGTGCGGTAAGCAAAATCACAGGAATATGACTCGTAATGGTATCGGCTTTTACCCGTCGGCAGAATTCCAAGCCGTCCATAACAGGCATCATCACGTCGCAAACAATAATATCCGGCACGCTCGTCATTGCCTTTTTCAATCCCTCTTTGCCATCGGCAGCCTGCGAAATATCATACTCTTCGCCCAATAGAGCCATGATATAAGCGCGAACATCCATATTATCGTCGATCACAAGCAACCTCGGCTTCTCCTTATTATCCGTGTCTGTAACTTTGCTTGTCATCATTTCCGTGGCTGCATCGAGTGCTGTCATATCCTCATTCTCCTCCTCCGTAGGCGTATAAACCGCCTGTGTTTCCACAGTTCCATGATCGTTGTTGGTCAACGGGAGCGTTACCGTGAAAGTAGTGCCCTTCCCCTCTTCACTGTCTACAACGGCCGTACCGTGGTGCAATTCGGCAAAAGATTTCACAATGGCAAGCCCTATTCCCGTGCCTCCTCCATAGGAATCTTTCACCTGATAGAACCTCTCGAAGATACGGCTCAGTTCGTCTTTGGCAATTCCCATGCCCGTATCCGTCACACAGATGCTCACTTTATCGCCGTCGGTTGCAGCTTTGAGCGTTATCCGTCCGCCTTCTTGTGTAAATTTCACGGCATTGCTCAACAGATTATAGCATATTCTTTCCACCTTATATATATCTGCACGCATGCGTATGTCGTCGCTGCATTCGAGTTCCAAGGCAATCTTTTTCTTCCTTGCAGTGGCAGCAAACACATCTATCCACTGTTTCAAGCAGTCCGAAAGATTAAAATCGCTCAACGTGAGCGTCATCTTTCCGTTCTGTATCTTGCGGAAGTCGAGTATTTCTCCCACCAATCGGGTAAGGATATTCACATTACGCCTGACTATTTGCAGCATAGTACGTTGCTGACGGGTAAGATTTTCATCGTCGATAATGTGCTCCACCGGATCGGCAATCAGCGTGAGCGGTGTGCGCAATTCATGACTGATATTGGTGAAAAACTGTAGTTTTGCATTGGTTGCTTCTTCCTCCATACGCCGTTTCATAACGGCTGTACGGTAAATATAGGTAATAAATCCGATGAGCAACAGCGTAATGATACAGAAAAGAACGATATATACTTTCTGATGATTATATTGGGCTAAATAAGTATCCACTCGGTCGTGAAGCGAATAGAGGCGGCTCCTTTGCTTGCTCATCTCCTCGTTTTGCATCAATAGAACGCCAGCATTGTCGCGTGTAACGAGGGCCCCTTTCAGATAGTTGTCGCGTTTATAAGGCTTGCCCTCAAGAATATTCATGGCCAATTGCAACACAAGGTCGCCGCGTGTGGGGTATATATACGAGGCAGAAAGCCATCCGTCGCGCACGTTTTCCAATCCTCCGCCTGCTACAGGCAATGCATCGATGCCCACATACACTATGCTGTCGAGTCCATGTTGCCGTGCCGCTTGCAATGCACCTACGGCCATGCGGTCGTTCTGCCCGAAAACACAGTCGATATTTCGACGTTTCATTAGGATACTGTCCATTGCCGAGTATGCTCTATCTTTCAGCCAATCGGCATAGCGCATATCTATAAGTCTGATATTCGGATATTTGCCAATGGCCTTCATAAAACCTTTATGACGTTCTATAGCCGGTGAAGAGCCGTTGAGGCCTGCTATTTCGACTACGTTTCCCCTTCCACCGAGCTTACGAGATATGTATTCGCCCATTGTACGGCCTGCCTCGAAGTTATCGGCGCCTATAAAAGCGGTGTACTTCTTAGAGTCTGTCTTACGATCAAATAGTATTACGGGTATTCCCCTATCGTATGCTTTGTCGATAGCAGGCGAGATTGTATGCACTTGATTGGGAGATACGATCAATAGGTCTACCCCCTGTCGGATGTATTCGTTGATCTGTTCGATTTGTCTGCGGTCATCATCGTTGGCAGATGCAAATCTGATGCTCACGTTATCATGAAGATACGTCCCCATTTGCAATTCCTCGTTCAGCTTTTCGCGCCATATATCTTCGCTACACTGCGAAACACCTATAACATATTGCCCTTTCCGATTGCCGCATGATGCCATCAAAAGCGAAAGAAGAATACATACTAAGAACTTTTTAAATCCCATCAGACTTTGTTATTGGTTTGCTGTAAGAAAAACGCAGTATGAAAAATACTGTATCGGCGACTTCTTTTTTTATTGTTGTCCGGAAAGATTATCGCCCGAAACCGTCATCGCAAAACTACGAAAAAAATATGATTAATCGAAACATTCTCTATGTAAAAGTAACGAAAGGATATCAAACATTGCCACACTTTCCCATCAGCCACGCAAAAGCCTTTGCCGTTCGTCCACCGGAATCTTTAAAATGATTGCCTTCGTTCCATTCGAGCGTGCATGCAATCCCGTGTGCCCGTAATTGCTCATGCTGCATCCTAATGGCCCCACCCACCTGTGCCATCACCGCATTACGTGCTTTCTCTTCCTTATCGCCGAGGCTTAAATACACGGTTTGCGCCTTCATTCTATGGCTCAGGATATAGCTCTTCCAGCGGGGAAACCATACGGAAGGCGACGCAGCAGCAATACCTTCGAAACACGAACTGTTATAACCTGCCCACAAGGCAAACAGGCCGGCAAGGGAATAGCCCCCGAGCAGACAACGCATGTGCTGCATATCGTATCCGCGGGCAGCCGACAACCACGGCGTAAGCATATTCGTTATAAACGCAAGAGTGCCCTGTGCGCCCTCGCCGAAAGGTATTCTACCGAATACGGCAGGTGCGGCCCACGGCGACAGCTCGCGTTGCCAATCTTCTATTTTTATGGCAACAAACACAAAAGACCTGCTTGTCAGCGAACATATTGTTTCTATTTCGTGCTCCAACGCTGCCAGATCGTGTTCGTCTACTGGTTGCAACAGCAGAAATTCCGGCCGTTCCTGCTCGTACAGAGTGCATGCTCTGTCGCCGATTGTGAATACCGTTTTCTTCATCATACAACATGTGTACGCCTATAATATGCTGCGGCGTGCGGTTACAAAGATACAACAAAGAATTGAAAAAACAAACGGTTTACCGGCTGTGCAACAGCGCATGTCTGCCACAGAAATACTGTTTATTTTCATTGCACGGTACATTTGTCGGCGTCAGGCATACGGTCTGTTCGCATTAAATATCGTATCTGCTCTCGTAAAACGCAGAAAATATTCCGCATTTTCATATTTTTTACTATCTTTGCCACCGATAAACACCTTTTCTATGAAATCAAACCGGCCTTTATACATCATTGCCCTTCTATTGCTGTTTGTCGCTATAAGAACCGTAGGTGCCGACTATACGCGCGGTATAGGTAAATATCCGGGCTCGCCGAAAGAGAACTTTGCCCCCGCGATGCTGGCAGACAATGCCTATCGCAACGTGGCCTTGCACCGCATGGCCTACCATTCGTCGGCCTACGACTATAATCTTACGGCACAATTACTGACCGACGGTATCATCTGCAAAGGTAATGTGGTGAGCATGGACGCCTCGACCAACCGCGGCACATTGCCTGTGCGCGAACGCGAGTGGGCTATAGACGGAGGAGCGTATTCGCGGAATATTCTCTACGGCAGCGATGCCTACCTGCAATACGTGTGGCACGGAATGGCCGTACATGCCGATCGGGTGAAGATACAAGCCACGGTTGCCTATCGTGAAAGCGAGGTCAAGGAAGGTTACGCCATAGAGGCACTTACGCAAGATGCAGACAAGAAATGGCGTGTTGTGGGCAGAGAAACGGGCAAAGGGCTGCCCGGAACAGCATCGAAATATAAGGCTCACAGCGATCCTAATAAGGTAACGGATGACGATATGCTGCCTGTACGACGGATAGAAACCGAAATAGCGTTGAATAAAGAGAAAGGCGTGTTCGATACCTTTAGGTTGCAACTGCGTATGAAAGGGGCTGTACATTGGTCGGTTACCGAAATAAAGTTCTTTAAAGGCACCGAACCCGTAACCGATGTGTTGCCTTCGTCGGCTTTCAGCAGCGCGTGGATGAGCGCCGAAGGCGGCGAACAATGGGCTTACATCGACCTCGGTGCGCCGACAACTTTCGATTGTGTGAACCTTTATTGGTGCGGCAAAGCGGCACAGGGCGCCTTGCAGACATCGGATGATGCTGCGAATTGGACAACCATTGTCTCATTACACGGCGGCAAAAACGGTCTTGAAACGGTGAAATGCAAGGGGCGCGGGCGCTATGTCCGCGTGCTGTTACGAGGTAACAAACCTGATGAACGTTACGTATTGAGTGAAATCGAGGTGTTCGGACGAGGCGGCCTGACGGCCCGACCGCACAGTATAGCGGGAACAAATGGCCATAAATTCATGCTCGACGGCGGCAACTGGCGCTTGCAACGGGCATCGGAAGTAAAGCAAGACGGGGCGCATGTGTCGTCTTTAGGCTTCGACGACAGTCGTTGGATTACGGCTACGGTGCCTGCAACCGTGCTTTCTTCTTATGTCAACATTGGCACCTTGCCCGATCCGAACGCCGCCGATAACCTGTTTTACATATCGGAATCGTTCTTTAATGCAGACTTTTGGTACCGTAATACATTCGAATTGCCTCGACAGATGGTAGGTAAACGACTGTTTCTTAACTTCGACGGCATTAATTGGAAGGCCGATATCTACCTTAACGGCAATAAGATAGACCGCATAGAGGGGGCTTTCGTGCGTGGCAGAACAGATGTTACGCGGCTCTTGCACGCAGGAACAAACGTGCTGGCCGTGCGTATCGTGAAGAATGCACACGCGGGAGCGGTGAAAGAGAAGAACGAAATAAACACAGATTTCAACGGGGGTATTCTCGGCGCAGATAACCCCACGTTCCACGCAACCATAGGTTGGGACTGGATATCTACCATCCGCGGACGTAACATCGGTATATGGAACGATGTTTACCTGACACGCGAGGAGGCCGTAATCCTGCGCGATCCGCTCGTTACGACAACGCTCAACCTGCCCGACACGCTGGCTACGATGACACCGACAGTACGGCTTTGCAACAACGAGTCGCATGCCGTAAAGGGCATACTCCGCGGATGGATCGGCAATATCCGGTTCGAAAAAGAGGTGCGCCTGCCCGCTTCGGCTGAGGTGGAAGAGGCATTCTTGCCCGACAGTTTTGCCATGCTTAGAAACCGGAAGATGCACCTATGGTGGCCGAACGGTTACGGTGCACCTTATTTATATAAGGCGGGGTTCAGCTTTACGATAGACGGAGCGGCGACAGACTCCATCGATTATCGTGCCGGAATAAGGCAGATGAGGTACAAGGATGCTGAAACAAAGCTGAAACTTTATGTGAACGGCAGGCGCGTAGTGCCTTTGGGTGGCAATTGGGGGTTCAGTGAAAACAACCTGAACTACCGCGGAAGAGAGTACGACATAGCGGTGAAGTACCATAGGGATATGAACTTCAACATGATACGCAACTGGGTAGGACAGACAGGCGATGAGGAATTTTACGACGCATGCGACAAATACGGCATCATGGTGTGGCAGGATTTCTGGTTGGCCAACCCGGCCGACGGCCCTGATCCTAAGGACAACCGCATGTTCATGCACAATGCATACAACTATGTGAGCCGTATTCGCAGCCATGCAAGTATTGCCTTGTACTGCGGACGCAACGAAGGATTTCCGCCGGAAACATTGAATAAGGAACTCAGGCAGTGCGTGGAGCAACTCCATCCGGCGATATTGTACATTCAGAGCTCGGCTGACGAAGGCGTAAGCGGGCATGGTCCTTACCATGCATTGCCTGCCAAAGAATATTTCGAGCGGCAAACGGGTAAGCTGCATTCGGAACGCGGCATGCCCAACGTAATGACCTACGAAGGACTGGCACGCACGCTAAGACCGGAAAAGCTATGGCCCCAAGGCGACGCATGGGGCAAACACGACTATACGATGCAGGGTGCGCAGCGCGGAGAAGCATTCAATAAAATTGTTGAAACGGCTTTCGGAACGGTAACGGATGCCCTGCATTTCGCCGCTCTTGCACAGTGGGAGAACTACAATGGCTACCGAGCAATGTTCGAAAGCGGCAGCCATGACCGCATGGGACTGCTCATCTGGATGAGTCATCCGTGCTGGCCGAGCCTGACATGGCAAACGTATGATTATTATTTTGAGCCTACTGCGGCCTTTTTCGGGTGCAAGAAAGCATGCGAAACGGTACATATACAGTGGAATGCCCTTACACATATGGTTGAAGTAGTAAATATAGGAGCCTGTCGCCATGAAGACCTGACGGCGGAAAGCCGTGTACTCGACATGAACGGGAGACCGCTCGATTATCGGATAAACAGGCTGTATTGCGGTGCCGACACCACTATTTTATGTAACAAGGCGGATGCTCCGCAAGGCACGGAAGGTGTGTATTTCATTGATCTGAAGCTGAAAGATGCCCGCAAAAAGGTGGTTTCGGAAAACTTCTACGTATGCAGTACCGCTGACGGAGACTATAGAGAACTGAACAATTTGGTGAAATCGCGCCTGAAGGTGTCGGGTGTATGGAGCGAAAACAGCGTAACGTTGCGGTTGAAAAACACCTCTGAAGTGCCGGCAATGATGCTGAGACTGAACCTGAAAGCAACAGACGGCGAACAGATATTACCCGTATGCTACAGCGACAACTACATTCATCTGATGCCGGACGAAGAGAAAAAGATCGTTATTTCGTGGAAAGAGGAAGATTTGCGCGGGCAGAAAGAGAAAATAGAAATCAGCGGCTTCAACATCGACACGCTGGAACACTCCCGATAGGCATGCTTTACTCTCACCTTTCAAATATATTTCTGAAATAAATTACCATGAAAATAAAATATGCAAATACTAACATGAAGAAAAGATTATTGATATCCTGCGCAGCTTGTCTGGCCTGCCTGTTTGCAACAGCCCAACAATGGGATAATTATAAAAGTAGCCTGCGTAATCGGTATGTGAAGATTTCGAAGACCAATCTGCCAATTGTATTCATCGATGTAGGTGGGAATATCATTCAAAGAAACACCAGAATACTTGCTCGTATGAAAGTAATAGACAACGGAGCAGGGCGGTATAACTACGGCGACACGGCGGCCTACCCCAACCAGACGGTGGATTACGAGGGATATGTGGCACTGAAATACCGAGGAAACTCATCGTTTAACAACTCTGACAAGAAGCCCTATTCTTTCAAGACATTGAAAACGAATGTACTGCCTGATAACGGAGGCAAGAAAAAGAAGGTAAAATTAATGGGCATGACAGCAGATAATGACTGGGCATTGTTGGCGCCTTTCTCTGATAAAAGCATGATGCGCGACGTGTTGACCTTCGAGCTGGCCCGACCATTTTACGATTTCGTGCCTCATGCGAGATATTGCGAACTGATATTGGACGGCACTTACTATGGCATTTTTATACTTACCGAGCGCCCTACGAAAGGAAAAGGACGATTGAATTTGAATGATCCGGGAGCGGTAGACGGCGATCTGACGGGCGATTATCATGTAGAAATCGACCGAAACGATGATCCTTATTATCCGTCCAAGTACCATCCGTTAAACGGAAAGAATGGTTCTGTGCTTGCCGATAAAACCATTAAATATCAGTATAAGGATCCGGAAGAAGAAGATTTTGCGGAACTTCCTGCGGGTACCCAAGCCGCTTTAAACAGTGAGATAGACAAAATGGAGGATGCTTTCCATGCAAGTAACTATAATGAGGCCGACGGCTACCGGAAGTATATCGACGTGACATCGTTCATAGACTATATGCTTGCCACTGAATTTGCGTTCAATATCGATGGTTATCGCTTGAGTACAGGCCTTTATAAGTATAGTTCGGCACGAGCAAACAAAGAGGGTAGCGACGCAAGATGGAAGACTCTTTTGTGGGACTTCAATATTGCATATGGCAATGCCGACTATTATAACGGTGAAACTACTAATCTTTGGCAGTACGACTTTAACAGCAGAGAGCCGTCGGATGGAGAACTTGTTCCGTTTTATTGGTACAGATTGCTGGATGATCCGGCATATATAGCAGAGATGAAAATCCGTTGGAAAGAATATCGCGACGGCTCTTATGCAGATGAAAATATCGTTTCGAAGATTGATTCCATCGCTTCATTGCTGACATCCTGCGGTGCTATGGAGCGTAATCAGCAGGCTTATCAGATTATCGGCAGGAAAGTATGGCCGAATTATTATAACGGTAGCACTTATGCGGCAGAAGTGGAATACTTGAAGGAGTGGATAAAAAGACGTCTGCAGTTTATGGATAAGGCGCTTCTCCCGCACGAACAAAGAGCTTCCGAACCGGTGATGGTGAAAGCAGGCAGCTATACCGACGACATTATAGCAGAAACTTTACCAGCACAAACCTCTACCACAGCGCCTGTAGACCGTGATGTGCGTAGTTTTTATTCAGCAAAGATAAAAGCGGAAGGTGGACTGCCTGTAGACCGTATGATTACCTCTTCTTACGAGGAAATCAAATATCGGTTGGCGCCTTACGACGGTAATAATGTCATCAGACTGCAGGAACAAGGTAAGTCGACGACGATAGAATTCGAGAAACCATTTAGTACAAGCCTGTTATACATGCTTGCTACCAGCGGTGGAGGAACTTCTATTGTAAATATAACCTTGAACTATGCCGACGGCACATCATCTCCGATGACAACACTCGAGATACGCGATTGGTCTGTAAGAAATCCGCAAGGTACCGAGGCGGTAATCGGATTGGGCAATATCAACCGTGACAGCGACGTGATGAGTACCGACAATCACTATTGTCTATTCGATCATTCGATACAGGCCGATAAGAATAAAACGATTATTTCGGCCACCATCACGCTGAACAATGATGCTATCGCTTCGATACTTGCCTTTTCTAAGATCGCGGAAGCATTCACCGATATTGTTCATGTGACAGAAAAAGAAACGATAAAGTCTTGTGCCATAACTGGAATTTTCTCGGTTTCGGGCATAAAGCAACAGAGTCTACAAAAAGGACTTAATATCATCAGATACAATGATGGTACTGTTCAAAAGGTGATGGTGAAATAAGTTTCTTTTCGAAAAATAATACTCACTCTATGAGTTTAGCATTAAATCCGACTTGATAACCAAAGACATGATGGAACACTTTGTTGAATATCTGCAATCAAGAAGTGTGTGTGAAGGGGCAAAAAGCATCTATCAACGTTTTAAGAAAGTTGTGCGTTATGCCATTGACCATGAAATGATGTTAAAGATATTTGTAAGGTATGATGTGTAAGGCGGATGAGCAGACTTTACAAAAAGATGTGTTATCAATGGATGAAATCCAATTCCTTAATCCAATACCATTGTAATATCTCTTTTAGTTGCGTACTATCAATGCAACTTTTCTTTCTCTGAATATTACCAATGAGAATATTGTTGATCTACATAATGCAGTAATTCAACACTTCTTGGATTTTGTCAAGATGTATTTTAGACTGTTATCTTCCATATTGTTATTTCTAAGGTGAATTATACCTGTAAAGATAATATTATAAGGGAAGATAATATTGAGAATTGACAGAAAACAAACAAGGACAAAAGTAATATTAATAAGATTATAACTCGTTATGCTAATAATCATGTATGCAGGCATTTATATTTCATTAAATACATAATAACCGCTTCCAACCTGCAAAATATGATAAATCTGTTAATGACTTTTGAAACATTTGAGGCATAGCCTGTACTGCACTATTACAATATATTTGGAACAAAGATATAAATAATTAAAACATTTGAAAAGCAAAAAAAACTTAGAACAAATTACCTTTGCAACCAGAAAACCTAAATAATTCAAAACCTCATGAACATCAACCACATGTTTAAGAAACGAATTCGTGGCCATACTGGAACGGAATCGTACGTTCCACAGAAGACTTTCAGCCATCCCATAGGATATTTATTACTCATCTTTATGATTTTATTCTGTACGGAAATCTCCGCACAGACACAATCTGCATCGGGTATTGTGACAGACAAAAACGGTGAGCCGCTTATAGGCGCCATCGTAAAAGAAGTAGGAACAAAGAACATGTCGGTTACCGATTCCGACGGCAAGTTCAGTCTCAACATATCAAAGAACAAAGCTATACTGGTATTCACTTATCTTGGATATACGGAAATTCAAGCACCGGCATCCGCTCATATGAGAATAGCAATGAGCCCCGAATCGAAAAATTTGGACGAGGTTGTCGTAGTAGCCTATGGCGCCCAGAAGAAAGAGACCGTGACAGGCTCCATTGCATCCATCGACGACAAAGAGATCATGAAGAGTTCCTCGCCGACAGTTGCAGCAGCCATAGCCGGAAAGATCCCCGGATTGACAACTCTTCAAAGTAACGGCGAGCCGGGTAGGGACAATGTAACGATGTATCTTAGAGGTGTTGGCACAACGAACGGTGCCACCCCGCTGATTCTGGTTGACGGAGTACCACAGGAGAGCATTCGCGCCATTGATGCAAACGAAATAGCAACACTCTCCGTGCTCAAGGACGCATCAGCAACAGCTGTATTCGGCGTAAGAGGTGCCAATGGCGTCATCCTTATCACGACCAAGCGAGGTGAAAAAGGCAAGGCAACGGTGCATGGCTCAACGACATATTCGGTGCAGTCGTTCGTCAGAATGCCTAAGGCGTTAGATTCTTACACCTTTGCCACACTGAATAACGAAGCCCGCTCCAACGAAGGCAAGGCCGTAGAATTCAGCGAGTCAGATCTGGAAAAATTTGCCATGTGGCAGAATGGAGGCCCTACTAACCCCGACGATCGGTACTGGTATCCTAACACAAACTGGCAAAATATTATCTTCAAAGATCATGCTTCCATGACCAGAACCAATGTAAATATCTCAGGAGGTACTGACCGTGTACAATATTTTGTCAATGCGGGTTACCTCTATCAAGGTGGTATGTACAACACAGAGTCAAAAAAACAGTTAGGTTATGATGCCCAGTCGAAAATGAATCGGTATAATTTTCGCTCAAACCTCGACATCAACATCAGCAAATGGGTAAAAGCCTCGGTAGACCTTTCAAGCTTTATAGAGAAAGTAAACCGCAACAACGGCGTGCAAGATGCTATGTGGGCTGACGCATTGACAGCACGGCCCACAGCCCCCGGACCAACCACTGTTTCTAATTATCTTGTCTACGATGGTGTCAACTACCGTCAGGCAAAAGCCGGTCAGGTACTTTTTGATCCTGCACAGAGCGCAAGCTCCTCTTATGGTCAACTCAACCGCAGTGGTTACAGCCTCGCCACCAATTCCGGCGTCAACGCCACAGCCAATGCTACGCTTGACATGGGATTCCTCACGCCGGGCCTTTCTCTGAAAGGACAGGTATCTTTCATTTCTAAGTCGACAAGCGTTACCACTGCCGCAAAGTCGTTTGTGCTTTACTACTATACACGTGAGACTAACGACGAGCAAAAGGTTCCTTACTATACCTTCAAGGGGCAAGATGATGAGGACGGCCAGATAAGTCTGTCAAAATATACCAACAGCAATTGGTTTCTGAACGCTCAATTACAGCTCAATTACGATCACATCTTCGGAAAGAAACATGACGTGAAAGCCATGCTACTTCTACAGCGTGACAAAGAGGAGAAGGCTAGCACCGACCTTTATTATAATATGGTAGGTTTCTCATCCCGCTTCACATACGCTTACGACGGCCGCTATATGGCCGAAGTCAACATGGGTTACAACGGTTCTGAGCAGTTCAGTCCCGACCATCGATTCGGTTTCTTCCCCGCGTTCTCAGTAGGATGGCTTGTCACTAACGAGCACTTCTTCCCTCAGAACAATATCTTGAACAAGATGAAACTCCGCGCTTCCTACGGTAAGGTCGGTAACGACAAGATGGGCAGCGGCAGATTCCTGTATCTGGATAACATCAGCTCAAGCGGAAGCAACTATGACTATCTCTTAACGATGCATAGCTTGGGTAACGGTAAGAAAATCAGCATCTCTTATATTGGCAACAAAAACCTGCAGTGGGAAACAGCATGGAAACAGAACTACGGTATTGATCTCACATTGTTTAAATACCTAAATCTTACCTTCGACTACTTTCGAGAGAATCGTGACAATGTACTTATCAGCCGCCATACCGTACCCATGATCGGTGGACTTACAAGCAGTCAGTTACCCCGCGTAAACATGGGTAAGGTAGAAAACCATGGTTATGAGGCCACTTTGAACCTGATCATGCCCGTTACCAAGAATATTCTGTGGAGCCTTAATGGCAATATGAGCTACAGCAAGAATAAAATCAAAGACTTTGACGAAGCCATTTACGGTGAGGATTATGCTTACCGCACCCGAAGTACAGGCTATTCCGTAGGACAACTGTGGGGATACGAGATTGACTATTCAAAAGATATGAACACAGGGCGTGACGGAACAGGATATTTCTATAGTCAGGAAAGCATCAAGAAAAGCGGACTTACTTACGAGATAGGAAATCCTCTCCCTGGTGATTTTATATACAAGGACCTTAATGGTGACGGAAAAATTAATAACCGTGACATTGCTCCAATAGGATATTCATCGGTATTGCCTCGCATTACCTTCGGTTTCGGTACGAGTATTGAATTATACGGTTTCGACATCTCCATCATGTTCCAGGGCGTTTCCAAATACTCAAAATATTACTCTGGCTGGGGTATTTTTGAAGAGACCGGTGGAAAGTACTTCACAGACATGCATTTAAACAGATGGTCAGCAGAGCGCTACGCCAACGGTGAGAAAATAACCAGCCCGAGACTGGCCAATTCAACCTCTACGAGCCACTGTGCCAATTCCTATTACATCATGGACGCCAGCTACATTCGTTTAAAGAACTTTGAAGTAGGCTATACGCTACCCAAGAGTATTACACGCAAAATCAAGTCAGAGAATATACGCTTCTATTTCTCAGGTGATAACCTGTACACATGGACACACTTACGGACAAAAAGCTTTGACCCCGAGCAAAATAGTCTGCTCACGTATCCCATCATGAGAAACTGGAATTTCGGCTTTAACATACAGTTCTAATCTATATATATGATGAAGAAAATAAAGAAATATGTGAACTACATAAACCTGTGTTTTCTGATAGGCATGATAACAGCATGTAGTGACACTCTGAATATAACCCCTGACGGTCGTTTAACCATGAAAGATGTATGGGCTGACCCTGATCTTTCAGCGCAGTTTATGAGTAATCTCTATAACAACATTCCGCACAAAGGAAGAAGGTATTTCTGGTTTGACAACTACCCTATTGCCCTAAGCGATGAAGCTTGGTCTAACGACGATGTTGAAGGACACGGCGCCGTACTTTGCTATAATGGTCAGGCAAGTGCCTCTTTGCACCCCATTGACTACGAGTATCATGACAGATTTGATGCCGACTACTGGGTAAAATACTGGCAGCAAATACGTTTGTGCAACATTATGCTCGAAAATATTGACCACTGTGCACTTAATAAGGAAGAAGACCGTGAAAGATGGCGCGGAGAGGCTTATACCCTGCGAGCATACTTCTATCTGCAACTTATTAAGTGGTACGGTCCATTACCTTTGGTAGACACCGTACTTCCCACCGACTTTGACTATAGCAAAATGAGAAAGGCTACGGGTGTAGAATGCTGCAAGGCTATTGTAGACGATTGCGAAAAGGCATTATCCTCAGGTATGCCATGGCGCATTACTGCAACCGATGAAAAAATGCGTGTTACCAAAGCCGTAGCGGCAGCCATACGCTCAGAGGCCGCTCTACTGGCTGCCAGCAAGATATTCAACGAAAATAACAACTCTGAACTCTGGAAGTATGCCTATGAGAAGAACGAAGATAGTTTCAACCAGTTAATCAGCAATGGCTACGAACTATACACGACACTGCATAGCACCAACGGAGAATATCCCAACGCATACTGTGAGTATTTTTCACTACTGTTGGATGATGCCCTTTCAAATAACCCCATTGATAAAGAGACAATTTGGGAGAATGACTTTGTACACGAGCCGTATTATTATGTATCCGGATGTCCTCTCCAGTCAAACTACATGACAGGAGATGTACCCTCACAACAGTTGGTAGATGCCTATGATATGTTAAAGACCGGAAAGCCCGTACTTGACCTATCGAAGCCATACAACGATGAATGCTGCCTATACCCCAACTACAATGAAGGCTCAGGATATAATCCAAACAAACCTTACGATGGTCGTGATCCGCGTTTTTACGCTACGGTAAAATATGACGGCTCTAAATTACAGGTTGGTGACGAGATTAAAACGATAGAGACCTATGAAGGCGGAAACTGCTCACGCATGGATGCCAGCCGTACACATACCCGTACAGGATACTACCCATGTAAATATGCTTACTATCGGTCGAGTACAAAATATGCCGGTCGTGACGGAGGTTGGAAATACTATCGATTGGGAGCCGTTTATCTGAACCTTGCAGAAGCAGCCATTGAGGCAGGACACATAGATGAGGGACTAAGACTTATCAATGACATCCGTCATCGAGCTGGTTTCTCACCATCTGTTGACGTTACCTCGTCAAGTCAGGACGAAGCCCGCCTGCTCGTCAGGCATGAACGTCAGGTCGAACTCGCATGGGAAGAATATCGCTTCTTTGACATGCGTCGATGGACCGCTACCAATGAAAACCTTGATAATGAAAAATTTCTGACAGGAATGAGTATCAAGAAAAAAGGACTTAGAAAAACTTATACTCGTATATTAATCGGCACGACCGACTCTTCTAAGCCCAGCAAGATGAGCTATGAAGCCAAATGGCATTGGCTACCTATACCTGCAAAGGAGGCAGCTCTGATGGAAACCAAGACGGGTGTTAAATGGCAGAACGAAGGATGGTAATAAAAAACAAGAATCGATTATGAAAAAGAATATTAGGTTTGCGCTTCTTGCTACAGCTCTTGCATTTCCTACTACTATGATCGAGGCGAAAACCGTTAAGGGTATTGTGACAGACGAACAGGGAAATCCCTTGTCAGGAGTAGTTATTGAAGTTCCTAGCGAATTGGGATATTTTACAACAAATACTGAAGGCATATTTGACTTGAATATCAACAATGACGTCAGGATCCTAACACTCCGCTATCGCGGATACAAAGACACTAAGGTAAAAGTTTCAGAAGACGGAAATGTAAAAATCGTCATGAAAAGTGACCAGTCGCTATCTGACGAAATGATAGACGTTGCTTTGAACCGCAAAGAACGCCGAGAGACCTATACAGGAGCTGTCTCAACGGTAAAGTCTGATGTTATCAGCAGAACACCATCCATTGGCTCCGACGTCACACTAGAAGGACATCTAGCCGGTGTCACACAAATGCAGAATTCAGGGGTAGCTCCAGATGACGGAACAGCATATTACATAAGAGGATTCAACTCTTATACGGGTAATGCCATTCTTGTCGTATTGGATGGTGTTCCGTCGCCCACGCTATCTATCAACTCCCTTGATCCCGGAAGTATCGAATCGATCACCATTTTGAAAGATGCTGCCGCAAAAGCACTTTATGGTCCTGTAGGCGCACAGGGTGTTATCCTCGTCAATACGAAAAAAGGCATATCAGGGAAAAACCAAATAAATGGCAACGCCAACTTCTCGCTGACCTCACCTACTTATCAGCTCTCTACGCGAGATTCTTACAGCTATGCTACCCTGCGTAACCAAGCTCTGATAGCAAACGGATTACCCAAAGCCTTCAACGACAACGAGCTACAGAGTTATCAGGACGGTACGGGAACAGACAATCGCTGGACCGATATCCTACTTAACCATCCTGTGGTCGTACAGAATTACAATGCCAACATCAAGGGCGGAAACAACCGTGTACAATTCTTTGTTCACGGCGGATACATACATCAGGGAAGTATTTACAAAACCAACTTTGACAGCGACAAATACGACCCCACCAATTCCTATCAGCGTTTTTCACTTGTTTCTAATGTAGACGTAAACGTATTTAAGTTTCTTAAAGCCTTCATCTCAACTAACCTGAGATACTCAAACAACAATCAATCGGCAGAAAGTGTATCGAGCATTTACAACGAAATAATCAGGCAACCTGCCACCTTGATCGGACCTACGACTTCCGATGGAAAAGTACTCACCAACGAATATTTTGGAAACCCTGCCTTTGGACAGATTAATCGGACGGGACAGTACACGTATAGGACAACGAATATAAATGCCAACTTCGGTCTCGATCTCGACATGAGTTTCATTACACAGGGACTAAGTACACGAGGGCTGATAGGTTATCAATCAAATTATTATGACGTGTTCAAAAAAAACCGTACCTATGCCCGCTACACATATGACAATACAGGGAATCTCGTGATAATGGGCTCTTCAATAGATAGCCCCATCAGCATCGCCAAATATACGAGCACATTCTATTTCATGAACATTCAGGCTTTCATCGACTACAAGAGAACGTTCGGCATTCATAGCGTAGAAGCCACGGCAGGTTATCTAGCAGAGGACCGCATCTCCGATGGAACCAGTAGAAACTGGAGCCTACCTATGAACAGAATTTCCTGGAACCTACATGCGAAATATGGATTACTTGACCGATATTTCATCCAGTATGATTTCAATCATTCTGGTTCTGAGCAACTCAAAAAAGGTAACCGCTTCCACTCTTCGAATACCATTTCTGGCGCATGGGTAATTTCAAAAGAGCTATTTATGCAGAAGGTCAACTGGTTGAACATGCTCAAACTCAGGAGCTCATACGGAAACCTAACCTACGACAACTTTTATTCTATTGGACGTTTCCTATATCTTGATGACATACGCAACGAACAAGGCGCAGGTGTCATCAACAGCCTCTACACGGCAGCCCTTATCAAGGAATATCAGCGAGGAAATGCCAATCTGCACTGGGAACGCTCCAAGCAGCTGAATATTGGTGTGGACTTCACTCTCTTCAATGCCCTTTCAGTATCATTGGATTACTGGAACAATCAACAGACCGACATGATTGTCCGAAGTGAAATTGTTCCTGAACTCCTCGGAGTATCTAATTCTTATCTGCCATACCAGAATATAGGAAAGATGAACAATAAAGGTATTGATCTGAATATCAATTATCTAATCAAGAAAGGAAAAAACCTGATCATAAACTTTAATGCCAACCTTGGCTATAACAGAAATAAGGTACAGAATATAGATGAGTTAGACCTCTCTGCCGACAATTATGCTTATCCTTATCGTAGAACTGGCTTCTGCCGTGGTCAGAGCTTCGGTTATGAGATCGACTACAGCAACGGTAATGGTTTCTTTAACAGCAAAAGCGAGATTATCAATTCTGGCCTTACTTATTCAGGAACCGCACCCCGTGTCGGTGATTTTATCTACAAGGATCAGAACGGTGATAAAGTAATTGACGAACGCGACTACGTTCCACTTGCTTCTACGAAAGCCGTACCATCTGTCGCCTACGGATTTGGCACTGACGTGACGTACAAAGACTTCGATCTCCACATATTCTTTCAGGGCATTGGCGATTATGCAAGAGTATATAGTGGGCTCGGTATCTATGAAAACCAGTCTCAAGGTGTGTACAACACCCATCATGAACACGCGTGGACGGCAGAGCGCTATGCAGCAGGCGAGAGCATTACCTATCCCACCCTTACAACGACTACATCTTCCAACCTTGTCTCTAATAGTTTCTTCACTTCCAGAAGCGACTTCCTCCGTCTGAAGAATCTGACCTTTGGTTACAGCCTTCCACACAGTCTAGTAAAGAAACTCCATCTCGAAAAAATCAGGGTTTACTTCAGTGGTGAGAATCTCTTCACAACAACAAAGTTAAAGTTCAAAAACATAGATCCCGAAACAGGAACAGTAGGACTGCCTATCAACAAAATATACAATTTCGGTCTTAATATAAATATCTAATCGAAATGAAGAAATTACATAACAAACTTATTGGCGCCTCTGTTCTGCTGACATGTACCATTTGGTCGCTATACGGATGTACAGATGTGGCAGAGCATCCCGATGGTCGTCTCGACATGGAAGAGGTGTTTACTAACCCTACCCGCGTGGCGGGATACCTGAACAGTTGTTATATCGGAATCACAAGAGCACGTGGTGACAACTACGGCAATTACACCATGCTTGCCAGCTGTACGGATGAGGCACATGACGTAAAGGATGTTATCGGTAGCGTAGCTTCTTTATGGAATAACGGCAGTGCAAACGCATTCAGCAATCCGCTTGCCGCACCTGAGATATGGAATTATTATGAATATATTCGTTGCTGCAATGTATTTTTGGAGCACATTCCTACAGCACGAACCTACAGCGAGACTGAGCGTCAAGGCTACGAAGGACAGGCATACGGATTGAGAGCATATTACTACCTGTCGCTTATCAAGAATTATGGCGGTGTACCCCTCATTCTGAAAGATACGAGAGATGATAACTTTGATTATTCCTCTCTCAAGCGTAACACCTTCAGCGAATGCGTTCGTCAGATTATATCCGATTGCAGGCGCGTTGTTAACAACAATATTCTTGGTTACCACTCTGGCGGTTCTGATGCCGAGCGCTCTATGATGTGCAAGGGCATGGCTTATGCCATCATGTCAGAGGCCGCTCTATATGCTGCCAGCCCACTCAACAACGACGGAACGCTCGACTGGAGCGAGGCTGCCAAACTCTGCAAGGAAGCCGTCGACTCTCTTGAAGCGCATGGCTATTCTCTTTACAAGGCAAGCACAAACGATGGCGCCAGCTACAATGCATATGACGCTTACTTCCACTCAAAAAGTGACGTAAAAGGAATATCAGATCCAGAGACTATTCTTGAGGCCCGTAACCAAATGGACATTTGGAAATACCAGGGTATGCCCATCATCTCTGGCCAGACCTATGCTGGCTCGTGTCCCTCACAAGAACTCATCGACTCCTATGAAACTATTGACGGCAAGCAACCCATCTTAGGCTATAGCGACGAGACTCACCTGCATCCTATCATCAACACGGAGGCAACTTTGTATGACGAACACAACCCCTATGCTAACCGTGACCCGAGAATGAGAGCAAGTGTATATTATCATGGAGTACCAACAGTTCCCGAAGGCTCCACATTAGTTAGCACAGCTGACAATGGAAACTGTGCCATATCCCAGAACAATGTAAGATATACAAGAACAGGATACTACCTACGTAAATATATCAACTGCAACTCGAACAGGACATTAAACAGCGACGGTTACTTCAAGATATTCCGCATGGCTGAAATGTACCTCAACTATGCAGAGGCTGCCAACGAAGCCACGGCGTCAGTAGCTCCCAACGAAGCTGTAGACGCCGTGAACAAAGTGAGGTCACGCGTGGGGATGCCTAAGATACCTTATGGTCTCTCTAAAGAAGAATTCAGGACAAAGGTAAGACACGAGCGCCAGATAGAGTTAGCTTTCGAAGAACATCGCTTTTACGACGTAAGACGCTGGAAGATACTGGACGAGACCGGCAAGATTATTACCGGCATGAAACCCATTAAAGAAAATGGAAAAACAACGTTTGAAAGATTCGTTGTTAACAGGCGAAACGCTTACTCAGATAAATATTTGAGATTCGCCATACCTGGAAAAGAAGTTATCAAATTAAAAAACAAGACGGGCCTTAATTTCCAAAATGAAGGCTGGTAATTTATTTTAAATTAAGAACTAGAAGACAGGTCGTATCTTTACGATGCGGTCTCTTATCTTCCCTCTTATTATAAAATTTAAAAGAATGAAACATTATCAATTTATTATCTTAACAGTATTTTTTCCCCTGTTCACCATGAATTGCATGGCTGACGACTGGGATACTTATCCAGACACATGGGTAGCCGTTGACGAACTAGGGCGTGAAGTATACAGTTCTGATACACAAGGTATAACTGCAGATAAAGAGAACGGTCATGGGCATGTCGTTGGATTGTTTTATTACCTATGGCACGGTAGTCATCTGATTAACAATACCGGTCAAATTTACGATGTTACGGAGATATTAAAAAAGAATACCGACAATCCACAGTGGGGCCCTATACATGAAATGCACTGGTGGGGACGCCCTATACTCGATTATTATAAGGCAGGGGATCCCTTCGTCTTAGAAAAACATATGCAAATGATATGTGATGCAGGTGTCGACTTTCTTTTCTTTGACGTGACAAACGCATTTACATATCCGGAAGTTGTCAAACAGATAATGCAGGAGATTGACAGACGGCAAAATTTAGGCATGAAAGTGCCCAAACTCTGCTTTATGGTTCACTCATTTACTCAAAACACAGTTCAGAATCTATATGATGATTTCTACTCAAAGTCACAGTATGACAAATACTGGTACACATTCAAGGGAAAACCTCTAATCTTGGGAAACAAGGCAGAGGTCACCAGTCAGACACTGCTAGATCGTTTTACATGGCGTAATTCATGGGCGTGGATGAACGGTGCGAAATCGGATGAGTGGTCATGGTTAGAATATTACCCGCAGGCACCAGGATGGAGCGGAACAAGACTAAATAAAGAGCAAATATCTGTCAGTACAGCGCAGCATTCTTCAACAAAAGTAGGTAAAAGCTATCATAACGGCACAGAACCGCCCTTACTTCCCAATGCCACAACTCTCTATACTGGTCAGGGGCTCTACTACAGTGAACAATGGAAACAGGCTCATAAGGTAAACCCTCAACACATTATGATCACCCAATTTAATGAGTGGCAGGCGATGAGATTTATTGCAGGTGGAAGTGACGGTTTCGGCGTCAACGATGTACGCCCATGCGGTAAGCATGTCAACGGAGAATCTGTATTCGTAGATACCTATAATGCAGAATTCAATCGTGATATTGAACCTTCTCGTGATTCTACTATGCGTGATAACTACTTGATGCAAACCATCAGTAATATCCGACAATATAAGGGAGTGAGAAATATTCCAATTCCCTCCCCTGCTAAGACGATCACGTTAAACGGGGATATGGCCCAATGGGTAGATGTGGAACCAGAGTACCGAGATGACAAATGTGACGTGGTACACCGTAATTATCAAAACTACACAGGATATACTACTCTCGAAAATAAGACGGGACGTAATGACTTCATAGTAGCCAAGGTGACAAAAGATACCAAAAATATCTATTTTTATATTCAAACCCATGACAATATAAGCAATCTTACAGCATTCACAAAACAGTGGATGATGCTCTATCTGAATACCGATACCTGTTACAAGACCGGCTGGGAAGGATACGACTATATGGTAACCCGCGACAAAGTTACCCGGAAATACTCTCTAATGCGGAACATTAGCAACCAATACAAATGGGAAAATCTCGGTGAGATCACCCGTTATGTGGAAGGCAATAAAATGTATTTTGCAATCAGCCGCAGTTTGCTTGGGATGGATGGTGGAAAAGAATGTGACATTGATTTCAAATGGGCTGATAACACACCTGATAATCCTAATATCCTTGATTTCTATATAGACGGTGACGTAGCCCCCAACGGTCGATTCAACTACCGTTATAAAGGCTCGGCAATCTCTACCACCAGTATAAAAAATATCAATGTAGAGCAGGACATCATCGCGAACATCCGCTCCTGCCACTACAAGAACGGAAAAATCCAATTAAATATACAGGCTCTGAATGATGGCAAAAGTTCTATAACTGTATACAGCCAGAATGGAGAATTAATTAGTCGCAAGAATTTACGCCTCATCCATGGTGACAATGCCGTTTGGCTGAATGCCTCCCGTCAACCTGTCATCGTACAGATCACTCAAAACGGAAAGTCTAAAATTTGTAAGGTCTTGTAGAAAATCCTCACTTTTGTCGACCTGTTCTAATAATGGTGGTAAAACATATTAACGACAAAAAGATATTAATAAGAATACCTAATATTAACAACGTTGTGGGAGGACATAAAAATCATCTAACAACTATTGAACATTTATCAACTTAAAAATCAACATCATTATGAAAGCAAGATTTACATTAATTGCAGCTTTATTTTGCCTGTTCTCAATGAATGTTTTTGCAAATCGTAACTATTATGTCAGATTAGATCTGAGTGACGACTTGACCAAAGACGGCTGGATGTTAGCTGGAGGAACAGGAGAAGGAGAAGCTGGTACAGGTACCATTATTACTGCCACTAGCTCAACCGTGACCCTCACAAAAAACTATTCCGATGTCATTGATGCCGCAAAGGCATACCGTTGCCTGCTCAAAGGGGTTCAGGTTGGAAGTGACAATGCCACCGTTAAAGTGGTATTAGTTGGCGAAGATGGTATAGAAGCCACCTATACGAATACCAGCAAGTTGCCAAATGACGCAGAGAAGACCTTCGATGTTACTCTACTTAATCAAGGTAGCATCACCCCTGAAAAAGTAAAAACTATAAAGATTATCGTCGACGGACTAGTAGAAGATGCTTCCCTTGTCATCAATCATCTTGAGATACAAAGCGATTGGATCTACCCGACAGTCAATGGTGTACTCGGTTCAACGACTCGTGTTGAAGCTGAGGATATAGACGAAGGTGCCGATCCTTCATTCGGATTAGGAACCACATACTATACCACCATGTCAGGAACAGACATGTATCAGCCTTGGCTTAACCGTAAGGTTACTATCCAGAGTAACGCTGATGACTACAACCACTACAGCAACCATTGGGCCTTAATGAATATGGGCGCGGATGACTGGACTGGAAACAAATGGACCAAAGAAGATGCATGGACCGTGGAGAATTGTGTAAGATACTTCGGTAACTGGTATAATTACACCGTCAAAGTAGAGCAGGACTGTGATGTAGATATTACGATGGGTGTAGGATGTCACTGGGGTTCTTATCAGACAATCGCCCAGATAGGCGTACAGGAGAATAACGCTTCTTGCACAGCCACATTAGGTTACAATTGGGTTAAACATTACATTGGAGCCTATACACTTCGACTTGACGGACAAAATCTCAAAGGAACACAAACTAAGCACCCAAATATCTTAGACTGTGAAGGTGGTATCAATGAAGAAACCTGGAAAGCTCTCATCGCCGACGATTCTAAATGGCGTAGCTCACAAGTGTTGAAAGACGGTATGACTACGAACAATGATACCGTATGGGTTTGGCCAAACCTGAACAATGCCGCTGGCAGCATTTCTTCATGGTGGCCTATGCAGACTGACCAGCCCCAGTACACAACCGTCCACCTGACCAAGGGAGAGCACGTATTTACCATGCAAAGTTATGCTCCTCAGTTTTCATTTGACTATTTTGATATCAAGGTTGTGAATAATGGCCCCACCAGTATTGCTGCACTTATTTCCCCAGAGCATCAGGTCATCCGTATGGGACCAGACAAGGCAGAATGGAAAGACAATGCAAGCTATCAGATTTATGAGCTTACGGGACGCAGAGTCGCTCAGGGAATTGGAACCGAAGCTGACTTCTCTAAAATGGCTAATGGCGTATACATCCTTAAAGTCGGAAAGGCAAAAGTCAAATTTATTAAGAAATAAGTTAAAAATCTATGAAAAGGAAAGTGGGGCTACCAAGAAAGCACCCGCTTTCTTCTCTTTTATTCTCTTTACTAATATATGAGACGATTTTTAGTCAATATTCTCTCAATCTTTTTTTTCTCTCTGATTCTTCATGCACAGGGTAACGACAGTTATTCTCTCATGAAAAATACTTTTGCCGTCCCGAAGAACATTACCACCTCCTGCTATTGGTATTGGGTGTCAGGAAACATCAGTAAACAAGGGGTAACAAACGATCTCAAGGCTATGAAAAAAGCCGGAATTAACCGGGCGTTTATCGGAAATCAGGGCCTCTCACCTGAGGACGATCCTCGTGGCACCGTAAAGATACAGTCACAGGAATGGTATGAAATTATACATACAGCCATGAAAACCGCTTCTCAGGAAGGCATTGAGATAGGAGTATTTAATGGCCCGGGCTGGAGCCATGCCGGTGGCCCGTGGAACAAGCCAGGGCAGTCCATGCGTTTTCTCGCGTCCCAGCATGCCATTGTAAAAGGAGGAGAAAAGCAGACCATCACATTCTCTCATCCAGATAATTGGCTGGAGAATGTAAAAGTATTGGCTTTCAGACGCAAGCATAGTGCTGCACGTATTCAGTCTGGGATAGATCATTTGTCTGCTGACGGCGTTGATGATATTGCCGCACTTTTTGACGGCTCCCAAACAACAGTATCTGGATTCAGCACCGATATTCCAACTTTCTATGTCAAAGCCTCGAAAGATAAATTTCAACTAAGATCAGTACGTATAGAGATCGCCTCACCGATAAAGGGAGATATCACAGTCAGCGTAAAACGCAACGGGAAATATGTAAATGTAGCCAATCGTCCACTCGACAGGACGAACATGATGATTGAGATCGGCTACTACATACAAGCTCCCATTGCCATCTCTATACCCGAGACAGAGGGAAATGAATTTAGGCTTGATTTCCATATCAACAAAGACTGCAAGCTTCGTGAGATTACCCTCTCGGAGGACCCTATCGTAGATAATTTCCCCGACAAGATATTAGGCAAGATGGTTCAAATACCTTTACCTACATGGAACGACTACAAATGGAAAAGCAATACAGACTACGAAGATAATAATGTAGTAGCAGAAAAAGACATCATTGACATTACATCTAGTCTGTCAGCCGACGTGCTAACATATACGTTCCCTGAGGGTGATTGGGAAATTGTACGTACCTATATGGCTCCCACCATGATTACCAATGGCCCAACTATTGCAGGAGACGGAAAGGGACTCGAGGTAGACCGGTGGAACCATAATGCCTTGAAACACCATTATGACAGTTTCATTGGCGACCTGATGAAACGTATTCCTGCCTCTGACCGTACCACATGGAAAGTGCTCGTCTGCGACAGTTATGAGAAGGCTACCCAAAACTATGGCGACGACTTCATGGAATATTTCAAGGCACACTTTGGATATGATCCTACACCCTACCTGCTCACCTACGATGGTATCGTTGTAGGAAGTACGGAGAAGAGCGAACGCTTTCTCTGGGATCTCAGGCGTATGATTGCTGACCGGCTTGCCTATGATCATATTGGCAGCCTGCGCGACTTAGGCCATCAGGACGGTCTGAAACTATGGCTTGAATGTTATGGTCACTGGGGATTCCCCGGAGAGTTCCTACAATATGGTGGACAATCTGACGAGGTAGCCGGTGAGTTCTGGAGTGAAGGTTCACTCGGTGATATCGAAAACCGTGCGGCATCATCTGCTGCACACATTTACGGTAAAGGAAAAGTTTCTGCAGAATCGTTCACCTGTGGACCACCAGAATTCTCACGCAGCCCTAGATATATGAAACAACGCGGCGACAAGTTTTTTACCGAAGGCGTCAACAACACGTTGCTTCACTTAATTGTTTCACAGCCTAACGAGAATTCATTCCCCGGATTCAACTGTCCGTTTGGTCAGGAATTTAATCGTAAAAACACATGGTACAGCCATCTCAACCTATTCACGGACTATCTAAAACGTTGCAACTATATGCTGCAACAAGGACAATACGTGGCTGACGTTGCTTATTTTATCGGTGAAGATGCCCCTGTCATGACAGGAATTACCGAACCCAAACTACCACAGGGATATCAATATGACTTCATAAACGCCGAAGTCATAAAAGACAAGCTAACCGCAGGAGAAGATCACTTGCTTAAACTTCCCTACGGCAATCAATATAAACTACTTGTACTTCCACCACTCAAAACCATGCGACTGGATATGCTTCGTCGTCTCAAAACGCTAATTCTGAATGGGGCCGTTGTCCTCGGTCCGAAACCGCTATGCTCTCCAAGTTTAAAAGACTGGGGAGCCGGAGACGCTGAGATCAAGGCTATTGCTGACGAACTTTGGGGACATGGAGATCCTTTCTGCGGAATGAGACGAATAGGAAAAGGTATTTTGTTTACTGGCTATGAGATTGACGATGTATTCCGCATTATCAATAATCATCCAGACGCATCGTTTATCGGAACAAAAGACGTAAAATACGCCCATACGTCGAACGGTAATACCGACATATATTTCATAGCCAATCAAACTGATAAACCAACCGAGTTCATTGCCCAGCTACGTATAACGGGCAAACAGCCTGAGCTATGGACGCCCACAGACGGGGCCATACGACAGCTGCATTCTTTCAGTCAGGAAGGAAAAATCACATCCATCCCCATGCGACTGTCAGGAAACGAAAGTGCTTTTATTGTATTGGCCAAGCCTGCAAAAGTCGTACCCATATCTTTGGATATCAACAAGAATTATCCCCGAGAGAACATTATCAAAACGATCGATTCACCATGGAACGTTTCATTAAGGTCAATGGTTTACAACGGAAAGCGTATCATGTTGAAACAACTAATTGATCTTAGTACTAGCGACGATGAATATGTAAAATATTTCTCTGGAACATCAACTTACAAGACTCTTTTTACGGTATCCGGCTTAAAACAAGGCCTTCTCTATAAATTAGACCTTGGCAAGGTTTATGAAATGGCTAAAGTGAAATTAAACGGGCAATATGTAGGCGGCGTATGGACATCACCCTATACAATAGACATATCCAAATATCTCAAAAATGGGAAGAATGAAATTGAAATAGAGGTCGTAAACAATTGGATGAACCGCCTCATCGGCGATCGCCAGAAACAGGGAAAAGACCGGAAAACATTCTGCAGCCATGCTACATACGACGGAAACACTCCATTGCAGAGCAGCGGATTGATAGGGCCCGTAAGAATCTTAGAGGCTAACTTGAATTAATTTTTTTCATTTCAATTTAAGTTTAAAATCTAATTAAAAAGTATCTTATTCCCTCTCTCATCAAGCTTATATATGAAAGAGAAATAAGATACTTTTTCATATGATTCCATCTATGGGATAAATATACCCAATTATTACTGCAACTTATTGCCTTGATACAAAAGTATGCGCTGGATTCATATCATTTATAGCCGGTAAGATAGTCTTTGGGCGAAATTCCAAAATGCTTCTTGAAACATGATGAGAAGTGCGACTGTGTGCCGAAGCCTACCATGAAGCCTATTTCGTTCAGCGGATACTCCCGCAGTTTTATCAGCTCTACCGAGCGGTTCAACCTGAACACACGCAGAAAGTCATTGGGCATCATACCCGTCAACGACTTCACTTTCCTGTAGAAGTTGGTACGGCTAAAACCCAGGTCACGACCAAGAGTGTTCACATTCAGATCGCTGTCGGCTATGTGCTTGTCAATATAGCTGTTCAGCCTGTCCAGAAAACGCTTGTCGAGGGGGCTCATCTCTGAGTTGATTTTATCCAGTTCCTCCCGTTCCTCCGCCGTATAACCGCCACTGGTGCGGGCTATAAGTTTCTGGTTGTAAGTTGACCGGTGGAAGACATTACCAATCATCGAGAGCAGCAATTCTGGGTTAAACGGTTTGTTGAGATACATGTCAGCACCTTCTTTGTAGCCCTTTATCTTGTCTTTGTCAAGGGTTTTGGCGGTAAGTAGGATGACGGGAATATGGCACAGCATGACGTCTTTCTTGATGGCTCCACAAAGAGCAAAGCCATCCATACGAGGCATCATTACGTCACTGATAACTAAGTCAGGGCCCGACTCCCTTATCCACTCAAGCGCCTCAATACCGTTAGCGGCTGCATCAATGGTATAATGGTCCTGAAGGATATTTCGCAACAGCACTACCATCTCGTTATTGTCTTCTACAACAAGAATACGCTTACGCTCGCCAACGATGAGTTCGTTGGCAGCGTCCGTATCCGTATCGTTGACAAACGGATCATCGCCTGTAAATATGCCGTCCCTCTGCGCCAGAATGCTGTCGGCATCCTTGAAGGTTATCTCGTCAGCCGTGTAAGCCGTCTCGTCTACAGGAATCGTTACAGTGAAGACCATACCCTTTTCGGCTCGGTTGCGGGCCGTGATGGTGCCCTTATGGTTATCTACCAGATGCTTCACGTAGTTCAGTCCCACACCGTTACCCATTATCTTCGAGGTCTCATCCCCCTTTACTAATCTCTTAAAACGATCAAAGATACCGGGCAAGAGCGATTCCTCAACACCGTTACCATCATCTTCTACCTCCAAAACGAGAAAATGCCGCGTAGTACTAGCATCTCCTGATCCAATCAAACGACGCTCCAGCTCTACACTCACGTTAACATGGCCCCCCATGGGAGTATATTTCACGGCGTTGAGAAGTAAATTGTTCAGTATCTTATCCATCTTGTCGGGATCGTAGAACACTACCATTTGCTCGTAGGGACATGTCAGCGATATCGTGATGTTCTTTTCGGCAGCATACAGCTTATAGACATTCACAATGTCGACAATCTGTATGACACAGTCATTATCTGACACACTCAGCTTGAGCGTATCATTCTTCAGCCGGCCGTAGTCTAGAAGTTGGTTTACCAACTTCAGAAGGCGCTCTGAATTCTTGTCTATCAGCGTCAACAGTGACTGGCTCTCGGGGTTATTTATCGTCTTATCCTTCAGAAGAATCTTGATAGGATCATATATCATTGTCAGCGGCGTGCGCAGCTCGTGCGAAATGTTGGTAAAGAAGCTTACCTTCATCTGGGCAAGACGTTTTTCACGCCTTATCTCGTTGCTCTCCATGATGGCACGTTCCTTTTTTAGCTTCAGTCTGATGTACACACGGTTAATCAGGAATAGCACCAAAAAGAACAACGTGATATAAACCATAATAACCCAAGGCGTCATCCACGGACTCGGCAGTACTTTGATTGTCAGCAACGTGTGTTCCCGCTCCCATTCGTCGGCCCCATTCTTTATCTTGACTTTAAACACATAGGTAGCGGCAGGCAGATTGGAATAGCTAGCACGATTATATTCTCCAGTATAGTTCCAGTCCTTATCAAAGCCCTCGAGCTTATAGGCATACTCTATGTTTTTCGGTGTTTCATAAGTTAGGCCGATGAAGTCAATGCTGAACACGTTCTCGTCATGTTTCAGCTCTATCTTACGGGTACGTGAGATATGCCGTGTTAAGATTCCCTTCTCTCCTTCGGTCGAGATGGGCACGCTTTTGTTGAATACCTTCAGGTCGGCCAGCAACACGGGGACGTTACGTGCCGTATTATTGATATTGCGGCACAGCACCTGCGTGACACCGTGGTTGCCACCAAAGAGGATTTCTCCCTCGTCGGTCATACATTCCGATTTCTCGTGATACTGGTCGCCGGCCGTGCCGTCAGTCATGAAATAGGGGCGGACCTTATCAGTAATCAGATTTATCCTGTACAGTCCAAACGAGGAGCTCACCCAAAGGTTGGCCAGTTTATCCTCTTCTATGCCCAGAATATCGTTGCTGCGCAATCCATCCGAATAGCTGAAAACCGCCAATCGGCGCCTCTGAGGATGGTAAACCATGAGACCATTGCCGTAAGTACCTATCACGATACGGTTACCTGATATGCGCTTCATGTTAACCACGTTCTTGAACATGGTCAAATATTTTGGGTCGAGTGCTCGTGTCCTGAGACTGTTTACATCAATATAATAGATATTATCTCCATAGACCGAAAAAAGCATCGTCGATGCTGATAGCGGCACAAGGCATGTAATGTTGTTCGATTTACCTGTAGCCGGCAGAAAACTTTTCTCCATTTGCAAGTCACTGCTGTAGATAGTAATGCCCTTGAACGACGAGCCGGTCCAGATACGACCGCGTGAATCCTCAGCTATGGTAACAATATTGCCAACATCAGCAAACGACTTTTTCAGGCTAAGCGTGCCACCCGTAATATCGAAGACCAACAGACTGTTCTCATTACATACCCAAAGTCTGTTGGAAGAGTCGATGAAAAGAGACTGGATAAAATTTCCGAGCTGCCTGAATATGGCGCTCGTCCGTGAGTTGTACTCCGTGATCGCATGACCGCGCTTGTTATACCTGACAAGCCCACTGTACCGCGTTCCTATCCACAGATTTCCATGATGGTCGTCACGTATGCGAGTCACAAATTTGTCTTTGAGCCCGGCTATGAGGGCCTCGTCGGTGTCGAATATCTTTTTCTGGAAGAGGTATTTCACCCCGTTATTAAACGTTCCCAGCCACAAGTTACCGCTACGGTCGGCATAAGAACACGTCAAATCCATGATACCTGTGTAGAGCGAGGCGTCTGTATTAGGAAAGTGTATGAAGTTGCTCTTGTAGAAGTCAAAGAATTTCAGCTCGTTATCCTTGGTGCCTATTACTACCTTGCCGGGGGCATACCCCTTAATATACTTAACAGACATGTGCATCAGCGCGGGTGGAACAGCCGACGGCAAAAAAGTATAAGTATCCTTGTCAAGGGCCACGAGTCCGTTCTTGGTGCCTAACAGAATATTACAACCCGGTGCCTGATAAATGCTATACACCTCTTTCGTTGCGCCGAAGTCAATCTTCCGACAAAGATTCATGGAGGCATCGAAACACATCACCTCGTTACCGTCACACACCACCCAGATTTGTCCATGCGAGTCGACGATGGCTCTTTGCACCACTTGCCCCTCAAAGTTGATGACCGGCACAAGCCGTCCACTACCCTTCCTCACCTCGTATATGCCGCCATAGCCGTAGGTGTACAGATGCCTGCCGGAGAAAAAGAAACCAAGACAATAGCTTCCCATATGGTGTTTCATGCGATAGTTGGTAAACTGCCAGGTATTCATATCGAACATTGACACCCCGTCACCCGTGGCACACCAAAGGTCCCTGCCATCAAAATAAAGCGCGTTTACGTTGTCAGAACCGATAGAACGAGGTTGCCGCTGCAAGTGATAGAACACATTATAACCCACACCATCATAGCGGCACAGGCCTTTGGCCGTAGCTATCCACATGAACCCCTGGTCGTCCTGCACCAAGTCGTTAACATGCAGGTTCGATATGCTGCTGACCATACGTGACAGCAGAAACTGCGACGCGGCCGACAGAGGGAACAGCACAAGATACAGGATGACAAGGTATTTCTGCATAAATCTTTTCAGATAGGTTTTTCAGTGAACAAAAATACATAAAAATTTCGTGTTTCTTTCATCAATATTCTCGAAAAACACACCCTCTGGGTAATTTTGGAACAAAAGTAAAAATACATGAAACAAATTACAAAATAAATAAATCAATGCTTACATTAAACGGTATAAACGCGAAAGAATGATATGGAAATTATCGTTAATATTGCATTTAGAAATTAAAAAAACAAAAATTTTGAAACCATTTCATCATCTCCTGCTGATAACATATGCCCTGATGCTACCCGCCATGGGTAGGGGCATGCTATCCAACCATGTACTGGACCATGACATAGAAAGTTCCTATAACCTTGTTACCGAACATATCACGCCTCGGCGCGTCCTGTGGGTATCAGACTCTACGGGAAGGAATATCCGCAGAGTCGAAAACCTGACGCGCCCTTTTTCAGGACAGGTATCAGTAGCAGACACGTCCTATACTGTCATGATAAGCCACCGCGAACACAAAGCGGCTATTCTACTCGACTTCGGACGAGAGATACAAGGCGGTATAGAGATTGCATCATCCATTCGCGACACACAGATGCCTGTGTCTCTGAAAGTGCGCTTCGGCGAGTCTGTTACCGAGGCCATGAGTCCCATGACCGACAAAAACAGTGCCTCAAACGACCATGCTCTGCGCGACTTCGTTATTAACGCCCCTTGGCTGGGCACCATACAAGCAGGCAACTCAGGATTCCGCTTTGTTAGCATTGAACTTGAAGACACCGCCATACAGTATAACCTGAAAGCCGTCAGAGCCGTAGCCCACTACCAGAACATTCCTTATCTGGGAAGCTTTGAAACAGATAACCCACAGCTGAACGACATCTGGCGTACTGGCGCATATACCGTTCACCTGTGTATGCAGAAGTACCTCTGGGATGGCATCAAGCGCGACCGTCTCGTGTGGGTAGGAGACCTCCATCCCGAAGTGATGACAGTACTATCAGTCTTCGGACAAAACGACGCCGTAAACCGTAGCCTCGATTTCGCACGTGACGACACGCCACTGCCAGGGTGGATGAATAGCATGTGCTCTTACTCACTTTGGTGGCTCATCATCCAACGCGATCAATATCTCTACCGTGGCAACCTTGACTATCTGAAAGCCCAGCACGCTTATATTAAGGCACTTCTCGGACAGATTTGCCATCTTATTGATAAAAAGGGTAACGAGCACCTTAACGGCACCCGCTTTCTCGACTGGCCCACTTCCGATAACCCCGCAATCATCAACTCGGGCCTCCACTCACTGTGCTACATGGCCGTCAACGCAGGCATCGAGCTAGGACATGCGTTAGCTGACGACGATCTGGTCAGAATGTGTACTGCTACGGCCGCCGACCTGAAGCAAACCAGTCTGCCCAACTGCGACAACAAGGAAGCGGCAGCACTGAAGATAATATCAGGCCTGAGCAAGGGCACCACCGACTGTAATGTCATTCTCAAGGATGGCGCACGCCACTTCTCTACTTTCTATGGCTATTACATGCTGGAGGCGTTGGCCCGTAGCGGAAAATACGATGAAGCCACTGACATCATTACCAAGTACTGGGGCGGCATGCTCAACCTCGGCGCCACCACCTTTTGGGAGGAACTGAACTATGACGACATAGCTCGCGCCGGACGCATTGATGAATTTGTGAACAGCGGGCAGTATGACATTCACGCTGACGGCGGAAACTATTGCTACAAGGGCCTCCGCATGAGCCTTTGCCACGGATGGGCGTCGGGCGTAACTCCCTGGATGACACGTTACATCTTAGGTATCGTGCCTACCGAGCCGGGCTGTCGGGCTGTCACCATAGAGCCCCACCTATGCGGCTGCACGGTAGCCCGGGGTACTTTCCCTACACCACTCGGTATCATTACTGTCAGCCATCGCAAGGATGCCGATGGAACCGTCTACAGCACCATTAAGGCTCCCAAAGGTGTACGCGTCACGCTAAAAAACACCGTGGCCGAAAATGGCTCGTCGCTTACCGAATAACTTTAACATTATATTACAAGGATCTTGAGAATCAGTCCGAAAACTTGTATATCACAAAGGTGAACAACAGCAAGACGGTGAAGACTATCAAGAAATAATCACAGGGGACTGTTATCGGTTCCTGAACAATACGCCAGAAGCCCGAGCTAGAAAACGGCTCTGATTTCTCTTTTTGTTTTTCCATCTGCCCATAAGCATGGCATCAGTAAGCCGACAAAGAGTAAAGTACGAAACACGATCTCCCCTTGCCCCTCCAAAGGCCAGAATACCCCTACACCCTTCCGGAAAGCCCTCTATAACACCATAATAGCGGCTCTATAACACAGAGACCGAGACACAAGCCCACAGACGTCACGATGGTGTAAAGTTGCAGCTCTGGCAACATACAGACCAAAGCCTGACAGTGGAAAAGATTGACAACAATACCGAAAAGATCATAGAATAAAATGTGGCGTAAACATCTTATTATAAAACATTTAAAAACCTTTACGGCGTAATGGTTCTATCATTACGCTGTAAAGGAGCTAAAAGGCGGCCATAAAGACCGTGAACCGTTGAGACGTGCTTCATTACGCTCCTAACCATGTACGTGATGAGGTGATGAGGTAAGGATGTGCGGAGGCGAGAATACAAAGGTCCGTGCCAAAATTATGGGCGTGATAAATCATACCCATATAAACTTACACGTAACAGTATACAGGAATACCATACATCCTCAGGGCCTATTCTACACACTTCCCTTCACTATAAGGATAATAAGTGATTATCTGATAATCACTTTCTTACCGCCAATGATATAAACGCCACAGCTCAGCCTTTGGTATCGGTCTAATTGCCAACAGGAAAGTTCTTATCGAGATACTTCATCATCTCTTTTATCTGGCCGTGCTAACGCACGGCTATTGTTATGGCGCCGCCAAAGATGTTGCCTGATGGATTAATGGTACTTTACTCTTTGTAGTAACCGCGCTTATACTTTGGCTGGAAAGATATTACCTTACCATCGATAGGCGCAGGAATCAGACGGTTCTTCCAGTCGAACTTACCATAAAAAGCCTGCATGAAATAGTTCTAAGCGCTGTTATAGCTTGCTTTACTACTATTAAATATCATATGTTTAGCCTTATAGGTCTAGAAAACGACATTTTTACCCTTAAGTTCCTCGTCAACAAAACGAACGAAGACCATCGTGTATCCAGCGCAGTCTGGGCTCTCACAGAGAGATGGTAACTATAAGGAGGAAACTCTGCGTATAAAGATAAAAATCCTATACAATATTCTGATAGGTATATATAATCCTTCCATTAGATATGGATTCGTTGGTCCTTGCACACACGCAGAAGAATGATATCCACAAAACTGATACCCGTACATCTGCCTAAAAGAACCTTTTTGATGAACAACGCCAAAGGAATGACGACCTCTCTTTCGAGTTCTACAAAGCGATTGTAAGAGACAACTATGGGAACAGATGGCACAGATGATAATAGACTTTATCCGTATAGAAATGTTTCAAACAACGGTAACCGGAATCGTGTAAAAGGATCATGATCAGTATAATTTCTGCATTAGACATCGTGGAATCACGATGAAAACTCCACTTGTTATGAAGTTTCAGGGTATATTTATTTTGCCATCATGGCACCCAAAAAACTTGCAAAAGTCATCTACTATACATGTAAATTCTGTAACTTAACCCTCGGTGATCATAGCGATTATTTTTTGTAATCCTTGGTTTTAGTACCAAAAAGAGACCTAAAAACAGTTCCTTTCTCCTCGCTGATACCTTTGTGCAAGTTCTGTTTAGCTTTTAATTCAACATTAAAAACTTCAAACTCATTGCTGGTATTTGGGATATTTAATTCAGAATAATCATACTATGCCCACAACCACGGCATATCTCTTTTAAAACTTTGGCATGCGCTGTGTGTATTCTTGCGTACATAGTGCGTCTTTCCATCGCAATCCACAACCCGTTCCTTGATGAGCCACGCATTTAAAGTGCCGATGAAGGATTTCCTATCTGTGTGACAGAGTGTCTTTGTGATGGTGAACAGTTCTTGAGAAGCCGGGAGGTTGGAATGCAGTGTGAACTTAGTTTTTATCCTCATTAACTGATGAGACTAGCAATGCTGGAACTTGTAGGGTAAGAACTGTACCCTTAGCCCTTTAAGACGATTACTGACGACGCCTTGTATCTCGTATCCGCAAGTCATCAGATAGTCGATACTTTGGTAATTGTCTACAAGTATTTCCTTCTTCGAGATAAACTTATACTAAAGCATGCGACCTGAAAATGACTACACCAAAGTAACGACTCCAATACGTAACGCCCATCAAAACAAAGGCTTTGCCCAGCTTGGCAAGGGAGAGATTCTTCATAGGTTGACGAGAGATAACGGTGAAAATGGTACGGCAGAAAACGCTGGACTTCTCCACAAGGTCACCCCCGTGGAATTGTCAAACCCAAACGCTGCATTAACCTCCTCGCTGCAGAGTCGATAACGACCAATAAAGTACCGATTTCAATCCTTATAACGCTACCGTTGACGAATATTCTCACGCCTTTTCCTAACCATACGTTTTGAACCGCAATAAAAGCAGATTCTTTGGCATAAAACAATAAATATCACAAAACTACTATAAACAAAAGACACTTGAGATGTTTCAGATATCTTTCTGACACTTAAGTATAATCCTTTGTATTTTAGCAACATAAAGTTACAACAATTTTCGCTAATCACCAAATATACAGATACTTATAATCCGTCTAACTCACATTAAAATAAATTTAAAGGGTATTGATCGGGCTACTGTTGGGGGAGAATGTAACACTCTAGCTCAACTGATGAGGAAAGAATGGGTAGTAAAACTAAAAGAACAAGTAGAAAAGCAGGGTACAACATTCTTTTTTAAGCAGTGGGGAATATGGGAAAGTGATAGTATTAAATACAATAAACACGTAAATAGAAAGATGCTTTATGAGTAAATAATTCAAGAAATGTCAAATGATAAGTAAGCAAAATTAGTTTATATAAAATATTTATTGGCAAATTTCATCTTTCTATTGTGGAAAAACCAAAAGTATTGAGTTAACAGAGACGAAACATTTCTCATTCGCGAAAGGATTTTTCCGGCAAGAAACATTGTTTTCGTATATGCTGTCGAGCAATTCTTCTGAAAGCCGAAAGTCTATCCTCATCGGCAGTTGGGTTACAAACAGGCATGAGTCTTACCAATGTAAACACATGGCTAAAGCGTTTCAAAGCCGAGGGCATGGAAGGGGTGAGAAAACGTTCAGAACAGGAACGCAAGCCTATAATGGATTGCTCGAACAAGGATACTGTCCGTCATGCGATAGAACAAGACAGACAGAGCGTGAGCAAGACAAGGGCAGCATGGGAGCAGGCAAAGAAGCGAGCGGCTCAACTTTCAAACGCTTTTTATCCACATTAACGCAAGATATAAGTGAATAAGAAACGTCCAAGGGGAGTACCTTCTCCACAACTCTATGAACACACAGTCGAGAAGTTGCAAGAACTTGAGAGCTAGGCATTCGAAAGACGAATAAAGCTATATTATGCAGATGAAAGCCACATATGTATCGAAGCATACGTTCCTTATGGCTGTCAACTGAAGGGGGAAGAAGTTTATATTCTATCCCATAGAGTAGTGTATCTCAACATTTTTGGAATGATAAAGTATGACAATCATTACAAAGGTTTTACTACATTTAAAAAAATGACGGCAGTTAAATTTGTCTGCTTCTTTGACGAGCTTTCTTTCGATTTAGAGATGGACACGTTTGTCGTTCTTGACAACGTCACTATTCATAGAAACAAGAAAATCAAGGAGCCTCGAGCCATTTAGGAGAAAACAGGGCTTTTTCTCTTTTACCTTCCACCATATTATCCGCAATTGAACATTGCCGAGACTCTTTGACGAATACTCAAGAGGAAATGGATTAAACCGCAAGACTATGAAACCTCCGACATGTTTTTCTATACCACCAACAGAATATTAGAAGACATCGGTAAAGGGTTACATATAAACTTCTCTAAACATGTTACTTAATTTTGATTAGCTACCTAAGTAATTATACAATAAAAATCACAGGTCGTCTCTTTATTATAGCAAAGATTGCCGACTGTAAACAATTTGGGAACAGTTGCAAAAAGAGAAAAAGCTAAATGTTGAAAAACAATCACTTAGTTTTTACTTGGTACCCAAACTCGATAAAGTACCCAGCAAACAAAGTGTACCCAAAAGAATATAAGTGCAAGATAATCAGAGGTAGCCAAAAGGGTATATTAACCCTTGGTTTCATAAAAAAGATTATATTTTGCCGTTTTGGGCTACCCTTTGGCTACCCGGAAAATAAAAAAGTGCTGTAAACTGTTGATTTACAGCACTTAATTTGTACCCAGACCCGGTACAATGCCGTGAAAACAAGAGAAATTAAAAGAATATATTGTGTTGATAATCATCAATTTACAATTTTCTTGTATTTGCTGATTTTGCTCATTTTTGCCTGTTTTTTTGTCATAAAGTACACTTTTAGTACACTTTGATATTCGGAACTTTTTAGTATCTTTGCAAAATAAGAAAACATCTGAAAATAAATGAGTTAATAATTTTAGTCGGTTTGATACGCATTTAGGTACATAACTATCAATTATGGCAAAATTAGAAAATAAAGCAAAGGAAAACCCGAAATTGGAGCAAAATGTGTTGTCTGATGGTCGGATAAGTCTGTATCTGGAGTATTATCTTGGTAGGGAAGAAACACCGGTTTTAGACGAAAACGGCAATCCCGTTTTGTATGAAACAGGCAAGATGATGGGTAAGCCCAAGGTACACATTAAGCACAACAGGCGAAAAGAAAATTTGCAGTTGTACCTGATCGCTAAGCCTCGTACTCCAGCGGAACGGCAACAGAACAAAGAAACACTCGAACTGGCTGCCAAGATTCGTGCAGAGCGTGAACAGGAGTTTAAGGAGAGCATGCTCGGCTATCGGTTGAAGAAGGATAGGAATATCAATTTCTTGGACTATTATCAGGCGTACATTGACAGTTACACCAAGAAAGACCTGCGAATGATAAAGATAGCCTTGAATCGTTTTAAGGATTTTCTGAAAGAGCAATACCCACTCTATGAGTTTAGCATTAAGCCCGACTTGATAACCAAGGATATGATGGAACAATTTGTGGAGTATCTGCAATCACGAAGTGTTGGTGAAGGAGCAAAGAGCATCTATCAGCGTTTTAAGAAGGTTGTGCGATATGCAATCGACCACGAAGTGATGTTGAAAGACCCTTGTAAGGGTGTGGTGTGTAAGGTAGATGAACAGATTTTACGCAAAGATGTGTTGTCAATGGATGAGATTCAAACCTTGATACAATGTCATTACGAAAACGAAAATCCCAATGTAAGGCGAGCATTTATCTTCTGTCTGTATTGTGGTCTGCGTTTCTGCGATGTGAAAGACCTAACTTATAAGAACATTGATTATACCAACCGCCTATTGAAGTTTGAGCAGAACAAGACTAAAGGGCATTCGGCACATAGTGGTGTCGTCATTCCTTTGAACGATGGTTTACTGTCATTGATTGGTGACGCACCTGACGATTTGAATTCCTCCATTTTCAATCTTCCCTCGTATGAGAGTTGTTGCAAATCGGTAAAACGATGGGTGAAGCGTGCAGGTATTAACAAACACATCAGCTGGCATTGTGCCCGCCATAGCTTTGCAGTAAATATCCTGAATAATGGTGCGAACATCAAGACTGTTGCCAGTCTATTGGGGCATAGCGGATTGAAGCATACCGAGAAATACACCCGTGCAGTGGATAAGCTAAAGTCGGAAGCGATAAATAGTTTACCAGAATTAAAAATGTAGGACTTGATTTATATGGTCTATTCTTAGTCCAAATCTTTTCTAATTGTAATCAGACAGACATGATGAGGAAAACGCCAATTTAGTGATATTTTTGGCTAAACAAAGCCATATTTTGCATTATCTTCAAAAAAATGTGTACTTTTGTATTTATAACAAATCTATAATCCATTATGGACAAAGATATTAATCGCATAAAAGTAGTGCTAGCAGAAAAGAAAAGGACAAATAAATGGTTGGCTGAACAACTTGGATGTGCACCTACTACAGTATCTAAGTGGTGTACCAATGCTTGCCAACCACCTATGGAGACATATCTGAAAATAGCCAAGCTGCTCGAAGTAGATATAGCCGAGTTGCTTAACAAAGAATATTTCAAATCAATATAGTATGGCAACAATCAGTAATAAATATATATTCTCAGGGCATGAATCTTTCCCTTGCAAAAGCCTATGGCTGAAAAAAGGATATGATTTCATAGTCCATGGAAATAATTTCAGCTCCCCTGATGCGGTAATACAATTAGGTGTCGGGAAGAATATGGTTTCTTCTATTCGTTATTGGCTCGGTGTTTTTAGTATATGTGATGGAGACCAGCCAACATGGTTAGGAAACTATCTGTTTAATGAGAATTATGGAAAGGACAAGTACATTGAGGATATGGCAACTCTATGGCTTTTGCACTTTAATCTTGTATTTTTAAGAAAAGCTTCACTATATAACATGTTATTTTGTGGGCTGCAAAAAGAACGCTCTACTTTTGAAAAAGGTATTGTGATGACATATGCGAGATTGAAACTGGCAGAAGTAGGAAAGCTATCAGCATATAACGAAAGTACAATGGGAAAAGACGTAGGAGTTTTCTTGCAAAACTATGCTTTGCCCCGTAAGCCGCAATCCAATGAGGACTTTTCTTCTCTTCTGATAGACCTTGACTTGATTCGCCTAAATTCAGAAAGTAAGGGGTACTACTTTAATGTAGACGGTAAGCGTGAGGTAACAAAGGAGATCTTTCTGTATGGTTTACTAAAATTGAAGGAGCTGGAGGATGACAACAGCTTACCCTTTGATACCATACAAGAAAGAGTAGGCCTAGTCTTCTGTATGCAGAACTTCGAGACAATAGAGATGTTGAAACAACTGGCCAATGAGTACAATCATTTTTTCGTGTATAGTGATGTGGCTGGTATCAAGCAAGTTCAGTTTATTAAGGACTTGGATATAAAACAGGTATTAGACAATTATTATGGTAAAGACATTTAGTTTATCTGCAAACATTGAAAACGGTTTTGCTGAAGGAATGCAATACCTGGTGACACCTAACGCTCAGAATGCAATTCACAATATTGTGAACGACTTCAAGTCTGGTATTCATTCTTTCACGATTATAGGCTCGTACGGAACAGGAAAATCGAGCTTTCTACTGGCATTAGAATCTGATTTGAAGAAGATAGCCAAGCAGAACTATCTATTGGATGCTAGAATTCTATCAGATGCGAAGTCATTCGAGATTATGAATATTGTTGGCGACTATACTGAGATGTCAACACTTCTCAGTAACGCTCTAAATGTGGAGGGCAATACCAACAGTATTCTTGATAACCTGAAGAATCATTATAATCAATGTCAGAAGGAAGGCAAATTCCTGATAATAGTTGTAGATGAGTTCGGCAAGGTATTGGAACATGCTGCCAAAAATAACCCTGAGACGGAGCTGTATTTCTTACAGAAGTTGTCCGAGTTGGTCAATGTACCGACTCGTCAGATGATGCTTCTCACTGTGCTCCATCAAAATTTTGGTGCTTATGCCAAAGGATTGACAGAAACACAGACAAACGAGTGGATTAAAGTAAAAGGCCGCTTCAAGGAAATTACCTTTGTAGAGCCTGTAGAGCAGTTGCTACAACTGGCATCAAAACAGCTAAAGGAAGAAAGGAAGATAAACGATGCGAATAATATTGAACCACTATATAGGTTAGCCAAAGAAACAGGATATGTGTCTAACGATTTTCCTTTGGAAACTGCTAAGCAGCTATTTCCGTTGGATTCGTTCTCAGCCTACACTATTACAACAGCTATTCAGCGATATGGTCAGAATGAGCGTTCTCTTTTCACTTTCTTAGCAGCGAAAGGAAGCAATTCTATTTCCGAATTTGAACCCGTAAAGCAATTAACATATAATCTTCAGAAAGTTTATGACTATATACTATATAATTTCTATTCCTATCTAAAAGATGCCAATGCTGACTCAATGAGCTGGAGCACCATTCAAGTATCTATAGAGCGAGTAGAAGGTCAAGAATGGGACAGCAAGAAAGAGATGTCTCAAGCTGTGAATCTGGTGAAAGCCATTGGCTTGTTGAACCTTTTTGGTACAGCAGGATTTAAGCTGACAGCAGAACACATAGCGACCTACGCTAAGGAAGCCATGGCTATCGACAATGCCAAGGCAATCATACAGAAGCTGACTGCCAAGAAAATAGTTCGATATGCTGTCTACAAAGAACGCCTGATGTTGTTCGAAGGTACAGATGTTGACCTTGAAGCAGAAATACGTAAAGCAGGTTTGATAGTTCCTCGTCCTGTGACCTTTGTTGATGAGCTGAATGTATTTTTCAACAAGCGTATCTCCCAGGTTAAAGCTCACTTCTTTCAGAAAGGCACCCCACGATTCTTTGAATACATGATTTGTGAAGAGCCTCAGGATATTGTTCCTACTGGCGATACAGACGGCTTCATTGAACTAATTATCTCCACGCACAAGAATGTTTTGACAGAAATCAAAAGATTAAGCTTAGAAACAGATCATGCACTTGTCTTTGCTTATTTTACCAATACGAAGGATATCGTCGACCACCTCTACAACATCAAGAAGTATATATATCTGTTGGAGCATGTTTTAGATAAGAGCGACAGGGTGGCTGTAAAAGAAATTCAAAAGTTGAGAGAGTATGAGGAGGCCTTGCTTAATAAGACAATCAACGACAACCTTTTCTCCTATAAAAATTGTGTGGTATGGGTGTTTGGAGGTAAAGAGCAGAAAGTGAATTCACATCGTGATTTTAACCAGTTGCTGTCGAAGGTTTGCAATGAAGTCTACGGTAAGACACCTGTGATGGTTAATGAACTATTCAACAGGCATAAGCTTAGTGGCGCGATTACTCAAGCGAGGAAAAGTTATCTAACATACTTGACGGAGCACTATTCTGAAGACAGAATTGGATTTCCTGAGAACAAATTTCCACCAGAAAAGACAATTTATTTTTCTTTACTTTTGAACACGGGGCTTCATCAAAATGGCGGCTTTGCAGACTCGCCTACTAATAAAGGCTTTATGCCTCTGTGGGAAGCCTGCGAAGAGTTTCTGCAGAGTACGGAAAACAAAGCAAGAAAAGTGTCTGAACTCATCAAGATTCTTTCCACCCAGCCCTATAAATTAAAACATGGATTCCTCGAATTTTGGATTCCAACTTATTTGTTTATCAAGCGTCAGGATTTTGCACTCTATGATGCATCAAGGGGAGCTTTTATACCAAATGTGAACATGGAGTTTTTCGATTTGCTGCAAAAGCATCCGGGTGACTTTGAGGTTAAGAAGTTTGCTATTGATGGTGTAAAGTTGGGATTTTTCAATCAGTATCGGCGCTTCATTAATCTTGGAGAAGAATTTTCTATAACCAACTCCAGCTTCATCGAAACCATCAAGCCTTTTTTAAATTTCTATATGCGGCTGAATGATTATACCAAGCATACTCGCAAATTTAACCACGAGTCAACCATGAAATTCCGTGATGTGCTGGCAAAAGCAAAAGATCCAGAAAAAGCATTCTTCAATGATTTGCCAGAAGCTTTGGGATTTGACCATGCGAAATTGAAACATGAAGAGTTTATTCGTGAATATGGTAATATAATCCAGCGTGCTATCAGAGAATTGCGTTCTTGCTATACGCAGTTGATAGACCGCATAGAAGAAAGATTAGTGGATAAATTTGGTTTGCAAAGCTACGAATACAGTGAGTACATTTTAGAAGTTCGCAAGAGATTAACCAATGTCAAGGTCTATCTACTGACAGACAAACAGCGTGAATTCTACCATCATGTGATGACAGAATACGACAACCGAACCCTATGGTACCAGTCTATATGTTATACCATACTTGAGCAGCGTCTTGATGCGCTCAGAGATGAACAAGAAGACAAGCTCGTAGATGACCTCATCTATTTGTTCCGTGAGTGCGAAAAGTATGCAGATATTTCCAAGAAGGTTGACGATACAGACAAGAATGAGGCCTACTCTTTTGACATGGTTACAAACAATGGTACTAACATTAGGACACAAACTTACGTGCTTCCTGAGAAAGATAAAACGAAAGCTGACAAACTGGAGAAAAAGATTAGTCAGCTGTTATCTGGTGATAGCAATGTAGATATTTGTACATTGCTGTCAATATTGAACAAAAAGATGAATAAATGATAAAAGTAAGACATATATTAGGCATATCAGGCGGTAAAGATAGTGCAGCTCTCGCCATCTATCTGAAAAAAACATACCCATTGCTAAAGATTGAATACTACAATTCAGATACAGGTTGCGAATTGGCAGAAACAGAAGCACTAATTAATCGTTTGGAAGCTTACTTGGGGAAAATTGAACGGTTAAGGGCCGCGGAGGACAGTCCGGAGCCAACGCCATTCCATCACTTTTTGAAAGCTATGGGGGGATTTCTTCCTTCACCACAAGCTCGCTGGTGTACTAAGAAAATGAAACTGGATAAGTTTGAAGAATACGTAGGAAGTGATTATGCTGTTTCATATGTTGGTATCCGTGGCGATGAGGATAGAGACGGTTATATCTCATCGAAGCCCAATATTCAGGCCGTATTCCCATTCCGTAAGAATATATGGAGTATAGATGTTATTAATAAATTCCTACACCATGAGAATTTGGATCAGATAGTTGACATATACGAGAGATTATGTCCAAAAGGATTCCTGCGGGACGAGATTATTGAGATAGTGAAGAGACCTGTCGCTAAGCAGTTCTATTACTCGAAGAAAATGAATACTTTACTTGACTACGACGTAAAGTTGTTTAATCATGCTGTCTTTGAATTCCTGAGAACTACTGATTATCCGGTGGGTAAACTTGACAAATTCCCACTCCTTGACAATACGGATGTGTTAGTAAAAGAAGACATTTTCCGTTTATTGAAAGAGAGTGGTGTGGGTGTTCCTGCCTACTACGAGGAAATCCCTTTCGAGGTAGATGGCGAAAAAGGCACTTATTGCCGTAGTCGTTCTGGTTGTTACTTCTGTTTTTTCCAGCAAAAGATAGAGTGGGTCTGGCTCTATGAGCAACATCCTGATTTATTCAAGAAAGCAATGGAATTTGAGAAAGATGGATATACATGGAATCAGAACGAAAGCCTTGCTGATTTGATAAAGCCTGAGCGAATCCGTCAAATTAAACTTGATATCATCAAGCGACAAAAAGAGAATTGTGCCAACCACAAGGGCACTACTCTTGTGGATATTTTGGGTGACGATATAATGTGTACGAATTGTTTCATATAATTTAAAGTGTATGCTCAAAGCAAATGTACTTTGGCCAGGCAGTCGTCGTTATAAGTCACGAACGGAGTGGGAACCTATCGGTTTCTTTTCCGAGGCATTGTGTAATGCAACTCAGTTTGATATAAAACTGGGCTTCTTTTCTTCATCGGCAATTAACATCTTGTCAGATGGATTTGCAACGTTCCTTTATAATGGTGGACGCATGCGAATGGTTATCAATGATATTCTTTCCATTGAAGACAAGCAAGCTATGATAGCAGGTGAGGCCGGTGACTTAATTCAATATTTTAACCTAAATAACTTGGAGGAAGTTAAACGTACCTTGTCCGAGAGAGATAAACATTTTTTCGAATGTTTGACATGGCTTATTAAGAATGAAAGGCTGGAGATAAAGATTGTAGTACCCAAAGATGGGGAAGGTATTGCCCATTCAAAATGCGGATTGTTCTCTGATGGGTTGAACAGGGTAGCCTTTGAAGGTTCTTGTAATTTTTCCCGTACTGCCCTAATTGATAATTTAGAGAGCCTTACGGCTTTCTGCGATTGGGATGGACAAGGTGATGTGTATAAGATAGATGACATAGTTGAGGATTTTGAAAGGACGTTCTTTGGTAGAGATGATTCTGTCGTCTATCTGAAAGCCGAAGACGTAAAAGCTGGAATCTATGCCAATTTTAAACATAAAGAGATTGGTGAGTTGATGCGTGATGAACAGAATCTTATTTTAAGACGGCTTAATGACAACCTTCCCTTAAGCATTCAAGCTATCTTAAATAAAGCCCAAAAGAAGGTGGAAAGCATCGTTAAAAAGTTAGAGGAACAAAACATTGATGTTTTAAAAGAAAAGGAGCCAAGATTTCCTTTCGATGAGCCACGAGGCTATCAGAAACAAGCATATGAAAATTGGAAAGTAAAACAGAAAGGACTATTCGCGATGGCTACTGGTACAGGCAAGACACTTACCTCGCTGAATTGTCTGCTCAACATCTGGAAGAAATTTCATTTCTATAAAGCAATTATCCTCGTACCTACTATCACGCTTGTTGACCAATGGGAAGATGAGTGTAAAAGGTTTCATTTTAATCATATTACTAAGGTCAGTTCTAAAAATCCCAAATGGAAAACGGAACTTGATAGCATCAAAACAAAGGAGAGTATCAAGATAGACGGTGAAGAATCATCGTTTATTATCATAGCGACATATGCCTCCTTTGCAAGAGAAAACATCTTCCGTGAGCTTGTTGATTTTAACAGGAACACTACCCGACAGATGCTACTTATTGCTGATGAAGCACACAATATGGGAGCAGGAAGGATATTAGACAGATTGGGCGGGGTTAAGTTCGCCCGTCGCATAGGGCTTTCTGCAACACCAGAACGTCAGTTTGATGATAGCGGTAATAAAGCCATCATGGATTTCTTTGGCTGCGAAAATGGCTATACATTTGAGTTTAATATGCAAGAGGCTATTGACAAGGGATATCTTTGCCGATACAAGTATTGTCCACACATAGTCCATCTAAATGATGCTGAGAGGGCTGAATATATGCGTATCTCATTACGATTGGCAAAGTTCTTTAATCTGGAAAAAGAATCATTTCCCAAAGGTGATGATATTTTGATGCGATTGCTGCTGAAACGGAAACGCATTGTCCATAAGGCTCAAGAGAAAGAACTGATATTCCGACAAATCATTCAGGAAAGATATGCCGAGAAAGGGAATTTGAAATATACTTTGGTCTATGTTCCAGAAGGTGCAAGACCTGATGACGAAACGGCTGATATCTTCGACAGCATGGAAAGTGTTAATGACGATGACTTTTCTAATAATTTGATTGACACATACACAAGGATTGTGCAGAATGTCAGCAAAACGACAACTGTAAAAAAGTTCGTATCAGGAATTAAGGAACGAAACGAGATTCTTGATAAGTTTGCTTGTGGTGAGATAGAAGTCCTGACATCAATGAAATGTCTTGACGAGGGTGTTGATGTACCCCGTAGCGAGATGGCTATTTTCTGTGCCAGCACGGGAAATCCAAGGCAATTTATTCAGCGGAGAGGTCGTATATTACGAAAGCATCCCGACAAACATATAGCCATAATACACGATTTAGTCGTGGCTCCCGAAATAAATTCTGCGCAGGAGAACTACAATATGGAACGTAGTCTAATAAAAAGTGAATTAAAAAGAGTTCGTGACTTTGCTGTATTATCGGAAAATGCAGACTTTGCATATAATGAATTAAACGAAATACTATCATATTATAACATATCTTTATTCTGATTATGGCAAGAAATAATGACAACAAAATGCTGCAAGCAGTCTTGCTTGATGAGAATCTGATGAAGTTCGGAGATTATACTCCTTCTGACATCAGCACAATAGAGCAAGCACTTGATTCTGACAATTATGTAATAAATGCTGTTGCACAGATTATCAAACGTACAGGTGAAGGAACTTCTGAAAAAGAACTTTGGAAGGAAATAGACAAATTTTTAATCGATAACGTATGATAATCAAAGAAATCCGAATCAAAAATTTCCGTAGTTACTACGGAGATAATAATATATTTGAGTTTTCAGACGGCCTGACTCTTATTCTGGGAGATAATGGTGACGGTAAAACAACTTTTTTTGATGCTTTGCAGTGGTTGTTCAATACAACTATTGACAAGGGCAATATTGACCATATGTCAGAAATGCGAAAGTCAAAAATGGAAATTGGCGAAAAAGAAGATGTTTCCGTTTCTATGCTTTTTGAACATGATGGTGAAAAGTCGGTAGAAAAGTCTTTTTCCGTTGAACGTGTTAGTGAAGACTTCTTTAGAACCGGTTCACTTGTTTATAGAGGTTATGAGAATTCTGGTTCAGAACGTATTCAGTTGAGTGGAAAGAATCTTATAGACAGATGTTATGACGCCTTTGTTCAGAGATTCAGTATGTTTAAGGGTGAGTCGGAACTTAATGTTTTCGACAACGCTACTGCTTTAAAGGATTTAGTTGACAAATTTTCTGATATAAGAAAGTTCGATGACCTTGTAGAATATACGTCATCTTTTGAGGAAAAAGCAAATGCTGCCTATCTGAAAGAAATGAAATCTGACAGGAAGGTCGCAGGTGAAGCTAAATCATTAGAATTACAGATAAATCGTCTTGCAGAGGAAATCTCAACTAAAAAGAAAGATATCAAAGACAAAACAACATCGTTGGAAGTTTTTTCTAAGAGGTTGGGAGAACTTGAAGAGAATCAGGAAACATCTGAAAGATACAAAGACATACAAAGCAGGTTAAAGAGCAAGGAGGAAAAACGTAGGAAATTAAAAGCCCAGATAAGTTATATTGATTATAACCACGCTCTTCTTGATAAAATGTGGATTCTTTGTGCTTTCCCGAATGTTCTACAAGAGTTCAAGCAAAAATGTTCAGCTCTTAGTAGGGAAAAGAGAAAGCAGGAAAAAGATTATGAGCGTCAAAAGGCTATTGAAATCGGGAAATTGGAGGCAGTTAAGGAAATACAAGGTGCATTGGTAAATGGTGCCCCTGAATTACCTTGGTATCTGCCCAATCAGGAAACGATGGAGGAGATGCTAAATGACCATATCTGCAAGGTGTGTGGGCGTCCGGTTGAAGAAGGGGATGAGGCTTACAACTTTATGTTGCAGAAACTGGAGGAGTATAAGAGGCATATAGCATTGGAGACCGCCAAGAAGAGTCAGAAGGAAGCCATTGAGGAGAAGGAACTATTCAAGTTTAGCAACATTGAGTCTCTGCACAATCTGAGCATTTCGCTTAGCGGCAGCAATGAGCTGCAGGTTTCTGGACTTATCCGTGAAATTAGTGACCGCATGGGGCTGGTGGAGCGTCTGAACGAGGACCTGAAGGAAGTGGAGCAACAGATACAAGATACGATAGACGAAAAAACACGCCTGCTGATTCAGGCCGGAAATGTGTCTGAGGCAATTCTGGAGAAGGATTTCAATGACATCAAAGGGCTGTTTGAACAGAAAGGCAGAGCAGAAGTGAGGCTTACGGAACTGAAGGGTGAGTTAACACAGCTTCAGACGAGGATGGATGGATTGCAGAAACAGATGGATGAATTGAATCCAGACAGTTCACAGGTGAAGGTGTATCGTGATGTCCACCGTGTCCTTGAAGAGATAGCCAAAGCTTTTGCGTTTGCTAAAAAGGAGAATCTTCGACGTTTCCTTGGAGAAATGCAAGACAAGGCAAATGGTTATTTAGAGCAACTCAGTGCAAGCGACTTCCATGGTGAAATTCGTCTTTGGCAGACAGCTGACGACTCGACGGAAATACGCCTATATAGTTCTAACGGTACGGAAATAAAAAAGCCATCTGGCTCGCAATTGACGGTGATGTATATATCCGTCCTGTTTGCCATATCTGACTTTACACAAGAAAAGCGTGACGAGGATTATCCTCTTGTATTTGATGCTGCAACATCATCGTTCGGCGATTCCAAGGAAGAGAACTTTTACAATGTGATTGATAATCTGAAGAAACAATGTATTATTGTAACCAAGGATTTCATCACCAAAGGAAGGGTCCGCTTCTCGGAAATAGAAAAACTGACATGTTCCGTCTATCGTATCAAGAAAGCCGATGGCTTTAATTCAAAGAATATGGCAACTGTTCGTACAACAATAGAAAAAATCAAGTAGTATGGAATCTTTATATGAACTTTGGGGCAAACGTAATCCCGAATGGGAAGAACGTTACCAAGACTCCGTGATAAGTGTGTTCTCGGACTATGGTAAGGGGGTGAATCAGTATCAGGAGGTAAGAGGAAAGATATATGGAGCAGGCTACGAAGTGTTTATATTGGCCTTTTTCATTGGATTGTATAGCAATAAAACTAAACCTTTGATAGAAGATAAAGCCAAAAGGAAACACTTTGGTTGGGCTATCTCCAACTGGGGGACAGGCGAATCACGTCTTGGCCGAACACAATATCCACGTTTGCGTGAATATATGTTTGCTGCATTGATAGCTCGAACGGATATTGACTTCATTGCTTTAGATAAAGGCGAAATCACTCAGCGCAAGGTCGTGGATGACCTCATTACCAAAATGGAGGAATACGCTAACTATGGCTTTGACTTTATTAAGGAGAAACTGGAGGAAAATCCTAATTATTTCTTCAAAGAAACAGCATTCCTCCGTGTATTCTTAGACTTCTTGAAAAAGGATGAAGAGGATGATGCAATGGATGATGTACCGGAGTCGTTGGATTAATAAATTAATTATTCTTTATAATTATGGAATACAAGAATAAAGAACTAAGAATTAGAGATTTAATAAGCCTCATAGAGAGTAAGTCTATAAATTTGCGTCCTCCATATCAGCGTAATTTCATATGGACACCTAAAGAACAAAGACTACTTATTGATTCAATTTATAAAGGATACCCGCTCCCAAATTTTTTTATACTAAAAAATGAGAATGGAAAATATGAAATGGTGGATGGACAACAGCGTGCGACAACTATCTATAAATACTATCATAATGAGTTTAAGGATAATCAAAAGAAGTTCTTTAAAGAATACGACCCGGAATTTTTCTTAGATTATCGACTTAATATTGTCGAGATTGAAAATTTTGATTCTTCAAAAGGAGAATCAAAAGAAGAGTTCTTTTATCTGGTAAATAAAAGAGGCATTCAACTTAACCCTGCGGAAGTAAATCAAGCATATCATCATGATTCTGATTTCCTTAAGTTAGTTTACAGGATTATGGATATTCAACAACTCATAGAACTGGATATTTTTACAGATAAGACAAAACTTCGCATGAATGACCGAGGACTTATAGAAGAAATTGTCGCATACCTGTTCTATGGTATTACAGAAAAAAGGAATGCTGTCGAGAATTTATTTGAGGCAAAATTAAGTGAAGAAGTGGTAAATGAAAAACATGCCCGTTTTTCAATGGTAATAAATAAAATATATGCCTTAAACGACATAAAGCCAATAAATCAAACAAGATATAAACAAAAGAATGATTTTTATACTCTTTTTTGTTTCATAAACGAACATATCGATGAAAAGTTTGAAGTTCTTCAGTATCAATACAAGATATTGACTTTCATTAGTGAAAACGATTTTATTACTCCCTCAAATGAAGATTGTCGTCCTTTTATGGATTATGCTATTAATTGTGTTAGTCAGTCCAATTCGAAAAGAGCCCGTGAAATGCGTCTACAATTTTTTGAACAATTATTATGTAATAAGAAAGAGAACGGGGGGATGTGGTGAATGAAATCATAGATTATCTTTCAAAGGAATACGGATTAGATAAAATAGAACTAAATCCTATAGGAAAGTATTGGTTAATAGATCTGTCAAACTTGGAATAGTATGGATATGCTTGTAGTAACAAATTTTGTTTCTAAGGGGAATGCTATTTGTCTAAACGATGAACCTCGTAATAATCAACTAAGCATAAACAATATAGATTATTATGCTTATTCCGTAAGCCCGCAATTTAAACGGAATAAAGGTGCACATTCGTATATTTTGGCGTTATATCCAAGTCAAGATTTTATTGATATTTACAAATCCCAACCTCAGAAAGTTATAAAAATATCAAATGTGCGTGATTCTTTTAGAGATGGTGATTATGTTGGAAGTGATGCCAATGAAAGATTCCGCACAGAGATTAGTGCTTTGGAGGTCTGTAAAAGGAACCATATACCCAACATAATAGAAATTGACCTTCAAGGATATGTACAATGTACAGAATCATACAAAACTAGAAAAGGCGAAGAAAAAGAAAGGAAAGAATTCTTTCCTTTCTATATGATGGATTATGCAGATAGTGACCTTAAGCAGTACTTAGAGGAGCATGATATTGATAAATCAGAAAAGTTGAATTTATGCCTGCAACTTGCGGAAGGGCTGAATGATTTAAATGAGTTAGGTTATTACCACCGAGATATAAAACCAGATAATATTTTGATTTTTCATGAAAGTCAATGGAAAATTGGAGATTTAGGTCTTGTAACACGTAGAGATTTGGATTATGATAGGCAAAATGAATTCATTGGTCCCAAAGGGTGGCTTTCTCCTGAGGCTATGAATAAGTATCTTGCAGAAGGAAGAGGCGAAAAAAAAATTGATTGCAAAATAGACAACCAATCAGATGTTTTTCAGTTAGGCAAAGTTTTTTGGTATATTTTTCAAGGAAATGCTCCCATAGGATGTATCTGTAGGGAGGATTTCTTTGAAAGAGAAGAATCTATATACGTTCTTATTCGTACAATGATAAATCATTCGAAAAAGAAAAGAATCAGAAATATGGCAGACGTTGTAAAAGAGTTACGTAGAATAATTGATACACTATAAAAGAATATTAAGTATTAAAAGTATGTGGAAGTTTCGAAAAATCTCATGAGTGTAACGGAATATGTATGCAGATCCAATTATATGGAGCCCATATTTAGTATATAAAACTCGAGTCTGAAAAAATAACAACATAGATTTTTCCATTATTAAACAATAAAACAATGATATATGACCATACAAGAGATACGAGCTCGCAAGGAAGATCAGACGTTTGATTGCAAAAGCATTCAAATTGATCCGAAAGCATTGGCTATTACCATCGTGGCATTTGCTAATGCTGATGGTGGAACGATTGCTATTGGTGTGTCTGATAAGAAGAGGAAGATAGAAGGCATAGATCAACATACAGAGAAACTGAATGAGTTACTACGTGTTCCTTTAGATTTCTGTAATCCTTCTGTGCCTATTACCAGCGACCTGCTACCCTGTACTGACAAGGATGGGAACGACAACCATATCTTGTTAATGTATATCCCTGCAAGTTCGGAGCTTCACGCCAATCAGGCGGACGAAGCCTATATGCGTGTTGGAGATAAGAGCCGTAAACTATCTTTTGAAGAACGCATACAGTTGATGTATGACAAGGGTGAGCGTTACTATGAAGATACGGCTGTGTATGGTGCTACGATAGATGATATTGATATGACTGCTGTCGAAAGATATACAGAATTGATTGGTTATACCAAATCGGCAAAGCAATATCTACATGAGAATAATGACTTCATGACTACCAATTCAAAGGGAGAGGAGCAAGTCAGTGTGGCTTGTGTCCTGTTGTTTGGTAAATATCCTCAAAAGTTCTTTCCTCGTGGGCGTACTCGCTTTATCCGTTATAAAGGTACAGAAGAGAGAGTGGGCGCAGAAATGAACGTGATTAAGGACGTAACCTTTGGAGGAACGATACTTGACCAGGTGAAAGCTACGATTGCTTATCTTGAGACCCAAGTAGAGGAACATACATTCCTTGGACAGCATGGGCAATTTATAACCAATAGAGATTACCCAAAGTTTGTGATTCAGGAAATGGTTGTCAATGCTTGTTGCCACCGTGCCTACAATATCAAGGGTACTGAAATTCAAATTAAGATGTTTGACAATCGTTTGGTATTTGAGTCGCCGGGCAGGCTGCCTGGAACGGTCAAGCCCTCTAACATTCGTCATACACATTTCTCGCGTAATCCAAAAATAGCCCAATTCCTTAAAACATACGACTTTGTAAAGGAGTTTGGTGAAGGTGTGGATCGTATGTGTAGGGAGTTAGAAGCTAATGGTACATCACATTTATCCTTCCATCTTGATGATTTTATTTTGAAAATCACAGTGCCGAAGGTTGTGTCGGAGCAAGAGAAGTCTATGAAAGAGAATGCGGACAAGGTGACTGATAATCACCTAAAGGTATCTGAAAAGGTTACTGATGAACAGCCAAAGGTATCTGATAGGGTGACCGATAAGCAAACCAAGGTGACTGATAAACGAAAGGTAATAGTGGAGAAAGTTGTAGCTAAAGCATTAGAAAATGGTGATAAATTAACATCAAATCGTATTACCATCTTGCAATTAATGGCTGAAAATCCATATATTACCAAGATTGAACTTGCTGCTGCCGTAGGGATTAGTGCCACCTCTATCATGCGTAACATCGAATATATGCGTAACAAGTACCTCCGTCGTGTTGGACCAGATAATGGTGGCTTTTGGGAAATCATAGACTAATATGCAGCGCACAAGCCCAACCAAGCGAGAATTTTGGTTGGGCTTGCTTCATATAGGGTTATTTCAATTTCATTTGCATCAAACTATCGGCCTTTTGCTTCAGTTCCATGTCGTAACTATCAGTTGCCTTCTTAATTTTTCTGATTGTGTCTTCATTGCGATGAATATCAAACACATCGTTGAGCCATAGAATATCCTTGGAGCTACAGCCCCGCCACACTCTGATGATACGGAACTTCAAGGCATCGTCTTTGTTTTGCTGTTTGCTTTGCCATAGGAAGTAGTTACCGACCAAAGAAACAAAACAAAGGATAGACACTGCCACCACAGAAGTAAAGACTTTAGATGACTTGATGTCAAAGCTATGCCTGTGAATATGTTCCTGAGGTTGCGGATGCTCTTTCTGCTCCTGCCACTCGTGCAGCATGGTCAGGACACTTGCCACCAATTTGTCTATGGATTTAGCCTCCTCGTCCTTGATGCGCACTTGCACACCAATATACTTGTTAATCACGGATTTTATCCGCTGTTCATACTGATTGAGCAATTCCTGTTCCTGCTGGTCGTCACGTTGTACAGGTGTGGAGGGAACAGGAGGAGAGACCGAACAGTTCTCCTTTTCTTTCAACTCTTTTAGTTCCCTGTAAATTGTCTCCAGCTTGTTTTTGATTTCCTCGAAGAGGACAAATGTATTATTATCTGCCATAATTATAAATGTATTTTACGTTTTTTCTTTTTCTTCTTTTTGTTGAGTGTGTTGTAAACTTCCGCAGGGACAGTGCCATGAGTCTGGAACAATCCCAATCCTCCTTCTATAAGGTCGTTGGCAAATTCGCTCGTAACATCTGCAATGTTAGATATAAGGCTTATCGTTCCTTGCATCTGTTGTTCGTGTTCCCTGTCATTCTGTTGCAGGACAAAGTCAATCTTGGAATAGCTGAAACTCCTGTCCACCTTCGAGCCATTGAAATGATAGCTGTTCTTTTCAAAGATGATACCCTGCACTTCCTGTGAGTTACCTTTATACTTGAAACGGACATCAATATCTTGTTCTTTCAAGTGAGTAAGGAGGGTTTTCCAATCCCTGCACCGAGCTATCTCTGCTTTCAATGCCTGATAGATTTCATATTTTGTCTTATCGGGTTCTTTCAGGCGGTGTTCCTTGACGTTCTCCTTGCCATCGGCAAAGTATAAACCATATTTGGCGGTCAGTTCCTTACAAATCTTCTCACTTCTGAATCGGTCGTTACGGTCAGAAATAGTCTTGCCGTTATTATCTATCCGATTGAAAGTGATATGAACGTGCGGATGTTCCTTGTCGAAATGGCGACCGATGATGTACTGTGTATCTTTTACTCCCATTTTATCCATGTACTCACGAGCCACTTTCGCCATCCATTCATTGTTGAGTTTGGGAGAGTCCTGTGCGGAGAAACTCAGGGAGATATGTCCCACAACCTTACTTACTCGTGGATTTAGTTCCGTCTGGTCGATGAAACTCTGGATAATATGGCTGATGCTGTCTGTTCTCACTCCAGAACTGTCTATGAGTATCGTTCCTTTCTTCGGGTCAAGGATGTAATTGATGACACCCTTGAAGCCCGAACCTTTCATTATCTTGGCAATCATCTTCGTATCAGATTTAGGATTTCGTCAATCTTGCCAATGATGGTTTTGTGAAAAGGACCAACGGCATGAAACCCTTCCGCATTGGCACGATATGCCAACTGGTTGAGATTGTTTGTCATGCCACACAGCTTGCGAATGAAGTCTGCTTGCTCTATGGTTAGCCGTTCAATGACATTTCCTTTCTCAAGAACTTTTCTTGCAAACTCACTCATGGATATCCCTGTGTTCTTGGCTTTACCTTTGAGCGTGTAGTAATCTTCTGTGGTGAGTTTTACCGTGATGCGGTATTTCTTCTTTTCGGCTGCGCCCTTAGTCGGTCGACCGCCTTTATTGTATTCTGATTTAGTCATATTCGTTTCTTTATTTTGTTTTGATGGAGACCGGCGGGATAATCCTCTGCGCCGAGTGTCAGGAGGTGGAGCAAGTGGTTTTGGTATGCCCAAAACATAAACTTGCTCTCCGAAAAACAGATCATGCAGAGCTGTGTCTGTAATCATAGCTTAATCCCTTTGGTTTTCTTGATTTCAGCTCTCTCTGAATGCTTGGATTCTGCACACAGATACTCGTTCAAGTCTTTGTAGCCATTATATAAAATTGATGCATCCATAACAGATTTTCCCAAATTCTTTGATAATTGCAGATAGGCATTTCTTCCTGCATCGTCATTGTCCAAGAAGCATTGAGCGCTATCATAGCCTGATAATCTCTTTGCAGCCTTATGAATATTCGTTACAGAATTGAGTACCAAATAATCTTGCCGTTTCAGTCCGTCATTCTCCCTTCTTCGAAGCGTCATAAATGAAAGAAAGTCCATGAATCCCTCGAAAACAAAACATACTTTCTTCGGTTCTTCTGCATAGAAATGGCTGATGTCTTTTGGTGCAATGCAGCCTTTGAAGAACGGATTACGTATTTCGTAACCACCTGCAATATTGGGGCAACCAATACCAAAGTAATGCTTGCCCCTTGTGTCAAAGTGTAGTTCCTTACACACAGAGGTTGCCACTTCTATATCAATACACCTTTCCTTAAGATATTTGATAAGGGCTGGATGAATGAGGGGAAACACTTGAAGATGTTCAAAGGAGTTCTTCTGTAGAGTAGGTTGGGCTGTGGACAGACTGGCTGACACGCTGCTTGGTGCGTTACGCTCTATCTGATGGATGAGATAAGACACGTCCGAAGAGTTGTAAAGCAACTCTGCAAGGGCGATGATATTGCCACCTCTGCCAATACCGAAGTCATACCATTGATTGATTTCTGTATTTACCTTGAACGATGCGTGTTTCTCCGTCCTTAATGGAGAAAGGTACATGAGGTTGACACCATATTGTTTTACGGGTTTACAGCCCATTGATGCAAGAAAGTCCTGCAACTTAATTTGTTTGATTTCCTTTATATTCATAATTGTAGGAAGTTAAAGTGATGAAAAATTTGATGAATTTGATTTTATCTATATGGTTATCAGATGGTTTTGCACTCATCGCACCCTCATCATACTACTCAACAAAATGGAGTTGCTGCCGAAAAGAAAAACACAATCCTTTTCTTTTTTCATCAGCAGAATATCCATGATGAGCAAAATATGAAAACGTAAACAACTTGTACTGAATACTTTATAGGTCTATTCATCATTTCATCAAAATAATGGATATAAAATTGTTTAGAGACTCTTAAGCTGCTCCTTGGTAATAGTATGGAATCTGCCGGTCCTTCGGATAGGAGAGTAATACTGCGGAGCGTTGTAACTGAGTTGGTAGGTGGTGTAGGTCAGCGTATTGGACACAGGCGTGAGTTTCCAGATGTCCTGAACAATCCTCCTTATCTGCCCTTTGTCGTACTTGCATTGCGTATTACTCAAAAGTGGCATCATGTCATTGATGCAGAAAGAGACTTCCTCAACGTTATTCATTTCCATGATGTCAAGACACAGCTCGGACATTTCAAGTTTCAACTTGTTTTGGTTACTGCGGATGATGCGCTGCAAGGCTGGTGTAAAGGTCAGCTTGGGTGCAAACCACATACGGCTTTCCTTATGGGTGGACAGAGTTCGGTGCTGCAGGAAATAGAGAAAGGCAGGAATCTCGGCTTTCAGCTTTTGCAGAAAGTCGGTATCATCGCTGTCAAGACGTTCTATCTTCCTAACCCAATATCTGGTTTCTCCCACATCTATGATGACGGGGAGCAACTCGTTGTTGGAGCATAGCACGAACTTGGCAAAGAAGGAGATTTCGTTTCGGTCTTTGCCTTTCACTTCCACCTTGTAGGAAAGTGTTGTACTGAGATTTTTCAATCGTTCACTGTCTTCCCTGCGGTTGAGCAATACCTCGTCCACCACAATAAGCAGTTTACTTGCCCAATCCGCATTGAACTGACTGCGAAAATCCTCGTTGGTGTTGAAGGTTACGTTGTTCTGAAAAACGGATTTGAGAAAGTTTAGGAACGTACTTTTGCCTGTATTGCGTTCCTCTGATACCATCAGGAGGATGGGGAGTTTCTGCACGGGTTGGAGATAGAGCAACTGCAAGTAGTCCATACCCAACTCGTACTGTTCCCCAAAGATGTGTTTTATCAGTGATTCAACGTGTGGAAACTCTCCTCCTTTTGGTTGGTGTCCTATTGGCTCGTAGAGATTCAGGAACTTGTCGACCACAGGCTGATAATCCACATGATTAGGGACTGTGCAGAATCCATCGTACTTCGGGACAGTGGCAATAAAGTCCTTTCCATAGTCCTGCCGTAGCGTCTCATTGTTCCACACGATACGCTTCTTGACAAAACCGCCATTGATGCGTAGTTGGTTCACGATCTTGTATAAGGTCGTGCCAACACGAATGAAATCTTCCTGTGCCATGAGCTACTTCTGCATTAAAGGTTTGTTGCCCATGATATACCGCTGCGCTTCTTGCGTTATCTGCGCAGAAGTTTTAATGGGATTCTGTCGTAGCCATGCTTCAAGTTCTGCCTTCTCAAAGTAAAGCATTTTGCCTTGTGGCTTGTAATGTGGTATCAGATTACCCGATGTGAGTTTGTAGAGATAACTCTTTGAGAGGTTTAAGAACCTGCTGGCTTCTTCAAAACTCAGCACATTCTTATTCATGAATACCATTTGTTCGAGTTCTTCAACTCGGGTTTCTAATGTTTTTTTCATATTGCAAATATTTTGAATTAAACAATATGAAGGTGCACCTTCGCTAATTATTCGTTAACGAGGGCAAAATTAGAAACGATAAAAGTAATTGGCATTGAGCAATGTTTGAGGTGTCAACCTATGCTCAACCTTTTTTCAGTTGTTTGATGTATTTATCAATGATTTCCCATCCTTTCGGCTGCTTCATATTGATTTGGTCTGTTGCTGTGGAAAGGTCGGTGCGTGTCAGTGGTGTATCTTTTGTTTTCCCCAAGACAAGTTCATTACGAGCAATCGCAGATTGCCATTCATCAGTAATGAACCCTCGAAGATTAAGACTTTGCATGAGATATGCCAGCTGGCGGTTATTGTTTGATTTCAGAACCCCTTTGAGTTTGCAAGCAAAAAAGTCTTTGAGTATCTTAGAAGATATGTGGGTCGTGAATAATTGAATTTCGTTGATGCAAGCGGTAAGAATCTCAATTTGCTCATCTGTAAACTCGGATTGAAATGGATTTGTTCCTTTACCAACGATGACCGGTTTCTTTTTCAGCTCACATGGTTCATCGTTTATCAAAATTGAAGAGCGAGACTGGACGGTTTGTACCTCTGTCAATTCAATTCGTTCTATTTCTGCCATGAGATATTTTGCATAGCGTTCATATAGAATCGCATCAACAAGATACGAGAACATCGGCAGAGCATCATTATATGAGGTGTGTTGGTCAATGTACTTCGCATATTCAAATGAAGATACGGAGAAGGAGGTATATTTCTGTTTTTGTTCTTTGGTCAGTGATTCGAAAAAAGTACTTTCCCACAAAAAGTCATCATAGTTGTAATATTCCTCTACGCATGCAAGGGCTGGATGATTCAGATAAATGGAAGAAAGTTCGTCAGTTATTCGGATATATTCTTTTTGCAAAATCTCTTTGAGTTGTATATAGCTAATACAACTCTTCTTTCTCATAATGTCCCCAATGAGCACATTGTAGGTCTGGGTAATGCAGTAGTTTAATATTCGTTGAATACTGTCAAACTGTATCTTTAGACTATCATTTTCCATTTTTGTAATTTATAAGGTGAGTACTGTTTGCAAAGGTATGGCATTCGTTGGAGAAAAGGCCAAGAAAGGGAAACAAACAGAATAAAAGGGAAAAGTTGTCGTTAATTAAATATAAAACTAAGTATCGAAAAATGATAAAAGTACACTTTTCTCATAGTATTGTTACATAGTACACTTTTAGTACATGTTGAAAAAGAAAAATCCCTTGCAAATCAAGGATTTACAAGGGGATTTTAGTACCCAGACCCGGGCTCGAACCGGGATGGATTGCTCCACTGGTGTTTGAGACCAGCGCGTCTACCTATTCCGCCATCTGGGCTTAGTGTGTGCAAAGATACTGTGTTTTTTCGTTTCATGCAAACTTTTCGCCCGAAAACTTCTTTGTGAAACTTTTTAATTTCTTTTAGTTTGTGGTCGTACACACATTTCCTTTCCTATAAATTATACTAAAACGTTGGAACTGTCGTATTATTTTTGTAACTTCGGATGCTATTTTAAAAGTTTATAATCAATATTCGCAAGATGGCTATAAAGAACAATTATTGTGTAATATTAGCCGGTGGCAAAGGCAGAAGATTATGGCCTTCGAGCCGGGAACAATATCCCAAACAATTCGTAGATTTTTTCGGTAAAGGACGTACACAACTGCAACAGACATACGACAGATTTGTAAAAATACTCCCAAAAGACCATATTTATGTCAGTACGAACCAAACATATTTGCATTTAGTGCAGGAGCAGTTGCCTGAACTTTCACCCGATAACATTCTTGCAGAGCCTATTTACCGTAATACGGCCCCCAGTGTAGCATGGGCGGTTCACCGTATCATGCACATAGATAAAGATGCTAACCTTATTGTAACGCCTTCCGACCAAGATGTGTATAACGAAGATGCTTTCCGCATGAATGTGATCGATGGATTAGAATTTGTGGAAAATCACGATGCATTGCTTACTATGGGTGTGAAGCCTACGCGTGCGGAGCCGGGGTACGGCTATATTCAGCTCGGCGATCCGGCAGGGCATGATGTATATAAGGTACAATCGTTTACAGAAAAGCCCGAGCGAAACTTTGCCGAAGTCTTTGTCGAAAGCGGAGAATTCTATTGGAACACCGGCTTATTCCTTTCGAACGTGCGCCATCTGCAGCACTGTTTCACAACATTGTTACCCGTTGTTTTACAAAATCTTGATGAGATTAATCCCGATTGGACGGTAGAGGAAGAGAACGAATTCATACGTGATAACTTTCCATCTTATCCGAATATCTCGATGGATTACGGTGTTTTAGAGAAATCAGAGCACGTATATGTGATGAAATGCAGCTTTGGTTGGGCCGATTTAGGTACGTGGCACAGCATCTATGAGACGATGCGAAAAGGCGAGGAAGATAATGTGGTGGTGAACTCGAATGTGATCATCGACGACAGTCGCAATAATATCATCAAACTTCCCAAAGGAAAGTTGGCGGTAATCAATGGGCTCGACGGTTTTATTGTGGCTGAAGAAGGCGACATATTGCTCATTTGTAAGAAAGAAGACTCTTCGGCTCTCATCAGAAAATACGTGAATGAAGTGCGGATGAAGAAAGGCGAAGAGTTCGTATGAGCATGTTCAAGATGAAAGAGTAGGAAAGAACGATGAAGGTCTAATGGCCGTTCGGGCGTTATGTAATTCATAAGAAAAGGGTGGAAATGCAAAAAACAAATGTGCACTCCCACCCTTTTATCGTTTCAACACAGAATCTGTTCTATTCGAAAGCGTTCCTTATTTTTTCGGCGATCGCTTTAAATTCCTCTTCCGCAAGTTCCAAGTGTTTCTTACGGAAGTCCACATCGCCCTCACTGTTGATAGGCAGAAGATGGATATGTGCATGAGGTACCTCCAAACCGAGCACTACTTGTGCCACCTTTTTGCATGGGAAAGCTTTCTTGATAGCCTGTGCCACACGCTTTGCAAATACTTGAAACTCGGCCAATTCGTTATCTTCCATATCGAAAATATAGTCTACCTCGCGACGCGGAATTACGAGAGTATGCCCTTTGGCGAGCGGGTTAATATCAAGAAATGCGTAAAAATTATCGTTTTCGGCGCACTTATAGCTGGGAATTTCGCCGGCAGCAATTTTACTGAATATATCCATCATCGTCCTTTTTTATTCCACCGTAATCTTGTCTATTCTCAGTCTGATAACGCCGCGCGGTATCTTTATTTCCACCTCGTCGCCCACTTTTTTGTTGAGCAGTCCCTGTGCAATCGGCGTTTTAATAGATATCTTGCCTTGTTTCAGATCGGCCTCGCTCTCACTAACGATCGTGTAAGACATCTTGCTCTTTGTCGTCATGTTGGTCATGTCGACTTTCGACAATATCTGAACGGCATCCGTACTCAAACGAGAGGTATCAACGATCTTTGCTTCGGCGATGGTCAACTTCAGACGATTTATCTTATCTTCGAGATGAGCTTGCGCCTCTTTTGCAGCATCATATTCCGAATTTTCACTCAAATCGCCCTTATCACGAGCCTCAGCTATAGCAGCTGATGCCTTTGGGCGTTCAATAGATTCGAGCTGTCTAAGCTCTGCTACGAGCTTATCGTAGCCTTCTTGTGACATATAAGCCATAACCTAATGTATTTTAATTATTTATATTTGTCTTTCTTGGAGACTATAAAATACAGAATTCCGACATCTCACACTGGTGTCGGAATCCTGTCTTTCTTTTTCCTTGTTATGATATTTCTGTTTGCAAAGGTAGATATTATTATTCAAAGTGCCAAGTATTTAGCTAATTTTAGCTTTTGCCGTCAGCTATAAAGATTACAATAATGTGCTGAATATCAATCATCTTATTGGCTATCCCATCTTTGCAATCAAATATATATAAAGGCAATATCCACTCATTGGAATATTTGTATATACATTAATTTCATGCTATCGACGGATAAGACCGGCATTTTTATACGCAGGAAACCGTGTTATACGCCCTATCATTATTCTGCCTGTATCTTGATCAGCAAACTACTTTGCGGAACATCTAAAGTTAGTGTCAGCCCATCCATTAGCTCCTTGCCTGTTTTCTTTTCCACTCTACCGGTATCTTTGTTAATTAGTGTATACGTTTTCATGGCATTCAATCCGCGCAATTTAACCGTATAATTGTGATTGGAATTATCTTTTCTTCTAAATGCTACTACGTATCCGCTGTCGTCTGAAGGACGGTAAAGCTGATAAGCCAGCCAGACGTCGTCTTTTGTCAGGTTGATGTATTCACCTTCGCTAAGCGGGTAAAAGTCTTCGTAAAAGTAAGGTCTTACCTCTTTAAACTCTGCCTGACGCTCACGCATATCATATATATTGAAGTCAGATTGCGTAATTTTCCAGTTATAAACAACCGATGTTCCAAGACTTGACCTAAAAGTAAACTTGTCTTCTTTAACTGTTCCGGTGCCATGCAAAGGCAGATATTGATGTAATCCGTACGTGTGGCATTGATAACCGATAGGTTCTCCGTAGTTATAATCGGTACGCCACATCGGTGCACTTCGCGATATCGTCTCTAAATCTATACGTCGTCCGCCGCTGGCACAGTTATCTATCAAAAGTCCGGGGAAGCGCTTCAACAGATATTCCCAAAAGCCATAAAGGCCTTCTATATAATGTATCTCGCACATACCTTGCCGCCCGGGCTCGTCGTTGGCCTGCCAAAAGCCTTCAGGTTCTATGTTAAAGTCTTGTCGATAATAATCTATGCCGTTCTGTTCTATAAAGTCTCCGATATATTTACTCACCCATTGGCAGGCTTCCGGATTACCAAGATTAAAGAGATACGAGTCGTGTTCATCGTCTATCGGCCGTTCTTTCTGCTTCTGTTTACCGCGAATATCAAGCATCCATTGCGGATGTTGCAGCGCCCAATCCGATCCTTTCGCCACTCGTTCGGGCTCAAACCACACCATAAACTTAGCTCCTACCCGATGAATTTCATCGGCAATGGGACGGAAACCGTTGGGGAAACGAACAGAATCTACCGTCCAATTGCCTACTGTATTGCCCCAACTCTTATGATTTTCCACGTCGGCAGCGTTCTTATACCAACCGGCATCCAGCCAAAACACTTCGGGAATCAGCTTAAACTGCTTGTATCTTTTAACCATGGCAATGGCATAATCATCGGTCAGACATGTATATTCGTTGCACGGGGCGGGATCTCCGTAATTGAAACTTGTAGACACCGGATAGACTGTTGGCCTGCCATTGACCTTCCAAGTGTGGTGATTAAGCACGAAACGTCGAAACATATTATGCCCTATCATGCGGTCCTTGCCCTGCCAGAAGAGTAAACAAACGCTCGATGTACGTATCTTTTCTTGCGGATAAAGATAGGTTTTCAACCGTTCTATACCTGTAAAAAGCGAGATATTACGTGCATCTACGCATCGCAAACGGGCATACCACGTGCCTGTCCACCCTATAGCGGCCATCACTCCTTGATGGTTAACAGACTCGATATTAAAGAATGGCATCATCATTTGCGATGAACGACCGCCCTCGGGACGCATGTTAAAGGTGTCACCTGTATGTAGCGTCTTTGCATGAGGACTGAAATCGGTCTTCGAGGCATGGCTTCCTTCAGGATAATGCAGTGTAAAATCGCCCGCTTTTCGGTAATTGAACGTTACGTCGGAGACCTTAACGTTGGCTATTTCGGGTGTGTTTTGCTGCCCCGTATTGCAGAAACGCAACATCCATTCCACCGCTCTATAATCGGTAAAGGCCGTCACTTCGCATGTTACTTGCAGGCCGGTGGCATTGTCGAAATAGGTATATAAGCGTTTAATAACCCGCGAATTGTCCGACGACAGATTATCAACTCGATATTTCCACCGAGTAATAAAGCCTGAAGAATGCCTGCCTCCGTACTCGAAAGAGAACGGAGGAACCGTGCCATGAGCAAAATGTGTGCTGATCCACCGCACCACATCGACCGGCTTTTCGGCCATACGAACCACGGTCTGTGCCGCACTTAGCACCGGTACCAACAACAAATAGAACAACGAATAAATAATCTTTGTTTTCATTTTTTGAGGACAAATCTTTAATAGGTTTTTATTTCAACAGAACAAGAGCCGCAAAGTTGCGGCATTATTAACAGCGCTCCTCTCTGCCGTTTGTTATGGCCATAAGGATAAACCGCACAAAGTTATAAGGTAATCATTATGTGTTATGCACCGGATAGTAAACTTTTCAACCGAACATTAATGCTGCCTTGAATAAATAAAGGGTATATAAAGCATGTTTCATCAGGGTTCTTATACAAAGATTTTTACCTAAACGATAATTAAGTCTCCCTACAAAAATAAACAAAAAATATATATCTTCCAATAATATCGCTACTTTTTATTTATCTTGCGATTTATCGACATCGGTTTCAGAAACATCAAAAAACATCACCACGCAATTGACTTAAGTCAAGAAAAAACGCCATTTATCGATACTGTTCGCGCAAACATTTGTATTTATTCCATAAATCTGTTATCTTTGCATCGTGTTTTTCATAGTATTAGATTTAAGGTTAACAAAGGTTGGGACTCAGCGGAGCCCCTTTTTTATTGCCTATATGTTATCCTGATACGCCACTGCCATCCGATTCGCACAACGGGAACGACACTGCAATTTCTTTTGTCCGGCACCGACGAAAAATATCTGTAACCGAGCCGTATAATATAGCTGTTTGTCGGGGAATATCATCTCGGACCGGATAGATAGCATACCCATGCTCGATACATGGCATGTCTACGACCGATAGATAATTTTCCTGTTACCGACAGATGGCATATCTATTTGCAGCACCACTTACGACTGGCAATTCCGGCAGGATAACATGTTGCCCATTCGCCCGCCGTTTAAGACTCTTTCTCCTACCGGAAAATCCGCACAGCAACCTCGGTCACAAGTATAGAAAAATCGTTTTACCGTAAGCACCCGTTATCGGCAACACCGCTGTTTCGGAGCAATTGCCGTCGCGGCTGTTGGCTGTATTGTTGCTATTCGCCGTAAAGTCGAGGGGTAAGAAAGCGGCAAAAGTCCGTTACAGGCATGCCGTTTTAGTTAATAATTCCCAATATATACCAAATAACGAGCATGCACATCGGCCTTTCATGTATTATTTTCTACATTTGTAGGAAATACTAATTCTAAATAAATCATTTTTACATTTCATTCATGAAGAAAACATTATTTCTGCTGTTAGGCATTGCAGGTATGCTGCTTGCATCGTGCAACGGCCGAGAAACGGCGAAAGAGGAGAATTTAACGCAGTATGTAGAGCCGCGAATAGGCACGGCTCATTGTCGTTATTTCCACTTCGCACCCGGCGCAATGCCCTTTGGAATGGCGAAGCCCGGCCCTTCTACCAATGGTTCTCTGGGCAACAAGTCGGGCTGGGAGGCCACGGGATACGACTATCGCGATAAATCTATCGAGGGTTTTCCCTGCCTGCACGAGTTTCAGGTGGGCGGTGTGGTGCTCATGCCTACCACGGGCAAGCTCGTAACAGTGCCCGGATTGCCCACCGATACATTACGGAAAACGGGCTACCGCTCGGCATTCAGCCACGACGAAGAGGTGGCTACGGCGGGCTACTACTCCGTTATGTTGAAAGATTACGACATAAAGGCCGAAGTTACAGCTACCGAACGTGTGGCTTTCCAGCGTTATGTGTTCCCCGAAAGTAGCGAGAGCCATATCCTTTTCGACATAGGAAATCGGCAAGGAGAGAGCGGGGCTGTCGCCGATGCATCGGTAACCTACGACGATAATGGGCGCATTGAAGGCTGGGTAATCACCGAACCTGAATACGTTAAGAAGTATCAGCCCGGGGCTAATGTGCCTATTTATTTCTCGGCAGTGCTCGATAAAAAGCCCGATACAGTGGGCACTTTCGTAGGCGACAAGGTTACTCAAGGAGCCAAAAAGGTAACGGGCAAAGGTGCCGGACTGTATCTCACGTTCAAGACTTCTAAAGATGAAGCCGTAACAGTAAAGGTGGGTGTTTCTTATACATCTGTGGAAAATGCTCGCCTGAATTTGGAAACGGAGGTCAAAGACCTTACTTTCGACGAAGCTAAAAAGCGGTCGCACGACACGTGGCAGGAGTATCTGAGCCGCATTGCCGTAGAAACTAAGGTGAAAGAAGATAAGGTGAAATTCTATACGGGGCTGTATCATGCGCTGCTCGGTCGTGGTGTTGCCAGCGACGTGAACGGCGCCTACCCGCGGCACGACGGCAAAATCGGACAGATAGAGCTGAAAGACGGCAAACCCGCTTTCAATCTCTATAACACCGATGCCATGTGGGGAGGGCAATGGAACCTTACGCAAGTGTGGATTATGGCATATCCCGAACACATGAGCGACTTCATAAGTAGCCACTTACAGATATATAAGGATTGCGGTTGGTTGGCCGATGGTGTGGCCAACAGCCGCTATGTATCGGGCGTAGGCACCAATCAATTGAGCAATATGATTGTGGCTGCCTACATGTGCGGCATACGTGATTTCGACATAAAGCTGGCATACGAGGCTTGTCTGAAGAACGAACTCGAGGGACGGAACCGCCCCTTAGGCGCCGGAAAGGTAGATGCCGACAAGTTCGTGAAATACGGCTATGTGCCTCATGAAGAAACCGGAGAGGGCCCCGACGAGGCGTTTATGTTCTCTGCATCCCACACCTTGGAGTATTCTTACAGCGCTTGGGCGGTGGCACAGTTTGCCAAAGCGCTCGGTAAGAACGACGACTATAAGAAGCTGATGAACCTTTCGAAGGGCTGGGAACGTATCTACGACGATAAAGCCAACTTCGTTCATCCCAAGAAGGCCGACGGTACGTTTGTAGAAAACTTCGATCCGTTGCAGGTATGGCGTGGTTTTCAGGAGGGTAACGCATGGCAATATACATTCTATGTGCCTCACGATCCGCAGGCACTTGTGGCAAAGGTAGGCGCTGAAGAGTTCACCAACCGCTTGGACAGCATCTTTACACTATCGCAAAAGAAGATATTCAGCGGCGGTACAGAGGTCGGTGCGTTCGCCGGTTTGGAGACCTTGTACAATCAGGGCAACCAACCATGCCTGCATATCTCATGGCTTTTCAACGATGCAGGTAAGCCCTCGCGCACACAGAAGTGGGTTCGAGCCATCTTAGACGAGTTTTACGGCACCGAAGGAATTCATGGTTACGGCTACGGACAGGACGAAGATCAAGGACAGTTGGGCGCTTGGTTCGTCATATCTTCTATAGGTCTCTTCGACGTACATGGCCTCGACGCCTCCGATCCGACGTTTGCGTTGGGCAGTCCGCTATTCGATAAGGTCTCTATTCGCCTGAGCGACAAGTATTACAACGGCGGTACGTTCAACATACGTGTCAACGGTAACAGCAAAAAGAATATCTTTGTGCAGGATTATAGGCTGAACGGAGAAACGCTGAAAACGCCCTATTTGCCGTTTAAAACATTCATCAAAGGGGGCACACTCGAGATGAATATGGGTGATACACCGAAAGATCGTTATTGACAGAACGGTGAAATAAGATACAAAGAATAACGGGATGCCCACGAAGAGCATCCCGTTCTCTTTTCGTATTTTATGCAGACGGGCGGGGTTGTGTGCCCGTTCGTCGCACACGACTCTTTATCCTTTCCGCTTTTCCAGCTGCTTTTTCAAGAGCAAGGGTATCTCGCTTGTCTCGTTGGCTACGGGAACTCCCGCCGCTTCAAAGGCTGCAATCTTCTCTGAGGCAGTACCCGAACCGCTCGAAATGATGGCACCTGCATGCCCCATTTGCTTGCCCGGAGGTGCCTGACGGCCAGATATAAACACGGCAACCGGCTTGGTTACGTGGGCTTTAATGTACTCCGCAGCACGTTCTTCGGCATCTCCACCGATCTCACCTATCAGGGCTATGCTGTCTGTTTGGGGATCTTTCTCGAACATTTCCAGCAAGTCTTGGAAATAGAGCCCCACAACAGGATCGCCGCCCACGCCGACTGCCGTAGACTGTCCTAAGCCATTCACGGTAAGATTGTACACAACTTCGTAGGTAAGCGTACCGCTTCGGCTGATTACACCCGTATGGCCTTTCTTGAAAATGTTAGTGGGCATGATGCCGACCATGCTCTCTTCCGGCGATATGAGGCCCGGACAATTCGGCCCTATCAACCGTGCACCTTTCATACGGATATAGCGTTGCGCGATTACAGCATCCATCGTGGGCACTCCTTCGGTAATGCAAACAATGAGTTTTATACCGCCATCCGCCGCTTCCATCATAGCATCTTTGGCAAAGGGTGCAGGAACGAAGATGACAGACGTATCAGCTCCCGTGGCTGCAACGGCATCCTTCACGGTGTTGAACACCGGAATACCGTCTACTGTTTGTCCCGCCTTGCCCGGCGAGGTGCCGCCCACAACGTTGGTACCATAGCTTTTCATTTTCGACGCATGGAAACTCCCGTCGCGTCCGGTGATACCTTGTACAATCAATTTCGTATCTTTATTGATCAATATACTCATAATCTTTCAATGTTAAATGGTTCTGTAAACGATGTTTCTTAGGCGAGCGACCGAGCGAGTTCCACGGCCTTATGCCCGGCATCCGCCATGCTTGTGCCCACTGTGAAGCGGGTTCCGTGCAGCAGTTCGCGCCCTTCGACCTCGTTAGTTCCCGTAAGTCGTATTACAATAGGTATCTTTGTGTTCAATTGTTCGAATGCTTCGATCAAGCCTTTTGCCACATCATCGCAGCGTGTAATGCCACCAAAGATGTTGATGAGCACCACCCTGACATGCTTATCGCTAAGGAGCAGTTTCATTGCCTCGACGATCTTCTCCGGATTAGAGCTGCCTCCGATGTCTAAAAAGTTGGCAGGTTCGCCGCCATAAAGCTTGATCATGTCCATCGTGGCCATAGCTAAACCGGCGCCGTTTACCATACATCCGATACTTCCACCGAGGTTTATGTAGCTGAACCCCTTATCTTTAGCGGCCTGTTCCTTACGCTCTTCCTCTGTTGGTTCGAACAATTTAAACACGTCTTCGTGGCGGTAAAGCGCGTTATTATCAAAGGTCATCTTGGCATCGATGGCCTTCAACCGGCCGTCTTCGGTCAGAACGAGCGGATTGATTTCGGCAAGCGAGGCATCTTTCTCGGTAAACAAGCGGTAGAGATTCTTAAATATAGGCACGGCTTGCTTTACCTCTGTCATGTCGTCGAATAGCTTGAAGGCCGCTTCTCTTGCCAAATAATCGGTCATACCCACAAGCGGATCGATCGTTATTTTATGTATCTTCTCGGGCGTTTCGCGGGCTACTTGTTCGATATCCATGCCCCCTTCGCGGCTCAACATCAGCAAAGGCGACTTCGATTTGCGGTCGATAAGGATGCTCACGTAATATTCCGACGCGATTGCAACGGCCTCTCCGACGAGTATTCTGTCTACCGTAAAGCCTTTAATAGTCATACCCAATATCTTCGAGGCATACTCGCGAACCTCTTCTTCGCCGTTGGCAACCTTCACGCCACCAGCCTTTCCGCGCCCTCCGGTGTGCACCTGTGCTTTTATAACCGCCCGATCAACGCCGAGAGTGCGGTAGGCTGTCACCGCTTCTTCTACCGTACGGCACAGGATACTCCTGTCTACGGGCAGCCCGTAATCGGCAAAAAACGCCTTTGCCTGATACTCATGAACCTTCATAGTAATATATGTTTTAGATGTTATTGAATGTTTCGTTCTTCTTTGCAAACTTACATATTTTTTTTCTATTTTGCATATTCTTGCGACAAAAAGTTCGAGTGGTAAAAATAAATGGGGTGTACAAGTGTTGCAAAGGAAATGGGAACGGGCGTTTTCGGATAGATATAAACCGAAGAAACGGGTACCAAAAGCGCATCGATAGCAGAAAATATTTTATTTGTTGCTAACAGATATTCCGATAATTCGGCACATCTATCGCCGATAGGCAGCCTGCCTGTCGGGCTTGTACGGGCATTCTATCGAAGACAGAAACGCCATGTACGAACGGTACCAATATTTTTCTCTGAAAATAGACAAGGCGGATGCAATTCTAAAAAGCGCCCTCTGCCATACCTGCAATAGCTTTCCGCCCGCTGTTCAGCAACAATATTTTCCGCATGATAATTTTGTTTTCTTGATAAATATCTATAACTTTGCAAAGGTTCGAATCAAGAAAAACATGAACAGAACTGTTTTGCGTGCACCGCAGGCATAAACTATATATTCTGAAAACATAATGTAAAACGATGTTTAATTCCAAGTTATCATGAAAAAAATATTTATAGTAAAGGCGGTAGTCATACTTGCCGTTGTCCTTTTCGTAGTCTCTATGCCCGTGCAGGCCGGCAATACAGACACTATAAAAGTGGTTCAAAAAGTACCCACCTGCATAAAATATTGTACGAATTACGACGATATGATGGCCGAAAAATGGCAACAAGCAGACTCTGTTCAGGTGTTTACCAAGAGTCGTGCCAAACAAATGTGGTGGGGAGGAAATGACTTTAAGTTCGATACGGGTAACAAACACACTAATAAACTGCTGAAGAAATATGCTTTCGCCGTTATGTATAACGATACTTTACTTCTCAACACCGGCCTTTATACAGACCGCGGAGTGCGTTTTAACACGGGTTATACCCGTGGTTACCGCATGAAAGACGGCAGATTGCTGATTACTTATTTTAATGTAAAGGAGGCTGGAAGCCGAGCTATGATGGGAGGAGCGTTCGGATTGGTTGGTTCTCTAATTGCATCGGCATCGAACAGTAAGCTGATTAAACAGGATGTTTGTTATATCATTATGCACGGAGAAAAGAAAGCATTCATTATAGACGACAAGCAGATGAGCACTCTGTTGGCCGGACGGCAAGACCTGCTAAGCGAGTATTATGCCGTGGAAAAGAAAAACAGATTGCATGCAGATGTGATAATGCCCCTATTGGAAAAGGCCGGAATACTATAAACTACGGTCCTCCCTCGTAGCTTTAACTTTTACTCTTACGCCTGTCTGCCGAGAATATATTGGCGGTCTGTCTGCCGATATGGGTATTTTTTTGTACCTTTGTGGGCTTGTTTGAAACGACAAGACCTAAAAACAATTTATGATGAAACAAACAGATTTGATGCGCAGAGCTATTGCGTTGTCCGAACAGAGTGTAAGAAACGGGGGCGGACCTTTCGGGGCTGTTGTCGCAAGGAATGGCGAAATCATCGCCGAGGCATCCAACCGTGTAACCATAGACCATGATCCTACAGCGCATGCAGAAGTGAACGCCATCCGCAAGGCTGCCCGCGAACTCGATACGTTCGATCTTTCCGGCTGCGATATCTACACCAGTTGCGAGCCTTGCCCTATGTGTCTCGGCGCCATTTATTGGGCACATCTCAACCGTATTTATTATGCCAACGATCGTAAGGATGCCGCAAGGATTGGCTTCGACGACGACTTTATTTACAAAGAAATTGCTCTGAAACCGGCCGACAGGCATAAACAAATGTCGATACTCCTGCCCGATGAGGCCCGCAAAGCCTTCGAACTGTGGGAACAAAATGCGGAGAAAACGGAGTATTAAGTACAGAGAAAGGGCGGAATATTTACGGGTTCGCGGGTTCGATACGCTGGAATGCCAAGCGTTCATCGCCATTCTGCAAGTAGATGATGCCGCAGTATTCGAAGTTATGTTTTAGCAGAATGTGTTGCATAATGAGGTTGTCGCGATGGGTGTCTATGCGGATATTGTCGGTAAAGCCCCTTGAAAAGTCGACAACAGCCTTGAAGATACCGTGGCACTCCGGCATTCCGACAATGCGATGAATTACATAATAAGGCTTTTCGTCATCGATCCAAGCTCCCTCGTAGATGTGTTTATAAGTGCTTTCCGGCCCCTCCACCAGTACGAAAGTGCCCACCGTGCGCCCTTCTTCGGTGCAGATATAGCTGTCGCCTCGCTCTATATCGCGGATAACCGTACGTATATCAGGGCTTCCATCTGCCCACTGTTGCCGGTTGCCGCTACGTCTCATAATGCCGCGCCCTATATCTATCAACCGCATAACAGACTGCAAGTCGCCCTTTTCGGCTTTTCTAATGTGCATGATTTACCGTGCTATGAACTTTCCGTCGTTATCGATAAGGCCTTTTACCTTACCTTTAACGGCCTCGAAATAAGGAGGTTCATCGCGCAGAGAGATATTGTTGTACACGAAATCGGCCACAATAGTATCTTTGCCGTCGGGAAGTATCAGCCCCATCTTACCGTTCTTTTCTACGATGATGGGCATTGTACGAAGATCATCCACGTAAACATAGCATGTTCGGATGAAGTCGTAATAAGGATGAACGAGCACTCTACCCCGATGATCCTTTATGCCGAACTTGCCTTCCTCTTCGAAAACCTGATGATATTGCACATATTTACTTTTGATACGGTTTAGGTAAAACACCATTTTACGCTTATCGTTGACAAGTTTCAGCATATATATAAAGGTGTCGCAATAATTGGCCATGGCCCGCGTCAGTACGATCTTGAAGTCTAATCCGCTCAATACTTTACGGTTTAAATCTATATATCGCGCAATCGCTTCTTCCTTCTGTGGCACCGAGAGCTGCGATAATTGTTGTTCAAAACGCTCCATCATGCGCTTTGTACCCGACATCCCTTTGATATATCTATGTATCTGACGGGACATCTCATCACATACAAACTTGTCTATTTGCTGTACCTCTATGCTGTCTACATACCGGTCGTCGAAGTTTTCTTGTGTTATCTTTTCCATGGAATATTACTCCTTTTTGCCAAAGGTACGGCATTTTCTGCACTCAACAAAACGAAATATCATATTTTTTCCGTTTTTACAATAATTATAGGTACCTTTGTGATGTTCAACATTATATTTTAATAACGATATGAAAAAGATTATCCTCACTGCTTTTTTGTGCCTCGTAACATCGATAGGTTATGCACAAATCGAAAGACCTAAGCTCGTTGTAGGCCTCGTAATAGACCAAATGAGATGGGATTACCTATATTATTATTACGATAAATATCGAAACGACGGGCTTAAACGGATGTTGCGCGAGGGTTACAGTTGCGAAAATACGATGATTAACTATATACCTTCCGTTACCGCAATAGGCCACGCGAGCATTTATACCGGCACTGTACCGGCGTTACATGGCATTGCCGGCAATAATTTCATGATAAACAACAAGTGGAGTTACTGCTGTTCAGACTCTCTAGTTAAGAGTGTAGGAAGCACAAACAGTGCAGGTAAGATGTCTCCACGCAATATGTGGGCCACCACAATAGGCGATGTACTGCGCATAGCCACCGATTATAAGTCGCGTGTATTCGGTGTTGCGATCAAAGACCGTGCCGCTATATTGCCGGCAGGCCTTAATGCTAATGCCGCTTATTGGTGGGACCAAGAGGCCGGAAACTTCGTTTCGAGCACTTATTACATGGATGAACTGCCGAAATGGGTACAGGATTTCAACCGTAGGAACCACACCAAGCCCGGATATGATATAAAAACAAGCAACGAAGGAGTAACGATGACCTTCAAAATGGCGCAAGCTATCCTTGATAACGAGAAGCTCGGACAAGGTGATGTTACTGATATGCTTTGCGTAAGCATATCGTCTACCGATGCTATCGGGCACACTTACAGCACAAGGGGTAAGGAGAATTACGAGGTATATATGCAACTTGACAGGGATATAGCGCAATTTCTCAATGTTCTCGATACCAAAATCGGGCGAAACAACTATCTGCTGTTTCTCACAGCCGACCATGGCGCCGTGCATAACCCTAACCAGATGGCCGCCCACAGAATGCCTGTAGACGGATGGGATGTAACAAAAACGACAAACGAGCTGAACACCTATCTGAAAAATAAGTTCGGTGTAGATAAATTGGTTACACGTGCTTACATGAATTTTCTTTATCTCGATCACGACGCAATCGGGCATGCAGGGCTGGAACTCGGTGAAGTAAGGACCGCTGCAGCCAACTTCTTGAAAGCCGACACCCAATTCCTATATGCCTTCGATCTCGAAAAATCAGCCATAGAGCCCTTGCCTGAGCCTATTAAAGAGCGCGCCATCAATGGATATTGCCACAACCGAAGCGGCGATTTAGCCGTGATTTTAAGAAACGGATATTTTGACTGGCCATATAAACCCGACTATAAAGGAACTACGCACGGTGCATGGAATCCTTATGATACGCATATCCCGCTCGTGTTTATGGGCTGGAATATCAAGCATGGAGAAACGTCTGTACCCGTTAAGATGGTAGATATCGCCCCCACAGTGTGCGCTATGCTCCACATACAGATGCCCAACGCCTGCATAGGCAATGCCATATTGCCCGTGAAAGACCGCCAATAACACCTTTCATATCTACCGAATAAAGTACTGCAAAGCCATGTTTTTCCGTAATTGTGGTACTTTATTCGGTAATTTTTTTAGCTATCTCTATTTCTTTTTACCCTATCTTTGCAAACATAAAAAGTACAAATTATGGACATAAAAAGAACATTTGGGACTGTAATAACGGCACTCTTATGCATTTGCAGCCCCATTAAAGCACAAAAGAACATGGAACTGACAGCACGACATCAAAGTCTTTCGGCCATTGCAGGCTTGGAAGCAAAGGGAGATTTGGAACGTCTGTACACGACAATTGATGAAGGTTTGAACCGCGGACTTACCGTTGCAGAGATCAAAGAGGCACTTTCACAGCTGTATGCTTACACGGGTTTCCCGCGTTCTCTTAATGCCTTGGGGCAGTTGCAGAAGGTTGTAACCGACCGAAAGGCAAAGGGTATATCCACTGAATTGGGAAACGACGGCGATATACTGCCCAAAGACTTCAATTCTCTGCAGGAAGGAACGAAGATACAGACACAACTTACGGGCAAGCCATTTAGCTATGACTTCAGCAAACGCGAAGACTATTACCTCAAGGCCCACCTTTTCGGCGACATATTTGCAAGTCCTGTACTCAGTCATGCCGACAGAGAAGTTGTAACATTGAGTGCCATAGCTTCGCTGAAAGGTTGCGAGAGCCAACTTAGAGCACATGTCCGCGGGGCTTACAACATGGGTGTAAGCCTCGAAGAGTTACGGTCTATCCCCGATATACTGGCTACCTATGTGGGCGATATGGAAGCCTACCGCGCACGCAAGGCCATTGCAGCGGTGATGAACGAACCGTTCAGCGAGGGCGCACCGATAGAAAATCCGCTCTATCCCGTGGGAACTCCCAACACGGCATACGCCAAATACTTCATCGGAAATAGCTATTTGCAACGCATTGGCGAGGGTGAAATACCGATGGCCAACGTAACTTTCGAACCCAAATGCCGCAACAACTGGCACATTCACCACAAAACAGGACAGATACTTATTGCTGTGGGCGGCCGCGGATGGTATCAGGAGTGGGGCAAGGAACCCGTAGAAATGAAACCGGGCACGGTTATCGAGATACCTGCAGAGGTAAAACACTGGCACGGGGCGGCCAAAGACAGCTGGTTCCAGCACATTGCATTCTCGATACCCGTAGAAGGTGCTTCCACTGAATGGCTCGAAGAAGTGGACGATACCTACTATAATAAGCTGCCGTAACCACCTTATTAATATATAAGGTGCTCCAATATTGGAGCACAGGCATAACTCGTATACCGGCATCGGCGCCCGTCTGAAAAGAATACGGCAGGCACCGATGCCGGTATTATTATTCTTGTTTCCACAATGCTTTCATGGCATTCTCTTCCTGACGGATGCGTATTGCCAGCAAACAGCCATATAACGGCAACCCTACTGCCACGGTGTACCATGCGTTACAGAGTAAACTAACGCCGATAAGCTCGGGAATAATATTAAGATAATAGTTAGGATGACGGACTTTTCTGAATAAGAAACTCCTTTCAATTCGATGGTTAGGAACGATATACAGCTTTACCGTCCATACATCATGCAGCTTGTAAATTACGTAGAATAGCATTGCATACGCGAAGGTCATCACACCTACGCCCCACATAGATAGCGCATTGAAGTCTGTTTCGGAGATATAAGCCTCATACAAAGCAGAGAAATAAAAAGCAATGTGGGCAAGCGTAAGCAAAAGAGAATTGAATTTGCCATATTGCACGGCACCTTTCTTTCGAATATGTTTCTCGTTTCGGATAGAATAAGACAACGAAATCAAGCGCAAGGCAAAGAATACAATGAATGTAAAAATAATGTACCGCATAACCGGTTGTGGTTTTTAAGAAATTAATACTGTTTATGTTCACACAAAACAGACCATTCCAAGGTCTGCTTTTATTCTATTTCAGCTTATCGATCAGGTTCCCCTGAAACCGTAATATCCTGAATAATCTCCTTTCGGATTGCAAAGATACATAATTTCAATCCTGCTTCCAAATATTTAAACCGGTAGTTGCAATTGCCGTATAAAAGTCGGCAACTTCTTAAAAACGCATTTGCAGACAACCTTAGCTGTCCGCTCTGTATGAATTACATGTAATGCCTGTTCCCGTTAGGCATACCGTGTATTACGAATACACAGCTTGTCTATCGCCGCTACCCGTAACCATGCCGTATGCCATCTCTACTTTGCATTCGATTTAAGTGCAGAATTTACGACCGCGCAAAGGGGTTAATTATTACAAAATAGCCTATTAATATTAGAAACAAGATTTCGTTTTTCGGAAATTTGGCATTATCTTTGCAAATGAAACAGCAATGGCCTGCCGCAGCAAGTTTATAGAAACAGCAACGACAATATTTTATTTAATTAAATAAAAACAATAATTATGGTAATTGAAAAAGTTCACGCTAGAGAGATTTTAGACTCTCGTGGAAACCCTACAGTAGAGGTTGAAGTAACATTGGATAATGGCGTTGTCGGTCGTGCAAGCGTACCATCAGGCGCCTCAACGGGCGAGAATGAAGCGTTAGAGCTTCGTGACGGCGATAAAAAACGCTTCGGCGGGAAGGGCGTTCTTAAGGCTGTAGAGAACGTAAACAACGTTATCGCTCCTGCTTTGAAGGGCGACTGTGTGCTGAATCAGCGTGCTATAGACTACAAAATGCTGGCACTCGACGGCACTCCTACTAAGAGCAAGCTCGGCGCAAATGCCATCCTCGGCGTATCGCTTGCCGTAGCTCACACTGCTGCACAGGCCCTTGGTCTGCCGTTGTATCGCTATATAGGCGGTGCAAACACATATACTTTGCCCGTTCCAATGATGAATATCATCAACGGAGGTGCCCATTCAGATGCGCCAATTGCATTCCAAGAGTTCATGATACGGCCCGTCGGCGCTCCTTCAGAGAAAGAGGCAATCCGCATGGGTGCCGAGGTTTTCCATGCTCTTGCTAAGCTCTTGAAGAAACGCGGGCTATCTACAGCAGTGGGAGACGAGGGAGGTTTCGCTCCTAAGTTCGATGGAATAGAAGACGCACTCGATAGTATAATCCAATCAATCAAGGATGCTGGCTACGAACCCGGTAAGGATGTCAAGATCGCGATGGACTGTGCAGCATCGGAATTCGCAGTACAGGAGAACGGTAAATGGTATTACGACTACCGCCAACTGAAGAACGGAATGCCGAAAGATCCTAACGGAAAGAAGCTCACAGCGGCAGAGCAGATCAAATATCTTGAAGACCTGATTACAAGATACCCCATCGATTCCATCGAAGACGGACTCGATGAAAACGACTGGGAGAACTGGGTAGAACTGACAAAGGCCATCGGCGACCGCTGTCAGTTGGTAGGCGACGACCTGTTCGTTACCAACACAAAGTTCTTGGAGAAAGGTATCAAGATGGGTGCAGCTAACTCTATCCTGATCAAGGTGAACCAAATCGGTTCGTTGACAGAGACGCTCGAGGCTATCGAAATGGCTCATCGTCACGGTTACACCACGGTTACGTCTCACCGTTCCGGCGAAACAGAAGACACAACCATTGCCGATATCGCCGTTGCAACCAACTCGGGCCAGATCAAGACAGGTTCTATGAGCCGCACAGACCGTATGGCTAAGTACAACCAACTCATCCGCATAGAGGAAGAACTCGGCAGCACTTCCAAGTACGGTTATACCAAACTGAAGTAATACATTACTCCATAAGCAACAAAAGCGGGAAGACCTTTAACAGGTTTTCCCGCTTTCTATTTTATGTAGACAGGAACTATACTGTTTTCGAATGCGATTTATGGCGCACTTTGAACTTATCGAAACCCTCGCCATACACGCCGATAACCGCGCTTTGAGATACGAAAGCGGCGGGATCTATTTCATCGATAAGGCTGAAAATCTTATCGGATTCGCTCTTTTTAGCCAACACAAAAAGCATTTTCACCTCACGTCCGGAATAGAAACCGCTGGCATTTATGACCGTACAACCGCGGTGCGGGTTCTCATTGATACGGTGCCCGATTTCCTCATACTTATCGGATATGATGAAAAACTGTACCGAACGTCGCATGGAATTGACCACTTGATCTACGCAAAAAGCCGTTACGAAAAGCACTACATAGCCATAGATCACCTTTTCCCAGTCGTGCAAAACGAAATAACTCGAAGAGATAATAAAGATATCGCAAATCAATATCACCCGTCCCAGCGATATGTCGCGATACTTGTTTACGATGGCAGCGATGATATCCGTACCGCCCGTGCTGCCATTAGCCGATAAACCGAGCCCTACCCCCGTACCGCAAAAGGCAGCACCTATAACACTTGCCATAAACGGTTGGTTCTTCAACAGCACTACCCCCTTCATTGTTTGCGTGGCAAACGTGGTAAGAAGCGTAAGTACCAGTATGGCAAAAATGGTTTTGACACAAAATTTAAGGCCCAAGATACGCAGGGCAAACACCATTAGAATGGCATTAATGACGAAATAGGATACCTCTACATGGGTACCGGTCCACCAAAATATGACGGAAGAAATGCCGGGTACACCACCCGTGGCAATACTGTTGGGCAGCAAGAACACATTCCAACCGATGCAATAGAACATCATCGCGATGCCTATAAAGATATAATCGCGCAGCTCTTTAAACAGTGTAGCTTTATCAAACGCCTTCATCAACGGTCATTAAGATTTATGGAAGCAAAGTTAAGCGAAGAAAAGGAGATGGCAAAATAAATTTATTAAAATGTTCATCCTGCCTTGATAACTTTTTTATCTTCATGGCCTGTCGGCGATAGAAGCACTGCTTGTCTGCCTTATACCTTATGCCTATCCTCCCTACACAGGCATCCTATCGGGCACATTCTTGCATTCTGTTGCAAACACAGGCGGTACTCCGCATGAGAATACCGCCTGTATTTCCATCTCAAGCATGCCGTTCGCACCGTTAACCTCGTATCATCGTAATCAACATTTTGAAGCGGTGAACCGCATTCACGGCATGGGGATGATTGGCAGGAAGGATAATCATTTCGCCTGCCTTGGGGTGATAAAGTTCACCATCGATCATTACTTCGGCCTCACCGTCTATAATCAACAGCGTTGCATCGTAGGGTGCGCTATGCTCACTCAACCGTTGACCTTCATCAAAGGCAAAGAGCGTTATACTTCCGGCATTGCTGTGTTCAAACTCCTTGCTTACAATACCGCCCGCAGCATAATCTATCAATTCGTTCGGGCGCAGTACCTTTTTCTTTTCAATCACCTTATCCATATCGTTATTTGTTAGTTAAGAGCATGATGTCTTATCAGCCTGTTTACGAACAAATGCCGTGCCAAGCGCGATTATGATAACAAATGTTACCGCCGTTTGCACGTTTCGGCCAAAATAAGTATCTTTGTCGCCATGAATGATAGAATTACCAAAGCTCTTCGCCTGTGCCCCCTATTTGCGGGAATGGAGCCTTTCGAAATAGAAATGACGCTATCCGGCATCGATTATCGTATCGTTAATTACAACAAACACGACGTTTATGCGCTCGCAGGCATGCCATGTAAGTATGCCGATATCGTAATCAACGGCGAACTGGTATGCCGAATGGTGAGCCTGAGCGGCAAGCAGGTGGAAGTTAGTCGGTTGAGAGAAGGCAACATAGTGGCACCTGCGTTCATCTTTGCCAAGCACAACAGCATGGCTGTAAGCGTAGAAACAGAGGGCGAAACGGCCGTTTTGCGAATGTTACCGGCCACTCTACTGCGCTTACTCGACCAAGATGATAAGATCAGAATGAATTTTATCCGCGTTCTTTCTAACATAGACGTCTTCTTAACCCACAAGATGAAGGTGTTATCCCTATTCACTGTGCGCGAGAAAGTGACTTACATGCTCCTTGAACAGGCCGGTCGGCAAGGTTCCGACGTAATTAAATTAGACAAATCGCGGCAGGAAATCGCCGATAGCTTCGGCATACAGAAGTATTCGCTGCTGCGTGTATTGGCGGAACTGGCCAAGAACGAGGCCATCAGGATAGAGGGAAAAACCATCACGATACTCGACAGAAAGAAAATGAAATGACCTTTCACCGGCTTTATACCGACATTCTTCCACCCGATACATTTACCGATCCGTTCTGCTATGAGCCCCATCCGTTGTGCCTGATGGCCGTAAACGATTTGATCGGCCGCATTGAAAAGCCGGAGAATACGAGCAATACGGCTTTCCTGAACGAGGCAAGACAGGGCAAAATGTTCGGTGTATTGGTAGCGCAGAAGCCCCAGCCAAGCGCATCGGGAGCAATGCCTATCGGCTACATAGCGGCTTATTCCGGACAAATATGCGGCAAGAGCAACTGGCAGGGGTTTGTTCCAGCGGCGTTCGACTATCTGCAAACCGGCGGTTATTTCAAGCTCCATGAGCAGGAAATATCCGATATAAATAAAAAGGTGGAGACTCTCGAGACCGACAACCATTATCTGCAACAGCAACAAGAGCTGCATTTGTTGCACCGAGAAGCCGAAAGAACGATCGAAGAATATAAAAACACCATCAGAAAAGCCAAGGAAAAACGCGACCGCCTGCGCCTTCAAACTCCGACAAATGCCACAGACGAAACTAACATGATACGCGAAAGCCAGTTCATGAAAGCCGAACTGAAGCGCATGAAGCAGCGGTTCCGCGCTGCTATAGCCGAGAAAGAAACACTGTTGAAGGATAAAGAAGCGGAGATAGAACTGCTGAAGAAAGCACGTAAACAGAAGTCTGATGCTCTTCAGCGGTGGCTCTTCGAGCATTTCACCATGCTCAATGCCGAAGGAGAACGGCGCAATTTGATCGATATATTTGCCGAAGAAGCGGGAAAGATGCCGCCCGCAGGCAGCGGAGAGTGCTGCGAACCCAAGCTCTTGCAGTATGCCTACCGCCACCGGCTGCACCCTCTGTGCATGGCAATGTTTTGGTATGGAGCCTCTCCGAAAGACGAAATCCGCCATCATCTGCACTATTATCCGGCCTGTAACGGCAAGTGTAAGCCTATTCTCTCGTGGATGCTTCGCGGACTGCCCGTAGCCCCGTCTGCCACACACTTTGCGACTACCCCCAACAGACCTACAACTTGTGCTCCTTACACCATAGCCCTATCGCCGACAAACGCCACATCTGTGCCAGATATACCTATTGTCTACGAAGATGAAGCGATAGTTGTAATCAACAAACCCGCAGGAATGTTGAGCGTTCCGGGCAAAGCCTGTGCGCTTTCGGTGTACGACCTGATGCGCATGCGCTATCCCGACAGCAACAGTCCGCTTATCGTTCATCGCCTCGACATGGCCACGAGCGGGCTCCTCATCATAGCCAAAACCAAGAATGCCCACCGCATATTGCAGCGACAATTCGCCGAACACACCATACGGAAGCAATATATAGCCGTGCTCGATGGCGTGCCCGACAGTTGCAGATGGCCTTCTGCCGGCATTATCTCACTGCCCTTGCGCCCCGACTTAGCTGACCGACCTCGACAGCTCGTCGACTTTGAACATGGTAAAGAGGCTGTTACGGAGTACAAGATATTGCGAACTGCGGGCGAAGAAACGCGCATCGCGCTCTTTCCCCATACGGGGCGAACGCATCAGTTGCGCATTCACTGCGCTCATCCTTATGGTCTGAACTGCCCGATCAAAGGCGATAATCTCTACGGCACGCGTTCGCAGCGGCTCTACCTGCATGCCGAAAGTATGGAGTTTATACACCCTGTAAGCGGCAGATGCATAAAATTAAGCGCCGAGGCGGAGTTTTGAAAGGGGAAAAGGTAAAAAAGTAAAGGGGTAAAAAGGCAAAAGAACAATGTTAACGATGCAGTCTATAACAGACAGATGCACCGTTTAAGAGTAAAACTCCTATGATTTATGTCAGGTAAATATGTTATATAAAATCGGCGATAGTCTATTTGTGGGGCATAGATATGAGATTTTTTGCAAATAGGTGTTCCGCATAAATCCGCTTTTCTCTCCGCTCGACCTCATTTCTTACAAGGACTTATAACTGTCAAATCCCCACATAATCATCTTCCAATGTCTTTCTATCTTCTCTTCTTGCTCCCCTTTCCTCTTTCCTCTGTACCCTTTATCTTTCCTCCATGTTTCCCTCTCTTCCTTTCCTCAATTCCCCTATTTTATCTAAAAAACGCTTAAAATTATCCTAAATGTCTTATTTATTTTGAGATATTTCCATTTTTTCGTATCTTTGCAAGCAAATCAAACATATCGATATGGATGATTTATCAATATTAATATAAGAATGTAAGTAAGGATGAACAGATTATTAATAATAATTTCCGTATTGTTTTTTGCACTTACAACTTCGGCACAAACCGATGTTTCGGCCGTTTACGGCACTTACGACGGCAATCTTTATACCGAAATCGGTAAGCCTGCCACCACTACAGGTACCCCCAAGAAAGTGAAGATAGAGGTTGCCAAAGGCACGAAAGAGAACACTGTAAACCTTACAATACAGAATTTCGTGTACGGAATTTTACAATTTAAAGACATAACGCTTGATAATGTGGGCGTAACTCTATCGAATGATGGCTGTACTTTTGCAAAAGTAACCGAGAAAGAAGTAGAAGTAGAGACCAAAAACGGCCTAAGTTTGTATCTTTTCATATCTTTAGACGATACTAAGAGTTATGTAAAAGACGGAAAGATGTGGCTGGATATGAAGATAAGATATACAACCACCTATATTTATTCTATCTTTAATGGCAATAAAGTTGTTACGGGAATAGATCTGCCAGTGGCTTCCGAACAGACTAAAGACATGAAGTATTACGATTTGAGCGGTCGGCGAGTTGTAAAACCACATAAAGGTATTTATATTGTAAATGGTAAAAAAATCATTATAAGGTAGGGTGTTGTAATTCTATCTACTGCGCGTGATGCGTATTTTTTTTATAGCTCTCTATGTAAGTTGGGCCTTTTGAGCCCAACTTTTTTATGCAATAATGGCAACAAATATCAAATATTTCGCTTTTTTGCACTATCTTTGCATAAAATAGGCGGCACCTCAACAAATTGAAACAAGTTTCTTTGTATTCGGTTTGCACTATCTTTGCATAAGATAGGCGGCGCCTCAACAAATTGAAACAAGTTTCTTTGTATTCGGTTTGCACTATCTTTGCAACAATCAAAAAACACAAAAACATGAATTACAAGCAGATTGTCCTGTATTTATTTCTTTCGTTTTCGACTTTTCAAGGGTACTCGCAACCGGCCGAGAAGCAACAGATTGAAAACGAATACGCCAAGCGCGAAGTGATGATACCTATGCGCGATGGGACGAAATTGTACACGGCTATCTACGAACCACGTACCAAACAGCAGCGTCATCCTATACTTATGTTCCGCACACCCTACGGTAGCGGGCCCTACGGAAAGCAGTTTACCGGTACTCTCAAGAGCGAATTGCGGCATTACACCGCCAAGAATTATATTATTGTCTGGCAGGATGTGCGCGGCAGGTATATGAGCGAAGGCGAATATGAGAACATGAGACCGGTGGTATTGGCACGGGGCGAAAAAACTAACGATGTGACCGATGCCTACGATACGGCCGACTGGCTGGTGAAACATACGCACAACAACGGCTGTATAGGTGTTACAGGTAGCTCGTATCTGGGCTATTACGCTCTTACGGCGGCACTATGTAAGCATCCTTCCATTAAGGCTGTATGCCCGCAGGCACCCATCGGAGATTGGTTTATGGGCGATGACGTGCACCATAACGGGGCACTGATGCTTACCGATTCGTTCCGTTTTCTGTGGGAATTCGGGCGGTATCGCAGCAATCCTTCACCCGTTGTGCCCCCTTCAAAGCCCTATTATTTTACCGATGAGTATTCGTTTTTCCTCCGTATGGGTACCATCAGCGATCTTTTGAAGTTGCAAACAGACTCGTTACCTTTTTGGAACGCCATGCTCGAGCACCCCGACTATGACAAATGGTGGCAGCTGAGAAATCCATTAAAACAATATGAAAAAATCGATATTCCGGTAATGGTAGTAGGCGGTTTGTTCGATGCAGAAGATGCATACGGAACGTGGAACTCTTATAAAGCGTTGGCTCGGCGCAGACAAGCGGCTCCCCTGTATCTGCTCATGGGCCCGTGGGAGCATGGCGGATGGCTCGGCGGGAATGGTAATCGGTTGGGTGAAATATCGTTCGGCAGCGAAGATTTAAACGACAGGTTCCGCACTTTGCAGCAACGTTTCTTTGACTATTACCTTAATCATGAAGGTGTAATGGACTTACCGCCCGTGACTATGTTCTTTACAGGCGAGAACTGTTGGCGCACTTTTGCAAAATTACCGGCCGAAAAGGTAGAAATAACACCAATATATCTCCATGCAAGGGGCGTTCTCGGGTTCGATGAACCCGCTGAAACATCTTCCTATACGCAGTATGTATCCGATCCTGCACATCCGGTTCCCTATACCAACGCCATAGGCAGACACCGTAATGCCTCATACATGACCGAAGACCAGCGTTTTGCCTTACGAAGAAACGATGTTATCGCCTTTGTTACACAGCCCTTGGAACACTCTTTAACGCTGTGCGGTGCCGTAGGTGTAAACCTTAGTACGAGTATCTCGACTACCGATGCCGATTTTGTAGTGAAGCTCATCGATGTGTTTCCCGACGATATAGACAGTAAACAGGCAGGCTATCAGATGCTGGTTCGGGGCGATATCATGCGCGGACGTTACCGTAACAGCTTCAGTAAACCCGAAGCATTTATACCCAACGAGATAGACAGAGTGGCATTTCCGTTGGCCGATATAGCCCATACGTTTCTGAAAGGTCATCGCATCATGGTACAGATACAAAGCTCATGGTTCCCGTTGGCCGACCGTAATCCGCAGCAATTCATAAACATTTATCATTGTACAAAGGGCGATTTCGTTAAATCTTCGGTAAAGATTTACCACGAAGGCACCCATGCTTCCAAGCTCATGCTACCTGTGTTGCGCTGATAGGGCTGCGAAGTAATGATCAAGAGAGGTTTTATCTCCATCGGCATATCGTTAAATTACATAAGAGAGAGGAATGGTTTATAACCGATATATTATTTTTGTATAAAAGAAATGTTAGCTGTATATCAGTACCGCGACAATAAAACTAAACTAAAATATTTGAGCCCATGATTGAATAAACATCTATTCCCGTGAGGGTGGTTGCATAATCTATGCACAGCCTGACACAATAGTGGGACCTTTGGTTCCATGATTTTACCTTTAAGTAATTATCATTTAAAACATTTACAACATGAAAAAACATTTAACAGGTAATAGACTGATTACCTATTTTTTACCCAAACGAAGTCTGATGACCATAGGTCTTGCAGGCTTATCGGCAGTGCTTTACGCCTCTTCGTCGACAGCCTCGGAAACGAACACAAGAGACCTTCTTGCCAAAGAGACTACAACTGCTGTATCCGTTTCGGCGCAACAGCAGCAGAGAAGGACTATTAGCGGACGGGTAGTCGATGACGATGGTGAGCCTCTTGTTGGCGTAAATATACAAGAGAAAGGCACTTCAAATGGAAGTTCGACAGATGTTAATGGACATTTCTCGCTCTCATTAACGAAATACAATGCACAGATAGTGATTTCTTATGTAGGCTTTTTAACGCAAACACTTACTGCCTCGGACGACATGAATATCGTCATGAAAGAAGATAACCAACAACTTGACGAAGTCGTAGTCGTAGGTTACGGCACACAGAAGAAAGTAAATCTGACGGGATCGGTAGCATCTGTGAACTTTCAGAAAGAGGCCTCGTCGCGTCCTGTTACCACTGCAGCACAGGCACTTGCAGGAATGGCTGCCGGTGTTCAGGTGCTTCAAAACTCCGGTCGCCCCAATTCAGAAGGCTTTGGCATAAGAATTCGAGGCACCGGAACATTCAACAACAGCGATCCATTGGTGTTGGTAGACGGCATGGAAATGAATCTTGCCGATGTAAATCCTAATGACATTGAGAGTATTTCCATATTGAAAGATGCGGCTTCATGCGCCATTTACGGTAATCGTGGTGCCAATGGCGTGATACTTGTTACTACGAAAATGGGACAGGAAGGTACGGTTCGTATCACTTATTCGGGTAAATTGTCGATTAATACACCATCTAAAATCGTAAGATTTGTTTCGAACTATGCAGATTATATGGGCTTTGTAAATGAAGCAGACGACAATGTAGGCGCCGGACATACCTATTCTGACGCCACTATTAAGAAATGGCGTGATGCAGAGGCCGATCCTAATGGCATCTCAGAAAGCGGGTATCCCAATTATGTGGCTTATCCGAACACCGATTGGTTCGATGAAATATATCAAACAAAGGTAATGCAAGAGCACTCTATTTCCCTGCTCGGTAACGAAAAGCGTACCAAATATAACATCGGACTTACCTATCTTGATAACCCCGGAATGATAGTTCGTTCGGGCGTAAAGAAGTATTTCATGAACTTAAACATTACATCTGACGTTACCGACTGGTTACAAGTCGGCGCTCATGCATGGGGTTATCACGATGATCAAGACCGTAACGACGTGTCAAATCTTACGGCATGGTCTTTCTTGAAGACCGTTCCGGGCATCTATCCTTACTATGATGGGCACTACGGAGGTATAGAAAATTCTGAAGAAGACGGCGCTGCAGGCAACCCGCTGCTTAACTTGAACGGCAATGGAGACTCCTATTACAAGCACAATCGTATTTATGCAACCACGCATGCACAAATAAGATTCCTGAATGACTTTACGTTTAAAACCGTCTTCGGCTATGATTATTTCCATCAACGTCATAAATATGCCGGCACTCCAAATGAGCTTTATAGCTTCAGTCGTAAGCAGGTAGTGGCCCCGGCTACATCACTCGATCAGATTTATGTTTGGATGTACACGAATCAGAATTACAATTGGAAGTGGACAAATACGCTGAATTATGGTCATACTTTCGGTAAAATACACGATGTAAATGTGCTATTAGGTTTCGAAGAAGGCAGATATTATAACGGTTTCTTAGATATGAGTAAGTACGGGATACTCGATCCGTCGATTACAGACATGAGCACTATAACAAATATGAATACTATCACGGGCAACGATAACCAGAATAAATATCGTTCATGGTTCGGACGTTTGAACTATGCTTATGGCTCCAAATATCTGTTTGAGGCAGATTTTCGTGAGGATGGATCGTCCAAATTCGCCCCCGAGAAGCGCTGGGGATTTTTCCCGTCTGTATCTGCCGGCTGGCGTATATCTGAAGAGAACTTTGCGAAGGAATCTTTCCTGAAAGAGTTTGACAATCTAAAACTACGCGTTTCTTATGGCAAGTTGGGTAATTCTTCGGTAGATGATTATGCTTTCCAATCATGGTATGAGACCGGTTACACGGTAATGGGCGGGCAGAAGGCCCCAAGTTTTTACTTGAGACAATTACCGAATATCGACATTACATGGGAGAAAACAAAGACCTTTGACTTAGGACTTGATTTTGCTTTATTGAACAATCGTTTGAGCGGAACCATCGATTATTACAGCAAATATACATCGGGTATTCTTTATAGTCCGTCGATCGGTTTGACCTATGGTGATAAAAGATCTCCGTTACAGAACCTTGCAGAGGTGAGTAACAGGGGATTAGAATTTACATTGAGATGGGAAGACCATATCGGAGATGTAACTTATGGCATAGCTGTCAACGGTACATGGAACAAGAACAGGGTAGAAAAATATAAAGGCTCTTGGATACATGGCCGGGGTGCAGATCCTAACAACCCCGGTTCCAATGTATATTATTCGAACCTTGGAGAGGTTTCTTCGGGTGAAGATGAACGCATATTGGAAGGGCACATGATGAATGAATTCTACCTTTATCAGACCTATTCGGGCGACGGCTCGTATTTCAATGCCGACGGTTCCGTAAATGTGAATGGAGGACCAAGCGACGGTATGATCAGAACAGAGGACGACATGAAGTGGTTGCAGGCAATGATATCGGCAGGACATGAGTTCCTTCCGAGACGTACTGCAGCAAAGAACGGTATTTGGTATGGCGACTATATCTTTGCAGACATAGATGGTGATGGCGTTTATGGCGGTAGCAATGACCGAAGTTTCTGTAATGTATCGAGAGAACCGAAGTTTAATTTCGGCATTCAGGCGCATGCTGAATGGAAAGGCATCGACCTTTCAATGAACTGGGGAGGAGCAACCGGCTTTAAAACTTATTGGAGGGAAATCGGTCAGAATGCATCGGATGTGGTCTATGGTCTTGCAATTCCCAAGGATATAGCTTATGATCATTATTTCTATGATCCCAGTAATCCGAACGATCCCCGTACAAATATCGCTTCTGCCAATCCGCGTCTTGTCATGACAAACCCGGGGCAAAGCGATGGTTTACACAGCACCTTGCGCCTCTATAACTGCAACTTCCTGAAACTGCGTAACCTTACATTGGGTTATACTTTCCCCAAGTTTATATGCAAAGCTATCTATGCACAGAATTTGCGTGTGTACTTTTCCGGTGAAAACCTATTGACAATAACCTCGTTCCCCGGACTTGATCCGGAGATGCGTACAGGACAAGGCTACACTACAATGCGCCAATTCTCATTCGGTTTAAACATAACATTTTAATTAAACAATGGAGATTTATTCGTATGAAAAAGAATATAATAAACATACTATCGGCAGGCATCATCCTTGCAAGTAGCATATTGCTCGGCAGTTGCGATCCCCATTTCTTGGATACCACACCGTCTAACCGTGTAAGTACGGGTACAGAGTTTTCTTCGGCAAACAAAGCAAACGCGGTGGTCAATGGGGCTTACGAGCGTTTCTATTATGAATTCATCGGCGGAGAGGCCAGAGCATGGGATCAATTTACCGAGATTATGGACTTAGATGTGAACTGGGTAAGCGGAAATGCACCATTGCTTCTGGGCTCGGCAACTGCTGCTTCCGGTCAATTTTCATACTGGTGGCGGGCTTTCTATGAAGAGATATATCGTACAAGCAATGTCATTCTGAACATTGACAAATGCCCCGATATGAGCAATGATATAAAGGCACGCAACAAAGCCGAATGCTGTTTCTTGCGTGCATGGGCCTACTATCGTGCCAATTGCTTATATAGAGGCGTGCCAATTTACACAGAACCGGTCGAATACGGTAAGGCTACCAAGGCTCGTTCTACAGAAGAAGAGGTTTGGCAGCAGGTTATAGACGACTGTACAGCTGCCATTAATGAGCCTAAACTGCCGGATAAGTATGCTACAAGCAGTTCCGATTACGGACGAGTTACCAAGGCAGCAGCCTATTACCTGCGCGGACAGGTATATCTTTGGCAGAAAGAATGGGCAAAGGCAGCAGATGATTTTAAGACAATCACTACTATGGGCTACAGTCTTTTCGGCGATTATAAGGCGATGTTCAAGGCTGCAAATGAGAAAAACGATGAGTATATTTTCCAATACCAGTACACAGACGACGACGGACTCGGCAATTATTTCTCGCAATGTTACGGCAATCGCGTAACCGTGAATAATGCTTGGAACAACTATCTGCCCAACCCGATGTTCATAGACAGTTATGAATGGGCCGACGGGAAGCCTTTCGATATCAACGAAGTGATACCGGGATACTCGCAAATGACACCCACTGCCCGCTCCGTATATTATCTGCGTGACGGCTTAAATCCCAATGCGAGCGGCACACAGCTCGATGCCGAGAACAGAGCAGGCTACAACCAAATGGTTGCTTACGGCTCTGATATGACGAAATATTTGGAGAATGGTAACGAAACACGCATCAAAAAGGTTTACGAAGGACGCGATCCACGACTGCTGATGAATATCATTACTCCTTATTCAGAGTACAAAGGAGGCTGCACACCCGACTGCTTTACTTACACGCTCCGCTGGCCTTATTTCGGTGCAGATGCCGCTTTCCCCTACGACTTGCGTACTGATACGAACGATCGTTACTACTATTTATGGCGTAAGTTCGTGATAGAAGGTCGCGAAAGCCGCACTATATGGGACAGTGACATAGATATTCCCGTCTTTCGTTATGCCGGAGCATTGCTGAGTTTGGCAGAGGCACTGAACGAACAAGGCAAGACCAACGAAGCCATTCAGTACGTAAATCAGGTTCGTGCACGTATTCCGGGGCTTGCATTGCTTAACAGTAATTCGTGGACAACCGTCACCGGACAGGACAATATGCGCGAACGTATCCGCAAAGAAATGCTGTGGGAGCTCGCCGGAGAGAACCAAATGTACTGGAAGGAGTTACGTTGGGGAACGTGGGCCGATAAGAAATTCGGCACTAACAGGCTGACCGAAACCGATCATACGAAATACAATGGAGCCAATGGCATGACGGAAATCTGGGGTACCAAGCGCTACACGTTGAATTACAACGGCGACTATGAGTTCAAATGGGCCATACCTCAGTCTGAAATAGAGCGTAACCCGAACCTCAAACAGAACGATGGATGGAAGTAAGGAGATAGGTTAAATCCTGTAAGGCATATCTTGTCAAACCGGCAGGATATGCCTTTTTTAACGCCAAATACTCGTTTTTCGGCAGCAATTTATACGGTATTGCCGGCACAGGCAGACATGCACATGCACAAAGACCGTGCCTTTGCGAAGATATCCGGCAACGTTTTTACGCCTTACCGAGCCGCTGTTTGATGGTTTCCATCTTGCGGCGTCGGTCTAAGGAATATTCTTTTCCGTTTTTATCTATAAAGTCGAACAGCGCGTAAGACTTCTCCAAAAGGAAATCGGAGAAAGGTTTCGACTCGATATCTGCTTCAACATTGAAGAGTTCGGCCAGTATCTGCATCTTGTAGAAACGGTGTTCCTCGTCCTCACCCTGCAGGGCTGTCATCACTTCATCGATGGTCGCGTTGTGATAGAGCGCATAAGGGCCCACGTACTGTTCATAAAGTTTCTTGATTTCTTCGCGCCTGTCTGTCACTTCTTTCTTATTTAGAAAGCGCTCGAGTGCCGCCATGAACTCGCGTATCAGGCGCATGATATAGTCTCGTTGAAGCATTTTTATATCGGTGTTTTATTGTTCTGAATGTATCGAAGATGCAGGTTTGCAAAGATAATAAGAAATTGCAAATAAACAAGCAACCATATATAATAATATAATAAGGTAGAAACAAAAACCATATTTTGCACAAGTACCTGCCCTGTTAGGCAATGATGAAAGGAGAAAAACGATACTTTAATCAAGAGGGGCAGACGACTTGAACTATTTTTCGTATCTTTGTAAGCATGGAAACAATTGTGCTTCATGAGCTTACCATAGGCTACCGCAACAGACGCCATGCACCTTCGGTCGTGGCATCCGGCATTTCTGCCGCCGTTACGGCAGGCAAACTCACGTGTCTTTTAGGCGCTAACGGCGTGGGAAAGTCTACGCTTTTGCGCACTCTGGCGGGCTTTCAACCCAAACTTTCGGGCGATATATTGCTGCAAGGGCGCAGCATCGACGGGTTCAACAGGAAAGAACTGTCGCACTTCATCAGCGTGGTACTGACGGAAAAGCCCGATGTTACGAACATGACAGCAGCCGAAGTAGTGGGCTTGGGACGCTCTCCGTACACGGGATTTTGGGATTCTCTAAGCGATGAAGATAAGAAAATCGTAACCGACTCCATGTGCACGACGGGCATAGGCGGTATGGCCGACCGCATGATACAGACGCTGAGCGACGGCGAGAGACAAAAGGTAATGATCGCAAAGGCACTGGCTCAGCAGACTCCCGTTATCATTCTCGACGAACCTACGGCCTATCTGGACTTCCCAAGCAAGGTAGAGATGATGCAAATACTAAAGAGATTGGCCCGACAGATGCAGAAAACAGTCTTCCTCTCTACCCACGATTTAGAGATTACCTTGCAGGTGGCAGACGAATTATGGCTGATGGATGCCGGTGGTAAACTGCACATCGGTTCGCCCGAGAAGTTGGCTGCAGAGGGCGTACTTGGGCATTTTGTAGAACGCAGCGGCATCGAATTCGATGCCCGAAACATGAGAATAAAGATTATCTGATACTATAACGTAACGTTTGTCCGCAACACACGGCGCACGTCTTCGATGCCTTTATCGAACGCACCGCTGTGCTCTAATTTCAACGTACACATGGCAGCAGCGAATTTACCCGCCTCTTCGTAGCCCATACCTTGCGAACGGCAGTACAGATAACCTGCCGAATAAGTGTCGCCGCAGCCCGTGGCATCTACCACATCGGCAGGTTTATAGGCCGGTATCTCATAGAACTTGCCCTCGGCATAGATCAATGAACCGTAGCTACCCAGCGTGATGAGCGACTCTTTTACGCCCCATTCGGCCAACTTCAGGGCTGCTGTGCGCGGGTTAGTAAGTCCGGTTATCGCCTCCATTTCGTGCTCGTTCACCTTCAACACATGGGTACAAGCCAGAATTTCTTCCTTTCCTTGCCAGTCTACAGGATATACCCGTTCGCCCTCTACCTTGCGCAGAAAGCCCTGCGCATCGATAGATATGCGGCCTTTGGCAGACAAATATCTGATGACTTCGGGCGATAAATCGTCGTTGAGCAGCGAACCTATATGAAACACTTCGGCTTCGGCCTCGGCAAGTTCGCCGATAGTAAACGGATCGGCCTTGGCAAGTACGCGCTGCGTGCGGTCGTTCTGGTCCTCACCATACTTGTTTTCGAAGAACACAGTGTGCCTGCTCGGATACACTTCTACGTCTATTCCGGCCCGCCGCATGTCTTCCACGGCCTTGATATCTTCATTGCCTATCTTCGTTATAAGTCTGAACGGCACTTTATGGGGCAACTGATTGAAGCCGTAACTGAAGTAAAAAGACGTGCCGCCCGCCATATATACGGTGTGTTTAGGGGTAATAATCTTGTCTTTAGTAATGTGTCCGATACAGCAAATAGCTCTCATAACAGGTAATTTTCTACAAATATAAGGAATTTAAACGAGGATATGGGCAAGAACACGGATTATTTGTTTCGCCGGCAATGGGAATACCCGTAAACGTAATGCTTTGCAGATGGCAGAAACAGACGGCGCATCTATGGAAGACAGATGTATTTCCCGTAGCCTTTAGAGTGCCGGTCTATCGGGCATAGATGGCATATCCGTGCATAACATGCAATAAGAATACACTCCTTACCTGTACTCCTCGGTACCTACGCCGGTAATCTTTTTAAACGCTTCTTGGAAGCACTGCGTGCTGCAGAACCCCAATGCAGCGGCCACGGAGGCATCGGTTTGGCGGTGCGCAATAATCATTTGTTTGGCGATGGCAATGCGCCTGAACTGAACGAACCTGTCGAAATCTTTGCCTGTGAGCTTTCTCAGCATGTCGTTGAAATAGGGTTCAGACATGCCGGCCCATGCTGCATACTCCTCTATACGGGGCAATCCGTCGCGACAGACGTTGCCTGCAAGCAGCTCGTCGTCCACTCTACGGCCGATAGACTCTATCTGTTCCGCATATACATCGTGGCGGGTGATGAATTGCCTGTGGTAATAACGGCAGCAATAGTTGAGCAACATCTCTATTTTGTTTACTATCAAGCGGGCGCTATACTTATCGATACCCCATTCAAGTTCGTGCTCTATGTCGGCAAAACATTGCTCCAAGGTCTTTCGTTCTGCCGTAGAAAGGTGCAAAGCCTCGGCCTTTTGATAGCTCAGAAAGTGGTAATCGGCAAGACGGGTGCCGAGTGCGGTGCCGCATAACAGGTCGGGATGAAACATCAGGAGCTGCCCCTGTTGCCCGTGTTTGCGCCCGCAAGCGATGTCGATTGTCTTTTTCGGTTTCCTGAAAAATACGGCAGAATCGGAGAAGTCGCACCCCATTCTGCCGTGCCACGGCTCGTCCGGCAAGTCTTGACGCAAGATAACAGCATAGCAGTCTACCCTTATAGTGTCTTTACTACACGGGCATGCAAGGTTTATCACGCTCACCAAGGGGTGACGTGTCTTTTCATCAAAGAGCTTGTTGCAACTGCATACGGTGTCCATAACTATTATCTTTTTCTGTATTCCGTGGGGGGTAAGCCTGTATTGCGCTTAAAGTATCGGTTGAAGTGCTGCGAATATTGGAAGCCCAAGCCATAGGCTATTTCGTTTACAGACTTCTCCGTGCCGAGCAATTCTTCCTTGGCAAGGTTCATAATCTTGTTCTGTATGTACTCTTGAGGCGTGATGCCGGTCTCCTTTTTGATAAGATCACCGAAGTAATTCGGCGAAAGAAAGCACTCAGAAGCAAAGTGTTTCACCGACGGAAGGCCCTCCTGTATGGGACGTCTGCCGTCGAAATACTCGTCGAGCAGGTTTTCGAACTTCTCTAAAATATCCTTATTAACGGCTTTGCGCGTAATGAATTGCCGCTCATAGAACCGCATACAGTAATCTAAAAGCAGCTCGATGTTGCGACAGATCAGCTTTTTGGTATGGCTGTCTATAGGGCGTTCCAACTCTTGTTCTATCTTCTGCAGGCAGTCGCAGAATATTTTTTTCTCGTCGTCGCTTAAGTGTAATGCCTCTCTTGATGAGTAAGAGAAGAACGAGTAGTTCTTTATATCGTGGCCAAGCGATGTGCCTCGTATCAAATCAGGGTGGAAGAGAATGCCCAAGGCATTAGGTTTAAAGTCGGCGGAATGCTTTACATGCACCACTTGACCGGGGGCGAACGACGTTACAGTGCCCTCCTGATAATCGTAGGGCTCGCGCCCGTAAGTGATGTCTCCGCAGAAAGTCTGCTTCAGAAACAGCGCATACACGTTGTAATGATAGGTTACTTCGGCGGGAAAGTCCTGTGCCGTGAGTTTCGACAGGTCTGTAATCGCCACCAAGGGATGGCGTGTTTCGAAGCCTAACGTGCGGTTGTAGCTGTCGATAGTGTCGATGTTGAAAATGTTCTCTGCCATAATAATGGGTTTATCGGGTACAAAATTAAAAATAAAACCGTAGCTTTTGATAAAACAAATTACGGATTTAGGTATCTTTATTACATGATTATCTGCGGCAGAAAGGCCTGCATGTCTTACAAAACCACGGCAAGAAACTTCTCCAAAGGTATGCCTCGGTTCTTGTCTTCGTTGTCTTTGTTAAGATCTATCAGCTTGTATACCGCATCCATAGCCTTGCGTGTGCTTGCCTTGAGCGACTGTTCTTGAAGCAAATACCCTATGAGTACCGCCGAAAAAATGTCGCCCGTGCCCGGAAAGTGCACCGGTATTTCGGTGTAAGGCAGGCAGAAGTATTCCTGTGTGTCGTGGTTATAGCCCATGACGGAGGGCTGATTGTCTATAGTAATCGACGTGATAAGCGCCGACTTGGGACATATCTTGCGCAGCTTATCTATAAGCGCATGGGCTTCATCAGCCGTTACTCCGTGCGGTTGATAGGCGGTGCCAGTGAGATAGCAGGCCTCGGTATAATTGGGATAGATAAGGTGCGCCACCGATATCATCTTGCGCATGTTGTCGATGGTGGCAGGTGTAATGCCGTTATACAGCTTGCCTTCGTCGCCCATAATGGGATCTACGAAGATCGTAGTGCCGTTCTGTGCCTGCTCCAAGCAGTATGCGGCGATAATGCGTGCCTGCTGTTCCGTGGTTATGAAACCCGTCGCAATGGCGTCGAAGGCGAAATGAAGCTCTTTCCACACAGGGAAAACACCCTTAATGTATTCGGTTGTGTCGAGAATATTGAACTTTCCGTAGTCGAGAGTGTTGGAAACAAGTGCCGTAGGCAGGTTGTATGTGGGCAGCCCCATATACGAGAGAATGGGCAACATGGCTGCCGTGGCCACCTTGCCGTAGCCGGCCATGTCGTTGATAAGCAATATCTGTTTCTTGTTCATTGTATCCTTTTTCGTGCAAAAATAGTGTAAAAGGCATGACCAACCAAACAAATTCGCGCAAAAGGCATGTCTGTCGTGCCGCGAAGAGGCGGAAAACGCCTATAACGTCTTGCGCTTGTGGTTGAAACGAAAGCCTATGCCGAGCATCAAATGGTTGGGGTTTTTGAAGTTTCGAAGGGTATAGCCGATGTTCAAGAAGGCATTGCGGGGCAGGCCGATCTTTAGGCCTACCATCTGATAAAGGCCGCTGAAATCGCCGCGGGCATTGACAATATTGTGGCCGATGCCTAAGTTTATCGTAAAATAAGGCATCACGAATTCTGCATGTCCGGATAGTCCGAGCGCCATCTGTTTATATCTCGGGGGTCTTACGAGTATGTCTTCGGCATCATAGTGCCGGCCTGCTTCACGGGGAGAGTCGTCCTCTTCGAAGTTTGCACTGCTGTTGTATTCGCCGTCTAACGATACTCCGACGTTCAACCAATGGCTCATATTGTACATTGGAGCAAAGCAGAAACCGAACACTCCGTACCGTCCGGACAGTATAAGGGGCTCGCCTTCTTCAGTAAGGAAACCGTTGCGGCACCACGCACCATATAACATAAGGTCGTAACTCATATGTTTCGTGAACAGCGGAATGGGTACCCGCCGGCTTCGGGTGCTGTCTGTACGGTTGATATAATAGGCTATTCCGAGGCGTGCGCCGAAGGTATTGAGCCCCGAATTAGGCAACGTGGTGTTGCCGTTCGAGAAATGCGAGAGCGATACACCCGCGTTCAAATCCAGCTGTTTGGAGATACGGTAGGCCAAGAATATATCTGCATTGATGTAAGCCGTGACCTTCGAGCCGATTACACGGTTCTCCTTATTGCTTTCTTCATCGTAAGGGTGCCAGCCGAACGTGAGCCCTAAATTCCATTCATAGTTCAGAGAAAGCCTGCGGGTGATGCCTGTAATGCGCGCACCTTGAAATATAAAGGCGGAAAACGGATTACCTAATTGCGGATTAAAGTTGTGGTAAGCCACGCCGATGCCCTGATAATTGTCGTGATATATATGAGCTTCGGCTTCGTTGCGGGGTTTACGAAAGGCATAGGTGAGTTTCAAACCCATGTCATGGTTCATGGTTCGCTCCTCAAAATTGCCTCCCCGCAGAAATTCGTGGGTATGTAAAATCATCGAAGGCAGTGCCTCTGCCTCTATGCGATGTATGGTTTTTCCTCGGCAGACGAGCGAGTCGGCACTTTCAGCCATGCCGCCTGTCGGAAGCAGAGCCAAACTCAAAAACAGCAATAAGCAAGAATATCTTCTGTCTCCCATATGTTCTTGTACGGACAAAATGATACAACGGCTACAAAAGTATATAAAAATATGTGAACTTCAAAATAAATGTACCCTTTTCATGGAATATCCGCAGGCAGATAATAATTTGCGTTTTATTTTGCCGTTCGCGGGGTTTGGTGTAACTTTGCAGCAGAAATAAAGCATCATAAACAATGGAATATGGAATGGCTTAACGGTCTGTTCGCTATACATTCGTCGATTCAAACGGTTGTAATCGTATCTCTTATCTGTGCTTTAGGCCTTGCATTGGGCAAGGTAAGGGTTGGAGGGATTTCGTTAGGCATCGCTTTTGTTTTTTTCATAGGCATCATTGCAGGGCACTTCGGGCTCAATGTAGATGGCGAAGTGCTCGATTATACCGAAACTTTAGGGCTGGTTCTCTTCGTATATACGCTGGGCCTTCATGTGGGACCTAACTTCTTCGGCTCGCTTAAACACGAGGGGTTGGCACTCAATATATGGGGCTTGGCAGTGATAATTCTCGGTACGGCGATGGCAGTTGTACTATGTCCGCTCACTGGAATAGCCCTTCCGGACATGATGGGATTACTTTGCGGGGCGACAACCAATACTCCTGCTTTAGGTGCAGCGCAACAGGCGCTCGCACATTTGGGCCTTTCGGGGGGACGGGCGGCACTTGCAACGGCGGTAAGTTACCCGCTTGGCGTGCTCGGAGTGATATTTGCCATTCTTTTATTGCGCAAATTGTTCGTGAAACCTGCCGATCTGGAGGTGAAAAAACATGCGGATAACGATCATACTTACGTGGGGCAGTTCGTCATCATCAATCCTGCAATCGAGGGAAAGACGATAAGTCAGGTGTCTCAACGGTCGCATTTGAAGTTCATTGTGTCGCGTGTATGGCGCGGAGAAGAGGTTATCATGCCGTTTGCCAATACGGTATTGCACACCAACGACAACGTTCTGGTGGTGGCCAACCGTGAGGATATTCCTGCCGTAGAGATACTCTTCGGCGAGAAAGTGAAGAAAGATTGGAACAAAGAGAAGATAGATTGGAACCACATAGATGCAAAAGTGGAGAGCCGAGTGATCGTTCTGACGCAGACAGTGCTTAACGGTAAGCGGCTCGGACAGCTGCATTTGCGCGATACATATGGTGTGAATGTGAGTCGGGTGATACGTGGAGACATTAAACTCCTTGCTACCGACAGCCTCAGATTGCAATACGGCGACCGTGTAACGGTGGTAGGTGAGCCCAAGGCAGTAGACCATGTAGAGAAATTCCTTGGCAATGCCGTGCAAACATTGAACGAACCCAACCTCGGAAGCATATTTTTAGGCATGATGCTCGGCCTTGCTCTGGGCACTATACCGTTCTCCTTGCCCGGCATGTCGGCACCGGTAAGGCTCGGAATTGCCGGAGGTCCCATCATTATGGGCATCATCGTGGGTGCCTTGGGCCCACATATGCACTTCATATCCTATACCACTCGCAGCGCTTCATTGATGCTCCGTAAGCTGGGTTTGTCGATCTATCTTGCTTGTCTGGGCCTTGATGCGGGGAAAGACTTCTTTGAAACGGTGGTCAGACCGGAGGGATTGCTGTGGGTAGGCGTGGGTTTTCTGCTGACGATCGTGCCGATACTCATCATTGGATACGTTGCTTTAAAGACGCGCAAGTATGATTTCGGAACCATCTGCGGTATTCTTTGCGGTTCTATGGCCAATCCCATGGCGCTTTCTTATGCCAATGATACGCTGAAAGGAGAGACGCAAAGCATTGCTTATGCAACGGTCTATCCGCTCGGAATGTTTGTTCGGGTAGTGATAACGCAGATAATCATCATGTTTTTTGTGTAGGAATAAGGCGGAAAAGGAGATTGTTTATCGCTATCGGAAAGCACATGCGGAGGTTATTTCGGGAGCCTTTCGCGCTACGGCATATATCGGTCGAGAAAGTTTTTAACATGACTTGTGTACGCCGCGCGATGATCCTGATAGCTGTCTGCATGTTTCGAACCGCGGGCAACCCACAGTTCTTTGGGTGCAGGCTTGGCATTGTAGAGTTCGTAAACCATACGGAAAGGAACGTAAGTATCGGCATCTCCATGAATAAAAAGCATTGGCTTACGGCTCTTGGCAAGCTGTTTGAGGGGCGAAGCCTCGCCGAACGTCCACCCATAACGTAGTTTGCAGAGGGCACTGGTGGTATAAAGAAGCGGAAAAGGCGGCAACGAGAACTGCTCTCGGAGCTGTGTTTTGAACTCGTCCCACACACTTGTATAGCCGCAATCTTCCACAAAACAGCGGATGAAAGACGGCGTATGTTCGCCCGAAACACACATTACAGTGGCGGCGCCCATAGATATTCCGTGGAGTACCATTGCGGTGTGAATGCGGTTACCACGGAATATACTGTCGGCAAAAGTCGCACTATGCAACACATCCGTACGGTCTTTCCAGCCCATTTGTATATCCTTGCCCGAGCTGGCGCCATGTCCGTGCAGGTCGGGCAGTACCACATTGTAGCCCATACCGCCGTACATGCGGGCGATGTGGAGCATTCCAAGCGCATTATCCTTATAGCCGTGCACAAGCAGAGCCACAAGATGTGTCGGTCTTTCGGCACGAATGTAGTACACATGCAGAGAGTCTTGCGCCTCCGTATGGATAAAAGTATCGCGCAAGGCATTATGTGCAAGAATACTGTCGAGCCATTCTTTGGTTTCCGGATGCTTGTTGATGAATGCTTCCTTATTCCATTCGTTCAGACTGCCGCGACGGTCTTCGTTCGACAGGCCGTAAGAAAGCATGTAAAAACTGCCGCCGACGGTCAACAAAACCAACACAAGCAACACAGTAACACCGACCGCCCATATTTTCTTTTTCATAATTTTTCGTATCTTAATCGTGCAAGCAAAAGTACGAAAAAATGTGTTATAACGCAAAATGCAGATACGAATAAAACAAGAACATAGCGCTACTATAAAAACAAGAGATAGTCTCTTTATCGTAAGGAGACGGTCTCTTTATCGTAAGGAGATGACCTCTTTACCGTAAGGAGATGGTCTCTTTATCGTAAGGAGATGGCCTCTTTACCGTAAGGAGATGGTCTTTTTATCGTAAGGAGATGGCCTCTTTATCGTAAGGAGATGGTCTCTTTGCGGTGAAGAGACGACCTTTCCCTACAGAAAAAGGACTCTCTGCCTCATGAAAACGGCAGAAAGTCCTTATGAATTAAATTAGAGTAGTTGTTTTTGGAAACCGTTTATCTAATGATAACTTTCTTTCCATCGACGATATAAAGGCCTTTACGAGGATGCTTCACACGTCGTCCATGCAAGTCGTAAACAATCTGTTCTTGCGTTTGTTTTTGCGCATAGGTCTTCGAAATGCCCGTATTAACATCGCGTTTCCCCGAGAATTTTACCTTCAAACTTGCTTCATTCCAAATGAATATAATATCCATGTTCAAAGAACCATCCTTGGTTAACTCCTCGGAATCGCCTATCAATACAAGCAAACTGAACGTTGTATTACCTGTATTCTCCTTGGATTCCACATCTACATAGTCGTTGGATTCCTGCCAGATTACCCACTTGCCGTTCCTTTTCTGCAGGTACATATTCGGCAAATCGAAATCCTTGAGTTCGTATTTGCCTATCTGATAACCTTTCAGCGTGAGTTTTATCTCGTCTTCACCTTCTCCCTTTGCTATAGAGAAAGTTACTGTTTTAGAGGTTGTCGATATTGATGTTCCCTTTTTAGTCTCTGTCTTTGCTATCCCTTTATAGTCTCCATAGAAAGAAGACCGTTCTACATCATCCTGCGCCTTTACCGTTAAAGTCGCTAAACACGTCACTAAAATAAGTAAAAATTTCATCTCTTTTGAGTTAATAATTAATTCCTGATTACTTCAGATGCCGACTCTTCGACATCTATATCACTTAAATTCGGGTGCAAAGGTAATATGCAAAAGCAAATAAAAACGACATATCATTTCTTTTTTTCTATTATTTAACATAAATTACTCTCCTATATTTCGGATGAAGGCACGGCATGTTCCTATTACGCAAAGATGGTATTTTTATCATAGGAATTAAGAATTAAGGATTATTTTTTGTAATTTTGTGGCCACAATTATTGAAAATAACGTATTATCGATATGAAGATAGAAGCGCAAATATGCAGTTCTGTAATCGCTGCAGTGAAGGAACTATACGGGCAGGATGTGCCCGCACAGACGGTACAACTACAGAAAACTAAAAGTAACTTCGAAGGAAATCTTACGTTGGTAGTATTTCCATTCCTGAAAATATCCAAGAAGAAACCGGAAGAAACGGCACAAGAAATAGGCGATATGCTGGTAAAAGGCTGCGCGGCCGTAAGTTCTTTCAACGTTGTGAAAGGCTTTCTGAACCTGAATATCGCACGGTCGGCGTGGATAGACCTTCTGAACAGCATCGATACCGATGATAATTTCGGCCTGAAAATCGCCACCGACAGCTCTCCTTTGGTAATGATAGAGTACTCATCTCCTAATACTAACAAGCCTCTTCATTTGGGGCATGTGCGCAATAACCTGTTGGGATGGTCGCTGGCACGTATCATGGAAGCCAACGGAAACCGTGTGGTAAAGACCAATATTGTAAATGATCGGGGCATACACATATGCAAATCCATGCTTGCATGGCTGAAATGGGGCAACGGAGAGACGCCTCAATCGAGCGGAAAGAAAGGTGATCATCTGATAGGAGACTACTATGTGGCTTTCGACAAGCACTACAAAGAGCAGTGCAAGCAGCTCGAAGCGCAATACAAAGCACAAGGCATGAGCGACGAAGAGGCCGAAAAGAAAGCCGCCACAGAGGCTCCGTTGATGAAAGAGGCACACGAAATGCTCGTTAAATGGGAGCAGAACGATCCCGAAGTGCGTGCTCTATGGCAGAAAATGAATACTTGGGTTTACGCCGGATTTAATGAAACATACGATAAACTCGGCGTATGTTTCGATAAAATATATTATGAATCGGACACCTACCTCGTGGGAAAAGCGAAAGTAGAAGAGGGCTTGAAGAAAGGTATCTTTATGCGCGAAGCCGATAACAGCGTATGGGCAGACCTGACGGATGACGGTTTAGACCGGAAACTGCTGCTGCGTTCCGACGGTACAAGTGTATATATGACGCAAGATATAGGCACTGCAACGATGCGATTTCGCGATTTTCCGATCGATAAAATGATATATGTCGTGGGTAACGAGCAGAACTATCACTTCCAAGTGCTTTCCATATTGCTCGACCGCTTGGGATTCAAGTGGGGCAAAGAGCTTGTACACTTCTCTTATGGCATGGTGGAATTGCCGAATGGCAAGATGAAAAGCCGTGAAGGAACGGTGGTGGATGCCGACGATTTGATAGCAGGAATGGTGAAAGAGGCACGAGATACGTCCGACGAATTGGGAAAATTCAAGGATATGAGCGAAGAAGAAAAGCGCGAGATTGCACGTATCGTGGGCTTAGGTGCACTGAAATACTTCATTCTAAAGGTCGATGCACGCAAGAATATGCTGTTTAATCCGGAAGAAAGCATCGACTTCAACGGCAATACAGGGCCGTTCATCCAGTACACTTATGCCCGCATTCGCAGCATTATGCGTAAGGCCGATGCCGACAGCCATATCGCATTGCCCGAAAAACTCGACGGTAACGCACCGCTGAACGAAAAAGAAATAGAACTTATACAGAAGATGAACGAGTTTGAAACGGCCGTGGCAGAGGCAGGAAACAACTATAATCCCGCCGGAATAGCCAACTACTGTTACGAACTGACCAAGGATTTCAACCAGTTCTACCACGACTACAGCATCCTTAGTGCCAATACCGAAGAGGAGAAAATTGTGCGCCTTGTAATCGCGAAGAACGTGGCCAAGATTATTAAAAACGGCATGGACCTGCTCGGAATTGAGGTTCCGGAAAGGATGTAAGCAAGGTCTCGGGAATGAAGAACAAACTTGTAAATCCGCCATCTTACCGACACGACACGGTTTTACCGCTGCCCTTAGAGGTGAAGGCCAATGCCATAGCCGTGGATGCAGCATGCTCCGGAAACCCCGGGGCAATGGAATATCAAGGGATAGACCTTGCTACCGGCGCACGTATATTCCACTTCGGACCGATGCATGGCACCAATAATATCGGCGAATTTCTTGCAATCGTCCACGCTTTAGCTTTGCTCGAACAGCAGGGAACGACGGATAGAACGGTCTATTCCGACAGCTATAACGCCATACTTTGGGTAAAGAAGAAGCAGTGCAAAACCAAATTGGCGCACACACCCGACACCGATGAGCTTTTTAAAATAATAGCCCGAGCCGAAAACTGGCTGCACACACATACGGTAGAGACGCCTATCGTGAAGTGGGAAACAAACAAATGGGGCGAAATTCCGGCCGATTTTGGGCGGAAATGAGTTGTTTCCGTTACTGATAAACTTTCAAAACAAATCGGGTAAACATGTACTTACCCGAAGGAAAATGCCTGTTGCGGTATTATTTCCAATGGTATAAAAGATAGTCGCCCGGCGCCAATGTTACGGATTGCCGGCCTTGCCGGCACGGGCGTTGCAACTTTCCATTGCTCCCAACCGGTCTTACCTTCCCGCTTATCTCTATTTCGATGGTCTGCGAATGATGGATGTCGTGGTTGACAAACATCATAAACCGGCTCTTTCCGTTTACCATATAAGACACGAGAATACCCCGCTCGCCGCTGCCGCAAAGCCTTACCGGCACCGACAGGTTTTCCCATTCGGTCGTTCCTTCAATGTGTTTATTCCCCGTATGTCCTACGGCAACGGCCTTTGCACCCAAGAACACCCAAGCCAAGCTCTGTATTTCACGGTTCAAATTCCTTACGAGTTCGTACACCGGAGTACGCTTTCCGTGCTCATCGATGGGTGCACTGTGGAAGTTCCATGTATCGGTGGGCGGCGTCCAATAAGTAAAGTGTTGTATGCACTGTGCCCCATAAGCCAACGCACTGAATGCCTCTATGCGCAAATGAGCGGCCGTTGGAATGGGATAAGAACCGTGGGCAGTGCTCAAAACAAATGCCCAGAAAGGCTGCATACTGCGCATCGATACCCGACGGGCTACCTCAAGATTACTGTAAAGTTGTGGTCTTACGACCACTTTACCCTGCTCCTGAACGATCGGATAGAGGTCGTAAGAGAGCTGCGAAAGCCCCAATTCGTCTACCGACCGCTGCACATACTCCTCGTAGGTCTTTGTTCCGAGCTCTGCAGGCGATACGAATATCGGCAGCAAATTCAGATATATAAGGTGTTTGTCATCGATCTTGTACACCCTATCCCTAAACTTTCTAAGGTCGGCAAAACTCACTGTCGTCGGTTCATCGCGCAGGAACCAGCCGCAAAGCATCTTTTCGTTCTTGAAATGTTCCACGATTTCGGCCGTTCTCTCCTCCAATTCAGGACAACCGGCCATCAGTCTGACACCCGTACCCTTGCTTGCCGAGAGCCCTTTAGCTAACTGATCGGCGTTCTCGAAGTGCGAGAAAGAGATGTTAAAGCCGGCATTTCGCAATTCCATATACCGCTCTCGTGTAAGATTACTGTCGGGAAGAATGGAATACCATGCAAGGATCGGGAACTCTTTTCCCGTAGGATTCTTGTACTTCATCTTATTATCGGCATTCCCGGCAATAGCGGCTACCAGCAACAAGAGAACTATTGTAATCTTTTTCATCATACGATTAAACATTAAAAAAACTCTATTTTTTCTTCGAACAACGGCCGTATTACAGTAAAAGGCCGCTACTCTATTTCAACCCGTTTGCCCAAGAAATGGGGCTGAAGACCTACCAAAAGATCGATATGTGCCTTGGTTCGCGCCAGATATTCGCGGCATTTCATGCGGAATTGCCACCATCTGTTCTGAAAATCGCCTGCATTGAAAGCTATCGCATCGATACCCTCGGCACGCGAAAGATACAGTGCGCGCTCGTTATGAAACTGCTGCGAGATAATCGTAAAGGTATGGAGACCGAAGATTTCCTTGGCTCTAACAACCGAATCGAGCGTTCGCAATCCGGCATAATCCAAATAGATAACGCTGTCGGGTACGCCCTGTGCCATCAAATCGGCTTTCATCTGTTCGGGTTCGTTGTACGTCTCGCTCGGGTTGGCTCCGCTAATCAGAATACGTGAAATTTTACCTGAACGATAGAGTTCTGCGGTTGCATCGATCCTTGCCGTATAATACGGATTGGGTGCTCCTGTTCTTCCTTTGGGGTTGGTACCCAACAAAAGGCCCACGCGGCGGGCAGGTATTTGCGACACATTTTCATACATTCGCCCCTCGGCTGCCCGTTTTACATCGTAATTGCAATAAACTATGGCTGCGATACAAACCGCACAAAAACCCAATGCCGTGAACAAAAGGCGCGTAAATAATTTCTTTTTCTTGTCTGTCATTTCTGTTTTGCTTATATTTATCGCCCGATTCGTGCGATTAGTTTACTTATCCGAACATAAATCGGAGGCAAGGTGTCATCGGAATCTACGAAAGTAATCCATTCGCCACGGGCCATTTTCACGCCGTTCTCACGCGCTTTGCTTCTGCCAAGGTTAGGCTGATGGACGACTATGATACGCTTGTCGCCCTCCGACATCTTATCGCAAACGGCGCTACTCCTATCGTTACTGCCGTCGTCAACAACTATAATCTCGATATCGCCGAACGTTTGAGTGGCAACGCTTTCTATGCATTGCCCGATCGTATCTTCCGAATTGTACACGGGAATAATAACAGAAACCTTCGTTCCGAGTTCGTTTTCCATCTCTCTTTTGAATAAGAATGAATAACAGAGCGTACCTGTATCGATCTTAGATTGAGCATGCAAGCCGGTTAGGCAAGCTATGTATCGACCGCAGGTATACCGTCTAAGAATTACGTGCTGTGCACTCGCACCATAAACACAACTGCCATAGCGCCGAAAAAGCACGACCTTTGCACCGACGTTTAGTGTTACACGCCCCGCTCTGCCCAATCTCCACGGTCGAGATTTCGGTAACTTATGGCTTCTGCAAGATGCTCCATCTGCACGTGTTCACTGCCGGCGAGGTCGGCAATCGTACGGGCTACCTTCAATATGCGGCTATAGGCGCGGGCGCTGAGCGACAGTTTTTCCATCGCCAAGCGTAGCATTTCAATGCCTTGTGTATCGGGTTCGGCAAACCGATGTATCATCTTTTCGCTCATTTGAGCATTGCAATACACGCCACGAATATCCTTATAGCGCTCTTCCTGCATACGTCTTGCACGGATAACCCGCTCTCTGATGGTGCTGCTCGGTTCGCCTTGGGTTGCTTTGCTGATATCCTTGAACGGTACGGGAGTAATTTCGATTTGAATATCGATACGGTCTAACAGCGGTCCCGATATCTTATTCATGTAACGTTGTATCTGCCCGGGAGTACAAACGCAGGTATGCGTGGCATCTCCATAGTAGCCGCAAGGGCACGGATTCATCGATGCAACGAACATGAACGAACAGGGGAACTCTACCGTATAACGCGCCCGTGAGATCGATATCTTACGATCTTCAAGCGGTTGTCGCAATACTTCTAAGGTAGACTTACTGAATTCCGGCAGTTCATCGCAGAACAACACGCCATGATGGGCCAATGAAATCTCGCCGGGTTGAGGTATAGCGCCGCCACCTACTAAGGCTACCTCGGATATAGTATGGTGGGGAGCGCGGAAAGGACGCTGCGAAATGAGCGAAGTGTTCTTGCTTAACTTCCCTGCAACGCTGTGAATTTGCGTTGTTTCCAAGCTTTCAGACAAAGAAAGCGGGGGAAGTATCGAAGGTAGACGCTTCGCCATCATCGACTTTCCGCTACCCGGAGGACCTATCATTATTATGTTATGCCCGCCTGCAGCGGCTACTTCCAAGGCACGTTTTACGTTTTCTTGCCCCCTTACATCGGCAAAATCGAGATCGAAAGAGTACTGTTGTTCGTAAAATTCCTTACGGGTATCGATAACGGTCGGCTCAAACGCCTCCATATCCGTTAAGAATTTAATGACATCCATCATAGAATTCATGCCGTAAACCTCAAGGTTATCTACGACGGCCGCTTCTCTTACGTTCTGTGTAGGTACGATCAGCCCCTTGAAATGCTCGGCACGAGCCCTTATGGCAATAGGCAATGCCCCGCGTATAGGTTGCAAATGGCCGTCGAGACTTAACTCTCCGACCATCATATATTGCCCGAGTTTATCCGATTCTATGTTGCCGTTGGCGGCCAAGATGGCTATGGCAAGGGGTAAATCGAAGCTGCTTCCCTCCTTTCGGAGGTCGGCCGGAGCCATGTTAACCGTAATGTCTGCATGCGGAAACTTATACCCATTGAACTGTAAGGCAGCAGCTATACGGTCGCGACCTTCACGCACTGCCTCGTCTCCAAGTCCTGTAAAATGATACATCACACCATTTATAAGGCTCACTTCTATGGTCACTGTGGTTACATCCAAGCCGTTCACCGCGGCACAGTATGTTTTTACAAGCATGGTATATGGATTGTATTTATTTGGTCATCTCCACTATTTTTTTGCGTAAATCGTCCGTGTTAAGTCTATGGGCAACCACTTTGCCTCTCTTCAATAGAATGTTGTCGGGAACAGAGGTAAGTCCTAATTTACTTATAATGCCTCCATTGAACATATCGCCATCGCATACGATGGGCACATTCAGCGAGTCATTGCTCAATGCCTGCCTGCACTCCGCCCGATTGGCATCCACACTAATGGCTAAAATCTTCAGCTTTCCGCCCATTTCCCGCTGCATCTGTTTGAGTTGTTGCAGCATGCTTACACTCTCAAAACTCCACGATGCCCATACATGAACGACTGAGACAGGAGCGGAAGACAGCACGGATGAAGACACTGCATGCCCATTAATATCGTAACCGGAGAATGGTGGAAGAGACTTACCCATTCTGATTATATCAAGTTTCTCTGCCTGTTTTGCAAGACGCACCAACACTCCGTTGTTGGGTTGTACGGCAAGCATGATTTTTATAAGTTCCTTGGCTTTGGCTTGGTTGGGAGTAGGAGTCTGCATAAAATATTTGCTCACCAAATAAACACTTGCTAAAGATTTAGGATGATCTTTAATAAATTGTGCGGCATACTGTAGAACTTCGGGCGGCGAAGCACTCACAATCTGCTGACGGAACTTGCCCATGAGTTCGTTCTCATCGGTACCTTCGATCTTCATCTCCTTCAAATGCGACGCATCGCCACGAATGCTGACTTCCTCGCCCGCTTCGGTAAAGACCGGTTGTTCAGAGAAATTCGGGAACACAATCATCAGTGTAGCAGGCTTATCACAAGGAATTTCGTAAGCAAAACGCCCTCCCGAAACCTTGATGGTATCTATTCCGTCGATGGCACCATCAGGACTATACACATAAAATTCGCCCTGATTCAGGTGAATGAAGCGGCCATCAATCTTAAAATGATGGCTGTCTATGCCACACGACACCAAAATCAGAGCGAAGAACAGTAAGAAACCGAATTGTTTCATTTATTTCTTTAATAGCTCCAACTCCAAATCATTATCTGCATAAGTCTTCAAAGAAGGATCCTTCTTCAGTGCTTCATTCAGATACGACTCGGCAGCGAACTTGTTTCCTCTGCGCGCTGCAACAACGGCATGCAGATATTCTGTCAGTCCGTCAGGGTTCTTAATAGCGTCTAAAGTAGATGCTGCAGCCGCATAGTTCTTATTCAATAGCTGTGCAAGAGCCGCCATATTAGAGTTGATTCCCTTAAGATTTTCTTCGGCTTTTGCAAAGTCTCCCTTCGCTATATTGAGGGTTCCTAAGGCTTGTCCGAAGTCATTAGCAGCAGTAGCTTTCGATATTTCGTTCTCAGCCTGTACGAGTTTCCCGTCTTTCAGCAACAGGAGTCCCTGATTGGCATAAGCTTCAGGTGCGCTGCTATTGATACGGAGTGCCTGTGCGAGGTAGCGCTTGGCAGCATCTTCGTTACCTTTAGTAACTTCTAACACGGCAAGGTTGTTAAATGCACGGTAATCCTTATCGTAATATTCAGCCGTCTTCTTGTAGATTTCCTCCTTTTTAGCAGCATTATCTTGTAGTGCTGCGTAATACAGAAGTTCATCTGCGCTTAATTTAGCGGCATCTTGATCGTATTGATTCTTTATTTCATCATCGCTACGCCCTATTGTTTCGTAGTTTATAATTAATCTCGAACGGCGCAATTCGGGCAAGATACCGTCTGCCAACTCACGAAATCCTTCGCTCATATTACGTATCTGTTGCTCACGTTCCTGCGGATCTTTGTACATAGAAAGCACTCTAAGAATAACATCCTTATCCTGTATGTTAGATGCCTGCACGAGTTTCTGGAAGCCTTCCCAATCTTGAGCGGTGTAATGTGCATCGATACCCGTACTTACACCTGTCTGTTTGAGCTGTTGTTTTACATATCCTTCAGACGTATTTTGCCGTTTACTGGCCAATTTATCATTGAATGTGAAGCCTCCTTCGGGCGAAGCATAGGCTTGGACCTCTACATTACGGATGTTAAGTCGTTCACGTTCTTGGTTTATTTTCCTCAACATGCGCACGAATTCAGCCACTGAATTGTTTTTAAGTTCGCTTTTACGAAGGTTAGCCTGATTGATCAGGAAGCGGATATTCGCTTCTTGTTTCTGCTTCTTTACGCGTTCGAACGAATCGGGAGCCATACATCCGCCATCGCTCACCAACGCCCGTTTGTAAAGTTCGGATGTTGCAATGACGCCGGTTGCCACCTTTACGGCCGGAATATTTACCTTTTTACTACCTATACGTGCATCGAACGTCAGATACATGTCGCTCTTCTGCATCTCGGGGACATAGGTAAAAGAGGTTTTCATATTATATCTTCCGCCCAATCGATATGATATCATTTGGTCGTTACTCATTACACTTTCGCCCCTGAACGTGGCACCTTCGCCTTGCGAAACCAATCCGTTGCCGTATCTCAATTCAGGAATAACGGTAACAACTGCCTTCTTTTTCATGTATTTCTCGGGGAACATACCGTTGATAGTAGCAGGAACATGCCCTCCTTGTGTCTCAAGTGGGTTCGGTGTAACGGTAAAATTGCTCGACGACAATGCCCCCATTTTAGAGCAAGATGTCGATATAGCAAACAAACAACAAGCTGATAGAGTAAGGATTAGATTCTTCTGCATAGTCTAAACGTTTTAGGTAAGGTGCCGCGAGCGGGACTCGAACCCGCACAGCCATTACTAGCCAAGGGATTTTAAGTCCCTCGTGTCTACCAATTCCACCATTGCGGCCGGTGATATACTATAGAGATATGGAGCGGCAAACGGGGCTCGAACCCGCGACCTCGACCTTGGCAAGGTCGCGCTCTACCAACTGAGCTATTGCCGCCTGCACTATGTATCGGCAAAAGTAGTACTTAATATCGTAACTGCAAAGACTTTTACACTATTTAACGACCGTTTTAAACGGGGGCGACAAGATGAAATAAACAAGCAGAAAACCATCTCTGCGGCAACCGTTCGGTATGCTCGGAGATTACACTTCGTTTGCACACTTTCAATAAACCATGTCTCTTTCCAAATCGGATATAGCATCTATGACGCATATATTTTATGTCTATCGGACATAAACAGTGCACCTGTTACCCACAGAAGATTATCTGATCCGGGCAACCGTATAAAAGTATGCGAGAAAAACATAGGCAGAAAGAGGCCGAGACTGCTGTTTCGACCTTGCAGAAAGGGATATCGAAGATTGTTATTTCCTTATTTCTTGCCTCTCTGCCGCCCTATCTTAAACAACTTAATTTACGCTCAACACCCCATACGGACCACCGGTAGCCGCCCTATATCGCGTTAACTTCTTGCCATTTTCGCCCTCTATGATGTTTCCACCGGTGTTCATGTTATACTTTCGCTTACATGTATTGCAAGTAGCAATGCCATCGGTGCTCATCGAGAGCGGGTAATTGCGTATAGGAATGGCGTTCGGATCGAAGCAATTCGGGCACTGATTGTCGTATGCATAGAACACCGGAGGCGTATCCATGTTACCGAAACCTACGATAAGTCCGTTGTTTCCACCCAATATAAACGATCTCCGAAGGTCTATGGCATTAAAAGTTTTCCTGCTTTCCGTCCCTTGATTGTTCTTAAACACAAAGTATTTCGCGCCTCCATGCATATCTTGTCGGATATAGCAGAATACTCCGGGCGATGCAGCCGTCATGGCCGAGGCTAACGTAGCATCTTTATGCAGGTTATTGTCTATAATCAGATAACAGGGAATTGTAGAAAATTCGTTCTCTATATTGCCGCACGATACAGATAGGAGCACCATGCAGAGGAGCAAAATCTTAGTTATTCTCATGACAGTAATTGTTTTTCGGCACGCTCTACACGGTCGAAATGGAAGTCTTGAAGGATGCTTTGCATGAGTTCCGCTATGCGGTCGTTGCAGAGATTGCCTATACTTCCCTCGTGTATGTGGCGTATCTGTTTGTCGGAAACGAAACTTCCGGCCTCGATATCCATGCCCACTTTCTTGTACGCATCGCGAAATGGCACGCCTGCAGCTACCAAACGATTGACTTCTTCTACAGAGAAAATCGGATCGTACATCCGGTTTTCGAGTATCCGGTCGTTCACTTCCATTTTATTAATGATATAGGCAGTCATTCTAAGACAGTCTTTCAGTTCGCCGAAAGCAGGCAGAAGCACCTCTTTGATAATCTGTAAATCACGGAAATAGCCCATGGGCAGATTGTTCATGATGAGCATAATTTGCTGCGGGAGGCCTTGTATTTTATTGCTTTTGGCACGTATCAGTTCGAATACATCGGGGTTTTTCTTGTGCGGCATGATGCTCGAACCCGTAGTACACTCCTTGGGCAACCGCACGAAATCGAAGTTCTGACTGTTGAACAGGCAGGCATCGAACGCCATCTTTGCCAATGTACCGGCAACAGATGCCATGGCAAACGCCACATTTCGCTCTGTCTTGCCACGCCCCATCTGCGCATAAGCTACGTTATAATCCATGGAATCGAAACCCAAAAGGTCGGTAGTAAGCTGACGGTTCAACGGAAAAGAACTGCCATAACCGGCTGCCGAACCGAGCGGGTTGCGGTTGGTCATCCGATAAGCGGCCTGTAAAAAGAGCATATCATCGGCAAGGCTTTCTGCATAAGCGCCGAACCACAGCCCGAAGGAGCTGGGCATAGCAATCTGTAAATGGGTATATCCCGGCATCAGAATATTTTTGTATCGGTCGCTCTTCTGCAAAAGTTCGTCGAAAAGCAGCTTTACTTCTTCCGTTATTTCGCGAAGTTCATGACGTATAAATAACTTCAAATCTACCAACACCTGATCGTTACGCGACCTTCCGCTATGGATTTTCTTGCCTACATCGCCGAGCTTACGCGTCAACATCAGCTCTATTTGAGAGTGAACATCCTCGACTTCTTCCTCTATACTGAACTCCCCGCTCTCACAGGCATGATAGATATTCTTCAATTCTGCAAGCAACAGCTTCAGTTCTTCGGCCGAAAGCAGGCCGATAGCCTGCAACATAGTGATGTGAGCCATGGAACCTAACACATCGTAAGGTGCCAAGCAGAGGTCCATTTCGCGGTCTTTACCCACCGTGAAACGCTCTATTTCTCTGTTTACTTCAAAGTTTTTTTCCCAAAGTTTATTAGCCATATTATTGTTTTTGGGCTCTCGCAAACCGGAGAGACGGATGATCGGCCAGACTCGTCTGCCATGAAAAAATGTAGAAAACGAAGCGTTGGCTTACGTTGAGAAATCGGTTCGTTTATTATAAAACCTTTTGATAATACTCACACCTGCCTGATTCAGGGGGCTTAGGGCGTTACTCGTATTGTATCGTTTGTAACGCATCGGCAATCTTTTCGATACCTTCTTGTAAGGGTTTCTGTACCATTGTCTTAATAAAAGGGTTCATATCCGCCTTGATGGTGAGCTTCATTTTGCTCGTAGACGCATCGACCGGCAGTATTTGAATCCAGAAATCGAAAGGCAAGGGGCTCTGTGCAGTCTCGAATTTAATACATTTCGGCTCTTCTCTCTCTACGATATGAAGTTTCACATCGCCCATCGGAGACTTGATGGAGATAGAATCTGCATCAAACGAAAGGTCTTTAAGTTTGTCTTCGGGTATGCGGTCTTTCACCTTATTTATATTGCTCAAATCGCTCAGCATATCGTAAACCGAATGCTGTGAATAAGGTATCTCACGAATACTGCTTTCAAATTTGCTGCTCATAATAATCGTATGTCTTTAGAATAATTACCGTTTCCAATGCGAAGGATCCTCGCGCCATTCATGTAGGAGCTTCGTGTCGGTTTCTTGTATATAGCCTGTTTCCAAGGCATTTCCCACTACGTGCTCGTAATCCGTTAGGGTTATCAGTTCTACACCGGCATTCTTGAACGCTTCGGCAGCCACTGGGAAACCGTAAGTGTAGGCGGCCACCATGCCTATAACATTGCCTCCGGCCTTACGAATGGCCTCAACGGCTTTCAAAGAACTAAGACCTGTCGATATCAAATCCTCAATAACAACCACCTTGGCACCTTGTTTCATCTCGCCTTCTATCAGGTTTTCGAGCCCATGATCCTTGGGTTTCGAACGCACATAGATGAGGGGCAAGCCGAGTTCATCGGCCACCAATGCCGCCTGCGGAATACCTGCGGTAGCCACACCTGCTATGACTTCGGCGCCGATAAAGTGCTCCAATACGGCATGAGCCATGCTTATCTTGACGAAAGAACGAATATCGGGATAAGATAGAGTTTTACGATTGTCGCAGTAGAAGGGCGATTTCCAGCCCGAAGCCCATGTAAAAGGATCGTTTGGTTGGAGCTTTATCGCCTTTATCTGCAGCAACTTCGAGGCGAGTTCTTTCTTAATAGAATCCATAGGAATAGGGTTTAAAATAATTACTTGCCTGCAAAGTTACGCTAATTCCCGTATATAGCAAGCACTACATGGGCAATTTTATTGTTTATTATCACTCATGTTTTAGAGTAACCGAGTGATAATACGCTAATTCTAACGCCGCCCGACTTCATCAATTCCTTACCACAAGCGCAGACGGTTGCACCGGTCGTCACCACATCATCTACAATCAACAGGTGTTTATCTCGGATAGTATCGGCATCGCACAGACTGAATGCGCCTTCTACATTATCGGCCCGCTGCCAACGATTTTTCTGTGTTTGGCTGTCATGATAATAATTTCGGCGCAATACATGTTCGCTCAAAGGCAGCGATACGGCGCTTTGTATGCCACGGGCAATAGCCGTACTTTGGTTATACCCGCGTTGCCGCTGTCTTTTTCGTGCCAAAGGAACAGGAATAATCATGTCTATACCCTCGAAAAAGCCTTTGGGCAACAACTCTTCTGCCATGAAACAGCCGAGCCGTTCGCCTATTTCAGGGTGGTTACGGTACTTCAATTCATAAATCATCCTGCTTACCTGCGACTGTGCCTCATAGTAAAAAAGAGCGGCAGAACGTTCTATCGGCAGCCTTCCCCAGAAGAGTTGTGCCATCTCATTATCGTAGGCGTCGTCGGCAAAACCCGTGCGTGGCAACATTAGGTTGCACACCGCACAAAGCACTTGCTCGGTTTCAGCAAGCCTACACCCGCAAATCGAGCATTGTCGGGGCAATATCAAATCCAATAATCTGCCGAAGAAACTAATCATCTTCCAATAGATCGTCGGCGCCGTCTACGCACTTTTTAATAACTGAATAGTCGAAACCGCGGCTCATGGCAAACTTGATAAGCTTCATGCTACGTTCATAATCCGTTGCCGCCTTGATGGTTTTCCACTTGCTTTTGATAAGCGGACGAAGCACGGCGATATACTCTTCGTCGGGCACTTCGTCCAAAATCGGGCCATAGACACTGCGGTCGACGCCTTTTTGCCATAGAGCTTGCTCTATTTTACGGCGCCCCCATTTGTTATACTTTATCTTATCGTTAACGAAAAATCGCGAAAAACGGGCGTCATCCACATACTTTCCCGCCGTCAGACGTGCCATGATCCGCGCCTGCACATCCTCTGTAAGTCCCCACTTCCGCATCTTTTCCGTCATCTCCCCGCTGCTGTGTTCCGCTCGGGCACACAGGGCGGAGAGCTTCTGCAATGCTTCTTGCTCAGTTATCTCTTTCATTTTCTATTTAATCAGCCTCTTAATATATGCGTAAAACTCACTGCTTTCGCCCGTAAAAAGCTTCAATATCTTGCCATCGGGGGCAATAACAACCTTGTAAGGATAGGCCGTTACGCCATATTCAGCATCGATATTCCTGTCTCCACTGAATACTTGAAGCCACGGAAGTTGTGCATCTTTCAGCACTGCACGCCACTCCCCGTCGGTATCCTGACAATCTATACCGACAAATTCTACTCTGTCTTTGCACTTTGCATAGAGCTCCTTCATCTTCGGAAAACCTGCTATACACCACTTACACCATGAGCCCCAGAAGTCGAGAACTACGTATTTACCGCGCAGCGAAGACAATGTAAAATCGTTACCTCGGTCGTCTTTCAGTGTAAAATCGGGGGCCTCGGTGCCTTCTTTTATCTTTCCCGAAGCCTCAATAGACCGTGTTACAACTTTTACAAATCTATTCAAGTTGTCGATATAGCCCGAAAAACGACCGTTACGCACCTCGGGTGTAAGCAGTTCTATGCCTTTCAATATGTAATGAAAATCCAAACTGAGCAACATATCTACCGTGGCTTCCTTATCCGGATGCCGCTTCACGTATTCATAAGCAACCTTCTCGTAACGCTTATTTACCGCTTCCATCTCTTTATTTCTTTCCGTATTAAGCAGGTTTTTATCGGCACCTTCCGCCTTTAAAAGCATTTTATATCGCTTTTCAATAGCCTTTAGTTCGTCGATAAAAGGCTTTTGCACCAAAGTTTCTTGTGCCAAGTCTTTGTAAAAAGCTGTACCATCAATACTGAAATCTTCCATGGTTCCCTCGATTACAACGCTCTCATAGGGTACTATAAAGAGGTAAAAATCGCTTTTATCGCTTTGGTCTGTCTTGCTTTTAAGCATAAAATGAGCCTTTTTGGCCTCATCCAAATCGGCACAAAATGCAAACTCTCCGTTCGTAACAGGCACTTTGAGTTTAACCTCTCCGGAACGTTCTCCCTCTTTAGCCGCATAAGAAACGAGAAGAGTATCGTTGTTTAAATCGCTGAATTTTCCCCGCAAACGGAAATTATCTTCGGCAAACAACGCCGTACAATCAATAAAAAAGCAAATAAAAAAGATAAGTTTTCGCATGATGACAGTTATTAATAACGGATGGCTTTGATAAATCTTTCTTTGCCGAACATATCATGCCGGCTTTCTATTGCTGCGAAATGCTGTTCGTAAAGCATGCGCTTCACTTCGTCGGCATGTAGGGGATTGAGCTCAAAATACAACGTTCCCCCCCGTTTCAACGCCTTTGCAGCATATTCGGCTATGGCACGATAGAACAACAGAGGATCGTTGTCGGGTACGAAAAGGGCCGTATCGGGCTCGTAATCGAGCACATTCCGCGCCATCGCACCGCGTTCCCGTTCGCAGATATACGGCGGGTTGCTCACCACGACATCCCACTTTTCCACATCTGCAGGGGGTATCAGCGCGTCTTGCCTCACTATATCGACACGGGCATGCAGTGCTTGTGCATTGCTTTCTGCTATGTGCAAAGCCTCATCGGATATATCCCAAGCCACGACGTGTGCACCGTGTATGTTCAATGCAAGTGTGACGGCGATACATCCGGAACCGCATCCAACGTCGAGAACAGTGGCATCTTCGGGTGTTTCATGAGTTATCCAAGCACACAATTCGGCCGTCTCGGGACGGGGAATAAGTACCCCTTGCGTCACAGAAAATATGCGATTGGCAAATTCAGCACGCCCCATAACGTACTGAACCGGTTCGCCTTTCGCCAGTCTTCCTATCATTTGTTGCAGCAAAAGGGCGTTTTCTGCCCCTAATTGTGTAACTTTGCCGCAGATAACATCCGCCCACGACAGGCCGAACTGCATCTCCAACAGCATACGAACGATAGCTTTTGCTTCGTTGTTATCGTATAACGGTGTCAGTTGTTGCCATATTTCGTTGTACGTCATAGTCTTGATTGATACTGCAAAAATAGCAAAAAGATGGAACAAAACAAAATAATATCTGCCGAAGAACAGGCTACCGAAGAGGATATACGTTATATGCGCCGGTGCATACAGCTGGCTCTGAACGGCATGCAGAATGCAAAACCCAACCCTATGGTGGGTGCCTTGCTTGCGTGCGAGGGACGTATCATCGGCGAAGGTTATCATATCCGTTTCGGCGAAGGGCATGCCGAAGTGAACTGTTTTGCCTCTGTAAAGCCCGCAGATGAGCATCTGCTGCCGCAATCCACGCTATACGTCAGCCTCGAACCGTGCTCTCATTACGGCAAGACGCCTCCTTGTGCCGACCTCATCATACGCAACGGCGTGCGCAGAGTGGTGGTGGGATGCATCGATCCCTTTGCTCAAGTGCACGGAAGAGGCATACATAAGCTGCGCGAAGCAGGCATCGAAGTCGTTGTGGGGGTACTTGAAAGGGAGTGTTTGGCACTGAACAAGCGATTTATTACTTATAACACGCGCCTGCGCCCGTACATTATATTAAAGTGGGCACAGACATCCAACGGTTTCATCGACGATTGTTTCCATGCTCTTTCCATCTCTACACCGTTCACAAAGATGCTGTCGCACAAGCTTAGAGTCGAGAGCGACGCCATTCTCGTGGGACGTGTGACCGACGAAAGAGAGCACCCTATGCTGAACGTTCGCCATTGGAGCGGACGAGATCCGCTGCGGATAGTGCTCGACCACCGGCAGAATATCGCCGACCTAATGACCTCCTTGTATGAAAAGAAAGTACAATCGTTAATCGTAGAAGGCGGTGCAAAGACGCTGCAGAGCTTTCTCACAGCCGGTCTGTGGGACGAAATACGCGTAGAAACGGCACCGCTGACGGTAAAAGGCGGTACACCCGCGCCACGCATACCTACCGACATACGACTTATACGGCAGGATATATACGACGGAAACATTATTTCTGTGTTTGTAAAAGATGAGGGATGAAAGATGAGGGATGAAGGTTTAATAGTTCGGCTTTGTTCTTTTGTTCCTTATCTTTTATCTTTCTTTCCAAAATAAACCAAGTTCTTACAACCCCTCTTCTTTATCCGTATAATTACATCCCGCTACTTTTAAAGAAGAGAGAGCCCTCCTCTAACTCCTCCTTATAGGGGAAGAAAAAACCACTTTTCTATTTTTCAAGAGGCCGAGCACCATCTCACACCCTCCTCGAAAGCCGTGTTCTCCCCCTACAGAGGGGAGTTAAAGAGGGGCTAAGCACTATACCTTCCATCGCCATACACCTATTATAATACAATAAGCACGCAAACCTATTCCGCAGACACCCCTATCTGTTAAAGATTATTAATACCAAATATTTTATTTAAATATTATATGGTTTATAAAATAAACTTATTTATATTTGTGTCGTGATCACATTCTAACGGAATTATTTACCTTTTAAAACAAGAGAAAATGAAAAGAACAATTAACCTAAAGCTCGCGTTTATCGCCGTTACAATGCTTTTTTCGGTCACGATGATGGCCCAAAACACGGTGAAGATTATCGTTGAAAACGTGCCGAACAGCCAAGGAAGCATTCTTGTAACCACTTCTAACAGTCACTACGCTATGACAAAAGCCGTGGAAGGTACCACGGAAGTAGAACTGAAAGATATGCCCTTGGGCGAGTGCATGCTCTATGTAATGCACGACAGCAACGACGATAAAAGTCCGAACAACGTGAACGGACTGCCGACAGAATACGTCTGCATGCAGAAAATAAACGTAAAGAACAACAACCAAACCATTACGGCAAAACTCCAAAACATACCCGAAATAGTTGCAAACAAAAATAAATAACCCTCGGACGGGAACGGGGTTACCGCCTCTTCCCGTCGACCTAAAAACATTACAACATGGAAAAAGAACTGACAGCCGAGCGCAGTATTGAAATCATCAGAGAGACCATAGAGAAGAGCCGCCGCGATGTAGAACGACAAGCAGGTACACCTTTAATCGTTTGGGGTAGCCTTGTGGCCTTTACAGCAGTGATTATAGGTCATTTATGGGAGCATTGCGGCGGGCCGGTATGGAACTTCCTTTGGTTCATTATGACGGCCATTGGCTTTGCAATCAACCGGTTTATCGGCCAAAAACATGCCATTCGTCCGGTATCGTTTGTATCGAAAGTAGTACATTGGATATGGCTTTTATTCTGCATTATAACCATTGTAATCGCTGTGCTCTTTTACATTGTTATGTTAAATCCAGACATCTACCGCGTGCGTTACATACCCCTAACGCCCATTATAATTATTCTTATGATGCTTTGCAGCAGCATTATGGGTTTGGTAGTGGGCAATAAACTCATTCCGGGTATGGCTTTCGGCAGCGGTATTTGTGCCGTAAACTTCTGCCTTATGTGGCCCGGAAGCCACGAAATGCTAATGCTTGCAATCGTTGCAATAGCTACCTTGGTGATTCCGGGCGTTATTATCAATAGTAAAGCCCATTCATAAACGACTGGCAGATATCCGAAGTACAGATTGTAAGAAAGAGAAACAACAATGTTCAAACCATTAGATCCGTTGCTGCACAGCGAGCTACGATTGGCCGTAATGTCACTCTTAGTAAGCGTAGACGAGGCAGATTTCGTTTATATAAGGGAACAGACCGGCGCCACGGCAGGCAACTTGAGCGTGCAGATAGACAAACTGTCGAAGGCCGGCTATATCGATGTAAAGAAAAGTTTCATCGGAAAAAAGCCGCACACCACCTGCCTGATAACGCCGGAAGGCAGGCATGCTTTCGAAGAATACATAGAGTCGCTGAAAAGCTATATAGGATTGTAATTCATAGATTTACTATCTGTAGTTGCTAAATAGGCTCTCTGTCTGCCTTAGATGGGCATTCTAACAAAACAGCCCCTGCAATGTAAGTAATTTACTGTTGCAGGGGCCGTTTTATGGGACAGATACCTATGCCCGACGATCAGCAGTTCTGTTTGCTTGTCATGATGCGAAGAACCATGTCGTCTGTGGCGCACATGGCGTCTTTACCGATACTCGTAAGGTTACGTATGCTGCGGTCTACATCCTCATCGATAATGCCTTCGGCTGCCGTAACGTGCTTTCCCTCCATAGAGAGCAACGCTGAAAGCAACGCAGTGCTTACGCCTGAACAGATTTTAAGCGAACAACTGGGCTTCGCTCCGTCGCATATCATACCGGTAAGATTGGCAATCATATTCTTTACGGCATGGCAGATGCGGTTGTAATCGCCGCCCATGAGGTAGGTAATGCCGCAACTCGAACCGATGCTTGCCACCACGCAGCCGCAAAGGGCCGATAGTTTACCGAGACTCTGCTTAATGTATATGGCCGTAAGATGGCTCAACGTGAGCGCCCGAATGAGCTCTTCTTCGGTGTTTTCGTTCTCCATAGCAAACACAACCACAGGGTTTGTGGCACATATACCTTGGTTGCCGGAGCCGCTGTTGCTCATTACAGGGATCATAGCTCCCCCCATACGGGCATCGCATGCCGAGGCTGTCTTCGAAAGGATATGCGAAAAGATGCTGTTTCCGAATATTCCGTGGCTCAAAGGCCTGTCCATTGTCTTACCGAGACAGTGGCCGTAGTTGCCCTTACGCGACTCTTCAGCTGCTTTGAGATTGTAATCTTTAGTCTTTAGAATGAAGCGCAGATCGGCAAGGGGCGTAGTCATGGCAAAGTCGTAGACCATCTTCAAGTTCAACGAAACGTCTTTTTCCTCCGTTGTTTCGCCCGTCTGTCGGGAACGGTCGAGCAGCACGTCGCCGTTACGCTCCACACGTGTGAAGTCCGTATGTCCGCCTGTGATGATTGCCACGGCCGTATTGCCTTCCGCTTCGCACCGTATTTCGATGTAAAGTTTCTCGGTTGTCTTTTTCAGTCGGATGTCTATACGGCGTTCATCAATGAATGTTTTGCCCTCAGTCAGCGTCTCCGGCGTAAGGTCTTTGATAACTTCGAGCCGGTATTCCGACCGCCCGACGATGGCACCAAGGGCGATGGCGATGGGCAGACCTATCATCCCTGTGCCCGGAATGCCCACCCCCATAGCGTTTTTCAGAATGTTCGCGCTCAACAGAGCCGTAATCTTCTGCGGACGCATGCCGAGCGTTTCGGCGGCCTTTGCCGTACAAAGCGCCACAGCCATAGGTTCTGTGCAGCCTACAGCGGGCACTACCTCGCGATCGATCAACCGAAGAATCTGAGTTTTCGTAGCGTTATCAAGCATGGTTTGTTGTTTTTATGGAATTCGATAGATGGGTATGGATAATAAAGAAAGGCTTGGAAAGAACAAAACCGCAGGTATCTTGAATTCCGACACCGTGGGGTTTTGTTCCGTAGAATATGCACACTATCAGCGCTTTTTATAATTCTGCAATCCTTTGTTGAGGAAAGCAAGGAAAGCAGGCACATCTTCTTTATAGCTGAAAGAGCCGGCCAACGGGTTTCCATCGTTGTCTACAGGCACATAGAAGGGCTGTGTGTTAGCGCCAAACTTACTGCGTTGCAGGTAACTCCACTTATCTCCGATGGTACGGAGTGTGCGTTTCTGACCGTTCTCCATAATCTCTATCGGTGCAGCAAGCGGTGTCTTGTCGTCTACAAAGAGCGAAATGAGCACGTAGTCTTTGGTCAGAATGTCGGCAACCGACGGATCTGTCCATACTGCAGCCTCCATCTTCCGGCAGTTCACGCAACCGAAACCGGTGAAATCTATAAATGCCGGCTTGCCTTGTCGGGCTGCTTCGGCCATTCCTACCTCATAACTTGTGTAAGTGGCACGTACTTCATGGGTGCTCAGATTGAAGTCTTGCGTGCTGATGGGAGGCGCAAAAGCGCTCACAGCCTTACAGGGTGCGCCCCACAGACCGGGCACCATGTAAACCGAGAAGGCCAATGAACAAAGGCCGAGCATGATGCATAACACCGGCATAGGCTTGTTTTCGCCCCCTACCATGTCGCTCTGAAACTTGAGTTTGCCGATGAGATACAGACCGAGCAGGCCGAATATCACGATCCAAAGCGACAAGAAGACTTCACGATCGAGGATATGCCAGCCGTAAGCAAGGTCGGCTACCGACAGAAACTTCAGTGCAAATGCCAATTCTATGAACCCAAGAACAACCTTGATCGTGTTCATCCACGAGCCCGACTTGGGTGCCTGTTTGAGCCAAGAGGGGAAGATGGCGAACAAAGTGAACGGCAATGCCAGCGCAAAAGCAAAGCCGAACATGCCGATGGCAGGGCCTATAAGGTTGCCGGATGTGGCAGCCTCGACAAGCAGAAGGCCCACAATGGGCGCCGTGCATGAGAAAGAAACGAGCACAAGCGTAAGGGCCATGAGGAAAATAGACAACAAACCGGTGGTCGCCGAGGCCTTGCTATCGACCTTATTGCCCCAAGAGGCGGGCAGTCGAAGCTCGAACCAGCCGAAAAAGGATAAGGCGAAAACGACCAACATCAGGAAGAAAAAGATGTTGAACGCAGCACTCGTGGCCAGTTCGTTCAACTTGTGCGGATCGTAGAGCGACGTAACAAGAAGTCCGAGCGTGAGGAATATCACAATAATAGAAATGCCGTAAGTGACGGCATCGCGCAGTCCTTTGGCACGATTTTTAGAACGTTTCAGGAAGAAACTCACCGTCATAGGGATGATAGGCCACACACATGGCGTGAACAGAGCAAGCAGTCCGCCTAAGAAACCCATAAAGAAAATGTAGAACAACGAACCGTTACCGTCGGTAGGAGTGCCGTCGAAAGCGCGTAACTCTTTGATGACTGGTTTCCAGAGATTACCCGCAACAGCGGTCTTGCTTGTGTCTGTTGAAGCCACAGCAGGTATCAAAGTTGCAGAAACGGTGCTGTCGACCGACGTTTCTTGTATCTTTTCGCCCGCTGCCGTCTCCTTTTTCTGTTCCTCTTTGGCCGCTTTGACATCTACAGCCGGCGATTTACCGGCCTTAACGAGCGAAACTTGCTGCGGCGGCATGCAGCTCTGGTCGTTGCATGCACCGTATTCGAGGTAGGCATCTATCTTGTAATCAGGTTTTGTAAACTTTACCTTCTGAACGAATTGCACGCTGTTTTCGAAATAACGCAGGCGCATTCCGAAGACATTATCGTATTTCGATATTTCGTTTCCGCGATGCGTAAGACCGCCCACCGGCTCTGCTCCCTCCATTTTCGTGGCATGGAAAGATGCCTGTATAGGCCCATCGGAACCGAGATTAGAAGAATATACGTGCCATCCGGCATCGATTTTCAAACTGAAAACAATCTCTCCGATGGCGCTTCCATCGGTTTTCAATTGTGATGAGGCATGAACCGGATCTGCCATTTGGGCGCTTGCAAACGCCGCAGACAGTAATAATAAAATAAATGTTATAGCTTTTCTCATGTCTTATAAGTGTTTGTTATCGTTGCAAAATTAATAAAAAACAAGTAACCATCCATCAAAAGAAATGATAAAAACTATAGAGAATCACCTTATTTTGGATATACAAGTATTTTTTAATTATTATTCATTACCGGCATTCCATCATCCTCTAAACTGTTTCACCTCAACGATAAGCGACGATTTACAAAAGTCCTGATAAATGACAAGAAAACCTATAATCTTTATTTCTCTGTATTTTATTAAGTAAATATCCTACTAACATTACTCTTATCCATTGTCTTTATGGCAATAGATAAGCAAAAGAAAAAACGATTTTTCTTATCTTTATATAGGATGACAGATAATTGCATGGCTTTTGATTTTACGAAATCACTCTCAAAAGAAGAATCTGTACCGCATATCGATAACAGAACTTCGCCCGCTGTGAGTCTATACTATAAAGATGGAAGCTGCTATCTTAAAAGTCTATTCGTTACTAATTTCAATGGTGAAGATAATCTAAAAACAGGGTACAAGAAAGTAAAAGATTGCTTAGACAATTAAAGGAATTTAAAAGAAATAATTGTATAGATTATTTTAAAATATCGGTTCTGCTAAGAATATACTCGGTAAAAGCTCTGCCGAGTATATTCTTACTCATATCAAAACGACATATATATTCTTGTAAAAGTTCTATTTAGCCGGAACGATATAACCATAGATACCGAACATCAGCACACAGGACTGCCGGGCTTCACCTCACGCATAACGGTTGTTACGCTCAAATTGCCATCGAAGTTTTCGGCCGAAAGGATCATACCTTGGCTCTCTATGCCCATCAGTTTGCGCGGAGCGAGGTTGGCAATGAAACAAACATCCTTGCCAATCAGTTCTTCCGGCTCGTAAAATTTGGCTATTCCGCTCACGATTATGCGGTCGGTACCGCTGCCGTCATCAATGGTAAACTTGAGTAGTTTATTGGCTTTCTTTACTCGTTCGCAATGCTTGATGCGCCCCACACGGATATCTAATTTCTCGAAATCGCCGAATGCTATCGTCGGTTTTATCTCCTTGGCCTTATAAGAGGCTGCTTCGTTAGCTTTCTTCGTAGCCTCGAGCTTCTGCAGCTGGCGTTCTATCACTTCGTCTTCTATCTTTTCGAAGAGCAATTCGGGCTCTGCGAGTGCGTGACCGGGCTGTAACAAGTCTGTACTTCCAAGTTGGTTCCACTCAAACCGGTCAAGGTTAATCATCTTACGCAGTTTTTCTGAACTGAACGGAAGGAACGGTTCGAAGGCAATGGCGAGGTTGGCAACGAGCTGAAGACTGATGTATAGGATCGTTTCCACACGCTTCGGATCTGTTTTCCATACCTTCCAAGGCTCGCATTCTGTTATGTATCTGTTACCGATACGGGCAAGATTCATCGCCTCTTTCTGCGCATCACGGAACTTAAATGCATCGAGCAAAGTCTCTACATCCTGCTTTACGTTTTTAAATTCGCTAAGTGCCTGCCGATCAACCTCAAGCAATTCGCCGCATACAGGGACAATACCGTTGAAATATTTCTTGGTTAATTGCAAAGCACGATTAACGAAATTGCCATATACAGCTACCAATTCGTTGTTGTTTCTCTCCTGAAAATCTTTCCAAGTAAAGTTGTTATCTTTCGTTTCAGGGGCATTAGCAGTGAGCACATAGCGCAAAACATCCTGCTTACCCGGTAGGTCTGCGAGATATTCATGCAACCACACGGCCCAGTTGCGCGACGTAGAAATCTTATCGTTTTCGAGGTTCAGGAACTCGTTGGCCGGCACGTTATCGGGCAAGATATACCCCCCATGAGCTTTAAGCATTACAGGGAAAATCAGACAATGGAACACAATGTTGTCTTTCCCGATGAAATGAACGAGCCGAGTGTCCTCGTCTTTCCACCACGTTTCCCACTTTCCCCACTTTTGGGGCTCACGGTCGCAGAGTTCTTTCGTATTGGATATGTAGCCTATCGGCGCATCGAACCACACGTAAAGCACCTTTCCGTCGGCCCCATCCACAGGAACAGGGATGCCCCAATCGAGGTCTCGCGTCATTGCACGGGGCTGCAAATCCATGTCTAACCAACTTTTACACTGCCCGTACACATTAGATCGCCATTCTTGGTGGTCTTCCAAAATCCATTGCTTCAGCCATTCTTGATATTCGTTCAGCGGGAGATACCAGTTCTTTGTTTTCTTGATAATAGGCTTAGAACCGCTAATTGTGGAATGCGGATCGATAAGTTCCATCGGTGAAAGGTCGCTCCCGCACCGCTCGCATTGGTCTCCGTAAGCATGGTCGTTATGACAATGAGGGCATTCTCCTACTATATATCGGTCGGCAAGAAACTGATGAGCCTCTTCATCGTAGTACTGTTCGGTTTCTTTTTCTATCAACTTGCCGTTGTCGTAGAGCTTTCTAAAGAAATCAGAAGCAAGGTTGTGATGCGTTTCAGAAGTGGTACGACTGTAAATATCGAACGAAATACCGAAATCCTCGAAGCTCTTTTTGATTAAAGAATGATAGCGGTCGACAACATCCTGCGGCGTGATGCCCTCCTTACGGGCACGTATCATGATGGGTACACCATGCTCATCGGAGCCTCCGATGAAGATTACATCCTGTTTTTTCAGCCGGAGATAACGCACATAGATATCGGCCGGCACATACACACCGGCAAGATGCCCTATATGTACACCGCCATTGGCATAAGGCAATGCTGCAGTTACGGTCGTACGCTTAAAGTTCTTCTGTTCCATTTATCGATACATAAATAAATTTCAGATGCAAAATTACAACTTTTTATTGACAAACATCAAGGCTCAAACTATATTTATTAAAAGGCACAGTCTATCATTCAAACCAAACGAATATGCACGCCACGCCCCTGAGAAACCGTTATTTATCTTCATTCATAGGGAATAAACCGTAGAGTTTTGCATCGATCATATCGGTTATCTTTTGGAAATCGTGCGGACTCTCCTCAAAGTTCATCACATCACCTTCTACGATAATCAGGTTTCCTTTATACGTTTCTATCCAGTCCTCGTAACGCTTATTCAAACCATTTAGGTAATCTATGCGTATCGACTTCTCGAAATCGCGCCCTCGTTTCTGTATATGCGACACCAAGTTGGGGATAGCAGAACGGATATAGATCATCAAATCCGGCAGTCGAACTAACGACATCATCAAATCAAACAGATGTGAATAATTGTCAAAGTCACGATCGCTCATCATTCCCATCTCATGCAAATTGGGCGCAAAAATACGTGCGTCTTCGAAAATGGTGCGATCTTGAATAATTGCCTCGTTACTCTGTGATATCTCCACTACCTCTTTAAAGCGCTTACTCAGGAAGTAAACCTGCAGATTGAATGCCCATCGTTTCATGTCGGCATAAAAGTCGTCCAAATAAGGATTATTGTCTACCGGCTCAAACCGTGGGTTCCAACCATAACGTTTGGCGAGCATCTTGGTAAGAGTGGTCTTTCCACTGCCGATATTTCCTGCTATTGCTATATGCATAATATGATGATTTAATTACAAATTGTGGGATTACAACCGGCCATGCATACCTTATTATATATGTACACAGCACATTGTTATCTATTTATTGCACTCTCTGCGACACCCGGCCGCTACCTGCCGGCTTCATGCGAGAACAATCCAAAAAGTTCGGCATCTATCTTATCGACTATTCCTGCGAACTCCTGCCGGTTATGCTGAAAATCAATATCGTCTACATCGATTACCAGAAGGCGCCCTTTATATTTATCGAAGATAAAATCTTCGTAGCGTTTGTTAAGATTTTCCAGATACTCCAACTTCATTTCCTGTTCGTAATCGCGCCCCCGTTTTTGTATATTAGCTACCAACGTAGGCACCGAAGCACGAAGATAGATCATCAAGTCGGGCAGGTTGACAATCATCATCATCGAGTCGAACAAGTCCATATAAGTTTGATAATCGCGATCAGAAAGGTTGCCCATCGCCTTATTCGTGGCTGTAAAAACATATACCCCCTCGAAGATGGAACGGTCTTGAATAACAGTATCCGTAGAATGTGAAATCTCTATCAGGTCGTTGAAGCGCTGTTTAAGGAAGTAAATCTCCATATTGAACGACCATCTGGAAATGTCTTTATAATAATCTGACAGGTACGGATTGACATCTACCGGCTCAAATCTGGGTATCCACCCGTAATATTTGGCTAACATCGTGGTCAATGTGGTCTTTCCGCTGCCGATATTTCCTGCTATTGCTATATGCACTTTTATGGTTTGTTTGGGGTAAATGGTAAAATCGTATGCAAATTTACTAAAAAATATTATAATCCCGTCTGCTAACTATGAAAAAAAGACAATGAAAATTCTCGGCCTATTCTAAAATACAAAGAGGGATAATAAGAACGGAAAACTATCTTTATTTTAGATTATAATAAAACTGATGTATTAGTCAAACACCGACAGGCGGGCACTCTATCGCCGACAGGCATACCATGTAGGAGCATTAAATATATTGCGTATTCCAAAAAGACATAAGAAGAATTGGAAGGCATGACAATATATGCCTCTCATATAAGAGTGGAAAAGCAGGCATTCCCCCGTTCTGCGGAACAGACAGAACGGGGGAATAACGCTCTTAATTACTTGCTGAGATAACGGAAAGAGCCTTCCACGAGCTCGAAACCACGCTTGCCAAGGCGCAATTTAACGATGGCCGCCTTGCGCGGAACCACCCTATCATTGCTCCTATGCGTATGGAATACATATGCCCAATCGCCGTCGTTATCTTTGAAAAGCTCGCCGTGACCGGTACCGTTTGCACCGATCAACTGCCGTGAGATGATAGGATTTTTATGCTTTACCCACGGTCCGAGAGGCGATTTCGCCGTGGCATAGCCCACTGCATAGTCTTTATTGCGGAAATCATTGCACGAGTAAAACAGATAATATGTACTGTCTATCTTCACTACCGTGGGCCCTTCGCACACCTTCCATGCAGCATCGGCGGTATCTTCCCATCCCTTTTCTGCCGATATACACTCGCGGGCGGTATTTTCTTTCATGCTTTTAAGGTCTTTATTAAGCTCAGCTACATAGATACGATTGCCGTCCATGAGCCTTACATGGTAGAGATACGCTTTTCCATCGGTATCGAAAAACACGAAAGGATCAATCTCTTTCACTTTTGCAGGCACCATCGAGAGCTTTTTCTGGCGGAACGGACCGAGAGGACTCTGTGCCTCTGCCACAGCCAGATGCTCGTTGGCAGTATAATACATATAATAGGTACCTCCGCGTTTGAATACCTGTGGCGCCCAAAAACCCTGCGTGCCGAAAGCATCGCCGCGCTTCAGAGCCAGCCCGTCGGATACTCCTGCAGGGCCTTCCCACGTCTTCAGATCTTTCGAGGTGTACACTTTGAAGCCGTCGGCCAACGAGGTTCCGTAAAGATAATACGTACCGTTGTCGAAAAAGATAGTAGGATCGGCAAGGCTGATGGTATTGAATACGGGCTTTTCCGATGCCTCCGAAGGGTGATTGCCAGCCACATGAGGCCATCCGTCTATCCACTCTACGCGGTCGAGCCACACCAATCTACCGGCACCGGCATCACTGCGTTTGAAGCCATGATACAGTATCCAATCGTTGTCGTTATCGTCTGTAACGAACTCGGCATTATGCCCTGTGCCTGCCACACGTTCGTCGCCGTGGATCAACACATCGTAATTATTTTCGAGAAGCGGGCGCCCTTCCTTGTCTACATACGGCCCGAAGAGGCTTTTGGAACGCCCGTAAGTAATGCGATAGGTACTGCGGTTGCCCTCGCAACAGGTGCCCTGTGAACCGAAGAGATAATAATAACCGTCATGCTTATGTATGTATGTGCCTTCCATAAACGTGCCCGCAACCTGACGGGGCTTGGCTCCGGGCATTACAGACAGTCCATCGGCACTCAGTTCAATGCCGTATATACCGCAGAAACTGCCCCAGAAAAGGTACTTATGTCCTTCGTCTTCGATGTAAAACTGGTCGATACTGTTCACTACGCCTATCTCTTTACTGATGAAAAGACTACCGTGATCGGTAAACGGACCTTCCGGACGTTCGGCCGTGGCTACGCCTATACCGCAGGTTAATATACCTCCCCACTCCGATTTAGAGTAATATAGCACGTATTTTCCGTTAATGTAATTGATGTCGGGCGCCCATATACCGCCCTTAGAATTCCATTTAGGACGGCTATCATCGGTAAATGCCGTACCTAAAAACACCCATTCTACCAAATCTTTCGACCTGTAAATAGGCACGTTGCGAACATCTTCCGTGGCATAAAGATAAAAATATCCGTCTTTCGCGCGGATAACAGTAGGATCAGGAGCGCTATTCGGAATAACCGGATTGCGATAAATGTCGTCGCAATCGGCAACTGCAACCGCAGCAGGAGCCGCAACTGTTAACATCGCAGCAATGGCAATAGCTTTAAATTCTTTCATGCTAAGTTAGTTTTAATATTGATTATAAAATCGCACATAATATTTTCAGGCCTCTTTCTGTTCATCTTTCTGTTGCACAAGAAACTCTTTCGGAAGCATTCCGAATTGCTTATAAAAGCACTTGGTGAAGTAAGAAGGCGTACTGAAGCCCACTCTGTAGCACACTTCATTGATCTTTGTCTTGCCTTCTTTAAGCAGTTGTGCGGCACGTTTGAGGCGTTCGATCTTAATATAGTCGTTGGGCGACACGTCGAGAGTACCCCTGATCTTACGGTTCAAGCTGGTTCTACTCATGTTCATATCGGCAGCCATGCGGTCTACATTGAACTCACTGTTCGAAATGTTGCTATTCATAACCCGCTCCAACCGTGCAAGGAACTCCGCATCAGCTTTGCTTATCGACACACTGTTGGACGATACAAAAGGCGAATCCGAATAAGCTTTCTTGATATTTTCGCGCGTAATGAGCAGGTTTTTGATAGTACTGAGCAGGTAATCCATACGGAACGGCTTCACTATATAGGCATCGGCACCGCTCTCCATGCCTTCTATTTTGGCGGCTTCCATGGTAACTGCCGTAAGCAGGATTACGGGAATGTGGCTGTATTCCACATTATGTTTTACACTACGGCACAGCTCAAAGCCATTCATAGGCTCCATCATTACATCAGTAACGATAGCATTAACAGTGTGACGGGCAAGAACTTGCAGCGCTTCTTCGCCATCAGAAGCTGTCAACACGTTATATTCAGTCTGCAATTTTGCCTTCTGATACTCCAGCATCTGTACGTTGTCTTCCACCACAAGCAACGTATAATCGTGGGTAAAGCTGCTTTCCGGAGTATCTGCAGAGGCAGTCTGCGAATGGTCGATGCCGTCATTATCGGCAAGGCGGATGGTGTCTTCCTGATTCACGGGCAGCGTCAATCGGAAGATATTCATGTCTTTGCTGTCGTCCATCTCTATATGTCCGCCGTGCAATTCGGTCAGAGACCGCGCGATAGCAAGCCCTATACCGGTGCCGGTAGTAGAAGATTTCACCGCTGTATCCATGCGGAAAAAGGGCATGAATATCTTTTCACGCATAGTAGATGGAATTATACTGCCGTCGTTCATAACAGTCAACACGAATTCCTCTTCATGTTTCGACAACATTACCGATACTCTCGAGGCACAATACTTCACGGCATTGTTCATCAAATTGCTCACTATCTTGGTAAAGGCCTCGTGGTCGACATACGCATGCACGGCCTCTGCGGGCAGACTAAGCGTAGCATTGATACCTTTTTCGCGCATCAGAGGGCGGAAACGGTCGTAAACTTCCGTCACTATCTTGCCGATATTGCAGTATTCGAAGTTCATTCTAAGCCCGCTGCTTTCGGTCTTTCTGAAATCAAGAAGTTGGTTGATGAGGTCGTTGAGACGGTTCGTATTCTTGTACATGATATTCAAATCATCTTGTACTTCTTTATTTTCCACCTTCTTTCCCTGCAATATATTCTCGAGAGGTCCCTTGATTAAGGTTAACGGAGTGCGAATTTCGTGCGCTACATTGGTAAAGAAATGTATCTTGCTCTGATACATTTCCTGCTCCTTCTCGTGTTCCAACAGTTCGAGAGCACGCGTATGCCGGCGCTTGGAACGCAATTCAATGTTTCTGTACACCCACCATACGATCAGAAGAATAAAGATCGTATAGAAAAGTTTTGCCCATGCAGACAGCCAAAGCGGTTGCTTTACGGTGATCGACAATTGGTAAATCTTGTGCGACCATACGCCGTTATCGCCTTTCACACGCACAAGTAACCTGTAATCGCCCGCAGGCAAATTGGTATAGGCTATATAGTTATCGGTTCTCATCCGCTGCCATTCGCGGTCGTAACCATCGAGTTTGTACTCCATTTGGTTCAACTGAGGAGTGGCAAACGACAGGGCTACCACGCGTACCGAAAACGAATTCTGGTCGTGGGCCAAGATAAGTTCTTTGGTAAACGTAATGCTTGCGGTCAACGGAGTGTTGGGTGAGAAGTTGTCTATCACCGAATTGCCGATACGCAGCTCGGTGGCAACAATCTTAGGTACCTTGGCTTGCCCTTTCAACATACGCGGAGAAAAACGGATAAGACCGTTCAGACTGCCGAAATAGATACGTCCTTCGGCATCTACCAACGATGATTTGTAATTGAATTGATTATCCAAAAGACCGTTGGCCGTAGCATATATTTTAGATTCTTTATTATCGGGATTGTAACTGATGATACCATTATAGGTAGAAAGCCAAAAGAGTCCTTCATTATCTTCTACGATCTGAAAGACCGTTTGTGCAGGTGTATATTGCGGAATTGGCACTACTTCGAATGCATCTCGGCGGCTATCGTACCGACAAACACCTGCTCCTTGAGTGGTAACCCATAGCTGTCCGCCGCTATCTTCGAATATACTGATGATTTTATCCGACGAAAGACCGCTCTTGCTTGTCGCATGCGTGTAGTGTTTCCACTTGCCATTCGCTGCCTGCAAGCAATATACGCCGTCGGTTTGCGTACCCACCCACAGATTTCCGCGGACATCTTCGTACACATCGTTGATGAGTATAAAGGGCACGCCTTTGGCATATTCGAACGTTCCGCGCTCCCGATTGTAACGACACAGACCGCGGATTGTGCCGAGCCACAGGTCGTTTCGGCGCGACAGACAGATGGCAAACACGGTGTTATCGCGCAACGAACCGGCCTTACCGTCGACAGCAAACGATTTTATAACACGACGGTTATCGATATCGATGAGCTTCAAACCATAAGAAAACGTGCCTACCCACAGGTTTTTGCCATCCACACAAAGGCCGTGAATATTCGGGAAAGCGGCACTCTCTGTTACGAACGAGAATATTCCCGTACGCGGATTGAAGCAGTTGAGCCCCCCGTCTTCGGAACCAATCCATATATTTCCGTTGCCGTCTTGCCGCATCTCGCGCACATGCCTGCCATGAATAGCATGGGCATTACCTATCTGCGGAATAAATTTATCGAACACCGGATACTGTTTGGGCATATGGTTTACGCCGCCGAAATAAGAGCCTGCCCACATTCCCCCCTCTCTGTCGCGGCACAATCCGTACAGAGGATTATCGGAAAGCGAATAGGGATTCGATGGTTCATACCCGAAATGCTGTATGTTTCCGTGCACGATATCGTACACATAGAGTCCCATCTCCGTGGCAGCCCATATCTCGTTGCCGTTTCGTATCAGGTTGCGAACGAAGACATTCTTCCCGTTTTCCCTCGATACGATGGACTTCACGCCGCGATTGCGCATATCGATAGCACACAAACCATGACGATCCGAGCCCACCATCAGCGTATGGGAACCGACGGGAACAGTACTCGATACGATGTCGCCCCGAAAATATTCCTCGCCCGAAGCATCCTTAAAAGCATGAAGCATGCGCCCTCTGTCGTTGGAAGAATAATAAAGTCCGCCTCCGAAAAAGCCTATCCACATATTGCCTTTGGCATCGAAACCCATGCCGGATATATTGGGATGACCGGCTAAACGATAATTGTGCAGTTGCTCGGTATCGAGATCATAACAGAAAAGGCCCTGTTCATTGGCAGCTATATATACTTTATTACCTCTGCCACAGATCTGGGTAACATTATTCTTTACCGTGGCTCTATTGGCTGTACGCACAGAAAAGCGGGCAAAGGCATCGGTCTCGGGCGTGTAAATATAAACGCCTTCGTCGGTTCCCACCCATATATGTCCGCGCTTGTCTTCAAACAAAACATTGATTACCTCGCTGCCTAAACTGTGCGCATCGTTCTGGCGATGGTACACCTTGATGGTTGTACCGTCGAAACGGTTGAGCCCTGCTTTCGTTCCGAACCATATGAAGCCCGTACGGTCTTGCAGAATAGCGTAGACGGTACTCTGCGACAAGCCTTGTTGAACCCCTATATGCTTGAACATATAGTTGGCTCCGGCGGCGACAGGCATAAGCAACAGCAACAAAATATAGACGACCGGTCTGAAAAGTTTCATGAAGGTTTGCATGCTATTATTAAGAGCCAAAGTTAATCATTTATCGGGAGAAAACCGCAAGAGTAATCAAAATCTTCTCGTAAACACGGCTGTTTGCAAAGCTGTTTATAACGTATGTTGAACTTACATGGTATGTATATCGCAATTATACGGCATGTTTTAACGAGTAAAAGCCGTAAAAAAGCAAAAACAAAAAGCAGAAACACCGCATATACAGTGCTTCTGCATCGGTTTTATTTTCTACTACTTTAAGAAATTGTTTGTACGTTCGGGCGAATAAAGTTCCCATAACGAGGCGATTGTCCAGCCCGGTGCGAAGATGTCGTTGTAAAACCCTTTGCCGTTATGTCCATAATCCCACGTGGTATGTTGCACCACCTCGGGATAAAATCCGGGCACCCCGATGCCGCAGAGGTGCCCCTCTACAGGTAACAACTGGTTGAGCGACGAGTAGATAACATCGTACATGCGGGCGAAACGAGGTTCGTTTACCGCCGTCGAGAGCCACTTCAAAATGTGCGGAAGTTCGAAGACGAACACGTCGATATGGTTGTTTTCTACCGATACATTGCCCCATCCGCGGCTGTGGAAACCGAGGTCGCCAAGCATTTGTCCTTGAGCAAACGGCACATCCCACAGGTAATACCACGACAAGGCAAAATATGCAGCCTGCTTACACAGTTCGATATAGTGCTGCCGTTCGGCCCCTTTAGTAACCATGGCCAGATAGTATGTAGACGTTACGGCTGCAATGGCGGCCTCTTTATCCTCGCAGTTAGCATCGAGAGTCGATGAGAAATAGTCGCTTTTAGATATGATATTCTTCTCCAAATAGTCTACTGTGGCCTTGGCAGACTTCAGGTATTTTTTGTCTCCGAAGTATTTATAGCCCATCACGAGTGTAGATGTAGCCGAAGGAGTGCTGCCTCCCGAGGCATCTACATCGCTGCCGTCGTCGTTGAATTTGCGGGCGAAATGGCCGTCGGCCTTCTGCAATGTTATCAGATTATCAAGCAAGTAGCGCATTTTCTTTTCCCATTCTCTGTGCATACGTCCCCTGTCTCGTTCGTACTTCAGGTAGTGGAGTACGGCGTAGATGGCTTCCGACTGCTGACGGATGGAATGTACACCGTCCTTGGGCATGCCGATTTTAAAGTTCACGAAGTCGTGGAAATAGCCACGCGGAGTAAATCCGTTCGCCAAAAAGCTATCGAATATCTCGGTTCCCATGCGAACAAGGTCTTGCTGTTTGTGTGCTTCGCCGTACTCGATCTCATTGAATGCGTTGAGCAACACGCGCCCGCAAAAACCTATCTGTACCTCTGCAGAAGGCTTACAGTCGTCTATCGGGATAGTCATACCCGAATTGTATTTCAGTTGGTACTTGTCTACGAACGACTTGCGAAAGTAGTTCGTGAGCTGTGCTTTCATCTGCTCGGCTGTATAGAGCGCTTTCACAGGGGTAGGATTTAGCCGATCGAAGCAATATTCCCATGTATCGGAAACGAACTGACCGAAATCTTTGGCCGCGGTATGATGTATGCGCCACGTCAACACCTTGGTTTCTCCGGGCTCTAACTTGATAAAAGAAGTAACGGAAGGAGCAAGGGTAAGTTTACGTATATAGCGTTTTGGCGACTCTACATAGGGATAACCGAAGGTGAGCTTTGCCGTTCCGCTTTCGTTATCGAACCCTAAATAGCCTAACGAAGTGCTGCCCGACAGGATGACTTCGCCCTCCATAGCGGCGACAAGTGCCTCGGCCGGCTCGTCTACATGGCGCAACACGGTAACTCCGTTACCCGTTTTGGCATCGTAAACGCCTACAAGTGGCGACGACAGGCGGTCTTCACGGAAATTCCAGCTCTTGGATGTATGAAAAGAAGGGGCTTCTTTCGGCGACCGCAAGTTCTTATGATACCAGAAACCCGGCATATAAAACTCGCAGTCGTCCGTAGCGAAATCGGTACTCAATTCGGCACCGAAATTAATATATACTTTGTGTTTTGTGTTGATCTTTATTGTAAGCACCTCGTCTGTTCCCTGCATATTCACTTCTTTTTTGATAGATATAGGCAAGGCGGAAGGAGTTGTAAGCATACCGTTTTGCTCTGTTAGCTGATACGTCTTCGCTGCATTTCCGGGTTGTTTCAAACTGATGTGCGACTTAAAATCTGCTGCCGTTCCGGTTTCCGATACCATGATCACGGAAGCAAGCAATAACATTCTGGTTATGACTCTCATAAATAATTAGAGTATTTCGTTTTTCAATAATGAACAATTCTTTGTCGGAACCTTCACAACACTACTTATCATATAGCATAAACGAGAATGCAAAGCCTGCCTGATGCTTTGAAAAGAGGCCGTACCGGTCACGGGCACGACCTCTTATAAAACCACTTATATTACTTTAAAATTATTTAGTCTAAGTTTAAATCATCCAATCAACTTCTTTCTTTTATAGAATAGGCAAGATTACTCTTACTATTTACTACCTTGCAGTTGCATCGATGTCAACTATATTCTTCGTGTGTTGGTCGGGTTTCTCTTATGCGTTTGCAAAGTTAAGCCCTCATTTACCAAAGGAATAACAAATTCAAACTTATTGAATACAAATATTGAACCAATTTTGCCTATACGTTATTCCCGCGGTTCAATTTTGCTATTTTGGTTTCATATTACCATTTTACACTTATTATTCCGACTATGTTTTCAGCCGAGAAACAAGAAAAACACCAAATTTCCTATATTTCTTCCATGACAAAACAAGGCAGACGACGACATCAAACCATATCTTTAAGTACGACAGACCTATATTTCATCTCTGTTATACCATGCTCCCATGTACATTGCACATTATGTATAAGCCAAACAAAATAAACCCATGTTTTATTTTGAGATATGTATAAATTCTTGTATCTTTGCATAAGATAGGCGGCATCTCAGCAATCTCAAACAAGTTTGATTGCGTTCGATTTGCACTATCTTTGCATAAGATAGGCGGCACAGGGGCAATGCGAAACAAGTTTCGGCATGCTCTTCGGCAGACATCACTATTAAACGGGCTCCCATAGTTAAATGGATAGAACGGAGGTTTCCTAAACCTTTGATCCGAGTTCGATTCTCGGTGGGAGTACACAATACCAAAGTACCGGAAAAATATGCTTGGAGCAATCATCGGAGATATTATCGGTTCACGTTTCGAATTCGACGAAACACCGCAAGAGGGGTTCCAGTTATTTACGACGTCGGATGATTATACCGACGATACAATCTGTACTATCGCCATTGCAGATGCCATTCTCAATAAACGAAACTACCAAGAGGCGCTCTTAGACTGGTGCCATCGTTATCCTCGGCCTAAGGGAGGTTACGGCGGAATGTTCGAGAAATGGCTGTTATCCGATAATCCTTTGCCGCAAAGTTCCTATGGAAACGGCTCCGCCATGCGCGTAAGTGCGGTGGGATGGATATTCAATGACTATCACGAAGTGATGGAGGAAGCCAAAAAGAGTGCCGAAGTAAGTCACTGTCATCGTGAAGGTATCAAAGGTGCACAGTGCGTAGCGACGCTTATTTACTGGCTAAGAACGTGCCGAATTACTAAAGATGAGGTGGAAAATACAGTCAAACGTAGCTTCGGGTACGACATTCCGTCGTTACAAGATATTTATAAAATTGGTGAAGAAGGGCATTTCGACAGTACGTGCATGGAGACGGTACCGTGGGCGATACGGTGCTTTCTCGAGAGCGAGAGCTTCGAAGATGCCATACGTATAGCCGTCATGGCTAAAGGAGACACGGACACTAAGGCCGCCATCTGTGGCAGTATTGCCGAAGCCTATTACGAAATACCCGAGACATTCATAGAAAAGACTTACGGTTATCTGCCCGATGATATGCTCAATATCATCGAACAGTTTTATGAACATATACGCAACGATATCACTGGGTGAGGCATTCGAAATCAATAGAATACATATTGGATAGTTCCCGCAAGTCGATCGTGAACGTTAATGCCTAAATGAAAAGCCGGAAATACCAAAAACTTACGGCTATTTTTCTTTTGAAATAACAAATCTCCCCGAAAGGTTTTTATCGAAATCTATAACGAATGTGGTGTATTCTTGGGTATCTCTGTTGATAACGACCGTATATTTCCCATCCGTTAAAGGACCTACTTCGAACGACAAATCGTAAGGACAGATGCAGTCGCATGCACTGCTTTTCTCGCTTTCTGTAATGATAATACGATTGTCTGTCAATGATGCATTTGCCCTAAGCTCCTCTGCACAGCAGTTAAAAACGGCATTCACGTGCCTGATGTAAAGCCGTCCGCTGCTTTTACAACTGTACTCTACACTTTCCTCATAGCCATCCAACTGCGGGAAACCGGCGGATACAGCCTTAGCAGAAGTCGCTTTATCCTTGCAGCCCGTATGAACAAAGTTCCTTAAAGTGAGTGGTGCATCGTCTTTTGTTTTCTCATTATCGTTGCTGCATCCTACAAATCCCATTGTTAACACCAGTAAGTTAACCAACAAAAATACCCCTTTCCGTTTCATAATAATATTCTGTGTTTTAAAGATTCCAATATTTCCGGTTGCTTATCAAGGCAGAATGGAACCTATTAATTGTTTTTCTATTTTCATGCGTTCTATTATTAATAGAGTATATTCCTATGCTTTCCCTGCATAAAGCGTATATTATTTAAGAATTATTAGCACTATGTTGCTAATAGAATTACATATTTCTCTATGGATACACATTCCATACATCCTCATTATATAATATACATATGCGCAACAAATATAAAGTATGTCTGCGTTAGATAATATGCCTATAAACCGAAAAATAAAGAGAAATAAACGATAGAACGGACTTCCGGAAATGACGAAAAAGCGGAATATAAAAAATATGGGTTGCACCCACGACATGGATGCAACCCATATTATAATAATGTATAATAACTATTTTGCCGTTATGCTTTCACTGTTTCAACTTCAGCATGAACATCTTCCTTAATTTTTCTACCCATCACGAGGTAAGCGATCGGCGATGCAATAAAGATAGATGACAGCGTTCCGAAGATAACACCCATCGTCATGGCAAATGCGAACGGCTGAATACTCTTACCGCCAAGGAATAATATGCAAAGCAATACTATCAAAGTTGAGAACGATGTATTGATGGTACGCGATAATGTTTGGTTGATACTATCGTTGAAGAGTGTCTGTATATCCTGCTTAGGATGCAGACGCAGGTTCTCTCGAATACGGTCGAACACCACCACTTTGTCGTTGATAGAGTAACCGATCACGGTAAGTATGGCACCTATAAAGGTCTGATCGATCTCGAGACTGAACGGCACAAAGCCTTGCAACAGCGAGAACAAACCAATAACAGTAAGGGCATCCAAGGCTAAGGCAATAGTAGAACCTACGGAGAATGCCACATTGCGGAAACGAATAAGGATATACAAGAAGATGGCAACAAGTGCTATAATCACACTGACAATCGCTCCGTTGGTGATATCCTTGGCAACCGAGGGGCCTACTTTTGTACTGCTGATAATGGAACCGCCCTGTCGAATGTCGGGATTCTTAAAGTCTTGCACGTTCTTTTGTGATACTAATCCATCGGCTTTCAATGCATTATAGAGCTTGGTTTCTACTTCATCGTCTATCGTAGGACTGTTGCTCTCTATCTTGTAGTTGGTAGAAATACGAATGGTTTTATTGTCTGTACCCAACGCAAGGGCTCCCGTGGTACTTTCTGGGAAAGCCTTAGCCAAAACAGTCCTAACTTCCTCGGGTTCTACCGGTTTCTCAAACTGTACTACATAATTGCGTCCACCGGTGAAATCGATACTTTGTGCAAGTCCGCGAACAATGAAACTTCCGATGAAGACAATAACAGCAACAACGGCAAATGCAAAGGTCTTCTTATACATAGCCATGAACCGATATGCTTTATCTTGCATCAAATTTCTCGAAAAGCGCGTTGTAAAGTTGAGATTCATCCACCTGTCTTTCTTTAACTGGTGCTCATAAACAAGACGTGTCAGATATACGGCACTGAAGAACGAACATACAATACCGATCATCCAAGTGGTGGCAAAGCCGCGGATGGGCCCGGTACCGAATACATAAAGAATGATACCTGTAAGAAGTGAAGTAACATTAGAGTCGAGAATGGCACTGAAAGCATTGCCATAACCAGCGGCCATTGCCTGTCGAAGTCCCTTTCCGGTTCGGAGTTCCTCTTTGGTTCGCTCATAAATAAGCACATTCGCATCGACGGCAGTACCTAAAGAGAGCACCATACCTGCAATACCCGACATGGTAAGCGCCGCTTGGAACGACGTAAGAATGCCTAATGTAAAGAATAAGTTGATAAGCAAGGCACCATTAGCTATCATGCCCGGTATGAAATCATACATCATTACCATGTAGATCATCAACAGAATAAAGGCGATGATGAATGAGATAACGCCCTGCTGGATAGACTGCGCACCGAGGGTAGGTCCTACGACTTCCTCTTGTACAATGCGGGCTGGCGCCGGCATACGGCCCGACTTCAGCGTATTGGCCAAGTCTTTAGTATCTTCAATTGTAAAATGACCGGTAATTGCAGACTCTCCTCCGCTGATTTCTCCGTTCACGCGAGGAGCCGAGTAAACCACTCCATCAAGAACAATGGCTATGGCCTTGCCTATATTTGCTTTGGTTAAGGCGGCCCAACGACGTGCACCATCGGAATTCATCGTCATGCTTACTTCGGGCGAACCCGTAAGATGGTTAAATTGATCCTTAGCATCGGTTACCACATCCCCCTCCAATGGTGCGCGTCCCGTATTTGTCGTTACTTTCAAGGCATGCAGTTCGAAGAAATTCTTAGCCTTAATTCCGTCTGCTTGCTTAGCACTCCACAACAGTTTCAAATCTGGGGGAAGTATCTGCTTTGCCACAGCCGAGTGAATTAATTTGTTCACTTCTGCTGTATCTCTTACGTTTGCATACCCCACAACACTCAAACTGCCGGCACCGGTCGGCTGAAGTATCGAAAGTAATGGATGCTGCTTTTTAAGCACGGCAGTCTGTGCTGCAGAATTTTCCTTTATATCTGCGGTTTTGTCATCATCGCTCTGCAGCTTGAATTTCGGCTGTGCCTTAGTAGTAGTTGCCGCTTTTGCCTGCGTTGTCTGCACTTTATCGGCAGCAGATTTGGCAGCAGTAGTATCGGTTTCTGTCTCACCTGCGGCCAAACGGGTATCGAGTTGTTGCAAATAAGGAATTACTTCTTCTGCATTATATGTTTCCCAAAACTCAAGATTGGCACTACCCTGCAAAAGTTTACGCATACGTTCAGGTTCGCGAATACCCGGCATTTCTACCATGATACGCCCCTGCTGCCCTTCGAGTTTCTGAATGTTAGGCTGAACAACTCCGAACTGGTCTATACGCGTACGCACCACATTGAACGAGTTATCGATAGCTCCTTGCACCTCTGAACGCAATACCTTCTCCACTTCCGAGTCGGTACTTTGCGGACTGACCTTGCCTTGCAATTGTTGTGTAGCGAATATTTCTGCCAAACGATGGCCGGGGGCATTCTTGTGATAAGCATTGACAAACAAGGTAATAAAATCTTTCTGACTTGTCTCTTCCTCTGCCCGTGCCTCTTTCATCGACTTCACAAAGGCGGCATCGGTTTTATGATCTGCCAACATTTCTATAACATCGGGAACAGAAATCTCGAGAATAACGTTCATACCACCTTTTAAGTCAAGGCCGAGTCCTATCTGAGTCTCCAAACACTTTTGATAAGAATAGATGCCTAAATACTTCACAGCATCCTTATAATCCTGCTGTGCAACGGGATCCTTAAGCTTTTCAGCCTGACTGTCATAATAGTATGTAGCTGCCGAGAAAGACAAATAGAAGATGCTTGCAAGCGTCAATAAGACAGCTATTACAATTACAATTCCTTTGTTTTGCATTTTGTTTATTGTTATTTAATTATTGTTTTTCTACAATTAATAGACGTGCAAAGATACTATTTTTTTATCTTTTGCGAAAATTTAAAGTACTTAATTGTGTATTTTTTAGGGTTTTACCCGCTTTTTGAGCCAACAATATATAGGATAATGATCACTGCTTTTCACCCGATTATCCACCTTACATCCGTATGGAACCCAATCGTTTGAACACATAATGTTATCTATGCGTACATAAAAACCGCCATGATGATAGCTTATCCCGATACCGTTACCACTCTCTACGTAGCAGTCTGTCAGGCTTTTAGCCATAATACGACGGGTATAAGAGAGTGGGCCGTCGTTAAAGTCTCCACAAAGAATCATGCTCATTCTCTTATGCTCATAGATGTACTGTGCCACAGCATCAACCTGAGGAGCTCTACGCTTCGATGCTTCAGCAAGCTTATCAATAAGTTTCTTCGACTCCTTTTCTACACATTTAGCATTCATATCCCCCTTAACCATCTCCTTAAAATTGGTTTTATCTTCCGGAGAAAGCCCGATAGACTCGAAATGATTATTGATAACGATTACAGTATCCCCGTTTATCTTTAGATAAAATGCTGCCGAATGATTGGTTTTGGAGGGATAGACTATGCGTTCTTTCTTTATAATCGGATATTTACTGTAAATGGCAAGTACATCTCCACCGTCTTTACGCCGAGAAGTATCAGCATATTGATAAAGACCATTCATCACAGAATCTGCCTTTGCTTTATATATTCCCCAGCCTTCAGCTTCTTGAAGGCATACGATATCGGCATTTTGCTCTGCAATAAACTGCAATGTGGGATTATTCTTACCGGTTTCATCCCATCCACTGAACATCCATACATTGTATGAAAGAACCTTGATCGCATTGGGGGGAACCGACCTATTTATATTCAACGGCATATAAATGCGCGTAGGATAATAACAGATAACAAAACCGAGAATGGGAATAAAAGCCTTGCGTCTCTTGAATACAAGCCAGAAAATCAAGAAACAGAAATTAAATATAAGGAATATAGGATACGATAATCCGACATTAGACAGCATGGGAAAGGCTGTTGGATTTAGATAATCAGCATATCCGACAAACAGCATCATGACAATAGTTGCTATATTTGCCCCGATTGCCATCTGCAAAGTAAACGCTTTCAGCCCTTTCATCAATCCGTCAGTTTACTACTCTTTGCTGCTATCGAAAAGTGTCTGTTTTTCCTGAGAACTAAGACTATCGTAACCACTTTTACGTATCTTATCAAGAATACGGTCTATTTCCTCCTGTCGCCTTTGTTTTTTAACGTTATAATCCCAATCGCTTTCATGCTTGTTATTCGTAGAATAGCGCTGATTATTATTCGATTTTCGCTGTGTATGGTTCTCCCATCGTGTACGCAGATTATCAAAGAATTGCTGCCCGGCAGACCTTTTATAAGCACTATCGGGATGATGTTGCCAATACTTAATCATGAAAAATCCGAAGATCATTCCCCCAAGATGAGCCACATGAGCTACATGATCGCCGGTCGAAGTAAAACTCAAGAAAAGTTCTATGCCTGCACATATCACGACAAACCACTTGGCTTTAATCGGTATTGGGAACGGAAAGAAGAACATTTTTTCTTCTGAAAAAGTCATACCAAAAGCAAGTAATATCGCATAAATAGCTCCTGAAGCTCCTACTGTAGTCCATCCGTTCAAGGCCGAACCCGCAGCTTTCACAATCGTAGTAAACTCTACGCCGGGATAATTATTGCTTGTGAAGAAATAAAACTGCATAAATTGTGCCAATTCCTGAAACAATCCGGCACCCACACCACAACATATATAATAAAAAAGAAACTTCTTTGCGCCCCATACACGCTCTACCACACACCCAAACATCCACAACATAAGCATATTAAAAAATATGTGCTCGAAGCCTGCATGCATGAACATATAAGTAAACAATTGGTAGATATGAAAATCAGGTGCAAAGAAAAAATGAAGGCCCAGTATACTATTCAACCTATAAACTGTCACACCATCATAAACATTTGCCCCGTATAACACACATAGAATAAATGCCACCACATTTATAATAAGCAGATTTCTCGTTACTGTCGGTATATTGAACATAAATATATATTTCAAATAAAGTTATTTTACAACAGCAAAAATAAGAAAAATATCCGTCTTTTAGCATAAAAACGCCTTATTATAAGATATTTTTTCATAAATAACTTCACTTTTCTTTGTTTTTTGTTTGATTTCTAAAATGTTTAACTTATATTTGCGAAGTAATAACGAAAATACCATTCTATTAATTAACAAAATAAACAAAATTATGAACAAAACAGAATTAATCGAAAAGATCGCAGCAGGTTCAGGCTTGAGCAAAGCAGCTGCAAAGAAAGCATTAGACGCAACAACAGAGGCTATAAAAGCTGCTCTCGTTGCAGGTGATAAAGTTCAGCTCATCGGTTTCGGTACATTTAGCGTTACAGAACGTCCGGCTCGCGTAGGCGTTAATCCTGCTAAGAAGGGACAAAAAATTAATATTCCGGCAAAGAAAGTTGCTAAATTTAAAGTTGGTGCAGAACTTGCCGATGCAGTAAAATAAATTGTAAGACTAATTACAAACAAAAAAGACGGTCCAAACGGATCGTCTTTTTCTGTTGTCCCAGGCGGATTCGAACCACCACTGACAGAACCAAAAACTGTAGTGCTACCATTACACCATAGGACATTTTGCGGATGCAAAGGTAGTAGATTTTTCATCTACCACCAAATTTTTACAAACATTTCTTATTACTTCACTGTAATCAAGAAATAATTTTTCTTGCCTTTCTGTACAAGTATATATTTTCCATCAATAAGATCGGCATCCGAGATGGTACTGTCGAAAGCGGTAAGTTTCTCTTTGTTCACCGAAACGCCGCCGCCTTTTACCAATTTACGCATATCACTCTTACTCTGGAAAATATCCATACCTTCCAAAGTAAAAATGTCTACCGCCTGTTGTCCAAGTTGTTCTCTTTCTATTATATAATGTGGGACACCATCAAAGATATCAAGTAACGTAGCCTCATCGAGCTTCAACAGACTCTCCTTAGTAGACTTGCCAAACAGAATATTGGAGGCTTCCACAGCCATATCGAGGTCTTCTTTCGAATGCACCATAGCAGTAACCTCTTCGGCAAGCCGTTTTTGTAACACACGGCGCCCGGGATCTTGCCGATGTTCTACTATCAAAGCATCGATAACTTCCTTTTCGAGGCTGGTAAATATCTTGATATATTTTTCTGCATCGTCGTCGCTCACATTCAGCCAGAACTGATAGAACTTGTAAGGCGTAGTACGATTACGGTCGAGCCATATATTCCCGCTCTCCGTTTTGCCGAATTTCTTGCCATCAGCCTTAGTAATAAGCGGACAAGTAAGGCAATACGCCTCGGTATCATTACCGAGCGTACGGTGAATAAGCTCCGTTCCGGTGGTCATATTTCCCCACTGATCATTGCCTCCAAGTTGCAACTTTACGCCGTATTTGCGATACAGATACAAGAAATCATATCCTTGCAACAATTGATAAGTAAACTCCGTAAACGACAATCCGTCACGTGCTTCTCCGTTAAGCCGTTTCTGCACGCTGTCTTTCGCCATCATATAATTCACCGTGATGTGCTTTCCAACCTCACGAGCAAAGTCGAGGAATGTAAATTCTTTTATCCAATCGTAGTTGTTTACCATCTCGGCAGCATTGTCACCCTCGGCTTCGAAATCAAGAAATTTGGCAACCTGTGCCTTGATTGCCTCTTGGTTGTGATAAAGAGTATCTGCATCTAAGAGATTTCTCTCCTGACTCTTGCCCGACGGATCACCGATCATACCGGTAGCACCTCCTACAAGAATGAATGGTTTATGGCCGCAACGTTGCAAATGGCGCAGCATCATAATACCGCAAAGGTGACCGATATGCAGCGAATCTGCCGTAGGATCGGTTCCCAAATAGGCCGATGCCATGCCTTTCTGCAGAAATTCTTCTGTCCCGGGCATCATCTGTGCCAACATTCCGCGCCACTTCAATTCTTCTACAAAGTTCTTTGTCATCGAATAATATTTATTATCGTATATTAAAAAATATAGTTATCGGGGCCCTCTGTCGAGGAAACTTACGGCACCGGATCATATCCGCTGCCACCCCAAGGGTTACATCTCAATATTCTCCATACGGCAAGTATCAGTCCCTTTACCGGTCCATGTTTCAGAAGAGCTTGCCGTGCATATTCCGAACATGTAGGAGTAAACCGGCACGAAGACGGAGTATAAGGCGATATGAAGTTCTGATAGAATATAACAGGGATCAACAACAACCATGTAAAGAGCACCGCAATCCAATGCCATATATGCTTCAGAACCTTCATAAGCGCTCCTTTATTCGCATCAGGAGTGCTGAGATACGCTGCTCCACCTCCTGTGTATCGTAGAGATTGTCGGCAAGCCATATAAATGCCATAAGCAGCAAACTGCCCGAAGGAACCTTCTCTACGATGATAGATTTATTTTTCCGATAGGCTTCACGCACCTGCCGTTTCACACGATTGCGTTTCACAGCATGCTTAAAATGCTTTTTAGATACGCTAACCATTATCTGCACCTTTGCCCTTTGCTCCGCGTGCTGTTCTTCAAGTTTATAAACAACCCGCAAAGGATATGCCGAAAGTGCATGACTTCCGCCTCCATTAAAAAGCGATTCTATCAGCGTACGGCTGCAAATCCGCTCTTCTTTACTCAATGTAAAAGCTCCGGATGCAGGCATTTATCATATTGTGTGTTTATTTCTTATGACTGTCAAGATACGCCTTCAGTGCACTCGTCATCGACGGGAACTCATTACTCGGGGCTTGCAAGTCGAGTCTAAGTCCTTCATCTTCCACTGTTTTAGCCGTAGCAGGACCGAAAGCACCTATTCGGATATCGCCCTGTTCGAAATCGGGGAAGTTCTTTTGCAAGGCTTTCACTCCTGTCGGGCTGAAAAACAGCACCATATCGTAATCGAAATTCTTTATTTCGTCTTCCGTAAAATCATTGCTTACCGTGCGATACATTACACACTCCGTATGTTGTAGCTTCTTTGCTTCGAGCAAAAGTCTTACGTCATCGTTGTGTACACTGCTCATCGGCACGAGATACTTCTCATTCTTATGTTTAGCCATTATCGGTATCAGATCGGCTATTTTGCCCGTCGAACCGAAAAACACCTTGCGTTTACGATATTGCACATACTTCTGAATGTAAAGTGCAATAGTCTCTATTACGCAAAAATACTTCATGTCTTCGGGGATAGTGATGCGCAATTCTTTCGCCAAAGTAAAGAAATGGTCTATCGCATGACGCGAGGTAAACACCACAGCCGTATAATCAAGAATATTTATCCGTTGCTGCCGAAATTCTTTTGCCGTTAATCCTTCTACTCTAAAGAAAGGGCGGAACACACATTCCACGCCATATTCCCTCTCGATATCATAGTACGGAGACTTGTCACTTGCCGGTTGTGGTTGTGAAACCAGTATCTTCTTCATCATCAGATATGTACTAAAAATTTACTTTCAAATAATTGCTTATCATCATCAAAACGCCACACAACGCTAAGAATGGCATCACTTCGAGTCCGCAAAAGTACAAAATAATTTGCAAAAAAGCGCCCTTTCGCCGGAAAAAGATAATGTATTCCTTGTATAAAGACAGTAATTTAACCAAGGCAATGACGATGATCGAATAAACAAACGCTGTCTCTAACGGCAGGTTGAAATACACCTGAAGCATGACAAGCGGAAACAACAATATTCCTTCCGTAGATATCAAGAACAGGTAGGACTTCATCCAAAGTTCATTATCTCTACGGCTGAAGAACACCCAATGGACAATTGCATAAAGCATTGCCTTGATAAAGAAATACAAGGCAAATACCCCAGCATAGATACCCACAATCTGATATTGCTCCAGAATAAAGGTCCTGCCCACCGAAGTAAGCGTATAAAAGAAATAAGTAAGCGAAAACAGCAGACACGTTTGCAACACAAGAAACAATTGGAAGCGCAATTCAGTCGATGTTTCACTAATAACTGTCATCTTACTTCGAGGCACATAAAAGAACTTCTTGGCCTGACGGGCTATAAACCTACGCGACTGAGCAAAGGCAACCATGGCCAATATGAAGCATCCGAGCAGCAAACCGGTAATCAAGTTATCGCCTGCAATGGTGTAAGGCACGGGATCTCCCGCCACTCCTTGCCTGCCTCCGCTCAATTCGGGATGAAACAAAGGGCTCTCAGAGAAAAAAGATTCGCGGTAATATTGCGGCAGACTCGTGTCACGGAAACTCTTCCCCACAGAGTGCCCCGGCAGGTGTAGCGTATCAGGGCGCCCGCTCCAATGTATCTCGCTCGGTTTGATGTTTGCCTGAACAGCTGAGTCTTGCTGTGCCGGCGTGGCATTCTTGGGCAACCATTTCAGCACTTGAGCGGGAGTAGGTTGCTCGCGTCGGGGTTTTACAGGTATATCAACACTTGCCTCCGATGCCGTTATCGCTATGGAATCTGTCTGTAACAACGAAACTGTTTTACAGTGAGAAGGCCTTTTTAATATCGTCTACGCGGTCGAGTTTCTCCCATGTAAAGAGTTCCACCTGCATGGTTTTCGTAGGATGATAGCGACTACAGAAGGTTTTCTCTACCACTTCGTTGCGCCTACCCATATGCCCGTAGGCCGCTGTTTCGAGATACATCGGCTGTCGGAGCTTCAGGTTTCGCTCGATCATCTTAGGTCTAAGATCGAACATCGTAGCTATTTTCTCTGCTATTTCGCCATCCGACAGCGCTACATGGCTGCGCCCGTAGGTATTTACATAAATGTTTACCGGTTTAGCCACACCGATTGCGTAACTTATTTGTACCAACATCTCGTCGCTCACGCCCGCTGCAACCATATTCTTTGCTATATATCGTGCCGCATAAGCTGCCGAACGATCCACTTTACTCGAATCTTTACCCGAGAAAGAGCCACCGCCATGCGCACCTTTACCGCCGTAAGTATCTACGATAATCTTGCGTCCGGTGAGCCCAGTATCCCCATGTGGCCCGCCTATAACGAACTTCCCCGTGGGATTAACGAAGTATTTAATGCTGCTATTAAACAATCCAAGCACTTTATCCGAATGGATTTGTGCCTTTACACGTGGCATGAGTATGTGTAAAACATCATCTTTAATCTTGGCAAGCATCGGTTCGTCAGCATCGAAGTCGTCGTGTTGCGTAGATACAACTATGGTGTCGATACGCTGGGGGACACCTTCATCGCTGTATTCTATCGTTACTTGGCTCTTAGAGTCGGGGCGTAAGTAAGTCATTTCTTTGCCCTCTTTGCGAATATCGGCAAGAGTTCGCACGATCAGATGGGCCAAATCGAGCGATACAGGCATGAAGTTCTCCGTTTCGTTCGTAGCATAACCGAACATCATACCTTGGTCTCCCGCGCCTTGATTCTCTTCCGTACCGTTGTCTACACCGCGGTTGATGTCGTCGCTCTGCTCGTGTATGGCCGAAAGAATGCCGCAGCTGTCGCCGTCGAACTGATATTCGGCCTTGGTATAACCTATGTTTTTAATCGTATTTCGGGCGATAGTCTGCAAGTCTATATAGGTATCAGACCTCACTTCTCCCATAATTACCACTTGCCCCGTGGTTACAAACGTCTCGATGGCGCACCGTGCATGGTCGTCGTAAGCCAGAAATTGGTCGAGCAGGGCATCCGATATCTGGTCGGAAACTTTATCGGGATGTCCTTCGGAAACCGATTCCGATGAAAATAAATATGCCATATCTTTATATTTTAAGAAACTTTTTAGATTTGCAAAGGTACCGTAAAATCTACAAACAGCAAAATAAAAAGCATTAAACATATATAAAGAGGTGGGAGTAGCCCATGGGGCTGTTTGCCTTTCTCCTCGTAAGAAAGAGAGGTAGAGAGGGGATCGACCGTAAGAAAAACGAAAGTTTTGAAAAAACAGGGAACAATTTCAAAGCAGACAGACCTATCGCCTAATAGCGATAGATATGCTCTCTATCCGTTACAGACGGTCTATGCAAGCCGAGCAGACCTGCCATCTAATATCGGCGCACAAAACTCTCATGCAATAAAAAGGATCGGAATTGTGCCCAAAGGCACCCAAAACGTTTCTGATACAAACAGAAAATAAGAGCGCGGAACTCATTATTTTAACCTACAAATCCGGCTTTCTGTCGGCATTCTTTTCATTGTACATAATGTTTCGGGGGTGATGGTTCAATATCTCTTCGCGCAGTGTACTTATGTCTATATGGGTGTATATCTCTGTCGTCCCGATGCTCTCGTGCCCCAACATCTCCTGAATGGCACGCAGATCGGCACCGCCTTTCAGCAGTTCGGTAGCAAAAGAATGGCGCAAAGTGTGCGGACTGATGGTTTTACGAATGCCGGCTGCCTCGGCCTGACGCTTGATCATGATGAGTATCATGGTGCGGGTAAGATGACTGCCACGGCGGTTTAAGAACACGAAATCGATTTCCCCGGGCTTTATCTGCATCAGATTGCGGTCTATGAACCACAGTTTAAGTTCCTTGATGGCCTTGGGCGAGATGGGTACCAACCGCTCCTTGTCGCCCTTGCCCAGCACCCTTACATACTCCTCTTCTATATATAAGTCCGATAATTTGAGGTTTACCAGCTCTGAAACACGCAGGCCGCACGAAAAAAGCATCTCTATAATGGCTTTATTTCGTTGCCCTTCCCACTTCGAAAGGTCGATAGAGTCTTCGAGCATGTCTACTTCAGCAGCAGAAAGAACCTCGGGCAAGTGTTCTCCTATGTGGGGCGACTCCAAGAGTTCGGTAGGATCGGCAGCGATATACCCGTCGAGCACGAGAAATCTGTAGAACGAACGAACACCGCTCAATATGCGTGCTTGCGTGGCAGGACCTACACCATGCTCGTGTATCTGTACGGCGAAACGCTCTAAGTCGGCAAGTTTAAGCTCGAAAACGTTCAGGTCTTGTTGCGCACAATAGCCGATCAACCACGACAAATCGTGCTGGTAAGCCTCCAAAGTATGGGGAGAATAGTTGCGTTCAAGTTTCAGATAACGCACGTAAGATTTCACCACATCAGTGCTGTTCGCAATCTTTTTCTTTTTTTGCATGACCGTTTATCCGCAATATAAATTATGTACAAAGATAGTGCAAGCCGAACACAAAGAAACTTGTTTCAATTTGTTGAGGTGCCGCCTATCTTATGCAAAGATAGTGCAAGTACTCTTAAACACCAAGAAACGGCCGTTTAAATCGCTCGTTTCATACGTGTAAGAGCGCCGAAAGTAATTTGTTTACGTACAACATTCACCGAAAAGTCTTTGAATTTTAATCCATTTTCCGTAACTTTGCCTGCATACATACGTAATATACCATTCAACCGTCATCGCTTATGAAGATACAAATTATCAACGGCCCTAACTTAAATCTGCTCGGAACACGCGAACCGGACATTTATGGCAATAGCTCTTTCGATGCTTTCTTGCCGGAATTGCGTGCGCAATATCCCGATGTAGAAATAGAATACTACCAAAGCAATATCGAAGGAGAACTCATCGACCGCATGCAGGAGGTAGGTTTCACCGCTGACGGCATCGTGCTTAACGCCGGTGCATATACACATACGAGCATTGCCCTGCACGACTGTATCCTGTCGCTGGCATGTCCGGTGGTAGAGGTGCATATCTCCAACGTGCACAAACGCGAGGAATTCCGCCGCAAGAGCATGATTGCAAGTGCCTGCATCGGCATAATTGCCGGCTTCGGACTGCATTCCTACAGCCTTGCCATCGCAGGCCTGCTGGCCCGTAACGAACCGTCTGCCGATAATGGATGAAGCCTTAGACCGATACATCGATAGCCATATCGATGCCGAGGGCGACTATCTGTACCGCCTCTACCGCGCCACCAACATCCATACGCTGCACGGACGGATGGCAAGCGGGCACCTTCAAGGGCGGTTGCTCCGCATGCTTGTGCGTATGATACGGCCGAATAATATCCTTGAAGTGGGCACCTTCAGCGGCTATAGCGCCATCTGTATGGCCGAGGGATTAGAAGAAGGAGGCAAAGTATGGACGTATGAGATCGACGATGAGATGGAAGAGTTCACACGCCCGTGGATAGAAGGTTCGACAGTTGCCGATAAAATCAACTTTATCATAGGCGATGCCAACGTATTGGCACCTCGGGCAGGCGTAACGTTCGATATGGCTTTCATCGACGGCGATAAGCGCACGTATCTGCAAACCTACGAAATGACGCTCACAGTGCTGCGCCAAGGCGGTTTCATCTTGGCCGACAACACGCTGTGGGACGGCCATGTAGTAGACCATTCCTATGATAACGACAGTCAGACACGCGGCATCGAAGCGTTCAACGACTTCGTAGCAACCGACACACGTGTGGAGCGTGTCATCCTTCCGTTGCGCGACGGACTGACCATTATCCGTAAAAAATAAATCTCGTTTTCAGCCCCTAAAAAGAACAAAAATCGTACGCGCTCTGTTTATTTTTTGTATTTTTGCAACACATATATTATTTCAATCCAAAATTAATACGGTATGAAAATCAGAAAATTATTACTCCTATGCCTGCTGTTTGTTGCAGGAATGGTACACGCACAAATGGAATTGCCCTCGATTCCTACGGATACAGCCGTGCGAATTGGCAAACTACCGAACGGACTTACGTACTATATCCGCTATAACAATTGGCCCGAACACCGCGCAAACTTCTATATAGCGCAGAAAGTCGGTTCTATTCAGGAAGACGAAAGCCAGAGAGGATTGGCTCACTTCCTCGAACATATGTGCTTCAACGGTACCGATAACTTTAAAGGAAACGACCTTATCGAGTATTGTCGCTCCATCGGAGTGGAGTTCGGTGGCGATCTTAACGCATATACAAGCATCGACCAAACGGTCTACAACATAGATAATGTGCCCACGAACCGCCAAAGCTCGCTCGATTCTTGCCTACTTATCTTGCGTGATTGGGCCGACGGACTGACGTTGGACCCCAAGGAAATAGACAAAGAGCGTGGGGTTATCCACGAAGAATGGCGCCTGCGTACGAGCGCAAACAGCCGTATGTTCGAACGAAACCTACCGAAACTCTACCCCGGAAGTAAGTACGGCGTGCGCTATCCCATCGGACTGATGAGCGTGGTAGACAACTTCAAGCCGAAAGAACTGCGCGACTATTACGAGAAATGGTACCACCCGCAAAACCAAGGCATCATCGTTATCGGCGACGTAGACGTGAACCACACCGAACAGATGATCAAAAAACTCTTCGGACCTATTACAAATCCCAAGAACGCACAGCCCATTGTAGACGAACCGGTGCCCGATACACCGCAGCCGATCGTTATCATCGATAAGGATAAGGAGCAACGGACGAGCGACGTAGAGCTGATGTTCAAGCACGACGTATTCCCCGATTCGCTGAAACATACCATCGCTTACATCGTGGCCGACTATGTGAAAAACGCCGCTATGTCTATGCTCAACAACCGTTTTACCGAAGCTGCACAGAAAGCAGACTGCCCTTATACAAACGCTTACGTAAGGGATGGAAGCTATATTTTTGCTAAAACGAAAGACGCATTCGATCTGGATGTAGAACCCAAAGACATAGCTCAAACCGCTCAGGCGCTCAAGGCAGCATTCATAGAAGTGCGCCGCGCGGCCGATTTCGGCTTCACTCCGACCGAATACGAGCGCTATAAAGCCAATCGATTAAGTGCACTCGACAAGGCTTACAGTAACAAAGACAAGCGTCCGAACCGCCAGTTTTTCCACGAATGTCTTGGGCATTTCCTCAATAACGAGCCCATGCCGCCCATCGAGTACACCTATGAAACGATGAAAATGATTATCCCTGCCATCCCTTTAGAAACCGTTAATCAGGCTTTGAGGGAACTAATTCCCGCCAATGACAGTAATATGGTGATCGTTAGTTTCAATAATGAAAAGGAGGGAAATGTATATCCTACCGAGGCTGGATTGTTGGGTGCAGTGAAGGAAGCACGTGCGACTAAGATCGACGCATACGTAGACAATGTGAAGAACGAGCCGCTCATAAAGACGCTGCCCAAGGCAGGTACTATCAAAAGCGAGAAGAAAAACACTAAACTGGGCTATACTGAATTGAAGCTGTCCAATGGGGCTACCGTAATTCTGAAGAAGACCGATTACAAGAAGGATCAGGTTATACTCTCGGGAGCCGGTTATGGCGGTAACTCTCTCTATGGTGCAAAAGATTACAAGAACCTGCAGATGTTCGACCAAGCGATAGGTGTCAGCGGACTCGGAAGTTTCTCCAACACCGAACTTACCAAGGCTCTTGCAGGAAAGATTGCCAATGCCGACCTGTCTATGTCTGACGAATATGCCGCCATCAGCGGTTCTTCTACACCGAAAGACGTAGAGACCATGCTCCAAATGACTTATCTCTATTTCACCAATATCAACAAGGATCAGAAAGCATACGACCAGTTGATCAGCCAATACGAGGTAAGTTTGAAGAATCGTGCACTATCTCCGGAGATCGCACTCCGTGACAGTCTCACCGCTACCATGTACGGACATAATCCGCGCCTTACGCCACTACAGGCACAAGACCTGAAAGGCATCTCTTACGACCGCATTCTGCAAATCGCCAAGGAGTGTACTGCAAACGCAGCAGCATGGCGCTTTACTATCGTTGGAAACTACGACGAAGCCGCCATTCGCCCGCTTATCTGCCGCTATCTTGCCTCTCTGCCGGCGAAAGGCAAGGTGCAGAAAGGTCACAGAGTGGCATTCCTGCAGAAAGGGAATATAGAAAATAAGTTCTTACGCAAGATGGAAACGCCCAAATCCATAGCCTATATGATGTGGTACAACGATGTTATGCCTTATTCTGTCGAAACCTCTATCAAGGCCGATATCGCTGGACAAGTGCTCTCCATGGTATATCTGAAGAAGATACGCGAGGATGCCAGTGCCGCATATGCGTGCGGTGCACAGGGTGCAGCCACCATTTCCGACAATTATCACAACGTGCAATTCTTTGCTTATTGCCCGATGAAACCGGAGAAAAAGGATATCGCTATCGAGATTATGAATAACGAATTACCCAATTTGGCCAAAGATGTAGACGCGCCAATGGTCGATAAAGTGAAGAAACTCATGCTGAAACAGGCCGACGATTCAGAGAAAAACAACGGCTATTGGATGAGGGTAATCAACCAATTCTACAAATACGGCATCGACAGCCATACCGACTACAAGAAACTCATCGAAGCACAAACGCCGCAATCTATCGCTGCTTTCGTAGCTGAGTTCCTTAAAAACAAGAATCATATCTCGGTTATTATGCTGCCGGAAGAGGCAAAATAAGCGCTCGAATATAGGATCCATAACAACAGAAAGATGCGTCGGCTATTGTTCCGGCGCATCTTTTATGATATTACACCTTATGTCTGTCGGGCACAGACCTAAGAAATAAGTTACTTAAAAGGTACTTTTATGAATAAAATCACTACCTTTGCATAAAATAAAAACAACCGTCCGATTATGCAAGAAACAAGACAGAACCGCATAGCAAGACTCCTGCAAAAGGAATTGAGCCTTATTTTTCAGAGTCAAACCCGCATGATGCACGGCGTTATGATATCGGTAACGCGCGCACGGGTGTCGCCCGATTTGAGTATATGCACGGCATATTTAAGCATTTTCCCGTCGGAAAAGAGCGACGAGATAATCCATAATATCACCAAAAACGAAAAGACTATACGCTACGAGCTGGGCACACGTGTGCATAACCAGTTGCGTATTATCCCGGAACTTCGCTTTTTCATCGACGACAGCCTCGACTATATCGAACGTATAGACGAGCTGTTAAAGAAGTAAGAACCGCCTGTCGAGACATCTATCCTGCCGCATATCCCCAAAGAAATGAACTTCCCGTTATTCGTAGCACGCCGCTATCTCTTTTCTAAAAAGAGCACAAACGCCATCAACATCATTTCGATTATCTCTGTAATCGGTGTTGCCGTGGCCACTATGGCACTTGTTATCGTGCTGAGTGTGTTTAATGGATTTTCGGATCTCGTGGCCTCTTTCCTCACTAACTTCGATCCCCAACTAAAGATTGTGCCCGTGCAAGGCAAGACAGTTCCGACCGACGATCCCGTACTTGAGCGTATCAAGCACTTCGAGGCCGTAGCCATAGCTACAGAATGCATGGAAGATCAGGCACTCGCCACATATCAGGATAAGCAGCAGATGGTTACGGTAATGGGCGTAGACGATAATTTTTCAGAACTTACCCACATTAAGGAAATACTCTATGGCGATGGAGAATTCGAATTGCATGCCGCCAACTTGCAGTACGGAGTGATAGGTGTACGCTTGGCACAGCTGTTGGGCACCGGCGCCAGATGGCAGGGTTATATAAAGGTATATGCACCGAAACGCAACGGTCAGTTAGACTTGTCGAACCCTTACGACGGCTTCACGGTAGACTCGCTCTTATCGCCCGGCGTGGTTTTTGCCGTAAACCAAGCCAAATACGACAAAGATCATATCATCACATCGCTGGCGTTTGCCCGTAATCTCTTCGGTCAACAGGGCCGGATATCATCGCTTGAACTGCGGCTGAAAGCCGGGGCCGACTTCGACAAAGCCAAGAAGCAACTGCAACAGATAGCCGGAACAAAGTATAGAGTTCTCGACAGATTCGAGCAACAGGCAGATACTTTTCGCATCATGCAGATAGAGAAAATCATTGCCTATATATTCCTCACGTTTATCCTTGTCGTGGCATGTTTCAATATTGTAGGCTCGCTCTCCATGCTCATCATCGACAAGAAAGACGACGTAGTTACGCTGCGTAATCTCGGTGCCAACGATAAACAAATCACCAAGATCTTCCTTTTCGAGGGCCGGATGATATCTGTAATCGGAGCAGTCATCGGCATCGGCATCGGTCTGTTGCTCTGTTGGCTGCAGCAAACCTACGGCATCGTGGCCTTGGGCAGTAGCAGCGGCAACTTCGTAGTGAATGCCTATCCCGTGAGTGTGCACTATTCAGACGTGCTGGTTATCCTTTTTACGGTCGTTGCCGTGGGGTGGATGGCTGTTTGGTACCCCGTCCGTTATTTCAGTCGTCGCCTTCTGACCGACTGAAACAAACAAAACACCTGTTTTACACCATAGTTCTATGCCGGTTAGGAGTATCGCCTGCCGGGCATAGACCGGCTTCCCACCCATCATAGAACCCATATCTGACGATGCTGCCCCTGCAGGGAACGACATTATCCCTACAGGGGCAGCACTGGCACGCCACGCTGTTACGTGCACTACTTCGCTTCGCTGTAAATCACTTGCACCATCACTTGGCCTACTGCTTTCAGCGTATTCTTGTCGATATAATCCATGTTATCGTTAATAGTGTGCCATGTGGGGCCGAACGAACTCTGCGAACAGTCGGGATAGAACGGAATAATGTCGATGGTGGGTATCTTTGCAACCTCGTTGACAGGCACATGATCATCGGTTATCATGCCCCCCTCTTGCTTCGGAAAGTAACTCCCGTAACCGATAGCCTCGGCAGCTAACCACACTTTATCGACAATTGCGGGGGCAAACTGGCGCGAACCACTCTCTTGAAAGAACCGTGCACCTTGGCCGCCTACCATGTCTAACAATATTCCGTAGCGTGCTTCGTAGCCTTGGGGCAGGTTGGCAGCCCAATATTGTGCACCGAGTGCCCAGCTTTTCTCGTCATCCTGCAGGCCGCTCCAGCGCGGTGTACCCCAGTCTTCTGCATCGAAACACACGAAATCAACGCCTATGTTGAGCCGCTTGTAGGCATGTATAATGCGTGCAAGTTCCAACATAACGGCCACACCACTGGCACCATCGTTCGCTGCAAGTATGGGATGTCGCCAGTTGGTACTGTCTGGATCATTGTCGGCCCATGGACGCGAGTCCCAATGAGCACACAAAAGAATGCGTGTGGTAGACTGGGGATTGTAGGAAGCCATTATGTTTGTGCTCTTCAGAAGGGTGCCGTCGTAGCCTTTCAAGTCCACCTTCTGCGTGTTTACCGTACATCCGTATTGCTTAAACTTGGCAATTATCCACGCCGCACAGCGCTCATGCCCGGATGAGTTCATATCTCTCGGTCCGAAATCACACTGCGCTTTTGTAAACAGATATGCCGAATCGGCGTTGAACACAGGTCCTACGGGTTTCATGAGCATTGTATTTTCTTCGGTTTTCGCTTTGGTATCATTGCCATGCAGATACACCCCAATGCCGATACCTACGGCCAATAATGGTATAATCCCCATCACGATATGTTTTAGTTTCATTCTTATAATTATTATGGAAAGAACACGTGTCGCCCTTTCCGCTTGGTCTTATTGTCGTTGTTTATTTCTTGTGGCTCTGCACAAGGGCCATCACGCGCAGCCAGTTGCCGCCCCATATCTTGGCTATGTCGTGCTCGTTGTAGCGACGCTTCAGTAAGGCGATAGTAAAATTTATCAGCTCCGAGGAGTCTGCAAGGCCCTTGATACCGCCATCTCCATCGAAGTCGGTGCCGATACCCACATGGTCTATGCCCATTACGTGGATGGCATGTTCCAAATGGGCGATGGCATCGAGGATGGTAGCCTCTCCGTTTTGCTTTAGAAAACCGGCATACAAAGTGATATGGGCAACGCCTCCTTTGGCGGCAAGTGCACGCATTTGGTCGTCTGTAAGGTTGCGCGGAACGTCGCAAAGCGCCTTACAGTTGCTATGACTGCACACTATAGGCGTGCTACTTATATCAAGTGCGTCGTAAAAACTCTTCTCCCCGCCGTGACTGAGGTCTACCATAATGCCGCAATCGTTCATCTCTTGGATCACTTTTTCGCCGAACGGCGACACTCCATTATGGGTATTGCAGCCACGGGCGCTATCGCAAATATCGTTATCTCCATTGTGGCAAAGTGTTATATATGTCACCCCGCGCTGCGCAAAGTGCTTCACGTTGGCGATATCGCGCCCTATGGCCAAGCCGTTCTCTATGCCTAAGACAATCGATTTGTATCCCTTACGCTTGTTTTCGTACAGGTCGGCAGGCGTGCGCGCCATACTTAAATAACTTGCATTGGCTTTTACGATGGCTTCTATCTTGTCGAAAATAAGATTGGCATACTCCGTAGGGCCAGTAACAGCAAAGTCTACCTTACTCGAAAAGCTTTCTTCCGGCTTTGGTTGCGGCAGATATGCCACCATGGTTACCGCATCTTGACGCCCATCCGTCATCTTATGCAGGTCTACAAGTATGCGTTCATCGCGATGATCGAACCGAATACCCATAGGAAAGAACATGGGTGTGTCGCAATGAGTATCGAGGGTAAGCACACGTCTGTGCACTTCTTTTGCCTTATAAAATAGGTCTGCTTGCGCTACCAACCATTCGAACAGCTTCAATCCGTCGCTTTCGAGCCACTCGGGATGCCACTGTACGCCCATTATAGGTTTATACTCGCAACTTTCCATGGCTTCTATAATACCATCAGGTGCCGTTGCCGTTATCCGGAAATGGACTCCTGTCTCCTTTACAGCCTGATGATGAAATGAGTTGACGAATATTCTATCGGCGCCATATACCTTATATAATATAGAGTCTTCCGCAATATGAATAGAATGGGTAGGCTCGTTACGCGCGGCATCCTGACTGTGTTTCAACACATCAGATATGCTGTTGATGTCTTGCATCACCTTTCCGTCGAGGGCAAAAGCCAATGTTTGCATGCCACGGCATATGCCTAATATCGGTATTTGGCGGTTGTAAGCCAGACGGGTAATCAGTAATTCGGGCAAATCACGTATGGCATTCACCGAATGAAGTTGCGGCGAAGGCTCGTCGTTACCCCATAGAGGGTTGATATCCGCACCGCCCGTGAGCAACAAACCGTCTATATGTTCGAGCGTATTGATGATAACGTCCTTATCGGCTACGGGAGGTATGACCAGCGGAACGCCTCCTGCTTCGACTATCTGCCTGTAATAACAGTCGCGAAGCGTAAGGTCGCTGTTCTCATAATTACCGGTTATGCCTATGATTGCACGGTGTTCAGCCTCGGGAAAAGATGAGTATATGCCGTTCAGATGCTCCTGCAAATCGAAGATTTCCATTACCCTTCTATATTTATGGGTATCTCTCGTTTGATACTCTGCTCAAGGGAAATGAGTGTCTCTGTGGAGACTACTCCCGCTATACTCTGCAACTTATTGTTGAGCAAGTCCATTAATTGCTCGTTATCCCGTGCATACAACTTCACTAACATGGTATAAGGACCGGTCGTGAAGTGGCATTCGATCACTTCGGGGATATTGATAACCCGCTCTACAACCTCTTTGTACATGCTTCCGCGCTCGAGGTTAAGTCCCACATAAGTACAAGTAGAGTAGCCCAGACTCTTAGGGTTGATGTCGAACCCGCTACCTACGATTACCCCATTGTCTATCAAATGCTGCACTCTTTGGTGTATCGCAGCCCGCGAAACGCCGCATTCGGCAGCCACATCCTTAAAAGGTATGCGTGCATTCTTGGACAAAATACTCAGTATTTTCCTATCAAGATTGTCGATCTTCTCCATCTTTATGTTCCATTTATTAATTATCTGCTGATAGCAAAAGTAGATAAAATAAATGATACAAGCAACGCTTTGCGCTGAAAAATATTATTTTTTGCACAAAATGACATCACACCTACGGTTTAACGATATATTTCTTACTAAAAAGGGGAACATGCTCTATTGCAGCATATTCCCCTTTTTATAAAGTATATACGATATATCCGTGGCAACTTATTTTTTCTTTCGAGCCGGTTTCTTCGGAGATACGGCAGGCTTGGAAGACTCGGCCGATGCCTGCGGTTTATCCACACTCACCAGTTCTACAGTAAAGATAAGCGTCGAATACGGCTTGATTTGCCCTGCCTGACGTGCTCCATAAGCCAATTCCTGCGGGATATAAAGCTCCCACTTGCTGCCTGCAGGCATCATAGTAAGGGCTTCTGTCCATCCTTTTATTACCTGATCACAACGGAATTTCGCCGTCTGCGGATTACGTTTATACGAACTATCGAACACATTACCATCGATCGTCTTGCCTTCATATTTCACGGTAACGCTGTCGAACGGCTGCGGTGTCTCGCCCGTACCTTGCGTAATCACCTTGTATTGTAAACCTGAAGCAGTAGTCTTTACACCCTCTTTCTTGGCATTTGCGGCAAGCCATGCCTTATTTTCATCAAGATAAGCCTTGTTTTTCTGCTTGAATGCTTCCTCTTTTATTTCTTTACAAAAGGTTTCAGCGGTACTCATAGTATAATGAGTAGTATCGTTCAGCACGCCTGCCACAAAGCCCTTTTCGAAGAGTTTGCTATCGATGGAATCCTTAGAGCCCTCGAACATGCTCTTTACCTGTGGCAGAATTCTCTTCTTCACCATGTCTGCAATCTGGATACCTGCACTGTATGCCGTATAATGAAGGTCATCGTTTTTGCCCATAGCTTCCTCGAATCCTTTCACAAAGTCGGCTATGTAAGTTGAGTCTACACCGTATTGTTGCCGGATATACGGCAGAAGTCCGTTGGTATTTGACATACCGGAAGCATAACTGAGCGAATCTGAAAGCGTGGTAAGCACCAAAGTTGTTGGCGCCGGCTGCTGCTTTTTGTCTTTCTTGTTACCGGCCGAAACGGTGGTAAACATTGCACTTGCTATCATGACAAGTGCCATCAAAAAAATCTTTTTCATTGCATTAAGTTTATAAAAAGGTAGAGATTGCATTCGTAATCCCTACCTTTATTATTATTGTATCGTGCGAGCATGCAGCCCGCCATGTACGATTACTCAATACCGAGCAACTCTATTTTAAACACAAGTGCAGAGAACGGCTTTATATCATTGCCCTGCTCACGCTCTCCGTAAGCCAGTTCTTGCGGGATATACACTTCCCATACCGAACCTACAGGCATATGAACGAGTGCTTCCGTCCAGCCTTTGATTACCTGATTTGCACGCAATGAAACAGGCTCCTTGCGCTTGTAAGAGCTGTCGAACACCTTGCCATCGATAGTACGTCCCTCATAGTTTACCTTTACCATAGAGGTATCTTTCGGCATGGGGCCGTTTCCTTCCTTAATCACCTTGTACTGTACGCCCGACGGAAGTGTCTTTACGCCTTCTTTCTTCTTGTTTTGAGCGAGGAATTTCTCACCTGCTTCCTTGTTCGGACCGTACTGCTTCATCATGTTGTTGGCACGTATCTTGGTAATCATAGTATTGGCCGTTTGCTGTGCCTGTTGTACATCCATGATACCTTTCTTACCTGTAGTTCCGGTAATAAAGCCTGCCATGAAGTTTTTAAGGGATATAGACTTGGTAGAGTCGTTACCGAAAACCTCCTGATTGATGCCTTTTACCATCTGATTACTGATCTGCTGACCGATTTGGATGCCCGCATAATAAGCGGCTTTCCCCTTGTCATCGCCGGCATTAGCGCCATCGTTAAGGCCTTTGATGAACTGTTCCATATAGGTAGTATCGATACCCATACGTCCTACAAGATACTCCTTGAGGCCTTGCGACTGCGTCATACCCATGGCATAGCTCATTGTATCAACATCGGTCTTCAGGTCTGCTTTCGGTGTCGAGTTGCCGCAAGCGGAAAATACTGCTGCAACAATAGCCATAGCGGCTACGAATGTAAGTTTTTTCATTGTTGTTTTATAAAATAATTTAAGTTTTCTAAGTTCTGTTTGATTGGGAGTTGTGGGGAATAAACCGTGGCATTACAGCACCTCGATGAGTTCTACATCGAAGATGAGCGCTGCAAACGGAGGAATAGAAGAGCCTGCCCCGCGTTCTCCGTAACCAAGAGTATAAGGAATAAAGAAGCGATATTTGGCACCTTCTTTCATAAGCTGCAGACCTTCGGTCCACCCTGCAATCACCTGATTCAGCGGGAACGTTGCCGGTTCACCGCGCTGTATGCTGCTGTCGAAAAGCGTTCCATCGACCAACATTCCCTCATAATGGCACTTTACTTGGTCGGTAGATTTGGGACTCTTGCCGTTTCCTTCTTTCAAAACCAGATATTGTAATCCGCTCGGAAGGGTAATAACGCCCTCTTTCTTGGCGTTTTCAGCAAGATAATTCTCACCTTTTTCCTTAGCTGCTTTGCCCTTTTCGGCGGCAACAGAGCGTTGCTTTTCTTCCTGTTTACGGAAGAAGTCTTGCACAATGGCGTGCGCTTCGTTCTCGTCGACCTGAAGACCTGTGCCCGCCATAACATCCTTAATGGCCTGTGCAAAGTCGTCTATATTCAGATTAGCCGCACCCATTTGACTGAGTTGACGGCCTATGCCGATGCCCAAAGCGTAGCTTACTTTGTCCATAAATATCGTTTTTATTTTATTATTAATTATAATCTTGTTTTAAGATATGCAAAGTTACACATTTTTTCCATATACACGTTATTAGCATTTAAATTTAACAGACTTATGATTATTTAAACACTTATGAGCCGTATATGCACTGTTTTTCACCGGTATAACGACTTTTACGACAGGCAGACGGTACTTCTGCCGCCCGCAGACATACTGCCTAACAACCACAGACGCATTGCCTAAGCAAGTTAAACGGCACGTTTATCGGCGGCACTTTATTTTTCTTTGTCTGCAACCGCTACGTTTCAGAAAAAACAGTTATATTTGCGATATGAATAACTGATGCCATCATAGCGAACCGAGCATACGGTCTGCGATGGCGAGACAACATATAATCGATATGAAGAAATTGGTTTTTCTTACGGGAGCAGGCATGTCTGTGGAGAGTGGTTTTAAGACCTTTCGCGGCAATGACGGCCTTTGGGAGAATTATCCCGTAGAACAAGTGGCATCGCACGAAGGGTGGGAGGCCGATCCTACATTGGTGACGAACTTCTACAACATGCTTAGAAAGAAGTTGTATGCCGCACAACCCAACGACGGGCATAGGCTGATTAAGGATTTGGAGCACGATTTCGATGTAACGGTGATTACGCAGAACGTAGACAATCTGCACGAGAAAGCGGGCTCTTCGCACGTAATTCACCTGCACGGCGAACTGTCTAAGGTGTGTTCAAGCCGCGATCCGTACAACCGGAAATACATCACGGAACTGTCGGAAGGCCATGCAGAGGTGACACCCGGCACGCTTGCCGGCGACGGTTCGCTGCTACGCCCGTTCATTGTGTTCTTCGGAGAGGCCGTACCCATGATAGAACCCGCTGCCAAAGAGGCTGCAAAGGCCGATATCTTCGTCATCGTAGGCACGTCGCTGAACGTATATCCGGCCGCCGGACTGGTGAGGTACGTCCGCGCAGGGGTGCCTGTTTATCTGATAGATCCCGATACGACGATGCAAAACACGGCACAGGGCATTACTCATATCTGCAAAGGAGCTTCGGAAGGCATGCGGGAATTGGCGAATAGATTGCGAAACGATGCAGAAAGACAATAAACAAACGACACATGGACATAAGAGAAGCTGCGCTTGTAGATTGCCGGCTGATACACGACATGGCATGGGAAACATTCCCGAACACGTATAAAAACATTCTTACCAAGGAGCAGATCGACTACATGATGGAGTGGATGTACTCTGTAGACAGTCTGAAAAAGCAAATGACAGAGGAGAAAAACACTTATCTGTTGGCTTTCGAAGGCGACACATGTGTAGGCTATGTGTCGGTTCAACCGCAGGGCAACTACACGTATCACCTGCAAAAAATTTACGTGATGCCCGCATTTCAGAAAGGCGGATATGGCAAACAGTTGTTCAATGCGGCTATCCGTTGGATTAAGAAAGTACATCCGTCGCCCTGTAAAATGGAACTTAATGTGAACAGGCATAACCCCGCACTGGGCTTCTATGAGCATCTGGGAATGAAAAAGGTACGCGAGGGCGACTTCGATATAGGCAACGGCTACTTCATGAACGACTATATTATGGCGATGGAGATATAAAATATTTCGCGCATAAAGAACAACATTCGGATTTATTTCCTATCTTTGTAGAGAACAGAAAAACGTTACTACTATCCGGAATATAAAATATAGGAGGAATGCTTATGATGAACGAACTGATCGACACACTGCACACGGAACAATGTTCGTTGGTGTTGTTGCATGAAGGCAATGTACATAAGTTCAACGGGCGCGGAGCAAGAACGCTCTACAACCTGCTTACAGAAGCGCCGGAAGCCCTTCTAAACTCTAAACTTGCTGCAAAAGCTGCCGGTAGAACGGCCGCTAAAATGATGGTAAACGGCGGTGTATGCGAAGTGTATGCCGATGTAATCAGCGAACAAGCATTCTCTACGCTCAAAAATGCAGGCATTAAGGTTGCTTTCGACCGTAAGGTAGACCATGCGGCCTTTATCGATATCTGGAAGAAAATGGGCGAAATTACGGACTGACCGCTATATCTGTAGTCGGTAGAAGTCGCTCCTGTCGTGCTTCATGCTATGGATAAGCGGCTTCGTTATCGGCATGAAAACAAGATGAATACGTCGCGTTTTTTCGGAAAACATTCATAACGCCTCAAATGCTTTTACAATATACGGCAATCGGGCTCATGTCTTGATCGACATGAACCCGATTGTTATTAAGTACGAATGGTGTGTGTTCAAGCCTCTTTCTGGCGTGTTCCCATGCGTGCCTCTACCACATTGACCACGTAATCGCCAAGTTTTTCGCATTCTTGCACGATATCCATGTACATCGTTCCGATGGCATACGTATATTCGTGATTATTTACGTCGTTGATATTCTGGCTCTTCAGCTGATCTCTGTAGTTGTTAATCTCATTCTCGATATTGAATGAACGATTGGCATCCAGCTCGTCTTTACGGCCGAGGAACAACGACTGCATCTGACTGAGAGCATCGTCGGTAAGCTCGAACATCTGGTGTAAGTGCTCGTATTGGCGTTCTGTAAAGTCTTCCTTGCCGTTCAACTTGCGTTTCAGCGTGCGCGCAATGTTGTAACAGCTATCGCCTATGCTCTCTATTTCGGAAATTTCGCGCAACATAGCACGTATCTTCGCCTTGGTTTCATCACTTAAATGGGCGTCGCTTACCTGATCTAAGTATTTTGCAATCTCTATCTCCATGTTATCGCTGATACCTTCGTACTTCTCGATACGTGTAAATATCTTTACGAAACTGCTGTCGTCTTTGGTGCCGAGCAACTCTCTAACCATACCGAACATACGGTGTATGCGCTCTGCAAAGGAACTGATTTCCTTATGTGCTTCGAGAACAGAGAGCTCGGGTGTCTTCATTATGCCACCCTGAATGAAGCGTAAACGGAATTCCTCTTCCTCTTCTTTCTTGCCGGGTTTAATCACCCAGCATGCTACACGCTCTATTTGCGGTATAAACCAAATAAGAATAGCGGTATTGAATACGTTGAAACAGGTGTGGAAAGCGGCGAGTACGACCGGTAATTTTATGGATAAATCGTGGGCAGAAAGATGTGAAGTGGCGGGATCATAACCAACAAGATGGCATACACCATTGACAAAAGGATAGAAAAGGCACAATACCCAGATAACACCGAATGCATTGAAAAGGAAATGTGCAAAGGCTGTTCGCCGTGCTTGCGTATTTGAACCGAGAGCAGCAAGATTGGCTGTAAGGGTTGTTCCGATATTCTCTCCCATCACCAAAGCAATGCCGAGATAAATAGGTAGTACACCAGTAGAGCAAAGCAGAATGGTAATGGCCATGACTGCAGCCGAAGATTGAACGATACACGTAATGATGGTACCTATCAAAAGGAAGATAAATATGGAAAAATAGCTGTTCACATCGAAAGAACCAAAGAAATCTATAACACCTTTGTTGTTCTGTAAATCAAGTGATTTGCCTGCATCGCTCAACAAAACAAGGCTGAAAAAGAGGAAAGCTATACCAAATAGAAAATCTCCTTTGTATCGGTATCGGCGCGAATAGATAAGTATAATACCTACCAAAAAGGCGGGAAAGACAAAGTTAGTGAGATCCAACGAGTATCCCAGCGACATGATCCAGGCTGTAAGCGTAGTTCCAATGTTAGCACCCATAATGACCGATATCGCTTGTGCCAGCGTGAGAAGTCCTGCATTGACGAATGAAACGGTCATCACAGTGGTAGCGGTAGACGACTGCACGGCACATGTAACGAACGTTCCCGTGAGCATTCCGGTAAAACGATTGGTAGTCATCGCGCTTAAGACGTGGCGTAACTGCGAACCAGCCATCTTCTGAAGGGCCTCGCTCATAATTTTCATTCCATAAATGAGCAATGCCAAAGAGCCTGCTATCCTAAAAAAAAAGATTAAATAATCACCTGTTTCCATAAATTAATGATATGTGAATAGTATTTTTTTTGGAACTTTGTCATATATTCAATAACTTTACATGCGCTAAATTTAATAGACAAATGAAACAACTTATACAAATATGTTGCAAAAATAATAAAAAAACTCAAGAAGTAGTTATAGGAAGTACACTTTATGATGTTTTTAACCAATTTCATTTAAAGATGCCTTTCGGACCGATATGTGCCAAGGTCAACAATAAAGTAGAGGGCATGCATTACCGTCTCTACCATAATAAAGATGTGGAATTTTTGGATATGACCAGCGGTTCAGGTTCGCGTAATTACACACGGACATTATTTTTTGTGCTCTGCAAAGCCGTACATGATCTTTTTCCACGCAGCGAAGTAGTGATCGATATCCCCGTTTCAAACGGTTATTACTGCAATCTATCGCTGGGACACCCCGTCGGCTTGCAAGACGTCGATGCCATTCGTGGGCGCATGCAGCAGATTATAGACGAAAAAATACCTATACGCAGGTTCGAAGTACGCACCGAAGAAGCGGTTAAGATGTTCGAGGAAAAAGGCGACGAAGCCAAGGCCAAGCTGCTCAGAAGTATCGGATCGCTCTACACTACATATTATCAGATGGATGATTACGTAGATTATTACTACGGTTCATTGCTCACAAACACGAAAGATTTGTATCTTTTCGGTGTAGAAAAGTATTACGACGGCATTCTTCTACGTATCCCCTCACAGAAAAATCCGGAACAACTGGGCGAGCTGATCCGGCAAGATAAGATGTTCGAGATATTCAAGGAACACCACCGTTGGCAGCACATTCTTGGCATAAGTACCGTAGGCGATTTCAACGAAGCCGTAAAAGCAGGACACACAACCGACCTTATAAACGTGTCGGAAGCATTGCAAGAGAAGAAAATATCGCAAATTGCCGATGCTATTGCTAACCGTAAAGGCGTGAAGATGGTACTTATAGCCGGTCCATCCTCATCTGGTAAGACCACATTTTGTAAGCGTTTGTCCATCCAGATGCTCACCAATGGCATCAAACCCGTACAGATATCGCTCGACGATTACTTTGTCGACCGCGACAAAACGCCCAAAGACGAGAACGGAGAGTTGGATTACGAGAGCATTTACGCACTGAACATCCCACTTATCAACGAGCAATTCAATGCGCTCTTCAACGGAGAAGAGATAGATTTGCCTAAATATAACTTTCAAACAGGTATGAGCGAGAAGAGCGGAAAACGGCTTCATCTTGATGAAAACAATATACTTGTGGTGGAAGGAATACACGCCTTGAACCCCGAACTCACATCGCAAATACCGGCAGAGCAGAAGTTCAAAGTATATATATCGGCACTGACAACCATCTTGCTCGACGATCATAACTACATACCCACAACAGATAACCGCCTTCTGCGCCGCATCATCCGCGATTACAAGTACAGGGGAGTTGACGCACAAGACACTATACACCGATGGCCTTCGGTACGTAACGGTGAAAACAAGTGGATATTCCCCTATCAGGAGAATGCCGATGTGATGTTCAACACGGCAATGCTCTTCGAACTTGCGGTCATCAAGCAGCAGGCGGAACCACTTTTAGAGCTGGTACCCGAGAACTGTGAGGAGCATAGCGAGGCCTATCGTCTGCTCAAGTTCTTGAAATACATCTCTCCGATACCCAATAAAGCGCTGCCACCCACAAGCCTTATTCGTGAATTCTTAGGCGGCAGTTCGTTCAGATACTGATCTGTAAGGTTTATATATAAAATAGGTGAAGAATTAAACCTCCTCACCGAACAGCGTTGCAGAGGTACTTCCTGTAATTTTTACGCGCACTGTTTCGCCGATATGGCGGTTGCCTTTGTCGAACACCACCATCTTGTTCTGCTCCGTTCTACCGCATAATTGACTGCGACTGCGCTTGCTGAACCCTTCTACAAGTACGTCGAATTCTTTTCCTTCATCACGTTTGTTGGAGACGGCAGACAGCTCCGTCTGCAAATGAATAAGCTCATTAAGCCGGCGCACTTTCTCTTCTTCGCTCACATTATCGGGAAGATGCTTCGATGCGTATGTGCCCGGACGTTCCGAATACTTAAACATAAAAGCACTGTCATAACCTACTTCCTTCATTAGGGAGAGCGACTGTCGGTGGTCTTCTTCCGTCTCGCCGTGATAACCCACGAAAATATCGGTGGAAAGGCCGCAATCGGGAACAATCCTGCGAATGGCCTGTACCCTATCCATATACCATTCGCGCGTATATTTCCGGTTCATCAGCTTCAACACTTTATTGCTCCCGCTCTGCACGGGCAGATGTATATGCTTGCAAACATTAGGCATATCGGCTATTACATGCAATGTTTCGTCGCTCATGTCCTTAGGATGAGAGGTGGTAAAGCGCACGCGCATGTCGGGTACAACTTCGGCTACACGGCGTAGAAGCTGCGGAAAACCGATATCGCCGAACCGGTAAGAATTCACGTTCTGCCCGAGCAGCGTTACTTCTTTATAGTGCTTGTCGCGCAAATCGATAACTTCGCGCAAGATACTCTCTATATCTCTCGAGCGTTCACGGCCTCTTGTATAGGGCACAATGCAGTAGTGACAGAAATTATCGCAGCCTCTCATAATGCTTACAAAGCCGCCTATCTTGCCCAATATCACGCGTTGAGGCACTACATCCTTATAAGTCTCGGTCTTGGAAAGTTCGATATCGATAGCTTTATTGCCCGTTTCGGCCTGCGCAATCATATCCGGAAGGTTCAAATAAGAGTCCGGTCCTGCCACCAGATCTGCATGGTGGTTCTCTATCAGGTCGTCTTTTACACGTTCGGCCATACACCCCAACACACCGAGAATGAGCTCCCGTCCCTTCTTTCTCTCGGCATGAAGGGCATCAAGACGATTGTATATCTTGTTTTCGGCATTCTCTCGAACCGAACAGGTATTCAGAAAGACGGCATCGGCCTCGCTTTCCGTATCGCATACATCATAGCCCGCCATCTTCATCACCGAAGCAACAACCTCGCTGTCGGCCACATTCATCTGGCATCCATACGTCTCAATATAGAGTTTCTTCATCTTCTTATTTTCATTGAGAGTGCAAAGTTACGCAAAAACACTGTAAAAATTGCAGCAATCTACAAGAATAACATTACCGACACACGATAATTCCTGCCACAATACACACCGCGAACCACGGAGCTTGACATTATGAACCACGGAGCTTGACACGATGAACCACGGAGCTTGACGCGATGAACCACGGAGGTTGACATTATGAACTACGGAGGTTGACTTCGAAAATGTTACAAATACACATACAAACAGAATGGGGAACAATGCGCAAAAGCAAAAGACAAACGGCCCGCACAAGCAATTTAAAGCATATATCCAACGGCAACAGACAGACCATCTATCGCAAATACATCTGCAATCTATCAGAGTAATATATGCACCCTACCGCTGCCATACGCGGTAAACACGCATGAAACCGAAGTAAAACAGCCCCCCCGTTAACACCCCTGCAATGGCATCGATGGCATAGTGGGCCTGAATATACACCGTGGAGAAAAACAGCAGAACGTAAAACGGCAGCAACAGAAGCAGCAACTTACGGCTTCGGGCATGCCACGCAAGCAGCATGCACACCGTGGATATGCCTACATGAGAGCTGGGGAATGCCGCTGTAGGGCGCTCTCCGGCTGCCTTGGCACTCTCTACAAGGTTATAAAACAAGCCATTTGTATAGCCCGGACTGGGCAAACAGTCCTGATGAATGTCGAAATAGTGGTGCAAGGCGGGGAATATACCGCCGGCAATCTTATCTGTTCCCACCGCTTTATAATAGAAAGTGGGGCCCGCAACGGGCAACAGATCGAAGATGACATAATAGGCGAAGAACGACGCCAATATCACAAAAGCGCACTGTTCGAAGTCCTTGTAGCGATAAAAGAAAAAGAAAAAGGCGACAAACACTATCATCGGATAGTACGAAGCATAGCCCAAATCCATCAATTCGCTCACTATAGGCGAGGAAAACGCAGAGGCAAACACCAATGCAGGCTGGAAACCGAACAGCTGTTGTTCCCATTCGGCGAATATATAATCAAGGTTCGGGAATATTCGGTTAATCTCATACGTGTCGGGATACCACCATGCAAGCAGTCCAAGCTGCAGCAATACACGTGCAAGAAGCGTAATTTTGCAGGGCGCAAGCCTGTAAACAAGCCACACGGCTGCCGTCATTGCCACCGCCCTTATGCGCCCCCATACCATTTCTTCGGGATTGGCAAGTTTGGTATAAGTAAAAAACACAATTATCAGCGTAAATACCATATACGCCAACATCACCCATTCGAAGGCGAGAAGTCCGCGCTTCGGTTTCTTTTCTATCCTGAATAAATCTGCCAATAGATTAGCCATTTCGTAATTACCTTTATCCTGTAGCCGGCCGAAATACGCCTACAACCACCCGTTATCGCGATACCAACGGATGGTTTCTGCCACGCCTTGCTCCAAACTGTAGTGCGGATGATAGCCCAACTCGTCCATGGCGGGCTCGATATCGCACCGCCAGTTCCGCTGTTTCAGTATGTTATATTTATCCTTGTTGAGTGCCGTAATCTTGCCGGTGCATCTGCTTATGTACTCTCCTGCCCATGTAATGGTGCGCAATACCCACAGCGGAGCCTTGATACATATACGCCACGGGTGTCCTAACTCGTCGCGTATCAGGTTACTGAACGTACTCGAACGATACACATTTCCATCGCTTAAGAAGTATTTACGGCCACTCATGCCGCGGTCGAAGGCCAAAAACACGGCTTGCACCACATCTTTTACATAAACGAACGTAATGTCTTGCTGCCTGAACCCTACCGAAAAGTCGAGATGGTGTTTAATGCTTTCGGCCATCAGCAGGTAGTCTTTCTCCCTCGGACCGTACACCCCTGTGGGACGGAGCACGATATAAGGGAAATCGTTCCCTATGGAATCGAGATATTTCTCGGCCTCCAATTTGCTCTTTCCGTATGCCGTATTGGGCTTGGGCGTATCGTCTTCGCGTATCTCCCTATAAGGTTTGTTTTCGCATATCGCACCATATACGCTGAGCGAACTTATGTAAATGAACCGACGGATGGGCATTTCAAGATACAGAAGAGCCTCTACAAGGTTCTCCGTACCTTTGGTATTCACGTCGAAGAAATCTTCTTTATGCAGACATTTCGTTACGCCCGCCGCATGTACAACATAGTCGAATTGTTCGTGGGCAAGCTGTTCGATGAGCCTGTCACGCGAAGATAAGTCGAGTTCAATGAACCGGATACGGCTGTCTTGCAGGTATATTTTAGAGCTGGACGGCCTTACGGCGGCCCATACCTCCATATCCCGTTTCAGCGCTTCTTCTACAATAAAGCTCCCGATAAAGCCGGTTGCACCGGTTACAAGTATCTTGGTTTTCATTTCTTACTTTCGTTCAACGTTGCTGCAGCCGCATCTTCAAAGGGATTTCGGTATTCTCCGTTCACCTTCGTAGGCTCTACATGCAGCCCTATATGCGTGCCCTTGCCAAATCTCTCCCTAAGTCTGCATTCAATATTCGTTGCATGTAAATGCGATTCATAGAGAGATATCGCCCCCGGCATGCGTATGTGCATCTCAATGGCGATATGGTTACCGATGCTACGTGTCATCAAATGGTGCATTTGGCTTACCTCCGGTTCGGCTTCTACAATCTCTTTAATCTCATTCTCCACATCGTCCGGCAGACTTTTCTCCGTCAGTTCGCCCACCGATTTGCCTAATAATCGGTAAGCAGTTCGCACAATAAAGAAACTTACACATACCGCTGCAATCGGATCGAGTATGGCCCAATCGCTGCCGAGCAGTATGGCTCCGCCTATTCCGAGGGCCGTTCCTACAGACGAGAGGGCATCGCTACGGTGGTGCCATGCATTGGCTATCACGGCTTGCGAGCCTATCCGGCGTCCTTCGCCCATAGTGAAACGATAGGCCCATTCCTTGGATAATATGCTTATAACGGCCGCCAAGAAAGCTATCCACCCGGGTGAAGCGAGCTTATTGCCCTGCCATGTGTAGTATATTTTCTCTAAGCCGTTGAGACAGATCATCACGCCGACACCGAAAAGTGCCACGCCTATCAAGGCCGTAGCTAAGGTTTCGTACTTTCCGTGACCGTAGTCGTGGTCTTTGTCTCGCGGTTTGTTGCTGATATGCACAAACACCAGCACTACAATGTCTGTCAGGAAATCCGACAAGGAGTGCACGGCATCGGCAATCATTGCCGCGGATGCTCCGAGAATGCCTGCCGTAAATTTGAACAAGAGCAGCACGATATTGATCAGGCTTCCCACTAACGTCACCCGAAAAATACGCTTCTTGCGCAAGTTGTCGTCCATTCTTTCACACATGTTTACCGCCGCAAAGTTAGTGTAATTCATGGGATTGGCAAAATAAAAAGCCATTTTATTTCCGTTCCTCGCATCATGCGGCTGTTGCATTTCCGGTCTCTTTTTGCACCGCATCGTATGTAATGCGAAGATAAGAAATAACTCTGTCGCCGGTACGCCTACGGTCTAAGCCGCATAAAATATCCGTTTAAACGGTTTAGGTGTATCATCTGTCCGCTTTAGAGTACCTGTCTAAGTCCCCCATCTCCAAAAACTCTCGCTATCGCCCTTACCGTACATCCTTCTTTTCTGTCCGCCCCTCTCTTTCCGAAAATGCAAAATATTTGTAACAAAAGGGCCGATTGTCGAATATATTTTGTTAATTTGCCACTGTAAATTAAATATGTTATTATGGGAAAAGGACACAAAGGCGGCAAACGCATGTCGAAGAAACAACTATCGGAGAGGCTCGAGAGCTTCTTTACTTCGCAACCCGACAAGACTTTTTCGTTCAAAGAAATCTTTCGAACACTACATTTAGATACGCATCCCCTTAAAATGCTCGCCATTGATACGATGGAAGAAATGGCATGGGACGACTTCCTGACGAAAGTAACCGACACTTCATACCGCCTCAACCAAAAAGGGCAGGTGCAAGAGGGCACATTCCTACGCAAGTCGAACGGCAAAAACTCGTTCATTCCCGATGGGGGCGGCACGCCTATCTTCGTATCCGAACGCAATTCAATGTATGCTCTAAACGGCGATCATGTACGGGTTTCTTTCATGGCACGGCGCCAGAAGCACATCAAGGAGGCGCAGGTAATCGAGATATTGGAGCGGAAACGCGATACTTTCGTGGGCAAATTACGCGTGGAAAAAGATATTGCATTCCTCGTAACACCCCAAGAAATCTATGTTCACGATATCATTATTCCCAAGAATAAGCTAAAAGGAGGAAAGACAGACGACAAGGCTGTGGTAAAAATATCGCAATGGCCCGACGACAGACATAAGAACATCGTGGGCTATGTGGTAGATGTGCTCGGCGCGAGCGGTGATAACGATGTAGAAATGAACACCATCTTGGCACAGTATAACTTGCCCTATAGGTATCCGAAGGCCGTTGAAGAGGCGGCAGAGCATATATCCGGCGAAATTACGGAGCACGACTTGCAGGAACGGGAGGACTTCCGTGGCACATGGACATGCACAATAGATCCGCATGATGCCAAGGATTTCGACGATGCCCTGTCCATCAAGCAGCTCGACAAGAGCCTTTGGCAGGTGGGAGTACATATAGCCGACGTGTCTCACTACGTTACCGAAGGCTCCATCATCGATAAAGAAGCCATGAAACGTGCCACCTCTGTCTACCTCGTAGACCGCACTATTCCCATGTTGCCCGAACGTCTGTGTAACTTTATTTGTTCGCTTCGGCCCAACGAGGATAAACTCTGTTACAGCGTGATATTCAATCTTGACGATGAAGCCGATATAAAGAGCTGCCGTATAGTGCACACCGTCATCCAAAGTAAGCGCCGTTATGCTTACGAAGAAGTCCAACAACTGCTCGAAGACAATGGGGTTATCGACGGTACAGGGCAGCCCGCGCCGCCTGAACCCAAGGGTGGATACAAGGGAGAATATGCCCGCGAGATTATTACACTCGACAGATTGGCCAAGAAGTTGCGCTCGCGACGCTTCAAAAACGGTGCGGTGAAGTTCGATTCAGAGGAACTCCATTTCGACGTGGACGATAAAGGAAAGCCCACACGTTGCTATTTCAAACGCTCGAAAGACGCGAATAAGCTCATCGAAGAGTTCATGTTACTGGCCAATAAGACCGTTGCAGAGAGCGTAGGCAAGGTAAAGAAGGGTAAAAAAGCCAAGACCTTGCCTTATCGTGTGCACGATAATCCCGATCCGCAAAAGCTGGAAACGCTCCGTGAGTTTATCGTCAAATTCGGTTACAAGCTGAAAACAGCCGGCACAAAGGGCCAAACGGCACGCTCGCTCAATAAACTTATGGACGACAGCGAGGGCAAGAACGAGCAGAAACTCATTCAGACGATCGCCTTGCGTGCCATGATGAAGGCAAAATACAGCACGCACAATATCGGGCACTTCGGCCTTGCATTCGATTATTATACCCACTTTACCAGTCCTATCCGTCGCTATCCCGACACATTGGTGCACCGTTTGCTTACGCGATATGCCGAAGGTGGCAGAAGCGCCAATGCCAAATATTACGAAGAGTTGTGCGAACATTGCTCGGAAATGGAACAGGTTGCACAGAATGCAGAGCGCGACTCTATCAAATACAAGATGGTTGAATTCATGGGAGATCGACTTGGAGAGGAGTTCGATGCCCATATCAGCGGCATTACAAGTTACGGTATCTATTGCGAGATAGACGAAAATCATTGCGAAGGCATGGTACCTATGCGCGATCTCGATGATGACTATTACGATTTCGATGAGCGTAATTACTGCTTGGTAGGCCGGCGCAGGCACCATAAATACCAACTCGGCGATGCCATCCGCATACAAGTAGCCAAGGCAAATCTTGAGAAGAAGCAGCTCGACTTTACCATTGTGGAATGAAACAGCTTATTTGCATCGCAGCTTGTCTGACGGTTTTGGTCTTGAATACAGGCTCCTGCTCTTCGAAAGAGGCACAGGAGGGCATCGACACATATACCCTTCCCAATGGCAAGAAACTTGTGGTAACGCCGATAAAGCATGCCAGTTTGCAACTTAATTACGACGGATGGGAGTTCGAAATCGATCCCGTAAGCAGTGCGGTGCGCCCGATTATCGACTACACCGATAAGCCCAAGGCCGATTTCATCCTCGTTACGCACGAACATTACGACCACTTCGACATGAACGCCATCCATCTCTTGACCAAAAACAGCACCAACCTGTTGCTTAATCAGCGGTGCTTCGACCATTACAAGAAGGGCATTGTGATACGCAATGGGGAGAAAGCAGAGCTGACAGACAGTATCACTCTCTATGCCGTACCGGCCTACAACCGCTCGAAAAACCGTGCCGAACTTCACCCGAAAGGACGCGATAACGGTTACATACTCGATTTGGAAGGCTATCGTATCTATATTGCAGGCTCCACAGAGTTCGTTCCGGAGATGAAAGACATCAAGGATATCGACATCGCTTTTATGCCCTGCGACAAATACAAGACCATGACATTGGCGCAATTTCGCAAAGCAGCGAAGACAATACGCCCGAAAATTCTCTATCCCTACCACATGCACACCACCGATCCCAAACAAATACTCAAGGTAACCAGCGGTCTCGGCATCGACGTGAGGATAAGAGACCTAAGATAATCGCACGGCCTTCTATGAATAAATACATTTTTTAATCTCATAATAATTATAACATGAAACGAACAACATTACTATTTAGTCTTATTTTCTGCATAACCTGTTCGGTTTATGCACAAGTTATCAAACCGATAAAAACCGATGTACCGGCACGACCTGCAGGACAAACCGACGTTATACAGCTCACCTCGCCCAAAATGAACGTAGTAAGAGTAGGCTTTGTAGGTTTGGGTATGCGCGGCCCGGGCGCTGTAGACCGCTGGTGCCATATACCGGGAACGGAAATAAAAGCACTGTGCGACGTTGAAGCTGACCGCGTAGAGCAGGCGCAGAAGATACTCGAACGCAACGGGCGAAAGCGTGCTACGGCTTATAGCGGCAGCACCGAAGCTTATAAAAAGATGTGTGAACGCAAAGATATAGATATTATTTACATTATTACAGATTGGGTGCATCACGTGCCGATTGCACTCTACGCCATGAACCACGGCAAACACGTAGCCATAGAAGTGCCGGCTGCCACCAACATGCACGACATCTGGGCGCTGATAAACACCTCTGAACGTACGCGAAAGCATTGTATCATGCTCGAAAACTGTGTGTACGATTTCTTCGAACTCGCCGCTCTGAACATGGCACAGCAAGGACTTTTCGGCGAAGTGCTGCACGTAGAAGGCTCCTATTTGCATAACCTTGACGATTATTGGGATATGTATTGGGACAATTGGCGCTTGGACTTTAACCGAAAGAACCGCGGTGATGTGTACCCGACTCATGGGATCGGGCCAGATTGTCAGGTGCTCAACATTCATCGCGGCGACCGTATGAAATACCTTGTGGCCATGGATACCAAAGCTGTAAACGGCCCCAAACACGTTCAGAAGTCCACCGGCAAGCCTTGTAACGACTTCCAAAACGGCGATCAAACATCGACTATGATTAGAACAGAGAACGGAAAGACCATGCTTATACAACATAATGTGATGACGCCCCGCCCGTATAGCCGCATGTACCAGATAGTAGGAACCGACGGTTATGCCAGTAAATATCCCATAGAGGAACTGTGTTTCCGCACTGAACAGCTGAATAGCAGCGGAACAGCAAACTATCAAGACCTGAATGCACACGCTGCAGTGCCGGAAAAGGTAAGGAACGAGCTGCTTAACAAGTACACTCCGCCCTTCGTAAAGGAGCTCGAAGCCACTGCAAAGCAGGTTGGAGGGCACGGAGGAATGGATTATATCATGGACTACCGACTGGTGTATTGCCTGCGTAACGGCCTTCCGTTAGACATGGATGTCTATGACATGGCCGAATGGTGTTGCCTTGGCGAGCTTACCCGTATTTCCTTGGAGAACAATTCGGCGCCTGTAGCTATACCGGACTTTACCCGTGGTGCATGGAACCGCGTCAAAGGTTTCAGTTATCAGTTCGCCAAATAGCAACCGAAGCAATAATATATCACCGGAAATCAAAATATTCAATCGGGATATATCTATCCGCAATATCCTGTTCACCGTCTTTATCAGGAATATGCATCACAACAAAATCGAAATAAAATAAGACGAACGGCTTTTATCATCACGACATTAATAATGCTTACAACAAATATATCGGCACAATAGCCTCCTAAGAATGAAGATACACTTCTCGCATAAAGAAGAGTTATGGAACTCGTGGTCGCACGCCGGAGGTATTGCCTTGGGCGTAGTGTTCGGCACTATATTCCTCGTATGGTGCGCACGCAGGGGTAATGGATGGGCCACTGCAGCGGTTATTCTCTACCTTTTCGGCATGATATGTTCGTATGCGGCTTCTACCATTTACCATGCCTTGTCTGCCTATTCCAAATGGAAAGAGCGGCTGCGCAAGTGGGATCATGCCGCTATTTACTGGCATATTGCCGGCTCTTATTCGCCTATAACGCTCATAGCCCTGCGAAACGAGGGCTATTGGGGGTGGAGTCTTTTCATCTTTGTGTGGCTTTGTGCAGTGGTAGGCACTGTGTCCAGCTTCCGTAAACTGAAAGATCACAGCAACATAGAGACATTCTGTTTCATCGGCATGGGCCTTAGCGTGCTGATAGCTTTTAAACCTTTGATCAATAGCCTGTCTACTGCGGCCTTCGTGTGGATAGTTGCAGAGGGCGTGGCTTATATTACCGGTGCCGTTTTCTATAGCCTCAACAAACGACGATACATGCATACGGTGTTCCATTTCTTCGTGCTTATGGGCTCTGTATGCCATATCATCGCCGTGTGGGATATACTGATGGAGTGGCTATAGGGCCCGAGGACTTTCCTTCCCCCCTCTTTCGGAGGGGGGAAGAGATGAGGGATGAAAGAATAAGGATGAGGGTTTGATGGCTATGCTGCAGCGGATTAACTTGTTTAAGTACTTCAAATAACTTTACAAGAGATGAGGGACGAAAGAATAAGGATGAGGGTTTGATGGCTATGCTGCAGCGGATTAACTTGTTTAAGCACTTCAAATAACTTTACAAAATAGGTTGCACGTCTTTTACACACTGCAAATCTGACGTTTAATCGTATCTCCAAGATTAAAAATACACGGGCGTTATATTCTGCATAAACAATCTGTTTATCCTTGTTAAATGCACGATTTGTCATCGATAAAGATGCCGTTTATCACCGGCAGATAATAAATGCACTTTTTAAAAAATAGCGATATATATCGCGTTTCAAAAGAACACAAGCAAGCCAAATCTCTATGATACGGTCATTAAACCCATTACTATTCATCCATTCTTTATTCAAATATAAGCTAAATACATACGGCACATAATACTCAAGATTTAACTCTGCTTCTATTGGAGAAGCGGAAAAATGATAATCTTTTCATCGCTCATTATTTATATATTCACCCTTTTTCGAGCCCTTTTCTGCCGAAGAGGCGAAGAAAAAGGTATATATACGTCTGCAACAGCTTACACACAGAACTCTTTTCTATAAACTCTTCTTTTACAAACTTATATGCCAAGCAATAACATAAAAAAGTGTTTATTTATTTTGTGTTATATTCTATTTACGTTACCTTTGCAGGAAGACAAACTGAAAACCAATAATTTAAAGGTTCGTGTATTCTGTTTTTTAGCATCAGTATGAAGGAATTTCTACAAGTGTTGCGCCGTTTTGTGCCGCCATACAAGAAATATTTAGTGCTTTCGGTTATATTCAATATCCTTTCGGCAGTATTGAATATCTTCTCGTTTGCCACATTGATCCCCATTCTCAACATACTTTTCCAGACCGAGGAAGCCCAAAAGGCCGTAACATTCATGCCGTGGAGCAGCATCGATTCGATGGAAGACCTGACCGAGGTGGTAACAAATAATTTTAATTATTATGTGTACGAACTTATTACATCGGTAGGGCCAACCACTTCGCTGCTCATTATAGGACTGACACTCGCCTTTATGACCATGCTTAAAACGGGGGCCTACTTCCTTTCTTCGGCATCGATCATACCGATACGCACAGGCGTGGTGCGTGATATTCGCAACCAACTCTATCAGAAAATAAACTCTCTGTCGCTGGGATTCTTCTCTGAAGAGCGCAAAGGAGATATCATTGCGCGCATGAGCGGGGACGTTCAAGAGATAGAAAACTCCATTATGGCATCGCTCGATATGCTGTTTAAGAACCCTATCCTTATCATAGCCTACTTTACAACATTGGTTGTAGTGTCGTGGCAGCTTACGCTTTTCACGATTGTCTTCGTGCCCCTCTTCGGATGGTTCATGGGTTATGTGGGACGAAAGCTCAAGCAGAACTCCATTAAGGCGCAGGCCTTGTGGAGCGACACCATGAGCCAAGTGGAAGAAACCCTTGGAGGCTTGCGCATTATCAAGGCATTCTGCGCCGAAGAGAAGATGAATGCACGGTTCGATAAAATAAACAGTGCCTATCGTAACGATATCATACGTGTGAACATAAGGCAGCAACTGGCCCACCCGATGAGCGAGTTTCTCGGCACTGTAATGATCGTTATCGTGCTTTGGTTCGGCGGTGTACTGGTATTGAAAAACCAAGTTTTGCAAGGTCCTACGTTCATCTTCTACCTCGTAATGCTCTATTCGATCATCAATCCCCTTAAAGAATTCTCGAAAGCAGGGTATAACATTCCCAAAGGGTTGGCCTCTATGGAGCGCGTAGACAGGATACTAAAGGCCGAAGTAGCTATCAAAGAGGCCGACAACCCCGTACACATAAAGAGTTTCGAACGCGAAATAGAGTTCCGAAATGTATCGTTCAAGTACGCCGACCAATGGGTATTGCGCAACATCAACCTCAAGATACGCAAGGGAGAAAACGTGGCTATCGTCGGTCAAAGCGGCTCGGGCAAGTCTACATTGGTAGATTTAATACCGCGATACTACGATGTACAGGAAGGAGAAGTGCTGATCGACGGCATCAACGTAAAGGACTTGGGCGTACACGACTTGCGCCAACTCATAGGAAATGTCAATCAAGAAGCCATACTCTTTAACGATACGTTCTACAACAATATCACCTTCGGCGTAGACAATGCCTCTCGCGAGGAGGTAGAGCAGGCAGCCCGTATCGCCAATGCCTATGATTTCATCATGGAATCGGAACATGGATTCGACACGAACATAGGCGATCGCGGAAACAGACTGTCGGGCGGCCAGCGACAGCGCGTAAGCATAGCCCGCGCAATTCTCAAAAATCCGCCGATATTGATACTTGATGAGGCTACCAGTGCACTCGACACGGAGAGTGAAAGGCTGGTTCAAGATGCCTTAGAGAAGCTCATGAATACCCGTACCACCGTGGCCATCGCCCATCGGTTGTCTACGATAAAAAACTCCGATGAGATATGTGTGCTCCACGAAGGACGCATCGTGGAACGCGGCACCCACGAAGAATTACTGCAAACCGATGGTTATTACAAGAAACTGAACGATATGCAATCGCTATAAATCAACACTTAAACAGATACACCAAGGTTATGAAGAAGAATAAAATAAATATTCTCGATACCCCGTTCGCGCCGTTTATCGCACTTATCATCAACCTGTTCATTGCTTTTGCACTGTACATAATAGCGCGAATTGAGTTTCTATTGGAAAATTACAGCTACTTTAGCACCGACATGTCTATCGGGCATCTGCTGAAGTTGTTCGGAGGAGGCTATATGTTCGACCGTTCAGCGATCGTATATACCAACAGTCTCTACATTGTAATGATGCTCTTCCCGTTATGGTTGAAAGAAACACCTGCATATCATAAGATTTGCAAGTGGGTATTCGTGGTGGTTAATTCTATTACATTGGTTATCAATCTCTGCGACTCGGTATATTTTCCCTATACGTTGCGCCGCACTACGACAAGCGTATTTAGCGAATTTAAGAACGAAAACAATCTTGCAGACGTGTTCTGGGGCGAACTTATCGTTCATTGGTACTTGGTATTGCTCGCTGCGATCCTTATTTTCCTTATGTGGAAGTTATATGTAACGCCCAAAGTGCGCAGCTCTCTCTTTCACACCGCTAAGCAACGTATCTTGTACAGCGTGCTGCTTTTTGTACTGCTTGCTGCCATTACCCCGCTCGGAGTGGGAGCCTGTCGCGGCGGACTGGGTACAGGAATACGTCCGATTACCATCAGTAATGCAAATCAATATGCAGACCGTCCCACAGAGTGTGCCTTGGTACTGAATACGCCTTTTGCCCTTATACGTACCATAGGCAAGGATGTGTTTACCGTACCCGACTATTATAAGAGCGAAAAAGAGCTGTCTTCTGTCTTTACGCCTATACATCATCCCCAACCCACACATGCTTTTAAGAAGAAAAACGTAGTGGTTTTGATTGTCGAGAGCTTCGGACGTGAGTATATAGGAGCGCTGAATAAGGAACTCGAAGGCGGAAAATACAAAGGCTATACGCCGAATGTAGACAAGCTGATCAGCCAAAGTGCCACCTACAAATATTCTTACTGCAACGGTCGGAAAAGCATCGACGGTATGCCATCCGTACTGTGCGGCATACCTATGTTCGTAGAACCATTCGTATTGACGCCGCAATCGATGAACACATATACCAGTATGGCGGGCATACTTGCTAAGGAAGGTTATCATACAGCATTCTTCCATGGAGCCAATCGTGGCAGTATGGGATTTCTTGCCTTTGCCAATAAGACTGGTTTTCAGCAATATTACGGGCGACAAGACTACGACGCAGATCCGCGATTTGGCGGAGACGACGACTTCGACGGGCATTGGGGAATATGGGATGAGCCCTTCTTACAATATTATTGTACTAAGATGAGCGAAATGAAACAACCGTTTATGACCGCTGTATTTACAGTTACTTCCCATACACCTTATATTATTCCCGATAAGTATAAGGATGTATTCCCCGAAGAAGGCATTATAATGCACAAATGTATACGGTATACCGACATGGCCATAGGCAAATTCTTCGAGAAGGCAGCCCTTCAACCGTGGTTCAAGAACACTATATTCGTGTTGACAAGTGATCATACCAACCTTAGCGACCACGCACAATACCAAACAGACATAGGAGGATTTTGCTCACCCATCGTTATTTTCGATCCGAGTGGTGAGGTTAAAGCAGGTATGCGCAACGGTATAGCCCAACAAATAGATATTCTACCGACGGTACTCAGTATTCTCGGCTACGGAAAACCGTTCCTTTCTTTCGGTTGCGACCTCATGACGACACCGATGGAAGAGACGTATGCCGTGAATTATCTTAACGGAATATACCAGTATGTGAAGTATGGATACGTGCTACAATTCGATGGTAAGAAGACCAAAGCTGTCTATTCGCTGAAAGATTTGCTGATGAAACACGACTTAAAAGGCAAAGTCAAGGAGCAAGCACAGATGGAAAAGGAGGTCAAGGCCATTATTCAACAGTACATGTACCGCATGGTCAACGATAAACTAATGCCCTGACATCAGGGATAAAGCATCTTCATATCCGCAACAGCATGAAAGTATTATACAGTCTTTTGTTCGGTATTTGGTATCTGTTATCACTATTTCCTCTTCGAATACTCTATATCTTTTCAGATATATTGTACTTGATAGTCTGCTATATCGTGCGCTATAGGCATCGTATTATTTGGAAAAATCTCTGTGAATCGCTCCCTGAAAAGCCGGAAAAAGAATTGCGTAAGATTGAAAAAGGGTTCTACCACTGGTTCTGTGACTACATTGTAGAGACGATAAAACTAATGACTATGAGTTCCAAACAACTGAAAAAGCACATTATCTTTACGGGAACGGAACAAATAGACCGCTATGTAGAGCAAGAACTTTCGTGTGCTATCTATCTTGGACATTATGGCGAGTGGGAATGGATCACCTCTTTACCCCTATGGATCGGCAAAAAAGCGCAATGTATGCAGATATATCATCCGCTTGAGAATAAGCATTTCGACGATTTATTTAAATATGTAAGGGAGCGACAAGGGGCACTTTGCGTGCCTATGGCAGAGACCTTACGCCGCGTGGTGGCCTATCAACAGAAGAAACAGCCCATTGTTATGGGTTATATATCCGACCAAGTACCCTTCTGGAACAACATCCACCACTGGTACAACTTCCTTCATCACGACACACCTGTATTGACCGGAAGCGAAAAAGTTATAAAAGTAGCCAATCAAGTTACCTTTTATGGCGACGTATCTCGTATAAAACGCGGTTATTACCGCTGCGAAATACGGCTGTTGACAGACAATCCGAAATCAGTACCCGACTATGGCATCACCGACATGTATTTCGAAGAACTCGAGAAGACCATTCGCCGAGATCCATCACTTTACCTATGGAGCCACAACAGATGGAAACGTACGCACGAAGAATATAACATGCGTTACGACAAGACCACGGGAAGAGTTGACTTAGGCAGTCTTGAAGAAATCGAAAAAAGGAAAAAACATCAAGCACATACCACATGATTTTAGTAAAAGGATACGGCCAGATGTGCAACAACATCCTACAGTTTGCTCATCTGTATGCATTCGGTAGGGAATACGGAATAAAGGTTATTTCGATGCGTTTTTCCTATAAATTCCGCTATTTTGCCGTATGTAAGAAATGGTATCATAACCCATTGACGTATTTTATAGGAAAGCTGCTGGTGTCAGCTCATGTGATCGACTGCATTACAGAAGACAACACGCCGGCCACAGACCGCCGACTACGCGAAACGAAACTGATAGCTTGCAGTGCTTGGGGATGCAGATATCCGGCTTTATTCCAAAAATATCGCGAAGAAATCAGGCAACTTTTCGAAATTAAACCGACAATCAAAGAGAAAATAAGCATAAAGATGGCGGCCCATCCACATGCGGACATCAGTCTCGGACTGCACATCCGTCGAGGTGATTACCGCTATTGGCAGGGAGGAAAATACTTCTTCGACGACAATGTATATCACAAAATCATCAAACAGTTTTGCGCCCTGCATACCGGAAAAACAATCAACATCTATATTTGTACCAACGATCAAAAACTCAATATCGACGATTTCAGAGCCATTCATCCCACAACTTACCTCTCTAACGGCAGCGGAATAGAAGATTTGCAGCTACTTGCATCGTGCGATTATATAATAGGTGTGAAGAGCACTTTCTCGCTTTGGGCCTCCTTTTACAATAATGTACCCCTCTATTGGATTATGGATAAGGACGCTCCATTGACAATTGGCGCATTTACACACTTCAATAATGTCTACACTTCCGTATAAACTATTGCAATATGCCCAAGGTTTCAGTTATCGTACCCAACTATAATTACCGCCGATTTCTTACAAAAAGAATCGACAGCATCCTTGCCCAAACTTATCAGGATATAGAGATTATACTGCTCGACGATTGTTCTACCGACGGCAGTCAGGAACTTTTAAAACAATATTCGAAATATCCTACTGTTGTCAAATACTTGGTCAACGATAAGAACAGCGGCAGCCCGTTTGCACAATGGGAACGAGGTATGGCATTCGCACGAGGCGAATATCTATGGATAGCCGAGAGCGATGATTACTGCAAAAATAACTTCTTGGAAGTAATGGTCAATGCTTTAAACGATCATCCTACGGCATCTTTTGCAGCTTCCGGCTCATTATTGGTAGACGAAAACGACCGAATATTATCGAAAGACTATGATTGTTGGGATGAAGACGGCTCTATACATTTATATAATTCAGAGTCTTACATCAAGCAAAAGCTACTGTGGCACGACACTGTTTATAATGCAAGCATGGTTTTATTCCGCCGAACTGCATACGAAAAGATATGCCACGACTTCGCCCGAATGCACTACTGTGCCGACTGGCTTTTCTGGATAGCAATGGCATTGCAGGGAGATATCGTTGAAGTACGCCGAAAATTGAACTGCTTCCGTCAGCATCCGGAACGCGTAACCGTACGGTGCGACGGCACCAAAGGGCAACTTCAGGAAAAGATAATGATTGCTTCTTTCCTTTGGCAACTATCGTTTATCAGCAAATATAAGGTACATCTCGCCAAAGGGGCATTCTATAAAGAGATCAAACGTCTACATACAACAAGAGAACAACGAAAGGAATATCTACATATCATAAACGAAGAATTAGGCATAAAAAAGACAGATTACATTCTCGAGCGTACGGTAAAAATATTGAATCAGCTATTCCCATGGATCGTACCTCCGATAAACAAATAAACTATTTATGGAAAAGAACACGATGAAAACCACCATATTGGTGTCTACATACAACTGGCATAAGGCCTTAGAGCTATCGTTATCGAGTATGTTAAGGCAGACGCGAATGCCCGATGAGATAGTAATAGCCGACGATGGTTCCACTGACGACACGCGTACGGCAATAGAACGCATCCGCAAAGTTAGTCCTATTCCCATCATACATGTATGGCAGGAAGACGACGGTTTCCGCAAAACAATCATCTTAAACAAGGCCATCGCCAAGACTACAGGCGATTACATTCTGCAAGTAGACGGCGATGTAATCCTGTCGCCCCATTTCGTTTCCGACCATTTAGAGTTGGCCGAACGCAATTATTTCGTATGCGGAAGCAGAGTAAAACTCACTCCACAGCTCACAAAGCGCATATTGGCATCGCATACCCTTACGGTCAACGTATGGAATTTGCCGCTCACATTCATATTAAACAGTTTCCGTTCGAGGTTATTGCGTAGGTTCCTTGCCGAAAAATATGCACGACAAATCGATCATCTCCGTGGCTGCAACATGGCGTTCTGGCGGGATGATCTTGTCAAAGTCAACGGATATAACGAAGATTTAATGCAATGGGGACACGAAGATGGGGAGATTGCATTCAGGTTACACTATGCCGGTGTAAAGAAAAAAGCATTGAAGATGGGAGGCAATGTGTACCATCTGTATCACAAAGAGTCGTCGCGCAGCAACGAACAACGCCACTTAGACGAGTTGGAACGTGTAAAACGAGAGCACATATCATGGTGCCCTAATGGTCTTGACAAGTATCTGAACACCCATTCATAGCATGCAGTTCATCGCATTTCGGAAGTTTATATGTACCGCGGTTTCCGCTCTTATCCCTCATAAAGAGCTCCGCCATCGGGTGAGATATGCACTCGATCCGCTCAACGACCGGCGATGTACGGCATATTTCTCACGAAAATATGCAACACCTTTGGCCGGTGCATCACAAACAAAAGAAACCGTTAATCGCAATACACATACGGAATATATATGGCAATGCTGGTTACAGGGGCGACAGGCGGCACCTCCGATTGTAGATTTATGCCTACGCTCGGTAGAAAAACACCGCTTGCCTCATCAGCAAATCGTTGTCATAACCGAAGAAAACTATACCGAATACGTAGATATCCCTCACTTTATCATCAAGAAGAGGGCACAAGGAAAGATTGCAGATGCCCAATTTTCCGACTTATTGCGCATCTATCTCCTTGCCACCTACGGCGGTTACTGGATAGATGCCACATGCCTGCTTACGGCACCTATCCCCGATTGGATCGAAAAAGCCGAGTTCTTCATGTATCATTCGCACGGTGAATTTGCCTACACCCTTATACAAAGTTGCTTTATACGTGCCAAAACCGAAAGCTACCTTATACAACAGTGGAAAACGCTCATGACGGATTTGTGGAAACATGAGAACCGATTACTGCACTACTTCCAACTTCATCTGATGTTCAAGGCCATGATCACAAGCGATAAACGGGCAGCCTGTGAATACCGAAATATGCCTGCAGTGCCGGAAGACGACACCCACATTCTTTTTAACCGAATGAAAAAAAGCCATTCTCTTTCACAGGAAATGATAGAAGAGGCTGCCCGTAAATCGTTTATCCACAAGCTCACCTACAAGGTTTCACTCGAAAATAAGCAATTGCCCGATATTTTCAAAAACTAAACTTTACCGTTTTTCCGCGCTTCTATTATCTTTGCAACAACGGTAAACTGATAAATAGCTTCCCAAACGGCATAGATTAACCCGGGAACACCGTCTCTTATTCCACCTTTTAATATATAAGAACGGAAAAAACGAAATAGAGGTCGGCCTATTAGAGCGCCCGTCCCGTAACGCTTGTTCATACGTCTGCCCACCTCATTATCGGAATAAACGTTCGTTTTTCGGCAACGCATGGCTATCGTATCGTTGGCCAAATGCTCGAAGGCGAGGTCTTTTCGTGCTCTCGGAATACGTATCACCCGCCCCGTAACGATGGGCGAAGCGTGGATGACGGGCGGCCATTGCGTAACATCCTTACGGAAAAAGCGCAGTATGTAGTCGGGATAAGAGGCGTGCATGAAGCGCCCCATGAAGTAATTCTTCCTCGGTATGGCTATTCCTTCGGCGCAATCGGGCTGCCGGATATGCTCATAAAGATAAGCCTTCAGTGCAGGTGTCACCAATTCATCGGCATCCAAGACCAGCACCCATGGGTATGCGGCACTGTCGACGGCAAACTGTCGGGCCGGTTCCACGATGGTGTAATCGCGCTTTTCGAACGTAACGACGCGGCAACCTCTGCTCCGTGCAATCTCTACAGTGCCGTCTGTGCTCTCCATATCGCACACTACGATCTCATCAAAGCCGCTTGCCGCCTCGATTACCTCTGCCAGATGCGTCTCGGCATTATAGGTGTTGATTACAACAGATATACGATGCTCCGTCTTCATACGCACAAAGATACAAATAAAAACCATTCTCTAAGGCTTTTTAAAGAATATTCTTTAATTTTGCAGGCAAATACGATAAACCTGTAAGGACAAATGAACAATACAGTAATTCAGCGCGGCAAAGCATTCTTATCCAAACCTTTTTTCCACGAACCCCGTACCATTCTCTGGCTTTGGATGCTGCTCTCGGTGATCGCGATGGTACTTAAACTCCACCGATCCGATAACAATTTCCTTATTTTCAGAGGTGTTTTCTGGCACGCCGTCAAAGGTCTGTCGCTCTACGATGCCTATCCTGCCGAATATTTCGACGTCAATCATTACGGTCCGTTGTTCTCTCTTGTCATCGCACCCTTTGCAATTGTGCCCGAACCTTTAGGGCTCTTGCTGTGGTGCATTGCACTTTCACTTACATTATATCTCGCTATAAGCCGGTCAGGCTTCGAGAACGGACAAAAAATGTTTATCTTCTGGTTCTGCTCCGAAACGCTTCTTACGTCACTGTTCATGCAGCAATTCAATATTACCATTGCCGCCATTATCATCGCTTCGTACTTCCTGATAGAAAAAGAGCGCGACTTCTGGGCTGCTTTTCTTATTGTTTTGGGCACGTTCGTAAAGCTCTACGGCGTCGTAGGACTGGCGTTTTTCCTATTCTCACGCCACAAGTTGCGCTTCTCGCTGTCGCTCCTGTTCTGGGCGGTTGTGCTGTTTATCGCTCCTATGCTTATCAGCAGTCCGCAGTATGTCATCGAACAATATCAGGAATGGATTGTCTGTCTGAGCGGAAAAAACGTGGAAAACATCAATTCCATCGCCCAAAACATATCGGCGCTCGGCATGGTTCGCCGCGTTACGGGCAACATGTCTTACTCCGATTTGTGGCTCCTGCTGCCCGCACTCGTACTGTTTATCATCCCTTATTTGCGGTTCGACCAATATAAACATAAAGCCTTCCGGCAAACCATATTGGCTTCGGTGCTGCTGTTTGTCGTTCTGTTCAGCACAGGCAGCGAGTCCAGCTCTTATATCATCGCCCTCTGCGGCGCGTGCATATGGTATTTCGCGGCGCCATGGCAGCGCTCTAAGGCCGACATTGCGCTGATGATATTCGTGTTTCTGCTGTCGAGTATGGGTTCTTCAGACCTATATCCGCGCGAATTCAAGCGCGAAATAATACAGCAATACGCACTGAAAGCCCTGCCTTGTCTTATCGTCTGGTTGCGGCTGTGCTACGAAATGAGTTTCAAAAACTATGCTTATGACAAAGACATTTAGCCCTTTGTCGGTCGGATACGATGCAAAACGCATCGTTAGGAACGGCACCGGATTGGGCAATTACGGCCGCACGTTGGTCAACGATATGGCACATATCGTTCCCGAAGGTACTCGTTTGCGCCTTTACACACCCGACTTAGGGCGACAAGAACTCCGTTCAAAGATAATAGAAAGCCCTTCAGTGCAGTTCGTCTGCCCGAACGGTTACGGTTTCCCCATGGGCAAATCGCTTTGGCGCAGTCGTTTCGTGGTGAAAGACCTGCTGCGCGACGGCATCGACCTGTATCACGGACTGAGCGGAGAGTTGCCCATAGGCATCAAAAAGGCAGGCATCAAGACCGTCGTCACTATCCACGACCTCATCTTTATGCGCCATCCGGAGTTCTATAACCCATTGGATGCTTGGATTTATGCCCGCAAATTCTACCGCACTTGCCATGAGGCAGACCGCATCATCGCCATCAGCGAGTGCACCAAACGCGACATCATCGAGTACGGAAAGGTAGATCCGGAGCGCATAGACGTGGTATATCAGAGCTGTGCACCGCGCTTCAGCATGCAAATAAGCAACGAAGAACTTCAACAAACAAGTCGGAAATACCGGCTGCCGAGGCGTTATATTCTCAACGTAGGCACGATAGAAAGGCGCAAAAATGCGCTCCTTGCCGTAAAAGCACTGCCATTCTTGCCTGCCGATGTGTCGCTTGTAATCGTGGGAAAGCGTACAAAATACGCCGATGAAATTACGGAATATCTGCGGAAGAAACCAGCTTTACAACAGCGAGTGCTCATGCTCCAAGGCGTCAGCGATGCCGATTTGGCAGCCATATACCGGCAGGCCGCGTGCTTTGTGTACCCCTCCCGTTACGAGGGTTTCGGCCTTCCGATCATCGAAGCCATACACTGCGGACTGCCTGTTGCGGCCTGCACGGGCTCTTGCCTCGAAGAGGCGGGAGGCGAAGGCTGCCTCTATGTTTCGCCCGATGATGCCGAAGGACTGGCACAGGCCATAGACCTATTGCTGACAGAGGGTGCGTCTAAGGCCGATAGACAGGCAGCCTGTCGGGCATACATACGCCGTTTCGAGGGCAACGACGTAGCCTCTCGGGTTTTCGGAATATACGAAAAACTTACGAAATAGTGCCTTTCTGCCTGTGCAGAAACACGAAATGAAGCATTAAAAAGTTAATCGGAACGGCAATAGCCATCACCAATACGGGCGCAAGCCATTTGCTGAAGTCGAGCCACAGGAACAGGTTAAGCAACCCGATCTCCATAAAATAGTTCACTACATGGCTTCCTACAAAGCCTGCAGCATTCATCTTCGTGGGTTTCTGCTTAAAAGTAAAATAGGTGGTCAGTGCATAATTGCACACCAGCCCCATAGCATACCCCGCCGTGTAGGCTATGTTGGCATCGGCGAACAGCAGGAACAAGCAATATACTCCGTAATGAATGGCCGAACATACGGTGCCCACAACGCCGAAACGTGCCACGCGCCAGAAGTCTGCACGTATCTTAGGATGCTCCTGCCACAACTGTTTATACCTGCCGATGCTCATCTCCGATAATCTCGCTGATATTGTACAGCGGCCGATTTTTTACCTCCACGTATATTTTTCCTACATAAATACCCACCACGCCGATAGACAACAAGATAAATCCTCCTATCAGCCAAATGCTCAACATGATGGATGCCCAGCCGGGATATGCCGTGCCTGCGATGAGCGCATGGAGCACATAAATGCCGATGATAATGCTCATAACGATGAAAAAAGCACCGAGATAGAGTATTCCGTAGATAGGCTTCACCGAAAAAGAGGTAATGCCGTCGAGGGCAAGATTAAGCATCTTCTTCAACGTATATTTGGAATGTCCGGCTTGTCGCTCGCCGATAACGTCGTCAACAGTCGAAGAAGGAAGCCCAAGCATAGGGATTAACCCCCTTAGATACAAATTGCGCTCATGATAGCCTGCCAACATATCGAGTGCACGCCGGCTCATCAGACGGAAATCTGCATGGTTGAACACGCTTTTAACGCCCATGCGTTCCTGCAATTTATAGAATGTAACGGCGGTAAATCGCTTTAGAACGGGATCGGCCTTGCGGGATATCTTCACTCCATATACGATATCGCTGCCTTCGGCGTAGCAATCGATCATCTTGGGAATGGCCTGCAAATCGTCTTGAAGGTCGGCATCGATCGTGATAACGGCATCTGCCCAGCCCTTAGCCGTCATCATTCCCGCCATTATAGCATTCTGATGTCCCACGTTGTGTGCCAGATTAATGCCCCTGACAAACCTGTTTTCGGCCTGCAAACGGCGAATTATCTCCCATGTATGGTCCTTGCTCCCGTCGTTTACGAATACTATCATACTGTCAGAACTTATCTTTTCTTCTTTTATAAGTCCGTCGAGCAGCGACGTAAGACGTTTCGAAGAGGTTTCCAATACCTCTTCTTCGTTGTAACAAGGTGAAACTATGGCTAACGTAATCATTTGCTAAGACTGTTTGCGGTTAACAAAATCTTTGAAAGTAACGAACTCTTCGCCGCGTGCTTTCAGCATCTTAACCAACCGATCGAGCCTTCCGACCATCGCATCTCCGCTGTTTTTACGGATAATGAACGGCATCTTGTACTCACGATGGGCCTTCAGATCGTAAAATTCCCACGGGTGGAAATAGGTTACGAAGTACCCGTCGTGGCGCAACACGCGGCGAACGAGGGCATGATAAAGCCTTTCCGGCAGGTTATGAAGGGCCAGCCAAAACAACGGGAAGCGCATCCAAGGTGTTACGGATGCGGGAATTTGCATCACCGAATGCCTCATGAAATAAGTACGGGGGGCCGTCAGATGCATGTAACGTCCCGGGATAAACGCCGGATTAAGCGATGAATTGTAGCGGTATCCTGCCTTTTCGATGGCCTCGTCTGATACGGGAAACATGCGTGGTTGGCGGTAACCGAACGCTTGGACACCGCTCACACGCTCGATAATCTCCTTGGATACGAACACGTCATCGGCCTTCGGACGCCAATGGTCCACCCCATGACAGGCCGTCTCGTGCCCCTCTTCCACAATTCTACGTATCATTTCGGGCGCCTGTTCGGCAAAGTTTCCGGTGCAAAAGAAGGTAGCTTTCACGCCATTAGCCTTCAAACAATCGAGAATTTTACGGGTTCCATCCACGGAAACCCTCATACCTTCCTCCAATGAAATGTCTACTCCGTGCTCACGGGGCACGTCAAATTCCTCCGTATCAAAACTTAACAATATCATTTTGAGCTATATATGTCTACCGTGCAAAGGTACGAAAATAATTCTAACTATACCGAATTGCACTGCAAAAGTGCAGAAATAGGCAAAATATTTCATGTTCATAGTGCAATTACATAAAAAAGAAGTCGATTTCAGAACTTCCATATAACCTGCATATCCACATCGGTTTGCGAGCTTCTATCTATTTGTTGATAGGACGAGGAGATATGATTACGGTCGAAATAATCGGTTGTACCGACCTTACAGTATAGGTGCAGCTTCGCTGAAAGGGCGGCATGAGCCATGAGCATATAGCGGATGCCCTCGCCGAAGAATACGGGAAACGCGAAATTATAGCGCGGGCTCCGCTCACAACTGTACACCCTGCTGTCGTAATCATCGGTGTTGAAGTAGCCGAAACTGCCGTTCAACGTCAGCCAACGGCACCGGTAACCGATGTTCTGTGTAACCATCAGCCCCGTACTGTTGTGCATGCAACGGCAACATGCGCCGTCTATCTGCGTCTTGCACTGCCAGTGCGTACCGTCTTCAAAGGCGAAAGAAAGCCGTGCACGATGCTCTGTCTTACCGATAAGCAGTGTATGTGTATCGTTATCTTGCTGCCTGTTGCGCAAACGATAGCGCGCTGTAACGGTGATATTTCGCCGTTGATAGACGGCAGACAGCAGGTGATCCCACGACCGAGAGGCCTTGGAAACCCGATAGCGTGCCCACGGAAAATAGGCATAGTCGGTATATGCCGACAGTCGCAGGTGCCTGCAGACCTGCCAGTCGGCACCTATGTATGCGCCACTCTCGCCCTGTACGCTGCCTCCATCGTTGAAACTCCTGCTGAAAAGCGAATAATAACGATAGGAATAAAACCGCTGCAGCGCCATCAGAGAGAGCGAAGACGTGAGCCGGAAGCTAAGACTGTTCACGGTAGCAAGGGCATGGCAGTCGCCTGTTGCTATCTCTCCGTTGAACGAGAGCTTACCACTTGCGTAGCCGTAATCGGCACCTATGTTCCAAAAACGGCTGCCCGAGGGGCGATAACGCTGATAAATACGTCGGGTATCGGGGCATAACGGCTTGTCGAAAACGACATTCAGCGCCGTTACACTTACATGGAAACCGTTCCGGAAGTAACGCATGTTGGCGCCGAAAAGCGTTTCCGTGGCGTTATGTTTACGGTTCATTTCGCTCACCGTACGGTGGTAGCCCGTCTTCACAATCGTTGCAATGCCCGAACTATCCTTGGTCAGCGTTGCATCTATATCGCGATACGACACAAAGGCAGTGAGGTCGAGACCGCGAAAGATGCCGACCGTTGCTGCTACACCCTGCAGATAGTTGCCTTCGGAACGCGAACTGTGCGCTCGAACGCTATTGTTTGTCCGCCCCAAAGTGGCAAGCATGGCTGCTTTACCGAAGCCGTAATCGGTGTTCATGATAAGTCCCATGCCGAATTTCAGCCTGTATCGCCCTGCTACAAATGCCCTCATGCGCCCCCAATCACGCAACATAAGATAGAAAGAATAGTAATCGTAGCCCCACGAATTACGCCCCGAAAAGAATTGTTCGCCCGCATCTTGAGCGCCAACCACACCGAATTTCATGCTTTGACCATAGCTGTAAGCATAACGAAACGAGTGTTTGTAGCGATAACCGAGATATCCGTTGCGGTCGCCCCGCCGTTCATAGAGCGGTAAACGTACCGAAGCGGCCAGCTCGTTGCCCCCATATTTCAAGATATTTGCCAAAGACGGGAAACTTTGTCGGTGCTCTTCGCCCAAATAAACGAAGCATGCAAGTAACTTACGCCGCGGCTCATCCAAACTTTCAACCATCGAAAGTTCGCCCAAACTGCGCATCGGACCGTACTTATACAGATACTCCGACAGCTCTTCCACCTGCTCATCGGTCAGGAATATCAACCGTCCGAGGTCTTCGCGTGTGGCGGTATTCAGGTTTATCTTATGCTCCGAAAGGTCGGAAAGTATATCATAAACATCCTCCCACGATGCGTCTTCCGCATCTTCGAGACCGGTCAACTGCTCGTAATAGGTTTCCCAATCGGGCTTATTCTGCGCAAACGCAGCAAACGAACAAATAAAGAAGCCGACTAACAGAAATTGTCTATGCATGGTATCAGGTTATTCCGAATGTTTTAAAGAATGATATTTGTTCATTCAACAAATACTTTCTTCACGTTTCCGTCGCTCATCTTTACGATATTAATCCCGCTAATCGGACGGTTTATCCTACTTCCATCCATCGAAAAACGTGCTACCTCTGTTGCCTCTTTCACCGTTGCAGCAGGCATAACCGCCGTGGTTCCGCTTTCTGCCTGCAGGTTCTTAAACCGGTTCCAATCCCATGCAGCACGATAACTCGGCAACGACGGTTCTTTTACATACACGGCGCAGCTGTCATAATCGACATACCTAAAGGTGAAAACTCCCACAATGGGAGGAACAGACGATGCAACATGCAATTCTTTTAATGCCTCGCAACCGTCGAAGAGGTTCCCATCGAATTCTCCGACTTCGCCGAGTATGTTCACTTTCTGCAATTTCTTGCAGTCACAGAAAGTCTGTTCGCTAAGATCGGTAATGCTTTTCGGCACCGTTATTTCGGTGATAGACGTATTTCTGAACAGTCCGTTACCGATGCCATCCAATGAACTTGGCAGATTTACATGCTCCAAAGACTCGCAATTGGCGAACACGCTATTACCCAACATTTTAAGGCCTTCGGGCAACACAATGTTCTTCAAGCTCTTACAACCCTCGAAAGCATAGCTTTTAATTGCGGCAACTTTCGCCGGTATATGTACATTCTGCAGCTTATAACAATACCTGAAAGCATCGTGAGATATCGTTGTAAGCTCATCGGGCAGTACCGCTGTTTCCAAATCGGCACATTTCCAAAATGCGCCGACGCCTATTTCGGTAACCGAAGCGGGTACCTCGATCGCTTTCAGATGCGGCACTTCGCCCAATCCGAACGTTTCTATAACCTTCACAGTAGACGGAAGTTTGAGCACTTCAAGCGCCGTACAATGTTGAAAGAGAGTACGTGTAACGGTGTCGGTTCGTGTTATAAGGTTCATACCCAAATAAGGTTCTCCCCCTCTTACTATCCTGCAATCGGTTAAATCGAGGCTCTTAAGTTTGCCATTCGTAGGTTCCGATTGTACATCTGCTCCCGCCATTTCGCGCAAGAACCTAAAGTCGGTACCGTTGAGTTGGCCTTTCAGCTTCAGTTCGGTAATGGTATATTTCTCCGACAGGGGGATCATATCGGGCAAAGAGCCTGCCGTTGTAACCGTAAGTTCTCTGTATTGTGCCGCTGAAGACAGGGCCGTAAGCAGGCAAGCAACTATGAGTATATTCATTTTCATGTGCAAACAGTATTGGAATGGTTGTTTTATATCCCTGCAATATAGATCATTAAATATATTCATTGCGTCGGTTTACCGGTTCCTTGCAACCGGCATAGCAGTGCAAATATAATAAAACTCTATAAACATACGATATGCCTAAGGCGATTATTTTCAACATTTAACGCTGACAGACCATACACTTAAGGCGAATACATAGATGGTTTACCATCAACACAAGTACCATCTATGGGCGGTTGACAATAAGCATGTTTACGCAAGGAGTTGAACTTACAAAAGCTACTCCCCGACAACAACGCCGTTAAACACCCGTCTTTAACCCTTAATCCGTAAGGGCTGCTGCATCTTTTCATTCTTTTTCTTTGCCGTATGCGAATTTATTTGTAATTTGGCACCGCCTTTCTACGAGGCATAGGCCATGAAAGACCTAAAACTATACAACTTATCTAACATTCGCAAAAGAACACAATATGATAATCTTACACAAAAGATATTGCCCGAAAAGAGCCATTTTTTCTTGCATTGCTTTACTGCTTGTCATCGGCGAAGCATGTGCCTCGACCGCCCAGACGGCCGACCCCTCGGCAACAGACGATTGGGCTATCGTGAACATATCGGTGTGCAATTTGCGACAGGCTGCCGATTACGATGCGGGACAGGCATCGCAGGCATTACTCGGCATGCCCCTGCGCGTGAACCGAAAGAGCGGTGCATGGCTGCAAGTTACCACGCCCGACGATTATGAGTCGTGGGTATTGGCGCAGACGGTACGACAGGTAACCCGCACAGAGCTCGCTGCATGGAACACGGGCGGGCAGGTTATGGTGACCGCCCTTTATGCTTTCGTGCACGAGAGGCCCGATGCAAGAGCACAAACCGTAAGCGACGTAGTGGCCGGAGACCGCCTGAAACTGCTCGGAAAACAGGGAACATTCTTCCATGTGGCCTATCCCGACGGGCGCAAAGGCTATCTGCATGTGCGCAACGGGCAGGAGATAAGAGCGTGGCGCAGAACTGTTAAACGCAATGCAGCAAGCATCATAGCCTCTGCCAAGCGCCTTATAGGGCTGCCGTATATGTGGGGCGGCACGAGTACAAAGGGGGTGGATTGCAGCGGTTTCGTGCGCACAACGCTGCTGATGCACGACATCGTTATCCCCAGAGATGCCTCACAGCAGGCTTACAAAGGCGAACATTTGGAGATAGCCCCCGACTTCGGCAACCTTATGGCCGGCGACTTGGTGTTCTTCGGCTCGCGTGATGAGGAAACAGGCAAGCCCCATGTAAGCCATGTGGGTATCTATCTCGGCAACAAGAAGTTCATCCATTCGCTCGGTTTCGTGCATATAAGCAGCTTCAACCCGCAGGATAAGGAGTACGATGAGTACGACTTGAACCGGCTGTTGTGGGCGCAACGGGTGCTGCCATATATAAATAAGGTGGACGGAATGAGCACCACCGACCGCAATGCGTATTACAAATAACTACCGGTCGACACAAAACCGACGCATATCTTAAATAAGAAAAACAACCATGAGTACCAGACGAGAGTTTCTGAAAAAGGCTACATTGGCCACGCTTGGCGCGGCGGTTCCGATTAACAAGGCCGATGCCATCGGCAAGATGGTGCTACCGATGGTCAATATCAACCGGAAAACCGGTCACGGAGGCAAACTCCGGATGAACTTCTTCCCCTATGAATTGAAGTTGCGCCATGTGTTTACCGTGGCTTCTTACTCGCGCTCGACCACTCCCGACGTACAGTTAGAGATTACATACGACGGCGTTACGGGCTACGGAGAGGCCTCTATGCCGCAATATCTCGGGCAGTCGGTGGCGAGTGTTACGGCGTTTTTAAAGAAAGTAGACCTTGGCCAATTCAACGATCCGTTCCAGTTAGAAGACATATTGAGCTATGTAGACGGCTTATCCGTGGGAGATACGGCAGCCAAAGCGGCCATCGACATCGCTTTGCACGACCTTGTAGGCAAGCTGCTCGGCGCTCCGTGGTACAAAATATGGGGACTTAACAAGGCTAAAGCGCCTTCTACCACCTTTACCATAGGTATCGACACGCCCGAGGTGGTACGTCAGAAAACGCGCGAATGTGCCGACAGGTTCAATATATTAAAGGTAAAGCTGGGGCGCGACAACGATAAAGAGCTGATAGAAACCATTCGAGAGGTGACAAAACTACCGATTGCCGTAGACGTAAACCAAGGATGGAAAGACCGGCAGATGGCTCTCGACATGATATACTGGCTGAAAGAGCGCGGTATCGTGATGGTGGAACAGCCCATGCCTAAAGAACAAAAGGACGACATTGCATGGATAACGCAGCAAAGTCCGCTGCCTATCTTCGCCGATGAGGCCATACAACGCCTGAAAGACATCAAAGACGTGGAGGGAGCCTATTCGGGTATCAACATCAAACTTATGAAATGTACGGGCATGCGCGAGGCTTGGAAGATGCTGAACTATGCACGTGCCATCGGTATGAAGGTCATGGTGGGCTGCATGACGGAAACTTCGTGCGCCGTAAGTGCTGCGGCTCAGCTGTCTCCGGCCGTAGACTTCGCCGACTTGGACGGTAACCTGCTCATCGCAAACGACCGTTTCAGAGGCATGGAAGTAGTGAAAGGAAAGATTACGCTGCCCGATCGTCCGGGCATTGGTATAGTGAAAACATCATCGAAAGTATAACTCACCGACTTTATGATGACACACTATCGCCTACATATCGTTCTTACGCTCGCATTCTTGAGTTGTTTCATGGCTGCCGAAGCGCAGTTGCAACCCGCCGATCTGCACCACCGACTGCTGATAGACTTCAACAAAAGCCGCGATGAGGTAAAAGCCTATATCCGGAAATACATACCGGACGTAACCGACGAACAGATGAACCGATGGGAACAGACAAAGGCTCTGGAAACGATGGTTATCGACGGTAAGAAGCGTTATTTCCACAACGCGGCGCCCAATCTGTTCCGCATAGACCGCGAATGCGCCCGCATCAAAGCAGCGAAAGACGGTATAAAGACGGATGGTTCAGAAGAGGTAGATAAGGAAAACGTGCCGCTGATCATCAGAAATGCACCGAAAGACGGCCTACGGATGGCCGAAACAAAACGACACCGCGTGACTTATACGCTGACAGTAGAGGCGGATGCCGTGCCTGCAGGGCATATCATTCGCTGTTGGTTGCCCTTTCCACGCACGGATATGGCACGGCAAACCGACGTAAAACTGCTGAGCACGTCTGAAAAGAGTTACAAACGTTCTCCCGAGAGCTGTGCCCATTCCACCCTGTATATGGAGAAAAAAGCCGAAAAAGGTAAGCCCACGGTGTTTCGAGAGACGTTTGAATATGCCTCTAAAGGGTGCTGGTATGATCTGCAACCCGAGCAGATAAAACCGTATGATACGCACACCTTATTATATAAGAGATACACCTCGGAGCGCGACCGGCACATTCTGTTCACGCCGCGGCTGCGACATATCGCCGACAGTCTTACCCGTGGTGAGAGGAATCCGCTGCTGAAAGCGAAGAAAATCTTTGCATGGATCGACGCTAACTTCCCGTGGGCGTCGGCACGAGAGTATTCTACGATCGAGAACATTCCCGAATATGTGGTGGAAAATCACCACGGCGACTGCGGACAGGTAACATTGCTGTTTCTCACGCTCTGCCGTATCAGCGGTATTCCGGCACACTTCGAAAGCGGTTTCATGATGCATCCGGGCAGCGAAAACCTGCACGATTGGGGCGAAATTTACTTCGAAGGCATAGGATGGGTGCCCGTAGACATGTCGTTCGGCATGCCGTCTTACGCCGCCAACGAGCAGGAGCGTTGGTTTTTCCTTGGCGGAATAGACTCGTGGCGCATGGTGGTCAATTCTGATTTCGGCATGCCCTTATGGCCCGAAAAGCACTTCCCGCGCAGCGAAACGGTAGACTTTCAACGCGGAGAAGTAGAATGGGACGACGGTAACCTGTACTTCGACCGGTGGAACTGGGATATGGAAACAGAAACAATTTCATAGTCTTCCTTTAAAAAACTTTTAAAATTCCTTGGTAATTCAAAATAAATTAGCAATCTTTGCAGCGAGGTGTCTATGTTTCTATGGCCTAATGAAAATAAATAACCGTAAGCAAAAACAACACAAAACGGTTGCCACACGGAAAAACAAAGACACAAATACGGACACCATATCAAATAATGTATAACTTTAAAAAATCGCTTATGAAAAAACGACTTGTCCTTATAGGGGCACTATTTCTCTCAAGTGGTGTAACCGGGAGCCTTGCATATATGCATGCATCCCCAAGTCCACAAATCGTAAATGAAAGTAAATCTACCATAGACGTAACGGGTACCGTCGTTGATGAGCAGGGCGAACCTCTTGTCGGTGTAAGTGTTATGGAGGTAGGTTCTAACCGTGGCAGTGCTACCAACATCGATGGTAAATTCTCTTTTAAGGCTGCAAGCGATGCAAAGCTCAAAATTACATTCCTTGGTTATAAAACTGTAACCGTTAAAGCTAAAGAAAATCTGCAGATTGTACTGCAAAACGACAATGCACTTTTGGATGAAGTCGTGGTTGTAGGGTACGGACAACAGAAGAAAGTGAACCTTACAGGAGCTGTAGCCAATGTAGATTTGGACAAAATACTCGCAAGTCGTCCGGAACAGGATGTAACCAAAGCGTTGCAAGGCGCTGTTCCCGGGCTCACCATCCTGAATACCAGCGGCGATATAGACGGCACTCCGTCGATTAGTATTCGTGGGTTGGGCACGCTTTCGAATAGTCAGAATTCATCACCCTTGATTGTTGTAGACGGCGTACCTGTAGACAATCTTTCCATGATCAATGGCAACGATATCGCCACGATATCCGTATTAAAAGATGCAGCTTCGTCTGCTATTTACGGTAGCCGCGCTGCCTTCGGCGTAATTCTCGTTACAACAAAGCAGGCAAAGAAGAGCGATCGCGTCTCTATAAAGTATGATGCTCGCTTCGCTTGGGATTGTTCAACTTACTTACCCGACTACCCTGATGTTCCTACACAGCTTCAGGCAGCCATATCGGCTAAGGCTCGAGCCGGATCAGGTTCCGTAGAGCTCTTCGGTATGTATTTCGATCAGCTGTTACCTTATGCTAAGAAATGGCAGGAACAGAACGGAGGTAAGAAAGGTTACAGCGTGATGCGTCCTTATCAAAGCGACAGCGATGTGGGTGATTATGCCTTTATTAACGGGCAACCTTTCTACTATGCAGACTACGATATCCGTAAGATATGGTACAACAATGCGGCACCTTCGCAGAGTCATAATATATCTCTGTCGGGCGCAAGCGGGAATACTACATTCTATGCTTCGTTCGGATACGATAGCAAGGAAGACGTTATGAAGTTCAATCCCGGGCAACGTAACAGATACAATGCTTTACTCAATATCAAGACAGACGTTACCGATTGGCTGGCTATTGGGGCCCGCTTCAACTTTACAAGCCGTCACATGAGTCGCCCGGATACATGGAATAATATCTATCAATATCTGTGGCGATGGGGTTCGTTCTTCATTCCATCGGGAATAATGAGAACTGCAGACGGCACAGAATATGATTATCGAGTGATTGCCATACAGAAACAAGCCGCACGAAAGATTACTGTACACGACAGACTTAGCATGAGTGCCTACGCCAAAGCCAATATCACAAAAGATCTTACACTGAATGTAGACTACACATTCGATATCGACAACTACAATTATAAGTCGAGCGACCACAGTGTATATGGCATGAATTGGACGGGAACTGCTCCTACCTACATTGTTCAGAAATCAGAGACTTCCGTTACACGATGGAATACTAAGAACAACCGTTGGACTGCCAACGCTTATATAAACTATGCCCACACGTGGAAGGATGCCCATAACCTGAACGTAATGGTAGGTATTAACGGCGAAAATTATAAGTCGGATAACTTTTCAGCCATGCGGACACAGTTGTATGATGAGAACTATCCCGAACTTAATCTTGCCTATGGAGATATGACAAAGGCAGCGATAGACTCGGAAACAGGCGACCGTGCATCGGCTGGTTATTTCGGGCGTATCAATTATGATTATAAAGGAATTTACCTATTGGAACTGAACGGACGATACGATGGTTCCTCACGTTTCCCTGAGGGCGACCGTTGGGCGTTCTTCCCATCGATATCTGCCGGTTATCGTTTTACCGAAGAACCTTATTGGAAAGACCTTCATCAATACGTATCGAACGGTAAATTGCGCCTCTCTTACGGTGAAATAGGCAATGAAGCCGTAGGAGACTGGATGTTTGTTTCTACCATCAGTCCGATTGCAACAGACAAACTTTATTGGCTGAATGGTTCGGGTACAAAAGTAAATCAATTCGGCATGCCCGATTGGGTATCTCCTACACTCACATGGGAACGTATACATTCGTTCGATATCGGCCTCGATCTCGGTTTCCTCAACGACGAACTTACTCTTACAGCCGACTGGTATCAGCGTACTACTAAGGATATGCTTGCTCCCGGTACGGCACTCCCGCCCAGCGTAGGCGCCAACGCTCCTTATTCTAATGCCGGCGAACTCCGTTCACGTGGTTGGGAAATATCGCTCAACTGGCGTAAACAAATCAACAAAGACCTCGGCCTTTATGCAAACTTCAGCATAGGAGATTCTAAAGTAAAGGTTACCAAGTGGAACAACACATCCAAGGTTATTGGCCATACAGGAGGTATCGTTACCGATGCTAATGCTAAGACTTATGCATATGCAGGAGAGAACTGGGGAGACATTTGGGGCTTCGAAACGGAGCGTTACTTCACGGAAAACGACTTCGATGGAAAGAATGCTGACGGCTCATGGAAATATAAGGCAGGGGTGGCCGACCAAACAGGCATCCAAACCGATAACTTTGTCTATGGCCCCGGTGATATTAAGTTTAAAGACCTGAATGGTGACGGCGTGATCAACGGCGGTAAGGGAACTGCCGATGATCATGGCGACTTGAAAGTGATAGGAAACACACTTCCGCGTTACGAATACAGCTTCCATGTCGGCGGCACATATAAAGGATTCGATCTCGACCTATTCTTCCAAGGTGTAGGAAAGCGCGATATGTGGACACGTTCTTCCTTTGCATTCCCCGAAATGCGTTCAGCCGATTTAGCTATATATTCTCACCAAACCAGCTATAACGTATATGATCCCGACAATAATATAGTAAACATCAGCGAAAGCAATGCTTTCCCATGTTTGTACCCGGGCAATGAAGGCGCCGGCAACGTATCCGGTCTTGCAGCTATAGGCGGATGCCACAACTATTATCCGCAAACAAAATACTTGGTAGATATGTCTTATCTGCGCCTCAAGAACATTACATTAGGCTACACGATGCCGACATGGCTCACCAAGAAAGTCTATATTCAGAAACTACGTATCTATGGAAGCGTGGACAACTTATGTTTGCTCCATAAAGGCAGCGGCGATTTACCCGTCGATCCCGAGGTAAATACCGGTCAAGGTTCTCTTTCCTACGGCACGTGGGGACGTACATATCCTATCACACGCAGTTGGTCTGTAGGTCTGCAAGTTACTTTCTAAGTTATCAAACATAAAAGAACAACACTATGAAAAAATCAATATTATATACTTTCGCAATCGCTGTATTTCTATTAACCGGTTGCGATGACATGCTTGACAAGTCGCCCCGTGACCAACTAAGCAATACTCCTGTGTTCTGGAACAATTCGAACAACGTGGAAAGTTACAGCAATAGATTTTACACGAATTATATAGGTTTCAGTCAGAACGGAGGCGCCGGATGGTTTTATTTCATGAGCTTGTCAGACGATCAAGTAAGCCCTACATTCGACAATTGGGACTATGTAACCGTGCCGGCTACGACAAGCGACTGGACCGGCAAGTTCCAAGAAGTACGTCGCATCAACTATATGATACAAGGGTTAGCTGCATCTACGCTTTCTAACAAGGCATATTACATGGCTGTGGGCAGACTCAACAGAGCATGGGAGTACTACCAATTGGTTCGTGAGTACGGAGATGTTCAATGGTTGGACGAAGTAATTACCGATCCGGAGGATACGAAAATATACGGAAAACGTACCGACCGCGACGTGGTGATGGACTCTGTACTCAACGATTTGGACTATGCTATCGCAAATCTAAACTCGGTAAGCGACAAAACAGCATGGAGTAAAGAGATGGCACAGGCCATGAAGAGCGATATTTGTCTGTACGAAGGCACTTATTGCAGGTACCGCACATTGGCCGATAACGGCAAGGCTCCCGATGAAACCCGTGCCAAGAAATATCTGCAGGAGTGCGTGTCTGCATCAGAAGCCATCATGTCTTCTGGAAAATTCGGGCTCACCTCCAACTATGGAGAGATATACAATTCGCTGGCGCTCGGCAGCTGTAATGAAATCATCTTCTACCGTAATTATGAAAAGGATTTGGTGATGCACGGCACGATAGACTACACTTGCAGTTCTACCGAGCAAAGAGGTATCTCACGGGATGCTATCGATGCCTTCCTCTTTACAGACGGAAAGCCCAAAGCAACGACCACTCTCAGCACCGACGACAAAGCTGTACTCAATGCGAAAGGCGACTATTCCATTAGTAAAATGCTGTCTGTACGCGACAAGAGACTCTCCGTACTCGTCGATTCCATCGTATGTTTCAAAGGTCATGGATGGGCCCGTCTCAACAATGACGGAGGAGCGTCGGGATCAGCCTTGATGACTTCGTCTACCGGATATACCATCCGCAAATACGACAACCTTACTCTGGAAACCTATTACCGCACGAATACGAACACCGGTTATACCGATGCTCCGCTGTACTGGTATGCTGTAATCTTGTTAAACGAGGCTGAAGCCAAGGCTGAGTTAGGCACCATCACCAACGACGACTTAGATAAAACCGTCAATTTGCTAATGAGTCGTGCCGGATTACCTAACCTCACAACGTCTCCGGCTGCCGATCCGGCCAACAATATGGGCGTAAGCAATCTGCTTTGGGAGATACGTCGTTGCCGCCGTTGCGAACTGATGACAGACAATTGGTATCGTTATTGGGACATCATACGTTGGCATCAGCTCGACAAACTCGACAGCAATACCTACCCAAACATCAATCGTGGTGCCAATCTGAGTAATGTAACCAACTGTGAGGTAGCATTGGATGCAGACAAATACATCATCGGAACAACGGCTACACGTACCTATAGGAATAAATATTATTTATATCCGGTACCGACAAATCAGCTTACATTGAGCCCGGAAACCGGACAGAACCCCAACTGGGAGTAAATGTCACACTGTTTCCATTCATTCCCATATTAATCACGCTACCGGAGTTTTAGTAAAACTCCGGTAGCTTTTATCCACATTAAAAATAATTTACGACCATTCTGCACTGCGTAAATAAGAAAAAGATGAGAGCTCTATTTTTACATCTCATGATAGCCGGGCTGCTTTTCCCCGCGTTTTCAAAGGCGCAAAGCCTTAACCAAGACGAGAAAAAAAGCATAGAGAAAATTCTGAACGACCATGCCAAAGGCATACGTGCCGGCGTTATAAAAATAGACTCTACCGCTGTCGACGGCGACACGCTTACGCTCTACGTAAACGATAACCTGCAAGACATTCCCATACGCGACAGCAATTACCAAAGTATCACCCATGCCGTGGGGCAGATTTTGGCACAACGGTTTGCCGATAAAGCCGTAAAAATCGTTACCGATGGGCACGAACTGCGCACGCTCATCCCCCGTATAACACTGTCGAAGCGAGAAAAACGACCGGCGTTTACCTATCCTGCCGGTATTCCGCTTACCCGAAATCTCGATCGTCCGTATAAACCAACGCGGGGATTATATGGAAGACACATCGCTATGTGGCAGAGTCATGGCTGGTATTACGAGCAAGGACTGGCACGTTGGGAATGGCAACGAGCCCGATTGTTCCAGACTGTCGAGGATAAATATACCCAGACCTACGTCGTTCCTTATCTTATTCCGATGCTCGAAAATGCGGGAGCCATCGTTATGACACCCCGCGAACGAGACGCGAACCCCTACGAAGTCATTGTAGACAACGACGGCGCCCTTGCCGCAACGTCGACCTACCGCGAGCAGAACGGCAGCCGGCCGTGGCAAACCGGTCGTGACAAAGGCTTTGCCTACACAAAAGAACAGTACAAAGACTTCGAAAATCCCTTCACAGACGGTACCTATCGCGAAGCCGAAACCGTAACCAAGCCGAGCGAGGCCGGCACCATAGCTTGGATACCCGATATACCTAAGACGCACAGGTATGCCGTCTATGTGGCTTACAATACCCAAATAAACAGCACAGATGGCGCTTCTTACACCGTATACCATAAGGGCGGCAAAACTACCTTTACCGTTAACCAGACTATGGGCGGCGGTACATGGGTGTACCTTGGCACCTTTATGTTCGATAAAGGTACAAAAGGGCGGGTGGAACTTACCAACCTGTCGAAGAAAGCGGGGCAGATCGTTACCGCCGATGCCGTAAGGTTCGGCGGCGGCATGGGCAATATTGCCCGCCGAACCGATGGCGACAGCATCGCTACCAATATGAAATCCACACGAAAAAACGACCGTCTGCCGCGCAATGCCTGTCAGCCTAAGATCGATTATCCTTACGAAGTAAGCGGTTATCCGCGCTTCGAAGAGGCGGCACGCTATTGGCTTCAGTGGGCCGGAATACCCGACAGTATATACTCGCCGAGCCATGGTAAGAACGATTACACCGATGACTATAAATGTCGGGGTATATGGGTGAACTACCTCGCCGGCGGAACCAAGGCCGTTCCCGATGCCAAGGGACTGGGCATCCCCGTCGACCTGTCGCTCGCGTTCCATAGCGATGCCGGCTGTGTTTACGGCGACTCTATCATCGGGACACTGGGTATATACCAGACAGATGCCTATAACGGCAAATATGCCGACGGCACATCGCGCGACGCCAACCGCGACCTATGCGACCTTGTACTGACGAGCATCACGAACGACATACGCACCCTTTACGAACCCAAGTGGACTCGACGCGGCATGTGGAACAGCCGTTACTTCGAAGCATGGACGCCCCGTGTGCCTGCCATGCTGCTCGAACTGCTATCGCACAATAACTTTGCCGACATGAGGTATGGGCTCGATCCGCGTTTCCACTTCACTGTAAGCCGCGCTGTCTATAAAGGTATTCTCCGTTTCCTAAGCGATGAGTATGGCTACGACTACGTGGTGCAGCCATTGCCCGTAAGCCATTTCGCAGCCATACTGAAGGAAAAGAACGAGGTAACGCTCTCTTGGCAAGCCGTAACCGACTCGCTCGAGCCCACTGCCAAGGCCGAAAAATACATCGTATATACACGTGTAGGCGACACGGATTTCGACAATGGCGTGGTTGTAAAGAAGAACAGTTACACTTGCAAGATACCTGCAGACCAAGTAGTCAGCTTTAAGATTACGGCCATTAACAAGGGGGGAGAGAGTTTCCCGTCGGAAATACTCTCAGTAGGCATATCGTCTGCCGCCCAAACAAAGCCCGTTCTGGTGGTCAATGGCTTTAATCGTATCAGCGCTCCCGACGACTTCCGTTCGGCCGATGACGAGCAGGCAGGCTTCTTGGCCGACCAAGATAACGGCGTTCCGTACCGCAACATGATCACCTATGTGGGCAAGATGAAGGAGTTCCGGCGCGTTATACCGTGGACAGACGACGATTCGAGCGGCTTCGGAGATAGCTATGGCAACTACGAAAAGATGGTTATCGCCGGCAACACGTTCGATTATCCTGCCTTGCATGGTGCGGCCATCCTGAAAGCAGGCTACAGCTTCGCCTCCGTAAGCAGGGATGCACTGACCGCAAAAGATATTCTCAACACCGACGATTACTGCGCTTTAGACCTTATCCTCGGCAAGCAAAAACAGTCGAAGATGGGGCGCGGCGGCGTTACACCACTAAGGTTCAAGACTTTCGATGCCGACATGCAACAGATACTCACGCGCTATTGCCAAGCCGGAGGACGCATATTCGTGTCGGGTTCTTATGTGGGAACCGACCTGTGGCAAAACTCTGTAGCCCCTGCAAATAAGGAAGATCAAGATTTTGCGCAGCGCATATTGAAGTATAAGTGGCGCGATAACAGGGCCGCACTCGAAGGAAACATCCGTTACGTAGCATCTCCGCTGACGGAAGATCGGTTGCATCTCACCTATTATAACAAGCCCAACGAAGATTCATACGTGGTTGAATCGCCCGATGCCATAGATCCTGCCGATGCTTGTGCATATACCGCGTTCCGTTATACGGAGAATAATCTCAGTGCAGGCATCGTGTTCGGCGGCAACGAAAGCAACCGCTGGCGCACCGTTGTCCTCGGTTTTCCATTCGAAGCCGTAACAGATAGTGCCGATAGAGATATGCTCATGCAAAAGATACTGCAATACCTACTGAAATGACTTTACAGAAATATATCCTACATTTGCGGGCATACGTGCTGCTCGCAGCCATGTGCGCAATGGCTTGTCATGCCTTGCCAACGATGGCAGGCGAACCGTTTCGTTTCGCTTTGCTTACCGATATTCACATCAATGCGAAAGAAACATCAGCGACGGAAGACCTGCGTAACTCCGTTAAACAAATCAATGCGACCGATAATTTAGACTTTGTTCTCGTGACAGGCGATATTGCCGACGAGGGCGACAGGGCTTCTCTCATCCTTGCCAAGCAAGAGTTAGACAAACTGAAGATACCTTATTATATTATCATGGGTAATCATGATCAGAAATGGAGTGAGAGCGGATGCATGGATTTCAAGCGCATTTTCGGTTACGAACGGTTCAAGTTCGAACACAAGGGCTACCTCTTTCTGGGTTTCAACTGTGGTCCTCTGATGCGTATGGCGTTGGGGCACGTGCCGCCGGAAGACATTGATTGGGTGAAAAATGAATTAGAGAAGAACGGTAAGAACGGCAAACCGGTGTTCTTGGTTACTCACATGCCGATGTTACCCCAAGATACCGACAATTGGAACGACGTAACTGATGCCGTTCGTATTTACCCTGTAAAGGCATTCATCGGCGGACATTATCATAAAAACAGCTATCTCAGTTACGACGGTATCCCCGGTATTATCAGCATAACCAATCTAAGAAAGCAAGGAAACGACTACAGTCAGTATAACGAGTTCGAGCTTACGGCCGACTCGATGATCGTATATACCCATCCTGTGGGGCATCCGCGTTACCGTTGGACAGCCATTTCGCTCACAAAATCTTATTACGATACCAAGCCCGGATCGCCGGACATGAGGCCTGATTTCAGCATCAACCGAGAATATCCCGCCGTAAAAAGAGTGTGGGAAGTGGCTTCTCGCGCCGGAATATATTCCTCGCCCGTACCTTATAAAGGCAAGGTGTATGTGGCAGATAACCTCGGCAGACTGAGTTGCTACACCGAAAAAGACGGTCGGGAGCTGTGGACATACCGAACAGAAGGGCGTATTATAGGTACTCCGGCTATCGGGAAAGGCGTCGTTGTGGCCGGTTCGGCCGACGATAATATCTATGGTGTGGATGCCGCGAGCGGCAAATTGCGCTGGAAGGTGCACACCCGACGGCCGGTTGTCAGCGCAGTTACTACGGACAAAAACGTGGCATACGTCGGCGGCAGCGACAGCACATTCCGCGCCATCGACGTAACCGACGGCCGTATCGTATGGGAAAATCACGACGTGCGTGGCTATGTAGAAACAAAACCCTTGGTCACTAACGATCTTGTGTTGTTCGGTGCATGGGACAATTCGGTGTATGCGTTAGACAAACAGAGCGGTTTCTTGCGGTGGAAATGGACAACTTGTGCCGAAAAAGGCATGCATTATTCGCCCGCAGCCGTGTGGCTTGTCGAAGCTCATAACAAGGTTTTTCTCGTCGATCCCGAGCGTGCGATGACGGCACTCGATATCCGTACAGGCGATATGCTGTGGAGAACGTATCAAAGCAAGGTGCGCGAATCTATCGGACTCTCGGCGGATAAGCGGCGTATATATGCCAAAACCATGCAAGACAGCGTAGTATGTTATGCCGCAGACACACCCTCTGCTCACGAAATATGGGCATCCAATGTGGGCTTTGGCTACGAACATGCCACCGTTATGCTTACCGAGAAAGACGGTGTGGTGTTCAGTTCAACCAAGAATGGACTCATCTTTGCCGTAGACGCCCGCACCGGACGCGTGTACTGGAAACACAAAATAGGCAATACGCTTATCAACACCGTAGTGCCTTTGAGTAAGACCGAAGTGCTCTACACCAATGAAGACGGCCTGATAGGTAAACTGAGAATAGACGAAAGAATATATAAAAACTAAAAATACAAACGCATGAAACAAATGATAGACTGCTTTTTGCCGATAGCAGGAGCAGAAGAATTGGCAAAGACAATACACAGTTTGAAAGAACAGAACGAGGTGGCACGCATCGTAGTAATGCAGACTGGTGCCGACAAAGCGCCGTCTGGCTGCGATACGCTGACCATCGACACGCTGAAAAGCAGTCGCACGATGCGTGCGATCGCCGCTGAAGCCAAGGCTCCCTACACGCTGTTGTACTTTAAAGAGCAATACATGGAGATGGGATATTATGCCTTGAACCGCATGATACAGATTGCCGAAGCCACCGGAGCGGGCATGCTGTATGCCGATCATTACCAAACCACTGCCGACGGCACACGCAACGAAGCGCCCGTGATAGACTATCAAACGGGGAGTCTTCGCGATGATTTCGACTTCGGATCGGTAGTTCTCCTGCGCACGGATGCCTTGAAAGAGGCTGCGCAACGTATGACCGGCGATTATCAGGCAGCCGGTTTCTACGACTTGAGACTGAAACTGTCGGAGAAAGAAGACTTCGTTCACATCAATGAATACCTCTATTCGGAGATTGAACTCGACAACCGAAAGACGGGAGAGAAACTGTTCGACTATGTTGATCCGCGCAACCGTGCCTCGCAGATCGAGATGGAGCAGGCCTGCACCGACTATCTGAAAGACGTAGGCGGCTATCTGGCGCCGGCATTTGCCGATGTTCCCCTACATGAAAAGGGCTTCGAATACGAGGCAACCGTAATGATACCCGTACGCAACCGTGTACGTACCATTCGCGATGCCATCAACAGTGCGTTGAGTCAGCAAACAACGTTCAAATTCAACGTATTCGTTGTAGAAAACGGACCGGAGTACCATTCCACCGACGGCACCACTGAAGCTATCGAAGAATATACGGACGAACGCATTGTACACATCATTCCCACACGCAACGACATCGGTGTGGGCGGCAGTTGGAATATGGCTATCCATCATCCCAAGTGCGGAAAGTTCATTGTTCAGTTAGATAGCGACGACGTATATTCAGGCCCCGACACGCTTCAGAAGATCGTAGATGCCTTTTATACACAGAACTGTGCCATGATTATCGGCTCATACATGCTGACCGACATCAAACTCAACACGCTTCCGCCGGGCAAAATAGACCACAAAGAGTGGACACCCGACAACGGCCGCAACAACGCCTTGCGCATCAATGGTTTGGGTGCACCGCGCGCATTCTTTACGCCTGTGGTGCGCGAAATCAACCTCCCGAACGTGAATTACGGTGAAGATTACGCCTTAGGACTGGCCATTTCTCGCCGTTACCAGATAGGACGTATCTTCGATGTGCTCTATAATTGCCGCCGATGGGATGATAATTCCGACGCTGCACTAAGCATCGAGAAGAACAACCGCAACAACCTATACAAGGATCGCATACGTACTTGGGAGCTTCAGGCACGCATCAAGATGAACAAAAGATAGAATGTCGGAAGAAACTTTTATATAGTTATGAAAGACAGACATACTATCTAAACGAGACAGATGGTATATCTAAAGCCCTTAGATAGGTATTCTAAGTCACTTAGATGCCATACCTAAGAAAACCATTTGTGATATATTGATTAACAAAGTATTAGAATGAACGATAATAAACGTAAATCGCTGTGGGTATGGATCCCCTCGCTATACTTTACAGAGGGGTTGCCTTATGCCGCCGTGATGATGCTCTCGGTGGTGATGTATGCCAAGATGGGCATATCGAATGCCGCCATTACCTTTTGGACGGGGCTCTTCGGACTGCCGTGGGTGATAAAACCGTTGTGGTCGCCCTTTGTAGATATCTTTAAAACAAAGCGTTGGTGGATCGTTACCATGCAGTTCCTGATGGGTTGCGGACTGGCAGGTATCGCCTTCGTTATCCCCATGAGCTTCTTTTTCCAAGCCACTCTGGCCATCTTTTTCCTGCTGGCTTTCAGTTCTTCTACCCACGACATTGCAGCCGACGGGTTCTATCTGCTGGCGCTGAACGAGAAAGAACGCGCACTGTGGGTGGGCATCCGTTCCACGTTCTACCGCGTTTCAATGGTGGTAGGTCAAGGTCTGTTGGTGATAGTTGCCGGTTGGCTCGAGAAAATCGGTACCATCCGTTTCTCTTGGACAGTTACTTATTTCATCACAGCCGGTTTTATGGTGCTTATGTTTCTGTATCATCGTTTCATTCTTCCGCACCCTGCGTCGGATGTATCTGTGGCGGGCGAGGGACATAAAACTGCCCACGACGTGCTTCGGGAGTTCCTTATAACCTTCAAAACATTCTTTAAAAAGAGATATGTATTGCCGGCTGTCTTCTTTATGTTGTTCTATCGTCTGCCCGAATCATTGCTTCAACGCATCATATCTCCCTTTTTGCTTGACAGAACAGCTAACGGCGGACTCGGTATTTCTACCGAAGAACTGGGGTGGATATACGGCATATTCGGTGTTGTAGGTCTGCTTGCCGGCGGTATCATCGGAGGAATAGCCATTGCCAAGGGCGGTCTGAAACGCTGGCTTTGGCCTATGGCCTGCTCTATCATGCTCTCTTGTGGCGCTTTTGTGTACCTGAGCATGGCGCAACCTTCCGATTTCTGGCTGATCAACGGTTTCGTTTTCATCGAACAGTTCGGCTACGGATTCGGCTTTACTGCCTATATGCTTTACTTAATGGAGTTCTCCGAAGGCGCTCACAAGACTGCCCATTACGCGTTCTGTACAGGACTGATGGCCTTGGGAAACTTGGCCGGCATGGTTTCGGGCGCCATTCAGGAGTGCATCGGATATCAGAATTTCTTCCTTTTCGTAATGAGTACCTGCCTTGTTACCATCCTCGTATGCCTCTTTATACGGCTTGATTTACCTAAAGAGGAGGATACCGAAGAGTATGGGCCGTATAACGAATAATAATAAACATACGCACATGAAAAAATATGTTTTATGCCTTGCTGTGTTATGCTGCTGCTTTAGCGCAGTTGCCAAGGTAAAAGTGCTCACGGGAATAGAGGTGCTGAAGCAGCAAAACTTCAAGGTTCTTGAAGGCAAACGGGTGGGGCTCGTAACCAATCCCACGGGGGTAGACAACGAACTGCAATCGGATGTTGATATTCTGGCGGCCGTTCGGGGCATTAAACTGGTAGCCCTGTTCGGCCCTGAACACGGTGTGCGTGGCAGCGCTCATGCCGGTTTAAAGGTGGAAGACAACAGAGACGAAGCCACCGGACTGCCCGTTTATTCGCTTTACGGCAAGTATCGTGTGCCGGCGAAAGAGATGCTTCAAGGCATCGACGTGCTGGTTTACGACATTCAAGACATCGGGTGCCGCTCGTTTACCTATATCAGTACGCTCGGCAACATTATGAAAGCAGCCGCCGAAAACAATATTCAAGTAGTGGTGCTCGACCGTCCTAACCCGCTCGGAGGCCTAAAAATAGAGGGCAACATTACCGAAGACGACTGTATATCATTCGTCAGCAGACTTAAAATACCCTACGTCTACGGCCTTACCGTGGGCGAGTTGGCGTTGATGCTCAATGGCGAAAACATGCTCGGAGCCAAGTGCGATTTGACCGTGATCAAGATGAAAGGTTGGAAACGCAGAATGACTTACACCGACACAGGGTTGCCATGGGTACTGCCGTCGCCCCATATACCGGAACCGATTTCGGCACCTTTCTACGCCGTATCGGGCATTGTGGGCGAACTCGACGGCATTTCGATCGGCGTAGGCTACACGCTTCCGTTCCAAATCTTCGGTGCTTCGTGGATAAAAGCGCACGAATTGGCTTCGGCAATGAACGCATTGAACCTGCAAGGAGTAACCTTCCGCCCGATTTACTACTCTCCTTTCTACAGCAAAGGCATGGGTAAGGAACTGCAAGGCGTGCAGGTGTATTTCACTGATTACGGCAAGGCGCGGCTCTGCGATACGCAGTTTTACCTGCTTCAGGAGCTGTATCGTCTCTATCCCGACCACGATATATTACAGCAAGCCTCTAACGATCGCAAGGATATGTTCGACAAAGTGTGCGGCTCGAAGAAGATACGCCGGCTTTTCATGCAGCATCATCGGTGGGCAGACGCCCGCTCTTATTGGGACAAAGATGCAGAGGCATTCCGTCGGCTCTCGCAAAAATATTACTTATATAAATAAACAAAGTTGCGCAAAAGCGGGACAATCGTCAGCTAAAAAACGAAAACGGTATGGACACTGCAACACAACAGAAGAAACGCATATTGGCAGTAGACATCCTGCGAGGCATGACCATCGCGGGCATGATACTCGTGAACAACCCGGGAACAGACACTGTGTACGCTCCGTTAGAGCATGCAGAATGGATAGGACTCACACCTACCGACTTGGTTTTCCCGTTCTTCATGTTCATTATGGGTATCACAACGTATCTGTCGCTTAAAAAATTCGAGTTCAAATGGTCGGTGGAATGCGGTCGGAAGATTGCCAAGCGGGCATTATTGCTATGGTTGATCGGCCTTGCTATCTCATGGTTGTTCATGTTCTGCCGAGGTTTGCTTGATCCCGATATGAGCTCCATGCCTTTCGGAAGTCGATTATGGGCGTCTGTAAATACCTTCGATCAGTTGCGCCTCCTCGGTGTATTGCCGCGACTCGGCATTTGTTACGGGCTGGCAGCGGTCGTTGCCCTTTCCGTAAAGCATAAATACATCCCGTGGCTCATCGCTATAATTTTCATAGGTTATTACATTCTTTTGGAAACCTGCAACGGCTATGCCCACGATGCTTCTAACATTCTGGCTATAGTAGACGATGCCGTCCTCGGTCATGGGCATGTGTATCGCTGGGAGAGTCCCGATCCTGAAGGATTATTGAGCACGTTCCCCGCCCTCGCCCATGTACTTATCGGCTTTTGTGTGGGGCGCACGGTGATGGAAATGCAGAACCTTAACGACAAAATAGAGCGACTGTTCCTCATCGGAGCACTGCTTACATTTGCGGGATTTCTATTGTCTTACGCCTGTCCTATCAGCAAAAAGCTGTGGACTCCTACCTTTGCAATGGTAACATGCGGCTTGGCGTCGACGTTACTTGCCCTGCTTACGTGGTATATTGACAAGCACGGACACGAAAACAAGGGCACTCTGTTCTTCCAAGTGTTCGGCGTTAATCCTTTGGCATTATATGTGTTGTCCGACTTGTTGCTCATCCCGATTTCCATGCTTCCGCTTATTGGCGGCGCCAGTATCCATGCCTTCACGTTCGACAACCTGCTCATGCCCGTGCTGTGCAGCGTGAAAGCCGCCTCTTTGGCGTGGGCTTTGCTCTACGTGATACTGAACTGGGCATGCGGATATTACCTATTTAAGAAAAAATATATATAAAATTATGATATTATTAGCAGATAGCGGTTCTACCAAAACCGACTGGTGTTTGGTAGACAACGGTCAGGTAAGACTGACAGTTAAAACATGCGGTTTCAATCCTTTCTACCAAACGGAAGAAGACATAGCCGAAGAACTCCGTACAACCCTTGTGCCCGAGCTCCCCTCGAATACTGTCGACGGCGTGTTTTTCTACGGGGCAGGCTGCACACCCGAAAAAAGTACCATTGTTGCAGGGGCGTTAAAACGCGCACTGAACATCGGCGGACAATGCGAAGTGGCTACAGATATGCTCGCTGCAGCGCGCAGCCTGTGCGGACATAAGGCGGGCATTGCCTGCATACTCGGCACGGGAAGCAACTCTTGTGCTTACGATGGCGAGAAGATAACACACAACGTATCGCCGTTGGGTTTCATACTTGGCGACGAAGGAAGCGGCGCAGTACTCGGAAAGACGCTCGTGGGAGACATTCTGAAACGGCAACTTCCGCAGCCCATCATCGATGCTTTCAACGCGAAATATGCCCTCACACCGGCCGAAATCATCGATCGTGTGTACCGTCAGAAGTTGCCTAACCGCTTCTTGGCAGGCTTCGTACCTTTCTTAAGCGAGCATCTCGACGATGCTAACATATACAATCTCGTGGTCGAGAGCTTCCGTCGGTTCCTCGTACGCAATGTGAAACAGTACGCAGGATGGCAACATACGCCCATTGGGTTCAACGGTTCGATTGCCTATTACTTCCGTGCTCCGCTCGAAGACGCACTGCATGCCGAAGGCATGACGCTCGGACGTATTATACAGGCTCCTATGAAAGGGCTCATAGAATATCACAACGGCACAATTTAACCCACCCACTCATGGCTTTCATCAAAATATCTGAGCAGCCTTCACTCTATGACAACTTGGAGAAGAAGACGATACACGAACTGCTCACAGACATCAATACCGAAGACAAGAAGGTGGCGTTCGCCACTGAAAAGGCCATTCCGCAGATAGAAAAACTTGTGTCGCTCATCGTTCCGCGCATGAAAAAAGGCGGGCGCATCTTCTATATGGGAGCGGGAACCAGCGGACGTCTCGGCGTTCTCGATGCTTCGGAGATACCGCCAACATTCGGTGTGGCACCTACACACATTATCGGTCTCATCGCCGGAGGCGACACTGCACTGCGCAATGCCGTAGAAAAAGCCGAAGACGATGAGCAACGCGGATGGGAAGAACTGAAAGAACATGAAATCAACACCAAAGATACAGTGATCGGAATTGCCGCATCGGGCACCACGCCTTACGTCATCGGCGCCCTACGCAAAGCCCGTGAGCACGGCATATTGACGGGCTGTATCACGAGTAACCCCGACTCGCCTATGGCCGAGGTATCGGATGTACCCATCGAAATGGTAGTAGGCCCCGAATTCGTAACAGGCAGTTCGCGCATGAAGTCGGGCACAGGACAGAAGATGATCCTTAACATGATATCCACTTCCGTAATGATCCAACTCGGACGCGTAAAGGGAAATCGCATGGTAAACATGCAGCTTACCAATCAAAAACTCGTAGATCGTGGCACACGAATGATCGTAGACGAGCTCGGACTCGACTACAATCATGCCCGTCGCATCCTGCTGATGTACGGCTCGGTAAAGAAGGCTATCGATGCCTATCGCGCCGAAGATGGCAAATAAGCATATTAATTTAATTAAAACAAAATAATTTCTGCGGCCGAAAAAATATCACTATTTTTGCCGTAGTTATGCGAAGGTGGTGCATCGTACTTATGATGTCGGCATGCTTGCAGTTGCAGGCACAGACCGAACGGCCGGGACATATCAACCCTGAAGACAGGACTGTTGATATGGACAATCCTACTTTTGAGCCGTTGCTCAAGGTGGGTAAGGTGCTTAACGGTGTCGATTCCATACAGTATGTGGAGATGAACAACGTGTATGTGTACCCTCAACCGGTGTTCAAAAGCGAACAGGAACGCCAAGCCTACAACCGTTTGGTGTATAATATCAAGAAAGTGTTACCCATAGCCAAGGAAGTCAGGCAAATTATCCTCGAGACCTACGAGTATTTGGAGACCTTACCGAACAAGAAAGCCAAGGATGAACACATGAAATTGGTAGAGAAGAGCATCCGTAAGGAGTACACCCCGCGCATGAAAAAGCTGTCTTATCAGCAGGGAAAACTACTCATCAAACTTGTTTTTCGTGAGTGCAACTCTTCTTCGTATCAACTTATACAGGCGTTCATGGGCCCGATCAGGGCCGGTTTTTGGCAGGCTTTCGCGTGGACTTTCGGTGCCAGTCTCACCAAGAAATACGATCCGAACGGCGTAGACCGACTGACCGAACGCGTAGTATTGCAGGTGGAGGCGGGCCAATTATAGCATAAAACCTAACCTGAAGCAGGCATAAGAATATACATTCATTCCCATTATGTTTCATCAATTGCATTACATCGCCTTTTAAATCTTCTATAATTCATATAATTTACAAACGTTATCGAGCGACGTTTCCATGTGTCTTGTCCTATAATCGCTCCATGGAACGTGTGTCAACCTCCGTGGTTCATCGCGTAAACTTCCGTGGTTCACCGTGTCAACCTCCGTGGTTCATCGCGTAAACCTCCGTGCTTCATCGTGTCAACCTCCGTGGTTCATCGTGTCAACCTCCGTGGTTCACCGTGTAAACCTCCGTGCTTTATCGTGTCAACCTCCGTGCTTCATCGCGTCAACCTCCGTGGTTCATGATGTATAAGCAGAGATTTCTTTCTGTTGTTTATACACATTTATTTCTTGCGAAAGAGTTCGAGGGCTCTTCGTTCTTACGACTTCACGCTCAAGATGCCCATGATGATTATTGAAAACACTGACAGAAACCGACTTATTGCTTAAAAGAACCATCATATTCTAATAAGAATATATATTTTCCTGTCATTTATCAGCACCTTTTCAAATCGCTGTTTATCATTGCAATACGATAGTTTTTGCACAACAGCATGACTGTAATATAGTGAAAGACACATATATTGACTATTCCGAAAAAGACATGTTTCTTTCGTACAACAGAAAGGCATGCCTTATACAAATATATTATATCATTAATACAAGATAGGTGTACGTTTGTTGGAGGGTATGTATAAGACCGAGGGAAGGCATGTCTATATGAAATTTTACTGTCATTTAATTACTCATAATACCATCACAACTACCTTATGATCAGAAACCTTCTTCTAACATGGCGGTATGACGATAAAATAATAAAAACATATAAGTGCATATATGGATAAGATGTTTTTAAATAAGCAGATAAAAAATCATTATTTATTTTCGGTAAACATAGTTTTTAAAAGATTAAATATTCGAACTCGTGTAATAAAAGTATCGGTTCGCGGTCTATATAATAGAAATCTTAAAAAATGGAAGATAGGGAGATCATAGATAGGATTCTCTGTAAAAGCGATACCAAGTGTTATCGCGAAATAGTCGGACGATATTCGGGAAAGGTTTTTTCGAAAGTCCTTAGCATCGTAAAACGCGAAGAATTGGCCAAGGAAATAACCCAACAAGCTTTTATCCGAGCCTATATCAACCTCGATAGTTGGAAAGGAACTTCTTTAGGTCCATGGCTCAATGCCGTGGCAGTGCACATTGCTCTAAACACTCTCTGTAAAGAACGGAAGAGGCATGCAGAACCTATAGAACAGACCGTTATCGCAGAGCATCCTCAAGAATATTCGGATGAGCACGAGCAACTGTTACAACTGATGGAGAAAGCCATCGGCAGACTATCTCCATCCGATCGGAATATTATCTGCATGCACTACTATCAAAGGATGAAAACCGACGAGATAGCAAAAACTCTTGGTATGACAAAAAGTAATGTCTTGGTAAAATTACATCGCATTCGTGAACGTTTAAAAAAAGAAATTCAAAATGAAAGAAATCAATGATAATGAGTTCAACACTCTGATAAAAGATACTTTTGAACGCAGAGAAGTGCTTGAAGACATCCATCGGCAGGTGATGATGACCATGAAGAAGCGGAAAAGGCATGCAGAGTTTTGCCGATGGGCACGGCTTTTGGCCTTTTGCTTCGGGTTCCCTCTTCTTGTTATGTTCATGCTTTACTCTGCTTACGAGATAATCGTGTCGAATTCGTCTTCACAAACTGTTATTGTTTCCATGGTATTCTTTATTGCTACGATATTCGTTTTTGCATATAAAGCAATAGGCGAATTTTCTTTTGAATGAGATGTAATAATCGGATAGGCAGATTGTCTTTTTAATAGAAGTCTAACAAATAAAATACGTAATAATTATGAATGAAATGTGGGTTTTTGCAATTAATTCAATCATGGGAATGTTGGTTGGCATCATAGCTATTATAGGTGGTTATATCATAGATTACCATAAAAAGAAAAATGAGAAAGAGATACGCCAGTCCATCATCAACAACCATGTGGATATGGAAATAGCCAAAATACTGGTAAAACCAATGAAGAAAGAAGATAAATATAACATTCTTTTGTGGGGGTGTGTACTTCTTGGCTTAGGATTGGGGTATGCAGTAGCGCTTCTCCTTGGCATAAATGAGGAAAAAGGCTTAGGCCTTTGGATTATTTTAGCCGTAGGTATAGGTTTCGGAATGTTCGTTTCATTCTTTCTAAAAAAACAAAATGGAAGCAAAAGAACATGCCCGGCAAGAGGAAAGCAATATAGAAAAACAGTAATAATATTATAAATTATCTTTTTGTTTATATAGGAGTGTCGTTTTTAGATACTCCTTTTTCTTGTTTTACCACAGTTCTTTTATTATCTCATTTGAATTTTCTACTTTTTCTTTTTTAATTGCACAGAAAAGATGAGTCGAATATCCGATAAGTCTACAGATATCTTATCTTTCGTAAAAACAGGGAAGGTAGAGAAATAAAAAAGTGGCAAATGAATAGTTTCATCTGCCACTTGATAGTCGGGATGAGGCGACTCGAACGCCCGACCCCTACGTCCCGAACGTAGTGCGCTACCAACTGCGCTACATCCCGTGCATTGTTTTGCGGGTGCAAAGGTACGGTATTTTTCTGAAACAGAAACAATTTTATAAGGAAAAATTTGCAAGACCGGTTTTAAAGACTTACCTTTGCACCCGTTTCTAAGGTAGGAAATGGTGCCATAGCTCAGTTGGTAGAGCAAAGGACTGAAAATCCTTGTGTCCCCGGTTCGATTCCTGGTGGCACCACATACAGAAAATGTAACTCCTGAATTTATATTTTGAATTCAGGAGTTTTTTGTTGTTAATCTATGATTGCACCGAGTAACTGTAAAGTTATCGGCATTGTATATCGGTCATGCATCAAGTACTGATTTGCGAGCCAGCATACAGGCACCGATGACACCTGCACGGTCTTTCAGCTTCGAAATACAAATCTTGGTGTCTTTATTGACAAGATTCAGCGAATACTTCAAGATAGAAGTATTGATAGAGTGCATAAGGAAGTTTCCTGTTTGGGACATCGTTCCACCGATAACAACCAATTCGGGGTTGAAGATGTTTATTAATGTGGCGATGGCCTTGCCGAGTTTCTGGCCGATACCTTCAAGAACATCGAGACAGAGAGGATCTTCACGATTGGTAGCATCGATAAGTTCTTCCAGTGAATATTCCTCATTGCCGCTGTCGGGCAATATTGAAGTTTCTCCATTTTTAATTCTTTCGCTGACAATGCGTATGAACGCCTTGCCCGATGCTTCGGTTTCGAGACATCCTTTCTTACCGCAATGACAGATAATCTCGTTGTCGAAAGCCGGCATATGGCCAAACTCTCCCGAAAATCCCGACTTACCTTTATAGAGATTTCCATCAATAACGATGCCTAATCCGAGCCCCCAACTGAGATTTACAAACAATATATCTTTCTCACCTTTTACGCATCCTTTCATATATTCGCCGAAAGTCATAGCTCTCGTATCATTGTCTATCGTTACTTGACAACCTATTTTATCGGACAACAACTTAGTAAGCGGCACCTCTGAGAAGTTAAACAGACTGTAACTATAGCCCGTGTCAGGGTTTACACGTCCCGATATATTGATATTTATATCGAGTATTTTCTCGCGAGCTATGTTAAGGTTATCGATAAAGTGCTGAATGTGTACGCACAGTTCATCGAGTGCTTCGGGCGTATTTTGGAACCGGTAAGGCTCGTCCATCGATAGCTCTACGAGGTCTCCCCTAAAGTTCATCTGACCGATATTCACCGTATTTTGTTTGATATCCACACCGATGAAATAGCCCGAATCGGGGTTCAATCCGTAGAGGTTGGGCTTTCTACCTTCTGTAGTTTCCAACTTTCCGTATTCTATCACGAAACTATCTTCACACATTTCATTGATGATTTTTGACACAGTCGGTACACTTAAATTCAGTTCCTTCGAGAGATCTGTGTTCGTGGAGTTACCGTTAAGGATGAAATACTCGATGATTTTGCTCTTAATGATGCTGTTCTTCGAGTCTTTGTCATTTTGAAACATATTTATCATAGGTCGTACGAATTTAGCTGCCACCCCATGATGGCCGATATTTGCGGAATAAGCGTCATGGCAATCTTACGTTGTCCTTGGTAATTCGGGTGCCATGCAGCACCCAGATCATAGTCTTGCGTGATGATATCTGGCATCGGAGAAGCCACATAGATATGATTATGCGCGGCGGTTTTCTCTTTCAATTGACGAAGACATGCCGTGAGATAGAGCCCTGCCGAATGGGGTATTATGCAAAAGACAGGGATATCTCCGTAGTGCAGTTTAACGGTGTCTATGAGTTTCAGATAAGCTCCGACATACTGTTCGGCGGTAGGTATGGCCCCCGAGGCGAAGTCATTGGTACCGAGGTTGATAATGACAAGCTGCGGACGATACGCCTTGAAGTCGTAAGTTTTACGGTTATAATTGTCGTACACCTGCATGTAACGGGTGCTCATGTTTTGTGCCGACACCTGTACCGTGTCGCCCCAATCCTTGATCAGTCCCTGTCCGGAGTGGGCTATCAGTGCATAATCGGCATTAAAATAGCGTGCAATGATACATCCGTATGCCTTATTACAATTCTCGGTTTCCAATTGGAACCTGTCGTTTGCATTGTTACTCTCCGTACCGAAGCCGCAAGTATAAGAGTCGCCGATAACTTCTATCATCCTCTCTTTGGGGGCAACGGCTTTCAAGGTGCCGCCTTTTGCAAGGCTGAAACCGTAGATAGTCGTACATCCGTATTCTCCTTCAGTGCATTTCTGCAAGCAAAGTCGGTGAATACCTTTGCCGAGTCCGTCGGCCAACACCACGTTACGTGGCTCCTTCCCATTAACTTTAATCTTCTTAATCAGCTTTCCATCGATAAACAGATTGTGGAAACTCGTACCCGTATCAGAGATACTTACGGCGACGGAACCGCCGGTGAAATCGGTCTGGAAGTAAGTTCCCACCCAATCGTATCTTACGGTTCCGTCGGCCGTTCTTTCCGTACGTCCGGTGTAAGAAATGTTGCTGTCTGTACCAAGTATCTTCTTTTCGTAGTCGATTTTGGCCAGAGCGCCCGCCGTAGGCAGCAGCAACAGCATGATAATTCCTATTATTCGTCTCATATATTTAATATTTAAGTTTTCCAGAAACATTTCCTTTTTGTGAAACAAACGGCCACGCCCATGCTCAAAGCTGTCAGTATTATACCTTTCAGAAATCCTGTCCAAGCCGTTACCGACAGCATATCAATATAGCGATAGATACCTAAGAGTGTAAGAACAGGTATAACAACCATCGAAGAAGCCACATACGCAATCATGGGATTTTTGCCGGTAAGTTCGAGCGGTTTAGAAATAAAGCTACACCGGTAATGGTCGCTTATGACGGAAAAAGCCAGCAATGCGAGGAATGCAAGACCGGTGGTCGTGAAAAGATAGCTAAAAGTTACATCGTCTTTCCGTATACCTCCTTGAAACGCCTCCATGCACAAGCCCAGCAACAGATAAAACGCACCGTGGTGAAAAAGCGTTCGCCACAGCTTCGTTTCTGCCCCATCACCCTTCAGAACCCAATGTAGAACGGCGAACAAGAGGACAGTAACCGCAAGATTAACCGCCATCATTCGGCAATAAAGCAAAATCACGTTAGCGATAATAACCGCTAAAACCACCGCAAGAGCCAACGGCGCTACATGGCGTTCCGTAACTTTATCGGCGTCTGTTGCACCGTATTCGCTTTGCCAACGGTACAACATATTTCCCGCAAACGTACCCGGAAGAATGATAAGCAGATACTTTAAGAAAGCAGGTTGGTAGAGCCATGCAACCGGAGTGAAGCTGCAAACAGCCTGCTGCCACGATCCATCGGTCTCGGAAGAGAGAAACAAAGCAACGATGAATACCATAACGACAAACCGAACATAAGGTTTTTTCATCGTAAACAAATAGATGATCGAGCCCACTACGGCTACATTGGAGAGTATCAGTATGATCGTGTCGTAATCGTTCGGCGAAAACGGTTTACCGTCGGCATAGGGCTGTAGCAACAATATCGCTCCGGCAACGACGTATGCTGCACCGTTTACAATTCTCCGCCATAGTTCCGGAAGGCGAAACGGGTTCGGTACATACAGCACGAACATCAAGGCAAAGCCTGCCAACGGCACCGCATATCGAAGCCACTCCTGCCGATAACCCAGCATAAAGGGGAATGTATGATAGATGAAAATAGCGAAGAACGCCAGCTTTAACCATCGGATCGCACTCTTCCGACAAAGTTTTCGCAACGATGCTCCTGCTTTGTATTGCCGCCCCAAAGACAAAGGAATGGCAGCTCCCATAGAGAACAGGAAGAACGGAAAGATAAGATCTACCCACGTGATGCCGTAGATGGAAGGATTGAAAACATGGTCGGGCGGCGGCACTTGGGCATGATACATCCACGCCGGCAACACTCTGAAGGCCTCGGTTGCCGATAGTATCATGGTCATGATGGCATAACCGCGCAGTGCGTCGAGGGCATGTGCTCTTTCTTGTTTCATCGAATCATTCCTCCCGACCGCATGCCTCTTTCTATTTCAGCCCAGAGTTCGGGGCGGGCTATCAAGTGACAAATGTCGAAAACCATCAGACCATCCGACTTTTTCAGGTTCATCTCTACGGCTTCATGTATTTTCTCGGGCTCTCCGTAAAGTTGGTCTACCAACATACCTCCATAGAAAGGATGCCCGCCCAGAATAGGTCTCAAATGCTCGCAAGAACCCTCTACAGAATACCAAGAGCCGTATTGAGTTTCCGAATCGGTCTCGTTTTTCACACCGGAACGGTTCTTCTGCGCATCCGCCAGCGTAATGTCCGTATAATAATTTCCCGTGGTATATAAGTCGAGCAGTTCCATGTAGCCCGTTTTCCTATAGTCTTTCGTCGCCCAGTCATAATCTTTGCAGGGATCATAAGTATTGCTTGCGAAGTTTACACCCACCTCGTAATACGAAGGATACCATGCTCCCGTATAGGTTCCGAAGCTGATTTTCGGGTTCGCCTCCTTAACTTTTTCCCGCATTTCGGCCATGAAGTCGCGGATAACTCGTGCCCGCCATTCTATCCATTCTTTAAAATATTTGCCACGCACCACCTTGCCGTCTTTCCATTTAAATATGTCTTGCGGCCATTTGCCGATCTTCTTTCCCGTATATTTCTCGAATGCAGACTTGGATAATGCGGAGAAATCCGCCTCGATACCATCGTAACGCACGCGGTCTAAGATAAGTCCGTCGAGCATAGGGTACTTCTCTACCAGCTCGCACAGCACGTGTAAGATGTGCGAACGGAACTCTTTATTCAACGGATTAACCATAGCCGAATACTTCTGTTTCTGCCGAGTAATGGGCATAAGACCGTGGGGCGTATAGACAACAGACGCCCAATCGGGGTGAGAGGTATATATCTGACCGCGGTCGAAATAGTTATGTCCGGCAACGAATACGTTCAGAGAAGCATGTACCTTCATACCCAAACGGTGAGCAGAAGTCAGGAAATGTCCCAGATAATCGAAGTCTTTCCGTTGATAGCCGTTCCATTCGCGCATCCGAGGAGCATACTTCGAATCGAACAGAACTTCACCCGTGATCGGTCTCACGTCTATTACAACGTCCGTAAAGCCTATGTCGTGCACTTTATTCAGGTAATAATCTATGCTGTCGGTATTGCTGAAACGGCGGAAATTAGCCTCTCCGTCGAACCACATCAGCGCCCGTTTTCCTGCATACAGTTGTGTGGCAAGCGCCATAACCAAGGCGATAGCAAGCAGTCTTTTCATATTCTTATGATTGTTTTTCGTTCTTTTCTTTCGTCCAATAGCGTTCGATATCCTCTAAAGACATGCCCGCCGTCTCGGGAACAAGTTTCCACATGATGAGCATATAGGGAATACACATCATGGCAAACAGCACAAACGTTCCTGCCGGAGACAGGTTCTCGAGCATCCAAGGCGTAAGTTGTCCGATAAGATATGTACCTATCCAAAGGGCAAAACCGGCTATCGACATGGCTAATCCACGTACACTGTTGGGATACATCTCCGAGAGTAGAACCCATACAACGGCACTGATGGAGATGGCACAGCAAAAGACATAGAAAAGAAAAAAGGTAAGCATGAAGTAAACCGAGAACATATTGGGGAACATGAAGTATGCGGCAATGAGAACAAGAGATGCGATCATGCCCGACACACCGTAATAAATCAGCTTATGGCGCCCCACCTTATCTATAATAAGCATGGCGATAACCGTTGTAAGCATATTGACAACGCCCACCAGAACCTGACAGAACAGCGGATCGTTCATACCTGCTTCCTTGAAAATAGACGGACCATAGTAGAGTACAGCGTTCACTCCCATGAACTGTCCCAATATGGCGATGCAAACACCTATTATAACCGCTTTCAATATACCCGGGCGAAGCAGCTCGCGCCACTCCGACTTTGCCTCGGAAGACAGCATAGACGCCGTGTCCGCGATCTGCTTTTCCACGTCGCCGTTGTTCCGGTAAATCCTCGAAAAGATATGCCTTGCCTTGTTTTCCTTTGCTTTTACGATGAACCATCTGGGACTTTCGGGAATGAAAAACAGAATTAAAAAGAACGCTGCAGCCGGCAAAGTCTCCATACCGAGCATGCCTCTCCAGACCTCGTCTGCAAAGATAAGCTGCATCCATCCTGCCGAGAATGTAGAAGACTCCGATATGTCGAGCAAGAGATAATTAACGAAATAGGCTGCAAGAAAGCCCACGGTGATGGCTAATTGGTAAAGCGAAACCAGCCTGCCCCGATAGGTAGTGACGGCAATCTCGGAAATATACATCGGCGCAACGATAGATACGATACCGATGCCCACACCCCCTATGAGACGATAAAATACCAACCATGAGAAACTGGAACTGCCAGCACAGCCAATAGCCGACAAGGTGAAAAGGAATGCAGAGATAAACATTGTGGGACGCCTGCCCAATCTGTCGCTCATAATTCCTGCAGAAGCAACGCCCAAAATGGAGCCTATCAGTGCACAACCCACGTACCAGCCTTGCTGCAGGGTGTTGAGAGAGAATTGAGAGGTAACTTGTTCTATCGTTCCGGATATCACTGCAGTGTCGTATCCGAACAGCAGGCCGCCTACAGCGGCAACGATTGAGAGAAAAGCTATATACCCCAATCTTACGGATGTGTTCATTGTTGTTGTTTTATATTATGGTAGATTCAATGATTTCTGAAGTTTTTTTGGCCAAACGTTTTGTCCTATGTTCCGGCATAATTCGTTTTCCCGTTATAACAAACTGCTATTCATAGTATTGCTACATGGTATATATAAGCCGCATAGATGGGAAATGTAAGGACGACAGATGGAATATCTAATCCGGACGTATAACAAACGTGTCGTTGCCAATCTTATATTTCGGTTCATGTTATATTGAAATATTCCTTATATCTGTCGTAAAGATGATGGGCTTGGATATAGGCCGATTGCGGGCTCATGAAGTGAGAAAACTCGAACGTAATGCCCTTGTCGTATCGGCATCTGTGTGCTGCTTCCAGCTTCATTCGCAGCTTATCGAACTTTATCGGCAAGAAATGTATCGGCATGTCGCGGTCGAAAGTCTCGGCATTTGTCCAACATTGCATGCCGTATTTGTCTGCCAACTTCTTATTTACGGTAAAGAAAGCATCCAATTCATCATAGTCTATGTGCCCGTCTTGGAATGCGCAAGCGTCTACCACATCGTGTATACCGTCGAAAATCTCGTTCCATTCCTTCTCATGTTGCTGTACGGAAACGGCTTGGTCGTTCGTCATTTTGCCTGTACCCATTACGGCTTTTTTACCGTCTATCCACGGAGAAATGAAAACAGGCAGGCCTCCCGATACGTCTTTACATTGCTTGCCCATCGTATGGAACGTATTGATGGCACCTTTTGTCTGCCGGCTTATCTCCGTACTTATATACCAACCTTTGAAACTTTTGTGCTTTCCATAGAGCTTCCATGCCTCTTCGATGACATATTTGTTGTCTTCCAATTCCTGCGACATATCGCCCGTGTCCCAGTAATGCCCCGAGTCGTAAAGGCCGAAATAGAACTTCATTCCGTATTTGTCTGCCAACCTGAGAAACATGTCGATCAGATCTACCGAAGGCATGTAACATCCTTTCTTTAATAAATAAGGTGAAGGATAAGTAATGAATTTGCGGTATCCCGCGCGAATAACGATCACCGTGTCGATGCCGATGGCCTTCATGTAACGGAAATCCTGCTCCCATTCCTTCTCTCCCCAGTTCTGATGAGGGATGTCATGCGATATTTCGTCTAAGAAAGTTCCTGTTATTCGCAGGCCGTTGTCCTTCTTTACAAGATAGCGAGAGGTATCTCCATTCTCTTTAGGCAGTACCGGTTGCTGCTGCGGCAACAGCCTCTCTTTGGCGTTCAGCAACTGTGGAGCTACCACGGCCGACAGACCTGCAAGCATTGTTTTCTCAATAAATTTTCTTCTGCTTACCATTTTATTAATTAAGGTTTAATTATTTAATCTTTGAATTAAATTCGGGTGCAATTTACAAAAATATTAAGTATTAGCCAAAGATTTATTGAAAAAATTTTGGAAGTTAGTATAATTAAGCCTATATTTGCACAGAATTTTCTATCAATATCATGCTTTAACTAAAAATTACTTTTATGTTCTTTGTTACTTTATTTCAAAAGTTCCTTTCACAACACAGGTTTGCTTTGCTGCTTTGGATGCTTTTGTTCGTTGCTGCTTATCCGAGTAATGCACAGAACATTATTCAGGGAGTTGTGAAAGATGCTGCCGGCGAGGCTCTTGTCGGTGTAAGCGTCTTGGTGAAGGGAAGCGCCGGAAATGGTACGATTACGAATATCAATGGAAATTACAGTATTCGTGCCGATGCTCGCGATGTACTTCTATTCTCTTATGTTGGTATGAAGAGTCAAGAAATCAGGGTTGGTAACAGGCGTACTGTAGATGTGATAATGGAAGACGATGCCTCAACATTGAACGATGTTGTGGTAGTTGGATACGGTACAGCCAAGAAACAATCGCTCACAGGAGCCGTATCTGCCATTAAAGGCGATGAGTTGCTCAAAGGCCCTTCTACCAATGTATCGAGTTTACTCGGTGGAAAGTTACCCGGACTTTCTTCCGTACAGGAGTCCGGAGAGCCGGGTAAAGACCAAGCATCTTTAAGAATTCGCGGTTCTCAATACAATGCATTATATATTGTGGATGGCATGCCTCGTTCGATAAGCGATATCGATCCGAACGACATTGAGAGTATCTCTGTACTGAAAGATGGCGCTTCGGCAGCTGTTTACGGACTGAATGCAGCCGGCGGCGTGGTTATCGTGACAACTAAAAAAGGGCGTGAAGGGAAACCGCAGCTTAGTTACAGCGGCCAATATGGTATCTCTGTAAATGCCAATTTCCCCGAGTTTATGAATGGTCCCGAGTTTGCACATTATTATAATATGGCAGACATGATGGACAAACTGGCCAATGGTACGATTACGAAACGTGAAGACTATAAGCCCATTTTTACGGAGAAAAACATAAAGGATATGCTCAACGGAGATCCTACAGACGGATGGGATAATGTGAATTATATAGATAAAGTGTTCGGCACCGGTACCAATGTAAAGCATAATTTGGTTTTACAGGGTGGAACATCCGATATGCACTATCTGCTATCCGGTGGGTTTATGAACCAGAAAGGAAATATCGACAACTTCGATTACCGCCGTTATAACATGCGTGTCAATCTGGATTCCAAACTCGGAAAGGATTGGAAGATTACTTTCGGTGCCCTTGGAAATGTGGGAAGACGGCGTACCCCGGGCTATAACTCGGGCGGTTCTGACGACGGTTCCGAGGTTTCCCACGAAGTGGGGTGGCTCTCTATCGGGCATCAAGCTATTATGATGCGCCCTTATTTGCCGGAACAATACAAAGGTCTCTATACGGGTACAATACCTAATAATGCCTCCGTAGTTTACAGTCCGTTGGCTGCCATCTATCAATCCGGCTATAAAAAGACCAACAGTTTCGAGCTTAATTCCAATCTCTCGCTTGAATATGCCGCACCGTGGCTAACCGGTCTTACGTTTAAAGCTGCGGGTTCTTACGATTATCTTTCCTCGCAAAATAAGAACTTGGATACACCTTATCAGACTTATACTATGTCGACAGCATCCGATAGTTTCGGTGTGTACTCGTTAAAAGATGATCCGCGCGACGCAAGCTCTAACCTAAATCATGTGGGCGATGGGCAATATACATCGCAACAGCTGGTAGGACAGTTGAGTATAGAGTATGCCAGACTCCTCGGAAAGCATAATATAGATGCAATGCTCTTGGTGGAAGCCCGCGATTGGAAGGAAAACGGATTTTCTGCCTATGCCTATCATGTACCTTTTGCAGAACTTCCCGAGCTCTCTTTAGGTGATGCCATTGAAAAGAATCCGATTGCCGGATACAGCGGACATACCCGTACTGCCGGTTATATCTTCCGTTTAAAATATGATTATGCCAATACTTATCTGGCAGAATTCAGCGGCAGATACGACGGCTCCTATAACTTCAGCGGTAATGTATCCAATAAGCGATGGGGCTTTTTCCCGTCTTTGTCTCTCGGTTGGAGGATCACTAACGAGAAATTCATGGAGCAATCTAAATCATGGCTCGATGATTTGAAAATCCGTTTGTCCGTAGGTTTACTTGGTAATGATGGTGTTCCGCCCTACTCTTTTCTTAGTACCTACGACTTCGGAACAAACTGGATTTCCAACGGAACAGCTTACCGTTCGCTGTATTCTACCGCTATTCCTAATTTAGAGCTCACTTGGTCTAAGACGCGTTCACAGAATATCGGGTTCGATGCTACGTTGTGGCACGGCCTTTTAGGATTAGAATTCGACTGGTTCTATAACCTGAATTACGACCTGTTGGCAAGAATGGGAGGCGATAAGGCTCCCTCAATGGGTGGTTATTACCCTACGTGGAAAAATAATAACCGCTATTGCAATTATGGTTTTGAATGGTCGATCAGTCATCGCAACCGTTTCACATTGGCAGGTAGTCCATTCGATTATTCCGTCAACTTAAACATGACTTACGCTAAAAGCAAATGGTTGCGTTATCCGGATAGTCCCAATACAATGGAATGGCGTAAGGTGGTCGGTACCAGTGTAGATGCTTACTATGCATGGGAAGCTGAAGGCTTATTCCGTTCGGAAGAAGAGATTACGAAATCGGCATGGTATGGTAGCCGCCCTAATGTAGGTGACATTAAATATAAAGACAAGAACGGAGATAATGTGATTGATGAGCAGGATAAAGCTATTATCGGTCGCAGTAACAGGCCACAAGTGATGATGGGACTTAACATCGGGGCATCGTGGAACGGGTTCGATCTGAATTTACAGTTCACAGGAGGATTTAAGTTCGACGTCTCTTTATTGGGTACTTATTACAATGGATATGATGATAATACGGTATGGTCGCAGACTTTCAAGGAAGGAGCTAATTCTCCTTTATGGCTTGTAAGAGATTCTTACAGCATTGACAATCCAAATGGTAAATATCCGCGTATAACTCTTTCACAGACCAGTCATGGGGGTAATAACGGTTTAGCTTCCACCTTTTGGATGCGGAAAGGCGATTACATCCGTTTAAAGACTGCTCAATTGGGATATACGTTGCCGAAAGCATGGATACATTTCGTGGGTATTCAAAGAGTACGTGTATTTGTTGAAGGTTCCAACCTGTTCACGCTTGACGATCTGCCTACAGGTATCGATCCGGAATCTCCCCGAGTTAATAACGGTTACTACCCGCAACAGCGTACGTTTATGGGCGGTATCAATATTACATTCTGATTTTATAAACCGATTGAATTATGAAAGTGAAATATTTAGTTTTATTTATAACTGCTTTTGTCGGATTGACTTCGTGCAATGATTTTCTCGATATAGATCCTACGGATAAGGCAACCGAAAAAATCGTATGGAGCCGTGCGGAATACGCAAGGATGGCAGTAAACGATTTCTATGAGGGTATTCCACGGTTAGGCAGTTATAACAATTATCAGTGTCTGGCAGGAATGACGGAAGGATTGACCGATGAGTTCAAATACGGTAATATGAACTACAACGCCGAGAACTACATTCCCAATGAAATATCTTATGGAGGTATGGTGCTGACTGCCAGCTACGTGGATGTGTATATGGGAATATGGGAAAGCACATACGAGTATATCCGTCGTGTGAACGAAGCCTTATCAAGGTTGAATGCAAGCAGTCTCGATAGTGTAACCACGAAACAACTTTCAGGAGAACTACACTTCTTCCGCGGCATGTATTACTTTGAATTGTTGAAACGCTATCATCAGGCGATCCTATATACGGAAGATCTTTCACAGATAAATACGAACAAAGCCATGGGTTCGGAAGAAGATTGCTGGACTTTTGTTTATAACGATTTGAAGTACGCTGGCGAACATCTGTCGGTCAGCAATAGTCCTACCGGAAGACTAACGAGTGGAGCGGCTTACGCATTGATGTCAAGAGTCATGCTATATTGCCAGAATTGGAATGCCGTAAAAGAGGCTTGCGAAAAGGTTATCGCAATGGGATACACTTTGACGGCCAACTATGCAGATGCCTTTACATCTGGTAATAGCGAAGCTATTTTCCAATACAGTTACAGTGTAGCAGGTAATGTGACTCATAACTTCGACGGATATTATGCTCCCGGTGGCGATCATACACTTGCAGGCAATACGATGTATGGTGGTTTCGCAACACCCACGCAAGAAATGATCGAAGAATATGAATTAAAAACCGGTGGCAAAGCCGATTGGAGTACATGGCATACAACCGACGGTACGACTCAAGAACCTCCGTACGACCAATTGGAACCACGCTTCCATGCTACAATTTTGTATAACAAATCTATATGGAAAGAACGTACGATAGAACCATATATCGGCGGAGCAGACGGCTGGTGTACGTGGCAGGTTGATCCTCAAACAGAGGGACGTACCACAACCGGTTATTATCTTCGCAAGTTAGTCGACGAAAAACACTATTTTGCTACACAGCAGTCCAGTTCGCAGCCTTGGATAGCTTTCCGCTTGGGCGAAGTCTATCTGAATTATGCCGAGGCCTGTTTTCGTTTGAATGATAATACAAATGCAATGAAGTATATCAACTTGGTAAGAACCCGTGTCGGTCTTCCCGAAATCAAAGGGCAAAGCGGTGAACAGTTGTTCCAGTCCCTTCGTCACGAGCGCAAAGTAGAACTGGCTTTCGAAGGACTTTATTATTGGGATATGCGGCGTTGGGGCCTTTCCACATCCGAGCTTACAGGCATCCGACGCCATGGATTGAAAATAATAAAAAACGATGATGGTACTTTTACTTACTCTTATGTAGAGGTAGACAACCAAAACCTTGATTATCCTGCTAAGATGAATCGTTTCCCGATACCGCTAAAAGAAATAGAAAACAATAGGGAAATAGAGCAGTTCGCAGAATGGAAATAACTAAAACTACAAATATATGAACAAGTATTTTGCGTATATATGTGCTTTTCTGTTTACGGCTGTGGTTACGGGCAGCTGTGCAGACGAGGAGAACGTTGCGCCCACGGCCGATCGTTCCGGCATAACAAGTTTGAAAGCCTACTTTACATCGGGGCCGAATATCGATAAATTGGCAATAGACTGGGCTATTCCCAACAATGCTTCCGTAACTGATTATGTGATTCCCGTTCCCTACTATTATCCAGAAGAGAGCGACGAAACAACGGCCGAGTATATGAAGTCGATGAAACTGGTGGCCACTTTGGAGAACAATTGCACGATAAGCCCAGCCCTGTCGGTGCTCGATCTAAACCAAAAGAATACCTTCACTTATACCGATCCTTACGGAAACAAGAAAGATATCACAATTTCCGGTAAGATGACAAGATCGAACAAATGCGCACTAAAGGCTTTCTTCCTAACCTCTAATGAACTTACAGGTATTATTGATGAAGATAATAAGACGGTATCCATTATGACTGGAGAAGATCTTTCACAGGCAACAGCGGAAGTTACGCTTTCTGCACATGCTACGATCAGCCCAGATCCGTCTATACCTCATGACATGAACAATGGTATACAGTTTACTGTTACTGCCGACAATGGTACCGACAAAGCTGTTTATCAGGTGAACCGCTTCATTCCGCCAAAGCTGCAAAACGGTTATCGCAAGGGCAGTGAGACGCTGCTCTTTGAGAAAGACATGACAACACTGGGCGTAACAGACGCCAACGCCATACATCCCACGCTGGCATGTATCGGCCGGCATGTGATATTGAACTTGGGCGATGGTTCGACGCCACAGTATTTCAAGAAAGCCACCGGAACAAAGCTCGGCACCATTGATATAGGAGATGCCATTCCCACCGGAGCGATCACAAGCGACAATAACGGCAACATGCTCATCTGCAACTATGCTGGCAGCGGCTCCGTGCTTAACATTTACAAGACCAATTCCGTTACCGTTAAGCCTACATTATTGATATCTTACAATAATCAATTAGGTGTGGGAATGGGTTCACGTCTGCATGTACAGGGCGACCTTGCCAAGGATGCTATCATCACAGCCACGGTAGACAATTCAACGAACTGTATCCGATGGATCGTGAGTAACGGCGTAGTGGGTTCACCCGAGAACATTCTCTTCAGCGGAGTAAATGCATGGGGAGGGCAAGACAGCAATGCAAAGGTGGTGGCACGTTCTGCTAATGTGGCCGACGGTTGCTTCTTCGATTATTACAACGGAGGTGCCGATAAACTATATTTTGCCAATGCATGGACTAATCCTACCGGCCTGATGGCCAATACATCGGGCTCTGCATGGGGCTTTAACGACGGTGCGATAGATACGCGTGAATTTAACAATGCGAAGTATTTCACACTGTTTGAGATTGGGTATTGGCCCAGCTGGGGGCTTCCCGGCCATGTCTATCTGTACGATGCTTCTAATCCATCATCCCTCTCGGGAGACGTTGCAAGCAGCGGAGCGCTTAAATATACATATAAGGTAGCTGATCTATACGGCACGGTGGGCTTTGCCGGCGACGGCCGTTTCGGCGACGTACTCATGACACCTTCCGAAGATGGTTACTTCCTCTACATTTTCTATGCATCCAACACCCATTTGTCGTTCGGTGGACTCCAAATAGACTGTATTGATAAATAGTACATTATGAAAAGGAAAAGAATCAAACTATTAGTGATTGTTATAACACTGATATCATTATTTTCAGCATGCAGCGATACCAAACACGAAGACATATTAGCTAACTGGAAATGGGATAAGGAAAAGACCGATGCCAAACCGCGCTACATCTGGATAGACGCAGCGGCCAACTTTCCACGCTTTGCCGATAGTAAGGAAAACATACGCGAGGATCTTACAAAGGCCAAAGGGGCCGGCTTTACGGATATCGTTGTAGATGTGCGCCCGGCAGAAGGAGATATTCTATTCAACTCTACACTGTGCGACAAAGTCACGAAGCTTGATTACTGGACAGACGACGGGCAATATAAATATTACGAACGTAAGGCAACATGGGATTATCTTCAGGCGTTCATCGACATTGGGCACGAATTGGGATTGAAAGTCAACGCAGCATTCAACACCTTTACTGGCGGTTGTCTTAATCCATACGGCTTGGGAGCACAGGGGCTCGTGTTCCGCGATGCAAGCAAAAGGTCGTGGGTTACCACTCTCAACTTGAAGAGCGGACTGACGAATGAGATGGATCTTAATTCAACTGATCCGAGCGATGAAGATTATTACGGTACCAAGTTTCTTAATCCGGCCAACGACGATGTGCAGAATTATATCATTGGATTGCTTACCGATCTCTGCAAATACGACATTGACGGAATATTTCTCGACAGATGCAGGTATGATAATCTGCTGTCTGACTTCTCGGATGTTTCTAAAAAGAAGTTTCTGGAATACATCGGTCAAACCGATATCAACTTTCCCGCCGACATACTTCCTGCAGGACAAACTGTAGCCCCTGCCACCGCCCCGAAGTATTTTAAAGATTGGCTCGCCTTCCGTGCAAAAACCATTTACGACTTTATCGATAAAGTTGCCAATAAGGTGCATTCTATCAACAAGAATATTCGTGTGGGAGTATATGTGGGTGCATGGTATTCCGAATATTATATGATGGGTGTCAATTGGGCGAGCAATACCTACGATACGCAGCAAGATTTTCCTGCGTGGGCCAATGCTGATTACCATAAATACGGTTATGCCGATAAACTCGACTTTATGCTCTTGGGGTGCTATGCGGCGGCAGATAAAGTATATGGAACAACGGAATGGACGATGCAGGGCTTCTGCCAACGAGCTAAAGCAAAGATCGGAAACGCCTGTAAGTTTGCCGGCGGACCGGATGTAGGCAATGCTACAGGTTTTACGGAAGGTAAGGCAACGCAGGCTGTCACCAACAGCGTAGATGCCTGCATCAATGCATCCGACGGCTATTTCGTTTTCGATATGGTGCATGTGCGCAAGTATGATTACTGGAATGCACTCAAGACAGGTATCGAAAAGTATTTGAATCAATAAGACACAATGATAACTTTAAAACACACAGCGTATGAATAAGACTGAATATCTTGAGTTTTGGGCAAACTCGTACAAAAACGATCTCACGCAAAACATTATGCCGTTTTGGCTGAAACATGGGCTGGATCGTCAGCATGGGGGAGTATATACTTGTCTTAATCGCGACGGTTCGCTGATGGACACCACCAAGTCGGTATGGTTCCAAGGACGTTTTGCCTTTATCTGTGCTTTTGCCTACAACAACATAGAGAAGAACGAAGAATGGCTACGCGCCGCCAAAAGCACGCTCGACTTCATAGAGAAACACTGCTTTGACGACGACGGACACATGTATTTCTCTGTCACTGCCGATGGCAAACCTCTACGCAAGCGTCGCTATGTGTTCTCTGAAACATTCGCTGCTATAGCCATGTCCGAATATGCGTTGGCCACAGGCGACAGAAATTATGCCGACAAAGCCATGAAGATTTTCAGCGATACGCAGCGTTTTCTTACCACTCCGGGCTTCCTTACGCCCAAGTTCGAACCAGAAGTGAAACTGCAGAGCCACTCCATCGTTATGATCCTCATCAATGTGGGCTCGCGCATACGTGCCGTTATTGACGATCCCAAGCTGACCACACAGATCGACGAGTCTATTGACAAACTACGAAGATATTTCATGCACCCCGAATTCAAGGCGCTCTTAGAGACTGTCGGGCCCGACGGAGAATTCATCAATACCAACATGGCGCGTACGATCAACCCGGGCCATTGCCTCGAAACGGCGTGGTTCATTATGGAAGAAGCAAGGCTGCGCGGCTGGGATAAGAGCCTGATGGATACTGCATTGACCATTTTCAACTGGTCGTGGGACTGGGGATGGGACAAGCTATACGGCGGAATAATCAACTTCCGCGACTGCAAGAACCTGCCTCCGCAAGACTATTCGCAAGACATGAAGTTCTGGTGGCCACAGTGCGAGGCCATCATAGCGTCGCTCTACGCCTATCTCGGTACCGGAGACGAGGAGTATCTGTATCGCCATCAGCGCATCAGCGAGTGGACATACGCCCATTTTCCCGATACAGAATTCGGCGAATGGTACGGCTATTTGCATCGCGACGGCACTGTGGCGCAGCCCGCCAAGGGCAATCTGTTTAAAGGTCCCTTCCATATTCCACGCATGATGATCAAGGCGCACGAGCTGTGTCTGGACATATTAAATAAGGTATAGACTCATGAAAAGACTAACATTGTTCTGTATTGGCTGTCTTATGGCGACAACCATCGGGGCACAGGAGCTCAGGTTCCGCGAGAACGGCGAGTTCAAAATCGCTCAATTTACTGATCTCCATTATGCCAAAGGCAACCCCAATTCCGCCTCGGCATTGCGCTGTATCAAAGAAGTAGTGAAAACCGAGCATCCCGATCTTATCGTAGTAACGGGCGATGTGATATATTCCTACCCGGGCAGCGAGGCCATGAGCGACGTTCTCGAATGCTTGTCGGCGCAAAATGTGCCGTTCGTCGTGCTCTTCGGTAACCACGATGCCGCTGAAGGAGCCACTACCAACGAGGCACTTTACGACCAGATACGCAGGGCACCGAACAACATTCAGCCCGATCGCAACGGCAGACTCTCGCCCGATTACGTGCTGCGGGTGAAGCCGGCTAAGGGAAATACCGATGCCGCCTTGCTTTATTGCATGGATTCTCACAGCATGTCGCAGCTGAAAGGCATAGACGGTTATGCGTGGCTTACGTTCGAACAAGTGGAGTGGTACCGCCGACAGAGCCGCAAGTTTACGGCCGATAACGGAGGCATACCCGTGCCCTCGCTGGCTTTCTTCCACATTCCGCTGCCGGAATACAATCAGGCATCGGCCACAGAAGACGATATCATGATCGGTACACGCATGGAAACGGCCTGTTCGCCCAAACTCAATACCGGCATGTTTGCAGCCATGAAAGAGTGTGGCGACGTGATGGGCGTTTTTGTAGGGCACGATCACGACAACGATTATTCTGTGATATGGCATGACGTACTGCTTGCCTACGGTCGTTTTTCTGGCGGAAACACGGAGTACAACCATCTGCCCAATGGCGCAAGGATTATCGTTCTCAAAGAAAGGCAGTGGCGGTTCGACACTTATATCCGACAGACAACGGGCGAAGTGCTTTGCCGCACCACTTATCCAGACAGCTATACGAAAGACGACTGGCGCACGCGTAAGCCCTTGAGTAAGCCTTGAAAAGAGGCAGCAACGCAGTTTCGGTGGAATATGAAGACTGAATTTGCAGAATATGACATCCATTTCTTTGAAATATGACATCTGTTTTCTTAAAATATGACGTCATTTCTTATGAAATATGTCGACTGTTTTTAAAAATCTGTCGACAATTCTCGCACCTCTGCACTTTATGCAGAGGAAGCCGACTGGTCGGGCCTTTGTCTTTTAGCATGTCCGTCTAAGCACTTCAGACGGCATGTCAGACACTATTAGAACATATCTCTGACGTCCTCACAGAGCATATCTGTATTCGTAAGGCGCAAGGTGCTGGTTATCAAAACCATAGCATTAGGAGGAAGCCACAGCATCCGGAATCAGCATACTGTACAATATTTATTTCTATCTATTAAACTTTTAAACTGAAATGAAACACCTTAAACGACAAACAAACTTGGGCAGAAGGAGACTTGCTATGCTCCTTCTTGCCGGTCTGCTCGGAACAAGCGTTCCTTTGGTGGCAGCAAATTCTCTGCAGGGCAGCGCCGAACGGCAGCAGCAGGCGCAGAAGAGGGTGACGGGAATCGTGCTCGACGAAAACGGCGAGGCTGTCGTCGGAGCCAGTGTCTATGCGAAAGGGACGAAAAGCGGGGGCGTCACCGATCTGGACGGACGGTTCTCGCTGCAGGCAGACGACGGCGCAACGCTCGTCGTGTCTTATCTGGGCTACGAAACTGCAGAGGTCTCTGTCGGCGCGAGGAGCACTGTCAGAGTGGTGCTGAAGCCCGTTTCATCGGAATTGAACGAGGTCGTCGTGACGGCTTTAGGCATCAAGCGCGAGAAGAAGGCCTTGGGCTATGCTATGCAAGAAGTGAACACGAGCGCGCTCACGGAGAACAAATCGCAGAGCGTGTCGAATATGCTGCAGGGCAAAGTGGCGGGCGTGCAGATCGCACAGTCGGGCACGGGGCTGGGCGGTTCCACACGCATCATCATGCGAGGACTCAACTCTCTGAGCGGCAATAACCAGCCGCTGTGGGTGGTAGACGGTCTTCCCATCAACGACGGCACTACGGAACAGGCCAATCAGTGGGGCGGCAGCGACTATGCTGGGGCCGCATCAGAGATTAATCCCGAAGACATCGAGAGCATATCGGTGCTCAAGGGAGCCAATGCGGCAGCTCTCTACGGCTCGCGCGCACAGAACGGCGCTATCGTTATCACTACTAAGAAAGGTCGGCAGGGGCAGCCTCTGACGCTGGAATATAACGGAAATCTCAGCATTTCAAGCGTCTATTCGCCCTACGACTACCAGAATGTTTACGGCCAAGGTTCGGGCGGCACGTACGACATAAGGTCGCAAATGAACTGGGGACCTAAGATGGAAGGCCAGCGGATAGGTAACTGGCGGCAGATGTTGTATGGTGATAGCCGCTATACTTCGTATGCGCTGACGCCGCAGAAGGACTATATCAAGGATTTCTACGAAACCGGCGTGACCTACACTAATACGGTCACGGCGGCGGCCGGAGGCGAATTTCTGTCGGGGCGCCTGTCGTTTACCGACTCCAGAGCCGACGACATCGTGCCCAACTACAGGCAGAATCGCCAGTATTTCAGTCTGAACACCGAGTTTAAGAACAAGAGTCTGACCATCGGGGCCAAGATGAATTATATGCGTGAGCTCACTTTCAATCGCCCCGGACAGGGCGAATACGGGCTGATGGTACAGCTGGTGAAGATGCCGAGAGGTATCCGTCTTGCCGATCTGAAGAACCCACGCGGCACGGGAAGCTACATTAATAACGCCGTAAACTGGTCGGGGCCGAGCGATAACTATGCTAATCCTTATGCCTTGACGGACGAGGAAAACGGCAGCAGAATGGAACGCAACCGCATTATAGGGCAGCTCAGCGCGTCGTATCAGTTGACAGATTGGCTTCGTCTCACGGGGCGGGCGGGCGTAGACTGGTATAACGACCATCTTAAGAACTACAACGCGCTGCCCGACCCCACGTCTACGGCATCGCAATATCTTAACAGCACGCTCACCAACAAGGAGTTCAATGCCGATCTTATTCTGTATTTCGACAAAACGTTTGGCGATTTTTCTGTAAATGCAAACCTCGGAACATCGGTCATGAATATGAAGTATGAGAGCCTGTACGGTTCATCGGGCCTGTTTGCCATACCGCGCGTGAAGAACTTGGCCAACGGTCTTACCCAGACAACGGGCGAAGGCTATTCGAAAAAAGAAATACAGTCGGTATTCTTCGGTGCTACGTTGGGCTACAAAAACATGGTATATCTCGACGTTACGGGGCGCAACGACTGGTCGTCTACGCTGCCCCGAAACAACCGTTCTTACTTCTATCCTTCGGTTAGTGCCAGCGTTATCCTATCGCAGATGCTGAAACTGCCCGAGTGGGTGAACTACTGGAAGGTGCGCGGATCGCTTGCGCAAGTGGGCAACGACACCGATCCCTACAAGCTGGCCACCTACTATTACCTTTGGACATCGGGCGATAAGAACGATCCTGAGGGCGATAAAGTGAACCCGAACATCATTAAAGAGTATATCGGTAAGATCAAATCATTGGAAAATCTCAAGCCTGAATCCACCGTGTCGGGTGAAATCGGCACGGAAGCACGTTTCTTCGATAACCGTTTGGGCATAGATTTTACATACTATTCCACCACAACCAAGAATCAAATATTGAGTGTCGATATGCCCGGATCATCCGGTTATACGCAGAAGTTGATCAATGCCGGCAAGATTAAGAGTCACGGATACGAACTGATGCTTACGGGAACACCGGTCAAGACCAAGGACTGGAACTGGGACATCAGTCTGAACTGGGGACTTAACCGTACGCGCTGCGAGTCGTTAGACCGTGAAATCTCGCGCTTTACGCTCGGCGAAATTCGTTCTGGGAGCGTGGTCGTAGAGTCGGGAGGCAAATACGGAGACATTATCGGGAAGGCTTACAAACGCGATGATCAAGGACGAATTGTGGTAGATGACAATGGGTTACCCCAAAGCGTATCCGACCAAGTCATCGGAAATATGCTCCCTAATTGGACGGGTTCTATAGGCAATACGCTTCGATATAAAGACTTCATGCTTTCGGCTTTGGTAGATGTACGGCAGGGAGGCGACTTCATTTCGAACACCGACAATTATGCCTGTCAGCAGGGAACAGCCGCCCGTACGCTTTACGGGCGCGAAAACGGACAGCAGATCGTTGTAGACGGCGTAACTGAAAGCGGGCAACAGAACACCAAGGGCGTAAGTGCAGAGAACTATTGGACGAAGGTTGCCGGTCCCGACGGCATCATGGAAGAGTTTATTTATAAAGGTTCGTATGTAAAGATGCGCGAACTTTCTCTTGGTTACATTCTTCCGCAAGCGTGGTTCCGCAACACTCCGATAAAGTATGTAAAAGTGTCTTTAGTCGGTCGCGACCTGTTCTATTTCTATAAGGCGGCTCCCGTCAACCCCGAAGGTGCATTCTCTCGCAACGATTATGCACAGGCATTCGAGCTGGCATCTATGCCTCCGACGCGAAGCTATGGTATATCTCTCAACGTTAAATTCTAAAACAAGCACGATCATGAAATGCAATATCATTAAAACAATGGGGCTTGCTCTTGCTGTATGCGGAGTCGGCGTGAGCTGTACGGATTCTTTCGACTCGATGAACAGCGATCCTATGGGTATCACGTCGGGCAATCCTGATTACATGATGCCCTATATCCAAGAGCAGGGAGCACGCATTGCTTCTTGGGAATATCAGGTGGGAGATAATCTCCACACTAATCTTTATGCACAGTATTTCGCCAATTCGGCCGCTTATTTCTCGTCAGACAGCTACTCGTATAAAAGCAATTGGGTGACCGACGGTTTCTGGAACTCTTATTATGTGGGCGTTCTGAAACAGTTTAAGAAGGCGAAAGAAATTACTGAAGCACGGCCCGAATATGGCAATATCCTGCAAACTATGCGAATATTCACCGCCCGTTGCACGGCTCAAACTACGGATATTTTCGGCGACATTCCCTATACGGAGGGAGCAGAGGGCAGCAGTCAGGCTAAATATGATAGTCAGCAGAGCATCTATACGGCGATATTCAAGGAACTGACAGAAGCAGTAGACTCCTTGAATGCCAATCTTACGAATGCTTCGATGGTGACATACAAGGCTAACCAAGACCTTATTTTCGACGGAGACCTCGGTAAATGGATCAAATTGGCCAACTCTTTGCGCCTTCGTTATGCGTTGCGATTGGCTTACATCGATCCGGAAACGGCCAAGAAAGAGGGCGAAGCCGCGCTTGCAGCTACCGGCGGACTGATGAGCAGCAACCAAGATAATGCAGGAGTTTATATCTCCGGAACAGGTGCCAACGGCTGGCCACTGTTCCAGATATCGGGTTGGGGCGAGTTCTGTATGAGCAAAACAATGGAAAATATGCTGAAACAAACGAGCTCGGTGCAAGATCCACGCACGGCGCTTTGGTTCGGCCACACGGAAACATCTACCGCCGCAGCTCCTAAGTTTGCAGGCATTCCGAACGGATTGGCATCGGAAGACATTGCTACATATCCCGACAAATCGTACGTATGGGGCTTGCAAACCTTGCCAGCATGGAACAGTAAAGACGACAAAACTACTTCTTTCAACGTTGCCAAACGGCAGAAAGTGATGGAATATGCCGAGGTTTGCTTCCTTAAAGCAGAGGCCTCTCTACGCGGCTGGACAGGTGCAGGCACGGCAGAAGATGAGTATTTGAAAGGCATACAGGCCTCGTTTGATGCCGAACGTGCCGATGTAGCCAGCACACTTTATAGTACGGCCGAAGATAATACTTACAAGACGACGGGCTCAGTAGCATGGAGTTCGCAATCTACACAGGAAGGACATCTGCGACAGATCATCACTCAAAAGTGGCTCGCACTATATCCCGACGGCGTAGAAGCATGGAGCGAATTCCGTCGCACGGGCTATCCGTCGCTTACGCCTGTAGCTGTAAGCCTCAATTCGGCCATCAACGTGGCCAACGGAGAGTTCGTAAAGAAGTTGCGCTATACCGATACGGAACTGCGAGAGAACCCTAACGCCAAAGCTGCAACGCTCAACAACGGCAAAGGGGATGGCATGAATGTACGCGTATGGTGGGACACGGGGCGCTACAAATAAACATTCCATAACCTTTATACAGACGTTTCTCATGTGCGGGCGGCATGCAATATATTGCGTGCTGCCCGCATCGTATCGGTATAATATAACAAGATGTTACCGATATCAAAAGAACTTTTGTATTTTGTTTCTTTATCCTATTTGTTTCAACAAGTAGGCACATTTCTCCGGATTACCGAGTGTTTTACCCTTATCACACGACAATTTCACGCAATCGTGCCACTCTCTGTTCTCGGTAATGCGGCTTCGCGTGAGCTTTACAACTATATTCATGGGCTCGCAGTTCTCCACATCGCAGGTGAGGAAAGTACCCATACCATAGCTGTCTTGCATGCGTCCGTCGACAAACCGGTGCAGTTCGATGGCACGCTTTATATTAAGACCGTTGCTAAAAACCACTTGTTTGGTAGACGGATCTATGCCCAAGCTCTTATATTTCTCGATAATCTTCTCCGTTTGTTCCTCTTCAATGCCGCTATCCACGCGCAGTCCTACAAACATCATGGCCATACGTTTAGACAGATTATTAAAGAAAACGCGATCGCCAAAGCAATCATAAAGGTATATACCGTTATCTCCGTCGTAAACATCGCTGAACTTACGCATCACGTTGAAATTACATTCGAACACTCCGCTTACGTTCTCCTCGAACTCAATGAGCTGATGACTCATGGTACCGATGGGCGTCAGCCCATATTTCATGGCAAAATATACGTTGCTGGTGCCCGTAAATCGGCCCGTCCACGGATAATGTACGCCGTCTTCATCGTAGCCCTCCTGCTCGTACACCTCCTTCATGGTACGTATCACCATGTCGTGATGGTCGAACGAAAGGCGCCTACGTGTGCCCATATCGCCCAGCACAATGCCGTTTCGGAGTATCTCCTTCGTCTTCCGGATAGCCCGCTCGTGCTCGTTTTTCGGATCGTATCGCTCTATTTCTCCGCGCAGTGTGTGCATTAGTTCCGATACGATGGAGAGGATAGGCATTTCCCACATGATGGTCGAATACCACTTTCCGCGCACCGATATATCAAGATGACCTTCCTCATCCTGCGATACCGAAACCTCATGAGGGTTGAACCGATAGCCTCGCAAGAAAGTAAAATACCATTCGGGCAGGTAATACATCTTGCGTTTCATGAACGCAATCTCCTCCGAAGTTATCATTACGTGTGGCATCAGTCCCAGCTGTTCCTTCACTAACTCGCCGAACCCTTTGGGATACCGCGTCTTGTTACGGTCGAAAAACGTATATTCTACCTCTGCGCGAGGGTAAGTCTGCAGCACGTAGTACTGACAACTGAACGTGTAGGCATCGTTGTCTGTAAAGTGATTGATGATTTGTCGCATGTATTATGAATGTATTTTACCGTTTCTCCGATAAGTGTCCGGGCAGAACAGCGATACACTGTTTGAACGCCGGATACGGGGCAAAGATACAACATATTTCCGATAAACGGCCGAAATCTTACATTTTCGTTATCGTTAAACCGCAAATGTATTATCAAACTTTAACGCGTGTTTGCCGTATAATCGGAGCGAAAAGAGTATCTTCGCTCTGTAAACATTCAAAATATCAGTAATTATGATGTCAGCAAAAGTAACTTATCAAGGTAAATACCGTTTCGAATCGGTGTACCTTAAATCCGGAGATGAGATACACACCGATGCCTCTCAAGACAGTGGCGGCGAAGGTTTTCATCCAACGCCCGTACATGTTTTGGCGATCGCATTGGCCACCTGTGCCATGACCACCATGGCTATGGGCGTAGAAAAACATGGGGATAGTTTTAATGGATGCTATGCGGAAATCGGCAATATAGAGGAAGATGATGAGAAAGTTACGGTTTCTAAGATCACGATAACATTCCATCTGAAAGCCTCGTACAACGATGCTATGCGCAAACGCATCGAGGCCTATGCGCGCAAAGGTTGCTATGTGGGCAACAGTCTCACGGCGGAAAAGAACTTTATTTATCTCTACGAATAGCTTTACCTGTAGATAGAAGACCAGATAGAATGGCAGTCTGTCTGTATTATTCCATAGTTCTATAAACGATATAGGCAATGTGTACGCAACATAGTTGTACCATTTTTATGTCGTTTACGGAATAAGTTGTACCTTTGTATGCACATTATCTATAGTCATTTTTATGGAACAAAGACTGGTTATCTATAATACTCTTTCACGAAAGAAGGAGGTATTCAAGCCGTTGCATGCACCTAATGTGGGCATGTATGTATGCGGTCCGACGGTTTACGGCGCTCCCCATTTGGGACATGCGCGCCCTGCAATCACGTTCGACATACTTTTCCGCTATCTCAAGCATCTGGGTTATAAGGTACGCTACGTGCGCAATATTACCGATGTGGGGCATCTTGAGCACGATGCCGACGAGGGAGACGACAAGATAGAGAAGAAAGCACGCCTCGAACAGCTGGAACCTATGGAGATTGCACAGCATTATGCAAACAGTTACCATGCCGCCATGGACGCGCTCAATGTACTTCCGCCGAGCATAGAACCCCGTGCCACCGGTCATATCATAGAGCAAGAAGAGCTCGTGAACGAGATTTTAAAGAACGGATATGCCTACGAAAGCAACGGTTCTATTTACTTCGACATCGAGAAATACAATAGAAAACATCGGTATGGCATACTGTCTGGGCGCAATCTCGACGACGTTATCAACAACAGCAGGGCACTTGAAGGCGTGGAAGAGAAGCATAATCAGGCCGATTTTGCCTTATGGAAAAAGGCACAGCCCGAACATATAATGCGATGGCCCAGCCCATGGAGCGACGGTTTCCCGGGCTGGCATTGCGAGTGTACGGCTATGGGGCGCAAATATCTGGGCAATCATTTCGACATACACGGCGGAGGTATGGACCTGATATTCCCCCACCACGAGTGCGAGATAGCACAGGCAGTAGCCTCGCAAGGCGATCAGATGGTGCATTACTGGATGCATAACAACATGATAACCATCAACGGACAGAAGATGGGCAAGAGTCTTGGCAACTTCATCACGCTGGAACAGTTCTTTAAAGGTACGCACGAAAGCCTTTCGCAAGCCTATTCGCCGATGACGATACGCTTCTTTATCCTTTCTGCACACTACCGCGGAACGGTCGATTTCTCGAATGAAGCGCTCATAGCAAGTGCAAAAGGGTTCGACAGACTTATGACGGGTATTGCCGACATAGCACGTGTACCCGTGTCGAGCGAAAGCGATGAGGCTGTAAAACAGTTCGTCGGCGAGCTTCGTCAGAAGTGTTACGATGCCATGAACGACGATCTTCAGACGCCTACCGTTATCAGCAATCTCTTCGAGGCATGCCATGTTATCAACTCGTTGCTCGACCATAAGGCACGCATCTCTGCCACCGATCTGGCCGATTTGGCCGATACGATGCACTTATTTGCCCTTGATATCTTGGGATTAAAGAGCGAGAAAGGGATTAACAACGATGCCCGAGAGGCGTCATACGGCAAAGTAGTAGACATGGTTCTCGCTTTAAGAGCCAAAGCAAAGCAGAATAAAGACTGGACAACCAGCGATCAAATACGCGATGCCTTAGCCGAAGCCGGCTTTGAAGTAAAAGATACCAAAGACGGAGTAACGTGGAAACTGAATAAGTAAACAAGCACGACAGAACGAAATGCCACATCTAACAAACGTAGGTGTGGCATTTATCGTGCTTACACTTTATCTGTATGAACAGCAGGCGGTATGCCTATCGTACCCGAAAGCCTGTTGTTACTATCATTCTTCATTCGTTCGTTTGCCGTTCAAACAATCTGAATTTACTACAAAAGCGAGTTTGATTTACTACAGAAGCAATTGAGAATACGCCGAGTACATGCAAATTGTAATTATTGTCTGTTCGCTTGTTTCTTACAAAAGTTTTCCCTATCTTTGTAACAGGCAGGTACCGAGCTCCTGCCAAATAAAGAATCAGATGGTTAACTAATACCCTATCATGAAAAAAACAATCGTTATATTTCTGCTATTCGCACTGTATGGCACGGTGCGGGCCGGCATCCGTTCGGGCCACATTTACAAAATAGTGTCGGCAACCGATAAAAACAAGTCGGTTTTCATAACCAACTCTTCGCTCGAGAACCATGCCAAAGCAGTGTTATGGACGTATACCGACGTGCCTTCGCAGCAGTGGGAAGCCGTGCAAAATGCCGACGCATCGTTCTCGTTCCGCAATGCTTACACAGGTAAGTATCTTAGTAGGAACGGGAATTTGGCTGCTTCGGCGGAGATATATCAGGCGATAAGCGCCGCCGTATCGGCAGCTAAGTGGAATGTTATGGCTGTTCAAAGCGATAATAACCTATATACATTGGCGCAAAGCGGTACAACCGGTACCTTTTGTCTTGCCATATCGAATACTTCCGATGGCTCCCCGCTCGTCCTGTCGGCAATGAAGACGGGCGACGATGCGAACCACGGGCAGTGGTACCTTGAAGAGGTAACGCCGGTGAAAGGGCTCGATAGCGCCGTGCGCACCCGTATCATGAACGGATGGCTCAATAAGTTCAAGCGCATGCGCGGTACCTATCTCTCGCTTGGAACGGGCGGAGCATGGGGCGATGCAGAGATGATGGAAACGTTGCTCGATGCATACGAGACCACCGGCAATGCCGAATATATCGATATATTTAATAAAGTGTTCGGTTATTTTCATAAGAATGTGGGCGATACTTGGAACAAGTTGGTGTTCTCATTGGCCTATAAATGGTACGGACACGACTTTAACGACGATGTTATGTGGATGGTTCTCGCCTCGATAAGAGCCTACATGCTTACGGGAAACACAACATATCGCGACTATGCAAAGCGAAACTTCGACCTTATCTATACCCGTTCGCTCAATCAGTGGGGCATGCTAAGATGGGCGGAAAAGACAGGTAACAGGAACGGAACCAACTCCTGTATCAACGGACCTGCCGAGGTAGCGGCATGTTATATAGCTTCTGCCACGGGTGATGATAGCTATTTTGAGAAGGCGCGTGCCCTTTATAATCGGCAGAGGCGCTACCTTTTCAACGCACAGACGGGACAGGTGTACGACTCGTTCGTATGGGATGAGACCGCTAATTTGCCTTCTTCCAACAACAACAGGTGGGCTTCGACCTACAATCAGGGTACAATGCTCGGCGCTGCAGTGCTGCTCTATAACCATTACGGCGACGATATGTACCGGCAAGATGCAGAGAAGATAATGGATTACACGGTAAAGAAACTCTGCAACAGCGACGGTATTATCAATGTATGTCAGGTGGTCGACGGCGATCTATGCGGTTTCAAGGGCATACTGATGCGCTATGTACGCAGGTTCATCGTAGACATGAACAAGCCCGAATATGTGGAATGGATGCAGAAGAATGCCATGCAAGCCTACTGTAATATGAACTCCGATGGCGTTATTTGTTCGGCATGGCTCACGAAATCGGCCGAAGATTATAAGTTCGGCGATAAGAGTTTCGCCGGTGAACCTTTCGGTTGTTCCACCGCCGTATCGGTTGCGTTCAACACACCTCTTAGTGCCGACAGGATTGTAAAGAATGCCTACGCCAAGATAAAGGCTGAAGAATTCGATTACCTGCGCGGCATAAGCGTGGTGGCAGGTACGGCCGGCGATAATAGTAGTGAGGTATCGGGCATTTCTAACGGCCGTTTCACCGTATATAATAATGTGAACTTTGGAAATAGAACTGCCACCTCGGCTGCTTTCAGAGTATCGGAACCAAGCTCGTCGGCTCTCGTTTGCGCCATCGAAATACATCTCGACAGCATTAATGGTGCCTGCATAGGAACGGTATCGGTACCCAATACCGCCGGTTGGAAGACTGTTAAAGCCGATATTACGCCCACAGAAGGCATGCACAACGTGTATCTGAAATACGTAGATGCCTCGAACAGCGGCGTTACAGACTGCTTCCATCTCGATTATTTCTGCTTCGGTTCGGCAAATACGCCCATCATGAGCGATATAACCGATAATGGCGGCAGGCTTACATCGGCGGTCGGCAACACGAAGATGCAGGCTCTTACGGATAATCATGCCACAACTGCCGTAACCGTGAGTACTAAGAAAGCGTGGTTCATGTACCGTTCACCGGCACCGGTAGTACTGAAAGGCTACGCTATAGGCAGCGCTTCGGGCGATAATTCGGAGGACTTGAAGGCGTGGACGCTGCTTGCATCGGCGGATGGCGATACATGGACAGAACTCGATGTGCAAGAAGACGCTACTTTTCCGGCACGGTGTATGCTGAAATATTATACGGTGAACACCGACAGGGCATACACCTATTTCCGGCTGAACGTGCGGGCAAATAACGGAGGTGCGGCGCTCAGCGCGAGCGAATGGCAATTATTGGGCACTTGCATCTTTGCCGACGACATTACGGCCGATGGGGGTACGCTTACTTCGGGCGATGCCTTGCTGACCGACAAGGACGCTTCTACAGTCGCAGGCGTTGCCGTCGGCGCGGCAGGAGCCATTGTGTACAAGGCGAAAGGCATGTATGTACCCGTGCGTTATAGTATGACTTCCGCAACTACAGCAGGCACGCATGCCCCTTCGGAGTGGGCGCTGTATGGCTCGCAAAACCGCACTGTTTGGACAATACTCGACAGACAAACGGAACAGGTATTCCCCGAGAACGGAATAACCCGATATTATAATGTGGATACACCTGCTGCCTATCAGTATTACAAGCTACAGATAACTGCAACAGACGGGCATCCTAATGCCGATATAGCCGAGTTTCAGCTGTTCGGCAACCTTGCTGCATCAGCCGTACTATATAATGATATAACCAAAAACGGCGGTAAACTGTCGGCTTCGGGCGGTGCTGAACACAACGAACTAACGGCGCTTATCGACAACAATCCGCAATCTGTTGCGGTTATACCTTTCGATCATGGGGCGTGGATACAATACGAATCGCCGATACCCGTCTGCCTTTCGGCTTATACATTGTGCAGCGGTTACGAAAACACGAAGAGTCCGCGCACGTGGTCTTTACAGGCTTCGAACGACGGAACCACATGGAAGAGCCTCGACGAGCGCCCTATAGTGTCGTTCAGCGGCAAGTCCGTCTGCCGTACTTATCCGGTTACAGGCACTGGCAAATACAGATATTTCCGTTTCAATATAGATAATCTCTCGAATGCCTCGGCAAACGAGACCGTTATCGGCGAGATACAATTGCACGGACTGTGCCTTTCAAACAACGATTTAACGGCAAACAACGGCGTTAAGTCGGCAGAAGTACCCGGCGTAAAAGCCAGTGAAGGCTACACGATGATATTCGATAAGTCGGCTGAAACGAAGTATTGTTTCCCTTTCTACGGCTCTTCGTGGACGATGTATGAGGCTCCGTCGAAGATAAAAGTCGATTTGTACAGCATAACATCGGCAAACGACGATGATACACGCGATCCGAAAGCATGGCAGCTCGAGGCTTCGAACGACGGAAACGAGTGGGTTATACTTGACAGGCGCAACAACCAATCGTTCTACAACCGCAAGATTACCCAGTTTTACGGTTTCGACAACACGGCCGAATATAAGTTTTATCGCCTGCAACTTACGGCGAATAACGGTAGTCCCGACTGCCAGTTGGCCGACTGGCAGCTGTTCTTTTCGGATACGCCCGCTACGGGTATCGCCGATAGGGCGTGGATAAATACCGAGAGCGGCGTATATACGAACTCGATAACCGGCAACCTTAGTGTTCGTACTCCTACCTCTGCGGCAGTAGAAATTTATACTTTAAAGGGACAGATGGTATATCGAACGCATGTAAATGCAGGCCGTCATAAGATTTCTTTCGGCGGCTATGCCCATGGGATATATCTCGTAAAACTGATGATGGGCGGAAAAATAAAGACCGTGAAGATCGTAAAATAACGGTATATTCTATTCATGCTGTTACCACAAATGGGCAGAGGCAGAGACAGACAGGCCGTTTATCGTACATAAACATGGCACCTGTTAGCGACAGACAGACCATTTGTTTGTAACAGGGTATATTTTTTGAAAAAACAGGTGAAAAATATACCTTATTTTATTTTGCATTCTCAAATATATTTTCCACCTTTGCATGGCGAATACTAATCTAATCTAAATACTTTATGGCAGAAGAACTGGATGTAAAAGAATTAGCACATGTGGTCGTACGTTTCTCGGGTGATTCCGGCGACGGCATGCAACTCGCGGGAAACATATTCTCAACAATATCGGCAACAGTGGGGAATGGCATTTCTACATTCCCCGATTATCCGGCCGACATACGCGCCCCGCAAGGTTCATTGACGGGGGTTTCGGGCTTTCAAGTACACATTGGAGAGGGACGCATATATACTCCGGGCGACAGATGCGACGTGCTCGTGGCCATGAATGCGGCCGCTCTGATGACGCAATACAGATACTGTAAGCCTCAAGCAACCATCATCATCGACACCGACAGCTTCGGTCCGAACGATTTAAAAAAGGCGAAGTTTACCGGCGACGACTATTTGGGAGAGCTCGGAATAGACTCTGATCGGGTGGTAGCCTGCCCGATTACCAAGATGGTAAAGGACTGCTTGTCCGACTGCGGCATGGATAATAAGGCGATACTCAAGTGCCGTAACATGTTTGCATTGGGCTTGGTGTGCTGGTTGTTCAACCGTGATCTGTCGCTGGTAGAACACTTTCTCCGCGATAAGTTTGCCAAAAAGCCCGCCTTGGCCGAGAATAATATCAAGGTAGTGAATGCAGGTTACGATTACGGACATAACACGCATTCCTCTGTTCCGGCCACTTATCGCATAGAATCCAAGGTAAAACAGCCCGGCAGATATATGGACATCACGGGTAACAAGGCCACGGCATACGGGCTGATTGCCGCTGCCGAGAAAGCCGGGCTGAAGCTGTTCCTCGGCTCCTACCCTATTACGCCGGCAACGGATATACTGCACGAGTTGTCTAAGCATAAGTCGTGCGGGGTGATTACAGTACAATGCGAGGACGAAATATCAGGGTGTGCCAGCGCTGTAGGGGCTTCTTTCGCGGGCGCTCTTGCCGCTACATCTACGTCAGGGCCGGGTATTTGTCTTAAATCAGAGGCCATCAATCTGGCCGTGATAGACGAACTACCGCTCGTAATTATCGATGTACAGCGCGGAGGACCGTCTACCGGTCTGCCTACAAAGAGCGAACAAACCGATTTGTTGCAGGCTCTATACGGTCGAAACGGCGAAAGTCCGATGCCGGTTATAGCTGCTACGAGCCCTACCAACTGCTTTGAAGCCGCCTACATGGCCGCTAAAATTGCGCTGGAACACCTTACACCGGTGATACTCCTAACAGATGCCTTTATTGCCAACGGCTCTTCGGCATGGAAGTTGCCGAAAATGGCCGACTTGCCCGAAATACATCCTCATTACGTAAACGCCGAACAGAAGTACAAGTATACGCCTTATAAGCGCGATGAGTATACGCATGTGCGTTATTGGGCTATCCCCGGACAGGAAGGATACGAACATATATTGGGCGGATTAGAGAAAGATGGCGAGACCGGAGCTATCTCTACGGAGCCCGAAAACCACGATCTGATGGATAGGCTGCGCTTTGAGAAGGTGGCTAAAATACCCGTTCCCGACCTACAGGTAGAGGGTGATGCCGACGATGCCGAACTACTTATCGTGGGTTTCGGCAGCACCTATGGCCATTTATATTCGGCCATGCAGGAAATGAGAAGGAAAGGCAAAAAGATAGCCTTGGCACAATTCGAGTACATCAATCCCCTTCCGGCAAATACGGCAGAGGTATTATTAAGGTATAAAAAGGTGGTGGTAGCCGAACAGAACCTCGGTCAACTGGCTGCATTTCTCCGTATACGCATCAATGGCTTTACACCTTACCAGTACGATCAGGTAAAGGGACAGCCTTTCGTGGTAAGTGAACTTGTGAAAGGCTTTGAACATGTGCTCGAAACAAACGGCATGGATAAAGGCAAGACCTTTAATGAACGGATTATAAAACTTTAAAACTAATCGCTATGACACAATATACAGCACAGGATTATAAAAAAGGTCAGCCCCGTTGGTGCCCGGGATGCGGCGATCATTTCTTTCTGTCGTCTCTGCATAAGGCAATGGCCGAAATAGGCGTACCGCCCTACGAGACGGCCGTAATATCGGGTATAGGATGCTCGAGTCGGCTGCCTTATTACGTCAATACGTATGCCATGCAGACCATTCACGGGCGTGCAGCGGCAGTAGCCACAGGAGCCAAGGTGGTTAACCCCAAGCTCACGATATGGCAAATAAGCGGTGATGGCGACGGACTTGCCATTGGCGGCAACCATTTCATACATGCCATGCGCCGCAATGTAGACTTGAATATGATCCTACTCAACAATCGTATCTACGGTTTAACAAAGGGACAATACAGTCCGACGTCGCCTCGAGGCTTCGTGTCCAAGTCGTCTCCGTTCGGTACAGTGGAGGATCCGTTCCGTCCGGCGGAGCTTTGTTTCGGTGCACGCGGTAGGTTTTTCGCCCGTGCAGTGGCTACCGACGGACCGCGAACCGTCGATGTGTTGAAAGCGGCATACTACCATAAAGGCTCTGCCGTATGCGAAATACTGCAACATTGCGTGATTTTTAACGATGGAGCCTATACTCCTGTGTACTCCAAAGACGGCAGAAAGATGAATGCCATCTACGTAGAACACGGCAAACCGCTTGTATTCGGCGAGAATAATGAGTACGGACTGATGCAACAAGGCTTCGGTCTGAAGGTGGTAAAACTCGGTGAAAACGGCATAACCATTGATGATATCCTCGTTCACGATGCCCATTGTGAAGACGATACGCTGCAACTGAAGCTCGCCATGATGGACAATGAGCACGGTTTCCCCGTTGCCTTGGGCGTGATAAGAGACGTTGAAGCTCCCGTATACGATGAGTGCATAAATGCTCAGATAGAGGAAGTAAAGGCAAAGAAGAAGTATCATACCTTCGAAGAACTGCTCGAAACCAACGAAATTTGGGAGGTGGAATAACGATAAAAAGAGGTAGAAACGAACATACGCCCCGAAACTGCAATAGTTTCGGGGCGTATGCGTATAAGATTTCAGTATTTAATAGCTGTTCGGTTGAATTCATATACTGAATATACATATATAAAAAACAAATCTCAGTTGCCGTCGGTTCGGCAGATACTGCCAACCGATAATGGGAATAGGTAGAGCATCTAAGGCGATTAGGGAATAAGGATAATGCCCTTACATATACTCTCTGATTACCTTAGGAACAAGGGTTAGTTGAAGTGGTTAAAGCTTGTCGCCGTAACAAAGGTCGCCGGCATCGCCGAAACCCGGTACGATATATTTATGTTCATTCATACCCGGATCGATTGCAGCGCACCATATAGTGGTCTTATCTTCAGGGAATGTCTTGCATATATGGTCTATACCTTCGGGCGTTGCAATAACACAAGCCACGTGAATACGCTTGGGTGTTCCTTTCGTAAGAAACGCCTTGTAACCGAGTTCCATACTTCCACCGGTAGCAAGCATCGGATCTGCAATGATCAGAGTCTTCTGATCGATGCTCGGAGTGGCGAGATATTCCACATGGATGCCTACGTTATGATGCTCGGCATCGGTATATTCGCGATACGCACTTACGAAAGCATTGCCCGCATGGTCGAATATATTCAGGAAACCGTTATGGAACGGTAGCCCTGCACGGAATATCGTGGCAAGCACGATCTTATCTGTAGGAACATTAACCTTGGAGATACCGAGCGGTGTGGCTATCTCCTTAGACTCGTAATCGAGTGTCTTGGAGATTTCGAATGCCTCATATTCACCGATACGCTGGATGTTATTGCGGAATAGAAGGCGGTTCTTCTGGTATTCAACATCGCGCATTTCTGCAAGATACTGGTTGATAATCGAGTTTACTTCGCTGAAATTGATAATTTCCATTGTGTTAACTTTAGGGTTCCGGGCATCAAGTAGTTGTTCTTTATCCGAAGTCTTTTGAAGGTGTCTCAGCCCGGTGTCTGGTACACACATCCAACTTTCAGCGTGCAAAATTATGAAAAATCCGTCTATTTTTGCCAAGTCTAAATTGCAAATATAGAAAGCTATTGCAAGATTTTAAATTCTTTAACCTAAAAAGAATAAGCAAAATGGATATTTATAAACCTATTCTTTGCAAAACGCGACATTTTTGTTAACTTTGTCGCCACTAAAAGGATAATTGAAAGAATTCATTTACAACTTAAATACATTTAGAAAAATGGCAAAGTTTGACAAGTCTGTATTAGAAAAGTATGGAATAACAGGTACTACTGAAGTTCTATACAATCCTTCTTATGAGGTACTCTTCAACGAAGAGACCAAGGAAGGTCTTAAAGGTTTTGAAGTAGGTCGCGAAACAGAACTCGGTGCTGTAAACGTAATGACAGGTATTTATACCGGTCGTTCTCCTAAAGATAAGTTCATCGTTGATGACGAGAATTCTCACGATACAGTATGGTGGACTTCCGAAGAATATAAAAATGACAACCATCGTGCAAGCAAAGAAGCGTGGAATGCGGTAAAGGAAATCGCGAAAAAAGAGCTTTCTAACAAGCGTCTGTTTGTTGTTGACGGCTTCTGCGGTACGCACAAAGATACACGTATGAAGGTTCGTTTCATCGTTGAAGTTGCTTGGCAAGCTCATTTTGTTACGAATATGTTCATTCGTCCCCAAAGTGAAGCCGACTTCGAACAGGAACCTGACTTCATTGTTTATAATGCATCCAAGGCTAAGGTCGAGAACTATAAGGAGCTTGGCCTGAACTCTGAGACTGCTGTCGTATTCAATGTAACCAGCAAGGAGCAAGTGATTATTAACACATGGTATGGAGGCGAGATGAAAAAAGGTATGTTCTCGATGATGAACTACTTCCTTCCGTTGAAAGGAATTGCCTCTATGCACTGCTCTGCCAATACCGATATGAACGGAGAGAATACAGCTATATTCTTCGGACTCTCAGGAACTGGTAAGACTACACTGTCTACCGATCCGAAACGCAAACTTATCGGAGATGATGAACACGGATGGGATGATAAGGGTGTATTCAACTTCGAAGGCGGTTGCTATGCAAAGGTAATCAACCTCGACAAGGAAGCTGAGCCCGATATTTATGGCGCTATTACACGTGATGCACTGTTGGAAAATGTAACAGTAGATGCTAATGGCAAGATAGATTTCGCTGATAAGAGCGTTACAGAGAACACTCGTGTGTCTTATCCTATCTATCATATCAAGAATATTCAGCGCCCTGCTTCCGAAGGACCGGCTGCCAAGCAAGTTATCTTCCTATCTGCAGATGCATTCGGAGTACTTCCTCCGGTATCTATACTGAATGCCGAGCAAACCAAGTATTATTTCCTCTCCGGCTTTACAGCTAAGTTGGCAGGTACAGAGCGCGGCATCACCGAGCCTACTCCTACATTCTCGGCTTGCTTCGGTCAGGCTTTCCTTGAGTTGCATCCTACAAAATATGCAGAAGAGTTGGTAAAGAAGATGCAAAAGAGCGGTGCTAAAGCATATCTCGTTAATACCGGATGGAACGGAACTGGCAAGCGTATTTCTATCAAAGATACACGCGGCATTATCGATGCAATATTGAATCATTCTATCGATTCGGCACCAACAAAGACGATACCTTACTTCAATTTCGTCGTTCCTACGAAGTTAGAAGGCGTTGCTACCGACATTCTCGATCCTCGCGATACCTATGCAAACGCATCGCAGTGGGAGGAGAAAGCCAAAGACCTCGCCGCACGTTTCATTAAGAACTTCCAGAAATATGAAGGCAACGAGGCCGGTAAGACCCTCGTAGCTGCAGGTCCTCAGCTATAATCTTTGATACTATTTATCAAATCATAGGCATAGGCTCACCTTCTCAATAAGGTGAGCCTATTTCATTTTGTCCGCATACAGGCGGTTAACGCATTCTTATTGACTTATATCAAAGAAAAGGGAAAATGATAAAAATGACATGCAGATGATTTGTACTTAATGGCAAAAACATTAATTTTGCACTTGTATTCGCGAGAATATAATTCATACAATAAGTTTTCATTAGGTTAGTAGTTTGATAGATTTTTTAAGGTAAAGATTATGTTATTAGATTTTGAAACAATCGTTGTGTGGGGATATGTACGATAGTGGCATTTTAAACCGTTGTCGACTTTAGCATACACCGCACACGTTAACATTATTCTTTAGAGAGGAAAGTATGAGTGATTCATGCTTTCCTCTTTTTTCGTTAATAGAGCGAGGGGCACGTGTTTGGCGTATAAAAGATAAACACTAAACAAACTTAAAAATTACGTTTGTATTCGATAAATTACCTAATAAAGTTAGAAATTAGACTGCTATTTGCAGAATTCTAATTAAATTTGCAGCTAAAATAATAATTGGAGTGTAATGAAAAGGAAGCTATTGCCTTTTATCGTGCTGTTTTCAGCCATATTTTTATTCGACTCTTGCCTCAATGATAACGATAATGGGGTGGTTTATTATAATGATACGGCGATTACAGGTTTCACGCCGGGTACGCTGAACCAGTATTTACATACTAAAACAGCTTCGGGTAAGGACAGTGTATATAAGAAAACTCTCACCGGAAGCAAATTTCCGTTCTATATAGACCAGATGAAGAACGAGATTTACAATCCCGACTCTCTGCCTTACGGTACGGATGCAAAACACGTAATCTGTACGATTACAAGTAAAAATTCGGGAGTCATCGCACTGAAATCCATAACGAGCGATTCGATGAAATATCATTCGAACACCGATTCGATAGACTTTACGCAACCGCGCAAAGTATATGTGTACAATCTTTCCAACACTGCCTCGCGGATATATACCGTCCGTGTGAATGTACACCAGCAGGAGCCCGATGTATTCAATTGGGTGAAAGGTCTCCCCGCCAATACACAATTGGCAGCCTTGTCTGCAATGCATGCTGTAGCCAACAACGGAAACATCTACGTATATGGCATAGGTGCAAGCGGCTCAGAAGCATACTCTACTGCCGATACAGATGGCACCCAATGGACGAAGATGGCACTTAATGTAACGCTGAGTGCAGACGCTTGTCGTAACATCGTGGTAAAAGAGAATAAATTTTATGCACTGAACAACGGTACAGTATTGGTTTCTACCGACGGCGCTACGTGGCAGCAGGTAAGCACGGTTGCCAGTCTGAAACGAATGGTCGGTGCAAGCAGCACCAAATTATATGCCGTAACGACCAATAACAAGATTGCGATGTCTGCCGATAACGGCAAAACTTGGAACAACGAATCTATGGATACAGACACCAAAATGCTGCCCACAGAGTCGATCAGCTTTATTAGTACGCCGCTGGCAACCAATGATTCCACCTATAAACTGACTATTGTGGGCAATCGGGATGCCACTGAATTTGCGCAAGACAGTCATGCCATGGTCTGGGGAAAGGTAGAAGAAAACGCACAGAACTCCGAAAACCAGTCGTGGAGCTATTATGAAGTATCGTCAGACAACCGTTTTGTGGCGCCACATCTACGAGGTATTCAGGTTATCGGCTACGGCAACGTTCTGCTTGCTTTCGGTGGAACAGGCATAGGAAGTTACGTTGCAACGCCGTTCTCGCAATTTTATGAAAGTTTGGATGGTGGTATCACATGGAAAAAGAACGAAAATATCACCGTTCCGTCTGATTTCTCTTCAAGCGAAGAGTCGTTCACGATGGTAAAAGACAGCAAGAATTTCGTTTGGATTATCTGCGGGTTATCCGGTCAGGTATGGAAAGGACGAACGAATAAATTGGGATGGGCTACTACTCAAACGTCATTCTACAAATAAATGAAATGATATATAAACGGCTGTCCGTATGAAGAAAACAGTCTTGATGATGGCACTTCTGCTCGGCGTATTGGTTGCAAAAGCGCAAGACGATATGGAGTATCGCATGGAATTTGGTGCGGGTGTGGGCATGGTGTCTTATGAAGGCGATTTCAACGGTAACGTTTTAAAGAATATGCAACCCATGGCATCGGTTATATGGCGTTATAACCTCAGTCCGTACATGGGCTTGAAAGCTATGGGTATATACGGTAAGTTAAAAGGTTCTTCTACCGATGTAAAGACTTATTATCCGGATTTAGAACAAACACCCTATAAGTTTAACAATAGTCTTGTAGATATAGGTCTGACATACGAATACAATTTTTGGCCCTACGGAACCGGTCGTGATTACCGAGGAGCACAAAGGTTAACGCCTTTCGTATTCGGTGGACTGGGCACAACTTATGTGTCGGGCGGCGGTAAAAACGTATTTACGGCCAATATACCATTGGGATTGGGAGTGAAGTATAAGGTAGGAGACCGGCTGAACCTCGGAATTGAATGGGCTATGCACTTCTCGTTGAGTGATAAACTTGACGGCCGGAAGGATCCGTATCAGATATCCAGCAGCGGTATGTTCAAGAATACCGACTGCTATTCCGCACTCCAAATAACGCTGACTTATAGTTTTATGGCCAAATGCAGAACTTGTCACAATGAATACGAATAAAATAGATATGGAACGCATACCGCGCCATATAGCCATAATCATGGACGGTAACGGGCGATGGGCGGCAGAACAAGGCAAACCGCGCAGCTTCGGACATCAGGCAGGTGTAGATACTGTTCGCCGGATCACATCGGAGTGTACGCGCTTGGGAGTTAAATATCTTACTTTATATACTTTTTCTACAGAGAATTGGAACCGGCCGGCCGACGAGATTTCGGCATTGATGGGGCTGGTACTTTCGTCGCTCGAAGACGAAATCTTCATGAAGAATAATGTGCGGTTCCGCGTGATAGGCGATGTAAGTCGTCTGCCCGAAGACGTTCAGCGTAAACTTCGTGAAACCGAGGAGCATACGGCAGCCAACAAAAATATGACGATGGTGGTGGCTTTAAGCTATTCCTCGCGCTGGGAGATCGCCAAAGCCGTGCGGCACATAGCCAAAGAAGCCGTAGCAGGGAATATCAATGTCGACGATATCGACGAAGAAACGGTATCTCGAGAACTTTCCACAAATTTCATGCCCGATCCCGATCTGCTGATCAGAACGGGCGGCGAGTTGCGCATCTCCAATTATCTGCTTTGGCAGATAGCCTATTCCGAACTGTATTTCTGCGATACCTACTGGCCCGATTTCGACAAAGAAGACCTGCACAAGGCCATTCTAAGTTATCAGAAACGCCAACGTAGATACGGGAGAACCGAAGACCAGATTGAGAACGAAAATAAAAATCAGAATGAATAATATAAATAAGGTGTTGATAGCCGTTGCCGCTTTTACTTGCAGCATGGGCATCCAAGCACAAGATAAGATTGTAAATCCCGACATAAGTTATGCCGGATCGCCCCGTACGCTGATCATCGGAGGCATCAATGTGTCGGGTGTAGACGGTTATGAAGACTATATGCTCACCGGTATTTCAGGCCTGTCGGTAGGCGAAGAGATTGTTGTACCGGGCAATGCCATTACAGATGCCGTGAAAAGGTATTGGAAACATGGCTTGTTTTCCGATGTTTCGATATCGGCCGATTCTATTATCGGCAACAAAATATGGTTGCATGTAAGCCTGCGTACTCGTCCTCGCGTATCGGTTATCAATTATGTGGGGCTCAAGAAAAGCGAACGTGAAGACATGGAAGCCAAGCTGGGTTTGCTCCGTGGAGCACAGATTACGCCGAACATGATAGACCGCGCAAAAATTCTTGCCAAAAAGTATTTTGACGATAAAGGTTTCAAGAATGCCGATATAGAGATACAGCAACGCGATGATGTGGCTAACAAAAATCAGGTTATTCTTGATGTTATCATCGACAAGAAAGAAAAAATGCGCGTCCGCAACATTACGATCGACGGGAACAAAGCGCTTTCCAATTCCAAGATCAAGGGCGGACTTTTCAAGAAAGGGGCTTTTGCCAAAACTCACGAGGCAGGCAAATTATCTACTTTCCTTAAGTCGAAAAAATATACGCCCGACCGTTGGAAACAAGACAGAGAGAACCTTATCAATAAGTATAACGAACTGGGATACCGAGATGCAACCATCACCGAAGACAGCGTATGGAATGCCGACAATAAACATGTGAACATCTATGTAAAGGTAGACGAGGGGAAGAAATATTTTATCCGTAACGTAACATGGGTGGGCAATACCGTTTATCCGACCGATTACCTGAATGCTATCCTCGGTATGAAGAAAGGCGACGTGTATAATCAGAAGCTACTGAACAAACGTTTGAGGGAAGATGACGATGCTGCCGGAAATCTTTATTACAACAACGGCTACGTTTTTTCGAGTATAGAACCCACAGAAGTGAATATAGACGGAGACTCTATCGACCTTGAAATGCGTGTGCAGGAAGGACCGCAAGCACATTTGAGCCATGTTCGCATCAACGGTAACGACCGTTTGTACGAGAATGTTGTTCGACGCGAACTGCGTACAAAACCCGGAGATTTGTTCTCCAAAGAATCTCTCCAACGTTCGCAGCGCGAATTGGCATCTATGGGACACTTCGATCCCGAAAAGATTATTCCCGATATCAAACCGGATTATGAAAACGGAACAGTAGACGTAAACTGGAATCTTGCACAAAAGAGCAACGACCAAGTGGAGTTCTCTCTCGGTTGGGGACAGACTGGAGTCATCGGACGTATAGGTTTGAAACTCAACAACTTCTCCATGCGTAACCTCTTTAACAAAAACCGAGAGCATCGAGGCATTATGCCTATCGGCGACGGAGAGGTTCTTTCCATCGGTGCACAGACCAATGGAACCTATTATCAGTCGTATAATGCGAGCTATTCTACTAACTGGTTCGGCGGTAAACGGCCTATTCAGTTCAGCGTGGGAGCCTATTTCAGTAAGCAAACCGACGTATCGAGCAACTATTATAATAGCGGCTATTTGAATAACTATTATAATTATATGTACGGCTATGGCAACTATGCTTACAACAACTATGAGAACTATTACGATCCCGATAAGTATGTAAAACTCTTTGGACTGACACTCGGATGGGGAAAACGCTTGCGTTGGCCCGATGATTACTTCCAGTTATCGGTACAACTTGCCTATACCCGTTACATGTTGAAGAACTGGAGATACTTCTTGCTTACCACTGGTAACTCTAACAACCTTAACCTCAGTGTAGCATTAAGCCGTACATCTACCGATAATCAACTGTTCCCTCGTCGGGGTTCCGAGTTTACTGCTTCGGTAACAATCACGCCGCCTTGGTCTAAGTGGGATAATAAAGATTACGAACACCTTGCCACCAATCGCCAATCAGCTACCTATGAAAAGGAGCAACAAGAGAAGTACCGTTGGGTGGAATACCATAAGTGGAAATTCAAATCCAAGACATATACCGCACTTTCAGGCGGTCAAAAGTGCTTCGTTCTTATGACTCGAGTAGAAATGGGCCTGCTGGGCAGCTTCAACAAATACAAGAAATCGCCCTTCGAAACCTATTATATGGGTGGCGATGGTATGAGCGGATATTCTACAAGCTATGCCGAAGAAACCATCGGTTTGCGCGGTTATGAGAACGGATCGCTTACACCTTACGGCTACGAAGGTTATGCCTACGACCGCTTTACACTCGAGTTGCGCTATCCGTTCCTACTCGGCAATACCACTATCTACGGGCTCGGGTTCGCAGAGGCCGGTAATGCGTGGAACGACACCAAGAGATTTAATCCGTTCGACATGAAGCGCAGCGCCGGTTTGGGCGTGCGCATTTTCCTGCCGATGGTAGGTCTTATGGGTATCGACTGGGCTTACGGTTTCGATAAGGTATTCGGTCAGAAAGGCGGAAGTCAGTTCCATTTCATTCTCGGACAAGAATTCTAAAAGCAAAAAGGCTAAGGGGCAAAAAGGTAAAAAATACAAAGAAGGCTTGCTGCTCCTGCCTTACATTTAAATTATGGAGGAATAACTATGATGGAAAATAATAAGAAAAAGAATTTTCTAAAGGCATTAAGGTTTTGTTTACCCCTTTACCTTTTTACCCTTTTACCTTTAAACATGAGCGCTCAGAAGTTCGCATTGGTCGATATGGAGTATATTCTTAAAAACATACCTGCCTATGAACGCGCCAACGAACAACTGAACCAAGTAAGCAAAAAATGGCAGGCAGAGGTAGAAGCGCTAAACACTGAGGCGTCTACTATGTACAAGAATTATCAGAACGAAGTGGTATTTCTTTCCGAAGAGCAAAAGAAAACCCGCCAAGAATCTATCATGAATAAAGAAAAGGAGGCCTCTGATTTGAAGAAAAAATACTTCGGTCCTGAAGGTGAACTATTCAAGAAGCGCACCAGTCTGATATCTCCGATACAAGAAGAAATCTATAATGCCGTTAAAGAAATATCCGAATTACGAGGCTATTCGCTCGTTGTAGACCGTGCATCCAATTCGGGCATCGTTTTCGGATCGCCCAAAGTAGATATCAGCAACGAAGTATTACAGAAGTTAGGCTATGCCAATTAAGAGAGCGTTTTCTTTGTATTCCCCTTTTAAATAAGAACTGCAAATACGCTAAATATAGGGGTTTACGTAAGAATATTTAGGGATTTCCTCTCTTCGGTTTTAAACATAATACATATATTTGCACAATAATCGATTAATAAATAAATTATAGAAAATGAAAAAGCTTATTTTAATGTTGATGCTTTTTGCACCAATGTCGATGTTTGCACAAAAGTTCGGACACATTAATGCACAGCAAGTAATGAACGACATGCCCGAGTTTGTGAAAGCACGTGGCGAACTTGAGGCTACTGCCAAGCAATACGAAAACGATTTGAAGGCTATGCAGGAAGAGCTACAGCGTAAGTCTGAAGAATACGACAAGACCAAAAGTACGATGAATGCTACCAAACAGAAAGAGACAGAGGCCGCATTACAGAGCATGTATCAAAAGGTGCAGCAAACCTATCAGGACAATTCACAGAATATCCAAAAGGCACAGCAAGAGAAAATGCAGCCTATCACGACCAAACTCGTAAACGCTATTCAGGCAGTAGGTAAGGCAGGCGGCTATGTTTATATTATGGATGTGGCATCCGGCATTCCCTATATCAGCGAAACACTTAGCGAGGATGTTACTTCTAAGGTAAAGGCTGAGCTGGCCAAAATGAAATAATAACGAAGAAAACCTCTGCAAGCCGGAGGTACCAAAGGGTGAAAACGCGGCAGGCGTTCTCACCCTTCTATCTATACAAAGAGTTGAACTTTCGCAAGTTCACAGCCTATCGGAAGTTAACGGGAAAGTTCTTATTTACCGACTTTCCCTAATTTCCCCAAAAATAGACCGAAAGATTAGTTTTTAAAAAGATTATGAAGAAATTACTTCTATTTATCGTTCTATTGTCGATATCTTTTGTTGTACAGGCACAAGAACGCCGGTTTAAGTTCGGTTTTATCAGCTACGATGCAGCAATAAAGGCCATGCCGGAGTATGTAATATCGCAGAAAAACCTGTCGGACCTTAAAAGTAAGTACGATGCAGAAACCAAACGTTCCGAAGACGAGTTCAACAGAAAGTACGAAGAGTTCCTCGACGGGCAGCGCGACTTTGCCCCCTCTATCCTTCAGAAGCGGCAGGCAGAGTTGCAAGATATGATACAAAAGAATGTAGCTTTCAAGAACGAGTCGCGTCGTTTGCTGCAGCAAGCAGAGATAGATGCATATACTCCGCTGCGTACCAAGCTGTCATCATTGCTTCAAACCATCGGAAAAGAACGGGGTTATGCCTTTATTCTGAATACAGACAATAATGCTGTGCCGTTTGTAGACCTGTCGTTGGGCGAAGATGTTATCGGTTTTGTTAAGGAAACATTTAAGTAATGAAACTTTCCCAAGTACCCGGACCTATCGGAGTCTTTGATTCTGGCTATGGTGGATTGACCATACTCCACGGCATTCGCCAACTTCTACCTCGGTATGATTATATGTATTTGGGCGATAATGCGCGTGCTCCTTACGGTTCGCGGTCTTTCGACGTGGTATATGAGTTTACCCGACAGGCAGTAGCCAAGCTATTCGAGATGGGTTGCCATTTGGTAATACTCGGTTGCAATACGGCTTCGGCAAAAGCATTGCGTACCATACAGCGGCAAGACCTGCCGGTGTGGGACGCCGAGCGCAGGGTGCTGGGGGTAATACGCCCTACGGCAGAGGTCATCGGTACCCTTACCAAAAGCCGACATGTGGGACTATTGGCTACCGAAGGAACCGTACGTAGCGAGAGCTATAAACTCGAAATACGGAAACTATACCCCGATATCAAGGTTACCGGAGTGCCATGCCCGCTGTGGGTTCCTATTATTGAAAACAACGAAGCCGATAGTCCCGGGGCCGATTATTTTGTACAGAAAAGCATTCATCAGCTAATGACTCTTGATCCGCAGATAGACACTATCATCCTCGGTTGCACCCATTATCCGTTACTTATGCCAAAAATATCGAAGTATGTAGGCAAAGGCGTACGCGTTGTTCCGCAGGGCGAATATGTGGCAAAGAGCCTTAAAGATTATCTGCATCGCCATGAAACCATCGAAAAAAAGTGCACCAAAGAGGGCACCTGCCGCTATTTTACTACCGAAAACCCCGAAAAATTCAAGGAAAGCGCACAGATATTCCTGCACAAACAGGTGAACGTAGCGCATATAGATTTAGAAACCGTTTGAGCTAAGCAAACAGAAAATTAAGCAAAGACGAGATTACCTTTTTCTGTATCCCTATCAAACATTATTTCTTTCTTAAAGCTATTCCCGTTTCATATTTGCACCCTGATAAAGTTATGCTTTATTACATTGGGAGTCAGCTTATCTAAAACTTATAAAGATAGCATTTGCCTATTGAAAGAATTTAGACAGGCCAAAAGCCATTCGCAAGTAGATGTAAAACGGAGAAATGCCTTTCTATATGGCTTATAAATACAGAATATAAGCCATATACTGCCAATGTAAGAAACTTAGAATGCCTATATTTTAACGCACCGAAAAACAAATAACGCTTATTGTTTACGGAGAGAAATAAAACAAGAGTTCCTGCAAATTGCACAATGCACTTGCAGGAACTCTTGTTGTTTTTACTTATTATATCTTTATTTCGCTGTTTTCAGTCGCCCCACTCGTCCCAAAAATCGTTTGGTTTGGCGCCGATACCTCCGTCAGGATCTCCTTCTATCGGAGGTTTTTGGTCGGTATTCCCATCTCCATCGTTATCGAATTGGGAAGCTCCCGGTATTTTTAACAACTCATCAAGATCGATCCTCAAATCTTTTGTTTCGGGTTTGATATATTTATTTTTCATCAGAATATTCCTCATCTTTTATTTTACGATATATTTTTTATTATTCATAATGTAAATGCCTTTAGGCAATCCTTCAACTGAAGTAGCATTTCGGCGTACTACTTGTCCGTTCATATTGTAGACGGTTGCCGGAGTTGTGGCGGTAGAATCGTTTGTAATGCCGTCTATTCCGGTTATATTACCTTCTTCTATACCATCTACATAGAATATCAACCTCTTTGCTTGTGCCTCGGAACCTGTGGCAATCCAACAACGGAAGCCCTTCACAGGAAGTTTACTTTGAGTGTAATGCCACTTTCCGTTATTAGCACCGAGCACATAAGAGTAGGCCGGAACTGTTGGAGATTGCATATTGATAAGCGATCCGCAGAACTGCAGTTTGCCGTCTGTGGTTGTCGAAGATGTAGAAGATTCCTTTACAATGCCATCCGAATAATCTGTTGATGGATCGGTGGTTAATGTTACGTTGTTGATAACATAATAATCACCCGTAACAGTTACGTGCGTAGTATTGTCTTTCAGCAGCTTATCGTACGTTCCGCTACCGGTAGGAGCCTTGGTTGGCCTGATTATGTAAAGCGAATTTGCTTCGAGTGCAGTTGTATTATCATCAGTCAGATCTACGGAAGTAAAGTCTATTCTTTGCTTAAGACTGGTAGACTGTTTGGGCATTTTAGAGAGTTTTACATCTTCTCCGAATGCTGTTTTCACCTGACTGGCTTTAAGAGAAACGGGCAATACGATAGAACTCCATTGGCCTTCTTTCATAGTACGTTTTAATATGAGCGTACTTGCAGCTTGAGAATCAACCTGCTGTGAGATATAATTTAAAGATGTCTCGTCTTCAGACAATACCATATCACGATTACCACAATACTGCAATTGGAAGTTATCCCAGCAAGTCCAATCAAGGTTTTTCCTAGAACCCGATATTTTGATACCGATTTCTAAGATATCTCCATCATGCGGAACATACACAAGAATGGAATTCTCATATCCACCCTTTGCAAATAGTTTACCTGCTTTAACGTACGGACTTTCTATAGAAACATCATCTTTTGTGTATATATGCTTCATATCTTCCACTGTATACTCAATATCATCTTTAAGAGTTTCTAATCTTGTTCTTACATTAGAACGATCTTCTGTTGCTCCCTGAACTTTTGCAAATAATCTTGATACCATACCACTACTATATGCTTTATAAAAGCCATTGCAAGATACTCTATACCAACCTGCCTTTAATGTGGTTACGTTTTGTTTAACAGTTCCATTTGCTTTGTCATGATAACCGAGATTGCGTACATTGGCATTGGTATAACCTGCGTAAGTTGCCATATATGTATTACTACTAATAGAACCGTTGCCTACATAATAAGTTTCTTCCTTAGAAGGATTGAAAAGAAATTTGTCATCATGAGTACCAACGATGCCTTCGCTTGTAACCCATTTATCTATATACGTATTACCACGCTCGAAATTTTGATCGTAGATAAGGAATGTTGCATCAGCAGGATCTTCATCTGAAGCGTATGTCTCTTTAAAAGCTTCTTTTAAATCTTTTTTCGTAATTATTTTCCATTGGCTGTATTCACCATTAGGAGTATTAGGATATTCGATATCATAGTTTTTTCCCGTACCGGTTGTTGCCATTGTCAGATAACGGGTTCCACCCATTCCTTCAGTCGTCTCGCTATTATAGAATGAGATATGGTAGGTCTTGCTACCCGTAGATGTCTCTTTAAATGTCCAATCCAAAATACCATTTTTATGAGTAGTATTCGTAAAGGGATCTTTCCAATCTACACCTCTATCTACATATACATGGTTATAGTTGATTTTATCGTTATATCCCGGTGTATCCATACGGCGTCCGAAAGCAATATTCTTTCCTTCTGTTGTAACTAAAGGCCCGGTCATCCGATAATAAGTAGAACTTGATTTCTGGATATGTACCGTCATACCAACATTAAACCCTACAACTACGGTACCCCAATAGCTACCGGTATTGAGATATTCGCCGGTCCCTACGTTGTATAGATAGACTGTTCCCATGTCTTCGTCAGTTTCATCAGCAACCGTAGATACGGAATTTCCTATCCATTCATGATTTGCATCCTGTCCTTGTGCCATTAACATATTCGGGAAGCAAAAGCCGAGTAGGCATAAGACTGATAAATAAAAATACTTTTTCTTCATCTCTTCACTTTTATATAATTATTCATATATTTTATTTTACGATATACTTTTTGTTATTCATAATGTAAATACCTTTAGGCAATCCTTCAACTGAAGTAGCATTACGACGCACTACTTGTCCGTTTATATTGTATACAGTACCCGAAAGTATTTCAGATGTATTGATAACATTTTGGTCAATTGCTGTTGTATAACCCTCTTCTACTCCATCGATAAAGAATGATATTGTCTTTGCTTGTGCATCAGAACTTGTCGCTATCCAGCAACGAAAACCGTTGATAGGAAGCGGATGTTGTGTGAAATACCATTTCCCATCCTTGGCTCCTAACACATATGAATTGGCAGGAACAATATTTGTTGTCTGCTTAATTTGCGTTCCACAGAACTGTAACTTTTGGTCAACAGTGGTCGAAATCTTGGTATTTTCTTTAAATGTAGCAGTCGGAGCAGTTTTTAATGTAACGTTGTTAATAGTGTAATAAGGAGCCTGTACAGTTATCGTATTACCTGTTTCAATAATTTTCGAATAAGAACCATCTGTAACATTTGCATTTCTTGTAGGTTTCATAATATAGAGTCTCGATGGTTCTATTACCACATCATCGTCGTTAGTGAGACTTACAGTTTCGAAATCTATCCGCGATGGTATGCTTTCGTCTTGTCCTTTTAGTTTAGAGAGCTTAGCTTGATCGCCGAAAGCTGTCTTGAATTGGGCTGCAGTAAGCGACACGGGAAGCGTGATAGAATTCCATAATCCGGGCGTCATCGTGCGCTTCAGTATCAGCGTATAAGCATTATTCGGATTAGTTTGCTTTTCCATATAGTCAACAGAGGTCTGTGCTTCATCCAAAATCATATCGTTATTACCACAATATTGTAATTGGAAATTATCGAAAGCCGTCCAGTCCAAATCACCTGTAGAGTTCTCTACTTTAATGCCGATATCAAGAATATCTCCATCGTTAGGAACATATACCAAGATAGAATTGTTATAAGTATTCTTCTCAAACAATTGTGCTGCCTTGATATAAGGACTAATATCATTAATGTCCAAACCATTGTGTTTTGTCGATGTTTTAGTAAGATCGTCAACAGAATAGCTTATTTCACCATATAAATAATTCAATGTGGTAGATACATTCGACTTTCCATCATTACTATTTTGCACTTTTGCAAATAGACTTGCAGAGATATCGCTACCGTTGTCGGCATTATAAAAACCATCGCATGATACTCTATACCAACCTTTCTTCAGCGTCTTAACCGACTGTGTCATCGTACCGTTTGCATTCTCGTTATGTCCTACGTTACGGATAGAGCCAATCCAATACTTGCCGTAATGCCTTTGGTATTTATCGGCCATAATTCCTCTGTTACCGACAAAGAATGAGTAAGAGACTTCAGGAGAGAAGGCATGGGCATAAGCTCCCACATTTTCTTTGCTTGTAAGTCCGGTGCGTACCCATTTTACAACATCTGCATTGCTGATATCAAAGTTCTGATCGGCAATTAAGAAAGTAGCATCAGCAGGAGTCTCATTAGATGCAAACTGCTCTTTAAAGGCATCTTTTAGGTCTTTTAATGTAACAATCTGCCATAAACAGTTTTCATCTGTAGTATTTACAGATGTAGGATAATTTATTTCATTACGTTTTGTATCAGCATTTGTTGTAACGCTTAAATAACGTTTATCCCCAATAACACTATTTGTGCCATTATCGATATAAAGAGTATAATAGGTTTTTCCGTTACGACTAACATCCGTAATAACCCAATCGCAATGGTCTTGATCAGGGGTTTTTACACCGCGATCACAATAAATACGATCCCAATCGAACTGTTTTTCACCATCGCTTGCACCGGGAGAAGGGAAACCTAAGTACTTTCCACTTTCGGTACTAATAGGACCTTGTATCTTATAAGTTCCATTAGCATTCTTAGTTATAACGAGCGGCATCCCCACTTTGAAAGCAGAAATACTCGTTCCCCAATAACTACCTGTATTCAAGTATTTGCCTGAACCTACATTATACAAATAAAAAGTTTTCACATCGTGATCGGTACTTGTCATCACTGTACTAACAGTATTACCAATCCATTTGAATTTAGAATCTTGTCCTTGCGCCATAAGTGCAAGCGATTGTACCAATCCTAACACTATAAGAATTGGATAACAGAATAAACGTATTCCTCTCATATCGCAAAAATAAATGTAATTTTAATAACTCTCTATGATGTTTGTTATATCACTGCATTTTATATGTAAACTAACGTTTTAAGCATTTGCCGTGCAAAATTAATTCTTTTTTATATAAAAAGTCGTATTGTTTCCAAAAGTTCTCATAAAACTAACATAATTTATTGTTTATTATATAATCACTTTGTAAAATAAACAAAAATTTACTGTTAGGATTGAAGAGTTCTAATTTAAGACTGAATTATATACTGTTTCAGAAAATAAACAAAGAAACCTATATAGATTATTCGCTGTAATTGTTCCGTTTCTATTTACAATACTATTGGCCTGCCCTCGTTCTATTATTCTATTGTTGATATCCAATTATTACCGTAATTGGGCAAATCATTAGTTCATTTACCGACCGGTATCGCGGCATCTCAAACAATCGGAACAAAACGGCATGTACTGCCGTAAGCCTGCTTTCGTAAACTAAAAGAAATAAAAGCGGCAATAAAATAATCGTATTTATTCAATATATCGCAGCAGATTGCCACAACGACAATTATCAAGCATATAACTTAAGTACAATAACACATCCGTATAAAGTAGATACAAACTACATGTATCTCTCTTATTTTATACATGTTATAAAATAAGGTGCACCAAATAGTTATAACAATAGAAAAATATACTTCGATCAAGAGTTGTTATAACAGCAGTTGTTTGGCAAATTCCCAAACAACAACACCCGCAGTTACCGATACATTTAGTGAGTGTTTAGTGCCTAATTGGGGTATTTCAAGGCAGCTGTCGCAGCAATCTATCACCGTTTGTTTCACGCCTTTTACCTCATTACCGAACACTACGGCGTATTTCTTCGCACGATTTAACCGTAATGTCTGTAACTTAACGGAGCCTTCGGCTTGCTCTACGGCATAACAAAAATAACCCTCCAGTCTTAGTTGCCGTATTGCTTTTTCGGTCTGCGAAAAATATTTCCACTCTACACTGTTTTCACCTCCAAGTGCTGTTTTATGTATTTCGGCACTGGGAGGCGTAGCCGTAATGCCGCAAAGGTATACGGCTTCCACGCGAAAAGCATCGCAGGAGCGGAACACAGAGCCTACATTATGGAGCGAACGCACATCATCGAGCACAACAACGAGCGGCAACTTCGGGGCTTCTTTGAACTCTTCCACCGTGAGGCGGTGCATCTCTATGGTCTTCAGTTTGCGCATATCAGCAGCTTATTCAACATCCTGTTCGCTTTCTTTCGTCTTGTATGCCAGCGCATACAAGCGTACCTGTTTCACCATAGCAAGCAATCCGTTGCTGCGAGTAGGCGAAAGATGGTCTTTCAATCCTATCTTATCGATGAAATAGAGGTCGGCATCGAGGATTTCCTGTGGTGTATGATTGTTGATTACCCGTATAAGCAAAGCAATGATACCTTTTACTATAAGGGCATCACTATCGGCAGTAAACACGAGTTTACCGTCTATATAATCGCACTGGAGCCACACCCGACTCTGACATCCGTCAATAAGATTAGACTCGGTTTTATACTTTTCATTCAATACATCGAGCTCATTACCCAAATCGATGAGCATTTGATATTTGTCCATCCAGTCGGTAAACTCCGAAAACTCTTCTATTATCTCGTCTTGCAGTTCGTTTATTGTCATAATAGGTGATTGGTTTATCTGAATCATAATGCCACTCTGCCAGCCATAAATGCACTGCCTATGCCCGACAGAGTGCCTGAATATTTTCGCTAAGAACCGGCGGCGGCGGTTTTCACCAGTTTGAATACCTTATCGTTAGGCCTTACCTTTGCAGGCACGGGCAGCGATATACGCCAGCCCTTTTGAGCTCTGTCTACGGTATGCAGGTCGTATCGTATCTCTTCAGCATCGAGATACATCACGCCGGTAGTAGGTCCGGTGATTAAAAGATGTTCGCCTAAGTTTATTTCAGAGGCTTCTACTGCAATTTCAGCTACGCTCAATTTAGAAAAGAACTTCACTACTTTGCCTACAAGCACCTTCTTTTCGGTGGCTACAGAGCCATAATGTTTGTTCCATTCGCCCAGCTTCTGCCCCTGATAATAGCCATCCCAAAAGCCTCGGTTGAATACCTTGGCCAATCGTTCATCCCATCCATCTTTCTTATCTTCGGTAAACGTGCCTTCGAGAACGCTCCTTATAGCCTCACGATAGCATCTGACAACGGTGTAAACATATTCGGGGCCACGCGCTCTACCCTCTATCTTGAACACCCGCACGCCTGCTTTCATCATCTTATCGATGAAACGTACCGTTTTCAGGTCTTTCGGACTCATAATGTATTTATTGTCTACTTCGAGTTCGGTACCCGTCTCTTTGTCGGTTACGATATACGAACGGCGACAGAGCTGCATGCATTCGCCGCGGTTGGCCGAACGGGCCGTATTGTCGAGACTTAGGTAACACTTGCCCGAAACGGCCATACAAAGGGCTCCGTGGCAGAACATTTCAATGCGGATAAGGGCTCCTTTCGGCCCTACAATGTGCTGCTCTACGATTTGTCGGTATATTTCAGCCACCTGATCCATATTGAGTTCGCGCGCCAGCACTACTACATCGGCAAAACGGGCATAAAATTTAAGCGCATCGATATTCGATATATTAAGCTGAGTGCTAAGGTGTACTTCCACTCCTATGCTGTTACAATAGGTCATTACCGCCACATCCGAAGCGATAACCGCCGTAATTTCGGCCTCTTTTGCAGCCTCCACAATGCGGTGCATCGTATCAATATCCTCGCCATAGATTACGGTATTCACAGTGAGATATGTCTTTATGCCGTGCTCCTTGCACGTAAGAGCTATTTCGCGCAGGTCGTCTATCGTGAAATGATTGGCCGAATGAGAACGCATATTAAGCTGTCCGATGCCGAAATACACAGAATTTGCACCGGCTTGTATGGCTGCCGAAAGACTCTCGCGTGAGCCTACAGGCGCCATAATCTCGTATTCATTGATGTTTTGTTCTATCATTAAAACTGTTTATTTTTCAAGAAATCGATCAATGTAAATGATGGATAACCTCGGAAAAACTTGATTTGAATGAGTATATAAAGGCGACGGCGAGCCGGAATTATCCGCAGATAATATTTTTTAAGAATGGTAACTACACGCATTCAATGCAACTTGCAAAGCCGGATAACCGTCATTTCAACGGTTGCAAAGATACTGCAAATTAAGATAAATGCAAAATTTTTAGGCTGGAAAAGACTATAGATAACTGTACCATTCCTTGCTGAAGAATTGATTATTCATTTAAAAATATTCCGGAAACCTTAAATTCTATTTGTATTTTTTTGTAAATTTGCAAAGTATATTCATACATTATTCTTCTGATAATGCTGAACGTTGATACAGAAAAACTCTTGATATCGGCACTTATCAACGGCGATGAACAAGCGTTCGACATGGTCTTTGTAAACTATTTCCCAAAGATCAAAAGTTTCGTAACCGCATTCTGTGGCGATGAAGATGTGGCAGAGAATATTGCTCAAGACTTGTTCATGAACCTTTGGATTAAACGGGAAACGCTGGTAGAGATAGAGAACTTGAAGTCTTACATGTTTGCCATTGCCCGCAATGCTGCCTATCATTACCTGCAAAATACGGTAAGGTATAGCCATACTACAGCCTTCGACGAGCACATAAAGGATGAGTCGGCATCAGCAATAGATATTCTTTATCGCGATGAACTCGAAAAAATGATTCATCAGGAGATGGAAAAAATGCCGGAACAACGGCGCCGTATTTTTGAGATGAGCCGCATAGAAGGGCTCTCGAATACGGATATTGCGAAGAAACTCGATATCAGTAAACGGACCGTTGAGACGCATATATCGCTCGCCTTGGCAGATTTACGCAAAATATTACCTACAATTATCCTTTTAATTCTTTTTAACAAGATGTGATTACGTGTATCTTTTCTTTTTCTACTCTATTATATGAAAAGGAAAAGATCATGAATAACAAAACTGCATATAGAATTATACGCGACTTTATTGACGGCATCATTCCTATCCGATATCGCAATGTAGTAGCACGATGGATTGCATCTGACCGGAATATGGAGGAAAAAGACGCCGCTATGAAGACAATATGGGAACAGACGGAAGGTGATAATTCGGCGGTTAACAAATCGCTTATTACGTTTCGATGCAACCGTGATGACTATGAAGACAGCCTGAGGTATAAACGTACAATACGCATGATTTTACGCTATGCTGCCATACTCGCATTGCCACTCCTTACGGGAGCATTGGTTTGGCACTATACTTCTTCACATTATTATATAGCAAGCGAGATGGTTGAACTTTATGTGCCCGAAGGCAAAACCGACAGTCTGGTGCTTTCAGACGGTACGATTGTAACCGCTAATGGAGGTTCCACATTTCTTTACCCACGGGAATTTAATCGTAAAAACGGCCATCGTAACGTATATTTGCAAGGCGAAGCGCACTTCAATGTAGCCAAAGATACCGACAAACCTTTTATTGTTAATATAGGAAAACTGAAAGTGCAAGTACACGGCACGCAATTCAATGTAAAAGCATATCCCAACAACAGGCACATTATTACTACCCTTGAGGAAGGACAGGTAAGCGTCTATGACTCTAAATCGGCCACTACTCTCGCTCCTAACGAGCAGGCAGACTATGACAAAGTGAGCGGACTACTAACAAAAAACCATGTAGATGCAGCAAGATTTAATGGTTGGACAGCCGGCAATTTGTTCTTCGATCAACAGAAACTTGATGAAATTCTCACCGATTTGGAGCACAAATATAATGTGAAGTTCCGTATAGATCCATCCGTAGACTTAGAACATCGTTATACCATGAACTTTAAATATACCGAAACTATAGATGATGTACTCAAGGTTATATCCAAGTTATCTAAAGGATTAAGATATTACAAACAAGGTCAAATCATTAAACTCTATCAAGAGAGAAAGGAGTTATCACACTGAAAAAAGGATGTCTACGCATCTGAAATCGAAAATCTATTCTACTAACCTACACCCCACTAAGCAATCATGTAAATCATTAAAATCTACTCATGAAACAATATCTAACAACATTTTATAATACCATCATGTGCAAAAGGGGCATAACAATCGTTGTCCTTGCACTGTTGGTATCTGTGACAGTGCCTGCACAGACAATCAAACTGACAAGTACCAAGGCAACAATGCATACCTTGATACAGGCTATAGAGAAGCAGACGAACATGTCGGTGGACTATAGTCAAAACACAATCGACCTAAATAAAACCGTAAACGTAAGTTCCAATTCACTCTCATTGCAAAACCTGCTTGCACAGATGTTGCGGGGTACAGGACTCAACTACAACATCTCGAATCGCCATATCATCATTACTCACAACGTAAATAAAGTGCAACAAGGCAATAATACTCATAAAAAAGAAGTTAAAGGCCGTGTTGTAGATGCATCGGGCGAGCCTTTGATCGGCGTAAGTGTAAAAGTGAAAGGTACTAACAATGCTACAGTAACCGATATCGATGGCAATTATTCAATCAATGCCAATGGCAACGATGTGCTGGAGTTCTCTTATGTAGGTTTCACTCCGAAAGAGGTTAAAGCAAACAGCAATAATATTGATGTATCGATGAGTGAAGATTCGAAAGAATTGACAGAGGTTGTCGTGACGGCTCTCGGTATTAAACGCGAGCAGAAGGCATTAAGTTACAATGTGCAACAAATAAAAGGCGACGATCTTTCTACCAATAAAGACGCTAACTTTATCAACTCTTTAAACGGTAAAGTTGCAGGTGTTAACATCAACGCTTCCTCATCTGGTGCCGGTGGAGCATCCAAAGTAGTGATGCGTGGTGCCCGTTCAATAGGCCAATCAAGTAATGTTCTTTATGTTATTGATGGTGTCCCAATGTACAATACCGGCGGTGAAGGTGACTCCGAGTTCGGTTCTAACGGTACTTCGGAAGGCATTGCCGATATCAATCCCGAAGATATTGAGTCGATGTCTGTACTGACCGGTGCAGCGGCAGCGGCACTCTATGGTGAAAAGGCGTCCAATGGAGCCATCGTTATCACTACTAAAAAAGGTAGTATAGGGCGCACCGTATTCACGATATCACAATCAACAGAATTCTCAACAGCATTTCGTATGCCCGAATTTCAGAACAGATACGGCACAGGTTCTATGCTCCGAAATACAGGAGCAGACTCATATAGTTGGGGAAAACTACTAAACGAAGCCAACTACAGGGGATATGATCCGGCTAAAAACTATCTGAAGACGGGCATTATGACTACAGAATCTTTCACACTTTCTACCGGAACAGAGAAAAATCAGACATTCTTTTCTGCAAGTGCACTGAACTCCGGAGGCATTATTCCCAATAATAAATACAACCGATATAACTTCACTGTACGCAATACAACAAGTATGTTGAATGATCGTATGACACTTGATATAGGAGCAAGTTATATTATTCAGAACGATCGCAATATGACCAATCAGGGCGTATATGCCAATCCTTTGGTGACAGCTTACCTATATCCACGCGGTAATGACTATAATGACATGGCGATGTTCGAACGTTGGAACACGCAACGTCGTATATATGTACAGAATTGGAACGACTTGATCAGCGAACTTGTAGGGCAAAATCCTTACTGGATCAATTATCGTAACCAACGTACAAATAAGAAATACCGCTACATGATGAATGCCGGATTAAGCTATAAAGTAACGGATTGGTTAAACGTGGCAGCACGTATTCGTATCGATAATGCCAACAATACTTACGAACAGAAGTATTATGGAACAACCAATACAACCCTGACAGACGGCTCACTGAACGGCTATTACGGCATAAGCAAAACCAATGACAAGCAAACTTACGGTGACGTATTGGCAACAGTTCATAAAAATTTCTTCGATGAACGCCTCTCTCTGAATGCCAATATAGGCGCTTCTCTCTCTGATCTTAAGTCGAACTCATTGGGAGATTCGGGGCCTATACGCGAAGATTTAATTCCAAATGTCTTTACTACGACACAGATCGATGCAGCACGTTTGAAGCCCGGACAGTCAGGATACCATGAACAAACGAAGTCTCTTTTTGGGAGTTTGGAGTTAGGTTGGGCAAGTCAATACTATCTAACGCTAACAGCTCGCAACGATTGGCCTTCTATGTTGGCCGGTCCTCACTCGGATAAATCTTCATTTTTCTATCCTTCGGTGGGTGCTTCATGGATTATCTCGGAAACTTTCAAATTACCTAAAGCGATCAATTACCTAAAGGTACGCGGCTCTTTTGCATCGGTAGGTCTTTCATTTCCGCGCAATATTGCCAACCCGAAATACCCATGGAACAGCAATCTAAAGCAATGGAGTTCGCAGACTCTCTATCCTATGTATACTTTAAAACCCGAACGCACGGACTCTTGGGAGGTTGGTTTGCAGACACGTCTGTTCAAACATTTCAACTTAGATGTTACTCTATATTCTACAAAGACGTATAATCAAACCTTCAACCCCGATATTTCAGTATCTTCAGGTTATAGTGCTATATACATACAAACGGGTAACGTAAGCAACAAAGGTATTGAATTGGCACTCGGTTACAACAATACATGGGGCGACTTCTCATGGTCTTCCAACTATACGTTCAGTGCCAACAAGAATAAAATCAATGAATTGGTACGCAATTATGTACACCCGGAAACGGGCGCAATTATCAATAAAGACCGTCTTGATGTAGGGGGATTGGGCTCAGCCCACTTCATTTTAAAAGAAGGAGGTTCACTGGGCGACCTTTATTCATTGGTAGATATAATGCGCGACAGCCAAGGAAAAGTATATAAGAATACGAATGTAAAAGACATTAAGTTAGGTTCAGTATTCCCAAAGTGTAATATGGCGCTACGTAACGATTTTGCATGGAAGGGTTTGAACTTTGGTTTCCTACTATCGGCACGCTTCGGTGGTATTGCTTACTCGGCAACACAAGCCCATCTTGACAACTATGGAGTATCGGAAGCTACTGCAAAAGCTCGCGATTTAGGATATGTTTCTATCAACGGAGGCGACAATTATGTGAACCCGGAAGTATGGTATTCTACAATTGGAGCAAGCGACGGTATTCCGCAATTCTACACATATAGTGCAACAAACATACGCTTACAGGAGGCTACCATTGGCTATACGTTCAAAAAGAACTTATTTTTCGGCATAGGAGACCTCACGGTTTCGCTCATCGGACGTAACCTTTGGATGATTTATTGTAAAGCTCCTTTCGATCCTGAAACTACTGCTACCACAGGTAACTACTATCAGGGAATAGACAGATTTATGACACCAAGTACCAGAAATCTTGGTTTCAATATCAAACTTAAATTCTAAATTCGAAATCTATGAAACAGTATAAAAACATTATATTGTCAACAGTATCGGCCGGACTTCTATTAGGAGTTACGAGTTGTACCAACAGTTATGAGCAATATAACCAAGACGAATATGCCGTAAGCAGAGAAGAAATGCAGCGAGATGCTTACTCTTTGAGCTCTGCCATGCTGAACCTTGAGGGCTGGGTAATACCTACAGATGTCAATACCAACCAGTTTACCGAATGTTTGTGTGGCGGTTCGTACGGCGGATACATAGCTGATTCTAATTCAGGTTTCTCGGGTAAGAACTTCGCACAGTACAGTCCGGAGAACGGATGGAGCCGTGTATTGTTCAAAGATATCATTCCTAAAATGTTCATTTACAGCAACGAGGTAGATAAAGTAACGAATGAAGCTGTTCCTCGTGCCGTGGCCAAAATCATTAAAGTGGCAGGCATGCATCGCGTAACAGACGCTTACGGACCTATACCTTATTCTAAAGTCGGTCTTAACGGGGAGATAACGGCTCCTTACGACTCGCAGGAAGATGTCTATAACCTAATGTTCGAACAACTTAACAATGCCATTACTGCATTGACTTCCAATCGTACAGCAGACTTCAGTGCCAAAGCCGACAAGGTATATAACGGCAATGTGGAGCATTGGATCAAGTTCGCAAACTCATTGAAACTACGCTTGGCCATGCGCATCTCGAAGGTTGCACCCGCCAAGGCACAACAAATGGCAGAAGAAGCTGTGAAGCATGAAATCGGTGTAATGACTTCCAATGCAGATAATGCAGCACTTACACTTTCGAGCACCAATCCGTTTAGGGTGATTATGTATGAGTACAACGGGGGCGACTCCCGTATCAGTGCAGATATCACTACTTATATGAACGGTTACAACGATCCGCGAAGAGATGCGATATTCACAAAATCTACCTTTACAAGAAGCGGTATCACTAATGGGTATTTCGGCATACGCAACGGTATTCAGATACCCGACGGAGCCACTGCACATGCCTATTCTAACTACAATGTAAATACTGATACGAAGATACTTTGGATGAATGCCGCCGAAGTTTCGTTCCTCTGTGCCGAAGGGGCATTGCGCGGATGGAACATGGGCAAGACTGCCAAGCACTTCTATGAGCAGGGCATACGCCTTTCGTTCGAACAATGGGGCGTGTCTGGTGCCGACACCTATATAGCCAATACCACGGCAACACCGGCACAATACACCGATCCTATGGGCACCAATTCCTATAACGGACAGCCGTCGACCATCACGATTGCTTGGGATGATGCTGCTTCTATGAGTACCAATTTAGAGCGTATTATCACGCAAAAATGGCTGGCTAACTTCCCATTAGGGCAAGAATCTTGGTCTGAATACCGTCGCACAGGGTATCCGAAATTTATGCCTGTCGTTGTTAACAATAGCGGTGGAATCGTTAACTCCAACCGTGGAGCACGCCGACTTGCCTACCCTCAGGAAGAGCGCACCAACAACTACGAGAATTACAATGCGGCTCTAAGCCTCTTAGGAGGTACAGATAACATGGCTACAGATGTATGGTGGGCACGATAGATAGCTATTATATTACAGAAAAACAAAATAAGATAAAAACACAGTTATGAAATATATCATTAAGAATATTGCATACTCGATGACTTGCCTTGCCATGATATTACTTATGGGAAGTTGCAATACGGATATCGAACCCGTAGACATCAACGAACCGGGGATAGATAAACAAAACCCGGAACTGTATGCCAAATACCTTACTTCGCTAAAGGCTTACAAGAACAGCAAGCATAAAGTAGTGTTGGGATGGTTCGATAACAGTGCAAAAATGCCTGCATCGCAGGGGCAGAATATACATTCCGTGCCCGATAGTCTGGACTATATTGTACTTAAATATCCGGCAGATCTTAACGAAAGGGAATACAAAGAGATCACAAACCTACGACAGCAAAAGGGAACAAAGGTAATGTACGATATCAGTTTCGAAACTATAAAAAGCACATACGACGAAGCTTTGAAGGCTTTCAATGAGAACCCGGCCAATCAGGGAAAGGCCTTTACAGCTTTCAACAGTTGGTTAATCGACTCTGTTCAGGTAAAACTCGCCCTTTGCGACCGGTATAACTACGACGGAGTGGTGATGTCTTTCGAAGGCAAGGTAACAATTTATATGACCGAGGCCGAAAAAACAAAAATGCTCGAACAGGAAAACGTATTCATCGGAATAGCCAAAGACTGGAAAGAGCGCCATACAAATAAAACGTTAGTACTGGCAGGTAAGCCGCAAAACATTACGCATCAAGAGGTCTTTACCATGGCTTCTTACATCATTATTCCTTGCCAGAGCGCCACAACAGAGGGCAAACTCGCCTATAATATGGGTAAGGCGGCAGTCGAAGGTGTACCTACCGATAAATTCATACCGATGGTTTCTACGACTTCTCTCGATGCTACAGACCTGAAAACAGGCTATTGGGTGAACAATGTGGTTGCAGTATTGGGCGCTGCCAAGTGGGTTGCAAGCGATCATACAGGCTATCAAATAGCAGGACTTGCTATCGATAACGTCAACACAGACTACTATCATGCGAACTTCACCTACCCCACAGTGCGCAAAGCCATTTCTATTATCAATCCAACCGTTAAAAAATAAAGCGATATGAAGAATATACTAAAATATTTGCCTCTGGCTTTTGTTACCCTTTTCATGGCAGCATGTCAAGATAACAATGAAGAGAATTTCGCAAACAAAGCATATATCGATGCTGCTGAAATGACCTCTGAAACAGTTATCAAAGGGAATGTAGGCACCATAACAAAAACCTTGACCATCGCTACATCGCGCCCCGCAGAGAACGAGATCAATGCGCAAATAACGGTAGAAAAGCCGATGGTCGGCACTTACAATAAGGCCTATTATGCCAATGCAGAGCTGCTTCCCGATACTTGTTATAAGGTTAAGGTAAGTAAAATGACAATCAATAAGGGAAGTGTGAAGAGTACTGAAGCTTCGATCGATTTCTCTAAGCTCGGTAGTCTCGACCGGAGTAAGACTTATGTCTTGCCCGTAACGGTACAAACGAGCGATATCGACCTTCTCGCCTCTGCCAAACAGTATTATTATGTGTTCCGTGCAGGCGCGCTGATTAACGTTGTAGCAGACATACAAGATAACTATTTGGAGATTTATCCGTGGAAGAACGAAAGTCGTGTAGCCAATATGCACAAGATAACTATGGAGGCTTTGATCTTTCCGCGTGAGTTCGGACAGCTTATTTCTACAGTGATGGGTATAGAAGGAAGTTTTCTTATGCGTATCGGAGATGCCGGTATTCCCGACAATCAAATCCAGATAGCCACATCGGAAGGCAACTTTACCGATAGTAATCTAAAGCTCACGCCGGGGGTGTGGTCGCATGTAGCAATGACATACGATGAAAGTACAAAAACTATCTGTGTGTATATCAACGGAAAGTTGATGGCTTCGGATAACAATTTCCGTGCATATATCAACATTGTAGGCAATGGTGGAGACCGTAACTTCGAGATCGGACGCTCATATGACGATAGTCGCGACCTTAACGGATGCATCTCCGAAGCCCGAATATGGGATGTTGTACGTACGCAAGAGGAGATTGCCAACAGTATTTATACGGTAGAACCGACCTCTCAAGGCCTCGTTGCATACTGGAAATTCGATGATCAATCTTCGTTCATCGTTAAAGACTATTCTGGCAATGGGAATGATATAAAGGCCATAAAATCGGCACTTAAATGGCAAAATGTATCGTTGCCAGCCACTAATTAACTAAGAAAATCGATAAATTATGAAATATATAAATTTAAATAAGATAAAGGTTTTAGGGCTTATTCTTTGCACAGGAAGCCTTATTACCTCCTGTTCAGACAGCATCGATGTACCGAAGGTCAGCGAAAACTCGTATCAGTCTGCCGACAAAACATTGGCATTTATTACCGATAAGTATGGTGCCAGCAATCTCGATTCGCTTATCTTCTCCGACAAAGGGGCCACTGATTTTTACGTAAACCTGAACAATGCGCCTCAAACTTCGCAGGAATATACCATCGTTTACGATGCTACATCACTTAATAAGTATAATCTTGCCCATGGAACAAATATCAAACCGCTGCCCGAAGAGTTGGTAACAATCGACGGAGTTGCCACTGTTAAGACCGGTGAAACGAAATCTTCTGCCGTTAAAGTGGCTTACACTTCTGCCAATCAGTTAGAGAAAAATGGCACATATGCCATTCCTCTGACCGTTAAAGGTAGCGGTGCACAAGCTTCCGCAGACAAAGGAGAATTCGTACTTTTGGTAAAAGACATTACTAAAATGCCGAATTGCCACAAAGAAAACGGCCTGCAAGTAATCAGTTGTATGGAGATTAACGATGCTAACCCATTGTATAATCTTTGCTTTACATTAAAAGAAAGCGGTAAATACTTCTTTGATCAGGTAATTCTCTTTTCCGGAAATATCAACTACAATGCCGAGACGGGCGAAGTATACAACTACAACAACGAAAACATCTCGCAGTGCCTCAACTTCAAGGAGAAATATCTTGCACCTTTGCAACAAAAAGGTATGAAAGTTATTCTTGGTATCTTAGGCAATCATGATCGCTCCGGAGTGGCAAATCTCAGTAAAGAAGGCGCCAAAGCATTTGCCGCCGAACTTAAATCGGTATGCGATGCATACAATTTAGACGGTGTGTTTTTCGATGATGAATATTCTTCCTATGGCAGCTATCCGGGCTTTGTAAGTCCGTCAAGTGCGGCAGCTTCCCGCCTTTGTTATGAAACAAAGAAAGCAATGCCCGACAAATTAGTAGAAGTATATGTATACAGCCGTACGAATTCACTGCCCTCTGTAGATGGACAGACATCGGGAACTTTCGTCGATTATGGTATACATGATTACGGAGGTACCAGCGACTTGAGCAGTAATTACCCCGATATGCCTAAAACAGGAATGATATTGGGCTCTATTGAATGTGCTCGAGGTTACGCTTCATCCGCAAGTGTTTATGAAAACATAAAGAATAATAAATACGGTGGAACTATGGTTTTCGGTTTATCACCCGACCGTACACCTATGAATGTACTAAATAGAGTTGCCCATGCATTCTATGGTGAAGACGTTGTTCGCATAGGAACATATAAGAAAGATTGGTAAAACAAAATACAGAAAACAACAATGAAAACAAAATATTTATATGCAATAGCTATGTCTCTCGTGCTTGCATTCGGTTTTACCGGATGCAGCAACGACGACGATCCTGTAAATCCGATTCCGGAAGCCAAGGAGAAAAGCAAACTTACCTTCGATACAGATACCTTGAAGGTAAGCGTTGGAGAGTCGGCAACCTTTAATATAACAGCGGGTGGAGGCGACTATAAAGTCATCAGCGAGAACCCTAAAATAGCGCAAGGTACTGTAAACGGAAGCGTTGTTACTATTACCTGTTCCGATAAAGGGCTTACCGGAATTATCATATCCGATGCAGATGGCAACTACAAACGGCTAACGGTTAAGTCTATGTATACCGTTCTTGCCCTTAATAAAGAAAATGTATCTGTAGGAATGAAGCTCGGTCATGACGACGGAAAGGACAAAGTAATCGTGAAAAAAGGCAATGGAGGCTACACAGCATCAAGTGCCAACGAGAATATTGCCAAGGTTTCAAGGATCGAGAACGATTCGGTAATCGTAATACAAGGTGTGGCTACAGGCTCTACAACTGTAACTGTTACAGACATGATGGGCCTCTCGAAGACGGTAAACGTAACTGTAGAGACGACAACCATACCCTATACCGAAGAAGAAAAGAAGGAAATCATGAACAATAGAGAGTATCGACTTTGCTGGGATGGCACAACTAAGAGCGAAACACAGGTAAACACCATGGAGAACGGGCAGCATAAAATGGGCTGGGATTACGGATGGGGATCCTATAAATATTACTGGGCCTACGTTTATTTTACCGGTGATCTGACCGTAGGCAAGAAAACTAATGGCAGAATAAGTGCAAAGTTGGGCTATTCGGAACCCGAGAACGAGTATGAAGATGTAGAGGTTGATATCATAAAGAATGATGGTTTGTACGTTTGGGGCATCATGTCTGTAATCAAAAACAACTATCTCCATTACGGCTACTTCTGTCAACCTATCCCATAAGATACATATTGAACAATCGTAATCAAAAACAAACTCACATTATAGGGAGCAGTCTTTCAAGAGATTGCTCCCGCTCTTTTTCCCCGATTTCGATAAAAACATGTAAGGTTCTTGCAGATAATTGCGTATCTTTGTATGCACATTGTAAACCGAAGAAACGGTTATCGTCAAATGAAAAGGAATGTTCTTATATTCTTATCCGGCATGTTTATCGCCGTTACACTGTTGGTCTGTTGCCGACAGACAGTACGTGTACCGCCGGCAGACATGCCGTTTACCTGCGATGTCATGCTCAGACATACACCGATAAAGAACCAAGGGAACAGCGAATATTGCTGGGTTTACGCCATGCTTGCCACTATAGAGAGCGAACACATTATGCAGGGCGACTCGATAAACCTGTCGTCTGCTTATGTCATTCGTATGATGCTCCGCGACGAAGCGGTAAAATATTACTTCTCGAAAGGAAAGGGCAACATCGTTATGCGGGGCATGTGTTCCATGCTTCCGGCTTTGTTGGAGAAACATGGCATAGAGGCATTCGACGCATTCGAGGATAACAACGGGCTTAACTGCCGTGTGCTCTGCCGAAAACTGATGCGTGAAGCCGATTTAAACATAGCGATACGCTGCGGTTTACAGCATTTGAACGACCGTATAGATAAGATATTAGACGATAATATGGGATATCTGCCCCGCACGGTATTCATGCTCGGTGCCGAATATACGCCTGTGGAATTCGCCCACAGCGTGTGTCTGCCAAACGAATACCTTGCGTTTACGAGCTTTACGCACCATCCTTTCTACCGAAAATTCGTGCTCGAAGTGCCCGACAACCGGCTGAACGATGCTTTTATGAACCTACCCATCGACTCGTTGATGCACACGATAGAACAATCGTTGCACCGAGGTCATCCTGTTTGTTGGGAAGGGGATATCAGCGAAAAGGGCTTTTCGTTCGATAGAGGCATCGCTGTTTTGCCGAACAAAAGCAGGCAAGTAACGCAACAAATACGGCAACGAGCTTTCGAAACCCTACAGACTACCGACGATCATGCTATGGAACTCGTCGGTATAGCGCACGATAAAACGGGCCGAAAGTACTTCATTGCCAAGAACAGTTGGGGCACCAATAATCCTTATGGCGGACTTATATACCTGTCGTATAACTATGTAAAGCTCAAAACCATTGCTGTATTTCTCTCCAAAAACGCCTTCGACAGTCGAAAGAACTATATTCTATCTTTAAAAAACACAAAGAAGAATTAACTCTACCCTATCTTGTCAGCACCGTATATATACCACCTTTTACAACGATTTCATACGCTTTAGAAAGCTAAATACGCCGATTAGGTTCACAGGGCGGCCTTACTTCTTGCCGTAAATCAGTCCTACACCGGTCATCATTCCGCGTACCTGCATGAATTTAGGCATCATCCACTGCCGTTCTGCATTCGCTATATAGTTGATTTCGCTGATGCCTTCCGCCTTTAGAGCATCGATAAACTCCTGCATATCCCCATAAAGACTTTTCCAACCGAATAGGTCTTGGAAAGCAAAACTGCCACCCTTCTTGACCACACGCAATGCTTCACGCACCACAAGCCGTTTGTCTGGCTGCGTTTTTACTTCATGGAAAACGAAATTGCTCACGGCTGCATCGAACGTACCGTCGGCAAAGTCGAGCTTCGAAGCATCGCCCTTTTGGAAATGCGTATGCGCTCCTACGCCTTCGAGTGCTGCATTATTTTCGCATTGACTTTTGGCATAATCCCATCCGAAGCCCCAGTAATCGATGCCGGTAATATCGGCTTCGGGGAATTTCTTGGCACATCTCACGGTCAAGGCAGCAGCTCCACAGCCGATATCGAGCAGACGTCCGTGCCCGTCCCAGTCGAGATGATCCACCAAAAAGGTATGTATCTTGGCCATAAGTCCGCCACCTTCGAAAGAAAACTGCCAATGACAAAGGTACATATAGGCAGATATTGCCAATGCCGCCACCGACAATACGCCCAATACAACGGACAAAATGAGTACCTTGAACCACAAGATAGAGATAAAAAACAATAGGAGCACCACTCCCGAAACCGAATAAAGAATGCGCAAGAGAGTATTTGGAACCCAATTGCCATAACTGATTTTCTGCTGTTTCATGACCATTTAATTACATTATAGATAACCCGCCCGTTCTGAAAATCCATAAAATACAACCGACAAGTAATTTCTGTGCAAAGATAATCTATAATCTGTATGTTCACAATACTTAAAAGTTAGGATTTTCGGATACGCCGCTTTTTTCATACCTTTGCATCTTCTAAAATAACAAAACCTATGGTAACAGATACAAAGATCAGGCTGGCAATACTCGATTTCGACGGTACCATTGCCGATACACAAACACTTATCGTAGATACTATGCAGGGGGTAATCGAAGAACTCGGTTTAGAGAAGCGTACAAGAGCGCAGTGCGCAGCCATGATCGGATTACCTCTTGAGAAGACGTTTTCTACACTTATCCCGATGAGCGACAAGATGAACCGGCGCTGCGCAGAGGCTTACGAGCGCATATATCGCGAGAAGAATACCCTCGGAGCGGTGACATTGTTCCCCCATGTCTACGAAACGTTAGAGAAACTCCATGCACACGGAACCGTTCTCACCATCGCTTCGAGCCGCCACAGATGGTCTCTTATAGACTTCGTCGAACGCTTTGGCATCGAAAAATTCATTACCTATATCTTGGGAGCAGACGATGTAACGCATGCAAAGCCTCATCCCGAACCTGTACTGAAGACGCTGCAAGAGCTGCACTTTACCCCCGAAGAGGCATTAGTCGTGGGAGATACCGTTTACGACATTAAGATGGGACAAGGTGCCGAAGTACATACGTGCGGCGTAACCTACGGCAACGGAACTCGAAAAGATATGATTTCGACTCGCTCAGAATACATCGTAGACGACTTCGATCAGTTGCTCGAAATAATCGGATAGCCCGTCTATGCGCCTTACAGATACTATCTATAACGGATAAAGCATACATCTGCCGTCTACAGATGTATGCTTTATCGTTACTGTAATAATCACACGGAAAAATATTTTGTAGCCTATAACGTAGTTGCTTCTGCCAAAAATTACAGACAGAATAAAGAAAATATTCCACTTTTTTCTTAACTTTGCAACTACATATTTTATTTATACACACGAAGAAACATAGAAAACAGCACGATATATGGAATATAATTTCAGAGAAATCGAGAAGAAATGGCAACACAGATGGGTAGAAAACAAGACCTACAAGGTTGTTGAAGACAAGACAAAAAAGAAGTTCTACGTACTCAACATGTTTCCCTACCCCTCTGGAGCAGGCCTTCATGTGGGCCATCCGCTGGGTTATATCGCTACTGATATCTATGCCCGTTACAAACGGCAGAAAGGTTTCAACGTGCTGAACCCGATGGGTTACGATGCTTATGGGCTACCCGCCGAACAGTACGCCATACAAACAGGGCAACATCCTGCCGTTACTACTGCCAAAAATATAGCCCGCTATCGCGAACAATTGGATAAGATAGGCTTCTGTTTCGATTGGGACCGCGAGGTTAAAACCTGCGATCCGGCATATTACAAATGGACTCAATGGGCATTCCGCAAGATGTTCGAATCGTATTACGATACCGCAGAACAGAAAGCCATGCCCATTGCAAGGCTCATAGAAGAGATAACCGCCAAAGGTACGAAAGCCCTCCACGCGGCTTGTTCCGAAGAAATAGATGTAACGCCCGAAGCATGGAAAGCCATGAACGAGGTGGAACAGCAGCAATTGTTGATGAATTATCGGATAGCATACCTTGGTGAAACCATGGTTAACTGGTGCCCGGGACTGGGCACGGTGCTGGCTAATGATGAGGTAGTAGATGGTGTTAGCGTGCGTGGAGGCTATCCTGTGGTGCAAAAGAAGATGCGTCAATGGTGCCTGCGTGTGTCGGCTTACGCACAAAGACTGTTAGACGGACTCGAATATATCGACTGGACAGACTCGTTAAAGGAAACACAACGCAACTGGATAGGGCGATCTGAAGGTGCTGAAGTTACCTTCAAAGTGGCCGACAACGATACTGTTCTTACGATATTTACCACGCGTGCCGATACTATGTTCGGCGTTACATTCATGGTTTTGGCCCCCGAAAGCGAATATGTGGCACAAGTAACGACCGCAGAACAAGAAATAGCAGTCTTAGATTATCTGGATTACGTGAAAAAACGTACCGAATTGGAACGCATATCAGACCGTAAAGTAACGGGAGTCTTTACGGGTAGCTACGCCATCAATCCCTTTACGGGCGACAGAATACCTATCTGGATAAGCGAATACGTACTCGCAGGCTACGGAACCGGTGCAATTATGGCCGTTCCGGCGCACGACTCGCGCGACTATGCCTTTGCCAAACACTTCCATCTTCCCATTGTACCGCTGATAGAAGGTGCAGATGTGAGCGAAGAAAGCTACGATGCCAAGGAAGGAACAGTATGTAACAGTCCGGCAGAAGGTAAAAACACCGAGTTTTCTCTCAACGGATTGAGTGTGAAAGAGGCCATTGCAGCCACCAAAAAATATGTTGCCGAGAAGGGTATAGGTCGTGTAAAAGTGAATTATCGACTGCGCGATGCCATCTTCTCCCGCCAACGTTATTGGGGTGAACCGTTCCCCGTGTACTACAAAGACGGCATGCCATATATGATACCCGAGGCATGTTTGCCGCTCGAATTGCCTGAAATAGACAAATATGAACCCACCGAAACGGGCGAACCTCCATTGGGACACGCCAAAAAATGGGCTTGGGACGCGGTGAACAACAAAGTTGTAGAGAAAACGCTCATAGACAACAAGACCGTTTTCCCTATAGAACTCTGCACCATGCCGGGCTTTGCAGGCTCGTCGGCTTACTATCTACGCTACATGGACCCGCATGATAATGATGCTCTTGTAGCCAAAGATATCGACGAGTATTGGCAGAATGTAGATTTGTATGTGGGAGGTACCGAGCATGCAACGGGCCACTTGATCTATTCGCGGTTCTGGAATAAGTTCCTATATGATTATGGTGTATCGTGTAAAGAGGAGCCTTTCAAGAAACTGATCAATCAGGGAATGATACAAGGCCGGTCGAACTTCGTATACAGAATAAACAACGACGACCACAATGCAGCGCCCGTATTCGTATCGCTTGCACTAAAGGATAAATACGAAACTACGCCCATCCACGTCGATGTGAACATTGTACACGGAGATGTTCTTGATATTGATGCCTTTAAAGCATGGAGACCGGAGTACAATAATGCCGGTTTCGTACTCCAAGACGGTAAATATACGTGCGGTTGGGCGATAGAAAAGATGTCTAAGTCTATGTTCAACGTGGTCAATCCCGATATGATTGTAGAGAAATATGGTGCAGATACGCTCCGTCTTTATGAGATGTTCCTCGGTCCGATAGAGCAAAGTAAGCCGTGGGATACCAATGGTATCGACGGTTGTCATCGCTTCTTGAAGAAGTTTTGGGCCCTTTTCTACGACAATCGCACAGGTGTATTCCTCGTAAATGGCGATGTACCGACGAAAGATGCACTGAAGAGCGTTCATAAATTGATAAAGAAAGTAAGCAGCGATATAGAGAACTTCTCTTACAACACGGCTGTATCGGCGTTCATGATCTGCGTCAACGAACTCGCACAGCAGAACTGTCACTCCCGCGAGCTGCTTCAAAAGCTGGTAGTGCTCATCGCTCCCTTCGCTCCACACATTGCCGAAGAGCTCTGGGAAATACTCGGAAATACTTCAACCAGCGTATGCGATGCCGAATGGCCGGCATGGGACGAGCAATATCTTGTAGAAAACGAAATGCAACTCACCGTTTCTTTCAACGGTAAAGCACGCTATCAGAAGACTTTCCCCATCGATGCAAGCAATGAAGATATACAGAAAGCCGTGCTTACCGATGAGAAAAGCCTGAAATACATAGAAGGAAAAACGGTCGTAAAAGTCATTATAGTACCGAAAAAGATCGTTAATATCGTTCTTAAATAATAATTATTCTGCCGACAATCATCTTGTTTGTAACAGACAGATGATTGCCGAAAAGATAATACCACTTATAAAACCATCGAACGAAATCATGGAGAAACAACCTATTTGGAATGAAATAAGAGACTATGTCTGGATTACTTTCGGACTCGCATTGTATGCCTTTGCCTTTACCGTGTTCCTCCTACCCTACCAAATCGTTACGGGCGGTGTTACCGGAATGTCGGCCATCATCTATTATGCCACAGGTTTTAAGATAGAAAACTCTTACATCATCATCAACGTAAGCCTGCTCGTAATGGCATTAAAGATACTTGGATTCAAGTTCATGATGAAGACTATCTATGCCATCTTCATGCTCTATTTCCTGCTGAAGATAGCCCAATACCTCATGCCCTTTGATGATTTAGGCCATCCGGTAAAGATATTGGGCGAAGGGCAAGACTTCATGTCGCTTATAATCGGTTGCTGTTTCACCGGAACAACGCTTGCCATCGTGTTTCTTCACAACGGTTCAACAGGCGGAACCGATATCATTGCCGCCTGTGTAAACAAGTATCATAACCTCTCTTTGGGACAAGTATTGATCTTTGTAGACCTATTTATCATCGGTACATGTTTCTTTTTCCCGCAATTCGGTACCTATATAGAGCGCTGCCATAAAGTTGTATTCGGCTTATGCACTATGGTTATCGAGAATTTTGTACTCGATTATATCATGAACAGGCGCCGAGAATCGGTACAATTCATGATATTCTCGCGCAAATATCAGGAGATTGCAGATGCGATAGGTACCGAGATGGATCACGGTGTAACGATACTCGACGGCCACGGATGGTACACCGGACAAGAGGTAAAAGTACTCTGTATTCTCGCCAAAAAGTATGAGAGTGTGAACATTTTCCGCCTCATAAAGATGATAGATCCCAATGCTTTTGTCAGTCAGAGTTCTGTTATCGGCGTTTATGGAGAAGGTTTCGATGAAATGAAAGTAAAGTTACCCAAGCAAGATAAGAAGGAGAAAGCCGATAAGAAACCATAACCGACAACTTTCTATCCTCTGATCGTTTATCTTTGATTTAAATCCTTTCATGCTTTATCCTTAAAAACAAATGAAAATAGTATTCGCTACAAACAATAAAAACAAGCTCGACGAGATACGCGAAATACTCGGTCATGGGTTCGAAATCATGTCGCTGAAAGACATAGGATGCACTGCCGATATACCCGAAACCGGCAACACACTCGACGAGAATGCCCTTTTAAAAGCACAATATGTATTCGATAACTACGGTGTAAGCTGTTTTGCCGACGATACAGGTTTAGAAGTAGACGCCTTGAACGGCGATCCGGGCGTGCATAGCGCACGGTATGCCGAAGGTACCGACCACAACAGCGAGGCCAATATGGCCAAACTGCTGCACGAATTAGGAGAAAATAACAATCGAAGGGCACGATTTCGTACCGTTATTGCGTTAATAATAAAAGACGAACAGGCTGCAAACGGCAGTAGAGTTTTATTCTTCGAAGGCGAAATAAAGGGACACATAGCCCGAGAAAAGCATGGCAACGAGGGCTTCGGATACGATCCATTATTTATTCCGGAAGGTTATGAAAAGTCATTTGCAGAACTGGGTATGGATGTTAAAAATAAGATATCGCACCGTTCGCGTGCCGTATTAAAACTTTCGGAATATCTGAAAAGTAACAACTTACACATATGAAAAAGATCACACTTCTGCTTGCAATGGCGATTATTGCAACAGCTTGCAAAGCAAAAGCCATAAACACGTGGAACGCATATCCCGCCTATAGCGACATTACAGAGATAGAACCTGCCGGAAATCTCGTATATGTACTGGCATCGGAAGATCTTTACTCGTATAATAAAAACGACAACAGTTTGCAGACTTACGACAAAACAACGGTGCTAAACGACTGCTCTATTGCCCGTATAGCTTACTGTAAGGCTGCCAAACGCCTGCTTATTCTTTATAAAAACTATAATATCGATTTGTTAGACGACAAAGGAAACGTAACCAATATACCGGATTATTACAACAAGTCGATGACGGAAGACAAAACAGTAAACAGTATTTTCGTCGACGGCAATTACGCCTACCTTACCACTTCGTTCGGCATACTGAAAATAAACGTAAAAAATGCCGAAATCAGCGATACCTACAATTTAGGCTATAAAGTAAACAATATGGTCGTATCCAACGGCTATATGTATCTCGTAACGCCTACAGGTACCATGAAAGGTAATGTAACAAAGAACCTGCTCGATAAAAACAACTGGAATAGAATAAACGGTAACGGTTTCGATGCAATATTCAACATAGGCGGAAAACTAATATGCATCAATAACGTAGCGGCATATCGTCTTGATGAAAACAATGGTTCGACAACAGAACTTCTATCTATTTTTAATCGAAAAGCAATATTCTCGAACGGAAAAATCATTTGTTTCGGCGGCGAAAGTACGGCAATCGTCAACAGTATTACCGACTTTAAAACCATTAATACCAAGTTTACAGCCATCGCCTACGATCCTTCCGCCCAATGTTTTTGGCAGAAGAATGCCGAAAATAAACTTCAGTCGTTTACAATAGATGGTAACAATCAAATTAATATACAATCTTCCGGCGTGAAACCCGAAGGCCCTCTGTACAACTATTTCGGCTTTCTTAAGTTCGCCAATGGTATGCTTTATTCGTGCAGCGGAGGATATGGAAAAGGAGGAGAAAACCTAAGAAACGGTTGTATACAAGTACTTAAAGACAGGAATTGGGTGATTTATCAAGACAATCTTGCACAAATCGTCGGACACAGGTACGAAGACAACATTTCGTTGGATATAGATCCATCCGACATAAACCATGTGTTTATGGGCGGTAAAACGGGCCTCTATGAGTTTCAGAACGGCACTCTAATCAAACACTACAACATAGACAACAGTCCTCTGCAGTCGGCATTAGGTGACAATAAAGATTATGTAGTCGTTGAAACCGTAAAGTTTGACAAAAACGGAAACTTGTGGTTACTTAACAGCATGGCTCCTTCAAACTCACTGATGGAATACAATCCGAAAGATGGAAAGTGGACATCACATCAGAATGTAGCATTAGTAAATAATTCAGGACAAAGTCTTGCCGGACTTCAAAATCTGTTTTTCGACAGTAGAGGACTGCTCTGGTTCGTCAATAACCACTGGGTAACACCATCGCTTTATTTTTTTCAGACCGATAAAGACACGCTCAGTTCCTTTAAATCGTTCGTTAATCAAGACGGAACCACACTGTCTTTAGAACGTGTAAGATGCGTTACCGAAGACATTAACGGCAATATATGGATAGGAACCGATATAGGTCCGCTTATGTTAGAGCCCTCTCAAATCTATAAGGGAGCCGGTGCTATATTCACACAAGTAAAAATTCCGCGCAATGATGGTACCAACTTTGCCGATTATCTGCTATCGGGAGTAGACATAACCTGCATTGCCGTAGACGGTGCAGGGCGCAAATGGTTCGGCACAAACGGCAATGGAGCCTACTTAATCAGCGAAGATAACATGACACAAGTACATCATTTCCTTGCTACAAATAGCCGATTACTCTCGAATAATATAGAAGATATTGCGATAGACCATGCAACCGGTGAGGTTTTCTTCGGCACCGACAAGGGACTTTGCTCATATATAAGCGACGCAACAGCTCCTTCCGATGAAATGACAAAGGATAACGTGTATGCTTATCCAAACCCTGTACGGCCGGATTACAACGGACCTATCACCGTTGTAGGGCTTTCTTTGAATGCCGATGTAAAGATTGTAACGGTGAATGGCGTACTTGTAAAGCAAGGAAGAAGTAACGGCGGAACCTTCGTTTGGGACGGGAAAGACCGTTATGGCAACCGTGTAGCATCGGGAGTCTATATGGTTGAAACCGCTACCGCCGACGGAAACAAGGGAACAGTGTGCAAAATAGCAGTTGTAAGATGACCATCAAAGGCTATCATATCAGTGAAAATAGACTTGTATTTACACTTGTTTCCGTTTTCACACTACTTCAATTAATCATTCTGATCATCTTCGGATATACACCATATCCTGACAGTAACGGGTATATTCTGCTCGCCAAAGAATGTCTCTTATACGGTGAACCTTATCCGGCTGCTGCGACTATCCATGAATTACCATTCATTTGGAATATCGCAGCCATAAATTTAGTTGCCTTATCGTTAAAGTTTTTTTCTTCTATCACTCCCCTTCTGGTGCTTTATTCGTTCATGAAAGGTGCATCGGCATGGCTTGTTTACAAGATTACATACCGTATTTTCGACAATAAAACAGCACTTCTCGCTTTACTAATATATATCTGCTATCCGGCTAACTATGGCGAATCAACTTCTACACTGAGCGAACTACCGTTCATATTCTTTATACTTTCCGCCATATATCTCTATCAGAAAAACTGTTCGATAACCGCAGGCATCTTGCTTGCTATAGCCAACTCTTTTCGCCCGATGGCCTTTCTATTTCTAATTGTACTGCTTATCTACGATCACAAGCACATTCTCCGAACTGTTTCGAGCTATGTACTCATTATTTTACTCATAGGCAGCAGCACATACATTCGCACCGGACGTTTCATTTATCAAGCCAAAACGGGATGGATGGATATGATGTTATTCTCGTTAAACAATATCAACGACGAATATCCCGATCCGCTTTACATAGAAAACAACGACCGGTTAGACTGCGTACAGCGCGATTCCGTATGGCGTTCCCGAAGCATACATCTCATATTGAAGCATCCCGCAGGCTACATAGCTTCTATGCCTTATAAACTTATAAAGACTTTTGTATCTGATAATGTGAACATGTGTACTTTCATACCCGATAAAAATACGAAAACATATATGTACAACGAAATCAGCATGCCTACGCTCTATCGCAGTTTTCCACACTATTCGGCGGTACAAGTTCTTACTCTTATCAATCTAATTTATTATTACTTACTGCTTATAACGTCCATTTACGGCTGCATTCTGCTCATCAGAAAACAAGAACACAAAAAACTTATCATGCCTGTAAGCGTGGTATTGATAGGTTCGATAGTAATAATAACGGTATGCCATGGTGAAGCCAGATATCATATACCATTCATGCCCTTTATTATAATGGTAGCGGCAACAGCTATACGGAGTACTCCTTTTTTTCCTTTTCACAGCAGACAGCAGTAACAAGAAATGGTAACGACATATCAAAGTAAGTAATATCGTAAACTCCGGTAAATAATGCATTGAAGTTATCTCGTAACCACATATTATGTAAAAATGTCACCAAAACAATAAATAATAGGCAGTAAGCGATGTTACGCATAAGAAGTATATAACTTAGTTCCCATGTTCGAGCCCAGTAAATAGCGAAAAATATAAAAATAAATAAATCAATAAGATTCCTTTGCCGTGTCTGCAATGTAAACGGATTATATTTAAAGAAGAACAAATCATGTATGTTCCATAACATAAACGGCAAAAAAGTAAAGAAAAACACAGCAAATACCATCAACAAAAATAATACTTTCTTTTTCATACTTAATTGCATGTAATCGCCAAACAGCCATATGAAAATAGGAACCACTGTACTCAATCGAGTACTAAGCAGTAAACCACAGACAAAAGCAACAAGAAAAAAAGCAGAATTTAAACTTTTATGTGTTGAAAGTAAATAATTTATCACCAAAAGTGTAAGCATCATATTTGCCATAAGATCACTTCTAACCAGTACTTCATAAATAAATGCCGGAGACAAAAACATAAGACATCCTACCATTAAAGTACATTTATTATCCGTCAATCGATAAATAGAATAAACAAACAATCCGAATATAAAAAATATAGATAATCCTACGTTGCCCAAAAAGTAGAATGGAAAATGAAATAACTGCCAAACAGGAAAGGGAGAACTATAACCTCCCAAATGCGTTCGGGCAGAATAAGGATATTCTCCATGCAAAAGATTATCCAAAAAATTGTGTATAGCCGACCATCTATCTACTTGCAATAAACACGGATCAATACTATATTGGGCAAATATCAACAGAACAATACCAATCGACACCGTAAAAAACAACACTATATCGTGAACCTTTCTCAGTTTATTTATAAGATAAAATAAACCACTTACACCGATTATATATACTAAAACAACTAAAAATACCCATTCTACAGACAGCACACGCAATGAATATTTAATCACAAACAAAACATTTACAGCCAAATAGAGAAAGAAAATAAATCTTCTTTCAAAAATGGACAACCTATGAAACGAAATATCTATAACAGTATTCATCTTTCATTTATTATTTGCAGCATCAACTCAATGCAAGCATACGATCGATACTCTTAATTGCTTCCTTTCTTACATCTTCAGATACCTCTATCGAAGGCCACTCATATTTAAGACAGTTGTATATCTTCGATAAAGAATTCATCTTCATAAATTCGCATTCATTACACGAACACCCCACATTACCTTCACTTATTTCGGGCGGAACGGGATGAAACGTCTTGTCTTTACAGTTACGCTGCATCTCGTGGAGAATACCTGCTTCAGTAGCAACAATAAATTCTGTCTCTACACTTTCTATACAATATTTCAGTAACACGGCGGTAGAACCCACTACATCGGCCATTACAAGCACAGAACCTTTACACTCCGGATGTGCTAAAACTATAGCCTTGGGATGCTCTCGGCGCAGTTTAATGATCTCTTCTACCGAAAATTTCTCATGTACATGGCAGCCGCCGTTCCACAAAAGCATATTCCTGCCTGTGACAGAATTGATATACGAACCCAGATTATAGTCGGGCCCGAAGATCAGTTTGGCATCTTCAGGAAAAGTATCTATTATCTTTTTTGCATTTCCACTGGTCACCACCACGTCGGTAAGTGCCTTTACAGCAGCCGTAGTGTTTACGTAACTCACCACTTGATAGTCCGGATGTTCCTCTTTAAACCTACGAAGATCATCGGCAGAACACGAATCAGCAAGCGAACATCCTGCATTTAAGTCGGGTACAAGTACTGTCTTGTCGGGACAGAGTATCTTATCAGTCTCGGCCATGAAGTGTACACCGCACATAACGATAATCTTTGCGTCGGTTTTAGCGGCCTTCTGTGCCAGCGCCAACGAGTCTCCGATAAAGTCGGCAATATCTTGTATTTCGCCTTTTGTATAGTAATGTGCAAGAACAATGGCATGTTTTTCTTCGCACATACGGCGTATTTCTGCTTTTACATCTACCGAACGATCTATCGGTTCATCAATATATCCTTTCTCAATCCATTCGCTTTTCAACATTACTTTACTATTATATCTTATTTTTTCTTTCTTTTTAAAAAGAATATGTTGTGTATGATATGCTGTGGAAAAGTGTATAACTTTCTGTTAGAATATTTGTTTATTTCGATTTAAACCTATTAACTCTTGCTATCAACAGCCAAACGTTACATCTTCTTTATGGTTTTCAGTAAGATAAACGGGTTATCCACAATTATACCCTTGATAGTGCAAAGTTAATAAGTTTATATTTTTTTCTGCGTAAAAGTTATGGAAAACTTGTGGAAACGGCCGTTAATAAGCTGTAGATATTCACAATTTTACAGACAGGAACGAAAAGCAGTGGATATGTTTGAAGTTATGAACAGCGTTATACACTGGTTATGCACACACTTATACACAGTTTTATCCACATGGCTTGTCGGAAGTAGTAAAGCTGTGAGTATGATATAGTTGTGTTATGTCTATAGTGTAAGAATAATATGTATGTAATATAAGCCGAATAAACAATACAAATATGATTGCTGAAAACAGTCGGTAAATAATGAAGACGGCATTCCGTTTAAAAGAATGCCGTCTTTATTCTGTTGAAAAACCGTGCAGTTAAGGCATTAAAATATTAATTGTATAAGTTGAAATACTACTGTCTTAACTCCTTAACTTTTTACAATTTAATCTTCGTTTTACTCGTCTACGGGCGAAAAGTCGTCTTTTCCCACCCCGCAGAGCGGACAAACCCAATCATCGGGAATATCTTCAAATGCTGTTCCGGGAGCTATGCCACCGTCCGGATCGCCTACTTCAGGATCATAAATGTATCCACATGTTTCACATACATACTTTTTCATAATTGTTTTTGTTTTAAAATTAATAATAATATACTATTACTTTTTCAGTAATATTTTATCTATTTTGTTTGCTATTGTTTCGGGTGTAATGTTGTTCATACATGCATAATCGCCTCGCATGCACGGTTTGTTGCCATAGATGGAACATGGTCTGCACGACATATCAAGCTGTACTGCATTTTCTATGCTCTGGTGCCATCCCATGAAGCCGGCAAAAGGATGTGTGGCGCCCCATACGCTTACTACCGGTACAGCTACTAACGAGGCAAGGTGCATGTTGGCACTATCCATGGAAACCATTACATCGAGATATTTCATTATAACGAGTTCGTCGTGCAATCCGTTTGATATAGCCGATGCATTGGTACATTCCGGATATCTTGCAGTCCACTTATCGAATGCTTTTTTTTCCTTTTCACCGCCGCCAAAAAGAAATATTCTGCACGAAGGATGCCTGTTTACAACAATTTGAATTACCTTTTCCATCGATTCCGTAGGATATATTTTACCCTTGTGTGCTGCAAACGGAGCTATTCCTATCCACTGCTGTAAGGAATTTTTAGTACCTATAGCTTCGGGTAATTGCACTGTAGTGCGGCCATACTTATCGATAAAGAGCGATGTGAAGTCTAAATTCACCGGATAACCCAGTTTTGCAAGCACATCGGCATAGTTTTGGAACGATGTCGGCTGTTGTATTAACACCTTATTATTATTAGAGATAAGCCTGCGTTTCCCTGCACGATGCTTGTCTATATGGGCCACCTTGTAGCAGTCGATGTTAAATCTTATGCGCAAATAGTGCGATCTAAGAATGCTATGAAAGTCGGCTATTGCCGTAAAGTTCTTAGCTACGAGCCGTCTGTACAGCGCATTAAGTCCTTTGATATTACTGTATTCCTTTTTTATATCGGCTTCCATGAAGCTTACATTGGATGCTAAATCTTCGAAAAAAGCCTTTGCGAACGGTTTACTCAGCACTGTAATGCGAATGTTCGGGTATTGTGTTGCCAACGAATATACCACCGGTACCGTCATTGCTACATCTCCTATAGCAGAAAATCTTATAATTAAGATATGTTCTGTTTTCATTCAAGGGTTCTTGTTGCAGTAAGGAATACGTGTATAGCGGTGGTTTATTTGTTTTTATAGAGTACAGGATTTGTGGCCGGATCGTTATACATCTTCATTTGTCGATACACCTTCATGTATTTTCGGCCCGTTTCTATGTCTTCGAGCAATTGGTCTATGGCAGTACTGAGATCTGTTTGTTGCTCCAACAAGATATTGAGTTTTGCCTTACACTTTTGGATATGCTCCTGTGAAGCGTCGTTACGTTCGGCTTGTTCGCGCATGTGATATATCTTGAGTGCCAATATAGAGAGCCTGTCTATTGCCCATGCCGGACTTTCAGTATTGATTCGTGCATCTTGCATCACACTTATGTCGGAGTATTTCTGCCTGAAATACGAGTCTATTTGTTCTACCAAATCGGTTCGGTCTTGGTTCGAACGGTCTATTCTCCGCTTAAGTTGCAAGGCTTCAATGGGATCTATGTGCGGATCTCTTATGATATCCTCGAGATGCCACTGCACTGTATCGATCCAACATTTTAGGTAAAGCCTGTTATCTATAGAGTCTCTATCGTAGGGATTGTTGATGGGCGTGTCTACATCATCTTTCATGTGATAGTCTCTGATGGCTTGGTTAAAGATCTTATTGCACTGTTCTGTAAATGACATGATTTGTATATTGATTTATTATTAATGTGACAAAGATAAGTCTTTTTGTAGGAAGTTCAAAATAAAAACATGCTTTTGTTTCGGATAGATATGCCGAATAACCGATTTAAACGATATGCCTATATATAATAAGGTAACTGTTTAAGCGAGATATTTTTTATATTTTCTTTGCTAATTATATCGAACTGTCGGATATGTATGCACAATAATCGGTTTAAAGTGCTATATCCATGTCGAATTATGGTGGATATCCGAATATGATAGACAATACATGTATTTTTATCTGGTTTGTAACCAATAAGATACGTAATTTTGGGATTAAATATGCACAATGATGGGGTGTTTGTGCAATACAAATCGCTTTTTTCAATAAAATATTTGCTAATATGGATAAAAATTTGTTCCTTTGCACCCGATTTTCTATTAGAAATTATTTATAAACAATTTAAAAAAGAAAGTATTATGTCAGAAATTGAAAGCAAAGTAAAGGCTATTATCGTAGACAAACTCGGTGTAGATGAGGCAGAAGTTAAGCCTGAAGCAAGCTTCACTAATGATCTTGGTGCAGATTCTTTGGATACTGTAGAGCTTATTATGGAATTCGAAAAAGAATTCGGTATATCAATTCCCGACGATAAAGCTGAGAAAATTGCTACCGTAGGCGATGCTATCAGCTATATCGAAGAAAATAAAAATTAATTTCTGTTTATAGTTAAATGGCTAATGGTTTATGGTTGTATGCCTGACATGCAGGCATGTTATTGATTTATTATTATGACCATAATCCATTAGCCATGAACTATAAACCATTAAACCATAAACCAAATAATGGAATTAAAAAGAGTAGTAGTAACAGGACTTGGTGCGGTTACTCCTGTCGGAAATACTCCTGAAGAAACATGGGAGAACCTTTTGGCAGGGAAAAGCGGTGCGGCTCCTATTACTCAATTCGATGCTTCTAAGTTTAAGACCACATTTGCGTGCGAAGTAAAAGGCCTTAATATTGCCGATTATATTGATCGTAAAGAGGCTCGCAAGATAGACCGTTACACGCAGTTGGCCATGATAAGCGCCATACAGGGTGTAAAAGATGCCGGTATAGACTTGGAAAAAGAAGATAAAAATCGCATTGGCGTTGTTTATGGCGTAGGTATCGGCGGCATAAAAACCTTTGAAGAAGAGGTTACTTACTACGGACAGCACATTGAGGACGGCCCTAAGTTCAGTCCGTTCTTTATTCCTAAGATGATTGCCGATATCGCTTCAGGACAGATTTCTATTCACTTCGGTTTCCATGGGCCCAATTATACGACGACAAGTGCATGCGCTTCGTCGACTAATGCACTTGCAGATGCTTTCAATCTTATTCGTTTAGGAAAAGCAAACATTATTGTTAGCGGCGGTGCAGAGGCAGCTATCTGCGGTTGCGGCGTAGGAGGATTTAACGCAATGCATGCTCTTTCTACGCGAAATGATGATCCTGAGCATGCTTCGCGCCCATTCAGTGCAAGTCGTGACGGCTTTGTAATGGGTGAAGGTGCCGGCTGTTTAATCCTTGAAGAGCTTGAACATGCCAAAGCACGTGGTGCTAAAATCTATGCAGAGATGATAGGTGAAGGCATGAGTGCCGATGCCCATCACATTACGGCATCGCATCCGGAGGGTTTAGGTGCTAAACTTGTGATGACGAACGCATTGGAAGATGCAGGTCTTTCGCCCGAAGATATCGACTATATTAATGTGCATGGCACATCTACACATGTGGGTGATATCTCGGAGGCAAAAGCTATAAAAGAGGTATTCGGCAAGCATGCTTATGATTTGAATATCAGTTCGACCAAATCGATGACCGGACATCTGCTGGGTGCTGCAGGTGCTGTCGAGGCTATGGTGTGCGTATTGTCTGTAAAGAACGATATCGTGCCCCCGACTATCAACCATGCCGAAGAAGATAAAGATCCCGAATTGGATTATAATCTGAACTTCACGTTCAACACAGCACAGAAACGTACCGTGCGTGCAGCTCTAAGCAATACGTTTGGTTTTGGTGGTCATAATGCTTGTGTAGTATTCAAGAAATATGCTGAATAATATTAATATTATTGATAAAATAAGGCTCCCTTTCCGCAAGGAGAAGGAGCTTTATTCGTCTTTATACCGGATTATCGGTTTTTATCCGCGCAACATCAGTTATTATAAGCTGGCTCTGATGCATAAAAGCATTATGCGTAGGAACAGTAAAGGGAAACCTGTGAATAACGAACGACTCGAATTTCTCGGCGATGCCATCCTTGATGCTATCGTAGGACATATTGTTTACGATCATTTTCCGGGTAAACGCGAGGGTTTCCTTACAAATACTCGTTCGAAACTCGTACAGCGCGACACGCTTAACAAACTCGCACAAGAGATGGGCATTAACCGGCTTATCCTTTCGAACGGACGCAGTTCTTCTCATAACAGTTATATGGGAGGAAATGCTTTCGAAGCTCTGGTTGGAGCAATCTATTTGGATCGCGGCTACGATGCATGCATGCGTTTCATGAACAAGCGCATTCTGGCACAGATGATCAATATAGATAAGGTGGCTTATAAGGAAGTTAATTTCAAAAGTAAGCTCATCGAATGGAGCCAGAAGAACAGGGTAAGGATGGAATTCAAGATGCTCGACCAGAAAAAAGATAAGAATGGCAGTCCGATGTTCCAATATATGGTGTGCTTAGAAGGTGTAGACGGCTGTTCCGGAACGGGATACAGCAAGAAAGAAAGCCAGCAGTTGGCCTCTAAACTTACCTTAGAACGTCTGAAAAAAGCACCGCAATTCATCGACGAAGTATTCGCTTCGAAGGCCGATCGTACCAAAATGGAAGAGGAACCCGTGGAAAATGTTCCCGAAACAGATGCAGCGAATGACTTTATTATCAGTCGTTTACCGGCCGATGAACGTAGCTCTGAAGAAGAAAAACACGAGAATGTGTTTAAAGAAGAGGTATTTACAGAGCAGGAATCGGCCGCAACAGACAGAAACGAAGCTATTGATGAGGAGACTGAGACTGCTGATCCGAGTGATGAAGACGAATTTGATTTGAGCGATATCAGCGCCAAAGAAAAAAGTCGTGAGGAAATCATTGCTGCGGCAGAAGCGGCAGCTTTTTCTGATAAATGATGCATATACGGTCGATATCTGTGCCGTGTATCGTTAATAAATAACCTGTATAATCCGCTTAGAATGGCGTTCTGTCGTTCTAAGCGGATTATTTTTTCAACTGTTCCAGATACCTTTGTTACAGCAGTTCTGCCATCCTATCCAAAAGACCTCATTCGAAAAATAGGGAATAACCTTTGGTCTATTCGAAAAAAAAATATACTTTTGCGAAAGTAATGTAAAACAATTGAGATACTAACACAAAGACTATCGACTGTTCTCCGTCCCGATTAACCATCGTTTCCGGAATATCCGTTAATACCGTAATACATAAACAGCGCACGTTTCGGATAAGTTTTGTCTGTTTAGAAGATAAATTGCAAACCATTGTCGATTTGCTCTTTTTGTACTAATAAACCTAATTAATATTTTTCTTAAAACAACGTACAATGAAAAAGAATTATGTTTCGAAACACTGTTTTCTGTATAGTATTCTGCTGATTGTATTCTGTTGTTGCTCTATGGCATGCAGCAGCAAGAACGATTTGGCAGATGAAGAACCCGTAAAACCCGAAGAAGTGTACCAAGAGTTTAAGGTATTTCAACTGAATACATGGTTCGGTGCATCGCAAGTTACTAATGCCTATAGCGGATTGGTAGACATTATAGATCAGGTAGATGCCGATATCGTGTTGCTTTGTGAACTCAGGAACGACTTGTTGCTCAATATCCTACACGATGGAGAGAAGGAGTTTACCGCTCGTCTATGCAGGTCGTTGAAAGACAAGGGCAAAACTTATTACGGCGTTAACAACGGTACTGTGATCGGTATTCTCTCGAAATACGAAATCAAGAATTATAAAGTACTGCCCACGCCTACGGATAACTATATGATTAAAGTAACCGTAGATATCCGCGGACAGGAGGTTACATTCTATTCTCTCCATTTGGATTATAAGCATTATGCATGCTATCTACCACGCGGATACAATAGTGGTCCCGACTGGTCAAAGCTGCCCGAACCGGTCAAGGATAGTGCTGTAGTGATGAAAGACAACCGACTCGGCACAAGAGATGAGGCATTGTCGGTCTTCTTGGATGATGCTAAAAGCGAGATGGACAGGTGTCGTGTCGTCGTTATGGGTGGCGATTTCAACGAACCTTCGTACTTGGATTGGCAGGAAAACACTAAAGATTTACACAGTCATAACGGTGTTGTAGCCAATTGGGACTGCTCCCTGATGCTGAAAAATGCAGGTTATGTAGACACTTATCGAGAGAAATATCCCGATCCGGTAAACTATCCGGGTTTCACATTCCCAGCAGCCAATCCCTCTGCAGCCATCAGTCAGCTCTCTTTCTGCCCCGAATATGATGAGCGAGACCGTATCGATTTCGTTTATTATCACCGTTCTCAACCCATTCAACTTCTCAAAGCAGAGCTTGTAGGCCCATCGGGTTCCGTTTATTTCGGTAAGAAAGCAGAGAACGATTCCAAGGATGTATTCATCGAACCTAAAGGTGTATGGCCTACAGACCATAAGGGTAACCTTACCACCTTTAAGCTCCGTGTGAAAAAATAGGCTTGCGATGCATAGCTTTATCAATAATTTATTCTTAAACAACATACGATGAAAAAGAATTATATAGCGAAAACAAGCAGTCTGTATAGCATTTTTATGGCTGTTTTGTGTTGTTTCTTCGTTGCTTGCAGTGATAAAGACAGCGAGGAAAACAATACCAAATATAACCCCGAATTGCCCGTATCGGTTACCTGTTTTGAACCTATAGAAGGAACATACGCACAGGAAATGGTAATTTATGGCAGCAACTTCGGTATCGATACCACCAAAATAAGTGTAACGATCGGCGGTAGAAAGGCAAAACTTGTTTATGCCAAGAGCGACAGTATCTGCTGTTTAGTGCCTTATAAGGCAGAGTCTGGTCATTATAGCGTGCAGGTTACGATGGGCGACAAGGACTTGGGAACGAAATCGGTTGTTGCAAATGCAAGGTTTACATATATCAGTTCTTTGGTGGTACGTACACTGGTTGGGCACCGCAACAGCAACGACAGTCAGGGGTGGAAAGACGGTACGTTCGGCACAGGTGATGCCGACGGTTCTGCTACAGGCTTCAGGCAAGCCGGATATTTGAAGTTCGATCCGCAAAATCCAGACCATCTATACGTGGCATACGAAGACTTCGATAACAACGGTTACGGCATCCAACTCATCGATCTGAAAGAAAAAACCGTGAAGACCGTAATGCATGGCAGCTGTTTCGATGGCAAACGTCTGCGTAGCATCGACTTTACATTGAAGGGAGACATGGTGGTTGCCACGGATAGGGATGACAAACAATTGAAGAGTCCGAGCGTTTGGATCGTTAAAAGAGATGCTGACGGTTCGTTTACAGACAGTTCTGCCCGCGAAATACTGGCTGCCTATAAGCAGTGCAATACCGCTGTAATCCACCCGATTGGCGGAGAACTGTACTTCAACAGCTATAATCGCAGTGCTATGTTCCGCATGGATATGAACAAATACTACGATACGGTAGCGGCAGGAGGAACTTGGAAGCCTAATTGGGCAGACAAGAATTACGAAAGGTGGTTCATGTTTCCTGAAACAGGATGGAATTTCAACATCACTATTCATCCCTCCGGTAAGTACGCATACGTTATTGTATTGAACCAACACTGTATCTATCGCATGGATTACGATACCGATAAGAAACAGTTCTCCGAACCTTATCTTGTTGCAGGGCAACGAGGTATCAAGGCTTGGGCTGATGGCAAAGGCGACGGGACACAAATGAATTACCCCTATCAGGGCGTGTTCGTGAAAAACAAAGAGTATGTGGAGCAGGGACGTGAAGACGTTTACGACTTCTACTTCTGTGATTACGACAACTATTGCATTAGGTATCTCACCCCCGATGGATATGTTAAAACCTATGCAGGTCGTGGGGCTACTTCTTCTATGAAGGATAACAAAGCGTGGGGACCGGAAGATGGAGACCTGAAAGAGACGGCTCGTTTCGGCAGTCCTACGGGCATTGCGTACGACGAAAGAACAGGTACGTTCTACGTATTGGATATGTGGTACCGCTCTATACGTACCATCGGTAAGTAACCGCTTGGTAGTTTATTTTGCCCGATACCGTGCACTGTCGTAAATATGGCATGGTGTCGGGCCTTTTTTATGCCTTTCCGGCCGTAGATACATATACTTTCCGTGCCGCTTACATAGATCGTCTGTCGGCTTTATATGGTACATGTAACGGCAATATGTGGGCAGTATATCACAGCTACGGCAATTTAATACTTAAAATAAGTAAATTGTTTCACTGTTACAAAAGTTTAGGGTAAATTTGCAATTCAATCGATAAATTGCGTGTAAATGAGTTTAACGAGTATAGTAGGTAAGCTTTTTCTGCCCCGACAACGAATGCTTGAGCGTTATAACAATGAGGCTGAAGCGTTACAACAATCGGTATTAAAGCATCTTATCGAAAGGGAGAAAGACACTGAATACGGCAGAAATCATTTACTGAACCGAGTTAAAAGCTACGAAGACTTTACTCGTAACGTTCCTGTAAATACCTACGAAGAGCTGAAAACGGATATCGATCGCATGCGACATGGCGAACATAACGTGCTTTGTCAGGGCGGCGTAAAGTGGTATGCCAAGTCTTCGGGAACGACGAACGATAAGAGTAAGTTTATTCCTGTGAGCCATGAAGGCTTACAACGCATTCATTATCAAGGAGGAAAAGATGTGGTTGCGCTTTATTTACGTAACCATCCCCACAGTCGTTTGTTCGATGGAAAAAGCCTGATCCTTGGGGGTAGCCATGCTCCGAACTACAACTTGCCGGGCAGTTTGGTAGGAGATTTATCGGCAATCCTTATAGAAAACATCAATCCATTGGCAAATATCGCACGTGTACCGTGCAAACAAACCGCATTGTTATCAGACTTTGAGGTGAAACGCGACCGTATTGCGCGCGAAACCATGCACAAGAACGTAACCAACCTGTCGGGTGTACCCTCGTGGATGCTATCGGTTTTAGTACGTGTAATGGAGCTCAGCGGCAAACAGCACTTGGAAGAAGTGTGGCCGAACCTTGAGGTTTTCTTCCATGGAGGCATTGCCTTTACCCCTTATCGGGGCCAGTACGAAAAGCTCATCGCATCGCCTAAGATGAGTTATATGGAGACCTATAACGCCAGCGAGGGCTTTTTCGGCATACAAGACGATCCGAACGACAAGTCTATGTTGCTCATGCTCGACTATGATGTGTTCTATGAATTTATCCCAATGGACGAGTTGGGCAGCGACAATCCTACCGTTGTGCCCCTCTGGGGAGTAGAAACAGGTACGAATTACGCCATGCTTATCACAACTTCGTGCGGTCTGTGGCGCTATCTGATCGGCGATACAGTGCGCTTCGTTCGCAAAAATCCGTACAAATTCATTATAACTGGTCGCACTAAATACTTCATCAATGCCTTCGGAGAGGAATTGATAATGGACAATGCCGAACAAGGTATTGCCTATGCATGTGCCAAAACGGGTGCCGAGGTATCTGAATATACGGCTGCACCTGTATATATGAACAGCGATGCCAAGTGCCGTCATCAGTGGCTGATAGAGTTTTTGCATGAACCGGAACGGCTGGATGAATTTGCTACCCTGCTCGACAACCGCCTGCAGGAGGTAAACAGCGACTACGAAGCCAAGCGGTTTCACAACGTTACATTGCAGCATCTCGAGGTTGTAAAGGCCAAACAAGGGCTTTTCAACGAATGGTTAAAGGAGAAAGGCAAACTGGGCGGACAGCATAAAATACCGAGACTCTCTAACAGTCGTAAGAACATAGAAGAGCTTCTCGCAATAAATGCTCGCTTATGATAGGCAGGAAAGAGCGTATGTAAAAAACAAGAAGCATGAATAGAAATATCGTAAATCTCAGGCATATGATGCGTTTGTCGGTCGAGAAAGCCGGCGGCGTGGGTGCCGTTCGCCGTATTTTCTGCCGTTCTATTCACCATTCTGCCTTTCTGTTGCTGCTGCCTTCTGTCTTTTTATTGTTGCTCTATTCTTGTGCACGCATGGGAAATCCCGACGGAGGTTGGTATGATGAGACGCCTCCGCGTGTTGTCGGAGCCTCACCTTCCGATAAAGCAACAGGCGTGACCGGCCGTAAGATTTACATTAATTTCAGCGAATTCATCAAGATAGACAACCCTACGGAGAACGTAGTGATATCGCCTCCGCAGCTCGAAGCGCCCGAAATCAAGGCACAGGGTAAGCGTATAGCCATAGAACTTAAGGATTCATTGAAGCCAAACACTACATATACCATCGATTTCAGTAATGCCATATCCGACAATAACGAGCAAAATCCGCTCGGAAATTATACATATACTTTCTCTACAGGTGCCGAAATCGACACGTTGGAAGTGTCGGGAACGGTGTTGGAAGCCGAGAATTTGGAGCCTATCAAGGGCATTTTGGTAGGTCTCTATAACGATCTATCAGACTCAGCTTTCTGTAAAAAGCCCATGTTACGTGTATCTAAGACCGATAGTCGTGGGCACTTCGTCATCAAGGGCGTAGCTCCGGGCAAGTATCATATATATGCTTTGCAGGATGCCGACGGCAACTATTTCTTTAATCAGAAGAGTGAAAAGCTGGCATTCTCGCAAGATATAATCGTTCCGTCGTTCATTTCGGACGTGCGTCAGGATACTCTGTGGACAGACTCTCTGCATATCAAGAATATCGAACGCATAGGCTATACCCGTTTCATACCCGATGATATCGTGATGCGTGCCTTTACCGAGAAACTTACCGATCGCTATTTCCTGAAGTCGGAACGCAATGAAGCCGACCATTTTTCACTGTATTTCAGCTATGGGGATGATAGATTACCCATTATTAGGGGCCTTAATTTCGATGAAAAGAATGCTTTTCTCGTTGAAAGCAATGCCCTCAACGACTCCATTACCTATTGGCTGCGCGATACAGCCCTTGTGAATAAGGATTCTTTACTGGCCGAAGTGCAGTATCGTATGACGGATGATTCGACGGGAGTTCTTATAAATCAAACCGATACATTGCTGTTCTTGTCTAAACAGACCTATGCAAAACGCATGAAAGAAAGAGAAAAAGCACGCGAAGAATGGCAGAAAAAGCAAGATAGAGCTAAGAAACGTGGCGACAAGTATGAGACTGTAATGCCGCCGGATGAACTTAGACCGAAGATACAACTATCGTCTACGCTCGATCCCGACCGTAATATACCGTTCGACTTCCCTACTCCGTTGGCCGTAGCCGATACGTCTAAGATACATCTCTATGCCAAACACGATACGCTTTGGTACGTTTCGCGTTTCCGATTTGTGGAACGTAACGATACTTCAGCAGCCTTCTTAGGCAATTTCCCGCATGAAAATAAGCGTAAATACGAACTACTTGGCGAATGGAGACCGGGCATAGAATACAGTTTGGAGATTGACAGTGCGGCGTTTGTAGATATGTATGGCCGCGTTTCAAGGAAGATCAAACAGGGTTTCAGCGTGAAACCGACCGACGAATATGCTTCCATTATGATGAATATATCGGGCATGCAAGGCAAACATTTGGTCGTTCAGCTCTTAAATGAGCAAGATAAAACGGTAAAAGAAGTACATACCGACAACGGTATAGCGGAGTTCTATTACGTCGATCCTAAGACTTATTACATGCGATTGTATGTAGATAGCAACAATAACGGGCGTTGGGATACGGGCGATTATGCCAAGATGCTTCAGCCGGAGGATACCTATTATTATACCGAACCTATAGAATGTCGCGCCAAGCAGGACATTACATTGTCGTGGAACCCTACTTCTACCCCGCTTAACAGGCAGAAACCCGGTAAAATAACTAAGCAGAAACCGGACAAGGACAAGAAGATAAAAAGCCGAAACATACAACGTGCCAAAGATCTCGGTATAAAATATTTGCCGAGTTTGATGTAGTTGTCGGATTTCTTTATAGTATCCGGTAATGATTTAACAACAAAACGAAGATGAGACATTATAAGTTTATCATGGTTGTCATGCTGGTGTTGGCTTCTTACACATCGGCCGGAGCCCAATGCACCTTTAGGAATACGGCTTTCAAGTCGGGCGAATTTCTTTCTTATAACCTGTATTTTAACTGGAAATTTGTATGGATAAAGGCCGGTACGGCGTCTATGTATACCGTACAGAGCAGCTACAACGGGCAGCCGGCCTACCGGTCTTCGCTCGTTACCCGTGGCAGTCAGAGGGTTGATAATATGTTTGTATTGCGCGATACCCTGCTGTGTTACACGTCTACAAGCATGTCGCCACTCTATTACCGTAAGGGTGCACGCGAGGGAAAGCGTTATTATGTAGACGAAGTTTTTTATTCCTATCCCAACGGTAAATGCCATATTAAGCAGCATCAGCTTACGAGTTCTGCCGAAAATCTATGGGAAAACCATACTTATGAGAATTGTGTGTTCGACATGCTCAATATCTTTCTTCGTGCCAGATCGTTCGATCCGGCCAATTGGAAGAAAGGTTATCAAGTGGATTTCATGATAGCCGGCGGGCATGAAACAGTACCTGCTCAGCTCAAGTTCAACGGTAAAACAACGATAAAGGCAGACAATGGCGTGAAATATCGTTGCCTCCAACTGTCGTATTTGGAGAAAGAAGACGAAAAGTACAAGCGAATAGTAGACTTCTACGTAACGGATGACGATAATCATATCCCCGTACGTCTTGATATGTTCCTACGTTTTGGCTCGGCAAAAGCCTTTCTTGTAAGCATGAAAGGTCTCCGTAATCCCATTACTTCCATGGTGAAGTAACGGGATTTGCGGTCTCTTTCTTCCTAATTTTCTATAATTTTCTGCAATAATTCGGGCAATTCGATGCTGTCGCATTTAATTTTACCGAGCATGTTATTACCCTTTTCCGTCAGCGAAAAGTACATCTGTCGCTTGTCTTCCTTACCTAATCGGCGCCTGACGAGTGTTCTTTTTTCTACCGAACTTATCACCTTCGAGGCATTGGAGCACGAAAGACCTAAGGTTTCCGCTATTTCTCCCGACGTCATTCGTACCCTTTCGTTGAGCGTACAGAGCAACATAGCCTCGTTAATGTTCAATCCGAAAGCCTTTTCGAATTCGTTTTCAAGTGCTGCAATGGCACGATATATATCGCGGAGCCTGCATATTTTGTTGCTTTCCATATAATTTTCCTCCGCTTTATATAAAGAGATTTACATTTGCCCGTTCGGCACGTTCCATATAAGTGGCCACTCCGCCGATGCTGATACCGTCTAACAATTCTTCTTTCCTTATCCCCATCATGTCCATGGTCATCTGACAAGCAATGAATTCCACACCGTTTAGCATCGCTTTTTGGCGCAATTCTTCCAGCGAATCGATATTTTTACGACGCATAATATAGCGTATCATTTTGTCTCCAATGCCCATCATGCTCATTTGCGAGAGCTTCAGACGGGTAGAATCCGATGGCAACATCCATGCAAACATCCTGCTGAACAGGTCTTTCTTTACTTTTGTTTTATGCTTTCTCTTAATAACATTCAGTCCCCAAAAGGTAAAGAATATCGATACTTTCTTACCTGTAGCGGCGGCACCGTTGGCCAGTACGAACGTTGCTATGGCACGGTCGAGGTCGTCGCTGAACATAATAAGTGTTTTGTTGTTGCCGCCTGCCATTGCTGTCGGGGCATTGCACGACCGTTTTTCTATAACTACGGTATGATAACCTTTATCGGCCGTATGCGATAGAAAGCGGTTGCCCGTGCTGTTGCACCATGCTTTAGCATCGCGAGGAAAGCCTGCATCCGTGGCTGTTATCTCTATCAGTTGGCCTTCTCCGGTACGGTCCACCGTCTCTTTCAGTTTCATTATCGGCCCCGGACATTGCAGTCCGCAGGCATCTATTTTTATTTTATTCATTGTTTTTATAGGTTCCATAACAGGCATATCGCCGTCTGTCGGCATTTCAGTATCGTTGCTGATCTGTTGGGTGGCGAGCGAATAAGTCTTATATCCGCCCGATAAGTTCACTACATGTCCGTATCCGTGGCCTAAAAGAATGCGTTGTGCCAGATAGCCGCGCAGTCCTACTGCACAAAATAGCACTACCAGCTTGTTTTTAGGTATCTCGTTCATGCGTTCCCGCAGGTCATCGAGCGGAATATTCACGGCTCCTTCAATGGTTCCAAGGACAAATTCTCCGTGTGTGCGCACATCTATAAGCGACACGTCGGCACGGTTCATGTTTTTTATTTCGCGCCAATAGATTACCGGCATGGTATGATTTATGATGTTGCTTGCTACATATCCCGCTATGGCAATGGCATCCTTAGCCGACGAAAACGGTGGTGCATAGGCTTGTTCAATCTTGGTCAGGTCGTACACAGTGCCTCCCTGTTTGATGATAAGTGCCAGTTGATCTATGCGTTTATCTACACCATCGTGGCCTACACATTGGGCCCCGAGCAGCTTCCCGCTCGAAGGATCGAAGGTAAGTTTGGTGGTCAGCTGGAACGCACCCGGATAATAGCCCGCGTGAGAAGACGATACAGTGGTGGAACTTTTGTAGTCTATTCCCATTTGTCGTAACTTCTTGGCCGGCAATCCCGTCGTTCCTACGGTCACATCGAATACTTTTGCGATGGCTGTTCCTATGGCTCCTTCGTATTCGGATGTATTGCCTTTCACCATATTATCGGCCGCAATCCTGCCTTGTCTGTTGGCCGGACCGGCAAGATAGTTAAGCCATGGCTTGCCTGTAAGGGGGTGATTGAACTCGATGGCATCGCCTACAGCATAGACATCTTTTGCCGATGTTTCCAGATAACTGTTCACGCAGATACCGCACTCCCCTATTCCGATGCCTGCTTCTGCGGCAAGTTGGGTAGACGGGCGTACGCCTATCGACAACAATACGAGATCGGTATCGATGCTTTCGCCATTGTTCAGGTGTACGCTAAGCCGCCCATTCTGCCGACAGAAACGCTCTACACCTTTGCCGAGGTATAGTTTTATGCCTTTATCCATCAGTTCGCGATGCACATAAGAGGCTATGCTGAAGTCGACAGGTGCCATTACTTGGTCGGCCATTTCTACGATACTTACATCGATACCTGCACGGTGTAGGTTCTCTGCCATCTCCAAACCGATGAAACCTCCGCCCACTATAACGGCGCTGTTCGTACTCTCTTGCGCCATAAAAGCCTTGATACGATCGGTGTCTTCTACGTTTCTGAGCGTAAAGATTCCCTTTTCGTCGATGCCGGGAAGCGGCGGTTTCACAGGTACAGCCCCCGTCGAAAGCAACAGTTTATCGTAGCTTTCGGTGTATTCGGTACCATCTGTGCGCCGTATCTTCACCGTCTTTGAGGCGATATCTATAGATGTAGCCTCGTTTTCTACCCTTACATCGATATTAAAACGCCTGCCGAAACCCTCCGGAGTCTGCACGAAAAGCTTATCGCGTTCGGCTATCGTGCCGCCTATGTAGTACGGTAATCCGCAGTTGGCGTAAGATATGTATTTGCCTTTCTCGATGAGTACGACCTCTGCATGCTCGTCCAACCGCCGTATTCTTGCCGCTGCAGTGGCGCCGCCTGCCACACCTCCTATTATTATGTGCTTCATGCTTTGTCGGTATTTTACTTTATATGCAGCACATTTTCTATGGCATCCTTGAAGTTTCCGTAGTTCATGGCACCGGTAGCCATGCTGGGCTCGCCCTCTAAAGGAATGAACAGGAGCGATGGCACCGTGCGTATGTTGAACACGCTTGCCAGTTCTTGTTGCTGGTCTACGTCTACTTTATACACGTCTATCTTACCGTCGTAGTCGTTGGCAATCTCTTCCAGTACGGGTGCTGTGGCCTTGCACGGGCCGCACCATGTGGCATAAAAGTCGATGATTGCCGGATGTTGGCCTTTAAACTGCCATTTGTTTGCATTGTGTTCGTAATCGAAAACCTTGTTGATGAACTCTTCTTTCGTAAGTTGAATTGCTTTCATATTCTTCTTTTCTATTGTTATACTGTGAATATTATTTTCCTTTGGAAAACATTGCAAAGGTATATATTTGTAGAATACGAAACAAATTTCCAATGGAAAATATTTATCTATTCAACAAATATTAACTGTTTATCGCTCACGGAGATAACTTTCATGAAAACGAATGTAAAGAAACGTATGCGATAGATGCACCATGTGTGTTTATCAAACGGTACGTCTATCGCTAATAGGTGTACGGCCTGTGGCAGTTAGATTACGGATGTAAGCTAAATACGGGGAATTTTTATTTGTTAATTAGGGCGGTTGAATACCTGATACAGCTATCTTATTTACTTGCTCAATGCCTTGATATCGTTTAACGAAACGCTGCCCGAAAGGTGGATAATCTGCAGTTCGTCGCTCTCTTCGTTAAGCAATACGAACTCATTTTTACCCTTCCCGAGCGATTTCTGGTAGATGGTAATGTGCTCATTGCCGTCGTTCATGCGCATAATCTGTTCGTATCGGTACTTCTTGTAGTACGCAACAGCTTCTTTCTTAATGGCAGGTATGAGCGACGGGCGTTCGCATTCGAGCACTTGAATGCGGTCTAATTTGGAAGCAATCCTACTTATATCCACGTCTCCAGCCTCTACCTTCGGCATTAAACCGAGCATACTCTTGGAGATAAATGCCGTGCTAATGCCCTTAACATCTTCGTATTTCTTGAATAGAGCGTCTTGTGAGTAGCTTAGATGGCAGGTCAACGCCATGAATATGATAAATATAATTCGTTTCATTCTTTGTTTTTGTTTTGATGTTTGTTATTGCTGATTTGGGCGAGCCCTTTGTTCATTTTCGACGAAAAAAGCTTCAATGCCCGTTGAGTTTCGGCATAAGCATCCTTAGGATTGTCGTATGTATCTTCTTGAATGGCGTATTCGCGTCGGTCGGCACGGGTATTGACGAAGATAGCCACGGAAACTACGAGCACTATCGATGCCGCAATGCCCGATATCCAGCGCATGCTAACGGTGCGGGCACGGCGGTTTACGGTTTTTTCCACCGTGTTCCAGCCGTCTATCTGGTGCTCTATATGCTTTTCGAGATGAACGGGTATCGCGGGTTCCGGCATAAGGAACGCATCGAAGAATGCCTTTTCGTCGAGCAATTCTGCGGGCACTTCTTCGCTTGCGAAGAACGCCTTTAGTTGGTGTTCCTCGCTTTCGGTAGTCGTTCCTTCGTAATATTTGCCGATCAGGGTTTTAATCTCGTTTACGTTCATATTCCGTTTGTTTGTTGAATTGTTCTCTTATTTGTTTCCTTGCACGGCTCAACAACACTCTGATGTTTACTGCCTGTAGGCCTGTCTGGGCAGCTATTTCGTCGTAACTGCGGTCTTCTATGTCTCTCAGGGTGATGATGAGTCGTTGCTGTTCGGGCAGACGGGCGATGATATTCATAATTTTTGCGGCGTCTTCGCGTTGCTCCAATCGTTCCGAGATGTTGCTGTCGGCAGCGATGTTCAGTTCTTCCGGCGGGCGTTCCACGAACTTGTTGCCATTCTTCCTGTACCGGTCGAAGAATATGTTCCTGACGATCGTCACGCAAAAAGCCTCGGTATTCGTTACCTTGTTCAGCGAGTCGCGCTTCATCCATAGCTTAAGGAAAGCCTCTTGAACCAAGTCTTCGGCGGCTTGGGCATCGGCTGTGAGCCGCCAAGCAGCGGCATACATGCGCCTGCTGTGGGGCAGAAACGTCTGTTTGAATACCGATGCATCCATCCTTTTTAGTTTATCTGAACCATCTTTTCTACCTCTTCGGGCTTTATATCTCCGAAGATTTGCACGAACACACGTTGCTTGTTGTCGCTTACTATGATAATGATTTCTTTGATAGACGTTTCGTTTGTTTTCGATAAAATCTTTACCTTCGAGGCGTCTTGGTTAACGTTAATCATCTTTTCATAGCCCTCTTTTTCGAGATCGGGCAAGGTGTTGTCGAACAGTTCGGCCGTTTTATCTTTGTTAGAGCTGATGACAAGCACGTTCATGGAGTCTGCCTTTTCGGCCAATTTACGGTCTTCTTCATCGTTGCTATCATTGCCCAATTCCTTTTTAATCATATTCTTGTCCATGCGGACTACCTGTGCGTCGTTGTTGCCTTCGAACTGCGAGATGAATTTGTCGATGCTCTGTGCATGGGCCATGGTGCCCATAAGCACCATGGCGAGTGTGAATAATACTTTTTTCATTATTATTTGTCTTTTTGATGTTCCTTGACTATCTGTTCTATTTCGGCCTGCGTAATCTTTCCTTTTATCTGTACAAGCTCGCAATCATCCTTGCCTGTCTCCAATATCAGCAGTTCCGTAATGGTATCTCCCTTACCTTTAGTGAGGATAAACGTTTTGTCTCCGTCTTCTACAGTGCTTATCAGTTCGTCGTATCCTTTGGCGCTGAAGTTCTTGGTTTCATTGTAAAACTCTGTTTTAACGTCTGCCGAACACTCTTCCAAGTCGAGAACTCTGATGGAATCTATATGTTTTATAATTCTTATGGCATCCTTGTCTTCATCGTTCTTCATAAACTTACGGGCCATATTCAGCATTATTCTGGGGATATGTACATACTCTACCTTGGGTTTATCTTTGAACTGTTCGAAGATATCGTGGGCTTTTTGTGCGAAAGATGTATGTGCTACGCATAATAGGAATAGCGCGAAAATTAACTTTTTCATTGCTTTGGGTGTTTAAATGTTGATACTTATTTTGAGAAGCGCTTACATTTATACAGACGCAAAGCTACAAATTGTGTTACAAAAAATAGGGAATATTTTCTGAAAATGTACCGAGTAAAGGTGATAGGTGTTATAAATAAGACGGTTATACCATATTTTTATGGTCGGTATAACCGTCTGATAGCGTCGTTTCAAGACAGGTATTTACTCCTTATAATTATCTAATTTCTTTAAGAAATAGGCTTTAAAGTCTTTCCAGTGATAGTAGGGAGCCATGTCGGTAGGTATGGGTAGGGTGGCTTCATTCTCGTTCTGTAACACTTTGAAGATAATATCACGGTCGCCGAATGCCTTGCGATAGAACACAAATTGCAGGTTGCAAGCCATTGGGAAGATACGGTAATCGCACCAGTTTTCATCGTCTAACAGTTCCAAGTCCCTGATTTGTTTGCCGTATCCGTTAAGGTCGAGTAGGCAAGTCAGCGGCATTACCATCGTATCATGGCCGTAACGAAGCGTTGCTCCCGGGTGCTTAAGGGCGATACAGCTGTCGGCTTCGCTGATAATCTTGCGCAACAAATTGCGCTGTGAGTAAGGTTGAGTACCGCCATTCAGCGGACTTGGGCCGTAATTAATGTACCACCAAGCGTTCGATCTCAGCCAGTTATCGTAAATCTCTTCATCGTTGAAGAGATCGTAAAGGGATATCTGATGGCGTAATTCGGTACTTTGAACATTGCTGCAAAGCTTAAAAAGCTTGTTATTCAGGTCGTTTGCGTTCACTTGGTGTTGCCAGTAATCGTCGTCGTTGAACAGTTCGTGCATCACGCGCCGGTAGTTTTCGTGCTTTTTAGAGAATGTATTGAATGCCTTTTTGGCCTCTTCGGGCATCTTGGATGCTTCGAGTTTCTTATCCGTCTGGTTCATGTAATACATATCATGATAGCTTGCATCGTGGCTGATGTGTAGTTGCGGGTTCAACAGAAGGAGTTCTTGCAGGGCATTTTCCATTGATAAGATGCAACGAATGACTACTGTACTCTTGGCATCTATATTGGTCGGGCCGGCAAAAACCTGCGGAAACCGTTCGTACATGCGACGGGCAATGCCCTTATGTTGTTGGGCTCCGAGCAATGTAAGTTCGCCGTCGCGTTCTTTTGCCTCATCCCTGATCATGATAAGTCGCCGAAGTACGTCTTTTCCGAAGGCTGTCAATTTGCCCAAGGAGTCGGCCTGTTGCAAGATTTCGCAAGGTTTGTCGTAATCGTTTTTACCGATCAGGTATCTTGAACCGTGCCTCCCGTAATGACTGATGTAGAATGGAGCGTAACCTTTCGGTGCTGGTGTCAGCTTTGTTTGTATAGGTCCCGGGTACGCAAAGTAGTTGTTAGCCGACATACGTTTGTTGTTCTTCAAATCTTTTCGTGCCTGTTGTGCTTGCAAGTTGAATGCAACGGCGAGTGAAAAGACGATAATTAGAGTTCGTTTCATGATGTTGTGTTATTGGTAAGATATGGCAAAATTAGTTGTTTTTACCCATAAAATCAAGTTTACCCATAAATATTTCCGTATTTTTGTGTCACAACTGACTGTCCGATACGAGGGAAGTTATATGATTACAAACAGTAAAACGTATCGATGATTTGGCTGTTCTGAAGCCTCGCATAAAGCAAACACTCGTCTCGGCCGAGCGTATCGAGAAGCACGTTGCAGCCAAACAAGAAATGAAAACGGCCGAAGAAGAAGTGCCGAACAGCATAGACGATCCTGCCAAACGGGCAAAATCTCTTTTTTAACAGAACCTGCAAGCCTTGCTTTCCGTGGCGGATGGCAGGGCTTTTTTGTGCCTGTTGCGGAGCCGTGCGGTAAGTCTTTTCCGGATAGAATGCCCGTCTGTGGCCCGCAGACCGTATGTCTATTGCCGACAAACAGTGTATCTAACCGCCGTAGATATGCCGTTTGTCGGAAGTATGTTCCCGCCGCACCCGTTATATTTCCTATGAAAATACCGCCTATTCTTTTGGTCTCACGCTGAAAAAATACTATTTTTGCATCAGAATAGCAACTATGTTACGGGTTTTGTGAAACCGTTCGGTTGAAACAGAAATAATAAGAACAACAAACGGATTGCAGCTATGCCGAAACATCATTTATGGTCTGACGAATATTGGCTGCTGCTCATGCAGCTCTATCTGAAGAAACCGGTGGGATTGAAACCGCTGTATTCGCGCGGTATGGTGGACTTGAGTCTTGAATTGCACCTGCCTCCGCAGTTTCTGTATGGGCAAATGTTCCGGTTAAGACAACTGGATACGCCTCAAATAGAGCATCTCTGGCAAACATACGGCAAAAGTCCGAAGAAGCTGCAGCGCGAGGCCGACCTGCTCAGACGTATGAACGGGTTCGGACAACCTAAGAAGTTTTACGAGGGAGTAGCTATAAACGAGTCGTTCGAACGCGACTTCAAGCCGCTCGATACCGATACTTCGTTAAAGCCGGTTTCGCTGATTATGATTCTCGACCTGTACTTCCGTCTTACTCCTATTACCATGGTAGCCCAAACACCCGAAGTGGTTGAGTTGGCTAAGTTGCTCAAAACGGCGCCACAGACGGTTGCCGAAGCGATGGATGTTTTTAGGTTTTGCGATCCTTATCTTAACCGCGACGACCTGATAATACACCCCCTGTTGGCGCCATGTAGAGATATATGGCAACGATATGGTAGTGGTAATCCCGAAAAACTGGCAGCCCTCGCTGCACAACTGAAAGAATATTTTAGGTAAGAATGGACCAGAAGCTCGTACAGACACAAGTTCAAAAGCAATTGCAGGTACAACGTTTGTCGCAACAACAGATGCTGCAAGTGCGGTTGTTGGAGATGCCGTTGACGGAACTTGAGGAAAGTGTCAATGCTGAACTCGACGATAATCCGGCCTTGGAGGCGTCTTCGTCGGAAGATGCCATGGCAGATAGCGGCTTCGAAAGTATCGAAGAGGAGCGCGAGGAGATGAGTGAAGAGGAACAAAACGAGCACGACGATCGTGAAGAAGCGCTCGAAAATGCGCTCGAAAACATAGGAAGAGACGACCGAATGCCCGAGTCTTACGGCTATACGGATAACGATAATAATGCCGATTACGAAGAAGTAGTCTACGGAGACACCGTGTCTTTCTACGATAAATTGAAAGAACAGATGGGCGAAACGGTGCTCACAGACCGTCAACAGGATATCATGGAGTACATTATAGGTTCGCTCGACGACGACGGATTGCTGCGTAAAGACCTCGAAAGCATTAGCGATGAGCTTGCCGTTTATCACAATATCGATGCCGATACCGAAGAAATAGAACAGGTATTGCGACTTCTACAGGCGTTCGATCCTGCGGGTATCGGTGCAAGAAGTCTGCAAGAATGTCTTCGCTTACAGGTTGAACGGCGGGCGGAGAGCCCGGTAAAGGCTGCTATGTTGCGATTGATCGACGGTTATTTCGATGAATTTACCAAGAAGCATTGGCATAAAATACAGATAGGCATGCATCTTACCGATGCTTGGTTGCACCTCTTGCAGGACGAGATACGTAAGTTGAACCCGAAACCCGGGGCCTCTTTGGGCGAGACAGAGGGTAGAAACATTCAACAGATTACTCCCGATTTCATTGTAGATACATCGGACGACGGCGTTATATCTTTCTCTCTCAACCGCGGAAATATACCGGAACTGAAGGTGTCGCCGTCGTTCAGCGAGATGGTAGATACCTATCGTAACAACAAGGAGGGCATGACACGGCAGGCAAAAGAGGCGCTTCTCTATGCCAAAGAGAAGGTAGAGAAGGCACAGGGTTTCATCGAAGCCGTGAAACAACGCCGCCATACGCTCTATATAACTATGAAAGCCATCATCGAATGGCAACGTAAATTCTTCTTAGACGGTGATGAGGCCGATCTTAAACCGATGATCTTGAAGGATATTGCAGATAAGACAGGGCTCGATATCTCTACGATTTCGCGCGTTAGCAATGTAAAGTATGCCCAGACCAAGTGGGGTACGTTTCCGTTACGTTTCTTTTTTACAGACTCATACACTACGGATAGCGGCGAAGAACTGTCTACCCGTAAGATCAAGTTGGTACTGAAAGAAATTATAGGTAAGGAAAATAAGACAAAACCATATAGCGACGACGCCTTGTCTTTATTAATGAAAGCAAAGGGATTCCCCGTGGCTCGTCGCACTATAGCCAAGTATCGTGAGCAGTTGGGCATACCTGTGGCACGGCTGCGCAGGTAGAGGAACGCTGCAATAGGTAGAAAGTTGTTGTAATATTCGTATGAAAGAAAAGAGTATCATATTGGCTGCAAGGGTGATGAGTATGGTCTTTACGCCTTTTTACCTGCCGTTGGTAGGCTTGATAGCCTTGTTTCTATTCAGCTATCTCCATCTGCTTGACTGGGGTTACAAGCTCAAAGTACTGGCTTTGGTCTACGCTTTTACCATCTTACTTCCTACGCTTCTCATACATATATACCGCAGATATCAGGGATGGACATTGATAGAACTTGGCACAAAGGAACGTAGAATGGTGCCATACATTATTTCTATCGCTTGTTACTTTACTTGTTATTACATCATGAATGCCCGTCATATTCCGCATTTCATGGGAAGTATTCTCGTCGCAGCGCTTGTTATTCAGATTATCTGTGCTTTCATCAACGTGTGGTGGAAGGTTTCAACGCACACGGCTGCCATAGGTGGGGTGGCTGGAGCATTGCTGGCGTTCGCCGTAATATTTGCTTTTAACCCGATATGGTGGCTGTGTATCGTTCTTATATTGGGAGGTATGGTAGGTACAAGTCGCATGATCTTGCGACAACATACGCTGTCGCAGGTGGTAACCGGTTTTCTCGTCGGGCTGATAACCGCTTTCTTCATCGTTATTTAGATACGAATGTCGCAATTGAACCGTAGGTGTATGGCCGATAGAGCGTAGGTCTGTGGTCGTTAGAATATAAATGTATCATCATTAAAGCATATCGATATGAAACCAATAGTAAGCATTATCATGGGCAGTACGAGCGATCTGCCGGTGATGGAAAAGGCCTGTAAATGGCTCGACGATAACGAAATACCCTTCGAGGTGAACGCTCTGTCGGCTCATCGCACGCCGGATGCCGTGGAAAGTTTTGCCAAGAACGCCCGCAACCGCGGCATTAAAGTGATTATAGCCGCTGCAGGTATGGCTGCTGCATTGCCGGGTGTTATCGCTGCAAATACCACCTTACCGGTGATCGGAGTACCTGTAAAGGGCATGCTCGACGGGCTCGATGCTCTTTTGAGCATTGTTCAGATGCCGCCGGGCATACCTGTTGCAACGGTGGGCGTAAACGGTGCGCAGAATGCAGCTATACTCGCAGCCCGGATAATAGCGCTTTCAGACGAGACGGTCGCAGCAAAAATGTCGGCTTGGAAGGCCGGTTTAGGAGCCAAGATAGAGAAGGCGAATGCCGAACTGGCCGCCATCAAGACTTATCGGTATAAGACGAACTAAAGGAATAGGGCGGCTCTTGCGCCCACATACAATATTATGATCGATTTATTTCAATATCAACGGCGCCCGTCTTCGGTAGTCCATATAGGAGCAATCGATATGGGTGGCGATAATGCCATCCGTGTTCAGTCGATGACAACCACCGATACGAACGACACGGAGGGCTGTATAGCGCAAGCAGAACGTATTATTAAGGCTGGCGGAGAGCTCGTTCGACTGACTACGCAGGGCATCAGAGAGGCGGAAAACCTGAAAAATATCAATGCCGGACTGCGTGCCCGCGGTTATGATACGCCGCTTGTGGCCGACGTGCACTTCAATCCTAACGTTGCCGATGTGGCGGCCTTGTATGCCGAAAAGGTGCGCATTAATCCGGGAAACTACGTGGATCCCGCCCGTAGGTTCATCAAACAAGAGTATTCGGATGAGGAATACGCGCAGGAATTGCATAAGATAGAAGCCCGATTTGTACCGTTTATCAATATTTGCAAGCAAAACCATACGGCCATCCGTATAGGTGTAAACCACGGTTCACTATCGGATAGAATCCGTAACCGCTATGGAGACACGCCCGAGGGCATTGTGGAAAGCTGCATGGAGTTTCTGCGTATCTGTAAGAAAGAGCGGTTCAGCAACGTTGTCATATCGGTAAAGGCTTCGAATACGGTAATAATGGTGCGCTCGGTGCGCCTGCTTGTAGACCGTATGGATAAGGAAGACATGCATTACCCTTTGCATCTCGGCGTTACAGAGGCCGGAGAGGGCGAAGACGGACGTATCAAGAGTGCCGTAGGCATAGGCGCTCTGTTGGCCGATGGCATAGGAGATACCGTAAGAGTATCGCTCTCTGAAGAGCCTGAAATGGAGATACCGGTGGCACAACACTTAGTGGAATACGTTACAAAACGGCAAGGTCATCTCGTTGTTCCTGCCGAACGATACGCCAATTTCGACTATCTGCGCCCCGAACGCAGACGAACCGTGCCTGTTAGGAATATAGGCGGCGGCAATGTTCCGGTGGTGATAACCTCGAAAGAGGGTGCGAAATCCGATTATATATATATAGGATCGGAGCTTCCGAAGGACATTGACGAGCGGAAGAACTATATTGTAGACTACAACGTGCATGCGTCTGTCGCTGCCGAACATCCTGCCTTGCATCTTTATCCCATATTCCCGTCATCGGCAATGCCCTTTATTACGGCCGTTGAAGCCGATCTGAAATTCCTCGTTTTGCAGTTCGGAACGCCCTCGGAAGAGTATCTGGCATGCTTAAAGCAGCATCCTGAGATCGTTGTAGTGTGCGTAAGCAACCACCAAAACCGCCTTGCAGACCAGCGGGCTTTGGCACACGAGATGATGATCCACGGCATCTGTAACCCGTTGGTGTTCGCTCAAATGTACCGACATAGCGATAAGAGCTGCTTTCAGCTTGATGCCTCGGCCGATATGGGAGCACTGATGATCGACGGACTTGCCGATGGTATCTGGCTTATGAACAATGGAGACCTGCCGCAGAGTGTAGTAGAAGAGACGGCATTCGGCGTTCTGCAGGCGGCACGTCTACGGACTTCCAAGACCGAATATATCAGTTGTCCGGGCTGTGGGCGCACGCTGTACGATTTACGCGAAACCATTGCCAAGATTAAAGAGGCTACTGAAGAGATGAAGGGGCTCAAGATTGGTATCATGGGGTGTATCGTCAACGGTCCGGGAGAGATGGCCGACGCTGATTACGGTTATGTGGGAGCAGGCCCGAAGCGTGTGTCTCTTTACCGTAAACAGCAGTGTGTGGAGAAGAATATCCCCGAAGAAGATGCCGTAGAACGACTTCTGAAGCTGATAAGAGAAGATAGGGAGAACGGGATTTTATAAGACAGACTCCCGATAACTCTTATATAAATAAAAAGAATATGAAACGAAAATCATTACTACTTATTGCGCTGATGCTGTTTGTCAGCGTGGTGTGCGAGGCAGGAAGGGTAATTCGAGTACTCGCAATCGGTAATAGTTTCTCGGAAGATGCCGTAGAACAATACCTTTATGAGCTTGCTTTAGCGCAGGGAGACAGCCTTATAATAGGCAATGCCTATATAGGCGGCTGCTCTATAGACCGCCACTGGGACAATTCGCAGACGGGTAAAGCCGACTATGGTTACCGGAAGATCGTTGACGGAAAGATGGTTACGCAGCCGCACGTTACACTCGAACGGGCGATAAAGGACGATGATTGGGATATTATCAGCTTGCAACAGGCCAGTCATTTCTCCGGTCTGCCCGAAACGTATGGCCATTTGGCGGACCTGAAACGCTACGTTATGGCCACGGCAACCAACAAGAATGTAGAGATTGTGTTCCACATGACGTGGGCATATGCTAAAGATTCCAGCCACGGAGGCTTCAAAAACTACGGTAACGACCAGCAACAAATGTACCGAATGATACTCTCTGCCGTGAACAAAGCCATCGAACAGACAGGCATAAAGCGGGTGATACCTTCGGGAGTTGCCATTCAGAACGCCCGTGAAACGATGGGCGACGTGCTTAATCGCGATGGTTTTCATCTGCAACTTACCTATGGTCGCTATACTGCAGCCTGCACATGGTGCGAATTTCTTACGGGCAAAAACGTGGTAGGCAATCCGTATAAGCCCGACACTATCGATGACCATACGGCGCGACTGGCGCAGGAAGCAGCGCATAAGGCCATGAAAATGAGCCGCAGACTATTTAAATAGCACATTTGGAGATACGCTGCAATCAGCCTTCAGGCAGCAGACTGTTATGTTATATCGCATACCTGATTTGCTGCCTGAAGGCTGTTGCCGTTTCTATCTGTTTGTGTTTCTGTCCTTACATATACTGTTTATTGCCGGTAGGAATACCGCCAAACGACCGTAGACCATATCCCTATTGCCGATAGGGAAGCAGCCTGTTGTAGACACATCCGTCGGTCTCGCCGGACAAAGGTATTGCGCGTTTATGACATGCCCTTAAAATAAATTAATTATTTGGGCGGTCTATCATTTTTCGTTACCTTTGCTAATTCATAAACAAGCAAACTCTATGGCTGCGAAAGATAACGGGCAGACACCGATGATGAAACAGTTTTTTTCGATGAAGGCAAAACATCCCGATGCTTTGCTGCTGTTTCGTTGCGGCGACTTCTACGAAACGTATGGCGAAGATGCCGTGCGTTCCGCAGGTGTTCTCGGCATAACGCTCACTAAACGCAACAATGGAGGACTGTCGGGAAGTACGGAGATGGCCGGTTTTCCCCATCATGCGCTCGATACTTACTTACCTAAACTGATACGAGCCGGTATGCGTGTCGCCATTTGCGACCAGCTGGAAGATCCTAAGAAGAAGCGTGAAGCCATTAAAGGCATGAAAGGTCTTACCGAAATGGATAAGATGGTGAAGCGCGGTATTACAGAGTTAGTAACGCCGGGCGTGGCAATGACCGATAATGTACTGAACTACAAAGAGAATAATTTCCTTGCTGCAGTGCACTTCGGCAAGAGCTCTTGCGGCGTTTCTTTCCTCGATATATCCACGGGGGAGTTCCTTACAGGCGAGGGAAGTTATGACTATGTGGAGAAACTTCTGGGCAACTTCTCGCCTAAGGAGGTGCTTTACGATAGGGAACACAAGGCAGATTTCGAACGTTTCTTCGGTACCCGTTACTGCATTTTCGAACTTGAAGACTGGGTATTTACCGAGCAAACGGCCCGTCAGAAGTTGCTCCGTCATTTCGAAACCAAGTCTCTGAAAGGCTTCGGCGTTGAGCATTTGCATAACGGTATTATCGCCTCGGGCGCTATCATGCAGTATCTGGAGATTACACAGCATACACAGATTGGGCATATCACCTCGTTATCGCGCATCGAGGAAGAACGTTATGTGCGCTTAGACAAGTTCACTATCCGCTCTCTCGAGTTGATACAGCCGATGCAGGAGGGAGGTTCGTCGCTGCTGAGCGTGATAGATCGCACCTCTACACCAATGGGAGGGCGCATGTTGAGGCGGTGGGTAGTGTTTCCGTTGCGTGATGAGAAAGCCATCGAACGTCGTCTGAATGTGGTGGATTTCTTCTTCCGAGAGCCGCAGTTCAGGCAACTTATCGATGAGAAGTTCCATAACATAGGCGATCTCGAACGCATTATATCGAGGGTGGCCGCAGGGAGAGTGTCGCCCAGAGAGGTGGTGCAGTTGAAGAATGCACTGCAGGCATTGGTGCCGATCAAGGCGGCTTGTCTCGAAACAGATAACGAGAGTCTGAAACGTCTGGGCAGTCAGCTGAACTTGTGCGAGGAGCTTAGCGATCGTATAGCTAAGGAAATACAGCCCGATCCGCCGCAGTTGTTGAGCAAAGGCGATGTGATTGCCGACGGATATAGCGCCGATCTGGACGAGTTGCGCCATATCTCTCGCAGCGGTAAAGACTTCTTGCTCGAGATACAAGAGCGCGAGATAGCGCAGACGGGTATCGCTTCGTTGAAGGTAGGCTTTAATAATGTGTTCGGTTATTACTTGGAAGTACGCAACACTTACAAGGATAAAGTACCGGCAGAGTGGATACGTAAGCAGACTTTAGCGCAAGCTGAGCGGTATATAACGCAGGAATTGAAGGAATATGAGGAAAAGATACTCGGCGCAGACGAGAAAATTCAGTCGCTTGAAGAGCGTCTCTTCGGCGAGCTGATTGCCGACATGCAGGCTTACATACCATATATACAGACGGATGCCAATGTGGTTGCGCAGCTCGATTGCCTGCTCTCGTTCGCCAAAACGGCAGAAGAAAATCGTTATGTGAGGCCGGTTGTCGACGACAGCGATGTGCTTGATATCAAACAGGGACGCCATCCGGTGATTGAAAACCAGTTGCCTGTGGGCGAAACATACGTGCCCAACGACATTTATCTTGATACGGAAAAGCAGCAGATCGTGATAATTACCGGACCGAACATGGCCGGTAAATCGGCTTTGCTGCGCCAGACGGCGCTGATAGTGCTGCTGGCTCAGATGGGTAGCTATGTGCCTGCGGAGCGTGCAAAGGTGGGTTTAGTAGACAAAGTGTTTACTCGTGTAGGCGCCAGCGATAACATCTCGCTGGGCGAATCTACGTTTATGGTAGAGATGACCGAGGCGGCCAGCATCCTTAACAATGTGTCGCAGCGCTCGTTGGTGCTGTTCGATGAGCTGGGACGCGGTACGTCTACCTACGATGGAATTTCAATTGCTTGGGCTATAGTGGAGTTCTTGCACGAACAACCCAAGGCTCGAGCGCGGACACTCTTTGCAACTCATTACCATGAACTGAACGAAATGGAGAAGAATTTCGCCAGAATAAAGAATTACAACGTATCTGTAAAGGAGATAGACGGAAAGGTTATCTTCCTCAGAAAGCTGGAGAAAGGCGGTAGCGAGCACTCCTTCGGTATTCATGTGGCCGATATAGCGGGCATGCCCAAAAGCATTGTGAAGCGTGCCAATACGGTATTGAAGGAATTGGAGGCTGATAACAGTCAGGTAGGCACGGTGGGTAAGCCCACTGCACGGAAAATTGAGCAGAGTAGGGAGGGCATGCAATTGAGCTTCTTCCAGTTAGATGATCCGATACTTTGCCAAGTTCGCGATGAAATATTGGGCTTGGATGTGAATAATCTGACACCTGTAGAGGCGCTGAATAAACTAAACGACATCAAAAAAATAGTAGAAGGAAAATAATAAAGGGGGCATATATGCTCCGAACCATCAATTATAATCGAGGATGAAGTATTTTGTTATGGTAATCATAAGTGCTGTGTTTTCTTTGAAAACGGCAGCACAAGAGAAGGTAGAGCCTGTTCTTTATGGCAATATGGACCACTGGGTAGTGCGGAATATCAAGGAGTCTGGCATCATCGGAGGTAATGCCAAGACGCTGTATGAAATAGGTCCGAGCCGGACGATAGACGGGAATATCCCTTATAAGAATATGGGGAAATCGCCTTGGGCCACTTCTAATGTGATGGCAAAGGTAATGGGTGTGGTCAAAACAAATCAATCTGTCTACCGTGATACGCATGGCAACGGCTATTGTGCCAAGCTGATGACGCATGTAGAGCATGTGAAAGTGTTGGGTTTAATGAATATCAGTGTCTTGGCGGCAGGCTCTATATTCCTCGGAGATATACAGGAACCCATCACCGGAACTAAGGACGGGGAGAAGAGTTTGAATTGGGGAATACCGTACAACAAGCGTCCGAAGGCTTTAAGATACGACTACCGTGTGTCGTTGTCGGGTAGTCCGAACCGCATAAAGCAGACGGGTTTCAGTAAAGTATCTACTGTTTCTGGCAAAGACTGTGCCGTTACGGTGCTGCTATTGCAGAAACGTACCGAAGACGCCAAGGGGAATATTACGGCGAAGCGCGTAGGTACGATGGTGATAGAGTATGCTCACAGCACCAAAGACTGGGTGGAGAACGCCACTTATCGCATTATGTATGGCGACATACACAATCACCCCGAGTACGATGCACGGCTGATGGGACTGCGGTCGACCGACTATGCAAGGAACAGCAAAGGTAAAAGTGTGCAGGTTAAAGAGACGGGCTGGGCTTCCGAGGATGATACTCCGACGCACTTGGTATTGCAGTTTTCGTCGAGTAACGGTGGTGCCTTCATCGGTTCGCCGGGCAACACGTTTTGGATAGATAACGTGCGTTTGGTGTTTTAACCATATAGTTACATACTTTTGTTATGAGGAAAAATCTATTTATTTTTTTCCTTTTATTCTCTTCTCTCGCATTGCAAGCGCAGACAGAAGCAGGCTTTAAGGCAGACAGCACGAAGACCGATACCGTTAAAACGGACAAGAAGCAGGGAATAATAAAGCGTCTGTTGGATTACTTCGGGCAGTCTAACAAAGGAAAAGACCACGGGAAGTTCGATTTCAGCGTCATCGGAGGGCCTCATTACGATACTGATACCAAATTAGGGATAGGCTTGATTGCTGCCGGACTATATTACAGCGATGCCCGCGATTCGCTTCTGCCTCCCTCGAACGTATCGCTTTACGGCGATATATCCACTACCGGTTTCTATATGATAGGCGTCGGAGGCGTCCATATCTTCCCGCACAGGCGTTATAGAATGGAGTACGATGCCTCGTTTTACTCGTTCCCAAGCAAATTCTGGGGCATCGGCTACGATAATGGAAATAACGGGCGTAACGAGAGTACCATGAACCGATTTCAGGTAGATGCCACAGGTAAATTCCTTTTTCATTTGTCCAACAGCTTATATGCAGGCCCTGCATTGGCGTTTCGTTTTGTAAACGCGCGGAAAATAGAGCGTCCCGAACTGCTTAATAACGAGGCTGTACGGGCGACAAATGTCGGTACGGGGCTGGTATTCGTGCTCGATACCCGCGATATAATGACATCCCCCAAGCACGGGTGCTACATCTATTTGAGCCAAATGCTGCGTGTACGAACGTCGGACGGGGGGCGTAAATTCTGGACAACCGACTTCAAAGCCTCTACTTACCAGCCTTTATGGAGCGATTGCACACTTGCTTTGCAGGCTTTAGGCACCTTGCAATCCGGACATATAGGGTGGACGGATATGGCGATGCTGGGCAGTTCGCACTCTATGCGGGGCTATTATAACGGACGATACCGCGACAAAAACAAGTTAGAGATACAAGCCGAACTGCGTCAGCACATTTGGCACCGCAACGGGATTGTAGCATGGATAGGCACAGGAACCGTGTTTCCCGAGTTTAAAGCTATGCGTTGGCGCCACATGTTGCCCAACTTTGGGCTGGGATACCGATGGGAATTCAAGAAAAACATGAACATCCGACTGGATTACGGGCTGGGAAAAAGCGGGCAATCCGGTTTCTTATTCAACATCAATGAGGCATTTTAAACATATCATCAGCAAGAGCTATGCGCCGCAGACCGTGTTTTGGCTGGCGCTTTTCGTATTGAGTTTTCCTAATATCTGCCTGTCTTTTACCGAGCAGGTGCCGTTGATAAGTCGGCTAACGAACGTGATATTGCCCGTATCGGCGTATGTTTTGGCACTTACGGCCATGCGCAATACGGGGCGTACAGTGTGGGTTTTGTTCCCGTTGATCTTCTTTTCGGCCTTTCAGATCGTGTTGCTATACCTTTATGGGCATTCGGTTATCGCGGTCGATATGTTCTTAAACCTTCTTACTACCAATGCAGGAGAGGCGATGGAGCTGTTGGATAACCTGTTGCCGAGTATCGTGTTCGTTATTCTCGTTTATGTTCCGCTGCTCGTACTGGCCTCTGTTTCGGCATGCAAAGGGCTCGAACTCGACCGCCGGTTTATGCACAGAGCGCGCTTTGCTTCTGCGTTCGGGCTTGCTGTCGGTGCGGTCTGTCTGTTCTTCTCGGTAAACAGAGGCTTCATAGTAAGGAATGATTTGTATCCTATCAACGTATTCTATAACGTGAAATTGGCGATTGATCGGACTTATGCCACAGCTCATTATGCGGAAACCTCGCGCAATTTCACTTTTAAGGCGCATCCCACGCACGAACGTAGCGAGCGCGAAGTGTATGTATTGGTAATAGGAGAGACCGCTCGGGCTGCCGACTTCCAACTTTATGGGTACCGGCGAAATACCACCCCCCGACTGTCTACCGCGAAAGGACTGTTTGTTTTCAGCAAGGCTCTTACGCAATCGAATACCACACACAAGAGCGTTCCGATGCTGATATCGGCAGTATCGGCGGTCGATTACGATAATATATATAAGCAAAAAGGACTCATTACGGCCTTTAAAGAGGCCGGTTTCCACACCGTTTTCTTCTCTAATCAGCTGCCGAACCATTCGTTTATCGACTTTTTTGGTGAGGAAGCAGACGAATGGAAGTTCATTAAAGAGACGCCAAACGGGCGCAGTGGGCAGACTGCAGCGGAGGGCAAAGAGTTTTACGATGGCGACCTGTTGCCGTTGATAGATAAGGTTTTGGCGAAAAAACGGCGCAAACAACTCATCGTGCTCCATACTTACGGATCGCATTTCGAATATCTTAAGCGTTATCCGAAGGCGATGTCGCACTACCGTCCCGACGACGCAAGCGAAGCAGAGGCATCCAATCGCCCCTCGTTGCTCAATGCTTATGATAATACCATACGGTATACGGATTGGTTCTTGGGCGAAGTCGTGCGCCGTGTAAAGGGCACCCGAGCCATGTCGGCATTGCTTTATACGTCTGATCACGGTGAGAATATCTTCGACGATCGCCGAAGGCTCTTTCTTCATGCCTCGCCCATACCTTCCGCTTTCGAGCTGCATGTGCCTTTTATGGTATGGCTCTCGCCCCGCTATATGGCCGTTCAGCCCGCGCGGTCGGGCATTCTGCGGTCTAACGAGGGCAAACCCGTGGCTACGAATTTATCTGTTTTCCATACGTTGATAGACCTTGCTGGCATCCGCACGCCTTATTTCAATAGTCATAACTCTGTGGGCGATATGGCTTACAGGCCTCGTCCTTATGTGTATCTGAACGATCATAACGAGGCTATACCGCTCGAACGTATGGCGAACAGCACAGAAGATGTGCTCTATTTCCGCCGTGCCGGTATTCCTTTTCGTGGGCGTTGAGCTTGTTATTTACCGTGTAAGGCGATGATAATAGTGCTGCGGAGTACTTCTTCGTGTGGCGTGTTATCGGCCTGTAGCGGAAAAGTATGAGGCTTGTACCTGCCGTTTATCGGTATTAAGTGTACTGTCTGTCGGTCATAGGCGTGTTGTCTGTCGCGGTTAGAGGGTATATTTATCGCCCTTTACAGTAGGTCCGGACCGTGACAGGCGCGTAACATGAATGGAATGAGTAAAAGGAGTAGCATTTTTATTTCTATGCTTTTTCGCTTTTATACAGTAAGGGCACACCTGCAAGGTTTATTGTTCAGGTGTGCCCTTGTGTGTATATGCGAACGTGATATGAATGCTTATCTTTTGGCGCCGAGGCGGTTCATCCACTTTCCGCCTATCATGCAAGCTATTCCGATGGCGATGAAAGGGATGCTGAGGAGTTGCCCCATGTTGATCAGCATGCCTGATTCGAAGCTTTCCTGCACGTCTTTAGTGTACTCGATGATAAAGCGGAAAGAGAATATCAGCGTAAGACAGAGTCCGAAGAAGAAGCCTGTGCCGACCTTTTCGGGCCGCTTTCGGTAGAAATACCAGCCTATCAGGAAGAACAAGGCATAGGCTATAGCCTCGTAAAGTTGCCCGGGATGGCGCGGTACTTTGTCTACCCGTTCGAAGATGAACGCCCACGGAACATCGGTAACCTTGCCGATAATCTCGCTGTTCATTAGGTTTCCGAGCCGGATGAAGCACGCTGTGATGGGCGTGGCAATGGCGATATCGTCGAGTACATGCCACAAATTCATGTGCGTTTTGCGGTAATAAAGGTACAAAGCTATCATTAATCCGAGCGTACCTCCATGGGATGCCAGCCCTTCATAGCCTATCCATTTCCACGAGCCGTCGGCCATGTGGCGGATGGGCAGTATCATTTCTACGATATGGTCCCACGAACTGAGGAAATAGGTGGGTTCGTAAAACAGACAATGTCCCAGTCTTGCGCCCGCCAGAATGCCGATAAAGCAGTAGATGAAGAGTGGATCGAAGTACTCGTCTTTTACTTTTTGTTCTTTATAAAGGTGTTTCACGAGGAAGTAGGCAAGCACTATTCCGACGATCCAGCACAGGGAATACCACCGAATACCGAACCCTCCGATCTTGAATGCATACAGGTCGGGGTTCCAAAGGATAAAGGATAAAATATATTCCATATATTTTTATTTGATGAATGATGAATGATGAAAGATGAATGTTTATATGTATTTTGGCAGAATAACGATTTATATGGTTTTACGAATTGAGTCTCCATTACGGATGATCGATGCATGCAGACCAGATAGTTGCTTTGAGATAATAATTAATTTGCCCTCAACTTCTGTAAAATCTTCTTGGGATATATAACCTTCTTCGAATGATAATTCCATTTCGCAGAGTACTTCAGTTAAGGAACCGAATGCAATTTCGATAAAATGAGCTTTCTCCTTGGATGAGAATCTGCCAAATCCTTCAGCAATATTGATAGATATGGACATGACTGCACGTCGTAACTGAGCGCATAATGCAAAGCGTTCTTCTATGGGATATTTCTTTAGTAACCTGCATACAAGTTTAGAGAGACTCTTAGAATTCTGGTATACATCTAACTTTCTGAAGTAGAATGGTTCCATACTATTAATCCTTCATCTTTCATCCTTCATCCTTCATCCAAAATTAATGGCGCTACACATTGAACCTGAAGTGCATGATATCGCCGTCTTGCACTACGTATTCTTTGCCCTCGATGCCCAGTTTACCGGCCTCGCGCACGGCGCTTTCGCTGCCATATTGCAGGTAATCTTCGTATTTGATGACCTCTGCACGGATGAAACCTTTCTCGAAATCGGTGTGTATAACGCCTGCGCATTGCGGCGCTTTCCACCCTTTATGATACGTCCATGCCTTTACTTCCATCTCTCCGGCGGTAATGAAAGTCTGCAAGTTCAACAAAGAATAGGCCTTTTTGATAAGTCTGTTTACGCCACTCTCGGCAAGTCCGAGTTCTTCGAGGAACATCTGCTTGTCTTCATAGCTGTCTAAAGAGGCGATATCCTCTTCGGTCTTTGCTGCAATTACAAGTGCCTCGGCGCCTTCTTCGGTAGCCATAGCCTCGACCTTTCGGCTGTATTCGTTGCCATTCTTGGCACTGTTCTCGTCTACATTGCACACATAAAGCACTGGTTTTGCAGTCAATAAGAACAGATCGTGCGCCACTTTCTGCTCTTCTTTGCTCTCGAAAGTTACGGTACGTGCATTCTGTCCCTTGTCGAGTGCTGCTTTGTAGGCCTCCAATACCGTTACGGCGATTTTGGCATCCTTATTGCCCGACGCTGCTATCTTTTGCTGTTTGCTCAGTTGGGCCTCTATTGTTTCGAGGTCTTTCAGCTGAAGTTCCGTGTCTATAACCTCTTTATCTTCGATCGGATCGACACTTGTACCGCCCTCGCGCACGATGTTTTCATCGTCGAAACAGCGAAGTACGTGGATAATAGCATCGGTTTCGCGGATGTTCCCGAGGAACTTGTTTCCCAAACCTTCGCCTTTCGACGCTCCTTTTACTAAGCCCGCGATGTCTACAATCTCGCAGGTAGCAGGCACGATACGGCCGGGATGCACGATTTCGGCCAACTTGTTGAGCCGTTCATCGGGCACTGTAATCACACCGATATTAGGTTCTATCGTGCAAAAAGGGAAGTTTGCCGCCTGTGCCTTGGCACTCGACAGGCAATTGAATAGTGTTGACTTGCCCACGTTCGGCAGTCCAACGATACCACATTTTAATGACATGTCTTAAAAAACAATTTTGTATCTGTTGTAAAGATGGTGCAAATCGGTCGTAATCAACTTTGTTTGAAATTGCCGAGCTGCCGCCTATCTGCTGCAAAGGTAGTGCTTTTAAGAGATAAATCAAAACAAACAGGTTGCTTTTTGCTGCGTATGGCATTGTTTGATGCCCTGCATGAGGTTGATAGATGCGGTGTTTATACCCCTTAGGCCTATTATCTAAGGAGCATAAATAGCCGATCTATCGGTAATAAAAGTGCATATTTGCGTAAAGAACTTGCCGGTATAATTTTTTGAAAATGGCAGAATAGGGGTTATAGCAGCATAATCTACTGGTATAGTTAGAATTATCTTGCCTTTAACTTCGGCCTAAAAGCTGTTCTTATCAATGCGCTTCGAGCCAGTTGCTGCCCCATCCTGCGTCGGCGACGAGAGGCACCCGTAGGGGATAGGCGTTCTGCATTTCTTCGAGAACGATGCGCTCTACCTTTTCTTTTTCATCAGGATAGACCGAGAAGTTGAGTTCGTCGTGCACCTGAAGGATGAGCTTCGAGTGGATATTTTCACGCTTGAAGCGGTCGGAAATGCGTATCATCGCCACCTTGATAATATCGGCTGCACTGCCTTGAATGGGTGCATTGATGGCATTGCGCTCCGCATAACCGCGCACAGTGGCATTGTGTGAGTTGATATCGGGTAGGTAACGACGGCGGTGGAAGAGCGTTTCGGCGTATCCTTTGGCACGTGCATCGGCCTTAGCCCTTTCCATGTATTCGTATACTTGCGGGAAAGTTTCGAAGTATCCTTCTATTAATTCCTTGGCTTCACGGTTGTCTATGTCTAATCTCTGTGCCAATCCGTAGGTCGTGATGCCGTAGATAATGCCGAAGTTGGCACGCTTTGCTTTGTTTCTTTCATCGCGCGTCACTTCTTCGATGGGCTTCTTATAGATTTTAGCTGCCGTGGCTGCGTGGATGTCATAGCCGTGCATGAAGGCTTCGATCATATTTTTGTCGCTGCTGAGATGTGCCATCACGCGTAGTTCTATCTGAGAATAGTCGGCCGAGAAGAACAAACAGCCGGGTTCGGGAATAAAGCATTTGCGTATTTCTTTGCCGTCTTCGCCCCTTACAGGGATATTCTGAAGGTTCGGATCGGACGAAGAAAGGCGACCGGTGGCCGTTATAGCCTGATTGAACGAGGTGTGTATGTGGCCTGTACGTGGGTTAATGAGCTTCGGGAGGGCATCAACATACGTGCCAAGCAGCTTTTTAAGCCCCCTATATTCAAGGATTTTGGCCACTATGGGTGATTTGTTTTCGAGTTGTTGCAGCACTTCTTCACTTGTAACAAACTGGCCTGTCTTGGTTTTCTTGGGCTTCTCGACGATCTTCATCTTACCGAAAAGAATGTCGCCGACCTGTTTTGGCGATGAAATGTTGAACTCTTCGCCGGCAAGCTGGTATATTTCGTGCTCGTAGTCTTGCATTCTTTTCGTGAGAATAGCCGATGTTTCGCGCAGTGAGTCGGTATCGATAACTACGCCGTTCATTTCGATTTCGGCCAATACAGGCATTAAAGGCATCTCGATGTTCCAAAATAAATCTTCGCATTCCATTTCCTTTAGCTTCGTTTCGAGCACGTTCTTGAGTTGCAAGGTAATGTCAGCGTCTTCGGCAGCATACTCATATACCTCTTTCGGATCGAGCTCGCGCATGCTTTTCTGGTTCTTTCCGCGAGGCCCTATCAGTTCGTCTATGTGAATTGTGCGGTAGTTGAGAAGCGTTTCGGCCATATAATCCATGTTATGACGCAGTTCGGGTTGGATAACGTAATGTGCCAACATGGTGTCGAACATTTTGCCTTTAAGCGTAACGCCATAATTGTGTAGTACTTCGAGATCGTACTTCAAATTTTGTCCCACTTTAAGGATATCGGGATTTTCGTATATGGGTTTGAATATATTAACAATCTTTTGTGCTTCTTGACGATTGGAAGGAATGGGCACATAAAATGCCTTTTTTTCTTCTACGGCAAAGCTCAATCCCACCAATTCGGCGTCGATAGGATTGGTAGATGTGGTTTCTGTGTCTAAACTTAGAATACTTTTTGTCCTAAAAAAGTCACATATATTGATGATATCCGTTTGGTTTTCAATAAGTTTATATTCATGTTGCACCGTTTTAACGGTCTCATAATTCGAGTATTTCGGCTCTTCAGGCCCGACGGGCGTAAATTCATGAAAGAGATCGAGCTGCGAGTTAGGCTCTTTTTTCTTATTTTCAGATTTGTTAAGTATTTTGTCTGCGAGCGATTTAAATTCCAATTCGGCGAAGAGTTCGCGCAGTTTATGCTCGTCGGGTGCCACGCGTTTCAATTCTTCCCAGTTCAGATCGATGGGCACATCGGTACGGATAGTTGCCAAAAACTTAGACATTTTGATGTCTTCAACGGCAGTCTCCACCTTCTCTTTCATTTTTCCTTTAAGGCTGTCTGTATGGGCTAACAGTTCTTCAATGCTTCCATATTCGCTGATGAGTTTGGCTGCAGTTTTCTCGCCCACGCCGGGGCAGCCCGGAAAGTTATCGGCCGAATCGCCCATAAGGGCCAACAGATCGATGACTTGTAGCGGAGATGTGATGCCGTACTTGGCCTCCACCTCCTTTTCGCCCAACACTTCGTAGCCGCCGCCATGCCGAGGTCGGTACATAAAAACGTGTTCCCCGATGAGCTGACCGTAATCTTTGTCGGGCGTAAGCATGTAGGTGTCTACCCCCGTGGCGCCCGCTTTCTTGGCCAAGGTGCCTATCACATCGTCGGCCTCGAAGCCTTCTACCTGCAGAATGGGTATGTTGAAAGCCCTCAAGATATCTTTGATGATAGGTACAGAGAGCTTGATATCTTCGGGTGTTTCTTCTCTCTGCGCTTTATATTCGGGGAAAGCATCGTGCCGAAAGGTCTTTCCGAGGTCGAAAGCCACACCGATATGTGTAGGATTTTCCTTGGTCAACACCTCGTTGAGCGTATTTACAAACCCCATGATCGCCGAAGTATTCAGCCCTTTAGAGTTAATTCGGGGCGAACGGATGAAGGCATAATACGAACGATATATAAGCGCATAGGCGTCAAGAAGAAACAGTTTGTCCATAATAATTATATGTTTATCGCGTAAAATTACTAAAAATTTATCACATTTACCGATAAAATGCGTATTTTTGTAACAAAATTTGAACGTGATATGGATTATTTATCCCTCATCAAAAAGCCTATTTATTCGGAGTTAGAAGATTTTACCAAACTATTCAATCAGTCGCTCAGTCACGACAGCGGACTGCTTTCGCAGGCGTTGGAACATATACGCAAGCGTGCCGGAAAGCGTATGCGACCGATGTTGATATTACTTATAGCGAAGAATTTCGGAGATATAACGCCGGTATCGCAGAATGCTGCCGTAGGTTTAGAGTTGCTCCACACGGCGAGTTTGGTGCACGACGATGTGGTAGATGAGAGCGGCGAGCGGCGCGGACAGGCTTCTGTCAATGCCACTTATAATAATAAAGTGGCTGTATTGGTGGGCGATTACATTCTTTCAACGGCACTTCTTTACGTGTCTTATACGCATTCTGAGACCATTGTGCGGTATCTTGCGCAGCTCGGTCGCACGCTTTCCGACGGCGAAATATTACAACTGTCGAACATACAAAACCGAGAGATTTCCGAAAAAGTGTACTATGAAGTGATTAAACAGAAAACCGCAGCGCTCTTCGAGGCCTGTGCCGGCATCGGTGCACTGTCTGCCCATGCGTCGGAAAGCGATGTAGAAGCAGCCAAAAAATTCGGTCAGAACCTCGGTATCATATTCCAGATACGCGATGACATCTTCGATTATTACGACTCAAAGGAGGTAGGTAAGCCTACGGGAAACGATATGTCGGAGGGAAAGTTGACGCTTCCGGTGATCTATGCGCTTAATTCTACGGGCGACAAAGCTATGATGGAACTTGCCAAGAAGGTAAAAGAACATAGCATAACTGCCGATGAGATAGCCGCTTTGGTGGCATTTACGAAGCAGCACGGAGGTATAGAGTATGCCGATAAGTGTATGTGGAAATTCCATGCCGAGGCACAGAAATTCATCGAAGAAAAGGTTTTGAACAGCGAGATTAAGCAGGCTCTTCAGGCTTATCTCGACTTTGTAATCGAACGGAAGAGCTAAAGCACGGATGATTGGTGAATGAATAAGGGAAGAGAGAGTGCCTCTATTTATTGTGAATGTGTTGCAAATGATGTTTTTACATTGCCTGTCTGACCGTTTCGGATAGGCAATGTAAGGGCTTTAGATGGTATATCTATAAGATGTGAAATTAGTGATTAGAGAAGAGGGATTGGCGATTAGGGATGGTTACATATAATTCTTTCGGATGAAAGATGGGGGGATGGTCCTGTTTGAATGAGCTAAATTTCTATGGAAACATGTGCTCATATCGCGATTATTCTTTTGGTGAAAGGGTGGGGGGAGGCTACCCCTTTTGTCTGATTTCTTATTTTATAAGACGAAACCTCCCCGCTCCACCTTCCTCATTTTTCCCTTATGCGGTTAAAAGAACGTTACTTCTTTGCCAACGATTTCGCTCAACAGCAGGTTCGTGAGACGGCTTGTGCCGAGACGGAACCACTTGTTGGTGAGCCATTTCTCGCCTAACACTTCTTTTACAATGGTGTAGTAGGTGAGTGCATCCATCACTGTATTGATGCCTCCTGCGGGTTTTAAACCAATCTGTATGCCCGTTTTGTCGTAATACTCCTTGATGGCTTGGCACATAACGTATGCGGCTTCGGGCGTTGCACTGACTTTTTCCTTGCCTGTAGAGGTCTTTATGTAGTCGGCACCGGCATACATAGCGAGGATAGAGGCTTTCTTTATGTTGCTTGAATTGCCGAGATCGCCCGTTTCAAGTATGACCTTCATGGGACATTCGCCGCATGCTTGCTTCATTTCTGCAATGTCATCGCACACTCCCTCGTAGTCCTCGCTTAGGAATTTGCCCACCGGCATCACGATATCTATCTCTGTAGCGCCGTCGTTTACGGCTAATGATGTCTCTGCAACCTTCACTTCCATGCGACTGAGCGACGATGGAAAGTTGCCGCACACGTTGACTATCTCTACGCCGTCTACCTCTAAGCTCTGTGAGATGAGCTCCGTAAATGCGGGATATGCACAAATAGTGGCCACATGCGGTAGGTTTGGGTACTCCGTATCGAACTTGTTCACCTTTTCTACGAGTGACAGAATGCTCTCGTTTGAGTCTGTTGTATGGAGCGAAGTGAGTTCTACACTGCCAAGAAGGAACTTCTTGGTCTCGATGTTATCGTTTTCGTGTACTTTCTCTGCGATGATTTTCTTTACTGCTTCGTGCACTTCGGCATCGCTGATATTGGTATTGTAAAGGGCAAGCGCCTCTTCGTACTTGTTTGTTTGCGGTGCGTGGTGGTGATGGTGGTGCTCGTGAGCATCGATGTCTTTTGTAATTGCCATAATAATTGCTTTTAAGTTTTAAGTTTAAAGTTTTGGATTATTCTTGTGACGTTGGGCATCTCGCGCGGTTTTCTTGTCGAAACTCTTCTGCAGTTCGGCGGTAAGATCGACGCCGGTTTGGTTGGCAAGGCAGATAAGTACCCAAAGTATGTCGGCCATCTCTTCTCCCAAATTGTCTTTTTCGCCTTGTTTGAAGCTTTGATCACCGTATTTTCGCGACATTACACGGGCCAGTTCGCCCACTTCTTCGGTAAGGATGGTCATGTTGGTAAGTTCGCTGAAATAGCGTACACCTATGGTCTTTATCCATTGGTCTACAGCTTCTTGTGCCTCTTTTATCGTCATATTGCGGAATATTATTTAGTGTTATAAACGGTTTATGCCGTAGCAATGTCCGATATGTGATACTATCGGTGGTTGAATGTGGGGCAAATGCCGTTGTAGATATGGCTTTTAAGTCTGCAAGGCATACTGTTTTCCTCTCTTTTTGGGAGGGAATGGAAGAGATGCCTGCTCACTCTTTCTGCTTCGTATCCATGCAAATGGTTACCGGTCCGTCGTTGGTAAGCGTCACTTTCATATCGGCTCCGAACGTTCCTGTGCCTACCTGTTTGCCCAATGCTACCGACATTTTACGGCAAAATTCGTCGTATAGCGGAATTGAAATATCGTGTTTGGCGGCGTGTAGCCACGATGGACGGTTGCCTTTTTTATAACTTGCCATTAATGTAAACTGGCTTACAACGATGATTTCGCCGCCAACATCGATGATAGAGCGGTTCATTACGCCCTGTTCATCATCGAAGATACGCAGGGCAATAACCTTTTTAACGAGCCAGTCTATATCGTTTGACGTGTCGTTTTCGCCGATACCCAAGAGGATGAGATAACCTCTGCCGATGGAAGATTTAACGTTTTCGCCGATCGTTACCGACGCACAGCTAACTCTTTGTATCACAATTCTCATTTTACAAAGATATTGTTTTTTGACAAATGTACCAAATTATAACGCGAAAATCCCGCCGACAACACCTGTGTCGGCGGGATTTGTGAGTTTTATCTCAATTGAGAATTACACTTTAAAGAGCTTTATGAGCGTTTCGGCATCGGTGCCTTCGCATACTTTAGCCTCACTTGCGGGTATATATTTGAAGTCGGCATAGCGGAAAGCCATGGCGGCTGCAAACTGATTATCGTGCGAATGGCAGAGCTCTATGCGTATATTGCCAAGACTCTGTGGACTGAACGGTGCTTTTCCTTTCATCTTCTCAGCCATTTCTGCGGTGGGGAGATGAAGCAATTTTACCAGTTCTTCACCGGCTTCTCCAGTAAAATGAAAGATGGATATCTTTACAGGACTGCCGGTTTTTGTATAGGTTACTTTTGTTCCGAGCCACAATGATTTCTTGATTTCGATATTCTTGTTGGAAGAAATGGCATCGGCCATCTTCAATGATTTTATGTTAGCCATAATTTATATTATCTTTTTGAGGTAAATAATTGGATGGGCAAGCAGGTTTTGCATGCCGTTTTAAGGGTGTTTCAAAAAGGGAATTATGTCTAACGAATGATATGCCGCAAGGCGAAAACATAATAATCGCTTGAGGCATTTGCAGGGATGGGCGTTATTAATAAATACCCATAACCTGATTTTCTTTTGATAGTTAATGAGTTATGTTTATTGCCAAATGGCAGCTTTTCGTTTGGTCGTTGAGGATTGGGACCGTGGTTGGATAGGATACGTTGTGGGCGCAGCGTTTCTGTTTGCAGTCTTTCGGAGGTATCATCAAGAACGCTTTGAGGCGTCTGTTGCTCGTCTGTGCCATTTGCCCGCAGGTTATATTTTGTATTTCCCTTTACTTTATCGTTTGTAACGATTGGTGTTTGTTTTTCCGTATCGGGCTGCTGATTGCGATAGGCACGGCATTCTGCTTGACAGTATGTAGCCATCAGAAAAGTAAGGAGCAGAATGTGAGCAAATCGTTTCATATTTTTATTGCTTTTGACGGGTGGGAACGTTTATTTTTTAATGTATTTATCGGGGTGAAAATGGTTATAGATAATTTTGGCTTTCAATGCACCTATTTCTTTTGTAAGTCCTTGTATATCAGTTGCTTTTACCTTCTTTACAGTCTTGAATGCCTTGATAAGCGTTTCTTTCGTCTTTGTACCGATGCCTTTTATATCGTCTAACTCGCTGTGGAGGGCATGCTTGGAGCGCTTGTCGCGATGGAAAGTGATGGCAAAACGATGTACTTCGTCTTGTATATGCGTAAGGGAATGGAATAATTCGCTGTCTGTTTTTAGGCCGATTACTTGGGGTGGGAACCCAAAAAGCAGTTCATTGGTGCGATGGTGGTCGTCTTTAGCCAGCCCGGCAATGGGGATTTGCAGTCCTAATTCGTCTTCTACCACCTCTCTAACTACTTCCATCTGCCCTTTCCCTCCATCTGTGATGATAAGATCGGGTAGGGGTGTACCTTCTTCTTTCATCCTGTTGTATCTGCGTCTTACCACTTCTTTCATAGAAGCATAGTCGTCTGGTCCATCTACAGTTTTGATATTGTATTTACGGTAATCCTTTTTAGAGGGTTTCATCCCTTTGAATACGATGCATCCGGCCACGGCATCGGTGCCCGATATGTTGGAATTATCGAAGCATTCTATTTGGTATGGCAGCTTCGGGAGGTTGAGTTTCTCCTGTAATTCTTTCATTAAACGTGTCTGTTTTTGCTCGGGATTCAGCTTTTCAGATTGCTTCAAGCGGTCGAATTTATATTGCTTGCCGTTCATCTCAGATAGCTCTAACAGATGTTTTTTATCGCCCCGTTGAGGAACGAAGAAAGTGGCGTCTTTGATTTTCCATTCCATTTCGAAAGGTACGATGATCTCTTTGGCGGTGCTTTTGAACCGTTCTCTGATTTCAGGAATAGCAGTTATCAGCAATTCTTTGTTGTTCTCATCCAGTTTCCGCTTATATTCAAAGGTGAAGCTCTGATTGATGGTGCCGTTCTTTACATGGATATAGTTGATGTAGGCATTATTTTTCAGGTCATCGTCTACGATGGTGAAGACGTCTACATCGTTGATGGAATAGCTTACGACCTCGCTTTTAGCAACGAAATTCTCAATTAGTGTGTATCTTTGTTTTAATGCCTCGGCCTCTTCGAACTTTAATTCAGCAGCTTTCTCCTGCATTAATTTGAAGATATAATTGCTTACCTCACGAGTATTTCCCTTAAGAATTTCGCGGGCTTGTTTAATGTTTTCTTGATATTCTTCGTAGCTCTGTTTGCCGATGCATGGCGCATTACAGTTATGGATATGATATTCTAAGCACGCTTTATACTTGTGATTTTCAATCCCTTCGCGTGTAATAGGAAACCTACATGTACGAGGTTTGTAGAGTTTGTTGATGAGATTGAGCACCGCGTTCATGCTTGAAAGGTTGCTATATGGACCGTAATAAGTGCCGAAACGTTTGTTTATCGTTCTTGTCTTGAATATCCTTGGTAGGTATTCGTTGGTTATGCAGATGCTGGGATAGGTCTTTCCGTCTTTCAGAAGTACATTGTAGCGGGGATTGTATTTCTTGATAAGGCTGTTTTCCAGTAGAAGTGCGTCTTCTTCTGTGTTGACAACAGTGTAAGATATATCATATATTCTTGAAACAAGGACCTTGGTTTTGAAACGATCAACCTCTTTATGAAAGTAAGAAGATACGCGAGTTTTAAGCCTTTTTGCTTTGCCTACATATATTATGTGGTGGTTCTCGTCGTAGAACTGATAGCTTCCGGGCTTTTCAGGCATACTTAAAACAATGCTTTTTAAGTGTGTCAGTCGCTTTTCGTTTTCTTCTTTTGTCATCTTATATGTCCTTTGTATAAAGGCTATACGGGTATCTTTGTTTCACGTGAAACATAAAATGCGTGTAGTGTTGATGATATGTTTATTTTGTATATATTCGAGTTGTGAAAGTTGCATGCTCTTTGTTGAATGGGTAGAAGTCTATAGTATTGTTCTTTTGTGCATATTTTGATTTGTGAATATCGTGCAAAAAGCGGAGGTCAAATCTGTATCAAGGAAGTAATCTCGATATCTTTGTCGAAAGAATCTCTTCCATTTAATCCTTCATTAGTTAACTCTATGATGAAATTACAGTATATCTTTTTAGGCTTAAACTTCTTAACTAAGTCGCATGCCGCCTTCATTGTGCCTCCTGTTGCAAGTAAGTCATCGTGTAAAAGAATTATGTCATTTTCGTCTATTGCATCCTTGTGTATCTCAATGGTGTCTATTCCATACTCTTTAGCGTAGCTCTCTTGCACGGTTTCACAAGGCAACTTTCCGGGCTTCCTACACAAAACAATACCGGCATTCAGTTTGATTGCTACTGCTGAAGACATGACAAACCCTCGACTTTCTATTCCTACAATTTTGGTAATACCTTTGTCTTTATAGAGATCATACATCTCTTCGCAGATCGTTTTTAAGCATTTAGCGTTTTTAAAGAGAGTGGTCACGTCCCTAAAATTTACCCCTTTTATCGGCCAATCTGGTATGCAACGCAGATTGTCGAGTAATAGTTTGTTGTTCATTTCTAATTGTTTGTAAGTTTATCTTATTACTTTGTTGTTTCACGTGAAACCATTTGTTCTTGAAATTCACATCCTTTATCTTCCTAAGAGAATTAGAAGAACATTGATATCACTTGGGGATATCCCCGGTATACGACTTGCTTGTGCCAATGTTTCTGGGTTTATTCGTTCTAATTTTTGTCGGGCTTCAGTGGATAGCTCATGAAGTTCCTTATATTTGAAGCGGTCTTTTATCTTAATATCTTCCAGTCGTCGCATTTTTTCTGCTATCATTCTTTCGCGTTCGATATAACCTTTATATTTGATATTTATTTCGGAGGCTTCGATAATTTCTTCTTTTCGGTTTGTTGGAGTGTTGATAATTTCTTTCAATTCGGGGATGAAATTTGCCAAATATTTTAATCCTACTTGTGGTCTTCCGATAAGATCAGAAATTTTGCAGCCCATTCTAAGTGGAGTCGTACCAATGGCTCCGAGTGCAGAGTTTATATCTTTTGCTTTCACGGAGGTATTGTTACAATAATTTAAAATATGCTTTATTGCATTTTTCTTTTCAATCCACCAATCATATCGGTCTTTTTTTGCTAACCCGAGTGTATAAGATTTTTCTGTTAGACGAGCATCTGCATCATCTTGTCTTAACAATATGCGGTATTCTGCTCTTGAAGTAAACATGCGATATGGTTCGTCTACGCCTTTTGTTGTGAGATCGTCGATAAGTACACCGATATAACTTTCGTCTCGTTTCATCACGAAAGGTTCCGCATTTGTACAATGCAGTGCAGCATTTACGCCAGCCACGAGTCCTTGTCCACCTGCTTCTTCGTATCCGGTAGTACCGTTTACTTGTCCTGCAAAGAATAATCCTGCAATTATCTTCGATTCCAACGAGTGTTTGAGCTGCGTAGGATCAAAATAATCATACTCTATTGCATACCCCGGACGATAAATCTTTGCATCCCTTAATGCAGGAATTTGATGGATAGCTTTTAACTGGACATCCATTGGCATACTCGAAGAAAATCCATTTAGATACATTTCGTTGGTATCTTCTCCCTCCGGTTCGAGAAATAATGGATGCTGGTCTTTGTCAGGAAATGTAACAAGTTTAGTTTCTATAGATGGACAATAACGCGGCCCGATACTTTGAATTTGCCCGTTGAAAAGGGGGGAATCTGCAAGTCCTTGGTGTAAAATATCATGGCATTCCTTGGTAGTGTAGCATGTCCAGCAGGGTAGTTGTCTCAACACACGATAATTACCCATGTAACTGAATTGATGAAAATCATTCTCGCCGGGTTGTATTTCCATCTCTTCAAAGTGCACACTTCGCTTATCTATACGTACAGGAGTTCCGGTTTTCATCCGTTCTGCTCGGATACCCCATCGAGTTATACTTTCCGTAAAGTTGGGTACAGCCGGCTCTGCGCATCGTCCGCCCGTAACTTGATGTCTGCCTATGTGCATCAAACCATTTAGGAAAGTACCGGCAGTGATGATAATACTTTTGGCGCGAAGTTCTACTCCCCATATTGTTTTGATGCCTACAGCCTCGTTGTTTTTTACAATAAGTTCGTTAGCTTGGTCTTGCCAAATAGATAGGTTCGGGGTATTATCGAGGATTTGCCTCCATTTCCAAATGAATTTCTCACGGTCACACTGGGCTCGCGGTGACCATACGGCAGGACCTTTGCCCTTATTAAGCATTCTAAACTGTATAGCTGTTTCGTCGGTTACGTGCCCCATCTGTCCTCCTAAGGCATCGATTTCGCGTACGATTTGCCCTTTTGCAATACCACCTACGGCAGGATTACAACTCATTTGTGCTATTTTATTCATGTCCATGGTAACAAGACACGTGTCGGCTCCCATGTTTGCCGAAGCGGTTGCAGCTTCACACCCTGCATGACCTCCTCCCACGACAATCACATCATACTTAAATATCATCATCATTATTTTCGGCAAAAGTAAGCATTTAAATCGAATTTTTACGCTGCTTCATAATAAAAGAATAAACAAAACGAAAATATATCTATATTCTGCTATTTGTTAGTATCCTTATAAATTGTTGTTTATCAATTAAATATGATTGTTTTACTTGTAACGGAAACGACGCAGATATAATGAAAAGGCGTGTGTTGGATATTCTTCCAGTAAAATATATTTATTATACAATAATGGTATAGGCTTTTTTCTGTTATGCTGTATCGTTGATAGAAAGTATATATACGTCTATTGGGAGATGGGTGTAAGATGAAAAGATATCTTGTTCACACGAGATTTTATTATTATGCTGCCAGCTTTTTCCTCGCTGTAACAGATTTATAATCAATGGTTTTTTACTGTTATGACAATATGAAAAGAAAATAATGAAAACATATAAATGTATGTAGGAAGATGCTATTTTACCTCCATATTATTATCTAAAACTTTCGTAACCCATCGACAAGAACAAATTTGTTGTATAAAACTTGTGCCGAACTCGGGTAAATTTTATAGAAATTGCTTTGAATTATCATCAAAATGTAGTATTTTTGCAGTCCATTGATGTACTTGCAATACCTACAATAAGGTATTGTGGCCGTTTGATTTTATGGATGTAAGATAAGTTATGTCTGTATGTTAATACGATTATTATAACAATTAAATATTAAAAATCAATCATTTATGTGGTTAATCAATTCAACTATTGGTAGGAAAGTAGTAATGTCGCTTACCGGTGTTGCACTTATTCTATTCTTGACATTCCACTTGTGCATGAATCTTGTTGCACTCTTTTCGGGAGAAGCCTATAATAAGATTTGTGAACTGCTCGGTGCCAATTGGTATGCAGTGGTAGCTACAATCGGCTTGGCAGCACTTGCCGTATGCCACATTGTATATGCATTTATCCTGACAGCACAGAACCGTATTGCCCGTGGAACAGAACGTTATGCAGTTGTGGCAAGACCAGAAAAGGTAGAATGGGCCTCGCAGAACATGCTTGTTTTGGGAATTATCGTTCTTCTCGGCTTATTGTTACATGTGTTTAACTTTTGGTACAACATGATGTTTGCCGAAATCTTCGGTCTGATGAGAGCATATTCTCCTTCTGACGGTTTTGCTTACATTCAGGATACTTTTGCTAATCCTGTGTATGTAGTGCTCTATGTTATTTGGATTGTAGCCATTTGGTTTCATCTTTCTCACGGTTTTTGGAGTGCAATGCAAACATTGGGAGTAAACGGTAAGATTTGGTTCAATCGTTGGAAAATGATCGGTCTTATTTATTCTACTCTTTTGATGTTTGGTTTTCTTATTGTGGTTTTAGCATTCGCATTCGGATGTGCCCCAAGTCTTTGTCATGCTTAATAATACTGTAAAAATATAAATTATGGCTAATCAAATAGATTCAAGAATTCCGGAAGGCCCTTTGGCTGAGAAATGGACTAACTATAAAGCTCATCAGAAATTGGTTAACCCTGCGAACAAGCGTAAGCTTGATATAATAGTTGTAGGTACCGGTCTTGCAGGCGCATCTGCCGCTGCTTCACTCGGCGAGATGGGTTTTCATGTAATTAACTTATGTATACAAGATTCTCCTCGTCGGGCTCATTCTATTGCAGCACAAGGAGGTATCAATGCTGCAAAGAACTATCAGAACGATGGCGATGCCGTATATCGTCTTTTCTACGATACGATCAAAGGTGGCGACTATCGTGCCCGTGAGGCGAATGTGTATCGTTTGGCAGAAGTAAGTGCCGACATCATCGATCAATGTGTAGCACAAGGTGTGCCTTTTGCACGTGAATATGGAGGTATGCTTGCCAACCGTTCTTTCGGTGGTGTGCAGGTTTGTCGTACATTTTATGCCAAAGGACAGACTGGTCAGCAGTTGCTTCTCGGTGCTTATTCTGCATTGAGTCGTCAGGTTCATGAGGGTACAGTCGAACTCTATACACGTTATGAGATGGAAGATGTTGTTATCATCGATGGCAGAGCACGTGGTATTATTGCCAAAGACTTGGTTTCCGGCAAACTTGTTCGGTTCTCTGCCCATGCGGTATGTATTGCAACAGGAGGCTATGGAAATGCTTATTTCCTTTCTACCAATGCTATGGGATGCAATTGCACCGCAGCCGTAGCATGTTATCGTAAGGGCGCTTATTTTGCCAATCCTGCATTTGTACAAATTCATCCTACCTGTATTCCTGTGCATGGTGACAAGCAATCCAAGCTTACGCTGATGTCGGAATCGCTCCGTAACGATGGGCGTATATGGGTTCCGAAAAAGATTGAAGATGCCAAGGCATTGCAAGCAGGAACGCTTCAGGGTAGAGATATTCCTGAAGAAGACCGCGATTATTATTTGGAACGTCGCTATCCTGCATTCGGAAACTTGGTTCCCCGTGACGTTGCATCGCGTGCAGCAAAAGAGCGTTGCGATAAAGGTTTCGGTGTAAATAATACAGGGTTAGCCGTGTACCTCGACTTTTCAGAGGCTATACAGCGCCTTGGTAAGAACGTTGTTGAGCAGCGTTATGGTAACCTTTTCGATATGTACGAAGAAATTACCGATGTAAATCCGTACGAAAATCCGATGATGATTTATCCGGCTATCCACTATACTATGGGCGGTATTTGGGTAGACTATGAACTACAGACATCCATTAAGGGACTCTTTGCCCTTGGCGAATGCAACTTCTCAGACCATGGTGCCAACCGTCTTGGTGCTTCTGCTCTGATGCAGGGACTTGCTGATGGTTACTTTGTCATTCCTTATACCATGCAGAACTACCTGAGCGACCAGATTACTGTACCCCGTTTTTCAACCGATCTTCCCGAATTTGAAGAAGCTGAAAAAGCCGTGCAGGAACAGATCGACAAACTTATGTCAATCAAAGGAACCCGCAGTGTAGATTCCATTCATAAAGAACTCGGTCACATCATGTGGGAGTATGTTGGCATGGGGCGTACAAAAGAAGGCCTTGAAACGGGCTTGAAGAAGATGAAAGAACTCCGCAAAGAGTTTTGGAACAATGTGCGTATTCCGGGCAGTAAGGAAGGATTGAATGTAGAACTCGACAAGGCAATCCACTTGCGCGACTTTATCACGATGGGTGAGTTGGTGGCTTATGATGCGTTGAACCGTAATGAGAGCTGCGGAGGACACTTCCGTGAAGAGTCTCAGACCGAGGAAGGCGAGGCTAAGCGCGATGATGAAAACTACATGTACGTAGCATGTTGGAAATACAATGGTTCCGACGAGGCGGCTCCCGAGTTGCTGAAAGAAGACCTCAATTACCAATATATTAAGGTCCAGACCAGAAATTATAAGAGTTAATTCCATAATAGCATAAAGATAATACAATGGACAAAAATATAAGTTTCACACTTAAAGTGTGGCGTCAGAATGGACCTAAGGCTAAAGGTCATTTCGATACGTTCGAGATGAAAGATATTCCCGGCGATACATCTTTCCTCGAAATGTTGGATATTTTGAACGAACAGCTCATCGAGGATAACAAAGAACCGTTTGTATTCGACCATGATTGTCGCGAAGGAATTTGCGGAATGTGTTCGCTCTATATCAACGGACACCCTCATGGGCCTGCTACCGGTGCAACTACATGCCAGCTCTACATGCGTCGGTTCAGCGATGGAGACGTGATAACTGTCGAGCCGTGGCGTTCGGCAGCTTTCCCTGTCATTAAAGACTGCATGGTAGATCGCGGTGCTTTCGATAAGATTATCCAAGCAGGCGGTTATGTTTCCGTACGTACAGGGCAGCCGCAAGATGCCAATGCCATTCTCATACCGAAAGAAAATGCCGACGAAGCCATGGATTGTGCTACTTGTATCGGTTGCGGGGCATGCGTTGCAGCTTGCAAGAATGGTTCGGCCATGCTCTTTGTAAGTTCGAAAGTAAGCCAGTTGGCATTACTTCCGCAGGGGCGTCCCGAGGCAGCTCGTCGTGCTAAAGCCATGGTAATGAAGATGGAGGAGCTCGGTTTTGGTAACTGTACCAATACCCGTGCTTGCGAAGCAGAGTGCCCCAAGAACGAATCTATTGCGAATATCGCACGCTTGAATCGCGAGTTTATCGTTGCCAAGCTCAACGATTGATTATAAAATATTGTATCTATACCCATCCTTCTATCCATGTTTGTAATGGATAGAGGGATTTTTTTGTATCTTTATTTGCCGTATCTGTTGCCGATAGATGGTATGCCTGTTGGGGATAGGTGTATTATTTATTACCTTTTTACCTTTCTATTTCTTTACCTTTAGATTTGCCCTTTTATCTTTATTCGGGATATTCGAGGTTAGCATCCGTTATGTTTTCGAGCACTTCTTCGAGGAATTTACGGGCTTCCCAGCGTGCCATAGGCAAATCGTGCAGCAAGTAATTGCCGCAATCTTTGGCCTTTGCGCCCGGTATCTCGCCCTCATATTCGGCTATGAAGCGGAATGTACGCCTCATCAACAGCAATATGTCGCGGCTACTTAGGTCGCCTTTCAGCAACAGATAGTTGCCTGTGAGGCATCCCATAGGCCCCCAGTAGATGATTTTGTCCCTCCATTCGGCGTCGTTCCTTAGGTATGTCGCCGCCAGATGCTCCATAGCGTGGATAGCTCCGTTATGAAGAACCGGCTCGCGGTTGGGCTCTTTCATGCGTATGTCGAACGTTGTAACGACTTCTCCGCCTACTTTGTCTTTGCGACTTACGTAAATTCCCCGCAACAGTTTGTTGTGGTCGATTGTAAAACTCGGTATCTTATCCATTGTTGTTTGTTCTCCTAAACATGGCTTGTAGTGCATGCGGCATACCTATGGGGGAGAAATGTATGCCTTGAATGTTTATAATATCGATAATTAAAGTGCCAAGCGTTCCAAGAATTGCTTGGTTACGTTGAAGGAACCTTCGGCCATTCGTTCCCAAAAGTCGTAATATTGTGCAGCTTTGTTATCCTTTAGAGGCACATCGCTGATAATGCGGAACGATATAAAGGGTGTATGATAAATGTGACAAGTCTGCGCTATGGAGCAGCTTTCCATATCCACTGCCAAGGCTTCAGGAAACTTATCGAGTATTTGCACCATCTTTTCACGACTGTCTACAAACCATTCTCCGCTCACTATCAGGCCTGCATGAATAGGTGTAGTACAACGAATGTCGAGTGCAATAGCCGTGAATTGCTCCGGTGAACGGAATTTCGTCGGCATTCCCATTACCTGTCCGTACTCGCATTCGCTACCGCAATAGGCGTCATGGTAGGCATATTCCGTGCCTACAACTACCTCCGTAACGTTCAAGGCGGTCGAGGCGCCGCCTGCAACCCCCGAAGATACAACGAGATCAGGGTGGTAATTGTCGATCATTTCTACAGCTCCGATGGCAGCGTTTACCTTTCCTATGCCGCATTGCTGCATGATAATCCGGTTTTGGGCGATGGTTCCGAGCACGAAATCCTTATGATTCCGATGTTCTGTACGGCTGTCTGAGAGCAACGAACGGAGCTGTGCAAACTCCTTATCCATTGCAACTATTATTCCTATTTTCATAATATATACCCTATTTTACCTGCAAAAATAAGAAAAATCTCTTAACTTTTTCTTATCTTTGCGCACAATATAACAAACGTTTATACTAAATGGAAGCATTGAAAAAGTATTGGCTCGACGTGGCTGTCGTAGCATTGTTTGCCGTTATTTCGTTTGCCTATTTCATGCCGGCCGACCTTGAAGGCCGCATACTTTACCGACACGACAGCGCTGCAGGGCGAGGTATGGGGCACGAACAGCAGGAATATCTTGAACAAACGGGCGAACCCACGCGATGGACCAACTCTGTATTCGGCGGAATGCCCACTTATCAGACCGCTCCGTCGTACACCAGCAGCGACGCTTTGGGTAAGGTAATGGACGTATACCATCTGTGGTTGCCCGAAAACGTATGGTATGTGTTCGCTTACCTGCTTGGTTTTTACATTTTGCTTCGTGCGTTCGACTTCCGTAAAGAGCTCGCCGTGCTGGGCTCCATTATATGGGCGTTTAGCAGTTATTTCTTTATTATCATCGCTGCGGGGCACATCTGGAAGGTGATGGCGCTTGCTTATCTGCCCCCGATGATAGCGGGTGTGGTGCTTGCCTATAGGGGCAAGTTCCTTTGGGGATTTATTCTTACGGCGCTGTTCTCGGCGTTCGAGGTGAAAGCCAACCATGTTCAGATGACTTATTACTTCCTGTTCGTCATCTTGTTTATGATTATTGCCTATCTTATAGATGCCGTCAGAACCAACCGACTGGCACGTTTCGGCAAGGCAACGCTGGTATGTATGGCCGGTGCAGCCGTGGGTATCTGCCTCAATTTGAGCAACCTGTACCACACATGGCAGTATGGTCAGGAGAGTATGCGCGGCAAGAGCGAACTCGTGAAGAAAGATGTGTCGAACCAAACCAATAGCGGTCTCGACCGTGATTACATCACGCAGTGGAGCTATGGGGTGGGCGAAACATGGACACTCCTTGTGCCCAATGCCAAAGGAGGTGCCTCGGTACCGTTGTCGATGAACGAAACAGCGATGAAAAAGGCCAATCCCGAGTTTAATGAAATATACCAGCAACTCGGACAGTATTGGGGCGAACAGCCCGGAACGAGCGGCCCTGTCTATGTCGGAGCATTCGTATTGATGCTGTTCGTCTTAGGTCTGTTCATCGTAAAAGGCCCCATGAAGTGGGCACTCCTTGCGGCTACTGTGCTTTCGGTATTGCTCTCGTGGGGACGTAACTTCATGCCGTTTACCGATTTCTTCTTGGATTACGTGCCTATGTATGCCAAATTCCGCACGGTGGCATCCGTTTTAGTGGTCGCGGAGTTCACTATACCGCTGTTAGCCATGATGGCTTTGAAGAGAATAACAGACGAACCGGAACTGTTGACCGTAAAAATAAAGTACGTATATGTCAGTTTTGCGCTTACAGGCGGCATTGCTTTGCTGTTTGCACTAATGCCCTCGGTGTTCTTCTCCGACTTCGTATCGTCTTCAGAGTTGGCTTCTATGAAGAACATTCCCGCCGAATATCTCAATCCGTTGCTCGATAATCTGCGCGAAATGCGCAAGGCTGTGTTCGTTGCCGACTGTTGGCGTTCGTTCTGGATCATCGTTGCGGGCACGGCACTCCTGTTGCTTTTCAAAGCCAAGAAGTTGCGTTCGGAGTGGATGATCGGCATTATAGCGGTGTTATGCCTAATAGATATGTGGCAAGTTAATAAGCGTTATCTCAACGATGCTATGTTTGTAGAGCGGAGTGTGCGCGATACACCGCAAACAATGACGCCGACCGATCGCCAAATACTGATGGACAAATCGCTCGATTACCGCGTGCTGAACCTCGCGTCCAATACGTTCAACGAGAACGAAACCTCTTATTATCACAAGAGTATCGGCGGTTATCATGCCGCAAAGCTGCGTCGTTATCAGGAAATGATAGATGCCTATATCTCTCCGGAGATGCAGGCAATGATGCCAGCCATAGCAAAAGCCCAAGGCGATATTACCAAAGTGAACGGCGACAGCATATATCCGGTGCTGAATATGCTGAATGCCAAGTACTTTATTCTTCCGTTGCAAGGCGGACAAACGGTGCCCATACTGAACCCGTATGCCTATGGTAACGCATGGTTTATAGATAAATTGAGCTATGTGAATAACGCTAATCAGGAGTTAGACGCCATTGGGAAACTCGATTTGCGCCACGAAGGTGTGGCCGACATGAGGTTTAAAGAGCAGTTAGGCAATGCGGTTATGCAGGGTAAAACGTCGATTGTTACGCTTAAAGACTATAAACCGAACCATCTGATCTACGATGTAAATTCGGATACGGGCGGCATCATTGTGTTTTCAGAGATATATTATCCCGGGTGGACGGCCACTGTAGACGGCAAACCTGCCGTTCTCGGTCGTGTCGATTATATCTTGCGTGCACTTCGGGTGGGGGCCGGAAACCATCGGGTAGAACTCGATTTCCATCCTACATCTATCAAGAAAACCGAAACGGTGGCCTATCTGTCTTACGTAGTTCTGCTTTTAGCGGTGCTGTTCGGGGTGCTTGCAGAACGAAAACGCAAGCGGAAAAAGCCTTAAAACACGGCTGAACGAACCCTTTTCGCAATATTCATGCGGTTTATCCCTATGCTATATCTACGATAGACCATAGGGATAAACCGCACGCATATACGGTCTGATAGCGTTAGAGTGCCGCTTTGTCGGCGCCGATGATAACATTTGTTATCCATACTGTTTTGGTATGTTTTTTGTAGCCCTCTTTATAAAGAAATTTAAACAACAGGTATAGCGGTATGAGTCTCAATATACAAAGAACTAAACAGAAGAGAATAGTTATCGTAGGCGGTGGTTTCGGCGGCATCGAACTGGCCGGAAGGCTGAAACATTCCGGATTTCAGATCGTGCTGATCGATAAGAACAATTACCATCAGTTCCCCCCATTGATCTATCAGGTGGCATCGGCAGGCATCGAACCCAGCTCGATTTCGTTTCCTTTCCGCCGTCTCTTCCAAAATCGGAGGGATGTTTTTTACCGCTATGCAGAGGCAAATTCCGTCGATACAGCGCATAAAGTGCTCCACACTTCCATAGGAGAAGTGGAGTATGATTACTTGGTGATGGCCGCCGGAGCGGCAACCAATTTCTTCGGCAACGAGCATATACAGCACGAAGCCTACCCGATGAAAACCGTTTCTGAGGCAATGAGCATCCGCAACATTATTCTTTCGAACATCGAAAAGGCCATCAGTACGACCGATAACGATGAGCGGCAGCAGCTGCTCAACATAGTGATAGTGGGCGGAGGCCCGTCGGGTGTGGAGATTGCAGGCGCGCTCTCGGAGATGAAGCGCATGGTTCTGCCGCGCGAATACCATGATCTCGATGCCGGTCTGATGAATATTTACTTGGTTAATGCCGACGATGTGCTGCTCAAAAGCATGTCGCCCGAATCGTCTGCCTCGGCAGAACGTTACCTTCGAAATATGGAGGTGAAACTCATACTCGGCAAGCGCGTGGTGGATTATAAGGATAATCTTGTGGTGTTGGAAGATGGGAACAGCATCCCTGCCGAAACCGTTATCTGGGTGAGCGGCGTGCGTGCAACGCAGATAGGCGGTATCGATAAAGCGTGTATCGGGCGCGGAGGACGGCTGAAAGTAGATGCTTTCAACCGCGTAGAAGGACTGAACGACGTCTTCAGCATTGGCGACCAGTGCATCATGACGGCCGATCCGAATTATCCTGACGGGCATCCTCAGCTTGCCCAAGTGGCCATACAGCAGGCTCGTAACTTGGCTGCAAACCTGAAAGCCGCAGCCGATGGGCATAGCATGGCGCCTTTCCGTTATCGGAACCTCGGCACCATGGCCACGGTAGGTCGCAATAAAGCGGTGGCAGAGATAGCAGGTTGCAAGTTTAAAGGGTTGTTTGCGTGGCTGCTTTGGCTCGTTGTACACTTGCGATCCATATTGGGTGTGAGAAACAAAGTAGTGGTATTGCTCAACTGGATTTGGAATTACATCAATTATAAACTATCTCTACGCCTTATCCTCAATTCTTATAAGCGCAGATAACGGCCGCCCCGTCAGCGAAATAGCTATGCCGTCAGCGTGTCGCATGCCTTGCTCGGCACCGACGTGTGCGGTAAAGTGCGCACGCAGATTATTTGGATGGCAAGCCTATTTTTGCTACCTTTGCGGGCGATTTATGAAAAGTTTTAGTTTTAACAAGCGCGAACCTTTGCGTTTCAAGCATTTCTCACGCAAGGGATATTCGCTTTTTGCAGCCTTAGGCAGGGAGGTTATCGTCGGTGTATTGAGCATCAGCACCCTCACTTATGCCAAGGCAGACGGCATCAGCATTAGGCCCGTGTTGGCTGAAGACACGCTGAAGCACCAAGAAGTGAAGCTGGAAGAGGTCGTAGTTACGGGCTCTCGCGCACCGCTGACTGCCCAACAGTCGGCACGAATGGTAACTGTACTGAGGCGAGAGGATATTGCCGCCGCCCCCGTACAAAGTGTTAACGATCTTTTGAAGTACGCCATAGGGGCGGATGTAAGGCAAAGAGGGCCTATCGGAGCGCAATCCGACGTGGGTATGCGTGGCGGAAACTACGAACAGGTGGCCATCCTGCTCAACGGTATCAATATCTGCGATCCGCAAACAGGGCATAATTCTTTCGATTTTCCCGTAGACCTAAGCGAAATAGAGCGCATAGAAGTCTTGGAAGGACCGGCCGGTCGTGTCTACGGAACATCCTCTCTACTCGGTGCAATCAACGTTATAACGCGCATACCCGATAGGAGCAGCGCCACTGCACATGCCGAAGGCGGTTCGTATGGCTACGCTTCGGGCGGCCTGCGCACCAATATCGTGAGCGGCAAATGGCGCAATCAGTTCTCGGGAAGCTATGCCCGAAGTGACGGATACAGCCGCAATAAGGCCGGTACACTTAATGCGGATTACCGCGGAACCAAGGCTTTTTATCAGGGAAACTATCGGGATGGCGATCTTAAAATAAGTTGGCATGCCGGTTTGAGCAGCAAAAATTTCGGTTCAAATACGTTCTATGGCGTTAAATGGGACGACCAATTCGAGCACACCTTCAAGTCTTTTACCGCCTTGCAGGCCGAGGTTAAGAGCGGTAGTTTCTATTTCCGTCCGTCGTTCTATTGGAATAGAAGCACGGATCGCTTTGAACTTTTCCGCGATGCACCCCACAAATATCCGTTCAATTACAACCGTACAGATGTGTATGGTGTAAATCTTAACGCTTATGCAGACTGGGCCTTGGGGCGCACGGCAGTAGGTGCAGAGCTGCGAAACGAAGACCTTGTGAGCGGTAACCTCGGCGAACAGCTCGCCCGCCCGCACCGCATTCACGGCGCAGATCGTAGCTACGACCGCGGATTAAACCGCACCAATGTCAGTTTCATTGTAGAACATAACGTGTTGCTCCGCCGTTTTACCCTTTCTATGGGTATCATCGCCACCAAAAATTCGTGGGCTGAAATGAACATGCGCGTATATCCCGGCGCCGACGTTTCGTATAGATTGGACGATCATTTCAAGCTCTTTGCATCATATAACACCTCGCTTCGTATGCCTTCTGTTACCGAACTGTACTATTCGGTAGGGGGACATAAGGCCGACAAATACCTGAAACCCGAAGAGTTGTCGGCGCTCGAAGGCGGATTGAAATACCGCTCCGACGGCGTTTCGGGCACTGCAAGCGTGTATTACAACCATTGTAAAAACCTGATAGACTGGATACGTTACACTGCCGAAGGGCCCAACGGCGAGTGGCATTCGGTAAACTTCGGAACGATAAACTCTACAGGTATCGAGGCTGCATTGCGGTTCGACTTCGACAGACTGTGGCCCTCGCAGCATTTCCTGCGCAGCGTAGACGTGGCATACCATTATATCGACCAGAATAAGCAGGAACACGACGGCTTGCAGAGTCGCTATGTACTGGAATTCCTTCGGCATAAAATCGTGGCTGGCATGCAGTTGCATGTGTGGAACAAGCTCAATATGACGCTGGCATATCGCTTTGCCGACCGTACCGGAAGCTATACCGATGTGCAAGGACAGGTACAAACGTATCGGCCGTACAGTATCGTCGACGCCCGAATGTCGTGGAACGATGCCGGATATAAGCTGTATGTAGAGGCGAACAACCTATCCGGTAAAAAGTATGTAGATGTGGGCAATGTGCCTCAGCCCGGCGCTTGGGTGACGGCAGGATGCTCTATCGACATCGATTTATAAATAATATACTGGAGTCGGCAAGGCCGTTAATCATCGGAAAACCGCCTATGCCGACTCCTTTTTCTGTCTAAACGAATACACTATGCAACGTATATTTCTTTTGTTGTTGCAGGTTTTTCTGCTTGCATGCAGCACAAATATGCCCGTTGAAAGTACGGGCAAATACGCCATGTTGCGCGAGGGAGACCTGTTGTTTTGTATCGCTGCCAAAGGTAATGCCATCACAGATGTAACCGAGGGCACCGAAAATATGAATATAGATCATGTGGCCATCGTTCATTATCGTGGCAATTCGCCGTATGCTTTGGAGGCTGTAAGACAAGGAGTGGTGCTGACCGAGATCGACAGTTTTATGAAACGTAACAGCCGCAACGCATCCCTGCCGCTGGTATTGGCAAGTCGTTTGCGCGATACCACGGGCGTATCGCGCTCGGTGAGCCGCGCTCTAACCCACTTAGGCAAGCCGTATGATTACAATTTCATGCCCGATGATGACCGCATATATTGCAGCGAATTGGTACAAAAGTCGTATGTAGATGCCAACGGAGAGCTTATTTTTAAGCCGATACCCATGTCGTTTCATGATCGTAACGGCCGCATAACCGACTATTGGAAGGCTTATTACGGCCGACAAGGTCTACAGGTTCCCGAAGGTGAACCGGGCAGCAATCCGGGCGATCTGTCGCGAAGAAAAGAGCTGGCCGTGGTATATCGTTTCTACAAACCGTAGAGGCGTCGGCACTGCCACGGCCGTATTTTTATCCGTTCTGTGCAGGCTGTCATCGGAATTTTCCTTATTTTTGCAGTATGGAATTCAGAACTATCGTCGATATACCGAAAGGAAAGTTCGAGATAAAGCCGCTCGAACGGATGTTATTTGTAGGTTCTTGCTTTGCTGAAAGTATGGGCAAGCGGTTTCAGGAAGAGAAGTTTCGTGCCGAGGTGAACCCTTTCGGCGTGATGTACAATCCGGCTTCCGTTCTTCACACCGTGGAACGATACCGCGGAGAGGCCCCTCGAACGGCGATATTCACACTGGGTACCAACCGCGTATATCGATTTAAGGAGACCGGAGAGATTGTAGACAACTGCCAAAAGCGCCCCCAAAGCCTCTTTCAGGAGGAAAGTTTAAGCGTTGAAGCGTGTACCCGTTACCTTTGCAAGGCCGTAGAGGCGCTGCAAGAACGCAATCCGGCGGTACAAGTCATAGTTACCGTTAGCCCTATACGGTATCGCAAATACGGCTATCACGGCAGTCAACTCTCGAAAGCCGTCCTTCTGCTGGCGACAGACGCGCTGGCCGAGCGTTACGACTGCGTGAGTTATTTCCCCGCCTACGAACTTGTAAACGACGAATTGCGCGACTACAGGTTCTATAAAGAGGATATGTTGCACCCCAACGACCAAGCTGTAGCCTACATATACGAACGGTTTTCCGCGTGTTATTTTGCCGAAGAGACCGAACGTTTTATAGCAGAATGGCGACCTATCAAGGAGGCCTTGAGGCACAAACCGTTCGATCCGGACAGCACGGAATATAAAGATTTCATGGCAAAGACCATGCAGAAGCTGGCCTGTCTGCGCCGGAAATATCCCGAACTCGACGTATCCATCGCCTCTTGATTATCACTGTTCTATCAGCAGACCATAGGTCTGTCTCCCTCAGATGGCATATCTAAGAGGGGCAGACAGTTACTCTAAGCATTTTAGACAGATGTTCTAAGAAACGTATCCTATAATCCTGTTTTAAACATTCTTGTGCCCAGCTCTTTTTGCGCCGTTATCATTCTATCCCTTTACCTTTAAGATATTTCTATCATTCCGCCTATTTTTATCCGTATAACGGCACATATATATTCAGCATATACCATATTTTTTTCATGTAAATTGCCGGAAATTTGTATTTATCAATTCATTTTACTATTTTTGTCGGTAAAGAGCTATATATTTAGGTATGCCGAATATTATCGTTAGGCATGCCTTTTGATTTAAATAGACAGGCAGTCTGTTGTCTTTAAACCGTATTTGTATGAAACATATCCGTTTGTTCATGGCTTTGTTGCTGTTGCTCATATCGTTGTCGAACGTCGCTCAGCGCCGCATACCCAATATATCTGTCGCCATCGGGCACCGTTCTCAAGACTCTCTTGCGGTACGAAATGCAAATGTAGGGATTATGGGCCGTGCCGATACATTGAGCGGTTTCCAGCTGCAACTGCTTATGGCATCGACGAAAAACGATGCTCATGGCGTACAAATAGGCGGCCTTTTCAATGCCGTGGGAGGACGAATAAGCGGCTTACAGTTATCGGGTGTTTCTAATATAGCTGCATCTGTGCGCGGTATACAACTCTCCGGTTTCTCGAATATCTTACTTACACCGCTGCGAGGCATGCAGATAAGCGCCCTAACCAATATTTCTATGGGCGTCGGACGCGGCATACAGCTTGCCGGCATTGCCAATATAAGCTCGGGAAATGTACATGGAGTGCAGGCAGGAACCTATAATTATACCGATACATTGCATGGATTGCAGCTGGGATTTATCAATGTAGCGCAGACGCACCCGCGTGGCATGCAGGTCGGCATCATCAACTTCACCCGCGATACGCAGGCCCGAAAGCTCGGACTTGTTAATATTAATCCGCAAACCGATATCGATTTCCTTGCATTTGCGGGCAACACGTCGAAGCTGAACGGTGCACTCCGCTTTCGTAACCGCAGTACCTACAGCATAATAGGCGTAGGAACACACTACATGGGACTTGACAGTAAGTTCTCCGGAACGCTTTTTTACCGTCTCGGACAGTATTTCCGTCTCTCTCCCAAGTGGACTGTAAGCGGCGATATCGGCTATTATCACATCGAAACATTCGAAAGGAACAGCACCGATAAGCCCGAAAGACTTTACTCGCTGCAGGCACATGTCAATATCGATTACCAGATCAACCGCCGATTGGGAGCCTTCGCATCGGTGGGATATGGCGATACTCGCCATTATTACCATAACGAACATTACCGACAAAGGCTGATTGCACAGGTGGGACTTTCGTTCCGTTACCAACGTAACAAGGTGGACCGTTCGCTCAATGGCGATCCTTTAACGGCCGATACCCTACAGTCCGGCACCGACGAGCGCATGGCCTTGCCTCTAAAGAAACGCTATTGGATTGCCGCAGCCGAGGCAACCGGCATCAATGCATTGGTATTCGGTTTCGATCGTTTCATAATGAATGAAGACTTTGCACAGGTAAATATCCACACTATACGCAACAACTTCAAGACGGGTTTCGTATGGGATAACGATCCTTTTGCTACCAACTTGTTCGCTCATCCCTATCATGGAAACCTCTATTTCAATTCGGCTCGCAGCAACGGATTGTCCTTCTGGGAGTCGATGCCCTATGCTATAGGAGGCAGTCTTATGTGGGAGATGCTTGCCGAATGTGAGCCCCCAGCCATCAATGATTGGATGGCAACATCGTTAGGGGGTACATGTCTCGGCGAAATAACCAACAGAATATCCCGTATGATCCTTAATGATCGCACGCAAGGATTAGGACGTTTCTTGCGTGAAGCGGCTGCCTTCATCGTGAATCCCATGCAAGGATTTAACCGACTGGTACGGGGCGATGCTTATAGAGTGCGAAACAAGAATTATCTTTACCACGACTTCGGGCAGATACCCGTAGAACTGTCGCTCTCGTTCGGTAACAGATACCTTGCTGATGATGGGGGATTGTTCCGCGGAGAGCACAATCCGTATGTGAATGTTTACTTGGAATACGGCGATATATTTAGTGAAGAAACGAACAAACCCTACGATTATTTTTCGGCAAACCTCACACTTGGGCTTAGCGGTAATCAGCCCTTGCTCAACAGTGCCCATCTGATAGGGCGGTTATGGAGTGCACCTGTGGTTACCGGAAAGCGAATTAAGACCGAATTCGGTATCTTCCAGCACTTTAATTTCTATAATAGCATGCCCGTAAAAGACGGAACTTCGCTCACTCCTTACCGCATTTCAGAGGCCGTGGCATTCGGTCCGGGCCTCGTATTCCGCTTTCCTGCCGTGGCTAACCTGTCGCGTTTGGAGCAACGCATCTTCTTCGATGGCATCATGCTCGGCGGCTCTAAGAGCGATTATTATAATGTTATCGACCGCGATTACAACATGGGAAGCGGCTTCAGCTTTAAAACCAATACGGTTATGGAGTTCCCCCGTTTGCTGCGTATGGTGCTCAATATAGACTATTATCGTATCTTTACTTGGAAAGGATACGAAACTAAAGACCTGTCTTCTACCGATCCATTGTATTATAACGTGCAGGGCGACCGCTCTATAGCGAGCCTCATGGTGTTGAATCCTATGTTTGTGTTCAGATTGAAAGATAGGTTCAGCACCGAAATGAGCGGCAGTTATTTCGTTCGGACTACGTATTACAAGTATCATGAGAACGTAAGAGCCAACACGTTCGAAATAAAAGTCGGTCTTGTTTATCGCTTCTGACGGTGGCCGATGTTGGGAAATACGCCCTTTCTTCGTATTTTCGGCATGAAGAGAGGCGCGATTTTCCGGAAACACATAGTATAAGCGGCTGCGGAATATGATATGTCTGTTTCGCTTAGGCACATGCTCTGTGTTCGGTAGATGTACTATTTACGCCCGACAGGAGGGATATCTATCTTGCACGATGAGAGCATGCAAGAGTAACGAATGGGCAAGATGGCAGCTGAAAATATTCGGTGGAATGGCGGTAAACGGTATTTTTTCGTGTTATTTCTTTGCTGTTCACCCGAATACTTTTATCTTTGTAACGTTAAAATTCTAATATACAATGAAAGTTAAATCTATTTTCTTAATGGCGGCATTGTTTATGGCAATGGATGTATGTGGGCAAACTAAAGTCATTGCCCATCGTGGTTACTGGGATACGGAAGGCGCTTCGCAGAACTCGCGTGCATCGCTCAAGAACGCTCTTGATTTGAATATTTACGGTTCGGAGACCGATATATGGCTTACAACCGACGGGCATTTAATGGTTAATCATGATCCTTCGTACAAGGGTATTACCCTTCAAAAAGCCACTTATGCACAATGTAAGAACCTTACTTTGAGCAATGGTGAGAAGATGCCCGAACTGAAAGAGTTCTTACAGATAATGAAAAAGACCAAAAGTCGTACGAAATTGATCATCGAAATTAAGAAACATGACAAGTTAGAAGCCAATCGAGCGGCGGCACGTGCCACGGTTAAGGCTGTTAAAAAGTATGGCGTAGCCAAAAAGGTTGAGTATATATCGTTCAGTCTTGAGGCGTGTAAAGAACTTGTGAAGTGCGCTCCGAAAGCTCGTGTGGCTTATCTGAATGGCGATATTACGCCGGCCATGCTCTATATAGATAACATAACGGGCATCGATTACCACCTAAGTGTGCTTCGAGATAACCCGCATTGGGTGGATGAAGCTCATGGATTAGACATGGATGTGAACGTATGGACGGTGAATAAGGCAACGGATATGAGAGAAATGAAGAAACTCGGTGTGGATTATATTACCACAAATAATCCTTTGGAAGCTATTGAGGTGTGCAAAGAAAAGTAAGGCTGATTGCCGTATTCCTGTTCTTCGTAGTAGGAACAAACCTCGCGCAAGCTCAACAGAAGCAGAGTAAAACGGCGTTGTTGCTCGAAAAGAGGGGATATGTGAACGTGAAGAAAGAGGAACCTTCTATCTTCGTATCGCTGATGTATGCCCGTCCCGACAATTTTACCGGCACTGTGCTTTATGATGATTTGCGCGATGCGTTTCTTTATCCTACGGCTGCTAAGGCACTCGCACGTGCCCAAAAGCGGCTGAAGGAATTGCGTCCGGACCTTAGTCTGAAGGTGTACGATGCAGCCAGACCTATGTCTATACAGCAAAAGATGTGGGATCAAGTGAAAAATACTCCTAAGAATATTTATGTCAGCAACCCCGCTCATGGCGGCGGTATGCATAATTATGGCATGGCAGTAGATATAACTTTATGCGATATAAAGGGCGATACGCTCGATATGGGTACCAAGATAGACTACATGGGTGTGGCGGCACACATCGATAAAGAGGCGCAACTCGTGGCCGACAAGCGTATTAGTAAGCAGGCAAAACGTAATCGTGAGCTTCTTAGAGCGGTAATGCGTTATGCCGGTTTCATGCCTCTGCGTACCGAATGGTGGCATTTCAATTTCTGTACAAGAGTACAGGCCAAGCGTTATTACCGCATAATAGAGTAGACGTTTGCTTGATAGAAAGTAATAAATTCCTTACTTTAATTTGGAAATATGTAATAAATAGCTTACCTTTGCGATGGAAACAGAAATAAGACTTTTGATACCTACCGAAGAATTTAACGACTTTTATGAACGTTTAAGCGATAGAGTGAAAAGTAAATATGATTATGTTATGTCTATTATGGCAACACAATATGTTGTAAGTGAGAAGTTTGTAAAGCATTTAGAGGGTACGGATTTTTATGAAATGCGTGTATCCATTAGTTCAAATGAGTACCGTACAGTGATATTCGCTATTGATGGTGATAACTTTATGAGTAGTAAACGGATTGTACTTTTAGGCTCTTTTCTTAAAAAAGATACCAAACAATATAAGATTGAAATTAATAAATCATCTCAGATTTTGGATAAATGGAGGAAGATATATGTGGAAGATAAATGAAGAAAAGCTAAAGGGTGTAAAGACTATAAACGACAGATTTAATGAACAGTACGGCCTTCCGGGTACCCCGTCACGCGAGGATTTCGAGGCAAGAGCTAAGGCGTGGTACTATTCCGAGCTATTGAAAGAGGAGCGAAAGAGACAGAATATAACACAAAAACAGTTGGCCGAAATGGTCGGAAAGAAGCGTGAATACATCTCATCCTTAGAGAATGGGAAGGTTGATATGCAGCTCTCGACCTTTTTCCGCATAGCAGGAGCGCTGGGATTGAATATATCTTTCGGATGAAATCGGTACGCATACTCTCATGACAAATACTGCCACCACGCGCTTTATCAACCGTTTTGCAAATGCGGACGTGCGGGATTTGGCACTCAGAGCGGCACGCTTTCCCGATGTGGACATGCCTTTTGCGCTCGAACAGATAGCAGGCAGGCAGAAAGCACGCACCAAATTGCCCTCATGGGCGGCAGTGGAAGGTATTGTTTATCCGACGCATATATCGATGGAACAGTGTTCCTCGGAGCAGGCGGCGCGGTATAAAGGGAAATTGGCCGTGCGGTTGTGTGGCAACAGAGAGACACCGAAAGGACGAAAATATGACTTTGTAGACTTGACAGGCGGTTTTGGCGTCGACTTTTCTTTTATTGCCAAATCCTTGAAAAACAGCAATTTATTCGATGATTTTCGTGCATGTTATGTGGAACGTCAGCAACATCTGTGCGGTGTGGCAAGCCACAATTTCGGCCTTTTAGGGTTGACTTATGCGGACGTGACGTGCAGTGACGGAATAGCGTTTCTGCATGGTATGGAGTATACCGGTATCATTTATCTCGATCCGGCACGCCGAAATCTTCAGGGAAGTAAGACGTATGCCATCGAAGACTGTATGCCGAATGTGCTGCAGATAGCCGAAGAACTTGTGACGAAAGCAGGGTATGTACTTGTTAAACTATCGCCTATGCTCGATTGGCACAAGGCTGTAGCCGATTTGAAGCATGTATCCGAAGTACATATCGTGTCTGTGAATAACGAATGCAAGGAACTTCTGCTTGTGTTGCAACGTGTTGTTGCGGGCGATGTTCATGTGTTCTGTGTGAACGATAGCGAGGTTTTCGATTACTTGTATCGTGCCGATGGCAGAAACGCTGTGCCCGTTTTATCAGCTCCTTTAGCGGAGGGAATGTGGTTGTATGAGCCCAATGCCTCTATCATGAAAGCCGGATGTTTTGCACAGTTGTGCCTTGCGTATGCACTGAAAAGCGTTTCACACAACTCGCACCTATTCGTTTCTACAGATAAATTAAGCGGTTTCCCCGGCAGGAGCTTTCGGATATTGTCCGTATCATCGATGAACAGGAAAGATTTGCGCCATGCCTTGAACGGTATTTCGTATGCCAATATTGCGGTAAGAAACTTTCCTATGTCGGTTGCAGAGCTACGTAAACGGTTGAAGTTGAAGGATGGAGGCGATATATATATCTTTGCCACCACCGATGCAACCGGCAATCATCTGTTGTTGATAGGCCGAAAAGCAGATTAAAAAACGGCATGCAGTCGTGCTGTTGCATGCAATATGTCTTGAAGGAGTTCCCACAAAGGGATTTGTCACACTGTATATTAGGTATCAAAATTTACCGCCTGAGAATTGTTAGCATAATACCTACACCGGATATTGTTAGCATGTTTACTTGTGAATTTATTTTTCAAAAGTAAAAAAACAGTAAAATTATTTGGATATACATCTCCTTTTTATTTATCTTTGTGCGGAGAATAATAGTTGTGTGGGATTATAATAGATGAAAGAAATTCAAAGAATTACAGTAGTAGACTGATTGTTTTCTTTCTTTCTTTTTAGTCTGATAAGCATACATGAGCAAAGAGTTCTCTTCTGTAATTTATACCATAAAAACAATAATATCCTAATTAATAATCTGGTTATATGAAAAGAATTATTATTTGTTTATTTCTTTTATCGGCTGTCATGCCTAACTTAGCTGCGAAACCTAAGGCTAAGCATGTGCTGATGATAGCTATTGACGGTTGGGCTTCCTGGGCTTTTCAGCAAGCCGACCATGTTCCTAACATGCACAATCTGATGGAGAATGGATGCTATACGATGAAGAAGCGCTCTATGCTACCTTCGGCTTCCGCAATCAACTGGGCTACCACTTTCATGGGAATATCCACTGAAATGCACGGATATACCCAATGGAATTCCAGAAAACCGGAAATACCTCCGGTGGAAGTAAATAGTCGAGGGATTTGTCCTACTATCTATTCCATTATTCGAGAGCAAAAGCCTACTGTAGAGACTGGCTGTATTTGCGATTGGGATGTCATTCCTTATCTCATCGACTCCACTACAGTGTCGTATCATGAATATACCCTAAGTCCCGGAAACGCCTGTGAACCTCTTACTCAGAAGGCTATATCGTATATTAAGGCAAAAAAACCAGACTTCTTTACTGTCTATTATGCCGGTTTAGATGAGACTGGACATATCAAAGGATGGGGAACTCCTGAGTATTTTGCTTTTATGCAGCGGATAGACACTTGTATAGGGCAACTAGTACAGGCCTTGAAAGATGCCGGTATCTATGATGATACCGTGATTATGATTACCTCTGATCACGGCGGCAAAGATAAGGGACACGGGGGATTATCTCTCGAAGAAATGCTTACACCTTATATTATATGTGGCAAGAACGTGAAGAAAGGTGGCGAATTTAAAGAAGTAATGATGCAGTTCGACGTGCCTGCTACGGTAGCTTACATTCTTGGTGTTACGCCTCCGCAATCGTGGATCGGTCGCCCTGTAAAGCAAGTGTTCAAATAAGGGAAAGCCAGAAACGAAATCTAACAAAAGCACTTTTAAGAAATAAGGGAATATTTAGCGGAGGCTCTGTGAGTGGCTATTGATGCCCGATTAATAGTGGCAGAGGTTCTGTGAACGGCTTTCAACACTCATAATGTGCCGATAAATTTCCTGTCGGCACATTATTTATTTGAAACGGATATCGAGTATTGTCTTATTCTCCATGGGTAATGCTATGTCTTACGCATAAGAATAAAAAATCTTTTTTTCTTTGTTATTCGCCCAATTTAGACTACCTTTGTATGCTAAAGCTTTATTAAGATCATTATATAATGTCATCAATAACCATTAAGAAGGTCGAAAACAAGAAAGAACTAAAAGCATTTATCGAGTTTCATTACGACCTTTATAAGGGCAATAAGTATGATGTGCCCACTCTTTACACCGACGATGTAAACACACTAAGCAAGGACAAGAACGCTGCTTTCGACTTCTGTGAGGCTCAATACTACTTGGCATACAAGGAAGGGCGGCTGTGTGGGCGCGTTGCTGCTATTATAAATCATCGCGCAAATGAGAGATGGAAGCGTAAGAGCGTACGTTTCGGTTGGATAGACTTTATAGATGATCGCGAAGTTTCGGCTGCTTTGCTCAGAGCAGTGGAGGATTTCGGTCGGCAAAAAGGTATGGATGAAGTTGTCGGACCGCTCGGATTTACCGATATGGATCCCGAGGGAATGCTTACGTGGGGTTTCGACAAACTCGGTACCATGGCCACCATTTACAATTATCCGTACTATCCGGAGCACATGGAGGCGATGGAGGACTATGAAAAAGATAACGACTACGTGGAGTTCTACCTTGAAGTACCGCCGACAGTTCCCGAAAAATATACAAAAATAGCCTCGATGGTCGAAGATAGGTATAACCTTCATGTGAAGAAACCCACACGGAAAGAAGTGGTAAAAGGCGGACTTGGCAAGAAAATATTCGATATCATCAATATTACTTTCAAAGACCTATATGGCTATTCCGAACTGTCTGATAAGCAAATACAGCAGTATGTAAAGATGTATTTTCCGCTTGCAGACCTGAATTTGATAACACTTATCGAAGATTGGAATGCCGATAAGAAAATCGTGGGGGTGGGTATAACGCTGCCATCGCTGTCGCGTGCTTTGCAGAAATGCCATAGAGGAAGGCTCTTTCCGTTCGGTTGGTGGCATTTGTTACGTGCTATCAAGTTTCATAAAACCGAAGGGGTAGACTTGCTTTTGCTCGGCATATTGCCGGAATATCGTGCGAAAGGCGCCAATGCATTGATGTTTGCCGACCTTATACCCCGCTATCAGGCCTACGGTTTCAAGTGGGGAGAGAGCCAAGTTGAGATGGAAAGCAACGAAAATGTGCAGAGCCAATGGGGCCCTCTGGAACCTGTAAACCATAAGCGCCGCCGTTGTTATAGGAAAAAACTGTAGGAGTATTTTATGTCAGACGAGATTATATTGAACGAAAACCGAGATATACAGCCCGTGTCTTATACGGATGAGAATATCAGGCATTTGTCGGATATGGAACATGTGCGTACCCGCCCGGGTATGTACATCGGACGTTTGGGCGACGGCTCGCTACCCGAAGACGGTATATATGTACTTTTGAAAGAAGTAATCGATAATTCTATCGATGAATTCAAGATGAATGCAGGCAAACGAATCGAGATAGATATCGAGGAAAACCTGCGGGTTACCGTGCGTGACTATGGCCGCGGTATACCACAGGGCAAACTTGTCGAGGCGGTGAGCGTGCTGAATACCGGCGGTAAGTACGACTCCAAGGCGTTTAAGAAAAGCGTAGGATTGAACGGAGTGGGCGTGAAAGCCGTGAATGCATTGAGCTCCCGTTTCGAAGTGAAGTCGTTCCGTGAGGGGAAGGTACGCGATATAACTTTCGAACGCGGTGAGAAAAAGACCGATAAAACATCGAAATCGACCGATGAAACCGGCACTTTTATTTATTTCGAACCCGATGATACGCTCTTTCAGAACTATCAATTTCACGATGATATCGTGGAAACAATGCTCCGAAACTACACTTATCTGAACTCAGGGCTTGCTATCATGTATAACGGCAGGCGTATCTTGAGTCGCAACGGATTGGAAGATCTGCTCAATGACAACATGACTAACGACGGTCTTTACCCTATTATTCACATTAAGGGCGAAGACATAGAGGTGGCGTTCACCCATACTAACCAGTACGGAGAGGAATATCACTCGTTTGTAAACGGCCAACACACCACACAGGGCGGCACTCATCAGAGCGCATTCAAGGAACATATCGCCCGTACCATTAAGGAGTTTTACAACAAGAACTACGAATACATCGATATTCGTAACGGTTTAGTGGCGGCAATTGCCATAAATGTCGAGGAACCAGTATTCGAAAGTCAGACGAAGATCAAGCTTGGATCGACGTTAATGGCACCGAATGGCGAGACTATTAATAAATATGTGGGCGATTTCTTGAAGAAGGAAGTCGACAATTTCTTACATATTCATCCCGATGTTGCCGAGGTTATGGAGAATAAGATTAAGGAAAGCGAGCGGGAACGCAAGGCTATGGCAGGCGTAACCAAACTTGCCCGCGAGCGTGCAAAGAAGGCCAATCTGCACAATCGTAAGCTGAGAGACTGCCGAATACACTACTCCGATACCAAAAATGACCGTAAGGAAGAGAGTTCCATTTTTATTACAGAGGGCGATTCTGCCAGTGGTAGTATCACTAAAAGTCGCGATGTAAACACACAGGCAGTGTTCTCGTTACGCGGAAAGCCACTCAATTCGTTCGGTCTAACCAAGAAAGTGGTTTACGAGAACGAGGAGTTTAACCTCTTACAGGCAGCACTTGATATCGAAGAAGGTCTCGATACTTTAAGATATAATAAGGTGATAGTCGCTACAGATGCCGATGTAGACGGCATGCATATACGGCTTCTCATCATTACATTCTTCCTTCAGTTCTTTCCGGAGCTCATCAAGAAAGGACATGTGTTCGTTCTTCAGACTCCACTCTTTCGTGTTCGTAACCGCAGAACCAAGATACGCGATAAACAAGTGATAGAAGAAGCTGATGCAAAGCTCAAAAAAGGCGAACGAAAAAGCGACTTTATCACCCGTTATTGCTACAGTGAGGAAGAACGGCAGAAGGCAATAAAAGACCTCGGAACCGATCCCGAGATTACTAGATTTAAGGGATTGGGAGAGATTTCGCCCGATGAATTCGCGCATTTTATAGGTCCTGATATGCGTTTAGAGCAGGTTACGCTGCACAAGAACGATCAAGTGCAGAAACTGCTCGAATATTACATGGGGAAGAACACCATGGAACGTCAGAATTTTATTATAGATAATCTTGTGATAGAAGAAGATCTGCCCGATGCAGACACCGATCCTATCGATTAAAGAAATTGTATTCAGGGTATTTATCCAATTATAACAACCATCTTATGAGAAGATTTTTCATAACCTCCATAGCCATTCTATTGGCATCGTCTGCCATATCTCAAATCCGTATCAATGGCAAAGACGTAAATCCGTTGTACAAATTAATAGCGGCAGAAGACTCTATTGCCAATCTATACGTAGAACCTGTAGACGAAAATAAGCTTGTGGAAGACGGCATACGCGGCATGCTGGAGAAACTCGATCCCCATTCTTCCTACACTACGGCTAAGGAAACCAAGGCGTTAACCGAACCTTTGCAGGGCTCGTTCGAGGGTATCGGCGTACAATTTAATATGATACAAGACACGTTGCTTGTTATTCAACCCGTAGTGAACGGCCCTTCGGAGAAAGTAGGAATATTGGCCGGCGACCGTATCGTGGCTGTTAACGACACTGCCATAGCAGGTGTAAAGATGGAACGTGAGGAAATAATGCGCCGCCTTCGTGGTAAGAAAGGCACTAAGGTCCGCCTTGAAATCGTTCGACGTGGCATTAAAGACAGGCTTTATTTCACGGTTACGCGCGACAAAATACCCGTGAAGACCATCGATGCCGTTTACATGATACGTCCGGAAGTGGGCTATATCCGTATCGGGAGCTTTGGAGCAACCACATACGATGAATTCATGGCTGGCGTAGACTCACTGAAACGCAACGGAATGAAAGACCTTATTCTCGATCTTCAGGATAATGGAGGAGGGTATATGCTGGCTGCTATCCGGATTGCCAACGAATTTTTACAGCGCAACGACCTCATTGTATATACCCAAGGACGCCGTGCCAATAGCGAAGGATACCGTGCGAGAGGCAACGGAAAACTGCTTACGGGCAAGGTATTTGTGCTTATCAACGAGTATTCGGCTTCGGCCTCGGAGATTGTTACGGGTGCTCTGCAAGACCAAGACCGCGCACAAGTGGTAGGCAGACGGTCGTTCGGTAAGGGGTTGGTGCAGCGCCCGATAGTATTCCGCGACGGTTCCATGATCCGTCTTACCATAGCCCATTACTACACCCCATCGGGGAGATGCATCCAAAAACCTTATGAAAAAGGCGATAGAAAGAGCTATGCCGAAGATATAGAGAACAGATTCAAACACGGGGAGTTATATAGTGCAGACAGCATACATCTGTCCGACTCGCTTAAATATTACACTTTGCGCCGTCATCGGGTAGTTTACGGCGGCGGAGGCATCATGCCCGACTTCTTCGTACCTTTAGATACCGCTCAATATACCCCATTCCATCGGCAGATAGCAGCAAAGAGTATCATTATTAATGCTAATTTGAAATACATCGACAACAACCGCCGACAACTAAAGAAGAAATATCCGACGTTCAAAGACTTTGATGCTAACTTCGATATACCGCAATCTGTCATCGATGAAATGCTGAAAGAAGCAGAGAAACAGAAGATTAAACCCAAGACACCCGAAGAACTCAAACAGACTTTGCCCATGCTCCGTCAGCAGATGAAAGCGCTTGTAGCCCGCGATTTATGGGATATGACCGAGTATTTCCAGATCATGAACCGCAGCAATCATATCGTACAAAAGGCGGTGGAGCTGGTAGGCGAATAAACCATTTTTATTGCATAAAGCGGTTAAATGGAAAAGATGATAAGGGCATTGATGGCGGTAATGCCGATAAAACTGTTTTCCGAACTGCTATAGATATTATGTTTATGTCGTTTGGGCCATGCATATAAATTCGTTATATGCATGGCCCAAACGATATAAATGCATGGTCTATAAAACTTGTGTTGTTTCGGTATCTTTTATGTTTCCCAGCTCTTTTATCTGTTTCTCGAACATATTTCGGTCACCGATGGCGCTGTTCTTGATTTTGGCACGGTAGTTATAAATGGTATTTACCGAATAATGTAGAAATTCGGCTATCTTCGTACTGTCGTCTATACCCAGCCTGATGAGGGCGAACACGCGTATTGGTGTGGTCAGTTTATTAGGATTGGACAGATGGATGCGGTCTTTGGGCTTGAGAAGTGCATTGAAATCGTTTACGAAATTAGGAAACAACGTTATAAACACAGCATCGAAGTTTACATAGAGTTCATCTATTTCCTTATTTTTGATATCGGCCGATTTGGTGATCTGCATCACCTTCTCGTATTGCCTATTCAGCATCATTCTGTTGATTTGTCTACGCAAGTCATCCATTTTATCAATATACAGTGAGCACATACCGATAAATCGTCCGATGTAAGCCTCTTTTACTCGATTACTTTCATTGAGTTTATGGTTCGTGTCCGATAGTTTATGGTTGGTAGCATCCAGTTTTCGGTTGCTTTCCGACAGTTTTCGGTTAAGTTGTTCCAGACTTTCGTTAGCCTCTTTCAGTGTGTTGCGTGCCATCACCAAATGCTTTCGTTGTTTGTTAACATAGTAAAGCAGGAACAAAAGTAATACCGACATAAGACTTACAGTGACGGTGAAAATGGAAAGTATGCGGTTTTTGCTGCGGATGATTTTCTGATAATCTTTGCTGATATAGTGGACTATCGGCGATATTTGCCAGTTACGTATGCGCGTACCGAAGAAGTTAGCCGCATTCCATGCATAGTTAATGTATCGATAAGAGCGGTCGATATCGCCTTCTTTATCCAGTTGTCGAGCCAAAGTCCATAGCGACGCTTGGTCCATAATGGCATTACGTATGTCGCAGATGGCCGATTTTGCCAGCCAGTATTTCATTTTTTCCGTGTTTCCCATGTGCTCATATATCAATTGCCGATAATATGCGGCGATGGCATATTTGTGAGAAAGAGGCTTTGCCATGCCCAGAAGTTGGTTGTTTATATGGAGAGCTTCTGCATATTGATTATTGTAAATAAGAGTTCTTTCTTTTACCTCGAGATAGTCTGTGCTATGCCGGTCGACCTGACAGTACATGGAATCGCTGTATATGGAGGCCTGCCGGTAATATTGTTTTTGCACTTCGGGGATATTACTGTGGTATCCAAGTTCATTGTAAAGATAGTTCTTGGTTTTATAATAGATGCCCAATTCTCTTTTGCCAAACATGCTTTTGTTCATTTTATCCAGTATTTCGGATGCCTCGAAATACATGCCTCCGGTTGTAAGTTGATGGGCAATGAGAATCATACAATAAGTTTCGCGGTGTTTGTCGCCGGCATTATGGGAAATATCAATGCACCTTTTAATGTATGCAATGGCAGAGTCGTTTATGAAAGAGCGGTATTCTTCGAATAAACGAAAGTTGAGTTGATAAATACTTTCGGTGTTCTTGGTTTGTTGTAAGGAATTTTTAAGCGTTGCAATTCGTTTTTCGCGTTGCTTGATGAATACGGCCGAGTTGGCTACAGCGTCGTCTAATTGGCGATATAGGCTATTTATATTCTCGTTTTGCGCGTTTGAATGTAATGGTAAACATAGAAATATGATAAGTATGAAGAACAATTTCATTGTGAATGAAGGTTGGTTGAATATTTTGTTTCGGCGGGTATGTTGTGATATGTCTTGCAGTTCGACATTGTAAACCAAGGCTCAATGCAAAGATAGTAAATGGGGTTGATATGAACAAACATTCGGTCATTATTTTAAAAAAGGGTAACTGTTCATCTTACACCTATATTCTGTTGAGCATATACCTATCTTGTATAAGGCATACACCTTTAGTGTATAGAAAACGGAAAGGTATTTTCAGGAAGAGAAAACAACGACAGTATGCTGTTGTCATGCTGCCATATCTGTAATACTTGTGTTAAACTAACAGACAGATTGTTAGGGGAGTAATGATAAATGATAGTAAAAATAGGTAAACTTATGGTTCTTTATTATTTTCGGTATTATTTGTTTTCTTGCAATTGATATCGTTTTATGTATCGATAGAGTATGAAATAAAGATGCGGATAAAGTAGCGTATGCGTTTGAAAGAGAAGTTCTGTTAAGATTAGAACGTGTTTTTTATCCGATAAGAAGCGGTTTTTCTACCACTTTTTAAAAGAAAGAGTGTTTGTTTTTATGCCTGATTATCAGTACTTTATTTATAATATGATTGAATAAATAACCACTAAAATAATATAGGAAAGCATAATTTTTTGCTTTTGTGTTTATCTTTGTAACATGCAATGTCTTACCGAATGAAAGACAATGATTAACTATTAACTTTAAAATAATAACATGTTCTTTATGAAGACAACAAACAATCTAACTGCAATTAGGTCTTTTGTGCTGTTGTGTTTTGCCTTGCTATTTTCGGTATCTGTATCGGCACAGAAAACAAGAATTACCGGCGAGGTGGTAGGAGACGACCATGAACCGGTGGTAGGAGCCACTGTTTTAGAAGTCGGTTCACAGAACAGAACGGTTACAGACGCAGATGGGAGGTTTTCCATCGAGGTTGAACGTAACGCAACATTACGTTTTTCTTATATCGGTTATGCCACAAAAGACCAGAAAGCCGCCAATGGCATGAAAGTGATCTTAAAAAGTGAGGTGAATATGCTTAACGAGGTTGTGGCTATCGGCTACGGTTCGGTAAGGCGTAAGGATGTAACTACGGCGGTTTCATCGGTATCGACAAAGGATCTTGAGTCGCGTCCGATCGTCTCGGCTACTGCCGGTATACAAGGTAAAGCTGCCGGTATCATGGTTTCACAGGCCAACGGACAGCCCGGTTCTTCGCCGACAATCAGAGTTCGTGGTACAACTTCTATGAACGGAAGTAACAATCCGCTTTATGTGGTGGATGGTGTACCGATGACGGATGTCGATTTCCTGTCGGCAGACGATATCGATGAGATACATATTCTTAAAGATGCTTCGTCTGCGGCCATCTATGGATCGAGAGCAGCCAATGGTGTTATCATCATTAACACGAAACAAGGCAAGGCTGGTGTTACCAAGGTAAGTCTGAATGCGCACTATGCTTTTAATACGGTTCGTGATAATAGAGAGCCTCTAAATGCCGCACAGTACAAAGAACTGATAAATGAAATGAACGAACGTGGTGTTACCAAGTTAAATCTTCCTGATAATCTGAAAGATTGTACGGATTAGAAGGATGAGGTATATCGCGTAGGAAACGTGCAAGATTATCAACTTTCCGTTACGAGTGGTACCGACAAACTGCGCTATTATCTGGGGGGAGGGTACACAGGCGAGAACGGAGTGATCGGTAAATCGAACTTTAAGCGTTATAACGTAAGGCTCGCAGTAGAGAACGATATCCGTCCGTGGCTGAGATTGAATGGAAGTGTTGCCTACTCTGATTATGTATGGAAAGGTGTAGGTATCTTTTCAGGTAATGGATCTAACCGTGCCGGCGTAGTTACAGCTATCATCAATACCCCTACATACGCCCCAATATGGGATCCGGAGAACCCGGGACAGTATTATACAACCTTTTATGGAGTAAATATGGATAGCCCGTTGGAGAGCCTGTCACGTACACAAAACGCAAAAACTAAGTATAATAAAATAATAGCTACGGGTAAAGCAACGATCAAATTTTTGCCGGAACTTAATCTTACAACATCGTTAAGTCTGGATCGGGCGAACGGTGTCGCTACGGAATTTGTCGATCCGTTCGAGACACACGATGGCAGAGATACCAAAGGCAGCGGCAGCGATACTCGGTCGACAAACACATTGCTTACCTTTGACAATGTGCTTAATTGGAAAAAGAATTTCGGACGTCATGGTTTCGATGCCATGATAGGCTCTTCATGGACGTCGAGTAAATGGAGTCAAAGTAACATGAGCGGCACTAATTATGCGAAACCAGACATACAAACTCTCAATGCTGCCAACAAAATAAGCTGGGACGGAACGGGGAGTTCGGCAGCCGATTGGGCTATACTTTCGTACTTCGCACGTCTGCAATATAATTGGAATGATACTTATATGGCCACTTTTAATATGCGTGCCGACGGAAGTTCGAAACTTGCCCCCGGTCATCGCTGGGGATATTTCCCCTCGTTCTCTGCGGCGTGGCGTATCACTAACGAGAAATTTATGAAGGATATAACGTGGCTCAATGACCTGAAATTGCGTGGAGGATGGGGACAGACTGGTAATCAAAGCGGACTCGGAGACTATAGTTACTTAGCAACTTACAGGATAGAGCGTGTGCAATGGTTCGGAACAGGGAATGATGCCAATGCTGTTCCTAATCGTGTTCAGAACACGCTAAGTGCTCCTGAGTTAACATGGGAGACCACTTCGCAGACCGATATTGGGTTAGATGTCACGATGTTTAATAACCGGCTCACCTTATATATTGATTATTATTACAAATACACGAAGGATATGCTTATGACGGCAACGCTTCCTGCCGGCAGTGCTGCTGCAAGAACACTCCGTTATAATGGCGGAGCGATGGAAAACAAAGGATGGGAATTCACCGTTAGTTCGAAAAATCTCGTGGGTACATTCGCATGGGATACCGATTTCAATATCTCGTTTAACCGGAATAAGTTGAAAGAACTCTCTCTTACTCAGAAGTATTATGATGCGATGACATCGGAGACTGTTAATGAATATGTTGTGTTGAATACGCCCGGACATCCTATGGGTTCTTTCTATGGATATATTTCCGATGGCGTCGATCCCGAAACAGGAGAGTTGATGTATAGAGATGTTAATAAAGACGGAGTAGTTTCTATTTCCGACAGAACGTTTATAGGTGATCCGAATCCCGACTTTACGTTCGGCATGACAAATACTTTCAGATGGAAAGGTTTTAACCTGAGTATCTTATTGCAAGGCAGTGTAGGGAATGATGTTTATAATGTTTCGCGTATGGAAACCGAGGGAATGTACGACGGAAAGAACCAAACGACCAAGGTATTGAGCCGTTGGCGTATCCCCGGACAGCAGACAGATATACCCAAGGTGGGGTTTGTACAGCATAATTCTACCTATTATTTGGAAGATGGCAGCTACTTGAGAGTGAAAGACGTTTCTCTTTCTTACGATGTACCTCGTTCTATTATCTCGAGATTCGGGCTTACTAAACTCATGCCTTATGTGTCGGCAACAAATCTCTTTACCATTACAAAATACTCCGGACTTGATCCCGAGCTTAATCAGCATGGTAATAGCGGAACGGTACAAGGCCTTGATTGGGGGACATATCCCCTGAACCGTTCATTCGTTATGGGAGTAAAAGTAGAATTTTAATACGATAAAAGATATGAAAGCAAAATATAACAGAATACTCATATTAGGGGTATTGACCGCTTTGCTTGGCAGTTGTTCGCTGAATTATGAGCCGATATCCGATCCTTCAGAATTGACGGAAGGCAAACAGACAGATACAACGACGGCAGTATTGGCTGATAAAGCCGCAGCTCAAAGCCAATTAAAAGTTTTATACGAGGTGTTCCGTACACGACAGGAGCACCTGCATCTCGATTTCTTATTGATAGCTGATTGCCATTCGGATAATGCTTACGTAGGTACTACCGGCGCAGAAGTGGTTCCCTTTGAGACGAATTCTCTTGACGGAGGTAACCCCGATTTGCTGCGAGATTGGAATAGATATCTCGAAGATATAGCCAAGAGCAATGTTCTTATCAACGGTATCGAGCAATTGAAAGAAAAAGGAGACATTACCGACACGGAATATAAGCAGATGAGAGCACAGGGACAGATATTCCGTGCATTCATGATGTTCAGGATGGCAAGGTATTGGGGTTCGTTTCCAGTAATCATAACAGTTGGCAAAACCATCACTTCAAAGAATATTCACGAAGTGTATCCTACTTATTTTCCGCCACGTTCTACTGTGGAGGAATGCTATCAACAAATCATAAATGATTTGGAATATGCTGTTGAAAATGCCCCCGATTTCGACAGAACGGACAGAACTCGCCTGACAAAGACGGTGGCTCAAGCCATGTTGGCTAAGGTATATGCCGAGAAACCCAAGCAAGATTATTCGAAGGTCGTAAAGTATGCAGAAGACGTTATCAATACTTCAGGATTGGAACTCGAACCGGAATTCGTTACATTGTGGGGATGGGATGATGTTGCAAAAGATTGTGTGAAGCGGAACACTTCCGAAGGAATATTAGAAGCTCATTGGACAACCGGTGGTGGCAATTGGGAATCGTGGATGTATGGCCGTTGTCTTGAAAACTATGATAATAGCTTTACGTGGGCTAAATGGGTAACACCGTCGCGTGATATCCTAAAAGACTTTCAAAATGAGAACGACACAATCCGATTAAACCAGTCGGTTGTGTACTATGATTGTAAGTGGAGCAACTATTATCCTGCAAATCATTATCCGTTTATGTATAAGTTGCGTTCGGGGTATAATAATGTGTATTTCCTGCGACTTGCCGATATTATTCTCATTGAAGCCGAGGCACAAGCTTATTTGGGCAACCTTACGAGAAGTGCGGCTCTTGTGGATATGATAAGAGAGCGAGCAAAGTTGCCGAAGCTGACGGCGGATAAGAAGGCTTCGAAAGACGTAATGATCGAGACCGTATTACATGAACGGCGGCTCGAGCTTGCATTCGAAGGCGAACGATGGTTTGATCTTTGCCGAAACAACAAGGTCGAACAAGTAATGAATACATTGAAAACTCGCGACAGCGGTAGGTTGGAGTTGAAGCGTATGTATGATGAGAATTCATATCTGTTGCCTATTCCACAAGCGGCAATCGATCAAAATAATAATTTACAACAGAACCCCGGTTATTAATATATTACGAATATGGTTACAATAAAAAATAATTTTAAGGTTTTCGGCATTGCCATCAGTGCCGTCTTCTTCTCGCTTACAGCGTGTAGCAGTTCATCGCTTTCGTTAGAAGAATATAAGACAGATCCCGATAATCCCAATTTAACGCCGGCAGCAAACAAGGCCATTGTTTTCACGACAACATCGAATGGTGCCGATATGTTGTACCAGACAAGTGCGGATGTTTATACGGGAAGCAACATGGCACCTACTACAATCCGGATCGATCCGAGCAAAACATACCAGACAATGGACGGATTCGGATTTGCCATTACCTATTCCTCTTGTTATAATTTGCTCCATATGACGGCGGAAGACCGTGCCGCTTTCTTGAAACGTACATATTCTACTACCGAAGGATTCGGTACAAGCTACGCTCGTATCTCTATCGGTTGCAGCGATTTCTCAAGTACCGAATACACGTTATGCGATAAAGAAGGATTGGAGAATTTCCGTTTTTATAAAGACGAGACCGACTATGTAATCCCCATATTGAAAGAAATATTAGCCATTAATCCTAACGTTAAGATCATTGCAGCACCTTGGACTTGTCCGAAATGGATGAAGGTAAAGGACTTGATAAGCATGACTTCCCATGATTCATGGACCGATGGGCATATCAATCCGAATTATTATCAGACGTATGCCGATTATTTCGTGAAGTTTATTCAAGGCATGAAAGACAACGGAATAGATATTTATGCCGTGTCGCCCCAGAATGAACCGTTGAATAAAGCGAACTGTGCGTCGACGTATATCCCGTGGAGAGAGGAGGCAGATTTCGTAAAAGTGCTGGCTGCAACATTTAAGAAGAACAGCCTGAAGACGAAGATATACCTCTTCGACCATAATTTTAATTACGACAATTCATTTAGTCAAAATGATTATCCCATAAAAATATACAATGCTTTGGGTAGCTCCTTTGAGGGTTCGGAGTATGTAGTAGGGGCTGCCTATCATAACTATGGCGGGAGTCCGGAGGAACTCGACGACGTTCATGCAAAGGCACCTACCAAAGAATTGATATTCTCTGAAACCTCCATCGGAACATGGAACGACGGACGCAACCTAACGGCGCGCCTGCTCAACGATATGCGCGACGTTACGTTTGCTACCGTTACACGCTATTGCAAAGCTGTTTTGGTTTGGAATTTAATGCTCGACAAGAACATGGGACCTAACCTTGACGGAGGCTGCCAGACTTGTTTCGGGGCAGTAGATATCGATCAAAACGGATATAAGCAGTTGCATTACAACTCACATTACTTTATTATATGCCACATGTCGAGCGTGATTAATCCGGGCGCAGTGCGCATCGGAGTCACTTCAGACAGTACTCAATTGAGCGATTTCTCACATGTGGAATTTCTTAACCCCGATGGAACAAAGGCTGTAATTATGCTGAATACCGGCGATACAGACCGCAATGTTACGATCAGCGACGGGCAAAATCATTTCCGTTGCAGAGTTCCGGCAGGCTCTGTAGTATCATGCAAATGGGATAAATAACAATAGAATTTTGAAGATATGAAGAATTTAAGATATTTATTCATGGCACTGCTTTGCACTTTATTGGCAATCTCGTGCAGCAAGGATGATGATGGAGGTGAAGGATCTCCCGTGCTTACTGTTGCAGAAGTGGCTCCTGCAATGTTCGGCGACAGTATTATAATTGATGTGAAATGTACGGATAACGGCGGTGTTCCTTTGTCTACGCTCAAAGGTTCCCTACTCTATAGCAACGAAGAGGTTGCGCAGCAGACCGTCAGAACCAAGACCGAAGGCGATTACCGCTTGAAGTTGTTTGTACCTTATTATAAAGTTGTGCCCGACGGCAATGCGCAGTTGAAACTTACCTTGCAGAATATTCGTTTCGCAACGGCAGAGAAAACGGTCGACATACTGCTTACCCGTCCGCATTATGGCTCGCTTACGTTGATAACATCCGACGGTACTCGATATACTATGTTGCCCGATGCGTCGAACCCTTTCCTGTTTTCAACTACAGTAAACTCCCTCGGTAAAAATACTGTTCAGGGTTATATCATTGCTCCAAAGCAGGGTGCGAACGGCAATGAAATTACTTTCGGCGAGGGTAATCACGGTGTTACGCAAGGCGTTACGGATAACATATCGTTTGTAAATGCCCATTCGGGAAGTTTTAAAGTAACGTTCAATACGCTTACATACGCTTATTCGCCGATTTACGATCCTAATTCCGGTTATTTAGAAATCGTACTTACCGAAGCCGCCAATACTTTCAACGGCAATTTGGTGCAGGGTTATAACTATAAGTTTATCGGCGATGATGCTTTGACAGATAACGATTGGTACTACGATCCCGACTTCTTTACAAGCAATGGCGATGGAACTTACAAGTTTAATGCCGTAACCGGAACCTATCACATTACGGCCAATTACACGCGGAAAGCATTGCAGGTGTGGGCTGTTTCTGCCGGAGAACCGGCTAAGTTGCAGGCTGATGGAACGGGAGCTGTATGGATTATAGGCAGCGATGGGCTGGCCAAACCGTCTTATACATTCATACAAGGTCAGGGATGGTGGACGGATACCGACCATGCATTGTGCATGGCGCAGATACGCAGCAAAGTTTATCAGCTAACATTTACTGTTGGCAAGCAGCTTAATCCGTCTTCGGTAAACTTCAAGTTCTTCGGTCAGGCGGGCTGGGGAGTAGAGTTTAAAGGCAAGGAGGGCAGCGAGTATCGCGTCACGGGCAATCCTGTTCCGTTCATAATTGGTGAAGGTACCCCCGGTCATGATGACGGAAATATCTATCTGGCAGATGGATCAACACTGAATGATGGCGATACCTACGTACTTACGCTTGACCTTTCAGCCGATCCGAAGAACGCAGTACTTACTGTAACCAAGAAATAAATGTGGAATATAAATGCCCGATAACTTCATCGGGCATTTTATTATTTGAACATGTTATATTGAAACACCCCTCCTTTTTATAAGTAAAAAGAGGAGGGGTTTCTTCTTTTAACAAGCATCGTTGTGGCTTTCACCGGTGCCATGTGCGATGTTTATTGTAGACGAGTATCGTGTTTTTCTCGGACAACTGCCTATTTCTTTTCTTGCAAACTGCGTAGTAATGCCAACGCTTTGTTCTCGTTAGCCTCCATAATCTCGCGTTCTCCCGGACCTTTATCGTTGATGCCGCAGAGATGGAGTATGCCATGAATAATCACGCGGTGCAGTTCTTCTTCGTATTTTTTGTTGAATTTCTCGGCATTGCTGTGCACTGTATCGAGCGAAATCACAAGATCTCCGTTTATTGTATCGCCATCGTTGTAGTCGAAAGTGATGATATCGGTGTAATAATCGTGCCCCAGATATTGGTTATTTACCTCAAGTATCTTCGCGTCATCTACGAACATGTAGCCTATTTCGCCTGCTTTACGGCCGTAAGTCGCTGCCACTGCTTTGATCCAAGCCGTGGTTTCTCGCTTCTTTATCTTCGGCATACTCACGCCATCCGCATTGTAACTTATCATGGAATAAACTCTTTAATATCTCTGTTGAAGTTTTTCAGTTCTCTCACCATACTCGAAGAAACGCTTTCCAACTGCGGTTCGGCGAAAAGAAGCAGTGTCTCTATGTTGCCTATCCGGCGGTTTATGTCGGCTTGTATGCGTTCGTATTCGAAGTCGGCCACTGTTCTGACGCCCTTAACGATATACTGTGCTCCCTCTCGACGGGCGAAGTCTACGGCGAGATCGGTATATGTCTTCACCGTAATTTTAGGTTCTTCTCGGTATAGAACGGTTATCGCGTCGAGGCGTTCTTCCCTGCTGAGCATACATTTCTTCCGCTCATTTGTGCCTATGCCTATGACAAGACGGTCGAACAGCGGTAAAACTCTGCGCACGATCGATGCGTGTCCTATTGTAAAAGGATCGAAAGTTCCCACAAATATACCCGTTCTCATATTTTTATCCGAATAAATTAGGTTCCATAAATTCACCGGCATAAGGCGTTCTGCCGAGGTGCTCGAACGCCAATGCGGTAGCCATACGTCCGCGGGGAGTACGCTTGATGAAGCCTTCCATGATGAGGAATGGCTCGTAAACCTCTTCCACGGTGCCGGTATCTTCGCCGATGGCCGTTGCTATGGTGGATATTCCGACCGGTCCGCCACGGAATTTGTCGATGATGGTCAGCAGAATTTTGTTGTCTATCTCGTCCAGTCCGTACCGATCGATATTAAGTGCTTTAAGCGCAAATCGAGCTATATCGGTATTAATTCGCCCGCTTCCTTTCACTTGAGCGAAGTCTCGCACCCTTCTAAGCAATGCATTGGCAATACGGGGGGTACCTCTGGAGCGGCGAGAAATCTCTATGGCAGCGTCATCGTCTATGGGTACCTTCAATATACCGGCACTGCGTTTCAGAATTTTGGTCAATGTATCGGGCTCATAGTATTCCAAATGCAGGTTTATACCGAAACGTGCACGCAACGGAGCGGTAAGCAGTCCGCTGCGGGTGGTGGCTCCGACGAGGGTAAAGGGGTTCAGGTCTATCTGTATGGAGCGGGCCGAAGGCCCTTTGTCGATCATGATGTCGATGCGATAGTCCTCCATTGCCGAATACAGATATTCCTCCACGACGGGCGACAGACGATGTATTTCGTCGATAAACAGTACATCGTTGGGCTCTAAAGAAGTAAGGATGCCGGCCAAGTCGCCCGGTTTGTCGAGCACAGGGCCGCTGGTTATCTTAAATCCCACGCCCAACTCGTTGGCAATGATGTTGCTCAATGTGGTTTTACCTAATCCGGGAGGACCGTGCAGAAGGGTATGATCAAGCGGTTCGCCGCGATACTTGGCCGCCTCGACGAATACCTCAAGGTTCTCTACCACATTCTTTTGTCCGCTGAAATCGGTAAATTTCAATGGCCTGAGTGCGTTTTCAAATTCCCTTTCGGCAGTTGTCAGTGTCTCTTCTCTTATATCAAAATCTTCGCTCATCGATAGTTCTGTACCTGCAATAGTATTGTGCAAAGATACTTATTTTAATTCATAAACTATCATTCGCAATTCATATTTTTGGAATAGAGTGTACCGACAGGTCTCCTGTTTGTGCCCCTTTCGCATTTTGCAACCGAGTTGCATGGCTTTTTCCTTACCTTTGCAGCAGAAATACAAAATAAAGACAACAGAAATATGGAAATCGAAGAACATGAGAAGAGCATATCTCTATGGAGCTTAGGTATATCGTCTGTCATGCTTATAGGCGGCATCTTGGCAACTTACATGGGCATTGTATGGTTTCAGCATCCATTGTTCAGCTTCGCATGGTATGCCGTTGCGTACCTTCCGGTGGGACTTCCGGTGATGAAAGAGGCATGGTATGCCGTGCGTGAAGGCGACTTCATGAGCGAGTTCATGCTCATGTCGTTGGCGGCGATCGGTGCGTTTGTCATCGGTGAATATCCGGAAGCCGTTGCTGTAATGCTATTGTATTGCATCGGGGAGGCACTTCAAGACCGCGCAGTAGACCGTGCCCGCGATCATATCCGTGCGCTTGTGGGCCTGCGCCCCGATAAAGCAAGACGGTTGAAAGGAGGAGATGTGAACGGCAAATCGCCGGATATCGAAGAAATAGATCCCGCAGAAGTGAACGTGGGCGACGTTATAGAGGTGAAAGTTGGCGAACGTGTGCCGATCGACGGTACGCTCTTGACCGAGAATGCATCGTTTAATACGTCGGCGCTTACGGGCGAATCGCTTCCTGCACAGATAGAACGTGGCGGCGAGGTATTGGCCGGAATGATTGCATTCGACTCGGTTGTGCGGCTTAGAGTGTTGCGTCCGTCGGACGAATCAGCCCTCTCGCGTGTCTTAAAGATGGTACAGGAGGCAGCTGAACGCAAGGCCTCCACCGAATTGTTTGTACGCAAGTTTGCCCATGTTTATACCCCTATCGTCATCGTGCTGGCTTTTCTCACCGTACTGCTGCCGTGGTTGTATTCGTTGGCTGTTGCCGATTTTGCGTATATTTTCAGCGATTGGCTTAAACGGGCGCTCGTTTTCTTGGTGGTAAGTTGTCCGTGTGCGCTGGTTATCAGCATACCCTTAGGCTATTTCGGGGGCATAGGAGCATCGTCAAAGCGTGGCATTCTCTTTAAAGGAAGTAACTATTTAGACGCCATGACCGCCGTTGATACGGTGGTATTCGATAAGACCGGCACGCTTACCAACGGCAGCTTTTCTGTAGAAAAAGTCGATGGATTGGACGAAAACGATATTCGTACGGTGGCTGCTATGGAGCAGTCGAGCCCGCATCCCATAGCCCGCACCATCGTAGATTATGCGTATAAAGAACTTAAACTGCCGTCTGCCGATGCTCCGGCATCGCTCCGTTCGCTTTCGGGCTACGGTCTTGAGGCGGAAGGATGGGCTGTTGGTAATCTTAAGCTGCTCGAAAACAAAGGCATTGCTTATCCCGAAGCATTGAAAGAGATGCCCGAAACCATCGTCGCAGTTGCGAAAAACAGCCGTTTCATCGGCTATATTCTGCTGGCAGACACGCTGAAAGAAGATGCCGTACAGGCCGTGTCGGCATTGAATACACGGGTAGAAATTCTTTCAGGCGATAAGCAAGCCTTGGTTGATAAGGTAGCACGTCAGTTGAATGTTGCCCATGCTTATGGCGAATTGCTGCCCGGTGACAAAGTTGCTCATATAGAAAAACTGAAACGCGAAGGACATAAAGTGGCGTTTGTGGGCGACGGTATCAACGATGCACCGGTACTGGCGTTGAGCGATGTAGGCATTGCGATGGGCGCGCTGGGTGCTGATATGGCTGTAGAAACGGCCGATGTAATCATACAGACCGACCAGCCGTCGAAGGTAGCCGAAGCAATTTTAATTGCAAAACGCACACGCCGTATCGTTCGGCAGAATATTGTGTTGGCGTTAGGCGTAAAAGCTGCCGTTATGATACTCGGCATATTCGGCTTGGCCAATCTATGGGAAGCGGTGTTTGCCGATAGCGGTGTGGCTCTTTTAGCCGTACTCAATTCTTCTAAGATATTTCTCCGATCGGGGAAATAAGTCCGTTTCATCGGTGCTATTTCGTTAAGATACGACCGGCATAAATAACAAACGGCGCATGCAGAATATATTGCATGCGCCGTTATTTTTATGCTTTCCTGCGGTTTACAGGCAATAGTAACCGTGGAAGAAGTTCCGGATTATGCTATTGTAATACTCTTGTCGAGGTAAACATCCTGTACGGTATGCAGCAATTCCACACCGTCTTTCATCGGTTTCTGGAATGCCTTCCGGCCGCTGATGAGACCAATACCGCCGGCACGTTTATTCACTACGGCCGTAATAACGGCATCTTTCAAGTCTGATGCGCCATGAGATTCGCCGCCAGAGTTAATAAGTCCTACGCGTCCCATATAGCCATTGGCCACTTGATAACGGCAAAGATCGATGGGATGTGTAGTGGTTAATTCCGAATAAACCCTCTCATCGGTGCGACCGAAGCCTATTGCTTTGAAGCCACCGTTATTGGTCGGCAGCTTTTGTTTTACTATGTCGGCCTTGATGGTTACGCCTATATGGTTGGCTTGTCCTGTAAGATCGGCCGACGAATGGTAGTCTACGCCGTCTTTCTTGAAAGCACTATTACGCAAATAGCACCACAGTACGGTAGCCATACCTAACTCGTGTGCGTATTCGAAAGCCTCTGCAACCTCTACCAACTGCCGTCTGCTGTCTTCGGAACCGAAGTATATCGTTGCTCCAACGGCCACTGCGCCGAGGTTCCACGCCTCTTTAACGGTGCCGAACATTATTTGTTCGTAGCTTGTGGGGTAGGTGAGCAGCTCGTTGTGGTTCAGTTTAACCAAGAAAGGTATCTTGTGTGCGTACTTCCGAGCTACGGAACTCAATACGCCGAAAGTGGTTGCAACGGCATTGCATTCGCCTTCTATGGCAAGTTTGATGATGTTCTCCGGATCGAAGTACAGCGGGTTGGGTGCGAAAGAAGCACCTGCCGAGTGCTCTATACCTTGGTCTACGGGCAGGATAGAGAGGTATCCAGTGTCGGCAAGTCGTCCGTGCGAGAACAGTTGTTGCAGGCTTTCGAGCGTACGGATGTTTCTGTCAGACTCTGCCCATATCGTGTCTATCACGTCTTTTCCGGGCAGATGCAGCAATTGTTTGTCTATTGTTTTACACTCATGTTCAAGGTAAAACGCTGCGTCTTTGCCTAATAAATCGGTTACTTTACTCATAATATAAAATATATTTTTAGATCGTGCCACTCTTTATTGGGTAGCATTGCAAAGATACTCATAATCATTCGATTACACAATACCTTGTTGTGAGTATTTTAGATAGGTATTCTATCGGACGCATATCATAGGTGTATCGGGCATACACCGGCTGTGTAGCATGAATACATGGTGCGAATAAAATTTTGAGGTTACGATTATTCTGTGTAAATTTGCAACCGCTATGGTAGATGAACTGTACTATTTGGACAAGTTGAAGCACCGCGAAATAAAGCCGACCGCCACACGTATGCTTATTCTGCGGGCCATGATGCGCGGCGATGAGGCCGTTTCGATGCCCGATTTGGAGCGTTTTCTGCCGACGATAGATAAGTCTACCATCTCCAGAACATTATCCTTGTTCCTTCTTCACCGCCTTGTACATGCCATCGACGACGGTTCGGGCGCACTCAAATATGCCGTTTGCGACGACAATTGCGACTGTTCGGTAGACGATGAGCATACGCATTTCTATTGTGAACATTGCCACCGCACCTTTTGTCTGAAGCATATAGCGGTGCCGGTAGTGCCGTTGCCCGATGATTTCCGGCTCAACAGCATCAATTATGTGCTGAAAGGACTCTGCCCGGAGTGTGCCGAAAAGCTCGACAGGCAATCGAGGTGACGGGATTGAGGATGGGGGATGAAGGATTAGGGACGAACGATTGATTGTTATATTGTAGGAATTTAGCTTGCCTGAAGCATACCGGAAAGGCAGTCATGCCCTTAATTCTTTATCTTTGAAAGTTATGGAATACTTAGATAAGCCAAATTCCTATGATGCTTTCTCCGCATTTCTTACAAACGTGATTTCCTTTCTTGAAAGAGACGGGAGAAAGCTATGCCGGTTGTTTTTATATCATTTATCACCTTCTTTCGGGGGCTTTTGCCAGAAATAATCGGCATCATTGGTGGCCGTGTAAAACGACCTAACGGTAGCAGGCGAACTAAATCCTTCCGGAAGAAGCACAATGTAGCGCTCACCATAGTACCTGTAACGCCCCTCAGGATTAAGGCAACTGTTGTCTACACAGTTCATCCAATAGAGGTTTTTGGCCATATAGTCGTCTAAATACTTCTCTTTAGTCTGCTTAGATTTATTGTTCCAGTTCGCATCTTCGTTCAGATAAAGAGGCTGATCGGTAATTAAACGCTCGCGAACCTCGGCAATCGACAGCAGATTACCATGCTCATCTTTCACATAGGCATTGAAAGTAGGATCCATCCAAAGCCATTTGTTGAGTTTAGAAGAGTAAACACAGTTGATTACATGGCAGTCGCCGTCGTTCTCGTCCTTGGGCATACAGGTTACATACCGCGAGGGGAAGCCCATTGCAAGGTACATTCCGTTCAGCGCGATGGCCAACTGACGGCAGTTGACACCATTGCCGGTAGCCTTATAATAATTGTATATGTCGAACGCATCGCCCTCGCACATGCCGAAGTTGCCGCCATCGTGGGGGATAGAGTTATGCACGAACTTTAGAATATTGATAATCTTCGACACTTCATCGCCGTTTCCGGCCACGGAATCGAGCTTGAAGAATGTGCGCATTTGCTTCAGAGAATGGTCGTCGGCCTGCTGATAAGTGAAGCGAGGAAGCGTGTCTGTCGCTTCTTTACGGTAGCCTTTGGCGTGACGGAGTATGTATAAATAATCGTATTCGCGTATTGTCTCGAGCACTTGTTTGAACCGTTTGTCGTTGCGAATGCCATCGAAATCGGTATCTGTCAGGGCATGGCGATAGTCTTTATAACCGTACTCAATAGATTTCTTGAATGCTTCTATGGCCTCTTTCTTCTTGTTTTGTAAGGCATAGGAGCAAGCGAGATTGTAATAAGAGTTATTCTTTGCAGCTCTTACCAACTCTTGATATTTTTTCTGTTCGGCTTTAGTGAGCTGCAATTTATCAAGTTCTTGCAGCATTGTTCGCAGCGTTTTTACGGTATTTACATAATCTTTTTGTTGGTAAAACTCCGTGTAAGTATCGTTTAGAGCGCGGCATTTAACGAAGAGTTTGTTGAGTGTTTCGGAATCGGTCTGTGCATGTAACGAAAGACAAACGGCCATTGAAACAAATAAGAAGAACAGTTTTCTTTTCATAAATAAAATGGTTAAGTTTTTATAAATATATGCGTTTTATGGTTATTCTGTAAATGTAAGACGAAAAAACGGGTAGAAATGTTGCGATACATTGCATGTTTATTTTTATTCTACCCTACTTCTATTGTACGTAAAAGCCATGCCTATGGCCGATAGAATGCCTGTATGTGGGAATTGTTACCGCGGTACGTAACCCATAGGCAATAAAATAAGGATGCAAAGGTTTTCTGAACAGTATGGAAACTCCTTGCATCCTTAACGGAAATGTGCCATGAATTTATTTGAAAAGCCGTTGGGCGAACATGGTCAGATAGATGCGCCAATTACGCCAGAGGTGCCCGCCGTCGTTCTCGAAATACTCGTATTTGTAGCCTTTCTCGTCGAGGTATCGGCGCAGTTCCGTATTGTTTTTATAGAGAAAGTCCTCGTTTCCGATGGCTATCCAGTAGAGCTTGGGCGAGCTTGCGAACAGTTTATCCATCTCGCCTGCAAACCTTGTGCTTGCTATAGCATCTTTATAGAACGAATCTCTCGAATATTCTTTGCCTACGCGTACGGCGGCTGAGAACAGTCCATAGTAGTCGAACATGGTCGGATACATACGTGAAATGCCGAAAGTGTGGCCTCCTCCCATCGACAGACCGCACACGGCACGCCCTTCGCGCTTGCGGATAGTTTTGTAATGTGCGTCTATAAAGTTCACTATATCCATAAAACTTTCTTCCAAAGTGGCTTTCGGAGCAGTTTTAACGGCCGTTCCGGAAGGCGTATACATGCCTGCCGACCATGCTCCGGGGGCAGCTTCGCAGTTCGAATTGCCGTTTGGCATAACGACGATCATAGGCTTTGCCTTGCCTGCAGCTATGAGATTATCCATAATCTGTGCGGCTCTGCCGAGCTCGCTCCATGCGTTTTCGTCGCCTCCCATGCCGTGCAACAGGTACAAAACGGGGTAATTTTTACCCTTGCCATAGTCTGCCGGCGTGTAAATAGTCATACGTCGTTGCATCTTCAGCGTAGGACTATCGTACCAAACCTTGGCAACATTGCCGTGCGGAACGGCATTCGGTCTGTACAAGTCGCCCTTGTCGTCTTTCGAATGAGATACGATGAAGATGTTCGTATAGGTAGAAACATCGCGATTGAGATAGGCGTTGGCCGGATCGAGTCGGCGTATTCCGTCTGTTATGAAGGCGTACGAATAGAGTTCGGGTGCCAGTCTGTGGGGTGTGGTAACGCTCCATACGCCTTTTTCATTCTTGGTCATGGCGAGGTTCTCTTGATGTATTTCGGCGAAATCGCCGCGTACTTCCACGGTTTTTGCATCGGGATCGAAGTAATTGAAGGTCACCGTACCGTCGCTGTTGATGATGGGCGACTGCACGTTGGGGTACTCCCAAAGCGCCTGTTGTGCGAAAGCAACCGAAGAAAAGGCTGCTCCTGCAAGGAACATAAATAGCTTTTTCATGAGATATTGTTTTGGTGTGGGGGTTACGAAAGGCGTGCCCGACAGTCTTCGAGGATAGCCATGAGCTCGTCGAACGTTGAGGCCCGTAGCATGGCAATGCGTGTCTGTCGGAAGTCGGGAATACCTTTGAAGACGGGACTTGCCGCAAGATGGCGGCGCGTGTGCAGTATGCCGCGGTATTCGTCTATGCGTTCGACGTTGATGCGTAGCTGTTCTTCGAGGATATCAATCTTATCATTAAGGGTGAGAGCTGCAGGTGTATCGCTATTCTCCAAGAAATCTATGATCTCTCGGAATATCCAAGGTCGCCCGAAGGTAGCACGTCCGATCATGACAGCGTCCGTTCCGTAGCGGTCGAAAGCCTCTTTTGCTTCGGATGGAGAAGCAATGTCGCCATTCCCGATGATGGGTATATGGATGCGAGGATTACGCTTTACTTCGCCTATAAGCGTCCAGTCGGCCTTTCCGGTGTACATTTGCGAGCGCGTTCTGCCATGTATAGTGAGCGCATGTATGCCGCAATCTTGCAGTTGTTCGGCAAGGTCGGCGATGATGAGGTTATTTGCATCCCAGCCGAGTCGAGTTTTAACGGTGACAGGGGTATGAACTGCTTTCACTACTTCGCGTGTAATCTCCAAAAGCAGCGGTATGTTACGAAGCATACCTGCACCGGCTCCCTTGCTTGCAACCTTCTTTACGGGGCATCCGAAGTTCAGGTCGATCACGTCGGGATGCGCTTCTTCGACGATCTTTGCCGCTTCTACCATCGATACAACATCGCGTCCGTAGATTTGTATGCCTACAGGACGCTCTTCATCGCTGATGGTCAGCTTGCTCATGGTAGCTTTAATGGAGCGCACAAGTGCCTCTGCACTGATGAATTCCGTATAAACCATGGCAGCTCCGAAGCGCTTGCATAGCAGACGGAAGCCTATATCGGTGACGTCTTCCATAGGGGCAAGGAAGAGCGGATGGTTACCGAATTCTATATTTCCTATCTTCATATTGTTGGCAAAATTACAAAAGATTTTCAATAAAGATACGGTTTTTCCATGAAAACGCATGCAAGAATGAGGCTTCGACGGCGTTTATAGAGAAAACGTATCGTTGGAAATGAAGAAAATTTTGTTATGGATAATGCTGTCGGCGGTATTGCCCGTGAAAGCACAACGCAAGAGTTATGTGCAGTTGAAAGCGGCTTATGAAGGAGGATTTATAAACTATACCTGTGAATCGGCAGGTGTGGAAGTTGTTTATGGATATCGTACAGACGGTATGGTTTCGGCAGGTGTGGGTACCGGACTGTTTTGGTCGAGCCAGAGTTATGACAAGATAGGGATGGATTATAGCTCGTCAGTAGATATCGTTCCGCCGCCATACAGCAATTTTTCACCCTCATTTGTACAGAATTTGTATATCCCTGTTTTCGGTTTTTTGAAATGCCGGCTCACTCATACTCGTGTAGTACCGTATATAGGAGGAGATGTGGGTTATGCTTTTCTGATACCCTGTGAGGGCTATAGCAAGCAAACGAAGCTGGGATTCTATGGAAAACCCTTTGCCGGATTGGATATCCGTTGTGGAAAGGGTACGCTTTCTCCGGAGATAGGTTTTAAGTTTCAGCATCGTACAGATGCGGGAAACAGCATGAATTATAACCAATTGGTGATAGCAATAGGGTATACTTTCTGAACCGTCATGCCAGAAGATGATACACGCCGCCCGCCAATGTCTTGACTACTCCTTTCATTTCCATAGAAAACAGTAAAGCCGTAAGACGGGCGATCGGTAGGTTCGATTGTACGCTAAGCATGTTTATTTGCAAATCGTTGGTCTTTGCAAGGACTTTCACTATCTGCAATTCCTCGTCTGTAAGATTGGGGAAAAGCTCTCGTTCGATGCCGCTTTTTCGGGTTTGCTGTAGTTTTGCATCGCCTTCCCAGCCCATTGCTTTCACAAAGTCGTAAGCATTGGAAATCAAACCTGCACCGTTATCGCGGATCAGATTGTTGCATCCTTCGCTATAGGGTGCCCCCACAGGGCCGGGAAATGCGAATACATCGCGGTTATAGTCGCGGGCTATGCGCGTTGTAATAAGCCCTCCGCCCTGCGAGGCGCTCTCTACGAGGATGACAGCATCTGCTATTCCCGCCACAATCCGGTTGCGCCGAACGAAGTTTACCTTATCTGCATTGGTATTGGTAAGAAACTCTGAGAGCAGTCCGCCGTGGAGGAGCATCTCCTCGGCAGTCTGTCTGTGGCGCGGAGGATACAGGTCATCCAGTCCATGAGCTAACACTCCCACGGTTTGGAAGGCGTTCTGCAAGGCATAGCGGTGCGCATTGATATCGACGCCATAGGCAAGTCCGCTTACTATAAGTACATTGGGACAGTGTTGTTTCAACTCAGCGGTGAACCTGCGGATAAGGTCTTGTCCGTACATAGTGCACCGCCGTGTACCCACGATGGCGATTATCTTGGCTTGGTTGAGGTTTGCATTACCTTTATAGAATAGCATTAACGGTGCATCGTCGCATTCCTTGAGGCGTTGTGGATACCGTTCGTCATTCATACAAAGCGGAACGACGCCGTTTTTCATATCCCATTCCAGCTCTGTTTCTGCCCTTTTCAGCGGTTCCGAAAGTTCTTTAAAAGCCTTAACCAACTTGGGTGAGGCGTCAGGAACCACATCCAGAATGTTATTGCGGTGCTCTATGGCAGCAGTAGCCGAGCCGAGTCGGCGGTATAGCTCAAGCAGGCCCGCAAGATAGAAGTAATTGATACGGGTGAGCGCAATAGTGTTGATGATCTCTTGGGTATCCATCTACTCGGTCAAGTATTTAGAGAAAGCGTTGTCATAGTCTTCGCTATTGCCGAGTATTCCGTTGATGAGACAGACCAATTCTACCGTACTTCTGAAACAAAGTTTCTCATCTGAAGCCCTGAAAATATCTTGGTTGAACACGTAGCGCAGCCCTTCTTTGTGCAAACCTAATCGGGATATGAACAGATCATCGCACTTCAACGGTGTCTTGTACTGCAGGTTCATACGCGCGACTACGGCATCTATGCCCTGTTCGTGCATCTTGGAGAAGCTCAAACCGGTAGACAATAAGAACAAATGTCGCGTATGTTCGATGTAATGAAGGTAGTTGGCATTGTTCACAATGCCTTGGATGTCGCACTCATAGTCGCGCACTTCCATTGTTGTTTCAAATATATATTTCATTTTCTTCTAAGATATTCGTATCCTATACGGCAGCGCAGGCAGTCTTTTTTATCGCAATATTCTTTTTTAAGCTGTATGAGCGCTTGCGTATCTCCGGCATTTTGCACAGTCAGACCGCACTCTTTCCACATTCGTACGATATGGTTGTTTTCGGCTTTCAGCGATTCGAGAAAGGTAAACGCACGGTCGCAGAGTCTTTCGTCAGACTTGTATCGTCCGTAGGCAAAAAGCATCGGGGCGACAGTGTTGATCATTAATAAATGTAAAGAGGCCGAAGAGAGTTGTTTCTCGTTCTTTTCGCTGACGGAACCGAAAGTGTAATGCGTCTCCCAATAGGGGGTTACGGAGGTGTGGAGCATGCGCTCGGCCTGCTTAACCGTATCGCATTCGATCAACGTACTAAGGTCTGAACGACGGGAAAAGTACAGGTTGGCGAGCTGAGAGATGCGGATATGCGGAAAATTCTGCGGTCTCAACCGCAGAAACCGCCACAGTTTAGCATTCATGGGAGTAAGCCCGAACTTATGTGCCAAGTAAAGATATTCGTTGCGGAGTTTTAAAAAATAGCCGTCGTTCAGTGCTTCTTCTCGGTGTCTCTGCGGGATTGTTTCGGGTTCTAACAGCCCTGCCTGCCCCATGAAAACGGCCTCTATCTGGAAAAGATTGTCGCGATGATGGTCTACAGCGTGCAAAGGAATGCTTCTTGCCCATGCTTCGAATGCGTCTCCATTGAGGCCGAAACCGTAATTACGGGCTAATGTAACGAAATAAGACGCTTCCCATGAGCCTTCGCAAAGTAAAGTCCGTGCCTTAATAGCCTCTGTTTTTTGTTCTAAACGTTCGGTTTGTAAGACGCTCATCCATGAGTGGATTGCCAGTTGTGAAAGGCTGGGAATGACCTTATAGCACGGGGGATAGCTGTCTGTTTGCAGCAGTTCGCGGTAATGTTCGTTTACTGTGGCCGGTACATCCAGTTGCACTTGCGGAATTACCAATCCGCTCTGTGTGCACACATCGGTGTCGACTATACCTGCAATATGCAGGATCACGTTGTCGTAGGCAGCGTCTTTATCATGCTTATGTACATACCAATCGCTCGATGCCTCGTGTATCTCCACGTTTCCAACCCACATTGTATCGCCGATTTTCAGCTTTGCATTGAAGAAATCAGGCCCGGAATTCATGTTGTGAAGCCCCGTATCGATGACTTCCACCGTATGTCCGTCGGTCGTTTTAAGGCCGGATAGCGGGAACATTTTGTGTTTCCAAACGTAATGGAGTAGCTGTTCCATAGAGATTTGAGGATGTTTTAATCGTGCAAAACTACTAAAAAAATCGTAATACATGGAAAGAACAACGGAAAAATACTTATCTTTGCAACGATTTAATTCGAATTGATATGAAAATTGCTTTAATAGGCTACGGCAAAATGGGCAGGATGATAGAACAGACAGCCATAAGCCGTGGCCATGAAATCGTTAGTATTATCGATGTTAATAATCAAGACGATTTCGATAAATCAGCATTCTCTTCCGCCGATGTGGCTATCGAATTTACTTCGCCGATGGCTGCTTACGGCAATTACTTGAAAGCTTTTAAGCACCATGTAAAAGTGGTTAGCGGTTCTACAGGATGGATGAAAGACCACGGAGACGATGTGAAAAGACTGTGCAACGAGGAAGGTAATACGCTTTTCTGGGCATCCAATTTCTCGATAGGGGTTGCTATATTTTCGGCAGTCAACCGTTATTTGGCAAAAATCATGAACAACTTTCCGCAATATAACGTAACGATGGAGGAAACGCATCATGTGCATAAGCTCGATGCTCCTTCTGGAACAGCCATCAGTCTGGCCGAGGAAATCATCGAAAACCTTGACCGTAAGAACGGTTGGGTAAAGGGATTGCAGGTGCATGCCGACGGTACACGTACTGGAAGCAACGAAACTACTGCCGATAAATTGCCGATTGCTTCCATACGGCGAGATGAAGTGCCGGGCATACACACGGTATCTTACGACAGTGAAGCGGATTCCATCACCATTACGCACGATGCCCACAACCGCAAGGGCTTTGCTCTCGGCGCGGTACTTGCCGCAGAATACACGGCTACACATACAGGATTACTCACCACAAGCGATCTTTTTAAATTCTAAGATACATCATGATCGACAAAGAAAAAGCAAAGCTGAACATGAAAGTGCAATGGACCAAGTTCATTGTAGTATTGGTTTTATATCTCATCTTCTTATATTGGTTGAAGAGTTGGTTAGGACTTATCGTCGTTCCTTTTATCTACGACGTGTACATAACCAAACGAATAAAGTGGCAATGGTGGAGAGATGCCGAGCGTCCGGTGCGCTTTGTCATGGGTTGGGTAGATGCTTTGGTGTTCGCATTGGTGGCGGTTTATTTCATCAATCAGTTCTTCTTTCAAAATTATGTCATCCCTTCAAGTTCGTTAGAAAAGTCTTTACTGACGGGAGATTACCTGTTTGTGAGCAAAGTAAGTTATGGCCCGCGCATTCCGCAGACACCTCTAACGATGCCACTTACCCAACATACGCTTCCTGTTTTCAATTGTAAGTCGTATATAGATTGGCCCCACTGGAATTACCGACGCGTGAAAGGATTGGGAAAAGTACAGCTTGGCGATATTGTAGTATTCAACTTCCCCGCCGGAGATACACTTTGTTGCAACGAACAGTGGCAGGCTCAGGACTATTATCAGATGGTTTACTCTTTTGGAGAGCAAATTATAGCTGCGCAAAATCCTGTGCCTATCGATCTTGGTGTATTGAATAAGGTACAGCAGAGAGAGTATTTCGATGCCGTATATGCCACAGGGCGGAAGTATATATTAGATAACTTCCAGACTTATGGCGGCATAATGACGCGTCCTACAGACCGTAGAGAAAACTATGTGAAGCGCTGTGTAGGACTGCCCGGGCAGACGCTTCAGATTAAAAACCGTATCGTCTATATAAACGGGAAACCTCTCAAGGAACCCGAAAACGTACAGTATACTTATTATATAAAGTTGAAACAGAACATCCCCGAAAACTTGCTGAAAGAGTTAGGAATCTCGGAGGAAGACCTTGCAAGTTTGAACCAAAACCACTACATGCCGCTTACGAAGCATGCTGTGGCTGTACTTTCGAAGCGTAAAGACTTGGTAGAGAGCATACGCTTGAATACGGATGCGCAGACAGGCGACCTTTATCCGCTAAACGCCGTTACCGGTTGGACGCGCGATAACTACGGGCCGATATGGATACCTGCCAAAGGCAAAACCGTTAAACTCGATATGAACAATATCGCCATCTACGAAAGACCGATCAAAGTGTACGAAGGGAATGACCTTAGTGTGAAAAACGGACAGATATACATTAATGGGAAATTGGCCACAAGCTACACCTTTAAGCTCGATTACTATTGGATGATGGGCGATAACAGGCACAATTCAGCCGACAGTCGTTATTGGGGTTTCGTACCTGAAGACCATATTGTGGGCAAACCGATATTCATTTGGTGGTCGTCAGATCCTGATCGTAACGGCTTTGGCGGTATACGTTGGCATCGACTTTTCAAGTTTGTAGACAACATAAAGTAAATGGAGGGGCGGGTTCTGCCATAGAGGTATGGCAGAAATCTGTTCTTTCCTGCCCATGGAAACTATGCAGATAATTAAAACAATCGTTAAGACTATAGACAAAAATCGGAAGCAGGGATGATGATAGACAGTTTTGGCGCGTCTTGCGGAATGTGTTTCACTGTGCATTGTCGATAGCACTTTGCATATCCATCATGCTATTTATCCGCGCTTACATGTTCACTGTATTTACTGTTAACGGTACGGATATCCGGCCCGAATTGCGAAACGGCGACAGAGTATTGGTGAACAGACTGTCGCGTGCCGACCTTCGACGGGGCGAATACGTAGTTTTCGGCGACAGTGCTTACTATGCGGGGCGTATCGTTTTGGTACCCGGAGATACGATAGTTTGCCGTGGCAGTAAATATGTCATACCCACCCGATGTTGCAAGATATGCGATTGTAAAGAGTGCAGATGCTATCTTATTACCACAGGGAACACCAAACTTCTTGTTCGCCACAGTAAGATAATAGGGCGAGCCTATCGTATTTTTCCTTTCAGATGACGGCAACAGCACTCCTTTCTTCTACTTATTTCGGTCCTGTTCAGTGGTATCAGAAGCTGAACCGATACGAAGCATGCCTGATAGAACGCTGCGACAGTTTTATCAAGCAAACTTACCGTAACCGTTGCATTATAGCTGCAACCGGCGGACGGCAGGCACTTACCGTCCCTATAGTGCACGATGAAGGCGATATGCTTATGCGCGATGTACGCATCAGCGACCACGGAAACTGGCGCCATCTGCATTGGAATGCACTGCTGTCTGCCTATGGAGAGAGCCCTTTTTTCGATTTCTATGCCGACGATTTGCGTCCTTTTTATGAAAAACGTTGGGCGTTTCTTTTCGATTTCAATATGGAAATCATGCAGAAAATGTGCGAGTTATTAGATATAGAGCCCCGTGTAAGCACGACCGACGAGTATGTTTTTTTACCCGAAGTCAATGGTTCGGAAGCAACAGATACAGGCATCATGGATTTCAGAGATGCCATTCGTCCGAAACATCCGTTGCCCGATGCTGAATTCGAACCGCAGGAATACTATCAAGTTTATGCCCTGAAGCACGGTTTTCAGCCAAATCTAAGCATTCTCGATCTGCTGTTCAACGAAGGTCCCGAGGCCGTGTTATATCTGTAGGGAGGGGCAGTGGCACATAAAAATGCCGGATTATCTGCAAACAGACGGTCCGGCACTTTGTTTTATCAGGTGCAAAAATCTTTATCGTTTTGCATTCTTGTCTATTCTGTAACAAATGCTTTAAGTTCCTTTTGGGTAGGACTGTTCAGCAAACGTCCTGCTTTCCACTTAATTGTGGGGTAAGCCTTTTTCAAGTCATCACACGCTTTCTTGATGGAGCTTCCACCCGATGTGGCAAACGGAACCACAGTCTTGCCCTGCAGATTGCAACTTTCGATGAACGTATTGATAATGGTCGGTGCCGTGTACCACCATATCGGGAAGCCGATATACACCACATCGTAATCCTTAATGTTGCTGACCGTCTTGGCTATTGGTGGCCTGTAACTGAGGTCTTTCATCTCTACAGTACTGCGAGAAGCATTGTTTGTCCAGTCGAGATCGGCATTCGTGTACGGTTTTTGGGGTGTTATCTCGAACAAATCGGCGCCTGTAGCGGCTGCGAGTTGCTCTGCTACCTGCTTCGTAGTGCCTGTGGCAGAGAAATAAGCTACGAGAGTTTTCATTTTCTTTCCTTCCTTTTTTTGTGATGTGCCTTGCGCACAAGCCGTCACCATGATGAGCATAGCGGTGGCGATGGCTAAAAATGTTCGTTTCATAAATAGCTTCTTTTTATGATTTAATAGCCTCGAAAAGCCGCTGTGCATGCTCTTTGCTGCGGGCTTCCATATCGGCTATGGCACCCGTTTCGTTGCGCGAAGCGTACGAAACGCCGCCCGTATATACGAAATCGGCAAGCTGCATACCGCACAGATTGGCGGTGGGGCGCAGCTGCGAGCCGATAATATCTTCGATAGTGTAGCCTACAAACCCTTCTTTAGTGTACATTTCGGCGGGAGCTCCGGTAGTGAAAGAGGCGATGAGCCGCTTGCCTTTCAGTGCCGTACCTGTGGAGCCGTAAGCAAATCCGTGCACGACAACGTCTTCGATCCATTTGCGCAGCAGCGATGGCATGCTGTACCAAAACACCGGGAATTGCCATACAATGATGTCGGCCTTAACGAGTTTCTCCTGTTCAGCCTTTACATTGAACCGATAATCGGGGTAAAGATCGCTCAAAATATCATACTCTGCTTCGGGTAGAAGTCTTTTCAGTTCGTTAATAATGGTCTTGTTGGCCACCGAATCGTTCTTTAAATCGGTGTGACCTGATACGATTAATACATTCTTCATTTGCTCTTATCTTTTTTAGTGTTATTATCTGATGTTGCAAAGATAGAGAGATTGCAGCAGAACAACTGTATATAATTTACGGAAAAAATATCCTTTTTTACTTTTTCCGTGCGCCGTTGGTTGTAACGTACCATGCCGTTGCGGGGAACAGACAGTGCCTCTATCGCCGATACACGGCATGTCTGTCGTTGATAAACGTAGTGCCTGTGCCCGATGTCCGGTATTCCTGTTTCCGATGTTTTTGCTGCCAGTCATTGTAGTATGCAGGTTCTTTCGTTTTTCCGGCGATAAGGTGTTATCTTTGCGATAAATATATATTAACATAGTTTATCCTCATTAATAATGATGTTTTTCTTATTTGTTTACAATACATATTAAAATAAATCTTTACATTTGTAACGTCTGACATTATTTCTAACTAAACAAGTCTATGAATTTACGTAAACTTATAGCATGGAAAGACCTGTTTTCCTATCGCCAAAAGGTGGCGTTGTTAGTGATAGGAGGCACCGTTGTGGGGCTTGGGTTGCTTTTCGCGTACATGTTGCGCATGCATACGTATATCATAGGCGATGATCCTGCGGCATGCGTAAACTGTCATATCATGAGCCCTTACTATGCTACGTGGTCGCATTCCTCGCATGGTCGCGATGCTACATGCAACGACTGTCACGTTCCGCACCAAAACCTATTCATGAAATACCTATTTAAAGGCAAAGACGGAATGAAGCATGTGGCCTATTTCGTTACCCATAGTGAGCATCAAGCCATCAATGCTGAGGACGCATCTGCGCAGGTTATCATGGATAACTGTATACGCTGTCATACACAACTCAATCAGGAATTTGTGAAAACCGGCCGTATCAATTACATGATGGCTAAGCGAGGAGAGGGCAAGGCATGCTGGGATTGCCACCGAGAAGTACCCCATGGCGGTGTTAACTCGCTGTCGAGCACGCCTTATGCCGAAACTCAAGTGCCGCTGCCTTCATCGCCTGTTCCCGAATGGTTGCAAAGAATGGTGCCTTCAAGCAAAATAAGATAAAGTATTTATACAATAAACATAAACCTAAAAATACCTGATATATTATGGTAAAACAATTGAAACGTTGGCAAGGATGGCTGTTGTTCGGAGGATCGATGGTTGTTGTATTCCTTTTAGGTCTGCTTGTTTCGTCTCTTATGGAGCGAAGAGCCGAGGTTGTAAGTATCTTCAATAACCGTAAGAATATGTTTAAAGACTCGATAGTTGCACAGAACGAGAAATTCGCAGATGATTTTCCGCGGGAGTATGAGACGTGGTCGATGACGGAAGACACGACTTTTGAAAGCAAATACAACGGCTCTCAGGAGAAGGATGTGTTAGAAGAACACCCCGAAATTGTAGTGATTTGGGACGGTTATGCATTCTCGCGTGAGTACAATACGCCGCGTGGACATCGCCATTGTATAGAGGATTTGAGAAAAATACTGCGTACCGGAAGCCCGGGAGTAGACGGTCAAGCAGACATACAGCCCGGCACTTGCTGGACTTGTAAGGGCCCCGACGTGCCGCGTCTGATGCGTGAAAAGGGCATAAACCGGTTCTATGCGGCTAAATGGAGCGAGTGGGGAGACCAAGTAATGAATACTGTAGGCTGTTCAGACTGCCATGATGCCCGCACTATGGACCTGCGTCCGGCACGCCCGGCGCTATATGAAGCGTGGGCACGTGTAGGGAAAGACGTCAGAAAAGCTACTCATCAAGAGATGCGGAGCTTGGTTTGTGCACAGTGTCATACGGAGTATTATTTCGAAAAAGATAACGGGCAATATCTTCATTTCCCGCAAGAAAAGGGGCTCACCTGTGAGGATGCCGAGGCTTATTATGACAGTATCGGGTTCTATGATTATGTTCATCCGCTGTCGAAAGCTAAGATTTTGAAGGCTCAACACCCCGGGTATGAGGTATTCATGCAGGGTATTCACGGTCAGCGCAATGTGTCTTGTGCAGATTGCCACATGCCTTATATAGCCGAGGGAGGCGTTAAATATACGGATCACCATATCATGAGCCCCTTGGCACATATCGATCGTACTTGTCAGACCTGCCATCGACAGGATGCAGAGACGCTTCGTAAGAACGTTTATGACCGTGAAAAGAAGGTGTATGATTTTGCTGGTAAGGTCGATAAAGAGTTGGCCTATGCCCATATAGAGGCAAAGTTTGCATGGGAACATGGTGCAACCGAGCCCGAAATGAAGAAGACATTGGAGGATATCCGCAAGAGTCAATGGCGGTGGGATTATGCACTTGCCGGACACGGAGCGGCTTTCCATGCCCCGCAGGAAGTGATGAGATTGTTGGCAGACGCCATGGAGTATGCCAAAGATGCCCGTCTGCAAGTGGCACGTATTGTAGCAAGACACGGCTATACCGGTACGATTCCTCTTCCTGATTTGTCTACTCGTGAGAAAGCAGCGGAATATGTAGGCTTGAATATGAGGCAGCTTAGGTCTCAAAAGAAGGACTTCCTCGACAGCGTGGTGCCCAAGTGGATCGAAACGGCCCGCAAGAATAAGCGTTTTGTTTCGAAGCCAATGTAGCCGAAGCGCTATGGAACGAGATTGTTAAAATGCCGTTGTAGAACGGGAGCATTGATACCCAATGCTCCCCTTTTATATGTTATGATTTATGTGGAATAAACCTTATACGTTGAAAGAAGGAACAGCTATCACTGTCGGTCTGTCGGTTACGGGCGAATTGTTGCAGTTGACAATCGGTCCGCTTGAATGGGGTATTTTCGTTTGGCCGGCCAACTTAGTCGTTCTGGCCGTGTTCATGGCTTTGCTTTTTGTAATCTGCTTGCTGCGAAAACGATATTATTTCTGTCGTTTCATTACTACTGTACAGGCAGCAGTGCCGGCCATTGTCTTAGCTGTATTGCTGACAATCGTCATGGGACTGACACGTCAAGCGGCCGAAGGAAGCCCGTCTTCCGATCCTATCGGGTTGACCAAAATGCTGAATTTCTGGCCTTTTATCCTCGTATATATATGGCTTACCGTTATTGTCGGCGAGGCTGCATTGCACCAACTTGCCACTTTTAAGTGGCGAAAACTGCCGTCCTTTGTCTGCCATATCGGCCTTTTTATCGTCCTGACCTGCGGAACTTTGGGCAGTGCAGATATGCAACGGCTGAAAATGTACTGCGAGTTAGGAAAGCCGGAGTGGCGTGGTATCGATGCTTGGAATAATGTTCATGAGCTACCAATCGCAATTCAGTTGGAAAAGTTTACCATTGAAGAGTATCCGCCCAAGCTGATGATGATCGACAGGCAGGGTATCCCGCAGCCGTCGAAGAGGCCTGAAAGTATTGTTGCCTATGAGAATATCGCCGACGGACGGCTAAACGGCTGGGATATACATATTGTTAAACGCATACAGAACGCCATTCCGGCCTCGATGGTTAAGATGATAAGCAAGATACCGAGGGGAATGATGGCGAACGTACGCATGGATTCGCTCGGCATGGCACGCAATACGGGAGGGTTTGTTGCTACGGATGCACGCGGTTCGGCCTATGCTCTTTATGTGAAAGCTGTACGGGGAACTGTGGAAAAGGAGGGATGGGTAACGTGCGGGAGCTATCTGTTTCCTTTTCAGACACTGCGGCTTGATGATAAACACACGCTTGTCATGAGCAATCCCGAACCACGGCGTTATGCTTCGATTATCGATATATACACCGAGGACGGTAAAAACGAGCAGGCCGAAGTAGAGGTAAACAAGCCATACTCGATTAACGGATGGAAGATATATCAGCTCGGTTACAACGAAGAAATGGGCAAATGGAGTACATACAGCGTATTCGAGTTGGTTTCAAACCCATGGTTGCCCGTTGTTTACATAGGTATATATTTGTTGTTGATCGGTGCTGTAGGAATATTTCTTATAGCAAGTAGCAGAAGAAAGGAGGCAGAGAAATGAGCTGGAATTACTTTGTTGTCTTTGCTATTGTGGCAGTAATGCTGTGGATAACGGGCGCCTTGGCGGCATGGAAAGGCAAACCAATGCTGGTATTCGGCGCTACAATCATGGGACTTGTTGTGTTTTTCAGCTATATAGTATTGATGTGGGTGGCTCTGGAGCGCCCTCCATTGCGCACAATGGGCGAAACACGGCTGTGGTATTCTTTCTTTTTGCCCCTTACAGGCATCGTTGTGTATTCACGTTGGCGCTATCCGTGGATATTATCTTTCTCTACTGTGTTGGCTACAGTGTTCGTTTGTGTGAACATTTTCAGGCCGGAAATACACAGTAAAACGCTAATGCCGGCATTACAAAGCCCATGGTTTGCGCCTCATGTCATTGTTTATATGTTTGCTTATGCTCTGTTCGGTGCGGCTTTTGTGATGGCTGCATACCTGCTCTTTATCAGGAGAAAAACACTTGCAAGCAAGCAGGAAATGGATATCTGTGACAACTTAGTGTACGTAGGTTGGGCATTTCTTACTATCGGCATGCTTTTCGGTGCCCTTTGGGCCAACGAGGCATGGGGGCATTATTGGGCATGGGACCCGAAAGAAACGTGGGCTGCAGCCACATGGCTGGCATATTTGGCGTACATACATTACCGACTCGATACCCCACATACCAAGGCTCGAACGGCGCTATGGATGCTGGTTGTTTTCTTCGTGCTGCTGCAAATGTGCTGGTGGGGCATCAATTATCTGCCGTCGGCACAGGGAGCCAGCGTACATACCTATAATCTTAGTTGAACAGAAATAAGGAACGTTAAATAAGTTTTCATATTATATAGGTATAGAGTTTTTATTGTATCTTTACGCCGATTAATAATTTTAAAATAGATATTGATTATGAAGATGAGACATTTAAAGGTTGCTTCATTGCTGTTGGCAGGTGCTTTGTTAACATCATCGTGCGTGGGTAGCTTCGCTTTGTTCAATAAGTTAGCTTCATGGAACAAGCGTGCAACCAACAGTAAGTTTCTGAATGAGATTATTTTCTTGGTTATTTCGCCGGCTTATGCTATATGTGGAACGGCCGATGTGCTAATACTTAATGCGGTTGAGTTTTGGAGCGGTTCCAATCCGTTGGCGAGTCGTGTGGGCAAGACGCAGCAGGTACTGGGCCCCGATGGTAAATATTATGCCGTAAAGACTTTGAAGAAAGGCTACGAAATAACAAAACCGGATGGCGAAAAACTGCTCTTCACTTACGACAAAGCCACCGATTCGTGGTTACAGGAGAAAGATGGGAAGAAGACAGAGATATTCCGTTTCAATCCCGATGGTACTATTCAGGCCAGCCTTCCCGATGGGAAAAAGATCGATGTAACATTGGATGAGGCCGGTGTATATCAGACCAGAATGGCTGTGAACGGCGGTACATATTGGGCAATGCGATAGTTTACGGTTGTTAATCGGCATATAATTCAGGCAGACATGCGCCATACGTGTCTGCCTGAATGCGTTTATAGCGGTAGTGCTATTTAAAAATAAGTGTAGTAAGTCGGTCTTCTGTCATAAGTTCCTGCGCTACCTGTTGCAGTTGTTCGGCCGTTACGTTGTCGATATGCGTATATAACGATGTTACATCTCGTTCCCATCCGTAATGCAGATAGGCTTTGCTAAAGTCTAATGCAAAGTTTTCACGATTGTCACATGCCACGCCTATCTGTCCTTTTAGTTGCTTTTTTGCTGCCGACAGCTGGTGTGCGGTCAGCGTTTTTCCTATAACTTTATCAAGTTCTTTTCGTACAATGCGCAGACATCTGTTAATATCGTGTTCGTCGCATCCGAAGTATATGCTCCATATACCTGTGTCGCTATAATTCACCATGCTGCTTTCTGCGGTGTAAACCAAGCCATGATGCTCGCGCAGAGCAAGGTTCAATCGGGCGTTCATACCCGGTCCGCCGAGGATATTATTAAGCAGATAGAGCGGTATGCGCAAGGGATGATGAATGTCGTAGGCGCGGTTACCGAGCATTACATGTGCCTGATGTGTTTGCATGTGGCGCACGATTTTGCGCGGAGCATAGGCATCTAAGCCCGATGGTGCGGCGTTCTGCCCGGCAGAATTATTGTCTGCGGCTGTAACAGATGCTGCAAATGCCGTATCATCAAGTGCCCGTGATAGCAATTTTAGCAGTCTTTCGAAGTCGATATCGCCATAGGCAAAGAACACCATATTGTCCGGACGGTAATACCTTTCGGTAAATCTGCGGGCATCGGCTGTGGTATATAACCTTACACGATTGGCCTCTCCAAGAATATTGTGCCCTAAAGGATGCCCTTTGAATATGGCATTTTCTATCTCGTCGTATATCAGTTCGGCCGGACTGTCGTTATAACTTTCAATCTCATCGCATATCACTTCCACTTCTTTATCTATCTCGTTTTGCGGATAGGTGCTGTTGAAAACGATATCGGTAAGCAGGTCTATGGCGCGTGGAATGTGTTCTTTCAGTATTGCAGCGTAGTAAACGGTGTCTTCTTTATTGGTAAAAGCATTGATATCGCCGCCAACACTCTCGAGAGAGTTCAGTATGTGCCACGCCCGTCGGTGGCTTGTACCCTTGAAAGACATGTGTTCGCAGAAGTGCGCCAAGCCCTCCTGTTCCTTCTGTTCGTGCCGTGTACCGGCATTGATCCGGTAACCGCAGTACACTACAGGCGATGCCGAGGGCAAATGAATAATGCGCAATCCGCAGGAAAGCGTATGGGTATTGTAATTCATAACGACTACAAAGATACGAAAAATAAGTGTTTTTCGGGTTGAAAAGGGCATTGTTATTTGCTTATACCGCACTTTCTGTTCGGACGAGATGCGAAGTGTGCGGCTTGTTCCTTTCCCAAGCGTTTGCAATAAGCGATATACTTATCGGATGCAAACTATATGTTTATCGGAGGTAGATGGCATGTCTGTCGTTTTTAGAACGGTAATGTTCTTGCCGCATGTGCGACGACTGCTATCGACGTTTGGGTAAACGGGGCGGTTCGTCTGTAATATTTCTTCTGCATTCTGATACCTTTTTCGTTTTTAATATCTATCTTTGCAGAAAGATTTTTGATATAAATACATGCGCAAGGTTATAGGAATAGGAGAGACGGTTCTCGATATTATCTTTAAAGACGGGCAACCTACGGCGGCTGTTCCGGGCGGTTCTACATTCAATGCCGTAACTTCGTTGGGGCGATCCGGTATCAATGCTACGTTTATATCTGAAGCCGGCAACGATAGAGTGGGCAAAGAAATCGTTCGTTTCTTACGTGGAAACGGAGTAGATGCAGAGAATATCAATGTTTTCCCCGACAGCAAGTCTGCGATATCATTGGCTTTTTTAGATGAAAACAATGATGCCGAGTACCTTTTTTATAAGGACCATCCGCACGATCAGCTCGATTTTAAGTATCCGGATGTACAACCCGACGATATTGTAGTGTTCGGTTCATACTACGCAGTGAACCCTGTAATACGCCCGCAAATGGTAGGTTTCCTCGATTATGCGCGCAACCACGGGGCGATTATCTATTATGATGTGAACTTCCGTGCGGCACATAGCAACGACGTTATGCGCATTACGCCCAATTTGTTGGAGAACTTAGAGTATGCAGACTTTGTACGTGGCAGCCGTGAAGACTTCGAAGTTCTCTATAAGATGGACGATCCGGACAAGGTATATGCATCGGAGATTTCTTTTTACTGTAAGAAATTTGTTTATACGAACGGCGCTCATCCGGTGATACTTCGTGCCGAAAACAATGCCAGATGCGAATATCCGGTGGTAAAGACCGATGCGGTAAGCACCATTGGTGCCGGCGATAATTTTAATGCCGGCTTTATTTACGGACTCATGAAGCATGACATAAGGAGGGCAGACATAGAGCACGGACTTATTGCAATGCAGTGGGATGCCGTAATGAAGTGTGCCTTAGAATTCTCGGCCGACTGTTGCAGGCATCTCGGTAACTATGTATCGAAGGCTTTTGGAGAACAAATGAAGAAGGAATTCAATAAATAAAGAAGATATGATAGAAATAACCAACCAAGTTTACTATGTGGGTGTAAACGATCGTAACAAAGCTCTATTTGAAGGATTGTGGCCTTTACCCAACGGTGTTTCTTATAATTCATACCTCATTGTAGACGAGAAAGTGTGTCTGATCGATACTGTCGAGGTAGATTTCTTTATGCAGTTTGTCGAAAATTTGCATGAGGTGTTGGGTAAAGAGCGTAAGATCGATTATCTTGTCATTAATCACATGGAGCCCGACCACAGTGGTTCGCTTACGTTATTGAAGCAGTTTTATCCGGATATAAAGATCATCGGAAACAAAAAGACGTTCGATATGCTCGACGGATTTTATGGGATTAAGGAGAACGAAATAGAGGTGAAGAACGGCGAGGAGTTGCAGTTAGGTCCTCATCGTACGCTAAGGTTTTACCTTACACCGATGGTTCACTGGCCCGAAACGATGATGACACTCGACGTAGAAGACGATCTGATATTCACAGGTGATGCGTTCGGTTGCTTCGGAGCATTGAACGGAGGACTCATCGATGCCGATATAGATACGTCGTGGGCATGGCTTGAGATGACTCGTTATTACAGCAACATCGTGGGAAAGTATGGTGTGCCCGTGCAGAATGCACTGAAGAAGCTTGACGGAGTAAAGCTCGATTATATCTGTTCTACCCACGGACCGGTGTGGCATAAGTATGTCGACAAGGTTGTAGAGATGTACGACCGCATGTCGAAGTACGAAACAGAGGAAGGACTTGTTATCTGTTACGGTACCATGTACGGCAATACCGAGCGCATGGCAGAGGTTATAGCACAGGCGGCAAGTACGGCCGGCATTAAAAACATTGTGATGTATAACGTTTCTAAGACGCATCATTCGTACATCATTCGCGATATATTCCGCTTCAGAGGGCTTATCGTCGGGGCTCCTACGTACAATAACGGCCTTTACCATGAGATGGAAGTGCTGCTGACCGAGATTGCCAACCGCGATATAAAGAACCATTACATAGGATGGTTCGGCAGTTATGCGTGGGCAAGCAAGGCTGTACAGAAGATAGGCGAATGGAATGAGCAGCATATCAAGTTCGAAGCTGTGGGCAATCCGGTAGAGATGAAGCAGGCGCTTACGGCAGATACGCGCGAACAATGCCGCGAATTGGGGCGTGCCATGGCCCAGCGACTTATAGCTGATAGAGTATAAACGTGGTTTGTTGCCCGTGGATATAGGTGTCGGCAGCGGCATGCAAGTGCCCCGTGCCGATGCTTCGAAACAAAAATATTCTTAATTTGTAGCCGGTACGGCAAGATGCCGATACCGATAGAACCCAAAAATATGATAGAGCCATGAAGAAAATAAGGATAGGATTATTGCCGAGAATACTCGTTGCCATACTTCTCGGTGTGTTGTCGGGGCAGGTTTTATCGTTGCAATGGGTACGGATATTTGCCACTTTCAATGCTGTTTTCGGTCAGTTCCTCGGCTTCATGATACCGCTGATCATTGTAGGTTTGGTGGCTCCCGCTATTGCCGATATCGGTAAGAGTGCCGGTAAATTGCTTGTCATTACGGTAGTTATTGCCTATGTAGATACGGTATTCTCCGGTTTGCTTGCTTATGGAACGGGCTCGTGGCTGTTCCCTGACATGATTGCAGGAGCTTCGGAGGTGACAGATGTGGGAAAGGCAACGGCAATAGAACCTTATTTTACCGTCAGCATACCGCCGATACTCGATGTTATGGCTGCCCTTGTCTTTGCCTTTATGGTAGGTCTGGGCATTGCATACGGCAATTGCAGAACGCTGAAAGAGAGTTTCAAAGAATTTAAAGAAATTGTTTCGAAAACGATAATAAAAGCTATAATACCGCTACTTCCGCTATATATCTTCGGTATATTCCTTTGTATGACTTATACAGGACAGGCATACCGTATCATGCTGGTATTTGTACAGATCATTATCGTGATATTCGTACTTCATTTCTTTATCTTAATTTATCAGTTTTGTATAGCCGGAGCATTGGTAAAACATAATCCTTTCCGCCTTCTGTGGAACATGCTGCCCGCCTACCTTACCGCTCTGGGTACAGCATCTTCGGCGGCCACGATCCCTGTAACCTTGAAGTGTTCGCTCCGTAACGGCGTTCATGAAGGCATAGCCGGTTTTGTGGTGCCCCTTTGTGCTACCATCCATATGTCGGGTTCTGCCATGAAAATAACGGCATGTGCACTTACTATTTGTCTTCTTCATGGCATGCCTCATGGTTTCGGGGTATTCCTAAACTTCGTAATGCTCCTTGCAATCATGATGGTTGCCGCCCCGGGCGTTCCCGGAGGTGCCATTATGGCCGCCCTTGCACCGCTTGCAAGCGTATTAGGTTTCGGGGCTACCGATCAAGCTCTTATGATTGCGCTCTATATTGCTATGGATTCGTTCGGCACAGCCTGCAATGTTACCGGCGACGGAGCCATAGCCTTGGTGGTAGACAGATATTTCAAAAAGACGATAGCATGATGGTTTGTCCGGCATAGACAGCAGGTAGAGTAAGTACGGAGGCACTTACTTCTTGGGCTGCAATATCTTCCGGTATTCGGCAGGATTATTGAGTAGCCGAAGTGCCTCTTTCATTTGTTTGTCGCGGAGTAAGGTGTTTTGAATGGCACCCGATTGAAAATGATAGGCTGTAACGATGTCCTTCGAGATGATTTCTTTCAGTTCTTTTTTATTATGATCGAGGTCTCTTGAAAGATTATGGCTCAATTTCTTCTCGAGATTGTCGAAGTCAGCTTTGGTATCTTCATAATATCCCTCGAATTTAGCTAACTTCACGAGGTTTTTTAAATACTTCTCGCTTTCCCTATCATAGGTAAATCCGTTCTTTATAACACACTTCTTGAAGTCTTCGAAGTCTTCGTCGCTGATCTGAAAACCGGCAGGATCTTGTAATGTTGGGTGCTTGGCAATGTAGTTTATCTCATATTCGAGCATCGATTCCGTAGAATCTACCGCTACGCCATAGCCGTCGCTGTTCGAGAGATACACGGCTATGTTCGACATAGTGTCGGGTTTTACTTCCACATCAGGCATGATACCTCCTCCGTCGCGTACAATTCTACCGTTGGCAGTATGGAATTCTTTCGTCAGAGAGTCGGGCACATGTTCCGTATAACCTCCGCGTGCATGCTTGTAATTGATGGCCTGAATACATCTTCCGCTCGGTATATAATATTTTCCGGTGGTAAGTTTCATACTTCCGTTATAGGGCAAATCCATGGTTAACTGTACGAGCCCTTTGCCATAGGTACGCGTACCGAGGATGATGGCACGGTCGAGGTCTTGCAGACTACCGCTCGTTATCTCACTCGAACTTGCCGTTCCGCCGTCGACCAATACAACCATCGGCATTATTGTATCTATGGGTTCTACCGTCGTTTTGTATTCGCTATTGGCGCGTTTCAGCTTTCCAACGGTTTTAACCAATGAAAGTCCTTTCGGTACAAACATGTTGATGACGTTCGCGGCCTCTGATACAGAACCGCCGCCATTACCTCGTAAGTCGAGTATAAGTCCTTTTGCTCCTTGTTTTTTTAAGTCGATGAAAGCACGTCTTACATTCTTTGAACAGTCTTCAGTAAAGGAACTCAGGTTAATATAGCCGATATTCCCCGCTTGCATGCCGTAATAAGGAACGGCAGGAAGTTGTATTGCCTTGCGAGTAATTTTAATTTTCATCACCTTACCGGTCGACGGACGCTTTATCTTTAATAAAAATGTACTCCCAGCATCGCCCATAAGGTGTTGGCTTACATAACTTGTAGACTTATTCATCATGGAAGAATCGTCGATTGCCAATATTATATCACCTTTTTTCAAGCCGGCTTCAGCAGCGGGCATATTGGCATATGGTTCTTCGATGATAACTTGTTTGTTGTGATGATTATATCTAATAATGGAGCCGATACCCGCATATCGTCCTGTTATCATTGATTTTAAGGTCTTAACTTTATCTTCAGGATAATATTCGGTGTAAGGATCTAAACTTCGCAGCATAGCATTGATACCGTTGCCGATAACCTCATTGGCATTGAGAGTGTCTACATACATGAGATCAAGGTTCTTGTAGATGGTATTGAATACATTCATGTTCTTAGCCACATCGAAATTATGTTCTCTCTCCGTTTGTGCCATTGAAGGCAAAGAAATTATCAATAAAAGATATAATGCAAGTCGTTTCATATTCTATATATTATTGTTGCAAAAGTAATATATTCATGTCGTATTTCTTTAATAACCTTCTAAAAATTATTGTATTTTAGCGGATGAAAGGAAAAAAATATCAAAAAGTTTGGTGATATAAAAAAAACGATGTACCTTTGCACACGCAATAAAAGGACAATGCTTCAATAGCTCAGTTGGTTAGAGCACCTGACTGTTAATCAGGGGGTCGTTGGTTCAAGCCCATCTTGAAGCGCAGAGAAAAGGATTACTTTCGTAATCCTTTTTTGTTTTATATCGATTTTTGTTTACGTTGAGGGTGTTCGAAAAGTGCAGAGTTTGTTTTCCTATTAATGTTATATGTTTAAGAAATAAGATGATTTATGGTTGTAAAATTTTGAAAAATCTTTGGAGTTGAACGTTTTTTTTCGTAATTTTGCAGCGTTCAGTGGAATGAGGGGCTCACCGAAGAGCTCCTCATTTTATTTTAATAGGATATGTATGATTGATAAAAACGCCGTAAAAAAGTTAGTTGACGAATGGTTGCAAAACAAAGACTACTTTCTTGTAGGGGTGGAAATTAGCCCTGATGACAAAATTGTGGTTGAGATAGATCATGCCGATGGTGTATGGATAGAAGATTGCGTTGAGTTGAGTAAATATATTGAAAGCTATCTCAGTCGCGATGAAGAAGACTATGAGTTGGAAGTAGGTTCGGCGGGCCTCGGTCAACCTTTTAAGGTTCCGCAGCAATATATCAATTTTATAGGTAAGGAAGTTGAGGTGCTCGATGCCGACGGCGTGAAAGTGAAAGGCCTGTTGAAGAGCGTAGACGGTAACGAGTTTGTAGTTACGGTGCGCGAAAAGGTAAAGGTTGAGGGTAAAAAACGTCCTGTGTTGCAGGATGTGGACCATGCTTACCGGATGGATGAAGTAAAGTATACAAAATATTTAATAAGTTTCAAATAAGTTTTAACGTTCGTCTGTGCGCAAATATGTGGTGCATATTTTTGTAGATGTTTTTCCGCATGGTTATCGTAGAGCATAGATGTAGAGCGTATTAAAAAGAGAAATCGCTATGGTAGCAAGAAAGAAAGAGGAAGAAGCCGTAAGCATGATCGACACCTTTCGTGAGTTTAAAGACACGAAAAATATCGATCGTACTACGTTGGTAAGTGTATTGGAAGAGAGTTTCCGTAATGTGCTTGCCAAGATATACGGGAGCGATGAGAACTTCGATGTAATTGTAAATCCCGACAAGGGAGACTTCGAAATTTATCGTAACCGTATGGTAGTGGCAGACGGAGAGGTAGCCGATGAGAACAAGGAGATAGCTCTGAAAGAGGCGCAGAAGATAGAACCCGACTATGAAATAGGCGAAGAAGTTTCAGAGCCTGTAAACTTTGCGAAGTTCGGTCGTCGTGCTATTCTGAATCTTCGTCAGACTTTGGCTTCGAAGGTACTTGAGCTTGAGCATGATTCGTTATACAATAAGTATAAAGATCGTGTGGGGCAAGTGATTTCGGGCGAGGTCTATCAGATTTGGAAACGCGAGGTACTTGTGGTGGATGATGAAAACAATGAGTTGATTTTGCCAAAGAGCGAGCAAATTCCATCCGATCAATATCGTAAAGGTGAAACAATTCGTGCCGTAATTTTACGTGTAGATAACGAGAATAACAATCCTAAGATTATCCTTTCTCGTACAAGTCCGATGTTTCTTGAGCGACTGCTTGAGGCCGAGGTTCCCGAAATTAACGATGGACTTATTTCTATTAAGAAGATTGCACGCATGCCGGGAGAGCGTGCCAAGATTGCTGTAGAAAGCTATGATGAGCGTATTGATCCGGTTGGAGCTTGTGTGGGCGTGAAAGGTAGCCGTGTTCATGGTATCGTGCGGGAGCTTTGTAATGAAAATATCGATGTGATCAACTACACTTCCAATGTGAAACTATTCATACAACGTGCACTGAGTCCGGCTAAAGTTACTTCTATAACGGTGGATGAAGAGAACCATAAAGCAGAGGTATATCTACAACCGGAAGAGGTAAGTCTGGCAATCGGTCGCAGCGGTTTGAATATAAAACTGGCATCGATGCTCACAGAATTTACGATAGATGTATTCCGCGTGCTTGATGAAAATGAAGATAACGAAGATATCTACCTTGATGAATTTGCTGATGAGATAGATCAGTGGGTAATCGATGCTATTAAGGCCATCGGTCTTGATACTGCAAAGCAGGTGCTGAATGCCCCACGTGAAATGCTTATCGAGAAAGCGGACCTCGAAGAGGAGACCGTTGATAACTTGTTAAGAGTACTGAAAGCGGAATTTGAACAGTAGTGCTTACTTTCCGAAAGATTGCATATTGCGGAAATACAGCGGGCAACCAATGGAAATAGAAAATGTATATACAGGCACTACAAATTTAGGAAATAAGAATTAAAGGAAAATAGATGAGCATCAGATTAAACAAAGCATTACGGGAATTGAATATAGGACTTCAAACGGCAGTGGAGTTCCTTGAGAAGAAGAGTGAACTGGGAGAGGTAAAGGCTGAACCGAGTTTTAAACTCAGTGACGGTCAATATCAGGCTTTGGTCGAGGCTTTCAAGCAAGATGCTGAAGTAAGAAATCAAGCAGAGAAGCTCTTCCAGAAAAAGCCGAAAGATAAAAAGCGTGTGCCGGAAGCTAAAGATACTCGTGCCGAAAATTTATTAGAATCGTCGAATCAGCAGCAATTTAAGCCGTTGGGTAAAATCGATCTCGACAGTTTAGGTAAGAAATCGGTGGGAGAAAAGTCTGTTGCTGCAGAATTAAAGAAGACTGCTGAACCGAAGACTGCTGCCGTCAGTCGTGTTCAGATGCAGGAAACTGAGCTTTCGACAGGTTCTGTCAAGGAAGAAAAACCTACAGCAAAAACAGAACCGAAGACTAAAAAATCGGTTGAAACAATAGAGTCGAAGAAAGCAGAAGAGTCTGTTATGACTGCTGAAACAGCCGAACAGAATGAGAAACCACAGCAGGTTTCGCAATCGAAACCGCAAAAAAGAGAAGAAGAGCAATTTGTGCAACTAGAATCTCAAGATGAAAATGTGGAGACAGAAGCGCAGGACGAGGCTGTTACATCGGAGGTAGAAGAAAATGATGAACCTAAACTGTTCCAGTTAAAGAGTGAAAAGAAGATTTTAAATACGCCCAAAGTAAACGTACTTGGCAAAATAGATCTTGACTCGCTTAATCAGAGTACGCGTCCTAAGAAGAAGTCTAAAGAGGAACGTCGGAAAGAACGAGAAGAGAAATCACAGCAAAGTGGTGAGCGTAAGAAGCGCGTACGTATTAATAAGGAACGCGTAGATATCAACGCAGCAGTCAATCAACCGAGCTCAACCGGTAATAATAACAAGAATAATAATAAGAAAAAGAAAAATCGCAACAGTCGTAATCAGAGACCTTTAGAGGTGAACGAGGAGGACGTTGCACGCAAGGTAAAGGAAACGCTCGCCCGCCTGACCAACAAACAAAGCCAAAATAAAAAAGGTGCCAAGTATCGTAAAGAGAAACGCGAGGCAGTACAGGAGCGTTTAGATGAGGAGGCAAGAGCAGAAAGGAAAGAGAGCAAGACACTGAAACTGACGGAGTTTGTAACCGTAAGCGAACTTGCTACCATGATGGATGTTTCTGTCAATCAGTTGATAGGAACGCTGATGAGCGTAGGTATCATGGTGTCTATCAATCAACGGCTTGATGCTGAAACGATTAATCTTGTGGCAGAAGAGTTCGGTTTCAAGACTGAATATGTGAGTGCGGAAGTACAAGAGGCTGTGAGTGAAGAGGTAGATGATGAGAACGATCTTGTGCCTCGTGCGCCGATTGTTACCGTAATGGGACACGTAGATCATGGTAAAACCAGTCTTCTCGACCATATCCGTAATACGAATGTGATTGCCGGAGAGGCCGGAGGTATTACACAACATATAGGTGCTTATAACGTGACGCTCGCTAATGGAAAGAAGATAACTTTCCTCGATACGCCGGGGCACGAGGCTTTTACTGCCATGCGTGCCCGTGGTGCTCAAGTTACGGATATCGCAATCATTATTATTGCAGCCGATGATAGCGTGATGCCGACCACGAAGGAAGCCATTGCGCATGCACAGGCGGCCAATGTACCGATGGTGTTTGCCATTAACAAGATCGATAAGCCCGGGGCTAATCCCGATAAGATACGCGAAGACCTGTCGCAAATGAACCTGCTTGTAGAAGAGTGGGGCGGTAAATATCAGTGTCAGGAAATCAGCGCAAAGAAGGGTATAGGCGTATCCGAATTGCTTGATAAGGTTCTCTTGGAAGCGGAAATGCTTGACCTGAAAGCCAATCCTAACCGTAAAGCCACGGGTAGCATCATCGAATCGTCGCTTGATAAGGGCCGCGGATATGTAAGTACACTACTTGTCAGCAACGGTACATTGCACGTCGGCGACAATGTAATCGCCGGAACGAGCTGGGGACGTATTAAGGCTATGTTCAACGAACGTAACCAACGTATCGAAGAGGCTAAGCCGGCAGAACCGGCAATCATTCTCGGTCTCAACGGTGCACCCACGGCCGGTGACCAATTCCACGTGCTCGATACGGAACAGGAAGTAAGAGATATCGGTAATAAACGTTTACAACTGCAGCGCGAACAAGGGCTCCGTACACAGAAACGTCTTACTTTGGGCGATATTTCACACCGTATCGCATTGGGTGAGTTCAAGGAACTGAACATTATTGTCAAAGGTGATACCGACGGTTCTATCGAGGCATTGAGCGACTCTTTCATCAAGATGTCGACGGAAAAGATAAAGGTCAACGTGATTTACAAGGCTGTAGGTCAGATTTCCGAAAGCGATGTAACGTTGGCAGATGCTTCGGATGCAATCATTGTAGGCTTCCAAGTACGTCCTTCTGCAGCCGCAAGAAAGCAGGCAGATCAAGCTGGAGTAGAGATAAATACCTATTCTGTGATTTATGATGCGATTGACGATGTAAGGTCGGCAATGGAAGGAATGCTCGATAAGGTAAAGAAAGAAGTCGTTACCGGACAGGCAGAAGTAAAGCAAGTGTACAAGATATCCAAGGTAGGTACCGTAGCCGGTGCGATGGTAACCGAAGGGAAAATACATCGTCCGGACAAGGTGCGTGTGGTTCGCGATGGTATTGTAGTTCATACAGCACCGATCAACGCTCTGAAGCGTTACAAAGAAGACGTGAAAGAAGTGGCAACCGGTTTCGAATGCGGTATCAGCCTTGTCAATTACAACGATATTCAAGAAGGCGATATTCTTGAATCATTCACCGAGATAGAGGTGCAGCAGAAGTTGTAGAATAAGGTAACATTTGTGACCGGAGGCGGTTCTGGTATAACATTTGTATATGGATAGGGGCGGACCGGAATAGGCCCGCCTCTGTAATTCAGATGAGATAATGGAAGAAAACAATAAAAACGAGTTCGTAAAACAAGTTGCCGAACGGAAGTATGAGTTCGGCTTTACGACGAATATACATACAGATATCATCCCGAAAGGACTGAATGAGAATGTTATAAGGCTGATATCCCAAAAGAAAGAAGAACCGGAATGGCTGCTCGATTTCCGTTTGAAAGCCTATGAATATTGGAAAACGATGTCTATACCTACATGGGGACATCTGCATTTGCCTGAAATAGATTTCCAAGATATATCTTATTATGCCGATCCTTTGGCAAAGAAGCCGAAGAACAACAAGATTGATCCGGAGTTAGAAAAGACATTCGACAAACTCGGTATACCGTTGGAAGAGCGGCTGGCATTAAGCGGAACGGCGGTAGATGCCATCATGGACTCGGTTTCCGTTAAGACAACATTCAAAGAGAAGCTCGCCGAAAAAGGTATAATCTTTTGTTCTATCGGCGAAGCGGTAAAGAATCATCCGGAATTAGTACGCGAATATTTAGGTACAGTAGTACCATATAGAGATAATTTTACCGCTGCCTTGAACAGTGCTGTGTTTAGCGACGGCTCATTCGTTTATATACCTAAAGGCGTAAGATGCCCGATGGAGTTGAGCAGTTACTTCCGTATCAATGCCCGAAATACAGGACAATTCGAGCGTACATTGATAATTGCCGATGATGATTCTTATGTTTCGTATCTTGAAGGGTGTACCGCTCCGATGCGTGATGAAAACCAATTACACGCCGCTATTGTAGAAATTATAGTGAAAGACCGTGCAGAAGTGAAGTATTCCACCGTACAGAATTGGTATCCGGGCGATGAGCAAGGCAAGGGAGGTGTGCTCAATCTTGTCACGAAACGGAGTGATTTGCGGGGTGAGAGTTCCAAATTATCATGGACACAGGTTGAAACCGGAAGCGCCATTACATGGAAATACCCGTCGTGCGTCTTACGTGGAGACAATTCGCAGGCAGAGTTTTACAGTGTTGCTGTTACCAATAATTATCAAGAGGCAGATACGGGAACGAAAATGATCCATATGGGTAAGAATACTAAAAGTACAATTATTTCTAAAGGGATCAGTGCCGGACACAGCCAAAACTCATATCGAGGACTGGTAAGAGCTACTCCTAATGCGGATAATGCACGGAATTACAGTTCTTGCGACAGCCTGTTACTTGGCAGTGATTGCGGTGCACACACCTTTCCTTATATGGATATACATAACGATACTGCCATTATAGAGCATGAAGCTACGACATCCAAGATTAGCGAAGATCAGTTGTTCTACTGCAATCAGCGTGGTATTCCGATGGAAGATGCAGTAGGATTAATTGTGAACGGCTATGCCAAAGAAGTGCTTAACAAACTTCCTATGGAGTTTGCCGTAGAGGCTCAGAAGCTCTTGAGCGTATCTCTCGAAGGAACAGTAGGATAGGATAATAGGAAGACTTATCCTATTATAGGCAAATAAAAGATAATATATTTAGGTATAGAATAAAGATAATAATATGTTAGAAGTTAGAAATCTTCATGCCACAATTGCCGGCAAAGAAATATTAAAGGGCATTAATCTGACTATACATGATGGTGAGGTGCATGCTATCATGGGGCCGAATGGTTCCGGAAAGTCTACTCTGAGTGCGGTTCTTACGGGTAATCCGCTATATACAGTGACCGAAGGAGAAGCGATTTTTAATGGAAAAAATCTCTTAGAAATGAAACCTGAAGACCGTGCACGTGAAGGATTGTTCCTTTCTTTCCAATATCCGGTGGAAATACCCGGTGTATCTATGACCAATTTCATGCGTGCGGCAATCAATGCAAAGCGTGAGTATCAGGGGCTCGAACCTATGAGTGCGGCCGATTTTATCAAGCTGATGAAAGAGAAACGCAAGCTTGTCGAGTTGGATGCTACCCTTTCACATAGGAGCGTGAACGAGGGTTTCAGCGGAGGAGAGAAGAAACGTAACGAGATTTTTCAGATGGCCATGCTCGAACCGAAGCTAAGCATTCTTGATGAAACAGACTCTGGTTTGGACATTGATGCATTGAGAATTGTGGCCGAAGGTGTGAATAAACTGAAAACCCCCGATACATCTATTATCGTCATAACGCACTATGAACGCTTGCTCGATATCATTAAACCGGAATTTATTCACATACTTTATCAGGGCAGAATAGTCAAAACCGGCGGTCCTCTGTTGGCTAAAGAGATCGAAAAGAAAGGGTATGATTGGATAAAAGCAGAAGTCAATGAGTAGTGAAAAGCAATATATAGACCTTTATAACGGGTATCGGCAAATGATCCGAGAACATAGTTCGGAGGTCATGAATGCAGTACGCGATAAGGCTTTTGACGATTTTCAGCAACTGGGTTTTCCCTCTAAAAAAGCCGAACGCTATAAATACATCGACATTCAGAAGATTTTCGAGCCTGATTTCGGGCTTAATTTAAGACGATTAGAGATGCCTTTAAATCCTTATGAGGAATTTAAATGCGGAGTACCCAATCTGGATACATCTCTTTATTTCGTAGTCAACGACAGTTTTTATTCCAAGATACGGCATGGAAGTCCTCTTCCTGAAGGTGTAATCGTGGGCTCTCTGCGAGATGAAACCGCAAAAAATCCCGATTTCATCGGTAAATATTATTCTAAAATAGCCAAGACGGAAGAGGATGCGATAACGGCTCTTAACACCATGCTTGCACAAGACGGCTTACTGGTTTATGTTCCCAAGGGTGTAAAGGTAGACCGCGCAGTGCAGGTTATAAATATTCTTCGTTCGGATATAGATCTCATGCTGAACCGTCGTGTGTTGATTATTGTGGAAGAAGAAGCCGAAATCAAGCTACTTTTCTGTGATGACAGCGCCGACGATCGTAACTTCCTCGCCACACAGGTTATAGAAGTATATGTGGCAAAGGGCGCAAGTCTCGATTTATACTGCTTGGAGGAAACGCATCATAAGAATACCCGTGTGAGCAATGTGTACGTAGAACAGCAGGCAAACAGCCGTGTCAACCACAATATCATTACGTTGCATAACGGCGTAACCCGTAATCGGCTCGACTTAGTGTTCAAGGGAGAGGGTGCCGAATGCAACTGCAACGGCTGTGTGATTGCAGATAAGCAGCAGTTTGTTGACAACAATACGTTGATAGATCATCAGGTGGGACATTGTACAAGCAACGAACTCTATAAATATGTACTTGATGATCGGGCGACAGGTGCGTTTGCCGGCAGAGTCGTGGTACGCCATGATGCGCAAAAGACTGTATCTGAAGAACGTAATCAGAACCTGTGCATCACGAAAGAAGCACACATGTACACCCAGCCCATGCTCGAAATATATGCGGATGACGTAAAGTGTGCCCACGGTAGTACGGTAGGACAACTGAACGATGCGGCACTTTTTTATATGCGTCAGCGTGGAATCAGTCTGAAAGAAGCCAAGCTGTTACTTGAATTTGCATTTGTGGGCGAGGTTATAGACCAAATTAAACTCGAGCCTCTGCGCGAGCATCTTCACCACTTGGTTGAGAAACGTTTCAGAGGTGAACTGAATAAATGCGAAGGATGTAAACTCTGTCAATGACGGTATAACCCCCAGAAGTCTCCTTGCAAGTCCATTTACTTGCAGTGGAGACTTGTATTTTTATATATTTCGAACCATTCTTCCATCAGAAAGATACAACATGTTTTAGGCCTATGTATGATATTAATAAAATACGTAAAGATTTCCCCATTTTATCGAGAAAGATATATGACAAGCCGCTTGTTTATTTAGATAATGCCGCCACTACCCAGAAACCTCTGTGCGTATTGGATGCCATGAGGGAGGAATATCTAAATGTAAATTCCAACGTACACCGCGGAGTTCATTGGATGTCGCAGCAGGCAACGGAGCTACACGAGGCAGCTCGCGAAACCGTACGTAAGTTCATCAACGCCCGTAGTACTGCTGAAGTGGTGTTTACAAGAGGAACTACCGAAGGTTTAAACCTTATAGCATCTTCTTACAGTGATGAGTTTATGCAGACAGGCGATGAAGTTATCGTTTCTGAAATGGAACATCATTCCAACATCGTGCCTTGGCAGTTGGCTGCGCAGCGCAAGGGAATAGTCGTAAAGGTTATTCCTATCACCGATAAAGGCGAGCTTAATCTCGATGAATTCGCCGATTTATTCACATCGAAGACCAAAATCGTAAGCATTACCCATGTGAGCAATGTGCTCGGAACCATTAATCCGGTGAACGAAGTCGTACGCATTGCTCACGAACACCATGTGCCTGTGGTAATCGACGGGGCACAAAGTACGCCGCATTTCAAGGTAGACATGCAGGCTATGGATTGCGATTTCTTCGTTTTCAGCGGTCATAAAATGTACGGACCTACGGGTATCGGCGTGCTTTATGGTAAGGAAGGATGGCTCGAGAAGCTACCTCCGTATCAAGGAGGTGGTGAGATGATCGAGAATGTAAGCTTCGACAAGACCACTTTCGAGCGTCCTCCATTGAAGTTCGAAGCCGGAACGCCGGACTATATTGCCACACATGGGCTTGCCAAAGCTATAGAATATATGTCGTCTATCGGCATAGAGAACATACAGAAGTATGAACAAAGCCTAACGGAATATGCCACCGAAAGGCTGAAAACTATCGATGGAATGAGGATTTTTGGCAAGTCGGCGCATAAAGATGCTGTTATTAGCTTTCTTGTCCGTAATATCCACCACATGGATATGGGCACGCTACTCGACCGGCTCGGCATTGCTGTGCGAACCGGACATCACTGCGCACAGCCGTTGATGGCGCGTTTAGGCGTGTTAGGAACCGTAAGAGCCTCTTTTGCACTATACAATACAAAAGAAGAGATAGATATCCTGACCGATGGGATCAGCCGTGTAACGGCCATGTTTTAATAGGTGTATCCTATAGAATTCTGCATTTTGCCTCCGAAAAAATTTCATTAAAGAAAGTTTCTTGTTAATGTGTATTCACGATAAAGTAGAAATTAATATGCTGAAAAGTCACTATTATGAGGAACTGTTAGAGGCGGGTTGCGACGAAGCCGGTCGCGGATGTCTTGCCGGAAGCGTATATGCGGCGGCGGTAATCCTGCCGAAAGATTACGACAACCCGCTGCTCAACGACTCCAAACAGTTAAGCGTAAAGTTACGATACGAGCTGCGCAGTCAGATCGAACGCGACGCCACGGCGTGGGCGGTAGGTATTGTAACGCCCGAAGAAATCGATCGAATCAACATACTCAAGGCAAGTTTCTTGGCTATGCACCGTGCACTCGACCAGTTGGCCGTGCGCCCGCAGGCCGTTATCGTAGACGGAAACCTCTTTATTCCCTATCAAGATTTGCCATATACCGCTATAGTGAAGGGCGATGGCAAGTATCAAGCTATTGCTGCAGCCAGCATCTTGGCCAAGACTTACCGCGATGATTACATGGAAGAACTGGCCCTTGAGTACCCTCAATACGACTGGCAGCACAATAAGGGCTATCCTACGTCGAAACACCGTGCAGCGATCAGATTGCACGGAATAACGCCCTATCACCGCAAAAGCTACAATCTTTTGGGCAATGATGAACTTACGCTGCATTTTCGAGACTAACACGTTACGGCTATGACGATGGATAAATTCGGACGGGAGCTCGACCTAATTCTCTTATTGACCGATGGAGGGCGATATTCTGCGCAGGATATAGCCGATAAGTTGGGTATAACGCGCCGTAATCTGTACTATTATTTTGAGTATCTGAGAACGTGCGGCTTTCATCTGATTAAGGAACATGCGCATTACAGGCTCGACAGACAGTCGCCATTCTTCCGTAAACTGCACGAAAACATTGCGCTCAATGCCGATGAAGCAGCCTATCTGCGGCGCCAGTTGGAGGGTGTTGATAAAGGAGACACCGTGGGCAACGCCATTAAAGTAAAGCTGGAACGCTTTTACAATCTTGAAGAATTTACCGATCCTGCTGTGTTGAAGCGAAACGTGCGCAATGTAAGACTGCTCAAAGAGGCCATTGCACAGCAGAAAATCGTAACCCTTTGCGGCTATTCATCGCCTCATAGCAAGAGCGTTTCCGATCGTTTAGTGGAACCTTTTCTGCTGATGAACGGCGATGGTGATGTGCGTTGTTACGAATTGGCATCCGAGATGAATAAGACATTCAAGGTGTCTCGCATAGATAATGTGAAGATACTCGACGTAGAGTGGCTGCATGAAAAGCGCCATCGCAATGTGTTTACCGATGTTTTCATGTTCAGCGGTGAAGAACGTTTCCATGTGGTGCTGCGTTTAGGTATCCTTTCTCATAATCTTCTGCTCGAAGAATATCCTCGGTCGACCGGCCATATTCGTGAAGAAGACGACTGTCATTGGCTCTTTGAAACCGATGTGGTGAGTTATTTAGGCATCGGCAGGTTTGTATTAGGACTTTACGATGATATCGATATCGTAACAGGCGAAGGCTTCAAGAATTACATTCAGGAAAAGATACATAAAATGGGTGTGCAGTGAAAGTGTAACATTTGTGTGTGATGTATAGTTGGTTTTATTACAACAGAGGCAAGCTCAAAGTAATGAAAGTATAATATTTGTGTGCGATGCACAGTATATCTAATGGCGATTAATATATTGTTCGTTGTTCTTAGATTATACATTTGTTTCCGCTGTTCCGAACTGCCCTCGATCGTAAATAGAAAATGTGTTAACTTTCTGTTATTCATCTTTTTTCAGAACAATGCGGTACGATTGTGCAATTCTTATAGAAAGAGTATGATAAGATTATAAATGTATTATATAAAAAGATAAAACCTTGGAGCTTTTTAATAGTTTGTTTCGTAGGTGTTTTGTTTTAAACAAAGTCGATTCTTCTAAACTTTAAAAGATAAAGATGTTATAAAAAAAGTTTATTAAGAAAATGCTGTTATGGTTTAATAGATATTTCTTTGAGTGTTTGCCTTGGTGTCGTTTAAAAACATATTGAAAGTAATAAGAAGTCAAAAATAAAAATATCTTTGCTTATTCTAAAACGATATGCAAGTTAAATATTTTTTTGATATTCTGTAGGACTCATACCTATATGCTTTTTAAATGTTTTTGAAAAGTAATTAGGATCAGAAAAACCAGTCTGATATGCTGTTTCTGAAACATTATAACCGCTATGGAGCAGTCTGCAAGCTTTATCTAAACGTTTTTTACAAATATAGTCACCCATCGACATGTTGAGCAAACTACGCATTTTAATATGCAATAGGCTACGGCTGATGGCCAGTTCTTTCGTAATATCTCCTACAGAGAAATCGCTGTTATCAATATTATTTTCTACCAGATCGTTTATCTTATGCAAGAAACTTTTATCGAGTTCGCTTAAAGATATAGCATCGATTTCTCCGTTTCCTGCATTAACAATTTCCGTTTGTCGGGTTTTCTGTAAATGAATGATATTCTTAATTTGCAATTCAAGTATCTGGGGATCGAAAGGTTTCGATACATAAGCCTCTGCACCACTCTTATATCCGCTCACCACATCGTCCTGTTCTGTTTTAGCTGTAAGAAGAATGACGGGGATGTGGGATGTCGCCATATCTTGTTTCAACGTTAGGCAAAGGGTGAAACCATCCATTGGAGACATCATTACATCTGATACGACCAATTGTATATTTTCCCTATGAGTTATTTCTAAGGCATCATGTCCATTCTCAGCCGTATATACATTATACTTATTTGAGAAATATTCGCTCAAAAACAAAAGCAGATCTTTATTGTCATCGACAATAAGGATAGAGAGATGATTAGCGTTATTTATAGCTGAAAATTCCATCACAGTTCTATCGATATTCATCAAAGATTCAGAAAATTTATATTGACTGATAGGCACGATAACTTTATCTTCATTGATTTTACATTTAGGATCAAAGGCTGTATCGCTTACATTGACGAACACAACAAAGGTACTGCCGTTACCAACAGAACTTTCCACATTTATCCAACCTTTATGTATTTCTACCAAACGTTTTACAAGGGCTAATCCTATACCCCATCCGCTATTATTGACATTATAACCGCGTTTAGTTTGATAATAGCGTTCAAAGATATTCTCCAATTCCTCGTTCTCAATACCGATACCGGTATCGGTTATCTCTATTTTCAGATAAGTATAAGGTGCTGTCTCTATGGTTGTAATACTTACATTTGCTATAACTCGGCCTCCTTCTTGCGTAAATTTCAAAGCATTGGAAAGCAAATTGTTGGTTATATGTTCTATATATGAAGGGGAAAACCATACTTCCTCACCGTTGTTCTCACAGTTGGTGCAAATAATAATCTTCTTCTCTAAAGCCATATCATAAAACGAAAGAACCAAGAGTTCTATAAATTCCAACGGATTACCCTTTTGGATGTAAAAAGGGAAATTCGCATTTTCTACTTTATTAAAGGTTACCAACTCATTGATAAGATTTTCCATTTTTTGCGTATTTTTGATTGCTGTTTCAAGGTACTTTTTAGATTTATTGCTTAACTCTAATGTAGAAATACTCTTTAACGGGGCAATAATAAGAGATAAAGGTGTCTTGAGTTCATGCGAGACAGCGGTAAAGAAATTTAATTTCGTTCTGTCTATCTCTTCGATCTTTTCTTTTTCAATGTTAGCAAGTCTAATTGCATTCCGTGCTCTCATACGAGCAGCAAAAATAGAATAAACGACATAACCGAAAATACTTGCGAGTATTAAATAAAAGAAGTATGCCCATCCAGAACGGTAAAAGGGAGGTTCTACGATAATTTTAATAGATTTGACAGGACAACGATTCCAATTACCATTAGAATTATTTGCACGAATATAAAGATAATAAGTTCCCACCGGTAAGTTGTTTCCTACGAACTTACGCTCGGAACTAACGTTTCTCCACTCTTTATCAATTCCTTCTAAGCGTATCTGATATTCTATCGTACCAGCATCACCGGGAATAATAACGCCGTATTCTATACTAAACGAGCGTGCCTGACTGTAAGAAAGAATTATTTCAGAGGTGTCGTCGAGTTCCCTTACCAAAGGGGAATGTGGAGAAGAAGCATTTATAATACAATTGTTGATAATCAGATTTTTCAAGTGTACATGGAAAGGTCCTGACTTATGATGGATAGAAGAGGGAGAGAATGTGACCAATCCATGTACCGTACCCAGAAGCAACGTTCCGTTGTGGCTCATCAACGATGAAGAGAAATTAAATTGGTTAGTAGGTAAACCGTCATCAATAGTGTATCTTACAAATGTATGTTTAGCAGGTACATACTCATAAAGTCCAAGACTGGAACTTATCCATAGCCCACCATTACGATCTCCGATAATACTGCATATCGTACTTTGAGATATAGGTCCGGTAGTAGCTACAGACATTATCCTACTTTCTTTTGGATCCATATATTGTAGTCCATTGTTATTAGTACCGATCCATAGTCTTCCATAATGATCTTGATAGAGACATGTAATATAGTCATCTTTAAGACCGGTTGTATCTCCTTTTCTCCAATTGGTTATTTTCCGTGTGTTTCCATCAATTCGAAATAATCCTTGTGTTATAGTACCTACCCAGACATTATCTTGTTTATCTACATGAAGTGTATAAACAAATAATGAGTCTAACACGCTATTTCCACAGGGATAAAAGTAATCTTGTTCGGCATCATAATACAATAATCCATGTGATGTTGCCACCCATAGTCGACCGTTACGTTGACTTGCAAAATAGAAAATGGCATCGGAACGGAGCCCATTAGTAAATAGATATTCTTTAAAACGGCCAGTATTAAGATTATATCGATAAAGCCCATTCCGGTATGTGCCAATCCAAATTTCTGACAATTTATGATTATAGTAGAGACTATGTATATTGGTTCCAAGATTTGGTATTTTGTTAAATACATTTATGGTTCCTTGATTGGCGTCATATATATTCAATCCTCCGTCTTCAGTAGCAATCCAAAATTTATCTGGAGCAGTTTCTATTATCATTCTGACAGCTTTCCCTTTTATATCATGAGCATTGTACCCCGGCTCTATACTCCTAAATAACTTGCTGTTATGAAGTAATATATCCACTCCTCCGAAATAAGAACCGATCCAAATATTATGATTGCGGTCACATAGAATATTGTAGATAGCATTATCACTAAGGCAGTTTGTGTCTTGAAAACGATGTCGTAAAATCTCAATATCCCCATTCTTCTTAATAATGGTAATACCCTTCTCTGTACCTAACCATATATTTTGTAACCAGTCTTCCTTAATAACACGCACAATACCATTCGAAATATCTTTCGGCTCATATATTTTCGAAATATTATGGGCTAAATCCATATTCATAACGCCTTTGCCATTTCTGCCTATCCACAATCTACCGTATGAATCGAACAGCATGGGGATAATACCATCGACACCAGTTATAAAATCGGCATAGTATTTCGAATTTAAACGTGTGATCTTCGTCATTGAAGAGTTATAATAAAATATAGAATAGTTCGTTGCTACGAAAATATTATCTTTTTTATCGACAGCGAGTGAAATAATGTATTCATGATCAAATGACGGATATGGTATAAAAACATCTTTCTTTTCATCATATATATACAGCTGTTCACTGCCACAGATTATTTTTCCTTTACTTGTTTCTGCTATAGATGAGACTCGTCCTCTTGGTAGTTTATAAGATTTAAAATCATCTGTCGTAGGGCGATAACGACATATCCCTCTTTGAGTACATATCCAAAGACGTTTTCTTTTATCTAAATAAATACAGTTTACGAAATTATGTACCAATGAATTGGGATCGTTATCCTCATGAAAATAGTTTTTTATACTATAACCATCATAACGGGAGAGTCCACCACGTGTTCCAATCCAAATGTTACCTTTAGCATCTTGCATAAGAGCTTCTACCTGCTGATAAGGCAATCCTTGTTCGCTTGTTAGATGCTTAAATTTATAATTTTCTGCATTGTCCGACAAACAATACATCAAAATAACAATAATAATCAGTAGATGCTTCTTCATAAAAGAATAACTAAAATTACGCAAGTTTGGGGATAATAGTATTGATGTAAATACTTCTCTATTATACTTTTTATGCAGATGTTATGTTTTCATGTACTGTGTATCTGTCTTATACAAGGTATGTATTATTGATACAAATATTGTCATCGAAAGTATCAAAAATACAGTTCTTTCTTTATTTTTGCTGTCATTTCATCATATCAAAAATACATGTATATAAATAGTAATCAACATGTTATAATAACTATGGAAAAAGACGATAAAAATACATATTTTTCTTTTCTTTTGTTTTATTCGAATTTATCGTATGCCCCTATGAAAGAATCAATTAAAGAAGTATCTTTTTATAGATAACGCGCCCATCAATAAGCTTTATTTTCATAAAAGATACTCCCTTAAATGGTACTATACTCGTAAGATAACAGCCAGATTGATCAAAGTTTTTCTGTATCTTCCCGTCTATAGAATATAATGAAACAAATTTTAAAGGAACTTCGCTTTTGATAATAAAACGATGATCTGTAACTGTTACACTTACGCTATTATCACGATAGGTCTCAGATATCCCCGTTTCCTCGGGTTGCCTCAACTGAAATTCCATCCATGTGCACGACTGATTTCTGTTTGCATCGGGCATCTTATCTGTTAACATTGTATTTGATCTACGGTCTTGTAACTCTATCGTTGCGGCCATTCGCTGATGAACCGGAGGTGCCATTTTCCCCAGATCACGCCATGGAATGGCTGTCTCTACAACATAATAAGTCTTCGAATTATTAGGAACTACTTTATAGTTTATATGCAGAGTTTCTTGTTTCCATACTCCATCGTTGCCTTGCCAACTCTGTACAATCCCATCTAAACGAAAAAAGAAGCTATACATTCCTTTTGTAGGTGTGTTGCTACTTACATTATCTATATCGATGAGTAACCTCACACCATCAATCTGATTACCGGAAGCATATTGCGTATGATCGGACACACGTGAGGTAAAATATAAAGAATCTTTATCATAGGCAAAATCTCCGGTAAAGCGTACCCCGTTTGTATTTCCTAATATTATTTGTGTTGCATTCGGTTTATAATATCCTTCTTTGTGAGTTTGTATACCATCTATTTTAGGTTTGGCGTATGGAGCCTGTAATGACTTTGTAGGATATCCTTTGATCATTTCTATTTTTCCGTTTATGCCTCCTACTGCAATAACGATTCCTGTATCGACCACGGCCAGCGAATTCCATAGACATTCTTCTTGAGTTCCTATCACAAAGGGATTGCTCAATGCCTTAAAATCTTGGGCTCTATCATCTCCTACTGCAACCAGCATATTCAATAGAGAGCCGTGGTTGTAATTTGATTGGTAAGAGAGAACTGTTTCGCCCCATGGCAATACCCGCAAATATGGAGCACCGCCCGTAGCAATCGGACAGAAATTTAAATCTAAGGTTTTATTTCTATATGAGCTATTAGCGTCGATCCAATTATTAGTCCAATTATTATCGAGAAGGCATCTTACCGTTGTGGGAAAAAAATCATGAATACCGGTCCACCCGTTATCTTCTATTGCAACAACAATCGATGACCGATCTTTCAATAAAATGGGTACAGGCATACCGTCACGGAATCCGGCCCTAAAAGATATCTTCTGTACTTTACTCCAAGTTCTGCCTTGGTCGAATGAACGGCACATGGAAATCTGCTGTTCGTTACTATTTGTGTACGGTCCCTCGTCTGCAAAATAAAGTTGTAATTCGCCAGAAGGTAATTCCAGCATAGAAGGTTCCCAACAACCATCATCAAATGTATAAGAAGCATCGTTCACAAAAATCTCTTCGCTCCATGTAACTCCGTTGTCTATACTTCTTTTGCAACGAATGCCGAACTTTCGGTCATCGGTATATGGCTTACTCGGGCGAGGATTATACGCTACAATTATCGTACCATCAGATAATTGGATTAAATCGGGCACACAGTTGGGAGTATTATTTATATTGTTTACAATCTTTTGGGGAGCTGTCCATGAATTTCCCATATTTCGACTGAAAGCAACAACAATGCCACTACTTTCACACGTGGCCATCAATCTTCCGTCTCTCAATTGGATAATTCGGGCATATCCTCCGCTTTCAAAAACAGTTTTCCGTGTAGATGTATCCCAAAATATTCGGGACCTTGTATAGGGGGATGTACTTTTTGCATTTAAAGATAATGTGACCAATAGGGAAATTATGGCGAATGCGAATCTATTTGATTTCATTTTTACTTAATTAATTTATCATACATGATTTATCCGATTTAGGAAAAGAAGTTGATATAAGCACGTCTGCATTACTCAATTCTGTAAAAAATATGTTATTGTATCGATCTTGATATAACAATTTTATTTGTTTACCTACTCTTAGTAAAGTGTAACTTCGAACTTAATTTTTGATACAGCAGATACTTTAGCATTGGCCGATGAAGTACGCACAAGCGTATATATAACATCTCTATCAACCAAGTTCATTTCTGAACCCGATGTAATTTCTTTTCCATTTGCATACAATATTCCATCGCCATCAACTACATATTCGGGAATTATATGCGTTAAATCTGTCCCAATAGGTAAAGCAAAAATATAGGTCTGAAGACTTTGATCATACGCATTGCGCTGAAGAGTACCATATACTCCTGCGATCTTTATTGATGTAAATTCGGGATAAATTATCGGGTACAGTTTATAGTTGCGAATGGAACCGTAATCAGATACTACTCGTAAAGCGTGCTGTTTTGTCATGTCGTAATAGTTCTTTGAATTGTACAGTTCTTCATCAACGTATATTTTCGAAGAATCGGAAGTAATCTCGAAAGATAATCTTACTCGGGCAGTATTAATTTTCAGTTCTTTATCATTATAAAGCTGTTTTGTAGGGAAACACATCATCCAACTATCAGTATCGACAAGTTCTGCGAAATACACGTTCGGTCTTATTGATGAAAATATCCGATCTATTGTTGTAACATCGTCTTTCACAACTACATCAAAGGCGGTAGTATCACGACGTAATCCCTTTCCCATGAAAGTATCATAAGTAGAAGCTACACATACGACATGGAACTTCCCCGGAATGGCATACGAATAAGTGAACAATCCCTTATTAACTACAAATCCTGTATCGCTCGAATCTCGTAAAGCATACGAATGTCCTTTGTCTCCTGTATATATGACTGCCTGATCTGCAATTCCAGTAAATCGTATTTCCATAGATTGGTTAATCTCTAATTGAGTAGCACTTACTATAACAGAAGCTATAGGTGTATCCGCCTTTTTATTCTCATCTGTACATGCTATGGTAAATAACGTTAAGCATACACACATTATTATGTAATAATACTTTTTCATTGTAATTCAATTCTAAATTAATATCCTGGGTTTTGTTCGACAACCCCATTAGATATATCTATTTCTGTTTGAGGTATTGGGAAAATCTCATTCACTTTCTCACGGAAATATGCGCCACGGCGAGTTGCAGTGTATCCGGCAAATGTACGGAAGATGGATACAGCACGCCCTTGACGAATAATATCAAAAAAACGATCCCATTCGAATGCAAACTCCATTCTGCGTTCCTGCCATATTTGATCACGGAGAAATCCATATCCTCCGGCCACATACAGTTTGGTGCTCCCGTTTATTGTGTTGACTTGCGACTTACATTTATTCAAATTAGCAAGTGCGACTTCTCTATCACCGCATTCATTCAATGCCTCAGCATACATTAAAACTACATCTGCAAAACGTAGTATCCTCCGGTTCTTACCGTTATCTCCGGCATATTTAGGTTTATCTTTTTTCGGGGTGTACCATTTTAATGATACATAACGTCCTTCACCTCCTTGCCAAATCTCTCCGTCAAAAGTTGTTCCTTGATGATGGATGGTATAATCTTTACGAACATCAGTATTAAAGATATCTGAGAGGAGTTTATCAGTCATATACATTTTTACATTACCTACATCAAAAAATTCAAGCCCTGCTCCTTCATTAGCATCTCCCACCGATCCGTCAGCACTTTCTTTGAATACAACTTCAAAAATCGAACCTTTACAAAATTCTCCATCTGTATAGAACTGAAAGAGATAAGACCATTTATCTCCATTGTGCAAAGACTGACCATAATAATCCTGATAAGCAAGAGAATATGCATTGTTAAGCGCTGTGAGCTGATCATCCGGAGACTCGTATTCACCAGTCGCTCCTGCATCTATCAATCGTTTAGGTTTAAACCATAATCGTTCACGTAAAGACTCCCATCCTTCGCTATTTTCATTTCTTACCATTTGAGCATAAGTCATTTGAGCACCATCTACAAAGTATTTACCAAGTTCTACAATTTGCTCCCATTTATCCGATGTTATACCCGGTTTCGCTTCATACATAAGGACTTTCATCAGCAGTGCTACAGCTGCTCCGCGCGTAGCCTTACCATATTCTGTTACATTAGAATATACAACAGGCAGCATGATAGCAGCCTCACGTAAATCTTTCTCTATGTAAGCGTAACATTCTTCTTTTGTGCTTCTTGGAACAACCAAGGCCTCTACCGATTCTTCTTCCGGTCTAATGGGAACACCTCCAAAGGTCTTTACCAAATTAAAGTAATAAAATGCACGTAGGAATTTTGCTTGCCCATAAATATAACGTATTGTTTGATAAGCAGAATAATCGTTGGTAGATATCCTTACCCTATTAATATTGTGGATTACTTGATTAGCACGATGTATACCTTTATAATTGATATTCCAACGAGACAGTATCCATGTGTTAGATGTGTTGAAACGGAAATTCACTAACTGCCCCATTTGCGAAGATAGCCCCTCATCTGTACCGAATACATTATCACTCATAGCTTCTCCAAAACGCCATTCGGTTTCATTGAATTGATCAGACTGTAATACATCATACACAGCATCTAAAGCAGATTGCATTTTATATTGTGTATCATAATAAGTTTTATCGGTAGCATTTGCTAAAACTTCTTTATCAAGAAAATCATTACAACTTATCAAGAAAATAAAGCAAGTTACTCCTAAAACTGTATAAAATATCTTCATAATCATATTCCTTTTTATTATAAACTGAGTTTTATGCCGAATGAAAATGAACGTACCTGAGGATAATTACCTTGATCTACCCCCATATTAAGGTTATTGCTTTCTGTTCCGACAATTTTACCTACTTCTGGATCAAAGCCATCGTAACCTGTAAAAGTCAATAAGTTATAAGCAGTTAAAGATAAAGTTAAATTAGGTATATTCCATTTTGAAAGAATATGTTGTGGGATGTTATAAGTAAGTGTCAGTTCTTTTAAGCGAATATATGATCCATCCTTAATAAAGAAATCACTTGCTCGGAAATTGCGTGGAGCATCATTGTTACTCAAATCAGGAATAGAAGCATCAATATTCAATGGAAAATAAATATGTTTTTGTTCTACAAGTTGTCCGGACCAATGCTTACTTCTAATATCGGCATATACATTTCCTGATGCAGCATTGTATAAATAATAATCCATCACATTGAAAATCTTATTACCTGTCTGTCCTTGAAAAAACAAATTAATATCTACATTCTTATATCCAATGGAAAGCGGTATGCCAAAAATAAATTTAGGCAATGACGATCCCAGATAAGTGCGATCTTCCGCCGTAATCTTATGATCTCCATTCAAATCTTTAAAACGGAAATCGCCGGGCTTTGTTGTTTGCTCGAAATTATTCTTTCCAACTTCGTATTGCGCACTCATTTTAACTTCATCATAACTTTGGAATATCCCATCTGTAACATATCCGAAGAAACTTCCGATGGGTTGCCCTACAGCAGTTTTCGTAACGTAATCTACAATACTACCATCACTTAGATACGAACTATACACTGGTTCATTTCCTGTACCAAGATTAATTACCTTATTTTTAATATAAGATAGATTAAATCCAATAGAATAATGCCAATTCTCTTTAATATTGTCACGCCATTTCACATTAAATTCCCATCCATAATTCTTTACGGTTCCAGCATTCGTCATCGGAGCCTTATCAAGTCCTGCGGAACTTACGGTTGGCACACGTAATAACATATCCGTTGTCTTACGATTAAAATATTCTGCTGTAAAGTCCAGTCTATTATGTAAGAAAGTTAGGTCAACTCCTATATTGTAACTTTCGCTTCTTTCCCACTTTATATTATTATTGCCGAGAACTGTTGCTGTAGAACCTTCCCAGATACTGTGATTTCCCAGTCCATAAGCATAGTTGTAACCGGAAGTAAGGTAAGTGTATCGTGCAAGTTCATCAATACGATTATTGCCGAGGATACCCCAGCCTATACGAAACTTTCCTTGTGTAAGCCAAACTATCTTTTTCATGAATGTTTCATTGGAGAATTTCCATCCAAGAGATACTGATGGAAAAATGCCCCATCGGTTATTTTTAGCAAATTTTGAGGAACCATCAGCACGTATATTTGCTTGCAATAAATAAGTATCATTATAACTATAGTTCATGCGTCCGATTATACCGATTGCTGTCCATTCACGATCTAAGCCGTAGGTTTTATCTCCAGTATAAGCACTCGACAAATAATGGAAAATACTTTCGTTACTTGGTGTACCGTGACGAGAAGATTGCTGATAGCTGTGCTTATAGCCTTCTGCTGTTTGTCCGACAAGCATTGTTAGATTATGGCGTTTGCCACTCCACATAAATGTGAGGAGATTATTGACTTCCCATTTATTGGCTATGCTTTGATATTTGTATACCGATGACAGAGAATAAGGCATTGTGAAATCTTCATCAAGTCCCCATACGGCAAAGAAATTATCGTCTACATAATGTACTGTATAGAAAGACGTCTTAAACTGATATGTTAGATACTTGCATAATTTTATATCAACACCCAAGTTCATATCGAGTCGATTAGTATGCACCTTATCATTATCCTTATCAAGTACTGCAAGAGGATTATTACTATACCAATAACCTTTATTGTTATGAAGATATAACATCGGACTTTCATAAAGAGCCTGTTTCAATATACTTCCAGAACCTTCGGGAACTGTTAGACGTTTTTCATTTGTGAATGATATATTGGTAGTTAAGTTTAACCACTTTGCCAATAATGTATTTATATTCACACGTGCATTGAAACGCTTGTAGCCCGATGTTTTTATAATGCCTTTTTCATCGTAGTAACTCGTACTGACAAGATATTGCGTCTTATCCGATCCTCCCGAAACGGATATCCCATGTTGCATCTTCAGCCCTGTACGTGTTATAGCGTCCCACCAATTACCAGCGGAATTATGGCGAATGGTATCAAGTCTTTCGAACTTCGATTGATCATAAAAATAGGTTCCATCGGGCATCTTAGACATATATAGTCTGCCATCTGCCGAATAATCGGAAGTACCATTTATATAATCCTGCATAAGTGCATAATCCTCCAATCCCATCACTTTGATTTTCTTCCAGGGATTGGATATACCAATGTAACCGTCGTAGGTAACTTTAGTCTTTCCTTGCTTACCGCTTTTAGTTGTAATGGCAACTACACCATTGGCTGCTCGCGATCCATAGACGGCGCTTGAAGCAGCATCCTTAAAAATTTCCACATTATCTATATCGTTAGGATTGAGATGATTTATATCGTCCACGATGAAGCCATCGACTACATATAAAGGATCGGCATCATTGATCGTACCTGTGCCACGAATTTTTATAGTTGTAGTACTACCGGGTGCTCCTGTATTCTGAATGATATTTACACCTGCTGCGCGTCCTTGTAATGCTTGTAACGTAGATGATACCGGCGTATGATTGATTTCCTTTCCGCTAATAGAAGAAATAGAGCCAATAACATCACTCTTTTTCTGTACACCGTAACCGATAACAATCAATTCATCCAATTGTCTTGAAGTCGATTCTAAAGAAACATCTATCTTTTTCCTGCCATTCAAAGTAATCTCTTGTGGCGTAAAACCCAAATACGAAAATATAAGGGTTGCCTTAGGCGATACATTAATGCTATATTGCCCATCAATGTTGGTAATTACGCCATTGGCAGTCCCTTTCTCTCTCACAGTGACACCAATCAAAGGATCATTAGACAGGTTATCAACAACTGTTCCCGTTACAGTAATATTTTGCGCATAAGATATTGACATGTAAGATATCAGCAACAAGAAAACCAATATTCTTGTAATATAATGTTTACGCATATTTTTAGCTTTAGTTTATTAGAAGCATCCTCATTCTATATATTTAGATACAAATTAAAGAAAATAACCAAGATTATCAGCCTTAGATGAGTGAAGCTGTTAAAATCAGAGGACTTGTTACCTCCTGTCCTCTTCGTTAAGAGGAGAACAGGAAGAAATCTTATTCCTTATATTGAAACAGTTAACGTATAACCACTTTCTTGCTATCTATGATATAAATACCTTTTTGTAATCTTTCTGTTGCATGTTTCCTATCTATATTTTGCCGAATCTTCATTCCACTTATCGTATAAACATTTACTGTATCTGTATTTGGAGTACGCATCTCACTAATACCGGCAGCAATCTCGGCAGGTGTACGGTATTCAGGTTCAAGATAGCCTGCATCTGTTTTCCCGTCCCATCCGGCTTTAGTATACTTAAATGCATATACACCGTTAGTTGTCGTAGAAGCATAAATAATGGTTCCTGCAAGATTACGAAGCGAGTGTACAAAGTCGCCGGTAGCAGTAATCGTAGGGCATACCACGGGTATAACATCTTTACTATCGAGACGGTAAAGACCGGAACCGAATCCATTCGCTATGTCATTAGCTTCATTATACCAATAGAGTGAACCGCCGGCTACAGTCTGCTCTTTCACCCAATCACATTGGGTTCCCGGACAAAAATCGTTCTGTAGCCAAACCTTCTCACCATCGAAGCACCAGAGCTCTCCGCCATAATTATCCGGTACCGCAGCATCAAATCCATGTGCCGCACAGAACATATACACACCATCAAATACACATCCCGGATCAGGGAAAGAGTTGTGATCTGCCGAAGGATTTACATTCCAAATGTCATAATACTGATAATCACCCTTTTGACAATTCGTACCCCCTAATTCATATCCTCCTTCTGGAGAATATCCACGGAACCATATACGCCCCTTGTAAACCTCGCTGCTTGGACCGAATACGCCACCACCATTTCCTATACCATTATCCGGATTTACAGAAGGATTAGTATCATAAATTTGATAAGTACCTTCTTTCGTGCCATCTGAAGTCCATGGCTCTTGTCCAGAGGCCATCGTCCAAGCATTGAAAAACACACGTTCATTTTGATAATTCTCTAAATTGTCGATAGCCGAATCACGGGTATAACCTTCATGATTTGTATTCGGTTCCTCATTAATATCCATTACAAGATAAGTTCCGGTTTCGGTACCATCTGTTACCCAAAGTTCCGTACCGGTAGTACCATCTATATCGTCGGCTTTGAAGAATACTTTTCTCCCCACACGTACATAAGGATAATGCAAATTTGTATTTTCTTTTCCCGGATTATCTATCTTTACTTTCTTTACAAACTTTGTGCCTTCCACAGTTCCATCGGTTATCCAAAGCCATTGCTGTGCACCATTATCGGGATCGTACTCGGCACTCTCATCGCTCGTGGCACCGAATATTGCCTGTTTTTCGTTGATCTGATAGAAACCTTTCGGATTACCGTCACCAACCATATAGGTATCTACAAGCATAAAAGTTCCTTCTGGAGTACCATCAGACACCCATGTTTCGTATCCTGTCTCATCTGTATAAGCAGAGAATAGCACCTTGTCATTAAGACGTCCGAGATAAGAAGGATCAGAACTTGCCGTACCCGGAATAATATCTTTCACCATACGAGTACCCTCTTTCGTTCCATCTGTCACCCATAGTTCTTCTCCATGTTCGTCGTCTTTGGCAGCAAAGAAAGCTTTATAGCCTTTTTCTGGCGAGCCTGCAACTATAAGATTTTTTGCCTTTCCCATCTTTCGTTCGGAATTGATATTAGCTGTCACGCCGTCTGGCAATAAAGGAATAACCTGACCGTCGCCCTGTGCCATAGCATTACCCGTAAGAAGCATCATGGCTGTAATGAGTAAAAATTTTCCACGTTTCATAATAACACAATTTAAATTAGTAATATGTATGGTATCTACGCATTGTAGATATCAGACTGATATATATATATTATTGATTATTTCTTTGGTCAACCATGTGCTGTACTTCTGCCTTTGCTTTGCTACGCGACTTACTGAATATTTCTCGAATTCGGTCCATATCGAATTTCGGTTTGCGATCGTAAGTATAGATACCATTCTTTTCAAGCTCTGCATCTACAAGTTGAGTGTAACAGAAACCGGTAATATAATCCATGCTTAATATTACATTTACTTGTTCTTTTAAGCGTTTGTAATATTCGTCCAACGATTGGGGATCTTTTCCATATCCCCAAAACAGTTTTTCAGGGGCAACTTCCTGTGCCTGCATTTTTGTCACCCATCTAATACCTCCGAACTCATCTATCATATATGCTTCCCCTTGATAAGGCTTGCTGAACTCTTTGTGTTTCATATAAGGCATGCTATCTTGATCTAAAGACAGCTGTTTGTAAAGTTCCATAGGGTTCTGTTCATAGGTGTGTTCGGTATAGATGTCGGTAAAACCGGCATGAAATCCGCCGCTTGCCGTTACAACAGGACGTGTACGATCAAGGCGCTTAGTTATGAAATATAGGTCGTTTGTAAATCGTTCACGTTGTCCATCGTTGTCGCACATCCATGTCTCGTTTAACGGAGACCACGCAACAAGGCACGGTTCATTATAATCACGTGCCATATATTCTTCCCATTCTGTAAGCATATTACGTGCTGCTATAGGATTTGTCCAGTCCATTTCCCAACTTGGGAATTCCCCCCAAGTAAGATATCCCAGTTTATCTGCCCAATAAAAATAGCGTTGCTCGAACACTTTCTGATGTAGTCTGGCGCCATTGAATCCGGCGTTCTTGGCTAATATAATATCGCGTTTGAGTGCTTCATCCGTGGGAGCAGTCCACTGCCCATCGGGATAATACCCTTGATCAAGTACCAATCGCTGGTAATAAGGTACATTGTTTAAATAGAAAGTTTTACCGCGTAACTCTATTTTCCTCATTCCCGTATACGATTCTACGTGGTCTATCACCTTGCCATGTACATCTTTTACAGAGTATAATACCTTATATAAATGAGGCAATTCGGGGGACCAAGTTTTTACATTCTTTATAGGCGCTACCAAAAAAGTACTGTTATCGGCAACACTTTCGCACGAATAAACAGTCTTGTTACCATCTTTTATTGTAACGGAAAACGATGTGGAAACATGATTATCATAGAATATGGGCTCGAAGATAAAGCGGGATTGGTCTAAATCAGGGGTAATCTTACAACTTTTCAAACCACCTTTAGCTATAGGTTCAAGCCATACTGTTTGCCATATACCTGTAACGCGAGTGTAGAAACATTCGTATGAATGAAGCTTTTTCGACTGCTTTCCTCCGGGTTGCAGACCACTCCTAACGTCATCCTGAACATAAACAACAAGGTCATGTTGCCTTCCTTTGCTCACATATCGGGTAATATCTATTGAAAATGAAGCTGCTCCACCATAGTGTACAAAAACTTCTATACCGTCTATATATATCGTAGATTTATAATCCACCCCCCCAAAGTGTAAAATGATGTGTCTGCCCATCCAAGATTGTGGTATGGAAATAGAACGATGATACCACATAGCATTGATGAAATCCTTATGGTTTACACCTGATAAAGAGCTTTCCGGACAAAACGGAACCGTAATCTGTCTTTCGAACCCTTTCGATTTAAACAGCTCGTTTTCTATACCACTCTTTCCAAAATCGAATTGATAAGTCCATGTTCCATTCAGATTAATCCACTCAGACCTTTCAAATTGCGGCCTTGGATATTCTGGACGTGGTATCGTTTTACCCACACAATAACCTCCTATAGTTATCATCAATATTACAAGATATACTTTCACGTTAGTCGTTAATTAGATTTTTATTTGATACAAAAATAATACGCATACCTTAATTATAAAGGGTAATATTGTTTTAGATATCTGCACTATTGTTTAAAGTAATATTGAAAACGTTTCTTTTCTTTGTTATTTGTACTTGTATGACTTATTTTTATCAATATTATAACTACACTGAAAGGTTGATAGGTAATACTTTTATTTTTATTATTATGACACTATAAACGGAATCATCGCTGTTCGTTGCATAAATTCTTAACGAACCTTTGCTCGGTTCTTACCGCCTATTGCGATTGTTTCTTCGAGAACGGGCCAGAGGTTTACCTATATATATGAAGAAAACCAGACAACTGGAGATGTTTTAAGCCCCAACTTCATAAGTACGGATTGACGTATTTCATAGCAAAAAGAGAGGTCGTGCGCCATTACAAGGTATGCCTTTTCCGCATATCGAATCAGATATACCGCACTTTTCTTGCCGTGGCAGAACGATTTTCCAAAGTGTGAGCACAAGGCATAAAGCGCGACCTCTATATGCTCGGCACGGGTTTCCTTATGCCGGACAAAGGGAAAGCAAAGACAGAAGGTTTATTTACTTACATAGATTTTCTGCTCCACGAATTATTGATTGAGTTTATGTTTTTTTATGCTGAATGACAATAACATTGGTAGAAGATAATAGTGGCTGATGAAAAAATGAAAGCGCTTCGGCGAGAGAGACCTCGCTGAAGCGCTTTTGTCATTGTTTATAGAATGCTGAGACTATATATGGGGGCATTCTGTAGAGATTTTCCATTTGTGAAATGGCCGTCTCATTGTCTAATATAAGAATCTATTTTTTATCGGTAAGAAGTTATTCAAACTTTACGCACCGCATACCACCTGCACGATCGCTTCTATATACACCTACACGTGTTTGCGTGAAACTGAAATTAAATGCGCCATAATTCTTATTAGGCGGTGTATCTTGCAAGCTATAGCCGGTAGAGCTCCAATACTGGCCTTCTAGGCCCATGCCATATTTATGGTTTTCATCTCTAATAGTACCATCTTTCGTACAGTTCTCAAAAGCAGGCAAATAGAAATACATTGAGGCATCTTTACCGTGTGAGGAAGGAGTTCCCTGATATACAGAATTATTCTTTGACCATGGGTTTTGGAACTGAACTTGATGAGGCCCATCCGGATTACGATAGTCATAAGTCTCCTGCTTCGTCTCCTGTGAGTACTTTTTCCATGTAAAGGTCTCTGATTTGAAACCTTCAATGTATTGTTTTTTCAGAAACCACATACCGCCCTTATATAAGTGCTTGAGTGTGGTCCACATCTTGTCGCTGTCCCAATGAGGATCTCCTTTTATGCAGTACCATAGCATTTCATTCACGTTGGGACAGTCTTTTGTTGGCGAATTTTCTGCTTGTGCTCCGCCGGTACCTGTAGTTATAATTTGATCATTATACCAGCGTTTGTCAGTATTGGATTGTGGATAGTTTGTTCCCGGATCGTCACGAAGCGCAGGCTGGCTGCTCTCATATTCATACCAAGCATGATGTTTAGCATCCCACATATACAAGTAGGAATCGTAGGACTGTACATCGAGTTTGGACTTGATGTCATAATATTCGCCCATCTTATAGTCGAACAACTTCAGCTTTTTGGTGATCACACCTTCCATTTCAGTTTGAATATCTTTCACATGGTATTTCACGGTGAGCTTGTGTGTGCCCGGATATATTACCATGAAAGCACCATTAGTGGTTAACGACGGAGCATTATTGTTGAGGGGGAAACCATCTTTATAGCTGTCACTGTTACCCAGATTGAGCGTGATAGTCTTGTAGTTGCCCGATCCCACAAGTCTTTCGCTATTTAAATCAAGGGTATAAGATCCCGCAATTTCATTATCGGAAGTCACTTCTATCTTCGTAATATAAGTACTTACGAGATCGTGACTTGTGGAAGGTAGGAAACAAAGATAGGCGGCTTTGTGTTCAAGTTTGAAGTTAAACTGGCCGTTGCTTTTCTCACCATAGCCCATACCACAATCGCCCGATGTTCCGAAGTGTGTATTATCATTAGGTATGTCTTGTTGCTGATTGTCTTTGATGGTCACATTGTTGTTGGTACCTTTCTCACCAGGGTAGTAAACCATGTATTTGTCGCTGGCTTCATAGATGCCGGGCATCATAAATTTGAAAGCAACCTGCTTGCTGTCTGCCACGGAGTTGCTGCTCGTTTTAAATGTGCCTGTGTCGTCTTTCACATAGATGCGGTCGCTTTTTTCCCAAAAGAAATTTCCGCTACTGTAATCCATAGATGTCCGTGTGCCGATACCATCGCTCATATAGTTGGTTGCAAAAACTGTCGTACCTACATCTTCTTTCTCTTTACTGCCTTTATCGTTGTCGCTTTGTGTATTATCTTCGCCGGCGCAACTTGCCATCAACACCAGCATAGCCGAAGCTGCGATGATCGATAACTTGTTTGTTTTCATACGTAATTATTATTGTCTGTGTATTTTATTTTTATATTCTAATCTTTCCAGAAAGAGTCGTTATTAGTCGTGTCAAAAAGAGACATTTTTTTTGCACCGCCACTCTCATCTTCCTCAGGCACCGTACCGCCGTGAGTGGCGCCATTATGTTGTCCGGGATAGGAAGTATCCAACATGGGACAAGCTACAGCTACACATACAGTTTCTGTCTCGGGCGTAAGGTAAGCCCGCTTCTTACTTTGATTACTTTTCATCATTTAATTTAAGTGAATATTTATAATTGTCCTTTATCTCTTTTGTTTATTGTCTCATGAAATTGGAAACGAATATGTTCAATAGAGTCATTCATTTTGGGGGTTTAAGGAACCTTCAAGTTAGTCAACAGAGTCGGCAGACTCTCTTCAGTTTAGAAAGTTTTTATTAATATTGGCGGCAAGTCTCAAAAAATGTCCGTGTTGTATTATGTGAATCTTGATGATTAAGCTGAATTGCCCATAATATTCATACGTACAGTACTATCTATCATAAATTTTTGCAAAGATATGTCAATATTTCCGAATACCTATCACTAAAACATTTAAAAAGTTTCTATTTCAGTTTAAAAAGTTTCCATAAAATGTTGAATCCGATAAAATCATCTAATGTTTTGCACCCGAAAGGTCTATCTTTATACACTTTTGAACTTAGAAGTGCAAAAGCTCTTGATGTTATAATCCTATGAAAAAACACTGCGAAGGTTTACCTTGCGGCTGGGGAGTGAAGCCCCCAAAGAGCGCATAGGATTTCAGCAGCAATACAAAAAAGGAGAAAAGTTTTCGTCTCTCCTTAAGATTAATTAATTTTGTATTACTTATGTAGAGACAATTAAGCTCGAAACAAAGGTACATAGTTTAGTGTATTACTGTAAAAGAAGATGGTACTTACCTTTATTGCACAGACGATCAAGGTAAGTGTGAATACTGTTTCTCGTGAGATTAAGCGTAACAGAAACTCTCATGGTATTTACAATTCAAGGGTGGCAGCCTTGAGAAGTCATCGTTGTAGGTCCTGTGTTCCCGGCAATCGGCCTGTTGATTCTCAGTTCTGCTGTGAGGTATTCAGCCTTACGCGTGAGCATCAATGGTTAGCGAAGCAAGTCCCAGGTAGACTAAGAAAGAAAATTAATTTTAATATACCCATAGAAGTTGTTAAGAAGATTTTTTGCTAACTTTGCACTTGCTTCTGAAATCCGCTTTAGTTTGCAAAACAGATAAAATCTACTAATCGGAGGTTGAAAAGATAAGAAAAATGTAATTTAGCAGTTGTTAATATTCAAATAAGTATGAATCAAACACAGAATAAAAGCGGTGAGACATTTACCCAGGAAGAAGAAAGCAATAGCTTCGAGAATGTTTATTGCTCCTCTGGTGACAACACGATTACTACTTCCGATTATGTGCTGAGTGGCGGACGAGTCGCTTTCGGGCGGGCTCCGGCCAATGAGCCCTACTGCGTGCGGTTGTGTCTCGTCACGTATGGATGGTGCGAATACGTAATCAATGGGCAATGTCATCGCCTTGAAGCTGATGATTTTATCTTAATAAATGAGGGTGGGGTAAAATCAATCTGTCAGGAAGGAGAGGCGTATTTCAGTGAGATTGTTCTTTCCGAAACCTACATGAAAAATGTCTTTGACAACAGCATACCGCCGCTTTTTAAACAGTCGGGGCAATGTCTCACAATACACCTATCTGAGGAAGAGCGTAACACCTTCAATCAATACAAGAATACACTCATCTGTTTAGAACATCTCGCATCAGGTGATTACGGGTCGGCCACACGGGCACTCTTTCTCTCGTTATTCAAATTCACTGAGACGCTCTATGAAAGTAAAGTGGAGGCTCTCCTCGAATATCGTCCACGCAACAAACGGCTAACCGAATCTTTTACACGGTTGGTGGCCGAGAAAGCACAAATCGAACACGAACTTGCATTCTATGCCGATAAACTCTGCATAACGGTGCACCACTTGAGTATCATTGTGAAGCAAGAAACCGGCCGCACGGTCAAGAACTGGATAGACCGTACACTGCTCGCCGACATACAAAGAGAGTTGAAATACAGTGACAAGTCGCTAAAGGAGATTGCCGATGAATTCAATTTCCCGGCGATAAGTTCGCTCTGTAAGTTCTTCAGGCGCATGATAGGCACAACGGCTAATGCCTATCGCAATCCGAAAAGCAGATGAAAGCCTTCTTAAGGCAGGGATTAAAAATTACCTTTGTTGTATTTTTGTTTTTTAGTCGAGTTGATCTTTCTTTCTTCTTGAATAAGCATGACAGACTATACGGTTGAAGGAGAAAGAAAAGGGTGCCGAATAAAAACAAAAAGGTCCAAATAATACTTCTGGTTTTTTAATAGTTTGATTTTTTTTGAACTCACCCGATAACCTATAGGGAGACCAAATGCTCTTTGAAGTAAATTGATGCCCCATTGTACGACAAGATTCTCTTTAGGAAATGCTCAACCATTGATATCACTAACGACGACTTAAAGAACGTTGCACAGATAATACACTTAAGCCACCGGAGTGTTCTTAATTTCTGTATAAATATACTTTTCGCTATTGCCACATACAGTTTCTTTGAAAAGAAGCTCTCCATCAATGTGGATTTCTGTATAGAACAAAAAGGCGGTGAACAGACTCTTTTCTAAAGCTAGCCATATAAATGCAAGGGAGGATATTCGATAACTATCGTATAACGCGGGGAGAATAGTCTGTGGGTATTGAAAGGTTGATTATAGATACAAAATGTTATCCCAGACTCAGGTGTTGATTATTGATTGGTTGATAAATGTGTGTGTTAGTCATAATTAGTTTCTTTTTCTGCCATCCTGTACAGTATTGGTACATGCCCTTTATATAATTCGTATCTATACCATATTTCGATAATACAACGTTTGTGTATTCACCTTAATATATAGCTATTTAAAGAGCGGTACCATTTCATAACGTTCGAAAATAATACTGCCGACATATTTATAATGTGCAGTTAGTTGAGTGTTTTTACGGTCCTATCTAAAACTCGGTGCCTATCCATAAGGTACGTTTTCGAAATCTATATTAGTCATTTTCCTATTTTATTACTCCAGTTCGGGATAAGAATCCCTATAATTAGTTACTTAAAAAGTTGGTAATCATAAAAATATTTTGTACCTTTATAGGTGAAAATCAATAGGTTACAATAATATTCAGATTATGATTACTATTGATAAAGTTACGCAAATGTTTTGTATTATCGACGATTTTTGCAAGTATTTTGATGAGGAGAATGGCAATAAACTGCTTTTATGTTCGTCTAACAGGCCCAAACGCCAACGTTCCGCCTCTCTTTCGGACAGTGAAATCATCACGCTTTTTCTTTGTTTCCACTTTGTTTTTTTCCACAACTTCAAGCATTATTATCTCTTCTTTATCAAGGGAATACTTCTGGACTACTTTTCTAATGCCGTGTCCTACAATCGTTTTGTAGAACTGCAATCCAGAGTTTTCCTTCAGCTTATGTTCTTTCTTAATTCAGAGCCTTTGGAAGATGTACGGGCATCACCTTCGTTGATTCTACAATGATACCCATTTGTTATAATATGAGAAGGTATGCCAACAAGGTTTTCAAAGGAGTAACTAAGGATGGAAAGGGAACGATGGGCTGGTACCATGGCTTTAAGCTTCATATTGCCTGCAATGATCGAGGGGAAATCATCGCATTTGTACTAACAACGGCAAACGTAGACGACAAGAATCCCAAGGTATGGGAATCTCTGTCGAAAAGACTTTACGGAAAACTTTTCGCCAACAAAGGATATATCTCGTAGAAACTTTTTGACTCACTCTTTCAGGACGGAATACATCTGGTGACAGGGCTGAGAAGCAATATGAAAAACTAGCTCATGCCGTTCTATGACAGAATGATGCTAAGAAAGAGGTATATCATAAAGACCATTAATGATATGCTCAAGAACGTGGCACAAATTGTACACTCAAGATATCGTTCTATCAATAACTTCATCATGAATATAATTGTTGCAATGGGGGCATATTGCTTCTTTGATAATAAGCCTATGGCATTGCTGGGATATATTATTGAAAAAGATAAACAACTTAGCTTATTCTAAGGCTTATCCCGAACTGGGGTAGAGATATATCCGTGAGTACTTAGACTCGAAAGGCAAGGAAGACATTGCCTTTCCGGACATCACCGAAGAATTCGGAAAGGAATATAAGGTTTACTTGAAGCGATATAAGAACTTCGGAGCATCGCAGACGAACCTCTGTCTCTGTTGGCTGAACAGGCTGATGTACCTTGCCGTGGACCATGAAATCATCCGTACCAATCCTCTGGAAGAATTGGAGTATGAGAAGAAACCGTCCTCCAAGCGGATGCATATCAGCAGGACTGAACTGAAACAAATAGTGGGGCTGAAACTCTCTGATAATGACCCTTTGAAAGAACTGGCTCGCAGGGCCTTTATCTTCTCTGTCTTCATGGGACTTGCCTATGTCGATATTCGGTTGCTGTATCCGCACCATATCGGGCGGACTGTCGACAATAGAGGATATATTCGCATCAACAGAAAGAAAATGAAAGTGGAGTCATTCATTCCCCTGCATCCGATAGCGGAGCAGATACTTTACTTGTACATTACGACCGATTGACACGCAGCCGGTCTTTCCACTGCCGAGCAAGGATGCAATGTGCTTCGAGATACACGAACTCGGTGTTATCATCGGACGGAAGGAGAACCTCCCCTACAACTAAGCCCTGCACAGTTTCGGCTCTTTTTTGATATTTTAATTAGTTGAAATATAGCAATTTATGAATTAGGCTGTGTTTTGCCATGTGAAAGGTAAGATTCTTTTTTATGCCACAAAGGTCGGCAATTTCTTTCAAATATGAGTTGATGCGTTGGTTGCTCATCATCGGAAAAACCTTTCCGCCTTTTCTGCCAATATCGTAGTATTTCCTTATAATGGCAAGTGGAATGTCCAACAGCATGACATTTTCGTCAATACTTGTCTTGTATCTCTTGGTGATGGACCATTTTCTGTCTTCAACGGTCACAATCTTATCGTAGGTAAGATTGTAAACATCAATGTATGCCAATCATGTGAAGCAGGAAAAGATGAATATGTTTTGTACCAGCTCCAGTCTTTCTATCTCGAAGTGCTTCTTCATAATACGGAGAACCTCTTCTTTTGTGAGATATCCACGGTCCACCAATTCATAGTGTAGCTTGTGGTTCGCAAACGGATCATGCATGATAAGACCTCTGTTCCTTGCATAGTTTATGACCGTCTTGAGATTTCTCAATTTCTTGATGGTTGTGTTATGCACACCACCGACAACGGATGTCAGGTATAGTTCAAAGTCCTGAATAACGGCACTTGTCAGTTCTGTCAATCCAATGTCCTTACGATGATATTTTGCCTGCAGGAAGTCCTGAAAGTTCTGCCTTACCACCTTATACTTATAAAAAGTTCCCTTTGGCAGTGTCTTTCCAACCTGTTGCGTGATGGAATCAATATACTTGTCAAAGACTGGGAGGAAAGTTGTAAACTCCTTATCTGGCCCAAGGAATACTGACCTGATAAGATCTAAAGAAAGTTCCTCAGAGGTCTCGTATTTCCTGTAAATCTGCATCAGCGTAGTTGTCAGTGCATCTATTGAAGCATTGACGGAGAGTGCTTCTGCCGTTCTGCCAATCATTCTGCTGGCTTTATTACTCCACTTGGATTTATCCACGAAAATTTTTGTGGAACCCAGATTTTCCATTTCGCCACCGAGGTACATTCGGAGCATTACCGGCGATTTTCCTTCTTTGTTCTCATAGTTGGAACGTAGGTAGTAGGATACCTTAAAAGTCGTTTTCATAACGCAGCATTTTAGTGTAGCTTTTCGGCTACAAAGTTCGACATAAGTTGTTGAAAACAAAAGATTTGCATGCCGTCAATTTGGTAGTCATTTTCCATTCACTGCTACATTTTTTTGAGATCCTGCTTTTGTGTAGCAGTTTCTGGAGCAGAAAATGACCGAATGATGACTATCAAAAGGTATGGTTTGGCCGCCAAGCGAATGTGGACAGAAAACAAAAAATCGCTGTAAAACCTTGATTTTACAGCGATTATACTTGTTTTGAAGGCTAAAATGACGTGTTGTCTGACGTCCTCTTGAAACCTATTTGTGGACCAGCCTGGGCTTGAACCAGGGACCTCCAGATTATGAGTCTGTTGCTCTAACCAACTGAGCTACAAGTCCGTTTTTACTGACAATACATGTTAGTGGGTGCAAAGGTAACGTCTTTCATGGAAATAACCAAATATTTTTATAAAAAGTTATTATGTTTGCCGTGTTGTTCAAACTCAAAAAGTAGTAATTATAATGAAAATACGTGGAACCAATAGCTATCTATAGTTCCACGTATATATAAATTAAAAACTTCCAAGAAGTAAAAGCCTAATCATCGCTATTTGGTATTCTGCCTTTTTATTCCTCATTCCATTCATCCCAAGAAGAGAAATGATAAGGTTTAGCAAAACTTTTATCATCGATTGGATTGTCAGGATTTTCATCAACAACAGGAGTTCTACCTTGTCTCCCTCACCTTTTACTTCCCACGACATAACAAGTAATTGCTGCTTAACCTGTTAAACCACGAGGTAACCGCTCTATCTGGTCATAAGTACCTATACATTGGCCTGAAAGATTGTAAACCTTATCTGTATCACAATGGTTTTTCATATCAGCTATATGGTTAATAGACGTCACTCCTCCATCATTGATATAAATAAGTTCCATAAAACTTTTAGCACTACCAGATGAAGTAGAAGAGTTATCAACAATCCAGCAACGGAAGCCATAGATGGGATGAGGTGTATGAAGACGAGTTAAGTTGCCGTCAGAAGTAAACACATAGGAGCTTTCTGCTGTTCAACCGTTATTACCATTACTCTGCTTTGTAAGCGTTCCATAGAAACTTACTCCGTTTCCTTTCTGCGTACCATAGGTTGATGTCGATAGCTTGCTCGCATTAACACTTCCTATTTGAGAAGCACTAAGTGGCATGTCGTCTATAACATAATAAGGAGCTGTAACATTAACCGTCTTTCCTTTAGCGGTAACATAGCTTGTAGGAGTAGTATATTCTTTTGCCATATTACTTGTTGAACTTATTTTACATCTCTAAATGAAGTGCCGGGTTTATTGTCCAATATCATGAGGCAGGCTTCAAATTTCTATGTCACATTCTTTGTACAAAGCTATATAATTTCAGCATTTGTATGTCCGAATAATCATTGTGAATTACGTTAATCTTCCATATTTCTGCAATTTTTACATTGATTTTCGATAACTTTGCATCAAAATTTTACGAGAATGATGGATGAGAACCGTACCTCAAGCATTGACGAAACAAAAGGACTGACCGCCAAACAGGTAGCAGAAAGCAGGCTGCAGCATGGGGAAAACGTTCTTACACCGCCCAAGAGGGTTTCCATTTGGAAACTTTATTTAGAAAAATACCGTGATCCTATCATTCGAATACTGCTTGTTGCAGCCCTTGTTTCGTTGGTTTTAGCATTCATAGAGAATGAGTTCGTCGAAACTATCGGTATCTTCCTCGCCATTTTCTTTGCCACAACAGTAGGATTTTATTTCGAAAGAGACGCCGCCAAAAAGTTCGAAGTACTCAATATTTTGGGCGAAGAACAGCCGGTAAAGGTACGGCGTGACGGCAACATCATTGAAATCCCGCGCCGACAGGTGGTCGTTGGAGACATTGTACTCATAGAGGTTGGCGATGAAATACCGGCCGACGGCACGCTTATCAGTGCTACCGACCTGCAGATCAATGAGTCTTCACTCACAGGAGAACCCATTTGCAATAAGGCCGTTGCGGTCGACAAGCATTCTCAACAGCACGATAACGGTACCACATACCCCGCTGACATGCTGCTCAGATCGTCGATGGTAATGAACGGAAGAGGTATTTTCCGCGTAACAGCCGTAGGGGATAAGACCGAAATAGGCAAGGTAGCACGCAAATCTACCGAACAGACAGACGTAAAAACTCCTCTCAATATGCAGCTCGACCGCTTGGCCAAGGTCATATCGAAGGTAGGAACAACGGTGGCGGTCGTGGCTTTTATCGTCTTTCTCGGGCACGATATACTTACCAACAGCGCCGTTTGGCAGAGCGACAACTATCTGAAAATGGCGGAAACGGTGCTCAATTACTTCATGATGTCGGTAACATTGATCGTCATGGTGGTGCCCGAAGGCCTGCCGATGGCCGTCACTCTCTCGCTTGCACTTAACATGCGTCGCATGTTGAAGAGCAATAATCTCGTGCGAAAGCTACATGCTTGCGAAACTATGGGGGCCGTTACGGTGATTTGTACGGACAAAACAGGCACACTGACGCAAAACAGAATGCAAGTAAGCGAAATGTTCGTAACGGGCGAGGAGAACACCGACTTGCTGTACAATGCGCTTGCACTCAACACTACCGCCGAGCTCAACGGCGACGAGAGTATCGGAAACCCCACAGAAGCTGCCCTCCTGTTATGGTTACAACACGAGGGTAAAGACTATAAAGCGCTGCGTAGTGCCGCCGAGATAACAGAACAATTGCCTTTCTCCACCGAACTCAAGTTCATGGCTACGGCAACAAAAGATTATATTTTCGTTAAAGGGGCTCCCGAAATCGTACTCTCGTTTTGCGAAATTCCTGCAGACAGGCAACGTATGATACAGCAAAAACTGCGCTCTTATCAGCAGAAAGCCATGCGAACACTGGCATTTGTCTACGTCAGACGTAACGGACAAGCTGCCGATATGTCGCTACGCTCGCTTTTCATCGATCGTACATCACCGCTACCCCGTTTTACCTTACAGGCCATTACGGCCATCAACGATCCCATTCGCGAGGATGTACCGGCGGCGGTAAGGCAATGTAAGGAAGCCGGAATAGAGATAAAGATCGTTACAGGCGATACCTTAGCCACAGCATTAGAGATAGCCAAGCAGATAGGAAGTATCGACGAGCGGGAACAGGCAGCGCAAACAAGTTCGGCAGACCATACATCTTCCGCCGATACATGCGCTGTCTATCAGGCTTATAGCCATGCTCTAATCACGGGACCGGAATGGGCTGCGCTCTCCGACGACGAGGCCTATGAGCGGGCAAAGGCCATTAAAGTGATGGCGCGTGCACGCCCTACCGACAAACAACGGCTCGTAGAGATGCTGCAGAAACACGGCGAAGTGGTGGCAGTTACGGGTGATGGCACCAACGATGCCCCCGCCTTGCACTACGCACACGTAGGTCTGTCGCTCGGATCGGGTACAAGCGTGGCAAAAGAAGCCTCCGATATGACCTTGACCGACGACTCTTTCAGCTCGATAGCCAAGGCTGTTATGTGGGGCCGATCGCTGTATAAGAACATTCAGCGTTTCCTTTATTTCCAACTGGTCATCAACCTGTCGGCGTTGTTGCTCGTTCTGGGCGGCTCGCTCATAGGTACCGAGATGCCTCTCACCGTGCCCCAAATACTTTGGGTGAACCTTATTATGGACACATTTGCCGCAATGGCTTTGGCTTCATTGCCTCCCTCGCGCGAGGTAATGTACGATAAACCGCGCAAACAGTCCGATTTTATCATCAATAAATCTATTGCCACAGCCATTATTACCACAGGTCTGCTGTTCTTCTTGCTGCTTCTCGCCCTGCTCATCTGCGGCGAACGGCAAGCCGCAGGCATGCAGATACACGAACTCACCATATTCTTTACTACGTTCGTCATGCTGCAATTCTGGAACTTGTTCAACGCCAAAACGCTGGAGTCTCATCATTCCGCTTTTCATCGGTTGTATGCCGACCGCGGTTTATTGCTCGTTCTGGCAATTATATTGGGCGGACAATGGCTCATCGTTACATTCGGCGGAAAGATGTTCCGCACGTCTCCGTTGTCGCTGTCCGAATGGTTGCAGATCATTGCGGCCACTTCTTTGGTGCTGTGGGCGGGCGAACTGTGGCGACTTTTCAAAAGAATAAGAGATAATAAAGCAAAACAATAAAACCGACAATGGAATACAATAATAAGCATATCGAGAACATTATCTTCGATCTGGGCGGCGTTCTGACGGGGTTAGACAGCCAAAGGTGTATCGATGCCTTTAAGAAAATTGGTGCGCACGACATAGCTTTTTATGTTGAAGAGCATCGCACTGAAGACCTTTTTCTCGGCACCGAATTGGGTTATATGACGCAGGCGGAGTTCTGCAACGAAGCACGCAGGCTCGCCAAATGTACAGCCTCCGATGATGAAGTAATCTGGGCGTGGAACGAACTGCTCACAGGTATCGCCGACGAGAAGAAACAACGATTGCTCGAACTGCGCAGAAATCACCGGCTGTTCCTACTGAGCAACACCAATATCATGCATTGGGAGAAGTGCAAGAACGATTTTTTTCCATACCGAGGATACGGCACCGACGACTATTTCGAACACACATTTCTCTCTTATGAGATGCACTTGGTTAAACCGTCTGCCGAAATCTTCGCCGAAGTATTGCACTTATCGGGTATCAAGGCCGAGGAAACGCTCTTTGTAGACGATACGAAAGAGAACTGTGTAGCAGCCGAACAGCAGGGCATTAGTACGCTTCTTGAAACATCAGGCCATGATTGGCTCGCCATTTTGAAGTAAGAACAAATATGAAAACAATTAGGTTCAATCTCGACAACCAGCCGCTGCAGACACCCCGAGTGGCTACGATAGGCTTTTTCGATGGTGTGCATCGCGGTCATCAATATTTGATAGAACGCGTAAAGGCAGAAGCAGCAACTGCACAAATGGCATCTGCCGTTATCACTTTCTCGTGCCATCCGCGTCAGATTTTGCATAGCGAATACGTGCCGGAACTGCTGACCACGCTCGACGGGAAACTCATTCAGCTGGCCAAAACGAAGGTAGACGAGACGATAGTGCTGAACTTCGACAAAGATATGGCAGCTTTGTCGGCACGCGATTTTATGGAGAAAATACTGCGAGACCGGCTCGATGTGCGGAAACTTATCATCGGTTACGACAATCGTTTCGGGCACAATCGCTCGGAAGGTTTCGAGGATTACGCGAGATATGGTAACGAACTCGGCATAGAAGTTATACGTCATCCGGCGTTCATGTTGCATGGTGTCAACGTCAGTTCGTCGGTTATCCGCACGTTTTTGCACCAAGGAGAGGTAGAAATGGCTGCGCTTTGCTTGGGATATCCCTACACTATCAGCGGGAAGGTGGTTCCCGGAGTGCAGGAAGGGCGTAAAATCGGTTTCCCCACAGCCAACCTCGATACTTCGCATTACGGCCAGCTGATACCGGCGAACGGCGTGTATGCCGTAAAAGCTCGCTTGGAACAATCCATCGCAACGCTACCTGCAATGATGAATATCGGCATGCGTCCCACGTTCAACGGTACCGACATCACCTTGGAAACGCATATCCTGAACTTCAGCGACGACCTGTATGGCAAGACTCTTTCGGTGTCGTTCATGCACCGTATACGCGAAGAACAGAAGTTCGACAGTCCGCAAGACCTTATGAAACAGTTACAATACGACCGAAAGATGGTTGTAGAACAATTTGAAAAAGATCAAGATAAAGATGAATAAAAGAACTTCCGGTATTATCGACTGTGTTATCTTCCTTGTTGTTTTCTTCCTTATACAACTGGTAACCACGTTTCTCACAGCCTCTGTCTCTATGTTTTTAAAAGGCTTCGACGTATCTCTGATTTTACAAAAACTACAATCCCGCGATCTCGGAATGGGCAGTAAAGAACTCATTATGGTTTCTGTATTGAGCAGTATAGCTACGATTGTTCTGTTTATGTGGCGCAAATGGTCACCCTTCTCGCGAGTATATATCAAGTCGAAACCGTGGGTAACGCTCATCTGGGTAGTACTTCTGTCGATCGGAACCATATTGCCTTCCGAGTGGATACAGGAGCAGATGGACTTGCAGATGCCCGAAAATATGGAACAAATGTTCTCGGCTATCCTCAAAGAACCGTGGGGCTATGCCGCAATAGGCATACTCGTACCCATTGCAGAAGAGATGGTTTTCCGCGGTGCGGTGCTGCGCAAACTGCTCGACATGTTCAGTCCGCGGCAACATTGGATACCGATTATTATCTCTGCCCTTGTCTTCGGACTCTTTCATGGCAACAAGGCACAGCTACCGCATGCCGTATTCATCGGCCTTATTCTCGGATGGATGTACTACCGCACGGGCAGTATCGTACCGGGAGTGGTGTTGCATTGGGTGAACAATACGGTAGCCTATTTGCTTTTCCACTTTATGCCACAGCTGAACGACGGCAAACTGATAGACTTATTCCATGGCAGTGAGCGCATGATGGTTATGGGGTTGGTGTGCAGTCTGTGCATTCTGCTGCCCTCGCTCCTGCAACTTTCCCAGCGTCTGAAGCGTCCGTAACGGTTATAGGTGCCCTGCCTGCCGGTCTCAGATCATAAAGGTATCCGTTTTAAACAAAACATGCCGGTAAGTTATAAGCAATAACTTACCGGCATGTTTCATTGTATGAAGCGCCTACTTGGCACGACTCAAAACATCTCTGCGCAACATGCGCCCCACATAATTCCAGTAAGGTATCTTCTTGAGTGTGCTGCGCACCGGCTGTAACATCGCAAAGCAGCAGCAACAGAAAGAACACACAACCGCCTAAACATACGTAGCCGAACATCTGTTTTACGCTGACCATCATGCTCTGCATAGGTGTGTACGACAGATGGAGCATCATATTATCGGCCATATGGTAGCGCATTCCGTAGCCGAACAGACCGCTGCCAAGGTAATAAAAGGGTAGTGGCAGAGATTGTGGAATACATATTTCTACGAGGTATCTTGGACAAATTGTGAAGTTAAAAACCGGACATACCCCTAAGACTGTTATCGATCATTACGTGATTATGCAACTGAAATTGCTGCTGCGTACCGGAAAAGACAGTATTAAGGAAATTGCTTGGCAGTATCATTTCAATGATGATTCTTTCTTTTGCCGTTATTTTAAATTTCGTACAGGCGTCAGTCCGCAACAATTCAGAAATCGTATTACATAAATAAACGATTATGTCATCAAAAAAAGAAAGGCTATCCATCATAACGATGAACAGCCTTTTTCTTACGTTAGTATGTTATGAAAAATTTGAGAGAATGTGAAACTTCACAGTTTCATTGTTGTTTTACTAAACATGATTTATAGAGAAAGCATAGAAATATATCTACTTTAAAATGGCTGTCGATGTAGCCTCCGATGCCTCGATACTGCTGTGATGCAGGGTATCTATCACTGCCGAGTCGCCCATAGCTACTGATGCGCCGTGTTGTGTCTTGCCGTATTCGGAGACATTCCCCGACGCTGTTGGCGCTGAATTGAACGGAACCTGCATGGCATTGCCTAATGTAAGGATGATGGCCACAACGGCTGCAGCCTTGAAAAGTGGCATCAAGCGTTGTGCCATGGTAATTGTACGGGCTTTTACTGGTGCCGGTTCTTCGATCACTGCCAATATCTTTTCATCGAAATCATCACCCAAGCAATCATCGTTCTTATGCTCTTGCTGAGCAAAGACGAACAAATCGCGATATTCCAACATATCTGAAGGAATATCCTTTTGGCTAAAGAATGTACGAAGAATTTCCTCTTCTTCGAGAGAGGTTTCGCACTTCCAATAGCGTTCCAATAGTTGTTTGATGTATTTATAGTCCATAATTGTCGAGTTTTTGAAACTTTTCTTTGACCGATTGCCGTGCTCTGAAGATGTTTACTTTTACCTGTTCTTCCGAAATATCCAGTATCTCGGCGATTTCCTTATAGGACTTTCCTTCGAAATCTCGCAGTTGCATGCAACTTCTTTGCTTCTCCGGAAGCCCGTTTACGAGCTTTCGTACCAATTCCATCCTATCTTTATGGATGGTATCCTCGTAAGGATCCGATGAAAAATCGACTTTTTCAAGGTTTGTTTCGTCCAAAGAATCATTTTGACTACCCATTCTTTTGATACGATCCAATGCAAGATTGCGGCATATCGTCAGGCTGAAAGCTTCTATAGACTCTATTTCGTTCCACCCATCTCGCTTGTTCCAAACCTTTATCAGTGTATCTTGTACGATGTCTTCCGCCTCTGCGCTGTTGAGAGTTATGCGTAGAGCGAGCCGATAAAGGATATTCTTCAGCGGCAACACATCGTTACGGAAACTGATATTTTTCATCTTCTCTCTAAGTAAATGACGATTGTACGATATGAAAGTTACAGATTATAATATGATATTCCTAAATTTAAACCTTATTAACGTATTGTTGTGCCGTGCATACCATCTATACTCGTTGAATGCGTAATAATAACTTCAGTCACACCGGCAGCAATGGCAGCAAATGCATTTTCAAGTTTCGGTATCATTCCGCCGGCTATTCTGCCGCTATTTACATAATGAATGAAGTCGTCGTGCGTGATAACTGGAATGACATCATCATCGTTATTACTTGCCAAAACGCCCTTTTTCTCAAAACAGTAAATAAGTCTAACATCGAAAAAAGGTGCCAATGCCTTAGCTGTTTCTGCTGCAATGGTGTCTGCATTGGTATTTAGAATGTTGCCGTTTCCATCGTGTGTGAGCGGTAAAAGTACAGGAACAATGCCTTCTTCGATAATCTTTCGCAGCGAATTGCCGTTTACAAAGTCTATATCCCCTACGTATCCGAAATCTATTCCGTCCTTTAAAGGACGCTTGTGTGACAGAATTACATTCATATCGGCACCCGACAGCCCCAATGCATTGACACCTTGCGCTTGTAAACCGGCGACAATCTTCTTGTTGACCAGCCCTCCGTAAACCATAGTCGCCACATCGAGCATCGCTTTATCGGTAATACGTCGCCCGTTCACCATACGACTTTCGATACCCAGCATTGCGGCTATCTTCGTTGCACTGCGTCCTCCGCCATGAACAAGAACCTTTTTTCCAACGATGGCAGCAAAATCTTTCAGCAACGGTGCCAATTGCTGTTCATCTTCTACAACTGCACCGCCGACCTTAACAATTGCAATTTTTTGTTTCATACTGTCACTATGGAGAAAATAGGAGAACAAAATTTTTCACTCCAGATACGTGTATCCGTAAAGTCCGGAACGGTAATTAGAAAGAAATTCCTTACCTTCTTCGAGTGATATCTTACCTTGTTTCACACTCTTGGTTACCCAGATCTCGAGTTGGCGCACTAATTTTTTAGGATTATACTGTACGTAATCGAGCACTTCTTCTACAGTTTCGCCGTCGAATATCTGGTCTACATGATACTTACCGTCTTTCACCGAGATATGAACAGCATTAGTATCTCCGAAGAGATTGTGCATATCACCGAGGATTTCCTGATATGCTCCTACCAAAAACACACCCAAATAGTAAGGTTCATTACGCCGTAAAGTATGCAAAGGCAGTACATGTGACACATTTCGATTGGTTACGAAGTTACTTATCTTGCCGTCGCTGTCGCACGTAATATCCTGTAAAGTGGCGTTACGTGTAGGACGTTCATCGAGTCGCTGTACCGGTACGATGGGGAAAAGCTGGTCTATTGCCCAACTGTCAGGCAGAGATTGGAAGAGCGAAAAGTTACAGAAATACTTGTCGGCAAGCAGTTTGTCGAGGTTCTTCAGTTCGTCCGGCACATGTTTCATTGACTTCGCGAGGCTGTTGATCTCATGACAAACGCTCCAATACATACTCTCTATCTCTGCTCTTGTCTTCAAATCCACCAGTCCGTGGCTAAAAAGATCAAGCGCTTCTTCACGTATTTGCTCTGCATCATGCCAGTCTTCCATCATTGAGCGCGGGTTCAAGTTGTCCCATATCTCATACAAATCTTTCACCAATTGATGGTCTGTCTCCTTTGCTTCGAACTCTTCCGGCATTTCCGGTAACGAAGCGGTCTCCAATACGTCGATTACAAGCACGCTATGATGGGCAGCCAACGACCTTCCACTTTCGGTAATGATGTTAGGATGGCTTATTCCGTTCTTATCGGCAGCATCTACAAAGGTGTATATACAGTCGTTCACATACTCTTGAATGGAGTAGTTGACAGAACTTTCGCTATGCGACGAGCGTGTTCCGTCATAGTCTACGCCCAGTCCTCCGCCACAATCAACGAAGTCGACATCGTATCCCATCTTATGCAAATTGGTATAGAATTGGGCTGCTTCGCGCAGTGCGGTCTGAATACGGCGTATCTTCGTAATCTGACTTCCTATGTGGAAATGGATCAATTTCAGCGAGTCGTGCAGTCCCTTCTCATCAAGTATGTGCAATGCCTCGAGCAATTCAGAACTCGTCAGGCCGAATTTAGAAGCATCGCCTCCGCTGTCTTCCCACTTTCCCGAACCGCTCGATGCCAGTTTAATGCGTATGCCGAGATTGGGTTTTACATTAAGTTTCTTCGACGCTTTGGCAATGATATCCAGTTCGTTGAGCTTTTCAACCACGATAAAAATCCGTTTACCCATCTTCTGTGCCAACAGCGCCAATTCTATATAGCTCTGATCCTTGTATCCGTTGCAGATAATAAGCGAATCGCTTTGGCACTGTACGGCAATTACAGCGTGCAATTCGGGCTTCGAACCGGCTTCAAGACCGAGATTGAACTTGCGTCCGTGAGAGATAATCTCCTCTACCACAGGCTGCATTTGGTTTACCTTAATGGGATAGATGATAAAGTTTTCGCCTTTAAAACCATATTCTTCTTTAGCTCTTTGGAAACAGCTTGATGTTTTCTCGATACGATTATCGAGGATATCAGGAAAACGAAGCAACACCGGAGGAGTAACATCGCGCAGCGAAAGCTCGTCCATAACCTCGCGTAAATCTATTTGTACATCGTTTTTACAGGGAGAAACGTAGACATCGCCTTTATCGTTGATGCCGAAATACGAGGTTCCCCAACCGTTTATATTGTAGAGTTCCTTTGAATCTTCGATAGTCCATTTTTTCATAATGGTGATAAAAGAAATAAAAAATTACAAGTTCTATTATTATAATCTGAGTAACTCTTTAACCCCACTTACCGAAAGTTTGATCTTTTCGTAGTTATCCATGAGGTTAACATCGAGCGTATGTTTTGCCTTAGCATAATGGTTTTCGCGCCTTGCAAGCTGTTCTTTTATGAACTCCTGCACTTCTTCGCCTGTCTTGTCGAGCAAAAGAGGGCGCACCGTCTTGCCCATCTTCAGATGACCATACAGCACTTCAGGCGTAGCCTTAAGGTAAACCGTCTCGCCTTGACGATTCATGTAGTCCATATTATCGAAGAAACAAGGTGTACCGCCTCCGCAACTTATTACCGTATCTTCGAACTCCGCGACTTCATGGAGCATATTATGTTCTATCTTTCTGAAGCCCTCTTCGCCCATTTCATCGAAAAGTTGTTTCACCGTTTTGCGCATTCTGCTCTCGATATACCAATCAAGATCATAGAACGTTAGTTTCAACTCCTTGGCTAATGCCCTGCCTACAGTCGTCTTACCCGAACCCATATAGCCAATGATGATTATTCTCTTCATTTGCGTTTCGGCGCCTTTACCGATGTTGTGTCTACGATTTCTTTACATTGTTCGTAAGTAAGTTCGTCCGCTTTGGTATGCAATGCTTTCGGCAAACGGTAATTCTGTCCGTTGTAGGCGATATATGGGCCATAGCGACCATTGAGCACTTCCATCTTCGTATCCTCGCTGAAAGTCTTGATGTGACGTGCCTTTTCCTGCTTACGTTTTTCCTCTATCAGCGCCACTGCCGTTTCATAGCCCACGCTTAAGGGATCTTCGTGTTTCGGAAGCGATACATATTTTTTATTATGGAGTATATAAGGGCCGAACCGACCGGCACCGATAACAACAGGAGTTCCCTCAAATTCGCCTATGGTACGGGGCAGTTTAAACAATTCCAACGCCTCTTCGAGCGTTATGGATTCCATACTCTTATCAGATGGGAGTTGCGAGAAGCGTGGCTTATCATTATCATCAGCCGAGCCTATCTGTACCACCGGCCCGAATCTGCCTATCTTCACGAACACAGGTTTGCCGCTTGCGGGATCGGTGCCAAGCAGACGTTCGCCCGCTTTATGCTCGCTACGCGAGTTCATCACCTTATCTACAACAGGCTCGAAATCTTTATCGAAGCTCTTCATCATGGCCTTCCATTCGGTTTTGCCTTCGGCTATACGGTCGAATTTTTCCTCTACATTCGCCGTAAAATTATAGTCCATAATCTCCGGAAAGTTCTTTATAAGAAAGTCGTTCACCACGGTTCCTATATCCGTAGGCAAGAGTTTTCCCTTTTCATTGCCCGCCATTTCCTTTTTGTTGCGCGTGGTTATCTTCGTTCCTTTGAGCGAATCGATGGTATAAGCACGCTCCTCGCCTTTCTTGTCGCCTTTCTGTACATATTCTCTTTGTTGGATAGTGCTGATCGTAGGAGCATATGTAGACGGACGGCCTATACCGAGTTCTTCCAATTTATGTACCAAACTGGCTTCGGTATAGCGTATAGGACCTTGTGAAAAGCGTTGGGTTGAAATGATTTCACGACGGTTGAGGCAATCGCCTTTTGTCAGTTTAGGCAACATATGACTAAAGTCGTCTTGCGGATTATTATCATCTTCGTCGGTCGATTCGCGGTATACTTTCAAGAAACCGTCGAACACCGTCACCTCTCCATTGGCAATAAACTTCTCGTCGGCGCCGCTCACATCGATGGTAACCGTAGTCTTCTCGATCTCTGCATCGGTCATCTGCGAGGCTGCCGTACGCTTCCAAATAAGTTCATAGAGGCGACGTTCCTGTGCTGTTCCTTCTATCGAAATCTCGCTCATATAGGTAGGACGGATAGCTTCGTGTGCCTCTTGCGCCCCTTTTGCGCGGGTATGATAGTTACGGGGATGGCTATATTCGGCGCCATAAAGCCGTGTAATCTCTTCCTTGCTTGTGTTCAATGCTAACGAAGACAGGTTTACGCTGTCGGTACGCATATAAGTAATACGACCGTTCTCGTAAAGATGCTGTGCTACCATCATGGTCTGCGAAACCGTGAAGCCAAGTTTGCGGGCGGCTTCTTGTTGGAGTGTAGACGTTGTAAAGGGCGGTGCCGGCATACGTTTTAGCGGTTTTTTAGCGATAGATGCTACAGTAAACTGCGCATCTTTGCACTTTTCGAGGAATGCAACGGCCTCCTCGTGGCTACGAAAGCGCTTATCGAGCTCGGCTTTTACCTCTGAAGCGGAACCATCTGCATTGGTTATCGCAAATATACCATTCACCCGATAGTACGATTCGGTCTTGAAAGCCTGTATCTCTCTCTCTCTTTCCACGATAAGCCTTACGGCTACGCTTTGTACACGTCCGGCCGAGAGTGCCGGCTTTACCTTTCGCCAAAGCACCGGCGACAGTTTAAAGCCCACAATGCGGTCGAGTACACGGCGTGCCTGCTGTGCATTCACGAGATTCATGTTAAGATGGCGGGGCTTTTGTATGGCTTCGAGGATGGCCGGCTTGGTAATTTCGTGGAATACGATGCGGCTTGTTTTCTCCTCATCCAATCCGAGTACCTCGCACAGGTGCCACGAAATAGCTTCACCCTCGCGGTCTTCATCGGAGGCAAGCCATATCTTTCGGGCGCTTTTGGCATTCTTTTTAAGCTCATTTACAAGTTTCTTTTTCTCCTCAGGTATCTCGTAATCCGGTTCAAGCGTCTTGGTGTCGATGCTTAGTTCTTTCTTTTTAAGATCACGGATGTGCCCGTACGAGGACATCACTTTGTAGTCTTTACCCAAGAATTTTTCTATGGTTTTAGCCTTGGCGGGACTCTCTACAATTACTAAATTCTCTTGCATAGCTTCGTAATGTACATTTATTTAGGGCGCAAAAATAAACAAAACTTTCGCTTTCACCTTATTATATAGTAAAAATTTCAACTTTTTTAAGGAATAAGAGGCGATAAGCAAATAATACATACAAAGAAAACAATTTCGATAATCAGGTGTATAAAGAATAAAAAAATAAGAATATACAGTTTTAATGTTATCTGTTATCTGCCATATAAAATGCTACATATCAATAAAGTACAACTGATTTCAGTATGATGGTATGACAATAATATGATGGAAAAAGCGATGTGGAAAACTGCCGTATGTAAATCGTATATAGCACAAGGCGATAGATGATGAAGATTATTTGCACTATTTAATTATGATAGGAGTTTCGTTTAATTGCGATACATGAGCGGTGTAATGCACAAAAACCTATAAGGAACGAATATTTTTATGCATCTCTTTGCATAACGAATAAAAAGTTTTACTTTTGCAGAACAATGGTACTCAATTACATTTGGATAGCTTTTTTCATTATAGCCTTCGTGATTGCTTTGGTGAAACTGACCGTTATGGGCGACACAACGGTGTTTCCGGCCATGATGAATTCTGTATTTGAGTCTTCTAAAACAGCATTCGAAATCTCTTTGGGGCTTACCGGAGTGCTGGCATTCTGGCTCGGTGTTATGAAAATAGGCGAGAAAGGCGGCATCGTGAATGCTATGGCACGCCTGTTGAGTCCTGTGTTTTCGAGGCTTTTTCCCGACATTCCGAAAGGACATCCCGTAACCGGAAGCATCTTTATGAACATTGCAGCCAACATGCTCGGGCTGGATAATGCCGCTACACCGTTGGGGTTGAAAGCTATGGAGCAGCTCCAAGAGCTGAATCCCAAGAAAGATACGGCCACCAACCCCATGATTATGTTTCTTGTGTTGAATACTTCGGGGCTGACACTCATCCCTATCAGCATCATGGTATATAGGGCCCAATTGCATGCGGCGCAGCCTACAGATGTGTTTATCCCTATACTTCTCGCTACTTTTTTCTCAACCTTGGCCGGTATTATCATTACTTCGATTTATCAGAAAATCAATCTGTTGAACCGAGTGATGCTCTCTACACTCGGTGGAATGCTCGCTGTGGTGGCATTGATTATCTATGGGTTCGGACAGTTAGATAAAGATACGATGAACGTGGTGAGTACCAGTGTGGCCAATATCTTGCTCATGACGATTATAACGGCTTTTATTCTTGCCGGCGTAAGGAAGAAGATTAATGTATACGAGGCGTTTATAGAAGGTGCGAAAGACGGTTTTACTACTGCCGTGCGCATCATTCCCTACCTTGTGGCCATACTTGTAGGCATCGCAGTTTTTCGTGCTTCGGGCGCTATGGAAATGCTTGTCGACGGCGTGGCATGGGTTGTAAATGCCTGTGGCGGCAATACAGACTTCGTAGGGGCACTGCCTACTGCCCTTATGAAACCTCTTTCGGGTTCGGGTTCACGTGGTATGATGATCGATGCTATGACGACTTACGGCGCCGATTCGTTTGTCGGTCGGCTGAGTTGTATCTTCCAAGGCTCTACAGATACTACATTTTATATCCTTGCCGTGTACTTCGGCAGCGTAAGTATCAAGTACACACGCCACGCAGTTGCGTGCGGTTTGCTTGCTGACCTTGCAGGTACGGTCGCTGCAATAGCCATTGCATACATGTTCTTTTAGGAAAGGTAAAGAGGTAGGAAGGTAGAAAAAATAAAAAGTATGGGGAATTTAAAGTCATTGGCAAAAGATACTGCCATTTATGGATTGAGCAGTATCGCGGGAAAGTTCGTAAACTATCTGCTTGTTCCGATACAAACGTTCAAGTTTGCTGCCGAGGGCGGGCAGTATGGAATTATTACCAATATTTACAGTTATATAGCCATATTGCTCATCATTCTGACGTATGGCATGGAAACAACGTTCTTCCGTTTTGCCAACAAGCCCGGTATGGATGCACAGAAAGTGTATTCCACCACGCTCAGGATGGTGGGATTTGTGGCTTTGGTGTTTGCCGTATCTGTATTGATATTCCTTCATCCCATTTCCACAGTGATGGGGTATGGAGACCATCCCGAATTTGTGGGTACGATGGGCGTGTGCATTGCTGTCGACGCATGGACGGCTATCATGTTCGATTACCTTAGATATGAGCATCGCCCCGTTAAGTTTGCAATGCTCAAGATAATCAATATCGGCATGAACATTGTGCTTAATATTCTCTATCTGATTGTTCTTCCGGCACTGAAGATAAATCTTTTCGGAATTTACGACAGCGAATTTCATTTGAATGTGGCGTTCGTGTTTTATATAAATTTGATATGTTCGCTGGCTACCTTGCTCATGCTTTGGAAAGAAATGAGTGGTATAAGGTTCGGGTTCAGTAAGGATATTTGCAAAAAAATGCTTGGCTATACATGGCCGATGCTCATTCTGGGCTTGGCAGGACAGCTTAATCAGAGCGCTTCGCCCATCCTTTTTCCGTACTTCTTCAGCGGATCGAGTCACGAAGGCAATATACAACTCGGTATTTATGGCAGCTGCATCAAGATCGCGATGATAATGGTAATGATCACACAGGCATTCCGTTACGCTTACGAACCGTTTGTCTTCGGCAAGACGAAGGACAAAAACAACAAGGAGGCCTATGCTAAAGTGATGAAATATTACCTGATTTTCACGTTTTTGGCATTCCTCTTGGTCATGGCATACATGGATATATTGCGGTTTGTCGTAGCTCCCGACTATTGGGAAGGGCTGAAAGTAGTGCCCATTGTGATGGGGGCAGAGATTATGTTCGGCGTGTATTTCAATCTTTCTTTTTGGTACAAACTTACCGATAGGACCATTTGGGGGGCTTATTTCTCGGGGTTAGGCTGCATAGTGCTTATTCTTACCGATGTTTTGCTTATTCCCCGTTTCAGCTACATGGCATGTGCATGGGCGGGATTTGCCGCTTACGGGGTTTCCATGCTTACATCCTATTTCGTCGGACAGCGCTATTATCCCATTAAATATCCATTGAAAGAGATTGGTATTTACCTGCTTTTGACATTGATATTGTTCGTCGGTATTATCGTTTCCAATACAGTTCTCCCCACATGGGCATCGCTGCCGGTCAACACATTGCTGGTGCTTATCTTCCTCGCATACATGGTCAAAAAAGACTTCCCACTGAAAACTCTGCCCGTAGTGGGTAAGTTTTTCGGGAAATAAAATGCTAATACCGATAATTATATGACAAAGAAAGAGGCGATGAAACTGATTGATGACAAGAAAGTCCGTGTAGTTTAGGACGATGAGACAGTTCTGTTGAATAATAAATAACAATTAAATAAAAGTATGAAGAAAATTCTTTTACCGTTGTTGATGGCATTTTATCTGCTTATACCTTCATCGTTAAAAGCCGACGAAGGTATGTGGACGCTCTACAATCTGCCACAGGCCGTGTATGAACAGATGCGGGCCGAAGGCTTTCAGCTGCCTTACAACGATCTTTATTATGGGCAGAATGCCATAAAAAATGCAGTGGTTAACTTCTCCGGATATTGCTCCGGAGTGGTCGTTTCGCCCGACGGACTGGTGTTCACCAACCATCATTGCGGGTTTGAAGCTATCAGAAGTCATTCCACAGTGGAACATGATTACATGCTGAACGGCTTCTGTGCCAAGAGTTATGAGGAAGAATTGCCCAATAAGAATATGTTCGTGTCGTTCATGATCGATCAAAAAGACGTCACTCCCCGTTTGCAACGAATGGGTTTCGACTATAAAACGAAAGCTCAAAAGGAGGTGCTTATCGATTCTCTGCAGCGCCTGTTGACCGATTCGGTGAAGCGTATAGACTCGACACTTCATGTGGATATCGGCGCTTTTTACGAAGGTAACAAGTATTATGCCACCACCTATCAGGACTTTACCGACCTTAGACTGGTCTTTGCCGTACCAAAATCGATGGGTAAGTTTGGCGGAGAGACCGATAACTGGATGTGGCCGCGCCAGACATGCGACTTCTCTGTGTTCCGTATTTACGCAAATCCCAAGACTAACGGGCCTGCCTCGTACAGCAAGGACAACGTTCCGTATCATCCGAAGCATTGGGCTAAGGTGAGTATGCAGGGTTACAAAGACGGCGATTTCGCCATGACGATGGGTTATCCGGGCTCTACGAGCCGCTATCTTTCATCGTATGGCATCCGTGAAATGCGAGATGCCGAGAATATACCGCGTGCCCAAGTGCGTGGAGTGAAGCAGGCAGTGATGCAAAAGTATATGCGTGCCGACGAAGCAGTGCGTATCAAGTACGACTCGAAGTATGCTCAAAGCGCCAATTACTGGAAGAATTCCATCGGTATGAACAAATGTATCGACTCTATAGGTATCATCAACCAAAAACAGGAGTACGAACGGCGTATACGGGAATGGCAGGATAAGACCGGTTTTTTGAGAGGTAAGCTCGATTTCAATAAGATGCAGCGGCTTTACAACAAGCGTTTCGACGCATTGCGCACCTATATGTATTGGCGTGAAACGTTCATTCGTACCAACGAGTTTACCACCCGTGCCATGAAGTTGCTGCAGATACCGGTGGAAGGTCCGAAAGATAAGCCTAAGAAACAGTACATCGTTTTCAAAGACAATAGCGATGAATGGGATGCATCTCTTGACAAAGAGGTGCTTGCAACCTTGCTCAAGAATTACAAGGAGCATGTTGCAGCAAAGGATTTACCGGCATTTTACAAGGACATCGAAATTAAATTCGGCGGCGATTATGCCAAGTTTGTGGACTTTCTTTATGAGAATTCTTTCCTCATGAAGAGCGGTGAGCGCATTTACATCAACAAGAAAAGCTACAAAAAAGATCCGGGCGTGCAGTATAGTCTTGATCTGCTCGACTTCATGAGCGAGCATGCAGGAATACTTAACAGTGTGTCCGACAGCATTAATGAGCAGGAAAAATATCTTTGTGCAGCCAAACTGCGCATGGAAGAAGACCTTCCGCATTACTCGGATGCCAACTTTACCATGCGTTTGAGTTATGGACAAGTGGGCGGTTTCAGCCTCGGAGGCAAACCGTCCGGCTATTATACCACTGCTGAAAGTATTGTCGAAAAGATGAATAGGGGCAATGAAATCTATGAATATCAAGCTGAACCGATCATGAAAAAGCTGTTATCGGCTAAAAATTTCGGTCCCTATCAGGACAAGACGAGTGGTAAGATGCAGCTATGTTTTCTTACCAATAACGACATTACGGGCGGAAACAGCGGTTCTCCCATGTTCGATGGATACGGAAACCTAATAGGTTTGGCCTTTGATGGTAACTGGGACAGCCTTTCGAGCGATATTAATTTCGACAAACGTCTTGCACGTTGCATCGGTGTAGACATTCGCTATGTGCTCTTCATGATGGATAAATGGGGGCATGCCGACAGGCTTTTGAAAGAAATCGACGCGAAATAAGATACACATTCGCACGCAATAAAACAGTAAAGGCAAGTTTGCAATCCGCTTGGAGACGCAAACTTGCCTTTGCTGTTATGCCGTTTATCGGGCATCGTAGCCTTGGGAAGGAGGGTTGAAATCGCAAGAAAATATGACTGAATATACAATGTCAGACAAATGTCGGCATTTATTTGCAGATAATAGCGTGTTATTTTACTAACTTTGCAAATAAATCTTTTATTAGTAAACGGTATGCGTCGACTTCTCATTCTGTTTGTTTTCTTTATTTTGGCAGCGTTTTTTGTAGATACGCTTTGCCCGTGTATAGACGACAGACCTCCTGAAGTGAGGTTCGAAGAACGCCTTAACAGGGCATATTTGCTTACTTATAACAACGATGATTTCGACTTCAGTGTACAATATCCGAGTTTCTTTACCGTTCAACCCGACTCGCTGATCGACTACGCAGGCTGTGCGCAGTTCTGTTATCGGGCCGATTGGGCGAATATAGTGCTCGAATATCATGTAGCCAAACCCATTGAAAGAGTGAGCGTGAAAGCCTATGCAAAACATGTGGCCCAACGGAAAAAGGCCGATAAGCTGCGCCTGCACGGCAGTTCTTTCATTATTTCCGGCCGCCTGTACGAGGGGTACAGATACCACGAAAAGCATATATTGAAAAATACTCTGTGGCATGTATATGCTCTCTATTACCCGGAAAGCTATCAAAACCACATTGCGCGTTTGTTTCGCATGATAGACCGGTGGCAAATAGAAACACCCGAGAAAACTCCGATAAAATCGCTTTGTTGTAAAAAATAGCATGACTGAATGTCACAAAACAATCTTTCGGGTGTTTATATAGTAGTACCCTGTAAAAACCGAGTACATTTACTAAGGGCCGTATGTCGACTTCATGAAAATAATGTTTCTTCTTTTTTGAAATAATATCGGTTCCATCTATGTCTCATATAGTAAACAAGAACTTTATGAAAAAATTCTTTCTGCTTTCCATGATGTTGCTCCTTGTAACGCGTATATGGGCCCAAAACATCACCGGAACGGTGGTAAATGAGAAGTTATCCCCCGTGTCTTTTGCCAACATATCGCTGCTTCGTGCCGATTCTTCGTTCGTTTCAGGCGCAAAGACCGATGTACGAGGAGTGTTTCGCATATTGAAAACCGCCGGTGCAAAGTTCCTCAAAATTTCGTGTGTGGGCTATCAAACTAAAATAGTGGCATGCGACAGCACCGTTATGGGCAACATTATTTTGAAGAGCGAAGTAAAAACATTGGGTGAAGTTGAAGTGATTTCTCAACAACAACTCATCAAACAAGAGGCCGACAAACTATCTTATGCCGTGGAAAAAGATCCCGATGCCGCAACCGTAACCGTGATGGAAATGTTGCGCAAGGTGCCTCTGGTGGCGGTAGACGGGCAGGATAACATCACCGTAAAGGGAAGCAGCACCTTTAAAATCTATAAGAACGGTCATCCGGATGCCAGTCTGTCTACCAATCCCAAGGAGGTTTTGAAAGCTATACCTGCCAACATGATCAAACGCATAGAGGTGATTACCGAGCCGGGTGCCAAATACGACGCCGAAGGAGCTACAGCCATACTCAACATTGTGATGAAAGAAAACAGCCAAATCAAAGGTGTTACCGCCACTGTTACGGCAAGGAGTTCCTCACGGAAAGGCGCTATGGCAAGCACATATCTTGCTGCCCAGATCGGTAAACTCGTGGTGTCGGTGGATTACACTTTCTCCCGACAGAGCAAAGAACAGACACGAACCGAGTCCGAAAATACGCAACAATTCAAGAATACGGGCAATACGCTTGCCGTAAACTCGCAAGGAACGAACGCAGGCAATGTGCATTTTGCAAGCGTTATGGCCAGCTACGATATCGATTCGCTCAACCTGATGACGCTGTCTGCCGACGGTTACGGTTATACTTTCGATCTGAACCGCACTTCAAACACATCGATGACCGGCGCAGACGGCCGTCTGCTTTATAGATATGCAAGCGATTACCGCTCTCCGGGCTACAGCTTTGCCAATTGGAACGGCCGCTTCGACTACGAACACCGCACACATCTTAAAGACGAAGTGTTCACTTTCTCTTACATGCTCTCCACCACGAAGCAAACAACAAGCTCGAATACCGCCTACAGCGATATGATCAATATGCCGGTGAGTTATAGCGGATATGCACAAAACAGTAGGGAAAGATTCTACGAACACACGTTGCAGGCCGACTATGTGCGACCTGTCTCTAAGTTTCATAAGATAGAGATGGGGGGTAAGTACATATGCCGACTGAACAAGAGCCATACTATGCTTGTCTACAACGGCACTGCCAATAACGTCGACCGGCGTTTCGACCATAACACGCAGGTAGCTGCAGCCTATCTATCGTATATGTTTACTAAAGACAAATGGTCGGCTCGTGCAGGCTTGCGCTATGAATACAGTTATTTGGATGCCCGTTATCCCGATGGCACAGGTACGGATTTTCACCGTGATTTGAACGACTGGGTGCCTTCGGCCAGCATTACGTACCGCATAAGTGCGGCTAACAGTCTGAAAGTAAGCTATGCCACGAGCATCAACCGCCCGGGTATATCTTATCTTAATCCGGCGGTTGTCAGCACTCCCACCTATGTATCGTATGGCAACAGCGACCTTTCGAGTTCGCGAAACACCTCTTTCGGCGTCACTTTTATGCATATCGGCCCGAAGATAACGTGGCATCTGAACCCCTTTTACGAGTTTGCCGACAACCGTATATCTTCTATGAGGTTCGCCAAAGACGATGTTGTGTATCACACATACGGCAACATTTTGCGCTACCGCAAGGCCGCTCTTTCGTTCTACACCCGCTGGCAAGCAACGAAAACCACCACGCTGATGCTCAACAGTTCGCTGAACTATCTGTATAACAACAACCCGAACGAGGGCCTTACCATGCATAAATGGTACGGTGAAGCGTATACAAATCTTTCACAGAAACTGCCATTGGGGCTACAGCTTGGCGTGTATGCGGGTGGAATATTGGGACATCAAGTTAGCGGGGTGTATGGTTATAACGACGGATACCGCTATCATGGCGTCAGTTTGCAGCGCTCTTTCCTCAAAGAGGATCGCCTTACGGTAAGGTTGATTGCATCGGATGTGTTTAATGGCAACCGTATTCGTTACCGAACGTTTACTACGCAGGGCGACTATACAGGGTTGAACTGTTCATATTTCCCGGGAGCAACAGTATCTTTCAGCGTATCGTATCGCATCGGTAAACTGAAGGGGCAGGTGAAGAAAACCGAGAAAACGATCGACAATAACGATGTGGTTGGCGGTCTGTCTCGTAATGTCGATAAATAAAAGGATTTGTACGTAGGACAGACAGATGTTGCATCTATATTCGGCAAATGCCCCATCTAAGCGCCTTGCATTGCCCATCTGTCTGCCTTAGATAGTATATCTGTCATCGACAGACCGTATATCTGTAAAGAGCAGGCGGTATATACGAAAAACACATGGACGGGCAATGCGCAATCCATGTGTTTCGGTTGTTTTAATAAAACGTACTTCTTGTTACTTCTTCTTGGGGCGCCTGCGTGCCCAACCTTCTTCGGAAAAGTCGGGCTCCTCGCCTTTCAGTTCCGTGTTGTCGTGGCGGAAAAACTGCTTCCAATCGTCCTTTTTGCCGCTTTCTTGGAACTCTTCTCTGCGACGGCTGCGCGAACCGTTACGCTTAGACGGCTTTTCGAACTTTTCGAAACCGCCCTTGTCATTATTTCGCTTGCGCCCTCTGACCGCAGCAGCACCGCGCCCTTTCTCGTCTGCATCGTTGCACCGCACCTCACGGCCCTTGTAAGTGGTGCCGCTGAGTGCACGCATCACCTTGTTTGCATCGGCTTCGGGAACCTCGATATACGAGAATTTACTGAGCAGGTCTATATGCCCTATCTCTTGTCGGCCGCGCATATTCTTGTTGACGAATTGCATAATTTCGCCCGGATAGAAGCCGTCTGCCTTGCCAAGGTTGATGAACAACCGGCGGTATCCTGCCTCTGCTTTGTGCGAACGCGAACCGCGTGTGCCCCGTCTTTCGCCTTTTGTCGCCCTTTCACCGCCTTTCTTGGTCGACGGTTTCTCTATTTCAGGGGCATCGGCATAATAGGCTAAGAACTTTCCGAACTCCAAACTCACGATCTTTTTGATGATATCTTCCTTATCGATATATTCGAAATGCCGGTTTATGTCTGCCATGAACGGAGCTATTTCCTCCTCGTTGACGTCGATTTTCAGTATCTCGTCCATCGTTTTATAGAGCTGCTTGGTGCATATCTCCTTAGCTGTAGGCATAACGCCTTCTACGAATTGCTTGCCTATCACTTTCTCTATAGCACGCATTTTAGAACGTTCACGCGTATGAATGATAGAGATCGACGTTCCTTTCTTGCCCGCCCGTCCGGTACGTCCGCTGCGGTGCGTATAGCTTTCTATATCGTCTGGCAGTCCGTAATTGATAACATGTGTCAGGTCTTCCACGTCAAGACCGCGCGCAGCCACATCGGTTGCCACGAGAAACTGCGTCATGTGTTGGCGGAATTTCTGCATCGTGAGGTCGCGTTGTTGCTGGCTAAGGTCGCCATGCAGTGCTTCTGCGTTGTATCCGTCGTGTATCAATTTGTCGGCGATCTCCTGTGTTTCGCGCTTGGTACGGCAGAATATAATGGCGAAAATATGCGGATAATAGTCTACAATGCGCTTCAAAGCAAGGTATTTGTCCTTGGCATTCACCATATAATATATATGGTTCACGCTCTCTGCGCCCTCGTTACGGCTGCCGACCACTATCTCTTTTGCATCGTGAAGGTAGTTCTGTGCAATCTTTTCGATCTCTTTACTCATGGTAGCCGAGAAGAGCAGTGTGTTCCGATCTTGCGGTATTCCCTCGAATATCTCGTTGATGCTTTCGGAAAAGCCCATGTTCAGCATCTCGTCAGCCTCGTCCAATACCACGTTGGCTACCGAGTCGAGTTTGGCAACTCCACGGTGCATCAGGTCTATCAGGCGCCCGGGAGTGGCCACGATGATTTGTACACCGCGCTTGATCGTGCGGATTTGCGCCTCTATAGATGTGCCTCCGTACACCGCAACCACATGCAAACCATTGATATACTTGCTGAAATCGTTCAGATCGTCGGCAATCTGCAAACAAAGTTCGCGCGTAGGACTTAGTACAAGTGCCTGTGTTTCTTTCTTTGATGTGTCTATCTTCTGCAGAATGGGAATGCCATAAGCGGCGGTCTTTCCTGTTCCCGTCTGTGCGAGAGCTACTACATCGTTGCCGTTACCCAATAAATAAGGAATTACTTCTTGCTGAACCGGCATCGGAGTTTCGAACCCCAATTCGGTGATGGCGCGGCGAATCTCTTCGCTAACGCCCAATTCTTCAAATGTTTTCAAACTAAAATTAATAAATTAAAACCTGTTCAAACCTCCATTGCCCCCACCAAATAACGGCAACATTTGTGTTTGAACGGGTGCAAAGGTAGTGAAAATAAATGGATTGCATTGTTGCTTTTTAGTTATAATTACTTAATGGCAATAAAAAAAGAAGGCATCTCTGTGGTGTGAAAGAAAAGTTTTTATACCTTCGCTCCGGCAGTTGTTCTGCTGTTTGACGTGGTAACTGTTTATGGAAAATTGAAGAAATAATGACGATAGCTATATTTTGTTCGGCAAATAACAATATCGATGCCGACTATTTCAAGTTAACGGAAGAGCTGGGAAAACGGCTTGCCGAAGAGGGGTACAGCATAGTTTTCGGCGGATGCAACATGGGACTGATGGAATGTGTTGCCAAGGCTATGCATGATGCAGGCGGCAGAACTATCGGTGTAATACCGTCGATGATTGAAAAACATGGGCGACTTTCCGACTATGTAGACGTGGATATTCCCTGCGATAACTTGAGTGATCGAAAGGAAATCATGCTGTCTAAGTGCGATGTGGCAATAGCCCTCCCGGGCGGCATCGGTACATTGGATGAGATATTTACCGTGGCGGCTTCGCATACTATCGGATATCATCATAAAAGGGTGATACTTTATAATATGAAAGGCTTTTGGGACGGTCTGATTCTTGTGCTGGAAGACTTGCGCCGGCGCGGCATGATACGCGGGAATTATACGGATTATATTCGTGTTGCAAGCTCGGCGGACGAGATTATGAGCATGCTCTGAACAGCATCAGTCGTAACTTGTTATAGGGGTATCTCGCGTACTTTCCGCAAGTTACGCCGGTAAATAAAAAAACTAAATTATTCGGTTTTTATTCTTTTATTAATTTGAAATTAGGTATCTTTGCGCAACTTATTATTTTAAGATGTTAGTCAAAACAATAAAGTTTTAATTTTTTAGATGAACGTAATTACGAAAACAGTTCAATTGCCTGATGGCAGAACCATCAGCATTGAGACCGGGAAAGTTGCAAAACAGGCTGATGGCGCTGCGGTACTCCGCATGGGCAACACAGTGTTATTGGCAACTGTTTGTGCAGCAAAGGATGCAGTTCCCGGAACAGATTTTATGCCTTTGCAAGTTGATTATCGCGAACAGTATAGCGCAGCAGGGCGTTTTCCGGGCGGATTTACTAAGCGTGAGGGGAAAGCAAGCGATAGCGAAATCCTTACTTCGCGTCTTGTAGACCGCGCACTTCGTCCGCTTTTTCCTTCAAACTATCATGCCGAAGTCTACGTACAGGTAATGCTGCTTTCGGCAGATGGCGTAGATCAGCCCGATGCCTTGGCCGGATTTGCCGCTTCGGCTGCTATGGCGTGCTCCGATATCCCATTTGATGGTCCGATATCCGAGGTACGTATCGCTCGTATCAACGGCGAATATGTAGTCGATCCGACTTTTCAGCAGATGAAAGAAGCCGATATGGACATTATGGTTGGTGCAACCAAGGATAATATCATGATGGTGGAAGGCGAGATGAATGAGGTTTCAGAGCAGGATCTTATTGATGCTTTGAAAGTTGCAGCCGATGCCATCAAGCCGATGTGCGACCTTCAAACGGAACTTTCTAAAGAATTTGGCACCGACGTAAAGCGCGAGTATTGCCACGAGGTGAACGATGAAGAACTGCGAGAGCAAATAAATAAGGAGCTTTACCAGCCCGCATACGATATTACCAAGCAGGCTCTTGATAAGCATGCCCGTCAGGATGCTTTCGATGAACTCATTACTAATTTCCTTGAGAAATACGATGCGGCACATGCAGAGAGCCTCTCTGCCGATGAATTGGAAGAGAAACATGCCGAAGCAACACGCTATTATGAAGATGTAATGCGTGATGCTATGCGCCGTTGTGTGCTTGATGAGGGCAAACGTCTCGACGGTCGGAAGACCGATGAGATACGTCCTATCTGGTGCGAAGTGAGTGCTTTGCCGATGCCTCACGGCAGTGCAATCTTCCAACGTGGCGAAACTATGTCGCTTTCTACATGTACACTCGGCACGAAAATGGACGAGAAGCTTGTGGATGATGTACTGGAGAAAGGTTATCAACGCTTCTTGTTACATTACAACTTCCCGCCGTTTTCAACGGGAGAAGCTAAGGCTCAGCGCGGTGTCGGCCGTAGAGAAATCGGACATGGGCACTTGGCATGGCGCGGACTCAAGGGACAAATCCCTGCTGATTTTCCCTATACGGTGCGTTTGGTAAGCCAGATATTAGAGAGCAACGGTTCTTCTTCTATGGCTACAGTATGCGCCGGAACTCTCGCTTTGATGGATGCAGGCGTGCCGATGGCGAAACCTGTCAGCGGTATTGCCATGGGATTGATTAAAAATCCGGGCGAAGAGAAGTACGCAGTACTTAGCGATATCCTCGGTGATGAGGATCACTTGGGCGATATGGACTTCAAAACAACGGGCACAAAAGACGGTTTGACAGCCACACAGATGGATATCAAGTGCGATGGATTGAGTTTCGAAATCCTCGAAAAAGCACTGATGCAGGCGAAAGCCGGCCGTGAATACATCCTCGGAAAGATGATGGAAACCATTTCGGAACCGCGTACAGAGTTGAAACCTCAGGTACCTCGCATCGTTGCATTCGAGATCCCGAAAGAATTTATCGGTGCTGTAATAGGCCCGGGTGGCAAAATTATCCAGCAAATGCAGGAAGATACCGGTGCTACTATTACTATCGACGAGGTCGATGGGGTAGGAAAAGTACAGGTAAGTGCTCCCGATAAAGACGCTATCGATGCCGCTTTGGCCAAAATAAAGTCTATTGTAGCTGTGCCAGAAGTAGGCGAAGTGTACGAAGGAACGGTGCGTTCGGTGATGCCTTATGGCTGTTTTGTCGAAATTATGCCGGGTAAAGACGGACTTCTCCACATTAGTGAAATTGACTGGAAGCGCCTTGAAACTGTTGAAGAAGCGGGCATCAAAGAGGGCGATAAGATACAGGTAAAACTGATGGAGATCGATCCTAAGACCGGTAAGTATAAGCTCTCGCACCGTGTGCTTATGCCGAAACCCGAAGGATATGTAGAGCGTGAGCGCCGTCCGCGCCGTGAGAATGGGAATGAAAGGCGTCCCCGACGCGACGGAAACGGTGACTATCGCGACAATGATCGTCGTGGAGGAGACCGTCAGCCGCGCCGTTTCGAGCATCGAAACAATAGCTTCGGGCAGCGTGATGACGAATATCGTGATCCGTCGATGAACGATGAACCGAAAGATTTCAATGATTCTTTGGACCACGGAAACGATATCGATTAACCACGAAACTAACGAATATTAATCATATCCCCGTTCCGAAACATTATCGGAACGGGGATTTTTTGTTAGCATACATTAAAAGAATAGAACGATATCGATACTTTTTACTATCTTTGCCGAAAATAGAAAGCGCCTCAGCAATATCAAACAATTTTGATAACTTTCTGCTTTTGCAGCCTTTACCCATATGTATACAACCTTTTAAAAATCAGAATAAACAGAAAATCTTTAATGAGTATGAAGCCGATACGTTTAATTTTGACGGCGTTCTTGTCGCTGTTGTCCGTAACAAGCGTGGTACAAGCCCAGACAAAAGAGCCCGTAGACTATGTGAATCCCTACATCGGAAACATCAGCCACCTACTGGTTCCGACGTTTGCAACCGTGCAACTTCCCAACAGTATGTTGCGTATTTACCCTGCACGTGCCGACTATACCACTGAATATGTCAACGGATTGCCTGTGATTGTTACCAACCATCGCGAGCGATCAGCGTTCAGTATCAGTCCTTATCAGGGCAATAAGCTCGTTCCGGTGGTAACAATGAATTACGATCATGAGCGCATTACGCCTTATTCTTTCGACATCGAATTGGACGATAATACGATGAGAGCCCGCTTTGCAGTGGCACATCAGAGTGCTGCCTATGAGCTTTATTTCCAGAAGAGCAAGCCTGTATATGTGATAATCAACTCACAAAAGGGCGCTATCAAGGTGGATAAGAACATCGTGAGCGGCTATCAGGAGATATATGGCAATACGAAAGTTTATATATATGCCGAAACTGAGGAAACTCCTCTTGCCTTCGGTATTCTCGATAACGGTGCTCTGAAAACGTCGCAGACTTCAGCCAGCGGCAATAACTCGTGCGCCGTGCTGCGATTTACCGACGGGACAGAGCGTGTACACCTGCGTTACGGCGTGTCTTTCATCAGTACCGAGCAGGCCAAGAAAAACCTTTACCGCGAACAGAACGGCTACGATGTAGATGCACTTGCCGCAAAAGGCCGTGCTGAATGGAATAAAACGCTCTCGGAAATTACCGTGGAAGGCGGAACAGAAGACGAGAAAACCGTTCTTTATACCTCATATTACCGCACTTTCGAACGCCCTGTATGTCTGAGTGAAGACGGGCGTTATTACAGTGCTTACGATGGAAAAGTGCACGAGGATGGTGGAATACCGTTCTATACCGATGACTGGATTTGGGATACCTACCGTGCAGCGCATCCTTTGCGGGCATTAATTCAACCGAAAAAAGAGGAAGATATCATTGAATCATACCTGCGCATGGCCGAACAGATGGGTACGAAATGGATGCCGACTTTCCCTGAAATCACCGGCGACTCGCGCAGAATGAACGCCAATCACGGCGTGGCAATGGTGGCAGATGCCCTTTATAAGGGACTTAAAGTAGATGCCAAGCGGGCTTATGAATATTGCCGAAAGGGCATAGAAGAGAAAACACTCGCCCCGTGGTCGGGTAATAAGGCCGGATGGATAGACGAATTCTACAAGAAACACGGCTATATACCCGCTTTGCGTGAGGGAGAGAAGGAGACCGATCCTAATGTTTCGGGCTTCGAGAAACGCCAACCGATCGCCGTATCTTTAGGAACTGCGTACGATGAATGGTGCCTTTCGCGCATTGCATCGTACATGGGAAAGAAGAAAGAGGCCGATCTATATGCACAACTTGGCCGTAATTACCGCCATGTATTTAATTCCAAGACCGGTTTCTTCCATCCCAAAGACAAGGAGGGCAACTTCTTAGAGCCGTTCGATTACCGCTTTTCCGGCGGTGTAGGGGTAAGAGACACCTACGATGAGAACAACGGATGGACGTACCGATGGGATGTACAGCACAATGTTGCCGACCTTATCAACCTTATGGGCGGCAGAGAACAGTTCTTAAAGAACCTCGATCAGACCTTTGCAGAGCCGATGGGGCGCGGTAAACGCGAGTTCTATACCCAGCTGCCCGACCAGACGGGTAACATCGGGCAGTTCACTATGGCCAACGAACCGGCATTGCACATTCCTTATTTATACAACTATGCCGGCGCACCTTGGAAGACTCAAAAGCGTATTCGGCAGCTCTTGAAGACATGGTTCCGCAATGATGTGATGGGAATACCCGGAGATGAAGACGGTGGAGGGCTTACCTCGTTCGTCGTGTTCTCGTCGATAGGCTTCTATCCCGTAACCCCCGGCTTTCCTGCATATAATATCGGCAGCCCGCTTTTCAAGCATGTAAAGGTGACGCTCGGCAATGGTAAGGTGTTCGAAATTATAGCCAACGACTGCTCCGACGAGAATAAATACGTTCAAAGTGCTGTGCTCAATGGACAAACATGGAATAAACCGTGGTTCAGCCATGACGATATAAAGAACGGAGGAGTACTTGTTTTGCAGATGGGCAGGCATCCCAATAAAGCGTGGGGAGCCGATAAGTCGGCCGCACCTCCATCGGCCGATGCCGAGAAATAGGCTTCTCTCAACACACTGTTAGCACAAATTCAACGAATAACAAATAAGTTCTATGTGGGTAGGCAGATGTCTTTCCCCACATAGAACTTATTTGTTATTCTGTTTTCTTACCATTCTATCGTAGACAGATGTGCCGTTTTGTCTCGTTTACACCGTTCGTCTATCGTCGATAGCCTACCCGCCTAATCGGCTTATATAGCCTGTCTATCGGTGTTACAGAGCCTGTCTGTTTTTGCCGGATTATTGCTTGAAGCGCGATGTATCCACCTCTTCGCGCCTCTTCTCTCGGTATCCGCCAAAGCGATAGGTAAGCGATATGCCGAATGTGCGGTAACAGGAGAAATCCATCTGCATATGTTGATGGGCGTAATTGATACGGGGATCGATCGATGAAGTTTCGAACAAATCGTTACAGAATAACTTAACAATGGCGCGTTTCCGTGCAAATTTGTACACCAGAGAGGCATCCACATTGCCCGAAGCAGGCAGGTCGTAAGTGGCTTGTATGGCTTTTGTACGTATCATCCCATCGAGTGTGAGCGTTAGGTCGGGCTGTTTGGCAATCGTGAATGTATTGTTCATTTGCGCCATGCAGAATGCAATGTGGCGGTTGAAAGGTATGTCGTAGAAGTCGGAGGCTTTCTGTTGCATCCACACGCCGATAAGATTTACGCGCGTGTTGTACCACGAACCGAGCGCAAACGGTGCCGACAGCTGCACTCCTGCCTGCCTGTTGAAGTCGAAGTTCAGATATCTGTATTGCATGGCGAGTCGGTCTTGTCGCTGATAAGGCGTCTGTACAAAGTAGTCTTTGTGGTAGTTGTACCACGTAACCAGCTGATATTTGCTCTTCAGAACGTACACCAATTGCAGCTGATAATCGTCCGAAGGCTTCAAAAGCGGGTTGCCTGTCACCTCGTTATAGCCTCCATGACCGTAGGTAATGAAGTTGCTGATCGTCCAATAAGGCGGGAATTGCTTGTCGCTACTCATGCTCAACTGCAGCAAATGCCCCTCTGTAGGTTTGTAAGAAAGGTTGAACGTGGGGTATAGGTTCCATTGATGCCATGCCGAGGAGTGGTAATATTCGGCGGCAAGCGATACCTCTGCCGACAGTTTCTGGGAGAACTGTTTGCTTGTTCCTATGTATATATTCACGTTATCTTCGCGTTGTTTCACCGTTTCATCGGCAGGTGTCGTGCCCGGAGTGGCTGCTGTATTCGTGTAATATTGCGTGCTATGGTCGCTGCTTGCGGTGTATATGGCACCATAGTTGATGTTCCATCCGCCATGCAGCTGGTGTTCTTGTGCGACAAACGCCTTCCATCGGCTTATTTTCTGTGCATTTTCCACACGATAGTCGAGACTTCCCGTGGGCATCGTGCTGTGGAGCAGTTGCGTTTCGGGTGTCTTGTAATAGGTATATTCGGTGCCTGCGTTCAAGCCGAACGGCGTTTTGTAGTCCATACGCAGGTTGTGCAACCGGTGCGTAAAGTCGATGTTGAAGTCGGAGGTGATATCTCCGTTTACTTTCTGTCGGGCATGATTCGTCTCGTAGTTGCCCGTGTAAACGAAACTCACGCTATGTTTATCGCCGATATTGCAGTCTATACCGAGCCTGTAGTCGTGTCCTCGTTTCCTATGAAGGGCTGTTTCGTGCGAACGTATGTTATAAACGTTTCCGCCGGTTTGCGAGTGTTGAGCCGTTTCTTCGGTGATGTAGTACTCCGATCCGTGGTTGTATCGGTACATGAAATCCATGGATAACCGCTTCGAAGCGTAGGTTAAGCTCAAACGTTCGGCGAAACGAGCGTGGTGTTCTTGGTTCCATGCAAGGTTTGTTTCTCCCTGTAAGCGGGGTGTTTCGCCTTTCTCGTGGTGCAGGTTGATATTGATAACCGCCCCGCGCAGCTGGTATCGCGCCGGTGCATTGTACATCACTTCGGCATTGGCAATACGGCTTGTGGGTATGCTTCGTAGCAGTGCGGCCAGTTGCTCGGCCGTCAAAGTAGTCACTTTGCCATCGATAACGATGCTTACCGGCATACCCGAGAGTGTAATGCTGCCGTTCTGTTCGCTCACACCGGGCAGTTCTTTCAGAGCATCGTAGGCGTTATCCACTTGTTTGCTGCCTATAAGGCGCTGCAAGTCGTACACCAGAGCGGCGCCGTTTACCCTGACTATGGGGCGTTCACCCTTCACCATCACGTCGGGTAGCGTATGTATAATGCTGTCGATCCGTGCAGAATCGCTTTGCGCACGGACATTCAACGATGCGAACAACATACAGATAATTGTGACGAATGCTTTCATTGTTTCCGGTATTTATTGGGCAAAGATAAGTTCTTACGGCTTTTTGTGCAAGCAAAAGCGCTTACCAAGTCTTAACAGAAGTGTTATTTAGTCTTATCGTTTTATCCGTTCTCCATTTGAAAAACCTATCTTTGCAGCATGAAGATACCTCTTAAATATATGTCGGTTTTGGTGGTTGTATCGCTTACGGCTATCTTTCTGTACCAGACTTACTGGCTTGTAAACCTATACAATACCATGTACAGTTCCATGAAACGCAGCATCAACGAGGCTATTCGTATGAGTGATTACGAGGAAATGATGCATCGTGTGAAGGCTCTTCGGGCCGACAATAATCGACAGCACGGCACTATAGAGTTCTCGGCCGGCAGTTCCGTCGACAGCAGCATGGTATTGGGGACTACTTATATTACGGGCCAGAAGCCGAAAGAGTATATGAAGATAGTGAAGAAAATGTCGGAAAAAGGCAGCAAGGTGATTGTTATAGACGATGAGAACGAGCACGCTACTGTGAACAGCCCCGACTCCCAAGTGTCTGCACTGAACGTTAATCAAGACTTCTCCACCATGCTTAAAGACCGTAACAATATGGAGGAACTGCTCAACTACCTACAACGGGGGCTGCATTCGGGCTTGGATGTGATGAGCGATCCCGATGCAAAGTACCTCGACAGTCTGCTTACAAAGCACCTGAATGATTTGGGTATAACCGCTGCCCACAGGTTGTTGTATCTCGAAAGCGGCAGTACGCCCGACTCGTCTTATACTTATACCGACACTGTAGCGGTCATCGGAGCGGGTATTAAAGGTAAAATGGAGACCTATCGCTATGCAACCGACCTGAACAGTCATCGCACATATCTGTTGCAACTGCCCCCAATACAGCGGGTAGTGCTCCGGCAGATGGCGGGTATTCTTGCCACTTCGCTTTTCATTATGCTTATTCTCGGCTTCTCGTTCTACTATCTTATGCGTACCATTCTGCGCCAACGTACGCTCGATGAGATGAAGACAGACTTCACGAACAATATGACACACGAGCTCAAAACGCCTATCTCCGTGGCTTATGCAGCCAATGATGCCCTGCTGAATTTCGGGGCTGCGGCCGATCCTCGCCGTATGCAAGAATATCTGAAGGTGTGTAAAGAACAGTTAGAACGGCTAACCAATTTGGTTGAACAGATACTCTCGATGAGTATGGAGCGCCGTAGAACGATGAAACTCGATATGACTGACGTGCCTGTAAAGCCGATTGTCGATGCCGTAGTGCGCCAACAGCAGTTGAAGGCAGAGCGAGAAACGGAGATAACCGTTGTCGTGGAGCCTCCCGATATGACGGTACGTGCCGACCGGCAGCATCTTTTTCATGTGATAAGCAATCTGGTCGACAACGCCGTTAAGTATTCACACGGCAAAGCTGCGGTGGAGATACGGTGCACGGAAAGTACGATTTCCGTTGCCGATCATGGCATCGGCATACCGCAGGATAAGCTGAAATACGTTTTCGACAGGTTCTATAGAGTGCCCGATGGTAACCTGCATAACGTGAAGGGCTACGGTCTCGGACTGTATTATGTAAAAAGCATGATGGATAAGTTCGGCGGATATGTCGACGTGGAGAGTAAGGTAGGGCAGGGAACCGTATTTAATTTACATTTCAATGGATAGGATCAGCGTACTTTTAGTAGAGGATGAGCAGACGTTGGCGATGATCATAAGAGACACGCTCGATGCACAAGACTTCGATATTGCCGTGGCCTGCGACGGACAAGAGGGGCTTCGGCTGCTCGCAGAAGTGCATCCCGACGTGGTTGTGGCCGATGTAATGATGCCGCGTATGGACGGTTTCGAAATGGTACACCGCCTGCGTCGTACCGATAAACATACGCCGGTGCTCTTCCTTACAGCCCGTTCGGCGGTCAATGATGTAGTGCATGGTTTCGAATTAGGGGCCAACGATTACCTGAAGAAGCCCTTCGGAATGCAGGAACTTATAGTGCGTATCAGGGCTTTATTGGGAAAAGCCGCCGTTAGCGATGGTATGCAACGGCATAAGAGCGGGTGGGTGGAGATCGGAAAATATGCATTCAACCCTGTTTCGCAGTGTCTGCAATATGAAGATACGGTAGAGGAATTATCGCATCGCGAGGCGGAAATCCTGCGTAGGCTTATCGAAAAGTGCAACGAGGTGGTACTTACACGCAACATATTGCTCGATCTGTGGGGTGATGACAGTTTTTTCAACACCCGCAGTCTGCAGGTATTCATCACCAAGCTGCGCCATAAACTGGCCAAAGACAATAGTCTTCGTATCGTTAATGTGCGCGGTTTCGGCTATAAACTCATCCAATCATGACCCGTTAAGGCAGGGAGTAGGGAAAATAATAAGAGAAAACAGAACAGATATACCCCTTCTAACTTATCCTTGTAGAGGGAGGATAAAAAGAACAGAAGTAGCCTTTTGATTTTACAGCTATAGTTCTTTGGTAATAAACATATTGCAAATAAATTTCTGAGAGTGCTTATCTAAGGCAGCCGGATGGGCGATGTAAGGTGTTTAGATATGCCATCTAAGCGCGTTAGATGGCATATCTGTCTTTGCCGTATGATATACCTCGCAAAATAAGGGAGGTTTTATAACCGTAGAACGAGATAAACATTGCGCTCTTTATTTGCCTTTCAAGCTGCGCAAAGCCTGCCGTGCAGCGGTGGCAATATCTGCGTTTTTACTGTTTGCAAGCGGTTGGTAATTCGCGATAGCATTCTTCTTATCGCCCGTCTTTTCGTAGCATATCGCCAGATTAAAGGCAACGATATCGTCTTCGGGAGCGTCTTTATGGATGGAAGCAAACAGGGGTAACGCCTCCGCATAATTGCCCTTCATGGCTAAAAGAGAGGCTTTGTTCGACCTGAGACGGATGTCTTCGGGGTATGCAGCCAACACCATTTCGTTCAATTCGTATGCCGGTTTGTTGTCGTTTATATCGAGTAATTGGTTAAAATAGTCTTGCATCGTGTCTATAAGGAATTCTTTACCGTCGGCAAAGGGTTTGTTCAGCGTCCATAACCATTGGTTACGGTTCGTTTTCGAACGTTCTATAACCTTGCTAAGTTGACTTAGAGCGTCGTCATACAATCCTTGTTTCAGCAACATGTGTACCTTTCCGAAAGGCAAGTCTATGCGGTCGGGGTATTTCCTTATGCCTTCATCTATCTTTGCATAGGCTGCCTGCATGAGTTTGTCGTTATATTCGGTTTGCCCGTACAGGTAACCTGCCGTCTCTTTCGTGGTATCGTTCTGCAGTTCCAGATACTGTTCTCCGTCGGCAGGTTTAACGGTCGACAGACTCAGAACTTCCTCCATTGCGCGTTTCACGTAATAGTTGTACCACGCGGCAATAACGTCCGGCGAATTCGGTTCGGCCTTCTCCCACCGGCAGATGCAGTCTTTCAGCGCGATAGTATCGCCGTCGTTCAACAGTTTCTTGTACTTGTCGAACCATTCCTGCTGCGCATTGAGCGTGCCGGTTGCTAAGGCAATGAATGTTATTGCAAGAAATAATCGTTTCATATACGGATGTTTGTTGGTTATACAAGGCGAAGATAATATAATATTTCCATACATGGAGCATTTGAAGAGCGGAAATATAAAAAGAACGGAATAATTTTCTTTCTTGTAAAAACGTTATTTTTAATTCTTTGTTTCCGTGGTTCTGTTTCCCGAACCGATACACTCTGTTTGCAGAAACTCGTTGAAACGACTGTGATATCCGTTGAATACGCTGATATCGACCTCGCCGTGTATGCCGCTCACTCGTCCGTCGGGGCACAGCTGCCAGTATACCAGATGCACGTTGGGCTTATATTCTCCGTAGCGTGCAATCCATATATTGTAGTCGCGGATGATATCGGGAGCTTCGGGAAGATGCTTGTTTACGAAACTTTGACTGATATAAAGAACGGGACGAACGCCCGTATGACGCCTTACGATACGCAACCAAGTGCGCACAGAAGTAAAGAGTACCGCCGTTCCACCCATCTTTCGAATTTGTCGGGGCGACGGTTCGACGTCTAAAACCGGTGGGAGATCGCCTGCAAGAAACCGCGAATTTTTCAGGAAGAAACGGGCTTGAGCAGCGGCATCCGATGTGGTTGAGAAGAAATGATAAGCCCCGCAACGAATGTTTTTGTGCCGTGCAGCGGCGTAATCTGCATGGTAATATCGGTTTTTAACGGTAATACCTTCGGTCGATTTGATATAACAAAAGCTGACAGGATAGTCGACTGTGCCATTTACGCGTTTGTTACTGATGGTTCCTAAGTGGGTTATACGGATATTATCCCAACGGATTGTGAAGCGTTTACGGCCTTTTTCGTGCTGAAAACGCGATATGTCGATGCCATAGATGCGCTCTGTAGTGTACTCCAACCGTTCACCTTTATATATATTATGGTACCACTCGCCCAAACGCAGATAGGCTCCGGGGGCGATGGCGAAGCCGAAACCCGTGCGCATGTTGTCTTTCCAATGCCCTTCGTAGTACTCCCCATCGAATGCGGTGTAGGTTCCTGTGCCCGATGCCGTGCAGTTCCGGTCGAGATCTCCGCGGTAGATACCTGCGCTGTCTGTCCTTATACCGCCGATAAGCGTATCGGTTTGCCATGTTCCCACGATGCGATGTCCTTCACGGTCGGTACATATACCGTGCCCGTATCGCAATCCGTCTTTCCATTCTCCCTCGTATATCACGCTGTCTTTGTACTTCAATCGGCCGTAGCCGTTGTATTTACCGTTGGAATACCCGCCCTGATAGCAGTATGCGCCGGTCTTAACGATGGCCTGTTGGGGATGTTCTATTTCGTTGCAGGCACAGAAGAACAGCGCTACAGGCAGTAGGCGAAGGGCGTAAAACGTTCTTTTCATGGTTGTTTTTCGTTGTTGAAAAGATCGGAAAGGACAGTTCTGTCAACGACATTTCCGCCGAGCAGACAGCCCATGAACCATCCGTGTGCGGTGAAAACAGGCGATCCGTCGCCGGCAAGTACGGGGGATATGTCGCATGCATTGCCCGTCTTATCGGCCGGAACAATGGTTGCACGAGTAGAATAGGTGGTAAATAACGGCTCTTGAAGGCCGCCGAAGCCTGTTACAAGTACCTTCCCGTCGTCGTTGGCATGCCATGGAAGCCATCTGAGAGGACTCGCTCCCGCGGGTGTTTCTTTGTTCTGTGTTTGCAAAAGATATAGTTTTCCATCGGCAGATATACTCTTTTCTTTGCACATTTGTTGCTGAATACGACCATTGTCATTACGGTAGAAGACCTTGAAAAGGCGTTTGTGGTGCAACGAGAGGGTACACTTGGCGGTATCGATGCTATCGATCAAAGTCGCAAGACGACGGGTTTCGCGCAGCTTGGAGGCAATCCCGACTTCGAAATTCGCTACCATTGCGTAGCCTTCATCCTGTACTCCGTGGGCACGCAGGAAGTATCTGAGTTCGGCATCCTGCAGGCGTAAGCCTTTTAGAAGTCGTTTCAGCCTTGTTTTTTCATGGTTCAATTGCTGATGGATATCGGTTGTCACCTTTTTCTCTGCACCGGCGAATGCTGTTATGACTCTTCCCTTGCACGACGGAAAGAGCCACCAACGGTCTATCCAGAAACCTGTTGATCGCCATAGAGTAACCGAAGAATCGCGATGAACCGATAGCCTGCCGAGTACGGAATCGCTCTTTTCGTCGCTGAAATAGAGCATAGGGCGGCCGTTGATAGCAATTTCGTACCACGAAGACCGTTCGACAATTACTGTCGACCGCACCATCTGCCGGCCCGAAAAGCGCCAACTTCTCCATGCACCCAGTAAGGCTGCGGCAATTGCAAGTACGATTATGAACAGCCACAGACTCTTTCTTGTACGAATACAAGATAACAATCGTTTCATCACAACGCAAAGTTACGATAATTTTTATTGATTGCCAAGGCTTCCGTTTATTTAGGCTATCATTATTTTTCGGTGGGTGAAACGTAGATTTAATGCCGTTTTAACATCTTTTTACGGTTAGGAAAGCGATGCTTTTATATATAATAAGTACCTTTGTCAATACTTAATACCGTTGCTATTTTACTAAACTGTAGATTATTAAACTAAACAATATTATTGCATGAATAGAATTAAAGTGTTGTTATTTGCCCTGCTTGTCTGTGGTACAACGTATGCTGCAACGACGAAGTACAGCAATCCGGTGATTAAAAGAAGTGTTCCTGATCCTACTGTTATAAGGGGCCAAGACGGTTATTTCTATCTTTATGGCACAGAAGATATACACAATACGCCGATTTTCAAGTCGAGGAACTTGGTTCGTTGGTTATATGTAGGCACGGCATTTACCGATGCAACGCGCCCATCTATGGTTCCCGGTGGCGGTATATGGGCACCCGACATCAATTACATTAATGGGAAATACGTAATGTATTACTCTATGTCTGTCTGGGGAGGGCTTGAAACCTGCGGTATAGGTGTGGCCTATGCCGACAAGCCCGAAGGCCCGTTTACGGATCATGGTAAACTTTTCATCAGTAAAGATATAGGAGTGCTGAACAGTATCGATCCTTTTTATATAGAAGATGGCGGACATAAGTATCTTTTCTGGGGGAGTTTCCGCGGCATTTACGGCATTGAACTCTCCGAAGACGGCCTCTCTGTAAAAGACGGAGCGGTAAAGAAACAGATCGCGGGATGGTCTATAGAGGCGACATACATTATCAAACACGGCGATTATTATTATCTCTTCGGCTCTCGCGGCACGTGTTGTAATGGCGCAGAAAGTACTTATAAGGTGGTTATGACGCGCTCGAAGAACCTTTTCGGGCCCTATCTGGATAAAGATGGCGATAACATTTTGAACGGTTATAACTACAGTTGGTTCCTGAATGGCAATGATGTAGTGGCGGGACCCGGGCATAATTCCGAGTTTATACAGGATGACAATGGCCAGTATTGGGTTTTATACCACGGTTATACCAAGGAAAATCCGGGGCTGGGCAGGCAGGTTTTCCTCGATAAAGTGTACTGGGGAGACGACGGATGGCCATATATAAAGGACAATCAGCCTTCGGCCGAGGAAGACAAACCGGTATTTTCGACTACTGCTATCGATGAGATAGAAGGCGAAAGTGTACTGAACGGGGGCATTACAATCTCGCCGCGAATGGTGAAGAACGACTTTACGATCGGCGAAAACGGTACAAAAGGCTTCGTTTGGAGTATCACCGGTCTTAGCGGGGAGATAGTGAAAACGGGAAAAGGCAAGGGCCGTATCGTTGTTGACTGCTATGATGTGCCCGAAGGAATGTATGTGGTAACAGTGAAAAACCACACAGGCAAAAGTACTGCCAAGATCATTAAATATTGATAGGGCCGACGCCTTTTGAATACAAATGCCTTTCAGACGGATTGCAGGTCTGAAAGGCATTCTTGTTTTATGTTCGTTCTAGTGGTGCCGACCGAAGCTCTCGCCGCATTTATTTGCGGTTGTAAGTAATGCCGGGCCAATCGTCTGTGCGGAACGGAGATGCCGGCAATCCTGCTTTGTTCTGTAGGTTACAAACGGGATTATCGGCCCATGCGTAGCGTACAGCCACGGGAAATGATACCTCGGGACATGTTACGACTACGTTATTGCCGTCGATTACGGCTGTTGCCCAGTGGAACACGCGGTCTATACCGGCTATGCTGAAACCTTTGGGCGCACCGTCTGCTGCTTTCAGACCGCCGTCTGCATGGTCGAAGAAAATACGAATTTTGTTTCCCTCTATGCGATATGAGCGGTATATGGGGCCCGAATAAGTAATTTGTTCGCCATATGTAAGCGCCCTTGCCGGCAATGCAAGACGCCTGCCAGCCTCTTGTTTGTTCTTCGGATGTATGTCTTTCGCATCGCCTACATCGATAAGAACGGCGATCCCCGTATTCTCCATGTTCAATGCACGCAGCTGAGCCTCGCGCAATTCGGCCCATTCGGAGGGCGCAGGCTCGGCTTTCGTATCCATATAATTGGCCAGTTGTGCAATGTAGAACGGGAAACTATAGCCCCATCTCGTGCGCCAATCGTTAATCATCAGCGGCAGCAACGATCGGTATTGATAAGCCCTACCGGCATTATATTCCCCTTGATACCAAATAACTCCTTTAATCGTAAAAGGTACAAGCGGGTTGATCATGGCGTTGAAGAGCGCCGTAGGTTCATTACCTTTAACGGGCGTTGCTGCCGGAGCCTCGGTGGAATGGGCGAAAATGTCGGCCATTCGCTCCTTATAGTCGGGGTGTGTGGCAAGCGCTTTGCCGCTTGTCCATGCTTCGATAGGCGTTCCGCCCCAGCAACTCTGTATAAGTCCGATGGGTACATGGCAGTATTTCTCGAGTTCTCTGCCAAAGAAATAAGCCGTAGACGAAAATTCTTTAATGCTGTTCGCACTGCATACCTGCCATCCGCAGGCCACTGCGGAGAAGTGTTCGGCGGGCTTAGCGGCGGTAACTTTATCGAGTTGCAGCAGCCGGATATTGGGATGTTGCTGCGCTTCCTGCTCTTCGTCTTTGTAATTCATAACCTTTCCCCATCCTTCAATGGGCATCTCCATGTTCGATTGCCCCGAACAAAGCCACACTTCGCCTACCAATACGTTTTTCAGGTCTATGGGCTTTCCGTCTGTAATGCGTATGTCGTAGGGGCCGCCTGCCGCGGGTGTTTCTATCGTTACTTGCCATTTGCCCTGCTTGTCGGCCTTGGTAACGTAGGTTTTACGGTTCCACGAGGGAGTTACTTTAACGGTTTTTCCCGGCTTTGTTTCGCCCCAAACGGGCACCGATGCCTGCTGTTGCAGCACCATGTTGTCGGTGAACAGCGGTTGTAACCTTACTTGTGCCCGCACAGACAGCACGCAGACAAGTAATAGAAATGCGATTTTGTTTCTCATGCGTTTATGTTTTATAATGTTTTAAATGGCGATTTACGGTTACAAAGATACGGCGTTTTTTCGATATTCGTAGCAAATGTTTCGGATAAATGGCACTTTTATGCAATACAGATATATCTCATAAGGTGCATAGACGGTGTGTCTGTCGGACATATATGTATCATCTATCCGAGGCAGAAATATACATTGTTTCGGTTTTTTTACTATCTTTGCAACGTGATGATGGCCAAAAGCATACTTTATGTGGCACTTGGAGGAGCCTTAGGCTCGGTGTTGCGCTTCGTTGTATCGCGGTTCTTGCAAGAACATGCAGCCACGATATTTCCCGTAGGCACCATGATTGTGAACCTTGTGGGATGCCTGTTGATAGGTATTATCTACGGTATTGCCGATAAAGGCATGGCGATGAGCGTCAGCGTAAGACTGTTTCTGACCGTTGGCTTGTGCGGTGGATTTACCACGTTTTCTACCTTTTGCAACGAAAGTTTGTATTTACTCCGTGCCGATAACATACTTTTGGGAGCCCTATACATGGGTGGCAGCGTAGCTTTAGGGATGATTGCCGTGTTCGCAGGGGCATGTGCAGCGAAAGCATTCTGATACTCTTACGCCTTTATGGTAGCGGTATTGCCGATGAAAAGGCTTTGTATATGAAATCTAAATATATTATTTACATCATGAAAAAAACATTATTTATTGCATTATTGCTCATGGCTTCGGTCGGTACATGGGCACAACAGTTATCGTTCAGCCGACTGAAAATCCACGAAGGCGATAACCCTGAATGGAAAAAAGCCGATTTCAACGACAGTAATTGGAACGAGGTGGATGTACAAGGTTCGGCAAACAGGAATGTTATCGGTAAGCCCGACAGCTACAGTTGGTACCGAATAAAGTTTGTTTTGCCGTCGGCCATGCTCGAAAAGTCGACGCTTAAAAAGGTGTTGCAGTTATATCTCGGCAAGATAGACGATGCGGACGAGACTTATCTGAACGGGCATTTCATAGGTTCTACCGGCCGTATGCCGGAGCAAACGGGCGGATATGTGGGCGCTTGGGAAGAGGAACGCCGTTATGAGGTAGGCGCACAAAGTCCGTTCGTACATTGGGGTAAGGAAAACGTGTTGGCCGTAAGAGTGTACAATGGCGGCGGACAAGGCGGCATGTATGGCGGTCCGATAATATTAAAAGTACCGGATTTGCTCGATGGAATGGGCATAAATTTCTCTGAGTTCAAGGCTAAAAGAGGCATGATGTGCCAGTGCCGTTTGGACAATGCTTTCAAACAGCAGCAAAAGGGAGTGCTTACATTAACGCTGTTCGATCCGGAAAGCGGTGCTATCTTGGCTACAGTTACTCATAAGGTAGCCTTGAAAGGAAATACGAATAAGACGTATGCCATGGCTTATGATACTGACCGTTTGCTGCGTATGAAAGCTGTGTATCGTGATGACGCTACGGGTAAGGAGGCTGTACGCAGTTATACGCCGAAATATATCCTTACTCCGAAAGCGCCGGCTGCACCGCGTATAAACAGTGCAGAGCGCTTCGGAGTACGACCGGAGTCGCCTGTAATCTACCGTATTCCTGCATCCGGCGAGCGTCCTATGGTATTCTCGGTGCGCAATCTGCCCGAAGGACTTGCGCTCGATGCCGAGCATGGCATTATCAGCGGTACGTTGAAAGCCGGTGGGGAGTACGAAATGACGCTCGTGGCCGAGAACAGTAAAGGTGCCGACGAGCGCAAATTCACCATTTGTGTGGGCGACAAAATAGCGTTGACTCCACCGATGGGGTGGAATAGTTGGAACTGCTGGGGCCTTAGTGTGTCGCAGGAAAAGGTGATGTCTTCCGCTCAAGCGATGATAGACAAGGGACTTACCGATTACGGATATGCCTATATCAATGTGGATGATGCATGGGAAGCGCCGCAACGCAATACGGATGGCACCATTGCAGTGAACGAGAAATTCCCCGATATGGCCGGATTGGGCAGATGGTTGCATGGTAACGGGCTGAAGTTCGGTATATATTCTTCTCCCGGAGACCGTACCTGCGGCGGCTATTTGGGCTCTTTAGACCACGAAGAACTCGATGCACGAACGTATAACAGTTGGGGTGTGGATTATCTGAAGTACGACTGGTGCGGCTATTCCCGCGTGTTCGATGCGGAAAAGGATCATAGCACGGCTGCTTATGTGCGCCCCTACCTGAAGATGGAGCGCTATCTACGCCTCATGCCTCGCGATATATTCTACAGTCTTTGCCAATATGGCATGGCTAAAGTATGGGAATGGGGCCACGCAGTGGATGCTAATTCGTGGCGAACCACGGGAGATATCACCGATACATGGGAGTCGTTGTACGACATTGGGTTCGTACAACAGGCGGAACTTTATCCATATGCCGGCCCCGGACATTGGAACGATCCCGATATGTTGATAGTTGGAAAGGTGGGATGGAGTGCGAATTTGCGCGATACACGCCTTACTCCCGACGAACAGTACACACACATAAGCCTGTGGACTCTACTGTCTGCCAACATGTTAATAGGCTGCGACATCAGTCAGATAGACGATTTTACGCTAAATCTTCTTTGCAATAACGAGGTTAATGCCATAAACCAAGACGTTTTGGGCAAGCAGGCAAGGCGCGTAGTCGTAGATGGCGACATTCAAATATGGGCAAAACCTTTAAACGATGGCAGCCATGCAGTAGGCATATTCAATGTGGGAACCGATGACAGGAGAGTGGATTTCGCGAAATACTTCGATGAAATGGGCATAAAACAACTGAAAACCGTGAGAGATTTATGGCGGCAGAAAGACCTGAATCCGGCACAAACAACCTACTTCATACCTACACATGGGGTGAAATATATTAAGGTAACGTATTGATACTCGTACCGAGCTGTACAGGAACAACTATCGGGAGCGGAGCGTAGAACGTGCGGTTTATGCTCCGCTTCGTACTGTGCGGTTCTGCAACACAATGCATGTATGCAACAAAAACACGGTTTTATTTTGTCTTCTCAGCTATTTACAGTATTTTTGCACATATAACTCGAAAATGCAACAAGCATGAAAATTTCCAATTTCTTTTCTATTGTAGCCATCGTACTGGCCGCAATAACTGTAAGTTCTTGCAACAACCGTAAGTTTCAGGTGGACGGTACGATTACAGATGCCAAGGATTCTACGCTCTATTTTGAGAACATGAGTCTGAATGGTCCGGTAGTTGTAGACTCGATAAAACTCGATGCAGACGGCACATTCCTATTTAAGAGCGATGCCGGAGAGGCGCCGGAATTCTATCGTTTGCGCATTGCAGACCAGATAATCAATGTATCTATCGACTCTACAGAGACAATTACCGTAAAAGCAGCTTATCCTTCGATGGCTTACCAGTATGAGATAAGCGGATCGGAAGACTGCTCCAAAATCAAAGAACTGGCACTATTGCAAATGCGGTTGCAAGGACAAATCAACGCAATAGCACAAAATCCCGACCTTGGAGTAGATGCCATGAACGATAGTATAGACAGGGTAATGCAGGCATATAAGACGAACGTGAAGATGAATTATATCTATAAAGAGCCGATGAAAGCCTATGCATACTTCGCATTGTTCCAAACTGTGAGGCTTGGAAATACCGTTTCGCTGATATTCAACCCGCGTAGTAGTGCGGAAGACATTAAGGCTTTTGCTGCCGTTGCTACCAGTTGGGACACGTATTATCCCGATGCAGAGCGCGGAAAGAACCTGCACAACATTGCCATAGAGGGCATGAAAGATGTACGCATTATACGTAATAAGATGGCACAGACGTTGGATGCTTCTAAAATAAATACCAGCGGTGTGCTCGATATCGTACTGCAAGACAATAAAGGAGTTACCCGCAAGCTCACCGACCTGAAGGGAAAAGTGGTATTTCTCGACTTTCATCTGTTTTCGGGCGAGGGCTCTACCAAGCGTATCATGATGTTGCGCGACTTATACAACAAGTATCATGCAGCCGGATTTGAGATATATCAGGTGTCTATAGATCCCGATGAACATTTCTGGAAGACACAGACAGCAGCGCTGCCGTGGGTGAGCGTGCGCGATGAAAACGGAGTTAACAGCCGGTATCTTATAAGTTACAACGTACAACAGCTACCTACTTTCTATCTTCTTGGGCGCGATGGCGTGGTATATAAGCGCGATGTGCAGATCAAAGACATAGATGCCGATGTTAAGGCATTGCTCTCGCGAGGTGGCTAAAATAAGGATCTTTTTATGGCAAACGCAGTGTATGAACGAAACAGTCCGTGCGTTGCGTTTTCCTTTTTTGATAAAATATGGAAGATAGAGCACGGGTTTATTGTCTTTATTGCGTATATTTGTCGATGATATTCTATACATGTAAGCTCGATAAACAGATAGTTTAATTTGGAAAGAACTATGTACCGCAAACGGTTACTGTCATTCATACCTCTTATTCTTATGGGAAGTACCTGCCATGCACAGCAGTTCCGTCTTGAGAAAAAGACCGACAGTTTGTACATACTCGTATTGACCACCGATTCTACCCGTGATGAATGGCGCCTTCCATACCCCGTCTATCGGTTTTGTACGGGCGATGTAAACGGCGATGGCAGTACAGATGCTATAGTTGGAGTTGTCAAACGTACGCGTTTTTATAAAGATATGGGGCACCGATTGTTTATTTTTAAGAACAAACGAGGGTATGTTCGTCCGCTTTGGATGGGTTCTAAATTGGGCGGAATACTACAGGATTTTCGTTTTACAGATGGCAAAGTGCGCAGTTTGGAGGCCACTGCAGACGGCAAATATGTAGTGGCCGAGTACAGTTGGCTATCGTTCGGCCTGTCGTTCGAACGTTTCTTGTGTAAAGAAGTCGGGCGCAATAAAGCTATTAAAATATTTAATCGTTAAGAACTATGAGGAAATTTATTACCGTTATCTTATTGCTCTTCGCGATATACAGCGTTTGGGCACAAAAGAAAAGTATTATCATTCCCGGTAATGGACATATCGATGTAGAGAAACTTAACAAGCCTATTGATCTTAATATGGACTTGTCTAAGCTCACTCTGAGCGAGCTTCGTGTGCTACGTAATTCCTTTGCTGCACGGCAAGGTTATGTGTTTATGGAAGCCGACCTGCGCAGTTTGTTCTCACAAACATCGTGGTACGACTCGTTGATGTGGAAACGTTTCGAGCCTAAAGACCGTGAAGTTTGGGGCTTTTTTGATAGAGAAGGAATTTATAACGAGGCTCCTATTCATTGTACAAAGGAAGAGTTGCAGTTTATTAATCGCATTCAAGAACGCGAAGATGAACTCGTTAGAAATGATGGTAATATAAGAGAAGACGGTTCTGTGAATATGAGAAACCTGATAAACCCATATCAGGTGGAGCGTTTCGATCCTAAATTAAAGGCCGCTTTGGGCGAAAAAGGCTTCGCAATCGTACCGTCTAACGGGCTTCAGTTGTTCCATGTGTACGAGAAGAACGACTATAGTAACTTCCCAAGTTTTGTAACTACCGATCTTTATTTACAGCTTTTCCATCTTTATTTCGACTCAGTGCTACGCGAGATCGAGGAAGACAAATTCCATGATATGCTCATGCAATTGAGTCGGGATATGTATCGATATTTTTCGATTATGGCAAACGATAGGTCTACTCCGTCTGTTTTAGTAGATAATGCGGCATGGTGTCAGGCGTATTTCGGTGTATCTGTCGGTCTTCTTTCGGGCAAATTGCCCGATGGTTTGAAAGGAACGTACAAGAAAGAATGTACCGATGAAATGGGTAAAATTATGAAATCGGAAAACAATTTTTCCGATCTGTTGGAGTTCCATGATGTGTATTTCAATTATAGCCTGTTCTGTCCACGTGGACATTATACCCGTTCAGAGCTGTTAAAACGCTATTTTCGGGCTATGATGTGGCTGCAAACCGCGCCTTTCGGTACCGATAAGCCCGAACAGCTGCAGCGGGCAGTGATGATTGCCCATGCTATTGGCGCTAATCCTTCTATGTTCAAAGCCTATAACAATATCTTCGAACCGATGACATTTTTAATGGGTAAGCCTGATAATGTGACGATTTTGCAGGTGTATGATGCGTATAAAAAGCAGGAAAAGCCGTTGGATGAATTCTTTAAGAACCAAGAATTGATGACTGATTTGCGCAGTGAAATCGAGGAAATTGCACGAAGTCAGACACGTATCAAGCCCAAATTCGAACGCACGAGCGCTTGTAAAATCAACCTGATGCCGCAACGTTATCAGCCTGATGCCGAGGTATTGCAGGAGATGGTCGACTATGAAAGTCCGGTAACCAAGCGAGATACGCCCAAAGGATTGGATGTTATGGCAGCTATGGGCAGCATCGAAGCCGAACGGATATTACTTGAAGAATTGAAAGAGGGCGAGAATTGGAGCGGTTATAAGCCAATGCTTCAGAAAATGAAAGCACAGATGAAAGAGATAGATTGGTCTGAAACCGTTTCCACAAAATGGTTGGATGCGTTAAAAACCATGAATGATACGGTGTCAGACCATCGACTTCCTTATTTTATGCTCACTTCCCAATGGAAGAAAAAAGAGCTCAACACGGCTTTGGCATCATGGGCAGAGCTGAAACATGATGCCATTCTCTACGCTAAACAGCCGATGGGAGCCGAATGTGGAGGAGGTGGACTGCCTGAACCTATAGTACATGGTTATGTTGAACCCAACATTAAGTTCTGGAAGAAGGCCGTAGCGTTGGTGAACAATATGGAAGAAATCTTGACCAAATATGGATTGTTGACCGATAAGGCTATGGCTACTACGGAGCAAATTATAGACCATACCGAGTTTCTTTTACGCATCAGTAAGAAAGAGTTATCGTCTGATATGCTGTCGGAACAGGAATATAAGCAGATTGAAATCATCGGTTCTACTTTCGAGAATATCTCTTTAGACCTCGTACGTGATAAAGATCAGATGCTTGTGGGATGGGATGATATTCAAGGAACGGATAAATCGATTGCCGTAGTTGCCGATGTATATACAGCAAATGCCGTTAATAACCCGCCTGAAAAGCACTCTATTCTTTACGAGGCAGTGGGTCCGGTAGACGAAATCTATGTGGTTGTGGAGGTTAACAATCGTCTTTATCTGACACGCGGAGCCGTTTTTTCGTACCGAGAGTTTAAGCAATCGACCGATGAACAGCGCCTAACGGACGAAGAGTGGCAGCAAAAACTCAAGACAAACCCGCGTAAGGGTGTGCCTACATGGATGAAAGAGGTTGTTATTCCGCTCGAAATACCGGTAGAAGATAACGATCGTGTCTTTTACGGTTCAGGCTGCTAATGGTCCCGAGTGATACAAAAACTACCGATGAAATCGTGAAAAAATACGATCACAGAAAGCATACGGTCTTCATGCGTTTTGCAACTATGATAGCTGCATGTATTGTTTGTATGACGAAGGTATCGGCAATGGATACGCTGACTGTAATCTTTACAGGCGATATTTTGCTCGACAGAGGTGTTAGAAAGCACATAGAATGGGGCGGAACCGGCCGTCTGTTCTCGAAAGGTGTAGACTCCGTGCTCCGTAGTTCCGACATTGTGGTGGGTAATCTCGAATGTCCGGCGACGGAAATCGTGGCACCTGTTTACAAAAGGTTTATCTTCCGTGCCGAACCGAAGTGGCTCCAACTGCTTCGTCAGCATGGTTTCACACACCTGAACCTTGCGAATAACCACAGTATAGACCAAGGACGACGCGGCTTAATGGACACTTGGCGGAATATTGTGCGCGAGGGAATGGTGCCGATCGGTGCGGGTAAGAACATGAGAGAGGCTTCTCAACCGGTATGTATCGCGATGAAACCGCGAAAAATCTATGTTTTGGCATCGTTAAGGCTGCCGCTCGAGAACTACGCATACCTGCCCGACCGCCCCTGTGTGAGTCAAGAAAACATAGATACCCTACTGTCTCGTATCGCCGGTTTGAAGAAACAAGAACCCGATTGTTATATTATAGTAAGCCTGCATTGGGGGATCGAGCATACCACTTCCCCCACTTTACAGCAAAAGATAGATGCCCGACGCATCATAGATGCCGGTGCCGACTGCATGATATGCCACCATACACACACCTTACAGACTATAGAAATCTATAAGAACCATGCGATTTATTACAGCATAGGTAACTTCATATTCGACCAAAACAAACCGCTGAACGTTGCTGCATGTATGGTGAAACTGAAAATAAGCAAGCACTCGGCACAGTTGGAAACCATTCCCGTCAAGTCGGGGTTATGCGTAAAACTGGCTAAGGAATAACAACTTTCTTGATTGCTCCGGCAGCATGTATGATATATATGCCCTTGCGATTGATCTTAACCGTGTTTATTCCGCTTGCAACAGTGGTGCCATCGGTAGCGTAGACAACAATTTTACCATTCGCAGAGATCAAACCTTCCGATGAAACCGTGATATTTTGATTGGGATATGCCAATTCTTCGATCCCGTTCATTACGGCTTCCATCATCTTAGAACGGAAATTATTTTCAATTAAGGTATTAATAACACTTAATCCAGACACTTTGTATTTGCCCGATACATCGACGCCTGCGTAGTCTATCATTACCATTCCGGCGGGTCCGGTGTGGTTTCCATCGGCGAAATAATCAATCACTGTTTTATTTGTAACCGATGCATTGTGGCGATATCCATCGGATAAAGAGACGGCATTTCCAAATATATTCTGCACAAGCGAATAGCCTGATGTGTGATTGATTACCCATGGAGCCTGCTTTCCGTTATCTGTATTGCGAGCAGTAGAGAAGTCGAGCATCGTTATAATGGCTTGCACCTTGGTTTCCAACGCACCGTTTGCGGAGGTGTCATAAAAGTCTTGCACATAAAGAGAGCCCGAAGACGACGGTCCGGAGATACTTGCTCTGCCCTGACTCGGGAAGTCTGCCGCATGACTCCAGCCCCTAACGTAACCTCCGATGGGCACTGAATTATACATATCGCGGCTCAATACGAGGATTTTTCCGCGCAGATTGCCCACGGTGAGGTCAGGTTTATAGTCGGCAAACAGCCCTTTATAGGCATCGGAAGTAAGAATTTCTCTCATCATATTGCCCCATTGGGGATGATTTTTGTCGGCATCGTTTTCGTGACGCATAATAACAATAGCAAATTCCGTGGGGTTCTTTGCAAGTTTCTCGCGCAAAATATCGATGGCATCGGTAAATTTTATTTTCGTTTGCATGATGCCATGAAAGATATGCAAGCCCTTAATTCTGCCGAAACGTGTATGTACTGCCGGTCGAAGATCGAATGCCCGAACGCCGCAGTCCCATTGTTCGGCGAGCGTTTTGTCCTGTGTTAAGGCACATAGGTTGCCCAAAAGTGCAACGAGGGGGGTAAACCCTTCGCCGGTAGAAGCATCATGTGTGCCCGGTATGGATAACTGCGACACGTATGTATTGTCGCTAATGCGTGCCAACCAATTATCTGCAAGCAGATTGTGAGAACTTATCAGGCACGCGATAAGAACGGTACAGAGTTTTCGAGTCATAGAGTTTATTACTTTTGTTTATGTTTTGATAGATTATAGTTCTTACGTCTTTGTCAGAAACTTTGCAGCCATGATTTCAGTTCAAGTAGCATTTCGATGTGATACTTGAACGAGCTATTCATGCCGTATCCATGTCCACCGGAGGGATACACATGCAGCGACGCCGGTACATCGTGCTTGTAAAGCTCCATATAATAGTTTACACCGTTGGCAGGTTGCACTACATGATCATCGTCTGATAGAACTATGAAAGCTCTCGGAGTGCTACGTGTCACCTGCATGTCGTTGCTATAGTTGCGTTCATCCTTCTTTTGGGCCTCTTTTCCGAGCAACTTGTCGTGCGATCCCTGATGTGTAAAGCCCGGCTGCATGGTAATTACCGGATAAAAAAGCACCTGAAAATTGGGCTTTGCATCGCCTGTACTGTGGGTAGCTATGGTAGATGCGAGGTGTCCGCCGGCAGAAAATCCCATGATACCGATATCGTTTGCATTGATATGCCATGCGGCTGCGTTTCTTCTTACTAATTTAATGGCTTGTTCGGCATCGCTGACAGGAGCCATAGGTATGCCATGCGGCAGCCGATACTTGAGCACTATTGCGGCTATTCCCATATTATTAAAGAACGAAGACCAATCGGTTCCTTCGTGTATCATGGCAAGACCTTCGTATCCTCCGCCCGGGCAAATGACTATAGCGCGCCCTGTCGACTTCTTTACATCGGGCAAGAACACTTTCACTTTAGCCGTATCGGCACCGAAACCTGTATCGTATGGGGCTTTTCCGCTCCATAAATTCAGTTCGAAAGTATTCTGTGCACCGGCGGTAAGCGCCAGCGTCAATAAGCTAAGAATAGTAAATGGTCTTGATAATTTCATGTCGATATTTTGATTGTTTATTGGTTATTTTAATAACAAAGACAGTACAAACCGAACACAAAGAAGCCAGCTTCTATTTGTTGAGGTGCGGTTTATTTCATGCAAAGATACATTATTTTTTGTATATTCGAATAAAAAGTTGTTTTTCTTTGTGCAAAATGTTGGGAGAAGACCAGCTTGTTTGATAAGTTAAAGCAAGTTTTTTGTTCCTTTCTTGTTGTGAGATATGTTCAATGGAGTTTTGGCACAACCAAAATACATCGTATGTGTATCTTCGATAAACAGTACTTCTGTCTTGTTTACATATACCTCCTGATTTGCTTACAATATCAGTCTGTTGTCTCATTTTATCCGGCTTTTATTTCTTATACTTTTATTTAATTTCAACTTAATTGTATGATTATTTTAAATTATTGTACTTTTTTACGATAATTTGCACTATCTTTGTCATCATAAAAGTGAATACTTGTTATGCATTTATTGGAGAAATTTAAGTATTGTCCGGTATGTGGAAGCCATCATTTCAATGCCTCTACCGAGAAAAGCAAGAAGTGTGATAACTGCGGTTTTGAGTTCTTTCTTAATCCAAGTGCTGCATGTGCGGCCTTTATATTGAACGGTAAGGGGGAACTTCTTGTAGAACTACGGAAGAATGAGCCTGCAAAAGGTACGTATGATCTGCCCGGTGGTTTTGCCGATGTGGGCGAAACAAGCGAGGAAAACATAAGAAGAGAGGTGGAAGAAGAGACTGGTCTTGAGGTTACAAGTACGAAGTATCTGTTCAGTTTGCCCAATAAATACCGCTATAGCGAGATAGATATTCCTACACTCGATATGTTTTATCTCTGCGAGGTGACCGATACGTCGAAACTAAAGGCTGCCGACGATGCCGCTGAATGTATGTGGATGAAGCTCGAAGATATCCATCCGGAGCAATTCGGACTGCGCTCTGTGCGCCAAGGACTGTATCAGTTCTTGGAATACATGAAGAAATAAATTCTGCCACTCTGCAGAGAAAAACGCCATAAAAACACCGTTTGTCGAAATTCTGTGTCGTTTGTAAAACCCGAATTTCGGTAGAATACTTGCCAATATCAACAAACCGAAAAGCAAGCATACTTATAAAGGTGTGAAATATAGGGTAAGGGTATGGCACTGACAATACCCTTCCCGTCATGCTATCACGGTATTATGTGCTGAATAACTCTTTTAATATATGGAACGATTTGAGTTCGGGAAAGTTCGGAATGTGGAACCTGTAATAAGAGAGAATAATTTCGGCACAGCGGTTTCGTTGTTCTCGCGTCATTTTGAACAAGTGCATGGATTCATAATTCATACGAGTAAGAGTGTGGATGCGTGCAGCCTCCTCAGGGTGAAGAAAGTCGGGGTGAAGCGGTGCTGAAGCGGTAAAACATGCATTCCTTAGATCGAAATAGATATTATGGTCGTGATTGTCGAGATTGGGAAAGAAGCCGATAAACTTCGAAAGTCTCATCATGAAGACAAGATGGAAGTTGGCAATGTTGCCTTGTGAGGCATCGAGCCACTTAATACTTGCCTCGATATATCGGAATAAAGGCTCGTTCTGTTGCTCGCTTCGAGTACTGTAATACAGAAAATCGGCAAGAAAAAGCAATATCGTTAGCTTATAAGGATCGAATGGGATGTTGGAAAAGGGTGTTTCTATTCTTGCATTTTTAAGTCGTTGAAGTTTGGCGTTCTGTCTGAAGTCGAATTCTATTTCGAGTATCGTCAATGATTGGAAGAATTGTTTCTTTATTTTTGCTTTCGGATTTTTGGATATCTGTTGAATGAAAGATACGCGACCACAAGCTTCTGTAAATAGGTCAACGATTAGTTGGGCGTCGCCGAATTTCAGCGAATGGAATACTATGGCCTTGGTTTTTATCAGCATGAAGAGTAATTTTAAAGCGAAAATACAAAAAAACGGCGATACAATAAAGATTTATTTGATAAAATTTGGCAGGTAAAGAAAAAACATCTAACTTTGCACCCGCAAATAAAATCGCATGGTCCCTTCGTCTATCGGTTAGGACGAGAGATTTTCATTCTCTAAAGAGCAGTTCGACTCTGCTAGGGACTACATAAAATATAAGAAGAATTTAAAGATGGCAAATCACAAATCATCACTTAAAAGAATCCGTCAGGATAAAGTTAAGACTTTACATAATAAATATTATGCAAAGACTATGCGTAATGCTGTTCGTAAATTGCGCGCGATGACTAATAAGGAAGAAGCAGTAAAGCTTTATCCCGAAGTTCAGAAAATGTTGGACAAATTGGCTAAGACCAATATTATTCATAAGAACAAAGCCGCCAACTTAAAATCGAGTTTAGCTCTGCATATTAATAAGTTGGCATAATTTCTAACTTGGTATAATTAGTACGAAGGTCGTACTCCAGTAGGAGTGCGACCTTTTGTTATTTGTGCAAAATTATTATAGTGTTTTTTCTTTTTCGACATTTGTGGAAACTATTATTGCAGAAGAGCAGGCAAGTATGATGAGGAACTGAATGGAAATACGAAATGCGAATAATTTTCCGAGTGCGTATAAGGATGAGTGGAAATAATAGGGCATCATTTTGTTTTACGCATTTTTAGTAACAAATTATTTCGTTATATGTTCTTTTTTTATTATCTTTGCAAGAAATATATAGTAAAGAAAATGGCAGATATTCAAAACAACGAGAATAATTATTCGGCCTCCAATATCCAAGTGCTTGAAGGACTTGAGGCGGTACGTAAACGCCCTGCAATGTATATTGGCGATATCAGTGAGAAAGGCCTTCATCACTTGGTGAATGAAACCGTAGATAACTCTATTGATGAAGCCATGGCCGGATATTGTACCGACATAGAGGTAACGATCAACGAAGATGAGTCGATAACGGTTCAGGATAATGGTCGCGGTATTCCCGTTGATGAGCATAAGAAGTTGCACAAGTCAGCACTCGAGGTTGTTATGACGGTTCTTCACGCCGGTGGTAAATTCGATAAAGGCTCTTACAAGGTCAGTGGTGGTCTTCATGGTGTAGGTGTGAGTTGTGTGAATGCACTTTCATCTCATATGCTTTCGCAAGTGTTCCGCGATGGCAAGATATATCAGCAGGAGTATGAAAAGGGTAAACCGCTGTATCCAGTTAAAGTGATGGGCACCACAGACAAGCGTGGTACGCGTCAACAGTTTTGGCCAGATAAGACAATCTTTACAACCATCCATTATCAGTGGGATATCATTGCTCGTCGTATGCGTGAGCTTGCTTATTTGAATGCAGGTATCAAGATTACATTGACGGACTTGCGTGCTAATGAAGAGGGGAAGCCTCGCGTGGAAGTCTTCCATGCTAAGGATGGATTGAAAGAGTTCGTGCGTTACGTAGATCGTCATCGTACCCATCTTTTCGACGATGTTATTTATCTGAAAACCGAAAAACAAGGAATTCCAATCGAAGTCGCTATTATGTATAATACGGATTACTCCGAGAATATACATTCGTATGTAAACAATATAAATACCATAGAGGGAGGAACTCATCTTTCGGGTTTCCGTACAGCACTTACTCGTGTGTTGAAAGCATATGCCGATAACGATCCCGTTATTTCGAAACAAATCGAGAAAGCCAAGATAGAGATTGCTGGCGAAGACTTCCGTGAGGGACTTACGGCTGTAATCTCTATCAAAGTTGCCGAGCCCCAGTTCGAGGGACAGACAAAGACTAAGTTAGGCAATAGCGAGGTGTCTGGAGCGGTGCAACAGGCGGTGGGAGAGGCTTTGACCAATTATCTTGAAGAGCATCCTGCTGAGGCAAAGAAGATTTGCGAAAAGGTAGTTCTTGCAGCAACAGCACGTATTGCCGCCCGTAAGGCTCGTGAAAGTGTGCAGCGTAAGAACTTCATGTCGGGAGGAGGGCTTCCCGGCAAGTTGGCCGACTGTTCCAATAAGGATCCTAAAGATTGTGAGATATTCCTCGTCGAGGGCGACTCTGCCGGCGGTTCTGCCAAGCAGGGACGCGACAGATATACACAGGCAATTTTGCCGTTGCGCGGAAAGATTTTGAATGTAGAGAAGGTGCAGTGGCATAGAGTGTTTGAAGCGGAGTCGGTAATGAATATCATTCAGAGCATCGGCGTGCGTTTCGGCGTAGAAGGAGAAGACGATCGTGAGGCAAATATCGACAAACTACGCTACGATAAGATTATCATCATGACCGATGCCGACGTCGATGGCTCGCATATCGATACGCTGATCATGACATTGTTCTATCGTTTCATGCCGAAAGTTATCGAAGACGGGCATCTTTATATTGCCAATCCTCCGCTCTACAAGTGTTCTTATAAGAATAAGGTAAGCGAATATTGCTATACCGAACAGCAGCGGCAAGCATTTTTTGATAAGTATGCAAACGGGGATGAGGATGCAAAGAGCATCCATACACAGCGTTATAAAGGCCTTGGTGAGATGAACCCCGACCAGTTATGGGAGACTACAATGGATCCAAAGTCACGTTTGTTGAAGCAAGTAAATATTGAAAATGCCGCCGAGGCAGACGAGATATTCTCCATGCTTATGGGCGATGATGTTGAACCACGTCGCGAATTCATCGAGCAGAATGCTACTTATGCAAATATTGATGCTTAATTAGGTCTTTTTATATCAAAGGAATTATCAGAAAATATCCAACCGCTTTCGAAAGTTATTTTAAATACTTTTGAAAGCGGGTGTTTTTTGTAGGCAAATTGCATGCTTTGCAAAGTCGACAATGGTATTGTGTATAAAATCTACTTCTCTTTCTTCTCTTATCCATAATTATTCCATCATTGCTTTCTTCCATTTTCTTATCTTCGTTCTAAACATACAGAAGGGAGCGACAGTATTAATGTGGATAAACTTGTAAACCTCCCATACAGTCATTTGGATAGCTTCATCTGCCTATATTCTTTGGTGTGGGCGGAAGAGTTCATCCTCTGATATAGCATCGATAAGTTTGCAAATAGCTTGAACATTTTGAAACCATCGATAGGCGTATACATAGTTAATCAGCTTGTTTGTCAGCTGAGAAAATGGATCGTACAGGCAGTTTGTAAGGACGTTATTTCTCTACGGTAGTTAATTTTAATTGGTGTTCTTATTTTTTCATCATTACTTCTACGGTGCGCTTTAGCTGTTCATCGTTACCGTTAAGATAGTCTTCCGGTGTGTTATAAATTTCGATATCAGGATCGAGTTGGGTATTTTCGCCGAAGTTGCCATGCATATCCCGACAGCCTACCTGCGGTATGCCGAATACCATGCTGTTATCCATAAGTGTCTCCCACCATACAGCTGTCATTGTTCCGGCAACGGGGGTGCCTATCAATTTACCGATACCGAGCTCTTTATATATAAAGGGGAAACCGTGTCCGTTGCTGTAGTCGTCTTCGCAGATCATAACACAAGAAGGTTTCACCCATTTGTTCCAAGGATCATAACCTATATATTTACCGTTCGGAACGAAGCTCTGATATTGCTTACCGCTTAAGAGCGTGCACAAATCATCGTGTAACCAACCACCTCCGTTATGGCGTTCATCCACGATAACAGCATCTTTCCGGCGGTTCTTATCGCTTAGCAGTTCGCTGAATACAGTACGATAACTTTCACTGTTCATCGCTTTAACATGCACATAAGCCAGCTTTCCGTGCGACAGACTATCCACAATCCGGCGGTTGCGGTCTACCCATCTTTTGTACAACAGTTCTTGTTGAGCGCTTTTGCTAATGGCCTTCACCGTTACATCGAAGCGTTTTTTCGTAGAGGGGTTGAAAACAGTAATACGGAGCGGTTTGCCTGCTTTACCGTCGAGCATGTAGTTATAATCCTTTCCGGCAAGTATTTTCTCACCATCTATCTTTTCTATTACGCATCCGGCATCTACTCCGGTGTTCTTAACGGCAAAAGGTCCGCGCTTGATAACTTCTTCCACTTTCAGTCCGTCGCCCATGTATGCAGGATCGAAGAACAATCCTAACGCGGCAGTATTCAGGTTCGTTCCATTCGGATAATAGCGGGCACCGGTGTGAGAGGCATTCAATTCGCCGAGCATCTCGCTAAGCATGTCTCGAAAGTCGTAATTATTGTTGATATAAGGCAGGAACTTGGCGTAAGTCTTCTTGTAACTTTCCCAATCTATACCGTGCAAATCGGGTTTATAGAATTTATCCTTTACCTGCTGCCAAATATGGCCGAAGAGATATTCGCGTTCCTGATACGGGCGATAGTTGAAACGTGCTTCGAAGTCGATGTTTTTGGATGAACCTTTCGAAATGTCTATCTGTTTTATGGAATTACCTGTACAAAGATAGATATTCTTAAAGTTTTTATCGGCAAGAAGGTCGCCCCTTCCCACATTCTTCATCACAATTTCGGTCTTGTTTTCCTTTAGATCGTGCTTCCAAAGGTCGTATCCCCCTTCGAAAGCGGCCTGATAATACAGCGTATCGCCCCCCGGACTGAGCAAAGCATCACCGAGTCTCGACGAATTTACCGTCAGTCGTAGCACTCGGTCGCGGCAGTTATCAAGGTCGAACTTCAATATTTCTTCTTTCTTCGGCTTCTTTTTCACCGTTACGTCTACAGTCTTTTGCTCCTTGGCGGCAGCCTCTTCTTTCTTGGCTTCATCGTAGAGAGTCTTTTCTTCTTTCGACATCTTGAAGCGTTCGTAAGCATCGAGGTCGAAGAACATAATATACATGTCGCTTTCCGATCCCCAACTGCCATGACTTCTGTACCCTGCACGGTCGCTTTCGAATATCATTGCCTTGCCTCCGAGCACCCATTTGCCGTTTCCATCGTTGTATCCGCTCTCGGTAAGGTTATATATTTCGCCGTTACCCGAAGCACTTACCAGCGCAATATCCTTATTGTTCCACCCGCCGTAGCCGATATAGCTTGCCAAGAGCCACCTGCTGTCCGGGCTCCATGTGCACCATACGTCGCCATCGGAATAGGAGTAGTTGTACTTGCCGTCCATTAAAGTACGTACGGTTTTGCTTTTCAAGTCGACTGCACGCAGGGTGTTGCGGTTTTCAAGGAAAGCTATACTCTTGCCATCCGGGCTGTATAACGGCTGAAAAGAGGTAGAGTCCGACTTTACGAGCTGTGTCTCTTCCAAATCGGTGGCATAGGTAAACTGTTTTTCGCCTTTGTTCTTAATCGTTGTTTGATAAATCTGCCACAATCCGTTGCGTTCCGAAGCATACGCGATACTACGCCCGTCGGGAGCAAAATCAATGCTACGTTCCTGTTCGGGAGTATCGGTAATCTGCTTGGTTGTTCGGTAGTCTATCGACGTAACATATACATCGCCGTGCAAAACAAAAGCTATTTCTTTACCAGAGGGCGATACTTTGATTTCGGTGGCTCCGTTGGTCTTTATCTGACGTATCAGGTCGGCATCGTTCTTATCGGCGGTAATGTTGATATTTACCTTTGTTGGCTCGCCTCCTTCGCGAAGCGTGTATATTTCACCATCGTAACAGAAACACAATGTGCCGTTTTCAGCGGCGGTAAGGTAGCGTACCGGATTGTCTTTAAAGCGAGTCAGCTGCGTTTTATCGGCACTTTCCACATTTCTGCGATACACGTTGAATGTGCCGTCTTCTTCGCTTAAGTAGTAAAAAGACTGCCCATCGGCCGCCCAAACGGGATTTCTATCTTCGCCGTTGAATGCGGTCAGCTTGGTAAACTTGCCATTCTTGTTCAGCCATATATCACGTGTAATGGGCGAACGATGATGTTTGCGGAACTCATCTTCATAGCCTTTTTTATCATGATAGAGTATGTCGCCGTTTTTGTTGATGCTCATGCTCTCCATTGTCACGGCAGATACCAAGCGTGGGCGGCTTCCTTTCACATCCGTTTCGTACACCTGCGGGAACTGGCTCGAAGCAAAATAGATCGATTTTGCTGTAGGCATGCCGGTTGTTTCGAATAAAATGTGTTCGTTATCGCGCCATGTCATCGGTATTTCATTACCACTGTCGGTGGTTAGTCGTTTGGGTTCGCCGCCGTCTTTGCTCATTACGTAGATATCGTAACTGCCTTCTCGGGTAGATACGAATGCGATGCGTTCCCCGTCGGGACTCCATATCGGGTAAGATTCATAGGCGGCATTCGATGTAAGTTGTCGTGCATTACCGCCCTGAACGGGTATCGTAAAAATATCACCTTTATAGGAGAAAGCAATCGTAGTGCCGTCCGGAGAGATAGAACTGTAGCGCATCCATAACGGATGTTGCTGAGCTGTTACCGATAGGGCGAACATTATGGATACGAACGATAAACATATTTTTCTCATGTCGACATGGTTTGTGCTAAATACAAAATATTGGTTGCAAATATAAGTAAAATATTCTATATAATAAGGTGTATTGGTTAAAAAATGAACATAGAACAAGTAATGATACCAATTCGCAGGTTTTTCATAAGAATAAGACAGGGATATACCGATTTTTGTAATTATCTTTGCATGGTTTTAAAAGCATGTAGGGATGAAGAAAATTGTTTGTATCTTGTTACTGCTATGCTCCTTGGGTATACAGGCGCAAGAGCCATTGCATCCGAATGGCGAAAATATTTACGATCATTGGGTAGGCACGTGGGCTTGTGCACCGCAGCCGGTGGTAAAATCGTATATGCCTTTCAACAACGAAATGACCAATCGTTCGGTTCGTCAGGTTGTTAAAGTTTCGATAGGAGGCGATGTTGTGCGTTTGCACCTGTCGAACGAATACAGCACCGAGCCTGTAGAGATACGTTCGGTATATATCTCCGCATCTGCAGACTCGTTTGCCATAGAGCCTAAAACTACGGAATATCTGCGTTTCGGTGGGCATCAACGCGTAACGATAGAACCGCGGAAAACGGTTGTCTCCGATCCATTGCGCTTTCATCTGAAGCCTTTGCAGCGCATAGCCGTTACCATTAACTACAAAGTAGCGCCGAAAGAGCCCACTGTACACATGGGATCGCGTACCACTTCCTATATTCTGAAAGGCAATTCCGGCCCACGCACCGATTTCGAGAAGGCTTTCCGTGAAGACCATTGGTTCAATATTTCGGCGATAGACGTATATAATGTGAATGCCGATGCCGTGGCTATTATCGGCAATTCTATTACCGATGGCAAGAACAGTACTACGAACCGGCAGGACAGATGGCCCGATGTAATGTCGGAAGAGTTGTATCGCAAAGGGCATGGCAGGGGAGTGTTGAACCTCGGCATAGGCGATAATCGTGTGCTGACCGTGGGGCTCGGTGCTCCTGCTATGGAGCGATTCGACCGAGATATATTGCAGCAATGTGGGATAAAAGAGGTGATTGTTTTCGAAGGCATCAACGATTTGGGCACGAGTAAGGACGCCAAAAACACGGCACGTCGCCTGATCGAACAGTATGCCATTATGATACGAAAGGCGCATGAGCACCATCTGAAAATATACGGCGGTACGATTATGCCGATGAAAGGCAGTGCATATTTTACGGAAGAGCATGAAGAAGGGCGGCAGATAGTAAACGAATGGATACGTAACTCGAAGGAATTCGACGGAATACTCGACTTTGATGAGCTGATGAGAAGCACAGAAGACCGCTGTTCGTTGCGCAAAGAATGGCAGAGCGATTGGCTTCATCCCAATGCAGAGGGATATGCCGTGATGGGCAGATATGCTGCAGAGTTCTTGTTAAGCGCAAAGTAGTCGGCGGAACATCGTGTACCTGTGAATGTCTGATTGCCGGTTTATTCTTTCAGATTATGAAGTTTTGTGCAGGCAGGCCTTAAGAATAATGTGCTTAGAGTGCACATGTAACAATAATATATACACCCTTTAAGTGCATTGTTCGTTATGTATATTTATAATGTGTGATGGGGATGTTCTTGCCGCTGGCTGCACATGGGGGTGGCAGGCATTACAAAAGACTTAAATCGAGCTTCTTCCCGAGGCGGCTCTTGGTAGAACGTATGGCTTGTTCAGAGCAGCAGAATGACTGCGCTTTGTGCCGATCGTCTTTGCCGTTTCGCTCCATAATACAGAAAAACGTTTCTTTTGGTGTAAGTGCATAGGCCGGATTGGCAATGATTTCGGCCAAACGGGTGTCGATAACACGCATGATGTTTGTAACAGCCACCTGTTCTTTCTTTCCGAACTGGCTGATGTTCTCATCGTGGAGTATACTGTAAAGCACGTCGATGCCGAGCTTCGTTTGCGATATAGAGTCGTAGTCGGTGCCCGTGGTCAGCTGTGCAGGCAGCCTTTTCTTCAGCTTTTCTATCTCCATGAGTTTGGTGTCTGCGGCCTGCTTCATCTCTTCGATAGTGATATTTCGGGCTGTCAGTTGGGCTGTCATTTCGTCCTTTATAGCAGAAATGCGGTCGTGATAACGTTTGTACAGTTGTTGCGTGCGGCGAAAATACCAGTAAGTGAGCACGAAGATGATAAGCAGAAGCCCGATGATGGCTACCGAGAACCCGAATTTTTGTTCGGCCTTTTCGCGCTGCATCACCTCTTTATCGTATTGATTTTGTATTTTCACGATGTCGAGATGTTTCTGTTCGGCGTTCAAAGAGTCGTTGAGAGCTTTGAGTTTCTTCATGTCTTCCAGTGCCAAACGGTAGTTGCCGGTGCGTTCGGCAAGCCCGCTGCGAATAAGAAGTCGGTTGTATTCGAGCGTCGCACTGCCGTTTTGGGGCATGATACTCATAAGCATTTGCGCCTTTTCATCTTTGTTTTGCCTGAGATATATTTGGCACAAGAGCGACATGGCATTGCCTATAGCCGACGAATCTTGCGCTAACATTACGGCTCGATAAGCATGCTGTTCGGCTTGGCCGAGCGAGTCGTGCAGCATGTCGTAATAGGCTATGTTTTTCTGAATAACCGACTGTTGGCTTTTGTCGGACTGTTTATAAAACTTGGCGGCCTCGTTGTTTGCCTTCAGAGCGCTGTCCTGCAGGTTCATATCGAAGAAAGTGTTGGCCTGATTGATAAGAACATCCACCACATATTCGGGCTTTCCGTATGCTCGGGCATACTTCAAGGCCAGCCGCTGGTAGTGCAGAGCAAGCTCGCCGGCACCGTTATTCTCGTTTATCCAACCTATATATTGACAAATGCGATAGCATGTTTTTGTGTCGTTCAGCTGTGGAAGCAGCTTTTCGGCCTCTTTTAGCTGCAACATGGCGGGGTGATAATCCTTACGGTCTATGTAGATAACGGCGCTGTCGAGGTATTTTCGGGCCATCGTTTCGGCGTCTTCGGCCGATGAACGGTTACCGAAAAGCGTACAACCGCTGCATAGCAATAGAATTGAAAGGGCGAAGTAAAAGGTTTTTCTCATTCGTTCGTTTAAGTGCAACCTCGTGTTATGCAAAGATAGTGCAAGCCGAATACAAACAAGTTTGCTTGAAATTGTTGAGGCGAGACCTATCTTATGCAAAGATACATCAAAATCTTAAAAATGCAAATAAAAGTCTCTGTTTTCATCAGATGTTCGGCCTGTTGGTCTTAAATAGACTTCTTTCGGGGGTAGATATACGGCCTGTATGGTATAGATGCCGTATCTGTTGAGGATAGATGACAGGTATGTTTGTGGTAGGAAATATGTCAGGTGGGCCTACTTTTTGTTTGTTAATATTTTGATAATTAATTATTTAGGTGTTGTGTGTTGTGTCAATCGTAGATAGGGTGTTGACAAGGATGCCTTTTTCCTTTATCTTTGCTCCCGAAACCAATACTTAAATCTGCAAAGTGCAATGCGTATGCGGTTCGTTTTCGTCGTACGAACACATGCCATTGCACTTTCGTTTTACGAATGTTCCTTTAAAATGTAAATAATAATATGAAAAGATTGTGGGCAGTATTATTGATGATGGCAGTCGTGGGAGTTGTTGACGGACAGTCTGTGCGTGACCGGTCTGTTTGTTTTAGCCCCGTTGAACAAATGCCGGAGTTTGTGGGTGGTTCTCAAGCATTGCTGCAATATTTGAGAGAGAACGTGGATTATCCTGAGAAATGTATAGAAGACGGCATTCAGGGAAAGGTGATTATTTCGTTTGTGATAGATAAAAAAGGACGGGTAACGAAACCATGTGTCGCCCGATCCGTGCATCCTTTGTTGAACAAAGAGGCTCTCCGTGTGGTGAAAAATATGCCCCGATGGAACCCCGGAATACTATCCGGCAAACCTGTCAAGGTAAAGTACTGTGTTCCGATTGTGTTTAAATTGCCGATACCTATATGTTGCGAATAAGACAAAATGTCTTCGCGTTGTGACAATTTGGCACGATTATTCCTTTGGTATGCTTGTTGTAATGTTATCAGTGGATTCGAAAAGAGTCCGAGAACATTAAATAAAAGGATTTTAAATAAAACTGGAGGAATGATTATGTTACCGATTATGCACAGAAATTCATGGTTACCGAGTGTATTCGACGATTTCTTTAACACAGATTTTATGCCACGTGCAAATGCTACTGCGCCTGCTATTAACGTGATAGAACACGATAAAAGCTACGTTGTAGAGTTGGCCGCACCCGGATTGAAGAAAGATGATTTTACCGTAAATATCAACGATGAAGGCAATCTTACCATAAAGATGGAACAGAAGCAGGAAAATAAAGATGAGAATAAAAAGGCCCATTATCTGCGTAGGGAGTTCAGCTATTCTAAGTATGAGCAAACTCTGCTGCTGCCCGACGATGTAGATAAAGATAAAATCTCTGCCAAAGTAAACGACGGCGTACTTACTGTAGAGTTGCCGAAGTTGGAACAATCCGTTCAAAATGTAGGCAGACAAATCTCTGTCGAATAATACTCAGAGAAGAAAAAGATAGGGTAGTTTGTTGATAACGATACCTATCTGCGTTTATAAACCATAGGGAGATGAACAGATTATGGTCTGTTTATCTCCTTTTTTCGTGTTGTTTACCGCATGTTCGAACACTTATATCGCTCATCATTCATCCCTTATCTTTTATCTATCTAAATCGATAGCAGATCACAGGTATAACTTACAGTTCGGAAGCAATATCTCGAAAATACTCCTATATTTATCAATCGGGCTTTGTGCATCGCATATTTATAGCACTTTGTTAATAAATGTTTAATTCTTCGTCTGTTTAATAATTTTATTTGTTGATATAACAAAATTATACTATTTTTGCAAATATCCATATTTGTGATGGAAATAGTTTCGTCTCGTTTGGAGAAACGGGTAAAATAGTAATAGATTGTAAGTAAGAATAATGAAACTTCCAATGATATTAGGGAAAATTTTTTGAAACAGTATGAAAATGATATAAAACAGTATTTCGAAAGATAGATAATTTACAAATATATTAATTTTTAAGAGAGAGATTTTTATGGAAAAAAGACTAACAATGATTCTTGCGTGCCTCTTCTTAAGTGTAGGAGTGGCATTGGCGCAGATGCGTGTTACCGGAACCGTAGTTTCTTCGGAGGACGGGGAACCGGTTATCGGTGCATCTGTTAAGGTTGTTGGCACGAATACTGGAGCGGCCACCAATCTGAATGGTGAGTTTACGCTGACTGTTGCTGCCGGTGCCAAGATTTCGGTTTCTTATATTGGCATGCAAACACAAACGCTTACGGTCAAGCCAACGATGAAAATCGTACTCGAACCGGACGACAGAACTCTCGACGAGGTGATGGTTGTGGCTTACGGTACGCAGAAGAAGTCGGCTTTTACCGGTTCTGCTGCTGTTGTAAAGTCTGATGATATCAGCAAAGTACAGGTTACCAGTCCTGTAGAGGCGTTGAAGGGTAAGGTGTCGGGTATCCAGATGTCGCAGGCTTCAGGCCAGCCCGGAGGTACCTCCAATCTCTATATTCGTGGTATAAGTTCTATTAATAGTGGTAGAACCCCGTTGTATGTAGTCGACGGTTCTCCTTTCGATGGCGATTTGAACACTATTAATCCGCAGGATATCGAGAATATTACGGTACTGAAAGATGCGGCCTCGGCAGCACTCTACGGTGCTCGCGGTGCTAATGGTGTTATAATGATAACAACGAAGAACGGGCGTACCGACCATTCGTATATAACGGTCGATGCTAAATGGGGTGTCAATTCGCGCGCTATTCCCGACTATGAATATATCAATGATCCCGCGGGTTACTATGAAACATGGTACAGAGGTTTGTATAACTACGCCAAAGGTACTCGTCAGTATTCGGATACTCAGGCAATGGAATTTGCTAATCAGCACCTTACAGCAAACGATGGTTTCGGCTTGGGATATAATGTATATAACGTTCCGCAGGGCGAATATATGATCGGCTCTAATGGGAAACTCAACCCGAAAGCTACATTGGGTAATGTAATTTCTTATAATGGAAACCAGTATATGCTCTATCCGGATGATTGGACTAAGGCTACTTACAAGCATAGTCTGCGTCAGGAGTACTCCGTAACGGCTAATGGTAGCACGGAGAAGTCTACTTTTTACGCTTCTGCCAATTATCTGGACCTCGAAGGTATTACCAAGAATTCGGATTATAAGCGCTTTACAGCTCGTCTGAAAGGTGATTATCAGATTAAACCTTGGCTGAAAGTGGGTGCCAACATGAACTATGCGCACTATACGCAAAACTCTATTGCCAATGACGGCTCAGCTGGTAGCTCCGGTAATATGTTCTCTTTAACGAAAGTGGCGCCGATCTATCCGCTGTATATTCGCGACGGGCAAGGTAATATTATGTGGCATCAGGAGTCAGGCATCCGCCTTTATGATTATGGAGACGGCAAGATCAATGGTGCCCAACGCCCTTATTTGTCGCAGGCAAATCCGTTGTCGGACGCGCAAGTAAATCTGCGTTACAATGAAGGGAATACATTCAATGGCGTCGGAACCATGGAGATACGTTTCCTGAAAGACTTCAGGTTCTCTTCTACCAATAGCGTATATTTGGATGAGAATCGTGAGAACCATACGACGAATCCTTGGTTCGGGCAGTATGCAAGTTCTAAGGGTATTGCCGTAGTGGGCCATGGACGCAGATGGTCTTATAACTATCAGCAGTTGCTCAATTGGCATCATGTGTTCGGACAGCACGATGTGGAGGCGATGGTTGGTCATGAATATTACCGTACAAGGGTGTATTCTCTGTCTGGCAATAAGAGCAATATGTTCTCTAATGATTATCCGGAGCTCAATGGCGCGGCTATTACGCAAGGTGCTTCGTCGGAAAAGACGGATTACAATACGGAAGGTTGGTTCGGTAGAGCACACTATAGCTATGGTGATAAGTATTTCGGTGAATTTTCTTTCCGCCGTGATGCTTCCTCATATTTTGATCCTTCATACCGTTGGGGAAACTTCTGGTCGCTCGGAGGAGCATGGATTATCTCTAAAGAAAAATGGTTCAACGCACCATGGGTAGACGAGTTGAAGTTCAAAGCCTCTTACGGTGAGCAAGGTAACGATGCTATCGGTGCTTTCAATTATATCAATACTTATACGATTACTCCTTCTGCTGGAAATATTTCTCTGCTGCCTCGAAGAAAAGGAAATACTAAAATTTCTTGGGAAAAACAGGGTATGTTTAATACCGGTTTTGAATTCTCGTTCTTCCGTCAGCGCCTAACGGGTAGCATTGTTTTCTTTAGTCGTCAGACCAATGATATGCTTGCTTGGTTCACACTTCCACCTTCTTTCGGTTGGACAGGTTACTATGCTAACATCGGAGATATGCGGAATACAGGTGTAGAAGTTGAACTTAACGGCGATATACTCCGTACGAAAGACCTTGTGTGGTCTGCCCGTATGAACCTGACTTCGTATAGAAACAGGATTACACGGCTTGCAGATCAGAATAAGACGCTTACTATAGAAGGTAAACGTGGATATACCAATGGCAATTACTTCTATGGAGAGAAACTTCCTATCTATACATATTATATGTACAAGTATGCCGGTGTAGACCAAAATACTGGCGAGGCGCTTTATTATAAAGATGTGTATAAGACAGATGCCGAGGGTAATCGAACCCTATCCGGTCGGGAAACTACCAATACGACCTCGGATGCGACCATGTATCTGTGCGGTACGGCTCTTCCCGATGCTTATGGCGGTTTCGGTACATCATTAGCTTGGAAAGGTATCGATATTTCTGTAGACTTTACCTACCAGCTGGGTGGACAGGTTTACGACGGTGACTATGCCAGCTCGATGAATCTCGAACGCGGTCATGCATTGCATGCAGATATATTGAATGCATGGAGCGCAGATAATAAGGGTTCTAATATACCCCGTTTGCAATTCAATGACAAGTTCATGACGGCAAGAAGCGACCGTTTCTTGACAAGTGCTTCTTACTTGAATTTGCAGAACGTAACGATCGGATATACACTGCCTAAGAGATGGATACGAACGCTGGGTATCGCAAAGGTGCGTGTATATGCTGTGGGAGATAACCTATGGCTGTGGTCGAAACGTCAGGGACTCGATCCCCGCCAGAGTATTTCAGGCTCCGTATCCAATGAGTATTACTCTCCTATTCGTACGGTATCAGGCGGTATAACAGTTACATTCTAAGGTGTTTTTTAAAAAGATGATGTTTATGAAAAAGATAAATCAATCGATATTAGGTGTGGTATTTCTCGGTTTGGGGATACTGTCTCTTGTGAGTTGTATCGATGAGACCGAGCCTATGAACGGTACTGCTACGACGAAGCAGATAGAACGTTCGCCTTCTGCTACGAGGGCTTTGGCGAATGCATTGCCCGCATATTTCAATTATGTATGGAATCGTAGCGCGCATTATTCATTCGGATATGGTGCTATAATGCATATACGTGATGTGATGACTGCCGACATGGCCATAGCAGAAAGTAATTATGACCAGTTCGATATGTATGAGAAGAACACTTATTTAGGTACGGAGTATCAAAGTGTACAGTTTATTTGGAATTATTATTATGGTTTTGTGCTTGCCGCAAACAACTTGGTTGGCGGCGTAAATCCGGAAAGTGCAACCTCCGAACAGTTGGGGTATCTCGGTGTCGGTTATGCGTTTAGAGCGTTGTGTTATTTGGATTTGGCGCGTATGTACGAGTTCTTGCCGAACGATAAGTTTACTGATGGCAAGAATGAAGTGGGTAATACGGTAACCAACTTGACCGTTCCTATCGTAACGGACCAAACTTCCGAGCAAGATGCCCGTAACACTCCGCGTGCTACACGCGACCAAATGAAAGAGTTTATCCTTAGCGATTTGAATAAAGCCGAGCAATATATCGGTAAATTAACCGATACTTCGGGAAAGATCATGCCCGACTCGGCATGTGTATTGGGATTGAAAGCACGCTTCTATATGTGGATAGAAGACTATCCCCATGCCCAAGAATATGCGCGTAAAGCTATCAATGCAAGCAAATTGTCGCCCATGACGCAGGAGCAGGCATTGAATACTACAACGGGTTTCAATGTAAACGATCCTTGGATGTGGGGCGCTAAGCAAACTTCCGATGATATAAGCGTAAGAACAGGAATTATCAATTGGACTTCATTTGCCTCTAATGAAACGAGCTTCGGCTATGCCGGTGGTGGAGGAGTTTATAGTATGATAGGCAGAGCCATATACGATCGTATCAGTGATACCGATTGGCGTAAGCTCGAATGGAAAGCTCCTACCGGTTCTACATTGGCCGATAAGGTTTCTTTCTTGAGTTCAACTTACAAGCAACAACTTCCTACTTATGCTTCTGTGAAGTTCCGTCCGGGTAGTGGAAACGACAGAGAATCATCAGTTGCTGCAGCCACTTGCTATCCGATTATGCGTGTGGAGGAGATGTATTTCATAGAAGCCGAAGCTGCCGCACACCAAAATGCAGCAACCGGCAAGCAATTGCTCGAGACGTTCATGAAAACTTATCGCGATCCGAGTTATACCACATCGGCAAGTACACAGGATGAGGTTATCGAAGAAGTTGTATTCCAGAAACGTGTAGAGCTATGGGGCGAAGGTCAGTCGTTCTACGATATCAAACGTCTGAACTACTCGGTTACCCGTTCATATCAAGGAAATAACTTCTATGAGTTGTGCCGTTTCAATACGAATGGGCGCCCTGCATGGATGAATATTGTTCTTGTGCGTAACGAAACGAATAATAATAAGGGTGTTGTAGGTTATAACAATCCGAACCCTTCTGATAAATATCAGCCCATTCCATAGTATGAAGTAACTTTTAAAAAAGCCAAAATGAAAAAGATTTCTAAATATATTTATATGGCATTGGTCGGTGCTCTCATTTCGATGGTTGCAGCATCTTGCACCGATGAATACGAATACGCGCCGGCTGCAGCGTCTAAAGGTAACGCATACATCAATGCAGAGGGTTCTACGGTCTTAGGTTTTTTGCCTACTGCAGACCAGACTTTCAATGTCAAAGTGGTTCGTTCCGACTCTGCACAGGCCGGTACCGTGCATCTTACTTCGTCGAATACGAAGTTTCAAGTACCTGCGGAAGTAACTTTCAATGCAGGAGAAAAAACGAAAACAGTATCTGTTAGTTTCAATATAGCAGAGGCTTCTACAGATACTGTCGTTATCTCTGTAGCAAGCGATGACGCCTATGAATACGGACCGACCGGTCTTACATACGTGGTTACACGTTATCAGAAGTATGAGGGAACGTATGTTTCGACATTGTTGGGAACCCAGTTCGATACTCCGATCTATAAAATCGGTGAATATACTTATCTTATTCCCGCTTCTAAAGATGGTTGGGATTATGACATCACGTTTACAATTAACAAAGATAATTCGGTGGTTATTAGCGGACAGCGAGCATTCAACCATTCCAGATACGGAACGGTTTACATGATCGGGAATGCCAAGGGTGACGCTAAAGTTACGGCAGAAGGCGTCGAAGGTTCGGGTGTTGCAGGTACTTATGATACCGCCTCGAAAACCGCTACACTGAAAGTAGCGTTTATGGTTCCCGGGGTTAGTTCTTTTGGAACAAAAAACGAAACAATCGTGTTTACCGATTAATCAACGACAATTATATTATATAAGCCGGATCGGAACATCCTGATCCGGTTTTTTCTTACATCAACAATCGGCGGTTTTGCAGGGCATTGTTACGGAAAGATAAGTAAGTAATTGACTTGCAGAGTGCTTCTTAAAATTGTAAATGTTATGAAGAAAATTTTTATTTCTTTGGTATTAATTGGGCTCGCGGCAGTTGTACAGGCAACAGAACGCACCCGTTCGGCGAAACTTTCGGCAGCAGTGGCCGTTATTCAACATCCTGCAAGTGCGAAAGGAACATGGGGCACCGATGACGGAATACAGGAACTACATGCCGAAAAGATGCTCTCGGTCTTCGGATATGCAGGTGGCGGTTTCGCCATCATTGCCAACGACGATGCTTTTCCGGCCGTTATAGGCTATTCGGACAGCAAATTCGACTTGCAAGGCAATGGAGGTTTGGCTTGGTTTGTACGCACCGCAGCCAAATCGATGGCTGCCATGATAGCCGAAGGTAATGCCCGCAAGGCACCCGTCATTCCGCAAGGGAACTTCAAACAGACCGTTGCACCGCTGTTGAAGAGCACATGGAACCAAGATGCTCCTTATAACTCGCAGTGCCCTACCACGGCAAGCGGTGCGGCATATCCTACAGGTTGCGTGGCTACGGCCTTGTCGCAGATAATGTATTATCACCGTTATCCTGTACATGGAAAAGGTTCTCATCAGTATAGTTTCACCCCCACAACGGGCGATGGACGCATATTAAGTGCCGATTTCGGGGCTGCCACTTATGATTGGGACAATATGTTGGACAATTACGTAAGGGGAAATTATACGCAGACGCAGGCAACCGCCGTTTCAACATTGATGCTCCACTGCGGTGTTGCCGTAGACATGCAATACACACCCAACGGTAGCGGCGCCTATTCATCGGAGGCACGAACGGGTATGATCAACTATTTTACTTATAATGAGAACATCGATTTGTTGAATAGGGCTTTCTATTCTGTTTCTGAATGGATGAAACTGATTTATACGGAACTGAACAATGATCGCCCCATTTACTATGCCGGTGCCGATGCAACGCAAGGAGGACATGCCTTTGTGCTCGACGGTTACGATGCAAACGGACTGATACATGTGAACTGGGGATGGGGTGCCGATGGCGGAAACGATTACTACGATATTGCTTTATTGAACCCTACAGGCTTTCAATTCAGCGAAGGACAAGACATGCTGATTTACATTTCACCCGAAAAGACGGGAGAGTATCAATCGCATATAATAGCAGAAGAAGCGTTCGATGCAAGGCATCTCACCAAAAAGATGGTGTCCGTATTCACCAAGAACTTATACAATCTTTGCGGAGAGCCTTTTTCCGGCACTGTTGCCATTATCTTAGACGGCAATGGCAAGAAGCAGGTTTTGAAAGAAGATGCCATAAACAACATTGCCAACGGGCATTTGATAAATGTTCAACTTGCCGGCGTAGTAACCTTACCGGAGTCGTTGAGCGATGGCGACTACCGTGTCTATCCTGCTTCGAAGACTGCCCGTGACAGCGATTGGCGCTTGGTTCGCCGCCCTGAAGGCATGGTCAATAGCGCTGTTTTGCATGTAAAGAACGGCGATTATACCGTAACGCTCGACAAAGATGATGCATGGACAACTATCACGGCGATAAAGCATATCGAGTCTGTTGCCGGAAAAAAGAACCAAAAAATTTATACTGTCGACGGTCGTTTTGCAGGTTATGATATGAATTCCCTTCCTCAGGGTATCTATATCGTAAATGGTAAGAAGGTGAGCAAGTAACGATATCAGGCGTTTTACATATTGTCAAAACTCTTTGCAGGCTATCCTATTCGGGATAGCCTGCTTTGCTATCCATGCTTCCCGTACTGTTTTCTGTCTTTATGCTTTGCCAATCGGCGATAATATCGTATCTTTGCAACGATAGCATTTGGAACGAAAATATCCGTATTTATATGAATGTTAAAATAGAAGAAAGTTGGAAACAGCATATTGGTACCGAGTTCGATAAGCAGTATTTCATCGACCTAACACGCTTCGTTCGCGAAGAATATATGCAATATCAATGTTTTCCGCCCGGAAAATTCATCTTCAACGCCTTTAATCTTTGTCCGTTCGACAAGGTAAAGGTGGTCATTATCGGTCAAGATCCCTACCACGAACTCGGACAGGCGCACGGTCTGAGCTTCTCGGTAAACGATGGTATCCCCTTTCCGCCATCGCTTGTCAACATTTTTACGGAGATCAAGCAAGACCTCGGTACGCCTATACCTGCCACAGGCAACCTTACCCGCTGGGCCGAACAGGGTGTGTTGTTGCTCAATGCCACGCTTACGGTGCGGGCACATATGGCAGGCAGCCATCAGCGAAAGGGTTGGGAAGAGTTCACCGATGCGGCTATAAAGGCGCTGAATGCCGATCGCGAACATCTTGTTTTCATACTTTGGGGCGGTTATGCCCGCAGCAAAGCATCGCTTATCGATGCCTCCAAGCACCTTATTCTACAGTCTGTGCACCCTTCTCCTCTGTCGGCCAATCGTGGAGGATGGTTTGGCAATCACCATTTTTCGCGCTGTAATGCCTATCTGCAACAGCAGGGTATCGAGCCTATCAAGTGGTAAAGTCTCATGCAGGAACGCGAACTTCATATTCTACAGGTGGGAAACGTGCTGGTTTCGCCTGATATTCTTACCCAGAAATTCTGCTGCGATCTTGATGTATGCAAGGGAGCTTGCTGCATTGAAGGCGATGCCGGTGCGCCTGTTACCCTCGATGAAATCGGAGAAATTGAAGCCTCTTTAGATCATGTGTGGAGCGAACTGTCGGCTTCGGCGCAGTCGGTAATCGACATGCAGGGCGTGGCTTATGCCGATAGGGACGGCGACCTTGTTACCAGCATCGTAAATGGAAAAGATTGTGTTTTTACTTGTTACGAAGGCGGAATGTGCCTCTGTGCCTTGGAATGTGCCCATAGAGCCGGTAAAACCAAATTCTGTAAACCCATTTCCTGTGCGTTGTACCCCATTCGCGAGAAGCGTTTTTCGAACGATCTTGTAGGCATCAACTATCATAGGTGGGAAATCTGTAGCAGTGCAGTACGGAAAGGAAACGAATTGAACCTGCCTGTCTACAAGTTTCTGAAAGCCCCTTTAATTCGTCGTTTCGGTAAAGAGTGGTATCAAGAGCTATGCCAAGCGGCGAGAGAATTGGGTATTGAAACCTCTCCCTCCCCCTCCGAAAGAGGGGAGAATCGGGGAAATGATGAGGGAAGAGTGATGAGTGAAGAGCGATGAACTGTGATGAAATCTCGTTTAAAACCAGCAATCTGTTATTTTATTCTTTTACCTTTCTCCCTTTGAAACGTTGCAATAAGGGTGACTCACCCCTTTGTAAGATGGTGGCGGAGGCTGCTCTTTCTCCATTTAGCTCCTCCTGTACTCCGATGGAGAAGTTCCCACATGTTCCTTAAAATATTTACCTAAAAAACTTTGGTTCGGGAAATTCATGTCTTGGGCAATTTCTTTGATATTTTTTGTTGAGTTCTTTAGTTGTACTCTTATCTCTAAGGTAACGTAATTATCTATCCATTCGTTGGGCGTACGACGGCTAATCTGCTTGATTGTTTCCGATAGGTATTTGGGCGTAATACCTAATTGAAGGCCGTACCATCCCACACGTCGTTCACGTCGGAAGTTCTGTTCAACCAGTTTGATAAAGTCTCTAAAGATGGTTTCCGCACGTGTTTGCTTCTTATCTTTTATATTCTGTATACGGTAGATGGCGTTGCTGATGTCATAGATCATCGTAGTAAACAACGATTGTACCGTTTCTTTCCTGAAATGATGGTCGGTATCGTTCACCCGTTCCTTAATCATATTGAAGTAGGTGATAAGTGTTTCGGTCTCATCTGCATGAAGTGTGCATACCGGATGGCTTCTTGAGAACAGAAAAAGCGACGACAACTCGTGGATGCCCTTGATGATTTCGTTGAAAAATTTATAAGAAATGAGATATCCTATACCGTTGCAGTCGCCACTGAGCATATAGTTATCGACCACTTGCCCCTCACTTATAATGATTATATCGTTGGGTTTCACGGTTTGTTCTTCGGTATCCACGGTGTACCGCGCACTTCCGTTCCGACAGAGCGCCAAGAGTAAACAATTCATACGTCGCGGTTCGTTGGGTAAGGGTATCTCGGCAAAGTTGTCGAATATTACCAAATCGTTGTCTATACAGCTGGCATGGGTGATCCTTTTTACCGTTTCGATGGTTATTTCGTTGATAGGTTTTCTGTTCATTTCTTGTGTATTTTGGTTACAAAAATACGAAAAATCTTTGAAATAGTTTGTAATTCATGGAAAAAGAGTGATGATCTATGTCGCATAAACGATATGTCTGACAAACTTGCTTAGCAGGGGTAATGCCGGTAGAGGGTATGTCTGTGGTAACTGCCTGTGCAAGGTGGGGGAAAGAGATAAGAGAATGAGCGGTGATAAGAGGATTTAAAAAGAAAAGGCATCGTGGGTATAAGGCACTATTTCGATGGCTTCTATCTCCTGTATCTGTTCTCTGCTGAAGCGGTTATCGCCATATACGATGACACGGCGGCATTCGGGCAATGTGAATTTGCGATAGGCCTGTTCGTCCATTTTGCCGTTACAGACGTATTTCATGCCTCCTATATCGATGTTCTCGCCTATTTTTGCATTACGCAAAGTTACTCTTATCCAGCCACGGAAAGCTGTTCCGAATTCGTAGAGCGTGCTGTCTCCCCCGGTATCGAAGTAGTTCTGATGGCGTATGCGGTTCACTTTGTATGCCGGATAGCAGCCTTTGTAAACCTTTGTTTGTTCTTGATGCGTGTTGGGAATGCTTATGGCGCTGAGCCAGCATGCTGCATCTATGTCTTCCGAATTCCACTTCAGCGGGTAGCAGGTGTTGTCTAAAAGTTCGCCGCCTGCAGGCAGTAGCCGGCGATTGGCTTTGTGGCATAACCAACTTTCGTCGGACACGTGGGCGAAGCGTCTGCCATCTTTCGTCTTTCCGCTGTATGTTACGGATAGCTGTCTGGGGTTGATATGCGGGTAAGAGGGCGAATACCACACGGCTATGGTATTGTTGCCGGAGCAGAGAAAGCGCGTGATATCGTACTCGGTAGTTATGCTGTTGTCTGACATTTCTTCACGGTAAGGCGTAAGAACATCGGTACTTATATTGCGTTCGTTCACGAATAATTCGAACCTTCCGGTAGTCTTGATGCTGATTGTGGCTTGTACGGGGCGTTCACGGGTAGTATATGTGCGGCGAAACCATATCTGCGATGTGCTGTCTACCGTGGGGTAAGCAATCCAATGCGTATCGAATTCTTGCGCTACAGTGTGGCTGCCTGCCAGTAAAAACAGACAGGCAAGTATGAAATATCGTAGTTTTGTTACGTCCATAACCGGTACAAAAATACTGTTTTTAGTGCGTATTCTTATACAATTTTTGCAAAAAATGCAGTAAACCGCTGTGCAGTATTCGCTTTTTAAGTCAACTCTGCTATCGGTATTTACAATCCTTTGATTTAAAAGGATAATAAAAATGGAGACACGAATGGTGTCTCCATCTTGCCGGTATGGCTGTATATCGATTTAAGAGAGTAATTTTTTGACGATTTCAGATATCATCCGACCGTCGGCTTTGCCTGCCATTTGTTTGGAAGCCATACCCATTACCTTGCCCATATCCTTCATGCTTTGTGCACCGGTATCGGCAATGATGGCTTTCACTGCCTGCTCTATCTCTTCCGCAGAAAGTGCTTTGGGCAGGTATTCCTCTAATATGTTTACCTGAGCCAGTTCTTCTGTTGCAAGATCTTCGCGGTTGTTATTCTTATAGGTCTGTGCGGTTTCCCTACCTTGTTTGGCGAGTTTCTGAATTATCTTCAGCGCATCGGCGTCTTCCAACGTATCGTTAGCGCCCGGAGCTGTCTTGGCTTCGAGGAATACTTTCTTGATGTTTCGGAGCGTTTCTAACCGAACTTTGTCGTGAGCCTTCATGGCTGACTTGATGTCTTCGCTTATTTGGTCGAATAATGCCATTTTCTTTTTGTTTTTAGAATGTATCGGCAGGATGTTTATCGATTTTTGCCGTTGTAAATGTTTTATTGTTTTTATGCAAAAGAGATGACTCCCTGTATAGGTTCTCCGCCGTCTTTATTTTCGGAATTCCCGTTTCTTGCAGCTTGATTGCGTATCTCTTCGAGCATCTGTCGGGTACGCTTGTAGGTGGGAGTATTCTCTACTGCGAGGATTATATCTTCATTGTCGAGGTCTTCGGGACGGAACAAAAAGATGTGGGGGCGCCGTTTATACTGCGTATTGTTACTGTCTTTGCCGTAATAACGATTGCGACGATCCTGCCGTTCGGCCGCTTTTTCCTCTTCTTCTGCTATACGGTTTGCCTCTTCTTGGGTATGCTTTCGACCAAGATGCGAATTCATACCGTCGACATTCTCAATTCCGAAACCTGTTGCAAGAATAGTTACCTTGACGCGTTTGCCCAGTTCGGGATCGATGGCAATACCCCATTTGATTTCAAAATCGCTGCCGAATTTGGCCATGAAGTCGTTAACATCGTTCATTTCTTCCATCATCAGGCCCGATTTATCGTTCTTCTCGTTGCAGAAATTGATGCTTAGAAGAATTTTTTTCGAATTGAATATGTCGTTATCATTGAGAAGCGGCGAGTTTAAGGCATCATCTATAGCTTTTCTTACACGCCCTTCACCTTCGCCATACCCCGTACTCATGATAGCTACCCCGCCATCTTTGAGCACTGTTTTTACATCATTGAAGTCGAGATTGATAAGTCCGTGGTTAGTAATAATCTCGGCTATGCTCTTTGCGGCTATGCTCAGTGTGTCGTCGGCTTTGCCGAAAGCATCGAGAACCGTAAGCTCCGGATAGATTTCCCGTAAGCGTTCGTTGTTGATTACCAATAAAGCATCGACATGCTTCGACATCTCTTCCACGCCATCAAGTGCCTGATCGATTTTACGATCGCCCTCGAAACGGAAGGGAATTGTTACAATTCCTACGGTTAGGATGCCGAGTTCTTTGCTGACTTTTGCAATGACAGGGGCTGCACCTGTGCCGGTGCCGCCGCCCATGCCGGCTGTAATGAATGCCATTTTGGTGCCGTCGCTCAGCATTTTGCGTACATCTTCGATGCTTTCTTCGGCTGCCTCGCGAGCTTTGGCGGGTTTGTTACCGGCGCCGAGTCCCTCTTTTCCCAATTGTAAATGCACGGGTACGGGGGAATCGTTGAGGGCTTGATTATCGGTATTGCATAATACAAAACTTACATCATGAATGCCTTCGCGGTACATGTGGTTCACTGCATTGCCGCCACCACCACCGACACCGATTACTTTAATGATGCTGTTTTCCTTTTCCGGTTCTCCGAAATCCAGAATGGAGGGTTTGTTATTATCTTTGTCAGGCATAATGTATTTGGTCTAAAATGGTTCGTTAATAATATTCTGTTGAGTAGTATGGAGTATTTCGAACTATGTTTGTTTCGATTGAGGCGGTTGCTCGATAGGCGGAGGAAGTTATTCTTCCTCTTCTGTAATCTTCCTCATAAAGTTCTTTACGCTCTTCATAAGTTTGTGCATGCTACTGTTTTCTTTTTTTATTTGGGCTTCTCGGCGTGCCTCTTCTTCTGCTATACGGCGTTGCTCTTCTTCCTCTTCTTCCTTTTTACGGCGTGCCTCTTCCTCTGCCTTCATCTTTTCAGCTTCGGTTTGTACTACACCCGTGCCGAGCGTTGCCGTCATCGGGCGCGGCTCTTTGTGCAGGTCGGCGGTGGTGGAAACAGGCTTTTGTTCACCTGTACGGAATAAGTCGTTGGTGATTTCGTCGCCTGCACAATTCATATCTCCTTTGGCTAAAAGGCCGAGGATGGTATTCATGGTGCCGTCTTGAGCCGTTATTTCAGGATTTGATGAATTGATGGTCTGCGTTACAAACTTCGCCGTTCTGATTTTTTCGATATGTGTATGGTTGCGGAATGCCCTTTCTATTTCTTTCAGATTGGAGCCGCCACCGGTGAGAACAATACCTCCGAGCAGCTTGTCTGCAAACTCATTGGGCACTTGGAACCATACATTTTCAATGATTTCTTCCAATCTTCCTTCCACTATCTCTATGAATTTACGGCTTTCTATGCTGCGATCTTGGTCGATAGGCAATTGCAATGTATTGTCTATATCGTTATTATCGGTGTATGCGCAGCCATAATCGAGTTTCATCTTTTCAGCATCTTGCTCGTCTATTTGCAGTGTGGCGATGTCTTTGGTGATATTGTTTCCGCCCAATGGGATAACGGCAAGGTGACGAAGGATATTCTTATGATATACCGAAACGGTGGTAGTGTCGGCGCCGAGGTCTACCAATACGCACCCCGAACGTTTCTCCGCTTCGGTCAATACGCTGTCGGCAAGTGCCAATGGCGCTAAATACATTTCGGCAATAGCTATGCCCGCCTGATCGAAGCACTTATTAAGATTGCGGTAAAATGCCCTACGCCACAGGATATTAAGGAAGTTCCCTTCCAAACGGGTGCACTGTATACCAACAGGATCTATTTGATATTGCGCATCTACCTTGTATTCTTGTGTGGCTGCATCGAGTATTTCTTGTTCAGGATAAGTCATGCTTCGATTCGCATCCATGAGCTCATTGATCATCTCTTGGGTAACGATTGTCTCTGTTGCCAAGTCTTTTACAATTACATTCTTGATACTTCGTATGCTCTGTCCTCCTACACCTACGTAGACATGAGCTATCTTTGTTTTGAGCGCAGTCTCCAGTTTATTGATGATATTACCCAGACATTGTACCGTTTTGTCTATGTTGTACACTACACCTTTGCGTATGCATGAGGTGGAATCTTCCTTGACAACAGCAAGTACAGATATGCTGCCGTCTAAGTTTTTCTTTCCTGCAATACCGGTAATCTTTGATGATCCCAGTTCAATAGCTACTATAAATTCCATTGCCATACGTTATTCTTTATCTATCTAATGTTCGTTTTTTGCAAATAATCTGATTGTCAAATTCCAGATTGATGTATGAGTATTTATTCCAGCCGGCTTGAGAAAGCCCGTATTTATAGAAGTTTTCCAGCCTTTCCAACTTCTTGTTTATGAAATTGGTGATACTTTTTTCTCTTTCGTTTTTATTCTTGGTTTCCGGCAACTGTCCTATATAGATGATATGATCGCCTACGCGAGGGATCAATTCTATACCTTGATCGGGCAATACATTGATTTGTTCGATTTGATTTCTCCAAAGGTCATCATTCATAAGTGCCTTGCCAAGCCATGATATATATTGGGTTGCGAACCATCGCGAAATCATTCCGGTAGCGATGATCATATCGCTCGTGTAGTGGGAATTGGGCATAATACAGTTCTTATCGTCTATATAATAGTCATCTCCATTCCATGCCTTAATTCTGATTGTGGGCATACGTTGGGTGACACTGATATTGACATGCCCGTCTACAGTCTTAAAACATTCCGCCGTTTTTACAAAAGGACTTCTCTTCAAGGTTTCTTCTATCTTCCTTGCATCTACATATCGCATAGGTTTTTCCAACGGATAAAGTCGATTAGCTTTTAATCGATTTTTGATTTCTTGGGTGTTGATGAACCCGTTGGTGGCCTCATCAGCGATATTAATGCTTACTTCTGTACATACTTTAGCCGTTTCATCGGGTTTGTTAAACGCCGTGAAAGCCAACACAAGATAGATGCCAATAACGAAATCAAGTGTAATAATAAAAGTCTTTTTCCAGTTTATTCTCACTTACTTTCAAGTATCTTGGTTATTTGCGGTACATAGTTATCGAGGTCGCCTGCTCCCAATATCACAAGAACATCGAAGTTGCGTTGTTTTACCAGCGGGATGACGTCTTCTTTATGTATCATGCTCTTTTCTACTCCTTCTTTCAGATTGTCGTAGATGAGCTTGCTTGTAACGCCGGAAATCGGCTGTTCGCGAGCGGGATAAATATCGCAGAGGATTACTTCATCTAATTGACTGAGTGCTTCGGCGAACTCTTTATAGAAGTCACGTGTCCTTGTGAAGAGGTGCGGTTGGAAGATTGCCGTGATTTTTCGGTCCTTGTACAGTTCACGGATGCTCTTTGCACTCTGATAAATCTCTTTGGGATGATGGGCATAATCTGATAAGAAGACCAATTTGTCGGTCTTGATTTTAAAGTCGAAGCGCCGTTCCACGCCATGATAAGTCTTCATTCCATACCTCAATTCCTCTGATGTACAGCCGTTGAGTTGTGCCATTGCCATGGCTGCAATGCCGTTTACGATATTGATAGGGATAGGTTGCCCCAGCCGTATGTCTTTGATATTTTCGATCGGAGAGATAAAGTCGAATGTGATTTCACCATTCTCTATCACAATATTTTCGGCATGGAAATCACCTTCGTGCAGGCTATAGTCGTACACCTTTACGCCCTCTTGCACGTTTTGTTTCATCTCCAAATCACGATGGATAATCAGTGCACCGCCCTTTTGTATCAGGGTTGTATAGTGTCGGAAACTCTCCAAATAGGCTTCTTTGGTACCGTAAATATCAAGATGGTCGGGATCTGTCGAGGTAATAACACTCATCCAAGGACGCAACCAATGGAAACTACGATCGAATTCGTCTGCCTCTATCACTACGAAGTCGCTGGTATCCGACAAAATATAATTGGTTCCGTAGTTCTTGGAAATACCGCCCAAGAATGCATTGCAGTCTAAATGACTCTGGTGCATGATATGGGCACACATCGTAGAAGTGGTGGTTTTGCCGTGAGTACCTGCAAAGCAAAGTCCTTTGTGGGTACGTGTAAGTCTGCCGAGTACTTGTGCACGTTTCTCTATTTCGAAGCCATTGTCTTTGAAATACTGCAATTCTTGATGTTCGGAAGGTATGGCTGGCGTATAAATTACGAGGCAACTCTTCTTATCGCGGCATGCATGAGGAATTTCGTCCACATTCTCTTCGTAATGTAGGAGCATGCCCTCTTTTTCCAATTGACGGGTTAAATTGGAGGAAGTCTTATCATATCCGGCCACTACAATGCCCTTATGAATGAAATAACGTGCGATAGCGCTCATGCCGATGCCGCCGGCACCGATGAAATATACTGCTTTTATCTCTTTTAGTTCCATTATCTATTTGCGATATTCATTACTTCTGTTGCGATTACATCGGCAGAATTATTCAATCCTAATTTAAGGATGTGTTTGTTGAGGTCTTCGAGTTTGGCATCGTCTTTTACCGTCTTTATGGCCAATGGCAATAAAGTTTGTTCGGCCTCTGCGTCTTTTACGTAAATTGCAGCATCTTTATTAACCAATGCCATGGCATTCTTAGTTTGATGATCTTCTGCAACATTCGGGCTTGGAACAAGTATCGCCGGCTTTCCGATGAGGCAAAATTCGCTGATAGAGCTTGCTCCTGCGCGGCTTATTACCAAGTCTGCCGCTTTGTAGGCTACTCCCATATCGCTGATAAAGTCGGTTACTTTCAGTTGTGGAATTTCCGGTTGATGCTTTAATTGTTCGCAGATGGCGGTGTAATAATATTTTCCGGTTTGCCAAATAAATTGTACATCGCTGTCTCTAACAAGGTCGAGATGTTGCGAAATGCTTTCGTTTATGGTTCTTGCCCCTAAACTTCCGCCAAGGAACAGAATGGTTTTCTTGTCGGGATCGAGGCCGAATGAGCGTCTTGCTTCTTCTTTTGTTACCGATATATCGAGCACATTCTGCCTTACGGGGTTACCTGTCATGATGATTTTCTCTGCAGGGAAGAAGCGTTCCATGCCTTCATAGGCAACGCATATCTTTGTAGCTTTTTTAGCAAGCAGCCTGTTCGTTATGCCCGCATACGAATTTTGTTCCTGAATGAGGCAAGGAATACCTTTCTCGGCACATACGTTTAGCGTAGGTCCGCTGGCATAACCGCCTACACCGACGGCAACCATAGGTTTGAAATTCCTGACGATTTTCTTGGCCATACGTTGGCTTTTCCATATTTTGAACAGTACAACGATGTTTTTAAACAAATGTTTTCTGTCAAATCCGCATATAGGAAGTCCTTTGATTTCGTATCCGGCTTTGGGCACGCGCTCCATCTCCATGCGTCCTAAAGCGCCTACAAAGAGTATTTTCGCGTCGGGGTGTTTTGCCCTGATGGCATTGGCTATTGATATTGCAGGAAAGATGTGTCCTCCCGTTCCGCCGCCGCTGATGATAACTCTTAACTCTTTATTCATAAATAGATGCAATATTTAATGGCAAAATTAATCAAAAATTTCCTTATTCGGTAACTTTTATCCTTTAATTATTCTATATCTTTATCTTCAGACAGTTGCCAATGTTTGGGCGGTTGTTTTTTCGTTTTCCGCCTCTGTTTTCTTCTTGGCAGTACGACTGACGCTGAGTATTGCTCCGACATATATGCAATTAATGATGGTAGATGTTCCGCCTTTGCTTACTAAAGGCAACGGCTGGCCGGTTACGGGGGCTAATCCTACGGCTACGCACATGTTGAATAGTGCCTGCGTTACGAGCAGCAAAGCGAGTCCCATTGCAAGAAATGCGGGGAAATTATTCTCGCATCTGTTGGCTATCCTCCCTGTACGAAAGAGCAGGATGATGTAAAGCAGTGCCACGAAGAATGCGCCTAAGATACCCATTTCTTCTATGATGATGGCATATATAAAATCGGAAAAAGCTTGAGACAGGAAATCGCGTTCCACTGAATTGCCCGGTCCTTTGCCGATAACGCTCGACGAAGCAATGGCAATATTGGCGTGTGCCACCTGTGCATCTTTATCGAGGTCTATTTCATTGGGCGATATTTCCTTGCCATTCACGAATTTATTGATGCGCGATTTCCATGTGTCGGCACGATGGAACACCTTTTCCCAAGCACCGGTATCCTCTTTTGTTTTCGGTACTACCTGCTCGGTCATAACTTTATTGGTGTCTTCTTGCGACTTGTCGGTTCCGAATGTCATGATAAGTGTGAAGATGAGTACGATACACAGCATCACTATACCGAGAAGTTTTCCTAATTGTCTTGCCGGTACTCTTCCGATCAACATCATGAAAAAGATAACGACACAGAGGAGTATTGCCGTAGATAAATTCTCAAGCATAATCAATGGAACGGTGAACAAGCATACGATAAGTATGTATTTGAAGGCATTTTTGTCGGCTCCTTTTTCTGTCTGCATGGCACTGAGTATCTGGGCAGTGGCGAGAACCACGGTGCCTTTGGCAATTTCTGATGGCTGAAACTGCAGTCCCAATATACTTATCCATCGCTGTGCCCCGTTGGTTGATTGTCCTGCAAGGATTACCCAAATGAGTGTGACTATTGAGAAAATAATCAGAAAAAGTGTGGTAATCTTGAAGTATTTGCACTCGATATTCAGTGTAACCACCATGAAGAAAATGCCTATGAATAGTATGCTGATATGCTTGATTACCGGTGCCCAGTAATTGCCTCCTTTATATGTCAGCGATGAAGATGCGGAAAAAACCTCTACGATGCTGATGATACATAGGAAGAAGAATATCATCCATACCACTTTGTCGCCTTTAAAAATGTTGCCAAGCGTTTTGTTCATCATAGGTTCCTGACTAAGTTTTTAAACTGATTTCCTCGATCTTCCATGTTTTTAAATAAGTCGAAACTTGCACAACAAGGACTTAATAGTACGGTATCGCCGGGCTTTGCCATGTCGTAACAGGCCTTTACGCAGTCTTCCATCGAGTGTGTATCGCGTACAGGTATGCCTAAACTATCAAAATTTTGGTGCAGTTTCGTATTGTCGGCCCCAAGATATACCAGTCCTACACATTTCTTTCTGACAAGTTCTTTAATAGAGCTGTAGTCGTTTCCTTTATCCTTTCCGCCGAGAATGAGAATGGTTGGAGTCTTCATGCTCTCCAATGCGTACCAACAGGCATCTACGTTTGTTGCTTTTGAATCGTTGATGTACTGCACACCACCGACTTTACAAACCTTCTCCAAACGATGTTCCACTCCGGGGAAATCGCTCAAACTCTTGCGGATGATATCCTTTTTGATACCGGATATATTCGAAGCTATGCCGGCTGCCAGCGAATTGTATATGTTATGTTTGCCCGTAAGCGAGAGCTCTTCTTGCTCCATATTGAAAGGTGTCGGCTTCTCTATCTTGTATTGTCCTTCCTCAATATATCCGATAGAGCCCTTTTCTTTCAGTTCTGAAAACGGGCATTTCACAGCGTGGATATCATATTTTTCGAGTTCATGCTTGATGATGGGATCATCATTCCAATAGATGAAACTGTCTTGTTTTGTTTGATTTTGAATGATACGCATCTTGGCATCTACGTAATGTTGCATGCAATATTCGTATCTGTCGAGATGATCGGGTGTGATGTTCAGTAAAATTGCGATATTAGCATGGAATTTGTACATGTTATCGAGCTGAAAACTGCTTAGCTCGATAATGTAATACTCGTGTGGTTCTTCGGCTACCTGCAAAGCGAGACTTCTGCCTATGTTTCCGGCAAGTCCGACATCATATCCTGCCGTCTTGAAAATATGATAGATTAATGATGTTGTTGTGGTTTTCCCGTTGCTTCCCGTTATACATATCATTTTGGCATGAGTGTACCTTCCGGCAAACTCAATTTCGCTGATGATATGGGTGCCTTGCGCCATCAGTTTCTGGACTATCGGTGCCTCTTTGGGTATGCCCGGGCTCTTTATGACCTCATCTGCATCCAGTATCTTGTCTTCTGTATGCTTGCCTTCTTCCCATTCTATGGCGTGTTCATCGAGCTGTTTCTTGTATTTGTCCTTGATGATAGACGTGTCGGAAACGAAAACTTCGAATCCTTCTTTCTTTGCTAATACGGCTGCACCGGCACCACTTTCGCCGGCTCCCAATATAACTATTTTCTTCATATTATCTTTTACCTGATCTTTAAAGTAATGATTGTGAGCGCTGCAAGAATGATGGTGATGATCCAGAAGCGTATGGTGATCTTTGCTTCGTGTTTAGCTGAGTGGGGTATTCTGATAAGATAACTGCAATCGGGATCGAGTTGACTGTCTTGAGTGCGGAAGTTATCGTGTATCGGAGTACGCTTGAAGATGCGTTGTTTGATGCCTTTACGCTTACCGATTTTATAAAACCATACTTGCAGAATAACACTTAAACTCTCTACAAAGAATATTCCGCAGAGTATAGGCAATAGCAATTCCTTATGAATGATAATTGCCGAAACGCCGATGATGCCGCCTATGGTCAGTGAACCGGTATCGCCCATGAATACTTGAGCGGGGTAGGCGTTGTACCAGAGGAAACCGATAAGGGCTCCGATAAAGGCGCACATGAAGACCACAAGCTCTTCTGAGCCCGGAATATACATAATATTGAGATAAGCGGCATACTGTATGTGTGAACTTACATAAGCAAGTATGCCTATTGCAACCCCTATGATGGCCGAGTTTCCGGCACACATACCGTCCATACCGTCATTTAGATTGGCCCCATTCGATACGGCTGTCACCACTAATATGGTCATGATAACGAACAAAAACCATCCTGCAGCAGTCTTATATTTACCGCAAAACGACATTACCCGTGAGTAATCGAGGTTATGCCCCTTTACAAAAGGGATGGTAGTCTTTAGTGATTTCCGCGCTTCTGTGCGATGTTTCACCACTGTTTCTTGTCCCTGTCGTTCAATAGCAAGGTTCTCGTTTACCTTTACATCGGGTGATGCCCACAGTACAAGGCCTACAATAAGGCCGATACTAAGCTGTCCTATGATTTTATATTTTCCTTTTAAGCCTTCTTTATTTCTGCGGAAAATCTTGATAAAATCGTCCATACCGCCGAGAAATCCCAGCCATATGGTTGTAATAATCATCAATATAAGGTAGATATTGCGTAGTCTTCCGAGCAATAGCACCGGTATGAGGATGGCTACAATGATGATGATACCTCCCATTGAAGGTACACCTATTTTATTTACACCGAACGGATCGATGCTTGCATCGCGTTGTGTTTCGGTTATCTGTTTACTCTTCAGATATTTTATAAAGTGCTCTCCGAACCACGCAGATATGGTAAGAGCCAAGATCAGTGCCAGTAATGCGCGGAAAGAAATGTACCCCCATAGGTGAGAACCGCTGATACCATACTGCTCCAAGAACCTGAAAAGATAGTATAACATGCCTGTATATTTTTAATTACCGAAAATGTTGTTTAATATTTCCTTATCATCAAAGTGGTATTTTACCCCTTTGATTTCCTGATAGGTTTCGTGCCCTTTTCCGGCAACGAGTATTACATCGCCTTTTTGGGCCATCATACATGCCGTGCGGATGGCCTCTTTACGGTCTACGATGCTGATAACTTTCTTGAGTTGTTGTGCGTTTAAGCCATCGAGCATATCGTTAATTATGTCTTGTGGTTCTTCAAAACGAGGGTTATCGCTGGTTATAATGACCTTATCACTTTGTTTAACCGCTTCCTGTGCCATCAGCGGGCGTTTGCCTTTATCCCTATTTCCACCGGCCCCACATACAGTGATTAGCTTCCCCTTACCGTTCAATACTTCGTGGATAGCTTTAAGCACATTCTCAAGTGCATCCGGCGTATGAGCATAATCAACGATTGCTGTATAGCCTTCAGGACTATGTATCGGTTCAAGTCTACCGCTTACACTGTGCAGCGTACTCATTACAAGAAGGATATCTTCAGGCTGTTTTCCGAGCATTCGGGCGGCACCATATACGGTGAGCAAGTTACTTACATTGAACTTGCCTATAAACTGTACTCCTACTTCATGGCCGTCTATGTCCAAATACATACCTTCGAAATGGCATTCCAATATACGTGCTTTGAAATCGGCAGCACTTCTTGTGGAATATGTTTTAACGGTGGCCTTGGTATTCTGTACCATTATCATACCGTTCTTATCATCGGCATTCGTGATTGCAAAGGCCCCTTTAGGCAATTCATCGAAGAATGCTTTCTTGGCATTACGATAGTTTTCGAACGTTTTGTGGTAGTCCAAGTGGTCACGGGTGAGGTTGGTAAATAAGCCACCTGTAAATTTCAAGCCGCTAATACGTTTCTGTGCAATGGCATGTGAAGAGCATTCCATGAATGCATACTCACAACCTGTGTTGACCATCCTGCCGAGCAGCTCGTTCAATTCTATGGGGTCAGGGGTGGTATGATCGGCAGGTATGGCTTCATCTTCTATATAATTACATACTGTAGATAGCAATCCGCACTTATATCCCATCTTTCGAAACATATTATATAATAAGGTGGCGACCGTCGTTTTACCGTTAGTTCCCGTTACCCCTACGAGTTTAAGTTTCTTAGAAGGATCACCGTAAAAGAGAGTTGCCACCTTGCCGGCGGCATCTTCTGTAGATTCTACTTTAACATATGTTACGCCTTCAACCTTCATTTCGGGCATATCTTCGCATAATATGGCTTTGGCGCCCTGTTCGATGGCTTTCGGTATGAACCGATGACCGTCTACCTGCGTTCCTTTCATGGCAATGAAAAGATGTCCTTCTGCTATCTTTCGGGAATCGATATTCACTCCTTTTATGTCAATACTCTGTTCGCCGATAACGGCAACAGGTTTGATATTTTTCAACAACTCATTTAGTTTCATATTCTTTGTTGTTTTATTATTCCAATATAATTTGGCACTTTTCGCCTCTTATTATCCTATGCCCGGGCTCGAGACTTTGCTTTACAACCTTGCCTCTTCCCGTGATTCTCACTTTCAGTTTATGACTCTCAAGCATAAAAACGGCATCTCTTGCTCCCATACCGATAACATTCGGCACATATCTGCTACCATAGTTCTTGCTGCGTTTTAGCAATAATGTTTTGTTGTTGCGCCTTTCTACCCGTCCCCAAACAGGATTACCGTCGGCATACGAACCGTTCCAGTCGGCATTGGAGTTAATGCCTAAGTGGTTGAGAACATAGTCTGCTGCAAGTATATTGCCGTTTTTTACTTCCGGAACGAGTATCGATGATGAGTCGCGAGCATCTTTCACATCGAGTTTCAAGTCTTGTGCCATGATACCTTCAGCAATATGATGAAATACTACACCGCTCATTCCACCTCCCGAAGCTGGGAGTCCTGATTTCTGTATACATACGATGCAACTGTAACGGGGAGCGTTTGCAGGGAAAAAACCGGCAAAGCTGAGAAGGTAATTCGTCTGTCCTATTTTGTATCCGCCAACCCCCTGTGATATTTGTGCCGTACCTGTTTTTCCGGCAACCTTGAATGATGGAGAGCCTGCTTTCTTGCCCAATCCCTGACTAACCACATGTTCTAAGATGGTTTGCATTTCGTGTACGGTCTTATCTTTACAGATGTGAGCGCGCATTACCTGCGGAGGAAAATTCATAATCACCTCTCCGTTTTTTATTACTTCTTTTACAAAGCGCGGGCGCATCATTCGTCCGTTATTGGCAATGGCATTGTAGAAAGTAAGTGTAGATAGCGGCGGAACCTGTGTTTCATACCCTATACTCATCCAAGGCAGGGCGGTTTTGCTCCAATTTACGTATTGTCCTCGTGCATTCTTCTTAGGCATACGTATGTGAGCAGGGGAAGATCCTACCAACGGAATACGCAGATTGTCGGCAAGACCGGTACGGTAAATGCCACGAACGAACCTTTCCGGATCGTTTCGATAGTGGTCGTCTATGATGCGGCTTATACCTACATTCGAACTATACATCAGTGTTTGTGGCAGCGTAAGCAGTCCGTATCCGCCACGTCTCCAATTATGATCTTTCATGTCTCTGCCGTACATCGGCCATACTCCGCTGCCTGTCTCCACACGATAGGTGGTATCGACTACACCATCATCTAAAGCCACCATGATCGAAGCGGTTTTGAAAACCGATCCGGGTTCAAGCAAATCGCTGATAGCATGGTTCTTTATTTCGCGATATTCGCCATCTAAGCACTTTTCCATGTTGACGATAGCTTTTACATCGCCCGTAGATACTTCCATTACAATGGCCACGCCGACATTTCCGTTGATCTCTCTAAGTTCGTTAAGAAGTGAACGTTCCGCAAGATCTTGCATGCTCACGTCGATGGTTGTTACTATATCAGCACCGTCGATAGGTGGTGTATCCATGATGTTAAGGTACTTGTTGAGCGTTTTGCGACGGTGTACGATGCCGTTCTTTCCGCGCAGTATGGAATCGTATGACAGCTCAAGACCGCAACGTGCCGTATCTTTTGCACCGAACATCTCGCCTACCGTGCGCCCTGCCAGTGAGCCGTATGGGCGTTGGCGAGCATTATATTCTTCCACATGGAAGCCGCTTTTATAAGGTGCCAAGTTAAAAACGGGCAGTTTTTTAACCTCCGTATAGGTGTTATAATCTACGCGTTTATCCCATATAGCCCAATGACGGCTCATCTTGCGGTGCCCTTCTTCGAGTTTAGACTTGAAAGCCGATACCGACCTATCAGGGAAAATCTGGTGCAAGCATAGGCATATAGAGTCTATTTTCGTACTCCATAGCGAATCGTTCTCGGCGTTATGTAAGGCTTGAAAGTCCATAAACATCTTGAATTCAGGTAAAGAGCTTGCCATTAGCTGCCCGTCGCAGCTCAGAATATTGCCTCGTGTAGGTTTCACGCTCACACTGTCTTTCTTCACGCGATTGGCCACCTGCAGCCAGTAAGAGCGCTTGGCAGTCATCACATAAGCAGCTTTTACTACCACGGCAACGGCAATCAGCGTCATCATAATGGCGATGGCACTGTAGCGAGGCATTATTTTTTTATGATCGAACTTGCTCATTTATCAGGTACGTTTATGATGTATGGCGGCTGATTGGCTATTTTAAGTACACTGTCTTTGTTGCTTTTGAGCAATTCAAGTACATGGCTTTCGCGGCTTTTTTCCGTCAGTTGACTATTACTCGACAAAGCTCTATATTTGGCATCTTGCAGTTCTTTCTGCAGATTGTCTATCTCTATCAGGTCTTGCTGACAGCTGTAACGGTTCGAAATATAAACAATCATAAAGAATGTAATCAGCATGAACACCCATATTTGGCGGCGTATGGTAGAGGTAGTCAGTATATCTCCGCCCAATATCTTGCGCAAAGTGAAGTTCTTCGACAGCGGAAGTTCGTCTTCAGTGGCCTGTTCTCTGATGATTTCTTTTAGTGTCGGCGCCTCTTCTTCGGGCTTTCTTTGTTCCGTAGTTTCTGCCTCTTGCTCGGTTCTTTCGGCATCCGGAGCATTCTCGATGGTTAGTTTGGGCCGGTTGTTTTCTATATCTTTATCTTTACTCATTTCTTTTCGGCAATTCTAAGTTTGGCACTTCGGCTTCGTGGATTTTGTTCCTGTTCCTCGTGAGAAGGAGTGATAACCTTGCTGTTAATAAGAACGAACGGTGTTTCTATGTGCCCATAGAAGTCTTGATGCAGTTTTCCTTCAACGTTACCTGTCCTCATCATGTTCTTTACCATACGGTCTTCGAGCGAATGATAAGTAATGATAGACAGCCTGCCACCCGTTCCGAGGCATTTGGATGCGCCTTCCAGCATTTCTTTAAGTGCCCTCATCTCGTGATTTACCTCTATTCTGAGAGCCTGAAACAGCTTTGCCATGTCTTTTTTTTCGCGTTCTCGTTTGAATAGAGGCTCTATGGCATCGATAAATGCGCGGGTGGTACCTATTTCATACGTGGCTCTTGCTTTTACGATAGCGGCTGCAATGCGGCGCGAGTTTTTCAGTTCACCGTAAAGATAGAATACGTTTGCAAGCGTTTCTTCGTCGTATTTGTTCACGATATCGGCAGCTGTGGTGCCGGCACGTTTATTCATTCGCATGTCTAAAGGGGCATTGAAACGGAACGAGAACCCACGGCTTTCGTCGTCGAAGTGATGACTTGACACTCCTAAATCGGCAAGTAACCCGTCTATATGGTCTATTTTGTAGTAACGCATCCAGTTTTTCAGGTAACGGAAGTTGCTTCTTACAAACGTAAAACGACTGTCGGCCACTATATTTTGTTCTGCATCGGCATCTTGATCGAAGCTATATAGCCGTCCGTTTTTACCTAATCTGCGTAATATCTCGCGCGAATGTCCGCCGCCACCGAATGTTACGTCTACGTAAACGCCTTCGGGTTGTATGTTCAGACCGTCAATACTCTCTTTCAAAAGTACGGGTATGTGGTAGGTATCTATAACTTTTATCATCGGCATTCGGTCTTGTTGGGGATATCGCTGCTCGGTGTGTTCATGATATCCTGTAGGGCTTTACCGAACACATCGGGTTCCATAAAGGGTTCGTCGCCCTTGTCGTTACTCCATATTTCGATGGTATCGCCCATACCTATCAGTTTGATTGCTTGCGAGATGTGCGCCATCTTCATATAACGCTTGGGTATAAGAAAGCGCCCGTTACCGTCTAAAGTGAGCAATTCTACATCTGAAACGAATTGGCGGAATATCTGCTGGTGGTCGGCGTTCCATCTTGAAAGGCGAGAGCGTAGGTTATCCATCTGTACATTCCATACATTTTCGGGATAGATGACCAAACAGGGCTGGAATACATCCTTTCTCATAACAAGACTTTCTTCGCCCGATGCTTGTAGAACCTTGCGGAAAGCCGCCGGAAGGAATACTCTTCCTTTCGTATCTGCCTTGGCTTCTATGTGTCCGAGAAATCTCATACGTACATCTTTAATAATGTTATTGATGCCAAAATTACATAATTTTCTCCACATTCCCCCACTTTTCTCCACAAAAATGCGCTATGTATCTCTTTTTTGTTATTTTTAACCTATAAACAGGAGTTCCGAATAGAGGAGACGCAAGTATTTTCTGGAGGTGCAAAGAGCAGGATAAAAGTGGTGCAAAGTATAGCAGAAATGGCCAAAGAAAGTTGCCTTATGGCCGTTGGAAATATTGTAAAATTACCGATGAAATGGCCTGTTTTTGAACTATATATACCATCTGAGCATTATATTTGTACTGTCTGTTGGCGATAGATGCCATATCTATCTCTGTTATATGTCGTGCCTGTTTCCGATGAAGAGCGCAACTTGCGTAATAAAGCTATTCTGTAAAAGCCACTGTCAGTATTGCTTGTCGGTAGCCAAATCGTTATCTATGGTCCGGAAAATATGCCAAATGCATCTTTATTTTATTCATTTTTGAACATTTTTTTATAAAAACGTAGCCGTTTCCAAAAAGTTATGTTATTTTTGCATACTGTTAGTATTATATCAACCATGATTGGTAGAGAAGAGAAAACGATCGATATAGATAAAATATTGCAAAGCAAGATGGGGAATAAGGCGCGTTTCGTGCTCCGTTTTCTTATATCTTGGCTGAAGAAAATCATACATGAAGACGAGGTTAACCTGTATCTTTGGGAGTCTCGTAACAAGACCGGAACGGAATGGCTTGAGGAATGTGTGCGCTATTTGGATATGACCTTACAGGTGGAGGGCATGGAAAATCTTCCCGCAAAGGATGATGGCAAGCTCTATACTTTTGTTTCCAACCATCCTTTGGGAGGTGCAGACGGGGTGGCGCTCGGTTCGATTATCGGGCGTCGTTATGATGGCCGGTTTCGCTATTTGGTCAATGATCTGCTGATGAACCTGCCGGGTTTGGCTCCTGTTTGTATCCCTATTAACAAGACGGGCAAGCAAGGACGCGACTTTCCCGCTATGGTTGAGGCCGGTTTTCGGAGCAATAATCACATGTTGATGTTCCCTGCAGGCTTGTGTAGCCGTAAAATCAATGGCGAAATACACGATATACCTTGGAAGAAAACCTTTATAACGAAAAGCGTAGAGTTTCGGCGTGATGTGGTTCCCATCCATTTCGGAGGGCAGAACTCCGATAGGTTTTACCGTATTGCCAACATGTGCAAGGCGCTTAACCTAAAGTTCAATTTGGCGATGATCTTCCTTGTAGACGAGATGTATCGAAATGTACACAAGACATTCAGGGTGTCTATCGGTAAACCAATACCGTGGCAAACGTTCGACAAGAGTAAAACATCGATGGAATGGGCGAAATTTGTCGAAGACGAGGTGTATAAACTGTAGTTTCCGAAGGTGTTTCGATGAAAAGTAAAGTAAACAAATAATTGAGAGAATATACGGTTTCAGTGAAATTCAGTCCCGTAATCAGTCGAATTTCATCTGATAAATTTTCAGATTAAGAATGGAACAAGAGATTATTCAACCGATAAATAAGGAGTTGCTTAAGAGTGAGCTGACTCCGGAAAAGCAATTGCGTATGACGAACAAAAGTCATAACGAGATTTATATTATTACGGGTAATGACTCTCCAAACGTAATGAAAGAGATCGGTAGATTGCGCGAAATTGCTTTCCGGAATGCCGGTGGAGGAACAGGAAAGGCCATGGATATCGACGAATTCGATGCAGGCGATAATTGCTATAAGCAGCTTATCGTGTGGAATCCCGAGGCAAAAGAGATTATCGGGGGGTATCGCTATATGCTCGGAAGCGACTGGAAACTCGACGAGAAAGGGCAGCCTATGCTCGCTACGAGCCACATGTTTCATTTTTCTAACAAGTTCTTAAAGGAGTATATGCCCTATACAGCGGAGTTAGGCCGTTCGTTTGTTTCGCTCGAATACCAGAACGTGCGCAAGAACAGTAAAAGCATATTTGCTTTGGATAACCTTTGGGACGGCTTGGGAGCACTGACTGTGATCAATCCCGATATCAAATATTTCTTCGGAAAGGTAACTATGTATCCGTCGTATATCCGTCGGGGGCGCGATATGATACTGTATTTTCTCAAGAAACACTTCGATGATAAGGACAATCTGATAGTTCCGATGAAACCGTTAGTAATAGATGCCGATCCTAAAGAGTTGGAAGAGCTTTTTTGTAAGGACGATTTTAAGGAAGATTACCGTATATTGAATGCCGAAATAAGGAAGTTGGGCTACAATATACCGCCCCTTGTAAACGCTTATATGGGCCTTAGTCCGACGATGAAACTCTTCGGTACCGCCATCAACTATGGTTTCGGAGATGTAGAAGAGACGGGTATATTGATAGCAGTAGATGAAATTCTCGAAGAAAAACGGGTGCGGCATATAGACAGTTTTATAGATGAACACCCCGAAGCACTGCATATCACCAGCGGTGTAAATAATGTAATCTACAAGGAAAAGTAAGCACTTGCGGTGCTGCAGATTGCAAATGGGGGGAACGGAACGCCGCTTTCCGCTTGAAACATATAGACTATTAAACTAATAACCAACATAAGAATTATATGGAAAAAGTAAAATTATCTTTGTTATCTGTGTGTTTATCATTGGCTTTTGCCCAGTATTTAAATGCACAGACACCGCGTGAAGAGTATCCGCGTCCGCAGTTTGAGCGTGCTGAATGGGTAAACTTGAACGGAAAGTGGTCGTATTCGTTCGATTTCGGGCGTACCGGAAAGGAGAAAGGATGGCCGAACGCGGCCGGTTTCGATGGCAGCATAACAGTGCCATTCTGTCCGGAGAGCTCCCTTTCGGGGGTGAAAAATACCGATTTCATCAATACGATATGGTATCAACGCAAGCTGGATATCCCTGCCGGATGGAGAAATAAGAGTATTATGCTTAACTTCGGTGCCGTTGATTATGAGGCTCATATTTACATAGACGGTAAAGACGTGGGGACTCATTACGGTAGCGGTTCGTCGTTCAGTTGCGATATAACTAAGTTCGTAGTACCGGGTAAGTCGCATAACCTTGTGGTTTGTGTGAACGATAACTTGAGAGACGGCAAACAGACAGGCGGTAAACAAGCCAAAGAACTTAACTCTAACGGCTGTATGTACACCCGTGTGACGGGTATTTGGCAGACTGTATGGATGGAAGCCGTAACTCCTGAGGGCCTTAAATCGGTTTATGCCGTGCCTGACATAGATCAGAAGCAGCTCGTTATCCATCCTCTGTTCTATCAAGAAAATGCAGGTAACAAGCTCGTCGTAACACTCTACGACGGAAAGAAAGCCGTTGCAAGTGCTTCGGTTCCCTGCAGCAATAACGGTGTGGTGGTGCTTCCGGTGAAGAATATGAAGCTTTGGAGTCCGGAATCTCCATTCCTTTACGATATTACATATAAGGTAATGAAGGGCGGGAAGGCCATCGACGAGGTGAAATCTTATGCCGGAATGCGCAAAGTTCATGTTGCCAACGGTTATTTTTATCTGAACAATAAGCCTTATTACCAGCGTCTTGTTCTCGATCAGGGCTATTATCCCGACGGTATTTGGACTGCCCCGACCGACGAGGCATTAAGAAAAGACATAGAACTTGCTAAGGCTGTCGGCTTTAATGGGGCACGTTTGCACCAGAAGGTGTTCGAAGAGCGCTATTACTATTGGGCTGATAAGCTGGGATACCTAACATGGGGCGAGTCTGCAAGCTGGGGATTGAATGTGAATAATGAGGAGGCAGTGCGCAATTTCATATCGGAATGGGCCGATATAGTGGTGCGCGATCGCAATCACCCATCACTTGTAACTTGGACACCTGTCAATGAAACGTGGGACGCAAACGCTTCTGGCGTATATGTACGTATGATGAACGATGTGTACAATATTACTAAAGCGATAGACGGCACACGACCTGTGAACGACGCAAGCGGCGATTCGCACGTGAAAACCGATATATGGAGCGTGCATAACTATGAGCGCGATCCGCATAAACTGATGGAACAGCTCACATTCGAGCATGGTAAAGAGCCTTATCGCAATATACGCGACAGGCATTTCCTTGCGAACTATGAGGGACAGCCCTATATGGTAGATGAGTTCGGCGGGCTTCCTTGGATCAAAGAATCGGAGCGCAACAGCTCGTGGGGATATGGTGGCAATATCGATAACATGGAGGAATTTTACAAGATATTGCAGGATGAAGTGGACGCATTGAAAGCAAGCAAGCACGTTACAGGTTTCTGCTATACACAGCTTACAGACGTGGAACAGGAGAAGAACGGCATCTATTATTATGACAGAACGCCGAAGTTCGATACGAAGCGTATCAAGGCAATCTTCGAACGTATCCCTTCTTATATAAAAAAGACGGAAGATTTAAGCTATTGAAAAAATAGTTTGTTCCATCAATAAAAGGCGTGTCTTTAAGATACGCCTTTTTGTATGTTTGCTTTCAGGATATATCCTTTCCCGATAACCGTTTCGATGATGACCGACGTATCGCTTTTCAGGGCCCTGCGAAGGTAGGTAATCTGCACGTTGAGTGCCAAGGAATTTGAATAAGAGTCGTCTCCCCAGACCTCTTCCAATATACTCTTTCGAGCCACCATGTTGTTGGCATTATCGACAAGCATGCGCAGTATTTCCGCTTGTCGGCTGGTGATGATCACCGTTTCATGCCCATGAAGCAGCTCGTTTTGCGAATAAAAGAAAGTTATGTTACCGATGTATACCGCGTTGTTCGTTCTCTCATCTTCCGGTAACGGTTGTTTCATTTCGAATATCATATTTTTCATGAACTGACGACGTATCTTGTCGATGCGCTGTTGTATCATGATCGTCTTGATTTGATATACCAAACAGAAAGCGAGAATGAATATGAAAAGAATGCTCAGTGCCAGTTGTGAGGCCATACTTTTGATAATGGAATTGATTGGAACGGTAACTCTGAACTCAATATTTTCATACTTTATAGGGTTAGAGGAATAGCTTACAAGGACTGTTTTTTGCTGGCCTCCCGCAACCAAATAATATGGATTTTTGTAAAAGTGCTTACTTTTAATTACCTTAAAATCATTGATTCCATCATATCCTTTTATTTTAAACAACGAATCTATGATATGTGCTTGGAACGATTTATATTTGCTTATGTTATATAGGTTGGCAATTGTAACTCCGTCTTCGGGCCGTAATCCGGGGATATCGATAATACGCGGTTTTCTCATACCGGTTTCCACAAACTTGAAAGTACATCGTGCAGTTCCTTTCATTGTATTGGAGTCGGTGCTTATTTTTATCGTATTCGAAATGCGTATCAGGCTATCAACCCTTTTCCCGTATTTTTTTGTAAGCTTTCTAACGTCCGTTTTCGCCGGCTTTTGATGATGTTTGTAGCTTCCATCCTGCCGTATTTTTTGTTCTTGTTCTATAATGTCTTCGCAGTCTTTGTACAGACTGTTCAGTTTGTCAGCATAGCTTAATTGATATTGACTGTAAAGCCAATATGCTTGTCCGCATGTGATAAACAGCATGGTGAGTATGCTTAGCGCCCATACTGTTTTAATTCGTTTATCCATGATGATGTATCTTTTTTGTACAGATGTAGCATATTTAAACGCAAAGGTAATTATTTTTCGATGTCCCGGCAGGTTAATAATAAAATAGTAATATAGAATTATGGCTGTTAGAATATTTGTGTAATAGCTTTATAAGTACCGCATAATGCCGATAGGCTATCTTTGTAACAATAATAAACATATAAACTAATTCGATATGAAGAAATCTTTTCTCATTGTGTTGTTAATGTGTATGGCGCTTACTATGCGCGCTCAGTTTACTTTCCGTTCCATAAAAGAACCCGAACAGGGTATGAATTGCGGTAAAATAGCGTTCATGTTCACTTACAATTACCGCTATGTAGAGGATGTGAACCACCGTCCTTATTTCTTTAAAGACGACAAAATGTTGCTCGAAGTGGGCGATCAAAGGTCGCGTTTTTGGAGTTTATCGCAGTTCCAGACCGACTCTATCAATGCCGAACGCAAGAAACAAGGCGAGAACAATTTCCTCGGAAACGGGAAAGTGGTATGGCAATTGTACCGTAACTGCCCTGAGCAAGGCGAATATGTGTATCTCGATGAGCTAGGAATGGATAAGTTTTCGTATGCCGAAAAGGTGGTTTTCCCGCATTGGAATATTGAAGAAGACAGCGTTATCGTATTGCTTGGCTATACTTGTCGTAAGGCAACAACAGATTACTGTGGGCGAAGATGGAGAGCATGGTATACAGACGATATTCCTTTAGATGAGGGGCCGTGGAAATTGAAAGGCCTTCCGGGAATGATATTGAAAGCTTCTGATAGCGAAGGACAGTTCGTTTTTGAGGCAATCGGCATGCAACAAAACGTAACGAAGCGTAATCTTGTTTACATAGGTAACGGATATGAGCGTATCGGAAGGGCCGATTTCTTGAAGACTTGCAGACGTTATTATGCCGATCCCATCGGGTATATTACTACAAAACCTAATGTGAAGGTAACCATAACCGACGGGAATGGCAATCCATTGCCTAATCCTAAGGATCAACCTTATAATCTGTTGGAAAGATGAAACGACTGCTTGTTTTATTTTTTACCTTTATGCAAGTAGGCTCTATGTATGGGCAAGCGGAAATTTACGGTACGGTTGAAGACTCTCTTAGGTACGAACCGCTGGTAGGTGTAACGATTGTATTGTATCGAAATCGTAGGCCTGTTTCTTTTACCTGTTCCGGTGAAATGGGGAATTTTAGATTGCCGGTGCAGATATTGCTGCCTGATGATACGCTTCAGGCATCGTTCCTCGGCTATAAGAAAAAGCGAATGGCGATTGCAGGGACTAAGGATGGGATAAAAATAAAGTTGGCACAAGAGACTTTCTCATTGAAAGAAGTGCAGGTGAATGCCGGGCGTATAACTGGTCTTCAGGATACGATTACATACGACTTGACGCGCTTTGCCGATGCACGTGATAACTCTTTGAAAGACGTTTTGAAGAAATTGCCTGGTGTAGAGGTAAATAAAGAGGGACAGATCAGCTATAATGGAAAGACAATCAGTAGGTTTACCGTTGAAGGACTGGACCTTTCGGGCGGACGATATAATCAGATAAGCGATGCATTACGAGGAAAAGATGTAGAAAAAGCCCAATTCATCGAGCATGATCAGCCCATTAAAGCATTGCAGGGAAAGGTTCTTACAAACGATATTGCCCTGAATATCGGACTTAGAGAGTCTGCTCGAAACAAATTTTTGCCTACCTTGAAGCCTTATCTTTGTATAGGAGAACCCACCGGAATGGGCGGCGAAGCTAATATTTTGCAGATCGGAAAGAAAAAACAGATGATGTATAACCTTGTTTACGACCGTACCGGAGCTGATATTTTTGCACCTGCACGACTGTTGGCTGCATCGAATATCGAAGTTGCGTCTGCCGATTTGCCACAGTGGTTGGCCGTTCCAACGCTCATGGCCCCGATAGATGCGGGGCGTGTTCGGTTCAACACTTCACAGAAATACCAAATAAATAGAACTTCGAAAGTAAGGAATGGGACTGAATGGCGTATCTCTTCAGGATATTATCGCGAAGTTGTAAGGCAGACAACAACGGACTTTTCCAACTATTATTTAGAAGGTGCATCTCCGGTAAAAACCGATGAAATGGAGGATTTATTGCTAAAAACAGACCGTTTGAATGTAGAGTTGGAATATAAAGTGAATACGGATAAGGTTTATGGGAACGATATTTTTCAGGCGAATATGAATAAGTCGGATGCGTTATCATGGCTGCAAAGTATCGTAAACGGTATGTTGCAGCAACACATGAAAGTACCGTCGATCAACGTATCTAATCGGCTTTACCGCATGATTGTTGGCGAAAAAACCTCTCTTTCCATACAATCGGTTTTGGATTATCATCATTCTGTTTCGCGTCTTTTTATTGATGATTTCTCACAGAAATTTAATACGAACTTGTGGCATACGGATAATAATGTCGCTTGGTTATTCAGGCATCGCTTTATTACCCACCGATATATGGCGGGATTTGCGGCAGAGAACCTTTTCGTAGTGGCCAATTATCCCCGATATGCAGTTTATTTTACGCCCTTGTGGCAGTATCGTAGGGAAAACGTTACAGTGTCTTTGCAGTCGCGTATGGCGTATGAAAGTTTGACATGGCAGCGCTATTCCGCCTTTCTTTTCCGTCCCCACCTTTCTTTGAATGTTAAGAAAGGGTATCATGGTGAGTGGTTTATTTCTGCATATTATAATGAAAATATCGATGAAACGGGCAATTTTGCCTTATCGGAATACCGGTCCGACTACCGTACAACATACGGAAACGAGGGTTTTGTTCCTCAAATGCGCCAATTAGGTTCTTATGTTGCCTACTATTACAAGCGTCCTGTGCATGAACTTTTTGGTAATGTAAGTGTGTCGGCATCACGCTCTTGGTGCAATACCTTGACCGATTTGCAAATACGGAACGGCTTCTATCGGTATAATATGTACCGATTGAACAACCGGTTTTCTACATTTAGCGCAAAAGGCGTTATATCCAAAGGGTTCTTCAGATTACATGCGAAAATGAAATTAGGTGTGTCTTACGATTATAGCAGTGGGAACCAATCGTCTTCGAGGGCTTTATTGCGTTATTATTCCCATGTTGTAAGCCTGCAACCCGATATGGAGTTTTCACCAAAATGGTGTGCATTGAGTTATTCGGGTAGCTTTACATGGAGCCGTTCTCAAATAGATAATGCCGATATGTCTGCACTTTTAAATTGTCGTCAAAGCATTGTACTTACGAAAACTTTGTCGAATATCGATATTAGTTTGTCGGCAGTTCATTATTATAACGAGCTGCAAGAGAGTAATAATATAAACACTATGTTGGCCGATGTGTCGGTTGTATGGAGATTGAAGAAAGTAAGATTGTCGATGGAATGGCGGAATATCTTCAATAAAACCCATTATGCAGTTACCTATTACAATGCCGTAAGTTCATCGACGAGCCGGTATGTACTTCGTCCGAGGGAGCTCTTGGCGTCTTGTCAAATTACACTATAGGCAACGAAATGCCATTGATTTTTTGGTAGATGTCGAGTGCGTAGATATCTGTCATGCCACTTATGTAGTCTATAACCGCCATTATGCGGGTTTCCAAGTCATTGCTTATTCATATTTAGAGAATAAAGATATTCTTTAAACAACGGGATTTCTTCGGTAATTTAGTAAATATCTATATGGATATCGCATAATGTTTTTATTAAATATATATAATTTTCCGATAAAAAAGGCTTTAAAAATTGGCAGTATTATTCTTTTTTCTATAATATTCGCAACAAATCTACCAATATGGGAACTAAGTTGTTTATCCAACAAAACAAAGAGTGGAAAGAACTGTTTTGGCCTTTCATGTCATCTGTGTGCTTGTATTTTATATCATTATATATTGAATTATCTAAAATTTTTACCGATAATTTTTACCTTTCAAACTATTATACGGACTCAAAGGAGCAACTTTTATCTCTCATTGAAAGTGAACGTTCTAACGATTGGCTGAATTTTGTCTATGTTCCTATATATGTTATATTATTGGCGGGCGTTATTTCTATTTTATTATATATTCTATTAGTAGTTCTTAATAGACCACAAAAATATCTTGTATGTTTGAAAATCGGATTACTAGCTCAATCTGTGTATGCCGTGAATTATTTTATTACTGTAATATTAAAATGGTTACATTTCTTGTCTTTTGATGCAACAAATGTTAATGATGTATATACATACCAGTCATTACTGGCATTGACTGGCTATCGTAAAATACCGGAGTGGGCATGGTATTTCGTTGCAAAAGGTAATATAACAGAATTAATTTTTTTGATAGTCTTGATTTTACTTATCCACTATATATTAAACCTAACTTGGATGAAATCTATATTTTTATCGACACTTATTCAGGGAATAATCCTATTAGGAGGAGGTCTTATTTATATCTATTCTTTATTTTAAAGCGTATGAAAAATAGATTTTTAGTGCTTTTTTTAAGTTTGTTATGGATTATGCAGATGCATTCACAATATCTTTATCTATTGGATAAAGATACAAAGTCGCCTGTTTCTTATGTTACTATAGAGTTACCAAATGGAGATAGATATTATTCTGATGAAAATGGGAAATTAGGGATACCAAACGGAATAGCATTTTTAAAGTGCTCGCATATTTGCTATAAGGATACTATCATATACATAAAGCAACTCAAAGGCAACAAAGTGTACTTAACACAATATGCACATAAGTTAGGAAACATAACTATTAGTGCCAAGAATAAAAAGATAAAAACTAAGGAATTAGGTTATACGAATGGTAAAAGCCTGCATAGCCATGGAGGAAAAAATGGCTTTATGATGGCTGTTTATATTCCTGCAGATGCCAATAAGAATAAGAACGAGTATATACAGGCTATAACGGCAGATATTGTTTATGACGATAAAATGAAATTAAAGGGAGGAAATGTCTATACCGGAGAAGTGAGATTTGACTTACGCAAGCCAGACACAGCACAAGGCATTATGCCCGGCAACATCTCACTTATTGGTGGTGGAAAGATTTACAATGGTAAAAAGAAGACGGGAAAAAAGATAATAAAGTTAGACTATCCTATCATCTTTCCAAAGGAGGGCTTATTTGTTATTATAGAATGGATTTATCCCTATAAAATGAACGATAAAGACCTACTTGATCCACATATTCGTACAACAGCTTCTTCGAATAAGGACAATACATGGATATTGTGGAAAAGTAATAATTGGAAATGGACACCAGAATGTCAAGATAAAGGTATTCTACATATTAGAAATACTTATTTAAAAGGGAAAATTTTGAATGCAAAACTTGGAGTAATTATTAGTGAATGAAACCTACCATAGTGGTAGCAATATTTAATAAAAATCAACTATTATGAAAAAATTAAGCTTTGAAGAGATGTCACGTATCAGTGGTGGCAAGTTTATTGGTACAAAAGTTAGGCGTGGACCTTGTTTTGAAGGCTCACGATACGTTGAGAGAGAGTTCTATTTCCTCTGGATTAAGTTCCACCAATCATTGCAGACAGAACCTTGTTAAGGATTAATAGGAGGGCTGTTATACACGGCCCTCCTTTTTATTCAAAAATAAAATGGAAAAAAAGTATGCAATTATAATTCTTACCGTATTATCTATTTCTATTTTTATTATAGGAATGATGTTGGTAAAAAGTAAAAAAACGGAAGAGCGTAAAATGTCCGAAATTCTAAAAAGAATATGCCTTTCATATAAAATCGACGATAACATAAAAGACTATTTGTTATTATTCGTAAATCCAGAATGTGAAGAATGTCAAAAAGAAATGGCATTTTTAAGTTTGAATAAGGAAAAAATTATAAACCGATACCATGTATTTATCTTTTCAGATGTATCGGAAAAAGAATTATATAAGTTTTCTGACAAATATCAACTTAATATTTCTGAGTTCAGATTCATTGCAGATGAAAAGCTTGATTTCTACATTCAATTTGATATAATCAAGCAACCTACATGCCTTATTTTCAATAATGAAAGAAGATTTATTCAAAGACTTACAGGTAGATTAATGAATATTAAGCAACTATTTATTAAAAAATGGAAATACATCAAATTAAAAAGATATTTGTTCGTCAACAGGATGAAACAGACTGTGGGGCCGCGTGTCTTTTGATGATTGTAAGATATTTTGGAGGATATTGTAGTATAGATCATATTAGAAGGCGTTGTGGTACTAGTATCTATGGTACAACTTTACTCGGTATATATCAGGCTGCACAAGAATTTGGATTTGATGTAGAAGGACAACAGATAGATATAGAAATATTAAAAAAGAAAAGAAATCCAACAATACTACATGTAAATATTCATTCAGTTGAACACTTTGTCGTCTTTTTCGGTTATGATGGAAATAAATTTATTATAGCAGACCCAGCGATAGGAGTCGACCGCTATTCTTGCTCTGATTTAGAAAAAATATGGAAAACACATACATGTTTAGATGTTAATAAAGGTACTACATACATATTTAATACAAATTTAAATAATCGTCCACTGATTTTCTTTTATAATTTACTTAAAGACGATTTTAGCTTTATTTCTATTGCGGTACTATTAGGATTTCTTATCTCTACACTGAGTATTGCCGTTGCTGTATTTTCACAAAAGCTAATAGATGATATTATTCCAAAATCTGATTTTTCTTTTGCCATACTTGGATTGTCTACTTTCCTATTTATTCTTTTATTTAGGGTTGCTTTTGATTCTATAAGACAATACATTATAACTTTGCAAGGAATAAATTTTTCCAAACGTCTCATAGAAAAATTCTATAATCATTTACTGAAACTTCCTAAAATATTTTACGCCACGAGAAGTATTGGAGATATGACCACGCGGCTAAATGATACATTACGAATACAGTCTGTTATAAAAGAAATTATTAATAATGTTATCAGTGATGTGCTAATAAGTATTGTCGCATTAATTACTTTATTCTATTATTCGAAATTAATAGGTTGGCTTATGCTGGTAATTTTACCGCTTCTCTTTTTCCTCCTTTTAATTTATAAAAAGAAAATTGTAAAGAGACAAAGGAGCGTAATGGTGGAAAGGGCAAACTACAATACTAATTTTATACATAGTTTAACAGGTTTAGATACAATAAAGGTTTTATCTGGAGAAGATCATTTTGCTTCTTTAAACAAACGACTATTCAGTAATTATCAAAAGTCTATTTTATTATTGAATACTGTTCAGATAAAATTATCGGCAAAAATGGGGACGCTCAATTCTTTCATATTCGTTATTCTAATAGGAATTGGAGTAAAACTTATACTAAACGATACATTGAAGATAGGTATGTTATTTGCCATAATGATGCTTATTGAAAATGCAATGCAGTCTACTATAAATCTTGCTATGTATGCAATTCCGATACAAGAAGCTAAAATTGCATTTGAACGTATGTATGAATTTATATCAATAGAAAAAGAGAAAGAGAATAATAAAAATGAACTCTTCTCAATTGAAAATATACATTTTGCCAATGTCTCATTTGCATTTCCGGGAGGACCTGCCATTTTTAAAAAAATATCTATTACTTTCTATAAAGGAAGTTTAAATTACATTACGGGTGATAATGGATGTGGTAAATCAACTTTATGTAGTTTGTTAGCAAAGTTTTATTTTCCAAATTCCGGAGAAATTATAATCAATAATAAAACTGATATAAGAGATATTTCATTGAAAAAATGGAGGGAATGTATAGGAATATTACCACAAGAGTCTTTTATCTTTAACGGAACTTTAATGGATAATCTGTTATTAGGTAATAGTAATATAAAACAAGAAGAAGTTATTACTTTTTGTAAAGATATGAAAGTAAGTGATTTTTTCTATAATTTTCCACAGGGTTTCAATACTTTTGTAGGGGAAGGTGGCATAAAATTATCTGGAGGACAAAAACAATTAGTATCCTTAATACGTCTATTATTGAGGAAAAGTTATGCCTATATATTGGACGAACCTACCTCTGCAATGGATACAAAAATGAAAAATAAAACAATGGAATTTCTTTTACAAATAAAAGAACATAAACTTATAATAGTTATTTCCCATGAACAGAAATATCTTTCTAATTATTTTGATCATTTTTATTTAATACAAAATGGATATATAAAAGAAATTTCTATTTCCGACTTAGAGTTTAGATATAGTAATAATTAGTATTTGGAAATATACATAAAATAAAGAGAATTGCAGTAAATAACACCGTTTTTAAATGGAAAAACATAGAATGTATATTGTTTGTCATTTTGTCATTATTCTTTTAAAAATCAGGTTGTTATTTAAATACAAATTTCTTAGATGTGGTAGTTTGGTATTAATATAATTAAAATTCCATATATCAAGTATTCTGAAAATATTGTTCTTTCTTCATACTATAATGGTATACGCCTTATATATCTAAATTGTATCTTCTATATAAAATATGTTTATGCTAATTAAAGAGTAGGTATAAAGCCGATAGAAATCATGTCTGTGCAATATTACTATCATTCTTTTTGTTTCAATATTTATCATATTGATTCTGTATTCTATAAGATTTCCTTCGTTATCACTATATGAAAGGAGAAAAAAGAATGTATGATAATGTGTACATCCAGAGGAGGTGTTTTTGGCCAATGTGCAATCGTATCGCGATTGAAGAAAGTAAGATTGTCGATGGAATGGTGGAATATCTTCAATACCCCCCCATTATTCGGTGAGTTATTATAGTGCCGTAAGTTCATCGACGAGCCGGTATGTACTTCGTCCGAGGGAGCTCTTAGCGTCTTGTCAAATTACACTATAGGCAACGAAATGCCATTGATTTTTTGGTAGATGTCGAGTGCATAGATGTCTGTCATGCCGCTTATGTAGTCTATAACCGCCATTATGCGGGTTTCTAAGTCATTGCTTTTGATGTCGTATTGACTGCTAAAGCGGTTTATCAACTGTTTGGAGTGAAACCTTTCGGGCATTATAGCTGCCTCGACAAGAGTATCCATCAACGTTTCCATAATCTTGTAACCGCTTAATTCCACATCGAGAACCGGTTTGCTTTGGTAAATCTTTTGTTTTGAGACCTCGATGCAGTGCTTGTAGGCATCGTGCTGTAACGGCGATATATGCTTGATTAGACTGTCTTCGAAGGTGCCGTTAAGAATTTCATTCTCGTGGTTTACGAATACTTTTACGCATTCATTTTCGAGCTTTCCGATAACACAGGCACGCATATATACCACCTTTTCATTTTCGTCACTTACGCCCTCTTCCTTTATTCTCTTAAGGATACCTTCCTTGGTTTGGTCGTCGAAGAAAGCAAGAAGCAAGTCCTCCGTTTCTTGGAACGACAGAATTTTCAGCTTATGCGAGTCTTCTATATCCATGATTTCGTAGCATATATCGTCGGCAGCTTCTACCAAAAAGACCAGCGGGTGGCGGGCATAGCGCAAAGGTTCGTTAGGTTTGGACTTGCAAATTATGCCCAATTCATCGGCTATTTTGCGATATGTGTCTCTTTCTGTGGCAAAGAAGCCGAACTTTCCATGGCTTCCGGCAAGTATGGATTCAAAGGGATATTTGACTATACTGGCAAGAGTGGCGTACGTCATGACAAATCCACCGGTTCTTCTGCCTATGAATTGATGCGTAAGAAGACGGAAAGCGTTGGCATTTCCTTCAAAATGAGTGATGTCGTTCCAAAGGTCTTCGCTCACTTTCTCTTTGAGGTAAGCGCCGCGTCCCTCGCTAAAGTAGGTTTGGATGGCCTTTTCACCGCTGTGACCGAACGGGGGATTTCCCATGTCGTGTGCCAAACATGCTGCGCTGACGATAGTTCCGATCTCCTCGAACCGTGTGTTTTTTAACTCCGGATATTTCGTTTTTATCAGTTTTTGGGCCACATCATTGCCTAAAGACATGCCCACAGAGGCCACCTCAAGGCTATGGGTGAGGCGGTTGTGTACAAAGACTGAGCCCGGAAGAGGGAACACCTGCGTCTTGTTTTGCATTCGTCTGAAAGGCGCAGAGAAGATTAATCGGTCGTAATCCCGTTTGAATTCGGAGCGATCATCGTGCCTTTCAGCGTGACGTATTTCCTGTCCAAGGCGCTTATTCGATATAAGTAACTGCCAATTCATATCGCAAAAGTAATGTAATTTTAGATAAATAGTTTCATTTCTATAGTAAAAATTGAGTTATATGCCGATAATTCGTTATTTTTGCACCATATTTATTTTATTATGGTGAGAATAAAATTGATCAACAAGGGGCACCATCCGCTGCCGGAGTATGCCACCTCTCTGAGTGCCGGAATGGACCTGCGTGCCAATATCGAAGCACCGATAATTCTCCGGCCCATGGAGCGCAGGCTCATTCCGACAGGCCTTTACATGGCTCTTCCCGCAGGTTTCGAGGCTCAAGTGCGGCCTCGTAGCGGTCTTGCCCTTAAGCATGGTATCACCGTTTTGAATACTCCGGGGACGATAGATGCCGATTATCGTGGTGAAATCATGGTACTGCTTATCAATTTTTCGCAGGATGATTTTGTGATAAACGATGGCGAACGTATCGCTCAAATGATTATTTCTCGCCATGAGCAAGCAGACTTAGAAGTAGTAAAAGAACTTGATGAGACAGAACGAGGTGCCGGTGGCTACGGCCATACAGGAGTGAAATAGAAATAAAACCCGATTATAACGTTGAACATTTTTTCCAAATATACTGCATTCTTTACGGTCGCATTTGTGTTAACAATGGCGATTGTTCCTTCTTTTGCTTTTGAGAACGGCAGATATGCCGATAAAAAATCGGATGTAAATCGTCTTTCTCCGAATGACAGGAAACGTTACGATTACTTCTTTCTTGAGGCTATGCGACAACAAAATGCCGGTCATTTCGATGCCGCATACGATCTTCTCAACCATTGTCTTGAGATTGATTCTACTGCAGCCGAGGCATATTATATGCTTGCCATGTATCTTACCGAGCTGAAGAAAGATACTCTTGCCCTGCAGAATATAGAGAGAGCCGCCGCTTTAGACTCGACTAACGAGACTTATCAGGAACGTGTAGCTCAATATTATATCAGTATGGGCGATTACGACCGTGCCATTTTATCTTATGAGAGGCTTTATGCAGCGAACCATGAACGTACCGATGTGCTCAATATCCTTGTACAATTGTATCAACAAAAGAAATCTTATTCGGATATGTTGAATACAATCAATCGGATCGAACAGGCCGAAGGAACCAGCGAGGAGATCACCCTGTCGAAGATGAGAGTGTACGAAATGATGGGTGACAGCAAGGCGGCGTACAAGACTTTGAAGAACTTATCGGACACACATCCTAATGATTTGAACTATAGGATTATGCTTGGTAATTGGCTCATGCAGAATAAAAGGGAGAAAGAGGCTTATAAGATATTTATAAGTGCTTTGAAGGAAGAGCCCGATAACTCGTATGCACAGACATCGCTTTACGATTATTACAACACTGTAGGTACTAAAGAACAAGCACAGACGTTGCGTGATGCCATACTGTTGAGCAAGAAAACTCCTTCTCAAACTAAGATGTTGCTTTTACAGGAGGTTATTAAAAATAACGAGGATCAGACCGTTAGCGATAGTACACAGATACTGAAACTTTTCGATAGGGTAATGGCAGCCGACGTTCACAATGCGGATATCGCAACTTTAAAGGCTGCTTATATGACGTTGAAGAAGATGCCGCAGGCAATGGTCGACAGCGCTTTGCAGCATGTTCTTGATATCTCTCCCGACAATGCCGGTGCCCGAATGCAACTTATCCGTTCGTATTTGGATAAAAAAGATTGGGATAAGATCATCTATCTGTGCAAACCGGGCATGCAATACAATCCGGAAGAGATGGCTTTCTATTACTTCATGGGGTGGTCTTACTTCCAGAAAGGCGACTCAGATGCCGCACTCGATGCATTCAGGCGGGGGGTAAGTGAGATCAATTCGCAGAGTGATCCCGATATAGCCAGTGATTTTTATGCAATGATGGGCGATATCTTGCACCAGAAGGGTAATCGTGTAGAGGCCTTTGCTGCATATGATAGTTGCCTCCAATGGAAATCTGACAACATTTATTGCTTGAACAACTACGCATATTACCTCAGTGAAGAAGGCGAAAACCTACAGAAAGCCGAACAAATGAGTTATAAAACGATTAAGTCGGAGCCTAAGAATTCGACGTTCCTCGATACGTATGCATGGATTCTTTTTATGGAGCAGCGCTACGCCGAAGCCAAAATATACATCGATCAAGCCATACAAAACGATACCGATTCGGTAAAGAACGCGGTTGTGATAGAGCATGCGGGCGACATATATGCTATGAACGGAGATACCCGACAGGCACTACAGTATTGGCAGGAGGCCGTGAAAGCAGGAGGAGACAGTGCTCTTTTGCAGCGTAAAATCAAACTGAAAAAGTATATTCCCGTAGAGAATAAGAAGAAATAGACTAAAAATAATTGAATTATGAGGATGAAGATAACGAAAATATTATTCTTTTCAGTAATTGCATTGCTGATGGTTTCATGCGTTTCAAAGAGAGTGTTGGTCGATCAGACACCTAAGAGCAGCACGCAAAAAAGTATGCCTTCTGCACAGTCTGCTGCTGTTCAACAGCTCACTTTTGTGCAGAAAGTGTCCGATAATCAGATATATGTCAAGAATATCGTAGGCAATATGTCGTTTAATTTGCAGGCTGCAGGCAAAGATATTACCGTGCCCGGTTCTGTTCACATGCGTAAAGACGAGGTAATTCGTTTGCAGTTATTCATACCATTGCTTGGAAGCGAGATCGGAAGATTGGAGTTTACGCCCGATTATGTACTCGTTATCGATCGTTTGCACAAGGAGTATATCAAGGCAGATTATAATCAATTGGACTTTTTGCGCAATAACGGACTTACCTTCTACAGTCTGCAAGCCCTTTTTTGGAACCAGCTGTTATTGCCCGGAAAGCAAAAGGTATCGGAGTCGGACTTAAAGAGTTTCAGTGCTCAATTGGCCTCCTCGGGGGATAATATACCTGTTACATTGCAGAATGGCAATATGAAATATCAATGGAATGCCGATAGGAATACCGGTCGAATTAATGAGACAACGGTAACATACACCAGTGCCGAGCACGGAAATTCTACGCTCAACTGGGCTTATTCCGACTTCCGAAGCGTGGGAGTAAAGCTCTTTCCCGCAAAACAAGTGTTCCAATTCTCTACCGATGCTACTAAAACAACGCAGAAAGCCCGTATAAGTATCTCTATGAGTGATGTGAGTACGGATGCCAAATGGGATGCTCATTCTGCCGTTTCATATAAATATAAAAGGGTTGAGGCAAAGGATGTGCTTGGTAAAATATTGAACATGTAAATGAGAAGAAGTGTAGTTATAGGGACAATATTGTTGTTTACCTTTACTTTGTCTGCCCAGAAAAGGCATACGACAAAGAGAACCGTTGTGCGTAAAACAGCTGTTGTCCGAAAGAAAACAACGCCTAAAAAAACAAAGTCTGCCGCAGTTTACAGCAATGCATCTATCAGAGGATTGCAAAACCAGCGCTTACAAATACAGAAAAAGATAAGACAACAGGAACAAGCATTGCGTGCCAATCAGGCCGATGTGAAGAAAAGACTGCAAAATCTCATGCTGCTTAATACCGAAATCAGTGAGCGACAGAAGAGTATTGAGGGCATTGAAGAAGAAATACACCATATAAACGGTAATATCAACATACTTAAAACTCAACTTAAAACACTCGAACAACAGCTTGAAGAGCGCAAGGCCAATTACGTGAAATCCATGCGCTACATGGCACGTCATCAGCAGGTACAGGATAAACTGATGTTTGTTTTCTCTGCTAAAGACCTTGCCCAAATGTATCGGAGGTTACGTTTTGTGAAAGAATATGCGGCTTATCAGAAGGTACAGGGCGAGATCGTGAAGAATAAACAGGCGCAAATTACCGACAAACACCGACAATTGCAGGCCGTAAAGGGGCAGAAGAATAATCTGCTTTACCAAGGACGAAAAGAACGGACTGCGCTTCAAGGACAGCAAACCGAACAACAAAACGTGGTAAATACGTTGCAGAAGCAGCAGAAGACGATACAGAAAGTTATTGCAGAGCAACGGAAAAAAGATGCTGCCCTTAATGCTCAAATCGATCGGCTGGTGGCTATAGAAGTGGAAAAAGCCCGTGTCCGTGCCATTGCGGAGGCCAAACGTAAGGCCGAAGCTGCCGCCGCTGCCAAGCGTAAAGCCGAAGAATTGGCCCGCCGTAAGGCTGCTGCAGAGGCCGAAGCCCGTGAAAATGCACGGAAAATAGCTGAGGCCAAAGCACGTGAGGCACGGTTGAAAGAGGAAGCACGTGCGGCAAATGAAGCCAATGATAAGGCTCGTCGTGAGCGTACTGCACAAGCTGCAAGAGAAGCGGAGGCCGCACGTATAGCTGTAGAACGTAAGGCCGCGGCAGAAGATAGCCGTAACAAAAAGGAGATAGCTGCGGCCCGTAAAAACGTAGAAGATGCCCGACGGATGAGTTCGGCAGACCGTATGATGAGCGGAGGTTTTGAGGCTAACCGAGGCAGACTGCCCATGCCGATCACCGGAAGCTACCGTATAGTGAGCCATTATGGGCAATATAACGTAGAAGGATTGAAAAACGTAACGCTTGACAATAAGGGAATTAACATCTTGGGAGGCGCCGGATGCCAAGCACGTTCTATATACGATGGCGAAGTTAGTGCCGTTTTCGGCTACAGCGGATCAATGGTAGTCATGGTACGTCATGGTGCTTACATCTCTGTATACTGCAACTTGCGCTCCGTGAGCGTCAGTCGTGGGCAAAAGGTGTCCACCCGACAGGTGCTTGGTGCCGTGGGTGCCGATAACATCTTGCAGTTTCAGTTGCGCAGAGAAACCGCTAAACTGAATCCTGAAGTATGGCTCGGGCGATGAAGAGCTACTTACTTCTTCTGCCGCTCTTATCCTTTAAGGTAATGGAATAGGGGGGCAACAGGCGGAAGCAGTTTCCTTTTCTTTATTTTTTCTTATGCAATATTCGGGCAATAAAGTTTCTTTTGCACTCTTTTTTGTAAGGGGAATAATATTTAAACAGAGAAAACAAAAAGAGAGGTGATAATTTCCGAGATATGAACTATAAGAATTTGGTTTATTTAAATCCTCCTTATAAAATATTTGTTTGGTTTAAAATACTTCGATAGACCTATGGCTTATGCTACGTAGGCCTATAGCTTGTTGGCGTTAGGTGTACTGTTTATCGAAGCCACTCCTTATAAACGCTATGAACGAGTGGACAAAAAGTGAAAGACAGAAGCGGCAGATAGCTTTACAATTCGGCACCGTCGAGTAGTTTTATATACGTGTCTATCGCCGTCGAAATCTCGCTTATTTTGATATATTCGTCAGCTGAATGTGACCTCGACGACTCGCCCGGACCAAGTTTAAACGATGGGAAGGGCATTAAGGCCTGATCACTGAGGGTGGGAGAGCCGAAAGGTTGCATGCCCATAGATACTGCCTTGCGGATAAGCGGATGATGTGTGTCGATGCAAGACGGACTTAAACGGAGCGAACGTGCACTGACTTCGCTCTTCAGATGGCTCTTTATAATCTCGTACACCTCTCGATTGGTATAACATTCGTTGGTTCTAACGTCTACAACCATAGTGCATGTATCGGGTACTACGTTGTGTTGTGTGCCCGCATTGATCATGGTAACGTTCATCTGCGTGAGCCCTAAGAAGTCGCTAACCTTGCTGAAGCGATAACTGTGCAGCCATTCAAGGTCTTCGAGCGCCTCATAGATGGCATTCACTCCTTCGCCCCGTGCTGCATGGCCGCTCTTGCCGCGGGCGATAATATCGAGCACCATCAGTCCTTTTTCGGCAACTGCCGGTTGCATGCCTGTGGGTTCGCCCACCAAGGCAGTACTTATAAGCGGCACGAAAGGCAATACACGGCTGATACCATTAATTCCTGATACTTCTTCTTCGGCCGAAGCAAGGTAAATAACGTTATATCTTTGGGGCTTGGATGTCAAAAATCTGAACGTCTGAAGTAAAGATACCAGCCCTCCCCCGCAGTCGTTGCTGCCCAAACCATACAGCCTGTCGCCTTCGATCGTGGGGACAAACGGCTCTCGAGTCCACGAATTTACCGGTTTCACCGTATCTATATGTGCATTGAGCAGCAGCGTTGGGCGCATTGTATCGAAGTTCGGATCGGTTATCCATACGTTGTTGCCCTCGCGTTTGTGGCTGAAACCGTAACTACGGATAGCTTCCGCCAGCACTTCTGCCGCCTTTTCTTCCTGCCGGCTGACGGACGGAGTGGCTATAAGAGCCTTGAGCAGTGCCACTGCATCGTCTGTATATTCCTGATATTTCATCATGTTACAAAGATAAGTATATAATCCAATTAAAAGAATACAATTCGTTCTATTTTTATAATTTGGGCTTAAAATAGAACAAAAAGATACTTTTATTGCTGTTTTCCCGTTAAATCGGTATGTGCAGGGCCCCCGTCCGTTCTTCTTTATAAATACGTTTATAAACGCAAGAATAGCGAAAAAAAGAAAGCAGTAATTTTGTGTTTCTGCCAAATTAGCTTATCTTTGCATCAATAAAAGGATAAACTTATGCAGACAAAATGTCATCTTTCGGTGCTCATTCATGAACAGGCAAAGAAATATGGTATGCGTGATGCCATCACGTTCAGGAACTTCGGAAGCCTTAAGTGGAAGACTGTGTCGTGGAATCAGTTCTCTCTTCGGGTGAAACAAGTGTCGAATGCCATGCTCAACCTTGGCGTCAAGCCGCAGGAGAATATTGCCGTGTTTTCGCAAAACTGCATACAGTATCTTTATACAGACTTCGGTGCCTACGGTATAAGGGCCGCCTCGGTGCCTTTCTATGCCACAAGTAGCGAGCAACAAATACAATATGTCTTGAATGATGCTAATGTTCGTTTCCTTTTTGTGGGCGAACAAGAACAGTATGATAAGGCACATCGCATATTTGCACTATGCTCCTCGTTGGAACGTATTATTATTTTCGATCCGAGTGTACGTATCAGTACTCACGATCCCAACGCATTGTATTTCGAAGATTTCATTGCTTTAGGCGAGAATTTTCCACGGCAGGCCGAGGTTGAAAACCTCTATCGTCAGGCTAACGATAAAGATATTTGCAACATACTTTATACGAGTGGCACCACCGGAGAGAGCAAAGGAGTGGTTCTCACCTATGGGCAATACCGCGCAGGGCTCGATGCAAACGATAAATGTGTGCCGGTTAGCGAGAAAGATCGGGTAATCAATTTCTTGCCTTTTACCCATATATTCGAACGGGCTTGGTCGTATCTTGCTCTTTCAGAGGGTGCACAGCTCATCGTGAATACCTATCCAAAGGAGATACAACAGTCTATGCGGGAAACACACCCTACAAGTATGTCGAGTGTACCGCGCTTCTGGGAGAAGGTTTATATTGCTGTAAAAGACCGAATGGACCGTTCCGGCAGCGTTCAACAGAAACTTTTCTACCATGCTTTGGCCGTTGGAAAGCGGCATAATATAGACTATTTGAGTAAAGGAAAGCGTCCTCCGTTGCCTTTGATGCTTGAATATAAGGTGTTGAACAGGTCTATTTTGAGCATTGTCCGTAAACAGCTCGGACTCGAAAAGCCCAATATATTCCCGACCGCCGGTGCTACCGTGTCGCCCGAAATCGAAGAATTCGTGCATTCCATCGGGCTGAATATGATCGTAGGCTATGGCCTTACCGAGAGTTTGGCCACAGTGTCGTGCGATCATGCAGGCAAACCGTTTACGGTAGGCTCTGTGGGTAGGATTATTGAAGGTGTTGAAGTGAAGATATCGGATAACGGAGAAATCTTGCTGAAAGGCCCAACCATCACCCCCGGGTATTATCATCGTGATGCCGTTAACCTAAAAGTATTCGATAAAGACGGCTATTTTCATACGGGAGATGCGGGGTATATCAAGAACGGAGAGTTGTTCTTGAAAGATCGTATTAAAGATTTGTTCAAGACGAGTAACGGAAAATACATCGCTCCGCAGCAGGTGGAAGCCATGCTCTTGGTAGATAAGTTTATTGATCAGGTTGCGGTCGTGGCAGATAGACGTAAGTTCGTGTCGGCATTGGTGGTACCTGAATTTCCGTTACTCGAGGAGTTTGCGCGCGAACATCGTATCCCCTTCGAGACACGTGAAGACCTTTGTGCGAACCAACAAGTTTATGATATGATCAAAACCCGTATCGATACGTTGCAACAGCCGTTGGCTTCTTACGAGCAAATCAAACGCTTTACGCTTCTTGCACACCACTTTTCGATGGAATCGGGGGAGCTTACAAATACGCTAAAGCTCAAACGAACGGTCATATATAAAAATTTTAATAAGGAAATAGAGAAAATGTATGAAGAGTAGGCTGCCGCTCTCTCAGGAAAACAGATAAGGAATGATAACAGCAGATCAGCTGAAAGACGTGTTAGAACGTGCAGATGCCCTGCACAGATATCTCGATATAGACCGAAAGATGGTAGAGTTCGAAGAGGAACAGTTGCGAACTCAGGCTCCTGATTTTTGGGAAGATCCGCAACGTGCGCAAGAACAAATGAAACTGGTCAAGGGTATTGAGAAGTGGATCAAGGGCTATAAAGAGGTACGTCAGTATGCTGATGAGCTGCAACTTGCCTTTGATTTCTATCATGATGATATGGTCAGTGAGGAAGAGGTGGATGCTGATTATGCGAAAGCTATTAAAGCTATCGAAGATTTAGAGCTGAAGAACATGCTCCGTCAGCAGGAAGATCCGATGGAATGCGTACTGAAAATCAACAGTGGAGCAGGCGGGACGGAGAGTCAGGACTGGGCTCAAATGCTTATGCGTATGTATATGCGTTGGGCTGAAGCTCACGGCTATAAGGTTTCCATCAGCAATCTGCAGGAGGGAGATGAGGCAGGTATCAAGAGCGTTACTATGGAAATAGAGGGCGGAGAGTATGCCTATGGCTTCCTTAAAAGCGAGAATGGCGTGCATCGTTTGGTACGTGTGTCGCCATTCAATGCGCAAGGTAAGCGCATGACAAGCTTTGCCAGTGTGTTCGTTTCGCCGCTTGTAGACGATTCGATAGAGGTTTTCGTTGATCCGGCCCGTGTGTCTTGGGACACTTTCAGGTCGGGTGGAGCCGGCGGACAGAACGTTAATAAGGTGGAATCCGGTGTGCGTTTGCGCTATATGTATCAGGACCCGGACACGGGGGAGGAAGAAGAAATACTGATAGAGAATACCGAAACCCGCGATCAACCCAAGAACCGTGCCAAGGCAATGTTACTTCTAAAGTCGCAACTTTACGATCGTGCCATGAAAAAACGCTTGGAAGAGCAGGCTAAAATAGAGGCCGGAAAGAAGAAGATTGAATGGGGAAGCCAGATAAGAAGTTATGTTTTTGATGACAGGCGCGTGAAAGATCATCGCACGAATTACCAGACATCGGACGTAGATGGTGTAATGGACGGTAAAATAGACGACTTTATCAAGGCTTATCTTATGGAGTTTCCCGTTAATGACGAGCAATAAATCAATAAAACCTTTATAATTTTAAAATCATAGAGCTATGAGTGAAAAGAGCAAAATCAATCGTGCAGCCCGTCAAGCCAAGCAAGAACGGCAGGCCAAGAAAGTGATTCATTGGATTTTTGGCGTATTGGTAATTCTTGCAGTTGTATTTATGATCTGTTTTATGTTGACGTAAATGAGCGGATGGGAGATAGAGCGAAAGTTCTTGGTGCGTAAGGGCGATGCATATAAATATGCAGCCTTTTCGAGCAGTCATATCCGTCAGGGCTATATAGCTGCCGATGGTGCCACGGTTAGAGTGCGCACGCGTGACGATAAGGCCTATCTGACGATTAAGGGAAAATCCGTAAACGGCGGTATAACGCGTTACGAATTCGAAAAAGAAATTACGCCCGAAGAAGCCTTACACTTATTGGAATTATGTAAAGGAGGCGTCATCGACAAGCGACGTTATTTGGTGAAAAGCGGCGAACATGTATTCGAAGTCGATGAATTTTACGGCGACAACGAGGGACTTGTCATAGCGGAAGTAGAATTAGAGCGTGAGGATGAGTCTTACGAAAAGCCCGATTTCATCGGTAGAGAAGTCACCGGCGACCGACGTTTTTATAATTCTCACCTGCTTCGTTATCCTTTCAATCTTTGGAAAGGTACCTTACCGGAAGAATATCGGTAAGGAAAAACTGCGATTTCGATATCATTTGGTTCTTGTTTAGTACTATAACTGCGTATTTAGTTGTGGTATGTATATAAAATAGAATTATTTTTTATACTTTTGCACCCGATATTCTATTGACATATTATCATGCAAACAGAAAGAGGAAGCTTCGGGACTAAGCTCGGTATCATACTTGCCACGGCGGGTTCGGCAGTAGGTTTAGGCAACGTATGGCGCTTTCCTTACATGACAGGACAGAATGGCGGCGCCGTTTTCATACTCTTATATATAGGCTGCGTGTTGCTTTTGGGCATTCCGTGCATGGTGTCCGAGTTTATTATCGGGCGCCACGGAGCCTCGAACACGGCACGTGCTTACGCTAAATTAGCCAATGGTACGCCGTGGAAATGGGTGGGCTATATGGGCGTGCTTACCGGTTTTCTCATTACAGGCTATTATGCCGTGGTTGCCGGTTGGTGCCTGCAATATATTTATGCTTCGGTAATGGGTGAGCTGAAAGGCAATCCTGATTTCATTACACATTATTTCCAAAGTTTTTCAGAGAACCCTTTACGTCCGATATTTTGGACTGTAGCGATGTTGCTGCTTACTCATTATGTTATTATTCATGGTGTGCGCGGCGGCATAGAGCGGGCTTCGAAGCTGCTGATGCCTACGCTTTTCGTACTTTTATTGGTCATTGTAGTTGCTTCGTGCCTGCTCCCGGAGGCAGAAAAAGGTATCTCTTTCTTGTTTAAACCGCAATTTTCCAAGGTCGACAGTAATGTGTTCCTCGGCGCACTGGGGCAATCGTTCTATTCGCTCAGCATTGGCATGGGCTGTATATGTACTTATGCTTCCTATTACAGCCGACAGACGAATTTGCTGAAGTCGGCTGTTCAGGTTGCTGTCATCGATACCTTGGTGGCCATTCTTGCCGGTCTGATGATATTCCCTGCTGCGTTTTCCGTGGGTATAAATCCGGATAGCGGGCCTTCTCTTATCTTTATCACACTGCCCAACGTATTCAATCAGGCGTTTGCAGGTATGCCTGCCGTTGGTTGGGTGGTTGCCTTGATGTTTTACTCCTTGCTTTCGTTGGCGGCGCTTACCTCTTTGATATCGCTACACGAGGTAAGTACGGCGTTTTTTTATGAGGAATTCCACATCACAAGGAAGAAAGGAGCCCTCTTGGTTACTGTGTTTACCTGCATTATAGGTATTTTCTGTTCCCTTTCTCTCGGCAAACTGAACTGCTTGCAGATAGGAGGAAAACCGCTGTTCGAACTGTTCGACTTTGTTACGGGGCAGATATTTCTTCCCGTTGGCGGACTGCTGACCTGCATATTCCTTGGGTGGTTCGTGCCTAAACAGGTGGTAAAAGACGAGTTCACCAATTGGCAAACGCTTCGAAGCACACTGTTCGGCGTTTATTTGTTTGCCGTGCGCTTTATCTGCCCCATTGCCATTTTGGCGATATTCCTGCATCAGTTCGGGGTTATCTGAGCAGTGTTGCAGGAACAGATGTGTTTGCCATACTGGTTAGATGCTGTCTGCTATCCTCTTACACCTTAATTATATATAGCCATGTTACTAAAAGAATTTTTCTATTTTACCAAGTCCGACCGTAAAGTTATTCTATTCTTGTTGGTATCGGTAACAGTAGTTTCCGGCTTATTCTTTTATGTCGGAGGCGATAACCGTACCACCGAACTCACTTGTGAAGACAGTCTGGCGGTGGCACATCTCCCTCTGTCTTCGGGAGAATATGAGCATGATCACATTACCTATCGTATCGATGGCGGACAGAAGGCAGAACTATTCCCCTTCGATCCCAATACAGCCGACAGTACGGCACTGCTCAAGCTGGGATTAAGACCGTGGCAGGTACGCAATATTTATAAATATCGTGCGGCAGGTGGGGTGTATCGTCGCCCTACAGACTTTGCCCGTCTTTACGGTCTTACGCAAAAACAGTACAAAGCCATGGAGCCTTATATCCATATCGGTGCCGATTATCTGCCTGCTGCATTGCTTGCAGCCAAAGAACGGGTACCGGAACGCGATACCATACAGTATCCCGTAAAGCTGAAGGCCAATGAAAAATTGCCGTTGAACACGGCAGATACCGCTGCTCTTCGCAAGGTTCCGGGCATAGGAAGATACTATGCACGCGAGATAGCATGGTATCGCGACCGGCTCGGAGGCTTCTATCGTGTGGATCAACTGAAAGAGATAGAGGGCTTTCCCGAAGAGGCGTTGGCTTATTTTACAGTGTCTGGCGGCGCTATCCATAAGCTGAATGTGAACAAACTTACGCTTAATCAATTGAAACGTCACCCGTATATCAGTTTTTATCAGGCCAAAGCAATCGCCGATTACCGCCGTTTGAAGGGCCCGCTTACGAGTCTTAACGATCTTAAACTGCTCAAAGATTTCACACAGACAGACATCGAACGCCTATCGCACTATGTGGAGTATTGAGGAAAAGCGTAATTTTACAGTCTTTCTGTGCGGGGAGAAAAAGGTTTGTCGATAAACGGTAATTTTGTAAGTAGGGCGATATAGGATAGACAGGTGTGCCATTTAACCGTGTTAGATAAATCATTTACAGCGGTTAAACAGACGGTTTAAGATAAATACTTGTAATATGCTTGTGACTGATAGGTTATAAATGTCGTGCCGTCGACGTACTCCTATCTTCTTCGAGGCGGGGTTATGAATAGAGTTGTTTGTTTAAATTCTCCTTTTGCCCGATGCTTACAGCAGTTCCGGAAGCTGCGAAAGATGAAGACCGTTGCTGCCTTTAATCAGTATGTAGCAGCCTTTAGGCTTATTGGTTTGTAGGGCTGTTTTCACTTCTTCTATGTTGTGGAACTTTCGGAAGCCAGACTTCGTGTTGTAAAACTCTTCGCCTACGAGCCATACATTGTCGAAATCGGCAGTTTTCAGCTCGTCTGCAATGCGCTGATGTTCCTCTTTGCTTGCGTTACCCAGTTCGCGCATGTCGCCCAAAATGGCTATCTTTGGCGAAACATGCATGGCTTTGAAGTTCTCGATGGCGGCATGCATGCTTGTCGGATTGGCGTTGTAGGCGTCTACAATCAGTTTATTGTCGTTTGTAACGGTCAGTTGCGAACGGTTGTTGCTCGGGGTATATTTGCTTAAAGCCTCATCTATGTCTGCTTCTGATATTCCGAAATGCAGTCCTATACAGGCCGCTGCGAGCATGTTGTCGATATTGTAAGCGCCGATCATACGGGTATGCACCTCGTTCCAATGGCCGGCCTGTGTGTTGTACCAACGGAAGTCGAGGAACGGAGAACAGCCGGTTACCTCGCCTTTTACTGACAGTTCGCAGTCGTCTCTCTTACCATATTTAATTAAAGTGAGCCCTTGCGAGATGTTCATCAGGTAAGGATTGTCGGCATTGATGAAGACCTTATTACCCCCTTGTTTGGCACGTAAATAGTCGTAAAGTTCTCCTTTAGTACGGATAACTCCCTCGAATGAGCCGAATCCCTGCAAGTGTGCCTTGCCCACATTGGTAATGATACCGTAATCAGGTTCTACGATTTCTACCAATGTCTTGATATCCCCCCTGTGACTGGCACCCATTTCAATGACGGCAATCTGATGTTTTTCTGACAGTCGGAACAACGTCTTTGGCACGCCCACATCGTTGTTAAAGTTGCCATCTGTATGGAGTACGCTGTATTTTTTGCCAAGTACGGCCGATACAAGTTCCTTTGTCGTGGTCTTCCCGTTGGTTCCGGTGATGCCGATAATAGGGATGTGGAAGCGTCGCCTGTGTTCCCGTGCAAGTTGCTGATATGTTTTTAGGCAGTTATCTACTAAAATATAGCGGCTGTCATCGGGCTTTTGGTACTTCTGCTCATCCACAATAGCGTATGCACATCCCTTTTCTAATGCCGTTTCGGCAAATTTGTTGCCGTCGAAATTCTCACCTCTCAGTGCGATAAATATGGAGTCTTTGGGACATATACGCGAGTCTGTTGTTATTTGGGGATGCTTCAGATAGAGTTCGTACAACTTGGAAATTTCCATCATTCAGTCTTTTTGTTTTGGTTAAAATATTGACTTATGTGTGCAAAAGTAATCATTTTCCGGATAAACGAAATGAATTTATTTTCTTTTTATACTATAAATTAAATAATGTTGCATCATTTTTAAAGAAACCAAAATATATGTCTTGAGAAGAAAGAATTTAAGTCTTGATAACATAAGCGTAAATCTTATTTTTATTGCATATTTTTATCAAAAATGATACTTATTGTGGAAAAATAATATTAAATTAGAAGATTTTTATACTATTTCTTGCATTTTTGATAAATAATACTTATCTTTGAACCCGTTAAATTTTATGATTTTAAGTGAAAATATTAAGAGAGAGATTTTATGGTAAGGAAATTAACAATGCTTTTTGTCTGCCTCTTTACGTATTTCGGAGCGGTAATGGCGCAAACACAAGTTACAGGTACCGTTGTATCTCAAGAGGATGGAGCGCCCGTTGTAGGGGCTTCAGTTCAAATTGTCGGTACGAAGACCGGTACGGCAACGAATGTCGACGGACGTTTTTCACTCCTTGTTCCGCAAGGAGCCACTAAACTTCGCATTTCTTATTTGGGCATGGTGCCCAAAGAGGTGGCCGTGGCACCAAATCTGAAAGTTGTTCTTAAGCCGGATAATCAGTCGCTGAATGAAGTCGTTGTTACGGCTTTAGGCATCAAACGTTCCGAGAAAGCCATCGGTTATTCGGCCACAACGGTGTCGAGTGATAAGCTTACAGCGGTGCGATCTGCAGATGTTGTCAGCAGTATATCCGGTCAGGTAGCCGGCGTACAGGTAAATGCAGCGGCGGGAGATCCGGGTGCTTCTCAGTCTATAGTAGTGCGTGGTTTCACATCTTTATCGGGTTCTAACCAGCCATTGTTCGTGGTTGATGGCGTTCCTATGGACAACCGATCCGTTACAAGTACGGATGGACTTAACACAGGATACGATTTCGGTAATGGTGCCAGTGCCGTCAATCCTGACGATGTGGCAAGTATGACTATTTTGAAAGGTGCTGCCGCGACAGCTCTTTATGGTAGTCGTGCCGCCAATGGAGTTGTTATGATTACGACTAAGAGCGGACGAAGACACGAAAAGGGGCTTGGTATTGAGTATAACGGTGGTGTACAATGGTCTGTGGTCGGTCGTCTTCCGGAGATGCAGAATGATTTCGGTATGGGTTGGAATGCGGAAAAGACCGAGATAGAGAACGGTTCATGGGGCCCAGCTTTCGATGGATCGCAGCAATTGTATGGACAAATCTATAATAATTCGCAGAAGTTAAAGTCGTATAGGGCTATTAAAAATAATGTACGCGATTTCTTTGATACCGGTGTGCGTTATAACAACAGCCTTTCGCTCAATAATGCAAATGAGATGGGCGAGTATTTTCTCTCTTTATCTCAGACGAGTGAAGACGGCATTCTCCCTACGAATGCAGACATTTATGATAAGTACACGTTTTCTTTCCGTGGTACTCGTAAGGTGAAGGACCTTACTTTCGGAGCTTCGGTCAACTATTCTTCGCAGAATAACAAGTTCTCTACCACCGGTCAGGGATTGAGTATGATTAACGATATTTACCAGTTGCCGCGCGATATAAGTATTGTGGAATTGGCCGATCTGGCCGATCCGTTTAATCAGCCCGGGTATTATTTCACTCCTTATGGCGTGACTAATCCTTATTATGTATTGAAGAATTATCAGTCTACTTATAAAGCTGAGAAGATTTTCGGTAAGTTCCAATTAGATTACGAATTCCTGAAATACTTCAAAGCTACCTATCGTATCGGTCTTGATGCTACCAACAGCGAGCGTCATTATGCCACCCCGAATATGAAAGTTCTATTCTCTGGAACTCCTAATGATGTGTTGGGAGTGTTCAATAAGGCTACAGGCGAGGTGAATGAAACGATTGCCCGTCGCCGCGAGATTAACCAAGATTTTATGGTAAACTATAATCAGAACATTACAAAAGATATCAATCTCACGGCTTTGATAGGTCTTAATTATTCGGAACGCAAGTATCATCACCTCTATTCACAGGTAACTAATCTCACGATACCTACTTGGTATAACCTCAGTAATTCGGCAGATACGCCGACTACAAATACCTATTCAACCCGTCAGCGTAGCTATGGACTTTACGGAGAAGTCGATTTTGCGTGGAAAGATATGGTATTTATTACCGGTATGGCACGTAACGATTGGTCTTCTACATTACCTAAAGCCAACCGATCTTTCTTCTATCCGGGCGTTACAGGCAGCTGGTTATTCTCTCAACTGTTCGATGAAAGTACGAAATCTTGGTTCAGTTTCGGAAAAGTTCGTTTGGCATGGGGCCAGACAGGTAATGATGCAGACGTCTATATGGTAGATCCTTATTACTCTTTAGCAACGGCCAATGCCACCGGATGGGGCGAAGTAAAGTTCCCGTTGAATGGAGTTAATGCGTATTCTGTAGGCAATGTCTTGGGAAGTAACACCCTGCAACCGGAGATAACCACCGAGTTCGAGGTCGGTTTAAATATCGCCTTTTTGAATAATCGTATTAATCTTGATGTGGATTACTATAATCGTAATTCCGATAAACAGATATTCCAATTGGCTTCCGATCCCGCAACAGGGTACACATATCAGAATATGAACTTAGGTAAGATACGTAACCAAGGCATCGAGGCACTGCTGACTGTTAAGCCTATTGTTACGAAAGATTTCGATTGGACGACAAGTTTTAACTTTACAAAGAATAAAAGTAAGGTAATCAGTTTGCCTGAAAGCCTTGGCGGTAAGTCCTCTATAGAAGGAATTAGCGGTGGAGCCAGCTTGTATGCAATTACCGGAATGGAGCTTGGGCAGTTCCTTGCACAGGTGCCAGAACGCGATCCAGAAGGGCATATCGTGGTGGATGCGAATACCGGATTGCCTGTTGCGAAGTCGTCGCAGGAGGTTATAGGTTCTATGAATAATAAGTACACCTTAGGTATTTCTACAAATCTTCGTTATAAGAATGTATCGCTCGGCTTCGTGTTCGATATCCGTCAGGGCGGTTTGATGTACTCTCGTACGAAGAGTATCAACTACTTTGTGGGCAATGCCATACAGACTACGTACAATCAACGTCACACATTCATCGTGCCGAACTCGGTAAATGCGTCGACAGATGCCAGCGGGAATGTAACCTATGTTGAGAATACGACGCCGATATCACAAGCTGATATGGATGATTATTGGAATGCCGGCGGCGATCAGATGAACAGTGCATGGCTGATCAGCAAATCGTTTGTCAAACTTCGTAATGTGTCTTTGTCGTGGGATATTCCCAGAAGTTGGCTTGCAAACACATTCCTTACCAGTGTAAGGCTGTCGCTGTTCGGTTCAAATCTTCTTTGCTGGACACCGTCGGACAATACCTTTATCGATCCTGAAACCAGTTCTTTCGGTAACGATATTAGGGGTAATTTCGGCGAATTCTCTGCAAATCCGTCTTCAAGGAAGTTCGGTTTCAATGTTCAGGTTAAATTTTAATTAGCGTCATTTTGAAGATATGAAAAAGATATTATTATATGCGATGGTTGTCGTAATGGCAGCATTCACCAGTTGCAGTTTGGATATAAATGATGATCCGAACCATCCTTTGTCAGCAACACCTGCGTTAGTCATGCCATCGGCACAGAATGCGATTGCAACTGTTATTGGTGACGGCATGTATAATCCTGCCGGTTTCTTTGTGCAATATTATGACCAAATGCCGGAATCCGAACAATATAAAGATTTAGTTCGTTATATGTTCACGCAGTCTTCGGCTGTTCTTGACCGCAGTTATGCCATGTTATATGCCGTAGCATTAGAGGATTTGGAAGATATATTGAAGTCGAATGCCACTACAGGTGCCGATAAATTTATGGCAACCACGTTGCGTGCTTTGTGTTTTCAGCTTGCTGTAGACAATTGGGATCAGGCTCCATACACGGAAGCTCTAAAGGGTAATGGAAATACAGCGCCCAAATGGGATGACGGACAAAGCGTTTATGAGGGTATACTCAACGAGATGGACTCGGTAGAAAGCCTGATAACCGACGAGACCATTACATGTACCGACATGATTGCGGCCAAGAACCTTACTCAGTGGAAGGGTTTTGCCAACGCATTGCGACTTCGGATGTACTTACGTTTTATAGATGCTGGTATTAATGCTTCCGAATATACTACCAAGGCTAAGGCTTTAGTAGCACAGAATGAGTTTTTTACAGGTGATTTCAAGTTCGATAACTATAAAGATGAGGCCGACCGTCGCAATCCTTGGTACTCTACAAATAAGGTAAATCTCAATACAACCAACCATTGTGCCGGCTATGCCATCGTTAGCTATCTTACCAAGACCGGCGATACCCAGCGTATGGCTTACGGATTTGCCAAGGCTACCGCTTCCGGATCGTATGCCGGTGCGCTTCCTGCTACCAAATATGCGTTCAATGACATTAAAAATAAAGATGTCAGTGAGTTGAACTATTATGCCACGAAGCCCGTTTATTTCTTCACGCAAGCCGAACTTCAGTTTCTTATTGCCGAGGTGCAGCTACGTTTCAACAGCAATGATGCGGCGGCAAAGCAGGCTTATGAGGACGCTATAAAGGCCGATTTCGAGGCCAGAGGGTTAACAGGAGCTTCCGATTTGTATAATGGAGCAGTGGCATGGTCTACTGCCGGTACCGTTACCGACAAGCTCAATCTGATATATATGCAGAAATGGGCGGCATTGTTCTACATGGATCACATGGAAGCATGGAGCGAACAGCGCCGTACGGACGTACCGAAAGTTTCTACAGCTACGGCAGCCGAGATTAAAACAGATCCCTCTGTTTATACCGCAGGCGAACTTATTTCGCCCGCAGTCAATGCCCTTGGCGCAGGTGTTTTGGTAAAACGTATGTATTTCCCCTACAATGCATCGCAGTACAATCCCAATACTCCGGCAGCAATATCGGCCGATAAGCCAGTATGGTGGGATGTGAAGTAACGAACATAATAACAAGAAAGCAATATGAAAAAGATATTATATAGCATGCTTGCAGCCTTGGTGCTGCTTTCTGCCGGTGCGTGTGGCGACGATGAATACACCGACTCTCGTATCACCAACTATGTAACGATAAACCTGAAAGGAGGAAGTGTCTATACCGTATCTGTAGGAAGCAGCTACACTGATCCCGGTTTTACGGCTTTAGAAGGTACGACGGATGTCACTGACAAAGTGAAAGTGGAGGGCGAGGTAGATGCTACGAAGGTCGGAGTTTATCCGGTTACCTATTCTGCAGCCAATACAGACGGCTTCAGCAAGTCGGTAACACGTACGGTAATTGTGTATAATTCCACCATTACTACCGATCTTTCGGGCACTTATGTGTTACAAGAAGGCTCGTATCGTCTGCGTAGGGGCACACAAACTCCATATAGCGGTTACAAGATAGAGATAAGTAAAGCCGCCGATGGTGTATTCCATATCAGCGATTTCCTTGGCGGGTACTACGATCAGCGATCGGGATATGGTGCGGCATACGCCCTTACCGGCTACTTTAGTCTGAATGCCGATAACTCGCTTACGGCGCTTTCGAGTTTCTTAAGCGGCTGGGGCGACTCGCTCGACGACGGCTTCAGTGGAACCTATACTCCGCAAACAGGCGTCATATCTTACATGGCTCCTTATGCCGGAATGGAATTTCATGTAATACTTAAAAAATAGATAAATCATGAACAAGAAATATTTAATGACGTTTTTCGCAGCTTTTGTATTCTCTCTTTGTATTGTTAGTTGCGATAATTCCGATACTGATCCGGGAGCAACTCAACTTGTCGACATGGCCGGACAGTGGGATGTGGCGGCCTATTCCATAGATGCAAGCGGAACAGTGTTGGCAAAAGAGGCCGATACCTTTACTTTAATTACCTATAATACGGCTGCCAATAACACCACGGAGATGTGGATAAACGACAAAGGGAACTTTTGGAACTTTAAAATGAAGGTCAATGTAGACCTGCAGAACATGGCTTTTTCCTGCGTAGACACTGATTATAACGCCTCTGATAATTCGGATGCTACTGCCGTTATTACGAACGGAAAGGTCTTAAAAGGAGCTGCGACCAATCTGCATGGAGCTCCCAACGACAGCATAGTGTTCGAAGTGAAGTTCAGCGACGATACTTCAAACAAGACATACCGCATAGCCGGACAGCGTTATACGGGCTTCTTGCGCTGACAAACGTTGTGAACACAGGTAGATAAAACTCTGATAATCCTGCATTTTGTAAATATATAAAATCAAGACATCAGTTATTTATTTTAAATCTCTCTCGTCTGAAGGGTGTTTGCGTGTGAATGCCGTCACCCTTTTTTGGCGAGAGGATTTCTTTTTATAGTCCTGATTGCTCTGCCGATATGCCGCCTTTTCGTGTGGTATGTCGGCATTTTTTCATTACAGAACATTTCTTTTTCTTGGCATAGGTATAATGTCTATGCACGATATCTTGTGTGTATAACACCGACAGATGTACCATGTACGAGTATCGGATAGACGACCTGTTGCTGACTGGTGCAGCGGGTGTCTTTTACGTAAGATAAACCTCGCGCAGGAGAGTGCAACCTGTTTTTAGGTTATTTAATCCGAAAGACCGGCATATACTGTTTTTTTTTCGTATCTTTGCCTATCGAAGAAACGCGGAAAAGTGATATGACGAACTACACAATTAATGTGCGCGGCCGGCTTATAAGTTTTGAAAAGCCGTTGGTGATGGGTATTCTGAACGTAACGCCCGACTCGTTTTATGCGGGTAGTCGCAAGCAGACGGAGCGGGAGATTGCCGACAGAGCGAACCAAATTGTTGCCGATGGCGGTGCTATGATCGATGTGGGAGCCTTTTCCACACGCCCGGGAGCGGTCGAAGTTTCCGAGACCGAGGAAAGCGAAAGGTTACGCGAGGCGCTTCGTATCGTGCGTAGGGAGCAACCCGATGCCGTAATTTCCGTAGACACTTACCGCCCATGTGTGGCACGCCGGTGCGTAGAAGAGTGGGGAGCCGATATCATCAACGATGTTTCGGAGGGTGGCTTGACGGGTATTGTGAATACTCCGATCCACGAAGATGGTAATATGTTCGAAACTGTAGCCCGCTTGCAGGTGCCTTATATCTTGATGTCGGTGAAGCCAACACTCGAAACAATGATGATATCCTTTGCGGATGAAGTTCAAAGATTACGCGATTTAGGTGTTAAGGATATCATTCTTGATCCCGGATTCGGTTTCGGCAAAACGCTCGAACAGAATTACCGATTGCTTCGGCAGATAGACCGACTGCAGATATTCGGGTTGCCCGTGCTTGTTGGGATATCGCGCAAAAGCATGATTTATAGACTTCTTGGCGGCGATCCTGCAACGTCTCTTAACGGTACATCCGTGCTTAATGCCATATCTTTGATGAAAGGGGCCGGCATTTTGCGTGTACACGATGTGAAAGAAGCTGTAGAATCGGTGAATTTATATTATAAAATGTCGACGGCAGATATGTAGGCCGGCAGCACTGCCTCTAAAACTTTACAACGATTAAAAATAGAACGATATGCCTTTTGATTTTGGAATAAAAGATGTTATCGATATTTTTCTTGTAGCTTTAATGCTCTATTACATCTATCGTCTGATGAAAGAGAGCCGCTCGCTCAACGTCTTTATCGGTATTATGGTATTCGTATTGGTGTGGCTCTTCGTAAGTCAGATACTCGAAATGCGCCTTTTAGGATCGATAATGGATAAACTTGTGAGCGTTGGAGTAATCGGACTCATCATTCTCTTCCAAGAAGAAATACGGAAGTTTCTCTATCAACTGGGCGCACATCAACGTTTTAAGGCGTTAACTCGGTTCTTTTCTTCCGAAACAAAGGAGGAATTAGAGGACAAGGAGACCATTATGCCCATCGTAATGGCCTGTATGAGCATGGCAAAGAATAAGGTTGGGGCGCTTATAGTGATAGAACGTGGCGCTCCGCTCGAGGATATTGTCGACACAGGCGACCTGATCGACGCCAAAATAAACCAGCGCCTCATCGAGAATATATTCTTTAAAAACTCACCGCTTCACGATGGTGCCATAATTATAGCCAAAAAACGTATCGAGGCGGCGGGATGTATTCTGCCCGTATCTCATAACCTCGATATTCCTAAAGAACTCGGTTTGCGGCATCGTGCGGCCATGGGAATATCGCAAAGTTCTGATGCTATCGCTATCGTGGTGTCTGAAGAGACCGGACGCATCAGCGTTGCAATTAAGGGAGAGTTCCGTTTACGCCTGTCGGCCGAGGAACTTGAGAGCATTCTTACTAAGGAGATGTATGCTTAGTTGAGCATCAGGTTCATTTCGGCATGCTCGTCTTTGAAGATGAAAGATGCCAATTGGCGAATATCCATCTTCGTGGCAAGTTCGTCGGGCTCATCGGTTTTCGTTACTTTACCTTCTGCCAATCGGTAATAGGCATTGTTCATCGGGATGTCGTCATCATCTTGTATGCGGATAGAACATGCCGCCTGCGGGTGCTGCAGAGCATAAAGAGCCAATGCTTTCTCGGCATTTATCACTCTGATCATGGCTTCTATGGACATTGTGGCGGGCTTGTAATCGGCACCGGCGATGCGGATATCTTCTTGAACCGTCTGCCATTGCTCTTCTGTATGGAGAAGTATGCAGTCTTTTTGGCGTTGCCATCGGTCGTATTGGGCAAACGGCATGCCTTTAACGTCGTCGATAGGCGGCGTACATGTAATCTCTTGCGCATATCCGCACTTGCCGTACCAGTCGTAGAGCCATTTCTCAGCAGGGATGAGCGAGGCAAATACCACGCCTTTATGGAAAATGTCGAAGTGCATTTGGTGCATCAGACTGTTACCGACATCCTGTTTTCTGTGTGCTGGTTCTACACTTACGCCGCTTATATAGGCTGTCTTTACCTCGTGCCCGTGGTAAAGTAGCGTGTAAGGCAGTGTTTGTAGGGCTGCCACCACACGGCCTTCTATCTGACAAGTGGTGTTGTATTCACTCTTGAACACCCGTTCGAAGTACATATCCATAAACTCTTCCGAGTCGTTGAATACCGTCTTCCACAGTTGTTTTGTCTCTTTCTTTATCCTTTGCTGGTCTTCGAACTGTGCCAAAGGATATTTTTCGGTGACGTTGTTCTTCTCTAAAAGAATGTCGGGTTTGTAGGATAGCTTGGCATAACGCAGTCCCTCTTCGCCCATATCCTCCTCTCTGTTGATGTAAAAATACTGCTCCGGCAGGTGTTTAACAAACTCTTGATTGATGATGGCGAAGGCTCCTTCGTAGGTTGTGTCGGCCTTTTCTACGCATACATCGAAAGTTGATTGGTTGATGGGGCACCCGAAAGTGAAAGCAATCAATTGCCCTTCCACCCATATTGTGCCTCCTGTCAGGTCTAATCTGTCCCATCTGTGGAAAGCGCGTGTCATCGATCGCAGCTCCGAGTCTATGCTCTGATCGTAACTCCTGTCGTCTTGAGCCTTGTTGCGCCATTGCTGTTCGAGCCTTATACATTCCGGAATCATCTCTTGAGTAAGGGCTCTATATTCGTAATTAGGGTATAATGTCTTGAATTTATTGATATGGTTGCGCTTACTTTGCAGCTTCTTACCCGATAAATTCGTCAGTTTATCGCGGGTATATATATAGTCTGCATAATCTCTGTCGGGCTTTATCTCGAAGGTATCGGGGAATGCATCTTCGATAAGGTCTGTCATATAGTTGCATACACCCATCATCAGGAACGGATGCCCCATGGCAATAGAGTCGTTGCGTATGGCTTTGATAACGTTTACAGAGCACTCGTCGCAGGGCACAACCCTAAGTGTGCCGTCTTCGGCCCGTGTGGGTTTCGGTATTGGCATCATGTAGGCAAGATGATGACCGGTATAAAAGCGGAAGACAAGATAATTGTCTACGATGGCGAACTGGGTACTGTAGAGGAATTTCCAGCTGATGAGATTTGCGAAAGAAAGGTCGCAATTTTGCCTTTCGCCGTACAAAGTATAACTTTGTATGGTATCTTTATCCGCCGTAGATAGGTCTTTAAACTTTATCATATAGTATGTATAACCTTGATAGATGGGCAAAATTATAAATTTTTATCGGATAAACAATTACGATGTCGATTTAATTTGTTACTTTTGCAAAGTACGAATTACAATTGTCTTCTTTATAGATAATTATACAATAATATAACAAACGATGGATTTATTACAGCAAATAGTTGCACGGGCCAAGGCAGATAAGCAACGCATTATACTCCCCGAAGCAACAGAAGAACGCACTTTGAAGGCTGCCGACCGTGCATTGGCCGACGATATAGCAGACATTATTCTTATCGGGAACCCCAATGAAATTCATAAACTTGCCGAGGCTTGGGACCTTAAAAATATCGGTAAGGCGACTATTATCGATCCTTTGAACAATCCCAAGAGCGAGGATTACGCCGCTTTGTTGGCTGAGTTGCGCAAGAAGAAGGGCATGACGATCGAACAAGCTCGTGAACTTGTGAAAAATCCTTTGTACCTTGGGTGCATGATTATCAAGACTGAAGGGGCTGATGGACAGATATCCGGTGCGCTTAGCACTACGGGTGAGACGCTGCGCCCTGCCCTTCAGATCATCAAATGCGCACCGGGTATCACCTGTGTAAGCGGTGCTATGTTGCTGATAACCGAGGCAAAACAGTACGGTGAAGACGGCATCATTGTCATGGGAGACGTAGCTGTAACACCGATGCCCGATGCGGATCAGCTTTCTCAGATAGCTATCTGTACGGCACATACGGCACAGTGCGTGGCGGGATTTGCCGAGCCTCGCGTGGCTATGTTGAGTTTCTCGACCAAAGGGAGTGCCAGTCATGAGGTGGTAGATAAGGTGGTTGAAGCCACCAGACTGACCAAACAACGGGCACCGGAACTGAAAATAGACGGTGAATTGCAGGCCGATGCCGCTCTTGTTCCGTCGGTAGGGCAGAAGAAGGCCCCGGGAAGTGCCATCGCAGGCAATGCCAATGTGCTGGTTGTTCCTAACCTTGAGGTGGGCAATATCGGTTATAAATTGGTGCAACGTCTTGGTAATGCCATTGCCATCGGGCCAATTCTTCAGGGAATAGCGCGCCCCGTAAACGATTTGAGTCGCGGGTGTTCTGTCGACGATATATATTATATGGTGGCAATTACAGCCTGTCAAGCGCAAGAAGCAAAGAAGTAATCATTCCTTATTTCAAAGAAACAGATATGAAGATATTAGTATTGAACTGTGGTAGCTCTTCCATCAAATACAAATTGTATGATATGGAAGACGAATCAGTGTTGGCACAAGGCGGCGTTGAACGTATCGGACTCGACGAGGCTTTTATCAAAATAACGTTGCCGAGCGGTGAGAAAAAGGTCATTATGCACGACATGCCCGACCATAAGGAGGGCGTAAATTTCGTGTTCAAATGCCTGCTCGATCCCGAAATAGGCGCCATTAAAGACCTTGAGGAGATTGATGCAGTGGGCCATCGTGTAGTGCAAGGCGGCGATTTATATGAGAAGAGTGTCATCGTGGATAAGCAAGTAGAGGCGGGAATAGAAAGCCTTTGCGACCTTGCTCCCGTACACAATGCGGGACATCTGCGCGGTATTCGTGCGGTAGATGCCCTGATGCCCGGCACTCCACAGGTGTGCGTGTTCGACAATGCGTTCCATGCAACCATGCCAGACTATGCGTATCTCTACGCTATACCCTATGAATTGTACGAGAATTTCCACGTTCGTCGTTACGGTTTCCACGGTACAAGTCACCGATATGTATCGCATCGTGTATGTGAAATGCTTGGTCGAGACATCAAGACGCAACGCATAATTACCTGTCATATCGGTAACGGCGCTTCTGTTTCTGCCGTTAAGTTCGGCAAGTGCGTAGATACGTCGATGGGACTTACCCCGCTTGCCGGTCTTATGATGGGCTCTCGTTCGGGCGACATCGATCCTTCAGCGGTGACATACCTGATGGAAAAGCTCGGCAAACAGCCGCAAGAAATGGCCGAATACCTAAATAAAGAGAGCGGAGTTCTGGGAATTACCCATATTTCTTCGGATATGCGTGAGATCGAAGATGCCGCTAAAGAGGGCAATGAGCGTGCAATTCTGGCGCTTAATATGTATAACTATCGCATCAAGAAATACATCGGAGCTTATGCAGCTGCCATGGGTGGCGTGGATATAATAGTATGGACGGCTGGCGTAGGAGAAAACCAAATCGGCACACGTCTTGCGGCTTGCTCCGATTTAGAGTTCATCGGAGTGAAGATGGATGCCCATGCAAACGAAGTACGTGGCAAAGAAGCGATCATATCTGCACCTGATTCCAAGGTTACAGTATGCGTGGTGCCCACCGACGAGGAGATTGTAATTGCCCGAGATACCATGGCTTTGGTTAAGAAATAGTCCACCTTATTCAAAAAAAGAGGCGGTCCGTGTTCCGGATCGCCTCTTTTTATTTCCTTTGTTCAGAGGATATTTTTAATTTATTTTCCCTCTTTTCTTGCTCAATACACTGTTTCTTCCGCTTTCGTTAAGGAGTGGAAAACAGATTAGGGCTTGCTTTCACCCTCGATATATTGCTCTAAGAACATGTGTTCTCCGTCGAATACCGCGTATGTGAACTGCCAAATCCAGTCGCCGAGTATCAGTATACGGCTCTTACGGCTTAGCATCAAGTCGAGTTCTATGTGGCGGTGTCCGTAGATAAAGAAGTCTATATCGCGATGAGTCTTCATGTATTCCTTCGTATAACGCACCAGATATTCCCTGTCTTCGCCCAAATACGGCACTTCTTTGCCGTCGGCACGCTTCAATCTGCTGTGCTTTGCCCAATTCAGACCGAGCCACATGCCCCAACGGGGATGTATGGCATTGAACATACGCTGGCAGGTTCGGTTATGAAAAACCTTACGCAAGAACTTGAATTTATTATCCGGATCGCCCAAACCATCACCATGTGCAAGATAGAAAACCTTATCGTAAATCTCCACAGTGACGGGTTTACGGTGGAGTATCACCCCGCATTCCTCCTCCAGATAGCCGTAAGTCCACAGATCATGATTGCCTGTAAAGAAATGAACCTCTACCCCCATATCGGTTATTTCGCTGATCTTGCCTAAAAACCGCGTAAACCCTTTCGGCACAACATACCTGTATTCGTTCCAAAAATCGAACATATCGCCGAGCAGATAGATAGCTGCAGCTTTCCCCTTTATACTGTCCAAGAAGCGTACCAAGCGTCTTTCCTGCGTGCGCCTGTGCTCTACGGCCCAAGAACCTAAGTGGGCATCCGAAAGAAAATAAATATTCTTCATAATTTTGAGTTAGGAGTTAGGAGGATTAGGGAGTAAGAGTTATGAATATTGAAAAGCAGCTTTGCGATCGTTAAATTATGAACAATGAATTGTGAATTACGAATTAATCTGTCGCGAGACGATAACTTATGGCTCCTAAGTCGGCATTCAAAATCAGCAATGTCTACGCGAAACCGAGTTCCACCCGCGCTTCTTCGCTCATCATGCTCTGGTCCCATTCCGGTTCGAATACAAGATTAACGTTGGCAGACGTAACACCTTCCACGCTTTCAACTTTCGAACGCACGTCTTCGAGTATGAAGTCAGCCGCAGGACAACTCGGGGATGTGAACGTCATATCCAAATCCACGTTGCCGTTTTCCTGCACGTCAACCTTGTAAATCATACCGAGATCGTAGATATTTACCGGTATCTCGGGATCATAAACCGTATGCAGAACGTCTACGATACGCTCTTCTATTGCTGTTTTTTCTTCTTGTGTCATTTGAATTTGTCTTGTATTTATGGGATAGCTCCTTTCTACAAAGATAACATATTTATGCTGTTCTCCAAAGAAAACGGCGTTTTATTTTAGCTCAACACCACATCGAGCACCATCATCACTACGAAGCCGATGGCAAAACCGATGGTGCTGAGGTTGCTATGCTTGCCTTCCGATGCTTCAGGAATGAGTTCTTCCACCACTACATAGAACATCGCACCGGCTGCGAACGACAGCATGTAAGGCAGAGTAGGCGTCATTATGGCCGCAAGAACAATCACCAAGCCGCCGCCGATAGGCTCTACGGCACCGCTCAACGAACCGATGATGAACGATTTCATCCTGCTGTTGCCCGCCGCCCTCATAGGCATAGAGATGATAGCTCCCTCCGGTACGTTCTGTATGGCTATGCCCAGCGACATCGCCATGGCCGCTGCGGCAGAGATACCCAGCCCGCTTTGCATGGCTCCGGCTATCACCACGCCCACCGCCATACCCTCCGGAATGTTGTGAATTGTTACGGCAAGCATCAACATAGTGGTACGCGAGAGGTGCGTCTTTGGCCCTTCAGGGGTGGCATTCCCAAGGTGTAAGTGCGGTGTAACGAAGTCTATGAGCAGCAAGAAGCCTATGCCGAGCATGAAACCCAGTGTGGCCGGCAGCACTCGAGCCCTGCCCATGGGTGAACACATATCCATGCTTGGTATGAGAAGCGACCACACCGAGGCTGCTACCATGATGCCCGAAGCAAATCCGAGCAAGGTTTTTTGAAGCCTGTCGGGCATCTGTTTCTTCATAAAGAATACGAATGCCGAGCCCAATGTGGTGCCGATAAAAGGAATAAGCAGTGCGAGTATTACTCCATCCATTTATTTATTGTATTTTTATTATTGCGACAAAGATACGAAATTAATCTTGTGCAAAGTCTACAGAGGTGGATAATTTTACCGAAGTATATAGGAAAGAAATAGTTTCTTCGGTGCTTTACTCCATTCCAATTCTCCCCTGTAGAGCGAGAATAGGTATTGGAAAGGAGGTTTGTTTGGATGGAGGAATAATAATTAGTGGTGAGTGATTAATAACTATAGCGTAGGCATTCGGCCTGTCTGAATCCTCGTTGTCGGAGGCGGAACGACGAAGTAGTAAAAAAACTGAACAGGTGTTTCAATGTTCCTTTAAGGGGTTATCTGAAATAGAGGTGTTGACTGTTTCTGGCAGATATGAGATTTATATTCGTTAGGGTGCCCGTTTAAACCTCTTAAACATATCGTCTAAGGCTGTTAAGTGTGCAGTCTGGGGGAAATGGCTGTAGTGCGTTTATAGGCAATAGGTTGCAAACAGCACTCCGAACTGTGCTTCTGTTTTCAATAGTTTGAGGCGGATATGCTTTTACAACCGTTGGTATTGTGCCGGTGTCATGCCCGTCAAGCGCTTGAAATACTTACAGAAAAAGCTGTCGTTCGCAAACCTCATACGGTCTGCAATCTGTTTTATCGACAGATTACTATGCTTTAACAGCACCTTGATGTTGGCTATAGCGGCGCGGTCTATCCATTCTTTTGCCGTTACATCGCTCACTTTATTGATAATAGTGCCCAGATAACGCTGCGAAAGGTACAGTTTATCGGCGTAATATGCCAGTTTTCGCTCCTCTCCGGCGGTAATGTTGACGAGCGAAATGAACCGGTCGAATACCTCGCGCTCGCGCGATTTCTCCGTTGCCCCGTAGTGCTGGCAACTCTTGTATATGTGTTCGTACAGATGAAACAGGGCGCTTAGCAAGTCTAATGCTATAGCCGACTCTTCTTGATAGCTGTTGCTGATGTCGGAGGCAAGGTGCAACAGCCGGTCGAAGTGGCGCAGCTGTTGTTCATCGGGGCGGAAAGTATATGCCTGAATGCGTTGGTCTAATGGTGCCGGAATGCTGCCGTGCATGATTACTTTCAGCAGATCGTCGGTGATGGCGATGCCTTCGAGATTGAAATCATCTGTCTTCCGCTTCACTTGGAGGATGGTCTCGCTGCCGATAAACACGAGTGTCCCCACCGATACATGGTGCGGTATCAGGTTCAAAATAACGTCGGCCTCTCCGCTTGTAATAATGCCTATGCGCATGTCGTCTATCCTCATCGGTTCTCCGTTTTGGGAGATATTGGCCACGGCACGTACCATGTCGAGCGCAATGGCGTAGTCTTTACCGAAATACAGTCGCGAGGGTGTCTTGTCGGTTGCTTGGTGTACAATCTCTCGAAATAGCTCGAAAGTCATTCGTTTGGGGGCTGTTTTATCCATAAAATACTTGGTTTTAGGTTGTAAAGATAATGAAAACTTTCATATTTCGGTGTATTTTTCGCATTTGCCGTACAAAAAGAACATAAACGGCTACTTAAAGATAATGCTTTGTTTGGTATTTCGGTCTATCTTTGCAGCATGATAAAATGGAGACAAATGTATATGAAAAGATCGATGATGATTGCGGTTTTCGTGGTTACAGCCGCCGGATTGCAGGCGCAGACCTCGCTCGACGACTGTCAGAAGGCAGCTATAGCCAACTATCCGCTAATAAAGAAGTACGATATGATTGCCCGCTCTGTAGACTATTCGGTGAGCAATCTTGGTAAAGGGTGGCTGCCTCAGGTGTCTGCCACGGCGCAGGTAACGCTGCAGAACCGTGTTGCAGCCCTGCCGGATGCCCTTGCCGGCATGATGAGACAGAACGGTTACACCGTTGAGGGACTGAAGAAAGATCAATATAAGATAGGTATAGACGTAAATCAGATGCTGTTCGATGGCGGTACCATACGCAACCAAAAGAGTGTGGCGCGCCTCCAAGGCGAAGTACAAGGCGCCCAGACAGACGTAGATATGTATGCTGTGCGCGGTAGGGTGAACGAACTCTACTTCGGGGTGTTGCTTTTAGACGAACAACTTAGGCTGAACGCCGACCTTCAAACGGTGCTCTCGTCGTCTGAGAAGAAGCTTTCGGCCATGTATAACCGCGGTGTAGCGGCCGAAAGCGACCTGAACAACGTGCGTGCCGAGCAGCTCAATGCCCGTCAGCAGCAAACCTCGTTGCAGTCGTTGCGCCGCAGTTATCTGCTCATGTTGTCTTCGTTTTGCGGGAAAGATATCGACGGAGTGGTGAAACCTGCCAGCACCGTGATGCCCGAAGGCAACGATCGTCCCGAATTGAAGTTGGTGGAAACGCAGTTGCGCCTTGCCTCTTCGCAGGAAAAACTGCTTGTTTCGAACCTTTTGCCCAAGCTGAGTGTGTTCGCATCCGGCTATTACGGTTATCCCGGGTACAATATGTTTCACGACATGATGAGCCGTGAATTTACGCTGAACGGACTTATAGGGGCGCGTCTTACATGGAATATCGGCAGTCTTTATACACATCGTAACGATAAGGCAAAGGTTCGGTTGCAGCGAGAGCAGGCAGAAAACAACCGCGACATATTTCTCTTCAACAATCGTCTGGAGCAGATACGCGGACAGGAGACCATTTCCCGATACCGCAAACTCATGACCGACGACGAGCAGATTATCTCTTTGCGTTCGCAGATACGTAAGTCTGCCGAGGCTAAACTGGCTCACGGTATCATCGATGTGAACGACCTTGTGAAAGAAATCAATGCGGAGAATGCGGCCAAGATACAATGCTCGTCGCACGAGATAGAGATGCTGAAGGCCTTGTACGATCTGAAATATACAGTCAACAAATAATTATAAGATATGAAACTGAAAAGTATAGCATGGCTCGCAGCTGCGTTTGTGCTCGGTGCATGCGGAAATAATGAGAATAAGTATGATGCCACGGGCACCTTTGAGGCCACTGAAACGACAGTATATGCAGAACAGAGCGGTCGTCTGTTGCGCTTCGATGTGACCGAGGGTGCCGATCTTGTTGCGGGAAACGAGGTGGGCGTGATAGATACAGTGCCGATTGCGCTGCGTATCAGGCAGCTCGGAGCCGCTAAGGAGGTATATGCAAGTCAGAAACCCGATATGCGTAAACAGGTCGCAGCTATGCGCCAACAGTTGGAAAAGGCACGGCTCGAGCAGCGTAGATATACCGAATTGGTGCGCGATGGAGCCGCTCCGCGCAAGACACTCGATGATGCCGTGAGCAGTGTAAATGTGTTGGAACGGCAGCTGGAGGCACAAATATCGACCTTGCAGACCACCGATAAGAGCCTCGACCGGCAGATGCATGCCACCGATACGCAGGTGAGCGAGCTGGCAGACCAGCTCCGTAAGTGTCATATCTCGTCGCCCGTTACGGGTTGCGTGCTCGAGAAATACGTGGAAGATGGCGAATTTGTAACAATAGGTAAACCGCTTTTCAAGGTTGCAGATACCAAACAGATGTTCCTCCGCGCCTATGTTACGTCGGAACAGTTGCAGAACGTGAAGATCGGACAGCACGTAAAGGTGATGAGCGACTATGGTAAAGGCCTGACGAAGACCTACGACGGCACCGTTACATGGATATCCTCGCAGTCGGAATTTACCCCGAAAACCATCCTTACAGATGATGAACGTGCCGATTTGGTGTACGCTGTAAAAATATCGGTTCGCAACGACGGCTATCTGAAGATAGGCATGTATGGCGAAGTAAAGCTATGATCGATATGGACGGGAACGCTATAGAAGTAAATCATGTATCGAAACATTACGGTTCGCTTGCCGCACTCGACGATGTTTCTTTCGGCGTAAAGCGGGGCGAAGTGTTCGGTCTGATCGGCCCGGACGGTGCCGGCAAAACCACGATGTTCCGCATTTTGGCCACTTTGCTGCTGCCCGAAGTAGGGACGGCAAGCGTAGACGGCTTCGATACAGTGACCGGAATGGAGGGCATCCGCAGGCGTGTAGGCTACATGCCCGGCCGCTTTTCGCTCTATCAAGACCTCTCTGTGCAGGAGAATTTGGTATTCTTCGCCACGCTGTTCGGCACTACGGTGGAAGAAGGTTATGATTCTATCAAGGCTATTTACTCGCAGATAGAGCCTTTCAAAGACCGTAAAGCGGGAGCGCTTTCGGGAGGTATGAAGCAGAAACTCGCCCTTTCGTGCGCTTTGGTACACCGTCCGAGCGTGCTGTTTCTCGATGAACCGACGACAGGTGTCGATCCTGTGTCGCGTAAAGAGTTCTGGGAAATGCTCTCCATGCTGAAAGAACGCGGCATAACCATCATGGCTTCCACGCCTTACCTTGATGAAATACGCCGATGCGAGCGCGTTGCGTACCTCGATCATGGCCATATACGGGGCATAGACACGGCAGATAACGTGCTCGACCGCTTTGCCGACGTATTTAATCCGCCGCCTTTGGCGCACGAAGAACATCGGAATAAGACAGAAAACGTTATAGAAGTGGAGCATTTGGTGAAGGCTTTCGGCACGTTCCATGCCGTGGATGACATCTCTTTCTCGGTAAAACAAGGCGAGATTTTCGGCTTCCTCGGGGCGAATGGTGCCGGTAAAACCACCGCAATGCATATGCTTACGGGCCTTAACCAGCCCACAGAAGGGCGCGGAACCGTAGCGGGGTTCGACATTGCAACGCAATATGAGCAGATTAAAAGGCATATCGGTTACATGAGCCAGCGCTTCTCGTTGTACGAAGATCTTACGGTGAGCGAAAACATACGCCTTTTCGGCGGCATTTACGGCATGAAGGAAAAGGTGATAAAACGCCGTACGGAAGAGCTGTTGGCACGACTTGACTTCGCTGAACATAAGGACACGGTGGTAAAGAGCCTGCCTTTGGGCTGGAAACAGAAGCTGGCTTTCTCGGTCAGCATATTCCATCGTCCCGATGTGGTGTTCCTCGATGAGCCGACAGGCGGTGTGGATCCCGCCACGAGACGGCAGTTCTGGGAGTTGATTTACGATGCCGCAAGGCAGGGAATTACGGTGTTTGTGACTACGCATTATATGGATGAAGCCGAATATTGCGACCGCATATCGATTATGGTCGACGGAAAAATCCGGGCTATGGGCACGCCCCAAGAGCTGAAAACGGAGTTCCGCCAGCCCGATATGGATCATGTGTTTACCTTTCTGGCACGACAATCCACCCGAAAAAGCGATTAACGATGAAAACATTTATAGCATTTATCATTAAAGAATCGAGACATATCCTGCGCGACAGGCGCACGATGTTGATACTGTTCGGCATGCCTGTCGTGATGATGTTGCTCTTCGGTTTCGCTATCAGCACCGATGTAAGGAACGTAAGAACGGTGATTGTAACGGCTACGATGGACCACTTTACGCAACGTGTGGCGGATGAGCTGGGGGCAGCCGAATACTTCAACATCGTTGCAACGGCAGGCACGGCGGCACAGGCAGAGCAGATGATACGCAATCAGCATGCGGATATGGCGATTGTATTTAGAAACGGTTTCGCTGACAACCGCTTTCGTGGCGGTTCGGGCGTGCAGATAATCGTCGATGCTGCCGATCCTAACATGGCTCAACAGTATGCCAACTACGCACGGATGATTGTCATGCAGGCGATGGGAGGCGGTTCTGCGGCGGCTTCCGTTAGCACGAAAATGCTTTATAACCCGCAGATGAAGAGCGCATACAACTTTGTTCCCGGCATTATGGGCATGCTTTTGATGCTCATTTGTGCCATGATGACGTCGATAAGCATTGTGCGCGAAAAAGAAAGAGGCACAATGGAGGTGCTGCTGGTGAGCCCTGTAAGACCGTTCATGATTGTGGTTGCTAAGACCGTACCCTATCTGTTGCTGGCGATCGTGGTGCTCATATCGATACTGCTGCTGTCGTTTTTCGTTCTCGGCGTGCCGCTCGAAGGCAGTTTGTTCTACATATTTCTCGTCTCGTTCATTTATATTATGCTGGCTTTATCGTTGGGATTGCTCATCAGTTCCATTGCTTCTACGCAATTGGTTGCACTGCTCATGTCGGCTATGGGGTTGCTGTTGCCCATCGTTTTGTTATCAGGAATGCTCTTTCCCATAGAGAGTATGCCCGAAATATTGCAATACGTCTCGCTCATCATTCCCGCCCGATGGTATATTTCAGCCTTGCGAAAACTGATGATTATGGGAGTCGGCGTGAACGAATTGTGGAAAGAACTGTGCGTGTTGACGGGTATGGCGGTGATACTTCTTACCGTTTCGGTTGTTAAATTCAAAAAACGTTTGGAATAGATGATACTGAAATATCTCATACAGAAAGAGTTTATACAGTTCAGGCGCAATGCCTTTCTGCCGAAACTCGTACTCATATATCCGATAGTAATCATGTGTGTGATGCCTTGGGTGATGAATATGGAGGTGAAGAATATCCGCGTAACGGTGGTAGACAATGATCATTCCACCTTTTCGAGGCGCCTTTTGCACGATATAGAATACAGCAATTACTTCCTTTTCAACGGGCAGAAAGGGACGTACGACGAAGGTTTGGAAGACATAGAAAGCGGCGATGCCGACATCGTTACCGTGATACCGAAAGATTATGAGCGCAATATTGTTGCCAAGCGTAGTGCACCTGTGCTCATTGCAGCTAACGCCGTGAACGGAACCAAGGGCGCCATAGGTGCTTCGTACATGACGAGTATCGTAAGTACAACGCAAAATACGAACATCGGAGCGTTGGAAAAGAAGATTTCGACACTAAATCTATATAATAAGAAATTAGACTATAAAGTGTTTATGATACCTGCCTTGATGGGTATTGTACTGATGTTAATGTGCGGATTTCTGCCGGCTTTGAATATTGTAGGCGAGAAAGAAGCGGGCACTATCGAGCAGATAAACGTGACGCCCGTGAGCAAATGGACGTTTATACTGTCGAAACTCATACCTTATTGGATCATCGGAGTGTTTGTAATGACGGCATGTATCGTGCTTTCATGGGCTGTTTACGGCATTACATGCGAGGGGCATCTGTTCTGGATATACCTCCTGTCGATCTTATTTGCACTTATATTCAGTGCAATCGGGCTCGTTATCTCTAATTACAGTAACAACATGCAACAGGCAATGTTCGTTATGTGGTTCATAGTTGTCTGCCTTATGCTGCTTAGCGGGCTGTATACACCTGTAAGGAGCATGCCCGACTGGGCTCAGACCATCACGATTGTGAACCCGATGCATTATTTTATCGACGGCATGCGTACTGTCTTCGTGCGCGGAGGCGGCTTTTCGAGCATTGTATATCAGCTGTCCGTGCTGTTTGTTTTCGCATTGGCGACGGGTGGTTGGGCAGTGTGGAGTTATCGCAAGAACAGTTGATCAGAGGCGGCCGCGCTCTCTGTAAGAATAAAAACTGCCATCTGTGATGATCAGATGGTCGAGAAAGTAGATACGCATGATGTCGCAAGCCTTTTTGACACGCTGTGTCAGCCGGTCGTCTTCGGCACTCGAAAGGGCATTGTTGCTCGGATGATTGTGGCAAAGTGCAAGAACCGTAGCATTTGCAAGGACGGCTTCGCGAATGATGACACGCACATCGACGACCGTTTCGCTGATGCCTCCGTGCGACAGTTTCATACTTTTGATGAGTTTGAAGTTCTGGTTCATGAGCAAAATCCATGATTCTTCCACATCAAGGTCTTGCATGAACGGGTGCATATAATCGTAGATGGCCTTGGCAGAGCCAAGGTCTTGTCGCTCTTCAGCTTTCTCGCGTGCCCGTCGCTTGCCCAGTTCGCAGGCGGCAAGTACAGTAATTGCCTTGGCCGGTCCCATACCCTTGTAGCGTTGCAGTTCGGCAACGGTCATCTTACCCAGCGTGTTCAGGTTGTTTTTACAATCATTCAGAATACGCTTCATCAGGTCTACGGCACTCTCGTTCGTAGAACCAGAGCCTATCAGTATGGCAAGGAGTTCGGCGTTTGTGAGGTTGGCAGCACCGATATGTTCGAGCTTTTCGCGCGGTCTATCCTCTTCCGCCCACTGATTGATAGATAGTTTCATGGTTTTGTTTCGTATTTGTGTCGGTTCGAAATGTTCGATATGCAACTACTTATAGAATGTTTTATCGAACGCATGAAACTCGTCTTGCTTTCTCACGCAGCGTTTCCACCATGCATAGAGGAAGCCGCAACCGTATCCAGTCAGTTGGATGAAGGCCGATACGGTGCTGAGCAGGCCCACCTTGATACTTTTGTTTTGCCACGTAGAATCTATACATATCACCAGCATATAAAGAAGTATCGGCAGAAGAGCCAGCAAAGAAAGGGTGAAGTTTCCGCAAAGAATGCCGATGGGAATGCCCCACAGGAACAGCAGACCGAGCACCGTAACGCCCAAAGTGAATGCCATAGGCAGCAAATGAACGAGTTTTAAACTTTCCGGATACTTCTTGTAAAGGTTGATGCGGGCTATTCCGCTGTTGTAAACCTGCCGCCAGAATTTATGAAAATCGGTACGACGTTTGTGCCAAACCCATGCTTTAGGGAACAAACGGCATGCACATTGTGCTTTGAAAATGCGAATGGAGAAGTCTATGTCTTCGCCGAAGCGCATCTTGGAGAACCCTCCGAGGCGCATATACACATCGCGCCGGATGCCCATATTGAACGAACGCGGATAGAATTTGTCGAGTTTTTTCTTGCCGCCCCGTATGCCTCCTGTGGTAAAAAATGATGTCATGGAGTAGGAGATGGCCTTTTGAGTATCGGTAAACGAGGCATGTGCACGGTCTGGACCGCCGAATGCGTCTGCCGGTTGCCGTGTCAGTTCGTCGTCTATCGCCTGCATGTAACCCTCGGGCAGCACTACATCGCTGTCTAAAACTATCAAGTATTCGCCTTGGGCATGCTCTGCACCGTAATTACGGCTCTGTCCGGGGCCGCTATTGGGCTTGGAGAAATACTTCAGATTGAGCTTGTCGGCGTATTTATTGCATACTTCGAGGCTGGTAACCGATGAACCATCTTCAACGATAATGACTTCGAAATTACGATAAGTTTGCACGGTGAGGCTCTCGAGCAGTTCGTCTACTTCGTTCGGACGGTTGAATACGGGAATGATGAGGCTGTACTTCATGATGACAGGTTGTGTATATGGTATAAATAGGTTGCGCGTCTATATCGGACAGGCGGTGCATCTGTCGGGCGCAGACCAATGGTTCGATTGCGATAGACAGTACATGTAATGTCGGCAGGGGTAAAATATAAGGATGAAAAGTCGGCGTGTTGCCGTCTTTCCATCCTGTGTTTGGCAGGGTTATTACTCCTTGACGCGCTGCAAATACGAGCCGTCGCGCGTGTCTACCTGTATGAGGTCGCCCTCGTTGATGAACAACGGAACGCGTACTTCTACGCCTGTTTCGAGCGTAGCAGGCTTGGTTGTGTTGGTTGCAGTGTCGCCCTTAATGCCCGGTTCGCTATGTGTAACGCGCAAAACCGTCTTTACCGGCATCTCTGCAGATAGTATCGTGCCGTCGCTGGTATCGGTAACAACCTCGACAACATCGCCTTCTTTCATGAAATCAACGCCCTCTATGCCCTCTTTGGCGATAGGTATTTGCTCGAAAGTTTCCTGATTCATGAAGATATAACCCGTAGGATCTTGATACAAATACTGGTATGGACGACGCTCAACACGTACATCTTCCAATTTGAAACCTATCTGAAAGGTACGCTCCAATACGCGTCCGTCGGCAACGTTTTTCAATTTAGTGCGCATAACGGTATTACCTTTGCCCGGTTTAACGTGCTGAAAGTCGATACAAGTCCAAATCTTACCGTCCAAACGGATACAAGTTCCGATTTTAATTTCTTGTGAATTAATCATTTTGTTTGCTTATCTTGAGTTATTATAATCATCTGATGCAACAGGTAATTTGCGGGTGCAAAGTTACGCTTTTTATAGAAAAAAACCTAAATAATAGGGCTAAAAGTGGCTTAATTCTTTGTTATTTCGAAAAATATAAGTACTTTTGCAACCCAAAAGTGCGAATAATAACAATAAAAAAGATAGAAAACGATGAAAAGAACATTTCAGCCTCACAACAGAAGAAGAGTGAACAAGCACGGCTTCCGCGAGAGAATGGCAACGAAGAATGGTCGACGCGTGTTGGCTTCCCGCCGTGCCCGTGGCCGTAAGAAATTAACTGTTTCCGACGAAAACCACGGAAAATAATTTCATAGAGGTTCGTTGTCAACCGGTTTGGCAACGGAAAAGCAGCAAAGAAATCGAGGTTTCTTTGCTGCTTTTTGTATGGTAAGGTTGAGATGGCCCGTACAATCGTTTATGCAGATACGATGGAAGAGGAATATTTTTGATAGTATGTACCGTTGTTGGGCCGGTAAAAATAAATGCGATTTTTTTTGCCTTGTCTGTGAATTGCACTATCTTTGCAGAAGATAGGCTGCACCTCGGCAAATTGAAGCGGGCTTCTTTGTACTCGGTCGGCACTATCTTTATGTCAAATATAAACAGAAATGAAGTCTTCGGAGTTTGTGGGTAAATTCAAGAGTAAGTACCTTTGGGGCAATCTTGCAGCCATGGCTTTGGTTGTAATATTGTTGTGCATGGGGTTGAAATATGGCTTGAAACTGTACACGCATCACGGAGAATCCATCGCAATACCTGATATCAGGAATAAGCAATTGAGCGATGCGGAACGAATACTCGATAATCTCGGACTTCAAGTTGTAGTAACAGATACGGGGTATGTGAAAACGTTACCGCCGAAAACCGTACTTGCACAGACGCCCGGAGCAGGCGAACACGTGAAGTCGGGACACATTGTTTATCTGACGATCAACGCCTCTCATTCGCCTACCATTGCACTCCCTGACGTGATAGACAACAGCTCGTTGCGCGAAGCCATGGCAAAACTTACGGCTATGGGGTTTAAATTGGGAGAACCGAAATATATTCCGGGCGAAAGAGATTGGGTATATGGAATTCTTGTTCATGGTAAGAATGTGGCTACGGGCGATAGAATATCGATTGAAGATTTGTTGGTTATTCTTGCCGGCAATGGCGAACGAGATTCGTCTGAGGATGTGGATTATGTGGGACCTGCATACTCTAATTTCGAAGAAGATAATGGCGATGTAGATGAGTTCCAAGAAATAACGGGAACGGAAGAGCAACCTACAACGGTTCCATCGGAGAGTAAGAAAGGGGAAAAGGAGCAGGAACAGAAAACAGATAAGAAATCGAACCAGAAATAAAACGACAGATGGTGATCGATGGCTGAGTATATAGACGATATAGAAGAGTTAGAAGACGACGAGGAGCAACAGCTCTACGAGCACTTCCGGTTGGTGGTAGATAAGGGACAGGAGCCCTTGCGCATCGATAAATATATGTCGGAGAAACTTCAGCATTCGAGTAGAAACCGTATTCAAAGGGCGGCTGATGCCGGTTTTGTGCACGTGAATGACCGACCGGTGAAGAGTAATTACAAAGTACGCCCGCTGGATGTGATCACGCTAATGCTCGATCGTCCGCGACACGACAGTACGATAGAAGCGGAAGATATTCCTTTAGACATCGTATTCGAGGACTCTGAGCTGATGGTTATCAATAAACCGGCGGGATTGGTGGTACACCCGGGAGTGGGAAACTTTCATGGTACGCTCGTAAATGCTATAGCGTGGCACTTGAAGGACTTGAAATCGTTTGATCCGAACGATCCGGAAGTGGGGCTCGTGCACCGCATCGATAAGGACACGAGCGGGCTGTTGGTTATTGCGAAGACACCGATGGCCAAGACCAAATTAGGCTTGCAGTTCTTCAACAAAACCACCCATCGCAGTTACAATGCCTTGGTGTGGGGTAACTTTACGGAAGACGAGGGGCGTATCGAGGGAAACATTGCCCGTGATCCGAAAGACCGTCTGCGCATGACAGTATTTGCACCCGACTCGGAGATCGGAAAATCGGCCGTTACCCATTATCGGGTGATCGAACGCTTCGGGTATGTAACCCTTGTGGAGTGTATTCTTGAGACAGGTCGAACACATCAGATACGTGCTCACATGAAGCATATAGGGCATCCGCTTTTCGGTGACGAGCGCTACGGAGGTACGGAGATATTGCGCGGGCAGCGCAGTTCAACCTACAGAGCTTTCATACAGAATTGCTTTAAGCTGTGCAGTCGGCAGGCGCTTCATGCCCGGACACTGGGCTTTGCACATCCGGTTACGGGTAAGCAGATGGATTTCACGTCGGAACTTCCGGCAGACATGTCGATGCTGGTTGATAAGTGGCGCGGTTATATAAGCGGAACTACCAAAGATACATTTGAGGAATAAATAAATATAACGGTAAGTATGGAAAAATTAAAGAGAAACATAGCGATTGTTTGCGGCGGTGATTCGTCTGAACACGACGTGTCGTTGCGTTCGGCACAGGGACTTTATTCCTTCTTCGACAAGGAACGCTACAATGTGTATATCGTAGACGTGAAAGGAGTAGACTGGCACGTGAACTTCGAGAACGGTGAGGTGGCGTCGATAGACAGGAATGATTTTTCGTTTGTAAAAGACGGGAAAGCCGTTATCTTCGATTATGCTTATATCACCATACATGGCACTCCGGGCGAGAATGGTATTATGCAGGGTTACTTTGAACTCATACATTTGCCATACTCAACGAGCGGCGTGTTGGTGGAAGCCATGACTTTCGACAAATACGTGCTCAATAACTATCTGCGCAGTTTCGGCATCAATGTGGCGCCGAGTCTGCTGCTTCGCCGTGGCGAAGAGGACAAATATTCGGAAGAGTATATAGAAAAGACGATCGGCATGCCATGCTTTGTAAAGCCTGCAGCCGACGGATCGAGCTTCGGGGTATCGAAGGTAAAGAACGCAGATCAGCTTGCTCCTGCGCTCAGAGTGGCATTCATGGAGAGTGACGATGTGATGATAGAAGCATTTATGGAGGGAACAGAGATTTCCGTAGGCTGCTATAAGACCAAGAAAAAGTCGGTTGTATTCCCTGCCACCGAAGTGGTTACGACCAACGAATTTTTTGATTACGATGCCAAGTATAACGGACAAGTACAAGAGATTACGCCTGCACGCATCTCGACCGAAACGGCTAAGAAAGTTGCAGAGGAAACAAGCAAGATATACGACATACTCCATTGCAACGGAATTATCCGGATTGATTATATTATTACGAAAGACGATGCCGGCAACGACAAGATAAATATGCTTGAAATCAATACCACTCCGGGCATGACACACACCAGTTTCATTCCGCAACAGGTGCATGCAGCCGGTTTGGATATTAAAGATGTGCTGACCGATATTGTAGAAAATCAGTTTTAGAGTATTGATATCCGATGATATTTATTTGCTTCTTGCATGTGTATATAAATAATAATGAGGCTTTGTTTTCTCGGAACTGTTAGAAAATATATGAAGTCGTGCTATCAAAATAGCACGACTTCATTTTAGTTTAATGGTTAGTTATTGTTAGAAGATATACTGGATACGTGCCTGAATTACATTCACATTTTTTGCCTCTAAAGCATTGTTGCGGACGTGGATGTAGTGATAATTCACACGGAAAGTAACGTATTTGTTCCAAAAGAGTGAGAGACCTGCAGTGAAGTCTGACATTCTACCTGCATTCTGCATGCCGGCAATATAGGAATTTGTAATGGCTTTTGCATCATGTAGGTCGAGATAACCGTAACCGAGTGCAAGTTCTAAGTTCTTATTGTAAGGATTGTCGACACCCGATCCGCCGAAATTATAGGAGTAATCGGCAGGATTAATGATGATACCACGTGCCGAAACATAGAATCCGTCTATGTTGTACGTGTTACCGGCATCACGCGCGATATGTGACCAGTAGTATTGACTGCTTAGTTGGAAATTGTGGTAAATTCCTTGGAACTCGGCCGTGAACTTATTTTCCCAACGTGCATCTGTAATATCAATAGCTGTCGCTGTAGTTTTATCGACGGCAGTGAGGTAGCGTTTCGTATAGGCAATGTGCGAATGTGCACCGCTGTTCGACTCTGCTTTTACATGCATACCGCTGAAGCCTACATGGAAACCGTATCCATCTTTCATGATAGGGCGCCAAACAAAACGTCCGGCTAAAGAATATCCTTGCGGACCACTTTTGTTTGTACTTTTGGTAAGAGCCGAGTTATCGGCAAATAGCCCATACTGGAACCATAACGGATTATTGTATATTGTATGCATCAAACCGATACGACGCCCGGGCTGGAAAATATTTGCTTCCGGTTCGTCCATATATTCTTTCTTCGCTGAACTGTAAGATGAAGATAATCCGAATGGTACAGTATAATGGCCTGCACGCAAGAAATTATTTTTTTGGAAATTGTATTGAAGATACGTGTCTTTAAGGGAAACTTCGTTGTTTGTGTAGCTTACGTCTCCTCGGAAAGACCATTTGCCGTAAGTGCCTTTTACACCTATGCGAATATCGCGTACGGAAATGCCTTCGTTCATTTCTCCGTCTTGTGTCTTGGCGGCATCATTTTGTGTATAAGTGGCAGCATCGAATAATGCTCTGCCGGTAACATTGACTTTTAGCTGTTCTTGGGCCCATGTACCCATTGAGATAAGGGTAGTAAAGGCTGTCATTAGAATGTAACGTTTCATAATTACTTTATTTTTATTTTTTATTCATCTTTGATGTTGTCGTAAGCACGGATAGCTTTCATAAAGCAGGTGTTTACATCTTCGAGAGTGTATAGCCCATCGGCATTTTTTGTATAACCTTTCAGAGTAATCGGGAATATTTGGGGCGGGTTGCTAAGATCAAGCATACGGATACCCCGTAATTGATCGGTAGACTGATAAACGAGATTGACGTCACAGTAGACTTTACCATCTTTTCCAACGAATTTTTCGATAACGACTTTGCTACCAATAGGTGTCTTCTTTTCTATTGAGTTGGGTAGCTCGTATGTCTCAACTCCCAAGGCGGCTAATACTGATGCGATGTTAGAGTCGTGTCCGCAAAGGAATGTGAATTTACGATTTTCTGAATTTAGCTCATCATACATATAAGTAAGTAATGGATGTGCTACATTTACGGCTACAATAGGTGCACTGAACAACACATCACCATAAACATCTTTGATCTTTGCAATCTGTATCCAATCGTCTGAAGTGATGTTGTGTCCGAAAGCTGCTTTCATTGCATCTGGTTCTTCATAATACTGGAGTATCAGAGCATCGGAACATGTATTCGCATCTTTCAATGATCCCTTCATTCGAGGCTCATCACCTCTTTTGAGAATAATTTCTGTATTATAGTTGTCGAATGCACATATCTTTCCGCTTTTGCAGGCTGGAGATATTTTTAAATCAAGAACATTTGCTGTTATGGTATAGGCTTTCTTTAATCCTTCATTGATACCTATGATACCTTTCTTACCTCCCATAGCTGCAATTTGCTTCATGGCTTCGGCTTTGAATGATTCACTTACTTTTGTAAGCCTCGGAAAGAACACTGGATCCATCTTGCTGGGCAAATAACGGTGGTTTATTGTAACGTTGGCAACAGGAAAGAAGGCGGTAGTGAAATAGTGGGCGGTAGCTATGCAACGCTGCATACTGTTGGCATAAATATTTACTTCATCACTGTTGGGTACATAGTTTTCTGGGAAAAGTCCTGCGTCTACTGCCCACTTCCGAAAATAGATACCATTTATTGTTTCAAGTACACCTCCGCGTGATGTGAGCTGGCTTGCACCTGCCGACCAGTGATTCCACTCATGAGATGTTATAGTTTCAAGTAGACTACCTTTGGTTGATAATGGGGCACGAATGTTATGGCGGCTAAGGATAACTACTCCTTTTAGTGTGTAATTATCTTTAAACTGTTGTGAACGTTGCTTTTGTGCAAATAATGTAAGCGGAAATAATATTATCGCTAACAAAATGTAAGAAAAGAAATTCTTTTTCATTGTAATGAGAATTTAAAAAGTAAGAATTGGGTGATAATTAAATTAGCGTCATGTTACGAAAGACAGACATGACGCTATATCGATTAATAAACTACTACAGCTGCATCTGTAATATCGGTGGCAGCATTAGTCTTTACGCCATCTTCATCACAAACATACTTATGATTTCCTTCGGGAACATCGCGTACGTATTCGATGATACAATTAGGATCTGCTTCCCAATAAGCTTTTGCAGTTTTTCCTCCCATAACTTTTTCAGCTTTCTTGTTATCTGGATTGAGCATTAGTTTCAATCCGACAGATGTATTCATCATTTCCATATCACCTCGACTATTGCCTGCTGCAAAAAGTGGACGAGCTTTGATAAATGTATTGATAACCTCGGCCTTACCTTCATCCTGAGGAACTGGGAATACCATTTTATCGGTGGTTACACCATCAACTGTAACCAATGAACGTACACCGAGAATACGATCCGGCATAAAACCTAATTGCTGTTCACAGAATCGTTGGTAAAGTAGTTCGGGGGATGCAGATACAATCCAGAGCTCAAAATCATAATTTTTCAGATTTGCAAGTAGTGCTTTCATCTGCGGATAGAATTTATTTTGGTATTTCTGATGGAACATATCATCGCCGAGACGTTGAATTTCTTCTGTTGTCATACCACTTAGGAATTTGATGCGATTTTGTACGTATTCTACCCCTACATTATCTCCATGAAGAAGTTGGTCTACAATTTTCATCTTTTCTTTAGATTTTTTGTCGTTCTTTCCGGCATACATACGTTTCGCATAATCATAAAGTGCTTCGTCTGCCAAATAATGAGGACATTGTCCGAATAACGTTCCGTCACAGTCAAATACCGCAACTTTACGTGTATTCATAGGAACGGTAGACTCCAAGAATGCTTTTAATTTAGCGTTAGTAGCATCACTCCATCCTGCAATTTTTTGATATTGAAAAGTTTGTGCAGATACTTGCATCAAACTTGCAAGTAGGAATACAAATGTCAAAGACATCCATTTTTTTAATGTTAAGTTACTCATAACAGATTTTTTAAGTTAAACATTAGTTGAATATTATTTTCGTTTAAAAAACGATTGAACTTATAAAAAAGAGCAAAGATTGAAAATGAATCCGATAAATGCAGCCAATGAAGCACCCGCAATAGGTCCTACTATAGGCACCCAACTGTAGTTCCAGCCACTGCTACCTTTTTCTTTAATGGGCAAAAAAGCATGTGCAATGCGCGGTCCTAAGTCGCGTGCCGGATTTATAGCATATCCTGTTGTTCCCCCAAGACTCATGCCAATTGCGATGATAACGTAAGATACGGGAAAAGCACCGATACCACCAAGGTTCATAGGAGCATTACCTGCTGAGACGGGATAATTATTTTGAGCTATAGCAATAATGAGTAACAGAAGAACAAAAGTTCCCATAATCTCGCAAAAGAGATTTCTTTTCTGATGACCTGTGATTGCAGGCATGGTACAAAAGATAGTTAGTTTTGTCATCTTATCTTCCGTTATATCAAAGTGATCTTTATAGAATAGGTAGACCGTGATCGCAGCTAAAAAGGCTCCAAACAGTTGTGCGATTATATATGGGATGACATATCCCCATTTAAACATGCCTGCAAGAGCCAATCCTATAGAGACTGCAGGGTTAAGATGAGCACCTGAATCATGTGCAATAAATACTCCGCACATAACAGCAAGGCCCCAAGCTATGGTAATAGTTATCCATCCAGCTCCTTGTCCTTTAGATTTATTTAAAGATACACAAGCCACTACTCCATCGCCAATCAGGATCATTATAAACGTACCGAGGAGTTCCAAAGCACAGTTGTGAAAAAGAATCGTATCCATAATATTATTATTAATGTTGATTGTTCTCAGTTAATGTTCTCCGCACAGCATCTGCCCAATTTATTTTTGCTTTCATAATAGCTTCTGTATTATTTGTGCTCGATGAGAATTTCCGTTCCACTTTCCATTGCCGGTGAATCTCATCAATATCTTTCCAGTAGTTTACTGAGAGCCCTGCCAAGTATGCAGCACCGAGTGCGGTCGTCTCTGTAATCTTCGGACGGATAACTTCTGTGTTTAGTAAGTCTGCTTGGAATTGCATCATTAGATTGTTACGCGACGCACCGCCATCTACCTTCAGTTCTTTGATTGCTGTACCTGTGTCCCGCATCATAGCTTCTACGATGTCGTATGTTTGGAAAGCAATTCCGTCCAAAGCAGCCCTTGCTATATGTGCAGCAGTAGTTCCACGGCTAATTCCACAAATAAGTCCTCTTGCGTATTGATCCCAATAAGGTGCAGCCAAACCAGTTAATGCAGGTACAAAGTAGACTCCGTTAGAATCTGTAACAGTAGACGCAAGGGCCTCTATTTCATCAGACGATTTGATAATGCCTAATCCGTCTCGTAACCATTGTACAACAGAACCACCGACAAAAATAGAACCTTCAAGAGCATATGTAACTTTATCTCCAATCTTCCATGCTATAGTGGTAAGAAGATTATTCTTCGATTCTACGGGTTCTTCTCCTGTATTCATAACCAAGAAACAGCCAGTTCCGTAAGTATTCTTTACGCTCCCGGGCTCTACACACATCTGACCGAATAAGGCAGCCTGCTGGTCGCCTGCAATCCCTGAAATAGGAACTTTATGAGCAAATAGCGTTGTTTTTGTATGTCCATAAACTTCACTGCAAGATCTTACTTCAGGCATCATCGAGCGAGGTATGTTGAATAATTGCAACAACTCGTCGTCCCAGTCCAAAGTATGTATATTGAAGAGCATCGTACGACTCGCATTCGTTACATCGGTTACATGTATTTCACCACGAGTAAGCCGCCAAATTAACCAGCTATCTACAGTGCCGAACATTAATTTTCCCTGTTCAGCACGGGTACGTGCTCCGGGAACATTGTCCAGTATCCATTTAATTTTTGTTGCACTGAAATATGCATCGACGATCAATCCGGTTTTTTTGCGGATAAAATCGATCTTCCCCTCGGCTTTCAATTGATCACAATATTCAGATGTACGGCGATCTTGCCAAACAATAGCATTGTAAACAGGCTCTTCTGTCTCGGAATCCCAGACAATAGTTGTTTCTCGTTGATTGGTAATACCTATGCCGGCAATGTTCAAACCGTTGATGTCGATTTTGGAAATAGCCTCAGCTATAACAGATGCTTGGGATGCCCAAATCTCGTGAGGGTTATGTTCTACCCAACCGGAATGAGGGAAATATTGTGTAAATTCTCTTTGTGCAGATGAGCAGATTTCGCCTTCATGATTAAAAACAATAGCTCTTGAGCTGCTTGTTCCTTGATCTAATGATAGAATGTATTGTTCCATATCGTTTTTAGTTAATAGAGTGCCGTATATGTTGGTTTGGTAGATCGTGCCTAACACGCATACTGCACAAATTCGTAAGGTATATTTATTTTCGTTTTATCGATAATAAGTTTGGTTAGTGTTAAGATTTTTCCGTTTTTAATCTGCATCATATTTGATTAAGACAAATATAAACATTAGGTCAATGTCTTCAAAATATTTTTATTTAATTTTTCCTCCTTTCTGCGAATTTATTTCTTTTGTTTTTTCTACATCTATGGCTTGTGCCAAGAGTGAAATCGGGTTTTCTACTTTTACTCCTGCAGACATTTCTATTTGCCATTTACACGTTTCGCAATCGGTTGAAACAACATCTACATTTTCTTCTTTTATTTGTTTGAAGAGAGAAGAGCCAATCTCTTGCGAACGTTGATAATTTTCTTTCTTGAATCCGTAGGTTCCGGCAATACCGCAGCATTGAGAATCCAACATAAGAAAGTCAATTCCCGGAATCATTCTTAACAGCTGTGTGCTATACGGTATCCATCCTAACTTTTCCATGTGGCAGGCTGAGTGATATGCTACACGTTTCTTAAAATCCGATCTGAAGGCAAGTTTTACTTCTCCGCTTGCTATAAGTTTATAAATGAAACGGGTAGCAAGCGTGATACCATTACGCACATCAGTGGTTTCGAGACCGAGAACGTGCTCATATTCATCGCGCATGGTGAAAGTACAGGTAGAACTTGTCGTAAGTACGATACGACCTTGATCTTTGATAGATTTGCGTATCGATGCAATATTTATTTTGCTTTGTCGCCTTGCCTGTTTAGATAAACCATTCGCAATAAGAGCAACACCACAGCATTTCTCTTTCTCTAAAAGGTGTACTCCGTAGCCAATAGCATTCATGATCTTAACAAAATCTTTCCCCAATTGCGGGTAATTATAGTTTACATAGCAGCCGTGAAAATAACTTACATGCTTTGTAAACTTATTTTGCTGCGGGGCTGCTTCCTTTTTAAACCACGTTTCGAACTTTTGAGAGGCATACGCAGGAAATGTCCTGTGTTTGTCTACGGCGATTGTCGAGTCCATAATAATCTTGACGGGCGACAGTCTTAACGTCGTATTTACAATAGGTGCAAAGACTGTGGCCATACTACCGACAAAATCTGTATTAGCCAATACTCTGTCGCGCAAACTTGGTATGTGTGTACTGTATTTGCCTCGTGCAGATTGAATGATATCCGCAATTCTCACATCCGATGGGCATGCTACTTCACATCTTTTACAATTGAGACACAATTTCAGAGCCTCATCAAAGAATTTAGGGTTCTTTAGTCGGTAACGTTCCTGATCCGGACCGGAATGCTTCGGGCCCGGATATTCCGGCGTAATGGCCGATACGGGACAGTAGGCCGTACAGATAGAACACTTGAGGCATTGCTCAAGGTTGTTCTCACTGATATTTTTCAATTGTATTCCATTTCCCATATCTGCTATTTTAATATATTTTCAGCGACTTTCAGTGCCGTTAGAAGCGATACACCCGTACCGTCGGCCAATTTTAGATTATTGTGCCCGCTCAATACGGAACCGGTTGCATATAGGTTATCTATTGTTTTCCCTCCTTTCATTGCGTGGAATTGTGCGTCTGTCTTCACTCCGAATTCCATGTAAGGTTGTGAGTCGAAGATGTATTCTTTCGACCAGTCGGCTCTATAAAGGGTTGCATCAACATCAAGATCGAATACAGGTTCGTATATTCTGCGGTAATTGCTCGATAGACCATGACTAAGGAAAGAGCCTGAGCTCAATATGAAATATTCTGCTTCAAGGTCTTCATCTTGCATTTTTTCGGTCTGTATGCTGACAATTTTATTATTCTTTATACTTCCGCTTACTACGGTATTGCCAAGGAGATAGGTTCCTCCGTATCGGTTAAACAGTTTCTTCAGTAAGATTGTGGCTCGCACCCCTGAAACCGAGGGGGGCAATGTTGCAACCATTTTGAATGGTTTCTTTGCCAATAAATGCAGTTTCTCAATGGCTTCTCTGTTATTGAATCCCAATACTGCGGGCAGAATAAACAGTTCGGAGTCGGTTTCGATAAGGTTTAATTGTTGGGCGATTGTCTCGATATCTTCATCATTGGAGACGAGTTTTGCAATATTCGTTGCACGCATCTCTGTAGGACTTCGGCGTGCATTATCGGTAACCTTAGTGGAGATAGTCTTGATTTCACACTCCGTTGCATATTTGTTCAGGCTGGCTGCCAAGAATACCGTGGGGAAATCCAAGAACCCCTTAATATTGACAATGTCTACCTTTTTCCACGGTAGTCGGTTATAAGTCTCCGATACTACTAACTCTTCTGCTGTGAGCCATGTGGGCTTCATCACTCCTACTGGTGTCAGCCGGTAATGATTTTGTTCTGTGTTTCCTATAACTTTAACGCCTGCTTCCGTCAACAATTCTTGTGCCTTATCTGCCAATAGAGGAATGTTGTCTATTCCAATCTTGACATACGGGTGATTTACACCCAATGTCTGCATCCCGTCTAATGGCTTATCAACGATTTCACCATTCGGTGTATAGCCCAATAAATCGAAAGAACCCGAGTGAAAATGCAGGCTGTTCTGCCCCGCAGAAATAATAACGACCTTCTTGCCGGCTTTAGATAAAGCAATTCCGGCAGTCAGACCGCTCAGTCCTCCTCCTATGATGATTACGTCAAATCTCATTTTGATATCTCTTTTCTATTTGCAAAAGCATCAATTCCGCATAATCCCTCGTATATCGTTGCCATAAGTTGGGCCTCGTCTAATGACCTTCCCCATGCAACAGGTCGCATGCCTTTCCATCTTTCGTTGACAAAGCTGCCCAAGTCTGCCAACGTTTCATCCGGATTGTTACTTACGGAGCACATTACTCCGGCGGCTCTACATGCGCATAATTCGCTTTGGCATGTTCCCATACCTGTTCGGGTTCTACGGCGTAAATTTATAAGGTTGTGTACATGAAGTTTATCCATTGCATACTTTACTTCTCCCACGCTCACCTCTTCGCATTCGCATACAAGAGCTTTGTCTTCATCACTCGAGGCGCTTATCTCTTGAGCAAGATGCCCTTGGCGACCGCTTGCAGCGTTATGAGCCGTGGTGTATTTTTTGCTACTTTCGCGTGAAGACAATCCTTGCGAACCGGGTAACGGCGTGGTAGCAGTTTCACATATTTTCGTTACACCCAATTTTTTGCAGGCAAGGTCGGTAGCTTTTTCTGCCATCAGCCGGTAAGTCATCATCTTACCGCCGGTAATTGTAATGAGACCGGCAAGGCCGTCTCGTATTTCATGATCCAAACATACGATACCCCGACTGATACTTCTTCCCGACGGATCGTTATCTGCTGCTACCAATGGTCTTACCCCTGCATAGGCTCTGAGTATTCGAGTTGTGGCGAGACTTGGAGCAAGTTTTTCGCCTTCTTTTATCAGTGTGTCTACTTCTTCTGGCGTTACTTGCAGATTATCAATGGTTTCTATGGGTACCCGATCGCTTGTCGTGCCTATTACGCATACGGTGTCGTCGGGTACCAATATATCTGCATTAGCAGGTTTGCGGCATCGATTAATAACCATGTTGTTAACTCTATGGCCGAATATCAGCAATGTACCTTTAGCAGGAAACATATTTACCTGTATCCCTGCCATGTTGGTAATAAGATTTCCCCAGATACCGGCAGCGTTGATGATTACTTCCGCATGTTTTTCAGATACTTCTCCCGTTCTGTTGTTACGGAGTTTTACACCAACGGCTCTGCCGTTTTCGATGATTAAAGCCGTAACCTCGTGATACGTCAGGGCTTCTGCACCGTGCTGACGTGCATCAAGAATGTTGGCTGTTGTAAGAAAAAAAGGATCTACAGAGGCATCGGGAACCCTTACTGCGCCAATTAAATCGGGATTTACAGCGGGCTCTATTCTTCTTGCTTCCTCGGGAGAAATAGGGATGGCTTTGATGCCGGCTTCGGTACATGCTTTGACAAAAGTTGCTTGGTAGCTGATGTCGTCTTCCGGTAAGGTTATGAAAAGACCGTCCGTTTCTTCTATGCAATGCCGCGCGATCTTGCGTAATATCATGTTTTCCCGAATACATTCCGTTGCCGATTCTTTGTCTGTTACGGCATATCGTGCACCGCTGTGCAACAAACCATGGTTGCGTCCTGTGGCTCCATTGGTGAAGTCGAGCTTTTCTACCAATAGAACACGTAAGCCCCTTAGGGCACAATCACGTGCTGTACCGGCACCTGTAATGCCACCACCTATAATGATAACGTCATAATGTTTATTAATATCCTTGTTCATTTGATCTTGTCGATAGTTGTATAAGGTTAGAAGCAAATTCTCTATTATGGAATGAAAGATATTTATATTATTTTACTTTATTTTCGAAACATATTTTGTTTTGATTGCAACAAAGATAAGTATTAATTCGAAAATACAGTTCTGTTATTAATATAGTTTAACTATATTTCTTCAATCTTGTTACTTTTCTCTTTCGTTTGTAGACCACTGTTCTTTTTATACCATTTGCTAAGAAGATTTGAATGGTGAATGTTGTAGCCTGTTTTCCATAGGTTATGAGAGAAAGAGGAGCTTCCTCGCAACGTAAATGTAGTGGGCTTACACTCTTGTGGTTTCTGTATTTTACGTTGATTTGCTATTCAAAAACAGAGAAAATTAAAAGGATGTATATATTCTGTCATTTGTCTGTGTTTTTAAAATTTATTGATGATCATTGAGATATGGTTGCTTTTAGTATGATGATATGATAGTAATATAGTGGAAAATGTGTGGCGGATATCCCGAAAAGGATATTTATTTTTCGTATCGTATTGAGATATGCCTCGTGCAAATATATTGTATGGCCGGTGTAAAATAGGCGAAGTCTGTCAACTTATTACAATGCCTATCGATATAGATAGGGTGTTTAGTGGAGGCGTATATACTGTCTGTTGCCGATATGTCTATCGATTGATTAGTATATAGGATACGTGTAGATTTGCTTTTTCCATTTTCTGTTTACGATAGTGTTAATATACTGTTAAATAGTTTTGTTTTGTAATTTCTCGTTTGTAAAACTCTTATCTTTGCATAAAATAGGTGGTGCCTCTGCAATTTCAGGTATGCTTGATTGCAATTGGTTTGCACTATCTTTGCAAAAGAATAAGACCGGCCATTTTATGCGAGAGATATTTCCGATAAGTTCGGTCTGTTTTTAGTCGACAATGATTTGTGAATTTTAATGTTCGTATTCCGCATGACGAAAGAAGATAGACAGTCGTTAATTCTCGAACAGCTCTTGAAGCAGGGCTCGGTTTTGGTTTCCGATTTAGCGGAAATTCTTGATGTTTCATCTGTTACTATTAGAAAAGACCTTACGGAGTTAGAGAAAGGAGGTAAACTTTACCGCAGTCATGGTAAAGCTATCGTTATCAATCCCTTTGCAAGCAACCGGTCTGTGAACGAAAAAGAAAAGCTATTCCCCGAAGAGAAGCAGGGAATAGGCAGAGAGGCAGCTAAACTTATCACACGTGACGATTCTATTATCATCGGTTCGGGTACCACTATGCATGCCTTAGCCGGACAAATACGGCCTATTCATAGGCTTACGGTGGTGGCTGCATCTCTACAAGTATCGGAGATATTGGCCCAGAACGATAGCATTGATATAATACAACTCGGGGGGATGGTGCGCCATAGTAGTCTGTCGGTAGTAGGACAGTATTGCGATGCCATATTGCAGGATTGCTCGTTTACGAAACTTTTTCTGGGTGTAGACGGTATAGACTTCGATTTCGGTTTTACTACTACCGACATTCGTGAGGCCGAATTGAACCGAAAGATGATGCATGTAGCGCAGAAAACGATTATTCTTGCCGATTCGAGTAAGTTCGGAAGACGGGGGTTTGCCAAGATCGGAAATGTAGAAGATATCGACGTTATTATCACCGATACCAAGATACCTTCTTCCATAGTCAGAGAGATAGAAGAACTTGGTATCGAACTTATCGTTGCCGAAGCGAAATTATTATAAAAGAATTACAATTTTTCGCATATTACATAAGCAAGGTTAAATAAAGACTAAGAAAGCGTTCTTTTTAACCGAAATGCTTGCGGATGTAAATGTTTTTAGCTAATTTTGTCCTTAAATATAATGTGTTAATATCCTTTAATGACTAAAACGGTAATATGTGCTTCTGTACATGTTTCAGATACTGAAACCTGACAGGCGGGGTGTGGATGCCCGATATGAAAAACAAAGGGCCGAACGGTATGTTAAAAATGTTCTTCCCGTTTCTTAAAGGCAGGCGCACACTATTTTACAACTATGATTGCATTATCGGGTTATAATAGGTTTTCTGTGTCATTCGACCGATGATTGTCTGTTATACTCTCAATAAAATAATGAGTCGAACATTGGCTTAAAATACTTTATTATATGAATATCCCTTCAGAATTTGATGAAATTCGCCCGTATGAACCGGAAGAATTACCAGCGGTGTACGAACGCTTGTTAAGCAATCCCCAGTTCAAGATGGTTATAACATATATCATGCCCGAAGTTCCTTTTGAAGCTATTGCGGCAAAGATGCGTTCGTGTAAGACCAATCTCGAATTCCAAAAGGCTTTTTGTTACCCATTCCTTGAGAACTTGTTGGCAAAGGCAAGCAGAGGCTGCGATATGGATACTTCTGCAGTAGACAATACTTCAAGATATACTTTTATCAGTAATCATCGGGATATTGTTCTCGATTCGGCTTTGCTGGCCAAGCTGCTGATCGATGCCGGTTTTACCACTACATGCGAGATTGCAATAGGAGATAACTTGCTTTTTATTCCGTGGGTGAGCGATTTGGTACGTATCAACAAGTCTTTTAAGGTAGAGCGAGGCCTGCTGACAAGTGAGAAACTCAGGTCGAGTAAGCGCCTTGCAGACTACATGCACTTTGCTATTACGGAGAAAAAGGAGAATTTGTGGATTGCCCAGCGCGAAGGGCGATGCAAAGATTCTAATGACCGTACACAAGATGCCATATTGAAAATGATGGTATTGGGTGGCAATGGAAATGTAATAGAAAGATTGAAAGAACTTCATCTTGTGCCGTTGTCTATTTCCTATGAGTTCGATCCATGTGATTTCCTGAAAGCACGTGAGGCTCAATGTAAGCGTGATATGCCGGATTGGAAGAAAGGACCGGAGGATGATTTGGAAAGCATGAAGGTTGGCATATTAGGCTATAAAGGGCAGATACACTATCATTGTGCACCATGTATCGATGATTTTATCGGGCGTTTGGAGCCTACACAACCGAAAGCGGATATCTTCAGAACAGTGGCAGAATATATTGATCATGCCATACATAAGAATTATCGTTTGTATCCTTGTAACTATATTGCACTCGATATGTTACACGGAACAGCGGAATATACGTCCCATTATACTGCCGAAGACAAGACTTCCTTTGAACAATATCTTGCCGGACAACTTGCTAAGATTGATATTCCGAACCGTGACGAGGCTTACTTGAAACAGTATATGTTGACAATGTATGCTAATCCTGCCATCAATTATTTGGCTGCACAATGAGGATCGGAACGCTGTTAACCGTAATACTGTTGTTTATCTCATGCCATTCCGAGCATTATAAGACAGGAGATGGAAAGTATTCTTATTTGCGTTCCGATTTCGTAGAAGCCCACACTTCTACTGTCGGAGTTTTCGATTATGTGGTTACAGACGATGGTGATACGCTTTCGATGCAACCGTATATGAAGGTTTCATGGGCACAAACGCCCGATTCTCTCTATCGTTGTTTGCTATATTACAATCATGTAAATGGGTATGCAGAGCCGGTGTCGGCACGGAGCGTACCTGTAGTTGCATGTAAAAAAGCGGCGGATATCGATACCGTTTTTATGGATAAGCTCACGTTCGAGAGTGCATGGATCAGCCGAAACCGTAAATATTTGAACGTCGGTTTTTCGGTAAAAACCGGAAAAGATGGTACAACAGATCGCACGCAGCGCATCGGACTGGTCTGCGATTCTATTGTCAATCGTACCAATGGCCGTAAAGATATGTATCTTCGTATATTCCATGAGCAGAATGGAGTACCCGAATATTACAGCAGCAAGGGGTATATGAGTCTTCCGCTACAGGGGACTTCTGAAGGTACAACGATCCACTTGTCCGCTAATACCTATAATGGAAAAGTGGAAAAAACTGTAAGTTATTAGCTTTTTGTTACGTTATTGCGTGACTTTTTGTATTTGTTCTCTGATCTCGTCCATCAGTCTGTAGGTGTTTTTCAAACTGTCGAAATTGGAAATGTGCATGTCCTTTATCTTGTGTTCCACGGTGTTGGCAAAGGTTTCTATCTCGGAATAGAAACCTTGCGAGTAGATTTGGTTGTTCTCCGTGGTAGGAATGAAACCGTTTCTTCCGTAAAGGTTGATAGTCGGAATATTGTTTTTGAAGACTTTTTCCAAAGGAATACCTGCAACGGACGATTGCTTCGGAGTAAAATTTACAGTCTCCATTCGGTTCAATGAATATACTCCTTTCGATGTGTTGATATCCAATAATTCCTGTGCTGTCTGCCAAGAATAATCGGTAGAGAGCTCTAACGTTCCTAATAGGTGTCGGTGTTGTAAGATAAGGAATAAGGTTATTCCGCCTTTAAGAGAACTCTTTACAGTTTCTATAGATTTTATCTGCGCTGCTCCAAAAAGGAATGTAACATAATCGAGCGGATGTATGAACAGGTCGAGTAAGGCATCTCTTTCGGGATAGAGCCCTGTCAGATAGCGGTAATGATAACTGTGTACGGTATCTTTTCGTAGTCGGTTCTGCAAAATATAGGTACATGGAGAGAAGCGTCTTTGCAAACCTACGACGATATGTTCCGCGCCATAGAGCTTTATCTTGTCTGTCAATGCATTTAATTGGTATAAACTTTCGCATGGAGGTTTCTCTATAAACAGCGATTTACCACTCTTGAGTACTTCGCTTGCGATACTGAAATGTGCACGGGGAGCAGCAGATACGAACACTCCCTTGATGTTCTCGTCGGCCAATATCTCACTTAAAGAGTTCGTTCCTTTTATGCCTCTGTATTTTCTTTGTATCGTTTTCGCCTTTTCTGCAGATGTGCAACAGATATATTTTAGTGGAAGTTGAAGATGCTGGATGATGGGAAGCAGGTTGTTGAGACTATGTTTTCCGATGCCTACGAGTGCATATTGTTGTTCGTAGATATTCTCTAAAAACCTTTTGCTATACATTTGTTTGTATCTATTGATGATAGTTTGTATTGCGCTCATTATTACTTGTTTTATGTTTGATGTTTTTGATATGCTGTCTATAGGTTATATTTCTTTCTTCTGTCCATTGATATTTGCCGTAGAAGATTTCGATTATTCGCTTGGGTAAGAGCCGTTCCAAGTTTCGAAGAAGAATAATATCGTATTTGCGATGATAGTTTATCCAACAGTTGTTGCATTCTTTCGAGTGCCGGCATTGGGTATTACGACTGGTTTTAGAATTGAAAATCTCGTCTAAACTGCTTGTGTGTATGTTCCCCAATGTTATATCCAAGTTTTGGCATAAGGGCACGTCGCCGTTCGAATGTATGACCAGTTCACTGAATATACTGTGGCATCTCAGCCGCAGTCTTTTATTTCTCCATTCGTCGTACAGTGCTACGAAATCGTAGTTTTCTTCTGTCCGATGGATAGACATCGGTATTTTGTTGAGCCAATTCCTGTTGTTTGTATCAAGTAGACCGGTAGTTGTGTCGAAAAACGACATCGTGTTGTAAATACCGATCCTTACATCTATGCCGTATTTCTCGGCAATACAGATAACGTGTTCCATATCTTTAAACGTATTCCAAGGCGAAAGACAGAACATAAGCGATATGGATACAAGACTTTTACATTGCTCTACAACTTCACACACGTTGTCATATCCATCAGTACCTCTCATATACAAATAGGTAGCCCTATCTCCATCGAGCGACACATACAAATGTTTAGGTCGATGATTTTTTACTGCTTTGATCACTTTTCGTGGGGCAAGACAGTTCGACAATAATGTGTAATTGGGATGATGTGTATCGAACCATGCTAATATCTCGTCTGCTTCGGGATGAAGAATGAACTCTCCGCCTTCTAATCCCACTATTGTGTGTCGGGTTACACATTTGCTGTTCATAATTCGTTTGATATCGTTCAAGCTCAAGTGTTCTACTGGTTTCTTCCAAATGGAACAGTGCTTGCAACGCGATTGGCAGCGAGTAGTAGAATATATCATTAAAGATGTAAGTTTTTTGTGCCTCTTTCGTAGTATGTTGTTTACAAAGTTAAATCCATTATGGATATAATCATAAAGGGTATACATTATTTTTCGTTTGTTCTTTTTCTTTATTCTTAAAGAGCGAGGACCAACGAAAAGACTGCACAACTTAATAGTTCCTTTTTCTTATATGGTGACTTTTTGGATATTGTTACCACGTTAGTCTCAGACCGAACGGTACAGTTGTCGTGAACGGATGCTCCGTACGATAGGTCTGAATATCACTTCTGTTTCTGAAATAATAGAACATGTTAGGCTCTATATAGAAGCTGAATGGTTTGAAAATGCGGTACTGAACGCCTACACCGAGGTTGACAGACCACTGACACGTAGGCTGAATATTACTCTTAATATTGAATGAAGAGTCGGCTGTTACAATATATTTTTTGTTGATTGAGCTATGAACAGGTATCTCAAATGTAACGCCTCCGGTTGTATAAACATTGAATTTTCCTTTCCCCCAGATGCGATAAGTCAGGCGGAGCGGTATGCCTATGTAGTCTATCTTCTGTGTCTTTTTGGTAGAGGCTTTATGGAATTCGCCTTCGAATACCGATTTCAACTTTGTATAGTTTACTCCCGTACCGAAGAACCAATGCGAACTTAACTGCTTATTGAACGAAAGTCCGAAGGTTATCGGGCAGTAATGATGTGCATGCTCACCTAATCCTCTTTCCGTACTTTGGACATTATTGACAAGAATACGACTGATATTGGCCCTCTCTGTAGAGTCCATCAGTAAGCTATTCCTATTGTAATAGTCCTGATATTCGTCCCAAGAATAAATCTTAGCAGCAGCTCCTCCGTTGGCATAATCTACAACCGACAGGTAATTAAGGTTAGATAATGCGTCGCCCATCGTAGGATTAGAGGAATAACCGAAATTTATCGTCCACGGATATTTTTTCTTTTGTGTGCTGCGCATATTATTTACGGCCATGTTACTTATGGGTAAAACATTCCTTTGTAATAATATGGAATCGTTTATATCGGTAGTCTTTATTGTAGTTTTTCTTATAGAATCGATATTGAATGCTGAATTATGTTTGGTGCTGTCGCTATGATTGCAAGCAATGGCACGATTTGTTGTATTGCCTTTCTGTACAATAATGTAAGTAAGTGTAGTCCTTTTAACCCATTTCTTTTCTTCTTGTTTACCGGTAGTTTCCCGATGGTTTTCAACGAAGGAAGGTTCTTTTCTCTTAATATTTTCCGTTTTGTTTCTTGAAGTATAATAAATGTATAGCGGAATAAATACTGGTAACAAAAGAATTATCCAATACTTTCTCAGCATGTTTCGCAGCATTTTCTTAGCTCTGAACAGTTGGGAAGAAGAGCTATGTGGAGCAATACCGAGCAATTCACCTATCTCCTTATGCGATAATCCGTCTAATACAGATAACTTGAAAACCTCTCGGTACCCTTTTGGGAGGGCTTCTATCGCCAAGAGAAAAGTGTCTAAAGGAATAATTCCTTCGTCGTCTGTCGCTCTCGTTGTCAGGTTGTCTGTATCGATACCGGATAAGGGAATTTTCTTATCTTTTGTATTTCGAAGATATTTCAGAGAGAGATTACGCACAATGGTTATCATCCATCCCTCCAATTTCGAATAATCTTTCAGTGATGTTATAGAGGTGAAAATGATGATAAAGGCATCATGAAGAATATCTTGGGCTATAATTTCATCTTTTACGTAATGGCGGCATATTTTCAATAATTTGTGAGAATATGCCTTATACAGATATCCCAGAGCATCTTTGTCGCCCTGTTTGCAAGCCTCTGTCAGTTCCTTATTTTCCATAAGAAGATCATTCCTTTTATATAAAAGGAGTATCATTCTATTTAAAGACTGCACGGAACTTGAGATTTTTTATTTTGTTACGTTCAAATAAAGTCATCGCCGTTACGATAATAAAGTAACAGTGATGATTTTATTTGATAAGGTAGATAGAAAAATAATTATTTATCTAATTTGATTTTTAAATGTTCCAGCATATCTGTCGTCATACTCTGCAGATCGTAGGAGGGCTTCCAAGCCCATTCTTCACGTGCACATATATCGTCTAACCGGTCGGGCCAACTTTCGGCAATGCATTGTTTGAGCGGATCTACTTCGTATTCCATTTCAAAATCCGGTTTATGTTTTCTGATCTCGGCACAGATGTTTTCCGGTGCAAAACTCATCGAAGCGATGTTGAACCCGTTGCGGTGAACGAGCTTGGTGGGATCGGCTTCCATAAGCATGATACACGCTTTCAGAGCATCGGGCATGTAAATCATATCCATATACGTACCTTTTTGGATGGGACAAATGAACTTTCGGTTTTCAGCTGCAGCATAATAAATATCTACAGCATAGTCGGTCGTTCCGCCTCCGGGGGGTGTTACATAAGAGATTACCCCGGGAAATCTTACCGAACGTGTATCTACTCCGTATTTTAGAAAGTAGTAGTCGCTCAGCAGTTCGGTCGTTACTTTGGTAACGCCATACATTGTCCGCGGCCGTTGAATGGTATCTTGCGGTGTCATTACTTTAGGTGTGTCGGGGCCAAATGAACCGATAGAGCTCGGCGTAAATACGGCACATCTGTTTTCTCGGGCAGCTTCCAAGATGTTCCAAAGACCGTCTATCCCGATTTTCCATGCCAAATGCGGTTTCGATTCGGCTACAACAGAAAGCAACGCTGCGAGGTTATAAATCGTATCGATATCGTATTTCTTAATTACATCGGCTATCATGGCGGCGTCGGTTACGTCGGCTGGTGCCGACGGCCCGCCGTCTTTTAGTTCGCCTTTGGGCTCTGCGCCTCGGATATATCCGGCAATTACATGTTCGCTTCCATAAGTTTTTCTTAATTCTCTTGTCAGTTCAGAACCGATTTGTCCTGTAGAACCTATGATCAAGATATTTTTCATGTAGTTATTAATTAGTTTGATGTTACATTTATAGCCTGCAAATTAAGCGATTTTTTTTCATATTTATTTATTTTTGTACGATAAAATCATGCTCTATTCCCGCTATTTTATAAAAAATAACACTAATAAAAAACGATTATCGGAAATATTGATTTACTTTGTGACAATAATTTTTAAATCTCAGTATCATGTATGGTAAAATGAAAGAACACCTCAGTAAGAACCTTTCGGAACTGAGGAAAGCTGGGCTTTATAAGGAAGAACGTTTGATTGAAAGCCCGCAAAATTCGTCTATCACCGTAAAAGGAAAAGAAGTACTTAACTTTTGTGCCAATAATTATCTTGGCCTTTCTAACCATCCGAGACTCATAGAAGGGGCTAAAAAGATGATGGATCGTCGTGGTTTCGGTATGTCTTCGGTGCGCTTTATCTGCGGTACGCAGGATATACACAAAGAACTTGAGGCAGCTATCTCTGATTATTTCAAGACAGAGGATACTATTCTTTATGCAGCATGCTTCGATGCTAACGGCGGTGTTTTCGGTCCGTTGTTCGGCGAGGAGGATGCTATTATCTCGGATGCCCTTAATCATGCTTCTATTATAGATGGTGTGCGTCTGTGCAAGGCCAAGCGTTATCGCTATGCCAATGCCGATATGGCCGAGCTCGAACATTGCTTGAAGGAGGCGCAGGCGCAGCGATATCGCATCATTTGTACCGATGGAGTGTTCTCGATGGATGGTAATGTGGCGCCTGTCGATAAGATATGCGATCTCGCGGAGCGGTATGATGCACTCGTAATGGTAGACGAATCTCACTCTGCAGGGGTGGTCGGAGCCACCGGTCATGGCGTAAGTGAGCTGAAAGGCACGTACGATAGGGTAGATATTTATACCGGCACGTTGGGCAAGGCGTTCGGTGGAGCGCTCGGAGGCTTTACTACCGGTCGCAAAGAAATTATCGAAATGCTCAGGCAGAGCAGTCGTCCGTATCTGTTTTCCAATTCGCTTGCTCCTTGTATCATTGGTGCCAGTCTCGAGGTGTTCAAGATGCTAAAGGAGGATAACAGCCTGCACGACCGGCTTGTAGAGAATGTAAACTACTTCCGCGATAGGATGATGTCGGCAGGATTTGATATAAAACCCACGCAAAGTGCTATCTGTGCGGTGATGCTTTACGATGCTCCGTTGTCGCAAGAGTATGCTGCTCGTTTGCTTGACGAGGGCATCTACGTTACCGGTTTCTACTATCCGGTGGTGCCAAAGGGCGAAGCACGCATCCGTGTACAACTGTCTGCTGCCCATACACGCGAGCAGTTGAACAAATGTATCAATGCTTTCGTGAAGATAGGCAGGGAACTCGGCGTTCTCAAATAGAGATGCGAGAATACTTTCCGGCCTTTCGGGCAGGAGAGAAGTTATAATCTTATACATGCAGGATATATCTTTTCTTTTCTAATCTGTTGGAAAAGCGATTGATAGATGTATGGTCTGTGCGGAATAGCTGTGCCGTTTGTGCTTGATAGGTGTATGAATTGTGTTTGAAAGACGTATCGTCTATTTCGAATGTATATAAGAAACAGGCGCCTCGGAATAAGAATGTTCGAGGCGCCTGTTATGTTTTTATTCGTGCTGTAAGTTATACTTTACAGCGTTTCCAATATTTTTTTCAACACTACTTCGGCACTGATTTCGCGATTGGCCGCTTCGGGTATCACAAGCGAATGGTCGCCTTCGATCACGTCGTCCGTTACGATAAGGCCGCGACGCACGGGCAGACAGTGCATAAAATAACCGTTGTTCGTCCAACTCATGTGCTCCGTGTCGATTGTCCAGCTCATATCTTCGCTCAATATTTTACCGTAGTCGGCCGCGTTTCTTACCCCCGGACAGCTCCAGTTCTTGGCATATACGAAGTCTGCCCCCTGCAAAGCCTTCTTTTGATCGTACTCGATACGGGCGTTACCCGTAAAGCTCGGTTCCAATTCATAGCCTTCGGGATGCGTGATAACGAAGTCTGCATCGGCGGCATTCATCCATTGAGCGAAAGAATTCGGTACAGCTTGCGGCAATGCACGGCAGTGGGGCGCCCATGTGAGTACCACTTTAGGACGGGCAGACTGCCGGTATTCCGCTATTGTAATCAGGTCGGCAAAGGCTTGCAAGGGGTGAACGGTAGCCGTCTCCATGGCCACTACCGGCCGGCCGCTGTACTTTACGAACTGATTAACGACCGTTTCGGCGTAGTCGTATGTACGGTCTGTGAGTCCTGCAAACGAGCGCACGGCGATAATATCGCAATAACTTGCCATCACAGGTATGGCTTCAAGCAGATGTTCACTGCGGTCTCCGTTCATTATAACGCCGCGTTCGGTCTCTAATTTCCATGCTCCGGCGTTCACATCCAGTACGATGACGTTCATTCCCAAGTTCATCGCGGCCTTTTGGGTACTCAGTCTGGTACGCAGACTGTTATTGAAGAAGATCATCAGAAGCGTTTTGTTTTTGCCGAGTTGTTGGAACCCGAAGCGGTTATTCTTAATCGCTTGTGCCTCTTCGAGCGCCTTGTTGAGGTCGCCGATGTCGTGAACGTTGAAGAAATGTCTCATAAAAAAGTCTCCCTTGTCCATTCTCAATGTGGGGTATATGAATGAATGAATTTAAATATGTTTTATAAAAAGTCGATACACATTGATGTATTCAACGCGCGTCAGCACATTGTTGTCTATCTTTAATTGCAAAGATTTTATCGATATCAACAACGTTCGTAAATGCCGGCTCTTTCGTTTTATTGGTTATTATTATCCTTTTCCCTGATTTCCACACGACGAATTTTACCACTGATGGTTTTGGGCAGTTCTTCCACGAACTCTATCACGCGCGGATATTTATAGGGCGCAGTTACACGCTTTACGTGGTTTTGCAGCTCTTTTATTAATTCATCGCGCGCTTTGGTCTTCCATTCTTGTGCCAGAACTACGGTGGCTTTCACCACCATACCGCGTATTTCATCGGGTACTCCGGTAATGGCACATTCCACAACTGCGGGGTGTGTCATCAACGCACTCTCTACCTCGAACGGTCCGATACGGTATCCGGAACTCTTGATCACGTCGTCTGCCCGTCCTACAAACCAGTAGTAACCGTCTTCATCGCGCCATGCTATGTCGCCCGTATGGTACATGCCGTCGTGCCAGACCTTCTCCGTAAGAGCTTCGTCGCGGTAGTATCCCTTGAACAGACCGATGGGTTTCCGGCCACGTATGCGAATGCAAATTTCGCCTTTTTCACCATCTTCGCACTCTACACCGTCGCTCTTCATCAGACGTATGTCGTATTGCGGGTTAGGTTTGCCCATTGAACCGGGCTTAGGTTTAGTCCATGGGAATGTTCCAAGCGTCATTGTAGTCTCCGTTTGCCCAAATCCTTCCATCAAACGGATGCCGGTTAGGCGGTAAAAATGGTCGAATACCGACGGATTGAGCGCCTCTCCGGCGGTGGTGCAGTATTGTAATGACGATAGATCATACTTACTGAAGTCTTCGCGAATCATGAACCTGTAAACGGTAGGTGGTGCGCAGAACGATGTTATATGGTACTTCTCGATCTGTCGCATGAGCTTCTCGGCCGTGAATTTCTCGTGGTCGAACACGAAAACCGTGGCACCTGCGAACCATTGACCGTAGAGCTTACCCCACACGGCCTTACCCCAACCTGTGTCGGCCACGGTAAGATGAATGCTTTCTTCCGACAGATTGTGCCAGAATACGCCCGTGGTTAGATGACCGAGAGCATAAAGAAAGTCGTGTGCAACCATCTTCGGTTCGCCGCTCGTGCCGCTTGTAAAGTACATAAGCATGGTATCTTCATTGGTATTCACATGTTCCGGACGCACGAATTTCGGGGCCTTGTTCCATTCATCCTCCCAATGATGGAAGCCTGTATGCGCCGTCTTGCCTATGCTGACCAGTATCTTAACCGTTGGACTTTCGGGCATTGCCTCTAATATTTGGTTCAATATGTATTCGTCGTCAGCACAGATAATCGCCTTAATGCCTGCTCTTTGATTACGATAAACTATATCGTGTTTGGTCAACATGTGGGTGGCAGGGATGGCAACAGCACCGAGTTTGTGCAATGCAAGCATAGACAACCACCACTGATAGTGCCGTTTAAGGATCAACATTACCTTGTCATCGTGCCCGATACCGAGAGATTGGAAGTAACTTGCTACCTGATCGGTCTGCTCTTTAATATCTTTAAAGGTGAAATGTAGCTCCTCTCCTTGTTCGTTTGCCCACAACAAAGCCAGCTTGTCGGGCTTTTCGTTTGCCCAAGCATCCATAACATCGTATGCAAAATTGAACTTCTCGGGCACGATGAAGTGCATGTTACGCTTGTAATCCGTCTCGGATGTGAAATGCGTTTGCGTTAAAAATCTTTCTATCATCTTGTTTCTTCCTTTATATTACAATGCATAAAAACTTCACAGGCTCGCCGTTGAGCGCACGCATGCAGTGCATATTGGTGGAGTTGAAGTAAATGCTGTCGCCCGGGTTCAGTACGAGTATCTTGTCTCCAATGGTTATTTCGAGTACTCCTTCGAGTATAAGATCGAACTCCTGTCCGTCGTGTGCGTTCTTATTATGGTTGGTATCGCCGGGCAAGGGCGACACTGTAACAAGGAAAGGCTCTATCTTTCGCCCTCGAAAACCGGCTGCCAAACTCTGGTATTGGTAGTCTTTACTGCGATCAATACTAAAGCCTTGACCCTTTCGGGTGAGGAAGTATGCGTTCATACGCGGCTCCTCACCGAAGAGAAGCACATCAAGATCGATGCCATATCGTTTGGATATCTTGGTTAATCTGTACACGGAAGGATCGGCTTCTCCTGCTTCTATCTTCAGATAATGCTCCAAAGAGATGCCGCAAAGCTCGGCAACTTCTTCGGCAGGAATATCCAATACGTCGCGAAGACCTTTCAGGCGTTGTCCTATTTGTTTGATTGCTTCTTCCATAAAAATACGTTTTAAGTTCGCCCAAAAGTACGAAAACTTTTCTTAAATGTAAGAATGAGCCGGTCTTTTTATTTAGGATAGTCTAAATAAACGCAAAAAACTTGCACAGTATATGTTGGGAGTGTGCAGAATAGAGGGTAGATGCAGCGTTGTTATTTTTACAGTGTCGCAGCGGCGCGTTTGCAGGCTGTAGGATTTATACCTATGGTCTATGTTCCTTGGAATGCCTGTTTAAGCTCCTTAGATATGTCTGCTGGCGGACATAGACCATAGGTCTGTCGGAATTGCTTGGCAAACGGTGCTTATCTATAGGTTTGTGCTGGTGCTGTTTGGGCGGATGTATGTGAGCCCCAACTTTACGTTGTCAGATGGTTGCAAGTGCTTTTTTGAGTCGCCACACGAAGTCTTCGGCCTCGCCTTTCGATAGGCATAGCGGCGGTAGCAGACGCAGAATATTGGTTGAGGCGCAACCTGTAAAGCAGTGTTCCTTATAGACCAGCCTCGATCTAACCTCTTTGTATGGCACGTCTAAGTCGATACCGATCATCAATCCGCGCCCTCTAACATCGGTAATATGCCGCTCTGTCTTTTGCAGGGCCTTCAGCTGGTCTATTAAGTACTCGCCTATATTGTGGGCGTTCTGCACTAAATGCTCGCTTTCCATTACATCGAGCACGGATAGAGCGGCCGTGCATGCAAGATGATTGCCACCGAAAGTGGTGCCGAGTTGCCCATATACCGGTTCAAAAGCGGGCGAAATGAGCACGCCTCCCATAGGGAAACCGTTGCCGATACCCTTGGCTACGCTAATTAGATCGGGCTTTATGCCGAGCCATTGATGGGCAAAAAACTTGCCGCTACGGCCATATCCGCATTGTATTTCGTCACATATCAGCACTGTTCCGTACTTCTTGCAGGCTTGAGTCAAGCCTTTAGCGAACTCAGGAGTGGCCGATCGGATGCCTCCGACGCCCTGAATGCACTCGATAATGCAGGCTGCAACGTTGCTTTTGGCAAGCTCTTGTTCCCATACATCGAGATTGTTGAGAGGAAGGAAGGTCACATGATCGTTGTTGTTTACGGGGGCAGCGATCTTAGGATTATCGGTTACCTCTACTGCGAGCGATGTACGGCCGTGGAAAGACTTCTCTGCGGCGAGGATACGCCGCCTGCCTGTCTTGAACGAAGCGAGCTTCAGACAGTTTTCGTTGGCCTCCGCACCACTGTTGATGAGGAAAAGACGGTAGTCATCATAGCTGCTTATCTTGCCTAAACGTTCGGCCAACTGTTGTTGTAATGTGTTGACAACCGAATTACTGTAAAAGCCGAGTTTGCCTATTTGGCCGGTTATCGCCTTTACATAGTGCGGATGACTGTGCCCGATGCTGATAACAGCGTGCCCGCCGTACAGGTCTAAATACTCTTGACCGTGCGAGTCCCACACTTTGCAGCCCTTGCCTCTAACGATGTTTATATCGAACAGCGGATATACGTCGAATAGTTTCATAAGATACCTCCCTCATCCCCTCCGAAAGAGGGGTGTGCCTATGTGAATTATTTCTTCGGCACGTTTCTTTTGGTTATTGTGTATATTATATAATAATGATAGGAATTGGTCTTGATTCGGTGGCTTCTTCCCATCGTCTGAGGGGTGGATAGAAGTTAAAAAGCGCTCGCCTTCAATCTCAATCCGGCGGCTTCGTCGATGCCGAACATAATGTTCATGTTCTGTACAGCTTGACCTACCGCCCCTTTAAGTAGGTTGTCGATGCACGAGGTGACTAAAAGTCTGTCGCCATACTTATCGCAATGCACCAATGCTTTGTTGGTGTTTACCACCTGTTTCAGGTCGATAGCCCTGTCGGTGTAGTGGGTGAACGCCGCATTTTTATAGAACTCCTTGTAACCTTTCGTAATCGTATCGATGTCGGCATGTGTGTGCAGCACCGACGTAGCGAATATCCCGCGGGCGAAATCGCCGCGATAAGGAATGAAATCTATACTTGCTTCCAGAAATCCCTGTACCTGCCGAAGGCTTTGCACGATCTCCGGAACGTGCTGATGCGTAAAGGGTTTGTAAATACTTAGGTTGTTGTTTCGCCACGAGAAGTGGGTGGTAGCACTCGTACTTTGTCCGGCTCCCGTCGATCCGGTAATGGCATTCACCGCCACATCGCTGCGGATAAGCTGCATCTTCGCGGCGGGCAGCAGCGCTAACTGTATGCAGGTAGCGAAACATCCCGGGTTGGCAACATGCACGGATCGAGCTATACGGGCGTTGTTTATTTCGGGCAATCCGTATACATAGTCGTTCTCGGGAGCTTCCAAGCGGAAGTCTTGTGCCAAATCGATGATCTTTACATGTGCCGGAATGGTATGCTCTTTGAGAAAGGTTGCGCTCTTACCGTGGCCGAAGCAGAAGAACAGCACATCTACAGCGTCGAAAGGTGTCTCCGAGGTGAACCGCATGTCGGTTTCACCCAGCAGTCCTTCGTGTACTTCGGCAATAAGATTGCCGGCATTGCTCTCGCTGTTGACGAACACGATTTCGGCTTCCGGATGGTTTATCAGCAGGCGGAAAAGCTCTCCGCCCGTATAACCGGCACCGCCAAGTATTCCTATTTTTATCATAAGATGAGGCCCCTACCGAACCTCCTTCGGCAGAGGAGAGTTGCTGTTGGGGGCGTTTGTTATTGTTGTTCTTATTGTTTTTCTCTTTCCGAAGCCTCCTATACAGGGGGAAGTCGGTAAGAGTAATCTCATTCTTCGGGCATGACAAACCAGCAGATCAGGTAGATAATGATGCCGCTGAAGGCCGTGCAAACTGTGAGTATTGCATAGATAATGCGGAAAAGCGTTACGTCTACGTCCAAATAATTGGCCCATCCGCTGCATACACCCGCTATCATACGATTGTTGGAACGAACTATTTTTTTACCATTTGCCATAATATGTTATCTTTAAATGTTTTATCTATTAGACGCGATGCATAAGGAGGAAGTTGCAAAATGTACTGTTTTTCCGGATGAGATGCCGTGAAATAAACCTTTGCAGGATGCCTCTCTCTTTGGAAAGGGTAGGGAAAAGCAACAGTATTACCTCTCTTCGTCGGGGTGAATACCATAATATACGCGCAATGGAGTACTCGACACCTTTATAAATCCCTTGGCTTCTTCGGCCGTCCACCCGTGTTGCATCTCACCGTATTCGCCGAGTTTCGACTTCAAGAGGTCGTCTGCAGACTCGACACCCACGGTCTCAAAGCCCAACGGACGGAGTTTTAGGATCGCCGTACCGTTCACATGTCGCTGCGAAGAGGTCAGCATAGCCTCGATATCCGGCATCACCGGTTCCAGATATTGGCTCTCGTGCAAGAACATTCCATACCAGTTAGCTACCTGATCTTTCCAGTATTGCTGCCATTTACTTAATGTGTATTTCTCTAAGAGGCGGTGTGCTTCGATAATAAGAAGCGGTGCAGCAGCCTCAAAGCCTACACGTCCCTTTATTCCGATGATGGTGTCGCCCACGTTGCAGTTACGCCCGATGGCGTAAGAGGCGCCGATTTCTTCTATTTTTTGTATGGCCTGTATCTTGTCTTCGTACGGTTTACCGTTCACAGAACTAATTTCGCCTTTGGTAAACGTTATTTTCAGAAGCGATTCTTCGTGCCTGCTCACGTGTTTCAGATAGGCTTCTTCGGGCAAACCTTGTGCAGATTCCAGCAGTTCACCACCACAAATGCTCGTTCCCCAGATACCTACGTTGTAGCTATATCGCAGTTTGGCGAAGTCAGCTTTAAAGCCATGCGCATTCAGATAGTCCACCTCCTCCTGACGACTGAGTGCATGGTCGCGCGTAAGAGTGATGATTTCGATGCCCGGAGCCATCACCAAGAAAGTCATATCGAAGCGTATTTGATCGTTACCTGCACCGGTGGAGCCATGTGCAATGGCATCTGCGCCGATCTCTTTGGCATACCTTGCGATGGCTATTGCTTGAAATATGCGCTCCGAAGATACCGAAACGGGATAACAGTTGTTACGCATAACGTTGCCAAATATCATGTATTTCAGCGATTTTTCGTAATATTCCTGCGTTACATCGAGTGTAACGTACGCTTTGGCGCCTAATTTATAAGCGTTAGCCTCGTTGTTTTTCAGCTGTTCAGCACTGAAACCGCCCGTATTGGCGCATGCTGCGTAAACGTCATACCCATCTTGTGCGAGCTTCATCACCGTATAAGAGGTGTCTAATCCGCCCGAAAAAGCGACAACAACTTTCTTTTTTTCCATATTTGTTTATTCTGTTTTTCCGTCTATTTTCTTAATTCTATCGATGACATCTGCAGGAATTCGCGCCGGCAGATGTTCGTCGGGATCGTATAACATAGCCGTGCAAATGCAGTAACGCCTATCGGTTCGGTGCAACACATCTACGTTCACACAGCCTTCGCAGCCCCGCCAAAACGCCTCGTCATCGGTCAAATCCGAGAACGTTACGGGGTGGTATCCCAGTTGCGTATTCATTTTCATTACGGCAGAGCCACTCGTCAGCGAGAATATCTTGGCTTTCGGCCAGCGGATACGTGCCAGTGTGAAAGTCATATTCTTGATACGTTTGGACAGTCCTCTGCCGCGGAAGTCGGGATGAACGATGAGTCCGGAGGTGGTAACGTAATGCTTATTGCCCCATGTTTCTATGTAACTGAACCCCGCGAATGTATCTCCGTGCAGCGCAATTACCGCTTTTGCTTCTCTCATCTTGATGGTCAGATATTCGTGGGTGCGCTTGGCGATGCCCGTACCACGTACTTTCGCCGCTTCTGCAATGGTCTGAAGAATGGTGTCGACGTACTTCTCGTGAGAGGTATCGGCTACCATCACTTTAATCTCTTCCATTCTTTTACGTTTCTATCAGATATTCGAGATAATGCTGTTCAGCGTGTCTGTGAGCGTATCTTGGTGCGAACCTTCCTTCATAACGATGAATATAGTGTCGTCGCCCGCTATGGTTCCCAGTATTTCGGGTATGCTGCTGTTGTCAATGTTGTAGGCGATACTGCTGGCATACCCCGGGCGCGTTTTGATTACACCGATGTTTCCGGAGTAGTTGATGGATATGAAACCCGGCGTGCGCGTCATCTCTATTGCCGACAGAGGTTTGTGCACGCGCTTATACATGGTCTCGTTGGGCAGCACATAAACATATTTACCGTTCATACTGGCAGCCTTTGCCACCTTCAGTTGCTTCAGGTCGCGGCTCAGGGTGGCTTGGGTAATCTTGAAGCCCTCGCGCTTCAACGCCTGCAGAACCTCTTCCTGACTGCCCAATTCGTTACTCGAAATGAGCATCTTCAGGGCTTCCATCCTACTATTCTTTATCTTCATGAGATGTATTTTTATACGTTTAATCGTTGCAAATATACGATTTATGGCTTAAATATCCAAATAATTTCGCATAAATATTTATATTTTAAGGCAAATTTAGCAACTTTTCGTATCAGATAGAGCATATTTATACAAAAGTAGAACGGGGGGCGTGTTTTGTTTTGTGCTTATTTTCATTAGCGCTATATGTGCCGTGTAAAGCGGATAAACGACACTTTTAAGATTGTTAGATGTATGGTTTATCGGCGACAGGAGGCAGATGTAAGGTGTATTGTTTGGCGGTCTGTCGGGATTGTTTTATCTTTGTAGTCGTGAAAGATCGATTGAAAATAACAGAAATTAATAACAGAAAGCGATGTTGAAAGAAGGATTGACGCATACAAGCAGGCTCATTGTAAACAGCAAGAATACGGCTCTGTCGATGGGATCGGGTGACCTTGAAGTGCTTGCCACACCTGCTATGCTGGCATTGATGGAGAATGCAGCCATGCTGGCTGTGGCAGATGAGTTGCCTGAAGGCTCGTCTACCGTGGGCGGACATATAGAGTGTTCGCACTTGAAGCCCACCGGAATGGGCGAGGAAGTGGAGGCTACGGCTATATTAAATAAGGTGGAAGGGAGGAAGCTCTACTTCCATGTTACGGCAAAACAAGGCGATACGGTGATCGGGGAGGGCGAACATCTGCGCTTTATCATAGACCGTGAGCGCTTCTTGGCTAAGTTATGAGGCGAAATCTTGCAGGTTTCGACTTGTTGTAGTTAAGGAGTTAGGTCGTTAAGTTCTTAAGCCGTTGGTTTTATGCCGTGGAAATTTTGGCGGAAATAGATAGTAAAAACAACGGTTTAGCTACTTAACGACGGGCTTGTTTAAAATCTGTATTTGCTTTTTTCGTTCGTTCGATAGCTGTTTCAGCGTATCTCTTATTGTACTAAGAGGCACAGAGTTCTATTTTGTTTAATCGGTCTGTGGTAACGATAGAACGAGTGTATAAAAAATCCACAAGGCAGACGTGTGTCGCACCTTGTGGAAATGTTTCTTTTATCTCGCGCCTGCGGAGCTTGCGGAATGCCTATGCTCCGGCGAAACGATATTCTTTTTGCGTGTCTATAGCAAGGAGTGTAAACAGTTCTTCCGTGAGTCTGTCGGCCACGTCGAGTGCATCGAGCAGCATTTTGTCGGAGAATTGTTGTATTAATTCCTGCGCCCTGATGGGCTGAGACCGATAGATTTGCAGGTATTGTTCTTCCATTTCTTTCTGCCGTTGCGCCGTTTCCTTCTCGAATTTGGTATATGTATCTTGAATAATCGGTGCAAATCGGTTGAAATTAACCATGCCCAAAGTCTGCACTTTGCGGAACTTCCAATAGGCAGAGTCGTTGCTTGAACGGTTCGTACCTTTAGTGTAGGCCTCGGGATACGATGTTATGCCTTGGTAAAGCGGCAGGAATACGCCCAATGCAGCCATGCCCATGGCCATGTAGTTCACACTTCCGATGGCCTGAGGCAGTTCGGGACGTACCTGCAGAATGTGTGTCTGCGTGGTACGGAAGATAGAAACAGGGCGATATTTCTCCTTGGGATTGCTGTGCAGATAGGGATCGTGTTCGGTTCCGTTGTAATGAAATCTGAACGCCTTCCGCATGTCTTCCAGCGATAGTTTATGGTCGGCATCGGCAAAAACGGGGAATGTATTGCGGGTAACATCGTTTTGTATCTGCGGACTCAGCATGGCCTGCAAGCCCCATACGCGCGGATAATTGTACGTAGTGTCTAACTGTTCGTCTCTTGCATACGCCTTGTGGAAGTCGAATGCGCCGTCTTTAGGATCGTAAAGACCGTTGGCTATGGCAAATTCTATGAGGTCTTCGGAGGCCATGTAGTTATCTTTATCCTGCGGATCGTATGCACGGAAGCGACTTTGATTGCCTGTTACGAAGTATTTGTCGTCGGGTATTCGGCAAGCTAACCAACGGTGTCCGCCCGCATTCTCTATGTACCAAACCTCTTGGGCGTCTACAAAACCGATGGCAAAGCCTTCGGCCGAGCCGTGTTGTTCTATGAGCTTGCCCACACGGGCTACGCCCTCGCGAGCTGTACTTATATAGGGCAGCACGATGTTATAGATACTGTTTTCGGCAACACCGGTATCTACAAGCGGATCGGCCTGTAGGGCTTTCGCGTTGCTGAATATGGTTTCAGTGGCACTCATGCCCACTCCGACGGTGTTAAAGCCGGCACTTCCCCAATGACTATGCAGGTGATGAGGAGACAAGGCGGAATATCCGAACGCCTTACGTGGTAGTTCGCAGCGGAACGGACTGTCTTTGGCTTCGAATTTTTCGGGCCCCTCGTCGGTATCGGCGAATATTTCTAAGTTCTTTGCATGCATGGCATCCCAGTCTTCCGAGCGTGCCACGATCATCGAACCGTCGTCGGTCATCTTCCTTCCCACCAATATTGAGGTGCATTCTGAGGGCATTTCGGCCACGCCGTTCCGATATTTTTTCTTTTGCATAAGAGTGTTTTTTAGGTTTAAAATATACGGTCTGTTTTGCACAGATGTCCGCTTAATTGTTGCTTCTGCCAAAGATTCGCAACAGATAAAGGAACAAGTTGATGAAATCCAAGTACAGGCTAAGGGCGCCAAGAAGCGCTATTTTCATCGCATTCTCGTCCATTGATGTCTGCATAGCAAGCATTCGTTTGATTTTCTGGCTATCCCAAGCGGTTAAACCCACAAAGACTAACACGCCTATATAGCTCAATATCAGGTCGAAAGCGGCACTCTTCAGGAACAAGTTAACCACTGTGGCGATGATAAGTCCTATCAACGCCATGAACAGGAGCCGTCCTATCGACGTCAGGTCGCGCTTGGTAAAGTAGCCGTATGCCGCCATTGCGCCGAATGTTCCGGCCGTGATGAAGAACACTTTGGTAATAATGACCGGCGAATATACAACGAATATTGCAGACAGGGTAACGCCATTGAACGCCGAATATAGTATGAAAAGCAACGTAGCCATAGTAAGCGACAGGCGATTGATGGCTGCCGAAATGGCGAATACCATTGCTAATTCAGCGATAATCAGTCCGAACAGGAAGACTTGATGCGACCAAATGGCCATCATCAACTGCGTATTACTTGCCACGCCGTATGCCGTTAGGCCCGTTATGACCAAAGCCATCGTCATCCATACATATACTTTACGCATCAAGGCAGGGAATGCCAATGACATTGAACCTTCTTTCTCGCGTATTACTTTCTCTAATTCTTCTGCATTCATTTTATTTTCTGTTTTTAGTGAATATTTTGTTTTGCGCAGACAGAACGCGCAGCGAACGATGGAATCTGCTCCGTATCGCTGCGATGCCGCCTATCTTATGCAAAGATATATCTTTCTTTTGTTTTGAATGCAAAACCGATGCCAAATTTATAATATTATAAGTTTTCGGTTTTAAAATAGGGGGATGGGCGTCTTTGTATGTATATCTCCGCTTGCCATGCCTATAATTTTGTCATGGCAGACGGTACATCTATCGGGCTTACACTATGGGAATAACGGCGATAGATGCTATCCTTGCTTTCGATACATGGGCAGGGTAATGGGGGAGAACTGAAAAAGTGGCAGTGCCGTATGGCAGATGTTTCCCGAATAGCAAACTGCTAAAGACGGTACGTCTGGGATTTACGGTGCGTAGAAAAAGGTACTGTAGCGATTACGAACGCGACATAAGTTGAGCTCGAACATCGGGTGGAAACTTTTCGATGGCATAGCGTAACATCGTTCGGGGCATTTCTTTACGGTGTTGCATGATATAATTATAGAGCCTTTGTTCATCGCGTTTGCCGGCTTCTCGCAGCATCCAACCAATGGCTTTATGCATTAAATCGTGTGTATGCGCCATCATTTTATCGGCTAATGCAAAGGTGTCGTCGAGTTGATTATGCCGGATAAAGGCAAAAGTGGATACGATGGCGATACGATTATCCCACAACAACGGACTTTCGGCAAGCCGGTAAAGAATGTCGCGCGGTTTGTCTAAGAGATATTCGCCGACGACGAAACGGCAGGAGAGGTCAACCAAATCCCAATTGTTGATATGTTCTGTGAGCGACAGATAGAGATCAAAGAGCGTTTTACGGGCGGTATCGTCGGCTCGTTTGCACTGCTCTACCATGATGAGCAGTGCACATAGGCGTACTTCGTGCCATGCCGAGACCATGAGTTCGTGTATCTCGTCAAGGTTCGCCGCCTTGTGTTTTCGTGCTACACCCCTGACATCTGGCACTACAACGCCCAAGAAAGCGTCGCCTTCACCATATTCTCCCTTGCCTGTTTTGAAGAAACGAGGCAATACTTTACGCTTTTCGTCTTGCGAAAGAGCCTGCAATTCGGCGGTAATAGTATCTGTAATAAGCGTCGAAGTCATAAATATATCAAATTATATAATTGGCAAATAATCAATATCTTGTATTGTTTGATAATGGTTATTGGTAACAGTAAAGAAATTAGCGAACTTCAATGCTATGCTTTGTTTTGCATTTTCAAAGAATTGTTTTCCGGTTACAAAGATAATGATATATAGGGAAAGGGGGAATATTCTTCGAGTTAATTTCATGAAACCGTCCGTTTGAATGGCTTTTTTTGTTCCCTTTCATTACGACATGCTCAACAAGGTTTTTGTGTGATTCGATAACCTTGCTGCCTTTATCCTTCACTCTGAACGGGATTAACAATGCCAGCACTTCGGCTACTGCCAACGTCTTACCAAACATCATATCATATAAAGCATGTTGTGTAAGGGCAACTGTCTTGATAATGCAATGGATGAAAACTTCTTTGGTATTATGAAGTCTGGAGTTTTGTATGCTTAAAATCCTGATTTGCCGGAAGTCTTTAGACAATTATATCGAGTATTGCAACAATACAAAGAAGTAAGTTACGGTGAAAAGGAAGGATTTCTATGCAATATCGAACTCTTTCTAAAATCGGATAATGTTTAATTCATTTAGCTCTTCGGGAACATTTCATTTCCTTTCTCCGGTCTCTGTTCTCCCCTTATAGGGAGTTGTAAGAAGAGGAAAATAATAATGGTAAACTTCGCGTTCCTAATAAATATGCACGTCGGAAATGATAAGTCCACCGCCTACAGCTTCGTTCAGTCGCTTTACAAGCTGTGTTTTCATCATCGAGAGGTCCTGTCTAAGCGCAGGACTGGTAATTTTTACGAAAAGTGTTTGGTTCTTGATGAATTTCTCGCCCGTATATCTTGTGATGGTAGGCCCCATGATGGTATCCCATGCATCAATGAGACGTTTTTGGTTGAGCGGCGTTTCGAGTCCGCCTTGTCGCAGCACCTTCTGCAACACATCGGCCAGCGACTGCACCTCTTTCTTAAACATGGCTCACCTCTCTTTCGGATATATCGCCATTGGTTACCGAGAATAACTTGTAAGCATGGCGATTATTCTGCAATATACGGTCAAGATGATCGCGATTGGTATCGGTAATAAATATCTGACCATAGCTATCTCCCGATACTAAATGTACAATCTGTTCCACACGGGCGGCATCTAATTTGTCGAAAATATCATCCAACAGCAGCAATGGAGTGGTATTGGAAGCGGTTCGTTTAAGGAAATCGAATTGCGCAAGTTTAAGGGCCAGCACAAACGTCTTGGTCTGTCCTTGACTTCCTTCGCGCTTCATAAGATAACCATCCAGTAGCATTTCCAAATCATCACGGTGCACCCCGTGGAGCGAATAGCCCACTGCACGATCTTTAGACCTATCGTGCCGGATCACTTCGAGTAACGAACCGCGCTGACAATGCGACCGATAACCGAGTTCAACCTGCTCTTTATCACCCGATATGCTACTGTAAATACGCTGGAATACAGGGATAAACTCTTTCACAAAAGCATCGCGTTTCCGGTACAGGAGCTCGCCATTGCGCGCCATTTCCTCCTCCCAAATCTCCATGAGCGCCACGTCTGGCTCCGCTTCTTGGCGCAACAATACGTTTCGTTGCTGCAAAGCTTTGTTGTAATTGCTCAATGCATCGATGTAAGAATGGTCGTATTGCGAGATTACGACATCCATCAGGCGGCGGCGCTCTTCACTTCCGTTATCTATGAGAGAGGCATCGGCCGGCGATACAAATACCAATGGTATCAGCCCGATATGCTCCGAGAGCCGCTTATATTCCTTGCCATTGCGTTTAAAGTGTTTCTTGGTGCCGCGCTTCATACCGCAGTAAATATCCTCGATCTCCTCGTCTGTATCGTTCACATAACTGCCTTGAAGCATGAAAAAGTCTTCGTCGTGCATAATAACCTGCGAATCTATGGGATTAAAAGCACTTCTGCAAAACGAAAGATAATATACTGCATCGAGAAAATTCGTTTTACCTACGCCGTTGTGACCTATCAAACAATTGATCTTGGGCGATAAGGTAAGCGAAACATCGCGGATATTGCGGTAATTAAGAATGGATATCTTTCTTAAAATCATCGTAGGACTACGTCTTCTTTCCTGCAAAGTTAACCCTTTTATCAGTGAAAAACGAAAAAAACAAGCAATATATTTCAATATGTGAGATAAATTAAGTATTTTTGCAACGCATATGCCCTACAGGACGAAAGCCCTGCAAATAAAGGCATTAAAGACAAAGAAAACAAAAAGAAAAACAAAATAATAACAATGGTAAACAAAAACTCAAAGGGCGTTCTTGATATGAACGAGGGCCCCAACAAGTCGGAGGCATTCTTTATAAAATATAAGAAAGCCATCATCATTGCAATAGCAATACTGATATTGATCATTGCCGGAATATCGCTATACAAGGCATATATCTCCGGTCCACGGGAAAACAAAGCCAGTACAGAGCTTGCCAAAGCGCAGGAATACTTCAATATGGAGCAATTCGACAAGGCACTTAATGGCGATGGAGCGGGCTCTAACGGCTTTATCAATATCATCAACAACTACGGAAGCACCGATGCAGGCAACCTCGCCAACCTATATGCAGGGCTTTGCTATGCCAATTTGAATAAATGGAACGAGGCTGTAAAATATCTCGATGCCTATTCTTCCGCCGATGATGCGATGGTGAGTCCGGCCGCAGAAGCCGCTTTAGGCAACGCATATGCCCATGTAAACCAATTAGACAAAGCTGTAAGCTGCCTTAAAAAGGCTGCCAAGATGGCCGACAGTGAACTCAAAGAAGGCGTAAACAACAGTCTATCGCCTACATTCCTGCTTCAGGCCGGTCAAATACTCGAGAGTCAAGGCAAATATGCCGATGCTCTGAAACTCTATCAAGATATAAAGAAGACCTATGTAGGGGCTGCCCTCGTACAAAACGGCGACATTGAAAAATACATAGAACGTGCATCTTTGAAGTAATGGCAACAGCTCTTCATAACTTATCCGACTACGATTTCTCCAAAGTTCCCGATGCCAGTAACATGTGTTTCGGCATTGTAGTGGCGGAATGGAATTCGGAGATTACCGGTGCATTATTGGACGGAGCCGTAAAGACACTTAAGAAACACGGAGCACTGCCGGAGAATATCCATGTTAAAACAGTGCCCGGAAGTTTCGAACTGATATATGGAGCGCACCAAATGGTACTAAATGGCGGCTACGATGCACTGATTATCCTCGGTTGCGTGGTACGTGGAGACACGCCACATTTCGATTTTATATGCCAAGGGGTAACGTATGGCATCGCTAAATTGAATACTACCAGCGAAATACCTATTATCTACGGCCTCTTAACCACCAATAATCTGCAGCAAGCCAAGGACAGAGCGGGTGGCAGATTGGGAAATAAAGGCGATGAGTGCGCTGTTGATGCAATCAAGATGGCCAAATTCTAAGCGCAGAAGTACGCGAATATCAACGATTGAATAACTTCGCAGCAATAGATTTCGAAACTGCTAACGCAGCAAGGACAAGCGTTTGCAGTGTTGGTATGGTGATAGTAGAGGACGGAGAGATAACCGATTCCTATTATCACCTTATTTGTCCTCTACCCAATTATTATACTCTGTGGACGACAGCCGTGCATGGTCTTACCTTTGAAGACACTGCCGGCGCCCCGACTTTTCCCGATGTATGGGCGGAAATTGCACCGAAAATTCGTTATTTACCCCTCGTTGCCCACAATAAGGCGTTCGATGAAAGCTGCTTAAAAGCTGTGTTTAAGGCCTACGGAATGCAATATCCCGACTATAAGTTCTATTGCACGCTCCTCGGAGCACGCCGTACATTCCGCAAAGGTATGCTTCCCAATTATCAATTGCAGACCGTTGCGCAGTACTGCGGCTATAGTCTGTCGCACCATCATCACGCGCTCGCCGACGCAGAGGCTTGTGCACACATTGCCTTGAAGATACTTTAACGACCGACACACATAGAAGTCGTTCTCCACAAAATTAGCATAAAATAAACATAGAACGAAACAATATGAAACTGATACATTTATTACAAGCTTACGATTTCGATGAACTAATGCCGATAATCAATGAAATGTTCCCCGGTGCAACGAAATATGGCAAAGCTTTAAAAGAAGCCTATGACACGTTGTTAGAACTTAAGCCGGTGGCATCTAAAAAGCCTATCCGTTATAAATTGATGCAAGATGATAACAGCAGCAACTCTTTCATGGGGGCAGAAGATGCTTGTTTCGACACCACATGGGAGGTTTGTCTCGGCAAGGAGGTGATAAGAGAAAGGGGAGTAGACTTGAGCGACATCGAATTAGCTGCCAACTGTTTGGTGAATTTATGTCTTATCGCCCGTTATCCCAAGTCGTTCGAGGAGGCCCACCGACAACTCATGAGAGGATAAAGAAAGAGAGTATGTATGAAAGACGAGGAATTAACGATAGGTGTTTGATGGTTACAATGTAAGAACTTGGCTCGTTTAAATCCTCTCAAACTACATTATTTTCGTGATACATACATAAAAAAATAAACGAATCAAGTTTCTGCAACTCAATCATGCCGTCTGTTTATTTGAAATAGATGGTATGCCTGTCAGATATAAATCATACACCTAATGCGGATATATTACAGATATTATCCGCTTTCACTATCAGCTCTTAATTAATGTCAATAGTATGTAAATGGTTTCAGTAGGAAAAACTCTACCTTTGGGTTCTGCTGTTATATTCGGCAATCTGCCTTCTGAAATATCTCTGAGGCAGGAATATCGTAAGTCGTGTAAAGAGGTAACGTTCGGTATGCATATCTTATCCAATTTGAATTTGTACACAAAAGCAGCGAATTCTAATATCAGATATGCTTTTCGAAACATAAGGTGTTGTGCATAGACATAATATAAACGGGGGTATGTTATTTCAGAAACACTCGTTACAAAAAGTATCTGTCAAGTTAAAGATGTTTCAGTAATTAAGACAATTTTAAATTACATTTCATATTTATAATATAATAATTTGATGTTTTAATAATATTCTTTACCTTTGCGCCATAATATAACGAAAGACAACACTTTATTAAACTAAGTATCATGATAAAAAATAATTTTATCAAATTATCCGTTTTATCTTTCTGTCTTTGGGGAGTATCTAACGCAATATTTGCAAAAGATGTCGTTTTCGATGCAAGTAAAGATCACAAATACTTATTTATTACAAAAGACGAAGTAACGATAAATATATGTGAAGGTAACGGAGATTTCGGTAATAAGGACTATCCGTTCTATACCTTTAAGAAAGATAGTAAAATCAAAATTACATCCTGTGGAGGACACATTTCTAAAATCATATTCACATGGAAGGACAAGAAGAGCGGACCGGGGCATGTAAATCTTATTTCTACAGGCACATATAATGACAATGAAACCGAAGGTGTATGGACTGAAGATACAGAAATAGGAGCTACAGATACCGTTAATTTCGAGATGTACTCTATAGTGCATACCGCTTCCATTACGGTTACGATCGAACCGGACACCATCAATATAAAAAATACCATCGATGAAGATAAACCTTTTAACCCCATCACAGCAGGCATATCAGACGTTAGCCTTCGTCGTACATTCAATGCCAATGCGTGGAATACTCTCGTATTACCATTCGATTTATCAGCCGAACAGGTCTTGAAAACATTCGGTACAAATACGAAAATAGCTGATTACATAGGAGCTAAAAGACAGCAGGACGGTTCATACACACTTTGTTTTGAAGTTTCAACTACAGGCATTAAAGCTAACACTCCCGTATTCATCCGTGACACAGAAGATAAAGAAAGTTACGAAATCCACAGAGTTACCGTTACGAACCAACCTCCTATCTCCCTTAAATCAGGATTCGATTTCATAGGCACTTACAACGAAACGAAACTGAATGTCAACGATTACTTTATCAGTTCCGATAACAAATTCTACCAAGCTAACGGAACGGAACCTCTGAAAGCCACACACGCCGCATTCCGTTCATCCGTCCAAAACGGTTCCAATCATAAGGTTCGCCTATCGGTCAGTGAACAAACAACAGCTATCAAGAATGTATTCCGCCCGCAGGCATCTGCAGATCACATTATGTATAACCTTTCCGGACAACGAGTAAATACTACCTTCAAAGGAATTATCATTTGTGAAGGGAAGAAAATCGTACAGAAACCATGAAAAAGTCGTACATCATACCCAACATTCACATATTTATCATTAGCACAACAAATACTTTCTTACAAAGTTCCCTCTCGAAGTCGAGACCTTCTTCCGGCCTTCCGACAGGTACAGAACCCTCGAATGGGGGAACTAATGATGGCACCCATCCCGTTGGTTCGAAGTGTTTTGACGAATGGAATGAAGAAGATAACTGACATAATTAGTAGGCGAAGCTGAAATGAAAATCTCATTTTCTTTTGCTGTGATTGTTGGATTTCCGAATTACTTTGTCAAGTTTGTGATGCTTATATTTATATATAATAATGTATTTAGTTTTATTTGTTTTGATTTACATCAATATTCTTTAAAAATATCTTTTTATTGTATCTTTTTGTTGTTTTATTTGGCGGTTCGGTTTAATCTGTTTACTTTTGCGTTCGCTTTCCCCTGCTAGGGGTTGTGCATATTAGAAAGAGTTCTTTGACTAATTT
>NZ_GL833119.1:860667-1553413 GCF_000185145.2 Hoylesella oralis ATCC 33269
AAGCCCGCCTGCGCCGATGGTACTGCGCTGCAATGCGGGAGAGTAGGTGGCTGCCTTTTTTAATTTCGCGTCCGTTCGGGATAACTTCCGTGCGGACGCTTTTTTATATATACAACCTATACCTATTGTCTGAATACGAGCGGTTTACATCGTGAACCACGGAGGTTGACACCGTGAAGCACGGAGGTTGACACGATGAAGTACGGAGGTTGACACGCTGAAGCACGGAGGTTGACACGCTGAACCACGGAGGTTGACGCGATGAAGTACGGAGGTTGACACGCTGAAGCACGGAGGTTGACGCGATGAACCATGAAAAATCCCTCATAAAACAATTTGTTTATGAGGGAACAATTATTGTATAATTATTGTATATCCGTGCTTACGGTTTGGCTATGCCGTCTTTCTGTGCCCGATCGCTCATGGTCTTGATTCTCTTGTCAAGGTCGGGATGTGACGAAAACATACGTTTCCATTTGCTATCTTTTTGGTATCCGGCATCAGATTCCAGCTTTTTAAGTCTCTCGAATGCCAGTGCCATAGCCCATGGGTTTTTGCCATTTTTCTTCAAGAAATCATATCCATAAGTATCGGCATTGCTTTCTTGCTTTTGTGAATAGGTAGCGTTAACGAGCGCTTCGCCCAGTTCGCCGAGCTGAGAGTCTGTAAGTGCCGCTGCTTGTCCGCTTGTTGAAGATACGCCATCTTTAAGTGCAGAGGTGAGCAATGCCGTGCGGAATGCCTTTTTAGAGTCTTTATGAGCCACATGACCGATTTCGTGACCGATAACACCTAACAGTTCTTCATCCGACATAACGTCCATCAACGATGAGAATACACGCACGCTACCGTCGGGACAAGCAAAGGCATTGACATCTATTACGTAGTAAACTTTGAAATTAAGCGGTATTCCTTCCACATCCGTCAGGCCTTTGGTCAGTTTGTTGAGCCTCGCCGTATATGGGCTTTTCGCGTCGCACACCTTGTTATGAGCATCCATCCAATTAATATACTCCTTTACATAGTTGGCCATATCTTCATCGGTGAGTGTCATTGCCTTTCCGGCCTTGATAGCCCCCGAAGCCGCTTTACCGATGTTGAACTGTGCCATTACCGGCATTCCACTCATGAAGCATATTGCGATGAGTGCCGTTTTGAAAGTTTTTGTTTTCATTGACTGTTATGTTTTAGTGATAAAATTAATCCATATAATATTTTTTGTAATCAAGGTGTTTAAGTGTGTCGGTGCTCGAAGCGAGGCGGTATGTTTGATACAAAAGTACAAAAAAATATAAAAACTTAAGTCGTTTTTATTGAAAAATATTTGTGAATATTCCAAATGGCATAGTCTGTCATAGTATATAGATGTACGCTGTAAGGCGAACAGACCATACCTTTATGCCCGTCGGATAATACTCCTACCGGCGTTATACGGTGCCCCTATATGTTGCATGCTCGGCAGTGTGGCCGGTTATTCGTTAAGGATAAAACAAAAAGGCTATAAATACTGTTTGTTTGGTAATGTCGCTTCTTTGTTGTAACTTTGCTTTTGATTTCAAATCTGATCGGATGCTCAACCGTATAAAGAGAATGTTTATTTGGCTTCGTCGATGCCGCCATTGTCGCGGGTTCGGCATTCAATCGCCATGGGCATATCGGTTTGTGAGGTATGTCGTCAATGAGCATTACCCTTATTACGCTTACGATGAGTTGAAAAAGACCTCTCCATTGACAGATAAAACACGGCTTAAACTCTATAGGCTCTACTTTCGTATAGCCAACTTCGCACAAGCCGAGCAATGGACGGTTTGTTTATCCGGACAAGAAGTCGTTACACGTTACATAAATGCCGGGTGTAAGAAAACAAGAGTAATAAACAACTTACACGGTAATGTAGCAGACAGTCTTAAAAACAGCACTATACTGCTGGTAGATTTAAGGAATGATCGGAAAGAGACGTACTTGCAGTTTATCGAACATGCCGGCCAGCATTCGATACTGATTATAAACGGCATCTATACAACGGCAGAATCGATACGGATATGGCGACGTATAGAACAGGACTATCGTACGGGTATCACTTTCGATTTATATTATTGCGGCATCGTGTTTTTCGATATGAAGAAACATAAACAGAATTATATCATCAATTTTTAACCTATTATACAATGAAAATCTATACTAAAAAGGGCGATAGAGGCGAGACGGTTTTGGCCGACGGAACACGTGTATCCAAATCGGATGTGCGGATAGACGCCTATGGTACGTTGGATGAGTTGAATACCCATATAGGTGTACTTGCGGGGCAAATGCCCCAATCCTTACGTGAAGATAAAGAATATCTCGGCAAGTTGCAGAACATGCTCTTCTCGTTGGGTGCCTATTTAGCATGTTGCAAGGACAGCGAACGCTATATTCCGACTGATGAAGACTTGCTGGATTTAGAGGCTTGTATAGACGGTATGCTATGCCTTTTGCCATCGTTGCGCGAGTTTATTCTGCCGAGCGGCACACCTGCTGCTTTGCAAGCGCATGTTTGTCGGACTGTTTGTCGCCGTTTTGAGCGCCGACTTGTCGATCTGTCATCGGTAGGCAGCTTGCACGCGAATGCCATCCGTTTCGCCAATCGGCTGTCGGATTACCTTTTTGTATTGGCAAGGAAATTAAACTTTATTGAAGGAGTGGATGAAAAAAAATGGCAGAAACCTTGCAAATAATATAAAAATGATTACTTTTGCACGCAAATCAAGTATAACATATAAAAATATAGGCTTATGTATTGGACATTAGAATTAGCTTCTAAACTCGAAGATGCGCCGTGGCCTGCAACGAAGGAAGAGCTTATCGATTACGCGATACGTTCGGGTGCACCGCTTGAAGTGTTAGAGAACTTGCAGGAGATAGAGGATGAAGGTGATGTCTACGACAGTATTGAAGATATTTGGCCCGACTATCCCACAAAAGAAGATTTCCTTTTCAACGAGGACGAATATTAGGCATGTTTGTCCATGTTGCGGAAAATAAGCAGCATGCAGGCAGCGGATATGACTTTACAAACCGGACATTTAAAGCGGCAGAAGCTTTGGGTGTCCGGCTTGTTTTTATACAGCTGGGAATAAAAAATGGGTGTATGTGCTTGATAGGAAACTTGTATATTTTTCTCATTTGTACGGAAAATATCGTTAAAATATATAAAATAACTTGATTGTGTTGAAAGAAAAGCTAACTTTGCAATTATAAATTAGACTGACACGGAAAAGAGATATTTTTAACGGCGATGATGAACAACCGATTGCTTTGTATGGGCAATTGAGAGTAAACCATGTTGCCATATTTTAAACCTAAACCAATAAATAAACATTAAAATGAAACACAATTTACTTTTAACAACTGGACTCTTCCTGTTTTTAAGTATCATGTCTGTGCAAGCAGCCCAAAGTATTCCTGCCGGCGAGGGCGAAGAACCCGACGCAAAGATGAGCATGGACCAGAAACGTGTGGATGTAGGGACCGATTTCTCTATCCACTTCACGAATGCGCCCGTGGGTGTAAACGCATGGATAGGTATCTATCCTTTCGGTAAAGGGCCGGAGAATTCCGCTTCTTATACGTATAAATATACCGAAGTTGCCAATGGTTCGGTTACTTTTAATATCGGTGAATCGAACGCATATACTGCGGTATTATTCAAAGACGGAGATGTTCATAACCCTTATCCCGACAGATTGTCTTTCTTTGTCGGCAGAGAAGGCTCGTTTTCTATAGATAAAACAACTTACGAAGAGGGCGAAGAGATTACGATAACCTATGCCGGATTGCCCGCTTTAGATAAAGACTGGTTCGGCATCTATACCGAAGGTAAGGATCCGAATGGTGCCGGTATTACTGCCGATAGGTGGAAATATGCCCCTGTAGGGGTTGCGGATGGAACGTTAAAGATGGCGACCGGTGAAGGTGATGATGCCGTATTACCCCCGGGAAACTACTTTATAACGTATATGATTCGCGATGAGCACTATGAACCGATGGCACGTCAACACTTTACAGTAACAACTCCGACATCCATCAAGCAGGTATCCGAAATCGATGAAATAACTTATGACGGAACTCACAAATGCCTTTTATTGGCAACCTCGCAAAGCGGTACCGTTAGCGTGTATACAGCCGACGGCAAGAAAATTGCAGATAAAACTCTGAAAAGTGGTAAGAATAGCGTGCCTCTGAATGCCGCATCTCACCGGCTCTTGATCGTGACATGGAAAGGTGATGATGGTAATACCATTATTCGCAAGGTGCAGTTATAAAGATATATGTACTGTTAGATGGGCATAAATATGTCATCTTGCATGTAAGAGAATTGCTCGTATCTTTTACGGATATAGGCAGTTCTCTTTTCTTTTTGGCATTATGTCGGGAATATACTCTTTGCCGTTTATACAATAAAATATAATATGATGCGTTATCAGTACGTGTTTAAACGTATTTTGATATTGTCATTCCTGTGTGTTTCCGTGGTTGGTGAGAGCATGGCACAGTACGATGTGTCGTTCAGCCATTATTTCGACATGGAACCTTCTTTCAATCCGGCATCGGTAGGCAAGCAGTCGAAGTTGAATATTACGGCGGCATATGCCCTCGATATGGCAGGTTTCGAACATAATCCGCAAACGATGTATGCAGCTGCAGATATGCCGTTTTACTTTTTTAATGCCTATCACGGGGCCGGATTGCAGTTCATGAATGATAAAATAGGTCTGTTTACCCATCAGAAGTTGGCTTTGCAATATGCTTATAAGCATCGGCTGTTTGGAGGAACTGTTGCTATCGGTGTGCAAGCGGGGCTGCTGAATGAGAGTTTTAACGGCTCCGGACTTGATTTGGGAGAGTCGAACGATCCGGCTTTTACAGCTTCCGAGCTCAACGGAAATGGTTTGGATATCGGTTTCGGGCTTTATTATATGCATGGTCCGTGGTATATGGGTGCTTCGGTGCAGCATGTAAATTCGCCGTTGATAGAACTGGGTGAGAGAAACGAATTGAAGATAGGTGCGACGTATTATTTAACAGGCGGATACAATATTAAGTTGAGAAATCCGTTTTTGACAATAAAGCCCTCGTTCTTGGTGCGTACCGATGGCGTAGCCTATCGTGCCGATATCAGCGGACGGCTTGTGTATGCGTATGAGAAGAAAATGATGTATGGGGGGGTAAGTTATAGTCCGACCAATTCTGTTACTTTCCTTGTAGGGGGAAATTTCCATGGGATTGTCGTAGGATATAGTTACGAATTATATACATCGGCAATTGCTCCGGGGAATGGAAGCCATGAACTTTGTGTGGGATATCTGATGGATATAAACCTTGTGAAAAAAGGAAAGAATAAACATAAAAGCGTTCGGATATTATGACGTGTCGTCAGTTTGATAGTGATAAAGGAAAAAAAGAATATATGAGAAAGAGTGTCATAGCCCTTGGTTTTTGTACGATATCTTTGGTTGTTACCGGATGTTTTGGCAGCAAGACTGCCTCTTCATCCGGTAGAGGCGGTGAAGTTGTCGGCGTAAGAGGTCGCTCGTTTGTTGAACCTACGCCTTATGGAATGACCAAAATAAACAGAGGTTACCTCCACATGGGACTTGAAAAACAAGATAGTTTGTGGGGAAAAAAGACGCCGGTTAAAGATATTTCCGTGGATGGCTTTTGGATGGATCAGACCGAGGTAACCAATTCACAATACAAACAGTTCGTTATGTGGGTTCGCGACAGTATACTTCGTACCCGCTTGGCCGATCCTTCTTTTGGCGGAGATGAGACTTATATGATTACCGAAGATAAGAATGGTGATCCCGTACCTCCTCATGTCAATTGGAAAAAACCGCTTCCCCGAAAACCCAATGAGGATGAACAGCGTGCCATCGAAAGCATGTACGTTACCAATCCCGTTACCGGAGAGAAGTCTCTTGACTATCGTCAGTTGAATTATCGTTATGAGGTTTACGATTATACCACGGCTGCATTGCGTCGCAATCGTATAAATCCACAGGAAAGAAATCTCAATACCGATATGACTGTAAATCCTGATGAGGTTGTTATGATCTCGAAAGATACGGCATATGTAGATGATGAAGGACGGATTGTCAGCGAAACGATCAACCGGCAATTAACCGGTCCGTGGGACTTTCTCAATACATATATCGTGAATGTGTATCCTGATACGACTTGTTGGGTGAACGATTTTCATAATTCGGAAAACGAGACTTATTTACGTAATTACTTCAGCAATCCGGCTTATAACGATTATCCTGTTGTGGGAGTTACATGGGAGCAGGCAAACGCTTTTTGTGCGTGGCGCACCGATTATCTATTGAAAGGACTTGGTGGGGAGGCACGCTATATTCAGCGTTACCGCTTGCCGACCGAGGCTGAATGGGAATATGCCGCCCGTGGAAAGGAAGGAACGGAGTTTCCATGGGAGAACAAAGATGTGATGAATGGCGATGGTTGCTTCTATGCCAACTTCAAACCCGATAAAGGGAACTATACTAAAGATGGAAATCTGATAACGAGCAAGGTCGGAATTTATTCTGCCAATACTAACGGACTTTATGATATGGCAGGCAATGTTGCCGAATGGACAAACACTATTTATACTGAAGCAGGAGTAGAAGCGATGAATGATCTTAACCCGGAACTTTCGTATAAGGCGGCTAAGGAAGATCCTTATCGGTTAAAAAAGAAGAGTGTTCGTGGCGGATCATGGAAGGATCCCGAGTCGTACATCCGCAGTGCATGGCGCACATGGGAATATCAAAATCAGCCTCGATCTTATATCGGTTTCAGATGCGTACGCAGTTTAGCGAATACAATAAGTGATAAACAGAAAAAAAGCAAGAAATAATGACTGAATATAGTAAATATAATATCGTCTATCGTCTGCAGAAGTGGATGGATAGTGTTCCCGGGCAAACATTCTTGAATTATGCCTATAGCTGGGGTGCTTCTATCGTTATTCTTGGAACGCTTTTTAAGCTAACCCATCTGCCCGGTGCCAATATTATGCTTTTTTGCGGTATGGGAACCGAGGTTTTGGTATTCTTCATCTCTGCATTCGACCGTCCTTTCGATAAAACAGCCGAAGGACGTGAGCTTCCTACACGTATAACAGAAGAATATCTTGAGACAGGACAAGTCGAGTATAAATACGGAAAGGACAAACAACAGGCTATACCGACAGCGATAGAAAGTGGAACGGTTGCTGTCGGAGGTAATCAGGTTGCCGCCGTAGAGCAAGCTGAATGGATTTCGCAACAGCAAAATGCATCGCCTGAAATGGCAGAAGCACAAAGTAATTATATAGAGGAATTGAAGAAACTTACGGAAACTCTTGGTAAAGTTAGTGAGCAAAGTGCTCGTCTTACGCGCGATAGTGAGGAGATGGAGAACCTCAATCGTACACTTACCGGTATCTGTAAGGTTTACGAGATGCAACTGAAAGGTGCCAGCCAGCAGATCGGTACCATCGATCAGATAAACGAGCAGAGCCGTCGAATGGCGCAACAAATCGAGCAACTCAATAAGATTTATACCCGTATGATCGAGGCCATGACCGTTAATATGAAGGCTACGACGGGTGTCGGTGAAGGATGATAAACGGATCGACGGCAACGATATTTAATGTAGCTCTTCGATGCAATAGGCATTCTTGAATAAAAATTATCGATTAGAAAGATGGCAATAAAGAAACGACCGGTATCTCCACGCCAAAAGATGATCAATCTGATGTACGTCGTCTTGATGGCAATGCTTGCGCTGAATATCTCTACAGAGGTGCTCAACGGGTTCTCCATCGTGGAAGAAAGCCTGAACCGTACCACAGAGAATTCATCTAAGGAGAACGAATCTTTATATGATGATTTCGCTTTGCAGATGAAAACGAACCCCGAAAAGGTGAAAGCATGGTTCGAAAAGGCTACATCTGTGAAGCAAATGAGCGACTCTCTTTATGATTTTGCGCAGCAATTAAAGGAGCAGATTGTAAGAGAAGCCGACGGTAAAGAGGGAAACGTCCGAGATATAGAGAACAAAGACAATCTCGAGGCAGCCGGTATTGTGATGCTGGCCCCCGCAACGGGGCAGGGCGGAAAGCTGTTTCGCGCAATCAACTCGTATAGGGAGCGCATTCTCAATATGGTTACAGACGAGCAACAACGCAAGATTATTGCCAGTAATCTAACCACCACCTTGCCCAAGAAGGCCCATACGCTGGGCAAGAATTGGCAGGAATACATGTTCGAGAATATGCCTGTGGCAGCTGCCGTTACTTTGTTGTCTAAGTTGCAGAGCGATGTACGCTATGCAGAAGGCGAAGTGCTGCACACGCTTGTTTCTAATATCGATGTTAAAGATATACGCGTCAACAAACTCAGTGCATTTGTTATTCCCGAATCTCGTACAGTCATCACTGGCGACCAGTTCTCCGCACAGATCGTTATGGCAGCTGTAGACACCACGCAACAACCGCAAATTTATGTCGGAGGTCGATTGATCGGTGGCGGAAGCTATAGGTTTACGGCCGGCGGAGTAGGAGAACATGAGTTTGGCGGTTATATCACCATGCGTAATGGTAACGGAGAAATCATTCGTCGTAACTTTACGCAAAAGTATTCCGTAGTAGCTCCGAGCGCTACAGTATCGGCCGACCTTATGAATGTGCTCTATGCAGGCTTCGAAAATCCCATTAGCATCAGCATACCCGGTGTGCCTTTGAATGCTGTATCGGCTATCATGACGGGTGGGGGGCTCCGTTCAATCGGCATGGGTAGATTTATAGCACGTCCGACTACTGTGGGTAGCGATGTTTCAATTACCGTTTCGGCCAATCAAAACGGGCGCGTACGCCAGATGGGAAGCTTTCCGTTCCACGTACGTAAACTGCCTGATCCGATTGCATACCTGCAATTAGGCACCGATCGCTTCAAAGGAGGCAGTTTGGCTAAGGCTTCGTTGATGGGAGTTTCCACTGTCAAAGCTGCTATAGACGACGGGTTGCTTGATATTCAATTCCGTGTAATAAGTTTCGAAACCACGTTTTTTGATAATATGGGTAATGCCGTGCCCATGGCTTCTGACGGTGCACAGTTCACAGAACGGCAGCGCGATGCTTTCCGCAAGCTCTCACGCAGTAAACGTTTCTACATTTCGCATGTAACGGCTGTAGGGCCCGACGGTATTACCCGTCGTTTGCCGACTGCTATGGAAGTAGTTGTAAAATAAATATACGATCCGGTCTTTTGTAATATACCCAATCTGGATTCGGAGAAGAGGCCGCGGTTAATAGAAATAAGATACAGAATAAGAATATAGATTATGAAGCAATTATTGTTGATATTGCTATTGGTTTGTTTCGTACAATCAGCCGATGCCCAGTCTGCACGGCGCAGAGCAGAGCAACAGGCGGCACGCAAATCGAATGCCGACAATATGTCTGTACGTGCACAACTGTCGTTTCCTACATCCGATAAGATGTCTGAAGACGTGGTATGGCGTAGGGATATCTATCGTGAAATCAATCTTACCGACGATGCCAATGCCGGACTTTACTATCCGGTAGAGCCTGTAGGTTCGCAAGTAAACCTGTTTACCTACATTTTCAAGCTCTTTATGACGGGCAATATCCGTGCTTATGAGTACCGGCTCGATGGTAATGAGAACTTTGAAGACTCCTCCGCGGTGAAACGCATGGCCTTTCTCGACAATTATCATATCTATTATGAGCGCACGAACGGGCAGGTTCATATCGATAATAGCGATATCCCTTCGCGCGAAGTCACTGCTTATTATGTGAAAGAAAGTGCTTATTACGATCAGTCTACGGCCACTTTTCATACCAAGGTGTTGGCGTTATGCCCTATAATGAAGCGTGAAGACGATTTCGGAGATGGCGCTACGCCCTATCCTTTGTTTTGGGTAAGGTATGATGATCTGGCACCTTTCCTTGCTAAACAGACCATTATGACGAGTAATCTTAACAATGCAGCCACTATGAGTGTAGACGATTACTTCACAAAAAATATGTATCGTGGTAAAATATATAAGACCACAAATATGTTGGGGCGCACTTTAGCGCAATATTGTACCACGGATTCTGCCATGACAAAGGAGCAGAAACGTATCGAAAAGGAGATATCGGACTTCGAAACGAACATGTGGGGCGACAAACTACGTAAGGATTCGCTCGACAGCATTGCCAAACTCGACAAGAAGAGTTTGAAAGCTGTCAAGGAAAACCGTCGTAGCAGCGGTATTGCACCGAAGACCGTACGCACCAATCGTCGCAGTTCCGGCAGTTCGTCTTCTTCCTCTTCCTCTCCGAGAGTAACCGTGCGTCGTGAACGTCATTGATCTGCTGCGGTTTCTCTCGCAGGATGTTTAATTATCGGATCGGTAACTTTTACCGGTCATATTATTTACAAAATTCAGAAATCAGTATGAAAAAGCTTTTCATTTTGGTATTGCTAACATTTGCAATGTGCTTTACCACAGAGTCTCAGGCTCAGGTAAAGTTCGGCTTGAAAGGTGGTCTTAATGTCACCGATATGTCGTTTAACAAGAGTGTTCTTGCAAGTTCCAACCGTGCAGGCTTCTATATAGGTCCTACGGTTCGGTTTTCTTTACCGCTTGTTGGCTTGGGTGTCGATGCTGCAGCTTTGTACGATCAGCGTCAGGCCAAGCTTGATGATGCGGAAACTGTAAAGCAACAGGCCATTAATATCCCTATCAATTTGCGTTACAGCGTAGGTTTAGGCGACCTTGCTTCGGTTTATTTCGCTGCAGGTCCGCAGTTTGGCTTCAATGTAGGTGATAAAGAATTCAAATGGACGAAGAAAGCAGACTATCAGAACACGTTCCAATTCAAGAATTCCAATTTCAGTATAAATCTTGGAGCGGGCGTTTCGTTGATCAAGCATCTCGAAGTAGGTTTCTCATACAATATTGCTTGCGGTAAAACAGCCGATGCCAATGTGTGGGAAACAGTAGGAACAGCCGTACAAAATAAGCTTAAAGGACGGTCAAATTCATGGCAGATCGGCTTAGCTTATTATTTCTAAGTCTTGTTTTCGGTGCAGACGCCATCGGTGTGGAAAGGTTATAAGACTTTTCCATGCCGATATAAGGCAGAATCTTTGCAGGTTCTGCCTTTTTCAGATGACAGCCTTTTTTGCACAATAGGCAGTTACTATATAGAATATTTGTGCTCCGTATCTTTTTTGCGATTTTTTTCTTTTCTCCATTTTTCGGTAAGATATTTTTGATATGGTTTAGGCGAAAGAGAGGTTTCTGTGCTGCCTGTCGCCGATAGACGGAACTTGTATTGCCGGTAGGCATGCGATTTATTATCGGTAGATATATAGCCTGTTCATGAAAGGACGGGCAGATTGCGCCCATAGGAAATATACTCCGTACCAATGCAGGCTTTGTAAAAAATATATCTGTTTTACGGGTACTTGTGTACTCTCGACCGTATGTTTCCGATGCCTAAGTAGTTTGACGCAGACTCATGCTTCGGCGAGCTTACATAGAATAGAGCTTTCGGTGGCACAGGCGGGCTTTCTCTTCGGCTTCGGCTGTGCTTTCTTCGGTGTCGTTTTCGAAGTATGTCGCGATTACGTCTGCCTTGTTGCCCCGCAAAACAGCTTTCCAGTTACCTGCAACCTTTCCTTTTTGCAGAATTACAGGGAAGAAAATGCCATTGTTCGTAAAAGCTTTACGGGCATGGTCGGGAGCAAGTACGTCGCCCCGATACTTATAAGAAATAATGTATTCGTCGTAGGAAGGCAGGAAAATGGTATGCTGTGGCATTCTTACTTTCGTGTTGCATGTCTCGTGTATCAGATAAACTCGATTGCCGAAAGTTGCTTTGTGCAGCTCGTTTGCAATGAATTCCACCGCTAAGCGGGCCTCTTTGAGCGACAATCCCGACCACCAACAGAAATCATCCGTTGTAGCTGGCGCGTGACTTCTGAAGTAATTGCGTGCCAACATGGCAAGGGCTTCTTCTTTTGAGGGCAGAGGCGCTGGCGCTACGCGCTCGTCTAAGAGCATGTAGGTGTGTTCTTTGCCCGTGTTGTGCCCGCTGCATATCAGCGCTTCGTTTTCGGCGTTTTCCAAGAAGCGGGTAAGAAAAACATTCTCGGTGTTGATGCCTGTTCCTGCAAGTCGGTCGGCGATTTGTCGTTTGGTCAGGCTCCTGCCGCCTGTGAGCATATCGTGCAACTGCAGATTAAACTCGTCGTACATGCGTTCGGTGATACCGATACCGTGTGTTTTTACTAAAGATGCGTAGGCCGCCTTGAGCCTGTCGTGCGACAAGGCGAGCATCCAACGAACGTCGTCCGGTGCCACATAATGCCATGTGGGGCGCATTACATGCGTGCGAAGCACACGTCCTTGGTCGATTGCCTGCTCTACCTGCTGCAGGTTTCCGCCGCGTATTCTCATGGCGAGGGCAAGTTTTGCCATCGACGGTTGTTGCGCCTGCATGGCTCCCATCCACTTTACAACGCTTTGCGCATCGGTAAATATGGGCTTTGCCAGTTGTTGACAGTGCAGACGGATTGCAGGGATATTCATTGTGTAGCGGCTTTTTCTAATACCAAGTTTTAATGTTCATATAGTGTGCGGCGAACTCCTCGGCCTGATGCTCGCGTACTTTTTTGATGAATTTTGCGGGTATTCCGCCCCATATCTCGCATGGAGGTATCTCCGTTCCCTGCGTGACGACGGCGCCGGCCGCCACGATTGCTCCCGCTCCGATTACCGAACGATCGAGCACTACGGCCCCCATACCGATGAGCGCCCCGCGGTGTATGGTGCATCCGTGTACGGTGGCATTGTGACCTATCGACACTTCGTCTTCGATATTTACCGGTATTCCGTGCGATTGATGTATGCAGGCGCCGTCTTGCACGTTCACCTTATTGCCCATGCGTATGCCGGCCACGTCGGCTCTGAGCACAGCATTGAACCACACCGAGCAATCGTTACCCATCGTAATATCGCCCACAATCGCCGCATTCTCTGCGAAATAACAATCTTTACCCCATTGCGGGGCCTTTCCATTCACACTTTTTATAATTGCCATATACCTGTTTTATGGTCGCAAAGTTAGGTAAAATCGCCGTAAAATCGGACAGCCTGTGAGAGAAAACCCACTTTAATGTTCCGAACAGACCGTTTTTTGATACAATTTAGTATATTTGTACGAGTAAGTAGTTCGTATGATAAGAATAAGATTAAGGCATATAATATGACTGTTTGTAAAAAGATATTGGTTGTTCCGTTGTTATTATTATCGAATGTTTACGGGCACCCCGACGGCTGTTTATGTTTTGAACGACACGCATAGCCTGTCGTTCGACATGCGCAGAACGAAGACAGAAACGGAAGAACATATCGAGGCGTATGCAAAAATATCTGTGAATAACTTGCCCGTAGACTCGCTTCTATGCTATGAGCATTATAACAATGCCGATACGCTGTCGTACTATGAACAGTTGTATTATATCAGTATTCCTCTGCTAAAAGTCTGCACTGTGCGGATAACTTACGATGAAGATAGTGCTGAGGCTGATAGCATAAACGAGTTTTCTGTAGATTTGAAATCCGATTGTTTTAAGAAATGTGTCGGAAAGGCGGCAAATTCATGATCAGTACTTCTTTTTCCCGCTTTCTGTAAGGATAATCGGTAAAAAGTATGTACATTTGCAATGTTAAAATCAAACTGTACTGATCATGAAATTTTTAAGACTGTTTTTTTCAGCCATGTTGGCGGTATGTCTGGGCGCGAAGGCCCATGCGCAGCACCCCGCCTTAATTCCTGTTCCCAACGAAGTGCATTGGGCAGACGGCTATGTAACGATTACGGACAAGACGACCATTGGGTATAGCGATGCCAAGTTGAAGGCTGCAGCAGAATATCTGAAACAAATGCTGGACAGAGCCACGGGATATAATCTGCATGTGAAGAAAGGGAAGGGTGCCATTCTGCTATCGTTAACGAGGACAGACGCCAATCCGGGCTATTACAAATTGAATGCAAACAGCGGACAGATACGTATTGCGGGAGGCTCGTATCAAGGTGTTATCAATGGTATTTCTACGTTGCGCCAGTTGCTTCCTGCCGATATAGAGCAGAAGAAAGTCGTAGCGGGACAGGTTTGGAGAGTGCCCTGCGTGGCGATTACCGATAAGCCGCGTTTCGAATGGCGCGGACTTGAGCTCGATGTGTCGCGCCATTTCTTCTCGAAGGCAGAGATCAAAGAGTTCTTGGATGTAATGGCTCTCTACAAGATGAATAAGTTTCATTGGCACCTGACGGACGACCAAGGGTGGCGAGTCGAGATAAAAAAGTATCCTTTGCTTACGCAGAACGGTGCATGGCGTACTCTTAACGGGCAGGATGATATATGTCTTGACCGTGCTAAACGGGAGGATAATCCAGACTTCAACTTGCCCGAAGACAAGATGAAGATGAAAGACGGCAAGAAAGTGTATGGCGGATACTACACTCAAGACGATATCAGAGAGGTGGTAGCCTATGCGGCTCAGCGCGGTATAGATGTCGTTCCGGAGGTTGATATGCCCGGACATTCGGCATGTGCCATTAGCAATTACGACGGTCTTTCGTGCTTCAAAGAAACCAAATGGCGTTCTTTTTCTTCGCCGATGTGCCCGGGGAAAGATCGCATGTTGGAATTCTGTAAAGACGTTTATCGCGAGATATTCAGCCTGTTCCCGTATAAGTACGTGCATATAGGCGGCGATGAAGTGGATATGACCGACTGGAAAACATGCCCCGATTGCCAGAAACGCATGCGTGAGAATAACCTGAAAAGCGAGCCGGAATTACAGGCTTGGTTCAATAAATATATGGAACGTTTTTTCCATGAGAACGGCAAACAGATGATAGGCTGGGACGAAATTCTCGATGGAGGGATTTCTCCCGAAGCTACAGTTATGTGGTGGCGCAGTTGGGCACCCAATGTGTTGGGACGAAGTTTGGCAAATGGAAACAAAGTAATATGCACTCCGAACACACAGTTCTATCTCGATTATAACGAAGATGGCAACAGTATCGGTAAAATATATGATTTCAGAACTATTCCCGGTGTAGAGAATGCACAGCAAGAAGCAATGGTTATGGGCGTTCAGGGGAATATCTGGGCCGAGTTTATCCCGTCGAGAGAACGCATGTTTTTTATGGCTTATCCGCGTGCCGTGGCTATTGCAGAGCTGGGTTGGAGCAATGTAAAAGACATGAACCTCGGTGATTTCAATAAAAGGCTGATTGTACATTTGAAACGTTTGCAGAAACTGAATATACCGTATCATACGCCCGTGCTGCAAGGATTTAACGATGTAAACGTGTTTGTAGATAAAGCAAAGGTGAATGTTAGTTGTTCCGATCCCGATGCTGTGATAAGATATACTACGGATGGTAGCTTCCCGAACGGGCAATCGCCTATGTATAAGGCTGGTATGACTGTGGACAGTACGACGAATTTCATCTTCCGAACGTTCGATCATGCCGGTCGTCGCGGTGAAATGTTCAGAGTTCAGTACCTGCAGGAAGATTATGTACCGGCAGTACAGGTGCCTGCCAAGCTCAACGGTTTGTCTGCAGCATGGCACGATTATGCCGGAGAAAGCTGCCGAGAAATAGACAAGTCGCCCCTCAAGGGTAACTATGTGGCGAAAGGTGTTGTAATACCTGAAGGGGTAAAAGGTAACATCGGATTGATTTTAACGGGCTATATCGACGTGCCGGAAGATGATATTTATACTTTCAGACTGTTGTCTGACGATGGCAGCCTGCTGTATTTGGATGGAAAACTGATGCTCGATAACGACGGCGGGCATGCTCCCATAGAGAAGAATACGCAGCATGCTATGTGCAAAGGCATGCACAAAATCATGGTAAAATACTTCGATCACAACGGTGGGGTGTTGAAAATGACGGTTTTGGACTCTAAGGGTAACCCGCTCGATACACAGAATTTGTACTGGCATTAATATAAAACGCAGTGAACGGCGCTACGGCTGTTCACTGCGTTTTGTTTTATTTATTTTCATCTGAACGGTTGTCTGCCGTTCTTATTTATTTCAATTTACTTCGTAACAACCTGCTTAATACGCTGCAATCCCTCCATCATCTGGCTGCGAGGACATGCAATGTTCAGCCGTATAAAGCCCTCGCCGGTCTGCCGGCCATACATGGTACCGCTGTTGACTTTTACTTTTGCTTCGCTCAGGAGCTTTTCGGTAAGTGCGTCGGAAGATATTCCGAGAGGCTTGATATTTACCCATACAAGGTAAGTTCCTTCGAGGCGTGTAACTTCTAACTGCGGCATGTTGGCCGCAAAATAGGTTTTCAGTGTCAGATAATTGTCATAAAGATAGGCGTTGAGGGCATCTAACCAATCGGAACCTTCGTTGTATGCTGCCTGCAGGGCTATGACTCCGAATGGATTTACATCGCATACTTCGTTGATATTGATAGCACGGTCGATACGCAGGCGTGTTTCCTTATCATTGCAGATGATGTTGGCGATCTGTAAGCCAGCCGTGTTGAAAGATTTCGAAGGTGAGTTGCAGGTTATTGAGTTGTTGAGTGTATCCTCCGAAATCGATGCAAACGGCACAAACGTATGGCCGGGCATAACGAGCTCACAGTGTATTTCGTCGGCTATTACTTTCACTCCGTGCTTCATACACAGTTCGTTCATGCGCAGCAGTTCTTCGCGCTTCCACACCCGTCCGGCAGGATTGTGGGGATTGCATAGAATGAACAGCTTGACAAGAGGATCGCTTAATTTGGCCTCGAAGTCGTTCCAATCTACATAGTAGGTGTTTTTCTGATAAACGAGGGGGCTTTCTACCGCCTCGCATCCGTTGTTTTTTATTGAAGAAAAGAAGCAGTTATATACGGGAGACTGTATAAGTACTTTGTCTTTAGGCTGCGTAAGTGCCTTGATAATGGCCGAAAGAGCGGGCACAACGCCCGATGTATAAAGAATCCACGAGCGGTCTATCTGCCATTGGTGGCGGCGATTGAACCAGCCGATGACCGCATCGTAATACGAACTCGGTACGAGTGTGTAGCCGAAAATGCCATGTTCTACACGGCGTTGCAGGGCTTCGATAATGCAAGGAGCTGTTTGGAAATCCATATCGGCTACCCACATCGGGATGATGTCGCTGTCTTTAAGTTCGTCCCATTTATAGGAATTAGTACCTCTTCGTGTAATGATTTTGTCGAAATCGTAGTTCATAACCTATTTAAGTTTAATGAGCATTTGTTATGATTGGCGGGTGATGATCTCGCAGTCGGCAGGAGCAATCACGTTCTTGTCTATTGTTACCGAGCCAATTTCATCGGCAATGATCTTTCCGGAAGTAGGATTTTTAATATTTGTGATGGCTCCTTTGATGTCTGCGTTTACGGTTGAATATTCGAAAGCGCGGTCGCAATCCTTGTCGAACGTACAGTTTTCGAGAGTCAGGTTGTCTGCATAGCACAGCGGTTGCTCCCCCTTGATGTGACAGTTTACGAGTCTAAGGTTTTTAGAGTGCCACCCTAAATATTCTCCATCGAGTTCCGAGTCGTACACAGTTACGTTTTCGGTTTCCCAGAACGAGTCTTTTGTAGTGATTTTTGCATTGCGTATTTCTGCATTCTTCACATACTGGAACACATATTTGGCATCGCTGGCAAGACCGTCTACCTTGATATTCCGGCTTCCCATGAACGGGTATGTGCCGTCGTGCAGCTCTACATTCTTTAAAATAAGGCCGTCTATGTTCCAAAAAGTCTCGTCTGCATCGGTTATCTTTACGTTTTCAAGCTCCAAATTCCGCATCTCTCGGAAGAATTTAGGGCCGTCTATAATGCTGTCGGTTATCCTCATATTGTATGAATACCATATTGCCGAGCGCGATTCCGGTGCGAAATAGCAATCTGAGATATTGGCTCCATCTACGTGCCACCATGGATATTTGCCGTAAAATCTACAGTTATGAGCATCTACATCGGTACATTCTTTAATGGCCGATTCCCCGTCTGTGATCGTTACATTTTCTAATTGTACGTTATGAATTTCGAAAAGAGGACGCTCGCCACCGAACTCTTTGTCTTTTATAATTTCTTTCTGCATGATAATTTATTTCTATTTGTGCCGGCAAAAGTACAAATATAATCATAATAAACATGTAAACGAATTACGGATAATCGTACCAAAATTGCAGGAGGAAACTGAAGGCATCGGTTCTAAATGCCTATTGTTTCAATATTTCCACGTGCAATGTTTGCTCTATCAGGTCAATGATATAGTCTATATTGTCTGTGTTGAAATCGGCTGTAAGCCGTTTGTTGTAATCATTGGCTGAAAGTTTTACGCCGTAATAGAGTTCGAGATCGTCTAATACTTGACGCATAGATGCATTGTGAAAGTAAAATTTATGCGTCGCCCATGCCAGATGATTTATGTTGCCATTGGCCATAATCCGTGGCTTATCGCTGCCTTTACCAAGCGTAGCACGCATGCCTTGCGTAAGTATTATGCCGTTGTGTGAATTTTTCGAGGAGAATATAACTTTTCCGTTGGTAACGAATACCGTTGCTGCATCTAAGGTTTCGGCGATTTCGAACTTGGTTCCGAGCACTTCCACCTGTCCCATATCGCCTGTAATCCTAAAGGATTTCTCCGGATCATGGTGCACCTCGAAGTAAATTTTACCCGTCATAGCCACCGTACGACAGTCGTTCTCGCTGTATTGAAGTGAGGAGTGAGGCGAAAGCGTTACTTTTGTACTGTCGGGAAGTATAAAGGTTTGCACTGCATTTTCTGCCGTCAGTACCGTTTGTTTTTGGTGGAAAAGCATGAATGCTCCGGCAATTATCAAGGTTATCACGGTTGCCGCTACTGCTGATATGCCCCATGTAGAACGGCGACATGTTCTGCCTGTGCGAACTTTGAACAGGCCGATGGCACGTTGTGTATCGATTTTTCCTTCGCTGTAATATCGAAGTACGAAATCAATTTCTTTCTTGTTGTTCTTTTCCATTTTAAGGTTTCTTTTCATACTGTTTGATTATGTGGGGGAAATGTTATTGTTGAGGAAGGTCTATCCAGTCGCACTGGGTATGGTTGCAGGCGCCCATTACACCGATACCTCCCGTTATATTCGAGAATGTAGGGGTAATTTGTGCCAGTCCGTGTTTGGCCAGATCGTTGTTGATAATATCGTTCAGCGATTTCAGAAAATGATAATATTCCGGAGAGAGCTTATATAAAAATATCTTGAATTGCACTTTAGCCTCGTTTGTAGATTGCACCTGTGTCTGGTAGGTCGGGATATTCAAGTGCAAGGTATAGCTTTTACCGTTGATGCTTCGGTCGTTGAAGATATAGAAATATTGATAGAAATGATTGCTGAAGCCTAAGTTTTTATCAAGATCGGATAGCGGTTTAAAGAGCTCTTCTCCATGTATATCGAGTGCAGCCCATATCAGAGACGTATCTCGTTGTGCCGAAGGATTGCCCTGCATGCCGTTTTTTTGCTTATTGCCATGGCCGGATGACCGCTGTGGAGAGATAGTTCTAATGAGTACTTTTATGCCATAAAAGTCTTCTGTGCCGACAAGATCGGAAAAGGAGGCCTGCAATTGATAGTAGTCGGTCTTAGTATAATCATCGTCGATACGGCTGACCAAATCTATTTGTTTGAATAATATGGGTACGGATTCCGGAATAACTGTGGATGAAGAAATGGCCGGATAGCCTTCGGCAGATACTTGCATTTGAATTATATCACCCACATGTTGTTTGGCCAAAACATAATAGTACCCATGTTTGTAAGGGTGTACTTTGCATATATTGCCGTTTACTGTGTATTTGATATCTGCATTGTTGATCGGGGGTATCTGTTTTTTATCTTTTTCCTGTGAAAGACTTATGGGAATAGAACCCGACAGATAGATGAAAGTTGTATCGTTAAGAGAGGGGAAAGTATATGCTACGATCTTCCGCGTATCGCCCAACTTTCCCAAATCGAAGTTATCGCGACACGATACGTTAATTACAAATATGGATAATATAAATAGGTACCTTTTCATATAGGAGTCAGAATTTGATGGTATAACTTGCCGATGGAATAATCGGAATAAAGCCTTTTGTTTGCGCATAATATTGCCCGTTGTTGTTTCGTTTGATTTTTACATATAAAGTGTTAAGATGACAGTACGCGTTGAAAATGCTTATATTCCATATACGTTCGTGCCCGCGTTTGGTTGTATGGCGAAAATCTACGCCTATATCGAGCCGGTGATATGCCGGCAACGATACATTGTTGGGACAGTTGTAAACAAATCCATGCCTTTCTGTTTGTTCTTCTTCGGGATAAGTGGCTTGCGGGATATGGCCGGGAACTCCCGAAGGTATATCCGGAAAAGCGATATATTGTGTGGGCAATGTGAGCCGATTACCGGTGTGATAGTTCCATGATGCAAAGCCGTAAATACGGTTGGAAAGTCTGTAACGGCATACGATGTTCAGTTTATGACGATTGTCGAACTTATCGTAATACCAGTCTTTGTAAAAGTCGTTAAACTTTCTTTCGTTCCATGATAGTGTGTAAGCGGCATCTAAGTTTATCCGTTTGTTTTTATACGACAGGTCTACTTCCATGCCGTAAAAGCGTCCTTTCCCGGCTATAATATCGTTGTCCCACTTGTCGGCAGGCGGTTCCAGTCCCATCCAATTCTTGTATTGCGTAAGATGACGTGAGTATTTGTAATAACCTTCTACAGAGATAAACAAACGTTTGTTCAGTTGTGAGTATCCTCCCACGGCGATTTGATAAGATCGCATAGGCTTTAGACGTGCGGTTGTGGGCACCCAATAGTCTGTAGGCATATCTAAATAAGTATTCGATATTTTGTGTATGAATTGCGTCATGGTGGTAAACGACGTTTTCAGAGAAGTGTATTGAGAGAGCTGATACTTTATAGCAAAGCGCGGATCTATATTGGCAAAGGTTTTTCTATCTGCATAGAACGTGTCGAAGTGTAGCCCCGCATTCAGACTCCAATGCCTGTTTACCGTAAATTCATCTTCTATATAAAGGTTTGTTTCGAGTGCCTGTTGGTAGTTTCTGCCTTCCATTCTTACGGAATCCAGTTGCTTTGTATCGTCTGCACTTCCATATATATCGAGCCTACTGTAAGTCTGCGGGCGAAACATGTGGTACGTGTAATTGTTGCCGAACCTGATATGATGCTTAGGAATAGGGCGATAATCGAACTCGGTGCGGTAACCCACATCGTAAATGGTAGAGCGGTAACCATGACGGGTGTACGTTATGTTACGCACATCGCCATTGTGTATCGTGCGATCATCATCATAATTATCGTAGATGGAATTATAATATGAGCATACGGCTGTAAAGTTTGCGAAGAGTTTTGGCGATAACTGTATGTTCCAGTTGAGGGCTGCATTGAAGTTACCCCATTTGAATGAAGTCTCTGTAACGTTATGATTGACGGATTGGCCAGATTCCCATTCGTATCTGTCCTTTGTTCTCAATGCATCATGTCCGGAATAAATGCTTAGCGAAATCTTGTTTCGATTGTTGAACAGATGGGTTATTTTTCCGTTGATGTCATGGAAGTGATAGTTTATCGTAAACTTTTCTTCCTTATTGTTGTGGTTGATGATGGCGAAGATCGGTTTCGATAATATGTCTATCCAGCTGCGCCTGATGCCGAAGTTGAAGGATGTTTTTCCTTTACATATCGGACCTTCTACTTGGAAACGGCCGTCGAGTAATCCTATGCTGTAGCTGCTATGGAAACTGTTCATGTTGCCATCGTTGGTACGTACATCTATTACGGAAGACAATCGTCCGCCATAACGTGCCGGAAAGCCGCTCTTGTAGAAATCCACGTTCTTTACAACATCGGTATTGAACGAAGAAAACACGCCGAGAGTGTGATTTGTGTGATATAGAGGGGTGCCGTCGAGCAAGAAGAGGTTCTCGTCGTTGTTGCCACCATGTACATATAAGCCCGATGTAATTTCAATTCCCTCAGCTACACCCGATATGCGTTGCAGACTTTTTACCACGTCAGGCGAACTGAATAGTGCAAATTCCGTCTTTAGGTCTTTCGATGTGAGCGATCGTTTGCCCGTCTGTGTGGTCAATATGGGCGAGTTAAGGTTGCCCGTTACCACTATTTCGGCGATATTTGCATTCTCTATGAGCGATACATCTATGGTCTTGTTGCTATAAAGCATAATTGTATCGTGCACATCTTTATAACCTATGTAAGACATTGTGATGTTGTGTTGCCCTTCGGGCAGGGTAAGACTGAAATAACCATGCTCGTTTGTCATCGTTCCTATGCCGGTTGTTTTATCGAACACGGTAGCATTGATCAGCGTTTCTCCCTTTGTATCGCGGATATACCCGTTTAGTGTGTGGCGTAGCGGTACAGTTTCCTTGCGCTGTTCTGTCCGTTTCTTTTTCTTCTTGGTAAGTATTATGTAATTGTCTTTTAGTGTCCATTCTATTTCCGTATCTGCAAATAGTAAGGTGAGGCACCTTTTTAAAGGGAGTCCGGTAAGCGGTTTACCTCGGTAGGGGCAGTCTACATCGATAGAGGCATCGTAGATGAAGTTTACTTTCAGTTCACGGTGCATACGTTTCATCTGTTGCCTGATGGTCGTAAACGGTTTTTCCGCCCTGCACACATCCGGCAACAGTATGAACAATGATAGAATGATATATGTATAGAAGATTTGCTTCATCCGTTCAAATATATACGCTTTAACTGTTTAATTATTGCGTTTTCAACCTCTTAACCATCTGTTTTAAGGAGTCGGGCGCTTCGATCAGCAGGCGAAATGTTAGTATCTATGATCAAATGTAGTGAATGTATCCTGAAAAAATCAAGCGAGATATTTATGCTATTCTTGCTGTATTCCTGCCTTTCGAGCGCCTTATCCTTTCTTTTTGAGTTAATTGTCTTTTTTGAATATGAATGAATTACTGTTTATGTGTCTGCATCTGCTTCGTGGTTTATAGACCTTTCAACAGAATGCGGGTGTCGTTCTTCGTATCAAATATAAGGCTGCCGTGGCCTTGTCCTATACGGATTTGTCCACAAAAGTTTTATTCATATACATTTTTAAGACGCGAGAAAGAGGAAATCCCCTATACCTATATCGCTTTTTTTCTAAAAATATTTTTTCGGAGGAATGGATGATATACTTGGCTCCATGATACAATTACAGAAAATGCACCCTTGTGGGTGCATCGATATTTCTTCCGTATATATAATATATTTACGTTTAAATATTAATGAAAGACAGTATCTTATCGGTGGCGCCAGCTCTGTTCTTAACGAACATACCGGCTGCGAGACCGCTGTTCTTTAGGTAATCTGAATTGTTGATGAAGCGGTTCATCTGATGTGTAAACGATGGATAATTGATTATTTCGAAGCCTCCTTGGGCCATGAGCAGTCCTTGTGCTTCCTGAAAATGGCGGTTGTTGGGACCGAAGATTACCGGAACTTGCCATACGGCAGCCTCCAGTACGTTATGAATACCTACGCCGAAACCGCCGCCTACGTAAGCAATTTCGCCGTAATGATAGATACTCGATAGTAATCCGAAGCAATCTATGATGAGGCAATCGGCCTGTTGAGCTTCCTCGGGAGTGGCTTGCGTGTAGCGTATGGCCTTGCGATGAAGTTTCTGGGCGATTTCTTTCAGATGGTCTTCCGAAATAACATGCGGCGCAATAATTACTTTCCAATCCTTGTGAATATTGAAGAATTTAATGAAGATATCTTCATCTGGTTGCCAACTTGAGCCTGCCACGAAAACTTTGTTCTCACCTTTGAATGCTTCGATAATAGGAAGTTGTTTGCTTGCCTCTTTGATTTGGAGTACACGGTCGAAGCGTGTGTCGCCTGTAATCGTAACGTCTGTGATACCAATAGTGGAAAGAAGATACTTGCTTATTTCGTTCTGAACGAAGAAATGGGTAAAGCAATTGAGCACTTTACCGTATTGACGGCCGTACCATTTAAAAAAAACTTGATCGGGACGGAATATGCTTGATACGCTATATACGGGTACATGACGGTGTTTGAGGATATGTAAATAGTTGTACCAGAACTCGTATTTGATGAAAAACGCCATCACCGGACGTATGGCACGCAGGAACCTACGGGCATTACGAATAGTGTCGAGGGGGAGATAGCAGATAATGTCGGCTCCCTTGTAATCCTTTCTGACCTCATAACCTGATGGTGAAAAGAATGTCAGTAAAATCTTGTATTCGGGATGCTCGCTTCGTACACGCTCCATCAACGGGCGACCTTGTTCGAATTCTCCCAAGGATGCGGCGTGGAACCAAACGTATTGATCATTGGGATTTACCTTTTCTTGCAGTATCTTAATAGTTTGGCGTTCGCCATGCCACATCTTCTTGACTTTCTTACTGAAGATGCTGGCTATCGCTACGCCCAATAGGTATATGTAAATGGTGAGATTGTACATGCCTTATTTCAGTATCTCAATAGCTCTTCGTAAGCGTTTTATTGTTTCTACTTTCCCGAGGAATGCGCTGATGTCGAACATACCGGGCCCTTTGCCTATGCCTACGAGTGCCAAACGGAAAGCGTTCATCACATCGCCGAGTTTATATCCTTTTTCCGCAACCCATGCAAGTACTGTCTTTTCTTGTTCTTCAATGGAGAAGTCTTCGATATTTTCAAGTACGTCGGCAAGTTCTCCCATTACTTGGGCAGAGTCTTCTTTCCAACGTTTACGTACGGTCTTTTCGTCGTATTCTATCGGGGCGATGAAGAAGAATGAACAAAGTTCCCATAGTTCTTTAACGAAATTTACGCGATCTTTCATCATGTGAACAACGAGTGTAATACGTTCCATGGTCTCGTCTATGCCATTATTGGCGACAATCGGGGCAAAGAGATGTGCGATCTCATCATCGCTTTTTCTAAGAATATATTCATGATTGAACCAAATTCCTTTCTGATAATCGAAACGGGCACCCGATTTAGAGCATTTGGTTATATCGAAAAGGTTAACCAACTCTCTAAGCGAGAAGATTTCTTGGTCTGTTCCCGGGTGCCATCCTAATAATGCAAGAAAATTAACTACGGCTTCGGGGAAGTATCCGCTTTCACGGTAGCCGCTGCAAACTTCACCTGTTTTTGGATCATGCCATTCCAATGGAAAAACTGGGAAGCCGAGGCGGTCTCCGTCGCGCTTGCTTAATTTGCCTTTACCTTCCGGTTTTAGCAGAAGCGGAAGATGTGCGAATTGGGGCATTGTGTCGTCCCAACCGAAGGCGTGATATAGGAGTACGTGCAATGGGGCACTTGGTAACCATTCTTCACCGCGGATTACGTGAGTGATCTCCATCAGATGATCGTCGACAATATTAGCAAGGTGATAGGTAGGAAGCTCGTCGGAACTCTTATAGAGAACCTTGTCGTCTATGATATCGCTTTTGACTGTCACTTCGCCACGGATGAGATCGTGGATATGGATTTCTTGTCCGGGTTCGACCTTAAAACGAACTACGTATTGTTCTCCGTCTTCTATACGTTGTTTCCACTCGCTACGATCCATTGTAAGAGAATTACGCATCTGCATACGTGTATGGGAATCGTATTGGAAGTTTGGAGTTTTATTGCGCTTCTGGTCTAATTCTTCCGGGGTATCGAAGGCAATGTAAGCTTTACCGTTATCCAGCAATTGCTGGACATATTCTTTGTATATCTCTCTTCTTTCACTTTGACGATAGGGACCATGTTGCCCGCCAAAGCTTACTCCTTCGTCGAATTTAATGCCTAACCATTTAAAGGATTCTATGATATATTCTTCTGCTCCCTGTACAAAACGGTGCGAATCTGTATCTTCAATTCTGAAAACAAGTTCTCCATTATGTTGGTGTGCGAAGAGATAATTATATAGTGCGGTACGTACGCCACCGATATGTAAAGGCCCTGTAGGGCTCGGTGCAAAGCGCACTCTGACTTTTCTTTCTGCCATCTTAGTAAAAAGTAGATAAGATATAAATTTTGTGCAAAAATACATCTTTTTTTGCATTTTGGCGTATTTTTTTTCGTATTTTCGCAAAGTAAACGTATTAAAGCAGGATTATATGAATGTTTTAGATAGGGCGCAGCAACATTTTTGGCGTAATTTCTTTACGCGCTTTGTATTGGTTTTTATTACTGTTGTGCTTATAGTTTGGTTTCTTCCGCGCAATGAAGAGGTAAGACTGCGATATGATATCGGTAAGCCGTGGACTTATGGATCGTTTATCGCAAAGTTTGATTTTCCGATCTACAAGACAGATGAGGCTATAAAAGCAGAGCAAGATTCGTTGATAGATACTTTTCAACCTTATTATAATTATAAATCCAAGATAGAATCTCAGGCCCTTGCAAAGTTCTCTGAGGACTTTAAAGAAGGTATTCCCGGGCTTTCTCCGGAGTATAAAATGATAGTAATAGACCGTTTGCATCGTCTCTATCAAGCTGGTATCATGAGTACGCCTGAGTATAATGTTATGTCGGCAGACTCAACAAAAATGATTCGTGTTGTCAATGGAAAGAAAGCACAGAGTGTACTTGTCAACTGCATTTTCTCTACGATGTCGGCATACGAACGTCTTTTTACGGATGAACGGCTCGCACCGGTGAGACATCTCCTGCAGAAATACAATTTGAATGAATATATAGAGCCCAACCTTGTTTATGACAAGGAGCGGAGTGTGACCGAAAGAAACGATCTTTTGAGTGGAATACCCATTGCAAGCGGTATGGTGATGAGCGGACAAAAGGTGATTGATCGTGGCGAGATTGTGGATGACAATACTTATCGGGTGCTCAGTTCTTTCGAAAAGGAGATGAAACGACGTAGCGCCACGTCTCAAGAAATAACCAACGCATTGATAGGGCAAGTCATCTATGTGGCTATTTGGGTAATTCTGTTCACGCTCTATCTTGCGCTTTTTCGAAAAGATTATTTTGAGAAGCCACGTTCCATAATGATGCTTTATACCATGATAACGATCTTCCCAATTGTGGTATCGCTGATGATGGAACACAATTTTTTCAGCGTATACATTATTCCTTTTGCCTTGGCACCGATATTTATTCGGGTGTTTATGGACTCCAGAACGGCATTTATCGCCCATGTTACGTTGGTTCTCCTTTGTGCTGCTGCGGTGAAATACCAGTATGAATTTATCATTATCCAGCTTGTTGCAGGTCTTGTTGCCATTTATTCGCTCCGTGAGCTCTCCCGAAGAGCACAGGTATTCAAAACGGCTGTTTTAGTTACCATAGCAACAGCCGTGATGTATTTTACTCTTCAGCTGATGCAGAACAGCAATATCAATACGTTCAATAACGACATGTATTACCATTTTGTAGCTAATGGAGTATTTTTATTGCTTGCATATCCTTTGATGTATCTCATAGAAAAGACTTTCGGTTTTACTTCAAATGTAACTTTGTTCGAATTATCTAATACGAACAAAGGGGTATTGCGCGATCTTAGTGAGATAGCCCCGGGAACGTTCCAGCACTCTATTACGGTAGCTAATCTGGCAGCCGAGATCGCCAACAAGATAGGAGCGAACAGTTTGCTTGTACGTACAGGCGCACTATATCACGATATAGGAAAAATGCTAAATCCGGTTTTCTTTACTGAAAATCAAGCCGGTGTCAATCCTCACGATAAAATGTCGTGTCAAGAGAGTGCGAAAATCATTATCAACCATGTCTACGACGGCATCAAACTTGCCGAAAAATACGGCCTGCCACAATTTATCAAAGATTTTATTTCTACACATCATGGGCGGGGAATAACAAAATATTTCTACATAAAGTATAAGAATGAGCATCCCGATGAGGAAGTCGATCCGGAAGTGTTTACCTATCCCGGCCCTAATCCCTTTACTCGCGAGCAGGCAATTCTTATGATGGCCGATTCGTGTGAGGCTGCATCTCATTCGTTGCAAGATTATACGGAAGAAAGCATCAGCACACTTGTCAACAGAATTATTGATGAACAAGTGGCATCAGGTTTTTTTACTAACTGTCCTATCACTTTCAGGGATATCTCATTTGCCAAACAGGTATTGATAGAACGTTTGAAAGCCATCTATCATACTCGCATCTCCTATCCCGAACTGAAAAAAGAAGAAAAGGATAAAAACGATATTTAATCTTGCACAAATTAACCGATTTGCGCAAGATTAAATGGCTGCATGGTTAACGTATATTAAATAATTGTTCCGTTTAAAGGAATAAAAGAACAATTTAAATACCTTTGCAAACAATTTTTTAAAGGTATTTAAGATGAATAAATTTAAATTGTTATGCGTTGTTATTGCGATAACATACGTTTCCAACACACAGGCAGGAGGCTTGTTAACTAATACAAATCAAAACATTGCATTCAACCGCAATATGGCACGCGACGGTGCGATAGGCATCGATGGTGTGTATTCTAATCCGGCGGGAGTTGCTTTTTTGAGCAAGGGATTGCACCTTTCATTCAATTTCCAGAATGTTTATCAGACGCGTGTAGTTCAAAGCGGCATTACTGTTCCGGCTTTGAAGGGCACACCTTATTATCAGCCATTCAAGTTGAATGGTGGTAATGAGAACGGCGTTAAAGAGTTCAAAGGCAAGGCATCTGTACCTATTCTTCCATCTTTTCAGGCAGCTTTGAATTACGATCGATGGGGATTTCAGGTGGGTTTTGCACTTAACGGAGGTGGAGGCAAGGCCACTTTCAATCACGGGTTGGGCTCATTCGAGCGCGAAATCTCCATGATACCGGCATTGCTCCATTCTCAAAATCTCACAACCACCACTCCAAGTTATGGTGTGAACAGCTATATTAGCGGGCAACAGTATGTATTTGGCATACAACTCGGAACCACCTATAAGATTAATAAGCACATGGCAGCCTATGCAGGTTTACGCTTTAATTACGTTTGGAATAAGTATGAAGGAAGCATAACCGACATCAGAGCCAATATAAACGGCAATAACGAGAACCTTTATGAATACTTCAACAAGCAGGCAAATACCTATAAAAACATGGGTTTCTATTATAAAATGAGGGCAACGGAGATAACTGATCCTGCTACAAAGGCGAAGTATGAGCAAATGTCGGCCAAATACGAGGCCGGAGCGGAACAACTATCCAAGACAGGAGCCCGTTTTGCAGATAAATACCTTAATTGTACGCAAGAGGGATGGGGCGTTACGCCGATTATCGGTTTCGACTTCAAGTACGGAAACTGGAATGTAGGTACCCGACTTGAGTTCAATACTCATCTTAACATAGAAAACCATACCAAGCGCGACGATACCGGACTCTTTCAAGACGGGGTGAACACGCCGAACGATTTACCGGGCATTTGGACATTGGGTGCCCAATATTCGGTGTTACCCAACCTTCGTGTGATGGGCAGTTACCATTATTATTTCGACAAGAGTGCCAAGATGGCTAACGATAAGCAGACCAAATTGGGCGGCAACACGCAGGAGTATCTTGCCGGAGTGGAGTGGGATATCAATAAAGATGTGCTCGTGAGTGCCGGCGTGCAACGTACCAAGTACGGATTAGGCGACGGCAGTTACCTTACGGATATGAGCTTTGTTACAAGCAGTTATTCTGTCGGTTTCGGTGCTTCTTTCCGTGTAATGAAAAATGCCCGTATGAACGTGGCTTATTTTTGGACGAATTACGAGCATTTTGATAAGACCTACACCCAGAAAGTTGGCGGAATGGATACAGAAAACACCGATAACTTCTATCGTACGAATAAGGTGTTCGGTGTGGGCTTGGATATTGATTTTTAAACATATACAGTAATTAATTTTAATTTTTTGACCGTTTGGCAAGGCTATGGAGACGTGACGAAAGCCGCACCCTAATGCTTTGACCTGACGGTTTTTTTATTGTGTAATATATAGGCGGCAAGTGTAAGCGGTATGCAACATCGGTCTATTATCGATAGACGGGTATTGCATACCGCTTATATATATTGTTTATCTTGAAAGGATAAAATATGTGTGTTAGCAGTTCGAGGCTGCCGGTTGACAAAGACGATACTTTATAGCGGATCGACATCGTAATACACCTGCAACGCAGCGTTCCTCTTGTCTTGCATGAGCTGCTGCAGAGCACTACGAAGATATCGGCGTACAAGTTTTTGGTCGATATTGTTTTCGAGCTTTATCACGATTTTGCGTATATACATTGTTTTTATACGGGCAACGGCAGGCCTGTCGGGGCCTAACACACGTTCGCCGAACCATCCGCGCAAACGGCTCCCCATTTCGATGGCCGCCGTTTCTGCCACGTCTTCATGGCGGTGGCGCAGGTAGACATAGATCAGTCTGTAAAACGGAGGGTAACGGAACATGCGACGCTCTTCCAGCATATCTTGGTAAAAGCCGGCGTAATCGTTGTCGACAACTTGCCGTATAACGGGATTGTCGGGACTCTTCGTCTGTAACAGAACGAGGCCCTGCTCACTTTTTCTTCCGGCCCTTCCGCTCACTTGCGCCATCATCATGAACGCATGTTCATAGGCTCTGAAGTCGGGATAGTTCAACATAGAGTCGGCATTCAGTATGCCTACCACGCTCACCTTGTCGAAATCCAGCCCTTTGCTGATCATCTGCGTGCCGATGAGCACGTTTGTTTTGCCGTTAGAGAAGTCGGCTATCAGCCGTTCGTAGGCGTTTCGTGTGCGCGTGGTGTCTAAATCCATGCGCGAGACATGGGCTTCAGGGAAGATATCTCGTATATAATCTTCTATTTTCTCCGTGCCATACCCCCGCCCTTTCAGATCTGTGTTGCCGCAGTTGGGGCATTCCGTGGGCACCATGTAGGTAAATCCGCAATAATGGCAGGTCAGTTGGTTCATGTTCTTATGGTAAGTCAGCGACACATCGCAGTTGGTACATTTGGGCACCCAGCCGCATACGTTGCACTCAATCATGGGGGCAAAGCCCCGTCTGTTTTGAAATAAGATGACTTGTCGGCCGTTGTTCAATGCTTCTCTGATAGCTGCAAGCAAGGTAGGCGAAAATGGTCCCGTCATCATCTTGCGGTGCTGCAGGTCTTTAATGTCGATTACCTTGATATGGGGCAGCTGTATATCTTTGTAACGCGATGCAAGCGTTACCAGTCCGTACTTGCCCTGTTTGGCATTGTAGTAGCTTTCCATCGAAGGTGTTGCTGTACCCAGCAGCACTTTAGCGCCGTACATCCGTGCCAAGACAATAGCTGCAGAGCGGGCATGGTAGCGGGGCGCCGGTTCTTGTTGCTTGAAACTCGTTTCGTGTTCCTCGTCGATAATCACCGTTCCGAGTCTTTGGAAAGGCAGAAAAACGGCACTTCGGGCACCGAGGATAATGTCGTAGGGGTTCTTGGAGAGTTGTTTATTCCAAATCTCCACACGTTCTGCGTCGCTATATTTGCTGTGATAAATGCCCAATCGGTTGCCGAAAACCTTGTGCAACCGCTCCATGATCTGTACCGTAAGGGCAATTTCGGGCAATAGGTAGAGCACTTGTTTGTGTTCTTGCAGGGCTTTTTCTATTAGATGGATATAGATTTCCGTCTTTCCGCTTGATGTTACGCCGTGCAAGAGCACCACATTTTTCCGCATCATCTGCATGAGTATGCGGTTATAAGCATCCTCCTGTGCGGGGTTCAATTGTTTGATGAGTTCGGGATGAGGCTCGCCTCCGTTGTTCAGCCGGCCTACTTCCTTACGGTAGGTGTAGAGTATTCTCCGGTCGACGAGTGCTTTTACGGCAGTCATGGTGCAGTGCGAAGCGTTCATCAGCTCCTCCCTTGTTACCTCTTGCGGTTTGTCTGTGGCGGCGTTATGGCACAGCAAGTCCCAATGAGAGAGTGCAAGAAAATCGATGAACGCTTTCTGTTGTTTGGTTGCCCTCGCCAGCATATTGAGCGCGATGTGCAGTGCTTGCTCGTTACGATATGCGGGTGTCAGCCCCACATACAGTTCCGTTTTCGGTTTGAACCCCTCTTCAGCCTTGAGACCTGCGGGCAGTGCGGCCGTGAAAACATCGCCCAACGGTGCCATATAGTAATCTGAAATCCAGTTCCACAGCCGTAGTTGTTCGGGTAAAAGCACCGGCCGGTCGTCTGATATCGCCTTTATTTCCTTGACGTCGAAGTCTGGTTTGTGGTCATGAAGGCGCAATGTAATGGCTGTATATGTCTTGCTGCGTCCCAACGGAACGAGCACCCGCATGCCTTCGGTGAGCTTTTCGGCCATCTTATCTTGCACGGCGTAGGTGAATGTTCCGTCGAGCGGCAGAGGCAATATCACGTCTACATATTTCATCAATCGATAGTATAAAGGGGCTGTTTATGTTGACAAAGGTATATAAAAATGCGGAATTATGTAGATGTTGTGTTGGCATTTCTGATATTTCGTCTGCGTATTCTCCATTCGGTTGGGCGGAATAACGGTCGAATATTTATTCTCTAAGGTATTTTCTCTGAACTCGAATGGAAGCGGTATAACGGTTCCAGCCATCGTTTTTCGGTAAAAGTATATGTGAGCAACCGTAGGCTATACGATGAAGAAGTGGATAGTATTACCGATATATTCGAGCCTTTATACAGGCAGTCATGTTATCTGATAAGAGCTGCTCGGCAGGGTAGGGTGCGGAATGTTGGCGAGTTGGAATGCAAGGAATACGGAAAAGTCCCGCGAGCTGCTAAATGAACGGCTGACTGTTTCGTATGATAGCCTACGCGGTGTAGAAAAATAAGTAGAAGAAGTCGTCCACTTTTCCCCTCAATACCTTCAGTGCTTTGCTTATCTGATGCTCTACTGTCCTCTCTGAAATGCCCAGTTCGGCAGCTATTTCGCGATATTTTTTATTGTCGCGTTTACTCATTATGAACACTTGGCGGCATCTCGGTGGCAGCGAGTCGATGGCTGTCCATAGCTCAGCCTCATGCAGTGAGCGTTCTGCAGCCTCTTCATCAGAGATGTTCCCATCGAGGTCGGTAGGTGAGATATTCGTGTCTATCGGATTTGTACGGCGCAATGTGTCGATACATTTGTTGCGTACAGCGGTGTAAAGAAATGCTTTCGGATTTTCTGCCTTGCATTCCCATAGCTTTACAAAGCACTCCTGCACGATGTCTTCTGCTGCATCTGCATCTTTCAGATAGTGGATGGCATAAAGACACAATGGCCTGTAATAGTAGCGAAATGTAAGGTCTATGTTCAATCCTGAAGAAATAAAATAAGGGAAAATACAAAAAATAATTGTAAAGAAGTGAAGAGGCGAACTTGTCGTTTACACCTCTTCACTTTGTTTTTATTCTTGCGGAATGGAATTACAAGTTCGGATTAAGCTTGCTCCATTCGGAGATTGCCGGAACTATGTTCAACGTTACCAGTTCGTCGCGCATCTTACAAAGATGCTCATAGCTTGCGTCTAACTTTGCATTTTCCTCTGTTGTCCCCTGCGGAACCTTGAAGTGAGCGCCGGTAGTGTCGAGTGTGGTGTCCATTGCCATCATGATATGGTCGTATTTGTCGGTCTTTACGTATGTGCCGACTGGGTATTTGAACGGTTCTCCACCCATCACTGAACGGATCATCTCTACGGAGAGATAGGCCGGACTTTGGAAAGACGAGCGTCCTCTGAGTTCTATAATCTTGGCACCGCCCTTGGTAACATCGGTCTTCATCTGCTCCCATTCCTCGGTCGGGAATGCCGGTGTGCCGATGAGATCGGTCAGTGGTTTGCCGTCGATCGTGGTGTGCGAGCCGAATACAGCCATCTGTTCACCGTGTCCGCCGTATGTTGCGCAGCCCTTTACTTCACTCTGCATCACGTTGAACTTTTTAGCCAATGCGCTTTGCAGGCGTGTAGAATCGAGAGCGGCAAGCGTGGTTACCTGCGACGGTTTCAGTCCGGAGTACAGCAGGGTTACCAATCCAGTGAGATCGGCAGGATTGAAGATGATCACTACATGCTTCACATCGGGGCAGTATTGCTTGATATTCTTGCCCAATCCTTCGGCTATTTCGCAGTTACCTTTCAGCAAGTCTTCGCGTGTCATGCCTGCCTTGCGGGGCGCACCGCCCGAAGAAATGATGTATTTTGCATTAGTGAATGCTTCTTTAACATCGGTTGTCGCTGTGATTTTTACGTCGCCGAAACCGCTCTGGCGCATCTCTTCTGCCACACCTTCGGGCGAAAATACGTCGTAGAGACAAATGTTGTTTGTTAAACCCATGGTAAGTGCGGTCTGTACCATGTTGGAACCAATCATGCCGGCAGCACCGACGATTGTCAATTTCTCATTGGTTAAAAATGCCATAACTGTAAATTATTTATTTTAAATGTATGATTATATCCTTATTTTTATATGTGCGCAAAGTTACAAAAAAATAGAGTATTCGTGTTATTTATTAAGTCTTTTATTTGTTATTTATTATAAAAAGCGGAACGCTTTGTCATCTGTATTTGGCAAAATGCATCAAGAATGATAACTGTTGCTTGTGTGTTTCGTTTTATTTCTCTATCTTAGCGCGGTGAAAGTCATACTTATTTAAATCCGAAAGAATATGGAAACCATTCAAAAACGACTGATAGCCTTGCGCGAAGTGATGAGGCAAGAGCATTTGGGAGCGTTTATCGTTCCGAGTACCGATCCGCACAACGGCGAATATGTGCCAGAGCATTGGAAGTGCAGAGAGTGGCTCTCGGGTTTCAACGGATCGGCCGGAACGGTGGTGGTGACGGCAGACAGAGCTGCTCTGTGGACAGACTCGCGCTACTTTATTGCCGCCGCGGAACAGTTGCATGGTACGGGTATCGAGCTTATGAAGGAATGCGTGGCTGGTACACCTACCATCTCGCAGTGGATAGGGGCGCAGCTGGCGGATACAAACAGCAAAGAAGTGGGCATAGACGGCATGGTGGCTTCGCTTGCCACTGTAGAAGAGCTGAAAAAGGAATTGCGAAAGGCGGGCGGACTCACTCTGCGCACCAATCTCGATCCGTTTGCTGAGGTGTGGAAAGACCGCCCCCCGTTGCCCGTAGACAAGGTTTCTGTTTATCCTATATGTTACGCCGGCGAGCCCGTAAAGGACAAGTTGCAGCGCACCCGCCATGCCCTGCGCACGCTACACGCGGATGGTATGCTGGTTACGGCGCTCGACGAGATTGCGTGGCTGCTCAATCTGCGCGGTACAGATGTGCGTTGCAATCCCGTTTTCGTAAGTTTCCTGCTCATTTCCTCCGTCGGCGCGACGCTCTTCATCGACCGCGACAAGCTCACTGCAGAAGTCGTTGCGCATCTGCAGGAGTGCGGCGTGGGCACCGCCCCCTATCAGGATGTGGCGAAAGGTCTTACTGCCTACTTCGAGTACAGTATATTGATAGATCCTGCCAGCAGCAACTACACCTTGGCGCGGGCTGTGAAATGTCATGAAATTGTCTATGCTCCGTCGCCCGTAGCACTCCTTAAAGCGGTGAAAAACAAGATTGAAATCGCCGGTTTTCGTAGCGCCATGCTTAAAGACGGCATCGCTATGGTGAAGTTCCTCCGTTGGCTTATGCCTGCTGTATCGACGAATAAAGAAACCGAGCTCAGTGTATCGCGCCGGTTGAGGGCATTCAGAGCGCAGCAACCGTTGTTTCGTAGTGACTCTTTCGATACCATCTCGGCTTATCAGGCACATGGGGCAATTGTGCATTACGAGCCTACCGAGGCCACCGATGCGCCACTGAAACCCGAAGGATTGCTGCTTATAGACAGTGGGGCGCAGTATCTCGATGGTACTACGGATATCACTCGAACCATTCCGCTGGGCCCTCTAACCGAGGAACAACGCCATGTATACACCTTAGTTCTTAAGGGTAACATTCGTTTAGCCATGGCAAAGTTCCCCGATGGTGCCTCGGGAACGCAGATTGATGTCCTTGCACGCGAGGCAATGTGGCGTGAAGGAATGAACTATCTGCACGGAACAGGCCACGGTGTGGGTGCATATCTGAACGTGCACGAGGGCCCTCAACAGATACGAATGGAATGGAAGCCCGCGCCGTTGCGTGCAGGCATGACCGTTACCGACGAGCCCGGGCTCTATCTTCCGCAGCGTTTTGGGGTGCGCATAGAGAACACCATGCTCGTCACAGACTACCGCGAGACAGACTTCGGACGTTTTCTGCAGCTCGAACCCCTCACGCTCTGTCCCATCGACACTACTGCCGTTGACCGCAGCATGCTGCTTCCCGAAGAAACGGAGTGGCTCAACGCCTACCACAAGATAGTGTACGACCGCTTGAGCCCCCACCTCTCGGCCGAAGAAAACGAGTGGCTCCGTCGTGCTACGGCGCCCCTCTGAGACGATAATATACTGATGTGAAAGGAGCGAATTATCAGATACAAAAGACTTGTAACAGCATTTAAGATAAAACATACGACGAAAATGTATTTTATAAACGTATATTCTATTAGTCTTATATCTATCTTATATCGGTCATATACCTGTTTTATACCAACGGTATTTTATTATTGTATGAAGAACTAAAATCGTTTTTTACGGTTCAGAATATATCGACTGACAGTATATTGTTGTCATGGTATCAGTTTCAGAATTCTCGGATTTCGATGATGATCAAAGTTTTATAAATGCTGTGACAAATGCATAAAAGAAGTATTTTTTATTCCTCAGTATTATTTTATTCCGAACCATTGTGGTTGTATCGATAATCTATGTACGATACTTGTGTGGACTAAAACTGATAGATAGTTCGTGTATAGTATCAGGGCGATAGTTATATTGAAATAATGTAGAACGTTTGTTGATCGATTTTTTATATAAAGAAAGTAGATGGAAAACTGTTTAATTAATGAAAAAAAACAGTTGAAGTCTTGGCATATTGATAAATAAGCTGTAATTTTGCACCCGCTGATTGCGGCATCATGCCGATTTGCATAAAGTATAACAAATAAATTATTAAGAACAAAACATGATTATTGTACCGGTTAAAGATGGCGAGAACATCGAAAGAGCGCTGAAGAAATTCAAGAGAAAATTCGAAAAGACAGGCGTTGTTAAGGAATTGCGTGCCCGCCAGCAATACAACAAGCCTTCTGTTTTGAAGCGCCTTAAGATGGAACATGCCATCTATGTACAGAAACTGCGTGATGCCGAGGAGTAAAAAAATCTTGGTAATCTTTGGTAGTTTGAATAATTTTACGTACATTCGTTGCCAGAAGTGATCGGGCACCTTTCGGGTGCAGAAACGGTAAGACGGTGTGAAAGTCTTGCTGTTATTTAGACAGTCTTTGGCAATATATGATGATAGAAGAGTTTTTGGACTACTTGAGGTATGAGCGAAACCGCTCTGCACAGACGGTGAAAAATTACGACGAAGACCTGAAAGCGTTTGAGTCGTACTTCAAAAAAATAAATAAAGAACTCTCTTGGGAGTCGGTAGACTCCGATGTCATCCGCGGTTGGATGGAGAGCATGATGGATAAAGGAAACATTGCGACGTCGATCAATAGAAGACTGAGTGCTTTGCGTTCCCTTTATCGTTTTGCCCTTTCTAAAGGTTATGTAGATAGTGATCCTGCTTACGGCGTTGTGGGGCCAAAGAGAGCCAAACCGTTACCACAGTTTTTAAAGGAACGCGAAATGGATGAGTTGCTTGGCCTGACTGTCTGGAAAGATGGTTTTAAGAATGTTCGCGCGTACACGATTCTAATAATGTTTTATGAAACGGGCATGCGTTTGTCGGAGCTCGTTGGTTTAAATGATTCCTCTGTCGATTTCGTTAACCGGCAGTTCAAAGTTTCCGGCAAGCGCAATAAGCAGCGTTTGATACCTTTTGGTGACGAGCTGGATACTTCTTTAAGAATGTATCTCGAATTGCGCAATGAGTCGGTCGGTAGAAAGAGCGATGCTCTCTTCGTCACTTCTGAAGGAAAGCGGATGAATCAGGATCAGGTGAGGTATGAGGTGAAAAAGAACTTGTCGAAGGTATGTACGTTGAAAAAGAAGACGCCACATGTGCTCCGGCATACATTTGCCACAGCTATGTTGAACCATGATGCGAATATAGAAAGTGTGAGAAAGCTGCTCGGACACGCAAGCGTCGGCACGACGGAGGTGTATACTCATACGACATTCGAGCAACTGAAGCGAGTTTATAAGAATGCCCATCCACGGGCTTAACCCTTAAAAACAGGAGGTAATTATGGAAATTAAGATTCAATCGATTCATTTCGATGCTACCGAGAAGTTACAGGCGTTTGCAGAAAAGAAAATCGCCAAGTTGGAGAAATCGTATGAAGATATAAAGAAAGTAGAGGTGCTGTTGAAGGTGGTTAAGCCGGCTACTGCATTAAATAAGGAGGTGAGTCTTACGGTAAATGTGCCCGGAAATACTCTGTTTGTGGAAAAAACATGCGATACGTTTGAAGAGGGGATCGATTTGTGTGTTGATGCAATGAAAGTGCAGCTGACCAAAATTAAGGAAAAACAGCACGGTCGTTAAAAAAAACTTGAAAAAATTTGGGCGGAAAGAAAATAATGTATATCTTTGCAGCCGTTTTACAACACGTCTTAAGACGAGTCGCTTGGCGGCTGCAAGTATTTGCCTCTTTAGCTCAGTTGGCCAGAGCACGTGATTTGTAATCTCGGGGTCGTTGGTTCGAATCCGACAAGAGGCTCGAGAAAATTAAAGACGGAGCTGAAGAAAATCTTTGATAGTGTAAAATGAAGGGTGGTTACCAGAGTGGCCAAATGGGGCAGACTGTAAATCTGCTGGCGATGCCTTCGGTGGTTCGAATCCATCACCACCCACTTCAGTAGAAAGCTTTGCGGAAATAGCTCAGTTGATAGAGCACTAGCCTTCCAAGCTGGGGGTCGCGGGTTTGAGTCCCGTTTTCCGCTCTAACTGCTGTAATAGCTCAGTGGTAGAGCACTTCCTTGGTAAGGAAGAGGTCCTGAGTTCAACTCTCAGTTACAGCTCTGCTTCGGTTCTATTTTGTAGACGAAGAAAAACAAAAACAATACTGATTATTCATTAAATTATAAATAAAAAAGTAAAGCTATGGCTAAAGAGACATTCCAGCGTACCAAGCCGCATGTTAATATTGGTACAATTGGTCACGTAGACCACGGTAAAACAACTTTGACAGCCGCCATCTCTAAGGTTCTTCACGATAAGGGTTTCGGTGGTGAAGATGTAAAGTCTTTCGATCAGATCGATAATGCTCCCGAGGAAAAAGAGCGTGGTATAACCATTAACTCTTCTCATATTGAGTATGAAACAGCAAAACGTCACTATGCACACGTAGACTGTCCGGGACACGCTGACTATGTGAAGAACATGGTTACTGGTGCCGCTCAGATGGATGGTGCTATTCTTGTAGTAGCTGCTACTGACGGTCCTATGCCTCAAACTCGTGAACACGTGCTTCTTGCTCGTCAGGTGAACGTACCTCGTTTGGTCGTTTTCTTGAACAAGTGCGATATGGTTGACGATGAAGAAATGCTTGAGCTCGTAGAAATGGAGCTTCATGAACTTCTCGAGCAGTATGAATATGAGGAGGATACTCCTATTGTTCGTGGTTCGGCACTTGGCGCTCTGAATGGAGTAGAGAAGTGGGTTGACAGCGTGATGAAGTTGATGGATACCGTTGATGAATGGATACAGGAACCACCGCGTGATCTTGATAAGCCTTTCTTGATGCCGGTAGAGGATGTATTTTCTATTACTGGTCGTGGAACGGTTGTTACAGGCCGTATTGAAACTGGTAAGGTTAAGGTGGGCGATGAAGTTCAACTTCTTGGTCTCGGTGAAGATAAGAAGTCCGTTGTGACAGGCGTTGAGATGTTCCGTAAGATTCTTGACGAAGGTGAAGCTGGTGATAATGTAGGCTTGCTGCTTCGTGGTATCGATAAGACGGAAGTAAAGCGTGGTATGGTTGTCGTACATCCGGGGGCTATTACTCCTCACGATCATTTCAAGGCTTCAGTTTACGTATTGAAGAAAGAAGAAGGCGGTCGCCATACTCCGTTTGGTAACAAGTATCGTCCACAGTTCTATCTTCGTACCATGGACTGTACTGGTGAAATTACTCTTCCGGAAGGAGTTGAGATGGTAATGCCGGGTGATAACGTCGAAATTGAAGTTAAGTTGATCTATCCGGTAGCTTTGAACGAGGGACTTCGTTTCGCTATTCGTGAGGGAGGCCGCACAGTAGGATCTGGTCAGATTACTGCTATCCTCGATTAATTCGAATATCTTAAACAGATATATGGGTTCCCGCAACTGCGGTTACGGGAACTTTTTTACGGGTTTAGCTCAGTTGGTAGAGCACTGGTCTCCAAAACCAGGTGTCGAGAGTTCGAGTCTTTCAACCCGTGCTAATAGAAAGATAATATGTTTAAGAAGATAGTAAATTATTGTAAAGCTTGTTATGATGAGCTTGCGCATAAAACTACTTGGCCAACTTCTGCGGAATTGACTCATAGTGCAATGGTTGTATTATCTGCTTCCCTTGTCATTGCATTGGTGGTATTCTGCATGGATAGTTTGTTTAGGTTCATGTTGCATTTAATCTACTAAAATAACAAGTAAGGAAAAATGGCTGAAACTGGAAAGAATTGGTATGTGCTTCGCGCTGTAAGTGGAAAAGAGGCTAAGTTGAAAGAATATATCGAGGCCGAAATGAAACACAACGAGTTGCTTGCTTCGCATGTCTATCAGGTTTTGATACCGGTTGAGAAACATGCTTCTTTGCGTAATGGTAAACGTGTTGAAAAGGAGAAAATCAGTCTCCCAGGATATGTGTTTGTTGAGGCTATTTTGAAAGGTGATGTGGCGCATACTTTGCGCTTTATGCCAAACTGCTTGGGATTTCTTGGAGGATTGGATGATCCGTCCCCAGTTCCTCAGTCTGATATCAATCGGATGCTTGGAGCTGCGGAAGAGACGGAACTTATCAATGACGTGGATGTTCCTTATACAGTTGATGAAACAGTAAAGGTGATTGACGGTCCATTCAGTGGTTTTAGCGGTGTTATCGAAGAGGTAAACACTGAAAAGCATAAGCTGAAAGTGATGGTTAAGATTTTCGGAAGAAAGACTCCGTTGGAGCTTAGTTTTATGCAAGTAGAAAAAGAAGGATAAATATTGTTACGGATACGTCTTTCTTTTTATAAATCAATTTAAATATTAACAAAAGAAATGGCTAAAGAAGTTGCTGGATTAATCAAATTACAGATTAAAGGTGGCGCTGCGAATCCTTCTCCTCCAGTAGGACCGGCATTAGGTTCTAAGGGAATTAATATTATGGGGTTTTGCAAGGAGTTCAATGCCCGTACCCAGGATAAAGCAGGGAAAATAATTCCTGTTGTTATTACTTACTATACCGATAAGTCATTCAGTTTCGAGCTTAAAACACCTCCTGCAGCAGTACAGTTGAAAGAGGCAGCTAAAGTGAAGACAGGTTCTGCTCAGCCGAATCGCCAGAAAGTTGCTTCGGTTACTTGGGAACAAGTAAAGGCAATTGCTGAAGATAAGATGAAAGACTTGAACTGCTTTACGGTAGAAAGTGCGATGAAGCTTGTTGCCGGTACTGCAAGAAGTATGGGTATTACTGTAAAAGGGAGCTTCCCTGATAAATAATTATAACTTCAATTAAGAAAATGAGTAAACTGACAAAAAATCAAAAATCAGTAGCTGATAAGGTTGAAGCAGGGAAGGTGTATACATTGGAAGAGGCTTCAAAATTGGTTAAGGAAATTACTACGACCAAGTTTGATGCATCTCTTGACATTGATGTGCGCTTAGGAGTAGATCCGCGTAAAGCTAATCAAATGGTCCGTGGCGTTGTTTCATTGCCTAACGGAACAGGAAAAGTTACGCGCGTGCTATGTCTTTGTACACCTGATCAGGAAGCTGCTGCTAAGGAAGCGGGTGCTGATTATGTTGGTCTTGACGAATATGTAGAAAAGATCAAAGGCGGATGGACAGATATTGACGTTATTATCACTATGCCGTCTTGTATGGGAAAGCTCGGCCCTTTAGGTCGTGTACTCGGTCCCCGTGGATTGATGCCGAATCCAAAGAGTGGAACTGTAACTATGGATGTTGCTAAGGCAGTAAAGGAAGTTAAGCAAGGTAAGATTGACTTTAAGGTTGATAAAGCAGGAATTATTCATACTTCTATCGGTAAGGTAAGTATGACTGCTGAACAAATATATGGTAACGCCAAAGAGTTTATTTCTACCGTTACCAAATTGAAACCTGCTGCTGCTAAAGGTACATATATCAAAAGTATCTTTATTTCAAGCACGATGAGTAGGGGTATTAAGATTGATCCGAAATCAGTTGAATAACTCTAAAAGTTTTGTAAAATGAAAAAAGAAGTAAAAGATACGATAATTGTAGAACTTGGCGAGAAGTTGAAAGAGTATCCTCATTTCTATTTGGTTGATGTAACCGGTTTGAATGCAGAGGCTACAAGCGCACTTCGTCGCAAGTGCTTTAAGAGTGAGATTAAGATGGTCGTTGTGAAAAATTCGCTTCTTCACAAGGCTTTCGAGGCTTCAGATGTTGATTTTGAGCCTTTGTATGAAAGCTTGAAAGGTAATACGGCCGTTTTGTTTGCACAAACAGCTAATGTTCCTGCAAAGCTGCTTAAGGAGTATAAGGACCAAGGTATTCCTTCTCTCAAGGCTGCGTATGCAGAAGAGAGCATTTATGTAGGTGCAGACAAACTCAGTGAACTTGCAGCTCTCAAGAGCAAAAACGAAGTCATTGCAGAGATTGTCGCTTTGCTCCAGTCTCCGGCGAAGAATGTTGTTTCTGCTCTCCAATCAAGTGCTGGTACCATCCATGGTGTGCTTAAGACTTTAGGTGAGCGTGCTGAATAAAATAAGGAGGATGAAAATCCTACCCATAAAGTCAAATCAAAGTAAAATAAAAACAATAAAATTTAGAATAAAATGGCAGACATAAAAGCTATTGCTGAAGAATTAGTAAATCTTACAGTTAAGGAAGTTAATGAGTTAGCAACAGTCCTCAAGGACGAGTATGGAATTGAGCCTGCTGCTGCAGCTGTTGCTGTAGCTGCTGGCCCTGCTGCTGGTGATGCAGCTGCAGCAGAGGAGAAAACATCTTTTGATGTTGTTCTCGCAGAGGTAGGTGCTACGAAACTTCAAGTTGTTAAAGCCGTTAAAGAAGCTTGCGGTCTTGGTTTGAAAGAAGCTAAGGATCTTGTAGATGGCGCTCCTGCTACTATCAAGGAAGGTCTTTCTAAGGATGAAGCCGAGAACTTGAAGAAGGCTATTGAGGAAGCTGGTGCTAAGGTTGAACTCAAGTAATTGAGAAATAAAGTTGACTCGTTCTCTTATTTTTAGTGGATATAATTTATATTATTGTCTATAGAGATAGAGAATATTTGACAGATAAACAATAAATGATGGTTAGGATTTACCCGGTAGGTGAGTTCTAACCATTTTATGTCTTTTACTATTTAATGATATAAGTGATAGAAATTTTCTGATGTTGTGTTCATGAAATATTCTAATCCCTAATCCTATTTTTATGGCTTCAAAAATTGTTGATAACAGAGTAAATTTTGCCAGCGTGCATAATCCGATGCCATATCCGGATTTTCTTGATGTGCAGCTAAAGTCGTTCAGAGACTTTTTGCAGTTGGATACTCCGCCTGAAGAACGCAAGAATGATGGTCTTTATAAGGTATTTGCAGAAAATTTTCCGATTACCGATACACGTAATAATTTCGTTCTTGAGTTCTTGGATTATTATATTGATCCGCCACGTTATACCATTGATGAGTGTCTTGAGCGTGGTCTCACGTATAGTGTGCCCTTAAAGGCTAAGATGAAACTGTATTGCACAGATCCGGATCATGAAGATTTCGGAACGTTCATTCAAGATGTGTTCCTTGGTACTATCCCGTATATGACGGATAATGGTACTTTTGTGATTAATGGAGCTGAACGTGTAGTTGTTGCTCAACTTCACCGTTCGCCGGGCGTATTCTTCGGACAAGGCGTGCATGCGAATGGTACGATGTTGTACTCTGCACGTATTATCCCGTTTAAGGGTTCTTGGATAGAATTTGCTACAGACATTAATAATGTTATGTATGCATACATTGATCGCAAGAAAAAATTACCTGTTACAACATTACTGCGTGCTATCGGGTATGAAGCAGATAAAGATATTCTTCGAATATTCGATTTGGCAGAAGAATTGAAAGTCAATAAGAAGAATGTAAAGGCAGCTGTGGGAAGAAGACTCGCCGCAAGAGTTTTGAAGAGTTGGAATGAAGATTTTGTTGACGAAGATACTGGAGAGGTTGTTTCTATTGAGCGTAATGAGGTGATTATGGAGCGCGAGACGGAGATAACTGCTGATAATGTAGATGAAATTCTCGATAGTGGCGCCTCTACGATTTTACTCCATAAGGATGCTGATTCAGCAGGTAAGTATTCAATCATTTTCAATACTCTTGCCAAAGATCCCAGCAATTCAGAAAAGGAAGCTGTGAATTATATTTACCGGCAACTTCGTAATGCAGATCCAGCAGACGATGCAAGTGCACGCGAGGTATTCCAAAACCTGTTCTTCTCTGATAAACGTTATGATTTAGGAGAAGTTGGTCGTTACCGTATCAACCGTAAGTTGGGACTTAATACGGATATGGATATCCGTGTGTTGACAAAAGATGATATTATTGAAATTATCAAATATCTGATTCAGCTAATAAATTCCAATGCTACTGTAGATGATATTGATCATTTGTCCAACCGTCGTGTACGTACGGTTGGCGAACAACTTGCCAATCAATTCTCTATCGGTTTGGCACGTATGAGCCGTACTATTCGCGAGCGTATGAATGTTCGTGACAATGAGGTGTTCACACCTACTGATTTGATTAATGCGAAGACGATTTCAAGCGTAATCAATTCGTTCTTTGGAACGAATCCGTTGTCTCAGTTCATGGATCAAACCAATCCGCTTGCAGAGGTAACACACAAACGTCGTCTCTCTGCACTTGGGCCGGGTGGTCTCTCTCGTGAACGTGCGGGCTTTGAAGTACGCGACGTTCATTATACCCATTATGGACGTTTGTGCCCTATAGAGAGCCCAGAAGGTCCAAATATCGGTCTTATATCGTCACTTTGTGTTTATGCGAAAATCAATGAACTCGGTTTTATTGAAACACCTTATCGTAATGTGAAGAATGGAAAGGTGGACATGGATAACAAAGATATAGTATTCTTGACAGCTGAAGAAGAGGAAGATAAGCTCATTGGACAGGGCAATGCGCCTTTGACAAGTAGCGGTTCTTTTGTTCGTAATTATGTAAAGTGCCGCCAAGATGCAGATTATCCTGTCGTATCTCCCGATCAGGTAGACCTGATGGATGTGTCTCCACAGCAGATAGCCTCTGTTTCTGCCGGACTTATTCCATTCTTAGAGCATGACGACGGGCACCGCGCCCTTATGGGATGTAACATGATGCGTCAGGCTGTACCTTTGCTCCATAATGATGCTCCTATTGTTGGGACCGGTTTAGAGAAGAAAGTGTGCGAGGATTCGCGTACGATGATCACTGCAGAAGGCGATGGTGTTATAGAATATGTGGATGCAACAACGATCCGTATACTTTACGATCGCACGGAAGAAGAAGAGTTTGTAAGTTTTGAACCGGCATTGAAAGAATATCGAATTCCGAAATTCCGTCGCACTAATCAGAATATGACGATAGATTTGCGTCCTATCTGTAATAAAGGACAAAAGGTGAAAGCCGGCGATATACTGACAGAAGGTTATGCTACGGAAAATGGCGAACTAGCTTTAGGGCGTAATCTTTTGGTGGCTTATATGCCATGGAAAGGGTATAACTATGAGGATGCTGTAGTTATCTCTGAACGTATGGTTCGCGATGACGTTTTAACTTCGGTACATGTAGATGAATATTCTCTTGATGTTCGTGAAACTAAGCGTGGCGTAGAAGAATTCACGAGCGATATTCCCAATGTGAGTGAGGAAGCAACGAAAGACCTTGATGATAATGGTGTAATCCGTGTCGGCGCCCGGGTAGAGCCGGGAGATATTATCATTGGCAAGATTTCACCGAAGGGAGAAAGCGATCCTTCTCCGGAAGAAAAACTTCTTCGGGCTATCTTTGGAGATAAAGCCGGCGATGTAAAAGACTCTTCGTTGAAGGCTAACCCTTCTTTGAGTGGTGTTATTATAGACAAGAAGATGTTCTCTCGTGCAATAAAGACTCGTGAAACCAAGAAGCAAGATAAAATCACTCTTGCCAAGATAGATGAAGAGTATGAGGCAAAGAATAATGATTTGAAGGATATTCTTGTTGACAAACTGCTTACTCTCCTCGAAGGAAAGAATTCGCAAGGTGTTAAAGATTATACCGGTGCAGAGATTATTACAAAGGGCAGTAAATTTACGGCTGCGGCCTTGAAAAATCTCGAATACGACGGTATACAGTCTAATGGATGGACGAATGATGAACATAAGAATGTGCTTGTTCAGAAACTTATCATGAACTATATCCGCAAGTATAAGTTGCTTGATGCAGAACTTAAACGCCGTAAGTTCGCCATTTCGATCGGTGATGAACTACCTTCGGGTATTCTTCAAATGGCGAAAGTTTATGTTGCCAAGAAACGTAAAATACAGGTTGGCGATAAACTTGCCGGCCGACATGGTAACAAGGGTATTGTATCCAAGGTCGTTCGTATGGAAGATATGCCATTCCTTGAGGATGGGCGTCCTGTAGATTTGGTGCTTAACCCGATGGGTGTGCCTTCTCGTATGAACCTTGGGCAGATATTTGAGGCCATTCTCGGTGCTGCAGGAAAGAAACTCGGTGTGAAGCTTGCCACTCCTATTTTTGATGGAGCCAAACTTGAAGACCTACAGGAATGGACGGATAAGGCCGGACTTCCTCGTCTCTGTTCTACATATATTTACGATGGTGAGACGGGAACACGTTTCGATCAACCAGCTACTGTAGGTATTACCTACTTCTTGAAACTTGGTCACATGGTTGAAGATAAAATGCATGCCCGTTCCATCGGTCCATACTCTTTAATTACTCAGCAGCCACTCGGTGGTAAAGCACAGTTTGGTGGACAGCGTTTTGGTGAGATGGAGGTTTGGGCTATTGAGGCATTCGGTGCAAGCCATGTACTGCAAGAAATTCTGACAATTAAGTCAGATGATACTGTAGGGCGTAGCAAGGCGTACGAGTCGATAGTTAAAGGCGATGCGATGCCAACACCGGGTATCCCCGAATCGTTGAATGTATTGCTCCATGAACTTAGAGGACTTGGTTTAAGTGTTAAACTTGACTAAGAATGAGATAAATCGTAAAGAGTTAAAAGTTAATAGTTAAAGAAGCATGGCTTTTAAAAAAGATACAAAGGTAAAGAATAATTTTACCAAAATAACCATCAGTTTGGCATCACCGGAGGAAATTCTTGAAAATTCGTATGGTGAGGTTACGAAGCCTGAAACCATCAACTATCGTACATATAAACCAGAGCGTGATGGCCTTTTCTGTGAACGTATTTTCGGTCCGACGAAAGATTATGAATGTGCTTGTGGCAAGTACAAGCGCATACGTTACAAAGGCATCGTGTGCGATCGATGTGGCGTAGAGGTTACTGAAAAGAAAGTGCGTCGTGAACGTAGCGGGCATATAGAACTGGTAGTACCTGTAGCCCATATATGGTATTTCCGTTCTTTGCCGAATAAAATCGGTTATTTATTGGGATTGCCAACAAAGAAACTCGATTCTGTTATATATTATGAGAAGTATATTGTAATCAAACCGGGTGCTCTTGAAGGAAGAAAAGATGCAGAAGGCGTAGAACTCAATGGTTCTCATAAGATGGATCTTCTTTCAGAGGAGGAGTATTTTGATATTATCGATAATCAACTCGATCAGAACAATCAGTATCTTGATGATACCGATCCTAATAAGTTTATAGCTAAGATGGGGGCCGAAGCAATCTATGATTTGCTTTCGAACATAGACCTTGACGGCCTTTCGTACGAGTTGCGCGATCGTGCAAACAATGACTCCAGCCAACAGCGTAAGACAGAGGCGTTGAAGCGTCTTCAGGTTGTTGAGTCATTCCGTTCTTCGACGAATATTAATAAGCCGGAATGGATGATTATGAAAATCATTCCAGTTATCCCACCAGAACTTCGCCCTTTGGTCCCCTTGGATGGCGGACGTTTTGCAACATCTGATTTGAACGACCTTTATCGGCGTGTCATTATCCGTAACAATCGTTTGAAGAGACTTGTAGAAATCAAAGCGCCTGAAGTAATTCTTCGTAATGAGAAGCGTATGCTTCAGGAGGCTGTCGATAGTCTCTTTGATAACTCTCGCAAAAGTTCTGCAGTCAAAAGCGAAAGTAATCGTCCGTTGAAATCCCTTTCAGACTCTCTGAAAGGAAAGCAAGGACGTTTCCGCCAGAATCTTCTTGGTAAACGTGTTGACTATTCGGCACGTTCGGTAATCGTTGTCGGGCCGGAATTGAAGATGGGCGAGTGCGGTCTTCCAAAATTGATGGCTGCCGAACTTTACAAGCCTTTTATTATTCGTAAATTGATAGAGCGAGGCATTGTAAAGACGGTTAAGAGTGCGAAAAAGATCGTTGACCGTCGTGAACCAGTTATTTGGGATATCTTGGAGAATGTGATGAAAGGTCATCCTGTTCTCCTTAACCGTGCTCCGACACTTCACCGTCTTGGCATTCAGGCTTTCCAACCTAAATTGATCGAAGGCAAAGCCATCCAGTTGCATCCATTGGCATGTACGGCATTCAATGCCGATTTCGATGGAGACCAGATGGCTGTTCATCTTCCGTTGAGCAATGAGGCCGTGCTCGAAGCGCAGGTACTTATGCTTCAAAGCCATAATATTCTTAATCCTGCCAATGGAGCTCCTATTACGGTACCTTCGCAGGATATGGTGCTTGGGCTTTATTATATTACGAAGATGCGTCCCGGGGCTAAAGGGGAAGGTCTCATGTTCTACGGTCCTGAAGAAGCTCTTATTGCTTACAACGAAGGCAAGTGCGATCTCCACGCTCCTGTAAAAGTTGTTGTTGTCGATCTAATCGATGGCAAATTGCAGAAACGGATGGTCGAGACTTCTGTCGGACGTGTTATTGTGAATGGCATTATCCCTGAAGAAGTTGGGTATTTCAACGATATTATTTCGAAGAAAACATTACGCGGTATTATTGCCGATGTAATCAAGGGCGTAGGTATGGCCCGCGCCTGTGAGTTCCTCGATGGTATCAAGAATTTGGGATATCGTATGTCTTATGTAGCCGGTCTCTCCTTTAACCTCGATGATATTATCATTCCGAAAGAAAAAGAAACAATCGTTCAGAAAGGACAAGATGAGGTAGACCAGATTAAGACCAACTATGAAATGGGTTTCATTACCGATACGGAGCGTTACAATCAGGTTATCGATGCATGGACGCACGTAAATAATGAGCTTGGAGACGTTTTGATGAAAGAAATGACCGAGGCCGACCAAGGTTTCAACGCTGTATATATGATGCTTGATTCCGGAGCCCGTGGTTCCAAAGATCAGATAAAGCAGCTTTCCGGCATGCGTGGTTTGATGGCGAAACCCCAAAAGGCCGGTGCCGAAGGAGCACAGATCATAGAGAACCCGATCTTATCAAACTTTAAGGAGGGAATGTCGGTGCTTGAGTACTTCATCAGTTCTCACGGTGCTCGTAAAGGTCTTGCCGATACAGCTATGAAGACTGCCGATGCCGGATATCTTACACGTCGTCTTGTCGATGTATCTCATGATGTGATCATTACAGAAGAAGACTGCGGTACGTTACGTGGACTAGTATGTACAGCTTTGAAGAGCGGCGATGAAGTCATCTCTACATTGTACGAGCGTATTCTTGGTCGTGTATCTGTTCATGATATTGTTAATCCTACGACAGGTGAACTTATTGTTGCTGCCGGAGAGGAAATTACCGAAGATAAGGCACAAGCTATTGAAGAATCTCCGATAGAAAGTGTTGAAATTCGTTCGGTACTTACTTGCGAGAGTAAGCACGGTGTCTGCATGAAGTGTTATGGACGTAACCTTGCTACAGCTCGTATGGTTCAGATGGGAGAGGCTGTAGGTGTCATTGCTGCTCAAGCTATCGGCGAGCCCGGTACTCAGCTTACTCTGCGTACGTTCCATGCTGGTGGTGTTGCCGGAAATGCAGCTGCTAATGCCAGTATTATAGCTAAGAACGATTCAAGAATAGAATTCGATGAACTTCGTACTGTTCCTTATGAGGAGAATGAGGGCGAGAGCGATATTAAATGCCAGAAAGTTGTCAGCCGTCTTGCTGAGATCCGTTTTGTCGATCCCCATACTAATATTGTACTTAGTACGTTGAATGTGCCTTACGGCAGTTCACTCTATTTCAAACATGGCGACAAAGTAACTAAAGGAAATCTCATTGCTAAGTGGGATCCGTTTAATGCTGTCATCGTTTCAGAGTATGCCGGAATCTTGAAATTCAATGGGGTTGTCGAAGGAAAAACCTATCATGCTGAGACTGATGAGACTACCGGTCTTACAGAGAAGATCATTATGGAGTCGAAAGATAAGTCGATGGTTCCTACTTGTGATGTTGTCGGTAAGGACGGAAAGGTAATTGGAACTTACAACTTCCCTGTGGGTGGTCACGTTGTAGTAGAAGACGGACAGACTATCAAGACGGGTGAAACTCTTGTAAAGATACCGCGTGCTGTTGGTGGTGCGGGTGATATTACGGGTGGTTTGCCCCGTGTAACTGAACTTTTCGAGGCTCGTAATCCGAGCAATCCGGCTATTGTTTCTGAAATAGACGGAGAGGTTACTATGGGTAAGGTAAAGCGTGGCAATCGTGAGATCATCGTTACATCGAAGACGGGCGACCAGCGTAAATATCTTGTATCGCTATCTAAACAAATTCTTGTACAAGAGCACGATGCCGTGCGTGCCGGAACACCGCTATCAGATGGCGTTATTACCCCGAGCGATATCCTTGCAATCAAAGGTCCTACGGCCGTTCAAGAATACATTGTGAACGAAGTTCAAGATGTATATCGTTTGCAAGGTGTGAAAATCAACGATAAGCATTTCGAGATAATCGTACGTCAGATGATGCGCAAGGTACTTATCAATGATCCCGGTGATACGACTTTCCTTGAACAGGAAATGGCTGATAAGCTCGATTTTGCGGAAGAGAACGATCGTATATGGGGTAAGAAAGTCGTTACCGATGCCGGTGATTCTGAAACATTGAAGGCAGGTCAGATTATTTCTGCACGCAAGTTACGTGATGAGAACTCGAGTCTGAAGCGCCGCGATCTTAAACTTGTTCAAGTTCGTGATGCCGTTCCGGCCACTTCTACTCAGATATTACAGGGTATTACTCGTGCAGCATTGCAGACTAAGAGTTTCATGAGTGCCGCTTCGTTCCAAGAAACAACCAAGGTACTCAACGAGGCTGCTATCCGTGGAAAGGTAGACCGTTTGGAAGGAATGAAGGAAAATGTTATCTGTGGTCATCTGATTCCCGCCGGAACAGGTCTTCGTCAGTGGGATAAGATTATCGTTGGTTCGAAAGAAGAGTACGAGCGTATGGAAGCTAACCGTAAGAACGTGCTTGATTTTGTAGACCAAAGTGCATCTGCAGAATGATTTTCTGTCGTAAATAGATGATAGTGACAGAGTACGTTCTCTGTTATTCTACGAATTATAATCGCAAGTTGTTCGGAGGTTCCGAATAGCTTGCGATTTTTTATTTGAGTATGTTTTTAAAGCACACAATGAAAGTTATATCGGGATAAATGATACTTCTGATATCGATATGAGCAGCATTTATTCTTGATACATATATCGGTTAATCAAGATTGTTGTAGTATATGTATGCCGATTATGTATTTTTCAACTGTAGAAGAAACCGGAATGTTTTCTCTCAGAAATGCGTAAATTTAACTTTATCCTGTTTTTACAGTTGGGGAGAAACCGGTATTTAAAGTATACACATAGTAAAGATGTACCCATTTGTCAAATTTGCTAATTTGTATGGAACTGTATTATTTTTTTGTTCAATATATGAAGAATTCTGCTTTTTTTCGTATCTTTGCAGCGATAGATGAGGGGTATTTGAGATAATTGCAGACTATATTGAAGTGCAAAACTCGGACAGTAATCGACTCGCATACTTTTTCTAAGTGTTTAACTATTCAAAATAATATATTGATGATTTTATCCCTCCATGTCTTCCAATATCTACAAAACAAATAATAAAAATGACACAAAGTTTAATTGAAGTTTGTAAAAACCTTGTTTCTTTAATGATTAATCGGAGAAATTCCAATAAGGCATTAACTTTACTGGTAAGTATTTCATTACTTTTTTCTTATATTTGTCCGCTTCGGGCGGCTCATATTTCGCCCAAGCAGGCACTGCAGATTGCCAAGAAATATATTACCCCGAGTCGTGATACCCGCAAAGGTGTACAGACACGCAGCGTGAGCGGAAAGAAAGAGTTGCCGCTCTATATATTCAATGATAATAAGGGGCAAGGGTTCGTCGTAGTTGCCGGTGATGACAGGATGGGCGAGGTCCTAGCCTACAGTCGCGAAGGAGCCCTCGATACATTGCATGCTAATGACGGAGTGCGTCTGTTGTTGGCTGGTTATACACAGCAATACTATCACCTGAAGCAGGGTGCCGTGGCTTCGTCTCCTATTCAGCAAGCTGTGCGCCGTGTAACAGAAGTGGCTCCGATGGTGAAAAGTAAGTGGGGACAAGGTTATCCCTATAATGCTAAAACGGGGCATCTTTATTCGGGATGTGTAGCTACGGCGATGGCACAACTAATGTATTATCATCGTTGGCCTGCACAAGGTAAGGGGAAGAATGACTATGTAGTGAGTTATTATCGCGAAACTAAGACTGCTGATTTCAGCAAATCGCATTACGATTGGGAAAATATGTTGCCCGATTATCGATATCCGGTTCAAGCAACTGCTGCACAGAATGATGCTGTAGCGTTGCTGATGAGCGACGCGGGCATATCTGTAAATATGCAATATACGCCAAGATCGAGCAGTGCTAGTAGCTGGATGGCTTTTTATGCATTTAAATTGAATTTCGATTATACGGCAGCTTACGTTACAAGAGATTTGGAAGGACCTGCCGGTTTTGCCCAAATTTTGCAAAAAGAAATACTCAATGGTTTTCCTGTTTACCTTTCAGGTTCCAGTAGTAGCAGTATCTCGGGCCATGCATGGGTAACCGATGGCTTCGATGAAAACGGCCTTTTCCACATGAACTTCGGGTGGGATGGGCAGAGCGATGGTTATTATTCGCTTACTGCACTCGATGTTTCGCAGTCCGGAAACGAGTTTAATGGCAAGTCACTCTCATTTAGAAGGGGGCTCACAGCTATTCTTGCACATCCCAATAAGCCGGATGTGTTGCCGATAGATAAAGAATTGATGCAAGACAGTCCGCAACTCGTGTTCAATAGCGAAGGCTATTTATCGTTGCCGAAAGGTTTGGGAAAGAGCTTCGAACGGAGCAAGATGCCCGATGTGAGGATGGCCTATTTCGTGAATAGAGGAGAGGCATTCAATGGAGATATCGGAATCGGTATTTATGATTCTAAAGGAGAACGCGTGAAGTTATGTGCTTCGAATGATCATGCCAATGGAAGTTTCACGCAACGTGTGTTTGGACAATACAATCAGGGGTACATGTTAAAAGATGCGCTTATCGTAGATTCGCAATATGTCAAGATAGATCTATCCGGCTTGGAGGACGGTTATTATCGTTTTGTTCCCTTATGTGCGGCTGCAAAAGACAACGGAGAGTGGGATGATTGGCTGAAAATGAAGCGAGCACCCAATATGGAGATCGAACTTAGAGGCAATATAGTGCGCATATCAGAGGAGGATAATATGCAGGCAGGTTTCCAATTAATGGAAAATCCTATACTTAGAGAGCAGCTGGAACCGGGCAATATGGCTAAAGTAGTTCTACGGTTGAAGAACTTGAGCGGTATGCTCCGTGATTGTTATGTGAAAATGCAATTAAAAGATGAGAATGACTCTGTGGTTGTTGAAAGTCGTACCAAACGGGTTACTGAATTCGATGGATTTTCGATATCGAATGTGCCTGTTATGGTTTCATTGCCTGCCGATATCGTTCCCAAACGTTATCAAGTATATATAGAAGTACTTGGCAACGATGGAAAAGGCGGCACGGATGATGCCCATGCTGTACGTTATGGGGTGAAGAATATCCATGATAAAGACACAGCCTATATCGATGTCGCCAAAGTGAATGAGAAATCGTTGATGGAGAAAGTGGTAGTACAGGTGCTGGATGGCAGTGGGAATGATATCGATAATAATAAGATAGACTTTTCTCAGAATTCTCTTTTGAAATTCGGTTTACTGTTAACAGCGAACACTCATCGTAGCTATGACGGCAGCATAAAGCTTTTATTGGAGGATAGTGAAACAAAGATGCAAATTCCCTTGTGGAGCGAATGGAAACGAGTTTCCATTTCTTCGGGAGTAGCCACCGCTATTTATACGGGTTGGCGTAAGCCCCAAGATATCAAGGTACTTAATAAGCGGCCTTATCGTGTGGTAGTTAAAGGTGTTGTTAATGGCAGTGAAGTGGAGTTATGGAACCCTGAACAACCTGCTCATTATGTCACTTTTGAAGGAAGCAAGGTAACGCTTGCCGATTATCTTACCTTAGGAATAGAGAGAGCAGAGACAGATAACTGCCCATTAAATGTTTGGTATGAAGGGAATGAAGTTACAGTAACGGGGGATAATCTGCGTACCGTGTCTGTTTTCAGTTCCAATGGTGTGCTCTTTAAACGATTTGTAATGCAGGGAGATAGGCAGTTTAAGTTCTCTCTTTCCTCTTTTGTGAAAGGTGTTTATATCGTAAAGGCAAGTTCCGATAGCGATGAAAAAGTATTGAAAGTACGGATAAAATAAGGTGTTATCTAAAGATATGTTTTTATTATGGCAGAAAATAACAATGAAAATCAGCTGGGATTTCAAATTGAGTTAAATCCCGATGTAGCACAGGGCGAGTATGCAAACCTTGCGTTGATTACTCATTCCAGTTCTGATTTCGTACTCGACTTCGTACGTATTCTTCCCGGAGTACAGAAACCGCAAGTGCGTAGTCGTATTATTATGGCACCGGAACATGCCAAGCGTTTGCTTGCAGCCCTGCAAGAGAATGTTTATAAGTATGAACAAATGTTCGGTAAAATCAATATTCCTAATCAACAAGAACGGACGATAGATCCATTCAATAGCAGTAAAGGAGAGGCATAGCCTTCTCTGTAGGGCCGAATTGGGAAAAAGGGTTAGTGAAACAGAACGGTAATAAAAGAGGTGTGCTCGAATTAGAGGAACACCTCTTTTTTATTTCAAATTATAGATATTTTTTGTTGTTTTAAAACAAAAATGGTATATTTGCACTTGGTAATTACTCTATAGAAACATTCGACATTGCATATAACAAACTTATAAAACTAATATAACCGGATCTTAATATCCAAAAACTCAAACTAAAACAAATCTATATGAAACTGACATTTCGGTTGGCACTGGCGGTGACGACTCTTTTCTTGTGCCATAATATGGCTTTTGCCCAAAGTGTAATTCTCAATGAAACCTTTGACGAGTTTACTAATAAGGGCGGTAATGATAATGATTGGGCACCTAAAGGATATTCTACAGTTCCTGATAATTATAATAACTTTACCTTGCAGAATGTGTATAAGGCGAATAAATGTATAAAACTCGGTAAAACTAACGAAGGCGGTTCTATAAAAACGCCCTCTTTAAAGTTCGAAGGAAATGCGACGCTTACCTTTAGAGCCGGCGCATGGAATAACAGGAAAGAGCATTCGGCGATAAAAGTATCTATTTCCAACGGTAAACTTAGCAAAGGTATCATACAGATAAATAAGGGCAAATTTATGGAATATACGGTCTCTATTACCGATGTTAAAGAGAGTCCGACCATTACTATAGAGGCGGAAAAGCCTAAGAATAACCGTTTCTTTCTTGATGACTTGAAAGTGGAAACTGCTGCTCCCGATCCCAATACACCTGTTGCCGAACCCATTCTGCCGAACGATTTTACATTCTGGTTGATTAATAATAAGGAGCATAAACCCACTTTCACCATCAAAGCACCGCATGGAACAACGGTTTATTACAATATAAACAGCAGGGTTACTCCAACAAAAGATAATGCGCAGAAAGTGGTCGGAGAGCAGACGTTCATACTGTCTGAAACCGCTAAAGTGCAGGCTGTTGCTTATAATAGGGCGGGTAAAGCAAGCAATGTGGTTGCCCGTACCTATACATTAGGCCCTACTGTAAAGACTATCGGGGCATTTAAGGAACTGCAGGATGGTACTGAGGCATGTTTATATCTAAAAGATGAGCAAAACGCACGCGTACTCTTTGCAAAGGATGGTAAGGCGTATGTGAGAGATAACAGCGGTGCCATGCGCTGCCATATACCCCATGCAAGCAGAACGTTTATGCATAATCAGCACATTGCAGGGTGGGTTATCGGCAAGAAAGAAATAAAAGATGGAATGGCGGTGTTTGAGTCTACCGAACATACCAATACCATCTATCTGATTATTGCAGATAAAGTAACCGAATCAGATGTAAAGCCTAAGACGATTACACCTACTGTTTATTCCGACCATTATTCCGACTGGGTAACATTGAAGGATGTCATAGTAGGTGAAGAAGGGAGGGGTAACGCAGATGGAAGTGCTATTAAAGTGGCTGATTGCTTCCATCTTTCGAATAAAAAATATATACCTCCTTATGCCGGTTCCATTGTCGATATCACCGGAATAGCCTTGCCAACGGCAGAAGGGGGGAAGCAAATTTGCCCTATTTTCGAAAATAATCGTAATCCGGTGGTGTACGTAATCGACGAACAGAGGCCTTTTACAATTCCCAAAAGGCGAATTGAGCATGCTACAGTGAGGGTATTGCGTACTTTGTCGCCAAATTATTGGAATACGTTGTGCCTACCTTTCAGCACAACGATTAAAGGCTGTAAACTTCGAGAGTACGACACAGTTGCCGGAGAAATAATGAAGTTCAAACCTTCGGATGCGATAGAAGCCGGTAAACCTTACCTGATAAAGCCTGAAGCGGAATTATCTGTGCTTTATTTTGAGAATGTGGATATAGAGCCGGTTCATGAAATAACCGTCACGCACGGTAGCTACAGCTTTGCAGGAACGTACAGCCCGTTGACTTTGAAAACGAATAAAACAGAAAGATTTCTTAAGCCTAACGGTTCTTTAGCCTATCCGCAGACAGAAGATAAGGCAAGGATAAGAGGCGTTCGCGCTTATTTTAAAATTCCCGTAAATAGTGTTTCTGCAAAAATTATGACAGATACAGAGGGCTCCGGTCCTACAGCAATCGCTCCTATGATCGAAAAAGACCGGCTGCAGGAATACAAGGTTTATGATCTTTGCGGGCGATATGTCGGCAATAGTCTGCAAAGTTTGCAAAAGGGTATTTATATCGTAAATGGAAAGAAAATAGTTATTAGGTAGGCAAAAAAGTGTAAATGAAAAAGGTATATGTATTTCCTGTTTGCTGGAAAACAGTGTGTCGTAACGAAATATTGGCAGGCTCTTCTTCTCATATCTCAGAGGAAGGAGATATAAATATAGGCGGGCAAAGCTCGGCGGGTGATGCCGATGAGGCTGCAAGCAAGTCCATGGATTTCGAATTTGAAGAATAAATATTAATTATAAAATATTTAATTGAGATGAAAAGATATTTGTTATTGGTAATTGTGCCCTTTACTGTAATTAATGTGTTTGGTCAGTGCCAGATAAATAAGTCTGATATCCGGATTAAATTGAAGAATAAAACGGAGGATGTCAAGATTATAAAGAAGGCTGACTATGATAGCGTGCGGATTATTAAAAAACTGGGTGTAAAGATTTATGCCGGTAATAAATCCGAAGATTATCTGTACTCGCAAGCCGAAATCGATTTAGGTTTTACACCGGAAGGCCCCGGCATTATCGATGACGAAGAGAATAAAAACAAAAACGAACAGGCGTGGGGAAAGGAGGTAGGCAGGTTGGAATATCCCCATTTGAATGCCGATAGGGCAACGAATAAGGTGTTGGTAAAGTATGCAGATGGAGATTTAGGCGTGAATTATTCACTGGAATGGGACTGTAAGAAGCGTGCCAATCGCTGGACTTGCTACGAACTGAACAAGACGAATGGTAAACAAATAGTTCCTCGTAAGGATGCTTTCTGTGAAGATGAAGAACTTCCGGTAAAAGCAAGAACCACGTTGCAGGAGTATAAAAATACCGGTTCTGTTTTTGATCGGGGGCATCTATGCCCGGCAGGCGACCGTAGGGCTTCTGAATTACAGCAGAAGCAAACGTATTATCTTACGAACATGCAACCGCAATACCAAAAGCATAACCGTGGCGTATGGAGTAAACTCGAGCAGTTGGTACGTTCGTGGGTGATAGGAAGTAGTCGTGCAAAGTCTGTAACCGATACCTTATATGTGGTAAAGGCTGCCACGATAGATCGTTTGCTTCCTCAAGGCACGCATCCTACGATGGTCGTTCCTAAGTATTTCTATATGGCAATTCTTGCCAAAACAAATGGGAAGTATCATGCCATTGCTTTATGGACAAGACATGTACCCGATGCAAAGACGCGTGCAAACAAGGGCGATTATGCCATAACGATAGAGGAATTACAGAAAAGAACAGGCCTTGATTTCTTCTGTAACCTGCCCGATAATGTGGAGAAGAAGGTAGAGGGAGAGATCGATTATAAGTTTTGGAATTTGCGTCCGGGTGATGGTCGTGAGGAATATGATGGCGATTAAACAGCACCGTTCGTAGGTTCGGGTAGCGATTTTTTAAATATTTGTCAGGCTCCGATAGTACATATAAAACTATCGGAGCTTTATTGTAATAAGGTGTAAAATCATAAGAAGTGAGTATTGTAATTGCTTTTTTGTTTGCTTAATTTTGCAAATGATTCATATACATAATTAATATAAAGGAATTTTAATATGAAAATGAGAACAATTTATCGAGCGCTTGCGTTCGCATTGTTGGCATTCTCGGCCGGTATTCCGGTCGGTGCAGCCGACTATGTAAAGGTGAGTAGCGCAAATGGGGAGGTAACCTATTTCGCTTTGTCCGAGAAACCGGTTGTTACGTTTGCTGCGGACAAATTGGTTTTAACGACAGCGAAACAAACGGTAGAATATCCTCTTACCGAATTCAGATCGTTCGAGTTTACCAATCAGACAACAGCCATAGCCTCGACAGAGGAAAAGGCTACGGGTGCTGTTTTCTCTTTCGGTACCTCGCTTAAAGGCGAAGGACTTCCGGCAGGCAGCAGGGTAATCGTTTATGCCATTGGCGGTCAGGTGGTCGGCAGCGGCATCGTAAGCGAGACCGGCACTGTGGATATCCCTCTTGGAGGGAAGACCGGAGCGTTTATTGTGAAATCATCATCAAAAACATTTAAATTTATCAAGAAATGAAAAAGATATTTACTTTAGCAGTAGTTGCGTTGTTGGGCGTTGCCGGAGTGCAAGCACAAAGCGTTAAAATCAATAAGACAGACGGGACAACCGTTACGATCAAGGCTTCTGAAATTAAGAACATCGAGTTCTCGCCGGCCGAGACAGGCGAGACAATCGTCGGAGATTATAAAGGTGATAACTCGCTCTTGGTAGGCGGGACGATTGGTCCGTATGTGGCAAAGGATGCGGTTTATACTGTTACAAAGAATGCAGACGGCTCCATTAACCTTAAAAGTCATGAAGAAAAGTATAACGGTACGGTGATGGGAGACCTCACATTGGGGACTTATACCATCGGCAATATTCCTTTCGATGCCGCAACCAAGAGCTATGTTCGGGATTACAGTGCAGACGGTTTGACGGTTCATTTCGTTTGTGTAAGTGGGGGTGAGACTACTATGGATAGCGATTATACGTTCAAGCAAGGCAATGTTACCATCGTACAGGGCGAGAACGGAGAGTTGAAAATTACCAACACCTACACGATAGGCAATATGCCATTCCCCATTACTGCAACATTTAACGGTGTAAAGTCTGAGTAATAATTTATGTATTTTGCATTCAAATCCATGAAATACCTTGCAGGTTGTGCCATCATGTTGATGGTTACGGCCTGCAATGGTATCTTTGAAGGCATTTACGATGATGTACCTACGGCCCCTGTTGTTACGCAGGGGCAGTTGTTGGTTGATGCCACGAGTTGGAAAAATTGGTATTATATCGATTTCGACTCGTTGCACCAATACATAGAACGGGGCGACACGGCGGGGCTATTGAAGGCGCAAACCGAGTTTACTGCTTATCCCATACCGACAGTGCTTACATCGGGTACGGGAGACGAGAAGACCGGAATATACACTTATTGGTTCGATGTATTCGGGCAAGGAGTATCGAACAACGAGAAACGTTCGTTTACTCCGACCGACGTACAGCCCGCACCTAAGTCGTGGAGTATTGCCATACACCGCGACAATGTAAGGACGAATAATGGTGCTGTATTGGAAACCAATTATACTTCGATGGATGAACTACCGAAAAATAGTTCATCGTTTACGGGCGCTACTTTCCTTTCCGACGAATGGACAGAGAATGCTGTATGGGCGGATCAGTCGCAGATGTTGTTGAGTTTGATAGGCTGTCAAGGCATTAAGATCAATAAACTGTTATCAACATGGCTCACGCTCGACATCCCTCCTATGCCGCCTTCGTTCACGCTCAATAACCATGTGTTTATTATACGATTGCAGAACGGCAATTATGCAGCCGTGCAATTGCAGAACTATATGAATGCGGCAGGAGCAAAATGCTGGCTCACCATCAATTACAAATATCCTTATTAAGCAGTTTAAACATGAAAAAATATGCTTTTGTCCTACTGTCCGTTTTGCTCTTCCCATCTCTTTCGGTGGGACGGGAACAGGCGGATACTGTGAGTAGGTCGATAGAACTGGAGCAGGTGGTGATAACAGGAACGCGCACGCCCAAGCTGTTGCTTAACACTCCGGTACTGACAAAAGTCATTACATCGGCAGATATTCAGAAGACAGATGCAACCAATTTACGCGATTTGTTGCAGCAAATACTCCCCGGGGTGGAGTTCTCGTATGCCATGAACCAGCAGGTTCACATGAATTTCTCGGGCTTCGGTGGGCAAAGCATGCTGATATTAGTAGATGGAGAACGGCTTGCCGGCGAAACAATGGACGATGTGGATTTCACTCGGCTGGGCATGGAAAATGTGGATCATATAGAGATTGTCAAAGGTGCAGCGTCTGCCCTCTATGGCTCGAATGCCAGCGGAGGCGTCATCAACATTATTACCAAAGATGCCATACGCCCCTTTGTGTTGAACGTTAATGCGCGTTTGGCACGCCATAATGAGCAGCGTTACGGGCTTTCGTTGCAAACGGGTAAGGGTAAATGGGGCAATCTGTTCACGATGAACCGTAACAAAACGGATAATTATAGCGTGCACAACGGAAGCAATCCCGTAACACGTGTTATTGCAACTATATATGGCGATGCCACATGGAACTTCAAAGAGCAGTTGACTTATGCACTGTCTGATAAACTTAAACTAACCGGACGTGCCGGTTATTTCTTCCGGCAATTGGTGCGAACAGTCGAAACACCGGAACGATACCGTGATTTTTCTGCTGGTCTGAGGGCACAGTGGAGACTTTCAGAGCATGATAATCTTGAAGGAGCTTACGCTTTCGATCAATACGATAAGTCGGACTATCAGCGCATCACCCGACTTGATATCCGTGATTATTCTAATGTTCAGAACTCTATTCGGTTACTCTATCATCATTCTTTCGGAGGGGGAGATGTGCTGACTGCCGGAGCCGATTATCTTCACGATTATCTTTTCAATACCAATCTTGATGGTAATACGCGCAAACAAGACTCTTTCGATGCCTTTGCACAGTACGATTGGAGTATCGATAAAGTATGGGAGATTGTCGGTGCATTGCGTTACGACTACTTTTCCAATGGGCATACATCGCATCTCACTCCTAAACTAAGCGCCCGTTATCAGCCTGTGCATAATCTTAACATCCGCTTCGGATATGGCATGGGATTCCGCGCTCCCACGCTTAAAGAGAAATACTATAATTTTGATATGGCGGGAATATGGATCGTGGAAGGTAATCCTAATTTGAAAGCAGAAGTCAGTCATAACTTCAACCTATCCGCTGAATATACTAAAAACCATTATAATTTTACGGTCAGCAGTTATTATAACCGCATCAATAATAAAATAGCAACGGGGGCACCTTATTATGCCAATCCTTCTGATGTTATGCCCCATCTGCCTTATTTGAACCTTTCGGACTATTCGGTCTTAGGTGCAGAGGCAACGGCACAGGCACGATGGAGCAACGGACTTACTGCGCGTCTGGCGTATGCTTTTACTGATGAGCATCTGCCTAAGGATAAGAACGACCGTTCGGTGAACAACCAGTACATTCCGGCACGTAAACATTCACTGACAGCCCATATCGATTGGGATCGTCAGTTCGGCAAGTATTACGGGCTGAATGTGGGACTGGACGGGCGATACCTGTCGGATGTGAACAATATAGAGTATGTAGATTATTACGATATCTCGAAAGGTGTCAACAATATCCACTATCCGGCATATACATTGTGGAAGTTTTCTTTGGTTCAGCGCCTCGGCAAAGCCGTGAAACTCACCGTGGCACTCGATAATCTCTTTAACTATAAGCCAGAATATTATTATCTGAACTGTCCGCTTACAGACGGTACGAACTTGATGGTAGGCCTTTCCGTAGATGTTGATAAGATTTTCTAATAATAAATAAATGGAACAGGAAAGCAAAAATACATATAAGATTTATTGGTGGCGCACGATCGCTTCGTTCATTCTTGTGTTGTTCTCTATGCCGTTGGGCCATACGCTGATGATACTGATGGAGCGGTTTATGTCGCCTGTGGCGATACATTATGCCGGCTTTATAATGGGATTGGCAGGACTGATTATGGTTATTGTCGGCGTATTCGTTAAGGGCGATACGCGTCAGACGCTTTGGGGACTCTTCGGAGGGTTGCTCTTTTGGACAGGTTGGGTAGAGTTTCTTTTCCTTTATTATGCCCGTCGTTATGGCGTACAGCCGGAGATTGAAAACGGCATTGTAGTAACGAAGCCCGAATACCTGATTATGCCGGCATCGTTCGGCATGTGGATGATGACCATGACAATGTATATCTTCAGTACTAAGAACGGGTGTGATTTCATTACTTGGTTGCAGAAACGTTTCTTTGGCAAACGGCGTTCGGAGATTGTATTTCAACCCATGACGCGCCATACTTCTATCGTTACGTTCATGGAACTGAATATGATGTTATGGGCAATGTATCTGTTATTGATGTTTTGTTATGATAAGAATTTCCTCGGCGACCATCATCCGGTAACGTTTCTTGTAGGTATCGGCTGCTTTATAGGCTCTATCTTCATGTTCAAGAAAGAACTCCATATTGCTGCATGGGGTGCCAATATACGCATGGCAATAGCTACAGTGATTATCTTTTGGACGCCGGTCGAGATACTTGGACGGATGAATTTCTTTACCGAAATATGGGTGGAACCGGAGAAATACATTGTGCAGATGTTTTCTATTTTTATTGTTTTCGTGATGCTTGCCGTTTATTTTTGGACTAAAGGGATAAAAAGAAAAACAAGAAAACAACAAGGAAATGAGATATAGTTGGGATGCCTTTTATAATAAAAGTATACGCCTATGTTTGATAGGTGCTTTGTTTGCACCGAATATACAGTCTATCTATGCTTGATAGACTGTATATCTGTTTTTCACACCTCTTATTTCTTTCAAAATTATTTGTGCTTTGCATTATAAGGAAATGATGTAGATTAGGGCATCCGAGGCCTTGAAAATAATCTTAAATCGATAGCTTTAAAACTGCTTATTTTTCTGAATTATTCAGATGTTTTATTTGTTTGGAATTTTTGAATGTTCAATATATCATAACCGATGTTATATTTTGTTAATTATAAGTATTGCGGTTATTTTTCAAATCTTATAAATTAGGTTGTCCCGATAAATATTTGTACCTTTGCACCCCGAAATGCTTCTTTCCGATAGGAGTGTTGGCGATAAATTGATAATAAATAAAATATATATAATTAAAAAAGTAAAATTATGCCTACTATTTCACAGTTAGTAAGAAAAGGCAGAAAGGTTTTGGTAGACAAAAGTAAGTCTCCGGCTTTGGATAACTGTCCTCAGCGTCGCGGAGTTTGCGTTCGTGTTTACACAACAACCCCCAAAAAGCCTAATTCGGCAATGCGTAAAGTTGCCCGTGTTCGTTTGACAAACCAAAAAGAAGTAAACTCCTATATTCCGGGAGAAGGCCACAATCTGCAGGAACACAGTATCGTGCTGGTTCGTGGAGGTCGTGTGAAAGACCTTCCGGGTGTGCGTTATCATATTGTGCGCGGTACTCTTGATACTGCTGGCGTGGCTAACCGTACGCAGCGTCGCTCCAAATATGGAGCTAAGCGTCCTAAGGCAGCTAAAAAATAAAGGATATGTGAGTTGATGAGTTGGGGTGTCTTTTGGTTGGTAAGTATGTGTAGACACATGACTTCGGAACCGAGCGCTGGAAGAAGAATGAAAGCAAAGATGCCGCAATTTGATACTCATAACCCGATAAAAAATATTTTCAATCGTTTTGCTGGAGAAATGTTATAGACAGGTTGAGTAAATGTTCGGGTGCGGATATTGAAGAACAATGTGAACAACCCCATGCAGAATTATCTTTAAAACAAAATGAGAAAAGCAAAACCAAAGAAGCGTGTGATCCTGCCGGATCCCGTTTACAACGACCAGAAGGTCTCGAAATTCGTAAATCATCTGATGTATGATGGAAAGAAGAATACATCTTATGAGATTTTCTACAACGCTCTTGATGTTGTAAAGACAAAAATGGAGAAAGAAGAAAAGTCGCCGCTTGAAATCTGGAAGCAGGCTCTTGACAATATTACTCCGCAGGTAGAAGTGAAAAGCCGCCGTATTGGTGGTGCTACTTTCCAAGTTCCGACGGAAATTCGTCAGGATCGTAAGGAGAGTATCTCTATGAAAAACCTTATTCAGTTTGCACGTAAGCGCAGCGGCAAGTCTATGGCTGAAAAACTTGCTTCAGAGATTGTAGACGCTTTTAATAACCAAGGTGGCGCTTATAAGCGTAAGGAAGATATGCACCGTATGGCCGAAGCTAACCGTGCATTTGCTCATTTCAGGTTTTAATTAATATATTAAGGTAAAAAGAAAATGGCAAATCGCGATTTAACATTGACTCGTAATATCGGTATTATGGCTCACATTGATGCCGGTAAAACTACAACTTCGGAACGTATTCTGTTCTACACCGGTAAGACTCATAAGATTGGTGAGGTGCACGATGGTGCTGCGACAATGGACTGGATGGCACAGGAACAAGAGCGCGGTATTACGATTACTTCGGCAGCTACTACTTGTAACTGGACTTGGAACAATAAGACATTCAAGATAAACTTGATCGATACCCCGGGACACGTAGATTTTACAGCAGAGGTAGAGCGTTCGCTCCGTGTGCTTGATGGCGCCGTTGCAACATATTCTGCAGCCGATGGAGTGCAACCGCAGTCTGAAACCGTTTGGCGTCAGGCAGATAAATATAATGTTCCGCGTATCGGATATGTAAATAAAATGGACCGCTCTGGTGCCGATTTCTTCGAAACTGTACAGCAGATGAAAGATATTCTTGGCGCTAATCCGTGTCCTGTCCAAATCCCCATTGGGGCAGAAGAGAACTTCAAAGGTGTGGTAGATCTTATTAAGATGAAGGCAATCCTTTGGCATGATGAGACGATGGGGGCGGAATATTCTGTAGAGGAAATTCCCGCAGACCTTGTTGATGAGGCTAACGAGTGGCGCGAGAAAATGGTTGAAAATGCTGCTAATTTTGATGATGCTTTGATGGAGAAATACCTCGATGGGCAGGACATTTCCGAAGAAGAATTGCTTGCAGCAATCCGTAAAGGAACTATTTCCATGGAACTTACTCCTATGCTTCTCGGTTCTTCGTATAAGAATAAAGGCGTACAGCCGCTTCTCGACTACACATGTGCATTCCTGCCTTCTCCTCTTGATACGGAAAATATCGTGGGTACTAATCCCGATACAGACGAGGAGGAAGATCGTAAGCCTTCGGAAGATGCTCCAACTGCAGCTCTTGCGTTTAAGATTGCAACCGATCCGTTTATGGGACGCTTGGTTTTCTTCCGTGTTTATTCGGGTAAAGTTACTGCAGGTTCTTACGTATATAATCCTCGCTCGGGTAAGAAAGAGCGTATCAGCAGATTATTCCAGATGAACTCCAAACAGGAAATTCCTATGGAAACTATTGATGCAGGCGATATCGGAGCGGGTGTAGGTTTTAAAGATATCCGTACTGGTGATACTCTTTGCGACGAAAATCATCCGATTGTTCTCGAATCGATGACATTCCCCGATACTGTAATTTCTATTGCGGTAGAACCAAAGAGTCAGGCTGATATTGCAAAACTTGATAACGGTCTTGCCAAACTTGCAGAGGAAGATCCGACCTTTACCGTCCGTACGGATGAACAGAGCGGACAAACGATAATTTCCGGTATGGGTGAACTTCACCTCGATATCATTATAGATCGTCTGAAACGTGAGTTCAAGGTCGAGTGTAACCAAGGTAAGCCGCAGGTTAATTATAAAGAGGCGATCACCAAAGAAGTTACACTGCGTGAAGTTTACAAGAAGCAGAGTGGTGGCCGTGGTAAGTTTGCTGACATCATTGTTACGGTCGGTCCGAAGGATGAGGATTATAAGGAAGGCGATTTGCAGTTTGTCAATGAGGTGAAAGGCGGTAATGTGCCTAAGGAATTCATCCCTGCTGTACAGAAAGGTTTCCAAGATTCTTTGAAGAACGGTGTACTTGGTGGGTTCCCGATGACAGGAATGAAAGTGACTCTTACAGATGGTAGTTTCCATCCTGTAGATTCTGATCAGCTGTCTTTCGAACTTGCAGCACATAACGCTTTCAAGAATGCTTGTCCTAAAGCAGGCCCTGTTTTGATGGAACCTATTATGAGAGTAGAGGTCGTAACTCCGGAAGAGAATATGGGTGATGTCATCGGGGACTTGAATAAGCGCCGCGGTCTTGTTCAGGGTATGGACGAGGCTCGTAGCGGTGCACGTATCGTAAAGGCAATGGTACCGTTGGCTGAAATGTTTGGCTATGTAACGGCTCTTCGTACTATTACTTCCGGTCGTGCGACGAGTTCCATGGAATATGATCATCATTCTCCACTATCGAGTACTATCGCCAAGACCGTACTTGATGAGGTGAAAGGACATTCGGAACTTTTGTAAAAATATAAAATGTGAATTGAGGTGCTATTTAGCGAATGACTCTTAAATAGTGAACCTCTTTTCTTAATATCAATTAAAAATAAAAAGTAAATAAAATGAGTCAGAAAATCAGAATTAAGCTGAAGTCTTATGACCACCAGTTGGTTGATAAGTCAGCAGAAAAGATCGTGAAGGCTGTTAAGGCGACGGGTGCTATAGTAAGTGGTCCCATCCCTCTTCCAACTCACAAACGTATTTTTACGGTAAATCGTAGTACATTCGTTAATAAAAAAGCTCGTGAACAATTCCAGCTCTCGAATTTTAAACGTCTTATCGACATCTATAGCTCAACAGCAAAGACAGTTGATGCATTGATGAAACTTGAATTGCCGAGTGGTGTGGAGGTAGAGATTAAGGTCTGATCTTTTTAATTCTCGAATTATTTAATTTTAAACATTTATTGAAATGCCAGGATTAATTGGAAGAAAAATCGGAATGACATCCGTTTTCAGTGCCGACGGTAAAAATACACCGTGCACTGTTATCGAAATAGGTCCTTGTGTTGTAACCCAAGTTAAAACTGTAGAGAAAGATGGTTACAAGGCTGTTCAATTAGGTTTCGGAGAGGCAAAGGAGAAAAGAACTACCATGCCTATGATGGGAATCTTTAAGAAAGCTGGCACAACACCTAAGAAGCACTTGGCCGAGTTCAAATTTGATGAGGAGTATAACCTTGGTGATACTCTTACGGTAGAATTGTTTGAAGGTACTGAATTTGTCGATGTGATTGGTACATCTAAAGGAAAGGGCTTCCAAGGCGTTGTAAAACGTCATGGGTTCGGTGGCGTCGGCCAGAGTACTCATGGACAAGACGACCGTGCACGTAAACCAGGATCTATCGGAGCTTGTTCTTATCCGGCAAAGGTATTCAAAGGAATGCGCATGGCCGGTCAAATGGGAGGCGATAGAGTGACAACTCAGAACCTCAGAGTGTTAAAAGTAATTCCGGAACAGAATCTCCTTATTGTGAAAGGTTCGTTCGCTGGATGCAATGGTTCAACTGTTTTAATTGAGAAATAATGGAAGTTAGCGTATTGAATATCAATGGTCAGGAGACCGGAAGAAAGGTTACGTTAAACGAATCTATCTTTGGAATTGAACCTAATGATCATGTTATCTATCTTGATGTAAAGCAGTATCTTGCTAATCAGCGACAGGGAACGGCTAAGTCAAAAGAAAGAAGTGAGCATAGAGGTTCTACCCGTAAGTTAGGTCGCCAGAAAGGTGGTGGCGGTGCTCGTCGTGGTGATATCAATTCACCGGTACTTGTTGGTGGTGGTCGCGTATTCGGTCCGAAACCGCGAGACTATGGTTTTAAGTTGAATAAAAAAGTAAAGGCTCTTGCTCGTAAATCAGCTTTGTCTTACAAGGCACAGGAGAATGCTATCGTTGTAGTCGAAGACTTCAATATGGAAGCTCCTAAAACTAAAGATTTTGTAAATATCGCTAAAAATCTTAAAGTTGAAGGTTTGAAGACGCTTTTGCTTTTGCCGGAAGTGAATAAAAACGTATATTTGTCGGCTCGTAACTTGCAAAAGGCTGAAGTTATGATAGCATCTACACTCAATACGTATAAAGTTTTGAATGCAGATGTTCTTGTTGTGACGGAAAAATCGTTGAAGACCATTGACGATATCTTAACAAAGTAAATTTAGAAGAATAAGATTATGGCATTTATCATAAAACCTTTGGTCACTGAGAAGATGACCAATATTACAGATAAAACTTCAGAAAGCAAAAAGATTAAAGCTGCAAATGAAAAAGCTGCTAAGGTTAAAAATGCTGTGGAGGAAAAGGCGACTTTTGTTGTAAAAAAGAAAGGCAAGCCTGATGTTAAGAAAGAAAAGACTATTTATACTTATGTGAAGCCAGCGCTGGCTAAGTATGGTTTTATCGTTAAGCCTGAAGCAAATAAGCTTGAGATTAAAAAAGAAATTGAAAACCTGTATCATGTTACGGTTTTGAATGTAAATACTATTCGTTATGCCGGCAAGCGTTCAAGTCGCTACACGAAAGCTGGTCTCATAAAAGGACAAAAGAATGCATTCAAGAAAGTAATCGTTACACTGAAAGAGGGTGAAACTATAGATTTTTATAGTAATATTTAAATAAAAAATGGCAGTACGTAAATTAAACCCGGTTACACCGGGACAAAGACACAAAGTTATTGGCACGTTCGAGGATATTACTGCATCCGTGCCAGAGAAGTCTCTCGTTTACGGTAAGCGCTCAACCGGTGGTCGAAACAACACTGGTAAAATGACTGTCCGTTATATGGGCGGTGGTCATAAGAGAAAGTATCGTTTGATCGATTTTAAACGCGAGAAAGATGGTGTTCCTGCCGTAGTAAAAACAATAGAGTATGATCCGAACCGTTCGGCTCGTATTGCTTTGTTGTATTATGCTGACGGCGAAAAACGTTACATAATTGCTCCTAATGGATTGCAAGTGGGTGCTACATTGATGTCGGGTGCTGATGCTGCACCTGAGGTTGGTAATGCTCTTCCTCTTGCAAACATTCCTGTAGGTACGGTGGTTCATAATATAGAATTGCGTCCGGGGCAGGGAGCTTTGCTTGTTCGTTCGGCTGGTAATTTTGCTCAGTTGACTTCTCGTGAGGGCAGTTATTGCGTTATTAAACTTCCTTCTGGAGAGACTCGGCAGATTCTCTCTGCTTGTAAGGCTACTGTTGGGAGTGTGGGTAATTCTGATCATGCATTGGAACAGTCTGGAAAGGCAGGCCGTTCTCGTTGGTTGGGACGTCGTCCTCACAACCGTGGTGTTGTTATGAACCCTGTTGATCACCCGATGGGTGGTGGCGAAGGTCGCCAGAGTGGTGGACATCCGCGTTCACGTAAGGGCTTATATGCTAAAGGTCTCAAGACTCGTGCACCAAAGAAGCTTTCTAACAAGTATATTATCGAAAGAGCCAATAAAAAATAAAGAGTAAATATATATGAGTCGTTCATTAAAAAAAGGTCCATATATCAACGTATCACTTGAAAAGAAAATTCTTGCGATGAACGAGAGTGGCAAGAAGAGTGTCGTTAAGACTTGGGCTAGAGCATCAATGATTTCCCCTGATTTTGTGGGACACACTGTTGCTGTTCATAACGGAAATAAATTTATCCCTGTTTATATTACCGAGAATATGGTAGGTCATAAACTTGGCGAGTTCTCTCCGACACGTAGGTTCGGCGGGCACTCTGGTAATAAGAAGTAAGAGGGATAACCATTTTTTAATTATAGAATAATAATGGGAGCAAGAAAACATATAGCGGCAGAGAAAATCAAAGAAGCCCGCAAAACATTGTACTTCGCAAAGCTCAAAGGCGTTCCCTCTTCTCCGCGTAAAATGCGCTACGTTGTGGACATGATTCGTGGAATGGAAGTTAATCGTGCCCTTGGAGTATTGAAATTCTCGAAAAAACAAGCTGCAGCGGACGTAGAGAAACTCTTGCGTTCAGCAATTGCTAATTGGGAAATTAAGAATGATCGTAAAGCTGAAGATGGAGAACTTTTTGTTAATAGAGTCTTTGTTGATGAAGGTGTTACAATGAAACGTATGAGACCGGCACCGCAGGGCCGTGGATATAGAATTCGTAAGCGTAGTAACCACGTTACTCTGTTTGTAGATGCCAAAACTAACGACGATAAATAATAAATAGAATGGGACAGAAAGTTAATCCAATAAGCAACCGTCTTGGTATTATCCGTGGTTGGGATTCAAATTGGTTTGGTGGCAAGGACTTCGGTGACAATCTTGTAGAGGATATGAAAATCCGCAAGTACTTGAATGAGCGTTTGGCTAAGGCTAGCGTTTCTCGTATTGTCATCGAACGTACATTGAAACTCGTTACCATTACTATTTGTACAGCCCGTCCGGGAATCGTTATAGGTAAAGGTGGACAAGATGTTGATAAATTGAAAGAGGAGTTGAAGAAACTTTATAAAAAGGATATTCAGATCAACATTTTCGAAATAAAGAAACCTGAGCTCGATGCAACCATCGTTGCTAATAATATCGCTCGTCAAGTAGAAGGTAAGATAGCTTACCGTCGTGCCATTAAAATGGCTATCCAAAACACGATGCGTACGGGAGCAGAGGGTATTAAAGTTCAAATAACAGGTCGTCTGAATGGAGCTGAAATGGCTCGTAAGGAAATGTATAAAGAAGGACGTACTCCTTTGCATACTTTCCGTGCAGACATTGATTACTGCCAAGCCGAAGCTCTGACAAAAGTTGGACTTCTCGGTATTAAGGTTTGGATCTGCCGTGGCGAAGTTTATGGTGTTCCTGATCTTACGCCTAATTTTGCACAAGACAAGCAGAATGGCGGACGCGGCGGAAATAGTCGTTCGAGTCGTGGCGGTAATCGTAGGAGAAACAATAACCGTTAAAAGAAGATGCTAATATGTTACAGCCAAAAAGAGTAAAATATAGAAGACCTCAAGATGGACGTGGAAATAAAGGAAACGCCAGTAGAGGTACACAATTGGCATTTGGTTCGTTTGGTATAAAAACTCTTGAAGCTAAATGGATCGATAGCCGCCAGATAGAAGCTGCCCGTGTTGCTGTAAACCGTTACATGCAACGTGAGGGACAGGTTTGGATACGTATTTTTCCAGATAAGCCGATTACCCGTAAGCCGGCTGATGTCCGAATGGGTAAAGGAAAAGGTGATCCTGCAGGATGGGTGGCTCCTGTTACACCCGGACGTATTCTGTTCGAAGTCGAGGGAGTAAGTTTCGATGTAGCAAAGGAGGCATTGCGCCTTGCTGCCCAGAAACTTCCTGTTAAGACAAAGTTTGTTGTGAGACGTGATTACGATAAAAACGCTTAAGCTATGAAGATTAAAGAAGTAAGAGAACTTGATAATAAGGCATTAGCCGAAAAGTTGGAGATGGCTGAGACTGCTTTGCATCAGATGAAACTTAATCATGCTATTTCTCCGCTTGAGAATCCATCACAGATTAAGGCAACTCGTCGTGATATAGCACGTATGAAGACAGAACTTCGTCAGAGAGAACTTAATAAATAACAATGGTCCAGATGGAAACAAGAAATTTAAGAAAAGTAAGACAGGGTGTCGTTGTCAGCAACAAAATGGATAAAACCATTGTTATTGCCTCAAAGTTCAAGGAGAAACACCCTATGTATGGTAAGTTTGTACAACATACGAAGAAATACCATGTACATGATGAGAAAAATGAAGCTAATATTGGCGATACGGTTCTTATCATGGAGACACGTCCTTTGAGTAAGACAAAGAGATGGAGATTAGTACAAATTGTAGAAAAAGCTAAGTAATTATGATACAAGCAGAATCAAGACTTACAGTATGTGATAACAGCGGTGCACGTGAGGCTCTTTGCATCCGTGTTCTCGGTGGTACCGGTCGCCGTTATGCAAGTGTTGGTGACGTGATTGTCGTTTCTGTCAAGAACGTCATACCATCAAGTGATTTGAAGAAGGGTGCAGTATCTAAGGCTTTGATTGTTCGCACAAAGAAAGAAATTCGTCGTGCAGATGGTTCATATATCCGTTTCGACGATAATGCTTGTGTATTGCTGAACAATGCTGGTGAGCTTCGCGGAAGCCGTATCTTCGGCCCGGTAGCTCGTGAGCTTCGTGCAGTGAATATGAAAGTCGTTTCTTTGGCACCTGAGGTTCTTTAATTTATAAACAAAAAGTAATGAATAAGTTACATATAAAGAAAGGTGACATGGTTCTTGTTCTTGCAGGGAGAAGCAAGGATGCAAGAAACTCAAATGGAAAGTTTCCTTCACCTCACAAGGTGTTGAAAGTCCTTGTGGATAAGGAACGTGCAATTGTTGAGGGGGTAAATATCGTTTCTAAATGTACAAAACCATCAGCAAAAAATCCTCAGGGAGGTATCGTTAAGCAGGAAGCTCCTATTCATATTTCGAATTTGAGTTTGGTAGATCCGAAGAGTGGAGAACCTACACGTATTGCTATCAAGAAGACTGAAGATGGTAAGAAAGTTCGTATAGCTAAAAAATCGGGAGAGGAGATTAAGTAATGGATACAGCACAGTTAAAGAAAGTATACAAAGATACTATTGCTCCTTCATTGCAGAAGCAATTCAATTATTCTTCATCAATGCAGGTCCCTGTTCTTAAGAAAATAGTTATCAATCAAGGTTTGGGTGATGCAACTCAAGATAAGAAGATTGTTGATGTCGCAGTAAACGAAATATCAGCTATTACCGGTCAGAAGGCAGTTGCAACATATTCAAAGAAGGATATTGCAAACTTCAAACTTCGTAAGAAGATGCCTATCGGTGTGATGGTGACATTGCGTCGTGAGCGTATGTATGAATTTTTGGAGAAGCTTGTTCGCGTGGCTTTGCCGCGTATTCGTGACTTTAAAGGAATTGAAAGCAAGTTTGATGGTCGTGGTAATTACACTTTGGGTATTGCCGAACAGATTATCTTTCCTGAGATCAATATCGACTCAATCGACCGCATCCAAGGAATGAATATTACTTTCGTTACATCTGCACAGACTGATGAAGAAGGATATGCATTGCTCAAGGCATTCGGCCTACCTTTTAAGAACGCTAAAAACGATTAAGCAATATGGCAAAAGAATCAATGAAAGCTCGCGAGATTAAGCGTGCAAAACTTGTAGCTCGTTATGCCGAGAAACGTGCAGCTCTTAAAAAAACTATCGCTACGACTAATGATTTAGCAGAGGCATATGAAGCAGCTCGTAAACTTCAGGCAATTCCTAAGAATGCCAATCCTATACGTCTTCATAACCGTTGTAAAATCACCGGTCGTCCGAAAGGGTATATCCGCCAATTTGGCCTTTCGCGTATTCAGTTTCGTGAAATGGCTTCGGCTGGTTTGATACCCGGAGTAAAGAAAGCGAGCTGGTAAATACGGCAAATATTGTGGTTTGAACGTCTTAGATAGTATATTTGTCGTTGATAGATATATTGTTTAGGATTATTGAATATACCATATAATTTTATTTAATATTGTCGGGGTGGTCCCGATTAATTAAACATTTTATTTTATGACAGATCCAATAGCAGATTATCTGACAAGACTCAGAAATGCAATTATGGCACATCACCGTGTTGTAGAGGTTCCTGCGTCTAACTTGAAGAAAGAGATCACCAAGATCCTTTTCGAGAAAGGGTACATTCTGAACTATAAGTTCATGGATGATGGCCCTCAGGGTACTATTAAAGTTGCTTTGAAGTGCAATCCTGAAACCAAGCAAAACGCTATTCAGTGTTTAAAGCGTGTATCGACTCCCGGTTTGCGTAAATATACCGGCTACAAAGATATGCCGAGAGTAATTAACGGATTAGGTATTGCAATCATATCTACATCTCAAGGTGTAATGACAGATAAAGAGGCTTCTTCACTGAAGATTGGTGGCGAAGTTCTTTGCTATGTTTATTAATTGGAGGATTTATTATGTCAAGAATAGGAAAATTACCAATTAGTATACCTGCCGGTGTTACCATAGAACAGAAGGATGGCGTGGTTTCTGTGAAAGGCCCTAAGGGTGAACTCTCTCAGAAAGTAGATTCTTCGATAAAAGTTAACATTGCAGACGGCCAGATTACATTCGAAGTTGATGAGAATAGTCCGGTGAATTATAAGCAGAAACAAGCTTTCCACGGTTTATATCGTTCTTTGGTCAACAATATGGTTGTAGGTGTAAGCGAAGGTTACACAAAGACGATGGAACTCATCGGTGTAGGTTATCGTGTTTCTAATCAAGGTAACTTGGTGGAATTCTCGCTTGGCTATACTCACCCCATCTTTATTCAACTTCCGAAAGAAGTTAAGGTTGAGACGAAGTCTGAAAGAAACCAAAATCCGATTATAACTTTGGAGTCTTGCGACAAGCAATTGCTCGGACTCATTTGCGCTAAAATTCGTTCTTTCCGTATGCCTGAGCCTTATAAAGGAAAAGGTATCTTATTCCAAGGCGAAGTCATTCGCAGAAAGTCTGGTAAGACAGCTGCAGCTAAGTAATTTTAATTTTTTACGATTATGACAACAAAGAAAGTAGAAAGACGAATTAAGATAAAGTACCGCATTCGTAAAAGTGTGAAAGGAACAGCTGAGCGTCCGCGTCTTAGTGTATTCCGTTCCAATAAGCAGATTTATGCTCAGGTTATAAATGATTTGACTGGTAATACTCTTGCCTCTGCATCCTCTCTTGGTCTTGAAGCTATGCCTAAGATACAGCAGGCTCAGAAAGTAGGAGAACTCGTTGCAGAAAAAGCACAGGCTGCCGGGGTGACAGCTGTAGTTTTTGATCGTAACGGTTATCTTTACCATGGACGTGTAAAAGAATTAGCTGATGCAGCTCGTAAAGGTGGTCTTAAATTTTAAACGATTATGGCAATGAATAGAGTTAGAATAAATAGTGACGTAGAATTGAAAGACCGCTTGGTTGCTATTAACCGTGTAACCAAAGTTACAAAGGGAGGTAGAACTTTTACCTTTGCAGCTATTGTCGTAGTAGGCGATGGTAATGGTATTATCGGTTATGGTCTTGGAAAAGCAGGTGAAGTTACTGCAGCTATCTCTAAAGGAACGGAGGCTGCTAAGAAAAATTTAGTAAAGGTCCCTGTTCTAAAAGGAACCATTCCTCATGAGATAGAAGCACATTATGGTGGTGCACAAGTTTTCTTGAGACCGGCAGCTGCCGGTACCGGTCTTGTAGCCGGTGGTGCTATGCGTGCTGTACTTGATAGTGTAGGTGTTACAGATGTACTTGCGAAATCAAAAGGCTCTTCGAACCCTCATAATTTGGTAAAAGCGACGATTGTAGCATTGAGCCAAATACGCGATGCATATACGATTGCTGGCACTCGTGGTATAACCATGGACAAAGTATTTAACGGATAAGGAGAAAAACAATGGCAACGATTAAAATCAAGCAGATAAAGAGTAGAATAGGAGCTCCGATAGACCAGAAACGTACTCTTTTATCGTTAGGTCTTCACAAGATTTCTCAAGTTGTTGAGGTTGAAGATACTCCAAGCACTCGTGGTATGATCCGTAAGGTCCACCACTTAGTAAATGTAGTTGAATAATTAACCTTATTAAAATTAGAAATAGTTATGAAATTAAATAATTTAAAACCTGCTGAAGGCTCAACACATTCACGTCGTCGTATTGGTCGTGGTCCGGGCTCAGGGCTCGGTGGTACCTCTACCCGTGGACATAAGGGGGCAAAAGCTCGTTCCGGTTACAAGAGAAAGATCGGTTTTGAGGGAGGTCAGATGCCGCTTCAGCGTCGTGTTCCGAAAGCAGGATTTAAGAATATCAACCATAAGGAATATTTAGCAGTAAATCTTTCGACTTTACAATCTTTGGCAGAGTCTAAAAACTTAGCCAAAATCGGAATTGCAGAACTTAAGGAGGCAGGTCTTACCAATGGTAAAGAACTTATTAAAATTCTGGGTAATGGTGAGTTGAAAGTCAAGATTGATGTTGAAGCAAATGCATTCTCTAAGACCGCCGAAGAAGCTATTAAGGCAGTTGGGGGTAATGCAACTATAATCTAAGTCAATGAAAAAGTTTATTGAGACACTGAAGAACTGTTGGAGAATTGAGGATTTGCGTCAGCGTCTCCTCATAACTCTTCTGTTTACGGCAATTTATCGTTTTGGTTCGTTTGTCGTACTTCCGGGTATTAATCCTGCTTCTTTGGAGACACTTCGACAACAGACTGCGGGCGGTCTTATGTCACTCCTTGACATGTTCTCTGGTGGAGCATTTTCCAATGCATCGATTTTTGCGCTTGGAATTATGCCTTATATTTCAGCCTCTATCGTTATGCAGATACTTGCTGTTGCCGTACCTTATTTCCAAAAGATGCAGCGCGAAGGCGAAAGCGGGCATAAGAAGATAAATTGGTATACACGTTGGCTGACTGTAGCAATTTTACTCTTTCAGGCTCCGTCTTATCTTTTTAATTTGAAATCTCAGGCAGGCCAAGCTTTGGCTTCTGGTATTTCATGGACCGCTTTCATGATACCGGCTGTTATAATCCTTGCTGCTGGGAGTATGTTTATCTTATGGTTAGGTGAACGTATTACTGATAAGGGGGTAGGAAATGGTGTTTCTCTGATCATTATGTTGGGAATTATTGCACGTCTGCCCGGTTCTTTTATACAAGAATTCTCGTCACGTGCTACGGATATTTCTGGTGGTGGAATCATTATGCTCATTGCAGAGATATTAGTTCTGTATTTTGTTGTTTGCGCTGCAATCCTTTTAGTGCAGGGTACGCGTAAGGTGCCGGTGCAATATGCTAAACGACTTGTAGGTAACAAGCAATATGGAGGGGCTCGTCAGTATATTCCTTTGAAACTGTTTGCTGCTAATGTGATGCCTATCATCTTTGCTCAAGCTTTGATGTTCATTCCATTGGCTATTGTCCAGTATCAGCCAAAAGATGCGTCTTCTATAGTTCGCTCGTTGATGGATACTCATAGCTTGCTGTATAATGTAATATATGTGGCTCTCATTATTGCGTTTACTTATTTCTATACGGCTATTACATTGAACCCGACACAGATGGCAGAGGATATGAAACGCAATAATGGATTTATACCCGGAATTAAGCCGGGCAAAGATACGGCAGAATATATTGATACCATCATGTCTCGAATTACTTTGCCGGGTTCTTTGGCTATCGCATTTATTGCCGTAATGCCGGCGCTGGTCAGTGTGTTCCATGTTCAACAGGAATTTACTCAATTCTTTGGTGGAACTTCTTTACTTATTCTGGTTGGTGTGGTTATTGATACATTACAACAGATAGAAAGTCATCTGCTGATGCGGCATTATGATGGTTTGCTCAATTCCGGGCATACACGTAGTGGCGGTGTCTCTGCGTATTAAGTGTACTTCCGCTAATGGAGATATTTCTTAAAACAGAGGATGAAATTGAGTTGATGCGTAAGGCGAACCGACTTGTCGGCGATACCTTGGCAGAATTGGCTAAACATATAAAACCGGGGGTTACCACTCTTCAATTGGATAAGATAGCAGAGGAATTTATTCATGATCATGGTGCTGTACCAACGTTTAAGAATTTTCCCAATCCTTTTGGAGAGCCGTTTCCGGCAAGTATCTGTACTTCCGTGAATGCTATCGTTGTTCATGGCATACCGAGTGAGAAAACAATTTTAAAAGATGGTGATATTATTTCGGTAGATTGCGGTGCATTGCTTGACGGATTCAATGGTGACAGTTGTTATACATTTTGTGTTGGTGAGGTATCAGCTCTGGTGAAAGGCTTGCTTAAAACTACTAAAGAAGCGCTTTATATGGGCATTGAACGGGCTGTAGCCGGTAAACATATCGGTGATATAGGTTATGCTATTCAAGAACATTGTGAGCGTCGAGGATACGGAGTGGTACGAGAACTTACCGGACACGGGATTGGACGAAAGATGCATGAGGATCCTGCAATTCCGAATTATGGGGTGTGTGGCAGGGGAGTCATGTTGAAAGCAGGTATGTGTATAGCTATTGAACCGATGATTACGATGGGAGATCGAAAAATTGGGCTTTTGCCGGATAAGTGGGGAATTATAACTCGTGACTTAAAACCAGCAGCCCATTTTGAGCATACTATTGCTATCGGAAACGGTAAGGCTGAAATTTTATCTTCGTTTGAAGAAATTGAACGTTTAGAAGGAGAAATATATTAAATATGGCAAAGCAATCTGCGATAGAGCAAGACGGGACAATCATAGAGTCGCTCTCAAATGCAATGTTTCGTGTAGAACTCGAAAATGGAGTACAGATTATAGCGCATATCTCTGGTAAGATGAGAATGCATTATATAAAGATTCTTCCCGGCGATAAGGTTAAGGTAGAAATGAGTCCTTATGACCTTACTAAAGGTAGGATCGTATTCAGATACAAATAATCAAGTATAAAATATGAAGACAAGAGCATCGTTAAAGAAACGTACAGCCGATTGCAAGATCGTACGTCGTAAGGGGCGTCTGTTCGTTATCAACAAGAAAAACCCTAAGTACAAGATGCGTCAGGGGTAAGTTAAAAAACTGTAAAGGTAAAATAATGTGCAATATTATTAATACCTTTGCATGCTTTTTAGTGAAATTTGAATTAAAAAATTAACTTTTTATCATTTAACAAATGGCAATAAGAATTGTTGGAGTAGATTTGCCCCAGAATAAGCGTGGCGAAATCGCATTGACTTATATCTATGGTATAGGTCGAAGTAGTTCAGCAAAGATATTGGATAAGGCGGGCGTAAGCCGTGACTTGAAAGTCAGTGAGTGGAATGACGATCAGGCAGCTAAGATCCGTGAAATTATCAGTGCTGAATTCAAAGTAGAAGGTGACCTCCGTTCAGAGGTCCAAATGAATATCAAGCGGCTGATGGATATTGGTTGCTATCGTGGAGTTCGTCATCGTAATGGTCTTCCGGTTCGCGGTCAGAGTACTAAAAATAATGCTCGTACCCGTAAGGGAAAGAAGAAGACTGTTGCTAATAAGAAGAAAGCTACTAAGTAATTTTAAGGAGGAAATTAATTATGGCAAAAACAAAAGCAACATCTAAGAAGAGAAATGTAAGAGTTGATGCTGTCGGGCAGCTTCATGTTCATAGCTCATTCAATAATATAATTGTATCTTTGGCTAATAGCGAAGGCCAGATCATATCTTGGTCTTCGGCCGGTAAGATGGGATTTCGTGGTTCTAAGAAGAATACTCCTTATGCAGCACAGATGGCTGGTGAGGATTGTGCAAAAGTAGCTTTCGACCTCGGCCTCCGCAAAGTTAAGGCATACGTTAAGGGGCCGGGAAATGGTCGTGAGTCTGCCATCCGTGCCGTACACGGTGCAGGAATTGAGGTTACAGAAATTGTAGACGTGACGCCGTTACCGCACAATGGATGCCGTCCTCCGAAGAGACGTAAGGTATAGTACTATCACATCTCTATCAAAGTATCAATTAATAAATCGCATATTTTTATATTATGGCTAAATATATAGGTCCGAAATCTAAAATTGCACGCCGATTTGGTGAACCCATTTTCGGTGCTGACAAAGTTTTGTCCAAGAGAAACTTCCCTCCTGGACAGCATGGCAACAACCGTCGTAAGAAGACTTCTGAGTACGGTGTCATGTTGGCAGAGAAGCAAAAAGCTAAGTACACGTACGGTGTACTTGAACGCCAATTCCGTAATATGTTCGAAAGGGCTGCAAAAGCAGATGGCATTACCGGTGAAGTTCTTCTTCAGAATCTTGAGAGTCGTCTTGATAATGTAGTCTTCCGTCTTGGTCTTGCTCCTACTCGTGCTGCCGCTCGTCAGCTTGTTGGGCACAAGCATATCGTAGTTGACGGTAAAGTTGTAAATATTCCTTCTTACTCCGTTAAGCCGGGACAGATTGTTGGTGTTCGTGAGAAAGCTAAATCTCTTGAGGTTATTGAAACGGCTCTTGCCGGTTTCAATCATAGCAAATATCCTTGGATCGAATGGGATGATAATTCAAAGAGTGGCAAATTCTTGCATAAGCCCGAACGTGCCGACATCCCAGAGAATATTAAGGAACAGTTAATCGTTGAGTTGTACTCTAAATAAATCATTGAATTAATGGCGATATTAGCATTTCAAAAACCTGATAAAGTTGTAATGGTGGAGGCTGATGACAAGTTCGGTAAGTTCGAATTTCGTCCATTAGAGCCCGGTTTCGGAGTTACCATTGGTAATGCTCTGCGCCGCATTCTTCTTTCATCGCTTGAAGGTTATGCTATCAACACCATCCGTATAGGAGGCGTTGAGCATGAGTTTTCTTCAGTACCTGGTGTAAAAGAAGATGTTACCAACATTATCTTGAATCTCAAACAAGTTCGATTCAAGCAAGTAGTAGAAGAATTCGAGAACGAGAAAGTTAGTATCACCGTAGAGAATTCCACTGAATTCAAAGCAGGTGATATAGGTAAGTATCTGACTGGATTTGAAGTGTTAAACCCTGATTTGGTGATTTGTCATTTAGATGTCAAAGCCTCTATGCAGATAGATATTACTATCAATAAGGGCCGAGGTTATGTGCCTGCTGATGAAAATCGTGAATTCTGCACAGATGTAAACGTACTCCCAATCGATTCAATCTACACCCCAATTCGTAACGTAAAGTATTCTGTTGAACCATATCGTGTTGAACAAAAGACCGATTATGATAAACTTGTGCTCGAAGTTACGACGGATGGTTCCATTTACCCGAAGGATGCATTGAAAGAAGCAGCAAAGATTCTTATCTATCATTTCATGTTGTTCTCTGATGAAAAGATTACATTGGAGAGTTCTGATCAAGAGAACAATCAGGAATTTGACGAAGAAGTTTTGCACATGCGTCAACTGCTCAAGACAAAACTTATCGACATGAACCTCAGCGTTCGTGCACTTAATTGTCTGAAAGCAGCGGATGTCGAAACTCTTGGAGATTTGGTTCAGTACAACAAGACCGATCTTCTCAAGTTCCGTAACTTCGGTAAGAAATCGCTCTCAGAGCTTGATGATTTGCTTGAGAGTCTGAATCTGTCATTTGGAACCGATATTTCAAAGTATAAACTTGACAAGGAATAATATCGGGAAAGAGACGAAGGATAAGCGATTAGTAGTTAATATTCCTTCTCTTTTTATCCTTTGTTATATTTTCCTTTTCATCAAAGAAAGAACAAAATGAGACATAATAAAAAATTCAACCATTTAGGTCGTACTGCATCTCACCGTAGTGCCATGCTTGCAAACATGGCAGTTAGTTTGATCATGCACAAAAGAATCACTACGACCGTAGCCAAGGCTAAAGCCTTAAAGAAGTATATTGAACCGCTGATAACTAAGGCTAAAGACGATTCTACCAATTCTCGTCGTGTGGTTTTCCGTTATCTTCAGAATAAAGAAGCTATTACAGAACTTTTCGGTAGTGCAAAGGCAAAATCAGAGGGTAAGGTTTCTGTTATCGAGAAAGTGGGCGATCGTCCCGGCGGTTATACTCGAGTAATCAAGCTGGGTACACGTAAGAGCGATGCTGCTCCTATGGCATTTATCGAATTTGTAGACTTCGATGAGAACATGGCCAAAGCTCCTAAGGCTGCTAAAAAGACTCGCCGTAGCCGTAAGGCAGCTCCTAAAGCAGAAGCTGTTGAGCAGACAGCAAAGGTAGAGGCAACCGATGCGCCTGTTGCTACTACGGAAGAAGCTCCTAAGGCAGAGGCTGCAGAATAATTAAAAGGATTGAATTTCTTTTCTTATAAGCGTCTTCACTCTTATGTGAAGGCGCTTTTTCTATATAAATAAGGTCTATTCGATTTACATGCTATTACATAGGAACCTTATTTTTCTATATACTTTTCCTGTCTGCATAAAACATCTTGCAAAGATAATATAGCCTCATAGCCTGAATACATGTGCCGTATAATGGCGATAAAGTTAGGGTGTAAAACTGGTATATGTCGTATCCGATTTTACCGGATACGGCATATAAATTTATAACAGCAGTATTGCGAATAAGAAAAAAGGTACACACTTGTAACAGATTACGGCCGTTGCGAGTGGAAAAAATATTAGTCTTTGAAGCGTTTTAGAAAGTAGTTATTGCTGTTATGCGTATCGAATGTCCACGACGGGGTATCGAGGCGCCTGCCGTCTTTCGAGGCACTGAGCCATTCGGGAAATATCTCTATCTCCTGTGCCGGCATAAAACTCTGTGCCAACAGCACCTTGCGGTCGCCCTTATCGTTCTCTGCTACATCGACAACAATCTCTGCATGTCCCGGAAATCCGCCCTTTATAACCACGTCTCCGGCCTGTATATCTTTCGTCCAACAGCGACCTATGGGCGTCAGTTCTTTGCTGAGCGATGCCGTTCCGGCATATTGAAACACGATATTAAGGTAATTTCGGAATGTTTTATAGGAGTAGTCTTCCTTTTGAGTCTTTATCCAAGAGTTGCAATTACGTATGCGATATCCCTTTGCCCACTTCGAATATTCCGCCTTGAAACCGTTGGTAAAGCGGAAATGTATCTTATCGAACTGCTTGGTTTGCCACAGATAAGAGGCACGAAGAAAGATAATGGCATCGGCGCATTGCTCGTTCGCATTCTTTCCGAAGTCCATGTTTACGATGGCTCCGCCGTATTTAGCCGTCTTAACCTGTCCGTTATAGTAATGAAGATCGCTGTTTGCGGGCTTTAACGGCAGGTTACGAAGGAAATAGGCAAAGCTCCCTTCCGTTACGGCCACCCGCTTATAACCTGCCGGAGCGGGTATGCGACCGGCGAGGTTATCGGGTGTAGCTACTTTTACCGGCTCGTTTTTTACTTGGAGAGGTTTATCAGAAGACTTTGCTCCGCATGCTGTCAGCATGATGGAGGCAAAAAGTAGAAATGCTATTCTGTTCATTATACGCTATTTTTGCCCAAAGATACGAAAAATAGATGTAAAAAGAACAATAAACAGATAGGATAGTGCAGTGCGGTACTATTATTAATAGCCCATGCTTTCCAGCCACTTTTCTACCTTTGCCTTGCCCGAACGCACCTCGTGTCCGTAGATGGCGAACGCGCCGGTAATCGTGGCTTTGGGGTATAGAGACTTCAAGTCTTCGACCACATTTGCCAGTCCGCTGCCCTCATGTGTAGTGAATGGAATAATTGTTTTGCCGTTCAAATCGTACTTCTTAAAGAAAGTAAACATCACCTGCGGATAAGTTCCCCACCATACAGGGCCACCGATGAAGACGGTGTCGTACTGTTCGATGTCGTTCACCGCACCTTTAAAGGGCGGCAGCTCGCCGTTTTCGGTCTCTTTCTGTGCCAGCTTAGTGAGGTCGGAGTAGGGCATATCATAGCTTTTCTCGGGTATAATCTCGAATTCGTCGGCCCCTGTACGTTCCTTAATATAGTCGGCCACGATTTTTGTGTTGCCCACCTTGATGTTTCCCACTGCATAGTTTTCACCCGCATGCGAGAAGAATACGATCAATGTCTTTCCTTTTTTCATATCGTTTTCTTGTTTGTTATTGCCACCGCAAGCCGTAGATATAAGTAACAGGGCAGCCGCGGCGAATGCTTTCAATAGTTTCATATAGGTGTTGTATGAATGTTTTGCCGTTTTTCTTTACATTCGCTATAGGCCTCGCCAGCCCATAAACATCTTCACAGTTTCCGGATCATTGTGGTCGAAGAAGGCGCTCTTGCCCAAATCCAATGCCTTTATTTGTTCCATTTCCGTATCGGTCAGTTCGAAATCATAGATACTGAAGTTCTGTTCCATGCGCTCTCTGTGAGTTGATTTCGGTATGATAATCACGTCTCGTTGGGTGAGGTAACGCAGTGCAACCTGTGCAACGCTCTTGCCGTGTGCCTTGCCTATAGCCTCCAAAACAGGGTTGGTAAAAAGTCCGTTGCGCCCTTCTGCGAGCGGTCCCCACGACATAATGTGCGTTCCGAAACTATCCATATATTCCTTAGCTTTGATTTGTTGGCAGAACACATGTGTTTCCACTTGGTTAACGGCGGGCACGATGTCTACGTTGCTTGCCAAGTCTATAAAGTGATTAGGCTGGAAGTTGCTCACGCCGATAGCCCTCAGTTTGCCCTCGCGATAAGCATCTTCGAGTGCGCGATAGGCACCGTAGTAATCGCAGAACGGCTGGTGGAGCAGCATAAGGTCGATATATTCGGTTTGCAGTTGGCGCAAGCTCTCGTCGATACTTGCCTTGGCATGCTCGTAACCATAGTTGCTGATCCACACTTTAGATACTAAGAAAACCTCGCTGCGGGCTATTCCGCTGTTCTTAACCGCAGCCCCTACGCCTTCTTCATTGCGATATGCCTGCGCTGTATCTATGAGGCGATAGCCCACTTTCAATGCTTCGCTTACACAACGTTCGGCTTCTGCCGGTTCTACCTGATATACACCATAGCCGAGTTGCGGCATCTTTACTCCATTGTTTAATGTTACGTGCTTCATTGTTTTATTCTTTTTAGTTTACAAGTGTAAAGTTATAACGATTTTATGATGATGTTGTTTCACAAATTTCCGTGATGATTTCACAAATTACGCAAATCGTTCGTTGGTTATAAAAATAATATCTATTTTTGCCTTATGAGCGAGATTAAGGAGACGGATTTTGTTTTTTCCACCGATTTTCTGCAGATCAACGATAAACGTTTCCATGATTGTTGCCTGCATTTGATATGTCTCGACGGCGAAGGCAGCTTTGTTTTCAACGACCGTTGTTACCATATCCGGCGCAATGATGCCGTAATTCTCGTTCTTCCCGATAAGGTGTGTAACCCTGCTCCCCACCCTGAATTGCGGGTAGAGTTTTTTGTTGCGCCTTATAGGTTTTTAAACAGTCTGCTTCCGTCCAATAACTTCGGCATCGGAGGAGGCATCAGTTTGTACGATAATCCCGTGATACCTTTAACTGAAACGGATGCCTTGTGCTTCGTAGAAGATATTCACCGGCTTCGCGACCGTATGAAAGAAAATGCTCATCCGTTCTATCGGGAACTGATGGGAAGCCTCTGCCAGACAATGATATACGATCTTTTCAGCTTCCATTCCAAGTATCATGGCACGTTAGACGCTACGGATCGCCGCAGTTTTGTTGTTAAAGAGCTGCTGCAACTGTTGCAAACAGGCATCTCGCGTACACAGCGCGAAGTTTCTTATTATGCCGAACGTCTCAATGTTTCACCCAAATATCTCTCCGATACCGTGCGCCGTACCACGGGTAGCAGTGTAACATCTTTTATCGATCGCTATACGGTACCGATGCTGAAAGGCTTTCTCGAAGACGAACGTTTATCGCTTACACAGATATCAGAGATGATGAATTTCACCTCTCTATCATATTTCAGTCGCTACGTTTCCAAGCATTTGGGAATGACACCCAGCCAATATCGCATGAGTTTACAGCCCGGAAACGGCTGAAGATAGGATTTTATAACAAGCGTTTATGTTCTGATATTGACCGAGTTCCTGTGGTTTTGGAATTTTTATTATGCGTAATTTGGTGTCATGCACGTGGGTGCAAATTGTGATAATATGGGCTTCTGATGGCGGAAAGAATGCTTCATTTCGTAAATTAATGCGACTCCATGCAATGCTGAACAGCTTGTTTAGCAATGATATAGCTGTTACTTGTGACTGCGGTAGATTTAATCTTTTTAGGGATTTCCCTATCTTTATTTAGGGAAAATGCTGGAATCTTGTCGCATAATTTATTTATTTTTGCAATATATTTAAAAGGTTTCGAATATGAAAAAGCTCATGTTATCAACAGTTTGTGCTGCTTTTCTTCTAAGTAGCTGCGATACTTATACGGGTACGGGTGCCTATGCAGGGGGAACGCTTGGCTCTATTCTCGGCTCAGCCATCGGAGGTATCAGCGGCGGACCGCGTGGTTCAGACGTTGGAACTATAGTGGGAATGGCCGGAGGGGCCATCATCGGCGGTGCTATCGGGGCTAAAGCCGATGAGAAAAGGCAAGATGATTTGTACCAATACAGGCGCGATAAAGAAGAACGGGCATACGAACGGCGGCAACGACAGTATGACCGACAAGAGGAACAGGTATATGGAACCGATGCCGGAGAGGAAGAATTGAATAGCGGTTTCGATGCTTCGAATAGCGGAGACGACCGTTTATACGATTTCAACGGTGCCGACTATACGGGCAATTATACTGCTCAAACGCCTACAGTTACTATGCCTGCTACCTCGAGTGTGGAGAACTTGGCCGACGGGTTGCACTATTCGCCGGCGATAGAGATACGTAATGCTCGGTTTGTAGACGATAATCAGGATAACGTAATCAGCCGTGGAGAGTTGTGTAAGATAATCTTTGAGGTGATGAACCGTGGGAAAGAAGTGCTTTATGATGTGCAGCCTACTGTTATCGAAGCTACGGGTAATAAGCATATATACATCTCTCCGGGCGTACATGTAGAGAAAATTATGCCGGGAGCAGGCATACGTTACACCGCTTTGGTTAAGGCGGATAATCGATTGAAGAACGGTAAAGCCAAGTTCTGTGTTTCGGTTGTTCAGGGAACAAAGTCTATATCGAAAGTCAGCGAGTTCAATATTCCTACACGAAAGTAGGAATATTGAACCGATGTTTATTGCTTATAGGCGATTTTAACCAATACCGGATAATGATCGGATGGTGTGCGTCGGGCATATTTCTTGAACTTTAATTCTTTCGGAGCCTTATTGCTGCTTAAATTTTCCTTACTGCCTTTCTCTGTCCAATAGCCGTTAGTAAGCACTCCATAGCGCTTTACATTGAACTTAGGCGATACGAAGATGTGGTCTATACGGCTCTCGGTTTTCAGTTCGGTATCGAAGTCATTGAAAGTACCATTCTCGGCAAAGCGCATTTTAGCTGCCGAATAGGAATCTTTAAGTATGCCTGAAGCAGAGAAAATCTTAAAGATTTCATCGTTTTGGTCTACGTTGAAATCGCCCGTGAGTATCACCGGAGCGTTACCGCCTGTTATCTCTTTGATCTTTCTGATTACTAATTTGGCCGATTCTCTGCGTGCTACAACGCCGATATGATCCATGTGTAAGTTGAAAAAATAGAATTTCAGCTTATCTTTATTGTCCATAAATTCGCCCCAAGTGCATATCCTGATGCAGGCGGCATCCCATCCCAATTTAGGTTTGTCGGGTGTTTCGTTCAACCAGAAGTTGCCCGATCTGATCTTGGTAAGTTTATCTTTCTTGTAAAAAATGGCAGCATATTCGCCTTTTTCCTTGCCGTCGTCGCGGCCAACCCCAATGTAATTATAGCCTTCGAGCCCTTTTTGCAAGTCGTGTATTTGGTTTACTTTGGCCTCTTGTGTACCGAATATATCGGGTTCTTCGAAGTTCAACATGTCGCAGATGATAGGCCAACGCCGTTCCCACCCGTTGCCTTCTTTCTTATCACCATCGTTGTCGTAGCGGATGTTGTACGTACCGACGAAAAGGTTTTGTGCTTGAATGCCTATTGCACAGAACAGGCAAAAGATTAAAATAAATTGTTTTTTCATATCGTTTTATTTGTTTCTGCGTCTTTTCTTGGTTCTCTTTTGACGTTTCTTGGTATGTTTAGGAGTGCGTCTCTTTACGCTTTTTCTTTTTTTCGATACTGTCTTCTTGCTGTCGACCGTACTGTCGTTTTTCTTTTGTTGTGCAAATTTATATTCATCCTGTGATATACCGAAGTCCATTTCGGGCAGTTCATCCTTGTCGTCCGGTTTGTAAGGAACAATTATGCTGTCCACACGTGTTACTTCAACCATGGCCACACCTTTGCTGAGTATGCCCAATTCTTTCGCTGCTCCCCATGAAAGATCGATAATTCTGCCACGTGAAAACGGTCCTCTATCGGTAACTTTCACAACCACTTCTTTACCGTTATCGAGGTTTCTCACACGAAGCATCGTACCGAAAGGATAGGTGCGATGGGCACAAGTCATACTGTCGTGGTGCAACCTGATGCCGCTTGCCGTACGTGCACCGGTTGCTCTCTTTGAATAAAAAGTGGCTTTACCCCTCTGAGTTTGAGCTGTCAGAGGTGTAAAGCCGCTTAGTACGATAATTAAAATACAAATACTTCTTCGATAGTTCACTGTTTTATGGTTTGAAAAGACCGGTGCATCTTCTTATTGTCCGGCAGTGTAACGCCGTTACAATGTGCACCGGTCTTCAGATTAAGCCGTGTCAAACAACGCCTTGTGCCATCATTGCATGGGCTACCTTCATAAAGCCGGCAACATTGGCACCTTTCACGTAGTCGATATAGCCGTCGGGTTGCGTGCCGTATTTTACGCACTGTTCGTGAATGGAGTGCATTATATAGTGCAACTTCTCGTCGACTTCCTGTCCGCTCCAGTGCAGACGAATGGAATTCTGCGTCATTTCAAGGCCCGAAGTTGCTACGCCTCCCGCGTTTACAGCTTTGCCCGGAGCAAAGAGCTGCTGCGCTTCGACGAACTTAGTTACGGCATCTGCCGTGCATCCCATATTGCTTACCTCGGCCACGCAGTCGGGTTTATGTGCCAAAATCATATCGGCATCTTGGCCATTGAGTTCGTTCTGTGTTGCGCAAGTCAGATAGATGTCGGCCTTGCACTCCCAAGGTTTCTTGCCTTCAACAAACTTCGAGCCCTCGAATTTATCGGCATAAGGCGAACAAATGTCATTGCCTGTTGCACGCAGTTCGAGCATGTATTCTATCTTTTCGCCGCTGATACCGGCAGGATCATATATATATCCGTCCGGTCCGCTGATGGTTATCACCTTTGCGCCGAGCTCTGTAGCCTTCTTAGCTGCGCCCCATGCAACGTTTCCGAAGCCGCTGATGACCACACTCTTGCCCTTGATGTCGATATTACGTGTCTGGAGCATCTGGTTTACAAAGTACAGAGCGCCGTAGCCGGTGGCCTCCGGACGCAGGATAGATCCGCCCCATTCCATGCCTTTACCGGTAAGAACACCTTCCCATTGTGTAGTAAGTTTCTTATACATACCGAAAAGATAACCTATTTCTCTGCCCCCTACACCGATGTCGCCTGCCGGTACGTCGACGTTAGGTCCAATATGTCGATACAGTTCTGCCATGAACGATTGGCAGAAACGCATTACTTCAGCATCGCTGCGCCCTCTGATCGAGAAGTCTGAACCGCCCTTTGCGCCGCCCATAGGCAAGGTGGTAAGCGCATTCTTGAATGTTTGTTCGAAGCCTAAGAACTTCATAATCGACAGATTTACCGATGGGTGGAAGCGCAAACCTCCCTTGTACGGGCCTATCGCGCTGTTGAACTGTACACGATAACCTATGTTTACGTGTACGTCGCCCTTATCGTCTGTCCACGGTACACGGAACATCACAATGCGTTCGGGCTCTACGATGCGCTCGATAATCTTGGCTTTTTCGAACTCCGGATGTTGGTTGTAAATATCCTTAACGGATAGAAGTACTTCTCTTACAGCTTGTAAGAATTCCGATTCCCCCGGGTGTTTTTGCTCGAGGTTTTGCATGATTTTTTCAACTTCCATGGTAGTGTAATTTTTTTATAAATGAGTAGTTGTCAAAATGTCAATAACATGTCGCAAATATATATTTTTTATTGATAACCGCCAAATAATACTTGTTTTTTTTGAGTTTTGGCGTTACACTTTGTAAAGTTTAACCTTTTGTGCTTCTTATTTTAAAAGTGTATCGATGGTATTTATGGTGTCTATATGTCTTGCATTGCCTATTTAATCCCGTTAGGATGCCTGTATAAGGCGGATAGTGTGCCGTTCGGGTGCGAATACAACAGAAGCAGACCGCTGTTGAGGGCGGTTTGTTCCTGTCGTATGTGAAATGTTTCAAAGTTGTGCCAAGGCCTGTTTGAGGTCGTCGATAATATCTTCGGCATCCTCTATTCCCACCGATAGGCGTATCAGGTCGGGGGCAATACCGGCTTCGCGCAGCTGTTCGTCGGTTAATTGTCTGTGGGTGTGGCTTGCCGGATGCAGCACGCAAGTGCGGGCATCGGCCACATGAGTAACGATGTTGATGAGCTCTAACGAGTCCATAAACCGTATGGCGGTGTCGCGATTGCCTTTCAAACCGAAAGCAATTACGCCGCACGAGCCGTTGGGAAGATATTTCTGCCCCAGCCGGTAGTCGCTGTCGTCTTTCAAACCGCAGTAATGTATCCACGCCACACGCTTGTCGTCGTGCAGAAATTCGGCCACTCTTTGAGCGTTCTTGCAGTGTTGCGGCATGCGCAGATGTAGCGTTTCCAGCCCGAGATTAAGCAAGAAAGAGTTCTGAGGAGCCGGTATAGAGCCGAGATCACGCATGAGTTGAGCCACGAGTTTAGTGATGTATCCCAGTTTGCCGAATGCTTCGGTGTAAATAAGTCCGTGGTATGAGTCGTCCGGAGTGCATAGTCCCGGGTATTTCTCGGCATGTGCTTGCCAGTCGAAGTTACCGCTGTCTACAACTACGCCGCCCACCTGCGTGGCATGCCCGTCCATATATTTGGTGGTAGAGTGGGTAACAATGTCGCATCCCCACTCGAAGGGGCGGCAGTTGACGGGCGTTGCGAAGGTGTTGTCTATCAAAAGAGGCACGTTATTCCTATGGGCTATGCGTGCAAACTTCTCTATGTCGAGCACACGGCAGCTCGGGTTAGAGATGGTTTCTCCAAAAACAAGCTTGGTATTCGGGCGGAATAACCGCTGTATATCTTCTTCCGAAGCATCCGGACCGACGAATGTACACTCTATGCCCAGTTTTTTCAGCGTTACTCCGAACAGGTTGTAAGTGCCTCCGTATATCTCGTTAGAGGCGATGATGTGGTCGCCCGCCTCGCATATATTGAACACAGCGTAGAAGTTGGCAGCCTGTCCGCTGGAGGTGAGCACGGCACCTATGCCTCCTTCAAGGGCAGCTATTTTCCTTGCAACGGCATCATTGGTGGGATTTTGCAGGCGTGTATAGAAGTAACCTTCTTTCTTTAAGTCGAACAGCATGGCCATTTCTTCGCTGTTGTCGTACTTGAAAGTAGTGCTTTGTATGATGGGCAATACGCGCGGTTCCCCGTTTTGGGGCTCCCATCCTGCCTGTACGCATAGGGTGGCCAGTCTCTTTTCTTTCTTCATTTTTTCGGTTTTTGTTGATATTTTATGCAAAATAAACGCTTTTTGTCCATATAAACAAGAACTTTTTACACTTCTGCAGTTATCATACCTTTGCCGTTAATCTTTTATAACTAAAAAGATGACGGAGGTTATACTGTGATGCTATATCTTTGCAATCGAGTTTTTAATTCAATAAATAGTAATATGAAGAAGTTAATTTTAAGTGCAACGATGGCTGTAGCCATGTTGTGTATGAGCGTCGGCGCGAATGCGCAAGATGCCAAGAATAAGGGAAATGAGAAGAAAACAGAGCAAACTTGCTGCAAGAAAAATAAGGGTTGCGGGCAGAAAGAGTGCGATAAAGCCAAGAAAGAGTGTAAGGGTTCTGCTTGCAACGAGGCCGGAAAGCAAGAATGCAAGGAGCAGGGAAAGGCTCCGTGCTGCAATTCTTCTAAGAAAAAAGCAGCCGATAAAAAGATGAAAAAAGAAAAGATGTAATTCTGTTTCGGCACAACTACCGTACACATATTTATATAAGGCGCACCTTTAGGCCATACCGTAATTCGGTTGTAAGCCAAGAGGATGTGCCTTGTTTATTGTATGTTTTATCCATGTTGCGGTATAATTCTTGTCGAAATGTTCGCTTGTTCCGCCGTTTTTGTGTAAGTTTGTGGCAGTTAAGTGGCAATGCTTGCGACAGTTTTAGCATGCTGTTGCTGTGGATTTTAATAGGAATATCGGTTTTATGAATGAGAACAATCCCGAACAATGGAATAAGTTTTATCTGAAAGACGTCACGTTTGTCAACTTGATGTTGCGCCGTATATATAATGTATTGATAGTGGCTAACCCTTACGATGCATTCATGTTGGAAGACGACGGGCGCGTAGAAGAGAAGATATACAATGAGTATATGGAACTCGGACTGCGCTATCCGCCCATGTTTACGCAGGTAAGTACAACGGAAGAAGCGGCAAAAGTGCTCAGTACAACCAACATAGATTTGGTGATATGCATGCCGGGTACGGCCGATAACGACGCATTCAGTGTGGCACGTTCCATCAAGGCAGACTTCCCGCATATCCATTGCGTAGTGCTCACACCGTTCTCTCACGGCATTACCAAGCGCATGGAAAACGAGGATTTGAGTATCTTCGATTACGTTTTCTGCTGGTTGGGAAACACTAATCTTATTCTTTCGATCATCAAACTTATCGAGGATAAGATGAACATAGAGCACGATATCAAGGAAGGGGGTGTGCAAATGATCCTGCTCGTAGAGGACAGTATCCGCTTTTACTCGTCCATTCTCCCCAACTTGTACAGCTATATATTGCTGCAAAGTCAAAATTTAGCGAGCGAAGCCCTTAATAAACACATCGCTACATTGCGCATGCGTGGTCGCCCGAAGGTAGTTTTAGCGCGCAATTATGAAGAAGCGATGGACTTTTATAGTAGGTATAGCGATAATACACTGGGCGTTATCAGCGACGCAAGGTTCCCTGTAAACGGGAAAAAAGACGCTGAAGCCGGCCTGAAACTGCTGCGTGCCATCCGTGCCAAGGACGAGTATGTGCCGTTGATTATGGAAAGTTCGGAGTCATCTAACCGACAGAAAGCCGAAGCAGAGGGCTTCAAATTCGTCGACAAGAACTCTAAAAAGATCAGTGTCGACCTGCGTAACATCATTGAAGAGCACATGGGATTCGGCGATTTCATCTTTCGAGATCCGAAAACCCATGCGGAGATCATGCGCGTACACTCGCTGAAAGAGTTACAGGATAATATTTTTAAGATACCGGATGACTCAATGCTCTATCATATCTCGCGTAATCATATGAGCCGTTGGCTCAGTGCGCGGGCGATATTCCCCGTGTCGGCTTTCCTTAAGAATGTCACATGGCACAAATTACAAGATGTGGATGCGCACCGAAAGATTATCTTCGATGCCATTGTGCAGTATCGCCACATGAAGAACATCGGCGTTGTAGCGGTTTTCGATCGCCTTAAATTCGATAAATACGCCCACTTTGCCCGTATCGGCGAGGGCTCTTTGGGCGGCAAGGGGCGCGGTTTGGCGTTTCTTGACAATGTGGTGAAGATGCATCCGGAGTTCAACCAACACGAAGGGGCTACCGTTCAAATACCGAAAACCCTTGTGCTTTGTACCGATCTCTTCGATCGGTTCATGGATCAGAATAACCTTTATCAGATTGCATTGAGCGATGCTTCCGACGACGAAATACTCGAACACTTCTTGAAGGCACAGCTTCCAGACTCGCTAATTGCCGATTTCTTTACCTTCTTCGAGGCAACCAAGACACCTATAGCCATCCGTTCGAGCTCGCTGTTGGAGGATGCACACTACCAACCCTTTGCAGGTGTTTATTCTACTTATATGATTCCTTACCTCGACGACCGCTACACGATGCTGCAAATGCTTGCTTGCGCCATCAAAGGAGTGTATGCCTCGGTGTTCTATCGCGACTCTAAAGCCTATATGACTGCTACGAGTAACGTGATCGATCAGGAGAAAATGGCGGTTATTTTGCAAGAGGTAGTGGGCAAACAGTATGGAGATCATTTCTATCCCAATATCAGCGGAGTGCTTCGTTCGCTCAATTATTATCCGATAGGCGATGAAACTGCCGAAGACGGAATTGCCTCCTTGGCGCTCGGTTTGGGGAAATACATCGTTGATGGGGGGCAGACGTTGCGGGTATCTCCCTATCATCCCGCCCAAATATTGCAGACCTCGGAGCTCGATATCGCCCTTCGTGAGACACAGACACAGTTTTATGCACTCGATATGAAGCATGTCGGCAACGATTTCAAGGTCGACGACGGCTTCAATATCCTTAAACTGAAGGTGAAAGATGCCGAGGCCGACGGCTCTCTGAACTACATCGCGTCGACCTATGATCCCTATGATCAGGTGATACGCGACGGCCTTTACGAAGGCGGACGCAAGATAATCTCGTTCTGCGGCGTGCTTCAACAAGGCGTATTCCCGCTGCCCGAAATTCTTCAAATGTCTATGAAATACGGTTCGGAAGCCATGAAACGTCCGGTAGAAATAGAGTTTGCCTGCAATCTGAACGACGACAAGACGGGCGAGTTCTACCTTCTGCAGATACGACCGATTGTAGACAGCAAGCAAATACTTGACGAAGATCTCTCGAAGATTGCCGATGAACGTTGCTTGCTACGCTCTCATAACTCGCTCGGACAGGGTGTCAGCGAAGACGTAACGGATGTTGTGTACGTGAAAACAGACGATCAATTCTCGGCAATGAATAATCCTGCCATCGCTGCAGATATCGAACAGATGAACCGAAAGTTTCTTGCATCGGGCACGAACTATGTGCTCATCGGCCCCGGACGGTGGGGTTCGAGCGATTATTGGTTAGGTATACCCGTGAAATGGCCCCATATCAGCGGAGCAAGAGTTATTGTTGAAGTGGCTCTGAAGAACTATCGTGTGGATCCGAGTCAAGGAACACACTTCTTTCAGAACCTAACCAGCTTCGGTGTAGGTTACTTTACCATCGACGAGAGCCGTGGTACAGGACTGTATAACAAGGCAATTCTCGACGAAATGCCCGCTGTTGAAGAGACGAAGTTCATACGTCATGTGCGCTTCGACCGTCCGCTTAAAATCATGATGGATGGCAAGAAACAGGAAGGAGTGGTACTTCTGTAAATAACACTTGTGCTTGATTTAAATCAAGAAAGCAACGCTTATTGGAAATAATACAATAAAATGTTTGAGATATATGTATAATCTGTATATCTTTGCATTGTGTTTTTCATGGTATTAGATTTAAGGTTAACAAAGATTGGACTACAGCGGTAGTCCTTTTTTATGTCCTTACGTTTCGGCCGTGCTGTCGGTGTGTTGCCGCCACAGTGTGCAAACATCGTTTTTGTTCTTTTCGTATGCTTGGAATAGAAGTGCCTCGGATGCCCGATAAAAGGCAAGTCTGAGGTGCATAGGAGTGCTGCCTGTTGATGACAGACGGTATATGTAATACAAACGAACCATCTGTAACAAGCCATAACAAAGTCTTAAAAAAACGAAAATGAACGGTCCCTATATGTTTTATTTCTTATTTTTGCGTTGCGTTACGCAATCTGCCATCGAAGGCGGTTGCCACGTTTTCCACCTGTAAATCAAAAGAACATCAATGGATTTAAAGATATTTTACATAGACAGGACAGATGCCTTGGCCGGAGAAATAGCAGCGCTTAAAAGGAAAAACCGCGGATTTGTTTCCGGAGAAATCATCTTCTTCTTGGCAATGATAGCCTTTGCAGTGCTCTATACCGTGACAGATTGGGGCGCTGTGTTGCCCGTTTTGGCAGTGTTGTCGGCCGCTGCATACCTCGCAGTCCGCCGTTTAGATGTGATTAACAGTGAGAAAATCGAGGCCAAAAGCAGTCTGTTGAAAGTCTATAAGCACGAAATAGCGTATCATGAGGGCGATTACAGCGCGTTCGGCACCGGCAGCAAATACATAGATGCGCACCATCCGTTCTCGTTCGATTTAGATATATTCGGTCCACAATCGCTGTTTAATCGTATCGACCGTACTGTTACCACGGGTGGGAGCGACCGTTTAGCGGCATTGTTGGGTGCAGAACACGAAGCCGGACAGGGCGAAATAGAGCGGATAACGCGGCAGAAAGAAGCGATAAACGAACTTGCCGAGATGGAAACATGGCGGGCGCAGTTCATCTCCATCGGGCAGACGACGGGCGGAAAGATAGATTCTTCGGCCATCGGTAAGGCTTACGATCGGATCAGTACCGCCGGAATACCGTCGTTTGTGGGCAGTATACCGGTGTTGGTTGCGGCTTGTATGGCCATTGCAGGGATATGGTTGGCGACCATTCTGCCTTTCTTTACATCGATGAGCGGTAATGTTGCCGTTACTTGGGGCGTGGCGCAGTTCGTCATTGTGTACCTATTGTGCTCGAAACCTCTGCGGATCATCGGCAAATCCGTAGGTGTGTTGCACGAACATTTGCAGGCCTATGTGCGTTTGATACGCCTTGTATCGGGCACAGAACTTAGAGCCGAAGTTAATCTGTCGATAGTCCGTCGGCTGCAAACGGCATCCGCATCGTTCGATAGATTGGAAGATATCCTCAACGGACTCGACCGCCGCGGCAACATTCTCGGCATGATACTCTTCGATACTTTTATGCTTAGCGATCTTTTCTTGGTGCGACGTTTCCTGAAATGGCAACGCCTGTATATGTCGCAGGTAATGGAATGGGTAGACGAAGTGAGCCTTATCGACGCATTGGTGTCGATGGCAACGTTCAAATACAACGAACCTGACGGCACGGAAGCGCAACTTACAGACACCGAAACGGTGGTGTATGAGGCACGCGGACTGTATCATCCGTTCTTGGGAGCAAAGGCCGTGCGTAACGATTTTACGGTAGAAGACGGCCGTTACTATATTATTACGGGCGCCAACATGGCGGGCAAGAGCACTTTCCTGCGTTCTATCGGCATCAATTATGTGCTTGCAATGAACGGAATGCCTGTGTTTGCCGACAGTATGAAGGTTTCCATTTACCGCATCTTCAGCAGTATGCGCACCACAGACGACTTGTCTAACGGCATTTCATACTTCAATGCCGAGTTGTTGAGGCTCAAACAACTCATCGAATACTGCCGACACAGCAGACGTACACTCATCATTCTCGACGAGATATTGAAAGGAACGAACTCGTTAGATAAGCTCAACGGCTCGCGTTTGTTTTTGGATTATATCTCTCATTTGCCCGTCAGCGGCGTGATAGCCACTCATGATCTGGAGCTTTCCAAGATGAGTGAGGAGCATCCGAGGCACTTCTATAATTATTGTTTCGAAATAGAACTGGCAGAACACATTACCTATACTTATAAAATAACGCCCGGAGTGGCGCGTAATCAGAATGCTACATTCTTGCTGAAAAGCATATTGCAATAGGGTGAGTGGGCAAGGTGTGCGGGCCATCTGGTGCTAATTTTGCCTACACCTTATTATATTATATGCGGAAAAGCCAAAATATAACCGTAATGACTCTACAACCTGTAAAACTTGAAAACAATTTTTGTTTTTCTTGCCAAACCCAATAAAAATACCTATATTTGCGCTGTTATGTATGATAATGATCATTTTATTTAAGTTTTTTTATATATGAAAAAGTATTTAGCAGAGATGTTTGGCACGATGGTGCTTGTGCTTATGGGTTGCGGAGCGGCCGTGAGTTTGGGATGTAACAACGGTGATCCTGAAACAGTTGTCGGTACAGCGATGGCATTCGGCCTGTCTGTCGTTGCTATGGCTTATACCATCGGCGGTATTTCGGGCTGTCATATCAATCCAGCCATTACTCTTGGTGTGTTTCTAAGTAAACGTATGAGCGCTAAAGACTGCGGTATGTACATGTTGTTCCAAGTAATAGGAGGCATAATAGGTGCATCTATCCTTTATATTATTACATCCAGTACGGGTATAGTGGGCACCGGAGCCAACGATTTGCAGGCTTATGGCGACGGAACCATTACGGTTATCGGCGGTTTCTTGGCCGAAATGTTCTTTACATGCGTATTTGTATTGGTGGTACTTGGCGCTACAGCCAAGACAAACGGTGCAACTAACAACTTTGCAGGCTTGGCTATCGGCTTGTCGCTGATACTTGTACATTTGGTATGTATCCACTACACGGGCACTTCTGTGAACCCTGCACGTTCTATAGGGCCGGCTCTTTTCCAAGGCGGAACGGCACTCCATAACCTTTGGATATTTATTGTTGCGCCGATGGTAGGTGCAGTTATCGCCGCTCTTGTATGGAAAGTGGTCGATCCGGAACAGGTAGAAAAGTAATTATATCATTCATATTTTGTCTCCGGAAATGGGGGCAAACAGCAAGAAAGGTTACCGCTATGTAGTATTTACGGTGGCGGTGACCTTTCTTTTTATTAAGTTATTCATGTTTGGAATTTATAGATAGGATGAAAAAAAATAAGGTTTCGCTGACAGAGAAGAAATATCTTGTGCCCTTTATACTAATAACTTCGTTGTTTTTTCTATGGGGATTTGCAAGGGCTATCCTCGATCTATTGAACAAACATTTTCAGAATGAGCTGCATATTACGATCACACAGTCGGCACTCATACAGGTTACAACCTACCTCGGTTACTTTCTGACCGCCATTCCGGCAGGCATTTTTATCAATAAGTTCGGCTATCGACGTGGCGTAGTTTTTGGTCTTTTGCTCTTCGGATGCGGTTCCTTGCTGTTTATTCCGGGGGCTGAATTGGGCACATTTTATGGTTTTCTTGCCGCTTTATTTATCATCGGATGCGGTTTGGTATTTCTCGAAACGGCGGCAAATCCGTATGTTACGGAACTTGGAGTGCGCGAAACGGCCACGAGCAGGCTCAACCTGTCGCAGTCGTTCAACGGGCTTGGCAGTCTTTTTGCAACATTTTGTGTAGGACAGTTCTTGTTTCGAAACGATACGACCGATGGTAATGTGGTGGTTCCTTATACCATTCTCGGGACTTTGGTATTAGTAATAGCCGTGATATTCTCGAGAGTAGACCTGCCTGAGATAACACATGAAGCGGCAAAGATGGAAGCAGAAAATAAGGAAGACGGTAATCTTAGAAGCCTTTGGAGGCATAAATTGTTTGTTTTCGGCCTGTTTGCATTGCTGGCATACGAGGTGGCCGAAATCTCTATCAATAGTTATTTCATCAATTTCGTGACCGGTCAGAATTGGATGAGCGACCGTACTGCTTCTGTTGTACTTACCTGTGCGCTGGCTTTCTTTATGGTGGGACGTTTCATAGGCAGCTGGATTATGCGACGTGTACGTGCCGAAAAGATGCTGCTGATATGCGGTTCAGGCACGGTAGGTTGCACATTAATCGTGCTTTTGGACATGGAAAATCTGTCTCTGATTGCGCTTTTGTGCAATTACATGTTCGAGGCAATCATGTTTCCCACTATATTCTCTTTGGCTTTGTCGGGCTTAGGACGGCTTACCAAGAGTGCTTCGTCGCTGTTAATGATGACGCCTATCGGCGGTTGCGGTTTCCTATTGATGGGCTATGTGGCCGATAATACGAACCTTGTGGTGCCGTTTATAATTCCTTTGATTGGCTATATGTTCGTATTTCTGTACGCTCTGCGGTTGGTAAGAGGATATAGAAACGATATTGGAACAACAGTGAAGTGATAAAAGACAATAGGATATAGGTTTGAAGTGATGGTTTTCGTTTCAGATCGGGTAAGGACGGAAAGACGGTATCCGTAAAGTAAAAAGCCTGTGCATAAGGATGCTGTTTTTTATAGCATGCCCCTATGCACAAGCAAAAGGTTTATTCTTTATTATATTATTTGCCCTTACAGCATCGTCTATTGTGGCAGCCGTTATTCGAACACGCTATAGATGGGCAGTCCGCGCCATGCCTGCGGGCGTTTTAGGTTGAACACCTCGGCGATTGTGGCAGCCGTATCGAACTGCATCATCACGTCTTTTATTACCATTCCTTTCTTCACGTTCTTGCCGCAGATGATAAAAGGAATTTCCATTTCCTGTAGGGTTTTCCCGCCATGACCTTTGCCTATCCCGCCATGATCCGACGTCATCATGACGATAGTATCGTCGTATATGCCTGCATCTTTCAGTGCTTGAATGATGCGTCCTACCTGCTTGTCGAGCTTGGCAAGCACGTCGTAGTATGCCGGAGTATCGTGCCCGATGGCGTGTCCCACGTGGTCGACCTGATCAAAGCATACGGCCAAGAACGTTGGTTTACTCTTCTTAATGTACTGTTCGGCCATCCGGCAGAGTTGCTCGTCGTCTTTTTCGTAATTAGATGCCACGTCTACGTAATTAATAGCAAGCGAATCGATAAGATATTTTATGCCATCCCACTCGGCAATGTTCCCTGTTTCGGCGTTAGGTATCTGCTCTCTGATGACAGAATAGATGGTAGGATAGATGCCATGAGCATTGGTACACATCGAAGGTATTTCGGGTACGCGCGAATTCCAGTTGGTGTATCCGTGCATTTCAGTACATGCACCGTTGAACATTGCCGACCAATTGACGGCTGATTCTGATGGGAGATCGCAACGTTTCTTCAGTGTATAGCAGCCATTCTGCATGAGTGAGCGTATATTAGGTATGTCGTGTGCCTTCGGTACGCTATATGCACCCCATCCGTCTATACCGATTAATACCACATGTTTTGCCTTCCATTTCTTTGCATTTGCCTGCATTAATCCGAATACCGTAAGCATGAGTACGGCCAATAGTATTTTTCTGTTCATTGTAGATTGATAATTTTATGTTGTTTAAATTAGGTTATGACTTGCGAATATTTACCGTTCGTCGCCGCCTTATCGCTTTTTGCCTTTGATAGGAGGGCGGTATGTCTGAGATGAATGATACATGTAAGCGGCTTGGAACTACGGTCTGAACAAGACAGGTGGCAGGTCTGTCGGGCGCTGAAGCTGCAATCGCGATGCTTATTACTGCATGCGCCTATGGTTATCTGTAATATGATTGGGCGTAGAACGGATGGTTTCAGATAATTTGCGAGCCTGCCTTGATTTCTTTTTCTACCTTATTGTCGCCCCAAAGAAGTACGGCTTTGAAGGGTACATTGCTCTTGATAGTAACCTTGGGCTTCTCTTCGGCATTGCTGCGTTTGGCAACTTTGAACGATATGGAGCCGTTCTCGCCGTAGGGATACTTATCTATACCGTAGGCATCGAGCAGGTTTACGTCGATCGTAATCGTGTTCGACTCATGGTTTGCACGTATGCCGAAGATGTATTCTATCAGTTCTGCGATAGGCGGCAGGCCTGTCCAGCCCACGAAGTCCTTGCGTGCCATGAAGCCGGGTGCAGCCTCTTCGGGTGCATAATACTCGAAGAAAGTACCTGTGTTTTGGTAAACTTTAAAGACGTTGTAGTAATGGTTCAGAGTTATATCGTAGGCCAATTTGCGGTAGCCCTTGTCTGCAAGTCCGGAAATAACCATGTAATTGGTGCTCGGCCATACGCCTCCCACCCAATAACGCCCGTTGGCTTTATACTTAGGATTATCGGCTGCGAGCGACGGAATGCGATGGTAACGGTTGAATTTGGCCGTATCGGACAGATGAGACACCAGTTTGTCGAGACGATCTTTACCGAGTACGTTCGTTTGTAACGCCCAATAGGCATAAATGCCCTGCGTAGTGCTGAGGCTGTCGTTTTCGTATTGATCGTACAGGAAACCGTCTTTGCTGTTCCACATGTTCTTGTTGATGTAGGCAGAAAGCCTTTTAATGTCGTCTTCAAAGGTTTCTATCTCTTGCCAACGCTCAAGATAAAACCCCATTTTGAGCAGAATGTCGGCCACCATGATTTGCTGTAAGCAGGCATCGAGCCATATCATGTGGCCGTTGCTGTAGATTGTATTGTAGCCATCCTGTACACGCGGCATGTTATCCATGCCCGTTCCCCAGCCACTGCTCCAATATGTACCGTTACGCCAAGTACGGTTCAGCTTCAACCATTTGTAATATGCCGCCAATACAGGGAACACCTTGTTCAGACGGTTATCATCTCCGAATTGGGTATAATAAAGCCATTCCGACCACGGCAGCAGGTTCGGGCCCGTACTGGTGGGATCATATCTGCCGAAACAATCGGAACCATCTGCCCGTATTTCGCGGCAGATGAAGCCGTCGGGGTGCTGTTTAGCGTAGAAATTATCAAGAGTTTTCTGGAACGGGAAGAAGTTTTTACCGTAACGGCAGAACATGGTAATAAAGGCATCGTCCCACATGAAGATGTTTCCGTTGTATGCCGGAGCAATATAACTGGTAACGAAACCGGAGTCGTCGAGCGGCTGACAGATGTTTCCGATGCCTATCTGCCACGCTCGCCAGTACATCTCAATCTCCTTCGCATGCCCTTCCCAATAGGGCGAGGGCAACACCTTGCGGGCTTGTTCGAATGTTCCGGGCTTTGTCTTTTCTACTTTCGCCGTACGAAAAGAGTTCTCTGCAACGAGCGTTTCCATAACATAAGTGTTTTTGTACGGCAATTTATATAATGGAGAACCCGAAGGTATCAGGTTTTGTGCAGCAGCCGGTGCCGGCAAGAGCACCGTTAAAAGCAAAATCTTCTTTAGTAGTATCATCGTTTCATTTTATTTTCGCCGGTTATGATTGTGGGGTGCATTACATATCCATCAGTTTCTTGATCTTCCAAAAAATATCGGTATTGTCCATAAAACCGGTAAACTGTTCGGATCCCGGGCCGAATGCATATACAGGAACCATGGTGCCTGAATGGTCTTTAGTAGAGAAATTGCAGACAACGGTGCCGCTTTCAAGGTTTCCGCCATGTACGGTCATGCCGCCCGTTTCGTGATCTGCAGTGATTACCACCAATGTCTGTCCGTCTTTGGCTGCCCATTTCATAACTTCGCCCACGGTACGATCGAAGTCTAAAGTTTCTTTCATAAGCATGTCGAGCTGATTGAAATGCCCGTAATCGTCGAGTTGCGAACCCTCTATCATCATGAAGAAGCCGTTTTTGTTTTGATTCATAAGGTTCATACCTTTCAATGCAGCGCGGGCAAGCAGGTCGCCTCGTTCGTCGGGAAGCGGGGTATCGACGTCGTAGGGCACGCAAAATACTTTGCCTTTCTGCCACTTTTGCAGGTCTTCCCATGTGCGGGAAATGTGATATCCCTTGCTTTTAAGTTCGTTGAAAATATTACGTCCGTCGGTTCTGTGTTCAAAATATTTGGCTCCGCCGCCGAATGCATAATCGATATTGCTGTCTAAGTAATCGGCAACAAGGTCTTGTTCGTTGTTTCTATCTATGTTATGACAGCAGAAATCGCAGGGGGTAGCGTCCCAAAGTCGACATGTAACGGCGATACCTGCATCTTTTCCCTTGGTTTTAGCTAACGTGCACAACGAGGTGAGCGGCTTTCCGTCGGCATCGACGCCCACAGCATGGTAAATAGTTTTATAACCTGTTGCCAACGAAGTGCCTCCCGAGCCGGAGTCGGTGATGAGCCTGTTTGAAGCAGGTGTTTTCGAGAGCCCCGTAGCTTGGGCATTCTCTAACCACAGATGGCCGCGGTTGCACGTCCATGCAGCCTGTATGTGCATCAAGCTCATGCCGTCTCCTATCATCAGAATTACATTCTTTACATGGCCTTTGCCCGAAACAGGAGAAATCTTTTCTACGGTGTATGGCTTTTCTAATGTATATTCTTGTAGGTTGACGGTCTGTGCGTCGGCGCCGATATAGGCAAACAATGCCGTAAGGAATAAAAGTTTTTTAATTTTCATGCCGTGAAATGTTTAGATAGTTTCGATATACAAAAATATCATATTTTCTTTAAGTAGGAAGAATATCTTGAGAAAGGCAGTAAATATCCCTGCCTTTTTAAAAAGATACAGGGATATTTGTTGCGGTTATGTGTTTATTCTACGCTTGCTTCTACAGATATACAGTAAGCATTGAGTGTACCGCTGACAGAGGTGGCTGTTGTTTCTCGCAGTACCCAAGACTTAGGACCGGCCATGAAAATGGCATAGTCGTTGTCGGCATCTTTGGTAACCTGTGTGAATGTATAGCCGTCTACTTGTTCTACAACGCCTTTTAGGCCGGATATAAGACTATTCTTCACAGTACCGACGATCAGTGCACGGTAGGTATTGCTCCCTAATGTTTTTAATGTGGTTACTGCGTTCTTGAGCTGATCATCGTTGTCGAACCTGACAGTAGCAAAGGGTGTAAGAATTTCTATTGGTGAAGCAACGTTCGATTTAGCCATGATAGGGATGAATTGTATATAACAATCGTCGGTAATCTTGAAGCTCTCCACATTATTTATTTTATGATTAAATAGAATTGTACTGCCCTCGATGTTGCCTTGATTGTACTTATTGAAGGCGAAACTCGTAAAACGTGCAGTCTTTACAGCTAATTCTGTGGAATGATTTTCGCAGGTATTCTGCTCTGAATAATTCTTGATATCCGATCTGTCGACAATTCCTATGGAACATTTGCTGCCCTTGTTGTTGAAGAATTGGGCTATATTATCGTAGTTTCCCGTAGTTTTATCGTTCAAGTTAGTAATGAAATAGAAGTCTACAGTTTTATTCTTATTCCATTCCTTCGTATTCGAAGTGCCGTTCTGATTATCGGGAATGACTCCCCAATCTTCTTTAATGCAGGAACAGAATAAAAGAGGAATTGCGAACAATGCCGTTGATAATAGATATTTTGTTTTCATATTAGCCTATTTTTTATTTAAGTTTAACAACAGAGACAACAGGACAATGGTCGGAAAGTTCCTTTCCATTGAGGTGTCGATCAAGTACTTTGCAACTCTTCAGCTCCCATTTACCTTTGGTACCAAGAATGAAATCGATTTTAGAAAGGCCGAGATACGTTCCTGAATCATTGTCCAATCGGTCGTAAACGGTCAGAAGTTTCTTGATAACATCGGAATTTGGCCCTACATTCATATCTCCGCAGAGTATTGTGGGGTAGGTATTGCTTTTCACTTCATCGGATGTAAGAACGGCAGCTTGTTCCAACTGTCCGCCTACATGGTCGAGATGAGTGCAGGCAACCCTTATTATTTTGCCTTCAGGAAGCAGTATGTCGGCAATAACCACACCACGTTGGTCTGCCGAACCGGTAGGGCGCGGCAACTGTATTGTGCTTACATTTAGGATGGGATACCTGCTTAAGATGGCATTTCCGTAAAGTTCGTTTTCGCAGTATTTATAATTTTCTTCCGGATTTTTGCCGTCTTTATTCGATAAATTATAAGAATATCCGAAGAGTCCAAACAAGTGTATACGGTTAGCAAGGTCTTGCACGACATCCCGATACTTGCCATCGAACTGCTGTCGGGAACTTCTGTTTTCGACTTCATTTAAGCATACCACGTCCGGTTTTTCATTCCATAACAATTCCGCATAAGGTTGAGTATTGAAATCTGGTTCGAAAGAGCGGATATTAAACGTAATTATTTTCAGTTCCTGTGCATTGCCAATGAAGGGTAATGCAAGGAAAAGTGCAGTCAGAATATAAATATGTCTTAATTTCATAATCTATCTTTTTATTAATAACCTTTGTTCTGAGTAAGATTTTTGCTGCTCGCAACTTGGGAAGCAGGAATGGGGAAGACTTGATTTTTCACAGGATCGAAAGTACGGGCGTTCCATATTTCAATCTCTTCGATATTGGTTATTCGAGTTCCGTCGGTAGTAGATCGTATTCCATGCAGCGGTTGAGCATAGACGGTTTGTGCATCTCCCCATCTTACGAGGTCGAGATGACGGCTCGGTTGGTATTCAAAAGCAAGTTCGCATCGGCGTTCATTCTTCAGTTGAGCCTTGGTAGCGTTGCTGTTTTCCGGTAATCCGGCACGCTTGCGTATTTGGTTCAGTAACGTTTTTGCCTCGGTGTTTCCTTCTCCTTGAGTCCAGATAAGAGCTTCGGCTTTCATCAGAATGATGTCTGCATAGCGTATCAATACCATTCCTAATGTGTTGCTTTGGTTATTGCCGTTAGGACTTACGTCTTTTCCGATACAGTCTGAAGCCTCGAAAGGCGACATGAATTTACGGAAAGTCATGCCCGATGTGCTGGATATATTATTAGGATTTACACCGAAATGAATATCATGTCCGATGAAACTGATATGCTGTCCGGGATAAAGAATGGTGGCATCGCGGCGGACATCGCCGGTTTCGTAAGCCTTATATAGTTCAAGTGTAGGCTGGAAGTATCCCCATGTGTTGTAATATCCCCATCCTCCGTTTTGGAAAGACATACCATGAAACTTAGGACCTTCTGTAGCATTACCGAGAAGAGAGAACAGGTATTCCTCGCAGAAATTATTCTCTTTACGGAATAACTTGGTAAAATCAGGGTAGAGACTGCGCTTGTCTGCTCCTGTCATATTCATCACTTTATTGCAATACTCGATAACCTTATTATAATAACTTTGGTCGAACTGTGCCGCGTAAAGTGCCGCACGTGCGGCAAACGCCCAGCATGCAGCTTTGTGAGGACGACCGTAATCATCATCTGCTAATTGCGAGAAATAAGGAAGCAGATCGGCTGCTTTGTCCATATCCTGTATAATCATGTCGTAATTTTCGAGCACCGATTTAGGACGCGGCTGATCTAATTCTGCTGTAGGTGTTGTCTCTGTTACGATTGGAATGCCGCCGTTAGGGCCGTTATCGCCATAGAAAGGAGCTATCCACAGATAAGCAAAAGCTCTATAGAAGTGGGCTTGCCCCACTGCTTTGTTCTTGATGTCGGCCGAAATGTTCATTCCGGGCACGTTACGTAGTACATCATTGGCCTTTGCAATGAGTTGATACATGGCAGGCCAAGTATCTTTAGCATCGCGTCCGTTGGCAGCTGACATCTGAAAGTTCTTGATTTGTGCGGCTTCGGCCTGCGGTCTACCCGTAACAAGATTATCGCTGCAGTTCTCAAACCACATAAAACCACGACCTGTAATTCCCTCTTCATAAGTAAATGCATGGAATGCATTTAGCGCACTCTCTACATCTTTTTCTGTCTTCCAGAAGTTTACTGAGCCTTGAAGTCCGTAAGGATCATGCTCCAAGAAGTCGTTACAACTGCCTAATACAGTGCAGATAGTTAAAGAAAACGCCCAATATTTTAGATTTGAAATTTTCATAAGATTGAATGATTTTTAGAAACTAAAGTTTAAACCAAATGTGAATGAACGTGCGATAGGGTAGGTTCCTGCATCGAGACCGAAGTTTCCGACTTCAGGATCGAACCCAGTATAGTCGGTAATTGTGAATGTATTTTCGCAATTGAAATAGAAACGAAGTGAAGAACCTGCAAGTCCTATCGAGCGCATTACGCCTTGAGGCAAGGTATAACCCAAAGTAATGTTTTTGAATCTTAGGTAACTTCCGTCTTCAAGATAGAAATCCGACGGGTTGGTATAATTGCCGTTAGAGTCGTCGGTCAGTGCCAAACGCGGAATTCCGGAGTTAGGATTGTAGTCCCATGCATTCAAGATATCGCGTAACATATTACTTCCTTGTTGGCGTCCTGTAAGCGTCATTTGTTTAAAAGCATTATAGATGGTAGACTTACCAACACCTTGGAATTGGAAATTAAAGTCGAAGTTTTTGTAAGTCACATTACCTCCGAAAGCGAATGTTATCTTCGGCATGTAACTTCCCATATACTGATTGTCGTCGGAATTGATTTGTCCGTCGTTATTAAAATCTACGTATCTGAAGTCTCCCGGCTTAGCATTCGGTTGTATCATCTTAGATAAACCTGTTTTAGGATCTGTCCATTTATAGTTGTTGATTTCCTCCTGTGTCTGGAAAATGCCATTGGTTTTGAGCACATAATACGAGTACCAAGGATGTCCGACGGTAGAACGTAGCGGCTGTTGACTATTAACAACGACGTTATGTGCAAGGAATTCGCGCGATCCGAGGTCTAACACTTCATTATGAACCGTAGAAAGATTACCGTTAACACTAAAGGTTACCTCGCCGATAGTCTTATTGTAAGATGCGCTAAACTCCCATCCTCGGTTAACTACATCGCCTACATTTCCATAAGGTTCGATAGAGATACCGGCAACAGAGGGTACCGGCATTTTTTCAATAAGGTTTTTAGTATGTTTATTATAATAGTCGATAGTAAGGTTCAAATCATTATCGAAGAGTCCTAAATCCAAACCTATTCCCCATTGTTCTGTTGTTTCCCATTTAAGATTTTTTACACCTATAGATTCCGTATATGCTCCATACACTTCTCTGTTGAGGTTTTTACCGTAGATAATGGCATATTTTGTAAATCCCATCGGTACGTTCCATGAATAGCGAGGTACTAAAGCTACGTTTCCTACCTGTCCCCAACTTGCGCGGAGTTTTACCAAATTGAAAATCGATTTGTAAGGAGCAAAGAACGGTTCGGATGAAAGTTTCCATGATCCTGAGATAGCAGGAAATACGTCGGAGTTATTATCTTTGTAAAGTTTTGATGATGCATCGCGACGCAAGCTACCGGTAACGAAGTATCTATCTGCCCAAGAATAGCCTATACGAGCAAAGGCCGAAGTCATCGATTCTTCCCATATTTCTTCATCAGGTTTATATTTTGACCAATCTGTAGCATTAGGAAATGTAGACGAATGACGGTCTTCTAAGGAATAACCCGATGTATATATGGCATACATTTTATATTTATCGTACTTCATAGTCCACCCTGCCATTGCGCTGATATGATGTTCGCCGAACGCTTGTGCATAAGTTGCGGTTGTCTCCCAAATCCAGTTATTCTGGTTACGATGTGTTATATTATGGCGGTTTTCATTAGTAGGATTCCCGGGTTCTGGAACTTTATGATGGAATACATCGAACTCACTGATTTGGATTCCAGCAGTAAATTGCGACTTTAATGTAAGGAATGACCATGGTTTTACCTCTAAAGTTGTAGTAGAGAAGAGCGTATGAGAAGGTCTTTCCTGATCGAGTCGGTCTAACAGGGCTCGTGGATTGCGGAATTCTCCATAACCGCTGATACCCTCATTGGCAGCCCATCGCGGTAATGTTCCGTGGTAAAGCGGACGACCATAATCATCTGTAAGAAGTTTGCCGTTTTTGTCATAGTCGTAAACAGTGGCCGAACGTGGGAAGAAGATGGCGTTGGCGAGCACGCCTTCATGACCGGTGTTCACATCTCCTTGCCCGTCAGTAAATTGATAAATGGCCTGTTCTCCGATCCTTATCCATTTGTTTACTTGGAAATCCACGTTCAATTTAGCACCGAGCTTTTCGGCAAATGTGTTTTCAAGAATACCCCTGTCACGATCGAAATTGAGCGAAGCAAAAGCCTTCAGTTTATTTGTTCCGCCAGAAAGAGACAGGGCATAATGCTCTAAATAGCCAGTGCGGAATATCTCGTCCAGCCAGTTGGTACGCGTAACAGCGCCGTAAGGATAAACTTGCGGATTAGCTGTCGACGGTAAAGAACCGCCATACAGTCTTGTTGCATCCGCCCAAACCTGATTGTATTGCTCGGAGGTAAGTGTTTCAGGTTTATTGTAGACGTTTTTAAAACTCTTGGAAATGTTGAAACTCACACGAATTTTACCTTCTTTTGCCTGCTTGGTAGTGATGACTACCACACCTCCGGAACCTACACTCGCGCCATAGATAGCTGCCGAGGCAGCATCTTTCAGTACCGTGATAGATTCTATATCTTCAATATTATAAGGTGCTCCCGGCACTCCATCCACTACATATAGAACTCCGTCGCCGCTGTTGTAGTTATCATCCGTCCCACGCGAACCGCGACCACGGATAGAAAGCGACGAAGTTGCAAGCGGATCGCCGCCGTTATTCTGTACCATCACGCCCGGCATAGAGCCCTGCATCATAGCCGAAAGAGTGGATGGGCGACTCTTCATACTCTGGTCTAAATTTACAGAAGATACGGCTGTTGAAAGGTCTTGTTTACGCTGACTGCCGTAACCGATAACCACTACTTCGTTAAGAGATTTATTGTCTTCCTTCAATATAATATTCAAAGGCCGGTCTGTAACTGTTACGGTTTGAGTAATAAAGCCGATATATGAAATTTGTAATTTAGCTCCCCTGACAGCTTTCACAGTAAAATGGCCGTCGATATCTGTTGCAACTCCACCGTTATTACCTACTACTTTTACGGTAGCACCGGCTATTGGTTCGCCATTGGCATCTCTTACTGTTCCCGAAATATCCGTGCCGTTTTCCTGCATGGTCATTTCTGTAACAGTTTTAAAACTGCCTGTTGCAAAAGCTGATGATGGGGGCAAAAATGCCAATACTGTCAACGCAGCTATGCTATATAGCCTGCATTGAGCTCTTCTGAATGTTTTTCTTTTTCTCATCATGATTGATTTTGGTTAGTATGATCTGTAATGTAGATATCTCTCTGCCATATTCTGTTCGTAGCCAAGTGCCCGACAGACATCGTTTTTCATTATGCCTCTTCTTCATTGAAGCGGCTTATAGTTTGTTTATCCTTATTATCTTTCAATTTTAAATAGACTGCTTATATAATATGTCGTCTGCATAAAATTGTGTTTTCATTGTACGAAGATGGGTATACCGGTTTTAATTATTCGGTTTAGACATTCACCGTATTGCCGGTTTATTTTCTATAGTATTGCGGTGCAAATGTACTATTTTTCTTTTTAAACTTACTTTTTTGTCCTTGTTATTATTTGTTAATATTATTAAAGTGCAAGACGTATCGGGCTTTTATACCTGCTATGTTATCATTTCAAACGCTCTGTTTATCGTTAAAAATAGGAAAAGTATTTTAAAACGAAATACTCATAATTGTGCCGTCTGTTTAATCTACATGGTATGTTTAAAAAATGTTGCATGCTTTGTCAGCCCAAATTAAAATGTTAACTTTGCAAAGTAATAATAAAAAATGTTGATTATTCATTTTTAAAGATTTAAAAATATGGTAGATTACAAATCATTAGGCCTCGTAAACACCCGCGAGATGTTTAAAAGAGCCATTAATGGCGGTTACGCTATTCCGGCTTTCAACTTCAACAATATGGAGCAGCTGCAGGCAATCATCAAAGCTTCTTCGGAAAAGAAATCGCCGGTTATCCTGCAAGTATCTAAGGGGGCGCGCAACTATGCCAACCAAACGTTACTGCGTTATATGGCACAGGGAGCTGTGGAATATGCTAAAGAATTGGGTTGCAAGCATCCTGAAATAGCATTGCATTTGGATCATGGCGATACTTTCGAGACCTGTAAAAGCTGTGTAGACTATGGTTTTTCATCGGTAATGATCGATGGTTCCTCACTTCCTTACGAGGAGAACATCGCTTTGACCAAAAAGGTAGTAGACTATGCCCATCAGTTCGATGTAACCGTAGAGGGCGAACTCGGTGTACTTGCGGGCGTAGAAGACGAAGTAGTTGCAGCAGAATCTCATTATACGAAGCCTGAAGAAGTTATCGACTTTGTAAAACGTACGGGCGTAGACTCACTGGCTATCTCTATCGGAACGTCTCATGGAGCTTATAAGTTTACTCCGGAGCAGTGTACACGCGATCCGAAAACGGGCTTACTCGTACCTCCTCCATTGGCTTTCGATGTGCTCGATGCCATCATGGTGAAACTCCCGGGCTTCCCAATCGTGCTCCACGGTTCTTCTTCAGTGCCTCAGGAGTATGTTAAGATCATCAACGAAAATGGCGGAAAACTGCCAGATGCTGTCGGTATACCCGAGGAACAGCTTCGCAAGGCAGCTAAGAGCGCCGTTTGCAAGATCAATATCGACTCGGATTCCCGTTTGGCTTTCACAGCTGCAGTACGCAAAGTATTCAACGAGAAGCCGGGTGAATTCGATCCGCGCAAATATTGTGGTCCTGCTCGCGACTTGATGACGGAGCTCTATGAGCACAAGATTGTAGACGTGCTCGGCTCTGAGAACAAGCTCGCGCAATTAGACTAAGCAGAACGGATATTGCCATTAAGCGTAAATATTACGTAAAATACATATATAATTGAATTGGAAAAAGGCGGGGCTAACGTATGTGTGGCGCCCGCTTTTTATTTGTTTTCTCCTGCTAAACATGCAGGCCGTTGTACGTCCGAATTACCGATATTTTCTTTTCTCACGCTGTTTCTGCGGAATGGGCGATGCTTTTATAAGAAATAAATGTGATGTCTAAGCCCCATACATAACACACATATTTGGCTTATAATATTGTTCTATTGGGTTCTGTTCGGTAAGATATTCCAAATATATCTATTTTCTTGCGACATATATTTTACAGTTTCTTGAAAATATATTATCTTTGTGCGGTGGGCGGATGCTATCTATTACCATGTTATGGCCTGCTTACGGGTATCATAGCCTCTCCGTATAACCAACACAATGAATTGTAATTTAATGAAAATATGTATGAAAAAGGTATGTTTTATTATTCTTTTAATCCTGTCGTCATGGAATTTTGCAGTTGCTCAAGTTCCTGTTTATTTGGATAATTCCAAGAGTATTGACGAACGAATAGAGGATGCTATTTCGCGTATGACCTTGAGAGAGAAAATACGCATTATTCATGCACAAAGCAAATTCTCTGCTGCCGGCGTGCCAAGATTAGGCTTTCCTGACTTTTGGACAGACGACGGACCGCATGGTGTGCGGCCGGATGTGCTCTGGGACAGTTGGTTGCAAGCCGGACAGACTAACGACTCGTGCGTGGCATTTCCCGCTCTGACATGTCTTGTTGCCTCGTGGAACCCAGCTATGGCGGCTCTCTATGGGCGTTGCCTCGGCGAAGAGGCGCTCTATAGGGGCAAAGATATGATCTTAGGGCCGGGGGTTAATATCTACAGAACGCCACTCAACGGGCGTAACTTCGAGTATATGGGCGAAGATCCCTACCTTGCATCGCGCATGGTTGTACCTTATGTGCAAGGTATTCAGCGAAACGGTGTTGCTTCATGCGTAAAACATTTTGCATTGAACAACGATGAAGAATACCGAAATCAGGTGAACGTGAACGTTAGCGACCGTGCCTTGCGCGAGATCTACCTGCCTGCGTTCAAGTCAGCCGTTACTGAAGGCGGCGCTTGGGCTATCATGGGAGCCTACAATCTCTACAAGAACGAGCATAATTGCCACAATATGTTGCTGCTAAATGGAGTTCTGAAAGGCGAATGGGGCTTTGATGGCGTGGTTGTGAGCGACTGGGGAGGTGCTCATGATACCGATCAGGCGGTGAAAAACGGGCTCGATATGGAGTTCGGTACGGGGACAGACGGCCTTTCTAAGAATAAAACGAATGCCTATGATGCATATTATATGGCCGATCCTTATTTGCAAGGAATAGCCGAGGGGCGCTATACAACCAAGGAACTCAATGACAAGGTGCGCCGTGTGCTGCGCCTCTATTATCGCACAACGATGAATAAAGCGCGCCCCATAGGCTTCCTTTGTTCCGATGATCATTATAAGGCATCTCGACAGATTGCCGAAGATGGCATCGTATTGTTGCAAAACAAGAACAATGTGCTGCCCATCGATGTTGCACACACCAAACGTGTACTCGTGGTAGGCGAGAATGCAATTAAGATGATGACCGTAGGTGGCGGCAGCAGTTCGCTCAAAGTGCAGCGCGAGGTGTTGCCTTTAGAAGCCTTGAAGGCCCGTTTGGGCAGTGGCGTAACGGTAGAATACGAGCGCGGTTATATAGGTGATGTTACGGGAACCTTCGATGGTGTGGCCACCGGACAGGACTTATCGGAGACTCGTAATGCCGATCAACTTATGACAGATGTCCTTAGAAAGGCGGTAGATGTCGATTACGTGGTATTCTTCGGCGGACTTAACAAGAGCGAATATCAGGACTGTGAAGGACATGACCGTAAAACGTTCGCGTTACCTTATGCTCAGGATCGTATTATTTCGGCACTTGCCAAGGTTAACAAGCGCATTATTTACGTGAATATATCGGGTAATGCGGTGCAAATGCCTTGGAAAGACAAGGTTGCAGCCATTGTTCAGGGCTGGTATCTCGGTAGCGAAGCCGGCGAAGCGCTTGCTTCTGTTCTCGTTGGAGATATCAATCCTTCGGGTAAACTGCCGTTTACGTGGCCGGTAAAGCTCGATGATGTGGGTGCACATGCACTGAATACTTATCCCGGAACATGGCGCAGCGACAAGAAGATTATCGACGAAGATTATAAGGAAGGGCTTTATGTAGGATACAGATGGGTAGACTATGCTAAGAGGAAACCTGCTTTTGCCTTCGGACACGGTTTGAGTTATACCACTTTCCGTATTTCCAATTTGCGTCTTTCGTCCAAGACAATGACGAAAGATGGCCGAATTACCTTTACCGTAAACGTTAGAAATACAGGCAATCGTGATGGGGCAGAAGTGGTACAGCTGTATCTTCACGACGTTAAGTCGTCTTTGGAACGCCCTTACAAGGAGCTGAAAGGGTTCGCAAAAGTATTTTTGAAAGCGGGCGAAAGCAAGGATGTGTCGATCAGCATAGATAACAAAGCCCTGTCGTTCTATGATGATAAGGCCGGTAAATGGACTTCCGAAGCGGGCGAGTTTACGGCCTTGGTGGGTAATTCGTCTGATGCGTTACCACTGAAAGCCACGTTTACTTTGCAATAAGTAGTTATTTCTTGGAAGCGTATTGTACAAATAGTTCAGACAGATATGCCATCTAAGTAGCTTAGATAGGCATTCTGTTTGGCATAGGTGTATCGTTTGCGCCCATAATTCCACAGAAGCGTATCGATTTTTCTAAGTTTTTACTGCTTTCGGAGATTGATGATAGCAGTTCCGAACAGGACAAACAGCGCCTGCATACCCGCGAGAGGGCGGCGGTATGCAGGCGCTGTTATTTTATAATAAGGATGTGTTATCGTTATTCCAACGGTTCGGTATTCATGCTTTCAACATTGCCGTTGATGGGATTAAGTATGATGTGTGTGGTAAATTTTCTCCCGAAAAGAGAACCGCTGATACCCTCTACGCGCCCGAATTGCGCTGCATAGACTTCGAATTGCTTGTCTATGCGCTCCTCACGATAAAGAGTTACTTTGATTTTCCCGGGCATGTTTACGTAGAGTCCGATATCTTCTTTCGATTTCTTTTCGTTGTTTGCCGTTCCTACAAGTTTCGGAATAAGATGTTCATCGGTTATGCTAATATAATAAGGTATGCCGGAGAGGTCGTCTTTATCTACCATTCCTAAGTGGCGCGAGAACCTGAAAAGCAATTCCTTTTGTACCTCTTTCGTGGGTATATAACTGATGGTTTGCTCTAAGGTGTCGGTTACAGTGGTACCTTCGAATACCTGTCGCAGAGCTGTTTCTTGCGTATTGAGCGAATTGAGCATAATTCTGAGCTGCTCGCCATCTTTGGGCATGAACTCTGCTTCGCCTCTTGACAGCTGATTTTTGCTGTCCCGTATGTCGTATATCTCCTGTGCAATGAGCTCAGCTGTCTTGGCACTGTTGCCTGCAGCTATCATATCTTCGGTGAGATAGTCCTTTACGTTGGCAACGGGAGGCTTGCGTGCAGCCTTGAAAGGTATGGGTTGAGCTTGTTCGGCGGCCTTGGCGTTAACGGCTTTCAGCACGTTGTTGTGGTCTAATTCTACCCTTATGATACTATGTTTTTTATCAATGGTTACGGTATATTGCTTGGACGAGTCGGGAATGGCATATGTGGAAAGGCTGATGCCGATAATTCTATATTGCGTGTAAGGGCGGTTTTTCACCTCTTGTTTCATGTAACGCTCGGCGTAGTTGGCGTATTGCCCGGGGGTGAACACTGTCTTTACTTGTAGAAAAGACAGTGTCAATGCCGTTTTGGGCAGGAAATAAGTGGTGCCTTCTGTAGGTACTTGCGCTGTTGCCAGCAGGCAGAAGCATGCGTAGAGAATGGTTAAAGCAGATTTCTTCATAATTTAATCGTTTAATCGTTTAAAGGCCTGTGGCAGATAGTCGATAATATCGCTTGCGATAAGGCTCTCTTTACCGGTACTTTTCATGGCAAGATCGCCGGCCAGACCGTGCAGATACATACCTACGAGTGCGGCATCTTTCGTGTTGTAACCGCGAGCCAGCAGGGCTGTAATAATGCCTGTGAGCACGTCGCCGCTGCCTGCAGTGGCCATACCTGCATTGCCTGTGGAGTTAAAATATACATGTCCGTCGGGCAAGCATAGGGCTGTGTTATGCCCTTTCAGCATGATATAGACACCTAAACGTTCCGCCATTTCGCGGGCTTTGGTAAGTCTTTCGTAACAATCGTTACTGATATTTCCCGCCATACGGTCGAACTCTTTCGGATGAGGCGTAAGTATGATACCCTTAGGCAGTTGTTGCATCCATGCCCGATGGTTGGCTAATATGTTCAAGGCATCGGCGTCAGCCACGATAGGGCACTGTGTTCGGCGCAATTGAGCAATGAGGGCGATGGCCGTATTCTCGTTCATACCGATGCCGGGACCTATTCCTAAGGCATCGAAATCGTCGGTATCTGTCGGTTCGGAGAAGTAAGTATCTTCCCGATCTATTTGCAATACGGCCTCGGGAACGCTTATTTGCATCACGTCGTAGTTGCGTTTAGGGATGTTGACAGTCACTTTACCGGCGCCAGAACGTAGGCATGCCCGCGCTGCAAGTACTGCTGCGCCTGCCATTCCGTAGCTTCCGGCAACGAGAAGCGCATTGCCCATGTTTCCTTTATGTACGAAATCGCTGCGATGGATCATCCGCGGACGAATGTCTTTTTCTTCGATCTGCGTATATAGAGAGTCGGTTTGGACTATATATTCGTGGGAAAGACGGATGTCGAGCACGCGGACATCGCCGACAAATTGTTGGTTATCGGCAAATAGCATGGCCAGTTTCTTCTGCTGTAACGTAAGTGTAAGGTCGGCATTTACGATGTTAGCGCGTATATTGTGTGTGTTTTCTTCGCACATAAGGCCCGAAGGCATGTCGATGCTTACCACTTTAGCAGGCGAATGGTTAATGTATTTCACCAATGAAGCAAAGCCACCGGCCAGCGGTTTATTAAGTCCGGAGCCGAAAAGTCCATCGATTACGAGTGTTCCGGCATCGAGCGAAGGCGGATCGAAGTTAACCGTAATCTCGTTGAAGCTCTTTATACGCCTGCTATCTATAATGCGTTGCTTGTTTATAGCGCAATCTGCCGAGAGTTGATTATGGATGTTGAAGAGGTAAACGGCGATCTTGTAGTCTTGTTCGGCTAACATTCTTGCAACAGCAAGCGCATCACCGCCGTTATTTCCCGGGCCTGCAAACACTACAATGGGTGTCTGATTAGTCCATTCTTCGGAAATAGCCTTTGTTAATGCCTTTGCCGCACGTTCCATCAGGTCTATGCTCCTGATGGGTTCGTGCTCTATGGTGTACGTATCGAGCTCGTGTATTTGAGCTCCGGTAAATATCTTCATACGTTGCAAAAATACAAAATAATACTAATGTATACCAAGTGTTTATTATATTTTTAGTAATTTTGCGACAAATATATCTAAAATAGCACTATATGAGCATCGTTACAATCAAGGATAAAACGTTTAAAACGTTCATTCCTGAGGCAGAAATCAAACAACGTGTAAAGGCTGTTGCCGAAAAAATCAATCGGGATATGGCAGATAAAAATCCTCTGTTGCTTGCTGTACTTAACGGTTCATTTATGTTTGCTGCCGATTTGATGCGCGATATAACGATACCTTGTGAAATTTCTTTTGTAAAATTAGCTTCGTATCAGGGCACTACTTCCACCGGTGAAATTAAAGAAGTAATCGGATTGAACGAGGATATAGCGGGCCGAACCGTAATCATTGTGGAAGATATAGTGGACACCGGAGCGACTATGAAGCGCATGATAGAGACGCTGGGAACCCGTAATCCGGAGTCAATCCATATATGTACGTTGCTTCTGAAGCCCGATAAGCTGCGCGTTCCCTTAGATATAGCGTACACAGCCATAGAAATACCCAATGATTTTATCCTCGGTTATGGGCTTGATTACGACCAACAAGGGCGCAATTTGCGGGATATATACACACTTGTCGAATGAAATAAAAGTTTAAAAGATAAAGAAATGAAGAACGTTGTTATATTTGGAGCTCCGGGATCGGGTAAAGGTACCCAGAGTGATAAGATGATTGAAAAGTACGGTTTCGGGCATATATCTACGGGGGATGTACTGCGTAGCGAGATTAAAAACGGCACGGAGCTCGGCAAAACGGCCAAAGACTTTATCGACAAGGGCCAACTGATACCGGATGAGCTTATGATCGATATCCTTGCAAGCGTATACGACGGCTTCGGGAAAGAACATAAAGGTGTGATATTCGATGGCTTTCCCCGCACTATTCCGCAGGCCGAAGCGTTGAAGAAGATGCTTTCAAAGCGCGGACATCGCGTTGCAGCGATGATAGAGCTTGATGTTCCCGAAGACGAACTGATGAAACGTCTGCTTCTCCGTGGCCAACAAAGCGGCCGTTCCGATGATAACGAGGAGACTATCAAGAAGCGTTTGAACGTATATCATAACCAGACGTCGCCGCTTATCGAATGGTATAAGGGCGAAGGAATTCATCATCATATTGCCGGAATGGGCGAGTTGGAACGCATATTCGGTGATGTTTGCAAGGTGATAGATAGCTTGTAAGCAGTATCTTTTCTACATTCAGGACTTCAAGGCGGTTGTAATTTCAATTTTCCGCAGTTTTTTTAGCGGTTATGCAGTGCGGCTTTTATAACTTCGAAAAGCCCATGTTGCGGTATCAATTCCCTTGAAATCCTTATTTATTTAATCTCTATAATTACAGAATGGCAGACTCCAATTTCGTAGATTACGTAAAGATATATTGCCGATCCGGTAAGGGCGGGCGCGGTTCCATGCATCTCCGTCATGTGAAATACCAACCTAACGGAGGCCCAGACGGTGGAGATGGCGGCCATGGAGGGAGCGTTTATCTGCGCGGAAACCACAATTACTGGACTTTGTTGCACCTGAAATACCGGCGACATGTATATGCCGAGCATGGTGGAAACGGCGGACGAGACAAATGTCATGGCACTGACGGCAAGGATGTGTATATAGATGTGCCTTGCGGAACCGTGGTCTATAATGCCGAAACAGGCAAATATATCTGCGATGTTACCTATGATGGGCAGACTGTATTGTTGCTCAAAGGCGGACGGGGCGGCCTCGGAAACTTCCAATTTCGCAGTCCGACGAACCAAGCCCCACGGTATGCGCAGCCCGGAGAGCCTATGGAAGAGCTGACAGTGATATTGGAATTGAAGTTACTTGCCGATGTCGGGCTCGTCGGTTTCCCCAATGCGGGCAAATCCACATTGCTTTCGGCGGTATCGAGTGCACGGCCTAAGATTGCCAATTACCCTTTTACAACGCTCGAACCATCATTGGGAATTGTGGAATATCGCGATCATAAGTCGTTCGTAATGGCCGATATCCCGGGAATTATCGAGGGTGCAAGTGCAGGAAAAGGTTTAGGTTTGCGCTTTCTTCGCCACATCGAACGCAATTCGCTGCTGCTTTTCATGGTGCCGGGCGATACGGACGATATCAAAAAAGACTATGAAGTGCTGCTGAATGAGCTGTCTCAATTCAATTCGGAGATGCTCGATAAGCATCGTGTGCTGGCTATAACGAAGTGCGATTTATTGGATGAAGAGCTGGAAGATATGCTGAAGAGCACGCTTCCTACCGACGTCCCAGTGGTTTTCATATCGGCTGTAACGGGGAAAGGATTGGGCGATTTGAAAGATATCTTGTGGACGGAGCTCAACAGCGAGAGTAACAAACTGCAGGAAATCACGGCAGAAGATACGCTTATACATCGCGATAAAGATATGTCGAACTTTACAAAAGAGCTGCAAGACGAAGGAGAAGACGGAATTGAATATATCGATGAAGACGAAATAGAGGATGTTGAAGACCTCGAAGATTTCGAATACGAATGAAACGTCTGTCGCATTCAGGTAGATAAGATGATAAAATACTATAACATAGATGCCGAAGTCGTTGCATTTTCTACGACAAGGAAAGGCGGGAATAGCGAGGGTAATTACAGCGAATTCAATATCAATGAATACTGCGGAGACGATGTGGATGCCGTACGCAAAAACCGCCTGTTGCTCTCAGAAGAACTCGGTATCGATGTCGACCGCCTGATTATTCCTCATCAAACGCATGGTATCGAACTCCGGCAGATAGGCAACGAGTTCTTTACATTGCCCGAACAAATCCGCAAAATGTTGATCGACGGCGTTGATGGCATACTTACATCGGTGCCGAATGTATGTATCGGCGTGTCTACAGCCGACTGCATCCCCGTTCTTCTGTACGATACAGAGCACAAAGCCGCCTGTGCTGTTCATGCCGGATGGCGCGGAACAGTGGCACGGATAGTACAAAAAGCAGTGGTAGAAATGCGGAATGCTTTCCATACAGAGCCCTCCTTGTTAAAGGCATGCATAGGTCCGGGCATATCGCTTGAACACTTCGAGGTAGGCGAAGATGTGTACAATGCTTTCTGCGAGGCTGGTTTCGAGATGAAAGAGATAGCAGAGAAGCGCGATAAATGGCATATCGACTTGCCTTTATGCAATAAGATACAGTTAGAACAAATGGGTATAGGCCCCGAACAAATATATGATAGCGGCACATGCACCTATGCCCATGCCGATGAATATTTCTCTGCACGCCGGTTAGGAACAGCTTCCGGCAGGATTTTTACCGGTATCATGCTCAAATAGTATTACCGTCAAATTAAAGAACAAATGATGAAAATAAACTTAAGACTATTGCTCTTGGGCATATCATTCATCGTTACGATGTCGACGTTTGCCCTGATAAAAAATCGTTTCACTGCTGCCGAACAGCAGCAAATCAGTATTGAAACGCCCGGACTCTTTGCACGTTCCAATGTTTTCAATATAGAATTCGGCGAATTGACGAAAGACGAATATTCGTTTCCATTGCCGGTCGGGAAGGCTACCTTGCAGAAGAATGGCAATTTAAAGATAGTTACAGAAGCGGAAGATGTAGTAAAAGCCATGTTCAACGGTACGGTTCGTTTGTCGAGAAAGCACCCCGAATATGGCAATGTTATTGTAATAAGGCATGATAACGGGCTCGAAACCGTATACGGAAACAATGCCCAGAACCTTGTGAAAGTGGGAGAACGGGTGAAAGCCGGACAGTCTATTGCCGTTGTAGGTACCAAAGACGGTAAGTCTTTCTGCGACTTTGCCATTATGGTTAATGGAGGCCGCATCAATCCGGAGGTTGTTTTCGGCATTCGTACCCATAAGTTGCGCAAGCAAACTTTGGTGTGTGAGAAGAACGGATCGAGGGTAGATGTGAGCGTAATGGGCGCAAAAGAGAAAGAAACTGCTGAAAATACCGAAAATCCTTTCGAAAAGAACAGCACTTTTAGGTGGAACTTAGAGAAGATAGGCGATAGAGATTGGGCTTATCCATTGCCGGATGCTCATGTTATAAGTCCGTATGGCGGCAGACGCAACCATGCCGGAGTCGACATAAAGACTAAACCTAACGATAATATACGGGCGGCTTTCGACGGTATAGTAACGAGGGCATGCACGTATTTCGGTTATGGAAAATGTATCGTTATCAAGCATAAATACGGTTTCGAAACGCTCTACAGCCACCAGTCGAAGAATTTTGTAAAGGTAGGCGATAAGGTTAAGGCCGGACAAGTTATCGGATTGACCGGACGAACAGGCCGTGCAACAACGGAACATCTCCATTTTGAGACGCATTTCATGGGGCGTAGGTTCAATCCTGCCATTCTCTTCGACCACATAACCCACACCCTGCAGAAAGCAACGCTTACGCTTACCAAGGCCGGAAGCATCACATCGAAGAAAAATAAATAAGGTCTTAGCCGGCAAGGAGATGTTTTTATGCGGGATGAACCGGCTCACAACCTTTCTGAAGGATGGGAGCCATGTTTGTAAGAGTTAAGTAGAAAAGGCTGCAAGAGCTAAACTTAGCTAAGATATAATGACCGAATATGTGCTTGACTGCGAGAAATTAGCCAAGTAAAGTTCTGATGATATTCGTTGCCACCACAGTGTGTTGTTCTATTATATTATCCGCCTGACAGGCTTATACCATATTTCTAATCATCTTATATAGTATGTTTTATGCCGTTACACCATAGGTTTTTCGGCATAAGCTCAATTATCTTGAATTTAAATATAGATGTGTTTGGTGGTGAAGATATGGTATCGAGTGCTGGTAGAACGGCCGACAGATAATAAAAGAGATAAGGTTCCACCGCGGAACCTTATCTCTTTTTCTTATGTCGGTTGGCACGCTGTTCGCGATATTTGGCCTTTTGGCGGGCCGAGCCCGAACCGTGTGCTCCCGTTATGTATTTCTTTTTCTTGGCTTTGGTCTTAACCTTGTCTTCTTTAGGCCCGTCTTTCGGGGCTCCTCGGAATACGATGCCGCCGCCCGAGATAATATCGTCTATACTGTCGTTCATGTCGTATATGTAAAGATGATGGGGAATGTGAACGCGATTAATGATGGAACAAACGCACGCCGGTGAATGCCATGGCTATTCCGTACTTATTGCATGTGTCGATTACATGGTCGTCGCGTACGGAACCGCCTGCCTGTGCTATGTACTCTACACCGCTCTTGTGTGCTCGCTCGATGTTGTCTCCGAAAGGAAAAAAGGCATCGCTTCCGAGAGATACCTGCGTGTTCTTGGCAATCCATGCACGCTTTTCGTCGGCAGTTAACACCTCGGGTTTCTCGCTGAAGAACTGCTGCCATGTGCCTTCGGCAAGCACATCATCGCAGTCGTCGCTGATATATATGTCTATCGTATTGTCGCGGTCGGCCCTGCGAATGCCCTCTTTGAACGGCAACGACATTACCTTCGGGTGCTGACGCAACCACCATATATCGGCCTTGTTTCCGGCAAGTCGCGTGCAATGAATGCGGCTCTGTTGGCCCGCACCGATACCTATGGCTTGCCCATCCTTTACATAACACACGCTATTGCTTTGCGTATATTTCAGCGTAATGAGCGAGATAACGAGGTCGCGCTTGGCTTCCGGCGTAAATACTTTATTGACTGTGGGAATGTTTTCGAACAGTTTAGGATCGTCGAGCCGTACTTCATTGCGCCCTTGTTCGAAGGTAATGCCGAACACTTGCTTACGTTCGATGGGGGCAGGGGTGTAGTGTGGATCTATTTTAATGACGTTGTACGTGCCTTTGCGCTTAGCTTTGAGTATCTCGAGAGCTTCGGGCGTGAAGTCAGGAGCTATTACTCCGTCGCTCACTTCGCGCTTGATAAGCGTGGCAGTTGCCGCATCACAGGCATCGCTAAGCGCCACAAAGTCGCCGTAGGAACTCATTCTGTCGGCCCCGCGTGCCCTTGCGTATGCACATGCAAGCGGCGACAATTCCATCTGTACGTCGTCTACAAAGTAGATTTTTCGCAATATGTCGCTCATAGGCAGGCCTACTGCCGCTCCTGCAGGCGACACATGTTTGAACGAGGCAGCGGCCGGAAGACCGGTGGCAGCCTTCAGTTCTTTTACAAGTTGCCAGCTGTTCAGGGCGTCGAGGAAGTTTATATAGCCCGGTTTGCCATTGATAACGTCGATAGGTAGGTCGCCTTCTTCCATAAAAATACGCGAAGGCTTTTGATTGGGATTACATCCGTACTTGAGAGCTAATTCTTTCATTTCGAAAAGATGTTGGGTTCTGCGTGCAAAGATACATCTTTTTTCCGACAGATGGCTTATATATACCGTATATTCTCCTTATTTCTCTGAAACACACAGGGCGGGTATTCCGAAGGTGGGGGCATTGTGAATGCTGCTTGGCGGGCCTTGCCGAACGGTTCAGACTATAATCTTTCTATCTCATTGAAGTTGCTCCGGTGGGCGTTGGCGTGCTGTTTACCGAATTTATAACAAACGTTCAGCCTTATTTGTCTTGACTCCCCTTTGCCCCAGTTCCACAATTCGAAGCCGCTGAAACTGCTGTGATTGTCCCATCGGTTGGTATGGAACATGTCTGTTATGCCCATGCCGACCATGATACGTTTACCGAGGAACGATTTATTTAGATACAAGTCGACGTATCCCAACGGCTTCATATATTCGTTGGATGCGCCTAAACGGTGAGACAGGTATGAGGCATTGAGTTCCATTTTGATATCAGAAGGTAGGTTGATAGCATTCTGTATGCCTGCTATTGCGGCCCAACTGTGAAGATTGGACTGCCTGAAACGGTCAAAAGATATATCGTTTTTTACATAATATCCGGTCAGGTTAAGGTTCATTTCCCACCAGTCGAACGGCCGTAGTCCTTGGTAAAACGACAGGGAGAGATGCTTTTGAGTACCGATATTCTTGGGAATCATTACTATTTTACTTACCGACAGTGTGTCGGTGATCTGTGCTTTGTAATTTTTAAGGTAATTGAATGACAGGATAACAGCCGTCTTCTTGTAGGCGTAGTTTATCGACAGATTATGACTCTTTTGTGGAGATAGGAACGGATTTCCTTTCCAATAAGAGAGTTCATCGAGCAGATATTCGAACGGATTTAGGTCTTGATAAGCCGGTCGGTCTATGCGCTTGCTGTAATTGAACGACAGACTACTGTTCTTATTCGGTTGCCAATTCACGGCTACAGAGGGGAACCAGTCGAAGTAGTTGTGCTTGTTGTTTTCGGAATTTACGGAAAGAAGGCGCCCTTCAGCCCATGTGTATTCGCCGCGGATGCCGATTTCGGCCGATAATCTCTTGCCTATATCGTGCGTATAAGATAGGTATACCGCTGCAATCTGTTCCTTGTATTTGAAACGGTTCGACTGTTTGTCGTCGGGAATTGCCATGTCGTGCTCTATATTATAGAACCGATAATCGTTATCGGCATTTACTGTAGAATATTTGCCACCGGTTTTTAATTCGCCTTTCAATAATGGGTTTTGCTGGTCGTAGGCCAAAGCGTAGATGTTAATGCTACGACTGTTGAGCGATTTATATAGGTGCTCTTCCGTTATTTTGTTCTGTTTATCTCTGTATATATTAGGCTGCATATTGCCCGAACCGCCGTCGAAATAGGCGTAGTTGAAGTCTATAGCATACTTTTCCTGTTCTTTCGGCTGATATATGTAATACACATTGCCCCCGTAGCGATTGGCTTTTTGCTCGAAATAGTCGTTCTTTCCGTACAATGTACTTAGCAAATTCATTGTCGAGGCATCGTAAATATGCGTGGTGGTGTTTGTTTCTCCCGGTCCTCCCAACGTGTTAATGTCTAATCGTGTGCCCATGGTATGATGTTCGGACAGTCGGTATTCTGCAGTTAGGTTGCCCGAAATGCTGTGACGTTTGTCTATATCGTGGGTATAGCTGTTATATTCGTTGCCGTTCTGAATACGGTGCATGCCGTAATCAAGGTTGTAATAACCGAAAGAGTGGTTATAGTTACCCGTAACAGAAAGCCTTCCGTTAAGATAATTAAAGGCAACTTCGGTGTTTTGTCTTAGGTTCTTCCAGTAAGAAACGCCATTATTAACGGAGAGAAACATACCGTCTGCCATACGTTTATCTAAGTTGATGTTGAGCATTCCGGCAGTTCCTTCGGTATCATATCGGGCAGACGGATTACGCATAATCTCGATAGTCGACACCGAGGAGGCAGGAGTAGACTTCAATAATGCCGCCAGTTCGTCTTTTTGCATATAGGTCTGTTTGCCGTTGAGCGTAATAAGAACGCCGTTCTTTCCCCCTATACTTATGTTGTTATCGTTGTCTATGAACACTCCGGGCGTCTTCTTCAGCACCTCTAAGGCACTCGTTCCTGCGGTAGAGCCTCCGTTTTTGGGCTGATAAACTATCTTGCCGTGCTCTATTTTGATAGTGGGAGGTTGCCTTTCGCCCACGATTACCACGTTTTCTATTTGTGCCAATTCTTCTTTTAATACGATGACAGGCAGAACAGTGTCGCCTTTCAGGGTGATCGGTTGGCTCAAGTAATGCGTGTAACCGATGCAACTGACGTATATTTTTACCTCGTTTTCTACGGCATTGATAGAGAACTTACCGTTACTATCGGCAATGGTTTGCTTGATCGTCTGCCCGTTAGAAGCATCGAGCAGGGCGATTACGGCGGCGTCGACAGGCGTCTGTGTTTGGTCTATAATTATGCCCGAAACGGTATGTTGTGCCGTTGCAGCGATAGAAAAACCAAAGAATAATGACACTATAAGCCCTCCTAAATGTATTGTTCTCATGAATTAAAGATGTATAAATTAGTAGTTTGGTTTTACAAAAGTAATGCTTTACGTTCGGAAAGAGCCCCTTACTGTTGTTATAAAAGTGAAAAAAAGTCAATTTGCACCTTTCGGATAGCGTCGGAATACCCGCAGGATATGGAAGGAAGTGCTGCCGTATCCTTATTTCTGATGAGCGGTGTTGCGAATATACGAAAAACGTTTGGCAGATATATTTATTTTATATTATCTTTGTAACGTAACACATTAAACCGTTCGAGCGTATGAAACAAGAGTTGAAACTTCTTATGTTAGAGGTGGAAAAGAAAGTTGGTAAGGAAATCAGTGCGGCATCGGATTTCGAACGTCTTGCCCGCCTGTTCTCGCTGCACCATGTAAACATAAAGTCTGGAGCTTTGAAAAAGGTGTGGAATTTTGTTACCATAAAAGAGAAACCTACTGCCGAAACGCTTGATAAGTTAGCTCTCTTCGTGGGGTTCCAGAGTTGGAAAGACTTCCAACAGGCACTGCATGGTACGAATGATGCCGGCCTGAACTACGAAGAGGAGGATGCTACGAAGAAAACGGAAGCCAAAGACGAAACCGCAAGATAAGCCCCTTGCCGGCGGTATAAAATACAAAAAGAGGTTCATCACGATAGTAATGAACCTCTTTTTATTTCTTTCTGAAGAATGTAGAAGCTGCGTGTTATTCTGCAACACTATTGGTACGCTTCTCTTTAATGCGTGCTTTCTTGCCCGTAAGAGCACGAAGATAGTACAATTTAGCGCGACGTACCTTGCCTCTTTTATTCACTTCGATGGAGTCGATGTTAGGAGATTCGATGGGAAAAATACGCTCTACGCCTATTGTTCCCGACATCTTGCGAACGGTAAAGCGCTTCTTATTTCCGTGACCTGATATCTTAATCACCACACCGCGGTAGAGCTGAATACGCTCTTTGGTACCTTCGACGATTTTGTAAGCAACGGTTATCGTGTCGCCAGCCCTGAAATCCGGGTACTGTTTGCCAGTTGCAAATGCTTCTTCAGCAACTTTAATTAAATCCATTTGTTTGATAATTAAATATTGTTCGTCGTTCCAACGTAACATAGCGGGCAACTCTTCTTCCCGTCAGCGATTACGCTAAAAGCGATGCAAAGGTACAAAAAAGTAATGTATAATTACTTGTTTCGGTGGAACAATTTTATGATTTTAACAAAAAAGCGTGCAGTTGCGGGTGCCGAGAGGAGGATTTTCGACTTCTTGGGGTGTGGTGCGAAGGTGGCAGATGCCGAGGATAAAACGGCTGTTAGCCACTCTTTAGCTTTATAAGTTTTCGATAGAGTACAGACAGAAGCACCCTGTAAGGTCGGCAGGCGGCACATATAGGCACCTTAGAATATCTATGTAACGAACTTGAATATATCCTCTAAGCGCCTTAGGCTATATGTCTGCCCTCCGCATCTTGCCGCTTTATTCTTTTTACCCTTTTATTTTTTCATCCGTTCATATTCCGATTATCTTTTTTACTTACGTACTTTTTTACCCTTTTATCTCTTAAACGGCTTCTTTTGCCCGATAATCTGTTTCCCTCTTTGTGCAAAGCCGAAGAAGGCAGGTCTTATCTTTATCGTTGCCGGTTCCTGCGAATTATTTCCTGCGTTTATTTGTCTGTTTCTGTTATTTGGACTATATTTGCATAAACAAATCGAAGACTATGTATAAAAGAATGATGGTAGTGGGCATGATGGCGGTGCTTGTATTGGGCACATCGTGTAGCTCACATTATGTTATGACGGGTATTTCGAGGTCTCGAATCCTTGTAGATAAGACCTACGATGCGGCTCCCGATGCCGATGCTACGGCGTTCTTGGCGCCTTACAAACACAAAGTAGACAGCTTGATGAGTCCGGTTGTGGGCACGAGTGCGGCCTATATGGCGGCACACAGGCCCGAGAGCGAACTGTCGAACCTGCTGACCGATATCATTGTTTGGGGTGGCAAGAAGTTCAACGAGCACCCCGATTTCGGCGTATATAATATGGGCGGCATCCGTGCAGCGCTGCCTAAGGGCAATATAACTTATGGCGACGTGCTCGATGTGGCACCTTTCGAGAACAAAATATGCTTTCTTACGCTCACCGGAGATAAGGTGTTGGAGCTGTTCAGGCAGATGGCACGCCGCGGAGGCGAGGGAGTAAGCCGCAGTGTAAGGCTGAAGATAAGTCCTGAGGGAAAGCTCCTTTCGGCACAGATCGACGGTAAACCGGTGGAAAAGAATGCGAAGTACCGCATTGCCACGCTCGACTATGTGGCGCAGGGCAACGACGAAATGGAGGCATTCAAGGCAAAGACCGATGTAGTTTCGCCGCAGAACAGCGAGAACAACGTGCGTTTTATCATTATGGATTACTTCCGCGAAAAGGCTGCACAGGGCCAATCGGTGAGCGCAAAGACGGAGGGACGCATCGTAGTGGAATAAGATAATGATCGATGATTGGATAAATAGGATTTGAAGAAACGGTTATGAGAAGAAATATTTTTATTTTATGGATGTTGCTGGTTGTGCTGACAGCTTCGGCACAAGTCAAACAACTGACGATATTGCATACGAACGATACGCATAGCTGCATATTGCCGCTGAATTACAACTTGGCAGATACGATGCTGGCTGGCAGGGGCGGCTTCGTCAGGCGTGTGGCCATGCTGCAACAGGAGCGCAAGAAAGATCCGGAACTGCTGCTGTTCGACAGCGGTGACTTCTGCCAAGGTTCGCCGTATTTCTCGCTTTTCAAGGGCGATGTTGAGGTGGGATTGATGAATATGATGCACTATGACGCCGGTACAATAGGCAATCATGAGTTCGATTTCGGCTTGGATAACATGGCACGTATATTCAAGAAGCTGAATTATCCTATCGTTTGTGCCAATTACGACTTTACCGGAACCGAGTTGGCCGATATTGTGAAGCCTTACGTTATATTGAAACGCAAGGGACTGAAGATTGGCGTATTCGGCCTTTCTCCGCAGCTCGACGGACTTGTAGACGTGAAGAATTACAAGACTACGAAGTATCTTGATCCGGTAAAGGTGGCCAAGGAGATGGGCGAACTGTTGAAGAATAAGGAGAAGTGCGACCTTGTAATCTGCATATCGCACCTCGGATGGTTGGAAAGGGGTATGAGCGATCAGAAGATGATAGAGGGTTCGCGAGGCATAGACCTTGTGCTCGGCGGCCATTCACATACTTACTTTAAGACTTTGCGCTACGTAAAAAACCTCGATGGCAGGGAAATCCCCGTGGATCAGAACGGCAAGAATGCTATTTATGTGGGCAAGATTACGCTCGATTTCGGCCGTGCACGCGGTAAATAGCGGGCTGTCTGCTCTGCATGAACACTGTTGTCTGTGCTGCCCGAAGCCTGTATTATTCGAAATAGAAAGTGAGCACGATCATCTTGGATTGCGCTCTGTCTATGGAAGTGGCATAGGGTAGCATCGCTTTGTCTCTGATGTCTTTTACATGGTTGCTGTTGAAACTGTTGGTAAGTCCGAACATGAATTTGAGTTCGGGGCGCAGTTTGAAGTATTGCAGATAGAAATCGCAACCGATACCTATGTCGGCAAACAGGTCGTAACGCTTTAATTCAAGATAATCGTTGCCGTGGCTACTGAGGTTAAGCATGGGGGTTAAGCCTCCCAAAAGGTAAGGGCGGTGGTTGTTGGAACGCGGGGCAGCGAAGATAAGTTCGAAGGCCGAGGCCACATATACGGTCTTCATGTCTTGCTTTTGTTCCTTCGGACTGCCGTTAGGCGTTGTTTCTTTTAAGTTGCGAAATGTGATGTGTCGCGTGCCGAAGTACATTGTAGGTGCGATGCGCAGCTGGAAATGAGTGTTTAGGCGGAACTCCCCGAGCACACCTACATTGAACCCGGGATCCCAACGGCTTTGGTCTGTCGTTACTACAGCTTCGTAACTGGTGCCGTCGTCGTTGGTGATGGTGTGCGAACCTATGTTGTTAAACTCCAGATCTTGGAGATGTGTACCCACTAAAACGCCGAAGTGGAACGGTCGCAAGTCGGTATAAGGGCGGTTCTGCACCTTTCTGTCTTGCTGCGCATGGGTGTTCAGCGCACAAATTATAGCGGTTAAAAAGAAAAAAAGTCTTCTCATATCACCTTATAAACGACTTTTATCGGAAGTTATTGTGTCGGCACGCTTTCGACTTTTGTGCGTGCCGTCGGTCTTATTCGGGCAACATGACTACCTCGATATGATTTCCTGAAGCAAAAAGACGGGTGCGCATAAAGGTCGAAATCTTATCGGGAGTGAGGGCATTTGCCATTTTTTTGTAATCGGTCAGTAGGTCTATCCCTTCTTCCTGATAGGTTTCCAAGGCTTTCACCCAATGATAATTTTGTTTGGCTTGTTCGTCGACGCGTTTTATCATGAACTTCTTTACCTTGTCCAGTTCGGTTGCATCGACTTTCTTTGCCATGCCTATGGCCTCCGCGTACATAATTCTCAGAGCTGTGTCGGCCTTTTCGGGCTTGATGGGACAAATGCCGTAGAGTTTTACATAAGTATTGTTGCCAGCTTTCGACACGGTGCAATGGGCATCGGCTGAATAGGCTGCCGATGCTTCTTCGCGTATCTTGGCGATGTAGAGAGCCGTCAGAACTTGCCCTGCAGCATCGGCTGTCAGTCTGTTTTCCAGTGTGTTTTTGATGCCTTTGGCATACCAAATCATGTAAGCCTTGGCCTTCGGCGTCTCCATCTTCCGCCTGAAGCGGTTGATTACCGTTCCTTTAGCATAGGTTTCTACGTCTTTCCACGATGCTCGTTTGTTTGTCGACGGCAGCGAGGCTATGTATTGTTCGATAAGAGGCAACAGTGTTTTCTCATCGAAATTGCCCACAAAGGTGAACGTGAAACTACCTGCGTTTGCGGTACGTTCCTTGGCTATCTGCAATATGCGGTCGTAGTTCACGCGGTCGATGTCCTCGAGTGTGTAGTTTGAAAAGCGCGGATTGTGGCTGTGCAGGGTTGCTGTAAGAGAGTCGGACAGTGCCATGTCGGGCGACTGACTGATATTTCTAAGTCTTGTACGGTAGCTCGATATGAGGTTGTCGAAGGCTTTCTGATCTTTCTTGATGCGGGTGAAATAAAGGTAAACCTGCTGCATCATACATTCCAGATCGCGGGGCGATGAGGCTCCGGTTACCCGTTCATAATCGGTATCGAGCGAAAGATTGACATTAGCCGTCTTTCCTGTCAGTGCTTTACCGAGTTCCTGCAACGAGAAAGAACCCAGTCCGCTGGAGGCAATCACCTTGTTGAAGAATTTCATATTGATGAAGTCGGCCTTGCCGAGTATCGATGAACCGCCCCGAGAATAGGCATTCAGCAGGATTTCATCTTCTTTGAAATCGGTCTTCTTCAATATTACCCGTGTTCCGTTCGATAGTTTCAGCAGCTTAAATCCTAATCGCTTATTCTCTTTGATACCCGTGATTTTGCCTTTTGGGGGCAGTGATTTGAGCAACGGTTCGTTCCTCACTTTGTCAATATAAGGGCTTACGGGCTCGCTCCGTGCTTGGCGTATGGCCGACAGCAGGTCGGCGGAATCGGGCAAGGCAAGTTCTTCTTTGTCGGGATTGAAGCTGATTATAACCAGATTTCGTTCGTTCTCGGGGATCATTTTGCGCATGAAAGCGTCGGCATCCTGCACTTGCAGGTTGTCGAGCAGACGGGTACGAATGCGGTATTGCACTTCGGGAGAGGGGATAGGCTCGCCGTTAAGGAAGTGCTCGGCATACTGATTGCCGAGGAAGGCATTGTTTCTTTTGTTACGAGCGGCATAGCGTTGGTCGAGTATGTTATGGCTATCGGCCTTGGCACGGGCAAATTCAGTGGGAGTGAAGCCGTGTTTTACGGTTCTCATTATCTCGTTCATGGCCGCTTTTACGGCCTCTGTCGTCTTGCCTTCTTTGGGGATAACGGTTACTTGGAAGGTGTATTTGGTTTTGGAAAATAGGTAGGTACCGTAGCCGACAGCACTCTGCGTGTAAGGACAGTCGGCCTCTTGTGCCCGTTCGGCGAGCCGGTTGCGCAGCATGGTCATCGTCATATCCTTGATGAGCAGATAGCGGTAATAATCTTCGCTCTGCCTCATGGCACGCGTAACGGGATCGTGTTTGTACATCACCTGCACCACGCTTGTTTGCTGTTCCTTGTCTTTATCGATCACAACGATAGGTTTTTCGTTGTCCGGAACGGCTTCGTTGGTTACTTTGGGAGCATCCTTTCTTGCAGGGATCGATGCGAACAGTTCTTTTATTTTCTGCTCCGTGCGGTCTACATCAATATCTCCGACAACGATGATCGCTTGGTTATCGGGACGGTACCACTTCTCGTAATACGCTTTCAATGCCTCGGGCTTGAAGTTATCTACAATCTCCATCTTGCCGATAGGCATGCGCCGACCGTATTTGCTGCTCGGGTAAAGTGCCTCGAGATTACGTTCGAGCAGTCGCGAAGAGGCCGATGTACGCAGTCGCCATTCCTCATGAATAACGCCGCGTTCCTTGTCTATCTCTTTCGGATCGAGTGTCAGTGCACACGACCAGTCGCGGAGAACGAGCAAACAGGAGTCGAGCGACGAGGTTCGGGCTGCCGGCACGTTGTTGATATTGTACACTGTGCGGTCGATAGAGGTATTGGCATTGAGGTTTTCTCCGAACTTCACGCCCAGCGATTCGAGATAATTAATAACGCTATTGCTCGGAAAATGAGCCGTACCATTAAAGCACATGTGCTCAAGGAAGTGTGCCAATCCGCGTTGGTCTTCGTCTTCTTGTATGGAACCCACGCGCTGCACGATGTAAAAGTTTACCCTATGTTCGGGGTAACTGTTGTGTAGAAGGTAGTAAGTGAGGCCGTTCGGCAATGTTCCTATGCGCATACTGCTGTCTGTAGGTATAGGTCTTATGGCGGGTTGTGCCGTCGTTGTAAGGCCGAAGAGCAGCGAAACGACGGCCGTAAGAAATATTTTCATCTCAGAAACTTAGAATGATTGCGGCATTCAGATTATGTCGCATGCCACTGATTTCATAGGTGTTAGCGAGGGCATAAGCAAGGTTGTAGGTGAGCGAAAGCGAGAGGCGATAACGGTAGAATGCCTTTCCGCCGCCGATATTCAGTTCGGTTGCGCCTTTCGCTGTGTGATAGTAGTTGTAAAGGGGCCGTGCCACGTCGGTAGAAAAAATGTTTTCTTGCGAAGCAGGATAGGTAAGCATGGCTGTTGGAAATAATAGCCATTGGCCTGCACCATAGAAGATATAACAAGCGGAACGCAAAGCGTGCTGCCTATGCCATGTCAATGATGCATCAAGACCGCTGCGTTCGAACAGGTGTGCGGAAGAGCCGTCTTGCCTTTTCTCATATTCATAGCCCGCCGACAGGCCATATCGGTTGATGCAACCGGTAGCTGTGTATTGGCAGAGCAGAGCGTTGAAGCCGAGAAGACGGTGGTTGTAAACGTAGTTTTTTTGTCCTTGAAGAATGTTGTCGAGCTTATCCGAGCCTTTTGTAAGATAAGCATAAGCCTGCGTTTGCAGCTTTACAGTGCTGCTAAATGCGTAGTCGACGCCGAGATCAAGGCTTATCTTTGTTGTTTTGTAGGTAGAAAGAAGACTGCGAGATACGTTTGTAGTGCGGCTGCGACGTATGCTGTTGCGCTGTATATCGTAACTGAAACGCGCCCAGAGCGTAAGGCTATCGATGTTACCTTTCAGTTGCAGGCCTGCGTGACGGGTGTAAATGTTCGTTTCGAGCGTCCTGTTCTGGTATTGCTGCGTCTTTCTGTTCATGCCGAACCCCATGAGTTCGTAAGCCATCATGTCGAGTCGTGCCACACGGTCGTTATCCGTATTGTTGTAAACGATGTCGTTGTCGCGCGTTCCATAGCCAAGTCCGCCGCTTAGGAGGACTGAAAATCGGGGCAATGTGATACCTCCGAAGAGGTAATAACGAGAGATGAAACTCTCTGTAGAGGGCCTCGGATCGTTGCTTCGCGCACCTTTTCGGTACTTGATATGTGCCGATGCTCCCACTACAAAGAGCTGTGAAATGTTCCAATCGAAAGTTCCTTTAATGTTGTAAGCCTCTATCTCCCAGTTTCCTTTCTTGGGCGAACCGAAGTAATAAGGCAGTCCGTCTTGCGGCATTTCGCTAAGCAACCATTGTACGCTGTCGTTGTATTGGCGCGTATAGGCAAACTCACCGTAGAGCTGCCATGTGTTTGCCGAATGCAGGCCGATGGAACGTACTCGTATTTCGTTCGCCTTTTCGGGCATCTGGATACGCATCATCTTTCCGCTTTGGTATCCGTATTCCAAAGAGGCATGTCCGAAACTGCTCCTCGGCAGCAGGTAGACGCCTACGGGAGAAGTCAGCTTCGCATCGTACATCCTGACTTCCAAACTGTTAGGGATGATGATTTGGCGCGTAGAGTCCAGCCCTTTTGCCTCCGCACCAGCAGGGCAAAGGGCAAAGGAAACGATGACTAATATCTTCAGGAACTTCTGTAACATGCGTTTTATTGTTGAGGTGCGAACGCTTTAGGATCGGCCTTCATCTCTACGAAGTCGAGCGTAGAGTTGTTGATATCCTGCAATACCTTGCGCGTTCCGTCCACACGACTGACTTTGCGGGTTATGCACATCGAGCTGTAATCGGGTTTTGAATAAGTATAACCGGCATCATCTTTCTTCTGGAATGCCTTGGGAGCAACGTAACCGTCAGCAGTCGGGGTGATCACTTCTACTGCATCGATGACATTGGCGTTAGGAACTTGCATGAATTGATCCTTGGATCCCTTTGCCGGATCTATGGCCGGATAAAGATAAACGGGCAGTGATGCCGGATTAGAGTGACGGAAGATGACGTATCCTTCTTTACCATTGCGCGATAAGCGCATATACTTGTTGTTGCCTTTATGGATAATGGTCATGTTCGCAGCATTGGGATTGTCGAGTGTTTCGTAGCCTTCGTAAACCACATCGAACTCGGCTTTGCTTAAATCAACGGTAAGTTCGGGAGCTTCGGGAGTAATCTGTTTGCCAGTACTTGTAGTAAATGCAGCTTTATAGTTTTGCGCGAAAGCTGCGATAATGAAGCTTTGGCCCGGTTGTATGGGATAGTCTTTCCCCTTACCGGGAACCATGAAGAGCATTTTAGCATAGTAATACTTGGCGTTGGCGCCATCAACGTCTTTCATGTCTTGCGATTTGCTCCAGTCGTAACGGCCGTCTTCAGTATAATAATACCTTTTATCCTGCCACTTATGTCCGTTTCCATAGCGGTTCATCGTGGTAACGGCAATACACAGACTGTCGGCATAGAGCACGCGGTTGGTATTGTTATAAATCTCGATGAACTGATCGTTTTCGCCTGCAGCCTTCTTGTTGTCGGAACCTGCATAGTAGATGGTTTTAATTACGAAATCATCCGTTGAAGCTGTACTTAGTTCCAAAGACAGCTCTTTTACTTTGTCGGGCTCGAGTTGTACGCCAGTTGCCGAAGCCGAGAATAGCACGGAGTCGGTTACTTCTGTCGTCGTACCCGTAGCGTTTTTATAATCTTCGGCCGACATTTTGTAGGTGGCCGTTACGTCGTACATATCTACAGGCAGGTTATCAACTGTGGCAATGCCGTTTGTACCGACTTCTACAGAAGTTTCCTTGCCTGAATTCACGTTGCGTAGTGTAAGATTAACCTTGCCAAGAGCCACCTTATTATATTCTGAAGCGAGTTTCACACTCACTTTGACAGACGAAGAAGACACATCGGGTGTGTCGTTCGAGTCGCTACAAGCAGTGAAAAACGTTACAGCAATCACCAGCATAAGAAAGGCAAACATATTGCCCAAAGAAATTAACTTTTTCATTTTTTACAGTTTAGTTGTGATTATGAATTTAATAAATATAATTATTTTGTTATAGTCTATACGATACATCCATGCTTATGGTGGGTGCCTGATTGAAATATATTCTCACGCCGTCGCGCTCGATATACGGGCGATAATTGAACACATTGTTGACATAGCACGACAGCCTGAGCTTTGCTCCCAGCTCTTTAGATATGCGCAAATGGCAATTAGGTACGATGATGGGCTGATTGATGTTGACGGGAGCATTATCGGTGAGCCATAAATAAGCCCATTTAACGTTCTCCGCTTCGTTGTCTTTGAAGTATATGGCTTTGAAATCTCGGTTGTAATAGCCCTTCGGATAGATGCTGAAGCCATGCCGATTATAGTGGCGATACCAGAAATTCTGCATTCGCAGGTTGAGTATCAGGCCGATGACAGGTATTTGTTTGGTAACGCTGATTGTAGAAATGATTTCATCTGAGCTGTTTTTGGCCGGTGCATAAATGCCCGTTACCGCCTCTCTGGTGAGGTCTACCGAACTGCCTGTGCGGTCGCCTTTCGAATGATAAAGGCTGTAGTTATAGACTAAAGAGTAGTTGAGCGATATGCCCAACGGATGAATATTATTGATGTTTCCTATCAGCTCGATGCCCATATTGCGGCTGTAGAGCAGATTTTTGGGCGTAAAATAGGAGTCGATGATCAGTTCTTTGTCGCCGTCGGGCGCATAGATAGGGCGCCCTGAAGCCTCTTGGCCCACCTTTTTATAATTCTGTACCCACATTGTATCGAGCACAGACTGCGAACTGATGCCCCGCATGTCTATCTTCATATATCCTGTGAGCGATGTGTTGAACCCTCTTCCGTTGTAAGACGTGCCCAGTTCAAAGCTATGAGTGTAGGGCGATTTCAGGTTTTTGTTGGTTGGATCGACCACCTTTGTTTGATAAAGGTACAACCGCTCGTTGGCGTTGTCGCTGTAGTTAGAGAACACCAGTCGGTCGAAGTATACGTTTTCGGGATAGAGATAAGCCGTGGCGGGTATCTTGTAACTGATACCGTAGGCTGCATTGAAGCTCAGTCCATTGTTGAAAGAAAAGAGACTGTTCATGCGCGGACTCATCGTAAAGATGCCCCGTTGTGCCTCTATACGGACACCTCCCGTAACTGAGAGCAGGTTCTGTCCGAAAGGCAGGTTCAGTTTATCTTGCATGTATCCGCCGTATTGCAGCAGTCGGATGTTGTTTTTGTAGTCGTAAGAGCGGTCTCCGCGCCCGCCTTGTCCCCCATCATAGTAGGGTGTTTCGGGATTGAATATCTTTCCTCTGCCCAAGTTTGCCTCGTAACGGCCGAAAATACCTATGCTGAGGTTGTGTGATGCCTTACCCGATTTTACCAATTTACGACTCTCTATATTGCCGTAAAGCGCCAAGGGCTTGCCCTCTATTTCGAGCAGTGAGGTGTAATAAGGCGGCGCAATGTCGGTTTCGTGCAGACCGTTGGTATAGGCATCGGTGATAATGCTACGCCAATAATTAGCGATATACTCCTCGTGCATGTCGTATTGGCGTGAGAGAGAGAATGAAAAGTTATAGTCTGTCATATCGAAAAATCCCTTCCGTGGCGAGAACGAACCGCGTGTAGAAAGTCGAAATGAAGATTGATCGGTCTTTGTGCGGTTGAGGTATGCATCGGGATCGTTCTTCAAACCATCGAGATTTTTAGAGAAATCCAGCGACAGCGTATTCTCCCATTTGAGCTTTCTGCTGAAAGTTTTCGTCCATGTCGTATTGATTGAGATATTCGAATTTGTCTTCAGTTTGTCTCTTCTGTCGCGGGTACTGTGCATATAGTCTATGTTGAAATTGAACAGACCGTACTTCTCGCCCAGCGAGAAGCCCTTGCCGATCGATACATCGAATATGTTGTACTGAACTTTTACTGATCCATAGAACGGCGTAAGCCCTGCACGGCGGTTGATGATGACGGCTCCGTCGCTCAAATCGCCGTATTTTACAGGTGCCACACCCGATATCACTTCGATGCTTTCGATGGAAGAAGCGGGGATAAGCCGCAGATCGTTGCCGTTTCCGACGTTCTCGTTGTTGTCGGTATTGAACCTTCTGTCGAACATTTTGATGCCTCCCCATTTACCATAACTGTCGAGTTGCATGTTGGTGTTGTTGGATATAGGCACGCCATCCACTACATATGAGATGCCGAAAGCGACGTTTCGCGTGTAATCGTTTATCTTGTTGCGGCTGTAGGCATCGAGCGGATTTTCGAGAGAACCCGAGAGTACGGAGCGCAGAGTGAGAAAACTGGCATTATGCATATCGGTGTTAAGGATGGCTTTGCCCGGCAGAACCTGCATAATATCGGCAAGATTGTAGGCTTGAATGTTATCTATAGTGCTGCGTTGTATCACCATAGAGGAGTTAGACTGCTTGGGCACGCGCACTGCATTGACTTGTACGCCTTTCAGGTAGAGGCTGTTGTCCTCCAAAGCGATAGTCATTCTGCCTTTCGAAGGCAATGTGGTGGCGTTAAGAAAAAGTGTTTTCGGACTTTTTCCTACATACGAAATGTTGATTTTAGAGCCTTTTCCTTGGAAAAGCGTCTGCTTTAGCAAAATATTTCCCTGCCCGTCTGCAGTGTAGGTACGGTCTGCAGTCTCCACGTTCACGGTGGCATATGGTAACGGACTGCCGGTCTTGTCTGTGATTGTTAGCAGAATATCGTTGGAAGAGGGGGTATGCGCATAAGCAAGACTTATGCATATCAACCCTAAGAGGAAAAATACGGCACGTTTTCCCCTTGTTGATATTTGAATAAACAATGTCATTTTTTCAACTATATTCTTTCTATATCCCTAACAATTCGTATTTGGTTGCAAAGTTATATATCTTCTGTTGTCGTGAAAATACCTAAAAATGATTATTTGATATGTGTAGTTCATATACTATATATCGGGATTTCGTGTTATTTTAACATGATGGGTATCGTTGTGTGTATAAGCGTTTTACGCTATTCTCCGTATGTGTGGTGTTATGAGAATAGATAAGACAAGATATAAATAGTACAAAAATATGATCATTATTTGTAGGTATGTCGGATTATTTTTTTATCTTTGCATTGTACAAGAATAGATATCTGCTTGGGCAGAAATACAAGAACATTATTAATATTTTAAACATTTAATAGTATGGCTTACGTAATTAGCGACGACTGCATAGCATGCGGATCGTGCATTGATGAATGTCCTGTAGGAGCAATCTCTGAAGGGAACAAGTATAACATTAACCCTGATATGTGCACGGAGTGCGGCACATGTGCGGATGTTTGCCCTAACGAGGCGATCTCTCTTCCGTAATAAATCAGATTGAAAGGATATTTGAGGTAAAAGCAGTTCTCTGTAGGAGCTGCTTTTTTTATTGTCTGTTTTTATTAGATGTGATGCTTGTTGCGGATAGAATATGTATGTATTCGTAATGTATGCATGGACTGATGGGTATGGAGGTGCCATGTATTGTAGTTTCGGCAGGTGGGAAGAATTTTTATGTGTAGTATGCTGTTCTTGTGCAAATGTTGATATATTTTATTCTTGTATCAGTTTACATCTGTAAGGAATTGGTTGGATGGTAATTAAACAATTGTATAATGAGCAGTTCTCTTGCTGTAGTTGGTAGAAAGATGTTCTTTTTATGGTAGTTTTCTTACCTTTCTGATATTAAAAAGGGATGAAGCCTTGCAGGCCTCATCCCTTTTATATTTTGAACGGTGCTATCTTACACCTTCTTTTGATTATTTGCCTAATACTTGTTTTGCTGTGGCGTTATTGGGATCGAGTGTCAATACTCTGTTCCAATAGTCGGTATAATTGGGTTTATCATCTATTTTGTAATAATAGTATCCAAGGTATTGATAAGCCTCGAGCAGATATTTATTTTCGTTCTCATCGCGGTTCTCCTTATCTTTCAGCATATTTGCAAGCTCCTCATAGAAAGGTTTTGCCTGATATGTTTTCATATCGGGATCCATATAAGAGTTGATGCGAGCCTGCCAAAGAGTAGCAAAATCTTTGACGTTGGGATACTTCTCACCGAGTTCTTTGTAAGCGGCAGCAGCTTTCTGATATGCTTCTGTCTGCTCTGCCCCTTTAGTTTCCTGTGCTTGTGTTAGATAGATGCCGGCCAAACCTGCATATTCTGAAGCCGTTTGTTTGTCAAGGCTCTTCAGATATTCCTCATATTTCTGTGCAGCATTAGTATAATCTCCTTTCGCCGAATAGGCATTTGCAATGTTTTTAAGAGCATCTGAACGGTCTTGTTTGTTGTCTGTATTGTTCTCGAGCGATTTGTTGAACATTTCGATGGCCTTGTCATAGTCTTTTTTACCGAGATATGCATAGCCATAATACAGATAGTCGCTTTCCGTTATCTTTGTCTTTTCAGATTTATTGAATAATGCATCTGCATATTGCAGAGCTTCATCATATCGCTTCAAGTTGGTAAGATTGAAGAAGTTGATACGGTTTAATGCAGCATTTGAAGGGAACTTCTTGATACCGAATTGTGCAATCTCAAGGCTCTTATCGAACTCGCTTTTGAGGAAATAATTAAGCGCGAAGCTCACTAATTGGTAGTCTTCCATCTGGTTCTTATCTACCTTATTGTAGTATTCAAGTGCTTTAGAAATGTTTCCGGCCCTGTCATAAATCTCCGCAGAAATGATATCTACCGGATAATCAGGACGCTGTTTACGCAATTCTTCGAGCTTGGCTACAGAAGAAGAAGGGCTGACCTTGCTGTTTACCTGTGCGTAACGACGGTAGCCGTTTGGGTTTTTCGGATCGAAATATGTTGCCTGTTCGTACCATCCGGATGCTGCACCGCCGTTGTCTTTGAATGCTTCTATGTCGCCTGCAAGTACGTAAGCGTCTCCATAATGCTTGTCTCTTGCCATGGCGAGGTTTGCGTATATCTGTGCGTTTGCTGTGTCCTTGATGTCAAGGTAAGCACGTCCGATAGCCGTAAGCACATCGGCATTCTTCTTATTTGCTTTGAAAATGTCTTTGATTTGCTTCTCTTTATTGGCATCTTGAGACTTGATGATTTTAGTTACTTGTTCAATGGTAGCCTTGTGATCGTCTTGTGCATTTACGGAAATATAGCTTCCTGCCATTAATGCACCGATCATTAAATATTTAATAGTTTTCATAATTTTCTATCTTTAAATTGTTTGTATTCTACGTATTCAATGTTATGACGTTCCACGACTTAGGAAGTTTATATTATTCAGTAACATTAACATTTCTGATGGTAATATTGCCTTGTACGGGTAGTAAACCCGATTTCAGAATAATCATCTGCCCTTTAGGGGAAGCGATAAAGTTGGCAAATCCCCATGGCAAGGCATTAATAGGATCGTTGAGAAGAGCATAAATTGTTCTTATCAAGGGATAATTGCCATTATATATATAATATTGGTAAGGTTTCCAGCTGTTGGCCGGCGTTGCTTTAGGCACTTTACTTACCGACATGATCTTAATATTCTTGTTGAAAGTGAGGTTGGTTGAGTCGCGTTTATCGTTCAACCAGTTGCTGCCGATGATGCCGATTGCGTTGGGCGTATGTTCTACATACTCGATCACATCTGCCGTCTTGTTTGTTGCAGCAACATTTTTATTTGTGATAGGTTTACCGCCAAGGATGCTGTCTTCTGCAAAGTGTACAGCACTTGACTTCTTGTTATCGAATACCAATAGGATTTCTCCTCTTTTAGAACCCTTGTATATGTCGCTCCAATTTCGGGCTTGTCCGTTGAGGATGCGCTTGATATCATTTACACTGATACAGGTATCCGTGTTTTCTTTGTTGACGATCAATGCCAAGCCATCGTATGCAATTTTTATTGCCCTTGGCATAAATCTTCTGTCTTGTAAGTTTTTTAATTCCTTGTCTTTAAAATTACGAGAAGTAATTGCAAGGCATACTTTTTCTTTAAGCAGCATATTGATCGCATCCAGCTCATTCGTATAGATGGGATTTACAGTTGCTTTCGTATATATGGATTCGAAGACTTGCTTCTCTTCTTCTATTATAGGACTGAAACTTTCGTCAGAGGCGAAACTAATCACCCCTGACGAATAAGTATCTGTTCTGCCGCCTTTGTGCTTCTGTTGTCCGCATGAAGCCAATAGGCTGGCAGATAGTGTTAATCCTACGAATATGTAAGATAACTTATTTCTCATTTGCAAATTACGATTGCAGTTTAAATGTTACAGGAACAATGTATCTAACTCGTACGAAAGAGCCGTTCTGTTTTCCGGGTTGCCATTTAGGCATGCTCTTTACAACGCGTGCCGCTTCCTTGTCAAGTGACGGATCTACCGGACGTGCAACCTGCACATCGGTAATAGAACCATCTTTCTCAACCACGAAAGATATCGATACACGTCCTTGAACACCGTTCTCTGCGGCAACAACCGGATAGTGAGTATTGCTTCGGAGATACTCCATAAGAGCTGCGGGACCACCGGGGAATTGAGGCATCTGTTCTACAACTTCGAATACCTTGTTCTCTTCCTCATGCTTAGGCGGCTCGGGTTGAGCAATTACTTCCTTAGCTTTAAGAATCTCACCGTTAGCTTCATCATTACCTTGTACGTTGAATGAACCGATTGCTGTCTTGGTAGACATTAATTGGTCTTGTGTCTTGAGCTCGTCTTCAGGTTTTACTTCCGAGTCTTTCTTAATCACCGGTGCTGTAAACTTGACAGAACTCTTTACGCGCTCAACAACTTTTTCAGGCTCTACTTGTATCTTTTTTTGTTCAACTTTAGCTTTCTTCTTCGGTTGATTAAGTGCGGATATCTCGCTAACCTGAGTTGCTGCAACCTTTCGTGCATTCTCATCTACAATGTTCTTAATAGCCATTCCTGCAAATGCAAGTATTGCAACAATAAGCACAACGATGATAGCAATAAGGTTTCTCTTAGAGGTTCCCTTGCGGAGTCTGTAAGCTCCGTAAGCTTGGTTTCTACCTTGAAACACCAATTCTACCCAATCGTTCTGGACTAAATCAATTTTTGCCATTTCTTTTGCTTTTAATTGTTAATTACATGCCATGACTATTCAATTCCCTTCATCTTGAGAAGTTTCATGTCGTCAGGATTGATTTTGTCAATGACGTACTTACCAATACTGCAAATCTGCATTTCATCGAGAGCGTCAACCAAGTTTTTGTAAGTAGCCTTATCAGTAGCTTTGATGATCACAGTCATCGTTGATATCTTCTCGTTTCCGAGATCTCCGCTTTTGATTTTTGACAGTTCAGCGTTGTAAATCGAATCATTATACTTTTTCGGATCTGCAAGCTTCTTCTTGTCTAAGGCTGCCTTGGCTGCCATTACCTGTTGTACAGGCGTTGTACTATCTTCTGTAACGTGGTTTATCAATACGCTGCGGATACCATTCTTTCCCCATGTGGTTTCTTTCATGCAACTGGGATCGTCGTATTTAGGCTGGCCTTCCACATAATAAATTTTATTGTTAGCACCTAAGTATATCGTTATCGTGTAAGATGCTTTTGTTACAGATTTATCTTTATCTTGAGTGTTCTTATCATTACTTGGCATACTCAGCTCCATTGTCTGTGGCTTAGCCAAAGAAGTACAGAGCATGAAGAAAGTGATAAGAAGCATCATCATGTCAACCATCGGAGTGAAGTCCACGCGGACATCCATCTTCTTTTGTTTGCTTTCTTTCTTCTTCATTACTTATTCTCCTCTAACTTTTTGTATTGAGTAATCAGATAATAACGATTTTCACCCATATCCTGAAGTTCAGACATTACTTTCTTGATAACGGCATAAGGAGTCTTCTCATCTGCCTTGATGGCAAGTTTGATATCCGGATTTACAGAATGAACCTGTGTAACCCAAAGCTGGAACTCGCTTTTATCTTTTTTGCCATCGGTCTCGATACTATCTGTAGGAATGCCTTGGCTCTTGATTTCCTCTGCCATTTGGCTTTCATCAAGTTTCAGATAGGCTGAAAGTTTGTCCATAGGAACACCCCACATCGGATCTTTTCTGAATTTCGTCAATTGCTCTTTGTCAAGAGATACGCCGAATTGACCGGTCATACCAGAAAGAACATCCATCATTTGAGCCTGATTATCCATACTCATGAATACCTGTCCTTTCTTGTCGACAAGAATATTCAAGACATCCTTTTCCGGAACTTTTATTTCAGAAATAGATCCGGGAGTTACTACTTTCACCGGTTCATTCTTCACAAACGTCGACGTTAGCATGAAGAAAGTCAGCAAGAGCACCATGACATCCGACATAGGAGTCATGTCGATCCAGACCGTTTGTTTCTTAATTTTTACTTTACCCATAGCGATAAATTTTTAAAGGGTTAGCAAAAAATTAAGCTTCTTCTGCGTGATTGGCTTCGTATGTCTGAGCAATTGAGTAACCAACCTCATCAAGGGCGTATGTCAACTTATCGATCTTGTTTGTGAAGTAGTTATAAGAAATAACTGCACACCAAGATGTCAAAATACCGAATGCGGTGTTGATCAAGGCCTCAGAAATACCAGTTGATAGCGCGAGAGAATCGCCGCCGCCACCTGCTGCCAATGCTGCGAATGACTTGATCATACCGGTTACTGTACCGAGAAGCCCTGTAAGTGTACCCAATGTAACGATAGTAGCGATGATAGGAAGGTTCATCTGAAGAGTAGGCATTTCGAGCTGAGTTGCTTCTTCGTGTGCCTGCTGTATTTTGGCTACCTTCTGTGCTTTCTTAACACCGCTTGTTGCTTCCTGTTCTTTGTAAGCCTTCAAAGAAGCAGATACAACATTTGCTACGGAACCTTTCATCTTATCGCAAAGAGCTTGTGCTTCATTGAAATCGTTAGCTTTCAAAGCTGCTTTGATATTTGTAACGAACTTTGTCAATGAACCTCTTCCGAATGCATTGCGGATAGCAAGCCAGCGCTCAACAGAAAGGCAGAGAACGGTAAGCAACAATGTGTGGATGATAGGAACGACCATACCACCTTTGTAAATGGTTCCGAGGAGGTTACCATTCAAAACGGCACCTGTAGGATCGTTGTTTACAAAGTTTGCGGGATTACCTAATAAGAAACGGTAAATCAAGACTGCAATGAGGAAACATGCAACGATGATCCAAAATGCTGCTCTGATACCTTGAAAGCCCTGTGATTTCTTAGCAGGGCTGGCTGTTTGTTGTGTAGTTGCCATAATTTTACTTTTAATTTTTAGTTATTAATGAATTTAAATTATTTTATTCTGTTTTCGATTTGTAAGTGTTATTGCTTTCGTTTGACCACGATATGTGACTATAAAAAAACAACGCAAAGATATACAATTTATGTATAACAAAAGCGGTTATTAAGAAGTTTTAACGGGTTTTTCGCCGAATTATCTGCTAAATATCGCCTTTGCTTCTTTACTTTTTATTCCCACTTTATCTTAGTCTTGCCAATGCTTCTTTAATTCTATTCATTGCTTTGCGAATATTATCGTCGCTTGTAGCATAACTCATACGGAAGCATTCCGGATCGCCGAAAGCATCACCGCCCACTGTTGCCACGTGTCCGACTTCCAACAAATACATAGCGAGGTCTGTGGAAGTGTTGATAATATGTTTACCATCTGTCTTTCCGAAGAACTTGCTGCACCTCGGGAATAGATAAAAGGCTCCTTCGGGAATATTGATTTCAAGGCCCGGAACATCTTTTGCAAGAGCAACAATGAGATTTCTTCTGCGTTCGAAAGCAAGTCGCATTTCCTCTACGCATCCTTGATTTAAAGTATATGCCGCTTCGGCAGCTTTTTGGCTTACAGAACATGGGCCGCTTGTATATTGCCCTTGCAATTTGTTACAGCCTTTCACGATCCACTCGGGAGCGGCGATGTATCCTATTCTCCAGCCTGTCATGGCATAGGCTTTCGACACTCCATTGACAATAACAGCGCGCTCTTTCATCCCCGAAAATTGAGCAATGCTCTCATGTTTCCCCACGTAATTGATGTGTTCGTAAATCTCATCGGAAAGAACAAATAAGTCTTTATGACGCTTTATGACGTCGGCAAGCCTCTCAAGTTCACTTTTCGAATACACACTTCCCGTAGGATTACTCGGCGAACAGAGTATGATAAGTTTGGTTTTCGGAGTGATGGCTGCCTCGAGTTGTTCGGGCGTCATCTTAAAGTTTTGTTCGAAACTGGCGTTTACAATAACCGGAATTCCTCCGGCAAGTTTTACCATCTGCGGATAACTAACCCAATAGGGAGCGGGAATGATCACTTCGTCCCCCTCGTTAATCAGTGCCATCACCGTGTTGCATACGCTTTGTTTAGCTCCGTTAGATACTAAAATCTCGTTAATGGTATAGTCTAATCCGTTTTCTTTCTTCAGTTTGGCAACAATGGCCTTACGTAAATCGGCATATCCGGATACAGGAGAGTATTTAGAATAATTCTCGTCGATGGCTTTCTTTGCCGCATCTTTAATAGCTTCCGGAGTATTGAAGTCGGGTTCTCCCACACTCATATTGATGACATCAATACCTTGAGCTTTCATTTCATTACTCCTTTGAGACATTGCCAGCGTTGCTGATGGCGCCAGTCGGTTTAAACGATTAGATAATTGTGCCATATATTCAAACTGTTGTTTTGTATTACTTGCAAAAATAAACAATTTATTCTTTTCGAAGAAGAAACTGTGTTATATTTTCAGCGTTATTTGTTATTTTTGTAATTTAAAGCCTCCTTTTTTATTCTAATTGTACAAATTATTGTTATTCTCATTGCATGCCAGTACACATAACGGTTATTCCGGATACTTTTTGGCCAAGGGAAGATAGTAAGCTGACGGATTTTCTCTGTAGGCTTCATGAAAACAATATCGATTCCAGTCCGTATAATAGTCGTCGGCAGGTTTTCCTTCTCTGCTGACTGCTTTTTCCAACAAGCCGTATGCCCACGGCTCTTTGTAACCTAAGAGTGCACGGAATACGATTTCTGCCGCAGGTGTATCATTCTGTATAATACCTGATATATACATCTTCTTTACGGTGGGTATAAATGCTTGATTAGGCCAGTTGGCAATGGCTTTGTAGGCATTATACTTTCTGTAATCAGGATCATCAGGCCAATAATATACATCCTTAATCGTGAGTTTGTCTTTTCCGTTCCAGTCGTATTCTCCTGTTTTTCTAACTGTATATATTATAGTTTCATTGGAAGTCTTAATAACAGGAACCTTCTTTGGCTGTAATTCTTCGAATATAAATCGTTTTGCTTCATTTGTTCGGTATTTGGCGAGCATCGGCAGGGCATCTGTATTATCCTCATTTATATAAATGTTCCTTATTCTATTATAGTAACGGGGAAGGGGAGGCAACTTGTCGAGTAAAGTATTAAGATAATACATATATCCAAGATGGGGCGTATAGAGCACCAAACTATCAATCTGTATCGAGTCTTTCTTTGATATATGATACCGTTTTGTGTTATTTTGTATCATTTGTATGCGCAGGTCTTCTGTGCTTTCGGTGGCACCTTCGCAACCGTTGATGGTAGCTACGGCACTTTTGTCGTTTAGGTTTACAATGGCCATTCTTACCGCCACCTCGGGATTTTTTATCAAAATGGCTTTGAAAGCGCTTAGCCTTACCACCGGCGACTCGTGCTGCCATGCCAGATAGGTAAGTTCTTTCATCGAGGCACATTGCGAAAGATGTTCCGGAATATCCCATTGTGCACTCTTTGTGCCGCTCATTCCAGTGTGCGGAGAGGTATAAAATTGACCGTAAAATTCCAGTTCTTTTACCAATTTAGCGGTTTTCTGATTGAGATGAGGCTTGCATCCGCCGAGTAAAAGTGCCGCTGCTGCGAAAAGTATAACTATACCTTTTTTCATACACATTTTATTTTTATTGCAAATATAAAAAATAATTATCGTATAAAAAAGGCTCTATTCCATGCTGACACAATAGAATAGAGCCTTGTTGTTGATAATCAATGTGTTGTAAAAAGCGTGCGACAAGTTTTGACACACAGCTCATCTGTTCCCATTAGAGAATATGCCTATCTTTGTTAAAGGTCGTGTTTGTTTTTATTTAAGGTGCAATGTGTGCCCCATGCGTTCCTTTTTGGTCTTCAGATACTTATAATCGTATTCGTTCGGAGCGATCTCAATAGGAACGTTCTCTACGATCTCTAAACCATACGCTTCTAATCCCACGCGTTTTACAGGGTTATTGGTAAGCAGTCTCATCTTATGAACTCCCAAATGCCGGAGCATCTGTGCACCGCATCCGTAGTCGCGTTCATCGGGTTTAAACCCAAGATGTACGTTTGCATCTACTGTATCGTAACCTTCTTCCTGCAGTTTGTAAGCAGCCATTTTATTCATCAGTCCGATGCCTCTTCCTTCCTGCTGCATGTAAATGATGACGCCCTTACCGGCTTTTTCTATCATTTCCATGGTTTTATGCAGTTGCTCGCCACAGTCGCAACGCTTGCTTCCGAGTATGTCGCCGGTGGCACATGAAGAATGTACGCGCACGAGGATAGGCTCGTCTTCGTTCCACTCGCCCTTTATCAATGCCATGTGCTCGACGCCGTTGCTTTGCTGACGGAAGGGGATTAGCTTAAAGTGACCGTATTTCGTGGGCATGTCTGCTTTTACTCCCACTTCGATAATAGACTCTCTTTTCAGTCGGTAAGCAATGAGATCTTTAATGGTAATGATCTTGATATCCCACTCTTGTGCTTTCTTTTGCAGTTCTGGCATACGTGCCATCGTGCCGTCTTCGCTCATGATTTCCATCAATGCACCGGCGGGGTATAGCCCTGCAAGTTTACATAGGTCTACCGCTGCTTCGGTATGACCGCTTCGTCTGAGCACGCCGTTGTCTTGGGCATACAGCGGATTAATATGCCCCGGTCGCCCGAAGGTCTGTGGGGTAGAAGAAGAATCGGCAAGGGCTTTAATGGTTTCAGCTCTGTCGTGAGCGGAAACACCGGTAGAGCAACCTTCCAATTTATCGATGGTTATCGTGAAAGGAGTACCCAATACCGAGGTGTTATCGCTCACTTGATGCGGTAAGTCGAGCTCTTCGCAGCGCGACAGCGTAATCGGAGCACACAATACACCACGGGCATTCTTCAGCATGAAATTCACCTTTTCGGGGGTAATCTTCTCGGCTGCGATAATAAGGTCTCCTTCGTTTTCACGGTCCTCATCATCTACAACGATAACGAATTTACCCTCTTTGAAATCTTTTACAGCATCCTCGATGCTATTTAGTTTGAAGTCTCCCATATTTCTATACATTAATATTATGATATCTTTATAAGTTCATTGTTCGAATGCGTTCCACAATATTGCCGTTGGTACGCTGAATAGTTTTTAAATCACGATACAGTCTGATACGGAAACGCCACATCCGAAGGTAAAAGAAAACTCCTGCTGGTATGATCAATCCTGCAACAACGTTCATCCATTGGTGTTCGAACGGACGTGTGTGGGACTTGGCCGCGAGAATAGGATAGCTGTTGAGCTCATGCAGTATAACCTTGTCTTTCGTATTTGAAAGGTCTTCAATAACCTTTTCCATCTCATCATTGATACGTTCAATTTCATGATCGGGCTGATATTTGAAGAATACTTTGATGATATTCGGTGCCGATACCAGTTTGTGCTCATTAGAGTATACCGTTATCTCGCTGCTCATTCTTTCGAGTTTAACAGCATCTTCAGCATATACAGGATCGTTGATGATAACCTCTTTGCTGGAGATATGGCGCTTTACACGCAAACCGAATGCTTTCATAAACATTTCGCGATACATGTCTATATTGAATACCACGGAGTCTTTATTGGCTTTATAAGTAACGAAAGCGGCCAGCGGAATGAGTACGGCGGGTGCCAGTCCTTTTCCGAATTCTATTGTCCACATGCCGCCACGGGCCATTCTGTAGCCTGTATTGTCCAGAATATAATACACGATAAATACAAGTACCGAGATTATAACGGGTACTCCCAAGCCTCCTTTCCTGATAATGGCGCCGAGAGGAGCACCGATGAAAAAGAATATCAGGCACGAAAGTGCCAACGTAAACTTGCTGATCATTTCTATACGGTGTTCTCGTATGAGCTTGTCACCATCGGTTGTGATCATACTCTTGAAGTCTAAATCGCTTACTTCCGACTGCACTTTGTTTAATGCATAGTTGGTTGCACTCAATTTGGCATCGGGTGTCAGTTTATTGAATATCGAATCGAAGTTGTACGATCCTCGCATGGCGGTCTTCACTGCAGCTATGGAATCGTGTTTAGACAGGTTTAGTGTAGGGAATACAGAACGGTCTACATCGGCAAGGAACACCCTCCCGATGCTGTCGTATACCTGTCTTAATGAATCTATGCCTTGGTAAAGTTGCTTGAGACTTTTGCCTCTGGCATTGTTAGAGAGCGAATTGGCGTCGGCCATACTGAACCCGCCGTCGTAATCGAGGATAATTTTTTTCGATACGAATGTTTCTCTTCGGTAGGGTACGGATGCGCTGTTAGCAAGTTCTTCGGCTTGCATGTTTTCGAACCACTCGCCACTCCAAAGCGTTAGCACGAGATGCTTCTTCTCGGCAGTGGACTGTAACATGCCCGAATCGGCAAGGATTATGGCCTGATCTTCATAGCTTCCGGTCATACGATATATCATGATACCGTAAAGCTTACCCGTTTCCATGTCTTTTTTTTGCACGTAAAGATTGCTGTTGGGGATGCCATCGTAGAATATACCTTCGGGAATAGCGAGTTCCGGACTCTTTTGTTTCATGGATATCCATAACTGTGCAATCTTCATATTTGCCGTAGGGCCGACGTAATTTTGGAAGTAAAAAGAACTGAAACTGATTATGATAGAAATGATAATCAGTGATCTGAAAGCCTGTATCAATGATATGCCGGCAGCCTTGATGGCCGTAAGCTCGCTACTTTCGCCCAAGTTACCGAAAGCAATCAGCGAAGATAGGAGTATTGCAAGGGGCAAAGCCTGCGGTACTAACATCAGTCCGGCATACCAAAAGAACTGTGCCATGACTTCCATAGATAATCCCTTGCCTACCAATTCGTCGATAGATTTCCATAAAAACTGCATCATCAGCACGAATTGACAGATGAAAAATGTTCCTATGAACAGCAAGCCGAATTGTTTTGCAATGAATATATCTAATTTTTTGATCCGAAGCATGTTAACCTTATTTGTTCTGCACAAGGGTGTAAACAGATATGCAAAATTAGCATAAAAATATCAGATATTCTTCTTTTTTGTATTTTTTATTACGGATGAATATTATCCTCACCTCTTTTAATTTATATATGCAGATACTTTCCGGTCGCTTAGTAAATATGTCGGTTTGTGATAAAAGAACATAGAAAACAAGAAAATGTGTTTTTTGCTACCATTTGTCAGTACTCTTATAAAATGTTGTTTATCATGGTAATATAACTTTGTTTATGCTGATGATATGACAGAAATACAATGGAAAACTGTATGTTGAGTATTCTTCCGATAAAACTTTCCTTTCATGTTACTATGGTATATATTTTCTTCAGTTATGCTTTATTGCTGGTACATGATAGTTGTATACCAATTAGCAAATAGGTGTATGACTGCAAGAAATTGTGTTCATACGAAATCTTGCTGACATTCTATCAACTTAAATGCCGATATAATCACTTTGTAATCAATAGTTTTATTTCGTTATGGCTGCATGAAAAGAAAGTAATAGAAACTTAATAATGTATATATGTAGAAGATATTTTACATAGATAATTACTGCTCGTAATCGGCATACATTCTTGATAAAGATGAGCTCATTGCTTAAAAGCCGTGTGAAACTCAGCTTTTAGGTCTATTATTTTGCATATTTTCTGTAGTTTACAGATTTATTTTGGTATTCAAAAAGTAAAGAACAAAAAATAAAGATGCGCACAATAAATAATAAATATTTTTTGTGTATTCGGAAAGTTTGTATTACCTTTGCACCCGCAAAACAAGAAAAATGGCGGGATAGCTCAGCTGGTTAGAGCGTCGGATTCATAATCCGGAGGTCGTGGGTTCGGGTCCCACCCCCGCTACTTAGTACAGTTTCCCTGTAAGTTGTAGGCTTGCAGGGATTTTTATTTTATGAACTATGAAGTTTTGGCAACCGGTATGCTCGGACGGTAGCTTGTTTTAAATCTGAATACAAACAGTAGTCACCATTTATTTTGGGAATAGATATTTGGTTTGAAACCGTATTTTTTGTGAAATATTCTGTTTGATTATATTGTCATAAATAAATCTTTGACAATTGTAAGTTAATGGAATGTCCTTTTATAAAAGATGCAATGATTTTAATATTCTATGTTTACTTTTCTTTTAATTTTTTCTTTTTTTTCTGGCAAAAAAATAGTTTGTTAGCAAAAAATGGTTTATCTTTGCCGAGAATAATGTAAACCGACTGTAATCAAGTCTACCTGAAATTGTCGAGGTGCGGACTATTTTACAGAAAGAAAAACAGCATTTGGTAATTTGAAAATAAGCTCTTATTGCTTTCATTTGTGTTATCTTTGCAGTACATATACTGATACAGAATAAAGATTTTAAATCGACTACCAACCCTATAAGTTAAAATGTAATGCCCTATGAAACGAACAAACAATAAGTTTTGAGTTGTTTTTTGTGGTGCGATCAGTCGAATGATGAAATACAGTTGGCGGAAATACTTGATAAGTGATACGAATATAAAGAAGTTAGTTTCTATATCTATTATTTTTTATTATTAACCAATTAATCAATTAATTATGTTTAAAACATTACTTAAACTAAAGAAATCGTTGGTTATGGCAATTGCTTTGATGGCTTCGGTGGGTGTCTATGCACAGACGCAGATCACAGATGAGGCTGGTTTGAAGGCTATAGCCGATGATTTGGCGGGTAGTTATGTTCTTGCGAACGATATTACTCTGAGCGAAGAGTGGGTGCCCATAGGTACTTCCGGTACCCCGTTTACCGGTATGTTTGATGGAGGTGGGCATACTATCAAGGGGCTCACGATTAAGTCGGGAGCTGATAATGTAGGTTTCTTTGCGTTTACCAAGGGAGCTACAATTCAAAATGTACGCTTTACCGGTGCGAATATCCTCGGTAACAAGCAGGCCGGAATTGTGGCAGGACAGGCAAGTGCGACAGAAATAACGAAAGTTTTCACTTCTGGAACTCTGGTTGGTTACGATCATATTGGTGGTATAGTGGGCGATGCTCGTATTGGAGATGATGCCGGAGACCTTACAACGATCAGCGACTGTATGTCTACAGCCGGTGCGTTCAGCACTACTCATCAGGGTGGAGGCATCGCCGGATGGACGAACGGTGCCGTTTTTACCAATGTGCTATTCTTAGGCTCGGCTACTGCACCGAGCAATGGTGCCGGTGGCATTGTCAGTATAATAGATGGCGGCACGGCCAATGTGAAAGGTAGTGTTGGTGCTCCCGTTATGTTGTCGGGGGCAAATAACAAAGTACACAGTATTATCGGTTGGAGCAATGGTGGAAGCTATATTGCGGAGAATAACCTTTCTTCGGCTTCGACTGTGATTTACAGTGCCGGACAAAAGGTTGATATCTCAACTCTTGAAGGCGATTTTCAGGGCACATTGACGAGTGTAGAAGATTTAAAGAAAGCTTCTACCTATACGGGAATAGGCTTTAATACTTCTACTTGGATATTGGCGGATGGAGTATATCCCGTTCTTACGGGTATGACTTATCCGCTTGATGGCGACGGTATTGCGGTAAATTCGCTTCCGGCAAAGTGTGTAATCGGCAAAACTTATAGCAGTAGAGCCATGTCTGCATTGCAAAGACCGGTTACCCTTACAAGCAGTAATACCGATGCAGTCGTAGTAGATGGTACGAACTTGAAGTTTGTAGGCCTCGGCGATGCCGTAGTAACTTATACTACAGCTGGGGATGCTTTCTCTAATGGTGCCACTTTTACACAGAATATCCATGTAGAAAGCATGAACTATAACCTTTCTACCGTGGAAGACTTAAAGGAAATGGCAAATAACCTTGGCGGTGATTACAAGTTGATGAACGATATAGACCTTGCAGGAGAAAACTGGACTCCGTTAGGAGCGTTCACTGGAACGTTCGATGGTCAGGGTCATGTTATTAAAAACATGACAATCAAAAAATCTACGAGTCGTGTAGGATTTTTCGAAGTTGCTCAAAATGCAACTATACAGAACCTTGGCTTCGAAAATGCAAATGTAGTAGGAGGCGATCAGGACGTAGGTACGATCGTAGGACAACTTCAGGGCTCTACTATTAAGAACTGCTATGTGGCTAACTCATATATTGAAGGACATGATCATACAGGTGCTCTTGTCGGTATGATAAGAAATGTGGAAGGACTGTCTGAAGACGATCCGAATATGGTTGGCGGAACTGTTTCTAACTGCATTTCGGATTCGCATGTAGTATCTCTGTATTATCAGGCTGGCGGTTTGGTGGGAGTTTCCCGTGGCGGACTTATCGAGCATTGTATCTTTACTGGTATCGTTGAGTGTAAAGGCTCAGGAAATGTTACCGGTATCGTTAGCTTGATTGATGTTGCCGGGCATGATGCAGAAGGCAAAGAAACCATAGCTACGACGACGATTAGGAACAACTTGGTTGCTGCTTCCCATATCTATGGCTCTATGATACGTAGGGTTACGAATCCTGCAAACCGTGCTGTTACGTTGGAGAATAATTATGCAATGGAGACTGTGTATATCGGTTCCGATTCTAACGATGCCGGTGTAATGGAAAACCAGACGGATGCAACTTCTGCAAATGCAGCTAATGTGGCTGATAAAACGGCTAAAACGAAAGCTTTCTTGACAGGACTCGGTTTCGATTTCGATAACAATTGGAAATATTTTGACGGGACAGAGGGAAAAATGTTGCCAGTATTAAAGTGGATGAATGCTCCGCTTACAACAACAATATTCGATATGCCGTTGAATAAGTCTATCCTTTATAAGGATGGTTCTGAGGCAATCAGTTTGAAATGTGTTCATGCATCTTGGGGACAAGACATCAACTTTACTCTTACTCAAGGCAGTGAACTTGCTTCCTATTCAGAAGAAGAAGTCGCCCTTTACGCAGGAGATGAAAATGGAAACTTTAAAGGCTCGGGCGATGTAACCGTAAAAGTTCTGTTCGCAGATGGTCTCGCCTCGTATTTTACAGTATCTGGTGACGATAGTTTTGGAGTTTATATTGGAGAGAGCAGTACGGTTACTGAAATTTCGACAGTGGATGATTTTCAAAAGATTACCAGAAACTTGGCAGGAAACTATAGGCTTACTACAGATATTGATATGAATGGTGTAGAGTTCCATCCGCTCGGTAGTAAGTCTGCACAATTCAGTGGTACGTTAGATGGCGACGGTCATAAGATTTTGAATATGACAATCAATGAAACAGGAGGTTCTGAAATTGGTTTCTTCAGTTATACTAATAATGCAACGATCAAGAACCTTGCATTTGTCAATGCAACGATTAATGCTCCGAGCAGCAACCATGTAGGAATCCTCGCCGGTACATTGCTAAGCGGTACAGTCGACCAAGTAGCTGTTGCTGGAACGGTTATAGGTAACGATCATGTTGCCGGTCTTGCCGGCGATGGTAATAGTGTTGCTGTGACCAATACGTATGTAGATGTCAACGTTACAGGCTACAGTCAGGTCGGAGGTTTCTTTGGATGTACGATAGGCAGCCTTAATGTTTCCAATAGTTATTATAATGGTTCTGCATCGGTGACCACTCGCGGATGGGTTGGCGGAATTATAGGTTTGATAGACAAGGGAAATTGTACAATTGAAATCAATAATTGCGTATCTATTGGTAATCTTGCATCCGTTGGTAAAGGTTCTCCTCACGCAGCCAGTGCGTTTATTGGAGGAAATGGCCCCGGTAATTTACCGAATGCAATAGTTAACTTTACTAACAATGTTATCAATGATAATGCTACGATTAATGTAGAGGGTGATAATGCTTTGGCATGGCCTACGAAGAATATAACCGTCGAAGGTGGAAATGTAGAAGATGCAACAAGAGTGAACGCTGCACTCTTGAAAGTTGCAAGTACCTATACAGACCTTGGTTGGAACTTTACCGATATCTGGAGCATCGATCCTGCTGATGCAGAATATCCTTATCCGGTATTGAAGAAATTCGGAAATATATCTACAGGAATCAATGATATTATTACAAACGATACTATGGCCGGTTATGCCATATCTGCATCTGATAATGTTCTTACGGTTGCAGGCATCGATGGAACTGCTAAGGTTTATGTGACGAATGTTGCCGGACAACAAGTAGGTTCCGTAAATGTAAGCAGCGGTAAAGCAATATTTGCTCTTCCGGGACATGGTCTCTATATCATTACTATTGTAAACAATGGTACGATGAAGTCTTATAAGATAGTTAATAACTAAACTGAAAAATAAGGTGACCGGAGGTAACTTCGGCCACCGTTTACATTTAATAGAATTATTCCGTGCGGGATATTCCGGCGGTATTGATACTAATACCTTTATTGTATGTTTAAAGCTAATACAGAAAAATTATGGAAAGGTTTGTTGCTCATTGCAATATTACTTGTATCCATTCCTGCTTTTGCTGCGCCTATTAAGGTCACCGGCCGTGTACAAGACGTTAATGGTGATCCATTGATAGGTGTCTCTGTAAAAGAAAAAGGTACGAACAATGTTACCGTTACCGATGTGAATGGTATTTATAATATTGCGTGTTCTTCGGATAAAGCAATACTTGTTGCTGAATATATCGGTTTCCAGTCTGAGGAGCGAAAGGTAACAGGAACATTGATAGACTTTGTTTTGAAAGATGAAGTAAGTAAACTTGACGAAGTTACGGTTGTAGGTTATACCACAGCAAGGAAAGTGTCTGTGCTTGGTGCACAGTCGTCATTGAAGATGGATCATGTAAAGGCACCGGTTGCAAATATGAGTTCTATTCTTGCTGGACGCGTTTCGGGTGTGGTTTCTGTGCAGCGTACGGGGCTTCCGGGGCAAGATGATTCCGATATTTGGGTGCGTGGTATCTCTACACTTACTAACCGTAATGAAGGACCGTTGATACTTGTCGACGGTATTGAACGTAGTTTCAATAACCTCGATCCAGAAGATATTCAGTCGGTAACTGTATTGAAAGACGCAGCTTCTACGGCAGTATATGGAGTGAGAGGCGGTAACGGAGTTATAATAATTACTACAAAGCCGGGTGTTGTAAGTAAGCCAAAGTTTTCTGTCGATGTATATCAAGGAATTACACAGCTAACAAAAGTACCCGATCTTGCCGATGGTATAGAATATATGAATGCTGTGAACGAGGCGTATAATAATTCTTATGGAAAGGCATATTACTCACAACAATATATAACAAATACGAAAGTAGCCAACGGACTTCCTACACCTGAACTTACTTCTGAACAGAGAGCAGAGCTGGAAAGCCAGCGTTCAATTAACAAATATCTATATCCTAATGTAGATTGGATGAGAGAACTCTATCATAAGTATGGGTGGAACCGGCGCGTAAATCTCAATATACGGGGGGGGGCACCGAATGCTAATTACTACATCTCGCTTTCTTATTATCAGGAGAAGGGCCTGACGAAGACCGATCCAACGCAAGATTACAGCACCGAGATCGACTATAATCGTTACAACTTCTTGACGAACGTTAATCTAAAGGCTACGAAGATGACAAATATCGATGTCGGCGTAAGTGGTTATTTTGCCAGTGGAAACTATCCGAATAGAAGTCTTAATGATATTTATACAAGGGCAATGAATACAAATCCGGTTATTTATCCGGTGCAATATCCCAATGGAGAGAACCCGGGGTATTCGCAAGTTCAGCGTGAACTTGATAATCCGTGGGTAGAGCTTACCCGTAGAGGTTATCAAACACAGTATAATACGCAGGTTAACTCGAACCTGAAGATTACACAAGACCTCGGTTTTTGGGATTGGAGCAAAGGACTTACGGCAAGAGCACTTGTTGCTTTCGATGTGAGAGCAACGCAAACATTGTCTTATTCCGTAGATAACAGTACGTGGAAACCGAGCGGTTCAAAGGACCCTACTACCGGTGATACATGGCTTGATGACGGAAATCTTTATGACGAGAATGGCAATATTAAGCTTCAAGAAGAATTCAAAGGCAATACAACCATGTCTTTCAAATCCGACAAGTGGGTGTATCGTACATTCTATTTTGAAGCGGCACTCGACTATAAGCATACATTTGCGAAACGTCACAATGTGAGTGGTCTTGTTGTTTTCAATATTAGAAACTATCGTGATGCCAATGGCGACTTGATTGGCTCGTTACCTCATAAGCAGGAGAGCCTTTCTGCGCGTGCGACTTATGACTATGATAACCGTTATTTTGTAGAAGCCAACCTTGGTTATACCGGTTCGGAGAACTTTGCAAAGGGACATCGTTTCGGTACTTTCCCTGCATGGGCTATCGGTTGGGTGCCATCTAATGAGGGGTGGTGGAAGCCGGTTTCGCATGTTATCTCTTTCTTGAAACTGCGCTATTCTGACGGTACGGTGGGTAATGATAGCCAAAACGGTCGCTTCGGTTACTTTACCGAGATTACTGGAAAGAGCGGTTACAGCTCTTATTGGGGCACTGATGGCATAGGATACAATAAATACGGTTTCCAAGCACAGTGGTCGAAGATACGTAAGCAAGACCTCGGTATCGAAATCAATTTCCTGCACGACGACCTTACATTTGTGTTCGATTTATTCAAGGAGCGCCGTACAAAAATTTTTGTAGACCGCAACAATTTGCCTCTTCTTGCAGGATTTGCCGCTACGGCATCTGCTAATGTCGGCATAGTAAAGAACAAAGGTTATGAAATAGCGTTGGAATATAGCCATCAGTTCGGTAAAGACCTTTTCGTATCCGTGCGTGGCAACATAACAGAAAATACGGATAAAGTCGTTGAAAACGCGGAAGCAGAGCCGGCATATCCGTGGTTGGAGCGCCGTGGACACAATGTGCTTGCCCGTTGGGGATACATTGCAGAAGGCCTGTATACCAGTACCGAACAGATTACTCAGCGTGGTATTACACAGTTCGGTGAAACTCATCCGGGAGAACTGGTAAAACCGGGAGATATTATGTATAAAGATTTGAACGGTGATAAACACATCGACGAAAACGATATGACATGTATAGGGCGAGGTGATATTCCCCGTATCTATTACGGCTTCGGAGGAGATATTCGTTATAAGAATATCGGCGTGGGTGTTCTTTTCCAAGGTGTGGCCGATGCAGACCGCGAACTTCAAGGGAATGGTATACGTCCGTTCCGGAGTTCTACGGGAGGTGGAACCCTTTATTCTAATATTACCGATCGTTGGAACTCTAATAATCCGACCAAGACCGATGTGTTTTATCCGCGTTTGGCATGGGGTGAGAAAGACGCATCGAATACCAACAACTTTGTTACAAGTACTTGGTGGCAGCGCGATGTAAGCTTTATGCGTCTGAAACAGTTCACCATCTCATATTATTTCCCTAAGGCATGGGAACGTAACGGTATACTCAAGGGCGGCCGTTTCTATATCATGGGCGAGAATGTATTTACTTTCAGTAAGTTTAAGCTGTGGGATCCGGAGCTTAATACTGATAACGGTATATCTTATCCGAATGTCAGGACATTCTCTGTCGGCGTTAATTTCAATATTTAATGGCTAAGAAATCATGTAAATTATGAAAAGAAATATTTTTAGTATATTATTTTTAGCTTTTACGGCTATTGCTTTTACATCGTGTGAAGACTATTTCGATACGGTGCCGAGCGATGTGATCGATATTAACGACGTATTTACCAATCGCGGATTGTCCTTGCAATGGTTGACCAATATATATTCTTATATTCCTGACAATACGAATATGGATAACTATACGCAATACTCTACGGAGGGCGTGTGGACGGTAGCTTGCAATGAAGGATACTTGCCTTGGTCGCAGTGCCAGTCCAACAATATCATCTTGGGTACTCTCTATCCTTCGACCGGATATGTACGCCAACAGTGGACAGCCTATTATCGTGCTATTCAAAAGGCAAATATATATTTGGCCGAGATAGACCGTTGTACGCCGATGAGCGATAAGGAAAAGGCATGGACAAAGGCAGAAGTAAGAGCGTTGCGCGCTTATTTTTATTTTAATCTTATGAGGCTTTTCGGGCCGGTACCTATTGTTGGAGACCGTGTGTACACCATCGACGATCCTTTAGGTGATATGATGCTTTCGCGCTGTACGGTAGATTCGTGTTTTAATTACATTACATCGGAACTGAAAACAGCTATCAATGGCGGCAATCTTATATCTCAGTTCAATGAGGCAGGCGCGTTCGATGACCAATTTGCAGGCAACCTTACGCAAGAGGCGGCCGAAGGAATTCTTGCCGAGGTTTATATGTTCCGGGCAAGTATGTTGTTCAATGGAGATCCTTATTACAAGGATTTGAAAAATACCGATGGCACATTGTTATTCCCTCAGGGTGAGGATATGAAGAAATGGGAGGATGCCCGCGACGCTGCAAAGAAGATAATCGACAGCGGTAAGTTCCAGTTGGTTTATCGCGATGTAACGGGAAAACGCGTGACAGATGTTAAACTTTCCGATCCTTATAACTCTTGTTTTTATTCTTGTCTCGGTAGACCGGATAATGAAGAACAGATATTCTTCCGTACGGTACCCAATAACCGTATTTATTATGAAATGTGTCCGAAGCATAGCGGTGTTACAAATGCGCAATCTGGAGCGGGTGCTCTTTCGGTGCCTTTGCAAACGATAGACCTCTTCTTTACGAAAAATGGTCTTCGTATAGATGATGATAGCGATTATTTTACTTACGATGTGGATAACCCGACTGCAAGCAGCGTGCGCACTATGCTCAGCACTTTATCTTACAAGGATCAGTTCTCGGGCTATACATACTTTACGCCTTCGAGCGATAATAGGGTAATGAAGCAGTTCTACAACCGCGAACCGAGGTTTTATGTTGCGTTCACTTTTCAAAACCGACGTTGGGATTTCGATGCTTCAAAGACCTATTATACGGATATGTCGCTTAATGGTAATTCTGGTCCGGCGAAGAACGGGCACGATCATCCTGTCTTTGGAGTAATAGCGCGCAAACTCTATGTTGATCAAGGATCGCGTCAGAGTGTGCCTTACAGTGTAAAGCTACGTCTGTCGGAAGTTTATCTGAACTATGCTGAAGCTTGCAATGAGCTCGGCGATGTGGCCACAGCTTTGCATTATGTGAACTTGATACGCAGCCGTGCAGGCATACCTGAGTATAAAGGCCTTAATGCCGAAGACCAAACGGCACTTGATGTGCGTGGGAAGAGCCGTGTGGAATTGGAGTCTTACGATAAAGATTTCATTCGTAAGGTAATCTATCGTGAGCGGTTGATTGAGCTTGCTTTCGAAAGCAAACATTACTTCGATGTGCGTCGTTGGGGTGTTGCTGACATGGAGCAGGGCGATGGTTGGATATATCCTTCGTATCATCAAGGCGGAGAAGGTGGCGACATGCTCGGTTTTAATGTGAACAACGTAGGAAGTTCAACGGAGCAAAGTAATCAGTTGAATTTCTATAAACGTCTGAAAGTACAGCACCGTATCTATACCAAACGTATGTCGTTCTTCCCGATACCACAAATGGATATAAACCGCGACCGCAATCTTGTTCAGAATACCGGTTGGACGGTTGAATAACGTTTGAGGAAATCGTGAGTAATGTAAAAGCTGCCCGATAGGCAGCGGGCATTCGTATTTATCTGCCGATTTGTATGTCTTGCACATACAATCGGCAGTTTTTTATGTCTTATCCTTAATGGTTTTCTCCTATTATTTCCTCATGTTTTTGTGCTGTGCCTTATAACTAAAAGTATATGATGGCAACTGTCTTTTGTCCGATAGTTATGAATAGGTGAAACGGATGGATGACATAATGGTATTAGAAATATTACCTATAGCTTTTAGAGGTATGGAGTAACAAGTATATATGAGGAAAGAAAGATTAGTTAATCGTTATTGAGATTTGCTTTGTTGCTGTTTTTGCGGTGTAAAAACAGATATGAAAAAGGGAGTCTCGCAACGATGCGAGACTCCACGAAGAATTGTTTGTGAAAAATATTGCAAGTTTTTATTTGGCGTATTTCTTACCGTTGAATATATAAATACCTTTGGGCAGCGATTTCAGAACAGTGGTAATGTTGTATTCTGTTGCTACGGTAACTTTTATGCCGTTTGCGTTATACAGATTCATCTCTTTGTCTTGTCTGTCGGTCTTGATGTCGGTAATGCCTGTAGCTGTTGTTTCGTCGCCGATAATCAGCGCTTTTGCAGTAGCTGCATCCTGATTGTTAGCTACGAAGTATGCATGGAAAGGAGCGATGGTGGCCTTGCTTACAGCCGTAAACTGCCGCCCATCGGCATCGAGCGTATATGCATTATCCAGTGTGTCGGCGATTATCGTCCCCATATATTTATAATCAGTGCTGTAAGTAGATATCCGTTCTGCGGCCACGACCATTGCGTCTGTTGCGCTGAAAGTAATTGTCTGTCCGCTGTGGTTGAATATCTTGCCGTTTTGAGTACCCGCATAAGCAACCATATATGGACGGTTTGCATTCAGTTTATCGGCAAAATTGAAATATACGTGATTATCTTCGGCCGAACTGAATTCTTTCAATACGAGTTCTTTTCCTGTGTCTGTGGCGTTGCGGAACCAGTCTATAGCTTTACCACCGGCCTCTATTGTCTGTGGCGCAAATGGCAGGACGATGGTGCTCCAACCATGGTTAGTGTCTATATTTCCCACTTTATGGGCATAAGATATCTGTTTTGCCGTAAACGATTTGGGGACACAAAGATCGTATGTATCGTCGATCACAATTTTTTCGGCTTCGTTTCCGAAGACTATATTATTGACCTTCTTTTTCATAATCGTTAATACGCGTTTGCTGACGTTTGCATTTTCTTCATAATATACAATGAGATTTTTGTTGTATTCGTCGCCAATGGATATCGTAACCGGTGTGCTTTTGCCCGGAATATCGACAGCTACCATATCTTTTGTTACAGAGAAGCCCGATTGGTTCTTAGCTCCATGCTTTATACCATCGCTTGTCCAATACTGAATACCTGTCCTTACGCAGAAGTCGCCGCAATTTGCAGAACCGCTGTTGTCGCTGTTAGTGTGGAATTTATAGGTACTTCCGATGTTCAAGTTCTTGATTTCGAACACAAGGGTGGTATCTCTACCGGCCTCAAGATTAATGGCTTGGGTTAACTCTCCTCTGATCCAGTAATAACTTCCGGCAAGTTCCCATGGCGCAACCTTAATGTTTCCGATGTAAGGAATGCTGTCTTTATTGAATACCCTTACCTGCATGTTCATTTGGTTGCCATAGATAGTACTCGGATTTGTGGAACTTTCCACATACGAGAGCGGTGTCATCACAATGGCGAGGTTACCTTTAGTAGCTTTGGTAATGGTCTTTGTGGTAGTATAGAAGATATCTTCCTTTTGTTTTGACCTTGAAAGTGCGAGCGTATGTTGGCCGGCTGTTTTGGGCGTGTATTTAAAGAACACCTCTGTGGTCTTGCCTGCAGGCAGGTTTACACAGTTTCCCGATATCCATTTATCGTCTTCTATCAGGTACATCTCGTTGTAGTATTCGCTGGCGTTGTTGGTGATATTCACCTTAACTTTCTGTTCTGTGCCCACGCTGCTATTGCCTATCAGGTCTAAAGAGTTTACCTTTAGATTGAATATTGGGAAAATAGTAAGTGTAAGTTCAGTTTCGTTCTTGATTTCGGCAATGATGTAGTTGGTGTTGAAGTATTTATCTTCCACCCAATCATCCGTTCCGTGTTTACGACTACGCCCTTTTATGTAATATGTACCGTCGGGGAGGCCCGGCCCGAACAAAGTCGTAATGGATCGGGTGGGCCAATATGTGCCCGGTGAAAGGTTGAAACCGGATTCCATTCCGATGTTCTCTTTCACAATATTTCCCTTGGTGTCGTATAATGTGAACGTTGTATCGAAAATATAGCTCTCTCGCATACTTGTGCCGGCGGCATAGGTTATTTTTGGTGTAAAGTAGCTTTTTGCAGACTTTCGCGTATATGTTGTATTATCCAATCGCAGGTCGAAGATACTGATACGTGGCACCTCCTCGTCTGCTACGGCACCGCTTTCAGCCGGTTTAATACCTACAACGATTCCTTGTCCCATAGAGTATCCGTCGGCACTCGAGCTGCCACCGATTCCTTGTTGCCCGGGTGACATGACTGTAAGCAAGAAATAGCCATCGTCGAGGCCTCCCCATCCCCAATTTATATGGTAGTAGCCGTTGCCGTCGTAGCCATCTAAAACGAATTCATGTCCGCCTCCTCCTTCGGAAGTATTGGCATTCATCGCTAATGGACGCCCCGCTGCAAGTTCTGAATAAATTAGGTCTTCCCACTCTTGGTAGGAATAGCTGCTGTGCGACTCATAATGCAGATTAGGATCGAAACCGAAATATTTGATGAATGCTGTGGCGATATGTCCTATGCCTGCTCCCGAAGAAGGGCCGTAACTCATATGTACGGATTGCCCAACATAGCGCATCAATTGGCTGATGGCCTTCTTACTTTCTGCAGAGGAATTGTCATCATAGATATCTGTAATATGCTCCCAATCGAATGTTACCGGTGGAAGAGCGTCGAGTGTATAAAGAGAATCTTCATAAAGATATTTGTAGGAAGGGATTCGGGGAACAGTTGTTACAGGGGTTCTCCAATAGCCGAGAATCTGTGCCATGGCTGTTGCTACGCATCCGGTGGCGCATCTACCTTTATTACCGTTCTTGCTTTTATACTCAGGACAGTCGAGATTATAGGGCTCTCCTTGGTTCCACCGGCATTGCACGAGTATAGGAATAACGTTCTTCGTTATCGATCTGGTTGATGATGCTTTGGCTTGTGAAACCTTTTTCTTACCTGCAGTTTGTCCGCTTTCCATCATTGCTACAGCTGTAGATAGTTCTTTGAACCATTCTTTCATCGGATCAGGAATGTTTCCGGCATCGATTGCCCCCGCATCAGTGTAGCCCAATATGGCTTGTGTACGGTCACTTCCCGAAACAACCACGTAGCCATTATCGGTTCCGACATTAAAAACATAGAAATTGGGATCTTCCATAACGGCAGTTAACTGTGAAGATGTTCCTTTTGCTTTGCCTTTTCTCATGCCATTAGCTGTAGTTGAGGTGAGGAAAGTTTTTGCTTTTTGTTTGGCTTGTTCCTTTGTAATCGGTTTTGCAAATGCAGTAAACTGACAAAGAACCAATACCGCAATGAGTAATTTTGTTTTCATTTAAGATGCATTGGTTAGAAATTGTAATTAGATTTTATTAAAAATAAATATATCGCAAAAGTACGAATTATTTTTCTATTATACAAAAGATTATATGAATATAATGCCTATTTGATGTAGATAAAAATAATATGTAAATGCTTTAAGAAATATAAATATGGTCGGTATTCCATGGAAATATATGCGGTGTTTGGGAATAATCGTTAAGGGTGTGTTATAAATTGTTTCAAACAGAGCATTTTTTTAGCTTATCAAGTGCCTTATTCAAGTGTTTTTAGTAACTTTGCAAACTGAAATTATAAAGTGCGCATTTATGGCTGAAATAAAGAAAATAAAGACAGCACTGATATCGGTCTTTCACAAAGACGGGCTGGAAAGGTTGCTTGCTAAGTTACATGATGAAGGGGTAAAATTTCTTTCTACGGGGGGAACACAACAGTTTGTTGAGTCTTTGGGCTATGAATGTCAGACAGTAGAAAGTGTTACTTCTTATCCTTCCATCCTTGGTGGTCGTGTTAAAACGTTGCATCCGAAGATATTCGGGGGAATTCTTGCACGTCGTGATAATGAAGTCGACCGTAAGCAGATGGAGCAATATGACATTCCAGCCATAGACCTTGTGATAGTAGATCTTTATCCTTTCGAGCAAACGGTAGAAAGTGGAGCTCCAGATGCCGATATTATAGAGAAAATAGATATCGGAGGAATATCGTTGATACGTGCAGGAGCTAAGAATTTTAAAGATGTAGTTATTGTGCCCAGTAGGGCTGAATACGGCATGCTGTTTGATATTCTGAATAAGAACGGTGCACAAACCACGCTTGAAGAACGTAAACTTTTTGCCGGCAGGGCTTTTGGCATAAGCAGCCATTACGATACGGCCATTCATGCTTGGTTTGCTAAATAAATTATGAAATAATGATTGTGGAATAATGAATTATGGTTATTTATTTGCGATAATGTGAATGTTTCTTGATAGAAGCGTGTGTTTCTGTAAGAGTAATCAGCATTTTTTATTCCCAGCTAACAACTAAACAAATAAAATTTAAAAGATGGGATTTTTTTCTTTCATTCAGGAAATTGCAATGGACCTCGGTACGGCAAATACAATTATTATCAGCGATGATAAAATCGTAGTAGACGAGCCATCGGTGGTTGCACTTGACCGTCGTACGGATAAAATGATTGCTGTGGGCGAGAAGGCTAAGATGATGTATGAGAAGACTCATGACAATATTCGTACCATTCGGCCGTTACGTGACGGTGTTATTGCTGACTTTACTGCTTGCGAGCAAATGATGCGCGGACTAATTAAGATGGTTCACAGCGGAAGCCGGCTATTTCCTTCATCTCTTCGTATGGTAATCGGGGTACCATCGGGTAGTACTGAGGTGGAACTACGTGCTGTTCGTGATTCTGCAGAGCATGCCGAAGGTCGCGATGTTTACCTTATATTTGAGCCTATGGCAGCAGCTATCGGTATCGGTATAGACGTTGAAGCGCCTGAAGGCAATATGATTGTTGATATAGGCGGTGGCAGTACCGAGATTGCAGTGATTTCTTTGGGTGGTATTGTGAGCAACAATTCCATTCGCATTGCCGGTGACGACCTTACAGCAGATATTCAGGAATACATGAGTCGACAGCATAATGTGAAGGTAAGTGAACGTATGGCTGAACGGATCAAGATACATGTGGGTTCTGCATTGACCGATTTAGGAGAAGAGGCCCCCGAAGATTATATCGTGCATGGGCCGAACCGCATCACTGCATTGCCTATGGAAGTTCCTGTTTGTTATCAGGAAATTGCCCATTGTCTTGATAAAACCGTAGCTAAAATAGAGAATGCGGTGTTGAGTGCATTAGAGAATACACCTCCGGAACTTTATGCTGATATCGTAAAGAATGGTATATATCTGAGTGGTGGCGGTGCTTTGCTTCGCGGACTTGATAGGCGACTTACCGACAAGATTAACATTCCGTTCCATATTGCAGAAGATCCATTGCATAGTGTAGCAAAAGGTGCCGGCATTGCATTGAAGAATGTAGACCGTTTCTCTTTCTTGATGCGTTAGGTATGCCATGCGAAATCTTTTAGCATTTCTTGCAAAGTATAATCATTGGTTCGTATTTATTGTACTTGAGGTAGCCAGTCTTGTGCTGTTGTTTCGATACAATAGCTATCAAGGCAGTGTGTGGTTTTCATCGGCTAATGTAGTTGCAGGGAAGGTTTATGAGTGGGATTCGCAGATAGAGGCGCTCTTCTCGCTTTCTTCGGTTAATCAGGAATTAACCCAACGTAATCTGTATTTGGAGCGTCAGGTCAACATGTTGTCGGAAAAGTTGCTCGCCATAACGAAAGACTCTGCCGAATTTCGTACGGATAGGACTGATGTAAAAGCCTTTCAGGGGTATCGTCTGATTGATGCAAAGGTTATAAGTAATACACTTAGAGATAAGGACAATCTGATCACGATAGATAAAGGAGCGGCCGATGGAGTAAAGAAAGACATGGGAGTTGCATGCGGTACGGGTGTTGTGGGTATCGTTTATCTCGTGTCGACTCATTATTCTGTAATTATACCGGTACTTAATTCTCAGTCGAATATTAGCTGCACGATTAAAGATCGTGGCTATTTCGGCTACTTACACTGGACAGGCGGGAGTTCTGAAAGGGCTTTTGTCGATGATATTCCGCGGCATGCGCACTTTAAACTCTACGACCAAATCGTAACCAGTGGCTATTCGTCTGTATTTCCTCCGGGTATTTTGGTCGGAAAGATTATGCATGTGTATAATTCTGCCGACGGGTTGTCTTATCGTTTGAATATCGAACTATCGACGAATTTCGGGCGATTGCGTGATGTTTGTGTTATAGATAATACGGAAATGCAGGAGCGTATTGATCTGTTGCGTGCTGCTCAAGATTCGATTAAGGCGAAAGAAAATTAGGGAGTTACGATTATGGAACAGTTTCGAAAGCTATTGTTTTTTATCCTTCTCTTATTGACTCAAGTGCTGGTTCTCAATAGGATACATCTCTTCGATTGTGCTACGCCGATGTTGTATGTATATATCATGCTTCTTTTTCGCAGAAACTATCCACGGTGGGGAATTCTCGTATGGGGATTTACTATTGGACTTTGTATAGATATTTTTTCCAATACCCCGGGGGTGGCAGCAGCTTCGTTGACTCTGCTCGGATTGCTTCAACCATATATATTGATGCTCTTTGTGCAGCGTGATAGTCCTGACGACCTGCAACCTTCAATGAATACGTTGGGTGTGGGCAACTTTATATATTACACAATTATCGTTGTATTACTTTATTGTACGGTGTTCCTTACATTCGAAACATTCAATTTTTTCAATTGGATACAATGGCTTGAGGGCGTAGGCGGTAGCACGGCGATTACTGTAGCCATAATCTTGGTTATAGAAAACTTGCGTAAGGGGTAGTTAGCTTTGTATTGAATGAAAGATTTTGATCTTGGAAATCGTCGCTTTGTGATAGGTGGTGTGGCGCTGGCAATTGTTATCGTCTACATCGTCCGCCTGTTCACGCTCCAACTTCTGAGTGATGATTACAAGAAAAATGCCGACAGTAATGCTTTTCTGAAAAAGATCGAATTTCCATCGCGTGGTATTATGACTGACCGGCACGGTCGGTTGATGGTGTACAACCAGCCTGCTTATGATATAATGGTTGTGATGAGTGAGGAGAGTGGGAGGCTCGATACCACCGAGTTTTGTACCGCTCTCGGTATTACAAAACAATTCTTTATCCAGCGCATGAATGATATCAAGGACCGTAACAAGAACCCCGGATATTCGCGATTTACACAACAAATGTTCATGAGCCAGCTATCGGACAAAGAGTTCAGTGTATTTCGAGAAAAGATGTTTCGCTTTCCCGGGTTTTATGTACAGAAGCGAAGCATCCGTCAGTATCAATATCCATTTGCGGCACATGTACTTGGTGATGTGGCGGAAGTGTCGCCAAGCGATATTGAAGACGATGAATATTATCAGCCCGGCGACTATATAGGGAAGATGGGAGTAGAACGTTTTTACGAAAAACAACTGCGTGGAGAGAAAGGTGTGCAGGTTTTACTTCGTGATGCCCATGGGCGTATTCAGGGTAGTTACCAGAATGGTAAGTTCGATCGTAAGCCCGTACCCGGAAAAGACCTTATACTTAGCATCGATTTACGGCTGCAAGCGCTTGGAGAGAGGCTCATGCAAGGCAAGATTGGCAGCATTGTAGCTATAGAACCTTCTACCGGTGAAGTGCTTTGTATGGTGTCGTCGCCTACTTACAACCCACGTGTAATGGTAGGGCGCAACCGTGGGAAAAATCATATTGCTTTGTCGCGTAATGTGTGGAAGCCTTTATTGAACCGAAGTATAATGGGACAATATCCTCCCGGTTCAACCTTTAAAACCTCTCAGGCGCTTACTTATATGACCGAAGGCATTATTACTCCTCATACCATGTTTACTTGCCATCGTGGTTTCTATTATAAAGGACTGCATGTAGGATGTCATGGGCATGTCTCGCCCTTGGCCTTGGTGGATGCGATAAGTACATCGTGTAATGCTTATTTCTGTTGGGGATTGTACTATATGATGGGCAATCGTCGTAAATATCCCCATGTGCAAGATGCCATGAACCTATGGCGCGACTACATGGTAAGTATGGGATTCGGGTATAAACTCGGTATCGATTTGCCGGGAGAAAAGCGAGGTTTGATACCTAATGCGTCTTTCTACGACCAAGCATATAAAGGCTCATGGAACGGACTTACTGTAATCAGTATAGCTATCGGACAGGGAGAAGTAAACCTTACACCGCTTCAAATTGCTAATTTGGGTGCAACTATTGCCAATAGGGGATATTTCTATGTTCCTCATGTGGTGCGTAAAGTGAAAGGAGAACCGCTCGATACGCTCTTTACCCGCCGTCATTATACTAAGGCCAGCCGCCGTGCATACGATTATGTTGTGGCAGGTATGCGCTCTTCTGTTATCAAAGGAACTTGCAGGGCGGCCAATAGATCGGATTATCTCGTATGCGGGAAGACTGGTACGGCGCAAAACCGTGGGCAAGATCACTCTGTCTTTATGGGATTTGCCCCAATGGATAAGCCTAAAATAGCTGTTGCCGTGTATGTTGAGAATGGTGGGTTCGGTGCCGATTATGGCGTTCCGATCGGCTCGTTGATGATGGAACAATATATTAAAGGTAAGTTGTCGCCCGAGAGTGAGAGGCGTGCGACAGACTTCCAAAGAAGAAGAATTGCTTATGGTCCGAGGAACAGATAGACATAATAGCGTGTTACGTTCGCTCGATTGGTGGACGGTAGGCATCTATCTTGCACTGCTCGTCTTCGGATGGATCAGTGTCTGTGGTGCCAGTTATACGTATGGAGATACCGATATCTTCAGTTTAAGTACGCGGTCGGGTATGCAGATAGTATGGATAGGAACGTCGATTTGCTTGGGTTTTGTATTGTTGATGCTCGACGACAGGTTCTATGATATCTTCGCTTATGTTATCTATATCTTGTTTTTACTTTTGCTTTTCGCCACTATTTTCAATCCTCACGAGATCAAAGGTTCACGTTCTTGGCTTGTTCTCGGTCCGTTGCGTCTGCAACCAGCAGAGTTTGCAAAGTTCGCAACAGCCTTGGCTATTTCCAAATTTATGAGTACTTATAGGTTCGATATACACCAATGGAAGCATTTTGCTACGGCTATCGGTATTGTCATTCTGCCTATGTTGTTCATCGTGGCGCAAAAAGAAACAGGATCGGCACTTGTATATCTGTCGTTTTTCTTAATGTTTTATCGTGAAGGAATGCCCGGGAGTATCCTATTTACCGGTGTGGCCATGATTATTTATTTCGTAGCCGGTATAAAATATGAGGATGTAATGTTGGGGCAGACACCTACTTCTGTCGGAAAATTTATCGTCATGTTGTTGGTACAGGTCTTTACGGCAGGAATGGTATATACATATTGTAAAAATAAAAAACAGACAGTTAAGATGCTTATTTATTGTATCGGAATTACATGCATTGCTTTTCTGTTTTCGCAATTTGTTATACATTTCGATATTGTTTACGTACAAATCTTTCTCTGCATAGCTTTGTTAGTCTATTTACTTTACCAAGGTTTGCGTACCCGGCTTATCAATTATTTCTATATTGCTATGTTTGCGGTAGGCTCTCTGCTATTTTTCTATTCGGCAGATTATGTGCTTAACGATGTTATGGAGCCTCATCAACGTGTTCGTATCAATGTTCTATTAGGTTTAGACGAAGACCTTAGCGGGGCCGGATATAATGTGCATCAAAGTGAGATTGCCATCGGATCGGGCGGACTGCAGGGAAAGGGTTTTCTCAATGGTACACAGACCAAGCTCAAGTTCGTACCGGAACAAGATACAGACTTTATTTTCTGTACGGTAGGAGAGGAAGAAGGTTTTGTTGGTTCGGCTGGAGTATTGTTGCTATTCCTTGCATTGATATTAAGATTAATACACTTGGCCGAGCGGCAGCCGTTCAAGTTCGGGCGCATATATGGATACTGTGTGCTCAGTATTTTCTTATTCCATGTGTTCATTAATGTAGGAATGGTGCTTGGACTTACCCCTGTTATCGGTATTCCGTTGCCATTCTTCAGTTACGGAGGCTCCTCTCTCTGGGGGTTCACACTATTGCTTTTCATCTTTTTAAGAATAGATGCAGGGCGTAATTTAGTACGCAGTTAGCATAAAACCGATGTCACTTATCCCGGGTAGTATTTCGCGTTGCATATCGTGGCGGATGTTTACGTGTATGGAGTCGCCTTGCTTTAAATAGAGTTCGGATACAGGGAAGTTGTATTGATAGTAATTTACACCTTGTCCTTTGGCAATACCATTCTCGTCTATCAGTCTGCAGTTGATGGTATCTATTTTTACTCTTTTGTCGGGATACACGGTTTGTTCTACAATTAACGATAAACGCATGAACGGATAGGCACCGTTAATACGTAATCCTAAATCGGAATGATATCTGCCTTCTTTCGCTATGTGTGATATGTCGAACGACAATGTGTCGTTCTTCTCCCATCCGGCAATAGGGGTATGATTGTATTTATCATACGCTATCTTCTCATTGCAAGCCGAAAGAATTATGAGAATTATTAATGTCAATATCGTGAAATCGACTCTTTTCATGGTTGCTTTCCGGTATTTCCGGCAGGTGTTTGGCCACTTTGTAGCTGCTGTTTAGAAGTGCGATTTACGTTATTTCGTCGGCGATTATTGTTATTCTTACGAGATTGATGTTCCTGATGTTCCTGCGATCTGACATTGTTTTTCCGCTTCTTGTTTTTATCGAAACGACTGATATCTGCACCGGCAAGTAAGTCTATAGGTTTAGACGGCGCTTTCTTCTCGCCATCTGCAAGCAGCGAGAGGGGCTTTTCGCCGGTTTTGTTCAGTTCAATGATTTCGCGTGCACGTGCCACAGAGATGGTTTCGAGATTGGCTGCGAGGTTCTTGTCTGTGGAATATGTAACCGTGCCCGATAAGATGTCGGCCTTGAAGAAGTAGTAGTCGGCGTCTTTGGTCTGTAGTTGTATTTCCTTACTCGGCAGCTTGCGGCTTGCTTCCACATAATCGTCGATCTCGTAGTTAAGGCAGCATTTCAGCTTTGCACACATGCCTGCCAGCTTTTGCGGGTTCATTGAAAGGTCTTGAATGCGGGCTGCATTGGTGCTCACGCTTACGAAATTCTTCATCCAAGTGGCGCAACATAGCTCTCGTCCGCACGGGCCTGTGCCGCCGATACGCCCTGCTTCCTGTCGTGCACCGATCTGCTTCATCTCTATTCTTACATGGAAAGTCTCGGCAAGCACTTTGATCAACTGCCTGAAGTCTACGCGTTCGTCTGCGATGTAGTAGAATATGGCCTTGTTGCCATCACCTTGATACTCCACGTCTCCTATCTTCATCTTCAGTCCGAGGTCTTTTGCAATCTGCCTGCTCTGTATCATTGTGGCATGTTCTCGGCTTTTGGCTTCCTTGTATTTGTCCATATCCACTTGCTTGGCAACGCGGTATATGCGCTTGATTTCGTCGGGAGACTTCAGATTGGCTTTCTTGATTTGAAGTTTTACCAGCGCCCCCGTTAGTGTTACCACACCGATGTCGTGCCCGGGACTGGCCTCTACTGCAACGACATCTCCTTTCTTTAAGTCCAGTCCGTTTACGTTATGATAGTACCCCTTACGGGTATTTTTGAATTGAACTTCTACAAGGTCTGTCGTCAGTGTATTGCCCGGAACATCGGCAAGCCAGTCGTATGTGTTCAGCTGCATATTCTGGCGTCCGCATGCGCAGTGGCATAATCCTCGGTCGCAACCTCGGAATATCTTAAATTTCATGTCTTTATAATCCATAGTTGTATATATATTGTCGGTGCAGTGCTGTCCGTTTATCTGCGGGGCACCTGCTACTCGGTATTATTTTCTGATAAGCAGAACGATCATTTTCAGTGCCAAATCGAAGAATACGATCTTGGCATTTCCGTTCTGTGTGATGTCTCTTTTGCATTTCTGCAATTCTTCCGCAATGTCTATAACGTTGCTCTCGTTGATAAATCTGGCAAAGTTTCTTGAGAAGTTTTCCTCCTCTTGCGTCATATAATTCAGCTCTGGAGTCTTGAAGTTATAGACGAAATTCTCGCGAATCATCCTGCCGAAATAGTCGAGCATGCGCTTTTGTTTCTCGCGTCCGTATGTTGCAACGGTGTCGCTCCATTTCTTCAAATCCTTTATATTGCGCATGTACGACAGTCGCATGAGCATGATGAACATATCCAAGAACATTCTGTTCTCGTTACCCGTATCGAGTGTTTCGAGCGCTTTCAGCCAGCTGCCGTTGGCCACGCGTGCTATTCTGCGGGCAGTTTCTTGCTCTATGCCCCGTTGTTCTATGAGTGCGCGCTCGATATCTTCGTTGCCGATACGCTTCATGTCGATACGTTGCACGCGACTTCTGATGGTATCCAACAGCTTCTCGGGCTCTTCGCACACCATGATGAATACAGTTTGCAGCGGCGGTTCCTCTAATAGTTTCAGCAGTTTGTTGGCACATTCGGCATTCATTCGTTCGGGCAGCCATATCAGACTGACCTTATAGCCGCCCTGACTCGACTTCAAACTTAGCTTGCGTGTCAGTTCATCGCTTTCGGCTGCGTATATCTGTGCCTGCTGATTGGCGGCTTTCATCGCATCAAGCCATTGGTCTATCGTAATGTAAGGGCCTTCGGCAAGCAGTGCATGCCACTCACGGGCAAAGTCGTCGCTTACCATTTTATGGTCGGCAGAAGTTCCTGCGGGACGTATCACGGGGTAAGAGAAGTGCAAGTCGGGGTGTTCCCACCTGCGAAGCATGGCCTCTGCATTGCCTATGGAGCTGTCGTCTTCGCGTTCTCCCAACAGAAATGAGGCGAAAGCTAATGCAAGCGGCAGCTTTCCGCAGCCGTCAGGACCGCAGAACATCATGGCATGAGGCACCCGATGTTCGTGCACCAACTGCAATAAACGCTGCTTAGCCTCTTCTTGACCTATTACTTCGTTGAATTTCATTACATAATCTTGCTTACTATTTCCTTAACTGCATCTGTGGCAGATACAGTATAGAAATGAATAATTCCCACGCCCTTGGCATAGAGTTCCTTGCATTGATGGGTGCTCCATTCTATGCCGAGCGTCTTCGCATCTTCGTCTGTCTTGCATTTCACCACCTCGTTGGCAAGCTCCTGCGGCAGGTCGCAATGGAAAGTTTCGGGCACTATCGAGAGTTGAGATAACTTGGCAAACGGTTTAATGCCCGGAATAATGGGAATAGTGATGCCCATCGTGCGTGCTTTCTCTACGAAATCGAAATACTTCTTGTTATCGTAAAACAACTGGGTTACGGCATATTGTGCTCCTAAGTCTTGCTTTTTCTTCAGGTATTCCATATCCATTTCGATATTGGGTGCCTCTTCGTGCTTCTCCGGATAGCATGCCACCCCATAATTGAAGGGTATTCCCGGGTGCTTCATCGGCGTGCCGTCTATGAAGAAACCCTCGTTGAAACGGTTCACTTGCTTAATCAAATCGGTGGTATGTGCATGCCCTCCATGTGTCGGAACGAAGTGGTTGTCTTCTTTGGCCTTGTCTCCACGCAAGAGCAGCACGTTCTCTATATTCAAAAATTGCAGGTCGAGCAGTTCGTATTCAATCTCTTCTGTGGTGACACCGCTGCATATCACGTGCGGTATCATGGGTATGTTGTACTTGGTCTGTATGGCAGAAGCGATGGCAACCGTGCCCGGCCGGCGACGTATGCGCTGCCGTTCGAACTGTCCGTTGGGCAGTTCTTTATAAACAAATTCGCTATGATGCGTCGTTATATTGATGAAAAGCGGATCATACCCTTTCAATTTATCGATGGTAGAAAACAAGCTACCCGTTCCATTGCCCTTGATCGGGGGGAGTACTTCGAAAGAAAACCGCCTTTTGTCTGTATCTTTGTTAATGATGTCGATAATCCTCATTTATCTTGCAAATAGATGCATACGTTTGCAAAGTTACTAATTTTTTGCAGAATATTATTTTCATTCCCACATTATTTAATATATAGGCATGTTTATCTTTTGCCGACTATTGCGATCGGAGCATACAGCTTGGCGGGGTTTATCGATGATATCGCTGCGTTTTCCATCGCTGTTCCTGAATGTAGTCTGCCCTTTCATCGTCACCGTGTCGGGTTATTGCGGTTTCAATACGGTCTTTTTATATGTGCGTGCCCTTGCTGCCGTTTGTACTTTTCGGGTAGAGTCGTTTTCTTGTTGATAAGGCAGAAGCCGATGAGCCCCATGAGTTTGCGGACCTTCAAGGTGTTGGCATCGTCGGAAAACTGTAAATCTGCCGATTGCAGGGGAATATTTTACTGCGGCAGCAGAATGCTTGAGAAACTGATAGACTGTTACGATTAGTATGATAGTCTGCAGCTTAACCAATGGCTTTTCGAGCGTGAGAAAGATGAAGGCAATACGTTTTTCCGGCATATCTTCCGGCGCAACGATAAAGGAAAGCCGGTTGTATTGCCGTTGCTCATCAACACTATCGAGAACAGCATGTAGGGGTGCAGCAGCTTTTATTACAACGTTTTCGGCTTACTTGTTTGTCAAATGCTGCAAGATGAGGCCGGAAATAACCCCGATAAGTTTGATCTTGACGAGAAGGCTCGCATATTTTGCTGTTATGCCCGCTCTGAATACGTTATGCAAAACAAGTATGAGCGTTTTTTAGACACGGGCGATTGGGGGCGAACTTCGTAGACTTACATTATCATGACCAACTGCGACGGGGTGTATGAGCAAGCGCGTAAACATCGCTTTTGCGGTATCTGTAAGCCGCAGGTAATGGAAGAAGAGGAACAAGAAGGCATGGAACTGCCCCCTGAAGATGATGATGAAATGGAACGGAGGGAAAAAATAAAAGTCGAGTAGGATATGGATAGGTGGTGCGAATGGGTAGTAGGTGTGTGGAAAATGTATTATTTCGCACGAGGAGGCAGTATAGAAACTTCTTATATGCCTTTCCTTATTTAAATCCGGATTTAGAAGATGATATCGGTAGATGGGAGAGTATGTCTTCCCGACAACTGCGAAATGCAGGAATATACGTATAATCTATTCGTGTTATATCGTATATCCAATGGCGTTAGATAAACATCCTGTTTGCCCTATTTTATGGTTTAATGTCGTAACTTGCTGTAAATTTAGGGGAGAAGTCAGTATAAGTTCGATGAATTTAAACTGTTTGTTTAATTCGTTGTGAATACCTTAAGTGTATTGACAACTTTATTATTGGTTCCCTAAAAAAGATTTTTAGAGAACCATATTTACTTGTTGAAGTATCCAATCCAGAGTGTTTTTCTCGAATAATAAGACTGTCTGAAATCTTTTTCTCTTGTCTGTACGACAAAAAGACCTCCACTCTGCGAGTACAATGATAGTAATTTTTTTATTTTGTGGAAACGTTATTTCACGTCCAACCGGTTCTTATGCAGCCATTCGGCGAAGAGGTCAGCAAGCACGTTGTTGTTGAGGTCTTGCATCAGGAAATGCGTATTGCCTCGAATGCCTATCTTGGGAAGCTCCACGAGCGTTGCGTTTCCGCCGTGACGATTAATACATTCAACGAACTTACGCCCCATTTGCAGGCGCACGCGCCAGTTCTCATCACCGAGGTTCTTGCTCGGTGTCTCGGGTATGTAGTCGCCGAAATACATCACGATAGGTTTCTTCGTAAGCTGCATGAATTGCACCATAGGCACGGGAATGCCCTCGCATCCGCCCGTCAGTCCGTCTATCTTGGCAGGCACTTCGCCCTCGGGAAAAACGTATGCGCCGGGCTCATAGGCTGCTACTGCTTTTATGTGTTTGTTCTGCATGGCGGCAAACCAACCCGTAACGCCGCCTGCCGAGTGGGTAACGAGTATGTTGTCGCCAATCCGATCTGCCAGTGCGTTGATGGCGGGAATATCTTGCGTGTGGTCACTTAGGTCGGGCGTCATCTCGCGGAAGAACTGACTAAGATAAGCCGAGTCAGTCTTGAACTGCACACCTTTATTGTAATTGGGCCATATTCCGATGCGCCAGATGTCGAACCAGAACATCTCGTCGGCCACGGGTTTTACCTCTGTAGTAGCCGAAGTGCGTCCTGCTCTGCCACGGCCCGGCAAGTCCATCACGTAAGTGCTATAGCCGTGGCGGAGCATCAGCGTGGCGAAGCCCTCTCGCCCGTCGGGAGTCATCTCCCAGCAAACGCCCGAACCGCCGTAGCCATGAACGAACACTAACGGCAGATGCCTGTGTCCTACGGGTATCTGATAGTCTACAAACGCGTGGTTTACACGGCTACTCTGCCCTGTCTCTACTTGCGTTGCCCAGCCAACGAATTTGGAGTTGTCGTACTTTCCCCCGTGTTGCAGGGTAGTTCCGCCCACGGAGAAGTTTCCTTGGCGGATAATCGTGATAGGCTGCTGCGCCACGGCAGCCGTTGACAGTAGCAGGGCAGCCAGAGTTAATGCTTGTTTTGTTCTCATTGTTTGTTTGTTGATTAATGATGCTGCAAAATTACGAAATAATGATAAGGAAGGACTTACACAAAAGTCGGATATTCGTGTCCTTTTCTGAAAAGATTGTTTGTGGAATCAACAAAGAACACTGAAGCGGATTTTCCCGTTCACAAGGAAAGCATTCCTCATTATTTCACTTACAGTAGGTGTGAAGTTCAGCACAAATGAGTTTCTAAATACACAGCCCCAATTATCGCCAATACCATCACCGTGCTGCGACGACGATTCTTGAGATGTTATCCTCTCTTGCCCCCATTCCCCATTTTATCTGACAATCACGACTTGAGGATGTAATTGTACCTATAAGTTCTTGGATATACATCATCTCTTCCATGCCAATAGGTGCAGAGGCAGGATATTGAATAGACATAAGAATCAGCTCACTTGCCTGCTCTTTCCGGATGAGTTTGGGATATTGTTCCAAAAGAGTCTCGCCTATAATTTTGAATCGTTTGTCAGAACAATCATCGCTACTCGCTTCAATTACAGATATAGCTGATTCCCCCTTTTCCTCAAAGACTTGTATGTCGTTGCTGTCAAGACTAATCATCATGTTCTGTGAATGAAGAATTTCCTCTTTGAACTGCGCCCATGTCAGGGCCGTAAAATTGTTTTGTTTACTCATATTGATGTTGATGGATTAAAAAATAAATTATTCATAGAAATCGGCTTGTTCCCAATTGAGATTATCCCGATCGGGAGAGCCTGTATAATGAGTTTCTTCGCAACTTACTTCTATACAGAAATCGCGCACCCAAAGAAAGTCGAAGATGGAAAATTCGCACTCCTCGTAAAGCGCATGAAAGGCATAACAAAGGTTCATATCCTCTGTTTTATCCCTATCCAAGCCTTCATTCCAATTGCAGGTTTCGCCGAGATAGATAAGTTCATCTTCAGAGGGGGCCTCTTCGTCTTTCCACAAATGAAGCATGTTCACGCCATCTTCATAAAGTGGTATATAGTTATCGTATGAACCACTCAATACGCCCCACATCTTCTTGGCTCTCATATTTTGCACAGGATGAGTCTTTGGATATTTATAACTCATAAAAACCTTCCCAACAAACTCTACCTCACACAAGTCTGTATGTTGCATTGCCTGCCTTGTTGCCAATAATTGGCTTCGCATTTTCAATTGAGCCATAATAAGTGCTTGGTTGAAGTCGGATAGCAACTGTTTGTATTCAGGTGTAAGAACGAACAGTTGATTAAGAATGCTTTTGCGCACTTCGAGAAGATGTTGAACAACAATTTTGGTGTCTCGTACATGAGGGTCGCGAAAACAATTCGACACAACATTTAGTATCTCTAACTCTATCGCTTCTACGGCAGGAGTCTTGAATATTTCTTGCACAGTCATCTTTTCCTGTTCATTTAAGTATGAAACGATTTCCTTTTGTTTGATGCCAATAGGAGCTAAATCAGATGCAAAATAAAAGGGGAGGTGTACAAACTGTGATCATACTTCATCCATAAAATGATATAAACATGTTATTATTCTTGGTGGAAGGCTATTTCAGAAGCCAATCGGCCAGCCTCACGTGCACGTTTGGTCCATGTGCCTGACCGATTTACGCCTATCACGTTAGTATATTTCTTAGAGCGGTAAAGTCCGTCTCCATACTTTTCATATTCTCCATATGTGTAATCAGACATGGTTTGCTTACCAAGACATACAATGCACTTAGGTTTCACATACCCTCCAATGAACTGGCGCAGTATATGAATAAGATGACGCTGAACATCCCATTCCTCTTTGAAAACTGTATTGTTTGGAAAATCAGAATCCTTACGCAACTTTTCAAACAGCTCTCTCAGTTTTTTTTCATTTTCAGTACCAAAAGGATAAAGGTTGAGTGTCATTACTTTCTTCTCAATATTTTTTCCCCATGAAGGTTTTGAATTTACTTTATCTCCTAATTTTGGGGCAGTTTTAAACTTAGAGTTCTCTGGAGAGGCTTCGAAAAAACTATATAGGAGCTCTATGATATCTGCATAAAAACGACTCTTTCTGGGCTTTTTCCTCTCCCACCATTTACCTTTCTTATATGCTTCTCCATATTCTAAAAATCCAAATGGCCTCTCACCTTGATTTACAAGGTGACCACCCTTATAGTCCCATTCTCGATATTTTCCATGTTTAGGATTATGCCCAAGGATAAGGATATCGGGGGTAAGGTTAAGATAACCGTCAATGGTTACTCCTCCTTGAAACTCTTTGTATTTGTCTTGGCGTTCGACAAATAAATCGAAATAGGGACGATATTCCTTTTCGAGTTTGTAAAACGCGAGTCTGAGCTCCGATTCTGATTTTTCTTTTTCTGTCATAATTCATTGTTTTTAAAATTGATAAAATGTTCATGTGCTTTATGGATTATATTTATTCCACATTTTCTTTATTCTCCCGGCTATTTCCTTACGCAACCAGAGCGGCTCAAGCACTTCGATGTGTTCGCCGTTCCATAATATCTCTTGTTGGAAATCAAAGGTAGGACGAACCTTTAATGTGAAAACACTGTATTCTGCAGTACGTTCCACTTCCCGCTGCGACTCGTGCAAGGGCAAATCACGGATATAATTGGCTTGACTGGCAGAAACTTTGAGACGAACCTCTTGTATCTTGGTGTCTGTACCTGCAATAATGCCAAAGCATCCATCAAAGTATTCACGAGGATTAAAATCTTTCGGATATTGGAAAGTATGACTTGAAAATCGGATGTCCTGTATGCGATCAAAGCAAAACAGCATGTCCCTGTTTAACGACCACACACGTCCAACCATATACCAACGCTGCCTGTAGAGTTTCACACACAAGGGCATGATATAAAATTCCTTCGCATTTTCACGCCGATAACAAGAGTAGGTGATATGGATAAATCTGTTATCCTTCATTGCAGCAAGGATTGAATCCAAGTATTTCCGTCCGCTTGGCACTTCTTCCAACAAAATTCTGTCCTTGATAGATTTACGTTCGATGAGCAGGTTGCTAACAGATAAGGTGTCGAGTAACCAGTTCTCAATGCTCCCTCGCTCCATCTCATCCGCATTTGCAATATAATATCTGTATGGCGCAACCTTCTCGCACTCAATAACGAGCCCAAATGTGTCGAGAATATTCCACTTCCATTTATGAAAAGTACGTTTCTGCATTTCCTCGCCGCCACTCAAATCTGTATTCTCCTGCCACTTGCGATTGAGGTCTTCAAAAGAAATCTTTCGAGCCTTGTGGATGGTTTCAATTATCCAAACAAGTTTATTCGTTTGATTAAGTGCCATAGAATATTCTTTTATCTATTTAACGATTTGGCAGCAAAATTATTATCATGGTGTGCCATTTATGTTCACACCCTTTCCTTTCTTATGTTTTCGACACGCTATCCAGTGCTGTACGCCCTACTGTAAAGCAATGCGGCGCTCTTTTTCATGGCATTAAAGCCATCTTAAACTAATCCCCTCTCACCTGTCTATATTCTTTTGCGCCTCGGCCGAATAGCGGTTGCCTTGCAGTACTATACCATCGAGTGCCTTATTGATTTGTTTCATCTCCTCGTCAGTGTAGGTTACATCAGCCGCGGCGATGTTATCGGCTAAGTGTTTCAGACTTCGACTGCCCGGTATGGGCACGATGAACGGCCGCTGGGCGATGAGCCACGACAGGGCAACCTGTGCCGGAGTGATATGCTTGCGCCGGGCAATCGACTTCACCAAATCTACGATAATCATGTTGGCGTTGATATTCTCTTGTGAGAAGCGGGGCACGGTGGAACGGAAATCGTTCGCGCCGAACTTCACGTCCTTTGTGATAGCGCCCGTGAGGAAACCTTTACCCAGCGGACTGAACGGCACCAAGCCGATGCCCAATTCCTCTAATGTGCCAAGCAGTTCCTGCTCGGGTTCGCGCCAAAACATGGAGTATTCGCTCTGAATGGCGGTAAGCGGCAGCACGGCATGGGCACGGCGGATATTGGCTACGCCCGCTTCGGACATGCCCCAATGCAGCACCTTGCCCTCTTTCACCAGTAGTGCCACGGTTTCTGCCACCTCTTCGATGGGCGTGTTCTTGTCTACGCGATGCTGATAATACAGGTCGATGTGGTCGGTACGCAGTCGGCGCAACGAACCTTCCACGCTTTGGCGGATGGTGGCGGGACTGCTGTCGAGCGTCTGCTTGAAGTCTTTGAGCTGTATGCCAAACTTCGTGGCGATCTTCACCTCGTTGCGAATGGGTTCTAATGCCTCGCCCACCAGCTCCTCGTTGATGTATGGGCCGTAGCATTCGGCCGTGTCGAAGAAGTCAACGCCTAAGTCGTGCGCTTTGCGAATAAGCGCAATCATCTCGCCCTTGTCGCTTGCGGGACCGTAGCCGTGGCTCATGCCCATACAGCCCAGTCCGATGGCCGACACCTGAAGGTCGGCTCCTAATGTTCTTTTCTCCATATTCTTGTGTTATTTGTTTATTGCCATCGCTACTATTGAGAACAAGAGCGCGACCGTTTTAACTGATTTACGGATGCAAAGATAAGCAAAAATCACGATGTTAGCCTTACACAAAAATAGGTGATTCTTTCCCTTTTCAGAGAGAATCCCGATTCTTTTTGCAGCAAACAACCTAAACATCGGCCACGACACGGCAGGGAAGACCGGTCATATTGCTGAAGTTCATCGGATAGGTATGGGCATGGAAAGTGGCATACGGCTTGCCATTCAGTATCTTACCAAGGTTGCAAAGGTTCTCGATAATGAAGACACCATGGTCGGCGCACAGCTGGTCGGTAGGCGTGTGCTCCTTGCCGCAACGGACACCGGCGAAGTCAATACCAATAATCGATATTTTCTTTTCAATAAGCTGATGAATCACCTCCATGCTCAGTTGTGGATGCTCCTTGAAATAACCTGCCCCTCCATAACCTTCCTGCTCGATGAAGCCGCTGTGGAATGCGACAAACATACCCGGCTTTACCAACGAAAGATCTATGTCGTCGGGCATCGTCTCACCTTGTCCGTTATCTTTGATATCAAAGACGATACCCTCCAATTCGGTATATTCCAGCGGGAAGGTCTTGTTCATCACGTCAAAGTGCGTACCGAGATGACCGGTGAGCGCTTTCTTCAGATTTTCCTGTGCGTCTTTCGCCATTTTTGGCGTTACCAAGAGCGTAATATCAGTCTTCATCGCTTGTGAAATTTATAGTGATAGTTTTGATGCGCTGTTTACTTTCGCTTCTGGCTGAACAGCCATTCCTTCACGCCGTCGATGTCGTAGGTTATGAACCACGTGGCGCGGTGACTTCCTCCCGTGAGGTGCGTGTAATAAAGGTGGACGGCGGGACTTACCATTGCCTTTGCCTCGGCGGAGAGGTCGGCAGGCGCGGCTTTCATATTCCATGTAGCTTCGCTGACGGTTGCGCCGTTGCTGCGCCAATAGCTGACGGCCTTGCTTTGCAGTTTGGTCGAGCTGGCGTCGCCCTCGCATGAAATAATCCATAGGTTTTGCTCGGCAAGTGGCGCAAGAACGTCGGGATCCCATTTGCCCGCCACAAGCAGTGCACCGGCGAAGAGATGGGGCTCCTTCAGCATCAGCACCATCGACGACATGCAGCCCATCGACTGCCCCGTGACGTAGATGCGATGTGCGTCGACAGCATACTTCTGCATAAGTTCCTTCAGCAGTGCTACGGTAGCGTCAAGGTGGTGGCTGTAGTTCCAGTTGTCGTCCACGGTAACGTAAGGATATTCCGGAGCTACGACGATGCACGGATGCTCTGCCTGCCACTGCGGTTCGGCCCACGTCACGGCGCCGCGCCCTTGTATGAGCGGCGTCTTGACGGGCGAACTTGCCACGCCGGCATCGTGAATGAAGAGCACGAGCGGATAGTTCTTCTTCGAGTCATAGTCCTTGGGCAGGTAGAGGTTATAGGGCAGTGTCTGGCCGGTATAAGGACTTTTGAACGACTGCTGCTGAAAGTCGTCGGCCACGAGGTAACGGTTTACCGTACTGCTGAACGAGATGCCCGACGCTTCGTAGACTTTTCCGCCTGCTGTCCTAATGGGGGCTTTCTGCGTGACGACGAGGCTGTCTACGTACATGTCGTCGCCTCCCGTGCTCCATCCGGCTCGCAGCCCCGGTCCGCCCATCATCTTGTCGCGTTCCTTTTTCTTTTGCTCGTCAGCCGGAGTCTGCCTGCGCGGCTGTGCATTGAGGTCGGTAGCGGCCTGCAGTTCGATGATGACGAAGTGCCCGTCACGTCCCTTTGTGTCGGCTTCGCCTTTCGTGTTGGCATACACCCGCAGAATCTTTTTGCTAGCCACGTCAAAAGTTGTCGGCTTCAAGTTGTGGTTGCTTACGGGCGCATCGTAGTCAATCACGATAGTTTTCACCTTGGCTCCGTCGCCGAAGACTTGGCGGATAGCCGTAACGCTGTTCACATGCTGTGGAAGCGTGGAGTTGTTTTCGGCAAACGCGTGCGTGCCGAGGAGTCCTGCCAGAACCATAAACACAAATCTTCTCATCGTCTTTATTGTTTATTGATTGTCGTAATCGTTTCTAATCGTCGCACTCGCATCGAATATCTTTCAGCAACTTCTTGAAATGCTTTTCATATCCCTTTTGAGTGACATGCGGCAGCAGTCTGTTGGCATAGTTCCACCAACCGTATGTCAGCACATCTCTGTATGCCCATTCCTCTCTCTCGGGAGAGTTGTATCTGCTGTCGAAACTACGCTGCATTCCGTCGGGATCGGCATTGTGCTTTTTCTTCATCTCGATTAGCTTTGCCCACGCTTTCAGCAGCTGGTCGCCGCCGGCGATGAGGGCATCGCGGAAGTATCTGCAGTTCTTGTCCACCAATTTATAGCCGTGCAGTTCTTTGGGTGCCGTTCGTGCCTTGATAGTCACTCGCCTGAGTTCGCGCGTGCTGTTGATGTATTTTATCATTTTCTTTCTCACGTCTTGCCAGAAGCTGTCGTCCACGATGTCGAGCTGTCTGATAAACGCCAGCTTCTGCCTGCATTCCTTTTCGAGTGCATCCAAGAGTGCCGCCGGTTCTTCGTCGAAATCGACGGGGTAGGTATCTATACTACTTGCATCCCCGAAGTACATGTACTCGAAAGTGTTTTGCAACTGCTGCCTCGAATATTTGGTAGAGTCGAAGTTTGCTGTGCATTCGCATAACTCTGTCGCATATTCGAAGCGGGCATACTGCGCCTGCAGGTTGATATGGCAGAGCAATAATAACAATATGGTTAATTCTTTCTTCATCGTCTTTGTTCTTTTGTTAAACGGTAATCTCATAACGCTTTCCTCATCTTGTCTTCAAAAGACTCACTCCTGTACGCGCTTCGAGGCAGTGGGCTCATTCTGACAACTTATCATAGGCTTTACGTATCGTCTGCGCCATCAGCTTTCTGCGTTCGATAAGGAAATCCCTGTAAGCCAAGGTTTCAAAGTTTTCAGGCAGGGCATTCTGTTCACAAGCCGTTTTATAGCTTTCCTCTCCCAAGCGGCTACGATAAGAACCGACGTAGGTTGCTGGCGGATTGTCGGAAATATCGATATTGGTGGAATAATCCAAATACGTGTAGTTCGCTATCTGGTTCCTGTCGCGGTCGTCTTCAATGCCGATGGTGGCCAGATAGTGTTTGGGAAAGATATGATGAATGTCTATCGATGCTTTTGGGCCGCTTGCTCCGGTAATGAAATACTTGGAGGTGGGAGTGGTGCTGAACAGCATTGGATAATTCAGCACGTTTAGCGATGCCACATATCCATACCAGATAGGAGAGGTCACGGAAGAGGTTTCCAAATCATTAATAAGGTTGTACTTGAAATAGTCATCAGTGAAATTATTACTGATTTCGTTCTCAAGGAAGCTAACGAAATCGTTTGCCGTCGTTACTGAGCGGAGGTCAGCAAACTGACGTTCCACCGTCGATTCAGGAGAATCCGTATAATAGCCGCGGATTGTTGCCATAAACACCCATTTCCGCATGAGTTTGTTAAGCCGTACACTCTCCACCTTATACTCCAGCTTGCCTATGAGATAAAGCATGTAGGAGAAGATGATAGCATTGTCCGACGAAATCAGCGTGCTCTTTAAATATCCAGCATCGGCCACTATGTTCATAAAGGCATGCCACAGATTGAGATTCATAACGAGCGGAAGCGAATTGCGGAATGCATAAAGATTCTTTGTTTGCGTTTCTTCAGAAGATTTGCCCGTCTTCAGGTCCTTGCCGCGTAGAAGCATGTAAGCATATCTTAGGCGGGCACGCTTGAATGCCAAGCCGACCGTGGCACGAATGATATGGACAGGATCCACTTCTATGATATGATTGTATGAGGTCCTCTCCTTTGCGATGCGCGAGTCTCTGCAGAAGTCATTGATTTGTTTGTACAGTTCATTGTCATACACGGAAAGAAGCGTCTCTATAAAATTCTTTTCCGTCAGTTTCTGTCCGCCCGAATTCACTCTCACAAAGATGTCGGCAACATCTTCTTCGCTCGCCGCCGCTTTGATTTCCAAAGTTGGCAGCGTATAATCCGCGAGATTGAGCAAGTCGTTAATACTGTCTTCTATCCGTATTTCCTCATCATCCGTCAGTTCCGTCAGTCCATCCCGCAAACGCCGCTCATTGACTTGCTTTATATACGCTCTGCGCAATTTGGTTATCGTGTTGTTATCTTTGGCTGCAAACACGTCGCTAATGCTGCTTATCCATTCTTGCGAACGTTCGTAAGCCTGTGACCATACGGCAAACTCGTGCTTCAGCGGATGATAAGAAATCCTTATGTTACGTTCCCTATAGTTTACATCTTTAATCTTTACGCCTTTGATGGCAGCCAACAATGCCGTCAATCGTTGCTGCCCGTCTATTATCAAGTCTCTCGGCACAGAGAAAGCCTTGTCATTGCTGCCGATTTGCCTCTTATTCTCAAAATCCGCCGGCGATTCCCATAACATGACAAACCCGATGGGGAAGCCTTTCAGCATTGAATCAAGCAATTCGCGTACCTTATTGTCTTTCCACACAAACGGACGTTGTAAGTCAGGTAGCCCGATGCGTCCCATTTGCACATCAGTCAATAAGTCACCAATTCTTCTATTGATGGGGATAAACAATTCCTTAGCCATTATTTCTTGTATTTATCGTTAACTTCTTTCGGAAAAAAGCTCGTATCAATGTGCCGAAGCCTTAGAGAATGTGTTGAGAATGACCACTCCTGCGATGATGAGCGTGATACCGATACCAGCCGCCCAGTCGAACGGCTGCTTGAAGAACGCCACCGACACGACGTTGGTCAGCACCAGCCCCAGCGCGGCCCAGATGGCGTAAGCCACGCCTAAGTGAATGCTCTTCAAGGCGAGCGAAAGGAAATAAAAGCAGGCGATGTAGGCAATGATGGTGCCTGCCGTGGGTAGCAGACGGGAGAAGCCGTCGGAGAGTTTCATCAGCGTAGAGCCGCATACTTCAAGGATAATGGCAAGTGCTAAAAATAAATAGTGCATAGTTGTATTTGTTATTGTGATGTTATTGATACGTAGCTTTTCCTTATTGTTTAAGTGTAATTTCAACTAAGTTACCTGCGATGTTTCCTTTCCCCCTCTCACAAACATCTTGCGGTAGCGCGAACCTACGTTCTCCAGCTTGCCCTCGGCTTCGAGGCGGCGGGCGAGGCGGTAGGCAACGGGCCGCGAGAGATGCAGTTCGGCCTGCAGGTCGCCCACGAAGATATAGTCGGCCTCGGCGAAGAGGCGGGCCAGCGCGGCGTCGACGTCTTGCGGCGTGGGCGTGCGGTGCGGCTCATAGCGGTGGGTAACGTTCTCGAACCGCGTTCCGCTCAACGCTCTGAGCAGTTCTTTTTCGGGGCGGAAGTTCACCGTTCGCACGTATGGGTTGCGCAGGCGAAACTTGTGCGTGTTCGGATCTTCGTAAAGCTCGCCCTTGACGGAGAGCGAGAAGTAGCCCAGTCCGGGCAGATGCACGCGGTTGCCCAGCATGAGCTGCTCCACCAGTTCGTACCTGATTGCTTCGAGCGCGCCTACGAGGTCGCCCATCGTTAGTGATGTCGCCTTCACGATCCGGTCGCCCAAGAGCTTGATGCCCACGGTTTCGTACACGTCGAGCACGGCCCGCAGGTCTTTGTTGTGCGGGAGTTTCCCGCCCGTCTTTAATAGTTTGTAGGGTACTGCCATCTTCTTCTGTCTTTGTTTTACGTTGATATGTCGCCGCCTTTTAAATGTCGCCGGTCTTTACGTTGATGCACCATTACTATCCTTATAGGAATATGAGACGGTTTCCATCCGGTTCGTCTTCATCGATATACCTAAATGAATAAATTATTACCATGGTGATAAATCTGTCTCACCATGTAGATAAGAATATATCACCGTGGTGATAAATTCGTATCAACATGTAGAGAAAGTATTAATCTCGGTGCAAAGATAATAATAGTTACGGTATCTGCCAAGGAATTATCCGATAATATTTAATGTAATCAATAAGGTATTTCAGCTCCCGAACGGGCACAGGCCCGCAGATCGGCCTTTCTCTCTGTCCAAAATACGGCGAGAAACCGTAATATGTGTAATTCGTTCGGTATTTTTTATAACGTGGGCGGCGGAGAATGTTCGTATCTTTGCAACATTAAATATAAACAAAATGAATATCGAAGACGTAAGGACATTTACTTTGAGCCTCCACGAAGCGGTGACGGAGGAGCTTTTTGCCGGACATTGGATTTCGTTCCGCATCGGCGGAAAGTGGTTTCTGCTGATGCAACTCGACGCGCCCGAGCCGCGTGTGGCAGTGAAGATGCTGCCCGAGATGGCAGCGGAACTACGCGAGCGATATGATGGCGTGCGCCCCGCCTACCACATGAACAAGAGGCATTGGAGCGACCTCTACCTGAACCTACTCGACGAGGATTTCGTGCGGCAGTGTATCCGCGAGTCTTTCTGGCTTGTTGCAAGCAAGTTGCCCAAGGGTGTGAGAGAGCGGTTGGCAGGTTCGGAAAAATAATATGCAACAGTAATTCTACGGTTTTTATGAAAAAGATTGTATTCATTTTATTCATACTATTAAACGTAACAGTTATGAACGCACAACAGACAGAAGACCAACTGGCATTGAAGAGGCTCGTAGATACGTTTTCTAACCTTGCCGACGTGAAGGATGTTGACGCACAGGTACTGCTCTTTACCGAGGATGCCGAAGTGATAAGCAAGAGCGGCGGACAGGTGTTCACCTGCAAAGGGCGCAAAGAGATAGGCAAGGCTTTTGCGGGGTTTCTTGCCGGCTTCGACGTGGTTTATCACCTGAACGGGCAGCAAACCGTGGATATCGACGGCGACAAGGCCACGGGCATTTCTTATTGCTACGTAACGCTCATCGGCGGCGGCAAACGTAACCAAAGCGGCGTGCGCTATCACGACACTTATGTAAAGCAGAACGGGCGCTGGCTCATCCAGAAGCGCGAATCCGACTTTATGTTTACTGTTGTAGAGGACATTAAGAAATAACTTGGCAGCATTATATAAACATTGAGCGCAAGCCGTTGCAGGCTTGCGTTCAATGTTTGATAAATGTCCCGTGACAACCCTTCACGACCTTACAGGGGCATAAGGCACTGCACAAAAGAATGTTGCTAAGGTGTGTAGAGCCTTGCAAATTCGACGGGTAGCGATCGCCCTCATGTATGCACCTGCTTGCGGTTCATTATCGGTCTGCCGGCCATCGTCCGTAATCTCCTTGGCTGCGATTGTCATAACTAACCTGAATGTATTGGTCGGCTCCAATGCTTTGGAGATATAGAGAGTATGCCCTCTTCACGGTTGGCTCTGTGGATAACGTAAAAGGCGTGCTCGACCAGTAGTGGCCATAGTTTCCTATTCCATTCAGGAAATATTGAGCTGGATTTCCGCCAACGAGGGTGCCGTATGAGCCCGTAAGCGGTAGGCAGAAGTAATTTTCTATATCGCTCGGTCTTCCATCTGAGAGCCCTCCGTGGATATCGGCTTCGGCTTTATTGAGGCTTCTTGTGTAGTCGGTACCGTCGGGGGCCTTCTCTTTCAGTTCGGCAACAGTCTTATTCTCGTTCTGGGCGATTACGCTCAGCTTTCTGAACCATACCCTGCCGGAGTAAAGACGCCCCATTGCAGCCCACATCTCTCTATCGTAATGGGGAACACCCCGCTTTACATACCAGCATAGTTCGTTGACGTTGGGGTAGGCAGCACTGCTGTGAGTAGCGACTACGGCAGGGGCAGCCCCGGTAGGATCGGCATAGGACTGCACCTCGTTGTACCAACGGGCGTCGGTATTGTCTTTCGGAATATTCTCACTGTAGTGGTGGTTCGGTATAGAGGGATGAGGTTGTTCGGGGTTAGTGCCATCCCATTCGTAGCCCTTCCATAAGTGTTCAACGGCATCCCACATATAATACTCATTGCCGGGATATTCGTCTACATGCAGGTCTTGGCTGATTAGCTTGTTCTTGCCGGCAGTGAAAGTAACCTTCGGATAGGTTCTTGTGATGGTGCCTTCTTCATTTGTCAGACCGTCCCATACAGAATATTGTATGGTGAAGTTGGTGTACGTGCCCGGGGCGATAGCCATGATGATGTAAGGGCTTGAGGCCGTGATTTCAGACGGAATATTGAACAAGGATGATGTTAGGCCGGGTGTGCGAACTGACTTATATTGGTCGCTGATGGGGCGAGAGCTGAGGTCGATCGTGTCGTTCTTGAAGTCGAACGTACCGCATAGGGCTTGGTCGGCAGACAGAGTAATCATCCGAATTGTTCCCTTCGTAACGGCTTCCTGCGTGGAGTATGGCTTGATGGTGACATAAGAGGCCTTGTGATCAAGCATAAAGGTGTAACGCCCGTCGGGTTGCCGGTGCGCAATACCCGTGGCGCAATCGCCCATTTGGAGATCTGCCGGCTTTTTTACATTGGGCCCCATATAGTTTTGAGTGTTCGGGATAGTTACTTTGTCGGGATAGGTAGAGTTATTACAGCCCATGAAGCGTACGCGATATTCGGGCTCGGTGAAAGTTCCATTGAACCAGAATTTGGCCGTTGGTGTGCGGCCGGTACCTGCAGCATGACCAAGCTCGTAGATGTTGTTCGTTACATCGACTCTCCATTCGGATGTAGCTGTGGGGTTATTCACAAAGAGGCGATCCCTCTCCGTCCAATAAAACTTGACGCCTGTGCCTGTGTATTCGCCTACGACGCGTGTTGTAGGCGGAGTGCTGTTTTCTTCCAATGAAAAGGCAGTGAGACCTTTCGTGTCGGGTTCCTGCTGCCGGTTGTCTGCCGTGTCTTCGCTGGCGCAGGCGGCAAAAAGCAGCAGACCTGCCAGAGGAAGCATTGATAAAATACTTGTTTTCATCGTTTTATGTTCTTTTAATTTTAATGTTCTGTTTACTCTTCCCAAGGGTTCTTGCTGTAGGAGGTGGTACCGATTGTTTCTTCCTCATCGAAGAAGTTGACGCCTTTGGCGTGCATGGGATCGTTGTCGTTACCGGCGTCATTGTGCCCGCCGGAAAATTCTAACAAATGCAGTTCCGTGGCTACGCCCAGCACTTTCGTTTCGGGCCGCACGTAGACTTGTTTCTTGTTTTGTTCTTTGTTCATATATTTATAGTTTTTATGGGTTAATATTCGTCTTACAGCCCACCTGCCTCGCTGGCAAAAGGGCACGATAAAAGAGGCAGGGGGAACTTGCGGGAGCCCTCTGCCTATGCAGGTTGCGGCACGCCTTACGCGCGCGTATGCGAAAATATATTAAAGAGAAGTTACGCCGGTAGCGCCTGTGTGTGTGTGTGTGTGTGTGTGTGTGTGTGTGTGTGTGTGTGTGTGTGTGTTAGCAAATTATTCGAGACGGCCAAATATAATGTGTTAAAAGTTGCGGAGAAACCTATGTTTCTTCGCTCTGCGCCTATACCTTTCTTTATATAAGAGGTATGCGGCCGGCTCGTATCGCCTTTCATCAAATTCACATCTGTAGTTTAGTATACGTGTGCAAAGATATATAAAAAAAACTAAACAACAAACTTTCGACGCATATTTCTTATTCTCTTACGGTCTTCATTGGTGAGGTCGTGGCATTATGGGAGATGAAAACTATCTTTTCGATAGGAAGAATTGTCGCATCAGTTCTCGGCACTCCTGCTCCAAGATACCTGCCGTTATAGTGGCTTTGGGGTGCAGCGCTTCCGGGGCATATTTATGGAAGCCCCGTTTCTCGTCTGTAGCCCCATAAACGATGCGTCGGAGTTGTGCCCAACCGATAGCACCGGCACACATGGTGCATGGTTCAATGGTGACATAAAGTGTACATTCCGGCAGATATTTGCCTCCTAAAGCATCGGCAGCTGCCGTGATAGCTTGCATTTCGGCATGTGCCGTCACGTCATGTAGCGTTTCCGTGAGATTATGCGCCCGTGCAATGATCCTGTCTTTGCAAACGATGACGGCCCCGATGGGTATCTCTCCCGCATCGAAAGCCGCTTTGGCTTCGATAAGCGCTTTCTGCATAAACTGCTCGTCTTTTTGCTGTTGTTCTTTTTCTTTTGTCATGTTGATAATCTACCTGTGTGAACCATGCTTCGAATTCTGCGCTGTGACTGAATGTATCTGGTGCAAAAATACAACATTCTTTTTTGATGTGTGGAATAAAAGTACTAATTTTGCGATAGATAAACCATATTTATAGCATGGCTGCACATAACGAGCTTGGCAAATGGGGAGAAGAAATGGCGGTGGAATACCTGCATGACAAGAGGTATATCATCCGCGAATGCGACTGGAAATTCGGTAAGCGCGACATTGACATCATTGCTCTTACGCCCGATGAGACGGAGGTGGTGTTCGTAGAAGTGAAGACGAGAACTACGGATGAAGTTGCCAAACCCGAAGATGCGGTGGACATGCGAAAGATACGGAGTATAGGGGTTGCTGCCAATGCTTATGTGAAAATGTGCGATGTGGTGGAGGAACTGCGGTTCGATATCATCACCATTGTGGGTACTACTCGCGATAATATGCGAGTGGAGCATATCAAAGACGCATTTAATCCTTTATTGTTGTTTTAAGAGGATGAAACGAACAATCATCAAACTGCAGGAAACTGATTCCACTAATAAATATCTGAGAGGTTTGCAGGAAGAGCCTTCGGCAGACATAACCGTCGTGACTGCTGATTACCAAACGGCTGGCCGAGGACAGGGAGCCAACGGCTGGGAGAGTGAAGCGGGCAAGAATTTGCTGTTTTCTCTGCGCATACACCCTGCTATGGTGTCCGTTTCAGAGCAATTTCTGCTGTCGATGGCGGGCGGATTGGCATTGCATGAAACACTCCAAATGTATGCCGACGGCTTCACGCTGAAATGGCCCAACGATGTTTATTGGCGCGATTACAAGGTGAGCGGCACGCTGATAGAAACGACAGTTGCCCATGGCGGGTTGCAAAGTTGTATCTTCGGCGTAGGCATCGATGTGAACCAGCGCACGTTTCACAGTGATGCACCCAATCCGATGTCACTCTGTACGATTATCGGTCACGAAATAGATCGCGAACGACTATTAGAACAGGTACTCATAACATTTGAAAAATATTACGGTATGCTGTGCAGTGGTGACTATTGTACAGTTATTTCGCTATATCATGAAGCATTATATCGGAAGAACGGGTTTTATAAATATCGCGATGCAGAGGGCAGTTTCGAGGCAGAAATCGTAAAGGTAAAGCCTGACGGACACTTAGTTTTACGTGACCGGCAGGGCATGATGCGCAGCTATGCCTTTAAGGAAGTAGAGTTTATATTGAATTAAAACAACAAATAGAACGTATGGCTAAATTTAAAAGAATACTGCTCAAGTTGAGTGGTGAGAGCTTAATGGGCAGGCAAGGTTTCGGTATCGATGCCGAACGATTGGCTGATTATGCTGCGCAGATTAAGGAAATACACGAGATGGGTGTGCAGATCGGTATTGTGATTGGTGGCGGGAATATCTTCAGAGGGTTGAGTGGTTCGCAGAAAGGTTTCGATAGGGTGAAAGGCGACCAGATGGGCATGTGTGCTACAGTTATCAACTCACTGGCATTGAGTTCTGCCTTGGGGGCGTTAGATGTCAAGTCGAAAGTGCTTACCGCTATTCGTATGGAGCCTATCGGCGAGTTTTACAGCAAATGGAAAGCTATCGAGGCTATGGAGAACGGTTATGTATGCATCTTCTCGGCAGGTACCGGCAGCCCTTATTTCACCACGGACACGGGTTCTTCGCTTCGTGGAATAGAAATAGAGGCCGACGTGATGCTGAAAGGCACGCGTGTGGACGGCATCTACACGGCCGATCCTGAAAAAGATGCTACGGCTGTGAAGTTCAATGAAATTACATACGATGAAATCTATACCCGCGGACTGAAAGTGATGGATCTCACGGCAACGACCATGTGCAAGGAAAATGGCCTGCCCATTTATGTGTTCAACATGGATGTGAAAGGCAACTTGCGAAAGGTGATCGATGGTGAAGACATTGGTACGCTGGTGCACAATTAAAATTAGATCGGATTTTCTCAAACGGATAAAGGGGAAATCCGCTTATTTATTTTTACTTAATTTCTAAGGCAGTTATAAAATCAATGCGTTTGGTTTTATCAAAACGATTAGACGTGAGAAACTAACTTGTTATTCTCTAAATGGTTTATTAGAGAATTAAAACGAACTGTTTAGAAATAAAAATAGTTGAAGAGGCGTGACACTCTTCAACTATTCTTGTATATTCACTATGTAAACGCTATGTTACTTCACAAGGATAACCAAATACTTGCTGGTACTCCAGAATATTTGCGGGTTAGTAATGCGAAGTACATACTGTTTATTGGCATCGCGTGTGAGCGTATAGCTTGACGACGGATGCGTAGTCATAATTTTGGCAGACTTGGTGTAGAGTTTGATTTCTTTGTCTACACGAATATCGATCTTTGTAAAGTAATTTTTATTAAAATTAGATTGCAGTACACGATTATCTTCTATAATACGCTGCTCTTTCAGTTCGTTCTTAGTTCCGAATACATACCATGCCGTGTTCAGCTGCTTGTCTTGATTGCTGATGGTTTCGCTCTTCTGATTACTCTCGGCAGTCAGGTTGCTGACATTTGTATTCAAATTGTTGATGGTTTCGTCCAATTCCGAGATATGAATGTCTTTAGCATCGAGTTCGGCACGCAGTTGTTGTAACTGTTGTTCTTTTTCGTCAAGCTGTTTCATCAGATTGTCAATGGTGGTCTTAAACTGCCCTCCCTTAACACTACTTTCGCGCAATTGCTGACGGAGCTTATCTACAAGCTGGCGATTACGCTTCATAGCAGTGGAAATAAACTGGATATTCTCCTTAATCTGCTGTGTCTTGTTAGTGCCTTCGCCATCTTTAGCAATAGTAACACGATTTTCTGCCTCGTTTATCTCGCGGAAACCTTCTTGGATTTCGTTGAGTGTTCCCAGCATATCGTTAATCTCACTGTCTTTTTGAGCAATGATTTTCTGCAACGAGTCGTTCTGTTCTATATTGGACAATTGCTGAGCTTTATTATCTTGCTTACAGCTTATAACTGCCAACATTGTAAAAATGAAAGTACAAAGCAATAATTTTTTCATATCAGTTCCTTTTTTTGGTTTTTACTTTTTATATCTTTTCCGGCAAGAATAATTACTATCTCGCCCCGTGGTTCGGTCTTAGTAAAATGTTGTATCGCTTCTTGAATAGTGCCACGTATATATTCTTCGTGCACTTTCGATATCTCTCTTGCCACACTGATTGATCTGTCTTCGCCGAAAATCGCAGCAAATTGTTGCAATGTTTTGAGCAGGCGATAAGGCGATTCGTAGAAAATCATCGTACGTGTTTCGTCTTTTAATGCCTCTAAATGGCTTTGGCGTCCTTTTTTCTGTGGTAGGAAACCTTCGAAACAGAAACGGTCGCAGGGCAATCCTGATGATACGATAGCGGGAATGCAGGCCGTGGCACCGGGGAGACACTGTACTGTGATGCCGGCTTTTGATGCCTCGCGAGCCAGATAAAACCCGGGATCGCTGATGCCGGGTGTACCGGCGTCGCTGATGAGCGCAATATTTTGTCCGGCTTTCAGGCGCTCTACGATGACTGCCGAAGTACCGTGTTCGTTGAACTTATGGTGTGACATCAGGCGATTTTGGATACCGAAATGTTTCAACAGTATACCCGACGTGCGTGTATCTTCGGCCAATATCAAGTCTGTCTCTTTCAGAATTCTGACAGCTCGCAGTGTCATATCCTCCATATTTCCCACCGGAGTAGGTACGATATATAGTGTGCCCATATTTGGTAGCAAATATAATTAAATATTCTTCATCGGCAAAAAAAGCATATATTTCTTTGCAATTTTTAAAACGTCTTTGTTTTCGTTGTGTCATTGTATCCTTTTGTTAATTTGCGTTTTACATTATTAAATGAGTAAGTTGCAGGGGTGTTTTTACACGGTTTTAAAGCAGAATAGAAAACAAAAACGGTTATATCAAGTCTAACTTTCTCGCATTACTTATGGCTATTAGAGGTAAAATAACAAGGAAAATAAATTCTTGTATTTTTGCCATTATATTATTGTAGTAATTGTAAACAATTGATTATTAGGTAAATATAGCTGATTTTAATATGAAAGGATGACAGTAACTTTGCCGTCAGCAATCTGTTTTTGTTATCTCTAAAGTTATATTTGTTCTTTGACTTGCTATAAGATATGCTTTGTAAAACTATATTATATCTTCCATATTAAGTATATGTACGGGCGATACAGAATAGCCATAAGGCAAAACGGAAATGTTGCTGACGGCAAAGTCCCTGTCATACTGCCAGTTTGTACATACTTGTAACGACATTGCATTCAGAGGTTTATGTGTATTTTGATGGTGTGATAGTAAAAATAGAAAAAGTGTATGAAAAGATTTTTTATATAAATATGGCTACTTCAGACCACCGTATATCCGAAAAAAGAAGATGGAAAATCTTTGCTAAAGTAGCATGAAAGTCGAGAAAAAATTGTAAGTTTGCAAAAGATTAACAACGGTTTTATGAACCGAAACAAATATAGTTGTACAATAATAAAAGATTACAGCGGGTTATAGGATGATTTACGGTAACTCGTACTTTGTACCGGTATGATGGAAAACTTGACGGGTGAAGCACATCGCCCCGGAAGAATAGAAGTGGTGTGCGGTTCGATGTTCTCGGGCAAAACCGAAGAACTTATTCGCCGTATGAAGCGTGCGAAGTTTGCAAAGCAAAAAGCTGAGATATTCAAGCCGGCGATAGACACGCGGTATTCTGAACAAGATGTAGTGAGCCACGACCTGAATGTTATCAATTCTACTCCTGTTGAATCGTCGGCATCTATCTTGCTTTTATCTTCGGATATGGATGTTGTCGGCATTGATGAAGCACAATTCCTTGACGATGGCTTGGTGGATGTGTGCAATGAATTGGCAAATAGAGGCGTGAGAGTGATTATAGCGGGATTGGATATGGACTTTAAGGGTATACCATTCGGACCAATTCCGGCATTATGTGCCATTGCCGACGAGGTTACGAAAGTGCATGCAATATGTGTAAAATGCGGAGCCTTGGCTTATGTGAGCCATCGGCTTGTACCTAATGACAAACAAGTGTTGCTTGGTGAGAAAACGGAATACGAGCCGCTTTGCCGCGATTGTTATCAAAAGACGTTGCAGGAAGAGAAAACGAAAAATAAATAATTAAACGATGTAAACGAGAAACGGCTATGCTGGAAAAGGAGATTACGTTTGATAGATTTATTAGATTGGCGGGTACGATTTTATTGGTAGGCGCAGTACTCTACGGTGTAAATTGTCTTAGCAGCGTGTTATTGCCGTTCTTCATAGCATGGTTGTTTGCCTATCTGCTTTATCCTATTGTGAAATTTGTGCAGAACAAACTTCGTGTAAAAGTGCGGGTATTGGCAATTCTTATTACCATGTTGTTTGTTATAGGCATAGTAGGCGGAATTTTGTATCTTATTATTCCGCCGATAATAGAACAGTTTGAAAAACTTGGAGACGTGCTTTCGCGATGGATACATCAAACTACGAATACGAATAACATCACAGCTCTTATCCAAAAATGGTTGCAGGATAATCAACAAGAGGTGGAGAAGTTTTTCAGAAGTAAAGATTTCACCGATGCCGTGAAGACCGCCGTACCGCAGGTGTTCTCGTTTGTAGGGCAAACGGCAAGTGTGGTTATCAGTATCGTAGCTTCGTTGATTACATTATTGTATATGTTTTTTATTCTTCTCGACTATGAGTTTCTTACGGAAAACTGGATCAGAATATTCCCACAAAAGCACCGCGCATTTTGGAGCGACCTTATGAAAGATGTAGAGAGAGAACTGAATAATTATATCCGCGGACAATGTTTGGTGGCACTGTGTATGGGCATTATGTTTTGTATAGGCTTTACCATACTCGATTTTCCGATGGCTATAGGCTTAGGAATATTGATAGGTATATTAGACCTTGTGCCTTATTTACACACGTTTGCACTGATCCCTACTGCTTTTCTTGCTATGCTCAAGGCAGCAGACACAGGACAAAGTTTTTGGCTTATATTTGGGTTGGCCGTTGGATTATTTATCTTAATTCAGGCAATTACCGATATGATAATAACGCCTAAGATTATGGGAAAAGCGATGGGATTGAACCCTGCCATACTTTTGTTGTCGCTATCTGTTTGGGGAACAGTCTTGGGATTTATAGGATTGATTATCGCTTTACCGCTAACCACACTGCTCATCGCGTATTGGCAACGGTATGTAACGAAGGAATATCAAATCAAAGAAAAAAGCAAAGAATAATTTGGTTGTTCTAAAAAAACATTGTAACTTTGCATTCGCTTTTGAAAAAGAAGTTGGGAAGATCCGCTAGCTCAGTTGGTAGAGCACAACACTTTTAATGTTGGGGTCATGGGTTCGAGCCCCATGCGGATCACAAAAACGGTAAAAAGGGGATTCTTTCGAGAGTCTCCTTTTTAGTTAATATATCGGCACTTGTGCTCCAACTCGTTGGTTTAGAGGATTTTATGTCAATGTTAAATCCTGTGACCAACGGGAAGTATCGGGATGTGAAAAGCACCATTTGGAATGATTTGTACTACACGTCTGCCAAATGTACTACACATTTATGTTACACAAAAGTAGTTTTTATCACCCATCTCAATCTCTTGGCGACGTTTTCAAAGATCGGTACAAACGTCGCCTACTACATTTTCAGCATTATTATAGTCCACCAAAGTTCTTGCGTAAGCAAGAAACCGAGGGTAAACTTTCTTGAATATCTCACAGAATCGTGATAAACAGATTTCTTCCATAAATTTTTTGTTGCAATATAAGTGATTTCTTTTTTCACGCTTTTGTCAGGTCAAAGTTGATATTTGGCCTTATTCTTGTGTATCTCCTTAAAGTTTTATACTACTTGAAAATATATTATTTTTTTGTTGTTTTTCATTCGATAACACAAAAGTAATGTCCATTTTTAAAAGGTACAAGGAATGAAACAAAAGTTGTTAATGAGAGAGAAAAAACATTTGAAAACCTCCGCCACTTGTGTCTATATCTTTATTATATTATATAAATGAGAAACGGCGGAGGTTTTGTTGATGTACAGAGAGTTGCTTCGGTGTATTTAGCTTGCTATAGTTTACTTTTTGGAGAAAGAGTAAGGTACAGAAGCTGCGGACGTGCCGCGCTGTTTGTTGGGCATGTCAGCCATCGTATATCTAACGGTTGCACCGTTTAGAAGGTCGGTGTGTGTCAGATAATTCTTGTCGTATACGGTTCCGTTGAGGCTCATAGATTGTATATAACGGTTGGTAGGACTGTTATTATCGGCAATGATGGTTACCGTGTTTCCGTTGTCGAGATGTAAAGTTACCTTGTCGAAATACGGTGTGCCGAGTACATACTCGTTAGAACCCGGACATACGGGATAGAAACTCATGCCCGAGAATACATACCATGCCGAGGTTTGTCCGTTATCTTCGTCGCCGCAATAACCGTCGGGATTGGCATTATAAAGGCGATCCATCACTTCGCGAACCCAATATTGCGTCTTCCAAGGCTGGCCGGAATAATCATATAGATAAATCATGTGCTGTATAGGTTGGTTGCCGTGTGCATAGTTACCCATATTCATAATCTGCATTTCGCGTATTTCGTGTATCACACCGCCATAATAACTGTCGTCGAATACGGGTGGCAGATTGAATACTGAATCGAGCATGGCATTGAACGTATCCTTGCCACCCATTAAGTCTATGAGTCCTTGTGGATCGTGGAACACAGACCAAGTGTAGTGCCAGCTGTTGCCTTCGGTAAAAGCATCGCCCCATTTCAGCGGATTGAATGGACTTTGGAACTTGCCGTCTTTGTTTCTGCCCCGCATCAGTTTGGTCTCTTTATCGAACACATTGCGGTAATTCAGCGCGCGTTTCTTAAACGGGGCCAGTTCTTTTTCCGACTTTCCGAGGGCTTTTCCCAACTGATAGATGCACCAATCGTCGTAGGCATATTCCAAAGTACGTGCTACATTTTCGTTGATTTTTACATCATAGGGCACGTACCCGAGCTTGTTATAATACTCGTATCCGAGACGTCCGGTAGAGGAAACGGAAGGATGAACAGCATTGGCGCCGTGTTTTACAGCCTCCCACAGCGTCCCGATATCGTAGCCCCGTAAACCTTTCATATAAGCATCGGTCACAACAGATGCCGAGTTATTACCCACCATGCAGCCACGATGTCCCGGACTGGCCCATTCGGGTAAAAAGCCGCTTTCCTTATAATCGTTTACCAAGCCCTCCTGTATTTTTCGGTTCATCTCCGGATATACTAAGTTCAGCAGGGGGAAGAGACTGCGGAAAGTGTCCCAAAAGCCGGTGTCTGTAAACATATATCCGGGCAATACTTTACCGTTGAACGGACTGTAATGTACGATTTCTCCATCGGCATTTTTCTCGTAAAACATACGCGGAAAGAGTACCGAGCGATACAAACAAGAGTAAAACGTGCGCAAATGATCGATGTTTCGGTCTTCTACTTCTATCTTTCCGAGCGTTTTGTTCCATGTTTCGCGCCCATCGGCACATATACGGTCGAAACTATGTGTGCCCAACTCTTTCAGGTTGAGTTCCGCCTGATCGAAGCTGATAAACGAGGATGCAACGCGTGCATGCACCTGCTCACCGCGCTTGGTTTTAAATCCGATGATGGCACCGGCATGCTTGCTTGCCGTTTCAACCTTATTCTCGCTGATTTTGTTTTCTGATACGACGGCATTGTAAGCAAAAGGCTTATCGAACTTAATCACAAAGTAGTTTTTAAAGTTATCGGGCACACCGCCGCTATTTTTCGTAGTATAGCCGATAATCTTGTTTTCAGACGGTATGATTTTTATATAAGAACCGTTATCGAAAGCATCTACCACGACATACGCATTGTCTGTCTGTGGAAAAGTGATGCGGAAAATGGCGGCGCGTTCGGTGGGGGTAATCTCGGTTGTTACGTCATAGTCGGCAAGATATACCTTATAATAATAAGGTTTAGCAATCTCTGCTTTGTGAGAGAACCACGAGGCACGCTGGTCTTGGTCGAACACAGGCTTACCCGTAACAGGCATGATTGCGAACTGTCCGTAATCGTTGATCCACGGACTGGGCTGGTGTGTCTGCTTGAAACCCCGTATCTTGTCGGCCGAATAAACGTATGCCCATCCGTCGCCCATCTTACCTGTCTGGGGCATCCAAAAGTTCATTCCCCATGGCATAGCTATGGCGGGATAGGTGTTTCCGGTAGAAAGAGAGTGCTTAGACTCCGTACCTACCAGCGGATTAACGTAGTCTACCGGCGCTATCTTGCTGTCTGCATCGGCTGCAAGTGCTGCGAATAGCATCAGTGTAGATAAACAAATTTTCGATAAATTCATAAATATAGGTTTAGTTATAATGTTTTCTATGGCACAAATATACGATATTTTCTTGAAATATATGGTATTTGGTAGCGTATAAAAAGTAAGTGGCAAATAATATATAAGTTCGTGAAAAAAGAATACGGAAAATAAAAAGATACATAATTTGCCGTCTTATAATGGCACAAACAAATAATCGGAAAAATCTATATATTTGTTTTCTTGGTTATCTAAATCATGAGTTGTTATATCATCGGGATGCCATGTAACAGTTACCTAACTCTTTTCGGAAATCGAAATCAGTAACGAATGATACCTTGATTATCAAAAGCTACACTTTATACTCCAACAGAAATATTACAGAATTATTAATAGAGAATTCAAGAAGATTGTAAGAACCAATCGAATTTATACACCTTATGTAGTAAAAATCAATAAGTGGATGCAAAAGGAATAAAATTGTTTATTGAATATATGCAATGGGAAAAATACTATTATTAGCACTCGACATTTTCTGAAAATCGATCATAAACTACACGTAGGAAGCCGTTGTAAATACGATAGGATGCCATTATAAGCCATATACACGGCATTCTTATCTTTCTTAGAATATCTGTATGTTACTATAACACACCCCGAAAAATTTCCCTAACAAGTTATTCTTGCTTAATACTGTTGTCTCTTTTTATTTCTTGTTTTACTCCTTTACCCTTTTACTCAAATATTATAACAAATATACAGGTATAATTTTCCTTTTTTCTACAGTCTTCCTTTCTCGCTTTCCCCTGCTCCTGTACCTTTGTACTTGCTGTCCGTGGTGTTGAAACGGTACGATACCGTCAGGCTTATGAACCTCGTGTCAGTGTATGCCTTGCGGTCTACTGTCATGTAAGCTCCTCTGTATATTCCGCTGTTTCTGTATGTTTTGAAGATGTCTGCCGCCTTGATTCTCACGCTGAGCCTGTCTGCGAGGAATGTTTTGTGCATTGTTAACGATAGTGCGTGCCTTGCCCTGTTGTATGCGGTGAGTTCGTTTCCGGCCGTTGTGCAGTCGTATCTCAGTGCCGCATGTATTCCTCCGGGGAGGTAGAACGTGTTTGAGAACTTGAACGTCCAGTATGGCTTGTCCATCCGTGCTGTAATACCTTCTTGTGAAAGGTCGAATATCTGCCTGCTCATTCCTGCGCTGTATCTGGGATGCCACCGTCCTATGCGCTCCGAATATGTCAACATGAGGTGCAGGTTCTTTCTTCTTTGAATGTTCACGGGTGTGTACAGTATGGCCTTTCCTCCGTATATCCGGTCTATCCATGCCACGTCGTTGTGTACGTCGGCATAGGTGCACAGCATTGTGATTCCCCCGTGCTGTGCCTCCAGCGAGAGCGTGTGTACCTTGGAGAAGCGCAGCAGCGGGTTTCCTCCCTCGTAGATATGCTCGTCTTCGTAGAGCCTGTTTCCCGTGAGGTTCTCGTATGCCGGCCTCTGCGTTCCCGTAGTGTATCCCATTCGGCACGAGGTTCTTCCTTTTGAATATCGTGCCGACAGCGACGGATACCATCCTCTGTATCTGTTGCTCTGTTCGTGGCTGAACACTCCGAAGCGGTAGTACTGCGTCCCTGTATGCTCGTATCTTATACCCGCCGCTGCCGAGAAATCGCCCGCAGTGAGGGCGTATTCGGCAAACATGGCGGATGTCCTCTCCCTTATCTCGTCGTCTGAAATGGACTCAATCCCCCCGCTGCCGGTGAAAATGCTGCTTCTTATGGTCCTTACATGCTCTAATCCCACGCTTACCTTTCCCTTGTAGCATGAATAGGCCATTACGCTTTTGATAGCGAACATCCTTGTGCAGTTGTTGTTCAGCGAGTTTACCGCATACACTCCCTGCTCCTTCTCTATTTGTGAGTCGTTTCCGATCCTGTTGCGCGCATACACGAAGTCTGCGTCGAGATCAATGTTTATCCTCCCCACAGTCCCGTTATAGTACATGCATATCGTGGGCATAGTCCTTCCCTTTCGTTCCATCGACATTCGGTTGGTGTATTTTTCGTCTGTTCCTCCCTGCTGTCTTCCTTTTATTCTGCCGTTTCCCTGCCCTATGGAGTGCATGCGTCGCACGTGGCAGGTAAGTCCTGCGGAGTGTGCGCTGCAGAATTCGTAGTTTATACGGAACCTTCCGCCTAATTTCGATGTCCTGTCGTCGTAGCAGAGCACCGAGTTTTTCTCAACGATCCCCCTTATGTCCCAGTACGTGTCCTGCTCCTGTCTTCGGTGTAACATCGAGCATGTCATGCTTCCCGATATGTCCAGTCCTCCCGTCCGGTAGTTCAGGCTGGCATTCGCGTTCCCGCTTCCGAATCTTCCGATGCGTCCTTCGGTCTCGAAAGTTCCGCTCCATCCCTCTCCCTTCTTCCTTACCGTCCTGATTCTGATGACCGCCGTCACCGCCGCTCCGTAGTGTGCTGCGGGGCTGGCAATCACCTCCACGTTGGCAATCTCCTCCGACTTGAGCAGCGTGAGCTCGTCCCTGTTGAGCACCTTCTTGCTGTTGATGTAGATCACCGGTCTTCCCGCCCTTCCGAACACAGCGATGTGTCCGTCCTCAGCGGTGATGTCCGGCAGCATTCCCAGCACATCCTCGGCCGTCCCTGCATGACTCAGATTCGTTCCCTGCACCCCTGCCACGAGCCCTTCCTTTCCTATTCTGTATGCGGGCCTGTGCGCCTTTACAGTCACGTTCCTCACAGGCACAGTGCTTGTGCGCATCCTTATGGTCCCTACGGCTCCCACTTCTGCGAGATGGTACAGCGTCCTGTATCCCACGCAGCTCACCCTCATGAGTACTCGCGATCTGCTTGTCGGAATGACGAAGTCTCCGCTCTCGTTGCTCACACCGCCGGTTACGAGAGTGGAGTCCTCCGGGTTGAGCAGCGCTATGTTTGCGTATATTACGGGCTGTGCATGCTGGTCAACGATCCTTCCTATGAGCCTTTTCCCTCCTTTCTGTGTGCATTCCACGAAAATGTTGCTCCCGCTGTGGTCGGTAATGATCCGTATGGGATAAAATCCCACTGCGTCTCTGATGGCTGCGGGAATGGTCTTGTTCTTGAAAGAGGTTGTCACCACGAAGTCTTCCAGTTCGTCGAATATGAAGCTGATGCGGTATTCGTCTGACTCTCGGTCTAATGTTTTGAGCACTTCTGCGAGCGATTCTCCCCTGAAGACGTGGCTTACTCGCTGCGGATGTGCCGTTATTGAACTCAGAATGATGTACAGGATGAGTGCTAACTTTTTCATTGTCTGCCTTTGTTTTTCAAGTGCTACTCCCGTTGTGTCACTCCACTACGATTGTATCCCCGATGAGAGAGAGGCGTATGTTCTCGAAATGATTGAACAGAGCCACCACTTCTTCGATCGTCTGTCCGCTGTTCCATCTGAGATAAAGCCTTATAGCCCTTAGCTCCGGCCGTGCGTATCGCACCCCTACATGATATACCGAAGCCACGTCTTCGAGTATTTTCTCGAGCGTTGCGTTGTCGTATATGTACGGTCGCGGACGTGACATGGCAGTGCGCAGTGCCATTCCCGCCGTATCTTCGGGCATGGCGTTGCATGCCGTTCGTACGTCCTGTGGCGGCCTTTCCCCGAGGGCACGTGCGTCGTTGCCCGTTCCTTTTGGATGAAGCATGGCGAATGCCAGCACCGATACCACTGCCAGAGAGGTGACGGACACCACCGCCACTCTCCATGCACTGCGTCTGTGCGTCACATGCGAGCGTCTGAAACGTTGCCATTCCCTCATGGCATCTGGCGTCTGATCTTCCTTGTTCACTTGCTCTGCCGCCATGGCACGTCGTACCTCGCAGAGCTTTTCGTAAAGTTCCCTGCACTCATCGTCTTCGAGCATCTCGTCCTTGATTCTTTCAGGGAAGTCCTCCGGACGTTCTATGAGCTGCAGCAGCAGTTCGAGTCTTGTGTTATCTTCCATAATATGGGGAATTGGTTTCTTATTCATTGTATGGTCTTGTTGTTGTCGTAGCGACCGCTGCGGGGGGCTGAGAACTTTGCCCTCAGCTCCCTCAGCGCCTGAACGACGTGCTTGTTTACAGTAGAAACGCTTATTCCGAGCGCCTCTGCGATCTCACGGTAGCTCTGCCCTTCTCCGTAACGCATTCTCAGTATTCTCCCTGCCTGCGGTGTTAAGTCATGGTCTATGGCATGGAGAAGCTCTTCGATGCGCCTGTCTTCCTCGTCATCCGGCACGACGAGGAGCGGCATCTGCAGCGGATACAGCTTCCTCAGTTTCTCGTCCCGTCCCTTCCGTGCGATCAGGTTGAGACACCTGTTCCGTACGCATGAGAGCAGAAAGGCGTGCTGCGTGTCCTGCTTGAGCGGCGTTCCTTCGTCCCACAGCCTTGCGAAAACCTCGCTTACAACATCTCTGCTCTCCTCGTAGTCTCGTAGGAAAGAGAATGCAAAGCGGTACATCGCGTCATAATGACGTCGGAACATAAGGGCAAAGAGTTTCTCCTTGTGGTGCATAGGTTTTTTAAAGTAATACAAACAACGTGCTGAAATCATCACCCCTTCGTACCTAAAACCTCCAATATTCAATACATCTATCTTTTTTTACGTTGAGCGGTACGCCGTGCGCAATTTCCGTATAAAGTTAAGACAATAATTCAGAATACGGCCAAGGAATAAGAACAAAATGAGACGAATGCATCTGGAATCAATAGATATTATAAATGAAAATGAATTTATTCATAACCAATTTCTCAGTCGGATTGTGTAAAATTAATGGAAAAACAGTATATTTGTACAGATATTATGGTTGGTATAATATTTATAGATTATTATTTCGTTATTAACGAGGTGGTGGAGAGAATATCGCTGGCAAAGCGGCTAATACTGACGGATTATTAAATTAAGATTTATAATAAAATGGAAAATCAGAATGAAACAGGGAGTTCTTTTAACTTCTCTCGGGCCTCAAGGACGAGTGATGTAGAAGTAAATAAGGAGTTGATGAAGAAATATGACGAGCAAAGAGCCATGTTTATGAGATTAAGTTGGCGTCAGTTCGGCTTGTTTCTTATTATGTTTAGTCTTTCGTTAAAGCTGTATGTGGATGCCCATTGGGTATGGGGAACATTGCCGATGCTCATAGCTTTGTTTGCATTGTTTAGGTTTTACATGTATCGCAATGCAGGCGGAAGCTCGGCATATACGAGCGGTTTGCTTGTTCCGGCCATCATCGTGCGAACAAATCCTGTTGAGTTGGTGGCATTGGCAGATGTATGTTGCGATGATACCGGCGAAGAACAATTCGCATACAAACGTTTTGCGGTAAAGAGTTTACCCATGCATAAAGTAGTTGAAGGTGAACGAATTCCCTGTATGGCCTTATTCGGAGGGAGCACAAACGGACAATGGACGAACTTTGAGCCGCGACCGTTGTGCTGGGTAACAGACGATGCGGCTGCTATTAAGCGTAATATCGACCGTATCGAGGAGCGTGAATGGGATATTTTGAGTAAGATTACAGATGATACATCTGCTGCTACAGACGATATCGTGCTGCTTGATATGGATAAACATACGGGCGAAGTAAGGAGAAAAACAAATAAGATAGAGTACGAAGACGTGTCTTTCTGTTATCCCGATTCATGGAAAACAGAAAGGGAAGAGGGGGATAACGGCAGTTATTATATAGATTGTGAAAAGAAAGGCGACGACTCTTCGGAGATCATAACCATAACTGCTGTGTCGGCACAAATAGATGTCTTTGCGAAATTAGAGGAAACTTTAAACACGATGAAGGAGCAGAAAGTGTATCGCAACATGTGTACCGAACCGGTCAGGAATGTATCTTTGGGCGATAACGATGCGATACTTTGCAGCTTTGTCTGTAGTTTTTCGGGCACAAAGTACTTCGGAAGAATTTACATACTTAATGTATCCGGTAAGACATTTACCGTGCTGATGCAGGATGAGGAGGATGCTTTTGAGAATAAATTCAAGTTCTTTACCGATAGCTTTACTATAAAATAAGGTATAAAATAATATTGCCAGCCAGAGGAGGAGGATTGTTGCAGATAGCGAAAGTTCAGCAACAATCCTTTTTAGTTTGAAACTGTTTTTTTGCGTAAAGAACGTATAAAAAGTGTTTATATAGTCGTCTGTCGTGTGAATGTTTGTAAAATAATGACGCTTTCCGCTCTTTTTCTTACCGTTTCTTTGACAGAATATATTACTTTTACGCCGTGCTTGGTGCACGAATAGTAATATAAAAGTCAGGATTTAAGTGTTTAATAAATTAATGTAAACGTAAAAAAAGAATGATTATGAAAAAGTTTTTTATGACTTTGGCTGCTGCTATTATCGCAGTAAGTGCAAGTGCTCAGGTTTATGTTGGGGGTAACGTAGGAATCTCAAGTGTAAAGATTGCTGGCGGAGACAGTGAGACTGCTTATAAATTTCTCCCTGAATTCGGTTACAATATCGATAGAGACTGGGCTGTAGGTATGGTTGTAGGCTGGGGTAAAGGCGATCCTGTAGAGATTGAGGAGCACCTTAAAAATGCCGCAAAGACATTCGAAATCAATCCTTATGTTCGTTACACGGCCTTGCATTCAAAGTATGTAAACGTGTTCTTTGATGGCAGCGTTGGTTATAGGTCTTATAAGAATGTGGGCTCTGAGTACTCTTTCGGCATCAAGCCCGGACTTTCAGTTAATCTGAACGATCGTTTCAGTTTCGTTGCACATGTAGGCTTTCTTGGCTACAAATGTTACGATCCTAAGGCAGACAATACGAAGAACAGCAGTGCATGGGGTGTAGACGTAAATGGAAACAACGTAACATTCGGTGTGTACTACAACTTCTAATTCTGTAAATGATTAGGAAAAATTATTTATATCGATAAAAAACTCCTGCTTGTTCCTTGTGAACGGGCAGGAGTTTTTTGTATAAATGGGCGCTTTGTTACCCAAAGTCTGTTCATATCAGGCGTATGTGTTTAACAGAGAACGCCGAGTGAGCATTTACGAGCATACTATAAATACCGATTGCAGATAATGGAACACAATGTTATTTTAGCGGTTATTCTTATTCTGGTTATCTGTCTGCTGACGATGCTCAGCAACAAGATAAAAGTTGCTTATCCCATTCTTCTCATCTTGGCAGGGCTTTTACTCGGTTTCATTCCCGATATGCCGAAGATAGAGATCGATCCCGAACTCATTTTCCTTGTATTCCTTCCGCCGATACTCTACGAGGCAGCAGTAAATAATTCGTGGAAAGAGCTTTGGCGGTGGCGTCGTATCATCTGTTCGTTTGCTTTTGTCGTGGTGGTTATTACAGCCTCCGTGGTGGCTTTCATTGCCAATCAATTTATTCCGGGTTTCTCGATTGCCCTCGGTTTCTTGTTGGGAGGTATCGTTTCTCCGCCCGATGCAGTGAGTGCAGCTGCTATTATGAAGTTCGTGAAAGTGCCCAAGCGTCTGGCCGTTCTTCTCGAGGGAGAGAGTTTGTTCAATGATGCAAGTTCGCTTATCATTGTAAAGTTCGCCCTGATAGCCGTAGGTACAGGTCAGTTTGTTTGGTACGAAGCTGCCGGTACATTCCTTTGGATGGTGGTTGGAGGCGTAGGATTGGGCGTGTTGATCTCCATTTTATTCAATCAGATGCACAAGATATTGCCGATGGATGAAAATATAAACACCGTATTCTCATTGGTTACACCTTATATAATGTATATATCAGCCGAGGCAGTGGGCGCTTCGGGTGTGCTGGCCGTAGTGAGTGGCGGGCTTTATTTCTCTTATCGTAGCGTGCTCTTTATACGTTCATCGTCGCGACTTCGGGCACAGAGCGTTTGGAGTTACCTGATCTTCTTGCTGAACGGCTTCGCTTTTCTGCTGATAGGACTCGATTTACCGGAGATAATCGCCAGCCTGAAAGCAGACGGTGTGAGCCTGTGGACGGCTGTGGGGTATGGTGTGTTGGTGACGGCTGCACTGATTGTTTGCCGTATATTGTGCGCCTATGCGGCCGTGGTGGTAACAATGGTGATGAGCAGATTTATAACTGTGGCCGACAGGCGCAATCCGGGAAAGGGCGCTCCATTGATTTTGGGATGGACGGGTATGCGCGGTGTCGTCTCTTTGGCAGCTGCCCTATCCATACCGTTGACCGTTACAGGACAGCAAGTTGCTTTTCCTGAGCGGAGTATGATACTCTGCATCACCTTTATTGTGATACTCCTAACGCTCGTTTTACAAGGGCTTTCGCTCCCTGTTTTGCTCAAACATCTGCATTTCCCCGACTTTGGAGACCATCTGTCTGAAGAAGAAACCGCAAGAATTATCCGTAAAGGATTGGCACAGACCAGCATAGATTATCTGAAAGATAGAAACCTTTGTCCGAGTATAGAGCAGAACAAAGTAATCAACAATATGGTTTCGCACTGGATAGAGCAAATATCTAATGAAGAAGTAAGGTCGTTATACGGCGATGCACGCGATATCTATATCAGCATTTTGGAGCAACAGCGGCTGTGGCTGTATCGGCTAAACAACGAAAACCCCATGATCGAAAAAGAAATAATCTATCATTATATCCACCGTATAGACTTGGAAGAAGAACGTATGCTCAAAGAATAACGCTCCGCCGGCCTTCTTGTTTGTGCCGAAACGACCGAAAATATCCGAAACTATTATGTTTTTCCCAAAAGTTACAGTTTATAAATCAAAAGTAAAGATATAGTAGGTAGTTAAAGTGTTATCTTTGCAGCATTACTAATATCATCGACTATGAAGAGTATTTTAGACGGTCGACCGGCGTTGAAGCAGGAAATAGATCGCTTGGCCGAGGTGGCCGGATATCTTTGGCAGAACGGTTGGGCGGAACGTAATGGGGGAAACATTACCATAAATATAACAGAATTTGCAGACGAGGGCATTAGATCGCTGCCTTTTATCGGCGAAGTAACGCCGATAGGCAAGACTCTGCCACAGCTGAAAGGCTGTTATTTCTATTGCAAGGGTACGCAGAAACGCATGCGCGATCTTGCTCGATGGCCGATGGACAACGGTTCGGTGATACGTATTCTCGATGACTGTGCAAGCTATGTCATCGTTGCCGACCGCCCAGTTGCACCTACTTCCGAACTTCCTTCACATCTCTCGGTGCACAACCGCCTGCTCGAAAAGGGTTCGCCTTATCGGGCTACGCTCCATACACACCCGATAGAACTCATTGCCATGAGCCATAATAGGGAGATGCTCGGTCGGGATGTGCTTACTAAAATACTATGGAGCATGATACCGGAGACCAAAGCGTTTTGCCCACGAGGCTTGGGTATCGTTCCTTATAAGTTGCCCGGAAGCGTAGAAATGGCCGATGCAACGCTACAAGAGCTTGAAGATTACGATGTTGTGTTGTGGGAGAAACACGGCGTGTTTGCCCAAGGACTTGATGTGATGGATGCTTTCGACCAGATTGATGTGCTCTCGAAGAGCGCCAAGATATACCTCGATGCCTGTATGATGGGCTTTAAACCCGAGGGTATGAGCGATATACAGATGAAAGAACTCTCGGAAGTGTTTCATCTGCCCAAGTAAAATATCCATGGAAAACAAGGCGGGTACAGTTCTTGGCACAACGGTGCCGAGGGCCGTATCCGCCATTTTGTGTATAACGGTTTGCAAGTGTGTGGCGGATACATGGCCCGTTTATCTCCGATAGGCAGATAACCTGTTCTGTTCAGATATATTTTCTATACCTTATATATAATAGTTGTACCGGTTGTAATGGAGGCGTCGAGGGCGGGAATACCGGTAGCATATCGAGAACGCAAGACAATGTAATAATTCGAAAAATGCCAAAACAATAGGTTTTAAAATCAAAAATTCATATTCGAGAGGTGATAAATAGCATACCTTTGTGTTCGGATTAATTCTATCAAACAATAATACTTCATGGAAAATAAAAGCAGCTTTTTGGCAGTAGACCTCGGCGCCACAAGTGGCAGAACCATTCTCGGAACGTTGGAAAACGGCGTAGTCGAATTACAAGAACTCACTCGTTTCGACAATACCATTATTGAAGTAAGCGGACATTATTATTGGGATATCTTCGCACTTTATAATGAAATCATCAAAAGTCTGAGGTTTATCTCTAAACAGGGTATTTATATTCAAAGCATAGGCATTGACACTTGGGGTTGCGACTTTGTATGCTTCGGCGACGACGGGGGCATTCTACGCAACCCGCTTTCTTATCGTGATCCGCATACTGCAGGGGCCATGGAGCGATATTTCGCCGAAAAAATCGGTAAAGAAGAGGTGTATAACGCCACCGGCATACAGTTGATGAACTTCAATTCGCTGTTCCAACTCTACATAATGCGCCGGAATAACGATGCTGCTTTGCGAAACAGCGATAAAATATTATTCATTCCCGATGCCTTGAGCTATCTGCTGACGGGTGTATCTGTTTGCGAATATACCGTTGCTTCTACCTCGCAGCTGCTCAACCCTGTGCTTGCAGAGCTGGACGAACGACTTTTGGCAAGCGTCGGTCTAAGGAGAAACCAGTTCGGAAAGAAGACTTTTCCGGGCACAGTTATAGGGATGTTGACACCGGAGGTACAGAATATGACAAGTCTTGGGTCCATTCCGGTTGTTTCTGTGGCCGGGCACGACACGGCAAGTGCCGTGGCCGCCGTGCCCGCAAGCAACAAGAACTTTGCTTACTTGAGCTCCGGAACATGGAGTCTTATGGGCATCGAGACCGAAAAACCTATCATCAATGCCGAGAGTTTCCGTCGGAATTTCACCAATGAGGGCGGTGTCGAGAGCACTGTACGTTTCCTGAAAAACATTTGCGGCATGTGGATATACGAACGATGCAGGCAGGAGTGGCGAGACGAAGCGGGTGTAGGCCATGCCGAACTGCAGCAGGCAGCCTTGCAAGCAGCACCGTTCAGGAGTCTTATCAATCCCGATGACGCTCGTTTCGCTAACCCCGAATCGATGACAAAAGCCATACGCAGCTATTGCGAGGCTACCCGCCAGCCCGTTCCCGAGACGCATGCAGAGGTGTGTCGCTGTATCTTTGAATCTCTCGCATTGCGCTACCGACAGGTGTTTAACGATCTGCAAGAGCTGGCAAACTTCCCTATAGAAACGCTGCACATTATAGGTGGCGGAAGCAGGAATGAGCTGCTCGATCAATTTACGGCCAACTCGTGCGGCATCGCCGTAATGGCCGGTCCGCAAGAATGTACCGCATTGGGCAACATTATGTTACAGGCAAAGGCCGCAGGTATTGTAGACGACATTCTTACCATGCGCCGGATGATTGCACAGAGCGTGCAACTAACGTGCTTCGAGCCGCAAGATACGGCACTTTGGGAGGCAGCCTATCAAAGATTTTTGAACATCACAAAATAAACAAAAAACGAATAAAGATTATGAAAACAGAACTCATTGAAAAGGCTTATGCCATAGCTAAGGAACGTTATGCAGCCATCGGTGTGGATACCGACCGTGCTCTCGAGATTTTAAAACATACGCCTATCTCGCTTCACTGCTGGCAGGCAGACGACGTAACGGGCTTCGAACGAGGCGAAGCGCTATCGGGTGGCATCCAAGCTACGGGCAACTATCCCGGAAAGGCGCGCAATATAGACGAGCTGCGCCAAGACATTGTTAAGGTTAAGTCGCTCATCGGCGGCACTTATCGTTTCAACCTGCACGAGACGTATGGCGAGTTCGGAGGCAAACAAGTAGATCGCAACGAGGTTGAAACGAAGTATTTCCAAGGTTGGATAGACTGGGCAAAAAGTATAGGGATGAAACTCGACTTCAATTCAACGAGCTTCTCGCACCCCAAGAGCGGCTATCTGTCGCTGTCGAACCCGGATAAAAGCATACGCGACTTCTGGATCGAGCACACCAAGCGTTGCCGGAGAATTGCCAATGACATGGGAAAAGCGCAGAACGATCCGTGCATCATGAACATTTGGGTGCACGACGGATTGAAAGATATTACCGTGGAAAGACTGCGTTACCGCAAGCTCTTGAAGGCTTCTTTAGATGAGATTTTAACCGAAAACCTGCCTGATATGAAGACATGCCTCGAGGCCAAGCTCTTCGGCATAGGCATGGAAAGCTACACGGTGGGCTCACACGACTTCTATGCAGGCTATTGTTCGAAGAACAACGTGATGTACACACTCGACACAGGGCACTATGAACCGACGGAAAACGTAAGCGATATGATTAGTTCTTTGCTGCTTTATGTTCCCGAATTGATGCTTCACGTGAGCCGACCGGTACATTGGGACTCGGATCATGTAACGATTATGAACGATCAGACGCTCGATTTGTTCAAAGAACTTGTACGTGCCGATGCACTCAACCGCGCACATATCGGGCTCGATTACTTCGATGCATCCATCAATCGTATCGGTGCATATGTGATAGGCATACGGGCTACGCAGAAATCTCTGCTCGCCGCACTGCTCGAACCATTAGACATGTTGCGCCAATACGAGGACGACGACAAGGGATTTGAGCGGCTCGCATTGCTCGAAGAGGCCAAGACATTGCCGATAGGCGCTGTTTACGACTACTTTAACATGACCAACAACGTGCCCGTGGGCGAGGATTTTATTGCCGATGTAGAACGATACGAGGTTGATGTTTTGTCGAAACGATAAAGCGTAAGTGCCATGGAAATTCTATTGGGACTTATCATTATAGCCATCGGGGCGGCTTGTCAAGCATCGTCTTACGTACCCATCAATAAAGTAAAAGACTGGAGTTGGGAGAGTTACTGGATTGTGCAGGGCGTTTTCGCATGGCTGTTGCTGCCGCTGCTCGGCGCTTTGTTGGCCGTACCCGCTGGCTGTAATCTGTTCGATCTGTTCGTTCAAAATCCGCGCTCCACCGGTCTCACCATATTTTATGGTGCGCTGTGGGGCGTGGGCGGTCTCACCTTCGGGCTCTCTATGCGCTATCTCGGCGTTGCGTTGGGGCAGAGTATCGCGCTCGGAACGTGCGCTGCGCTCGGAACGTTGCTCGCTCCGATTTTCACAGGTCATACCGCCGACCTTACTACATCGGTATTCATCGGCGTCGCGGTTACGCTCATAGGTATCGGTATCATTGGGGTTGCGGGCAATATGAAGGCTAAATCGTTGAGCGAAGAGGAAAAGAAAGCCGCCGTAAAAGACTTTAATTTCACGAAAGGCATAGCGGTGGCGCTGCTTGCAGGCTTCATGAGCGCTTGCTTCAACATAGGACTGGCGCAGGGAGCCGATCTTACTTTCGTCGGTGTGAACCCCATGTTCGTCTCGTTGCCCGCCACTCTGCTTGTTACTTTCGGTGGGTTTGTCACTAATGCTGCCTACTGTTTCTATCAAAACAGCAAGAACCATACGTGGAATGATTACCGTAAAACGGCAGTATGGGGCAATAATACGCTCTTCTGCCTGCTTGCCGGCGCTCTTTGGTACAGCCAATTCTTCGGTCTTTCTCTCGGTAAAGGCTTCCTAACATCATCGTCTGTGCTCACTACGTTTGCTTTCTGTATTCTCATGGCGCTCAACGTTGTGTTCTCGAACGTATGGGGCATTATTCTGAAAGAATGGAAAGGCTGTTCGCGTAAGACCATCACGGTGTTGATAGCCGGCATAATTGTTCTGATCATCTCCTCGTTTCTTCCGCAGTTACTGTAGTACACGGTAATGACAGACCGCAGGTGAACGTGGTATAAAGATAATTTCTATCTGTATTACCGATGCTTGGTAATGCAATTATCAAGCATCGGTAATTATTATGAGAGCCAACTTTGTTTAAAGTTGTCCATGCATTCGCCCTTATTTTGTGTCGATTGAATGTTTGAAATAATAAAGAGGCAGTAGGAAAAATAAATTCTACTGCCTCTTGTCGACGTTATGCTTTTATACTCTCAAAATATTTATAAGTCGTTTTATATCGGCTGTGTATTTGAGAGAATTAATGCCTATTTTTCAAATTTCAGCTTTTCTATACCAAAGCCCATGACAAGTGTGCCTGTGGTATCTCTTAATTTCAATGGTTTGTTATTCAGGTCATAAAGTTTTTTGGAGTCTCCCTGTATTTTCTTACCTTCTCTTACTAATGTTTCGAACAGGGGGAGTTCAAAGGTATATTGTTTATTATATTCGTCTTTCATTCCTGTTCTATCGAATATTACAAAGATCTTTTCTTCGCTTTTGTAACTTGGTATCGTATAGCGTTTATGTCCATAATACCAGTCGAAGTGGAATTCGTTCTTTTTTGAAGAACCATTTCCAACCTGTACATATCCTCTTCCTGTATTTATTTTCTGACCGGATAAAGTTTGCAAATTATCAGGAATTAGCAAATCGAAACTTAGCTGAGAAAATTCTCCTGCATACGGATCGTTCTTGGTATATTTAGAATAAATGACGGTTTTGAAGGTTCGGTTTGTACCCAATTCTTTAAGTTTATAGGCGATAGGTGCTCCGGGATTTTCCGTACTAAGCCTTGCTCCTTCTTCAATGAACTTCTTTATATCTTCTAAACTGATGGCTGCCAATGAGCCAAGTTTTGCATCTCCTCCCAATACACGGCCCTTTATAGTAGATTCTTTTAGAAGATCATTGTAGGCAGCTTCGGCATTTGCACCAATCTTACCGCCGAGAATAGATGCCTGAAGTTTAGCTTCAGCTTCTTTCTTCGTCATGTTCGTTTCTATACCTAAAAGTAAGATACGCCCGTATTTAATAGAAGAAACGAACAAAGGCTTTTCTGCTCCGAATTCTCTTTTATAGTCGAATTCCTTTGCAAAGAAGTCTGAAGGGCTCTTAGGCAAATCGATACTTAATTCATAGAAAACCTGTTGTACTTTTACGAGGAAGCGGTTTTTCTCTTTGTCAAAGCTGAAACCTGTACTTGCTTCTACGCTATTGGCTGCCCCTTTATAGTTTCCTCCCATAGCCATTTTTAGGTGTGCTTTGTCATAAACCTCCTCAATGGAATAGGTGAGATTAGCACCCGGAGCATTAAAACCGCGATTGAGCAATTCGTTTATGGCCTTTCTCACAGTAGAAAGCGATGGCTTTTGTACGGTAATGGTTGGATCGGAGCTTCCGTTCAGATCCGTAGAAAGAACAATTGGAGCACGATCTGCTTCGATAGGTTCATATTCACCTTCTACAACACTCTTTGCTCTAAGTAATGCACCGGGATAAAATACGTTTTTGTCATCAGAGAAAAGTAGCTGTTCTTCAAACTCTTTTGCTTGTTCGTAGAATTCTTTTATAGAAGATGCTCTTGTGGCTGAAAGCATGTAGGCAAGAGTTGCATTTTTACTTTCTTCGACTTTTCTTTCTGTGAAAGGATTTATTTGCTTTACTGATGGTAACTCCTGAACGTATGAGTTAATTGTAGTGGAGAATGTTCCTTTTTCGATACCTGTTCCTAAATCTCCGTCTTTCTCGTTTCCACATGCACAAACAAGAAATGGGATAATAAAGACTAATCCTTTTTTAAAAACAAATCTTTTCATTTTTCTTTTTGATTTTAATTACTTGTTGAATTATTACTGTTACTTTAAATTAATACTGTTTTGTATTTTATAATTTCTTTGAAGGTTTCTATTATCCTAAATATACTTTAACTATAAGATATCCTTTGCCCTCATTTTAAGCTCCTTTTACATTGGTGGCCTTTCTTTTTGAGCCTTTCTACAAAAATGTTAAATAGTTTCATAATTACTGTTTTTTTAAAAAATAAATGTGTTTTGCGGGCCAAAGGTAATTATTTTGTTTCGAGAATTGATATTTTAGTTGATGTTTTATACTGTTTTTAACTTTTATATATTGTGAGAAATTTAGATTTTGTAGTCTCTATCTTAATTTGGAAAACGAAATGTAAAGATACAGAAGAAGTTATTTGTCCTTTCACTGTTTTTCTTGACTAACTGGAAAATATAAGATATTAACATTTTGTTACTTTATCCTCTTATCTCAGGTCTTATTTGCTGTGGTTATGCTTTACTTTTTGCAGAAAAAGCTTGTTTTATGTAAATAAATGAATTATATTTGTCACATTATTAAACAGTATCAATTAAATTTGCAAGGTATCATGAAGACTGATTTTGAAATTGCCCGTGAGGCAAAGTTGCAACCTATCGGCGATATTGCGAACAGAGCGGGTATTCCCGTTGATGCGCTCGAGCATTATGGAAAGTATATTGCAAAGGTATCCTACCGTCTTATTGATGAGGAACGGGTGAAAAGGTCTCATCTTATTTTGGTAACCTCTATCACTCCAACCAAATCGGGTAATGGCAAGACAACCGTCAGCGTGGGGTTGGCGCTGGGTATGAACCGTATCGGAAAGAATGCGATATTGACATTGAGAGAGCCTTCGCTTGGTCCATGCTTCGGAATGAAAGGTGGTGCGGCAGGTGGCGGATATGCACAAGTGCTGCCTATGGAGAAGATAAATCTACATTTTACCGGCGATTTCCATGCTGTCACATCTGCCAACAACATGATTTCCGCATTGTTGGATAATTATATTTATCAGCATAGGGAAGATGGCTTCGGCATGAAGGAGGTGCTGTGGCGGCGTGTGCTTGATGTGAATGATCGCAATCTGCGTAATATCATTACCGGACTGGGCGGTAAAAATGATGGGGTGGTGAGCGAGAACGGTTTCGATATCACGCCTGCATCTGAGATCATGGCTATTTTCTGTCTTGCCGAAAGCGAAGAAGATTTGCATCGTCGTATCGGAAATATACTGCTCGGCGTTACGTTCGAAGGCAAACCTTTCACTGTAAATGACCTTGGCGTGACGGGCGCCATTGTTGCCCTCCTGCATGATGCCATCCATCCGAATCTCGTACAGACCACGGAAAATACACCTGCCTTTATTCATGGCGGTCCGTTTGCTAATATTGCTCATGGCTGTAACAGCGTAATGGCGACCAAGATGGCAATGACTTTCGGCGATTATTGTATTACGGAAGCCGGTTTCGGTGCCGATTTGGGAGCGGAGAAGTTTTTCGATATCAAGTGTCGTAAGGCGGGTATTGCGCCTAAACTCACTGTTCTTGTGGCTACGGCTCAAGCTTTGAAGATGCACGGAGGTGTGGATGTGGAAGAGATTAAGCGTCCGAATGTGGAAGGCGTACGCCGTGGATTGGCGAATATGGATAAGCATATTGCCAATATGCAGGCTTTCGGACAGACGGTGGTGGTATGTCTTAATCGTTTTGATACCGATACCGATGAAGAGTTAGCAATCGTGCGTGAGCATTGCGAACGGTTGGGCGTAGGCTTCGCCATCAACACTGCTTTTACTGAAGGAGGACAAGGGGCTGAAGATTTTGCCCGTTTAGTAGTAGAGAATATCGAGCAGCATCCGTCTGCACCGTTGCGACTGATGTATGAAGATAGTGACAGCGTGGAAACGAAAGTGCTCAAGGTGGCGCAGAACGTTTATGGTGCCCGTGGCATTGTGCTGAAACCTGCGGCAAAGAAGAAGTTGAGTCAGATCAACGCGTTGGGCTTGGAACACTTCCCTGTGTGCATAGCCAAAACCCAGTATTCGTTTTCGGAAGATGCGAAAGCTTACGGATTGCCTACCGATTTCGATATTACCATCCGTGACTTTGTTATCAATCAAGGAGCGGAAATGCTTGTTGCCGTAGCCGGAGAAATCATGCGTATGCCCGGATTGCCTAAGAGTCCACAGGCCGAGAGGATAAAGGTAGTTGATGGAAGAATTGAAGGATTGTCGTAAGACCGTAAAAATATCATCAATTCAGTGCTTCGGCGAGCTATATTCTCAATAAAATGTTCTACCTTTGTACGCAATAATCATAGTTAAAATGTAAAAGCATCGAAATGAGTATTCTTACTGTATCTATTATCATCGTGTTCGTGGTGGGCTATCTGTTCATTGCGCTTGAGAGCATGACAAAGGTGAATAAGGCAGCGATAGCCTTGTTGATGTTTGTTTTCTGTTGGACGTTGTTCATGGTCGATCCGGGCAGTTATATTAGCGGCTTTGCCGGTCAAGACCTTGTTAACGAGGTGAGTTCCGTTATCGAACGGCATTTGGGGAGTACGTCTACCACGTTATTCTTCCTGATGGGAGCTATGACAATCGTAGAAATAGTAGACCAGAACGGTGGCTTCAACTTCGTGCGCGATACGATGAAGACCAAAAGTAAGAGGGCATTGTTGTGGCGCATCGCCTTTATGACATTCTTTCTTTCGGCTATTCTCGATAATCTTACCACTTCGATCGTTATGATTATGGTGCTTCGAAAATTGGTAGAAGATCATAAAGACAGGCTTATCTATGCCTCGATCATCATCATTGCGGCTAATTCTGGTGGTGCCTTTTCGCCCATTGGCGATGTTACGACCATCATGCTTTGGAACTCCGGTGTGATTACTGCGGCTGGGGTTATCAGGGAAATATTTATTCCATCGTTAATATCGCTCATTATTCCGCTACTCATTCTGCAGCGTTCTTTGCGCGGACAGCTCGATGTGCAGGACGTAATGATGAAGTCTGATTACGCTGTACTGGATTTCTCAGGCCGTCAGCGTAAGATTATTTTCTTTTTAGGTGTAGGCGGATTGATCTTTGTTCCTATTTTTAAATCAATCACTCATCTGCCTCCGTTTGTCGGTATTCTGCTTGTACTCGGATTACTTTGGGCTACTACCGAAATCTTTTACCGTAAGGTGCGCCGTGAGAAAGACGGTATGTCGAAGCGTGTGAGCAATCTGCTTTCGCGTATCGATATGTCTACCATCCTTTTCTTTCTTGGCATACTGATGGCTGTGAGTTGTTTGGAAGAAATAGGCGTGCTCACTACTGTGGGGCAATGGCTGAACGAGGCTTCGAACGGTAATCATTATGTGGTGACAGGTATTATCGGTATCATCTCAAGCATTGTAGATAATGTGCCGTTGGTGGCCGGATGTATGGGTATGTATCCGCTTGCTCCTACGGGCGACATGGCGGTCGACGGCATTTTCTGGCAACTGTTGGCCTATTGTGCAGGCGTGGGCGGATCGATACTCATTATCGGAAGCGCGGCCGGAGTGGTGGTCATGGGCTTGGAAAAGATCACTTTCGGCTGGTATATGAAGCGTGTCAGTTGGATTGCCTTAGTGGGTTATCTTTCCGGAATATTCTCTTATTGGGTGATACGTACATTTATTTGGTAATAGAAAAAGGCATTGTTGTGCCATTATCACGTATTGATAGGGTGCCATGTTATAATATATATTGTAAATGCTTCATGGTATGACCGCCCCAAACGGCATCACCTGCATATTCAAATCCCAATGTCTTGTATAAACGTTCGGCATTGGGATTTGCTTTGTCTACCAACAATCCCGTGCGTGGAATACCCGTCTGACGGGCTTTTTCTATGGTTTGTCGCAGCAGCATGCGTGCTATGCCGCGGCCTCTATAGGCTTCTTTCACAGCAAGACTGTCTATATAGAATTCCCCCGCCCCAGTTTCGTCGGGCATGTCGCTATAGTCTATGCCGAACGCATGGCGTGCTCCGTCTATGAAAGCGCGGCGCAAGCTGTGCAGTTTTGCCCCATCGTAGCCTACACATACGCCGACTATCTCATTTTCCTTCATTGCCGACAGACAGTTTCTGTAGCTATATTGGCTGTCTTCTGCGGCAACCAGTTCCGTCATCAGTCGGTGAAAATCTTCTAACGTATGCTCGTTGCCGGCCAGATTTCGACAGCATTCGTGGTTCATTGCCGTCATGATGAGCGAGGCGATGGTGCTTGCGTACAGCTTTGGCGGTTGGCATATGGCGATATCATGAAGATGCAAATCTGTCGTAGTCATATTTCTATTTCCTTATAATATTGCTGCAAAGATAACCATTCTTTATGGATTAAACTTTCGGAACAGAGAAAAATCGAGTTCGAACATAATCGGCAGCGAGAATAAAAAATGTCGAAATCTCCGAAAGAATTCCCCTATTTTCAAATTCTTTTCATCAATTTTCGGTTATAGCGGGTGTATTGTCTGAATACAAATCTTCAGAAAGTCTTGAATAAACCTTTATGGTTTTTATATATAATAGCCATTTTGATAGAATATGAAAGGAAAATAAGCTCGTATGATAAATATTGTAAGAATAATTATATGTTAAGTTTTTATTTAAAAGAATAATCCGTATATTTGCATTGTAGTTCTAAAAATTCAGATTATAAGGTTATAGAAAATTGCGAAAAGTTTAAGAGAAGCATAGCATTATTTAATTTTTATGATTATGAGAAAATTAGTAATTTATTGATAGTGTTTAATTATTTATCTTTTAGGAGTTATACGCAAATGAAAAAAGAATATATTCTGAAGGTATTATTGCTGTCGTGGTTATTGACGGTAGGCGTGGTTTCGTATGGACAGAAAGAGGATTTTAGAGTGGAAATTCATACCCAAGGTTCTGTTTCCAATCAGCAGTTCAAACCTTATGAGCTATGTTGCGACATCGGATATAACCTTACTGACCGGCTGTTTGTGAACCTCCGAGGCGAGAGCGCCATAGCCTTGTTTAAGATAGGAGGACAGAAAGACTATTACACTAATTACATTTATGGGGCGAATGCGGGATATACAATGCTCAAAAACGATATTTGTAATCTTGACGTACGCGTAGGGTTTGGCGATAACTTGCGTAAAAAACAGGATTGGAAGTACAATTATTATGATGCAGGTGTATATGCTCATATAGGTAAATATAAGTTAAAACCCTGTGTGGGTTTTGGCATAAGGCGTTATCATTCGCGTAATTCGTTGTTCAAAAACTATACACGCTTTTATGCTTCGATAGGTATAAGTTTCGGATCATAACCACATTTTGAAAAACAGCCTTGCGGCTATGAATATAAGAAAAGAAGGGCGCACCACATGGATGCACCCCTCACAGAAATCTCTCTCATCAATTTTCGGTTACAGTGGATATTCTTCGAACGCGTAGAGCACTGTGGAAAGGTAGCGCTCCCCTGTATCAGGCAGCAATGTTACTATCTTCTTGCCGGCATTTTCGGGGCGTTTAGCCAGCTGAGTGGCTGCAAAAGCGGCTGCACCCGATGATATTCCCACCAACAGACCTTCCTGCCGAGCCAGCTGGCGACCTGCAAGAATGGCTTCGTCGTTCTCTACTTGCACCACTTCGTCAACCACCGAACTGTCATAGGTTTTGGGTATAAAGCCGGCACCGATACCCTGAATTTTGTGCGGGCCGCTCTTTCCGCCGCTCAATACGTGCGATGCAGCGGGCTCCACAGCTACGATTTTCACGTTCGGGTTCTTCTCTTTCAATCGTTTTCCTATGCCCGAAACGGTACCGCCCGTGCCCACTCCGGCCACAAAGATATCTATCTGCCCGTCGGTATCGGCCCATATTTCCTCGGCAGTCGTTTCATAATGTTTCCTTGGATTGGCCGGATTTTCGAATTGTTCGAGTATAATAGAGTCGGGAATGGTCTTTTTAAGTTCCTCGGCTGCCTTGATAGCGCCTTGCATACCGTCTTTCCCGCTCGTCAGTTTTACCTCTGCACCGTAGGCTCTTACGAGGTTTCTGCGCTCCACACTCATGGTTTCGGGCATGGTGAGGATAAGTTTATATCCCTTTACTGCTGCAACCAATGCCAATCCAACGCCGGTATTGCCGCTCGTGGGTTCTATGATGGTAGCGCCGGGACGCAGTTTACCGTTCTTTTCTGCCGCTTCTACCATCGACAGGGCAATGCGGTCTTTTACGCTTCCGCCCGGGTTAAAATACTCAACCTTGGCAATGACGGGCGTTTGCAGGCCGCGCGAAGCCGAATACTTGTTCAGTTCTACCAATGGAGTTCGGCCGATCAGGTCGGTTATTTGCTTTGCAATCTTTGTCATAACATGTTTCCTTTCTATATATGTTTAATTGTTTATTTTACGTATGTGAATGCTTCGTCGAGGGCATCTATCAGGTCTTCCACGTGTTCCGTACCTATGCTGAGGCGGATGGTCGAGGGGTAGATGTGCTGCTCTTCGAGTTCCTTGGGCGAGAGTTGCGAGTGGGTAGTGGTGGCAGGATGGATAACCAAGCTCTTTACGTCGGCCACATTTGCCAAGAGCGAGAAGATTCTAAGGTGATCGATGAATACCCATGCCTCCTTTTCACCGCCCTTTATCTCGAAAGTGAAGATGGATCCGCCGCCGTTGGGGAATAGCTTTTGGTATAACGCATGGTCGGGATGACTCTCCAACAAGGGATGATTAACCTTGGCAACCTTAGGATGGCGGGCAAGATGTTCTACTATTTTCTGCGTGTTGTAGGCATGCCGCTCTACGCGAAGACTTAGCGTTTCGAGTCCTTGGAGCAATATCCATGCGTTGAAAGGAGATATAGCGGCGCCGGTATCGCGCAGGAGTACCGCACGTATACGGGTAACGAAAGCTGCCGCACCGGCCACATCGGCGAACACAGCGCCATGATAACTGGGCTCCGGCTGTGCCAAAGAGGGGAATTTGCGGGCATTGGCTTTCCAATCGAACTGCCCGCCATCCACGATTACACCGCCAAGACTGCTGCCATGACCGCCAAGAAATTTGGTGGCAGAATGCACTACGATGTCGGCGCCATGTTCGATCGGCCGAATTAGATAGGGGGTGCCGAAGGTGTTGTCTACGATTACCGGTGTGCTGTGCCTATGGGCTATCTCTGCAATACGGTCTATGTTGGTAACGCTTGCATTGGGATTACCGAAAGTTTCTATGATGATTACTTTTGTGTTATCGCGAAATGCACGTTCCACTTCATCGAAGTCGGCAGGATCTACGATCGTTGCAGCTACGCCTTGTGTACTGAGCGTATGCTCTATAAGGTTGTAAGTGCCGCCGTAGAGATTATTTGCGGCGATGATATGGTCGCCGTTTCGCGCAATATTCTGCAGAGCATAAGTAATGGCAGCGGCACCTGAAGCAACGGCAAGTCCGGCAACTCCGCCTTCGAGAGCGGCCACACGGTCTTCGAAAACGCCTTGGGTAGAATTGGTAAGTCGGCCGTATATATTTCCCGCATCGCGCAGACCGAAGCGATCGGCAGCATGTTGAGAGTTGCGAAAAACGTATGATGTTGTCTGATAAATAGGCACAGCGCGTGCATCGGTTGCCGGATCGGGCTGTTCTTGTCCCACGTGTAGTTGCAGTGTTTCGAAGTGCAGTTTCTTTTCGTTGCTCATAATTCGTCTCCTTTTTTTGCTTGTTGTTTCCAAAATATATTACCTTTTTGTCGACGATGCAAAGGTACGGTGACTTTTAATGATACGAAATAGCACAAATAGGGCATTCTGCATACCACGATTGTGGTATATGTTTGAGATGAAAGATAAGGGGCGTTAGGATAAGTGATGAATGAATAACGATGAATGTTAGATGGATGTGTTGCAGAAATTTTGTTTGTCTGAGTTTTTGAAGAATGTACTGTTTTAATGATACATATATGGAGACTTAACTTATTTAATCCCCTACAATTTGATTATATTATCTGTTTATCAAAAATAGATGGTGTGCCTGTAAGGCATAAATCATACATGTAATAAAATTACCATATAAATATACCTGTTTCAGTAAGTACTTCTTTCACGATTATATAGGTGAGAATGGGGTGATATGCTACATGTTATATCGGCTTTCGCAAAACTTGTTCTCTTCCTGCAGAGAGGGGGTAGCGAGAAGATAAAGAATAGGGAAGTTGGTTATTCTTAGCTTATCTTGTAAGTGAAAACTTAAGACTCAATCCGAAGTCGCGGGTTGTAGTAGGATAACTGTTGCTTGATAGGAGCGGTGTGTTGGTTTGATGGTCGTAATAAAAACTCATGGTGAGCATTTTAGACAGTGTGTAATCGGCCATGAAACTAAGTTTGAAGGCTGTGTTCCCGCTGCTTGCAGCGCTCGTCATCGAGGCAATGTCGCGGCTGATACTTGCCTGACGTCGGTAACTGATGTCGAGACGTAGGTTTAAATCGTGGTTGGGATTGCTGCTGTTTCGTGTAGATGTGCTTTGAGTTTGGTTCTGCTGAGGCTGTTTATTCCTCGCTTTCGACTTGATACGTCGCGAACCACCCATGCCGAAAAGGTTGAAATCGTTGAGTTTGTAGGCCAGTCCGATCACCCAATCGCGGCTTACAGCCTCGTTGATCTGTATGCTTGTGGTACTCAGGCTGAGCACCCGTGTGGTGCGATACTCTATTTTAGTGGTTAAGTTGTTGTTGAATGTGAGGTCTATACCGAGAAGCGGCGAGAACGCCTCGTTAATACTAACCGCCGAAATGTTATACATACTGTTGGGCGTAGGGTTGCCTGTTGTGGCATCTGTTATGAAACCGAGCCCGTTCATGTACTCTTGAAAAGTGCTGAACGTGTTGTACGAGCCAATGGCAAAGATGCTCTTATAGGAATGGTTGATGTTTACGCTCTTGAAAACATCGCGGAACCACGGCAATGAAGATAATCCGCTGTAGCGCAAAGTCCAGTTGGGAAGCAGACGAGAGAGGGCGGGGAAGAGGCTCAGCGATTTGCCCGACATGCTCGTATAGGTAGAGATGAATGCGGGAATCATTACATCTGCGCTGTATTTGTTTACGGTTCCGTTGGCCGGATTGAACGGTCTGCCGGCGAGAGATGTACCTGCAGGGTAGATAGAACCGGCATATAAGGCTTCTACACGGTCGCGGAAGCCATCGAGAGAGTTACAGAAGCGGATGAAGGAACTGCTGCGAAAGCCGTTGTTTGCATTGCCTATGCCTTCGAAAGCGCTTCTTAGCGAAATTGTAGTCATGGTAAAGGTGCCGCTCTGCGTGGTTGGATTGCCGGCGTACATATATTGTATGCTCTTTGCTATAGTTTGTGTGCGGCTTGCATTCAGGTCTATTTTAAGGTTTCTTATGGGTTCTAAGGTCATTCTTATCTGCAAGTCTTCGGTTTTGTTGGTGGTGGCAGGGGTGGCAACAGAGTCGTTTTGCAGTAACCAGTTATTCTCGCGTGCCTTGTTTATATAAGAATCGCCGGTAAGACCGAATGCAAAGTCGAGGCCCGGAGATAGAACTCCGGCGCCGCGTGTCTGCCCGAAAGCGTCGCCGATGGTAGGCATGAAGCCCGGCAGCGACATAGAGTATTGGTTGCGATAGGATATGCTGACGTTGCGAGCCATCATAAGCAGGCGTGCTACAGTTTGTGCCGTGCGGTACCAACTTTTGTTTTCGAGCGGTTCTTTGGGCAATACAGTAATCTTAAGTTTAAGAGCTGAGTCTACTTTATTCTTGATGCGTATGCTGTTTTGGTCGATCTTGCGGTATTTCAACTTAAATATTCTGCCTTCGGGTGTTCTTGCCGAAATGATAAGGCGTTTGCTTCTTTTGCCGTGGTTCACGGTGATAGTAGTGTCGGGCAAAAGTGTTATTTCCTGTTCGAAACTGTTCTTGTTTTTGGGGAGTGCCTTTTTCTGTTGCTCGGCTTTACTATCTTTTGCCTCTTTTTCATTATTGTCTTTTTCGTTTTTGGTTTTGATGGGCTTTTGTTTTTGTACTTGTTTACGATTTGTATTGGCATTGCGGTTCAGTGGTTTGTTAAACCTGTCGTTGACAGCCTTGAGGAACGGGATGTGATTATACATCCTCTCTAAGTTGAATGTGCCGTTGATATTCAGGCTGCGGTTGTTGGCTATGGTATTTCCGAGCGATGTTCCGTCTTCGAGATCGGTGCCTCTTACCCAGTTGTATACGGCTGTGTAGTTGGCATCTGCATTGATCCAATCGAATAGGGGTAACAAATTGAGCGGCAATTGGTAAGAAAGAGAGAAAGATTGGTTATAATCTAACGGTGTTCCGAAATGTTTAATACTGTTCCAAACAGAGTCTTTCCAAGCCTGATAGCGGTCGGGATAGAGGTCTTTATTGACGGGTGTGTAGGGCTCTTCTATCTCTGCATGGGTGGCACTTTGGAAGTTCATGTGGATATTCTTCGTGATATCCCAGCGCAAGGTAAAATCTCTATTCCAAAGAAACTGCTGATTAAAAGTCAAAGGAAGTTTAGAATTGTCCGTACTTTCCATATCCCGTTCCTGCAATTCATAATAGTTACGGGTAATCTCTGTATTGAATGCCACGTTTTGTGGTAACCAGTTGAGTCCGAAGCGCTTTAGTATATCGAACCATTTCGAACGGTTTTTTATTTTTCTGAAAGGCTCCAGCGGTTTGTAAACGGGTGTCCAGTTGTAATTGAGTGAACCTCTCCAGTTGTCTTCTTTTTCATATACCGTGGTTTTACCGCTCGTATATCGGTGCGAGTGGGCGTAAGAAAACGAAAAGTTTGCCGGATCGTAGGGCATAGGGTGGCGCTTTGTCTGTATTCCTACACGTACGTTCGACAGTGAGAAGTTAGTATTTGTAGACTTTGTTACGGCAATACTCCTGATCGAATCGCGTGCCGATTTGCTTTCGGCAGCGTTGAGAGCATCGCTCAGTTTCATGTCTGTGTCGAGCGGGTTATATTTCGGGCTCTTTTCTTCTTTAGTAATACTGTAGTAGAGTGGTGCACTTACCTTGGCTTTATCGGGGAAAAATTTGCCCAATTCGAAGTTTGCGGTAACGCTATAGTTCTTGTAATCGTCGGTAGAACGTTGGCTTACGCCTTCTTCAAGCCCTCCGAAACCGTTCGACATGTAACGTCCTTGCATATTGACCGTGCCGAAATCCGACAGTTGAACGTTCAGATTGCCCTGCGCAGCCCATCCTCCTTCGTTGTTGTATTCCTTGAGTCGTAGCTCATTGAGCCACACCTCGCCGCTCTTTATGTCGCCTGCTTTATTCCTCACACCGATAACCATGGTTTTTACTTCGCCAAGTGTCGGGTTCCCTTTTATGGTAATTCTGTTTTGGGGCTTACTTTCATCGTAGGCACTGTAGGCACGGTTGAACGACGCACGCCCTTCTGCTTTGGCTTTGTTGCGTTCTTTTTTTAGAGAGGTAAATATGTCTAACGGAATATCGAGCATATTCTCTTCCGGCCATACCGCCTTGCAATCGGCTAAAGAATAAGTGTCGTAACGCCTCGGAGGGGTGAGTTTCAAAGGAATTTCATACTCATAATAATTGCTCTTATAATCGCTTCCCAATCTTATAAATACCGCCAGTTGGTTATCTGTAAGGTTTGTAATGTTTTGTTCCATGGCATTTGCATGCACGAACATTTGCAAACGTTTGTATTGGCGCAAGTCTAAATTGGTTTTCTTATATACGGCTTTCGCTTCTCTTGTTCCCAAATTAGTGAGTATCATGTCCAATGCTTGCTCATTACTTTCTACAAGTTGCGGTTGTGTAGGGTCTTGTGCGCGTCGTATTCCCGGGGGTAAGACGTAATTAACTGGCGTTTTATCGTTATTCTCTTCTATGTTTACGGCGCTTACGGCCATCTTCCCCGAGGTGGAAGGGGAGTCGTCTAAGTTCTGCTCATATACTCTCCATTCGCCTCGAACGAGATCGAGACTGCCGAAACGCAGCACGATCGGGTGCTTGAAACCGGTCATGAACATGCGCATGAAACGTATGCTGGTGAAGTCGGAGATGGCACCTACGCGCCTTTCGAACTGATCCAAAGGGATACGGAATTGATACCAAGTGACGGTACGGTCTTTACCATTGCGGAGCGAAGGCTTGGTATCGCGCTTGTCTACGATGAAGTTATGTCCTACGACCAAGTCTTCAGGGCGTATCGAAACGCGGTATTGATAATATTTTTCGTACTCGTTGAGAGTATAATCTTGGTTAATATCCTCTACATCGGGTGTAGTCTTGTACGATGTGTCGTAGCTTTCGCTGCGGGTATCTGTGTCGGGTGAGTTGCCCTGAGGGTTGTTTATGTATTTATATCTGCGGAGGATGGGTGCCTCGATAGCATCGTAATCCGCGCCTCTGAAGTAGTGGTAATTGTCATTGGCGGGATCTTTAAGAATGGAATCGAGTACGGCCGGGTTCACTCTACCTTGTATAGAACTGATGAAGTTTTGGTAAGAAGGGTAGTTACGTTCCTCTTCATCGTTGAGTCCATTGAACCCCACATCCTGCAAGGCACGCGATCCTTTACTGGTAGCAAAGGCATATGTTACTGTCGATTGGGTTGGAATCTTGCCCCATTGCGTCGTCGTGTAGGCTTGGGAGCCATCTACAGGCATGCCACTCTCATAGAATTTCTTGCCGTCATGTAGAATGTCCTCGCTCACTTCGCCAAGGTTAATATAGAAATCTCCTCCATAATCCGAGGCTGTTCCTGCATCCTTGGTGTAGATGAAGGGATCGAGCATCCAGAATTCTATATACTCTATGTTCGCTGTTTCGAAATCGCTCGTGTCTAATTTACGCATCATGCCGCCCCAATGCTGCGTTGGATTATTCAAAGAACCATCGGCTGACAGGTCGGGATTGAAATTGTAAGGGCCGCGTTCGTTAGGATAATAAGCGAGATTGAGCACGGGTATGGTAGACGTAGCGCCGTTATAAGAGCTTTGGTTGCGGTTCGGGAACAGCTCTCTGACATAAATTTCGCGCACATAGAAGTCGGATAATTGGTCTAAATCGCTTTTTATGTGGCCCGGGGTAAGCGAACTGCTACGACGGGTGAACAACGGATCGATGTTATACCATGCCAATAACGAGCGGTTAAAGCCGCTTGCCAGCGTTGTTTTGTCGTTGTGTTCGGCGAACATGGACGGTACGCTCGAGATGATCCATGAAGTAGGTGTACTTACATCGATCGAGGATTTGGTATTTTCGAAGTCATCAAGGTACGAAGCATTGTCCTGTGTGCCGTGACTTTGGCCTGCTATAAGCTGTGCAAATTCGCCTGTGAACGAGATATTCGATGGTTGCGTAAGGTGCAGGAATGGCAGTTTGTCGAGCATATTAGTAAGCCATTGGCTCTCTTTTTTCCAGTTTATGTTCACTCCCCACAGCGTATTGTTCAGCGGTTCCGAACCCATATTTACCTTAGTTGTAAGGGCTTGTTCCGACAGATGCTGCAATGTTCCGCTCATTTGGAAGTTTTTAGAGAAGTTATATTCCCAATTCATGCCAAACATAGTCTTGCGTTCTTGCGCATAATCGGAGTTACTCTCCAATGAAACGTTCACATTAGTGCCGGCATCTATAATACTTTGGTTCAGTATAGTGACTTCTCCCGCACTGTAGTCTACCGAGTAGTCGGTACCTTCGCGCAGGGTAACGCCGCCGGCCGTAACCACAACAGAACCTTGAGGTACGTTGTATGCGCCAAGAGAGATAACATTAGCGGAGGAACCTCTGAACTGTCCAGTCAATATATACTTGTCTTTTTCGGCTATTTGTTTAGCTGCAGTTTTGGTAGAGTTATAGAGTTCCGTAAATGCATAGCGCGAAGCCTTGTCAGTAGATACACCTTTATCGATGAGATAGTCGTAGATATATTTGCCGAAAGGCTCTGTTACGGGGAAGAATACGCGCCCATTACTTACGGTATATCCCTCTACGAAGTCGAAATAACCGTTCGAATGAGGCTTATTGTTATTATCAAGACGATCGGCCCCCAATACCCTTATCAGGGGATAACTCTTAACTTGAGGTTCGGGGATATAGGTAAGATATACGCCGGCAGTATCGCTTTGGAATTTTACATCGAGGCGGAACTTCGCACGTTCGATATTGTCACCGAGACGATACACATTCTTCATCATCAAATCCCAGTTGCCCTGTTCGGGATTGTTGCTCGTATTTTTCAGCGACTTTACAAAAAGAGCTTGATTTACATCGGTCAGATCGGCAGCGAATTCGCCCACCTGATAGGTCAATCCGCCGTAAGTATATTCGTAAGCCACGGCAAGTACTTGGTCTGTTTGCAGGCCCTGTTTGAGCGAAATATATCCCAAAGCCGTATTTACTGTGTACTCCGAACTGTTCAGAAGTCGTGCGCTCTCCAGTTTTTCGTAATCTGTACCACCGACGAGCCCTACTCCATCGAGCGTTGAATTGGTCTGGTCGATGTTACGTGCCGTACCGTAAGCGTTCACCATTTCGGCATATTCCGAGTTCGAAGCATTCGAAGGCACAGGCTGGCCAGTTAGCGTCCACCGCGTATTCGATACTTTCGCATTTTCTCCGAGGTCGGTAAGAGCAACGATATTGCGGGTATTCGTAGTTGTACCGGTTTTATTTGTCACCCATATCTCCACGCGGTTCATTTTAATTCCTGTAGTAAGATTGGGCAAACTTCTCATGCCTGCATTATAATGGTCGCGGAAATATTGCGATAAGAAGAAGTGCCTGTTTTCCTCATAATCGGATACATCTATCTCGAAAGGTGTATATTGCACACCTCCTTTGGATGAAACGCTCTTGTTGGACGACTTCTTTTGCGAGGCAACCAGTTGGAGTTTCAGCTTTCCGAACTGTAAATCGGTGCGCAATCCGAATAAAGAACTGGCGCCTTTTATCAGGGATGAATTGGATGGGAATGATATATTGCCGCCTTCAACGAGCTTTATAATCTCGTCTTCCTTACCGTCATACTTCAATTTCAGGCTTTGTGCGTCGAAATCAAAGGTCGCATCGGTGTTGTAGTTCAGGTTCATATTAACCTTATCTCCCACTTTACCGTTCATATTCAGGTTTATCTTCTCATTAAAGTCCATCGAAGTCGTCTTACGGTTGCGCTCCGGAATAGAGGGATTCTCTATGTTTTTCATCGTTGCACCGAACTTCAATTCGGCCGTTCCCTGTGTTTTAATGCGCACACCGCCCGGTCCGAATATCTTTTCTGCGGGGCCCAAGTCGAAGTGCATGTCGGTAAAGTCGAACTTCTCCTTACCTTTAGCTTTGTAAATTTCGTCGTTTTTCGACCGGAAATATTGGCTCATTTGCTGCTTTTCGCTCCATTTACGGAATTCTTCCGGTGTCATCATAATGGGTGCAGATATGTAAGACGGCCCGATTTTAGTACCTATAATGTAGCGATTTAGCGTGTCGTTGTAAACAACATCCTGTTTTAAGTTGTCCGGACGTTTCAAATCCATGGCATTCTGATCAAGGTCGTCTAAAGTAATCGGTATGGTTCGTTGCACTTTCCATCGGCTGTTGAGCAGCGAGTCGGGTATGGAATCTTCGTTATCTATAATGGGTTGGGCGGCTATTCGCATGGTGTCGCGCTGTTGAGAATGCCTTCGAGCATGGTTATCCTGCCAGAATGGTGCGGATATGGCATAGCTTGCCACGCTGATAGCAAACGATATGAGCAATATACTATATATCCGAACCTTAGATTTCATTTGTTAATAACGTATGTAGAACAGACAAAAGACGAATAAAAACATAAAATTTTCATCCCTTATCTTTCATCCTTCATCCAAAAACATCGCTCCTCTCTCCTTCCTAATTCCTCTTTTTCTATTTAATTTGTTTTAGGGCTAACTTCACTACTTGTTCCACCGGAAGATCGGGATCGGCTTTTAGAATTTCGGTAACGGCCTTGGCCGACGGTGCCGGAGAGAAGCCCAACATGGTCAAAGCGCTCACTGCTTCATCTTTGATACCGTTGTTTACCATCGCTGCAGGCTCGCTGCTTACGTGTAATTCGGTAGCAATACCGCTGTTAACTATCTTGTCTTTCAGGTCTACAATGATACGTTGTGCCGTTCGCAGGCCTATCCCTTTCACTGCTTTCAGCATTCTTTCGTCGCCATTTGCTATGACATTGCACAGTTCAGCGGGCGAAATGGTGGAGAGGATCATACGGGCAGTGTTGGCACCTACGCCAGATACCGTGATTAAAAGGCGATAGAGTTCGCGTTCTTGTTTCGAAGCAAAGCCGTAGAGTGTAAAACTGTCGTCGCGACCGCCCGTAACCAACGCTTCATGAACATACAGTTTCACCTTTTCTTTACCTTGTATAGCACTGTAAGTGTTGAGCGATATGCTAAGCGCATAGCCTATTCCCGCCACTTCTACAACGGCCAGAGCGGGGGTAAGTTCTGCAAGTTCGCCCCTGATATATTCTATCATGATCTGTTTTTTATTTTGTATATATACGATAATATAACGCTCTGCACCTTCTCTTATTGTATTTCAGACGAATTTAACAATAATAACTTTTATTTTGCCTGCTTGTTTTAAAACGATTAAAAAATGTATTCGATTGGTAGATGTTACGCAATAATCGTGTAAATTTGCAACCGATAAGAAAATTCAACTCATTAAACATTCAAGATATGAAGAAAATCAGAGCGGCCGTAGTAGGCTACGGAAACATTGGAAAGTATGCGATCGAGGCGCTTGAAGCGTCGGAAGATTTCGAGATTGCAGGCATTGTGCGTCGTCAAGGGGCAGCAGATAAGCCTGCAGAACTGGCACAATACGAAGTGGTGAAAGACATCAAGGAGCTGCAGGGGGTAGATGTGGCTATTCTTGCTACGCCTACTCGCAGCTGTCCGGAGTATGCCAAGCAGATATTGCCTTTGGGTATCAATACGGTAGACAGTTACGACATTCACACCGGCATTCGTGCCTATCGCGACGAGCTGATGCCTCTATGCAAGGCAAACGGCGCAGTAAGCGTGATAAGTGCCGGTTGGGATCCGGGTTCGGATAGCATTGTGCGTACTCTTTTGCAAAGCCTTGCGCCCAAAGGTCTGTCGTATACCAACTTCGGCCCGGGCATGTCGATGGGACACAGCGTATGTGTGCGCAGCAAGAAAGGCGTAAAGAATGCTCTTTCGGTAACCATTCCGCTGGGCGAGGGCATACATCGACGCATGGTATATGTAGAACTTGAAGACGGTATAAGGCTGGATGATGTTGCTAAAGATATCAAAGCCGATCCGTATTTCGCCAACGACGAGACACATGTGTTCCAAGTACCGTCGGTAGACGATGTGCGCGACATGGGGCATGGTGTGAATTTGGTGCGCAAAGGGGTAAGTGGAAAGACGCAGAACCAGCGTTTCGAGTTCCGCATGAGTATCAACAATCCTGCGCTTACCGCACAGGTACTGGTCAATGTAGCACGTGCTTCCATGCGTTTACAGCCCGGATGTTACACGATGATAGAAATTCCGGTGATCGATATGTTGCCGGGTGAGCGTGCCGACCTTATAGAACATTTGGTATAGTTGCCGTTCGGAACGTTGCGAATACCCGCTTGTGATCCGTGTATATATGTGGTTTCGCAGGCGGATATTCTGTTTTTATACATGTTGCGGGCATAGTATGTAAAGAGTACGCAAATGTTTTTGCCGAATCATCCGCGCCGTACTGTTCTACCCAGCGAGTGTTATATAAAGAATATGCAGTTTTTCTTGCGAGGTCAGCTGCATGGCTGATGTACTTTCTGCAGGGCAGGTGTTGGAGCGAAGCACCTATCCTGTGTGTGATATACACTTAACCATCCGCCTCTATCAGTATTGTGCTTTTTTCTTATAAATACCAAAAGGGGAGGAAAGAACACAGTGCCTGCGGAATTGCAGGTTATTGTCATCATCGTGAACGTATAGGTGCTTCGCACCAACACCTGCTCTGTAGAAAGCCAATTTCTGATAGGAATTTTCGTTGCATGTATCATCTATGATTGGTATATATGCAGGGTACCGACGACAGACTTATAGTCTATGCCTCATAGATATATTATTTGTTTCCATTGTTCCTTTCAGTATCTTGCCGAAGGGGTGTTATGCGCTTTGTGAAGATTTAGCATGTTCAAACTCAAAAGGTTACGGTTATCAATATTTCTCTGTTCTGATATGCCTATTTGTCGTTTGACAAATCTACCTCGATATAGGTATTTTGTGCCAAAAAAAGCTAATTTTAGGGCTCTGTTTTCTTGCTTTCGACATTAATATTTATCTTTGCATGCGAAATAAAAAATAAGGTAAACAGGTTATGGATAAGAAAACAATCGGTATGATAGCCACAGTAATAGCCGTAATGGTAGTGGCATTATTCGTCAGTGCAATGCCTTCCGACGGCGTTATTTCTAAGAGTGATGGCATGACAGTTGTAAATACTCAGCTCATTGTCAAGAATGTTAAAGGCTTTCAGGGGCCTACTCCGGTGAAGATATTTATTTCAGATAATAAGGTTGCAAAGATAGAACCGTTGCCCAATAAGGAAACTCCAAAATACTTCAACCGTGCAAAAGAGCTGCTTGCAAAGTACGAAGGCGTGCCGGTAAACAAGGCTGTAAAGATGGATGTCGATGCAGTTAGCGGCGCTACATTCTCTTCTCGTGGGCTTATCAAGAACGTACAAGAAGGGCTGAAGTATTATAAGAAGCATAAATAATCAGTCTCTTGGCAGAGCTGAAGTGCAGAGGGAAATCGGAAAGATTTCCCTTTTTTCGTTGGTATATATCCGAAAATATATATATCTTTGTATAGTTTTCTAATCCTAAATATTGTGAGCCATGAGGATATTGCGGATGTTTGTCTTTTCTTTTTCGTTTTGTTTGGCCTTTCCTTTGTATGCTCAAAGGGGATATCTAAGTCTGAATACCGATTCTGTTTTGGGTGTTTTGCGGTCGGGCTCGGCCGATAGAATTACCGAGGAGCGTATGAACAAGGGGCTCGTAATCAATTCGCTCGATGCGCTGAACGGGCAGGCAGCGGGCGTGAACATTGCCTCGAGCGGTGCCGAACGTATGGCCATGCTGAGCAGTGTGCGCGTAAGAGGAACCACATCGCTTACGGGTGGTAACGATCCGCTGGTAATCATCGACGGCGTGTCGTCCGATCTGGCTGCGCTGAGCAGCATCTATCCGGCCGATATCGAGAGCTTTACCATCTTGAAGAATGCCGCTGAAACGGCGCAATACGGTTCGCGCGGTGCCTCGGGAGTTATCGTTGTGGCCACCAAGAAAGGGCATGGCGGACAGTTTCATATATCTTACGAAGGTAACATGGGTTTCGAGTCGGTGTACAAAAACATGAAAATGTTGCGCCGCGATGGCTATATTTCTACCGCTAAAGCGTTGGGGATAGACTATAACGACGGTGGTTTCGATACCGATTTTCCTGCATCTGTTACGCGTACCGGATTTGTTCAAAACCACCATGTGGCGTTCAGCGGAGGTACGGAAAGTTCCAATTACCGCGCTTCGCTCGGCTTTATGGAGCATAATACGGTAATAAAAATAGTGCAATACGATAACTTTGTGGCAAAATTAGACCTTTCGCAGCGGGCGTTCGACAATCTGCTGACGGTAGATCTTGGTGTGTTTGGCTCGTCTATGCACAGCAAAGATATCTTCGATGTGCAGCAACTGTTCTACTCGGCAGCCTCGCAAAATCCCACTTTCTCTACAGGAATGAATGCCAAGGGGGGCTGGGATAAGAACACGACTGCCTCGCAAATAAACCATCCTATGGCATTGTTGGGTGAGAAAAACGATGAGAAAAGCATGAATTTCAATACGCATCTTAAACTTACTTTCGATGTAATGAAGGATTTGAGGCTTACGTTGTTCGGCTCGTACACTTATATCTCGACCGAAAATGCGCAGTTCTGTCCCACATGGGTGTGGGCGCAAGGGCAGGCATATCGCGGAGAACACAAGCAAGAAGACTGGTTTAGCAACCTTACTTTAGACTACCGGCATACGTGGGGAGTGCATCATTTGGCGGCAACCCTGCTCGGTGAGTATCAAAAAAGCAATCGGTCGGGCTTTTGGACGCTTGTAAAAGGGTTTACGACCAACCTTTTCGGTTACGATAACTTGGCCGCAGGTTCCACCATTCCCTACGGTGGAACGGGATCGGGTTATGAAAGTCCGGCACTCGGATCGCTGATGGGCAGCTTTACTTATACGCTTTTAGATCGTTATTCGCTCACCCTGACCACACGAGCCGATGGCAGCAGCATGGTCGGGAAGAACAATACGTGGGGCTACTTCCCGTCTGTATCGGCGGAATGGAATGCGAAAGCCGAGTCTTTTATGCGCTCTTTGCGGTGGTTGAGCCAGCTGAAACTGCGCACAGGTTACGGAACTTCGGGTAATCTCGGTGGTATCAGTTCCTACAATTCGCTGCAACTTGTACGGCCGATCGGCATTGTTTCGTATGACGGAACACCCACTGTGACGATGGGAACCATAAGGAATGCGAACCCAGACCTAAGGTGGGAGACGCGTAGTACATTCAACATCGGCGCCGATATGGGCTTTTGGAGCAATCGTCTTGTACTTACAGCAGAATATTATTACTCGAAAACGAGCGATATGCTCTATCTCTACGACGTTCCGGTGCCCCCCTATGCCTATAATAAGTTACTTGCAAACATAGGAGAGATGAGCAATAGCGGTCTCGAAATAGGTTTGGGGTTCACTCCTTTGCAACGAAAAGACATGGAACTTAACGTGAACGTGAACCTCAGTTTCCAAAAGAACAAGCTTATATCGTTGAGTGGAAACTATAAGGGTGCCTATATGTCGGCGGCAGACATCACGAGTATCGGCTCTCTAAATGGAGCTGGCTTCCATGGAGGTAACAACAACATCGTGTATCAGATAGTAGGACAGCCGTTAGGTGTGTTTTATTTGCCTCATTGCACGGGACTTGTGAGGAATAACGATGGCTCTTATCGCTATCAGATAGAAGACCTTGATAAGAACGGAACCGTGAATATCGAAGACGGCGGCGACCGCTATATCGCCGGACAGGCCACTCCGAAGCTGACGTTAGGCTCGAATATCAGCTTCAGATACAGAAATGTCGACGTTAGTTTGCAGATGAACGGCGCTTTCGGGCACAAGATATACAACGGAACCGCACTGACTTACATGAATATGTCGAGCTTTCCGGATTACAATGTAATGGTTCAAGCGCTGGTGCAGAATATCAAGGACCAGACTGCAACCGATTATTGGCTGGAGAAAGGCGACTATCTAAACTTCGATTATCTTACTGTTGGGTGGAATGTTCCGCTGCATTCCAAGCATATCAGCTCGCTTCGATTGTCGTTAAGCGTTAACAATCTTGCCACGATAACGGGCTATAGCGGTCTTACACCTATGATTAACAGTTATGTGGTGAGCAACACATTGGGCATAGACGATAAGCGTTCTTATCCTTTGTACCGCTCTTATTCATTCGGTTTAAGCATTCAATTCTAAGAATATGAAACATTTTGCAGTCATTATATTGGTGTTATTGTCGCTTACATCGTGTCTTGATGAGCACCCGAGAGACCAGATACCGGAGGCGGAAGCATACACTTCGGCAAAAAGTCTGTACATCAATGCCGTGTCCACATTATATAATTATATAGGAGGGCATGCTGATAGTGAGGGATTGCAGGGTACCTATCGCGGCGTGTACGACTATAATACGTTCACGACCGATGAGGCTATGCTCCCTACAAGAGGCGGCGACTGGTACGACGGGGGCTTCTGGCAGAACTTATACCTGCACCGTTGGACATCTACCGACCGCTCTTTGTACGATACTTGGGGCTATCTGTATAAGGTGATTGTGATTTGCAACCGCTCTCTGGTGCGTATTGAGGAGAATAAGGCGTTGCTTACGGATGCGCAAAAGGCGGCTTACGAAGCTGAAGTACGTGCTGTGCGTGCCATGTATTATTATTACCTTATAGATATGTTCGGCAATGTACCGCTCGTAGTTTCCGAGGGAACCTCTATTAAGGATATAGAACAGAGCAGCCGGAGTAAGGTTTTTCGTTTTGTATTCGATGAATTTCAGGCTGTTGCACCGCTGCTTCCCAACGAACACAGCAACCGAGAAGGTGCTTATTACGGGCGCATCACCCGTCCTGTAGTGTGGTTCTTGCTGGCCAAACTCGCACTGAATGCAGAGGTATATGCCGACAACGATTGGACCGATGGCACAAAACTTGATGGTAAGAATATCTATTTTACGGTGGCAGGGCGCAGGCTCAACGCTTGGCAGACAGTGGAATGTTACGCCGATTCGATAGCTTCGGCCGGCTATTCTCTTGAGGATAATTACGCTAAAAACTTCACAGTGCACAACGAGAGCAGTGTGGAAAACATCTTTACCATACCGATGAACAAGATTGTCTATGCCAATCAATTCCATTATTTGTTCAGAAGTCGGCATTATAGGCATGGGGATATGTTGGGAATGGGTTCTGAAAACGGGACGAGTGCTACCGTTTCAACGGTCGAAACCTATGGCTACGGCACGGGAAACGTGGACGCCCGTTACGCCTTGAACTTCTATTCAGACACGCTGCGGGTGGATGGAAGCGTTGTTTACCTTAGCAAAGACAAGCCGTTGGTGTATATGCCGTTGGAGGTAAAGCTCGATCTGACGGGCACGGAATATGAAAAGACCGCCGGTGCACGTATGAGCAAGTACGAGATAGACCGCACTGCATACTTGGATGGAAAGCTGCAAGACAACGATATCGTGCTGTTCCGTTACGCCGATGTACTGTTGATGACGGCGGAAGCCAAGGTGCGTAACGGTGAAAACGGCGATAGGGAATTGAACCGAGTGCGGGCAAGAGCTGGCATGCCGGCACGCTCTGCTACGCTTAAGAATATTCTCGACGAACGTTTGTTGGAACTGATGTGGGAGGGATGGCGCCGACAAGACCTCATCAGGTTCGGCAAATTCTCCTCGTCTTACGACCAACGACCGCAGTTGGATGGCGAGAGCAGCGGCTATACCACCGTATTCCCCATTCCCGATGCGGTATGCAAACTGAATGTAAACCTAAAGCAAAATTCCGGATATAAGTAATGACAACCACCGTGTCTTATAAGTATGCCGCCCTTTCGGCTTTGGTAAAAAAACGCGATGAAGATGAGTTTCTCCCGTTAAAAGTACCGATGCCGTGTGCATTGGCGGCATTCTTCGACTGCGATTGATAGCACCTTTGCCTTCTTATGCTGATGAATAGCATCGGTTGATGGAACCTGTGCCCGAGGAATTGCGGACGAATACCGTTACCGGTAGCAAACAATTCATCCGATTGTTCTAAGCAATGATGTGAATACTTAAGATGAAAGAGCGACGCAACTATTTGCAAGAGAACGAACGATTGATGAACTGATTACAGACAGATATGCCGATCTGCCCCCACAGACCGTACTTAATCATCCATTCCGAACAGTGGATCGTCGGGCGCAACCATCGTTGCTTTCTGCTCAGAGGCCTTGAGTATATTCTCTGGAACGTACTTCTTGTCGATAACCATGCGGAAAGAAAACTCGTTGAACCAGCGGTCTGTCATGATGAGATAGCCTTTCTGTCCGTAGTCGGGGCCCCAACTGTTTTCCACTTTCCATTTCTTTGGTTGTCCTTTCTCGTCCAGATCAACCGCTGTGAGCGTCATGGCATGGGTGCTTCCACTATCGAATGTGGCAATACGGTCGGCCTTATTCATGCCGAAAGTAGTACCGAAAAGCGAACCATAATCATAATTCTCGGTATCAAGATAGCCTCGCTTGCGGTCTAACTGCTTACCCACATCGTAGCTGGAGTACAGTTTATGTCCGTCTTGTAGCGATGCAATAGCCATTCGGGCAATATCTTCTATGGGCAAATTCACATATTTCCAGTTATGTCCGTCGTACATGTGTCGGTCGTATTCCACCTCGTAAGTCTTGTAATACGGCCTGCGCGGATCGTTCATAGCCATAATGAAAGAGCCGTTGAGGGCCTTTCCGACCGTTTCTTTGTAGAATTCGAGCGGTGTATACCGTTTGACCGGCGTAAGTGCCTTGCCCTCTTTGTTGGTGAAGGCGTATGTGAAATCTCTTACAGGATCACCGATTGTGAGCGTTAGAATGTGATATATCGAAGACAGCATCTCTGTCTTGCGGGCTTGGATGGCCGTTGTTTTCTTACCATCTGCCACCATTCGGCGTAATTCCAAGCCATATTCACGCAGTTTAGATGATATCATGCGGGCCATGATCTTGGTGTTATCGGTAGAATAGGTTTCGGGCATCACGCTCATAGGTACCAGTCCGTATTTCTCTGCGAGGTCGGCAACGCCGCAAAATGTACCGCCATCGTTGATTGGATTCTTAAAGAAGAATTGCACACGGGCATCCGTAAGAGGCTTCTTTGCATTGTCTATCACGCCTTGAAGCATCAAATTAGCCTTTTCTAACTGGTCGTAAAAGAAGAGATAAGCCTGTGAATACTCCACAGACAGTGTATCTTGATGCGCTTTAGCGAAGTTTGCGCGCAATACATTTAGTCCGGAGAACATCCAGCAGCGCCCGCTACTCTGCTGATTGTGTATGTTTTGCTTGGGTGTTTCTACGCTGAAATAAGTATCTACCGTTCCTTTATTGGCGTAATTCTTTGCCAAATCGTCGATATTATTGGATGCAATGGCGTTGAAGAGCGCCTTACTGGTGGAGGAATGAACCTGCGCCATGTCTATTTTTTCGAGCATCTGTGGCGATATTCCGCCATCTTTAGTTTGTGCGATCATAACTGATGAAACTGCTAAACAAGTGCTTAATAATGCGATTTTCCTGTTCATAGGTGCTTTGTAGAATTCATTTAATTTATAAAAATAGTGCAAACGAGTGCAATGAAAGCCTGCTTTCAAATTGCCGAGTGCAGCCTATTTTCTGCAAAGATAGTGCAAACGAGTGCAATGAAAGCTTGCTTTCAAATTGCCGAGTGAGACCTATCTTCTGCAAAGATAGTGCTTTTTTCTTGGTTCCACAAAAGATTTTGAACAAGAAAGAGTTATCTTTTTAAGAAACAGATATACGGTTTATATTTAATAGGTCTATAAAATGTTGCCGATAAATAGTACTTCTATCGGCGATAGATATACTGTCTGCCGACGAAAGAAAGCAGACGTAATGCTGCGAATGGGTATTTATATTTCATTTACATAGTCATTCGCAATATAACGCCGATTTATTTCAATAAACATATATACTGCATGGAAGCAAGATATCCGGCTCTAAATAAAGTTCCTTTTATTTTGTTTTGTTCCCGAATTGCATTACCTTTGCATGGTTATTCATACCGAATTTCGATGGATGAAAGTAAATTTGGATTATTAAGCAAGATCAATTATCCGGCAGACTTGCGCCGGTTAGACATCGAACAGTTGCCGGATGTTTGCAAAGAATTGCGGAGGGATATCATCGAAGAGGTATCGGTAAATCCGGGACATTTTGCTTCTTCGTTAGGCGTTGTGGAGATAACGGTGGCTTTACACTACGTTTTCGATACGCCGGACGACCGTATCGTGTGGGACGTAGGGCATCAGGCTTACGGACATAAGATACTTACAGGGCGGCGAGATATATTTTGTACCAATCGTAAATTGCGAGGTGTCAGGCCTTTTCCTACGCCCTGTGAGAGCGAGTACGATACTTTTGCCTGCGGACATGCATCGAATTCCATCTCTGCAGCGCTGGGTATGGCCGTTTCGGCTAAGAAAACAGGCCACGAAAACCGCCATGTAGTGGCCGTAATCGGTGATGGTTCTATGAGTGGAGGGCTGGCTTTCGAGGGATTGAATAATGTTTCGTCTACGCCGAACGATTTGTTGATCGTGCTTAACGATAACGACATGAGCATCGATCGAGCCGTAGGAGGAATGGAAAAATATCTGCTCAATCTCGATACCAACGAAACCTACAACCGTTTGCGCTTTAAGGCATCGCAATGGTTGCATGCAAAAGGCTACCTTAACGAAAACAGACGTAAGGGCATTATCCGCCTGAATAATGCCATCAAATCGGCCATCAGTCATCAACAGAATATCTTCGAAGGCATGAATATACGCTATTTCGGGCCGTTTGATGGGCATGATGTGAAGGAAATAGTACGTGTGTTGCGACAGTTGAAAGACATGAAAGGGCCGAAACTCCTGCATCTTCATACCACCAAAGGCAAGGGCTACGAGCCTGCGGAGAGGAGTGCAACCATCTGGCATGCACCGGGGAAGTTCGATGCCTCTACGGGTGAACGGCTTGTTACCGACTGCTCGCAGCGACCGCCCAAGTATCAAGAGGTGTTCGGGCATACGCTCTTAGAGCTTGCAGAAGCCAATGAACGTATCGTAGGCGTAACTCCTGCGATGCCTACAGGCTGCTCTATGAACATTATGATGGAGAAGTTTCCCGATCGGACATTCGATGTAGGTATAGCAGAGGGGCATGCCGTTACCTTTTCGGGCGGCATGGCGAAAGACGGACTGGTACCTTTTTGTAACATATACAGTGCGTTTGCACAGCGTGCCTACGACAATATTATCCACGATGTGGCGCTGTTGAACCTACCGGTAGTACTGTGTTTCGACCGTGCAGGCTTGGTGGGAGAGGACGGTCCTACGCATCATGGTGTGTTCGATATAGCTGCTTTGCTCCCTGTTCCTAATATCACCATCGCTTCTCCTATGAATGCACATGAGCTGAGGCGACTGATGTACACGGCTCAACTGCCCGATAAAGGTACGTTCGTGATACGTTATCCGCGCGGAAACAGCGATACTGTGAACTGGGGATGCCCGCTCGAAGAAATCAAGGTGGGCACCGGACGTAAGATAAAGAGTGGCAACGACGTGGCTGTGTTGAGCCTCGGACCGCTCGGGAACGATGCTCTTGAAGCGATAACCGAGGCTGAAACTGAAGCTGCAAATGCCGGTGAGCCGCGCTCGATTGCGCTCTACGACATGCGTTTTGCCAAACCGCTCGACGAAGATATACTGAATGAAGTGGGCACACGGTTCTCGAAAATCGTCACGATAGAAGATGGAGTGCGCAATGGCGGTATGGGTTCGGCTGTTTTAGATTGGATGAACGACCACAAGTTCAAGCCTGAAGTGGTGCGAATGGGTGTGCCTGATAAGTTTATAGAGCACGGAACGGTAGAACAGCTCCGTGAAATCGTAGGATTGGATAAAAAATCTATTAAGAAAGTATTGCTGCAATGAAGATAATCATTACCGGTGCTTATGTCATCGGAACCCACTTGGCCAAGCTCTTGTCGCGCGATCATGAAGACATAACGCTAATAGATGAGGACATCGAACGGTTGAACAAAATCAATACCGAGTTCGATCTGCTTACCATGCAGGCCATGCCTAACAGTATAAAAGCGTTGAAGGAGGCGGGCGTGAGCAATGCTGATCTGTTCATAGCCGTTACGCCCGACGAAAATTTGAATATGACTTCGTGCATGTTGGCCAAGGCTCTGGGGGCTAAAAAGACCGTGGCTAAGATCGATGATGCGGAGTACACGGAGCCACAGTTGCATGAGTTTTTCTCGAATCTTGGGGTAAGTTCCATCATTTGTCCGGAGATGTTGGCCGCAAAGGATATTAATAATGGCTTGAAAATGTCGTGGGTTAGGCAGCGTTGGGATGTGCACGACGGAGCTTTGGTAATGCTCGGAATTAAGTTGCGCGAAACGTGTGAGATACTTAACCGTCCGTTGAAAGACCTTTGCGGGCCCGATGATCCTTACCATGTCGTGGCCATTAAGCGCGACGGAGATACCATTATTCCGGGCGGAAACGATGAACTAAAGCTCTATGATCTTGTTTATTTCATGACTACAAAGCAGTATATTCCCCTTATTCGTAAGATGGTAGGGAAGGAACATTATATAGATGTGAAGAATGTAATGATAATGGGAGGCGGCTCGACGGCCGTTCGAGCCGTTGAAACCATGCCTGAATACATGCATGCAAAGATCATTGAGATCGACGAGAAGCGCTGTGAAGAGCTGAATGAACTACTGAGAACCGACAAAACATTGGTGATTAACGGCGACGGACGCGACACCTATCTGCTCAAGGAAGAGGGAATAAACAACACGCAGGCATTCGTTGCCCTTACCGGAAATGCCGAAACGAACATTCTTGCATGCCTCACAGCTAAGCGACTCGGTGTGAGAAAGACCGTTGCTGTGGTAGAAAATTTGGATTATGTGAGCATGGCGGAGAGTTTGGATATAGGAACCATTATCAACAAGAAAGCCATTGCGGCCAGCCATATATACCAGATGATGCTCGATGCCAATGTGATGAACGTAAGATTTCTTATGACAGTGAACGCCGATGTGGCCGAGTTTGTGCCGCAAGAGGGGGCAAGAGTTACCAAAAAACCGGTGCGCGAACTGGGCTTGCCGCGCGGTATGACTATCGGAGGTATTGTGAGAAACGGCGAAGGAATGCTTGTCTCGGGTAACACTTTGATACAGGCAGGCGACACGGTTGTGGTGTTCTGCTACGGTCTGAATATGAAGAATATCGAGAAGTTCTTCATTTAAGCATAACAAACAATGCCGTCTGGGGCGGCTTTTTAGGAGGAATGATTCATTTTAAAATCATATATAAGATATTAGGATCGTTGCTTTTCATCGAAGCATCGCTGATGATATGCTGCCTTGTTATGGCACTTTGTTACAATGAAGACGATCTCTTTGCTTTCATTGTATCGGTTATAACGACGTTATTTTGCGCTTTCGTGCTCCGACATGTGGGGCGTAATGCCGATAATTTCCTATCTTTACGCGATGCTTACCTCGTTGTAACGTTGGCATGGATGGTATTCAGCCTTTTCGGAACGTTGCCCTTCATCATCAGCGGCTACGTTCCGAGCTTCACAGATGCCTATTTCGAAACCATGTCGGGGTTCACTACAACCGGCGCAACCGTAATAGATAACGTTGATATATTGCCGCATGGCTTGCTTTTCTGGCGTTCTTTAACGCAGTGGATAGGCGGTCTTGGCATCGTATTCTTCACGATTGCCCTCCTTCCCTCGATGGTCGGCGGCTCCGTTAAGGTGTTTTCGGCAGAAGCAACCGGCCCGATCAATTCCAAATTACACCCGAGATTGTCGATGAGTGCCAAATGGATATGGATGGTATATCTCGTTCTTACGGCAGCATGTTTCGGGTGTTATCTGCTTGGAGGTATGAACTGGTTCGACGGACTGAACTTTTCGATGTCGACAACAGCCACAGGCGGGTTCGCTACTCATAACGAGAGTATCAGCTATTTTCATTCCCCGACGCTGGAATATGTATGCACCGTGTTTACTTTTCTATCGGGAGTGAACTTCACTTTGCTATATTTTTCGGCAGCAAAGTTTAAGTTCAAGCAGCTTTTCAGCAATGCAGAGTTCCGTTTCTACTTGCTTCTGATCGTTTCGTTTTCACTGTTTATCATGCTTGAACTGATAATTCGTAACCATTACGACATAGAACATGCCTTCCGTTCGGGCATTTTCCAAGTGGTATCGTTTATCACTACCACCGGTCTCTTCAACGATGATGCGGGCAAGTGGCCGCATGTAACGTGGGTAATCCTTGCCATTTGCATGTTTTTCGGTGCCTGTTCGGGCAGTACAAGCGGCGGTATGAAGTGCATACGTGGCGTAATGTTGCTCAAAATCATTAAGAACGAATTCCGACAGATACTGCATCCCAATGCGGTGTTGCCTATGAAAATCGACGGTGTGAACGTACAGCAGCAGAAACGTGTTACGCTTTTGGCTTTCCTCACCGTGTACCTTATTCTTTGTCTTATTGTGTCTTTCACCATGATAGCAGTAGGAGTAGACAATACGAATGCCATAACCATCACCCTCAGCAGTATCGGAAATGTTGGCCCTACACTGGGTATAGAAATCGGACCTACCATGTCTTGGAGCATGTTACCGGCCCTTGTGAAGTGGATGTGCTCGCTGATGATGCTCATAGGCCGTTTGGAAATCTTTACCGTTCTCGTCATCTTTACGCCGCAGTTCTGGAAAGAAAACTGATTATATCGCCCGAAAAGCGATCCACATAACTACAAACAAATAAAATAAACGCATGAAACCATTAAAATTCAAAGCGCTGCTAAAGCAGACAATCTGGGGGGGAGACAAGATTATACCGTTCAAACATCTCAGCGAGAAGCTCGATAATGTGGGAGAAAGTTGGGAGATTTCCGGTGTTAAAGATAATGAAACGATGGTGAGCGAGGGCGATCTTGCAGGCCAATCGCTCAATGATATCGTGCGCAGATATAAGGGCGAGCTCGTGGGAAAGGACAATTATGAACGCTTTGGCGATGAGTTTCCGTTGCTTATCAAGTTCATCGATGCCCGTCAGGATTTGAGTATACAGGTGCATCCCACCGATGAGATTGCCCACAGGCAAGGCAAGCGTCGCGGAAAAACAGAGATGTGGTACATCATGAACTCCGATCCTGATGCCAAACTTTATTGCGGATTGAAGGAACAGATTACGCCCGAACAGTATAAAGAGAAGGTGGAAGACGACACTATCACCGATGCCTTGGCGCAGTACAGCGTAAAAGAGGGCGACGTGTTTTTCCTTCCTGCCGGTCGTATCCACGCCATCGGTACCGGCTGTTTCTTGGCCGAAATACAACAAACCTCCGATGTTACCTACCGTATCTACGACTTCAAGCGCAAAGATAAGGACGGTCATTACCGCCAATTGCATACGAAAGAGGCTGCCGAATGTATCAACTTCAAGGTCGAGAATAACTATCGAACAGAGTATGTTCCGCAGAAAAACCAAGGTGTGAGCCTTGTGCAGTGCCCGTATTTCTGTACTGCGGTTTACGATCTCGACGAACCTATGACCATCGATTACAGCGAACTCGACAGCTTTGTGATACTTATAGGCATGAAAGGCGAGGGAACTATCGTCGATAATGAGGGAAACGAGTGCGTTATCCGTGCAGGGGAGAGCATTCTGTTGCCGGCAACAACGCAGACGATCAAGGTGTCTGGAACCGTTAAATTCCTCGAAACCTACGTGTAGGCATGGAGAGAAAGGGTTTTATCCTGCCTCTTCCGTAGGAGCGTAACCCTGTTATAATCGTATTTATCCCTTTGGAAAGGGGAGGTACGGAGGGAATCGGATTCTTTTACTTTCTACGTACAATCTCTTTCCACCCTCGTTTTTCCAAGGGAAAGAGCGTGTTTTCAGAACGGCGTTTGTCGTCTGTTTGCTGCAAATATATTATAAGTATCGTTTTTAAACAGGCTATGTAAATGTTTTAGATGGGTAGTGTAAGATATTTAGACGGGGCATTTAATAAAAGTAGTTTGTATAGGTTTCTGTTTCGGGGGATAACCCCTCCCTTTTTGAATGAGACGGATGAGACGGCTATTTCTCCCGGATATATCCTCAAAAGCCTATATTAGAGTACTTAGGACAGCACTAAAAGCGCAATTATTTCAACTAAACAACAATGATAATATGAGTACATTGGAAGTGAAGAGGCTGACTTTCAGCTACAAAAAGACAAGGGGTGCCGTGTTTAGAGATTTCAATATGGAGTTGTCGCCCGGGCATATATACGGACTGCTCGGCGCCAACGGCACGGGCAAGTCTACGATGCTCTACCTTATGTCGGGCCTGCTGACGCCGCAAAGCGGGCTGGTTACCTACAACGGAACGGACGTTAGGAAGCGGTTGCCCGGCACGATGCGCGAGATATTCATCGTGCCCGACGAGTTTGAACTGCCGAACGTTACGCTTAAACACTACATAGAAACCAACCGTATGTTCTATCCGCGCTTCTCGGAAGAAGATATGAACACCTATTTAGATGTGTTTAATACGCATACAGATGCCAAATTGAGCGAGTTGTCGCTCGGTCAACGCAAGAAAATCTTTATGAGTTTCGCTATGGCAACCCACACCCGTGTGCTCTTGATGGACGAACCGACCAACGGACTCGATATACTTAGCAAGGAACAGTTCCGCACCTTCCTTACCAAGGGGCGCAATGAAGAGAGCATATTCGTGGTGGCTACGCATCAAGTTAAGGACATCGAGGCGGTGCTCGACCGTATTATAATGATCGATGGAACACGCATTATCGCCGAAACAGATGCCGATAGCATTCGCAAAGACGGCAAGATAGACCTCGAACAATATTATAAAGATACTTTAAAGAGTAAGGAGAATAACCATGAGCAATAACGATTTCTTTGAATGGAGCCGCTTTGCAGGCTATTTTAAAAAGCTGTTTATCGAACGTTGGCGCACCAACTTGATGCGCTCTGTGATCCTTTTTGCAGGCCTATTGGTGGCCATTATGTGGACTTCCATACAAACTTATTCTTTTTATAGTAATGAAGATATCGTAAAATACAACTTAGAAATTCCCGATACAGATCCCCAACGATCGGTAGAGGAGGTTATTTTTAAAGTGGCGATCGTTATACTTGGCTGCTTTGTAGCATCGAGGTTTCTGCACGACAGCAGGCGTAAAAGCGAACGGATAGGGGTGCTTACCACACCCATTTCCATGTTCGAAAGCTGGTTGGCGCGGTGGGTGATGCAGGTACCCATGTTCCTTGTCGTGTTTTTCGCGTGCTTCTATGCCGCCGACCTTATCCGTGTAGCGATGTTTGCTCCTATCTACAGCAAGCTCCCGATAACGCTATTCAGCCTTTGCGGGAAATATGAAACTGCGACGGATATAATAGATTTCTTTATATTTTATGGGGGATGCGTCTCTTTCTACTTGCTTGGAGGAGTGTTCTTTCCGCGACGTGCCGTGCTTGCATCGTCGGTTGTTCTGTTCTTTCTAATATGGTATTATGCCTTTGTCTTTATGTCTTTCTCCGGTATCTTTACTGGCTTCTTTAATGAGGAGTTTGCTGTTCGCAACACGTTGATCCGTGTTTTCTTTGTTGTGCTTATCCTTTTCAGCTGGTGGTTGTCGTACCGACGGCTCAAAGAACTTGAAATTATCGACCGTTTATAATAGGAGGAACAGAAGATGAAGAATACTACATACATCACATTGGGTACGCTTATCCTTATACCTTTTATATTTATCTTGCTCTTTTTGGTGCCTGAAAAGGAGCTGTCTGATGTGTTTAACCTAACGAAAATGGCCGACCGTAAGCTCAAGATGGTACATAATGTCGTGTTCGACGGTAGGATCGATCTGCTCGACAGTGCGAATGTGCAGCTGCAGTTAGTCATTGTACCCGACACAACCGGCAATGGCTGCAGCGTTAATTATCCTTCGGAAGTATTAAAGGTGGTGCAGATAGGCAACACGTTGCGTATCCGCGTGTCCGATGAAGGCAAGAGTTTGCTGCGAAAAAACTTGCGACTGTTGCAGAATGCCGATATGAACAAGATCGATCCGGATACTATCTATAGTAGCGACACGTTGAAGATAAAACTTTTGGCAGACCGAAGTCTTGAGAATATCGATTTGAAATATGAGCACGAAATTGTGCTCGAAGGTGCGAAACTTCCCAAACTTACGGTACGTACACCGGGCGTTATCACGCTTAGTAAGGGCACGGAAATCGGCCGACTCCGTATCGTTGGGCATCCTACGCTGCATCTCTACAATTCTAAAGCGGGCAATATCTTCTATCGACTTATATCCGGTGAAGAAAACGAAAGTGGCGCCTTGTACGGCGAAAATTACCATATAGGCACGCTGACCATTGCCGGAAACGGGTACATGACTGGGATAGATGCCGCGAAGTGCGACCATCTGATTATCGATCCCGATAGGGGTGAGGATGGCGGACTTAATGTGTCGTTCGATGAAGTGAAGGCTCTGTGGAAGGTAAAATAGCGTTTACGAAGCGTTCCACATCGGCTTGAATGCGCGCGAAAGGTTCGGATGACAGGTATCCGGTGTTCTTCTTGAGCATCGAGGCAATATCTCCGACGCTGTTACTGTAACAAGACAGTTCGTTTCTCCGTTGGGTATAATGCAGACTTTGGTACGATATTTCGTTCTCACGTTCCCTTATAAGACGGTTACATACTTTGTTCAGCATCGGTAGCACCACCTTGTTGAAGAGGTGGTGCCCCTGTATATATAAATAGGTGGTATCGGGTGTTACGCCAAGACGCCGCAAATCGTCCTTTAATTTTAGGTAACTGTCCTTAGCGTTCGGGTGGTTTCTCTTCAGTTGTCCTACTTTCTTTTCCACTTTCCTGCGTACGTTTTGCAGAATATCCTCGGCATGTTGAACGCTGAAATTGCCCGTTTCTATTACACGGAGAAAGTCTGTAATGGTGAATTCCCCATAGTTTGGCGTGCGATAAAACCATATATTCCACACGAAGAGGGGATAGATAGCCTCGGAAAACAGCCGTATATACTCGGTAAATGGAAAAATAGCGTGATCGTTCAGTGTAACCATCACGCATACATCGTGCAACGAAGGCGCATAACACTGCAGGTTTTCGATGGCGTATGCGTAAGTATGGAACACATACGGATTGTCTACGACCGTTCGAGAGGTCGATGTGGCGCCTTGGATAAGGTAATCGTAATCGGCATCTACACAGGCTATCATGTCTGTACCGACTTTTTCCGAAAGTAGGTTCATGAGTACGGCCTTCTTTCCGCGCTCTAAATGCCTGACGCGCGATGGGAGCATCACCTGAAAATACAGCCTTTCGTTCTCGTATTTGCCCAAGACAGACCGCCAAAAGAATACATCATCGTAGCTTTCGACGTATGCCACGATGCGACGCCTCGCCCGTTTAGAGTTCAAACGGTTGGCGGCTTCCAAGTATCCCGACGATAAATGTTCTTGCAATCTGTGCCCCATGTTGCAGCCTTTCGTTGGTGTTACGGGTTCAATTTTCTCGGTCTGTAATGTCTGAAACCTCGGTTACCTTGTCTATCCAGCCATTCATAATAACGGCAGGCGAATGGGTTGTAAGTATTATCTGCACGTTGGGATTGAGCTGCAGTATCAGGTCGATGAGCTGTTGTTGCCAGTCTACGTGCAGACTAACCTCGGGTTCGTCCATGAAGAGCACATAAGGTTTGTTGTCTTCCACAAGAACTGTGAGCAGTATAGCGAGCATCTGTTTCTCTCCGCTCGACAGTTGATAAGGGAAAAGTGTCTCTCCTATCTGTGTAAAACGTATCTCATTCTCGTTACGGATAATCTTTTTACCGGTCTCGGCAAACAGTTTATCGATCGTATCTTGGAATATTTTCTTCGGTTCCGATATGCGCTGAGCCTCCAAGGCGGCATCTGCAGCGCCGCTTTGCAGTATATGTATGATGCGATTACCGACATTTACTTGATAATCGAGATACTTCCGTTGCAGCTGAAACAACTGCCAATCGAGCTCGGTTGCCAGACTTGCGTCCATTTTAGTTAGTGTGTCGGCGTTGATAAGAGGCCGGTCGAACGAGCGAATAATATCGTATCGTATCCATTTAGCGTCTTCCGGGCTCACTTTCAGATGCACTCCTTTGAGCATATGGCTTGGAAATTCGCCTCCTGCAGCCAATCCCTTTACCACTTTGTTCAATATTGTACTCTTGCCAACCCCATTGACTCCGCTCAATATGTTTACCTGCCGATCGAGGTTCCACACCACATGTCTCTGCCCGCTCCATAGAGATTCTATCTCTATCTGTACTATATAATCCGCATACTTCATAGCTTTATCGGTGTTACATTTATTGTCTGTTGCAGACAGATGTGCCGTCTGTCTTGCCCGACATGGCAAATATAGCAATTTATTACCAATTACGAATGGCAAAACAAGAATTAAATAACTACCTTTGTGCTTGATTTAACGAATAACAGATGGAAAAGATAAACAGGCAACCTCTTATTGCTCATTTAAGTATGTTTATGGCATGTGCCTTTTGGGGACTGATGTCGCCCGTGGGAAAAGATGCCATGACGCACGGTATAGATAGCTTCTGCATGGTTTCTTTCCGCGTTCTTGGCGGCGCAGTTCTATTCTGGATTACCTCTATATTTGCTCCCAAAGAGCGTGTTCCCTTAAAAGATGTGCTGCTGTTTGCCGGTGCTGCCGTGTTCGGACTGGTGTGCAACCAGTGCTGTTTCACCATCGGACTGGGCATAACATCGCCTATCAATGCCAGTATCATGACCACCTCGATGCCGATCTTTGCCATGATACTCTCGTTTGCCATTCTGCATGAACCGCTTACAGGCAAGAAAGTGTTGGGCGTACTTACAGGTTGTTGCGGCGCATTGATACTGATTATGACGAGTATGGGGGCAGTAAATGCCAAGGTGGGCAGTATATCGGGCGACGTACTTTGCCTTGCCGCGCAGTTTTCGTTTGCGCTCTATCTGTCGTTGTTCAACAAACTGATCAGGAAATATAGCGTTTTTACGGTCAACAAATGGATGTTTACATGGGCTGTGGTGTTCGTTTTGCCCTTTACCAACGGCCATATACGAGCCATAGAGTGGAGGAGCATCGCCGATACCACGCTTTGGGAGGCTGGCTATGTGGTCTTCTTCGGCACTTATGTGAGCTATCTGCTTACGATGGTAGGGCAGAAGATGCTCCGTCCTACGGTGGTAAGCATCTACAATTACGTACAACCGTTGGTGTCGGTAGTGGTAAGCGTGCTTACCGGCATAGGTGTTTTCAAGTGGAGTCAGGGCCTTGCAACGATCTTGGTCTTTACGGGTGTGTGGATGGTAACCAAGTCCAAATCGCGACGGGATATGGAAAAAGCTGCCGTGTCTGCAGCGAACAGAACGGATAAATAGGCCTCGCCGGCATTTTATTTCCCGTAAAAAGAATTAATACACCCCGAAGATTTGGCTGTTTCCTGCTTTTTTTGTTTCTTTGTGGCATTATAAACGATTAAAACAGACCGGAAAAATGAAACCGATAAAGAAGAATTTAATGTGGCTTATGGCCGTGCTAATGATGATGACAATGCAGCAAACAGCAGCGGCACAGACGGCAGATAATGCCGATCCCGATGCGAAGTACGCCACGGAGTTGCTCAAGGTAGGAACCGCAGTGCCCGCGTTCAGCCTGAAAACACCCGATGGGAAGACCGTGAAGTTGAGCGATTTTAAAGGCAAATACCTTATACTCGACTTCTGGGCATCGTGGTGTCCGGACTGTCGGAAGGATGCTCCGAACTTGGTACGCATGTATGATAAGTTTCATAAACGGGGATTTGAGTTCCTTGGAGTATCGTTCGATACCGACAAGGAGGCATGGAAAAAGGCGATAAAGCAATATGGTATTGCTTACAGGCAGGTGAGCGAACTCAAGAAGTTCCACGATACGGACATCTCGAAAGCATACGGTGTGAAGTGGATACCCTCGATGTATCTTATCGACAAGGATGGTAAAGTGGTATTAGGCACCGTGGTTTCCGATAAATTAGAGGCTCTCTTGACCGAATTGGCCGAAGGAAAATAAAGGGCATATCTGTCGTTTATGGTTTCCATATCCGTTATTCGTCTGCGTTATCTGCTGCTCCTCGTAGGCTCTGCACTTGCGTTTACGGCCTTTGCACAATCAAAAAACAGCACATACATCGACTTTACGATCGATCGAAAAGACTTTGTCGACACTATTCCCATCAACTACCGTCGCGGACAGATAATTCTTGCAGTGGCGATAGACGGCGAAACGTACAACTTATGTCTTGATACAGGCGCCACTATGGGGGGCATTCATGATAATTCCGCCATAAGATCGTTGTGTAAAGATACATCAGTTGTCGTGGCCGATAGCCATAACATCGGGCGGAAAACGCGGTTGGTAAGGCTCCCGCTCATGCGCTTAGGCAGTCTTTCCATTACCGATTATCCTGCTGCAACGGTGCCTCCGTCGGTCATTTCAGATTGTTTCAACGACGGTGTTATCGGTTTTAACCTCTTTTGCAAAGGCATTTTGGTTAAGATCGACCTAAGAAGTAAGGTGCTGATACTGACCGACCGCAAAGACTTCTTCCGTAAGGAAAAGGGCATAATGCTACCTTACGAGATGCACGGAGTGCCCGTTGTAGAGCTCGAGCCATCGGCTTCGTGTAAAGATAAAGCTATCTTTGATACCGGTTTCAATGGCTTCTATACAATGAACAAGGTTGGGGCATTCGACGTGTTTGTCCAAACAGACAAGGAAAAGTTTATGCCTGTTGCCGAAAAAATGCGCAAACAGGTGCGATGGACGGGCGTGGGACGCGCGAGTATGGGTGTGTTCGGTACGGGAAAAGAGCACGAAATCGTGGTGTTGCAGTTAGATAGATTGCGCGTAGGCAGGATGTCTTTCTTCGGTGTACCGACAAGTACCGGCGTTGGAAACTCGCTCTTGGGCTGTCGGATGCTGCAATATGGATCGGTAATTATTGATCCTTTCCGCGAAAGACTTATTTTCCGACCTTATCATGATGGCGATACGTGCCATGTAGATCGCCAACCGTCCGACTTTTTCGTGGTGCCTGTCGACGGTAAGCCTATAGTGAGTCTGATCAATGAACAGAGTAAAGTGTATGCAGACGGTATGCGTGTGGGCGATACCGTTACGGAAGTAGATGGGAAAAAGATAGACGATTTCTGCACATTCGTAACGGAAACCGAGGACGAGAAGCCCATGTACAGGTTTTCTTTACAGTCTGGAGACGGCGTAAAGAAAGCGGTTGTCTACGAAAGACAATAGTCTTGCCGCAGACAATAATGCGGTCTATTCGCCCGAAGCAGCCAGTTGTTGGTATATTTTCAGTCCGAATATCGGTGCAAGAGCATACGCCCATTCCATAAGGGCGGAGCGTTCGTGTTCGTAATGCACCCACTCTTTGTTGCGTAGGAAGAAGTAGAGTTCCATCGGAAGGCCTGTTGTAGTAGCCTCGAGCAGGCGCACCATGCACGTTAGGTCGGTGTTTATCTGCGGCATTTTGAGCAGTTTGGCCTCGATATATTTACGGTATAGGCCTACGTTAGTTATTGTTCCGTCGTCCGTATCGGCCGGTGCATAGCCCTTATCTTTTAGCTTTTGCAGCATTTCACCCTCTGCCAAGCAGATGCTGTTGAAGTCTATATATATCTTACGTGTTACTCTTCGGCCTGCACTTTGTTGCATCCCGATCCAGTTTTGGAACGAGTCGTCGACTAAAGTTTGCGGGGTTACCGTTATTATAGTATTGTCGAAGTTGCGTACTTTTACCGTTGTAAGGCTGATCTCCTCTACGTTTCCGTCCGCTCCAGCCTTGGGTACGGTGATCCAGTCGCCCACACTAACCATGTTATTACTGGTAAGTCGGATGCCTGCAACTAATCCCGAAATGGTGTCTTTGAATACTAACATGAGCACAGCCGATGTGGCTCCAAGGCCTGCAAATAATGTCATCGGGTTCTTGTTGAATATGATAGCGATGCCGACAATAGCGCCTATGAAGATTACAACTATCTTCAACACCCCGCAGAACGACTTTATGTACTGCTGGGTGGAACTGTTATCGGTGGTTTCGAGCGTGTTGAAAGCATTGATCAGCACGATGCACAGCCGTGCGGTCATAATGGTAATGTAGATAGCTGTAAGGCGTGCGAGCGTTTCGCGTACCGCAGGGAACTGATAGAATACCATCGGAAGGAGTTCCCATATAACAATTGCCGGCACAATGTTGCATGCCTTGATGAGTACATTGCGGTTGAAAAGCACGTCGTCCCATTTGAGTGGCGTCTTTTTTGTTAGCTTCAAAACTACCGGAACGAATACTTTACGACAGATAAAGTCGCTTAACCATGCCAATAGGATGGCAATGGCGACCAGCAACACGTGGCGCAGAACGGGGATATATGTACCGTCTATGCCGCTTATTTGTAGGATGTGTTCTACATAGATCCTAATTCTATCCATATTATATATACTGTTTTTATTGGGGAGAGCATAAACTTTCGCACACTTGATCTTGGAAAGCGCGGCCGTTCTTGCCATGCATAAGCCCCTGATTGATGATAGCAAAGCACAACGTGTGCCCGTTGGAAGCCTTGCAATAGCCCGCCAGACTGCTGATACCCGTAACGGTTCCCGTCTTTGCCCATACCCTTCCGCGGGTGAAGGGGCCGCGCATGCGTTTCTCGAGTGTGCCGTCTACGCCCGCCGTAGGCAACGAAGGTTGCAAATGCAGATAGATGTTGCCGTTGCGATAGGCATAGCGCAGCAGGGCTACTTCGAGCTCTGCGCTCACATAATTATATAGTGAAAGGCCGGAACCATCGGCAATCCGGTAGCTTGCAGGGTTCATTCCGAGCTTGTTGATGAGGCGTTTAATGACGGCACGTGCACTCTTCGACGTTGCCGGACGGTTGCCTGTCGACGCTGCAAGTTGGTAGAACATCGATTCGGCATACAGGTTATCGCTCTCTTTCATCATGCGCAGCAAGATTTGGTCGATGGTATGGAACCGACGGCAGATACAGAAAGCGTCTTCGGGCTTACGCCCTGTAGAGCCGAAAGCATCTACAATAATGCCCGATTCGCGCAGTTTATCCATGAATTTATCCACGAATTTGTCTTTTCTCGATATGAGCAACGGCGACAAGATGGGGTTATCGTCGTCCCAACACCATCCTTCTCCGAGCGTATTTTGGTCCTTCATGCTCTTATCGGCATACAGATGACCGCGGATAGTGTCTACTCCCATCTTCTGTAAACTCTCTACGAAAGCGTTCATGTCGTCGCTGTTAAAGCGGGGATCGAAGCCACCTACGCAATATACATCGCCCGTCAACGTGTTGTTTTCTACCTTTCCGGTGTAGCAAAGTTCCGTTTTGAATTGGTAATCACCGCCCAACTTATCGATCGCGGCGATAGCTGTAATGATCTTCATCGTAGAGGCTGGCCGCATCAGTTGCCGCTCGTTGTGGCGATAGAGGGTGCTGTCGGCGTCCAAATCGTATACCATCAGTCCTATTTGGGAGGTCTTGAACATGCTGCTCTGCAACAGTCTGTCGATGTTTCTTTGTACGGATTGCGGCCACGGCAGCGCTATACTGTCGGCTTCGATGGTAGCAATCATTGCCGAATCGGCTATGTTACTTTGGTCTTCATCTTCTATATTCTCATCGTCTATCTGCGCTGCAGCGGGCAAAGCTGCGGCAAATATGAGCGCAAGACCGATGATATATCTTAAAAACATATTCATTTTAGCAAGTCTTTTTCTTGTCTTTTCCTCAGCTCTTCCATAAACCTGTCGGCGCTGTTGGGCTGTATACTGACGAAATGTCTTACTCCGTACTCCAATAGCAGGTAGGAGTAAATGCCGAAGACCGTTGTCATTTTTGTGCATTTGATAATGTCGTTCACCCGAATAACTATGTTCTTCGAAAAACGTCCGTGGTTTATCGTAAGCATTTCGCCTCGGTCTGTGGTAGCGAAAGTGTAGGAAGAATGAACCACGCGCTCTATTATACCTACCACAACTATCAGAACTACGGTGCCTGTCAGGGCGCTCTTAATCCAGAAAAGGTATGCGGCAAGCAACGAAAATAGGGCGATGCTGCACTTTGCAACGAGCGTAAAGCGCTGATGAAAGACTCTGTTCATAAACTTAAATTACCTCCTCAGCCCGCTTGTGCGGTGCCGGAAAGGGCGTTACATACACCGTGCAAAATTACAAAAATATCTGCTTTCTTCTGCCAAATTACAGATAAATTGCTACTTTTGCAACGATATATATATAATATGTAATGGTTTTTAAGTACGATTTCCTTATTATCGGGGCCGGTGTTGCCGGTATGAGTTACGCCTTGAAAGTAGCAAGAGCTTGTAAAGGCAAGATATGTATCATCTGCAAGTCGTCGCTCGAAGAGGCGAACACGGCATTTGCGCAGGGGGGAGTGGCCTCGGTTACCGATTTCGGAGCGGACAATTTCGAGAAACATATCCGTGATACGATAGTGGCAGGCGACTACATCAGCGATCCGAGAGCTGTGGAACAAGTGGTAAAGAATGGCCCCGCACAGATCGAAGAACTGGTGAATTGGGGCGTTAACTTCGACCGGAAGTCCGACGGAACGTTCGATCTACACCGAGAAGGCGGGCATTCTGAGTTCCGTATATTGCATCATGCCGACGATACAGGGGCCGAAATCCAGCGCAAACTGATAGAGGCAATAAAGCTAAACCCTGCTATCGATGTGAGAGAAGGGTACTTCGCGGTGGAGATTATTACCCAACATCACCTCGGATTCGAGGTAACTCGTCGCACTACAGGCATAGAATGTTACGGCGCTTACGTACTTAATCCCGACACGCAGAAGGTAGATACCTACCTTAGCAAGGTAACCTTGATGTGCACAGGGGGCTGTGGAGCGGTGTATCAGACCACGACTAACCCCGCTATAGCTACGGGCGACGGCGAGGCGATGGTATATCGGGCCAAGGGAACTGTGCAGGATATGGAGTTCGTACAGTTCCATCCCACGGCTTTGTTCTATCCTAAAGAGACGCATCCCGCGTATCTTATCACCGAAGCTATGCGCGGATACGGCGGCATATTGCGCCTTCCGACGGGCGAATCGTTCATGGAGAAATACGACGAACGGCTCTCCTTGGCGCCCCGCGACATCGTGGCAAGGGCGATAGACAAGGAGATGAAGATACACGGAATAGACCATGTGTGCCTCGATGTTACCCATAAAGAGGCGGAAGAGACTAAACTTCATTTCCCTAACATTTATCAGAAGTGCCGGAGTATAGGCATTGATATAACGAAAGAGTATATACCTGTGCGCCCTGCAGCTCATTATATGTGCGGTGGAATTAAGGTAGATCTCGACGGTTGCTCCAGTATAAGCCGCTTATATGCCATAGGTGAGTGCGCTTGTACGGGACTTCACGGCGGTAACCGGTTGGCCTCGAACTCGCTTATCGAGGCTGTAGTGTATGCAGACATGGCTGCTAAGCACAGTGTAGCTCGATTTAGCGATTATACATATAACGAACAAGTGCCCGAGTGGGACGATGAAGGCACGTTAACCAATGAAGAACGCGTGCTTATAACGCAAAGTGTGAAAGAAGTTGGCGAGATAATGAGCAATTATGTGGGCATTGTACGTTCGGATATGCGCCTGAAGAGGGCTTGGAACAGGCTCGATTTGCTGTACGAGGAGACCGAAACACTCTTCAAACACGTAAAGGCAAGTCGCGATATATGTGAGCTTCGAAACATGATTAACGTGGGTTATCTGATTACACGGCAGGCTATTGAGCGCAAAGAATGCCGCGGATTGCATTACACGATAGACTATCCGGTGCACGCATACGAATAGGCTTGTTCGTTTGAGAGGCAAGGGTAGAGACGGGATGATTATCTTAAAGCAGTTGATTATGGAGTGTTTAAATGAGCTAACTTGTTGCGATGCGGCCATTAAACCTTCATCGTTCGTCCTTCATCATTCATCCTTACCGGTGGCAGATACCTGCTCTATGCTACTTACAATGCTGTCGCCAGACTTTAAAACAAAGAATTTTACGCGGATAATATTGCCGATTTCGGTGTTTCCCTCCACCTTCAGATGGCGCGCCTTGCCGTATGTAAACGTGTCGCGCCGCGAGGGGAAAGAGAGCAGCTGCAGCGTATGGCGATCGGAACCATCGCCGATAACGAAGATGCGGGCACTGTCTTTCACTGCTGTTTGGGCTTTCTTTGGCTTTGCCGGTTTGTTTTGAGTGTCGAATACATCGAAAACGCTTGCGGCAACCGTATCGCCTAATTCTTCTTTAGGGGCATATTTGCACGACGAAACGGACATCATGGCAAGCATAAAGCCGAAAATAACGAAAAATATCTTCTTCATATATCGATATCGAATAGGGATGTTTGCTGCGGGATAATATATTTCTGCGTGGCTCGGAACACATCCGTTTAGTGCAAAAATAGTCAAAATACACATGTTCTGCGGCCTGTGCGCTACATTATTATGTTTATTTAAGGAAGCATAGACGTGCTGTCTGTGTGCGATAAACGTACTGCCTGTGGCCGCCAGACGGGCTATCTGTCTGTGATAGGTGCATGATCTATGGTTTGCGTTTCGGGCCAGTTCACGAGATAGAGTTTCTCAGTGGCCCGCGTAAATGCCGTGTAGAGCCAGTGCAGATAGTCGGGTGTGAGCATTTCATCGGTCATATAACCTTGGTCAAGATATACATGTGCCCACTGTCCACCCTGTGCCTTGTGGCAGGTAATGGCATAGGCGTATTTTATTTGCACGGCATTGAAGTAGTCGTTTCCTTTCATCTTTTTGATACGTTCGGCCTTTACGGCGATGTCGCCGTAATCTTCTTCCATCACTCGGTTGTAGAGTTGTTCTTGCTGTTCGTGTGTAAGAGCGGGCGCATCGGCGGCAAGCGTGTCGAGAATAACGGTGGTATCGAGCTCGAAGTGGTCGTAGTCGGGGAAGTCGAGCGTTACGTCTGCGAAACGAAAATCATAGAGCTCGCGCACGTTTCTCACACGTCTGACGCAGGCACGGTCGCCGTTTGCGATGAACGAAATGCCGCGATCGGCGGTCGCAGGCAGTACGGATGAGGATGACGGAGCATAGTCCAGATACTTGTTTTTTACTACCATAAGCATGTCGCCTGCGGTCAATTCCTCTTCTCTTCCTAACACCATGTTGCGTATTCCGCGGTTATAAATGTTGCTACGTTTATTACTTCGGGTAATTACCATGGTTTCATCGGTGCCCACTTTGCTATAACTGGATGCCAAAGACTCTATGAGTTCGTTGCCCGTAACGATGCTGATATCGGCAAATCCGTGCAGTCTGATCTTGGGAAGCAGTGTGTGTGCATCGTGTGTAATCATGGTACGTATGGTCGTGGCATTATAAAGAATGCCGCTATCTTGGCTCTGTCGGAGCACTTCATTCAAGTCTTGTTCGTATAATTTAAGTCCGTAAGCGGCAATAACCCTGCTGTTCAGTGCCGGCGACTCTTGCTCTCCGACGGGCGGCAGCTGCGCTCTGTCGCCGATAAGCAGCATGCGGCAGTTGCGTCCGCTGTATATATATTGTATCAAATCGTCTAATAGTCGGCCGCTACCGAATGCCGATTCGCCGCCTGTACCGTTCGATATCATGGAACATTCGTCGATGATAAAGAGCGTATCGGTGTGCATGTTGTCGTTTAGATTGAATGTTCCGCCGATGCCGGAGTAAGACCTTTCGCGGTAGATGCGGCAGTGTATGGTAAATGCCTCGTGGTTGCTGTTGATGGAGAACACCTTGGCAGCGCGGCCGGTGGGTGCGAGTAACAGCATTTTTTGCCCCAAACTTGCCAGCGACTTTACGATGGCAGCAGCGATAGAAGTCTTTCCGGTGCCCGCGGAGCCGCGGAGTATCATTGCTGTATGGGCATCGCGATCGGCCATGAACGAGACGAAAGTGCGGATGGCTTGCCTCTGTTGCGCGGTTGGAGTAAAGTCGAATTGTCGACAGATCTGGTATGATAATTCGTCAGCTATCATTGAAATTAGAAAAGTATTTTGTATTTTTGCAGAATATAGGCGGCATTTCGGCAAATTGAAGCGAACTTCTTTGCATTCGACTTGCACTATTTTTGCAGAAAATAGGCTATGCCTTGGCGATTTGAAAGTTTGCTTTGTGTATAATACAATGCAAAAGTAGGAAAAGTATTCCGAACGTAGATGAAAATAAAGAATAATTATATATTGGGCTTCTGTGTACTGCTGTTGGCGGTGCTCTGCGTGCTCAGCGTGAGCACTCCGGTGAGGTTCCGGAGACAGAAACAACAGAGAGAGGTCGAAGTAAAACGCTGTTTGATGGCTATACGTAGGGCGGAAATGAAGTATCTGCAGGCATACGGCACATATACCGATAATTTCAGAGCGCTCACAGCGGCACGTCTGTTGGCAGATTCTGTACAATATATACCTTATTCGGGCGGCAAACGTTTCCGACTTGCCGTATCCGTACAGCTTACGAAGACGGGCAATCGCGTGCCTTTAATGGAGTGCAGCGCTACGTATACAGACTATCTGCATGGGCTCGATGCCTCGCAGATTGCCGATATAACTGAAGATGCGAACGCTTCAGGGCGCTTTGCAGGATTGAAGATAGGGGATTTAACAACACCAAATGATAATGCAGGAAACTGGGAATAGTACACTTGTTTCGAGAATGAGGCCGGTAATACGTATCAGTAAAGGCGCTCTGTCGTTCTCGGTGGCAGATACTGCCACCGAAACACAGGTTGTCTACGAGCCTTACGCCGTAAAAAGCGGCATGTCGATGGCGGCGAATTTGCGTGAAGCCTTTAATGAGAGCGAGTTGTTGATGCGCGGATATCAGCGGGCACAGGTAATGCTCGATGCACCTGTGTTGATGGTTCCGGTGGAGGAATTTGATGAGAGTGAGATCGATATACTTTACAACCATGTTTTTTCGGGGCATGACTCGCAGGAGATATTGTATGCGGTTTTACCCAATCTGAATGCCGTTGCGGTGTTCTCTATCAATAAAGATCTGAAGTTAGTGCTTACGGATCATTTCGATGATGTGCACTTCTATCCGCTCGTTCAGCCCGTTTGGAGCTACCTGCATAAGCGCAGTTTCATGGGTGGAAGGCGCAAGTTGTACGGATATTTCCACGATAAGAAGCTGGAAGTTTTCTGTTTTAATCATAATAGGTTCAGGTTTACCAACAGCTATGATGTATCCCATCCGCACGATGCCATATACTTTTTGCTCTATATATGGAAACTGTTGGGCTACGATGTGGAACATGATGAGATGCATCTTGTCGGCGATATCTCCGACGAACGCGAGGAACTCTTGCAACAATTGCGCCGTTATGTGCAGAAAGTTTATGCAATCAACGCTTCTGCCGAGTTCAACCGTTCGCCCGTTACAGGCATTAAAGGAATGCCTTTCGATCTGATTACATTATTTATAAAGGGAAGATGAGGGTAATTACCGGAATATATAAAGGGCGTCGTTTCGATATCCCGCGCACGTTCAAGGCGCGTCCGACGACCGATTTCGCAAAGGAGAACATTTTTAATGTGCTTAATGGTTACATCGATTTCGATGGTACAGCGGCGTTAGACCTGTTTTCGGGCACCGGAAGCATCACGCTCGAATTGCTTTCGCGTGGCTGTGCAACGGTCGTAAGCGTAGAGGCTGACCGCGATCATGCCGACTTCATTCGCCGCTGCGTGGATAAACTCGGAGCGGAAAATAGTCTGCTTGTTCGCGGTGATGCGTTCAGATTTCTGAAATCATGCCACCAACAATTCGACTTTATCTTTGCCGATCCGCCTTATACATTGCCCCAATTGGCCGAAATTCCGGCGCTGGTATTCGAGCATAACCTATTGAAAACGGGCGGTATCTTCGTATTCGAACACGGTCGGCAGGACGATTTTTCTAACGAACCCCACTTTATTGAGCGTCGTACCTACGGCAGTGTGAACTTTTCGTTGTTCGGTTTAACTGAATAGGAGATGAGGGATGAAGGAATAAGGATGAAAGATTGTTCGTTATTCTTCGTTATAAATTCGGCTGATAAACGTTCATCTTTCATCCTTATTCCTTCATCCCTCATCTCCTACCCTTACAACAAAGGAGACAATAAACGTGTGAGTGACTCCCACAGGCGTTGCAGGAACGGGCGACGGGCTATGTCTGTAGGGCTGTCGATAAGGTTGCATAGCTCTTGATCAGCAAGGAATATCTGCTTGAATCTTAATGCCATATCTCTGTCATAAAAGAAGATATTCGACTCAAAGTTATTCTCAAAGCTTCGAAAGTCTACGTTCGTACTCCCGCAGGTGCACAAACTGTCGTCGGCAACCAGTAATTTTGAGTGATTGAACCCCGCCTTGTAGAGATAAACCTTTACGCCTGCTTCGAGGATATTCATAATGTATGAGCGGCTTGCCCATTCCACCAATCGGGCGTCGGTGTGCAAAGGAACCATCAATCTTACATCTATACCGGTGAGAGATGCCGTACGCATGGCAAATAGGATAGGCTCCGTGGGCAGGAAGTAGGGCGACTCCATGAAGACATAATGCTTGGCTTCGAGCAATACTCTTACGTAACCTTGCATGATATCGGGCCATGGAGAGATGGGACTACTAGTAACTACCTGCGCTATACAGTCGTTTACGACCGACGTATTGGCTTCGGGATAGTATTTGCGGTCGGATATAAGCGTGCGATCCACGAAATACCAGTCGACAAGGAAGGCACGCTGTATGGAATAGACAATGCCTCCGGTGACGCGAAGGTGGGTGTCTCGCCATGATTGACGGGGGGTACCTTTCACGTAGCGCAGGGCTATGTTCATGCCACCTATAAAACCTACCTTGCCATCGATTACGCAGAGTTTGCGATGGTTGCGGTAGTTAACCTTGCCGGTAAAGGCGGGGAAGCGTACCGGAAGGAATGAATGTACGTCTATTCCGGCATTTCTCATGCGTTCGAAGAAACGGTTCGACACCCGCCAACAGCCCACATCATCGTAGATGAAGCGCACTTCGATGTCTTCGCGTGCCCTATCTATCAGCGCATCAGCTACCAATCGTCCGAGCGGATCATCAGCTATAATGTAAGTATCCAGATGAATGTGATGCTTAGCCTTACCGATTTCGCGCAGCAGACCGAGGATGAAGTCGTAGCCGTTAGTATAAATATCGGCCTCATTATCTTTGAATGGCAGCGACATACTTTGGTTGGCGAAGAGTTTCATCAGTGCTTTATGGGTATCAGGCAGGCGCAGATTGCGTTGTTCGGCAAACTCCAACATCGAACGTTTAGACAGTTGATCGAGCCTGCGTTGGCTGATATAGCGCTCTTTGCGTGTGTTCTGTCCGAAGAAGAAGTAGAAGATAATACCTACAACAGGTACGAATATAAGCACCAACATCCATGCCATGGTCTTTTCGGGCTGCCGGTTTTCCATGAGAATGCGCACCACTGTGGCAATTACAATGATGATGTAGAGGGCAAATATTATCCAATGTGCGTAGATCATAGCTATTATTTCGCTTCCTTTTTCTTCTGTATATAAGCTAATTCATGTATTGCAAAGTCTGCATTTTCGGGCTCATCGATCATTTTGCGCAGCATTCTTTCGGCCTCATCGTAGCTCTTTCTTTCCACAAGGATATAGGCCTTGCGCCTCTTCAGAAAGTTCCTGAAAGGTTCGAAATAGTTTTTCACCTTTTCTTTTTCGGGTAAATTGGAGAGCTCTTGCAGCAGTCCTTCGATGATACCGTAGGCGCGCAGGTCGCCTCCATTTACCATACAATTGATATATTCCTCGGTATAAATGATGTTATGCAGCGGAAGAAGCAGTTCTAAATAGTAATATGAGCGGTCGTATTGGTGCAGGGCGTTGTAACAGTAGCCTATCATATAGCTCACTTCAAAGAAGTATTGCTGCATTTCGGGTTGCTGTTGCGGCAGATACTGCTGCAATGTGTGATATACATATTCCAAGAGTGCAACCGCTTCTACAAAGCATTTTCGGTTAAAGAGCATCTTTCCGCGATAAAGATAATATCCCATTTGCGGATTTACACATGCCACGAGCAGGCGTTCTTCGTCTGTAAGACTGTCGATACCTTCGTGCCCGAGTTTAGCCATAGCTTCTTTCCACAGATAACGAAACTCATCGGTACGCCTCTGAGCCGGCCTGAGATCGTGCGCTGCGAGTGTACTCAAAGCGATGGTTTTATTATTGTCGGTGCCTACAGGATTTGCTTTTTGCGCCGACAGAGGCAACTGGGTAACGGTTATGCGGTAATAAAGAGTGCGTTCGTCTCCCTGTTCTGCCGACAGATGAATGATGAGGCGTCGTTCTTTTTCAGCCATGATACGGTCGAAATACGACAGGAAGAGCGTGGCCGTGCGGTGCACGAATTTGCCTTCGGCGATAAGTTCGGCCGAGAGTTCCAGCTCGCTTATCCTGTCGGCATCTACTTTCCGTACGTTGCGGTCGTCGGTAACGACGGTCATACGTATGGGAAGAAAGTGCGATATACCCAATGCCTTGGCAAACAATCGCTTGATGGTAATACCCTCGTCGGGCTGTTCGCGCCACTCGGAGCCTGTTTCTTGGTGCAGCATTTCCTGTTCGCGTACCAGATAAATGTTGCGCCCGATATCCATACCGGTTCTTTCTATATCTGTAAATCCGATTGTTTCGGCATCTTTTATCATCTCTTCGAACCGCTTGACGAATACGTTTTTCCATAGGAACATGTCCTCCATCGTTCGTTTAAGCAACAAAGAAGACGTGATATCGTTCAGCAGCAGGCCCGATACTATATGTACGTATGCCGTGCCGTTGGCGTTTTCGATGGTATAGATGATGCGACAGTTATCAGTATTCAAGTTGCATTGATTGCAAATGTTGCGCATAAGTTCCAGCTGTTCGGCATGAACAGAATAGATAGACAGGTAAGATAGCCGTGCAAAAGGTGAGTTCTTGTTAAGACGAATGCGGAACGAACCGCCTTGATATTCGTAATCAGCAAAGGTATCTTCGTTTTCTTTCTTCCATACAGGCTTACAGTTGAGTGTGCGCAACGCCCTTCTGATGATGCGGCGATTATCGTTCGGCGAGTTCGAATAACGGTTCTGCTTGGCACGGAGATAACCCTTCCAAACAAAATACGATGCCAATGTAGCAAAAGCACACACCGTACAAATCAATAGCATCAGTTCGATGTAACCCATGTTTCAGCCTTGTAATTCTTGTCTTCTTATGCTCTGTAGCTTTGTTTTGTTATGAAATCCGAATGTAGAAGTAACGACAATAAGCATCCTGCCGCCCTGTTATTTTTATTTCACTGTGAGTTCGACTACGCAATCTATATCTTTCGGCACCGACGGGAGCTCTATCGTAATGCCGTATTTACTGCGTGTAAAGTTCACTTTCGTATGGTTATTGAACATTACGGCATTGGTTATTTTCGAATTGTCGACCGGAAGAAACAGTCCTTTATCCTGCAAATTCAGTATATGTACATACAGTTTATTGCCCTTTTGCGTACTAACTCCCCATTCATGCGGTGCTATAATGCCTCCACGGGTGCCGTATATGGTTTCGCCGTATGTACTCATCCATTTGCCTATCTCGCCGAGGCGTTGCGCTGCAGCGGCAGGTAATTGCCCGTCGGGTTGCGGCCCTATGTTCAATAACAGGTTGGCATTTCGCCCTGCGGCACGCACAATAAGGTGGATAAGTTCCTTAGATGTTTTGTACAGACTATCGGTAATGTTGTATCCCCAACACCTGCTCATGGTCTCACATGTTTCGAGTGGCAGGGCGCTGATGCCGTTCTTGCCCGAATATCCGGCCTTGTTTTCGCCGGGAAGGTCGCGTTCGAATATCTGTATATCCTCTCCCTCGAACGGTACTTCGTGATGGTTATTGCCGATGAGGCATGCAGGTTGCAGTTTGTGGATTAACTCATATTGTTTGCCGAGCTGCCAGTCGAAAGGCTTATCATCACTGTCATGATCCCAAAAACCGTCGAACCATATCGCACCGATAGGCCCGTAGCCGGTTAAAAGTTCCGTAAGTTGTTTGTTCATAAAGGCATAATAACTGCGCCAGTCTTGCCTGTTAGCCGGTCTGCCGAGCCATCTGCCGGTCCTACCGAGCGGGTAATCGAGCCTATGCCAGTCGAGATGCGAGTAATAGAAGTGCAGTGAGATGCCCTCGCGTCGGCAGGCCGTTGCCAGTTCTTTCAGCACATCGCGCCCGAAAGGTGTAGCATCAACGATGTTATATCCGTCGGATTTCGTGCCGAACATAGAGAACCCGTCGTGGTGTCGCGCCGTTATGGTGATGTACTTCGCACCGGCTGTTTTGATTGCCTTTACCCATTCGTCGGCATTGAACTTAGAAGGATAAAAGCCGCCGGCAAGTTTCGAATACTCTATATAGTTGATATTCCGGTTGTTCATCACCCATTCGCCCTCGCCGAGCATGGAATATATTCCCCAATGAAGGAATATCCCGAACTTGTTGTCTTGAAATTTGTTGCGGGCATCGATGTTTCCCGTTGCGGGCAGGTAACCGTTCTGTGCACCCCCTGCAATGCTCATAAGCAAGACGACAATAGTTGGTATGAATTTTTTCATGCTTTGGTAACGGTGTTGAAGTATATCTGCAAAGATAACGATTATTATCGGAATTGCAACACCACAGGCACTTTTTTACTTCACTCTAAAGGGTTTGCTGCTTAAATATTTATTATTCGGTTGGGTTGCAGAGGAGGTTTGGCGGTGCTTATTTGCAGGTTTACCGTGAACGAAGCATGCCTCGTGCCGTGATACACGGTACATCTGTTGTCGACAAGCGGGCTTTATACGAGCTTTATATTATATATGTATGCACGATAGAAACTACTTTTAATGTGAACGAATCGTAAATATTTATATGAAAAAATGTGAAAAAATCAGGCGTGTCTTTAGTAAGAACGAAAGTATTATCTTATCTTTGCAGCGCAATTATTTAGGAAACTTCGGTATTTTATGATTAGGATAACACCGTTTGTGCAAATGAACAGTTGCAGATTTCCGGTAATTAACGAATTCTGGTATCGGCATGCAGTTAACCCAAAGGTATGTTTAACGAACCAATGATTTTATAACAACGATTATCATGCCATAAAAAGATGTATCTGTCTTATACCGAATTAACATTATGAATTAATATTACTTTAAAATTTTTATGTACAAGTATGAAGGCTAATTATGTAAAACCACAAGTGAATTCATTATCTGTAAAATCTCAATTGCTGGCAGGCAGCAATCCTAAAAATAAGGGGCAGCTTGGCGATTATGAAGAAGGAGAAGACTTGGGAAGTGATGATATGAATGCTAAAACAAATTTTATTTATTGATTATGAAAGCAAACAAGACAAATTTATCGGTTTTATTCGGAACATTGCTATGTGTTTCTGCATGCACGGGAATTAACGATATCGGTAACGATAGGGCGGATAAAGGCGGACAACCGAGCAAGATAGTAACATTAAAGGCTATGATGCCCGATCTTAGCACGCGCACTATTTTCAAGGATGAGCAAGGGAAAACGCTGAAAGTAGGATGGGGTAAGGGCGACAAGATACGTGTTTCGCCCCTGAACGGTGCCCCTTCTTCGATTTTCTCTGCACCGGCTGACGCAAGTGGAAAGCTTGCTACCTTCACCGGAACGTTCGATCAATCTGCACAGGTGAATAAGATATGTGCCGTATATCCCGCTACAATGCCCGAAAGTGATGACAGATGGGCGGTTATGAACGTAGACTATTCTTCGCAGGAGGGCTCTTTGGATTACATACAGGAGCATGCCATGATGACTTCTAAGATGGATTACCAACCCGAAGGCAGCAATCTTCTGCAATTCAAGAACGAGGCTGCCATCGTTAAGTTTACGATAAAGATGCCTAAAAAGGATGAACAAAATCCCTTGTTGCCAACAGAAGACAAGATTAGTTCTGTGGTAATAGCCACTCCGTTGGCGCAAGGAGAGAGCGTAGCAGATAATAATTTGGTGCATAGCCGTAAGTGGAACGGGCTTTACAATACGTGGAGTTCGGATGGAAAAGGGAACATGTTGATTAAGTTTGCTGAAGATGTAACGTTCGATATGGGGCATCCTATCGTAGGATATGCTATGATTCTTCCGCAGAAGTTGAAAGATGGACTTGTCATATCTGCACGTGGTAAGCGCATGAATTATTCTATCTCTACGAAACCCAATGTCGATCTACAGGCCGGAAAGATATATCGTATCGCAAAAACAGCTACTCCCTTGCACCTGTATTACCAATGGGATGCATACAGTCCTTATGTGAAAGGTAACAGCAGTAAGGAGTATTTTCATGAAGGAGGCGAGGGATATAACCGCGCTTGCAGTACTCCGGAGCACTCTTGTAAGGAATGTCCTACTAAGGAACAGATATTGATGTATCTCGGTACCAATGATTTATATTATAGCAATGGGGTAGGTATTTATGCCAATACAAAGGGACTTTGGCTGCCTAAACGGCAGTATATCGAAGGGTTCGATGCAGGAACAGCTAAAAAAGTTGATATGAAAGACAATGAAAGCAGTAATGATGTCTACCCGAAGACAGAGCGGCCAAGCGATATAAGCAAATACTTTTTCCTCCCTGCAAGCGGCTGTTATGAAGATAACGACCTTATTCTAAAGGAACGAGGAGGCCATTATTGGGCGAGTACTTGTTATCCTTATGCCGACGGATATGCCTTCTTTCTCGAGTTCGACCTTAGTGGAGACAACACAACTGCCTTTGCCGGCTTAAGAAAAGCACCCAAAGCCTTCGGGCATTTTGTATGGAAAGTGGAGTAATACCATTGTAATCAGACCGATAACATGAATGCCTTGCAGGGCATATCGAGATATCTGATGGTGCAAGTCGGCCTGTATGCTGCAGGCGAAATATCGTTCGAGGTCTGACAGACGATATTTCTATTGCCGACAGAAGGGCGGTATAAAAGGCTTACATAGTACGGATATGTGCAATAAAAGGTGCTTCTATGGGCGACAGGATTATGAGCCCGAAGAAGCACCTTTATTTTATGGCTGCGCTGCAGCTTGTTTATACGATGATATTGTTACCCAGTTTGCGGGCGAGAGTGTTGCGAATGTTCTGCATATCTTTGTATTCTTCCATGAGTTTAAGCATCTTTTCGGGCTCGTTTACGGCCAAAGAGATGCCTTGTTGCAGCTCTTTAAGACGCTTCTCCACATAATCCATGCGGAAATCCAGTAACAAATGTATGGTTCTGTTGAGCAATCTTTCATCGTCGACTTCCTTTTTCAAGCTCTCTGAAAGTTTGAACTTGTCGGCCGTCATGTCTATAGCAAGGCGGCTCACCTCTATGTCTTCGTGGTGAATAAAATAGGTCTCGGCACGGAATCCCTCTGTTCTGCAGCACTCGACCGCCTCGGCCAGTATCTTGTTATATAACTCGTTGCCGAATTGCAGGTTGTCTGTGTTCAGGTTATAGTCGATGAATTGCGCTACCGAAAGCGTGTAAACGTTGCCTTCTTCGTCGGTGGCATCTTTCACGATAATACGCTCTCCGTACTTCATAACGAGTTGTATGAGCATTTGTTCTACCTTCTTGGCCTGTTGCATGGGCGTTGCAGGTTGTATGGGCTGCCGAGGTGCGACTTGCGTTTCCTGTTCCTGCTGCTTGCGATCGGTCTCTTTGGCCTGTGCATCTCGGCTGTCTCTGATAAATCGGTTCATGGTATTGATGAGCGTTCCCTCATTGATACCCATGCGTTGTGCACAGTCATGCAGGTATGTATCGCGCAATATCTGGTTTTGAATGACCGATATACTCTTCACAATCGAGTTGATTGCCTCCGATCGTTTGATGGGATCGGTCTCGTTTTTCAGTAATAAATCGGTCTTGAACTGTATAAAGTCGGTCTGATGGTCGTTGATGTATTGGCGGAAAACAGCCGCCGAATGCTGACGAGAGAAGCTGTCAGGATCGTTACCATCGGGGAGTAACAGCACTTTAAGGTTCATCCCTTCGGCCAAGAGCATATCTGTACCGCGCAAAGCTGCGTGTATACCGGCCTCATCGCCATCGTATAACAAGGTTATGTTAGAGGTGAAGCGGTGCAAGGTATGTATCTGATGAAAGCTGAGCGCGGTGCCCGAGTTGGCCACCACGTTCTCTATGCCGCACTGGTGCATGGAAATAACGTCGGTATATCCCTCGACCATGTACACTCGATCTTCTTTTGCGATGGCTTTTTTGGCCTGATAAATGCCATAGAGCTCATGGTCTTTGTGATAAATATCAGACTCTGGCGAGTTTACATACTTAATATTCACGCCTTTGGTACGCGAGTCAAGCACGCGACCTCCAAATCCAACGACCTTACCGCTTACGCCTATCCACGGAAAAACTACGCGGCCAGAGAAACGGTCGATGAGTTCGTGGCGGTCGTTTTCGTAGCATATACCCGTTTTAAGCAGGAACTCGGGCTTATAACCTTTCTTAATGGCTGTGGCAGCCAGTGCATGACGGTCTTGCAGGTCGTAGCCCAATTGGAACTTTTCTATAATGTCGTCGCGGAAACCTCGGCTGCGGAAGTATTGCATACCTATGGCCAAACCGTCGGGGGTGTTATGTAGAATGTTTTGAAAATACTTGGCTGTCCACTCATTAACTATGAACATCGCCTCCCGTTCGCTCTGTTCACGCTTCTCATCATCGGTAAGTTCGCGCTCTTTTATTTCTATGTGATATTTGTTGGCGAGCCATTTGAGCGCCTCAGGATATGTCATTTGCTCATGTTCCATTATGAAACTCACGGCATTTCCGCCCTTTCCACAGCCGAAACAATGACATGTACCGCGCGAAGGCGATACGACGAACGACGGTGTTTTCTCGTTATGAAAGGGGCACAGGCCCATGTAATTGGCGCCACGCTTACGGAGCGACACGAATTCGGATACCACATCTACGATATTGGCGGCATCTTTAATCTTTTCAATGGTTGGTTTGTCTATCATCGGTTCTTATAACAGTCATTGCAAAGTTACTCATTTTTATTTAATATACAATTTGTTTTGCCGTTACATTACCTATGCCTATCTGTTTTAGAAGTACCGAATATGAAAAATATCCCTACCGTTTATGCGTTGTAGATGTGCCATCTACGCAAAATCCCCCTAAAAGCAACCGGAAGACTTTTAGAGGGATTGTATTGTTAAGAGAACCTTAGAAGTATATTTCTCGATGCGTTTGATTACTTTTCCGTTGGAAAATTTGATGCTATTTAAGCCTTCCCATCGCTGCCGGCGGTTATCTCTTCTCGTACGGTATTACGAACTTATATCCTCGACCTCTAAGCACTACATCCTTTTCTCTTACCTCCTCTACGTATAATTTGTAGTTACCTTCTCTTAGATTGCTGTCGTCAAATTCGTCCGGATAGGTCATCGATAGCGAAATGTCCACATACGTTCCGGCCACAGGATTGACAATTGCGGGAGTTATCTTCAACACCCTTCTCGACGAATAAGGACGTGCACCGCCGCAAAGCCATACTCCTATGCCCGATTTCCGCACAGCCATAACGGTATTCATCTGTACATATATGTTGTGTGAAGTGGTGCCGTAAATCCCTACTTTGCCTGCTGTACCGTCGCAACGCACCGTAACTTTCAGCGTTTTTTCTTTCTTGTTTTGCGAAATAACCTTAATCATAGCTTCGCCTTCATAGTTGGCTTTTATCTCCAGAATGTTCGTCTTGGCATTCCACTTGGCATCCATAATCTTGTCAGGATCGTCTATTTTCAGGTCTACAATATCGCCTCCGCCGTTCAAACTTACGAACTTACTTTCGTCGCGAGGATAAAGTCGTATCTCCGATTGGCTGATACTAAGCTCCGGAACCACCACGTTAATCTCCACACGTCTTTTGAAATCTCCCGATATGATCGTGACATAAGTGCGCCCTTCCCATATTCCGTTAATGCGCAATGTATCTTTGCTTATCTCTACACCGGCAATCTTAGAGTCGGCCACGTTAGCTGTATATTTGCCGTTACCGCCGCTCAGCAGGATTGTCCGGGTAGAAAGTTTATTGAGAGATACCTCGTTTAAATCTTCAGAACCCACTCGTATTTCCGATAAATCCTGTTTGTTGTCTTTATCGCAGGCAGCCAAACCGAACGTGCACAACAGCAACAGCGAAAATATTATTATCTGTTTCATATTTTTTCCGATAGATATAATTTGTTAATCCACAATCAATTTATACTCTATATCCCATTTGCGTTCGGGTGTTTCCGCAATCTCTATCCGCAACAGATGTTCGCCTTTGTTTGCGAAGGTAATACTGCTGTCGGCGGGTGTAACGGCAACACCGTCTACCCAATAGCTTATCTGTGCATCCTTGTTGGCCAAGTCGTAGTAGAAAAGTCGTAGTGTTCGGGTACAAGTTCCTACCTCTCGTACCGTATATAAATAAGGTATACGCCCATCTTCGTCTATTCCTCTGCTCATTTGTTGGGTTTTTCGTGTAACGGGAGCAGATGGTTCAGAGGCGTCAGGTCCTTTTACTGTGCGTATTCTGATTTGGTAAGATGTGTTCGGTTCCAACTGTTCAACTATGTAAGACGTAGCTTTTGTGGTAGCAAGAACTTGCTCATTCTGCAGTATCTGGTAGCTTACACCGTCCTCATCAACGGCACTCCACGACAATTCTATTTCTCTCTGTTGCGGCACTGCTTTAATGTTAGAGGGGGGAACCAGCTTTGCTGATGGCGTTACCGCTTTGGTCTGTACGAACGAAACATCGTCTATAAGGATGTAACCGCCGGTATTTGCCGACTCTGGATCGCTCTCGAAAAACAATCCTACACCGGCTCTGTCTACTCCGGCAGGGGCTTTGAAAGTCAATGTTTTCTGTTGCCAAGTATCCGAGAAGTTACTTGCTTTATCGTTCCAACCCGTACGTGTATCCTTTTTAATAGATTTCGAACCTTTATACCAATCTACCGTAACTATAATATTTGGTTTTTTTGCTGTTCCTTTATACCAGTAGGAAAGACGATATTCACCGCTGGGATCGGCCACAATATGGTATGGATTGAAGTCTTTATCGCGCGAAAAGAACGATCCGCCGTTAGGATAAACCTTCACAGCAAACATACCTTGGTGCGCATCTTTTACCCTCGAATAGGCCAAGGTAGAATTGAAATACCAGTAAAGTGGTTTCTGATAAGGATCGAAATCCATTGTTTTCTTATTGTCTTCGTCTTCTTCATCGCTTTCATCTTCCGAAGATGGAGGTGTTGTCTTGGTATATTCTTCGAATCCTCCGTTAGGAATAAGCTCTTTCCCTAATTGGGCTTTTGCTGCAAAAGGTAAGAACATCAGCAGCAAAGCGATATATATATTCTGTTTCATTATATATTATTTTGTATTAAAAATTAGTTGGAAGGCTTGATATCGTCGGGTGTCAGGCCGTAATGTTTGCCTATGGAAGCGGCTATGTTCTTAAGAGAACCGTCTACAGTTTCTGCAGAAAGCAGCCGTTCTTTGTCCCATAAACCGTTTCCGGAGGTAAGCAGAGAGAGGTAATGCATTACCTCATCGTAAGAAAGATGGGGCTTGCCCGATTGCTGCAAGGTAAACTGAAGAGCGTAAAGAGCACCGTAACCTTGCGATAGAAATACCAAGGCGTTGTTCAAATCCTCATCTATATTCACAGTAGTTATCTCACCTATGAGCAGATTCATGGCACGTACGGCTGCCACTTTCGATAGTTCTGCACGTATTATCTGTAACTGTACGTGCACCTCATCGTAACGAAAATCGGTGAGAGCTGCACGGCCGAGCGCAAACGCATTATAGATTTTTATACGGCTCTCGCGTAATACAGATAAGGCATTTGTTTGTATGAAAGGCAACCAATACTGGTAATAACCGTAAGCCAAGTCCCAATGATGTTCGAGTTCTGTATAATTTCGCCCCGGTAGGAGGGTGGTGTTTTCGTGTTCTCTGCGCAATCGGGCATCGTTGTACAGACTGTCGTTAAGGTGCACATTGAGTATTTTGTCTAAATAGATTCCACCCCAAACGATACCGTTAAATACTTCTGCTACCACTACCCCTTTCTCATTAGCAAAGGCGATGTTTATATCACCGATGGAAGTTCCCACGTATCCGCCTTGTCCTTGGCGGGCCTTTTGGTTACGATAAGTGCCCGGACTGGGTTGAGACAGTCCGCTCAGCTTGCCTGTAGTAGTAAAAATGTTTTCCACATCTTTTAATATACGCGCCCTGTCGGCTTTGTGCAGCGAAGATGCAGCCAACTCCTCTTTGGGCTTTAACCCGAATTCGCCGTTGGTAAAATAGTCTTGTACTTTTTCCATGTTGGCATTGTACATAATCAAGGCGTTCTTCAGATAACTGCTGTAGATATAGTCTATTGGATCTCGCAACAGACTGCATTCCAGATAATCCACACTGCTATTGCCGTTACGTTTAAACTGGTAAGAGGGATCGGGCACCTGTGGTTCTCTGTAAGCCGACTCTACTGTTTCGCCTTCCCAGCTGTTACATGAAGCGAACATCAACGGTATAGCGAGCAATGTCATACAAATTGCAATATTCTTTTTCATATTCTTTATACATTAGGGTAAGATAATGTAACCGCAGAACGGGGCTTTTATCTTGTCGAGCCCTTCTTCGTTCTGATATTCGTGCACGCTGAGAGGCTTAACAATTGTTAAGCCATCTTCAGATATGGCCGATATCTTGGCTTTGACAGACGAACTGCGAGGTCCCACACCGTTAACACATAGATACATGGGGTAGCCCGACTTTGCCGTGAAGGTTATAGTATCTTCCTTGTTGTTGGTTAGGAATATGTGTGCTGTACTGTCTCGTTTGTTAGACGATATGATACGCAGACGCTTGTCGGTATCTATATATCTGATGGTATACCGCGATGTTAAATCGTCTTCGTCAATAAGTTCACCTGCAATATCCACCTCGGTGAACGAACACGTAAGCGTTACCTTGTAATTACGAACATTATCGGTAATATCCACTCCGGGATATACATAATCCGAGATAGGGGCATCGGGATCGCCCAATTGCACTACCTGATCTTCATACGAAACCTTGGGTTTCTCTACTCCGGGGAAAGGAAAAAGCTTCTCATAATCCTCGTCTGCATAGTCTTCACTGCTGTGCGAGCAGCCCCCGGTGAGCAAAGCAAGGCCGATAAAAGCATATTTTATCAAATTTATATTCATAATCTATTGTTCTTATTTCTATAACTTATTATCTTTACATCATGTGTTTGTCTGTCATTCTGCCGCCGCATCCCATATTTCCGCCTGCAGTCCGGTGGGCTCACCTTGCGGATGAAGGTGCTTACTTACTATGCGTGTGCTCCTTAACAAGGGCTCGTATACCGATACCAGCTCGGCAACAAAACGGTTACCTTTACGTTCAAAGTCGAAAAACATGGTTTTGTTATCGTATCGCAAACCTGCCCTAAACGTTATACCATGCTCTGTTCCGGCATATCCCGAGCCCAAACCGGTCATCTCTTTGGCAGGATATTCCGGTATAGGATTTCTTTTTTGCGTGAAAAGGAACAGGTAGTATTTCTTTTCCTTTATCTCTTTAAGCAGGGCCCGATTGGTTTCCACGTTTCGTTTGATGTATATATCGCTGCGGAAATAAGTACGCCCGCCCTTGTGAATGTGTAGCTGTGGGTTCACCATCTGTTCGAAAAAAGTGCGGTTGGCATAAGCTTTTTGTACGAAGTCGGCAGCCTCTTCAGCACTTTTCAGTTTGGTGAAAACGATATATTCGCGTGCCGGCTGAAGGTAAGATGCCGTGCGGAACATCAAATCACCGTCCTCGTTCTTACCCATATACAGAAAGTCTGACGAGCCTGCGAAGCGATCGTTCACGAGCTGGTGGATATAATTATAGGTAACGAAACTTAACTGTGTGAAGCTGTTGCGGCCTATCAAATACTCGCTCTTCATGGTTTCAGCGGCCGTTCGGCTTGTAAAATCGGCCAGCATCTCTACCGTATTATCGGCCGAGAACTTCATGATAAAGCTGTCGCCCCCGTAACCGTAACGCCCGCGGAAGCCATTTTGAGGGATGATTTCAGAGGGGGTTGAGAACAACAGAGAGTCGGTTTTGGGGAAGTAGAGCACGCGCCAGCCGTGAGTAGCCCCCACGAGTTCGTTCTTCAAAGCCGTAATACTTTCGTTACTGCGTTGCGAGGGAGATTTGTCGAATGCATCGTCATTGTCCGAACATCCTGCCAACAACAGTGTCAATACTATATAACTATATTTAAATAAACGTATCTTATCCATTTTCTTCTAATGCTGTTTTACGTAATAGTTTATCCTTCTGACGCTGGTTACCTGCATCTGTTTAAGGTTTATATGCCAGCTCTTCTGCACGTATTCATCTACAAAAGCCTGCTTCTCCGTAAACTCTTTGTAGGCTTGTTCGGCCTCTTTGGCATAACGTGCGTTCACTTCGGGATCGATGTCCGTATCGGGTGTTTTCGCCATGATACCGGCATCATACACCTCTTTGGGTGTACTGGTAAGCGTAGAACTGATGATTTCGGCAAAATCATCTTCTGCAGAAAGGAAAGAGAGCATAGTATAAAACCCTCTTTTGTTGGCATAGTCGGCCAATCCAAATTTCTCCTTTCCCGTACGGGCATAACTTAATGGTGGGGCTATTAGTTCGGTAGAACCCGTGTAACGGTGCCCGCTGATTGCTAAAAACTTATCGCGATCATAAGGAATAAGCTGCATCAAACGCTTGGCAAACTGATGATAAACGCTGCGCATCAGTACAAATACCTTGTCTGCATTGCCCGGATTAAAGTCGTTCACATTATATATACACATCTCGGCCGCCGTAAGTTGCGGGTTATAAAGGCGTTCTACCCCGTTTTCATCGGGGTTCCCTCCGCCGTACAGATACATCTTAATGGGTACACGGCCGAGCAAGAAATCTTCTCCGCCCACCTCTTTTAACCGGTAGGTTTCTATGCACAGCTCCTTGACCGCTTCGAGCACCGTGCGTACATTCTCTAATTTCGGCGGATAGATGAATGTTCCGGAGGCGCCGGCATGCTTTTCCCAGCGGTAAATAACCTCTATGCCGTAGGGCTTGGTTATATTTTCGAGTATCCAAGTATCTAATTGTGTAGGCTCTATCTGCTGCTTGCCGTCGTCTATAACGCTTCTGTCGTTAAGCGTTTCTTTGTTACATGCCGCCAGCCAAAGGACTGTACATGTGGCAAGAATTATCTTTGTAGTTATCGTTTTCATTGTTCCTGTTTTATATAATACTGTTTATCTGCGAGGTTCGTTGCGCTCGCGAGGGTTGGCGGAAAGGCCTCTTTGAATGGCTTCGGTCGGTATCTGAAGCACTTTTCGCGGATCTTCTTTCTCTAAAGGAAAATAGTATGAACTCTTTGAAGAGCGTTTCACAGCCAGATGGAAACGCCGGATGTCGAACCAGCGCAGGCCTTCTTGGTAGAATTCCTTTTGCCGGAAATCGAGAAAGAGTTTCACTATAGCAAGCTGTTTCAGGGTAAGTCCGTAGAATGGAGTATAAACATTGTAGTTCTCGCTATTTGTAGAAGTGTACACATTTCTATTGACCGAGGGCATAAAACCGAACTTTCCCTGCATATATTGCAGAAAATCATCGATGGCACGATTATAGTTTTTCTGCATTGCATGGGCTTCCATACGGTTTAGGAGTACCTCGTCTGTCGAAAAGAGCACATTCGTAACATAAAGACCGCGCGGTTTTGTGCCTGTACTTTCCGAGTTGGAAAGCTCGTCGAACTTAGCCAGATAACGGCCGGTTGTAACGGGTGCTGCCGATGACGTGAAAATGTAAGTGCCTATGAAGTTCATTTTGGAGTAATCGCCACCGCCTTCAATGCCCTTTTGGGCGAAAATCTTGTCTACCGTTCCGAAGGTAGAACCGTACTTATCTGTAGGTGTTGTGCGTGCCAGACGCGACTCCGTGCTGACCAACAGCAGGTTGGCAGGTTCATTCGTAGCGGCATATTTGCGATAAAGGTTTTGGTGATTGAACTCTAATTCGTTGGCATATTGTGTCCAAGGCCGTAGTTGTGTCTTCGGATCTCCGCCAAGTACATAGTCTGCATAGGCTATTACCTGCTTCCATTCGCCTTTCATAAGATAGAAACGAGATGCGAATGCATAGGCTGCCTTTTTATTGAAATGGAATTTGGGGTGCTTGTAATAGGTATCCGAAACCAAGGATATACCTAATTTCAGGTCTTTTTCTATCCGGTCGTACACCTCGTTAACCGTACCGCGTTGATAATCTACCAAAGCATTTTTCTCGGGTTTTGTGATATAGGGAATACCCGGATTGGTGGATTTTCCGCCATATGGCTCCGACCAAATGTTGACCAACATGAAATGTAGGTAAGCTCTTAGCAAGAAAGCCTCTCCGTATAGAGCTTTTACGCGTTCGCTTTTCGGATAACGGCTTAAAAGTTCTAAGGCCTTATTGGCTTGCGCAATTCCCTTGTAACAGGCATTCCAGTAGTTCAAGGGAGTATCGAGATCTTCCTGATCGTAGTCTTCCCAAAAGAACATAGCCTCGTTCAAACGGGAATGGATGCCGTTGGTACGCTCATCGACATTATCGGTACGCGGTTCCAAGAACGGGATGTAGCTTGCCTCGGGATAAGCTCCGGTGAGCAATTCTGCTATCTTTTCTTCCGAATTAATGTCGACATCAAGCTCTGAATCAGGACTTTTATCAAGGAAGCCATTACATCCTGTGCACAGCAAAGCTACTGTGAATAGCAATATATTTTTTTTCATATTTTTGTTATGTTAGAAACCTATGTTCAATGTTAAGGTATATTGTTTGGGAGTAGGGAGCGATACACCGCCCGATTTATAATACTCCGGGTCTTGTCCTTTGAGCTTCTTATCCGAATAAATCAGGAAAGGATTGGTGATATTTAGGCGCAAGTTCATTGTATGTAGCTTCATCTTTTTAAGGAATTTATCAGGAATATTATATCCTAACGATATATTTTTCATACGTACAAAGCTTCCGTCTGCAACCATTTTCTGCGAGTAATTATAGGTATTATAGGCACGTTCGATGTTTTCTTTGCCCACTTTCGCAATCAATTCCTGCGACGGAAGTACCGGAATATCGGTCTTTAACTCATCTCCCGGATTGAGCCAACGGTTGTAATATGATTTGGAAAAGACATTAAGATCGCCGAATTCGGGATCGAAAGTGGGGTTCAGACGTATCTTATTTCCTGCCTGCATGGTTACGAAGAACGACAATTCCCAGTCTTTATATTTAAGAGTATTCGACAAACCGCCTATCACTTGCGGTTCTATAGGGCCATGATACAAGAGATATGATTTGGCATATTGCGTATCAAGAAAGTCGGCTCCGGCAATATTAGAGTACTCTCCTTGACTGGAAGGATATAGTCCGAAGTCGAATGTTGGCAAGCCATTGTTGTTCAATCCTTGAAAGTTGAATGAGAAAAGCGAACCTCTCGGATAGCCTACGATATTGCCGCGTCCCCTTCCTGCCACCATATCGAAGGCATTAGGCGTATTCAACAGGCGTGTTATTTTCTGATTCATCGCGCTCAATGTAAGGCTTGTACTCCAGTTAAATGTTTCTGTTACGATGTTCTTGGTATGTACGCCAAGCTCTATGCCTCGTGTGCGCATATCGCCGAAGTTGGCATATTTGTAGTATTGCCCCCCCACGCCAGAAGTGCGCACAAGGTCGATCAAATCGAAAGTATTGCGTTGATACACGTCGAGTGTTGTGCTGATGCGATTGTTAAACAGGCCCAATTCCACACCTATATTTAGCTCGTACATCTTTTCCCATGTAAGGTCTCTGTTCTCAAGATGCAGAATATTGAGTTTATTCTCTCGGTCCTTGAAATGATAGCGGTTCACAATACCGCCTTTAAAAATAGAATTGGCGTTGATAGCTTCTTCGTTCATCTTCGCCGTAAGGCCGTAGCTGGCGCGCAAGGCCAGTCTTGAAATGGTACTGTTGCCTTTCATGAATGCCTCTTGGTCTATGTTCCATTTGGCTCCGATATTCCATGTAGGCAGCCATAAAGCCCTTGCTCCTTTGCCGGAAGTATTGGAACCCTCGCAATTGAATACCATATTGAAGATGTATTTGCCCGCATAACCGTACGTACCGTTAAAGGAGAACGTTACTCCACGGTCGTTTCGTTTGTGCAGATTGAAGTAGCTATTGCCTTCGTTGATAAGTTTATCGAATATCAACGGGTTGGTATATATCTGATTTCCCCTGTCGTATTGGATGCCGTATCCTTGGAAAGGGTTGACGGTACGAACGGTCGAACGTATTTCGGTAAAGGCAAAAGCCTTTACATCGTGCTGGTCGATACGTTTATCAAAGTCGAACGCGATACGTGCCAAGAAGCTTTTTAGCGAGGCTTCTGTCTTGTTAAGGATGCCACCATGTGTCAATCCCACCTTTGGTTGCAGCAACGGATTGTCTTTGTCGTGTACTAAATAGATGTTCTGCTGTGCTACGAACGGATTTTCGTTTGCGCGATATGCCTGTACTACATTAGAATTTTCGTATACTTCATGCGTGGTTGTGGTGTATGCTTGCCGTGTAGAAACCAGCGTTTTTATAGCTAAATCGGTGTTCACCCTATAGGTTGCCTCGCCTTGTAGCTTAAAGTCTAAGACGTTGATGTTCATTTTGTTATTGGCATATTCGTTCAGAATGTTGAACGGAGCCCAGTTGTTGCGATAATATTCAAGGCTGCCGTTTTCGTTGTAAGGCCGAAGGGTGCGGCTCGTTCCGAGAGCATACGAGAACGGGTTGATATCGAAATCGCGTTCAAAGGTGCCGATCGCGTTGTTTTTACGTTGCGGCATAGTGCCCGGGGCTTTCTGTGAACGAATGTTACCCTGTGCCGTAAGTGTGGTTATGAGTTTATCGTTGATGTAGAAAGTGTTCTTTATATTGGCGGTAAGTCTGCGAACATTGTCGGCAATAGTCCATCCTCCGTCGTAATAAAAGCCTATGGAAGCGTAGGTGGCCGTATTTTTACCGCCGCCGGAAAGCGTTATAGAATGGTTAGTGATAGGCTTCATGGTAAATAGAAGATCGAACCAGTTGGTATTGGCATATTCTCGTTTGCGCAGAAAATCCATCTTTGCGTCGGGTGTGTTAGGAAGATAATAAGTGCCCGTGGCGGGATTGATGGTGCTTATTCCTTTGTATAGCTGGTAATATATTCCGCTTCGTCTTCCGTAAAGAGAGTTGCTGATGCCGAAATATCCCTTGTCGTTCATTTCTTGATAGAGCGACATCGTTTCTTGAGAATTCAGTAAATCGAAATCGGCATAGCGGGGTTTCAGACGTACAGTATTCTCCGTAGAGTAGCTTATACGCAGGGGAGAGTTTTTTCTGCCCGACTTTGTTGTTATTACGATTACACCATTCAATGCCCGTGCGCCGTATACCGATGTGGCCGAAGCATCTTTCAGTACTTGTATGTCTTGTATGTCGGCCGGATTGAGGCCCGATACAGCAGAACTAATCAGCGTTACAGCGTCGCCGGATGCCAACTGATCAATGCTTAGGTGTACAAGATCTTCGTACACGGCGCCATCGATAACCCAGAGAGGCTGCACGTTTCCGATGATGGAAGCGCCCCCTCGTATGTTGATGCGGGGCGCTGAACCGAACGTTCCCGATATATTCTGTATCGATAAACCGGGCACACGCCCTTCGAGCATGCGAGATACGTCGGCAATTCCTTCGAGCTTGATGTCGTTCATTTTTACCGATGTTGCAGCACCGGTGTACACCCTGTTTCGGATATTTTGGTAACCTGTTATCACTACTTCGTCTACCTGATGGCTGTTGTCATATAATGTAATGTCCATAGATAGTGCTGTTATCTTGACTCGTCGTGTAGCCATCCCGATATAGCTCACCTGTAAAGTTTGCCCCGGTGTAGCATTTATCGTGAATTGTCCTTTCGCATTCGTAACGGCTTTTATCTGTGTACCCACGACATTGACGTATGCTCCCACGAGTGTTTCGCCTTGTTCCGTCTTTACTGTACCCGTTATAATATCTCCGGATTGTGCTATCGCGGCAAGCGATACGAGTACCAATAGGCACACGGCAAAGACTTTTTTAATATTTGCTTGTATATACATTATTGAATTAATAACTGTTTATTTGTCGTTTAAATAGAAATTGTAGTTTCTTATAGATGCACTTGTAATCCTCCGTAGATACCGAACGGATGCCCGGCCCTAAGTCCTGACGGATGTCGCGATACCAAATACTTACGATTGGTTAAGTTGATAGCATTCACAGTTAGAGTAACGTATTTGTTGATATGCCCTTTCAACGAGGCGTCTAAGATAAGATGAGCAGGGATTTTCTCACGTTCTGCAATCTTTCCTTGTCCGGGTATGGTTCGCATATCGCCGTTGTAGCGCAAGCCGAAGTTGGCTTCCACTCGTTTGTGTTCGATACTTACCTGTGCATTGAAAGCATGCTTGTAAATATAGGGTATTTCATCGCCATAAGCAACGTTACCCCATGCCGAACTTGTGAAAGCGTTCTTCATCTTGGTGTTGGTATAAGTATAAGAGAGTTGTATAGGAAGTTGCACCGCGAAACGCTTGGGTAATGGCAGATAATGCAACATCAATTCCAAACCGTTTACAACAGCTTTGCCCACATTAAACTGGTCAAGTGTGCCTTGACCGCCCTGTGCAGCCAAGTCGCTTCCCAACATATTGGAGTAATTGTTATTGAATATTATCGCTTCAAACTTCAACTTCTGCATCGTGAGGCGCAATCCGGTTTCCACGTTCACACTACTTTCGGCCTTTTGGTTGAGCGTGGCGCTGGGCGGGGCGAACCCTTTATGAATACCGCCGAATACTGAAAAGATGGGTAGCAGCCTCATATTGATGCCCAAACCCGGCAAAAGTGCCCGTGCATGATTAGGTGTTTCTATGCGTACTTTGCCTGTACGACGGGGATCGGCCTTGGTATAATCGCGTTTCAACAGCTTTACGTCTTCGTAACGCATGCCGGCCGTTACGGTAAAAATGCCTTTCGACCACTTTCCTAACCAATAACCAGACCAAGCATGAGCAGTGGTTATGCGGTTTGCATTACTGCCCGGAAGCCCTGCTAAGAACAGGCTCATACGGCCGTTTTGTATAGAATAACCGTCGTCTTGCTGAAATCTGTCTTCACTGTCGGCATGATATCGCACTCCTAACTCTGCAGTGAAATAGCCGCCGCCTAACATTGTACGGTATTCACCTTTCGACTGTACGCCACGCGAATGGTACACGCGATGGTTGGCACGCAACATCAGAGCCTCGCCAATATAATCTTTTTTACCCGTAACAATATCGAAATAATCTTTATTGGTTTCCGGATCAGCGAGCACATCATCAATCGATCGGCGCTCTGCCTTGGTAATGCCGGCGCGTACTTCGTTAAGTTTATACCAATTACGGAAGAAGTAATTGTAATATAGGTTTGTGGTTATTTTCAATTTGTTGCCGGCTTCAATCAGGTAAGTGGCAACCCATTGGGCGTGTCGAGTTCGAAGATTGTCTTTTTGAGCGCCTGCATAACGGAAGTAGGGGCGTGCAGCAAAATCGTTTTCCGATAGTCCTAAGTAAGTTTCATCGGAATTTTCGTTGGCAAAACCGAACTTCAATTCAAACAAGTGGTTTACTCCTTCAGTTTTGTTGGTTTGTGCTGAGAGTTTTACGATAAGGTCATTGCGTTTGAATCCTGTGCGTTCGTTTGGCTCATCCTTGCGGAATCCATCCGATTGATAGCGCAGATATTCTACTAAAAATCCCACATACTTGAATTTGTTTCCTACGCTTAAATATGATTTGAGCGTATTGTAGCTGCCGTAAGATGTGTTAAGTTTGGCAGTAAACTTATTAGGAATTGGCGTCGATACCATATTAATGGCGCCTCCGGTAGTAAACGGACCGTATTGCACCTGACTGCTTCCTTTCAATACCTCAATGGCATACATGCGTCCGGCATTAGGAAAATAATAGGCTGCCGGTGCAGCATAAGGGGCCGGAGCGGCTAACACGCCGTCTTCCATCAGCGAGATACGTTCGCTTCGTTCTGCTTTCGTGCCGCGTAAACTGATATTCGGGCGTAAGCCGAAGCCGTCTTCTTCATAGACATTTACGCCCGGTACGCTCTTTAGCATACGGTTGATATCGGTATAACCGAACCTTCCTATTTCTTGTGGAGAGATATAATAAGCCGATCCCGTGCGGTTACGAGCCTCGAACTTACTACCTAACATCTGATTGGAACGTACCACCACCTCAGTTATCCTGTGTACCGAATCTGTCATGGCGTTCTTTCTTTCGTCTTTTGAGCCTTCCTGTAATTGTGCATACATGCCTAATGGTGTCAGTGCAATGAGCAGGGGCAGCATTTTCATTCTATAACGCATAATCAAAAAAATCAAACTTATATGGCCTCTTTCCCGTCATCATACCCACGCCGGTACGATTGTTACAAACAAATAACGTTTGTCATAAAGCGAATAAGTTCACTCTTAAATAAATTATAAATTTCGCGGCAAAGGTAATTATTTTTGTTTATCTTCGCAATCATCATTTCTTAGTATTTTGTAAAAACACGCTATATTGACCGAGAGATACTTATTCTTTAGAGCCTTTCTCTTTTGTTATTATATCACTGTATGTTCTTTTCGTGTGGCTGTTTTTCTACATATTTTGTTTAATTACAATTTACTTTGCCGTTACATTGCCTATGTCTATCCGTTTTAGAAATACCGAATATAAAAAATATCTCTACCGTTTGTATGATATACATATATTGTCTACCTTTGTACCAAGTTAAAAATACCGCAATGAAGAGGTTTGCTTATTTACTGGGAATAGCTTTCTTGGCCGTTTCGTTTGCCGGTCTATGGTGGTTCGGAATGCAGCTTCCCTTGGGTTTTAATCCTCATAGTTTGGCCGATCTGGGCCGGATGGAGGTGGATGTAGATAGCTTTGTTACGAAAAGGATGCATGGAATACGCGAAATTCTTTATTTCGGACAACCGGAATGGGCCAATGTCAACATCGTTATTCGTACCACCGACGATCAGGAGAAATGCCGGATCACATACCCGAAAGACTTGATTAAGGTTACGAGAGTGGGCGGCATGCTGCGCTGTACCGTCACCAAGAAAGGCGCAGCCCTTGATACAAACGAGAAACATAAGCTCGTTCATAAGTATTCGGATGAAGATCTGCGTATATTGAGAGGATGGGACGAGGAGCATCCCCTCTATTCCCTTGACGACGAAAGAGAAATGCAAGAAGACTCAGGTGGGAATCTTTTCGTTTACATAACGGTGATGAACTCGCTTTGGGCCATAGAGATAGATGATAATTGTTCGGTGTATTTCATAGATGCCAAGCTGAAAAGTCTGGGGTGCTATAACAATGGAAATGTGCGATTTTACGGCAATACACAAATCGATTACCTCTATTCGTCATGGTATGGCTTTGATCTGGGACGGGCGCATATCAAGAAGATGGAAGTAGAGGCGAACGGATATGTGAGATTTGGCGATAGTCGGTGCAGGGTGGATAGTATGCTCTTTACCGGAAAAGGTAATATAGAAGAACTTACTTTCGCTTCTTACGGTAAGATAAAAGTCAAAGAGAAAGCCTATGGCGACCTGACCTATGGGGAAGACAGTCTTCCCCTTGCAAAAGTAATCAGGAACAAATATAAGTAAAGACGATGGAAATACAATATGATAATACATTCAACGTGTGCTTTGCGTCGTTGTGGAACACGCTGAAAAAGTTCAGAATAGCGTTTACGATCTGTGTGTTTATAGTGTTCTTTTTGGTCGATCTTTTCATAACGGCTATAAGTGGAATGGGCTCGCCCACGGGAAATTCCGGTCGCAGTGGGAGAGAAGTTGCCCTTTACCTTTTCCCCGTATTGTTGTTTGCCGGCACCGTTATCGCCTCTTTGGCAATGTGGGATGCCGGCGATGAGCACGGGGAGAACGGTCTGCATCGCAAAGTAAGCGTATTCATGGAATGGTTTGTGCGGTGGCTTATTTATGTGTTGCTGCCGTTTCTGTTCATGATATTCGGCATTTATTTTATGGATGCTTTCATTGCAGGCCGGTCCAACGAGTGTATAGCGATCGAAGGGTTCGGCTTCGATGATATGAGTAAGGCCTACGGTTTTCCTACCTACCTCTTCGTGGTGTCGCTTTACTTCCTTGGAGCCACCTATTTTAAAAGGTACGCCATTGTCGCTGTATCGCTGATTGCGGGTGTTTTAGGTTTCATATTATTACAGATATTGCCCAATAGAATATGGTACACTTCCGAACCGACCGTGCCTTCGTATGGCTTCATCGCCTTTCTTATCGGCATGTCGATATGTGCTTTCGTACTTTCTTATGTAAACCTAAGAATTTTACGGAGGCAAAATAGCGACAAACAAGTTGGTTCGTAAGGGCAGAAAGCAAACCGAAGTATGTTTGGAAAAGCCGAGTTTGCCTTATGCAGATGGCTTTATAAATATTGTTAGCGATTTAAAATGATCTGATACCAAACGTATACATTCAATAATGTATGCAAGATAAAATATACTTTATTTGGTATTTTAAAACGATAACAATTTAAGTATTTCTTTAGTTTTTGGAATGAAATACCCTGTAATTGGTAATTAACTATGCAATAAAATACTCCACCGACTTTTTATCGATTACCTTACTACCGATAAATAATTACCGACTGCAAGAAAAGGACATGATCGGTATTCCTTGGATGCTGGCCTTTTCTCTTCGCCCTCTCGGGTGTTATCTCCGGCAGGATATCATCTGGAACAAAACGAATGCTATGCCCGAATCCGTAAAGGACCGCTGCACGAGAAGCCATGAATATATATTTCTGCTATCGAAATCGAAAACGTATTATTTCGACCACGAGGCGATGCGGGAGCCGGCTGTTTATGGTCCGAAAGACAGTAAAAATATACTTTCGGCAAGATATGGAGGCAAAAAATACACGGCTATGCCGGAAAAGTTCTACCGAACCAAAGGCAAAAACGCTTACGCTTACACCGGTTATAAAAACAAGCGCGATGTATGGACGGTGAGCGTCCGTCCGTTCAGTAGCGCACATTTTGCGACTTTTCCCGAGAAGCTCATCACCCCCTGCATTCTTGCCGGCTGCCCCGAGGGCGGCATCGTCCTCGATCCTTTCATGGGCTCCGGCACGACGGCGAAAGTAGCCTTGGAACATAATCGTAATTTCATCGGCTTCGAGCTCAATCCATCTTACATTGACATTGCGAAAGAAAGACTGAGAGATAAAATACTCTTGAAATAATTTGTAAATGTCATTCGTAAATTTTATATTTGTAACGATTTAAATAAAAAATAATTATGCTACTTTTTTATCTTGTATATGCCGTATTTCTGTTACTCCTCTCCCCACGTATGGTTTCCGGTACGGGATGTACAGGTTTTCTGCTTTATTTTGTCGTAAGCATTGCGGTTCCATTTTTGGGTTGTATCGCATGGGCCTACCTCTTTGCTCCCAATAATCGTTCGCAAGCCTTTCGTGTAGCTTTTGCGAGCCATATACTTTTTGCTTCTCTCATTCTTATATATTTCCTTTCTCTCGCCTAAAGGCGTTTTCGCCCTGTCCTTTCATTACTTCTCCTCTCTTATTATATTTGCATCATTAATTTGCAAATATGATAACAGACAACCTTATTCGTAACAAATTCATTCACGAGACAGTTAAACGCGGAATAAACAAGATTTATTCCATCCAAGAGCAGGTTGTGCGTGACAATTATGAGTTGCGAACGGGACGTCTGATTGCATCTTTGTCTTCCCACACTTTCAGCGCTTCCGAGCAAGGTTTTACGCGCGTTTTTTTGTCCGAATTCTTCCTTATCTCCGCTTTCTCGATATGGCTTACAGGTTACGCAACGACCGAATCTCAAAGCATAGGCGTGCCAACCTTGCTCTCTATAATAGGGTTGTCTGGGGCGTTCTTTATCATGAGGTGTTCCCCGAACTTTCCTATGGCTTTACGGACGAAGTAAGAAATCAGGTTGGGAGAGAACTTAGAGATATTTTTGAAACGGACGTACGAACTCACTTTAAGGTTAATTGATTATGGCAAACAAACATCTCTCTGAAGACGAAATAAAATATGTCATCAGCGCCGAGACTTCAAAAGCGCAACAAGAGATACACAAACTCGGAAAAGAAACCGCCTCTTTACGCAAGGAGGAGAAAGCACGTCGGCAGGCAATGATTGAACTTGAAGCTGCCGGCAAGAAAAACTCCGAACAATACATCAAACTTAAGGAAGAATGTAAGGCTTATACCAAAGAAATTGCTGAGAACGAGAAAAAAATGAAAGATCTTAGATCCTCTCTCGATGTCTCGGTCTTGACTATGAATCAGCTCAAAAAGTACGCCAAGGAACTGAGAACTGAACTCGACAATACTTCAAAGGCGGCCAATCCCAAACAATATGCCGAGCTCGAAACTCGACTACAAGGCGTAGGTTCCCGAATGGAAGAATTAAAAGTCAATTCCAAAAGTTTGAGAGAAACTTTTATCAATGCCACCTCACTCAGCGTTATGGTCGGCAATGTCATGACAAAACTCGGCGAGCTTTTCGGATCGTGGCTTCATAAAATTTCCGGTTATATTTCCGACACAGTTTCCAAAAGTGTCGAACTGGCAGAATCTGCCGACGGTATCACTCATGCTTTTGAGAAGATAGATCGTCCCGGGTATCTCGAGAGTTTGCGAAAAGCTACTAAGGGAACGGTATCCGATATCGAGCTGATGAAAGCTGCTGTCAAGGCGAAAGATTTTCGTATTCCACTCGAAGACCTTGGCAAGTATCTTGCTTTCGCGCAGCTCAAGGCTCAGCAGACCGGTCAATCTCTTGACTATATGGTCGATTCTATCGTTACCGGACTTGGGCGGAAATCGCCCTTGATTCTCGACAATCTCGGTCTTTCGGCCGCCGAGATAGGAGAGAAAACCAAAAAGACGGGTGATTTTATGAAAGGTGTCGCCTCTATCGTTGAAAACCAACTGGCTGCCGCCGGCGAGACATATATCTCGGCTGCTGATCGTGCTGCGCAGCGTACTGTCGCCTTAAAAAATGCGCAAAAGTCTCTTGGCGATGCCCTTCTTCCGTTGCAAGAAGAATTTTCCGATCTTTACGGAAGAATTCAGTTGTCCATTATCAATGTTATCAAATATCTTGTACAGCATCGCGATACTTTGATTGCACTCGGCAAAGGCGTCGCCGTTCTTACAGCAACTTATCTCGCCTATGTCGCAGGGCAAAAAATGTCTTATTTATGGGGGCTTCGTGTCGTAGCTGTCAGTAAACTTAAAGCAGCCGCTGTTGCCGTCGAGAATGTCGTGCTCGAGCTTTCCGTTCTGCGTCACTCCGTACTCAATAAGACGATGACAAAGTCTATTGCCTTACAAAAAGCATTTAATGTCGTTCTTAAACTTAGTCCTTGGGGACTTATTCTCGGCAGCATCACGCTCGTTGTCGGTGCGCTGCTCATGTTCAATAAGCGTACTGATGCGGCCACTGTGGCACAGAAGAAACTCAAGGACATTCAGTCAGAAGCCAGTCGAAAGGTGGAGGAAGAGCGCATTAAGATAGAGATGCTCACCAAGCGCATCCATGACAATTCACTTTCCCTTGCCGAGCGTCAGGACGCTATTGCTGCCTTACAGAAGATAGTCCCCGATTACACGGCCAAACTTACTCGTGAAGGAAAAGTCTACGACGAAAACACACGCGCCTTGACACGTTATCTCAATGCCCTCAAAGAAAAGGCTTTGTTGGAGGGAGCGCAGTCTGCCATCAAAGACTTAGGCAAGCAAAAGGCAGAATTGATTATCAAACAGCGCCAACAGCAAAAAGAACTGGATGACCTTAAGAAGGAACAGTCCAACTTTGCGAAAAATAATGCCGGTCGTCCACAGACTTCTGGTGGTGCCGTTGCTCCTGGTTATGTCAATGCTGCAATTAGCTATTCAGGCAACGTATCAGCGATGTCACGTCAATTGCAAGATACAGCGGATAAAATAAAAGTCATAGACACCTCCCTTGATATTATTGGGAAGGAGTTTGGCAAAAAGCTATTTACAGCAGATGATGAAGGTAGTGGCAACTCCAGTACCAATATTGGCACGATCGGAGCTGCTCTCGATGCCATTAAAAAAAGATAGAAGCCCTGAAATCCAAAAGACTTACCATCAAGATTGGCGATACCAAGGGCTTGAAGGCTATCGATAGGCAGATTGCCCAACTGGAAGACAGGAAGGCTCGACTGGAGTATAAATCAGGGGGAGGCAAGAACAAGAAGAATAAAACATCCACCCCCGATGATACCGCTGCAAAACAATTCTCTCATGACCGCGAACAGGATTTGAGTGATGCCAAACGTGCTTATCAAGAAGACTTGAATGCCTTGCAGAAGGCGCTTGCCGAAAAGAAACTCACGCAACAGCAGTATAACGCTTTTGTTTCGGCACTTGCCATTGAGCATCAGAACAATCTTCTTGCCATTGAAACATCCTATCAGGAGCGCTCGCAAAACATACAGATAAAGGACGCTTCCAAAAAGAAATCCCTGCAGGAAAGTCAGGACAAGGCTGTCCTCGATCAGAAGCAGGCTGCAGCGAGCGCATACATAGAAGCGGAGAAACAGTATTATGGAAATCTGGATAAAATCAGGGAGATGTCAAAATCTTCCCAACCGCAGACGCTGCAGCAGGAACTCGATGCCAAGCTGCTCATCCTCGACGGATATTACAAGGCTTCTCTGCAATTGGCCAAGGATGACGGCGAGCGGCAGAAGCAGATAACGGAAGCCTACGAAAAGGCGAAGGCGCAAATCGTATCGGAATGGACGACGAAGACCGAAGAACATAAGTATCAAGTCCGTCAGCAATATGGTCTAACGACTTTTGATGAATATATTGCCAAAGAGAAACAAAGAAGGAAGAACGATTACGATAACGGTTCTCTCTCCGAGCAGCAGTATAAACAATCTGTTGTGAATCTCGAAAAGGATGCCGAGGAACACCGCCTCCAAATTCGCCAGCAGTACGGACTTGCGTCACAAAAGGAACTCTATAATGCGGAGCTTGCCCAGCTCAAGCAGCATCTCGATAACAAGGAGATATCCGAAGAAGAATATGAAGAAGCTGTCAAGCAGATGAAGATCGCCAAGTACAAAGAGATATTCGATTATTACAGCAATCTCTTCGGCGGGGCCATCCAGTCTCTCCAAGATGCCGAGGCAGCCAATGTCGATGCCAAATACGATGCGGAAATAGAGGCTGCCAAGAATGCCGGCAAGGATACTACCGAGCTGGAAAAGAAAAAGGCGAATGAAAAATTGAAGATACAAAAGAAGTATGCGGATGTCAACTTTGCTATCAAGGCGTCGCAGATTATCTCCGATACTGCCGTGTCGATCATGAAGGCTTACGGAGAGCTCGGTCCTATCGCCGGTTCGGTGGCGGCTGCTCTGATGGGCGTCACGGGCGCCGCACAACTCAAGGCTGCCAATGCCGAACGGCAGAAAGTCAAAAAAATGACGCTGAATGGTGCAGGGGGCTCTCAAACCGCCGCTCGTGTCGCCACGGGATTGGAGAGTGGCGGCAGCATCGATGTCGAGCGCGAGCAGGATGGCAAGCGCTTCCATGCAGCTTACGAGCCTATGAAGCGTGGTTTTGTGGATAAGCCTACCGTCATCGTCGGCGAAGGGGCGTACGGCCGAAGCCGTGAATGGGTTGCCTCCAATGCCGCCGTCGAGAACCCCACCGTTGCCCCGCTCATCGATATTATCGACCGTGCCCAGCGTGCCGGCACCATCCGCACGCTCGACATGAACAAATGGCTCATCCAGCAAGCGCAGGGACGCGTTTCCGGCGGTTTCGTCGGCGCGTCCTCTCCCATTGCAGGGCAGGGGCAAGGGAATGAATCTCGAAACGATAAGCTCCTTGCCCGCCTTGCCGACGCCATCGACCGGCTTTCCAATGATGGTATCCCTGCCTACGTAGGTATCGACGAGCTGGATGCCAAACAGAAAATCCGTGAACGATACCGTAATATAGGACGAAAGTAAGATGAAAATAACGAATCTTAAAAAAGGAGAGGATTACCAGCTCTCCGCCGATGCCAAGCTGGAAGTGGAGCGTGTCAATCCGTTTTTTAACGATTGGGGAGAAATGACGGTCCCTATGGATATGCCCGCCTCGGAGCATAACCGCCGCCTGCTCGACTACCCCGACATGTTCGGCCGGCGTGAAAAAATGATTGTGGCGGAAACGAGTATTCAGGATGGCGAGTACCACGCCCAGTGCCGGCAGGTCGTTATCTCCGCTACGCGCAAAGGAAGCATCTCTACATCTTTTTATATCAATGACGGCTCTTTCTATTCCCGTATCCGGAATGTCAAGCTGAAGGATATCTTCAAGAACGAATTCGTTCCGGACGTAGACACGGTGGAACAGGGCATAGAGTTCTGCCGTAAGCTGCGTGACGGCAGCCATCCGCGGTATGCGATATTCCCCGTGCTGGTCGACGATGATTCGGGCATCGACGGAGGGATGAACTACAAGGTTATCAATGCCTATGGCAAAGAAGATATATTGAAAAAACGGGAGGTGCAAATACCGGGCGGGGGTACCGGCTATTTCATCCTCGCACAGGCATTCTTTCCCAACGAGACGGGGGAAGGGTGCGACTTTTACAACGCCGTCGGGCGCACGGAATATGTCAACCAGATACCCGTCACGCTGCCGGCAGGGTATTATATAACCCCGTTCGTCAGGGCCAACTATGTATTGGAGCGTATCTTCCGATATTTCGGATATACGCTGAAAGATAATTTTTTCACGAAGACCGATCCTTTCAGGGACATGGTTATCCTTAACAACGTCATCGACGTGCTTGCAAACGGCAAGATTAAAGTTGCAGATCTGGTACCGGATATAACCTGCACGGACTTTCTTTCCGTTTTCCGTAAGAAATTCTGTTGCGAGTTCACTTCCGATGAAGGCTCGCGCACTGCCGATGTCATATTCCTGCGCGAGGCGCTTGGCAGCCGCCCTGTCGCCGATCTCACCCGCTCTTTGGTGGAAGAACCTACTATTTCATACAAGTCTTCCAAGGATTTTAAACGCATAGTATTGTCTTCCAAAGATGCCGTGTCACCCGAATCCACTGACAACTATGACGATCTGGGCGATATGTCGAAGTCGGCGCCCGACGCATACCTCGACATGGCAACCGGCGCTTTTTACAAAGACGGCTTTTCCGGCGACTACCGTGTCGTTACTAAAATCGGCGAGGCGTCGCAGTCTTACAATACGGGCGAAGATATGGATACGCAGGAAATAGAAGTGCCCGACTGTATCCCCGAGTTCCGCACGCTACAGTATTCGGGTCAGGTCGATGATACCGATTACATCTACACGATGGGCACGTTGCTTTATATCGGCAGTTACAGCACACTCAACTCCAAGATGGTAGTCGCGGAGGTGGACAATCAGGAGGCTTCCGATAAAACCGGCAAGCTCCTTCCCATGCTGGCGTTTGCGTATATGTCGGCAAGCGGCAAGCCGGCCGGCACCATATCGCCTTGCGACCTGCAGCTTGCCCACCACCCGCGTATTTTTGATTACGCCCTTTATTACAACGGCACCTACGGCATTTTTGAGAAATTCTACCGAGACTACGACACGCTGCTTCGTAACGCTTTGCAGGAAATGAAGATGAAGTTGCTGCTTTCGCAGTCGGAGAAACAGAACCTGCCGGCTCATGCCAAAGTAATCGTAAGAGGCGTACCTTTCTTTTTTAATAAACTGAAGTTCACCCTCGGCGGTAAGAACGAACCTATGGAGAGCGATCTGCGCACTGTCACGCTCTCTGAGCCCGTAGTAAGCTCTCCGTATATAAGCGATATCTTTCCGGCGATGTCTGCGGGTTACCAATGGGTGGGAAAGATCAGGCAGACGGAAGTCGGCAGTGGCGATTATGACAGTGCGGGCATCGATAAGGATAGAACCTTCCGCACCGTCTATCCTCCTATACCCTCTGCAAGCTGGGTGGGAAAACAATACGGAAAGCAGGTGTCCTACACATCGCAGCAGCTCAAGCACAGAACTTTCTTCCGACATTCGAAGTGGAAGTACACCAAGACGGAGGTATGGCTGGAGTGCGAAGCCAAGTAGTGTCCTTTTTCGATGCCTTCCGAATGCTTACTTTTGTATTGAAAGCCAATTATTAAGAATCATGAATTGATGATATGGATATATTGAAAAGTCCCGACGCTCTTAGTCTGTGCGGAAATATAAAACATTTTGTCATATCTTCCGAGCGGGAGGTATATTTTGCGCTGAAAGATATGTCGACGGGCGGCACGATCGTCGAGCATACTTATACGCCGAGCAACATCGGACGTATCGAAGTCGATGTGAGAGATATCATACTGCCGCTGCTGTCTTTCGATTTGCGGAACGTCTTGGAGCCGTATCGCCAGCCCGACATCGTCAGGACATTCGAGGTAGTCATTCAGGCTGCCGGCCTGTCCGCCCCGCAAGAACAGCCGTACCGCAAGGAATTTACCGTCATCAGGAGCGGTGTCGATGAACTTGCCGAGACGGCCGACAGCTTTTTAAAGCAAAATTTTCTCACTTGGCAGCCCAACGTGAAAGCGGTTACGTATTATACTCCGGAATATCTCACTTACTACGCCATCGCCGCCGTAACGGTAAAATGCAAGGCTCATCTCGATACGGAAGATAAAGAAATCGTGCTGGCGCAGTTCGGCGGGGGAGAATGCTGGACCATCCCCGTGCAGTATGCGGTTATTTCGGGCAAGGTCGGCGCGTTGCCCCAATATTACGATATATGGGTGGAAAACGCCGCCGGAGAGAGGCTGACGTATATCCAGAGGTATTATGCTTCCGACATGCGCTCGGAAGCGGAAGCGTGGATACTCTTCGAAAATTCCCTTGGCGGCATCGACACATTTCGTGCCTATGGGGAGAGCGAGAATACCGCCGAGCATACGCATAACGTGGCGGAGATAGAAGAGGTCGCTGAAGAATACCGTGTCGACACTACGCGAAAGTTCAAAAAGAATACGGGGTTTCTCGACAAAAAAGAACGTATATGGCTGCTGGATTTTTTCCCGTCGCTTGCCAAATACATATACACGGCATCCCATCTGCGGCGCATCGTCGTGACGGAAAGCGACGTCGATTATCAGGCGCTGGAGCTTCCCACCAATTACAATTTTACATATAAGTATGCCGATGCGAAACCGTATCTGAATATACCGCGTATCGACAAACCGTTAGAGGCTCTCTCCATTAAAGTGCCGGATGTCGGCTCTTTTACGGTCGCCCCTCGCTTGGCTGAGTTTCCCGCACTCCCGCTGAGCGAAGGGGCGCTCTTTCCTGTTCAGGATCCTTATTCGGAGGCATGGAATACGACTACCGCCGGCGCCTTGGCTTCGTTCATCGTAAAAATAATCGCCTCGGCTTATAAGGGAGGCGGGGCGATAGGGCATACTCATCCGAACATGAGCGTGCTCGACGCCCTGAGCTTCATGGGCGACTACCTGCTCAAAAATGCGAAAAAGATATCTGCAGGTTTCGCTGACACGGCGGGGACGGCCGATACGCTCGCCGCACTGAGCGATGACTGGAAGAAAATCCTGCGTAAAGATATTCCGGATGCCGCATTGAAGTTGATTACCTTTCTTGAAGGCGTCGGCTTCGGTGACAATGGACGGTATTCCATCGACGGGCAGGGCATCGCCGATCTTGCCGGCGCTGTCGTTTCGGATTTTTTAAAGTCATCGAATTACAACGCTTCCGCTCAGAAAGGATTCGGTTTCGATGCGGATGGACGCGGCGGCTACCGCCTTTCTTTAAAAGATTTGTTGGTGTGGGGCAAGGCGACTTTTCATAATCTGGAGCTTCGCACGATGTCGTATGTCGCAGGCAACTACCGTATTTCGGGCGCCGGATCGAAAATCGCATACGTGCGGTGGATGGATAAAAACGGGAAGACCACACAGGACGTTTCGCAGACGGTTGCTTTCCGTTGCTACATCCTTGCCGATGACGGTACCATGGCCACGCGTAATTTTTGGGAGGTGGACGATCAGGCGAAGGCGGAAGAATTCAATATTGAGCCGGGCGTCTATCAGGATGTTGCCAACCGGCAATATTGGCGCAAGGTGATAGCTGTATCTGCTGACAATGCAGCGATTATGAGCGACGAAGGTGCCGACCTGTTTCCCGGCAAGAAATTCGCATGGATAGACTTGAGCAAAGGTGACTGCACGGACATGGTCCGTAAGGCGGACGATCCTGTTCGTGACGATTATCCGAAAGCCGGCGACAGCATCGTGCAGTCGGGTAACCGCACCAAGCCGTCGCGGCAGGGATTTATCGATATCAATTCTACCGGCGAACATGGCGCCGGCATCGTCATCTACAAGGATGTCAATTCTTACACTTTGGATGGTAAGATTGTCGGCGACATGAGCAAGGACGGCTTTCTTTTCGAATCAAGATTTTTCAGACTCATCACATCCGGTGGCACCGTGCCTCTTCCTGTTGACCTTGGAGAATGGTACAGGGGAATGAAATGCGAATATTACAACCGCGTGTCGCATCTCGGTTCCCTTTGGCTGTGCATCGCCCCCGAAGGCGTTGTCGTTACCGAAGAGCCGAAAGACGGTTCTGCGGTATGGCAAAAGCAGGTGTCGCGCGGGGAGAAAGGCGATAAGGGCGATGCTGCCATCGAACTGCACCTCGACATTGTCAGGGGCGACATGTTTTACCGCGAGGGGCAGGGCTTTGTTGCCGAGCTCAAGGCGACCGTCATCCAAGGCGGCAAGGACCTCACGCCTACGCTGCACGCCTCGCAGATGGTATGGACACGCGAGAGCGAAGACGCTGCGGGCGACGAAGAGTGGAACGCCCGCCACCGCGGCATCGGCGACAGCGTCACCATTACGACGGATGACCTGACGGAGGTCACTGCCGTTGTGCTCACGCTTTATAACAAGGACGGTACCCTGTCGGCATCCGAAGCGGTGACGTTCTGACGGCATTCGAATAATAATAAAACAGCAATAAAATAACATTCAAATCAAAAAAATCATTATGGCAGAAGTAAGAGCTAAAAACAGAGTGGTATTCAAGCGCATCGTCGACGGGCGCACGTTGAATTTCGTGCTGAATCCTGACCGGTCGACAACGCAGGTGGTCTCCAAGGACCCCAAGGCTTTCAATCCCGATTTTTCGCAGCCGTCCACGCCGCTGTTTATCGCACCGGTACTCACCGTGAGCGGCGGTGGCGGAACGAACCAAGTGAAAGGCACGTGCAGCTGGTATGCCAACGGGGCGAAAATCACATCGGGACAGAACGGCTACACCGTCGAAACGAGCGGGCAGTACCGCCTGAAGCTGTCGGCCAACCCCTCTGTACCTACGACGCTCATCCGCTGCGAGTACGTCTACCGTGCCGCCGACAGCGGACTGGAAACCACCGTCAGCGCGAGCATCACCCTGCAGCAGGTAGAGAATGCCGGCACGGTAATCATGGCAGCTATCGACGCGCCGTCGCTCATTTTTCAGACAACCAATAACGAGGTGAAGAACCTTGCTTTCAAGGGACGCATGCTGCGCGGGGCGACCGACGATACGACGAACGTCGAATACCGGTGGGAGATTACCGGTGCGAACGGCAACTTTTATCCCATCGTCGCAGCCACGGCGCCGGCCGGCAGCGGGCTGCCCGCGGGCAACCTGTTCGGCGGGGTGAATACCCAGACGCTCACGGTGAGCTCGAAGGCCGTACTGAACGTGGCCACGATACGCCTGACAGTGAAAGATACCGACGCGTCGAGCTCCACGTTCGGCAAGACGGCGCAGGCGGTGGTAAGCGTGCTCGATGCCACCGATCCCTTCGAACTCAACATGGATTTGCCGCAGGGCGATGCCATGAGCAACGGCAGCGCCGGCCTGCCGATGATTTTCTCTCTGTGGCAGGGCGGCAAGGAGGTCGCCGACGCTTTCTATACAGGCAAGACCATCCGGTTCTGGCGCTGCACTGAAGCCGGTGCGAAAGATGCGACGTTTGCCCCTCCGGCAGGCGACTTCCCCGGATGGACGGTCGGCACGGCGGCAGCGGCCGGAGAAATATCGCAGAGCTTTGCTGCCGGCAAGTCGGCAAAGGCAAACCGTACTGTAACCATAAAGCCTGCGCACCTGCTTGCAGGGCAGCTGACGGCATTCGAGGCACAGGCGGAGTTCGATTAGGGATCAGGGATTAGAGATTAGGGATTAGGGATTAGAGATTAGAGATTAGAGTAAAACGATTAATGATAATTGAAAAATGAAAGTGCAGGCTAAAAGCAGGGTTGTTATCCGGCGGGCGCCGAAAGACGGCGAGGCGGGCATGACCTTGCAGCTCGTCCCCGACAGGCTCTTACTCGATACGGACACGGACGGCATCGTAAAAGATTTTACGAATGCCGCGTGTCTCGTGCAGGTGGTACAGGGCACTACGGTGTTGACACCGGCGGTCTTAAAAACACTGCAGGTACACTGTGCGGCGCTCGTAACGAATAACACCGTAAAGATAACGGGCATATCCGTAGATCCGGAAACAAATTATTCTTTTGGCAGCGGCTATGTCGATATCGTCGCCATAGTAAATGGAAAGTTTCTCAAAGGACGGCTGAACGTAGAGATTAACATCCATCGGGCGGTTGCTAAGTTGGAAAAATCCAGCAAGGAAATTGTTGCCGAAGTGGACACGCTCGATAAAAAGGTAACATCCCACAAGGAGAGTATCGCTCGGTTGGCTGTCAGGCAAGGAGAGATAGACCTGTCGGTAAAGGAGGCATCGGCACCGCGCAACCTGCTTACAGGCACGGCGTTTAGATTTGATAAAGACTTTGCGCAGAACAACGTGGATTACCCTTGCCATGTCAGCGAGACCGAAAGATACAAGGGTACCAATTCTGTAGTTATAGACATCAACGAAGCGAATGCCGTTTACAGCGGTATCATTCTAAAAAGCCTCGTGATTTCTCACGGAATATCATATACATTTTCTTTTTTGTCAAAAACGGTCGCTGGACACGAGCCAGATGTGTTCTATTATGAAGTCCAAGCGTTCAAAAAAGATGGATCGCAATCTGTAAAATATAGGCTTGCAGGAGGAAATATTCATAAATCGGAAGAGTGGGCGCGTACGACATCAACATTTGTTACTGCGGAAGATGTAAACTATATAAAAGTAATTATTTTTGTTAACAAATCTGGCAAGGCGTACATCGCTCGCCCGATGCTCGAGGAGGGAGACAAGTATACGGGGTGGACGCTATCCCCGAACGACGATATAAAGGCTATGCAAGGTGCCGGTGTAAACGTCAATAAGGAGCGCATAGAGCTCAACGGCAAGACGGTGTTTAAAAATGGCAATGCGTCGGAGGTACCCCTGTTTAACGAAGATGGGAAAGTAAATCCCAATCTCTCGGCGGCACAGTATCTGATGGAGATACTCAAAAGCATGGAGACGGTGATCGACGGAGGGCTCGTGATGGCGGGACTTATCGCCGCCAAAGACGGCGATGGCAACGTGACTTCGTACCTCAATGGGCTGCAGCAGAAGATGTACGCCTTGGCAGCCGGCGTAAAGAACTTTGGTAAAACAGACGAGACGAGTATGTCGCACATCGGCTTCGACGGCTCGGCCAAGTTCGGGCACCTCGGCATCGCTTCCGACGGCCGCGTGAGTATCATAGACAAAGACAGTAAGCCGCGTATCAACATCACGCCCGACGAGCTGCCGGAAGATGCCTCGCTGCTCAAAACGGCCGACAGCGACAGAGACTGGGCGCTGCCGAATATAACCATGCAGGAGGCAGAAAATTGGGACGGCAGAAAAATCGGTGGCTTTTTCGAGACGTATCACGATCACTGTGCCGTAACGCTGACAGGCGCGCTGCGGATGACAAGTATTATAAACAGCGACCTCGGTTACGGCATTGCGCAAAATGTAGCCTGTGCACTTAAAATCATGACGGACGTCACGTATTCGGCAGAGTATTACCTGCGGTATTACGGAGGCGGCAGCGTAGTTGTGTTCAATGGGCAGGCGCAGAACTCCGATTTTGCCTCGGGAAGCTATATCACCGAGCAGGCGGAGGTGTCGGTTACCGTTATCCTGCCGGCAGGGAGATGGCGGCTTGTGATGGAGCCGGATGGTGGGCGGTTCGTCGGTTACCGGAATATCGTGCTTTCCAACGTCAACATGCATGTATCTTACAAAAGCGGCATGCAGGCGCTGCACCTCGCGCACAATGGCATCGCCTCCGTGCAGAGCGCCGCGCAGGCGGCATACATCAGGAATGGGAAGCTCTGTGCCTTCGGCACAATGAACATTCCGGGGATATTGCTCGCAGGAACGGTGAGCAGGTATGGGCAGCTAAGCAATGCGTGGGGAGAGTTTGCGGCAGGAGCGGGTTTGATATATACTTCGTCCGGAGGTTTGCAGGTCATTCGGCTGACATTCAAAAACGCACTTCCTTGCGGTGCCAATTACGTGGCCATTGTCAACCCCAATGATGATACATCGCCGTACGGATGTATGCCGGTGGTTCGGAAGAAGACGGCAACCTATTGCGATTTCCGCGTGGTCAACGATAGTGGTGGCGATGTAACCAATGTTGGTTTAGACTTTATGATTATCGGGCGAAACAAATAAAAAAGCCCGCCGAATGGGCGGGCCTGTATTTAGTTCTTGTTTTCGGCTTTGAGTTTGCGCCACTGGGCGCCGGTGATGGGGATAAAGGTGTAGGCCTTTTCGAGTATTTGATAGCACTGGTCGTACTCTCCTCTTTCATAGGCTGCTCGCACGAGCTTCTCGGCAGCTTCGAGCTGCGCATTGGGCACATAGGCAATAGTGTCCATTACATTAGCGTAATGTGTAACGCCGCTGTAATCTTTGGCATATCCGCAGAAAGTGGTATCGCCATTCTCTATATGAAGACCACGCTCGAATACCACATCGCGGAGCGTCAGGAAGAAAGTCTCCAAGCGCGGCTTCTCCTCCTTGTAGACGGTGAAGATAACATCTTTCATGAGCAACTTAAGCGCAGGGTTAACGGTGTCACGCATCTCGGCGGAGAATAACTTTCCTCCTCCCTGCGTCGGTGAACCGTCAGGATAGATGCCTTTCATGCCCCAAGTCTGTTTTACCACGTCCTTGCCGGAGAGCAGGTTGCCATGAACATAAGCACGCGAGCCGGCAGCGGCGCGGATGGGTACAGGACGCAGAGCATCATAAGTAGAAGAATTGTCATCTTTCGAACAGGCGATGAATGCCACCGCCGCAACGAACAAAAGTAAAAATATCTTTTTCATAAGCAATAAGAATTTGATTTTTAATTGATTGCAAATATATAAAAACGTATTGATAAATACAAGGATATAAGCAAAATATCTTGAAAGAAAAGGTATTAATATTAATTTTGCTATAAAGACGATGCCACATAAATATCGTTCAGGCAGTTTTCGAATGACGTTAAAATACAAAAAAGGCCGGAGCATCATTGCCCCGGTCTACCATTGAAATTCTGTTGTCAAACAATAACTATACAACGGCTATAAGTTTCCTGCCAATTTCATGCAGCCCCTCCACAATACGCTTACGTTGCTGTGGTCGTGGCTTCTTGATGCCGTTGGCATAATGGCTCAGCTGCCGCTCGTTCACGCCCGATGCACGCGAAATAGCGGCGAGGCTTGCATACTGTTCGCACGAGCGGATAAGGGCTGCCGTATCGAGATGATAATCAAACTCGTATTCGCCATCCCGCAGCCATGCCGGTACGTCGTCGCCGTCGGCGATCATTCCTTCGACATGAAAACGCAACGTTTCGGGTATTTCTTTCATCAGTTCGTCGTATGTCTTGGCGGTAAGTGCCACTGCACCGGGCACGTTGTCGCCGAGGCAAGCTCCGAAATTGTGGTCATACCATTCAATATCTACTCTTATTTGCTCCATAACTATAATATTTAGATGTTTATATTTTGTGGAAAAGGGAGGATGATCATTTCCACCCTGCCTGCTTCCAAATGCTATTTAATAAAAACTGGCTCAAATCCTCGTTCTTGTGTCCTCTTACGGTCACCTTTCCGGGCTTCGTAGGATGCTTGAATTGTCGGTGGTCTCCGTTTATCGCCAGAAGTCTCCAACCGTCGGCTTCCAGCATTTTAATAACTTCCTTTACTTTGTATCTTTTCATCTGTTGTATATTATTATTGTTTGACGTTACAAAGGTAGTAAAAGTAATACTATCTATCAAGTGTTTAAATAATAAAAAGTAGTAATTTAAATACCTTTAACTATTTTACTCTTCGAAATATGAAGCGTCGGAAATTTTTTATATTATGCAGTGTAAATATTTTTACGTTATTTCATATATTTTTTATATCTTTGCGAAAACCTTAAACTTTATATAGTATGGACTTTAAAGATTCAATCAAACAACTTGCCGAAAAGGTGGCCCAACTAAAAGACGGTATTCTTACAGAGGAAGCTACCAAGAATGCGTTTATCATGCCTTTCATTAATGCATTGGGGTACGATGTGTTTAATCCGCTGGAAGTAATTCCCGAAATGGATTGCGATCTCGTCAAAAAGAAAGGAGAAAAGATCGACTATGCCATCATGAGAGATGGTGCACCTATCATTCTCATAGAATGTAAGCATTGGCAGCAAGATTTATCCCTACACGACACGCAGCTCAAAAAGTATTTTGTAGCATCGAAGGCTAAGTTTGGACTTTTGACAAATGGTATAAGATACCTCTTCTATACCGACCTCGAAGATCAGAACATTATGGACGATAAACCGTTTCTCGAGCTCGACATTACGGATGTTAAGGATTATCAACTCGAAGAATTGAAGAAGTTCCACAAATCCTATTTCGACATAGATAATATTCTTAACTCTGCCAGTGAACTTAAATACTCTAATGAATTGAAGAAAATTTTTGCGGAGGAAATAGTCAATCCGACACCTGAGATAGTGAAGTATTTCACGAAGAAAGTCTATAATGGTATCATCACGTCCAAGGTGCAGGAACAGTTCTCCGAGCTCGTCAAGCGATCCATTAGCAGCTATATAAATGAACTCATCTCTAAGCGACTGAAAACGGCACTGAGTTCCGAAGAACAGCGTGAAGCATCAGAAGTCGCTTCCGTGGGAGCTGATGGTGAGATAGGTGAAATACCGCCCGTCGATGAAGATGGTATTGTTACTACACAGGAGGAACTCGACGGCTTTAATATAGTAAAAGCCGTGGTTCGCAAGTCAGTCGATGTTTCCCGTATTGTTTATCGAGACGCTCTTTCTTATTTCGCTATCCTACTTGACGATAACAATCGTAAACCAATATGTCGGCTGTATTTTAACGGAAAAACAAAAAAGTATATTTCAACTTTCGATCGGGATAAAAAAGAAACTAAACATGAGATCGACGATCTCAATGACATCTTTAATTTCGAGAGTGAGTTGTGTGAAATTATTAAAGTGTATGATGAAAAATAATAAACAATGTCTCTCCCTATAGGGGAGGGAAGGGATGAAACCTCTCTCATCCCGATATAAGCATCTACGTGGACGCTCTGCGTAAGACTTTTCTGCTCTCCTGTCGGGGAGAGAAGAAGTTATTTTGAACATTTCTCAAATTTTTTATAGTTGGATGTTGCGCCGTGAGGCGCGGTATCCTTTTTTTCGTTACCAATTTTGTAGGATTGTAGGACTGTAGGACGCCAAAATACGAAAAAAGAATATAAGAATTAAAGAATTCCTTGGTAGTTCAGTATCAATTTATTTGCCTCTTTGATATCTTTGGGGGTATATATGTCCGTTATCAGAATAGATGAGTGTCGCGCTTGGTCTCTCACTGAAAGAATATCGGTATTCGCGCGGAGCATATTGGTAATACCGGTATCTTTTAATGAGTAGAATTTATAACGTTCCGTCATCTTTAGATTCTTTCTGACGCAACGTGTCCAGTAGTCCCTGAACTTCTTCTCACTTTTTCTTTCCGCCCCCGGCGCAAAATTATCGCTGAAAAGATAATAATCGCTTGGGCTGTCGAATATACGAAGGTCGATCATGAGTTTGAGTACATGGTCGGGCACTGTCAGTACTGCGTCATTATGATTTTTGGTATTGGTGCCATGAAGAACCAGTGTCTTTTTTCTGATGGAAAAGTCTCCTACCTTCAGGAAACTCATCTCCCTCGGCCGTACAAATAAATAATGTAAGATATAGCATGCCAGCAGATAATGCTTATTGTTTACTTCAAGCCACTCTTTAAGCTCTTTCAGCGCATCATCGGGGATGACGCCTCTGTTTTTAAGCTCGCCTTTGCGGTGTACGCAAGAGTATCCCTCCGTCGGATCGTGCGGAACGTACCCGCGTTCCAAAAGGTATTTACTGAAAGTCTTCAACCATGCCAAGTAATTATTCCTCGTTCTTATCGCATTATTTCGATCGATGAATACGTAATCGAGAAATTGTCCGACAACCTTACTGTTAAACTGGTAACTGTAAAACAAGTTGATGTTTTCTTCTTTTTTCCATTTCTTTAGCATGTGCAAGCGGCTGACGTAAGAGGTAATCGTTTCGTCCCTCATGTTGTTTTCCCGCAGCAGTTTAAACAGATATTCTTCATACTTCTGGCAAACTTCGTCGAAAGAGGAGTATTCGAGCGGCTGTGTGATTTCTATCCAAGGGTTCCACCCCTGCATCAATTTTTCAGTAAGTCTTTTTACGAGATCTTCTCCGTAGGATTTTTGATTTCGCTTACCTTTGATATGCCCGAGCATGATTTTTTTAAGACGCAGCTTTCCTGCTTCCGGATCGAATGCGGAAAAAGATACATAACATTCTGACGCCTGATGAAACTTAGGCGTTTTCCAACTGACAATCTCTTGAATTGCCGTTCTTCGTTTTTGAGAGGTAAAATTTTTTTTGGACATGTCTCCAAATTTTTGAGAGAAATGCCCTATTGTTAATAATTAAGTTTGTGGTGAAAAACTTCACCGATTTTTCGCCGACCATTTTACCCGCGACCACGCGAAAGTAATTGTAAATCAGCTTGTTGGCTTTGAAATGGTCGGGATTACTGGACTCGAACCAGCGACCTCGCGCCCCCCAGACGTGTGCGCTACCAACTGCGCCAAATCCCGAATATTGCCTTTCAGCGATTGCAAAGGTACATACTCTGCTGCAATCTACCAAATTTAACCGATACTTTTTACCTATTAAATCATATTTTTAAGGATGTAAGCCGGTCGGATGATGGAAACAAACTGTATAAACATGCTTTCTGTCGGCCGTACATTTATGTTGTATAAGGCATACACACTCATTGTATGAAAGATAAATATCGCTTTCTGTGGTCGGAAAAAGGTGTCCTGACAGAAGATTATTGTCATGCTTCCATACTCTGGATAATTATATTAGAATGATAACCAATTATTTATAAAGGTGCTGGTATATGTCAGAAAAAAGATAAATATTTGTTTTATTATATTCTTTTATTCCAAAATATCGTATAATCTATATTATTTCGTAACTTTGCATCATTAATTATAATGTAGAAAAATGAAGATATATCTGTATTTGTTATTAGCAACAACGTTGTTGGTTGCTTCTTGTAAAAGCGATGACAATCTCGAGGACGAAAAACAAGTACACAATACTGAATACGATCAGGATGAGGATAACACTACCCAAGAGATCAACGACAGCTATGTGTACAAGCTTCCTGTATTATTCCATGTAATTTATAACAATAGAACAAACTCTAAACAATACGTCTCGCAAAGCAGACTGGCAACCATTCTTTCTCGTGTGAACGAACTTTATAAAGGAAATATTTACGGAAAGAGCGAGAATATAAATGTTGAGTTTCAGCTTGCCACAAACGATGAGAAAGGAAATAAACTTGCGTCACCGGGTGTTGAATACATCGAATGGGATGAAGATTATCCAATCGATCCGTACAAAATCATGGGAAGCAAGGGAAGAGCATACACGAAATATATTTGGGATCCGAACGAATATATTAATATAATGGTGTACAATTTTGCTACAGATGAAGATACCGATGGCATTACTTTGGGCATCAGTCATATGCCTTATGTCATAAAGAATGATTCGGCTTTGGCCGGTTTGAGCGTTGTTAATCAGACTACACTGTCTAAGGAAAATCTGGGATACGCCTATTGCTCCTCCATCAATAGTCTGTATATCGACGAAGAGTCTACAAGATACGATGCCGATAAGGGAAAAAATTCTTATAATTACAATTCGTCTGACGTGATTGTTACGCTGGCTCATGAGCTAGGACATTACTTAGGACTCCATCATACATTCACACAACGAACCCAAGACCAAAGCTATGAAATGGTTGACTCGTGCGGAGATACCGATTTTTGTAAGGATACTCCAAGCTACAACCGTATTGCTTATCAAAGAGAATTGAAGAATTATCTGGCTTATTCTAAAGATGATATTGATATAAGATATCTTTTAAGAAGGAGCAATTGTAATGGTAGTGATTTCTATTCGGAAAATCTGATGGATTATTCCATCAGCTATAGCTTCAGTTTTTCGCCGGAGCAAAAGCAAAGAATTAGAAAAGTGTTGTATTACAGTCCGCTTATACCCGGCCCGAAACTACAGCCCGGCACCAATAGACGGCTGGTTACAACAAAGGGAACCGGTAAAGAAACCGACAAAGTGCTTGATTTGCCCATCGTATTCGTAAAATAGATTTATATTATTCGCAGATATGCAATATTCTATTTATGCTCCCGAATGTATTGACACCATTATTAAACTTCCTGCATCCAAAAGTATCAGTAATCGTGCGCTGATTATTTATGCGCTGACAGGTGGCAGTTTGTTGCCCGAAAACATCTCGGACTGCGACGATACGTCTGTGATTGTTCATGCATTGCGATATATGCCCGAAGTAATAGACATAAAAGCAGCCGGCACCGCTATGCGTTTCCTTACGGCTTATCTGGCAGCAACGGATGGGCATCATATCATAACCGGAACCGATCGCATGCAGCAGCGGCCTATCAAAATATTGGTGGAAGCGCTGAGATATCTGGGAGCCGATATCACTTATTTAGGCAAAGAAGGCTATCCGCCACTTGAAATAAAAGGGAGACAGCTCGATGGGGGGCACTTAGAGATAGCGGGCGACGTAAGTTCACAATATATTTCGGCATTGTTGATGATTGGTCCGGCATTGAAGAACGGGCTGGAATTGAAACTTAATGGCGAGATTGCTTCGCGTCCGTATATAGAACTAACGCTTTGGATGATGAAAGAATTCGGTGCTGATGCGGAGTGGAGTGATATCGATACTATCACTATTATGCCGAAATCCTACCAGAGCAGACCTTATACAATCGAAAGCGACTGGAGCGGGGCCTCGTATTGGTACGAGATAATGGCATTGGGTAACAAGGATGCAAAGATTAGATTGAGAGGCTTGACCGACGGCTCGAAACAAGGAGATTCCGTGGTGAAATATCTTTTCTCGCTGCTTGGTGTCAAGACAACCTTTGAAAATAGGAAAGAGAACCGTGCCTCCGATGTCATATTAACAAGACATGAAGGTGCCGTACCAAGATTAGATTACGATTTCATTAATTCTCCTGACCTCGCACAAACCTTTGTCGTATGCTGTGCACTTATGGAAATTCCGTTTCATTTTACAGGCCTTGCCAGCCTACGCATTAAGGAAACAGATCGTATAGAGGCGCTACGGAAAGAACTGAAAAAACTCGGATATTTAGTAAAGGAGAGTAACGGGAGTGAGTTGATATGGGCTGGTGAACACTGCACACCAACGCCGGAATCGATAGATACTTACGAAGATCACCGCATGGCACTGTCGTTTGCTCCGGCTGCGTATAGGTTTCCCGGTATAACGATTAACCATCCGCAGGTGGTAACCAAATCTTATCCCGCTTTTTGGAATGATATAAAAAGTGCCGGTTTCTCCATTCTCGAAAAATAAGAAGATGATCTATCTCGTTATCTCGTTGGTTGTGCTTGGCGTTATTTGCATACTCGCAGAGGTTCTTTCCAAACATAAAAATGGAAATGAAGAGAAAGTAATACCGTCGGTGCCTACCTGTGCTACTTGTACAGGAGAAGATGAGCGATGCGAACAGGAATGTATGATGGAGGCATCGCTGAAAGATATAGAATATTATAACGACGAAGAACTCGATATTTTTAAAGGTCGACCGTCTGATAGTTATACGGAGAAAGAGGTAGAACAATTTGCGGATGTACTTTACACAATGCGTCAAGACGAGGTGAAAGGATGGAATCGAAGTCTCATACTTCGTGGTATCAACCTGCCTAACCAACTGAAAGATGAGGTTATCATGATTATAGACAACAATTAAAATGGAGATATTGCAATATACTTTTTTCCAAAATGCGATCATAGGTTCGCTGTTGGCAAGCATTCTTTGCGGCTTTATAGGAACCTATATCGTTACAAGACGCTTGGTGTTCATAAGCGGTGGCATTACTCATGCATCGTTTGGAGGCATCGGCATTGGCGTGTTGTGCGGCATTAACCCCATCGCATCGGCTCTTATTTATGCCATCCTCAGCGCTTGCGGCATACAATGGATGTCACATAGAGGTAATGTTCGTGAAGATTCGGCCATAGCTCTATTCTGGACATTCGGTATGAGTATCGGTATTATATGTTGCTTTCTTACTCCCGGGTTTATGCCCGATCTTCCCTCATTCCTTTTCGGAAGCATTCTTACAATTACGCATCAAGACCTTTGGTTGCTCGCTGTAATAACGCTGCTCGTGATATTAACGTTCGTTCTGTTGTTCAGAACCATTCTTTGTATCGCTTTTGATAGCTGTTTTGCCCAGTCGCAGAGATTACCTGTAACGGTTGTGGAATATCTGATGATGATCCTCATAGCCATGACAATTGTTGCTACACTACGAATGGTAGGTATCGTGTTGGCCATTAGTCTGCTTACTATTCCCCACATGACTGCCAACATATTTACCGATAGTTTTAAAAGCATGATATTGATAAGCATACAGATAGGATGGATAGACTGTTTGTGCGGACTCGCCATCAGTTATTGGCTGAATGTGCCATCCGGTGCTGCAATCATCTTTATAAGTATCATCATTTATGCTTTGGCTAAGGCAATAAAAACAATACAAATGAAGTTTTATAAGAGTGAGATTGCTTGATAAGCAACATATAATCCCCCTGTTCCTATCTGTAGCCGTAATAATATTGCTGATAGGATGTTCTACGCAGAGAAATACTGCTAAAAATCGTTGGTGGCATTCTTTCAATGCACGGTATAATATATACTATAATGGTTCGCTTGCCTATATCGACGGTTCGCTTGAAAAGGAAAAAGGAAATAAAGATAACTTTACTGAATTGATCCCTCTCTATACTGTAGGAAATAAGAATAGTATAGGGTTAGGCAAGGGAAACTTTGATAGAACCATTGAAAAATGTGAGAAAGCAATCAAACTCCACAGTATTAAAAAGCGACCGGAATGGACAAAAAACAGACGAAAAACAGAGAGAGACATCGAATGGTTGAACCGCAAAGAGTATAATCCCTTTCTATGGAAAGCATGGCTTCTTATGGGACGTTCGCAATTTCATCAAGGTAAATTCGATGAAGCTGCTTCCACCTTTTCTTATATGAGTCGCCTCTATCAAACGCAACCGGCCATTTATGGTCGGGCACGTGCATGGCTTGCCAAGAGTTATATCGAACAAGGATGGCTGTACGATGCCGAAGATGTTATTCGAAACATGGAACGTGACTCCATTCATTGGCGTGCTCAAAAGGAATGGGACTATACCTATGCCGACTATTACATCCATACCGGCAACTACGAAAAAGCCATTCCTTATCTTCGGAAAGTGATCAGACATGAGATGCGAAGAAAGCAAAAAGCACGCGAATGGTATCTCATGGGACAGCTTGAGAATGCATTAGGACACCGAGAACTTGCTTATAAAGCATATAAACATGTCATCAGACTGGCTCCACCTTACGAGGTGGAGTTCAATGCCCGTATTGCCATGACCGAAGTAATGGCAGGTAGTCGGTCGAAACAGATGATCAATCGTCTGAAACGTATGGCTGTTTCAGACAATAACAAAGACTATCTCGACCAAGTATATTATGCTATAGGAAATATCTATCTGGCACAGAAAGATACTTCTAATGCTATATCTGCCTATGAAAAAGGCAATATAAAATCTACTCGTAATAGTATTGAGAAAGGTGTACTGCTACTGAAGTTGGGCGATCTGTATTGGATAAAAGAAAAGTTCAGCGATGCCCAACGCTGCTATAATACTGCTATTGGGCTGCTCGATAAGGAGAGAGACGATTACGAACAGTTGGAGAAGCGCTCTAAGGTGCTCGATAAATTGGTGCCGTATACCGATGCGGTGCATTTACAAGACTCATTGCAGGTTCTTGCAAAGATGAACGAGCATGATCGTAATGCCGCCATTGACCGAGTGATCGAGGCTTTAAAAAAGAAAGAAAAGGAAGAAGCCAATAGGTTGGCAGAGCAAAATTCGCAAGCAGTGCAGGCAGCCAATAGCGGTATGGGAGATATAAATAATCCGCAGAACAATACCAATCCATCGACACTCGGCATCAATAGTCAAAACGGAGAATGGTATTTCTATAATCAAATGGCGGTAAATCAGGGGAAAATCGCTTTTCAAAAGCTTTGGGGAAAGCGCGAAAATATCGATAATTGGCAACGCATTAACAAAACAGTTGTTGCTCATACCGGAGAAGTTGATGCCATGACGGATGCCATTCGTGACTCTCTAGCACGACAAGCTGAAATAGAAGACTCGTTGAAACAGTTGACAAACGATGCACAGAACGATCCTCATAAACGAGAATATTACCTTGCACAGATACCTTTTACCCAAGAACAGCTTCAGGCGAGTAACCTGATTATAGAAGATGGTCTTTACAATTCGGGCGTTATCTTTAAAGATTATCTTGATAATCTGAAGCTAAGTGAGAGAGCGTTGCGGCGACTTACCGAATCATATCCCGACTATGAACATACGGATAATGCTTATTATCACTTGTTCCTGCTATATTCGAGGCTTAATATGCCTTCATTGGCAGAAAGCTACATTCAGAAATTAAGGCAGCAATATCCCAAAAGCGAATGGACTGCCATACTTACCGATCCTTATTTCAAAGAAAATGCAGTTTTGGGAAAGCATATCGAAGACTCTCTTTACGCAGCTACCTATGCTGCTTTCAAAGCAGATCGATATTCGGAAGTAAGCGGAAATACACATATATCCGAAACGCGTTTCCCGCTTGGAAAGAACCGTGATAAGTTTATTTTTATCGATGGATTGAGCAAACTCAACAACGGGAATGCGAACGGATGTCTTGACAACATGAAAACAATCATAGAAAAATATCCTGAAAGTAAGTTGAGCGAGATGGCCGGCATGATTGTAAACGGTGTGAATGCAGGGAAGAAACTTCGGGGAGGCAGGTTCGATATCGACAACGTATGGCAGCGTCGTGTAGCCGTACTTAGCGACAGTGATTCCATTGCTGCACGCAAATTCTCCAACGAGCGTAATGCTGATTTTGTTTTCATGCTCGTGTATAATCCCGATTCTGTTAACGAGCATCAGCTTCTTTACGAAATTGCAAAGTACAATTTTACGAGCTATATGGTTAGAAGTTTCGGTATCGAAATAGAAGATGCCGACGGCCTGCATCGCATGCTGGTATCGGGTTTCCGCAGTTATGATGAGGCATTGCAGTACGGCAGGCAGCTGTCTAAACAGAAAGGTATTACCCAACGGCTGGGTAAAAGTCGTATGGTAATCATCAGCAATAAGAACCTTGAACTGCTGGGCGGACAATATAGCTATGATGATTACGATGCTTTCTACAACAAACACTTTGCTCCATTGAAAGTAAGTACTTTCCGGTTACTTTCTGAACCTGAGGAAATCGTGACAGAGAAGGAGCCGGCGAACAATGTACCTACGCAGCGTGACATTGATAATATGCTCGACGATGGTATTTTTATTGATAACGGACTTGATGTATCTCCTTCCGGCAACAGTTCGATTGTTATTCCCGATGAAGAAAAAGAAACACTTCCTGCAAACTCGGGCACGACAGTTATTCCTGATGAACCGCAAAATAATACGAGTACACAAAGGCAATCGGGAACTGTTGTTGTAAAAGAACCGGAGAGTAACAAGAAAGAACAAACGAACACGACTGTTGTTGAAGAAGGAACTATTGTTAAGCCGCAACCGGAGTCTGTAACTAAAATAAAGACTGATAACAGCCAGTCGGAAGCCTCCTCTGCTAATGTGCCGACTATACAGACAAACCCATCGACGACGGTGCCTGTTGCGCCGGTTAAACCGCAACCTAAGAAACAGCCGCAGAGTATATCGCATAAGAAAGAAGACACCGGCATATATTTCGACGACGGTTTGAGAACAAAGAACCGCAAGGACGGAACAAAAGATGCGAATAATAAGAAAAACAACGCGGAAAAAGAAGATAAGAAGCAAGATAAGAAAAAGCAATTCGATCTTGAAGACGAATATTATGATTTAGATGGATTTTAGAATATGAGCAACGGATTATTACTTTGGGTAGACGATGAGATAGAACTCTTGAAAAGTCATATTATCTTTTTAGAGAAGAAGGGATACGATGTAACGACGGTAAGCAATGGGACTGATGCCATTGAACAGTGTATGCAACGCACTTATGACCTCGTTCTATTAGACGAGATGATGCCCGGCCTCTCCGGATTGGAAACGTTGCAGCGCATTAAAGAAATCAGTCCGGCAACGCCCGTGGTAATGGTTACCAAGAGCGAGGAAGAGAATATCATGGATCAGGCTATTGGTTCTAAAATAGCCGATTACCTGATTAAACCCGTCAACCCTAACCAAATTCTGCTTACATTAAAGAAAAATATCCATCGTAAGGAGATAGTTACGGAGGTTACACAAAGCGGTTATCAACAGAATTTTCAAGATATTGCAACGAAAATAATGACCTGTCGATCTTTTCAAGATTGGGTAGATGTGTATAAACGTCTTGTGCATTGGGAACTCGAACTTAGTTCTGCCGACAGCAATATGACCGAAATGCTTAAGATGCAAAAAGAAGAAGCCAACAATGGATTTGCCAAATATATCAAACATAATTATTTGGATTGGGTGGATGAGGCGACACAAGAGCGTCCTTTAATGAGTCCCGACATCTTTAAGAAGAAGATTTTTCCATTGCTCAATGCCGGTAATAAGGTCTTTCTCATCGTTATCGACAACTTTCGCTACGACCAGTGGAGAATGCTTGCACAGGAAATTGGCGATATGTTCGATATCGAAGAAGATATCTACATGAGTATTCTTCCCACTGCAACCCAATATGCTCGTAATGCCATCTTTAGCGGATTGATGCCGAATAAAATAGCAGAGATGTTTTCTGACCTGTGGGTTGACGAAGATGAAGAAGAAGGTAAAAATCTCAACGAGGGCCCACTTATACAAACGCAGATAGAGCGTTTCAGGCGTCATGATACTTATAGTTATCACAAAGTCAACGATTCTACGGGGGCCGAAAAGTTCATGGAAAAACTGAATACCTTACAAAAAAATGATCTGAATGTATTGGTGATCAATTTTATAGACATGCTCTCTCATGCACGTACAGAATCTAAAATGGTACGCGAGCTGGCTAATAACGAATCTGCCTATCGCAGCATTACGCTCAGTTGGTTCCGTCATTCCGTGCTGTCGGAACTTTTTAAACAACTTTCACAATCCGACTACAAGATTATTATTACCACTGATCATGGCAGCATCAGAGTATCTAAGCCCATCAAGATTATAGGCGACCGTAACACTAATACCAACCTAAGATATAAATTGGGCAAAAATCTCAACTACGATTCTAAAGATGTCTTTACTATTAAGGAACCAAAGAAAGCGCAACTGCCGGCACCCAATCTCAGTACATCGTATGTATTCGCCTCGGGCGATATGTTCTTTGCTTACCCGAACAACTACAACTATTACGTTTCTTACTACAAAGACACTTTCCAGCACGGCGGTATCAGTATGGAAGAAATGCTCATTCCGTTGATAACAGTTACGCCGAGGAAGAGATAAATAAAACTGATGACATCGAATACTCTTATCGTTTTCTTTGCAGTAATCATAGAATTGCTGATTTTCGTTACATTGATATACCTCGTGTGGCGTATCATCAGCATACGTCGTTCGTGTATCCCGTTGCCGTTGCAAGGAGAGATAAATAAAACAATCGTTTGTCCTTATCCCGATAGTTTGTGGATATATCTCAAATTGATCTTTTTCAATCCCAAAGATATGCACTTTCGAACGCTTTTCGCCTTTATAGGTGTGTTGGGTGGGAGTACCATACATGTCGCCATAGGGCTGATAGCACTGCTCATAACTCTTTTCATATGTATCTTTAAACTCGTCAGGTTATCGTGGCAATTTAACTGTTCAAAAGAGAAATTCCCTGCAATAAAGCTCTCCGACAAAGGCGTATCGTTGATTTATGAATGGATAAGACCGGCAGAAATAGTGTACGAAACGCCGTGGCAGAATATTACACAAGTTTTTCTATACCGTAGTTATGCCAAAATTATAAGTAAAGAGCATACCTATTACACCTTTTATAATACGAGTGATATGGAAGTGAAAAATAAGATTGCGATGCACTTTTTATGTCACGACGATATAAAGGCGATCACAATTGCCGAGCAAGACAAAATATCATGGATACTACTTATAGTGTGCTTATTGTTCGGACCACCGGTCGGTATCTTATGCATGTTGCTTTTTTATAAATCTAAACCGAGGAGTGCGCATATCTATCTTTCCGCAAGTTTTGTTTTCTTAGTCATCGCATTGGTTATATACCTACTCAACACTTTAATATAACATATAAAAATTATCAATATGAAAATTAATATCAAATCTTTAGATAACATTCATGCTGCAGCTAAGCTGTTTCTTGAACACAAGGGCAACGGAACCGTTTTCGCCTTTTATGGAAAAATGGGTACAGGCAAAACTACATTCATCAAAGCTTTATGCGAATGCTTGGGAGTAGACGATGTAATCACATCGCCTACATTTGCCATCGTCAACGAATATAGTTGTCTTCAGAATAACGAGCATATTTATCATTTCGATTTCTACCGCATCAAAAAACTCGAAGAGGTGTACGATATGGGTTACGAGGATTATTTCTACAGCGGACATCTATGTTTTATCGAATGGCCGGAGCTGATTGAAGAGCTCTTGCCTGCAGATGCAACGAAGGTAACGATTACCACAAATAACGATGGTTCCAGAACCGTTGAGTTTTAGATGTTAAATCGGAAAGCGTAGAAATGAATACATTTCTACGCTTTTCGGTTCTATTCTGCTTTTTAGAAAGGATCGTATCTAATTTCACCAATAGTGAAAATGGAAGTTTTCTCATTTCTTTAAGACAGAATTCCTTACTATCGATATATTCTACCATTTTAGGGAATCGCTTGAACAGATGCTTAAAGTCTGCTTTTAAACTAACGACAATATCTATTTCCTGAATATAATAAGTCACGGCGATGCCATTTTCTTTCACACAATAGCTATATGGATTTGCTGTCTCTCTACTACTCTTGGTCTCCTGTTCTCGACATTCGGTTACCGTTATGGCATGCAATAAAATCGGTACAACTCAACGACTATTGTAAATAATCTTTGTTTCATTTCCATTATTTTTTGTATAAATACAATTAAATTTCTGCGAATAATAATCTTCAAATACAAAAATAAATAATTTAAATATTATCTGCATTTTTTATTATAATCTGCACAAATTATATTTTTTCTCATGAATTCAATGCTCTAATACTACGAAAACAATAATCCCGATCCTGTTCCCGTCATCACGACGGGTAAAGAAAATGGATCGGGATTTCATAGAGAGTTATAAAAGAAATAACTACTAAAAATGGAAAATGCGGACTTCGCAGTTGGCATTTACCTTCAATATTATTACAATAAAAGAACGATTTCCATTATACAGCAAAAGTGTTTTTTGCATTCATTTACTTTTTCTTAGAGATTTTCTCATTTTTTACATTGTTTAGAAGAAAAGAGAAAAAACAGCTTTTTACGCAGTAAGCTGCTTTATCTTTATTTCTTAGCACAATTTCAGCTACGTTGTATCGTTGATACAGGATAGACATATACTTATTATAAAGGGGATGTAAGGTTGAGAGAAACCGTGTTTAAGCTAAATTCTGCTGTCATGTAATCAGCTTTAACGACGCTGTAATTGTTTTATAATCAATGTCTATTTCTGGTATGGTAAAGTGATAAGAATAACAAGAACATACGTATTATGCATTTAAGAATGCCCTATTTATGAATTAAATGTTTGCATAAAAATGTCAGTTTGTCTAATATCGTTAAACTCGTATATCGTTTCATCTCCTCTCGCAGGAAGGAATATTACGTTTACCTTGTGTTGCAAATATTGGTCGCTATATTTATTTGCTAAAATTGAAAGTATTGCACAAAACATCTATTCTGTGCACATATAGCCTTGCTTTGTGCATTTTTAGAGATATTTCTTTGGCTGACAAGTAAAAAAGCACTAATTTTGCACGCTGGATTATGGTGCTTCGGCCGATAGAAAATAATAATTTAAATGAGTCGACCGGCTGGAACGAAAGATCGTATAAATGCAACTATCACAATTTATTAGTATTATATGAGTTTGAAAATTGTTGTACTTGCCAAGCAAGTACCTGACACAAGAAATGTGGGTAAGGATGCCATGACGGCAGAAGGTACCGTAAATCGTGCTGTACTTCCCGCAATCTTCAATCCTGAAGACTTGAATGCTTTGGAACAGGCTCTTCGTTTAAAGGAGCAAAACCCGGGCTCAACCGTTGGCGTACTCACTATGGGGCCTCCACGCGCTGGTGAAATTATCCGCCAAGGACTGTACCGCGGGGCTGATACTGGGTGGCTGCTCACCGACCGTCTGTTTGCCGGAGCCGACACACTGGCTACTTCTTATGCCTTGGCTACTGCAATTAAGAAGATCGGAAACGTGGATGTGGTGATCGGTGGCCGACAGGCTATCGACGGCGATACGGCACAGGTGGGGCCGCAGGTGGCTCAGAAATTGGGCTTGAACCAAGTAACTTATGCCGAAGAAATACTCAAAATAGAGAACGGTGTGGCTACCATTAGGCGCCATATCGATGGAGGTGTGGAGACTGTTGAGGCTCCGTTACCGGTGGTTATTACTGTAAATGGCAGTGCAGCTCCCGCACGTCCTTGCAATGCCAAGCTCGTAATGAAGTACAAGTATGCCACATGTCCGATGGAACGTAAGGGGGATGAGCCTTATAGTTCGCTCTATGAAGAGCGTCCGTATCTTACGCTGAACCAGTGGAGTGTGGCAGATGTAGACGGCGATCCGGCACAATGCGGACTGTCGGGTTCACCGACAAAGGTGAAAACAGTGCAGAACATCGTGTTTCAAGCCAAGGAAAGCAAGACGCTTACGAGCTCTGATGCTGATGTGGAGAGTATGGTAAAAGAATTGTTGGACGAAAAGATTATAGGGTAGGGGGTACTTGTTATCCCATTGCTCATTAGAAATATGAATAACGTATTTGTATATTGCGAGATCGAAGGCACACAGGTAGCCGAAGTATCTCAGGAATTGCTCACCAAAGGACGTAAGCTCGCCAACCAACTCGGAGTGCAACTTCATGCCGTAGTGGCAGGAACCGGCATAAAAGGAAAGGTTGAAAAGCAAATTCTTCCCTACGGTGTAGACAAATTGTTTGTGTTTGATGGCGAGGGACTTTTCCCTTATACATCAGCTCCTCACACGGATATTTTGGTCAATCTCTTCAAGGAAGAGCAGCCGCAGATTGCCCTGATGGGGGCGACGGTTATCGGTCGAGACCTCGGACCGCGTGTGTCTTCTTCGCTTACCAGCGGTCTTACAGCCGACTGTACACAGCTCGAAATTGGCGACTATGACGATAAGAAAGCAGGAAAACACTATGAAAATCTGCTTTATCAAATTCGTCCGGCATTCGGAGGTAACATTGTTGCAACGATTGTAAACCCCGATCATCGTCCGCAGATGGCTACTGTACGCAGCGGTGTGATGCAACGTGAGGTGATCGACGAGAATTATAAAGGCGAAGTACTCTATCCCGAAGTGGCCAAATATGTGCCTACTGTGGACTATGTAGTGAAGGTTATCGATCGTCATGTGGAGGCCGCAAAGAACAATCTGAAGGGTGCAGCCATTGTTGTTGCCGGCGGTTATGGCGTTGGGAGTAAGGAAGGTTTCGATCAACTTTTCCAGTTGGCGAAGGAACTTCATGGTGAAGTGGGCGCAAGCCGTGCTGCCGTGGATGCCGGTTGGATAGACCATGACCGACAGATAGGGCAGACAGGCATAACAGTTCATCCGAAAGTCTACATTGCCTGTGGTATTTCCGGACAAATTCAGCACATCGCAGGCATGCAGGATGCGGGTATTATCATCTCAGTAAATAGCGATCCCGATGCTCCGATCAACCAAATTGCCGACTATATCATCACCGGAACAGTGGAAGAGGTGGTGCCGAAGCTGATTAAATATTATAAACAGAATAGCAAGTAAACATCATGTCAAATTATTATACAGACCATCCGGAGATTGAATTTCATTTGAATCATCCGCTGATGAAACGCATAGTCGACCTCAAAGAGCGTAACTATGCTGACAAAGACAAGTTTGAGGATGCTCCCGTGAGCTATGAGGATGCCATCGAAAACTATAAGCGCATCCTCGATATTGCGGGAGATATCGCTGCTAACATAGTAGAACCCAACTCGGAGAGTGTAGATCTGGAAGGGCCGCACCTTGAGAATAACCGCATGATTTATGCCTCGAAAACATTTGAGAACCTCGACGCAACGCGAAAGGCAGGGCTGTGGGGTATCTCGATGCCGCGCCGTTATGGCGGCCTGAACCTACCTAATACGACGTTCTCCATGCTTTCCGAGGTGATTTCAGCCGCCGATTCGGGTTTTCAGAATATCTGGTCGTTGCAGTCGTGCATCGACACGCTTTACGAATTCGGCAATGAAGAACAGCGTCAGAAGTATATTCCGCGTATCTGTGCAGGCGAAACGATGTCGATGGACCTTACAGAACCCGATGCCGGATCGGACTTGCAGCGCGTTATGTTAAAGGCAACGTTCGACGAAAAAGAGAATTGTTGGCGCCTGAACGGTGTGAAGCGCTTTATTACCAACGGCGACTCTGACATCCATCTTGTGCTGGCACGTTCGGAAGAGGGTACGCACGATGGGCGTGGACTGTCGATGTTCATCTACGATAAGCGTAACGGTGGTGTAGATGTGCGTCATATAGAGAATAAACTCGGTATCCACGGCTCGCCTACTTGCGAGCTTGTCTATAAGAATGCCAAGGCTGAACTCTGCGGAAATACCCGCCTCGGGCTTATTAAATACGTGATGGCACTCATGAACGGTGCCCGTCTGGGCATTGCAGCACAGAGCGTTGGCGTGGAACAAGAGGCATACAACGAGGCTTTGGCTTATGCAAAAGAGCGCGCACAGTTCGGGCAGAAGATCATTAACTTCCCCGCTGTTTACGATATGCTCTCGCGTATGAAGGCGAAACTTGATGCTGGTCGTTCGCTTCTTTATCAGACTGCACGCTACGTAGACATCTATAAAGCGCTCGAAGATATACAGCGCGATACCAAACTCATTGCCGAAGAACGCGACGAACTCAAGAAATATACCCGTCTTGCCGACGCTTTTACGCCACTTGCCAAGGGTATGAACTCCGAATATGCGTCGCAGGCAGCCTATGATGCCATCTCCATTCACGGCGGTTCAGGCTTCATCATGGAGTACAAGAGCCAGCGTCTTTACCGCGATGCGCGTATCTTCTCTATCTACGAGGGTACTACGCAGCTGCAAGTAGTGGCCGCCATACGCTACATAACCAACGGCACTTACCTCGGTATCATCCGCGAAATGCTTGGCAATGAAGTGGTAGAAAGCCTCACACCGTTGCAGACTCGCGTGGCAAAACTCGCAGAACAGTACGAGGAAGTGCTTAATGAAGTGAAGGAAGAAGGTAATCAGGAGAAGCAAGACTTCGTTGCCCGCCGGCTGTTCAACATGACGGCAGACATCATAATGTCGCTGCTTATTCTCGATGATGCAACCCATTCGCCCGAACTCTTTGCCAAGAGTGCCAACGTGTTTGTGCGGCATGCCGAAGAAGAGGTGACAGGTCATTACGCATATATCAAGAACCTCTGTGCTGAAGACCTTGTAAATTTCCGTACTGCAGAGGTTGAAACTGCAGAATAAGAGCTTTGTTCAGACAGAATAGGTCAAAGGTGCATCTCCGAAAAGGGATGCACCTTTTATTATTTATTTATCCTACAGATAAACCGATAGCAGACGCTTGTCTTTATCGTGCCATTCCGTCTTCCCGTTTACTGCTCTTTCTAAACAGAAGTCGGCCGCCCCGCTCGGGGTGTTAAACCTCACATCCGTTTTCAAAACAAGTGCATCGTTTCGTTCTTCAGTATGTATTTTTAGTAATTTCGAGCGTTTGTCTTTATTCTAAAAACTGGGAGTTGTTTCTTTGATGATTATGCTTTCTTTCAGCACGGTAACAGGATTATCGGCTTTATCGAGCACTGCCTTGGCATTCAATCTACGAAGAGTTAGGTTAATAAACGCTAAACGGGGCAAACGTATCTTGTTTGCAAAAATACCCAAAGTTTAAGAATGAGTCAAACTTTCCGGAGTTTTTAATGTAAAAATAGATTTCGGCAATGTTTCTTTTGAAAGTAGTACGATTGTCGATTCCTTAAAAAGTAATTAGATTATATTGTCGGTGCCTCGGTATTATTCGGTATGTGTATCGTTGTTATTGGGCATTCCTGTTTCCGTCAAACAGACTGTCTGACGGACTTAAACTGTAATTCTATTCATATAATCTGTAAAATGATTAGTCGGTATGGGGATAATTCATTGTACTTTTGCCGCATGACTGACGGAGGAGTTCTGCGTAAGTGTTCGACTATATAGCGGTACTTTCCGATAACGGTTTATGAATTAAATGAGTATGAAACAAGGATTATTTAATAAATTCTCTGTAACTTTGCGCTTATGAAAATTTGGGCTATTCTGTTTTTTCTGCTGCCTCTTGTCGGGGTAGCGTATGTTTTGTGGCATGTGTGGCACTTGTTGCCGTTGACAATACCTTATAAAGTAACGATTGTGGGGGCAATGCTGCTGTCGGTAGCACTGCTTTTCGTCTCATTTTTGGCCAATATCGAGAATTGGCACATATCTGTTGCCACTTTCGTATATGAGGTGGGCACGTCGTCGCTTTTTATCCTTTTTTACATGGTCATGCTGTTTCTGTTGCTCGATTTGGGGCGGCTTGTGCATCTTGTGCCGTCCTCGTTCTTGCATAACAGCGTACACGGAAGCATTTTCGTGGGTGTACTCATCACGATTATCTTCGTGTATGGCAATCTTAATTATCGTAATAAAGTGCGCATGCCCATTGTACTGAAAACAGAGAAAGCGCTGCCGAAACCCATGAAGATAGTGATGATGAGCGATCTGCACCTCGGGTATCACAATCGCAGGGCGGAGTTTATGCGGTGGGTTGATATGGTTAATGCCGAACATGCCGACCTTATATTGATCGGGGGCGATATTATCGACCGCTACATGCGCCCGCTCATAGAGGAGAATGTGGCGCAAGAGTTTCATCGGCTCAATGCACCTGTTTACGCCTGCTTGGGCAATCACGAGTATTATGCGGGAAATACACAGGCACAGAAGTTCTATCACGATGCCGGCATTCATCTGCTTGTAGACAGTGTGGTTGTGGTTAACGGCATTAATATCGTGGGGCGCGACGATCGTACCAACGTGCATCGTAAATCGTTAAAAGACCTCATGGCAGCCGTAGACCACTCACGTTACACTATCGTGCTCGACCATCAGCCTTATCATTTGGAGGATGCCGAGCGACAAGGTACAGATTTTCAGTTGAGCGGGCATACGCACTATGGGCAGGTGTGGCCCATCTCGTGGATCGAAGATGCTATATACGAAGACGCTTATGGGCCGTTACAAAAGGGGCGGACGCAATATTTCGTGACGAGCGGCATAGGCATTTGGGGCGGTAAGTTCCGTATCGGCACGCAGTCGGAATACCTTGTGGCATCGCTCAGAAATGAATGAAATCTTTAAAAAGTAAAACTGTTCTTGTTCTTTTTGTGCTATTTGATTTGCCAAATTACGAGCTTTTGCCTCTGCAATCATCTGCCGACAATATGCCTCGCTGTTTTTGACAAGAGCGTCATACCATTCAGATACCTTTGAAAAGTATCCCATCGTCTCGCCGTAGGTGTCGTTCATTTCCTCGACGATTTTCTTTTCCTGCTGTTTTGTGCCGTGGAAATCCTTTAATTTAGCGATATTGATCTCAAGCGCAGCCCTTGCCTGTTTAACGGACTCCGTCTCGGTGTTATTGGCCGTGGCGTAGTCTTTCATTGTGGTTTCGGCCTTTTTCATTTCTGCAGTAGCATTCCCCGCTTTGTCGGAAAATGCCGATATAATAGCTGATACAGCCATTATAGCCAATCCTACACTAGTAACAGTCATCAGCCCCATAATAGCTACATGCATTGCCACCGCCTGAACAACAACCCCTTTGGCTCCGAAAGACCATGCAATTTGCATATGTACTCGTGTAATTCGTTGTACGCATTTTACCCGTTGTGATTTGCTTTAAAATTAGTATCTTTGCAATATTGGAAACATCTTTCATATCTCATTCAATTAAAAGCCCAACGTTGTGATTTGCTTTAAAATTAGTATCTTTGCAATATTGGAAACATCTTCCCACGTGTTCATCCAATCGTCCCACTCGTTGTGATTTGCTTTAAAATTAGTATCTTTGCAATATTGGAAACATCATCTTTGTCTTAGCCTTAATACGTGTTTATGTTGTGATTTGCTTTAAAATTAGTATCTTTGCAATATTGGAAACATCATATTCGCAATTATTCCAAGTACGATAAAGTTGTGATTTGCTTTAAAATTAGTATCTTTGCAATATTGGAAACATCTGTATCTCTTGATGATTATGTTTGTTTTATGTTGTGATTTGCTTTAAAATTACTATCTTTGCAATATTGGAAACATCTGTTATCCTGTGTGCGTCTTTTTATCTCCTGTTGTGATTTGCTTTAAAATTACTATCTTTGCAATATTGGAAACATCGAATTAAAAAGTAAGATTATAGCGCGAAAGTTGTGATTTGCTTTAAAATTACTATCTTTGCAATATTGGAAACATCGAATTAAAAAGTAAGATTATAGCGCGAAAGTTGTGATTTGCTTTAAAATTACTATCTTTGCAATATTGGAAACATCGAAGTCCGGCAAAGGTGAAAAATCGATGCAGTTGTGATTTGCTTTAAAATTACTATCTTTGCAATATTGGAAACATCGGATGCCCTCCAGGCGTTGATAAAGCCTTAGTTGTGATTTGCTTTAAAATTACTATCTTTGCAATATTGGAAACATCATATGACGATCATGAGACCATGGTAAAGGTGTTGTGATTTGCTTTAAAATTACTATCTTTGCAATATTGGAAACATCAGGATTACCAACATTTAAATCCCAAAACAGTTGTGATTTGCTTTAAAATTACTATCTTTGCAATATCGGAAACATCGTCGCAATGCTTATAAACAAGGGCTTTATAGTTGTGATTTGCTTTAAAATTACTATCTTTGCAATATCGGAAACATCGGAGTGCTGGCGGTTTTAATTGGTCATATGTTGTGATTTGCTTTAAAATTACTATCTTTGCAATATCGGAAACATCTTTACAGGCCGCGCGTATTACGGCAGCCGTGTTGTGATTTGCTTTAAAATTACTATCTTTGCAATATCGGAAACATCAAGCTGCTGAATAGGGTAAAAGAACTAATAGTTGTGATTTGCTTTAAAATTACTATCTTTGCAATATCGGAAACATCACCGCTTATAAATATATTACCGATTGCAAGTTGTGATTTGCTTTAAAATTACTATCTTTGCAATATCGGAAACATCATTATCGGTTTTTATCCGCGCAACATCAGGTTGTGATTTGCTTTAAAATTACTATCTTTGCAATATCGGAAACATCCGCCGCTTCAATACGAAGAAGGCAATGGAGTTGTGATTTGCTTTAAAATTACTATCTTTGCAATATCGGAAACATCCTTTATTGAATATCAACGAATTGTGTTTCAGTTGTGATTTGCTTTAAAATTACTATCTTTGCAATATCGGAAACATCGATGGTATCTCAATATATATAGGTGTATCGGTTGTGATTTGCTTTAAAATTACTATCTTTGCAATATCGGAAACATCTCTTCGGAGAAAGCGAATAGCGCGTGAGGTGTTGTGATTTGCTTTAAAATTACTATCTTTGCAATATCGGAAACATCTTTTATTGGCCACGGTGACGGCCACACGCTGTTGTGATTTGCTTTAAAATTACTATCTTTGCAATATCGGAAACATCAATGGTTACATAGAAGTAAGGGGAGAACTAGTTGTGATTTGCTTTAAAATTACTATCTTTGCAATATCGGAAACATCCCAATGAAAGCTGCAATTTCACCGAGGGTTGTTGTGATTTGCTTTAAAATTACTATCTTTGCAATATCGGAAACATCTATCGAGGAGTTCGGGCACAGCGATGATGTGTTGTGATTTGCTTTAAAATTACTATCTTTGCAATATCGGAAACATCAATTAGTACGCAAAATGCTTGGGCAATTGAGTTGTGATTTGCTTTAAAATTACTATCTTTGCAATATCGGAAACATCAGGAGTTACATAATATTGTGTGATTCAATGTTTTATAACGATATTGGAAAAAGAAAAAATGATGTTTCTTAGGGAGCGAATTCCATATTTTAAATGGAATTCGCTTTTGTATTAGAATAGTTCCAGTTGTTGACCGGGAGCATTTGGAGGTGTTGGTTTACTACCAAAGAACAATTCAATATTGCCAAACTGCTTGTCTGTGAGGCACACTATGCCTACTTTTCCAAACTCAGGCAGGAATGACTTTACTCGTTTTTTATGCACTTCCGCATTTTCCATACTTGCACAATGACGTACGTAGATGGAGAACTGAAACATAGTAAAGCCATCTTTTATTAGATTCTTCCTGAAAAGCGTGTAAGCCCGAAGGTCTTTCTTTGTATCTGTCGGCAAATCAAAAAGAACAAGTAACCACATAACTCTATATTCACTCAGTCTATCCATTATGATGTTATTTCAGGATAAGAAATCTTACGAAGTTCTCCGTTGAAGCACTTATTAAGCGAAGCTGCAGTTTGACCGGCAGCAATCATAAGCGGACTTCTTTTTCTTCCAATAATAACATCCAGAGTAGGAATTGTAAGTAATCTTGACTTAATGTCTTTTGTCAATTCCTCTTTCCCCGTCTCATGAAAGATATCATAGACTAATTTGTCAACATACGGACGATAAGGTTCCATGATATCGTCAGCCAAACAATAGGCATTGTATCGGTTATGATGATGAATACCTAAGGTTGGCAGCAAGCCGCTTGCCACTAAAGAGCGTGCAATTGTTGCTCTAAGAATGGCATACCCGTAATTAAGAAAATTATTGGGAGGAATTCCGTCGCGATCACGGGTAAAGTCTTCTATGTCTGCAAACAGAACCTTCCAATAATATGCTGCCGCTCTGGCTTCCATATTGTCAGGATCTCCGCTTCTTACTTCGTTGATCCAAGCCCGCATATTCTTATGAACGTGTCCCGTACACTGTGCCAATATAGCAGACTGATTATTGATTTTATACTGTACAGTTTGTTGCCAAAGCTGTTTTTTCAATGGCAGTGAAGCCTCAAGTTGTTGACGAAATCGTTCATTTTGCGTCGTGTTTCCGTACAAAGGGAGCAGAAGTCCTACAGGCATAGAACGGGAATCACATGTAATAACCGCACTGTTATTTTCCAGCAAAGCCTCTAATGCGCCGGATGTTACCGTTATCTGTTTGTTGTCGAGCACCAAAATACCGATATCTTCTATAGGTCTTGATACAACAGACTCATTTTTTATCGTTTCCGCAATATTATCCGGCTTCACAATTTCTGGGAACTTGATGATCAATTGCGAGTCTCGTAACGACAGATAAGCAGGGTTACCGAAATACAATGTCTTCTTTATCATACTGCAATAGATTTATTTATATTCGCCAACATCTACAATTCTTCCCAAATGATCGATACGTACTTTAACCGCACCTGTCAGATTATTTACTGCAGTTATACGTTTCCACGTTATATCTTTAAGCTGAAGGTTTGTATCAACATTCGTTTCAAGATGATGTCTAAAGACATAATAATAATGACTGAGTTTCTGAACTCTAAACAAATTCGGGCTTATCAATGCATAATTCTTTTCGTCTTTAAGGCTGATTTCAGATGGATTGAACCCCGTATTTGGATTAGGGAATACAAAATATTCATTCTGTTTCATGGAGAATAAAAACTTCCAATCTTTTTCAGAATTATAGTTTCTATCCACAATCGGCAAGTTCTGAATAGCTCTTGCCGTTGCTTCATAGAACGAAACGATATGTTCTTGCAGGTTTCCATCTTTATCTCGGAAGATAGCAACATGATGGTTATTACCGGTGTTCACATAATCATTCGCTACAGGATAGCCATTATTTCCGATAATAGTCTTACCGTGAATATCCTTTTTCACTCTGATTGCCGTTCCTTTTGCAATGCCTCGTATCTTAACACTTTTAATTGCAATTCCTTTATCTCTGTTGAACCATATCGGATTTTCATCAAGATTAGAGAATGCTTTCGATGCTTCACCGCCGAATTCATTCAATCTTTCTTGAAGAATACGGCGTATTTTAGAGTCGATAACCTTATCTATTTTAATATCCGGTGTGATGGCTTTTCTGATTGTAAATACATCTTCAAAGAACACGATTTTCACTTTCTCGGGCACATGTTTTGTATGCGAACCATTCAACCATATAGGGTGTTTCGATATATTTTGGAATGCTTTCTTTATATTGCCTCCGTATTCGGACAGTCTTTGCATCAACGCTTCCCTGATTTTCTTGTCGGCAACTTTCGCAATGAGTTCTTCTGTCAGTTTTGTGCCGACTTTTATCTCTTCTGTCTTGTAGGTTCTTATCTTGCCATATACAGTTTCAAGATGCAATTGCCCACGTGGAGTGAGCTGTACTTTTCTATTGGTACCACTCTTAGATTTCGTCTTATTTACATTCTTTGTAACGACCTTATTTTTTGCTTTAATAGAAATAAGAATATTACTTAAATGCTCTTTTGCCTGTTTCCTGAATATCTTGGGATCGATAGGAGGAATAAAAACAAGCTTGTTGTTCTCTCTTTCCAGTTCTTTTTGTTCTATTCCGTAGATCGAACCACCCCTGTTACTCCGCGCATTCAGATTATTCAAATACTGAATAAAGCTCGGTTTGGTAAATGCTATAGTGAGTGCATCCATAGCATGATGCCGATGATCGTTTCGTTTTGTCCAATCTTTGATGTGCCGTACAGTATTCCCGTCTTTGTCTTTATATTCTTCTGTCAAACCTAATTTATCATATTTTTCCCAATTAAGTTCTTTCATAACATTCACCAGTTTCCAGTCTTCGCGCAGTCTATTGGTAATAGAGCCGGTGGTAGCAGTTACTGTAGGAACGATTTCCCGCAACAGTTCATGTGCCTTTTTGGCGATATATTGCGAATCGTTCAAGTCTCTATTAAGAAAGTCAGACGGGATATCCGCCTCTCGCATAAGCAACTTTCTGCATTTGGTACCCGCTTGTTCATTGTTTTTCTTGAACTCTTCTACACGTTGTTCATACTTATAAAGGCCTTCTTCTCCATATTTCGACAATACAAAATCATATGCCGTCTGGTTACCTTTTTCGATATTGATGTCTCGAAGTTCGAGTGTTTTGTTTGAATACGAATCGTCGAACAGTCTTGCCTTGGGGATGATATGTTCGATATCGAACTTTTTACTGAATAAATCCTCACGTGGAATGTAAGTATTAGAGTATAAAGTCTTATATCCGTTGGGCTTTAATTCTTCGTAAAGTCGGTAACGAATGATATCGTTCCGCGTAACATGTTGTATTTTAAACTCTTGTTCGAGTATTCCCTTTATGCGTTCTGTCTCTTTCGTTGCTTTGCTGATGGCAAACGACATATCTTCTCTTTCGGGCTTGCTCTTTTTGAGTTCGCGCGCCATTTCTATTCTTATTTCGTCTATGTTGCTATAAGTGTCGATAACAGAGTTTACGACATTTACCATTTGGTTCAATATCTTTTCGACAATCGGATTACGTAAACTGTTACGTTTTATTTCGTCTAAATGCGTCTTATAGTTCTTCTTATTGATTTCTTCTTTTGTCAGAGAACTTGCAGAATGTCTATATCCCGCCTTGCTACACGCTTCGCTGTATTCATATCCGTCCTGCATGTAAGGAAGAATTTTGCGCATTGCTTTCGAACTTAGGTTACCGTAATCGGGTATAAACGATATATTGGCCAGTATGCGGGCATATTCCGGTTCGAAACCGCACAGCTCTTGAATTCTCTTTACCAATGCTTCGATGCCGGTTTTCGATTGGTCTCCCGCATACGAATAGAGCAAATGCCACAAACGATAAGCAGGTTGCCTCTCGAATTCTTTATCGTGCAGGCTCGCATCGAAGTGCAGGAAAGCCGTCTTGTAGCCCAGCCCACCGAAAATTTCTTCTACGGTTTTCTCTGCTTCTTCTGCCGGCATGGCTTGGAAGTCGAACTCTCCGTTTCCGGTCAAACTGATAATATCTTGAAACGCCCTATAAAGGTTTGCCATTGTAACGTTGCCGCTGATGACTTTATAATTAAGGTCTAACTCTTTATAATTCTCAAACAAGAGTTTCAAAGCGTCTTTCTTTTTGAGCTCTTTTTTGATGCTTAACTCTTTAAAAAGCGTCAGTTTCTCTTCCTCGTTCAGATATCTGCACGCCGTGTTCATATCTTCATCCGAGAATAGCGACGGCTCCTCATCTTTTTTCCTTTTGGCTTTTCTTCGGCTATTCAGCGGACTCACTTGCAGATTATTCAGTACCTGCCATATCTTGAACTCCTGAAACAGCGGCGAAGATTTGGGGCATGTTTTGCTTCCGATGGTTATTTTGCGCAGTTTTCCTTCGGGTGTCTTCACCTCGATTTCCTCATGTTCCAGCTCGCAGTAGTTAATAAGCCATTTACAACTCTTCAGCCCGCGTTGGTAAAAGATAATGTCTTTTACTTCTTTTTTCAGTTCCGGTGTCAGCTCTTTATGGTACGTAGCCTGACTATTCCATATATCATTGAATTCGTCTTCGTAATCTTGTCGATAGAATATGATATTTTTGAGTCCGGCATTCGGGTTTTCTTCTAATCTCTGCATCAGATATTGCCCGATTGTCTGATGGTTGAAATACAACAATTTGCTGCGATCGCTGATCATGCTTAGGCGTTGACTCGAACCGTTTACCTCGCCATTGATGCTGCAGATTACATATGCAACTTCGTCTATCGTAAGTTGTTTGCGCAGTGCATCCGTGCGCCATGTAAGTTCCTGCAGGCGCTTGTCTTTGCCGGCTATTTTGGCTGTCGACACCTTATACTTTGCATAGAAGATAGCCGACGACTGTGTGCGGCTCTTACCTTTCAGGTCTTCTTTTAATGCGTTGCATAGAATTTCCGGATAGAATGTGCGCTGAAAATCCCAAATGCGTTCCAATTCGGCTTTCAAGTCGGATAGGTAGAAGTCCGGACGAGTCTTTTTCCCTTTCTTGAACAGTCGCAGCAGATACTCTCCCGGGGTTATCTGTTCGTTATAGAGAAGTTTGGCCACGTCCATACCGTCTACCAGTGTGCCTTCGTCATCCGTATTCAATTTGCGACTGCTCTTATATCCGCGCTTCTTATTGATCATGAACAGCACGCGTACAAAGTCGTCCAAAGCTATCTTCTCGCATACGGCTTTGGCCCTGTTACTATAAGTTTTAAATATTATGCTGTTATTTGTTTCGCATAAAGGTGTTTCATCTGTCATCAGTCCATGCCGTTTCAGGCAGTCGGCAAGAGCCTCTCTCCGCAGTTTAAACCGTTGCAGATTTCGCCGTGCACTGCGGCATTTCGTGCGGTCGGCATTGGTAGTAATATCTTTTCCCTTTTCGAAATTCGACTTTTCATCTACCGTCAGAGGGTTTACCCTTACACCTAAACGAATAATAGACGACAGTTCTTCATTGTTTTCTTTTTCATTGACGAGAGCCCACCCAATGCTTGTGGTGCCAAGATCAAGGCCGAGTATTTTTTTCATGATGGTATAATATTAGTATTATTTTACAAAAATATGAAAAATATTCGGAAATGTTTTGCCGATATACAAATAAAACTGTATTTTTGTATTACTAATTTTAGCAAATCACAATAAGGATTATTCCGTTGTGAAAACATTAGGTTTGTCCATCGTCCTTAACGGTGGACTTTTTTGTAAACTCTGTTTGTGGGATAAATATAAAACCAACAGGATATTTATGCAGATAACCGTAGAGTGGATGGAGCGGTGGTTCGCGGAGTTCAACCGCGAGTATTTCGGCGGCGGACTGCCCGTGCCGCGCCTTTCTCTGTCGCGTTCACGCACCCGACTGGGCTCCATGACGTGCAAAAGACAACTTTCTTTCGGGCGCAAACGCTTCTATGATTACGCCATACACCTAAGCAATTACTACGACATGAGCGAGCGCGATTACCAGAATGTGCTGTTTCATGAGATGATACATTACTCGATTGCCTACACCGGATTGCGCGATACATCGCCCCACGGCACCGTGTTTCGCGGCATGATGGAGGCGCTGAACCGAAAACACGGGTGGAATATCAGCGTAAGCACACGGATGCAAGGAAAACAGGTGGCCGAACAGGCACGAAAGCCCAAGCGATATCTCGTGCTGGCCATTGCTCTGACCGACGGAAGGAGCATGCTTTCGGTGGTAAATCCGCGCTATGTAAATGTGCTGAACCGCCGAATACGCAGTATAGCCGAACTGAAACACTACGGTTGGTACACCACGCAGGATGACTATTTTTTCGGTTTCCCGCAGGTAAGAAGTCTGCGCGGGAAGCTCGTAACGGCCGATTTATACAACGAAAAGATACACACAATGACACCGTTCAGTTTTTAAACAGCGTCATTGTATATGCCATAAGAGCGTAATGTTGTAATTGTCAGAGCAGTTTTTCGACGGCTTTCTCTATTTCCGAAATGCTTTCCGTAGGCTCGAAACGCTGCACTACGTTGCCTTTACGGTTTACCAAGAACTTGGTGAAGTTCCATTTAATGCTGCTCTTCGTTGCATAATCCTTGTCTTGACCGAGCAACATCCGGTGCATGCCTTGTGCCTTCGGGCCATTGCCGAACCCTTTAAAGCCCTGTTTCTGTTTGAGCAACGTGTATAGAGGCGACTCCTCGGGGCCGTTGACGTCGATTTTCTGGAACTGCGGGAACTGTATGTCGAAATTAGCCGTGCAGAATTGGTGGATTTCCCTGTAGGTTCCGGGTGCCTGATTGCCGAACTGATTGCAGGGAAAGTCGAGGATTACCAACCCGCGGTCGCCATATTTCTCGTATAGAGCCTCGAGTTCTTTGTATTGCGGCGTAAATCCGCACTTGGTGGCCGTGTTCACAATGAGCAACACCTTGCCCTCGTATTGTTTCAAACTTACCTCTTTGTAGTCGGCATCTTTTACTTTTATGTCGTAAATACTGCTCTGTGCGGTCGCTCCGGCCACGATCAGTGCGGCCGTAAGCATCAGAATAATTCGTTTCATCATATAATTTTGTTAAACTGTTATGCGGCTGTAAAGATACAACTTTTTTCCGATACGGCGAATATTGGAGAAAAATGTCGGAGAGCATTGTGATGACAGTCGCAGGCAAACGGCGTATCTGTCGCAGATAGGCATACTGTGTAAAGTCGGTAGGAATATCGTTTGATAGTAATAGATAGCATTTCAATTTGCAGATGGCGTATGGTGTGGTACCATATACATATCCTTGCAATATACCGAAATTGATATAAAAAAGGTATTACCTTACCGTTTTGAAAATAATTACAAATATATTTTGCGTTTCTTCTTAAAATACCTATCTTTGTAACACTTAGGCAGAAGACGCTCCGAATGCACGGACAGGGATATGTGAATATCCCCGACTGCCGGATTAAGAAAGGATATCAGAGATTTTATTTAATTTATACAAAGCATTATGAAAAGAAAATTTATCTGTACCGTATGTGGGTACATCTACGATGGAACGGAGGCTCCGGCAGAATGTCCGGTATGCCATGCCAAATCAGACAAGTTCAAGGTTTTCGATCCGAAGGCGTTGAAGGGAACCAAGACGGAGAAAAATCTTCAGACAGCCTTTGCAGGCGAGAGTCAAGCTCACACCAAGTATCAGTTCTTTGCCTCGAAAGCAAAGAAAGAAGGCTATGAACAAATTGCCGACATCTTTATGGAAACGGCGCATAACGAGAAAGAACATGCCAAGTTATGGTTCAAGTTTCTGCACGAAGGCGATATACCTTCTACACCCGGATGCCTGCTCGAAGCTGCCAATGGTGAGAACTACGAGTGGACGGATATGTACGATCAGATGGCGAAAGATGCCATGGAAGAGGGATTTCCGGAGCTTGCTGTGAAATTCCGTACCGTGGGTGCCATCGAGAAACACCACGAAGAGCGCTATCGCAAACTGCTGAAAAACATCGAAGACGCCGTTGTTTTTGCCCGTGATGGCTCTTGTATCTGGCAATGTCGCAACTGCGGACATATCGTTGTGGGCAAGAAAGCGCCAGAAGTATGCCCCGTTTGTAACCATCCGCAGAGCTTCTTCCAGATAGAAGCCCAGAATTATTAAGCGGTTCTACAGGCATTCAAGACAAAACGTAATGAGAGAAAGGCTTCGGTCTTTCTCTTTTTTTATTTCTACCCGTTGGCGGAATAAAAAAGTTAATGCATTTACAATGCTGCAATATGTCCATTTTATTAATGGCAAACTCGTTGGGAAGGTCAAGCATGCACCGAATAAATTCCGCCAATAGGCTGTGTTAATATTTGCGAATATCCGTTTTTATATGTATAATTTTTTATAATATTTTTGAAGATTATAAGAACATTTTTCTATTTTTGTAGCAACGAATGATATTTCTATCTTTTTAATAAAATATTATTATGCAAACAAAATCGTTATTTAATCTATCGTTCGCGATGGTAATGTTGATGGGGGTAAATGCTTGTCAAAGTTCAGATGACGAAGTTGTATTGCTACACGTACAGCTGCAACAAATGATGTAGACAATGTGATATATGTAGCTGACTTCCCTGATGCCTGACGATAACGATTACCCTTGGATGGGCAAGGAGAAGACAAAATATAACCATCATGTGCGTATAATAAGATATGCCAAACCGATATAACAATTATGATTATGAAAAGAAATATATTAATTGCGTTTTTATTAGTTCCGCTTCTGCTGGCTTCATGTGATACTGAAAATAATTTCGGTTATCCTTCTAAAGTGACATTTGGAAGGGAAGGAGGAACTAAAATTTGTTCAGGAACAAGCAGTTGTTACAGTATAGAAGTTGCCAACTATAACGGTGAAGGGGCCGGCCCTCAAGGGGGTATCAAAGCTGACTCGTTAAAAGTTACTTATGAATGGTTGACAGTAAAATGTAAAAGATTTGTTGATACTCAATTAGAACTAATGGCTACTCCCAATCATACAGGGAAAAGACGTACGCTTTATGTATATGGATGGGTTAATGACCATTTCGCAGATATTAAGGTGGTGCAATATTAACTTAACGTAAGTGCATCGAATTTGTGTCTTATTAAGTTCTATATAAAAGGAAAGAATGGTCTTTCAAACTTTGAAAAGACTGGATTAAAGGTCTATAACAGAGATGGAAACGAAACTAAATAAACGGGAATCCATCAAATTCCCGTTTATTTTATATCCTGTAAACAAAGCGGTTTCCGTTTACATTTCTTTGTAACTCGACACTACAATTTATCTTTAATCCTTAAATTTACAAATATCTATAGTTCGTTGAATTCCCATTATTTTATTTTCTGTCCCCAATACAGTATAATAATACCTTTTTACCATGTAATCTGAATATAAGAAAAAGATGTTAAAATAAGGGTTTAACCATTAAACGAATAGGGGCTCTTGCCGTCTTATTCACAGAAGTTATGGTGGAATCATCCGCGCTGTGAAGTTCTAAAACAGTACTGATATGTAAATTGTATCCGGATGCCGTAAACATTGTTCCGCAAGGTGAAATTATATATAGTGGAAATATGAAGAAAAGAATTATTATGTTTGTTGTTGCTGCAACGTGCATATCGGGTGCCGTAACAGCAAAGAAAGTTGCACCGAAGTTGACGTTCGATGCCGGTAAAGGGCTGTCCGGAGAGCTTACCATGCCGCAAGGGCAGCAGTTGAAGTACACCGCATACACGAAACTCTATTTTGTTACCCAAGTAGAAGACTCCACCTATCAGTATCTCAACATCTTCGTACCTGAGGGAGCCACCCAGTCTTCACCCATTTTCATGCGCACCTATGTGGGCGGTTATATGGCTTCAGAGGCAGGATATCCGCAGGCTGGCGATGCCACGGGGCGGGCCTTGCAGGAGGGTTATGTGGTTGTAATACCCGGAAGTCGCGGGCGTAACTCCACTGTAAAGCGAGGTAAGAAGACCGTTTATACGGGACGTGCACCGAAGGCATTGCTCGATCTGAAGGCAGCAGTAAGGTATTTAAGATATTTCGATAAAGAAATCTCGGGCGATGCCGAGAAGATAATTACCGATGGCACAAGCGCCGGCGGCGCCATGTCGGCACTGTTGGGCGCCACGGGTAACAATCCGGCATACGAAAAGTATCTTGTTGAAATGGGTGCGGCGCCGGTTCGAGACGACGTGTTTGCCAGTGTGTGTTTCTGTCCGATTACGGATTTAGAGCATGCCGATATGGCTTATGAGTGGCTTTATGGGAACACGTCAAGCCGACAAGCACTTGCCAATATCACTGCAAAGCAGATTTCGGCGGAGCTTTCCGCGTTGTTTCCCGTTTATGTCAATAGTCTTACCCTGCATAAGCCCGACGGTACGCCGCTTACGGCCGACAACTATCTCGCATACATCAAACAGTTGCTTATTGAGAGTGCGCAATTTGCCAAGGATGCAGGGGCAGATATTCCCGACAGTATCGGCTTCCGTTTCAGCAATGAAGCCGGTTGGATGCCTCCGCTCAATGGTGGTGTAATGCCCAGTTTGCCTACAAAAGGGAATAAGATGCCGGCTATACAGAAGAAACAAGTAGGAGAGTATATCACCGATTTAGATATGTCGAAGTACCTGAATTATGTGTCTGACGTTACTGCATTGAAGGGGGTGCCGGCATTCGACAGCTATATGGTGGGCGGAGCTGCTGCAAGTGGCGAGAACGGAGAGTTCGGAGATGCCAGCGGGAGTAATGCTAATTTTACGGTGTTTGCGGCTTCTAAAACAGGAAAAGCCATCGCAGAGAACGTGAAAGAGAACGTGAGACTGCTGAACCCTATGAACTTTATCGGCGACGACCGGTCGACCGTGGCGCAACATTGGTATATCCGTCATGGTGCGAGAGACCGAGATACCGCCTTTTCCGTGCCTATCAACTTGGCGATGAAGTTGCAGAATGCGGGGAAAGATGTAAATTTCAAACTTCCTTGGAACCGCCCTCACAGCGGCGACTACGCACTTAACGAGCTCTTTGAGTGGTTAAATAGGCTTGTTAAGTAGGCAACTTCTTCCTTTCATCCCAAGGGAGGAGAACAGTAAGATATCATATATGACTCATATTATATTTCTATGTACTTTCACTTCCTAAGGCTTGATGAGAAGGAGATTGCCATAACAATTTATGTCAAATACCAACATTAATGGTATTTTTCAGATAAAACTCGATTTTATGAAAGGCTTCTTGCTGTTCATAGAAACCATATTGAAATAATAAATCGGTCGTATCTTTCTGAAGAGATACGACCGATTTATTTTGACAGATTATTTTGTTTACAAGTTTGCCAATGCTATTACCTTGTCGACAGCAGCATTAATTCCGTCGATATTTTTACCGCCTGCCTGCGCATAGTGGGGCTGTCCGCCACCGCCACCTTGTATGAGTTTGGCAGCTTCGCGGATCATCTGTCCGGCATTCAGGTGGTGTTCTTTTACCATATCATCGCTGAGCATGACGCTCAACAGTGGTTTGTCACCAACCGTGGAGCCTATGACACAGACGAGATTTTGCGGGATTGCCTCGCGAATTTTGAATACCAAATCCTTGGCAGCAGACGGTTCAATGGGCAGAATAGACCTTACCACCGTGGTTCCATTGACTATCGTAGCACGCTTGATAACCTCATCTTTAGTACGTTCCACAGTCTGTGCGTGGAATTTTTCTATATCTTTCTTCATCAAATCGTGCTCTTCGATATACTTACCGATAACGCCTCGCAGGTCTTTAGCATTGTTGAACAGCGTACGGATGTCTTTCAACGTATCTTCCAGTGCGTAGTAAGTTTCCTCACACATCTTGCCTGTCATAGCTTCAAAGCGCCGGATGCCGGCGGCAACACTGCTTTCAGAGATAATTTTGAACATACCTATGCGCCCCGTGCTCTTGGCATGAATGCCTCCACAGAACTCACACGACGGGCCAAAACGCACTACTCGAACTTTGTCGCCATACTTCTCTCCGAAGAGAGCCACCGCCCCCATCTTCTTTGCTTCCTCCACCGGAGTGTCTCGGTGCTCATCGAGAGGGAAGTCCTGACGGATCATTTCGTTGACCATCCGTTCTACCTGTCGTATTTCTTCGTCCGTAACTTTTTGGAAATGCGAAAAATCGAAGCGCAATGTATCGGGTGAAACATACGAACCTTTTTGCTCTACATGATCGCCAAGCACCTGCTTTAAGGCATAATCCAACAGGTGCGTTGCGGTATGGTTGGCCGCACTGGCATCACGTTTCTCGGTGTCTACACATGCCATGAAGTCTGCCGAGGGCTCTTTGGGCAATTGTTTGACGATATGAATGCTTTGGTTATTCTCTCGTTTGGTATCGATAATCTCCACTTTCTCGTTCCCGTTCACCAGCACACCTTGGTCGCCTACCTGTCCTCCCATTTCGCCATAGAACGGTGTATAGTCGAGTACAAGTTCGAAAAACGTATTCTTTTTCTGTGTCACCTGACGGTAGCGAAGAATGTGGCACTCGTGTTCTGTGTAGTCGTACCCCACGAATTGCTGTTCTCCTTTGCGTAACACAACCCAATCTCCGTTCTCAACGACGGCGGCATTACGCGCACGCGCTTTCTGTTTCTCCATCTCCTTATCGAACTGTTTCTCATCTACAGTGAAGCCGTTTTCACGACAAATGAGTTCGGTAAGGTCGAGCGGAAAGCCATAGGTATCGAACAGACGGAAAGCCTGCGCACCATCAAGGCAGTTTTTCCCTGCCGCTTTCAATTCGTTCATGGCTGCATTCAGCAGATTGATGCCCTTCTCCAAGGTACGTAGGAAGCTGTCTTCTTCCTCTTTCATTACCCGTGCAATTAGTTCTTGCTGTGCCGAAAGTTCAGGATAGGCGGCACCCATTTCACGAACCAGCACGGGCAATAACTTATACATGAATGCCTCTTTCTGGTCGAGGAACGTGTAGGAATAACGCACGGCACGGCGGAGAATGCGGCGAATAACATATCCGGCTTTGGCATTGCTCGGCAACTGACCGTCGGCAATGGAGAACGCTACCGCACGCAGATGGTCGGCCACCACGCGCATGGCCACATCGATATCTTCGTGCTCGCCATATTTCTTGCCCGACAGGCGCGATATCTCCCGAATGATGGGCTGGAAAATATCTGTGTCGTAATTGGAATGTTTGCCTTGAAGCATGCGCACCAACCGCTCGAAGCCCATTCCGGTATCGATGACATGCATGGGAAGCAGTTCAAGAGAGCCGTCTGCCTTGCGGTTGAATTGCATAAAAACCACGTTCCATATCTCTATCACCTGCGGATTGTCTTTATTCACAAGTTCTCTTCCGGGCACCTTTGCTTTCTCTTCCGGAGTACGCGAATCTACATGGATTTCAGTACATGGACCGCAGGGGCCTGTATCCCCCATTTCCCAAAAGTTATCGTGTTTGTTTCCCTCTATGATATGATCGGTCGGCAAATGTTTTGCCCAATATCGGGCTGCCTCATCGTCGCGCGGAATATTTTCTTCGGGAGAACCCTCGAAAATCGTTACATACAAGTCTTTTGGATCGAGATGCAGCACTTCTACAAGATATTCCCAAGCGTAATCGATGGCCCCTTCTTTGAAATAGTCGCCGAAACTCCAGTTGCCAAGCATCTCGAACATGGTATGATGGTATGTGTCGTGTCCTACTTCTTCCAAATCGTTATGCTTTCCACTTACGCGCAGACACTTCTGTGAGTCGGTGCGCCGACGCGGTTCGGGCTGCTTGGTTCCGAGGATAATATCTTTCCATTGATTCATACCTGCGTTCGTAAACATCAGCGTGGGATCGTCTTTAATCACCATAGGTGCCGATGGTACGATAACGTGTCCTTTCGATTCGAAGAACTTCTTGTACGAATCACGGATTTCGTTCGCTGTCATCATCTTTATTTCTGCTTTAATATTTAAATTTCATCTAAAAGTGTTGCAAAGATACTTTGTTTTCGTTATTTTTGCAAATAAATCAATAAAAAGCTACTGTCTATGGCGTTAAATGCAAATAAAAATACGAAGTTGTATTACTCGATACGCGAGGTGGCTCGAAAGTTCGATATTAACGAGAGCACGCTTAGGTATTGGGAAACGGAATTCCCACAACTCAAGCCGAAGACATCTGTCCAGAATAAAATCCGTCAATATACCGAAAAAGATATTGAACAAATAAGACTTATCTACAATTTGGTGAAGGTGCGCGGCTTTAAACTTGCTGCTGCAAGAAAAATGCTTAACGAAAATCGGCAGGGTGTAGATAAGAGTTCCGAGGTTTTGGAAACGTTGATATCTGTAAGAGATCAATTGCAAGATTTGAAAATACATCTGGATGGGCTTGTATAGAGTATCGTATACTGGATGTTCTCTCGTTACCGGATATTATTCGGATGGTATTTATTGTAATACCTGACAAGTTGTATTTTTTTACTGTCGTTTGCCTGTATTCTTGTAAAATGCTGTTCGCTAATAGGATATAAATATCATTTGTATGATGATATAAGGGTATTCTTGTCTTTTCGTGCATTTGATCGTCTGTTTAATTATTTATTCTTATTATTGCATTGTTGCGCGAATTTCTGTCGATATTCATGCATACGGGCATGTCGCAAGATGCCTTTATCTATATGAAACGTGTGTGCCGATTTAGTTGAGGCATATATTTATTCGATATAGATAGTGGTTCCAAAAGGGTTAGATGATATGTCCGGTGGGCGTAGGCAGCATGTGTAATACAGATAGGGGAGGCGTTCGTATGATCTGTGTTGCTTTACATGCCTACTTATGGGTAGTTTGTAAAACTGACAGAATGGCGGTTTGTAAAGCGTGTTGTAAAGGTAATAGTCTGTAAGACATAGAAATATGGTTTTTGCAAATACCATTTTTGTTTGTCAAAATTGTCTTTTGACGTTCTTATTTTTCCAAATCATGGCTTTTAGGTATTGCGGGAACAATCCACAGTGTGTAACTTTGCATGTGTGAAAGGCCTCATAGGCAGTAATTAATTTACTTAATTTTTATATATGAATAAATCTACTTTTTACATTTTATTATCATTATTCTTGTGTTTGCCGGGGACCCTATGGGCGGCAGACGACAATACGACCGACACAGGTACCGATGCCAATGTATTCGGGCATGTGGTGGATGCCAAAACAAATGAACATCTGCCTTACGTATATGTGGCGGTGAACGGCACTACACTTGAAACATCGACCGATGCGACGGGGCATTATTTTCTGAAACACCTGCCGATTGGTACGTGTACCATTGAGGTGAAACTGCTGGGTTACCGTACTTCAAAGCGCGAAATAACGACAGTTGCGGGTAAAACCTTAGAGCTTAACTTCGAACTGACTGCCGATGCAATATCGCTCGATGAGGTTGTAACCACGGCAAACCGTTCGCAAACATTGCGCAGAGAGGCCCCTGCACTGGTGAATGTGGTGGATACGAAAACTTTCGAGGTTACGAATTCTGCTTGTCTGTCGCACGGACTCAACTTTCAGCCGGGCGTAAGAACGGAGGATAACTGCCAGAATTGCGGTTTTTCACAGGTACGCATCAATGGATTAGACGGCCATTATTCGCAGATATTGATAGATTCTCGACCTGTTTTCAGTTCGCTCAACGGTATATATGGCTTAGAACAAATTCCGGCAAACATGATAGATCGCGTAGAAGTGGTACGTGGCGGAGGTTCGGCTCTCTATGGGGCATCGGCGATTGGCGGTACTATCAATGTGATTACCAAGGAGCCGTTGCGCAATTCGGCTGAACTTGCACATACGATAACCTCTATTAACGGCAAGGGTGGCTATGAGAACAATACCACCGCCAATGCATCTTTGGTGACAGAAGACGGTAAAGTGGGCTTTTATGTTTACGGGCAGCATCATTATCGACCGGGCTACGATCACGACGGAGATGGCTATACTGAGCTGCCGAACCTACGTAATCAGACGGTTGGTTTTAGCTCTTTCTATAAATTCAGTTCCTATTCGAAACTCACATTGCAGTATCATAATACAAGCGAATTCCGCAGGGGAGGCAATCGCCTCGAACTTGCTCCGCACGAGGCTAATATAGCTGAACAGGGCGACCACGAGGTAAATAGCGGAAACTTGGCCTACGATTTTATTTCGCATGATGCAAAAGATCGACTCAAGGCTTATTTCTCGTTTTCGAATACGTTGCGCAAGAGTTATTACGGCGGTATAGGTAAGGGTACTCCAGATGATGTGGAGACGGCCCGCAAGGCATACGGTCGTACGAAAGATTTTACGTATATCTTTGGTTCGCAGTATGTGCATAGCTTCGACAAACTGCTCATGATGCCGTCGGATCTCACTATAGGGGCGGAATATAGTTATGATGGGTTGCATGACCTGATTGTGGGTTACAATCATCTGCTCGATCAAAAGGTGCGTGTTGCCAGCGGTTATTTTCAAAACGAGTGGAAAAACCGGCGATGGAGTTTTCTTCTTGGCGGACGCTTCGATAAGCATAATCTGATCGGGCATGTTATCTTCAGTCCACGAGTGAATGTGCGGTGGAACCCGTCGGATAATGTTAATTTACGTGCAAGCTACTCCGGAGGATTTCGTGCACCGCAGGCATTTGACGAGGATCTACATGTAGGCTTCGCAGGCGGTGAACGTATCGTTACTCAACTGGCCTCCAATCTGAAAGAGGAACGCTCTCATAGCTTCAGTGTTTCGGCAGATATGTACAGAAACTTTGGTTCTGTGCAGACTAATTTCCTCATCGAAGCCTTTTACACATTGCTTACAGACAAATTCGCGCTCCGTACACTCGATCGTAAAGACGCGGAAGGCAACGATATACAGGAACGTTATAACAGCGGGGGTGCCAAAGTATTTGGATTGAACATGGAAGCTCGTGCCGCTCTTACGTCGTGGTTCTCGTTGCAAGCCGGTATCACTTTGCAGAAAAGTAGGTACGATCAGCCCGAAGAATGGAACGATAAGGCCCCCAAGGAGAGGAGAATACTGCGCACGCCGGATACATATGGGTATTTTACAGCTTCGTTTACGCCTGTTAGAAGTTTCTCTGCGTCCCTTACGGGTAACTATACAGGAAGCATGCTTGTAGGACATGCCGCCCATACATTGGAAAATGGCACGGATATATCGCCAATTGCCGTGAATACTCCTTCGTTCTTGTCGCTGAATATGAAGCTGGCATACGATATACCTATAACGAACTACGTAAAAATGCAGCTGAATGGCGGCATTCAAAACGTAACCAACGCTTATCAGAAAGACTTTGATAGAGGATGGGGACGCGACTCTGCTTATATTTATGGGCCCGGATTACCGCGTTGCTATTTCCTCGGACTAAAATTATCTTATTGATTTAAGCAGGCAGGTAGAAAACAATAAGGTGGACAATCTTATAGGATTGCCCACCTTATTATTATATATGATCTTATCGGAACAATGTAATTGTATAGATATAAATAACGGCAGCGGGGATTGCCATTAGCGAAGAGTCGAAACGGTCGAGCATACCGCCGTGGCCGGGTAGTATGTTCCCACTGTCTTTAATACCGAGTGTACGTTTGAAAAGCGACTCTACAAGGTCGCCCCATGTGCCGAAGAATACGACAACAAGGCCGAGTCCCAGCCATTGGACTATGTTGAGCGCATGCGTGTTTCCACCGCTGTTTGCGATATATCCAACAACTGCTGCAACTATCAGTACCGTAATGCCGCCTCCGATGGAGCCCTCCCAGCTTTTTCCGGGCGATATACGGGGGAAAAGTTTATGCTTGCCGAAAAGCGAACCGGCACAATAGGCGCCGGTGTCGTTCGTCCAAAGAAAGATGAACACGCTCAGCGGCAGTACGAAATCGTAATGTACCGCACCTGTTGCTTGCAACCGGAACGCCAATACGTTGATCATAGAGAACGGAAGGGCTATGTACATCTGCGAAAGCATGGTATAGGCCCAGTCGTGAATGGCATTCTTGTTTTTGGTATACAGCTCGCTGATAAACAGATAAACTACCGTAAGAAGGTAAGGAATGAAACCGGCAGAAGGAATAATTCCACTGCAATAACCTGCTACGGCAAGGAAAAAATACACGCCGGCCGCAGTAGTAATGAAGCGATTTACGGTAACATCCGGTAATTGGTTTACCAAATTGGTGTACTCCCAAATGGTCATACCCGTGATGGTTGCAAACAAAAGCATCATTACTTCGGGACGGAACGAGATGCCTGTAACCATGATGGCTACAAAGATAACACCGCTTATCGTTCGCGTAATTAGGTTCTTCAGTTTATCCGACATATTAATTTTCTTTGTTTTCGGTTTCTTTTTTCATCTTGTCATGAGCTTCCATGGCCTCTTTCACTTCCGGAAGTTCTTTCACTTTATCGTCTCTTAGTTTGGCATTGTCATCGAATATTTCCTGTGAACGGCTCACCCAAGGGCGCTTTCCGAAGATACGTTCCACATCTTCGGCAAAGATAACCTCACGAGTAATCAGCAAATTGGCAAGTTCTTCGTGCCCCTTTTGGTGTTCGGTAAGTATTCTTTTTGCACGATCATACTGCTCATTGATCATTTTCAACACCTCATCGTCCATGATTTTCGCCGTTGTTTCGGAATAAGGACGTTGGAATTGGTATTCCTGATTGTTGTAATAACAGATGTTGGGCAGTTTATCACTCATGCCAGCATAAGCGATCATGCCGAATGCACTTTTGGTAGCACGTTCGAGATCGTTCATTGCACCGGTCGAAATATGGCCGGTGAAGAGTTCTTCTGCTGCACGACCGCCAAGTAAAGCACACATCTCATCGAGCATTTGTTCCTTGGTTGTTATCTGTCGTTCTTCGGGTAAATACCACGCGGCGCCAAGTGCTTGCCCGCGAGGTACTATAGATACCTTGACAAGAGGGTTGGCATGTTCGCAGAACCAAGAGATTGTAGCGTGCCCGGCTTCATGAATAGCGATGGTACGTTTCTCGGTTGCCGTCATTACTTTTGTCTTCTTTTCGAGCCCGCCGATAATTCTGTCGACGGCATCTAAAAAGTCTTGCTTGCTTACCGTCTTGCTATCGTGCCGTGCAGCGATAAGTGCAGCCTCGTTACATACATTGGCTATATCTGCTCCGGAGAACCCGGGAGTTTGACGAGCCAAGAAATCTATATCCAATGAATTGTCGGTTTTGACGGGCTTCAGATGCACTTGGAAAATCTCTTTTCGTTCTTGCAAGTCGGGTAGGTCTACATTAATCTGGCGATCGAAGCGCCCTGCACGCAATAAAGCCTTATCTAACATATCGGCTCTATTAGTGGCTGCGAGCACGATTACACCACTGTTGGTGCCGAAACCATCCATTTCTGTAAGCAATGCGTTCAGCGTGTTTTCACGCTCATCATTGCCTCCCATCGATGGATTTTTACTACGTGCACGGCCTACGGCATCGATCTCGTCGATGAAAATAATGCATGGAGCTTTTTCTTTTGCTTGATGGAATACGTCTCTGACGCGGCTCGCGCCCACACCGACAAACATTTCAACAAAATCGGAGCCGCTCATTGAGAAGAACGGAACGCCCGCTTCGCCGGCAACGGCCTTGGCAAGAAGTGTCTTACCTGTTCCCGGAGGACCAACCAAGAGGGCTCCCTTGGGGATCTTTCCTCCCAACTCAGTATATTTCTTCGGGTTTTTCAGGAACTCTACAATCTCCTGAACCTCCTGTTTGGCACCGGCTTGTCCGGCAACGTCTTTAAATGTTATGCCAAGATCGTTGCCCTTTTCGTACATTCTTGCCTTACTCTTGCCTACGCTGAATACGCCGCCTCCTGTGGCTCCACCGCCCATACGTCGTAAAAACCACAGTGTAAGAAACAGAATGAATACCCAAGGTAACACGTTAAACAGCAAATGCGTCATGACACTGCTATCTTTGTTATCGTAGCTGAAGTCTACAAGTTTGCCTTGTTGTTGTGCTGAAGTGAGGTATCGTTCCAGTCCATCAACGGAACCGAACTCAACACTGACGTAGGGATTTTGCCCCACCTGTTTGGCATTCATGTGGAAAACATCCTGTATATTCTTCTCTTTAATGTACAATTTCAGTTTACTATCGTTCTTATTAATGACGACACTCTTGGCATATCCTTTGGCTACGTATTGCTTAAACTTGGTGTAGGTGGCTATCTGACTGCCGCCTCCGCCGGCCAAGGAGTCGCCATTTCCCATGTAAAAGAGAACAAGGGCGATGATAATTGCGATGCCATAAAACCAGTTCATGTTGAACCGAGGCATCTTAGGTTGCTCTTCGTTATTGTTAAAATGATTGTTGTTTTTGTCCATAATTCGATAAAAATGTTTATTATGGCTTACATTCAAAAGCTATGCCAATTATTTTTTTATTCCTCTGAATTAGGAATTCTCGTCAGTTTGGCGTCTTGCCAAAGGTTCTCCAAATCATAAAAAGTACGGATTTCCGGTTGAAATATGTGTACAAGCACATCTACATAGTCTAAGGCTACCCACTGGTTATTGCCCAAACCTGCCACATTTACCGGCTTTTCTCCGGTATCCTGTCTTACCGTGTCGCCTACGGATTCGGTAATAGCCTCTACTTGTGTAGGCGAATTTCCCTGACAAATAATAAAATAGTTGGCAATGGTGCCATCGATACCTTGTAGGTCTACGATGGTTATATCTTGTCCCTTCTTCTCTTGTATCCCCTTGGTAATTGTCTTAACCAATAGCTTTATTTGTTCCATTGATTTTTTAATGATCTACATATTAATATGCTACAAAGTTACAGTTAATTATCGGAATTTCGCGAAAAGCTATCCCTTATTTGCGTTTTTTGGGGTAAAAAAGTAGAGAAAACCATTGCCAATTCAAAAAAAAGAGCTAACTTTGCACTGCAAATCAGAAGGATTTGTTCTTAATTGGGATATGGTGTAATGGTAACACTACAGATTCTGGTCCTGTCATTCTTGGTTCGAGTCCGAGTATCCCAACTAAAGATAAAGAGGTTTCCTAAGGCATGGAGACCTCTTTTGTGTATATGATAACCGGTATAAAAAGAAAAGGTGTGAATACGGAATTCACACCTTTCTTAAAATATACTCATTCTGCATTTTGCCTGTCGATTGCTTTTATTTTTTGTTTTACCAATTCCAAGTCGTCTTTCAATTTCTGAACTTTATGATTCATTTCATCGATTAGGCTGTTTCCTTTCTTGCTTGAGGCATTCAAGAAACCGAGGTTATTCTCGTAAGTCTGTATTTCTTGTTTTAGTTGTTCGTATCTGCGCATCAGTTTCCCTCGCTCGTTGTCGAGTGCATCTTCACCGCGTTTTACTACATTCTTTAAGTTATTTTTAAAGTCGTCGAGACGTTTACGGGAGATGGAGATATGCAGTTTGTCGTATAGCTTGTCGAGTATATCGTGATATTCCTTATATATATTATCTTTATCCTTGAAAGGAACATGCCCTACCTTATTATATTCTTCAACCAAGGCCTGCACTCTTTCTTGGATATCATCTGCGGTATTCTCCGCTAATGCTTTCAGTTGTTCGATAATACTGCGCTTTGTTTCCAAGTTATTTCGCTCTTCACCGCGGGTACCTGCATTGGCTGTATTGCGTGCATTGAAGAAATAATTGCATGCTTCGAGGAAATCGTTCCACAATTGGTCGCCTTGTTTTTTCGGTACAATACCGATAGTTTTCCATTCTTTCTGCAAGGCAATCAATTTATCTGTGGTAGATTTCCAGTCTGTACTGTCTTTCAAAGCGCGGGCTTTCTCTATAAGAGCTTTCTTCTTTTCTGCATTTTCCGCGAATTTCTCCTTCATCTGTTTGAAGTATTCGGCTTTCCGAGTGAAGAAATCATCGCATGCTGCGCGGAAACGTTCGAATATCTTCACGTTCATTTTCTGTGGTGCAAAGCCGATAGTCTTCCATTGCGCCTGTAGTTCAATAATGGCTTTAGTGTGTTTTTCCCAATCGCCCGTACCTTTATTTTCTTCCTTTGCAATGGTTTCTACTTGCTCGCAAAGTGCAGTCTTCTTAGAAAGATTTTCTTCTTCCTGTGAGCGTAGTTGCTCAAAATGCTGCTGATGCCTCTTGTTGATAACGGTAGAAGCGGCTTTAAAGCGTGCCCATATCTGCTCGCGAAGGTCTTTTGCCACCGGTCCAATCTCACGATATTGCTGGTGGAGCTCCTGTAATTGGTGGAAGGCACTAATGATATCGCTCTCATCGGCAAGTTTTTCGGCTGCTTCACAGAGCTTCGTCTTCATTTCGAAGTTCTTCTTGAAGTCGTATTCACGTGCTTCACTGTTAAGTTTCAGCAAATCATAAAACTGTTCTACATACAGCTGATAGTTTCTCCACAGTTCGTTCGCTTTATCTGCCGGCACGTTCTTTATCTCTTTCCATTCTTGTTGCAATGCCTTAAACTCTTGGAAAGACTTGTTTGCTTCATCGGGAGAAGTGGCAATGGACTTAATTTTTTCGATGATTTCGAGCTTCTTTTTCAGGTTTTCTTTCTTCTCCTCTTCCTGTTGAAGGAACAGTTTGGCACGTTTTTCTTTAATGAGTCCCATCTCTGCCTTGAACACTTCTTCGTCTTCATCGGGCATGATTTGGTACTTATCCGGATCGCCGCCAGCATCAAGATATTCTTTCTGTTTGGCGTCTCGTTCGGCTATATGCAGTTTATAGAAAGTAGTTTTCAGCAGATCCAGTTCATCCTTTTTGGGATTTTCATCGTTTCTAACGATTTCTTTCAGGCGCTCTATTACCTCTTGTTTGGTCTTGTACGCCTTAGAAACAGCAACCGACTTGTCCTCACCGCTGTTTTCAGGCTCTTCAGACGGTATGTCGGTAGATTGTTCTTCCTGTATAGGCACAGCATTTGCTACAGCCTCAACCTGCTTATCATCATCTTTTCTTGCCTCTTCTTCTAAGGCATTCTCTTGAAAGTCCATTGTTTTGCCGTTTAAGTTTATGATTTGGGTTTTTCCAAAAGATATATTATAGACTGCAAACTTAAATAAAAAAAACGTAATTACCTAATTAAATAGGCTTTTTTTAATATCCGGATGATTAAAGTAGTCTTTTCGTTCTTAATATCCACCATGAAACTCCAGAGACGACAAACGATATTACCAATGCCATTATAAAGCCGAAGCGGCTGTGCTCCATGCCGTTGATAAGATTCATACCGAATAGGGATGCGATGAGTGTAGGGAACATCATGATGATACTGACCGATGTAAGAGTACGCATAACCGTATTCATATTGTTGTTAATAATGCTCGAATAAGTATCCATGGTAGATTCTAAAATATCGGAATAGATACTGGTTGTCTCGCGTGCCTGCGTCATTTCGATGTTCACATCCTCTATCATATCGGCATCAAGTTCGTCCACCTGCAGCTTGAATTTCAGCTTGGCAAGCAGATTTTCATTACCGCGGATAGAAGTTATGAAGTAGGTGAGCGAGTCTTGCAGACGGCTCAATCCGATCAAACTCTCATTATTTACTTCGTGATCAAGGTTATGCTTGGCTTTTTCTATCAGGTTGTTAATCTGTTTCAACCGCTTAAGATACCATACTGCAGACGACAGGAAGAGGCGGAAAATCATATCCACATAGTCGGTAAAGCCCACGCCTCGTTTCTGTTGATAGCTTACGAAGTCTATCATCATATTGGTTTCGTAGTAGCAAACCGTGATGGTTACGTCGCGTTTATGAATAATACCGATCGGCACGGTGGTATAAGGAGTGCGGCTGCGTATCTCCTTTACGTAAGGAATACGCAAGATAATGAGCATCCATCCGTCATCATATTCGTAACGGGCACGCTCGTCCGTATCGCTTATGTCCGACAGAAAGTAATCCGGTATGGCGAATTTATCTTCCAATTCCTGCTGATCTTCTTCAGTAGGACATGTAACTTGTATCCAGCAGTTAGGCTCCCATTCGTTGATAGCCTTAAGGTTTCCGTTGATATTCCAGTATGTTCTCATAATGATCTTAACCTTCCAAATGAATAAAAATAGGGCATGAAGGCCAGTTACATGAGAATACCGCCTCCATCAATCAGTTCTTATTTTCCGCGTGATAATCGTCCATAAATTCGTTGTGCTTTATGTTTTGCGGTGCAAAAGTAAACATTTTTTATTAAAAAACATCGGCAATAAGCATGTTTTTTCTTATTGCCGATAAATTTTTTCGTGCTATCTGTGTAAGATGGTCGAATTGGTTGTCTTGTCTACTTCTATGTCGTGGTGTTGCGACTTGCGTCCGAAATCGAAGTTATACGAACATTTTACATATATCATCTGTCCCATGTCGTCGTTGAAAATCCGGCGCTTATTAATATAATAAGGTGTAAATACACTTTCATGATAATAGGGATGTATTTCGAATATCCGCTTTACGCCAACTTCGGTGTAGAAACCTTTATGGCTCCACGAGGCCGAAAAGCCGTAGTCGGGGTGTTCTTTGTAAAATCTCATCTGCATTGTCAGCATCTTCGACTGGTAAGTGCAGTAACCCGAAAAGGCGAATTTTCCAAGGAAATACTGCACTTGTGTCCGAAGATGATATTCGGTGTTGCGGGCCGTTCTCATACCTGTATAGATATATCTCACGCCCTTTACGCCCATCAACAGTTGCAACGATTTGTTCAACAGTGTCATGGTTCCTCTTACACCAAGACTGAATGAATGAAGATTACCGTCGGAAGCGAACGAATGGATGAGAGTATTTCCTTCGGGATAGTATGCTTCTTTCATTATGTTATAAATCCCCTCGTAATCTAATTCGGTACGAAGAGAGAAGTCATCCAGCCCGAGCATATAGTATAAACCGCTCGATAAAAAGACTATTTTGCCCAGTTCAGGATTGCCTCTTAGCGTTTCATATCGGTTTATGGGTTGCTCGAGTTCGCTTGTGGTAGACGGATCGGGATAGTTATTTCCTAAATATAGTACGTTCGTAAGGTTGCTTTTACTGTCTAATTGGTATTTTATGCGGTAAGCAGCCCGTGAAGATAAGTGGCTTTGGCGATGGTTCTGCGTGCCCCATGTGGCAATGGAAAGACCGAGAGGACGTAGCATAACGCTCAGTTTTTTACCGAAAGTCTGGCTGTATTCGGGGAATATAAGCGTTTCGGACGAATAAAGAAGTTGATTCGATACGGTGGTTCCCGTGTAATAGTTGCGGTATCTGCTATAAACCTCGAGAACAGAAAGCGAGAATACATTGTTATGTTTGAACGCTTTGGTATAGTTTATCCAAAAAGAACTATTTAAGGATAATTCTCTTGTTTGCGACGAAATGGCATATCCTCCCGTCTCTCTGTAAGCTGTATTCAAGTGGTTGTTACCTATGGTAATGCCTGCATCGATGTTCAATTGCTGGCTTTTGGGTAAAATGAGTTGTGCATACACGCCTGCCGAATATTTTATATTCCGGCTGTCGTCCGTTGCTATAGATGCCTCATTGTTATCGATCGCACCTGTATAACGTATGTTCTCTGCCGTATGGTACAGCGGGATACGCTTCCAAACCAGCCCTATGTTGCCGCTTATGGTGAGGCTGTCGCTCCGATAGGCGATATTCAGCTGACCGTAAGGTGTTGTTTCTTTAATGTGCGCTTTTTGCTGTTCGGTGGCTTTGTCGTAGCTTATAGCGGTATTGAAGTGTTCTTGTTTCTCCTCATGATGCCGGCGCTGGTTGTTGTAATCGGTACCTGTAATGAAGCTGTATCTCATTCTTTTGCGGTCGAGCGACAGCTGTGTGGAGTAATGACCTTGGCTGTATAGAAATCGGGTGTCGCTTTTCAGTGCCACATATCCGCCGTAGTCGTAGTGTCGCATGATGATATTGAGTACTTCTTCCTTACCTGCAAATTTGCCTTGCGGTTGGTCTATGTATTCCACACGCAGTATGTCTTTCGGTCTGAGGCGCTCTATTTCTTCCTTATCTACAGGGCGATCGTCGATACAAAGCGTCAGACTGCGGCAACTGGCACTCTTTATATCGCCCGTCATACGGTTTACATCCAGCTGTGGAATCATCATGTTGGCCAGCAATCCGATACCTGAATTGGTAGCATTTCGCTGTTTACTGTTGGGAAGATATACATCTTTGTCGAGTTTTACGATATGGTTCTTACTCTTTACCACCACTTCACCGATATGAGCGATCGTGCTTGGGAGTTCTATCTGCCCTATGTCGCCCACTTCGCAGTGGCGGTAAATGGTTTCATAGCCTATGCATGATATTCTTATAACGACTTTTCCGGGCTTTACAGGTATCACGAAGCGCCCGTCTTCATTGCTCACGCCGCTGTTTACCGGTACGCTGTCGGTCGCATTAGTTACCGTAATGTTGGCATATTTTACGGGGTTCTTCTTTTTATCCACTATTCGTCCCGTAAGTTTTGTTTTCTCTTTCTGCAAACATTCTATAAAGATAAGGCTGTCGGCAGTACTTATCGAGACCGGATAAAAGCCCACTGCTTGGCGTATGGCATCGGGAATGCTGCTCCGGTAGATATGTTTAGATACTACAAAGTCTTCCAGTTCGTCGTATATGAAACTGATGCGGTACTGTTGCGAGGCGCGGTTCAGGTCGATAAGCACGTCGGATAAAGGTTTGTTACGGTAGGTGCGATTAACGATTTGTGCACCGATAACTGCCGGCAGGGTGCATAGTAAGAGTATCGTAAGGTACTTTTTCATAGTTCAACGGTTTATTCTACGGCAATCGTGCGGTCGTTCAACTGCAGGTTCACATGCCGGAAATGGTTAAGAACATCTACCACTTGTTCTACGCTGTCTGCCATGTTCCACTCGTAGAAGAGGCGAAGTTTGCGTGCAGATGCATTGTTGTAAACCACTTTCACATTATAATATTGTGCCATTTCGCCGAGCATATCTTCCAAAGGTGTATTCTCGAATGTTTTCGCTGCCACGTGTTCACGGTGTTGCATCGTGCTGTCTGCCATGTTGTTCGTGCCGGTTGGGGGTGTTGCATGCTGCTCCTGCTGTGCCGTTGTGGTAGACCGGCGGGCGCTTTTGCCGATAGGTAATACGATGGCAGCTACTGCCAATCCCGATACTAGGCACACGATGGCGGCGACAGCCGCCGTCTTTCGGCGTTTTGTACGGCCGGTTCGGGCGAAGTACATACGCTCGAAACGGCGCCATTCCTGCTCGGTCGATACCGTTGCATGTTGCATCTTGTGCCTGATATAGGCACGTTTTGTCTTTACCATCGTATCGTAAAGGGCACGATATTCATCGTCGCGAAGCATTTCCTGTAACTGTCTGTCGGTGTAAAGCTCGGGATGCTCCGTCATGTGGAGTAATAAATCAATCTTTTTCATCATCTGTATAGGGGCTAAAGTGGGTACGAAGTTTGCGTATAGCTTGTGCAAGATGCTTATATACAGCGGTACGACTGATGCCCGTTTCGGCAGCAATTTCGTGGTAACGCAGTCCGTGCGAGAAACGCAGATGCACGATGTTGCGCGTTTGGGGCGTCAGTTCGCGGTCTATATAGGCCAGCATTTCGTCGAGTTGCCGCCCTTCCTGTTCGGGCGGAGTGATATCTGCAGCGGTGTCGAGCGGCAGCAGTCTGCGCATGCGCTCTGCTGTTTTCTTGCGACTGATTATATTCATACACTTGTTGCGCACGCAGACAAGAAGAAAATTTCCGGCACTCTTTTCGTACAAGGGGGTACTGCTTTCGAGCATATCGGCAAACACTTCGCTTGCTGCATCGCGGCTCTCGTCCTCATCATGCAGTAATGTCATCGCCAAAAGGTACATCTTTTGGTAATGTGTATGGAAGAGATGTTCTATTTCTTTCTTATTCCGCATGTATTATTATCTTTCTTATAATACAGACAAAGCGTGTTTTTGCTAACCCCCGATGATATGAAAAATAGATTTATTTTACTTTTTTTCGATGATTGCACGGCACGACTATAGAATTTAGAACATAGGAGTATCGCTCATAGGCATGCCGTGTAATGGGCGTATGGCGTATATGTAATGCAGAAAGGCACGGGTATGGCTGTGCATTCCGTGCCTTTCTTCGGGTGTTGCATGCACTGTTATGCTGCGGTTTACTTTGCAGGTACGTCTTCAAGAACCTTTTTCATCAGTTCCCAGAACGGTGCTATAGTGCTTATGAGGCAACGCTCCGTGGTGGTATGAGGGCTGCGGATGGTGGGACCGAGCGACACTACGTCTAAGTTAGGATACTTGCCTAAGATGATCGAACACTCCAGTCCGGCATGGTCTACCTGCACGATAGCGTCTTCATGGAACAGTTCTTTGTAGGTTTTAAGTAACTGATGAAGTATTTCGCTGTCGGGGTTAGGATCCCAACCTCCATAACTTCCCGCCGTTGTAACCTTCATGCCGGCCATGTTGAAGCAGCTTTCGAGCGTCTTCACTATATAATCTTTCATGTCTTCACGCGAGCTTCGTGCCAGTATTTTGACCGTTGCCTTGCCGTTCTCTATATCTATAATGGCGAGATTAGATGAGGTTTCCACTACTTCGGGATAGGAGGGAATCATACGAACCACACCGTTATGGCAGGCATATATGGCATCTATCAGGTTGTCTTGTATCTCCGCGGGCACTTCGGTCTTGGGTGTATCTACTTCTTCCGCATAAAATTCCACCGTATTTTCTATGCCCTTGAACTCGTCGATGAAGTCTTCTTTCCAATCGTCAATGAGTTCTTTCACGCTCTGTACGTTCTCTTTAGGCATGGTAAGCACCACTTCTGCCTTGAACGGAATGGCGTTGCGCATGTTTCCGCCGTGCCATGTAGCGAGCCTTGCCTCGCATTCTTCGACGGCTTCGCGCACGAAACGTACCATAAGTTTGTTGGCATTGGCGCGGCCTTCGTGTATCTCTAAGCCCGAATGACCGCCACGCAGCCCCTTTAGAGTTACCTTTAAAGCGGCGTCTTCCTTATCTGTTTCGGCCTCTTTATAGTCGAGTTCCGCCGTTACATCTATGCCTCCGGCGCTTCCGATGACAAACTTACCCCATGTTTCCGAGTCAAGGTTCATCAGTATATCGCCATTCAGTTCGCCTACAGGTAAGTCATTAGCGCCATACATGCCCGTTTCTTCATCGGCAGTGATAACGGCTTCTATCGGTCCGTGCCTAAGGTCTTTGGCTTCCATCACCGCCATTATGGCGGCAACCCCTATGCCATCGTCGGCTCCGAGTGTGGTATTGCGGGCTTTTACCCACTCTCCGTCAATGTAAGGTTCTATGGGATCCGTCTCAAAGTTGTGCTTGCTTTCGGGCGACTTCTGCGGTACCATGTCCATATGTGCCTGCAGTAAGATCGTTTTTCGGCCTTCCATGCCTGCTGTAGCGGGCTTCTTCATCACGATGTTGTTACCTGAATCTTTGAAAGCCTGTACACCTGCCTGCTTTGCAAAGTCGAGTAAAAACTGCTGTATCTTATCCAAATGTCCGGAAGGACGTGGAACTTGCGTCAGCGCATAGAAGTTGCGCCAGATACATTCGGGCTTAAGATTTCTGATTTCGCTCATAGTTGTTGGTTTTAGGGGAGCGGGGAGTGAGGAACGGGGAGTATGAATTAATGCTTTCCGGCCTCTGTACGGTTCTTCATTCTTTGGCTCCTGTGTTAAACATTTATGTGGATTGTAACTTCTGCAAATAACTAATTTTTTCTTTTGCTATACAGTTTGCATGCTTTTTTCCGTCCGTTTTCGTGTCATAGAGAGTGCTATCCACGCATATACACCGAGCGCTACAACGAGCAAGGTCTGTATGGAATGTACGATAAGCACGAAGTAAAGGGCATCTGTTTCGGCTATGCCGTAGAGAATGAGCATGGTTTTAACGGCGAAATGCCATGGGCCTGCGCCGTTCGGAGTGGGCACAATCACCGCGATGCTGCCCACTATAAAGGTGACTAATGCACAAGATATGCTTAGATGAGAGGTTGCCTCGAAGCAGAAAAAGGTAAGGTAATAGTGTATAAAGTAGCTTCCCCAGATGGCTAAAGTAAAGAAAATAAAGAGCGGAATGTTCTTTATATTCCTTAAAGAGGCAATGCCTTGCCACAGTCCTTGCAGCGTATTCTTCACCTTATTATATAATGAGAGCCTGCGGAGCAGGTAAACTATCAGGCCTATAGCGGCAGTACCGCAGGCTAAGGTAACGATGTAACCGGTGGTAGTAAACCTATGTAAGATCGAATCCATGCTTGTTCCGGTCTTCTGGAAGAAGGTTGTAAAGACGCTGAACTGTGAAAGAAAGGTCAGTGCAGCAATCAACAACACGAGCAAGGAGTCGATGGCACGCTCGGTAACCACGGTGCCCAGCGCCTTCGGAAACGACACGTTGTCGTAACGTTTGAGCACTCCGCAACGGGCAAACTCGCCTATTCGAGGGATTAGGAGGCTCACCGCGTAGGAAAGAAAGATAGAATTGATGCGCACGGATGCACGGGAGTGTTCGCCTACAGGTTCCAATGTCTGGCGCCACCTCCAGCCTCTGAACATCTGAGCCAGTATGCCGAACGGGAACGAAAGCAGCATCCACGTCCAGTTCATCTCATGAAGAAGCACGTATTCTATGCGCTTAAAGTCGAACCCTCGATACATCCAATAGAGGATAATGCCTCCGAAAAGCAGTGAAAGTCCTATTTTTAAGGCATTATTCGCTATATTCTTCATTTGCGGTACTTGCTTTATATTCTTGCAAAGTTAATGTAATTTAGGCGTAATGCCAAAAATATATCGGGCTTTTTCTGCGTGTTTTCGTCCCGTTTCGTTGACATGTATCAATAAAAAGGCCATATTCCGGCCTTTTTATTTCATATTGTTTGCGCACACAGAAATATGTTGTACCTTTGCAACGTCAAAAGAATAATAAGGATAACAAGTAAAAGAAAGGTAATTAGATTATGGTAACATTAATGGTATTTGCCGTTGTAGCAATCATGATTGCACAGGCTATCAATTTGGGAAACAAGATTAACTTGGAAAACAAGTAATCTTAATCCCTCTTAAAAAGAGTATTTTTTAGGTTTAAATATAAGTGGCGGATCGATTAAATATCGGTTCGCCACTTTCTTTTTGCATATTATTTCGTACCTTTGCTGCCCGAATAGAAATATTGTTTATGAGAACCGTCAGGCCTAAGAAGAACCTCGGTCAGCATTTCCTGACCGATCTAAGCATCGCAAAACGCATTGCAGACACGGTAGACACCTGCCCTGATATCCCTATACTGGAGATCGGGCCGGGCATGGGAGTGCTTACACAGTTCTTGGTTACCAAGAATCGCGAGGTCAGAGCTGTGGAAATAGACCGCGAGTCGGTAGCTTTTCTGCACGAAAACTACCCGCAATTGCGCGATAAAATCATCGGAGAAGACTTTTTGCGCATGGATTTAAGTACGATATTCGGCGGCCATACGTTCGTTCTTACGGGCAACTATCCTTATGATATCTCCAGTCAAATCTTTTTTAAGATGCTTGAATATCGCCAATTCATACCTTGTTGCACAGGTATGATACAGCGCGAAGTGGCGCAGCGCATTGCTGCGTCGCCGGGAAACAAGCTCAACGGCATCCTTTCGATACTCATTCAGGCGTGGTACAATGTAGAATATCTGTTCACGGTCGATGAAAACGTGTTCGATCCACCGCCCAAAGTGAAGAGCGCGGTCATACGCATGACGCGCAATAACGTAACCGATTTGGGGTGTGATGAGGTGCTCTTCAAGCGGTTGGTCAAGGCTGTATTCAACCAACGCCGTAAGATGTTGCGTGTTAGTCTGCGTCAAATATTCAATCAGACCAAGCCTTCGGCGGTGTTCTATGCACAAGATGTGATGACCAAGCGCCCCGAACAGCTGGGTGTGGCGCAGTTCGTAGCGCTGACGAATATCGTGGCCGAGGAGCTTCAGCGGCTGGGATACAATCGGTAGAGCGGAGAAGTGCGGAAAACAGAGCGGGAAACGGAGCTGCATAACCCCTACTTCTGTCAGGCATAAACGGTGTATTTATTGCCGATAGACCATAGGCATAATAAAGATAAACAAGATATGTAACATGGATAAACAGGAAAAACAAGAAATTTATAATTTGCTTTTGTCGCAGATAAAAGCGCTTGTCGAGGGCGAAACAAACACTGTGGGTGTGCTTGCAAACGTATCTTCAGCGTTGCATCATGCCTTTGATACGTTCTTTTGGACGGGTTTTTATCTGCGACAGGGCGACACGCTGCGCTTGGGACCTTTCCAAGGTACCGTGGCTTGTTATACCATTCCGGTGGGCAAGGGCGTATGCGGAACGGCGTGCAAGGAAGCATCTACCATCGTCGTACCCGATGTAGAAAAGTTCGAGGGGCATATTGCGTGCAGCTCGCAGTCGCGTTCCGAGATTGTTGTTCCGCTGTTCGACGGCAACAGACAGGTAGTCTGTGTGCTCGATATAGACAGTACAGAGCCGGCAGCTTTCGATGATATCGACAGAGAGTGGCTTGAGAAAATCGCCGAAACGGTAGCTTTGTCGCTCTATCGGTAACCGTCTGTTCGCAGAATATTTTTAATTAAACTGTTGCATAGTTGCGGATTATTCTCTAAATTTGTACTTTAGAACCTAATAAAAACAAAGAAATATGATTGATGTTAAAGCAACATTGAACGACGCGGAGGAACGTATGCAGATGGCATCCATGTACTTGGATGAGTCTCTCTCGCGTATTCGTGCCGGACGTGCCAACGTGGCAATCCTCGATTCCGTAAGAGTTAGTTCCTATGGTTCCATGGTTCCGCTAAATCAGGTGGCCAACGTGTCGGTGCCCGATGCCCGCACTATTGCCATTCGTCCGTGGGACAAGAAAGCCATTAAGGATATTGAAAAGGGCATAATGGACAGCGATGTGGGCATTACACCCGAAAACAATGGCGAGATTATACGCCTTACGATCCCGCAACCTACCGAAGAACGGCGCAAAGAACTGGTAAAACAGTGCAACAAGATCGGCGAGAAAGTAAAGGTAGAGGTGCGCAACGTACGCTCTGAAATTAAGGAAAAGCTGAAGAAAGCCATCAAGGAAGGCCTTTCAGAGGATAATGAGAAGGATGCCGAAGACAGTCTCCAGAAAATTCATGATAAGTATATCAAGAACATAGATGCCCTGCTTGCAGAGAAAACAAAGGAGATAATGACGGTGTAGAGCTGTCAAGTGATAAAATCGGTATGTAGGTTAAGGAGTTAAACCGATAGTTTTCTTCTTGAGAACACAGGTGTCTTAACTCCTTAACTTCTTAATATCTTAACTCCTTATCCATGCATGGATTAGTAATCAAGAATACAGGTAGCTGGTACACAGTGCTCACCGACGACGGACAGATTATCGAAAGTAAGATCAAAGGCAACTTTCGTTTGAAAGGTATACGCAGTACCAATCCTGTTTCGGTGGGCGACTTAGTCACGCTAATTGTCAATCGAGAAGGCACAGCCTTTATTTCTTCTATCGACGAACGCCGCAATTATATCATACGGAAGTCGCAAAATCTGTCGAAACAGAGCCATATTATCGCTGCTAATGTAGACCAAGCGTTCCTGTTAGTTACGGTAAGTCATCCCGAAACATCTACCATGTTCATCGATCGTTTCTTGGCTTCGGCCGAGGCATACAGCGTGCCCGTTACGCTCGTGTTCAACAAGAAAGACCTTCTGACCGATGATGAACTGCGTTTACAGCAAATGTTGATGACGCTTTACGATACCGTGGGTTATCCGTGTTTCGCGGTTTCAGCAACGACAGGCGAGGGTATCGAGCCCGTCAGAGCGGCCTTACAGGGCAAGATAACCGTGCTTAGCGGTAACAGCGGAGTAGGGAAATCCACGCTTATCAATAGCATCTTGCCCCATGCGAAGCTACGTACAGCCGAGATATCCGATGCACACGACACCGGTATACATACCACCACGTTCAGCGAGATGCTGCCCCTGCCCGAGGGAGGTTATATCATCGACACGCCCGGAATTAAGGGTTTCGGCTCTTTCGATATGGAACCGGAAGAGATAGGCAGCTATTTTAAAGAGATTTTCAGCTTCTCCAAAGATTGTCGTTTCAATAATTGTACGCACACGCATGAGCCGGGTTGCGCCGTCAGACGTGCCGTGGAGGAGCATTATATTGCCGAGAGCCGCTATCAGAGCTACCTTAGTATGCTCGAAGACAAGGAAGGCAATAAATACAGAGAGGCCTACTGACAGCAGCAGGCCTCTCTCGTATATCTGTTATTCAATAGTGCTGTCAGCACTATTCATTTCCTATATTCCCGAAATTTTCTACCTGTTCTTTGGTCAGCACCACGAAGTTGATCGTATGTCCGCAGCCCTGATTTGAATTGTCTTCATAAAGTACGGCGAGCGAACCGTCGTTCAAAACCTCCATAGTAGAGTATGAAGCATCGCCGGGCTGTATGTTGAATACCTCTGTCCACGTGTTTCCTTCGTCGTGACTTTTATAAATAGTAAGGTTCTTGCGCCTTTCCGATTTCAGTATCGAGTGCAGCATCATGTCGTGTTTGCCGTTTCCGTCGATATTACGGGTATAATATATGATGTCTGCATTGCAATCTGCGCCCCATAGCGTATTGCTGCGCCACTGACGGTTCCACTGTCTACCGTCGGCAGAACCCTTGTTAAAGCCCCTGAACCCATGCTGTCGCACCGATGCAAGCAGCGTGCCGTCGTTCTTTTCTATGAGTTTAGCCTCGTTGGCACGGTCGTATACCAGCGTTGGACCGAGCTTCCAGCTGCGTCCTTCGTCCGTAGATTTCAATAAGAAATTCTTTTCGTGTCCGTTAGGTTCGGTTATGCAGTCGCATAGAAACATCACATCGCCCCGCCGTGTGGTCAGTCCTTTGCCCGAAGACACAAAGACTGCGTACATTCCCGTGCCGTTCTTCAGGTCGAAAACCGAGTCGGCAAAGTTGCCGGTCGTTATCTCTACCGGTGCTGTCTGCCACGTAATACCGTTATCAGAACTGCTTTGCATGGCTATATAACGCATACCCTCGAAGAACGATTTCTTGCCTGCACTCATCAAACAGAGTATCTTTCCGCCCGACGTACGTGCGAAAGAAGCGTCTCCGTAGCCATATCTGCCCTCGGTAAGACTGTCGCCTTGCGCTATAATCAGGGGCTCGCTCCACGTCTTTCCGTTATCCGTACTGCGGCGCACAGCCACGTCTATCTTATGATTACCCAAGTCGTTGCTCTGTTCGTAGCGCCGGTCGATGGCGGTAACGATACTTCCGTCTGCTGCTACAATCATGGCTGGTATGCGATAGTTCTTGCAGCCGAAGCTGTAAGGCGTGTATAGAAACTGCTGCAGGGCGAATATCTTCATGCCATAGTCGGGATCGCCGTCGGTGGGATATACCGTTTTCAGCCTGCCCGTCTGCGTGGTCCGATAGACTAAGGCCGTAATTTTTGCGTCGATATAGTCTTCCAGTGTGGCCCTTGGAGATACGTCTGCCGTGATCCAGAGATACGGTTTATCGCCCGCAGATCGGCATCCGTTAAGGTTAAGCGTCATTTTTCCCTTTTGCGGAAGCGCGGTGCAGAGCAATTGTCTGCGTTTTTTTTCGAGCGAATAAAACTCGGCTGTCGCCGTTTGATATACCTTCACGCGGTCGATGTTGCGATGCGTGTTGCCTTTCAGTACCATGTCTATTCGGCTTACCTGCGTATTCCGTGGCATCTTCCCCATGTCTATACATAGCATAACAGCATCCTTATTGCCCCGTCCGGTGGTATGGTAACCTTGTTTAACCGCGGGTTTCGATTTCTCTGTAGGGGCACCTTGTGTGGGCAATGTATAAACACAACCGCAGATAAATGCGGCAATCAGCAATGTTATAGGTTTGTTCATTAGTTTTTATATGTAAGCAGTTCTACGGTTACAAAGATACGGAAAAAGATTCGATTATGCCGTTTAATACGGCTAAAATCACAAAATCGGTTCTCTAAAATAGGGGGCTGCGGATGAAGGAATGGTGATGGAAAGCGGATAAGTGATAGCTGTGTTGCAAGGATATGGTACATCTGATGGTTTTAGGCATGCACTCTAACGGACTTAAACAGCCTATTTAAGAAAGCCGTTTATAATAAATGGTTTCGCAGGCATTGCCGTTTCGCCGAAAAAGACTATATTTGCAATATCTTTATCAAATGCTATTTATTATGAAAAAGGGCATTCTCATCGTTGTTATATCCTTTTTGTTGCCATCTTGTTTGCAGGCTCAATCGCTCAAAGCGTTATGGCGCGATGTGCACAGCAGCGCTTCTTTGCACCCGCAAACAGCTATGGCGAAACTCGAAAAGATAATTGATGCAGCCGAAAAGAAAGGTGCCTACCTCGAACTTTTAAGGGCGGATATTGCCTTAGCCGGCCTGAAAACCGACGTTGCCCCCGATAGTTTGTTGCCGCAACTCAACCGAATAAGGGCGCATGAACTGCTGGTTCGCGACCGTGAACCTGTGGTGGCGTCGCTCTACGAGGCCTATCTCGGCCTTACAGTACCCGATTCCGTGCCTTATTTGCGCATGGCCTTGGAGCGTAAGGAGGCCCTTGCACGGGCGAAAGCTGCCGATTACAGCAGCGTTGTTTGCTTGAAACAAGGCAGTAAATACTTCGGTAACGACATGTTGAGCGTGGTGGGTTATGCCGTTGGCGATGTGGCCTTGTTGCACGATTACTATGCTCTTCACGGCAATCGGGCGGCAACTATGCTCACCGCCCTCGATGTGTTGCGCGGTCGTTCGTCTGCTGTAGGCGGTTCAGGGCAACGGTCTGCTTATGTTGCATCGCTCGACTCGCTCCTGCATTTGTATGGCGATCTCGAGGTATCTGCCGAGGTTGCCATCGAAAAATATAATGTCTTGGTTCGCAATGTCGACTATACGCGAGCACAACGCGTGGCGTATATCGAAGAAATGTTGGCAAGATATCCGAAATACGAGCGCATGAATATCCTGCGAAATGCCTATCGGGAGCTTATAAACCCTTATGTCAACGTCGATATAAAGGATATCTTGCTCACCTCGAGGGATACTCTAACGCTGAAAGTGGCGCATCGTAACATCGAAAAATTGCGTATTAAGGTGGATCGGATAGACCGATCGACGGCGGAATTGAGCACTTTCGATACGGATTTCGAGGAGAATTGGGGCGATTTGAAGTACAAACGTCGGCATCGGATAGGCAATGTATCGCAGACGATTACATATTCCGTAACCGACAGAAGTAAGATCGAGCGCGATACGCTGCGCCTTTCGTCGTTGCCCGTAGGCATGTATATCATAGAAACAAGTACTTTCCCGAAGACCAAAAAGGCCCGCTGTCTGCTTCATGTAAGCGATATACGTCCCATAGTGGTATCGCTTCCCGATAGTACAGTGCGCATCGCGGTGGTGAATGCCATAACAAGTAAGCCGATAGGCGGTGCGAAAATAAAGATCGAAGACGGCGAAACGCTGTATTGCAATGCGCAAGGAGAGGTAACACATCGTGTAAAAGACGACGAATGTGCTTACGCCTATACCGATTACGACAGGGCTTGTACGTTCGTAAATCTCTCTGAAGCGCTGATAGATGATGGGGATGAAGAAGATACAACGTATGTAAAGAACGTGTTGACCGACCGTACAGTCTATCGCCCCGGGCAGACTGTCCATGCTGCAGCCACGGTTTTTCGGCGTAAAGGCGACCGTGTGGCGATAGATAGCGGTAAGGATATCACTTTCAGACTGCACGATCCGCAGCGCAAGGTTATCGATTCGCTTACGGTAAAAGTCGATTCGTATGGCACAGGCACGGCAGATTTCCGCCTTCCTGCACGCCTGTTGAACGGTAGTTATAGGGTTGAAGTAGACGGAGAGTCGTGCTATATTCGTGTAGAAGAGTACAAGCGTCCCACGTTCAGCGTAACCGTTCCCGATATAGAAACACGCTACAAGGCCGGCGACACGTTGCATTTGGCGTGCAAGGCTACCGCTCTGATGGGCGAAGGTTTGAGCGGTGCTGCCGTTGAATGCAAGGTGTCGTTCAATTCTTATTCCTATCCGTCGGACTTTCCCGATACTACTCTCGTGCTTACGACCGATGCCAAGGGCGTTTTCATGCTCGATCTGCCGCTGCCGAAGATAGTAAAAAAGGGTTCTGAAGGTTATTCTTTGCGCTTGAATGCAACGGTAACAGACCGTGCAGGCGAGAGCCAAACGGCAGATAAATATATCAGTGTGGGCTGTAAGGCTGTGCAGTTGTCGGCACCGTATGCCGACTATGTGCCCCGCGACAGCATGAAGCATCTGCCGTTCTTTGCACGAAATAACATGAAAAAAGAATTGGATGCCACCGTTAGATATTGGCTGAAAGGCTACGAGGAGCAGGTTTATACGGCAAAAAGCGGCAGGCCTGCGGGGTTTGTGATGCCCGCCTCGTTGCCTAACGGGCGATATACGTTTGTGATAACCTGCGAAGACGACACTATCGAACGGTCTTATATCGTTTATAATCCGGAGGATCGACGCCCGTCGGCCTATGTGGATAGCTGGGTTATATGCCCCTACAATGTGTTCGACAGGGAGGGAAAAGAACCGTTGAAAATACATTTCGGTACTTCTCAACGCGATGTGCACATGGTTTACACTGTAGCAACGGCCGACTCGGTGCTTGAGTGTAGCACCGTCGAATTGAGCGATAGCATCGTTACACGCGAGTTCTATTATCGCAAGGAGTACGGTCGGGGCCTCATGGTTTCGTGGGCTTGGTACAAAAACGGCGTGTTCTACCATGAACAGGCGGAGCTCATAAAACCGCTGCCCGATAGCTATTTGAACTTGAAGTGGAACACCTTCCGCGATCGTTTGCAGCCCGGAAGCAAGGAACAGTGGCAGCTTACTGTGACTACTGCCGACGGGAAACCGGCCCATGCGCGGCTCATAGCGGCGATGTACGATAAGTCTTTGGATTATATCGGCCGCAACGATTGGTACTTTAATACCGGTATAAGCCGAGAATTGCCGCAATATGAGTTTGCTACACCTAATAACTATAGTTGGCAAACTGTGGGCTCGTCGGTGATAAAAAGGTTCCCTGAGCCTGCTTTCAGGTCTGCCTGTCTCGATTTGGGAAACGGTTTGTGGGGCATGAAAGTGAGTGGTAAGGTGGTTACCGACGAGGAAGATCCCGTTATCGGGTGCAGTGTAAGAACCGAAGGCAGTGCCTCTTACGGCGTTGTTACCGATATCGACGGCAATTACACGATAACTGTACCTTTGGGAAAAAGGCTTGTTTACAGTTACATAGGTTACAAAAAAGAAGTGCGGATGGTTACTTCGAGGGTGATGAACGTAACGCTTACCGACGACGATCGGTCGCTCAATGAGGTGATAGTTACGGGGTATGGAACAGCAAAGAAGTGTGCCTTGACGGGCAGTGTGGCCGGTGTAACGGTTCGAGGTGCTGCATCTGTAGAATATACAGCGCCCGTTATCAAGAGGGATGCAGCCCTTTATGGCGCGCTGGCTCCCAAAGATGATTTCTTTATACCTGCGGATAACCGGAAACAGGCATCGGCTGCGTTGCTGCCGGTGCGTAAGAATATGGCCGAAACGGCTTTCTTCTATCCGCGACTAACCACCGACGAAAAGGGGCAAGTAGGTATTTCTTTCACCCTTCCGGAGAGCATCACGGCGTGGCGTTTTATGGGGCAAGCCCACACACGCGATATGAAAAACGGCTTTATAGAGGCCGAAGCGGTGGCGAAGAAAGCACTGATGGTGCAGCCAAACTTACCGCGTTTCGTGCGTACAACCGATAAACTGACCATACAGGCACGCCTTTTTAATACGACGGAAGTCGATCTGCGGGGCACAGGCACGCTGTTTTTACTCGATCCGGAGACCGAACGACCGATTTACAGCAGGCAGGTGTCGTTCCAAGCAGTGCCGGACAGCAGCGTTACACTAACCTTTCCGAGCATTGACATGGCCCGCATAGAGCCTTCGAAAGCATCGTTATACATCTGTAAAGTGATGGTTTCGGCGGGGAATATGAGTGATGGAGAGCAGCATTACCTGCCGGTTTTGCCCGACGTGGAGCAGGTATTGCGCACTATTCCGTTCACTCAAACGGCGAAAGGCACCGAACGTATCGACATCAGTCGGCTATTCCCGAGGGGTTCTACAGGCAGGAAACTAACCGTAGAATACGTGGATAATCCTGCTTGGATGATGCTCGAAGCCCTTCATGCCTATGCTCATCCGTACGATGATTGTGCTGTTTGCCAGAGTATAGCTTACTACTCGCAGTGCTTGGCAGGGCATATATTAGCGTCGTCTCCCGCGATTAAGGCCACTATAGAGACTTGCAGGCGCGATACATCGGCACTCCGCGGACTGAAGAGCAAACTTGCACAAAACGAAGAACTGAAGAGTATCATGCTCGAAGAGACTCCTTGGAACGTTTCGGCAGACACTGAAACGGAACAAAAGCGGCAGCTTGTCGACTTTTTCGATACCGAATTGCTTGCCGAAAAGATGAATACAGCCATCTCGAAGCTACTCCATTTGCAGAATACAGACGGCTCTTGGAGCTGGTTCAAAGGCATGAAAGGCAATCGATACATAACGGAAACCGTTACCGAAGTGCTTGTGCGTTTGAACAATATGGTGGGTATGCGCCCGCAAACCAAGCATATGATTGACCGAGCATTTGCCTATTTAAGCCGACAGGAGGCCGATATGGAATATCTGTACCTATGTGCTCTCGACGACAGAAAGCCTGCGGATAAGGGTAAGAAGGGCAAAAGAAAGTTGCTGAACGATGCGGAGAAGACCGCTGAAAGTATGACCATCTTGCAACGGGCGCTCACTGCAATCGTTATGCAGAAAGAAAATACGGCACATAGCAGGGCCGTGGCACGCCGTTTGGTGGAGAGTATAAAGCAGTATTCCGTATATGATAAGGCGAAAGGACGCTACTTCGATACCCGACGAGCGGGCTACTCGTGGCTCGATTACAAAATACCTACGCAGGTTGCAGCCATAGAAGCGCTGCGATTGATTACCCCTGAAGACACGCAAACCATTACGGAGATGCAGCTTTGGTTGTTGCAGGAAAAGCGTTCGCAGTACTGGCTGACGGCGATAAACAGTGCAGCTGCCGTGTACGCATTCCTCTCGGACAGTACTTCTTTCGTGCAACCGACGACGAAAGACGATGCCCCCGTGCTCCGCATAGATGGTAAGCAGCTGCGTATGCCGCAGGCAACAGCGGGCTTAGGATATGCAAAAATCATGGTTACACCTGCCGGAGAACGCCTGTTTACGGCCGAAAAGAAGACGAAGATTGTCTCTTGGGGAGCGTTATATGCACAGTATTTGCAAAAAATATCGGATATACAACGGTCGGGGAGCGAACTTTCGGTAACGCGACAGATTATACCTGTGAAGCCCGGACCATTGAAAGTGGGCAGCAAGGTGAGAGTAAGAATAACGTTAAAAGCGGCACGCGACCTCGACTTTGTGCAGGTGATAGACAAACGTGCGGCCTGCATGGAGCCCGTAGACCAAAGGAGCGGTTACGACGGAACCTATTATTGCAGCAACAAGGACTGTGCTACGGCATATTACATCAGCATGCTCAGCAAGGGTACTCACACGATAGAAAAGGAATATTACTTGGATAGGAGCGGCACATATACCCTCGGCAGCGTAACCGCCCAGTGTGCCTATGCCCCCGAGTATGCTGCTACGGAGCGGGCAGGCGCCATGATTACCGTAGAATAACATGGCGAACGATTACACCCGTTGCTGCGTCTGTTTCAGTTGAAGCATATCGGCAGGCACGGCTTGTTTTATCTCTTCGACGATCAGACCGAGCAACGAAGTGCGGATAAAGTTCTTTCCGGTAACCATAATTATCTCGCGCGTGGGGATCGGAAGGGCAAACGGTCGCACGAGTTTGCGCTGAACGTCGGTGAGTTGCAGTAGAGATAACTCCGGTATAAAGGTAACCCCTTTGCCGCTCTCTACCATTCTCATGAAGGTTTCGATACTGCCTAACGAGTATGCACGCTTACTCTGCATGGCTCCTTTAAGGTCGCAAAACCTCACAAGTTGGTCGCGCAAGCAGTGTCCTTCGTCGAGTAACCACAGATATTCGCCCTTCAGATCGGCGGTACGTATTGTTTTATTGTCGAATAGAGCATCGCCCTGTGCCACGTAGGCGAAGAACTGTTCGTAGAAAACGGTGGTACTGTCGAAGTCGCCAAGCCCGTCTACCTTTGCTATGATGCCCGCATCGATGTCGCCGTGGTGCAGTGCATGCTTGATATCCTCGGTCTTCATCTCCGTTACACGTACGTCCATATCGGGATATTTCTTCATCAACTGCGGGAAGAAGCGCGGAATAAGATAAGGAGCAATGGTGGGTAAGATGCCTATATTGAATGTTCCGAGCAGCGAGTGCTTAGTTTCTTCTACCGTTTCGCGCAGCTCTCGCGCCTCTACAAGTACCTTCCACGCCTGATCGATGATAAGTTTACCGGCGGGAGTCGGCAGTATAGGCTGCTTACGTCGGTCGAATATCTTCACTCCGAGTTCCTCCTCCAGCTTCTGTATCATAGAACTAAGCGTGGGTTGTGTTATGTTACAGTTGTCTGCAGCCTTGGCAAAATGCTTGTATCTGTATACTGCAATGACGTATTCCAATTGTTGTAGTGTCATGATGCTATAGAGTTTAGATGTAAAAATAGTACGAACGAGCACGATGGAAGCCATCTTTCGGATTGCCGGATGCGGTCTATTTTTTGCAAAGGTAGGCTTTTTTTGCCATATTCTCGCAATGTTCTTGTCGAATATTCCGCATATCTGTCCGGAACAGATGTATTGTCTGTCGTTGATATATATACCATCTGTCGGACATAGACGGGCTGTATAAAAAAATAATGCACGGCAGATTATTTTTACAGGACAATGTTCTTGAACCCCTTATGCTTACGGTTATTGTAGCGAGATGATAGATTTTTTCAATGAAGTTATAGTTTTTATCTGTTGCGGAAGGAAGATGTTCTGCCTATCTTTGCATCAGAAATCAGAACAACAAACATAAAACAGTATGATAATACAAATGCCCCCGATGCCTTACATGGAGCAGGCGACAGCGCCAAAAGGGGATTTTTATTTAATAAAAAAGGAAGATAACAGAGTTATTAATGCTAAATACGACAAGAATATGAAAGTAGAAATGCCAGTACTGCCTTATGCAGCAAACGCTTTAGAGCCCGTAATCAGCGAACAGACCATCAATTTTCATTACGGAAAACATCTGCAGAATTACGTTAACACCCTTGCCAATCTGGTGAAGGGCACAGAGTTTGAAGACAAAAGTGTAGAGGATATCGTGGTTAGTGCGCCCGATGGTCCCATCTTTAACAATGCCGGACAAACGCTGAACCATGCACTTTACTTCGGTCAGTTTATGGCTCCGCAGAAGAATAACGTACCTCAAGGCAAGATAGCCGAGGCGATTAATGCCGCTTTCGGTAGCTTCGATGAGTTCAAGAAGCAGTTTTCACAGGCGGCAGCCACACTCTTCGGCTCGGGTTGGGCATGGCTCTCGCAGGACAAGGAGGGCAAACTTGTTATCACGAAAGAACCGAATGCGGGCAATCCGTTGCGCCACGGAAACAATCCACTCTTAGGTCTTGACGTGTGGGAGCATGCATATTACTTGGATTACCAGAACCGACGTGTAGACCATATCGCAGCCGTATGGGACATAATCGATTGGAAGGTTGTGGAAAGCCGACTGAAATAAACAAACAACAAGCTACTTAATCAATTATAATTCATTTAATAATCATTCAATAGAATATGGAATCAATCATCAATGCACAGGTACCTGAGTTTAAAGTTCAGGCATTCCAAAACGGAAATTTCAAAACAGTATCGAACGAAGATATTAAAGGCAAATGGGCTATTTTCTTCTTCTATCCGGCAGACTTTACATTCGTGTGCCCCACAGAGTTGGAAGATTTGCAAGATAAATACGAGGAATTGAAGTCGATGGGCGTAGAAGTGTTCTCGGTAAGTTGCGACACTCACTTCGTTCACAAGGCATGGCACGACACTTCCGAGCGCATTAAAAAACTGCAATACACCATGCTTGCCGATCCTTTGGCGGTGCTGAGTCGCGGTTTCGGCGTATATAAAGAAGACGAAGGTCTATCATATCGCGGTACTTTCCTTGTAAACCCGGAGGGACAGATCAAGGTTGCAGAGGTGCAAGACAATAGCATTGGCCGCAATGCAGAGGAGCTTTTGCGCAAGGTGGCAGCCGCTCAATTCGTGGCATCTCATGAAGGTGAGGTCTGTCCGGCTAAGTGGAAGCAGGGCAAGGAAACGCTTAAACCGAGCATAGACCTTGTGGGCAAACTCTAAATCAATATAATTTATACAAAGCAGTTCCCTGTCATAGTGTTGTTATCAGCATTCGGGCGGGGAATTTTTTGTTATCTGTATGAACGATTTTTGTAGGCTGTACGGCCGGCAGACGGGAAGAATTGCCGTTACACAGGCTTCAAATTGAATTTATAAAGAGGAAATATAATATGTTAGAACATGATATTTTAGAGCAGGTGAAAGGCGTATTTGCAGACCTTTCCGCTACGTATGTGTTCGATGCCGCGTACAATCGTGGCAACGAGCATGCCGATGAATTTGTGTCGTTTCTTAGCGATGTGGCTTCTTGTTCGCCCAAACTCTCGTGCTATTTCGCCAAATCGGACGAACAGATGTTGGGTTTCAGGCTGCTGAAAGATGGGAACGATACGGGTATAAGGTTTCGCGGTATTCCTAATGGGCACGAGTTTACGTCGTTACTCCTTGCGGTTATCAATGCTGACGGTAAGGGGAAGAACCTTCCCGATGAGGCTATAAGGCGGCGAATTGGTGCGATTAAGGGCAACGTAGATATAAAAACCTACGTTTCTCTGACGTGTACGAACTGCCCGGATGTGGTGCAGGCGCTTAATATAATGGCACTCTACAACCCGAATATCAAACATGAAATGGTGGATGGTGCACTGTTTCAAGACGAAATAAGCAAGCTGAACATCCAAGGGGTGCCGTCTGTATTCGTCGATGGTGAACCGTTTCATACCGGTAGAGGCGATTTGGGAGAGCTTTTATCGGAGCTTGAAGAGCGGCAAGGCACGACTGCCGACGAGCACGCTGCGCCCGTGGAGTGTACTTACGACGTGGTGGTATTGGGCGGAGGCCCCGCAGGTACCGCCGCTGCAATATACTCCGCGCGCAAAGGTTTGCGCGTTGCAATGGTGGCAGAGCGTATAGGCGGACAGGTGAAAGATACCGTAGACATTGAAAACCTGATATCTGTTCCGCAGACGACCGGTGCGAAATTGGCCGACGACCTGAAGACTCATCTGGGCAATTACCCCGTTGAAGTGTTCGAAAACCGCAGGATCTCGGCCGTTAACCTGAAGGAGAAAATGAAACGCATCAGCGTAAAAGGAGGCGAAGAGTTTATGGCTCCCGCCGTTATCGTTGCCACCGGTGCCGGCTGGAGACGCCTGAATGTAGACGAAGAAGCACGGTATATCGGTCATGGAGTGCACTTCTGTCCGCATTGCGATGGCCCCTTTTACAAGAATAAGCGCGTTGCAGTGGTGGGAGGTGGTAATTCCGGCATCGAAGCAGCTATCGATTTGGCGGGCATTTGCAGTCGTGTAACGGTGCTGGAGTTTGCCGACGAGCTTCGTGCAGACAACGTGTTGCAGGAGAAAGCGCGCAGTATGAAGAACGTAGAGATATTTACTTCGCAGCAAACAACGCGCGTTATCGGTGACGAAACCAAGGTGACAGCACTGCAAGTGAAAGATCGTAAGACCGATAAAGAGCGCAAGATAGAGCTCGATGGGGTATTTGTACAGATAGGACTTGTGGCGAATACCGAACCTTTCAGCAACGAATTGCAGCTTACGGAGCGCAAGGAAATACCCGTAGACGAATACTGTAGAACCGCTATAAAGGGTGTTTATGCCGCCGGAGACGTCTCCGACGTGCCCTATAAGCAGATTGTAATTGCGATGGGTGAGGGAGCCAAGGCCGCTCTCTCGGCATTCGAAGACCGCATGCGCGGCATTATTTAACCGCGCAAACTTATAAACAGCCGGCAAAGGTAGGCTTTCCTGCGGGAAAAGACCTACCGGTTGCTTCCGCTACAGCGCAGAGAAAGATGCCCTTCCGGTATTGTCTGTTTATTGATAAGTATCTGTAAATCAACGTTAAAAGTACTAAAATAGATAAACTCTATACCGTTATAGTTTTTATCTGTTGTGCGGATACGAGAAAAATACTATCTTTGCATCAGAGATAACAATAAGAGTATTCATAAATAAAGAAAGGAAAAGAATTATGAAGAGTTTAGATTATTTGAACTTAGATGCAAACAAAGTTGCGGATGTAGTTAAGGGATTAAGCCGCTTGTTGGCCGATTTTCAAGTGTATTATGCTAATCTTCGCGGGTTTCATTGGAACATCAAAGGCGACGGTTTCTTTACTCTACATGCGAAATTCGAGGAACTTTACAACGATGCAGCTAATAAAGTAGACGAAATTGCGGAGCGTATATTACAGTTAGACGGCACACCCGAGCACCGCTACAGCAAATATCTATCGGTATCGACCGTGAAGGAAACCGATGTTATACATAGCGGACATAAGGCGGTGGCCCACATACTCGATACGCTTAAAGAGATTATCCGTCAGGAGCGTGCGTTAATTCAAACGGCGTCGGAGGCCAATGATGAGGTTACCGTAGCACTGCTCGACGACTATTTGAAAGGGCAGGAAAAGACGGTTTGGATGCTGGTTGCCTTTAACAGCGATCGTGCGTAGAACCGATAGAAGCAACATCTGACCGAGACAGACCTATGGTCTGATAGCGATAAGTCTATCGTTCAACGGGCGTAGATGTATGATATATCGAGCGGCGATGTACCGGATAACGGCGCATTGTCGCTCTTTCTTTTTAGATAGATAGCCAACTTTTAAATAAAATTAAAAACGTTCATTTTTGCAATTGATCCTTTGCATGCTCGAAGAAACTTATTAATTTTGTCCGTTGAATAGCTGTTCGATTATGTTAGAGTCTAAGCATACACGGAGAATTTTTATTTCTTGGTTGCTGTTGGCCGTATTTATGTTGCCGATAATAATCAAGGATTTTCATGTATGCCAGTATGATAACAGCATCGAATTAGCCTCTTCGAAAGCCTCGGGGAACCATTCCGGCGGGCATAATCCCGATAAGTGTTTTATTTGTCAGTTCTTTTTTTCTACTTTCGGCATTGCCGATACCATAGCCATAGCGGCGGTTGTTGCCGTGTTGATGGGCACTGTAGTATCGGTATGTGTGCAGAAAGTGGCGTGTAGAGCAGCTGAAGTCATCAGTCTGCGGGCGCCTCCGTGCGCCGTATTGGGATAATTCTTATCCTACACCAACATTAATCGTCCACTTTGTTTTTGCGGTGCAGAGGGGGAAGAGCATATTCTTTTGAACCCGTTATAGTGCGGCTTATCTGCCGAGGGCGCCCGTTTTTCTGCCGTGCAAGCAATATGCGTGGATAGGGTATGCCCCGTGTTCTGTGCCTGTAGTGCCGGCTTGTGTGCGCAATACCCGTCTTTTATTACAGATTTTTTTATATTCTTACGGTTATGAATAGATTTGCTTTGGCAATAATTCTATCGTTGTCGGCAGCGTGCATGTCGGGTGTTTTGCCCTTATGTGCTGCGCCTTGCGCCGCCATACCGCCATCTGTCGACACTACACGTATCGATACGGGCATCGTGTTGCACGATGTAACGGTGTATGGCAATGCGAAGAGAGACTATCAGATGAAGGCCTCGGTCAACGAGATAGAACTTGATCGCCGTTATTTACGGGGGAATTTCGCCGGTAGTTTGATGCAGAGTCTGCGCGGGGTGCCCGGTGTAAAGGCGATGAGCATAGGTTCCGGACAGTCGAAACCCGCCATCCGTGGTTTGGGTTTTAACCGTATGATCGTGTCGGAAGACGGTATTAAGCACGAAAGTCAGCAGTGGGGAGACGATCATGGGTTAGAGATAGACCAGTTTGCCATAGACAGAATAGAGATTATCAAGGGCCCTGCAGCCCTGTTATATGGTTCGGATGCCATCGGTGGAGTGATTAACCTCTACAGCAATTATGTGCCTGTAAAGCCATTAGAGGGCAGCGTTTCGCTTTTCAGCCGAACCAACAATGCATCGTTAGGCATATCGGCCAAGTTGCAAGGACGCAATAAGAAGTTTTTCTATAAGGCAAATATGACATGGATAGACTATGCCGATTATAAAGTTCCGACGGACAGTATTCAGTACTATTCATACTATATAAAGCTGAAAGACCGCACGCTTCGTAATACTGCAGGGCGCGAACGTGACGGCAGTTTTACGCTCGGATACCTCGGATACCGTTTCAGAACCGACCTTAAAGTATCGGACTCTTATGCCAAGAGCGGCTTTTTTGCCAACGCACACGGTTTGGAAGTGCGCCTTTCCGATATCGACTACGACGCCTCGCGGCGCGATATAGACCTCCCATATCAAACAGTAAATCATCTCAAAATTATGAGTCACTCGGTGTATCAGGCGGGAAATCTTGTGGTAGAAGGCAATCTGGCTTATCAAAACAACCTGCGTAAGGAGCTTTCGGAGCCTGTCTCGCATGGCTACATGCCTGTTCCGAGCGGCACGTTGGAACGACGTTTCAATAAAAGCACCTATACCGGAAACGTCGGTATGACGCTTTCGTTGGGCGAAAAGCATCAGCTTAACGCCGGCGTGAGTGCCGAATATCAGCACAACAGGCGCGGCGGATGGGGATTTATCATACCCGATTTCGAGTCTACAGCGTTGGGTGCCTACGTTTACGACCGCTATACGATCAATCCGAATCTCGTTCTGAATGCGGGAGTACGGTATGATAACGTGCATACATCTATCCATCGTTACAGCGACTGGTATAAAACACCGGTGAAAAACAGTACCGATTCGGTGTTTAAAGAGCGATCCGGCGAGCTTAGACGGGCATTCAACAGCCTTACTTGGTCGGCTGGAATAAACTATAATGTAGGACATTGGATTCTTAAAGCCAATGTCGGCAAGAGCTTTCGCGTACCTATACCGAAGGAATTGGGCGCGGATGGCGTGAATTATCATATTTTCCGTTACGAAAAGGGCAATCCTCTGCTCGATCCGGAAGAGTCGTATCAGGTCGATGCAGGTATCAACTGGAGCAACAAGGTGCTGGATATTCAGATCGATCCTTACCTGAATTACTTCCCTAATTATATCTATATGAACCCTACTTCGGAGTATTATGAGGGCCTACAGCTATATTATTACCGCCAAAGCCGCGTCATTCGTTACGGGTTCGAGGCACAACTGACGTGTAAAGTCATGCGTAATTTGGAAGCTGAACTGAAGGGAGAGTATCTTTATGCAGAACAACTGTCGGGCGAAAAGAAAGGCTTTACGCTGCCGTTTTCTACTCCTTGGTCGGTCGATACGGGGCTTAAATACACGTTCTTTGGCCGTCGACAGGGACAAGAAGGATATCTTACGTTTAACGTACATGTGGTGGGCGACCAGAATAATATCGTTCCACCGGAGAAACCCACTAAGGGTTACTGCACTATAAATATGTCTGCGGGGAAGGAGTTTGCCCTGAAAAGCTGCTCACTCCGTATAGGTATCAATGCTGAGAACCTGCTGAACCGCAGATATTACGACCATACAAGCTATTATAGACTAATCGATGTGCCCGAACCCGGGCGCAATGTAGCTGTGATGGTTGGCTTAGATTTTTAACTTAATACATTAATATAAACTTGAGACTCTATGAGTCTTGCAATTACAGACTATTATGAGAAAAGGAATGATTTGGGGAGCTATGACGGCTCTTGTTAGTGTTTTAACGCTGTGTTTGGCTTCCTGTAGCAACAACAACGATGATCCGGCGGAGACAAAGTTAGAGATTAATAAGCGTGAACTGGGCGAAGAGAACTCCAAAACGGCCGTTTTGGGCAAAGATCTGCACATTGAATGCGAGATATTGGCCGAGTCTAAGATCAAAAGCATTCGGGTGGAACTCATACAGGGGAACGCTGAAACCGTGTTGATGAAAGACTTTAACAGCAATAAGAACTATGTGGGTGTGATCAATGCGCACTTCCATGAGCACTTGGAACTTGACGGCAAGCTCGCTGCAGGTACTTACCGGTTCATCTTAACCGTTACTGATGAAAAAGGAAAAGAGGTGTCTTGGACCGATGAACTTACTTTGAAGGCTCCCGATCCTAATGCTCCGAAGATAGAAATCACCAGTCCTGATGCAAGTAACAATACGGCCGAAGCAGGCAGCAAGTTCACCGTAAAGGCCGAAGTTACCGTGAAGTCTGCCGTTAAGAGTATCGAACTCGAGTTCCACGGAGACAAGGAATATCCGATAGAAGTGAGCGATTATAACGGTAAGACCGGTACCTTCGAGTTCAATAAAGAGATTACAGTGCCCGCAGAAGCCGTGGCTGGCGAGTATCACCTGCACTTCACGGTGACCGATACCGACGGAAGAACGAACACAGAAGAGTTCGAAGGTTTCAAAATAACGGCCAAGAAGTAGGTCTGTAGCAGGAGTATATATATAATAAGGTATAAGATGATGAAGACTATAAAACTGTTTTTGCTTGCCTTTGTGCTTTGTTTGCTTGCCGCATGCAGCAGCAGTAGCGATGATAACGGTACGAAGGATAAAGAGAAGCCCGTTATTTCAGACAAGGATATTGTGGCAAGTCCCACAGATTGTCAGGTGTATAAGCGCGGCGAGACGATACCTGTAAGGTATCTGTTCAAGGATAATATGGAGCTCGGGAGTTTCAATATCGAGATACATAATAACTTTGATCATCACACGCACAGTACCTCTGCCGCCGATTGTCCGCTCGATGAAAAGAAGAGTGCGGTTAATCCATGGGTTTACAACGAGAGTTTCGACATTCCTGCAGGGCAGAAAGAGTACGCCTCTGCCGTGGATATAAAGATACCCGACAATATAGATACGGGCGATTACCACTTCATGTTGCGCCTTACAGATAAGGTTGGATGGCAGGAACTCAAGGCAGTTAGCATAAAAATTACCGCACAATAACGGTGCTGTTAAGGCATTTTTTCATTGAAATTTGGTGGTTTTATAAATAAAATACGTAATATTGCATTCGAATAATTAAAACAAATTCAAAGAGAAGATGAAAAAGTTAATGTTGATTGTTGCTGCATGTGCAGCAATGGTAGCTTGCAAACAGAGTGGCAAGACTGCCGAGAATATGAACGGAAACGACTCGGTTACCGATTCTGTAGTAGTAGATTCCATGGTTTATGAAGGTACTCTGCCGGCAGCAGACGGCCCGGGTATTCGTTACAGTTTGGCCCTTGCAGGCGATTCTACCAACGGTTATCACCTCACGATGACTTATCTTGAGGCCGAAAACGGTAAGGACAAAGCGTTCGATTACAACGGAGTAGCAGAGGTTGTTACCAAGACTGTCGGCGGTAAAGAGAAGAAAGCCTATAAATTCAGCCTTGGTGAAAAGGAAGCGCCGGCTTACTTCATGATCGTTGACGACTCTACCTTGCGTGCCGTTAACGACCAGTTAGAGGAAGCAGTTACTAAAGATTTGAACTACGATTTGAAGCTGAAGAAGTAATACAGCGTGCTTTCCCGACAAACATAAATATTCCCCGAGCCTCGCGGTTTCGGGGAATATTCGTTTTAGGCATTATGTGCAGCCCGCTTAGAAGTACGGTCTGTTCCTTTTGCGCGGTACTTCTATCGGGCTTATTTCTATGCTCTATGCCGGCGGGCAGGTCTATGTGTACTGTATTTTGTATATGTAGTACAGCCACACACCCAAGAAACAGCCTACAAAAGTGATACCTAAAATATTGCCGAAAGTATCGGATAACCTGCAATAACGGCTGATTGCGTCGGTTAGGAGTACCATCGACAGGCAGAAAGCAAGCTGTCTGTTGGCTCTGGAGGCCAGTTTCAGCTGGCGCATTTCGTGGGCGAAAGTGTCTAAATTGTACCGTTTCGGATAGTAAGATTTGTATAGAAAGAGCAGTACGACGAGGCTCAAAAGAACATTTGTGCGTACATCTCTCCATTTAGATACGTATTCCGTTACGTTTCCCGCTTCGTCGTAGGCCTTCGGAACCATATCCGGAGCGTGCCTGAACGCCCAGAACGTAAGGATCAGAGATACCGTAATTATGCAAAATACGATGCTTTCGAAGATTTTGGCTTCGATGTTTCTGTTGGGCAGGATATGGTTGTAATATTCGTTCCGGATGCTTTTGATAATGTTCATAGCTTCGTTTTTGTTTCTCGTTTATTCGCTGTCGTCTTCTTTTCCGTTGGCTTTACGCTTTTTCAGTCGGCCGTTTTTGCGCAATGCCTCGGTAATAATCCACTGCAATTGCCCGTTGATAGATCGGAAATCATCGGCAGCCCACTTCTCTATAGCATCCATCGTGCCGGCATCCACACGCAGGATAAAGCTCTTGTTTTTATTTTCTTTTTTCGTCATTACTGCGGTTTTCTGTCGCCATGCTCGTGCCCTATCCCCGAAAGAGGCAGGGAACGGGGCGCCTTACATATTCAAAGTGCCCGTGTTAACGACCGGTTGTGCGGTATCGTCTCCGCAGAGTACCACCATTAGATTGCTCACCATAGCGGCTTTCTTGTCGTCGTCGAGTTCTACAACCCCTTCGTCTGCCAGCTTTTCAAGTGCCATCTTCACCATCGAAACGGCCCCCTCGACGATCTTTTCGCGTGCTGTAATGATGGCATTTGCCTGCTGTCGTCGCAACATAACGGCTGCTATCTCGGGTGAATAGGCCAAATAATTGATACGGGCCTCTACTATATCGATGCCGGCCATGGCCAATCGTTCTGTCAAACGCTCCTCCAACTGCTTGTTGATGTCGTCTCCGCCATCGCGAAGTGTAAGTTCTTTAGCGTTTGTTTCGGTATCATCGTAGGCATATTGCCCTGCTACTTGTCGTAAAGCAGCCTCGCTTTGTATCTTTACAAAGTTCTCGAAAGCCCGCATAATGTTATTCACGTCTTTACCGATTGCGGCAGCTCCCGCCATTGTTTGGGCATCTATCTCGAACATAGCTTTATACGTATCTTTCAATTTCCATACAAGTACCAGCCCTATCATTACGGGATTGCCTATTTTGTCGTTCACTTTAATGGGCTCGGCATTTAGGTTTCTGGCCCTAAGAGAGAGCTTTTTCGTGTTTATAAATGGGTTTACCCAGAAGAAGCCTATATGTGTAAACGTGCCACGATACCTTCCAAAGAACATCATAACGCGAGCTTCGTTAGGTTCGAGCTGCATCAAGCCCTTGAAACAGAACAGGGTGGCAAGCATACAGGTAAGGGAAACGAAACTTAGAGGCGACTCCGCGTTGACATAAAAGCCGAACAAAGCGCCGAAAACTATTGCAAGTACGAGGAGTATTGCAAGCATTAAGAAACCGTTTACGGTAGTTCCTTTGAAACTGAATTCCTTATTTTCCATAATCGTAAGTATTTTATTGTTTTTATATGATATCATTTCGATATCACAAAAGTATATGTTTGTTTCAAACAAACCAAATGTTTTATCGGCTATTTTGTATAATTTAACGGATAAAAGACCATCTCCTTACGATAAAGAGGTCATCTCCTTATCATAAAAAGACCGTCTCCTTACGATAAAAAGGCCGTCTCCTTACGATAAAGAGACCATCTCTTTATGATGAAAAGGCCATCTCCTTACGATAAAGAGACCGTCTCCTTATTTTTCCAAGTTGCGCAATACGGCTCTGATAGGAGTAATGTTTAAGCCTTTCAGGCATACTGTGCAAGTAGCGTAGATATGGCATATAAACCGCATAGGCAGTGTACCCGATCCGTTAAACTCTGTGGAACGAGGGGCGATATTGCGAAAGATTTCGTAACTTTGTGCCGTGTTTATGCCCCACGGAAGGGGCACGAAGCGCAGATATAAGGTAAATCAAGAAAGGACGAAACGTGTTGAATGCAGAGGAACTCAAGGGGAAAAAGATCGCTGTATTGCTTTCCGGCGGTGTCGATAGCTCCGTTGTAGTGTACGAACTGGTACGGTTAGGGCTGCTTCCCGATTGCTTTTACATCAAAATAGGGCCCGAAGAACAGGAACAATGGGACTGTTCGTCGGAAGAAGACCTCGAGATGGCCACCGTTGTAGCGGCAAGATACGGCTGCCGTTTGGAGATCGTAGACTGCCATAAGGAGTATTGGAGCGAGGTAACCCGTTACACTATGGATAAAGTTCGCGCCGGATTTACGCCTAATCCCGATGTGATGTGCAACCGACTTATTAAGTTCGGCGCCTTTGATGATAAGGTGGGGCACCGTTACGACCTCATTGCAACGGGGCATTATGCACAAACCGAGATGATCGGAGGCAAGAAATGGCTCGTTACAAGCCCCGATCCGGTGAAAGATCAAACCGACTTTTTAGCGCAAATATATAACTGGCAATTGCGAAAGGCGTTATTTCCGATCGGGCATTACATGAAGGATGAGGTGCGCGAGATTGCCGAACATGAGCATTTAATCAATGCTAAACGCAAAGATTCTCAAGGCATTTGCTTCCTTGGGAAGATAAACTATAACGATTACATACGCCGTTTTCTCGGCGAAAATCCGGGGGATGTCATCGAATTAGAGACCGGACGTAAGATCGGGATGCACCGCGGATTATGGTTCCACACCATAGGTCAGCGCCACGGACTGGGCTTCGGCGGCGGTCCGTGGTACGCCATAAAGAAAGATGTGGCGCAGAACGTGCTTTACGTAAGTAAGGGATATGAGCCGCAGACGGCTTTTCAGCAGGATTTCAAGGTACATGATTTCCACTTTCTTACCGAACCTGTCGACATGAAACATGTCACTTTCAAGATACGCCATACCCCTGAATACCATTCGGCTCTGCTTGAAAAGACCGCCGAAGGGGCCTACACGGTTCATTCGACCGAGCAGATACAAGGCGTAGCCCCCGGACAATTCTGCGTTGTTTACGACGAACAGCACCACCGTTGTTTCGGTTCGGGCGAAATAACGCTGTAGGGCAGAAACGGAAAACAAGCTGTCTGCGGATGCTTGTTTACCTGTGGATGGGAGAATAACCGGAATTTTACCGGTATTATTATATCAACAAATCGAAGATAAAAATGAACAAAAGCTTAAAAACACTGCTTATGGGAATCTTGAGTTTGCTCTTCGGAGCGTGCACGCATCATGGCAATATCGAGTCTGTAGATGCCGAAACCTTTGCCAAGGCCATACGTGCAGAGCACGTACAACTACTGGATGTGCGCACTGAAGGGGAATATAACGCCGGTAGAATTGAATATGCCGTAAATGCAGACGTAATGCAACCCGACTTCTTGGACCGTGTATTGCCGCTATTTGTCAAAACAAAGAAGGTATATGTGTATTGTCGTTCCGGTAAACGCAGCATGAATGCCGCACGACAGCTCACGGCAAAGGGCTTCAAGGTGGTAAATCTTGCCGGCGGAATTATGGAATGGCAGAGCAAGAACCCCTGACTATCGGCTCAGGAACTTGCGGATAGCCGGCATATTCTCGGTGGCTATCCGTCTTCCCTCGCCGTATACCCGCTGCATTTCCGTAGGATCGTGGCTGGTATGCGATATCTTTATCTTGCTTTGGGGGCGTATTACTAAGGTGTTGCCTGCCCGTTCCTGCTGTTTTACGTAGGCCAGTTCTCGGTTGTACATGGCCGGTCTGTCGGCCATAGCCCGCAGAAAAGCAGGATACTTTCGCAACAATATCTTCATCAGCCACAGCAGAGAGCTCCGCTTTTTTACATATCCGTCGGGCTGAGTCAGCACTACTATGTTGCGTTCGTAGCCTATGTGTTGGAAGAATTCGAGCGGTATGGAGTCGGCAACTCCGCCGTCTAAAAGTTTCATATCCCTTATTTCGACCACATGCGATACCAATGGCATCGATGCAGAAGCACGTATCCATTCGTTACATTCGTAGGTATGTTGCATGAGTTTCTTATAAATAGGTCTGCCGGTCGTTACGTCTGTGCACACTGCATAGAACTCCATCGGGTTTGCATCGAATGTCTGTGAGTCGAATACATCCAGTTTATCGGGCAAATCATGGTAACAAAACTGCTTTCCGAACATGTCTCCCGTCAGCAAGAGCGACTTCCAGCTGCAATAGCGCCAGTCTTTAGCATAGCGTTTGTTATATCTTATCACCCTTCCGTGCTGCTTCGATTTGTAATTACAGCCGAATGCAGCGCCGGCCGACACGCCTATCAGACCGTCTGTCTGTACGTTGTTTTCCATCAATACATCGAGAATGCCGGCTGTAAAAAGCCCTCTCAATGCTCCTCCTTCGAGTACTAATCCGGTTTTCATGTTCTATTTTATAGTTGTTTTCGGGGCAAAAGTAAAATATTTTTCGTAGTTTTGTGCAGATTAAACAAAGTTTAAACATCAACTAAATAAAGCAAATGCGTATGATACTAACTACAACACCGACCATTGAAGGTTCGCAGATACGCGAATACAAGGGCATTGTAACGGGCGAAACCATAATAGGAGCCAACGTTATAAAGGACTTTTTTGCAGGTATACGCGATATTATCGGCGGACGGAGTGCCTCTTATGAGAAGGTATTGAGAGAGGCTAAGGATACTTCGTTACACGAAATGGAGGAACGGGCGGCCCAGTTGGGTGCCAATGCCGTGGTGGGTATCGATATTGATTATGAAACCGTGGGTAGCAATAGCAGTATGCTGATGGTAACAGTCAGCGGTACTGCCGTTGTTATTTAGTGCTCGTATCTGTGCAGTACCGATAACCTTTTTCTGCAATATGCATGTATGTTGCAAGACGTGTGAAATGCCTTGTAACAGTAAGCCGTATGCCTATGTCTGACAGGCGATACCTCTAACCGGCGTAGATATACGGTCTGTGTGTCTTAGAACGGGTATTCGTGGTGTGCAGAGCATGGAGAGAAGCGTGTTGAATGTTACATTTTAAAGCGTTATCAGTAGTTCTCCAAAGCCTTTTTCAACCGTTCTTTCTGCCGTATCTTTTTGCTCGATTGCAGATGAAAGAGCCTGCCGAAATCGAAAATCGGCATAACGGAGAACGATGTGTTCCATCTATGCATTACGGGATCGTAATACCTACTGATCATAGGTATTAGTGCAAACCACGAATTAACGCGTATCTTGGCGTACGCTCCATAACTGTTAGTGGGCGCAAATATCGATGTAGGACCGATATTCCTAACGTTCGGCACGAACGAACCCTGCACCCCGATGGCTATGCGGTTACTTATTTGATACTCGGCACCTGCATGGAATGCCGCCACATTGCTGTTCCAAATAAAATTCTGATACTTCCCAACCATGACGCCCCCGCTGAGTGTGAGGTTACTTTTATGGTAAATCAGGTCGAAGTTGGCCGTTATATTTTGCGATAACCCCAGCACTTGGTTGTACGAAGAGCCGGTAGAAAGGTTCAGGTTGGGGGCTATATGGTAAACGCCCAACTCATTTTTCAACGCTTCGGCATCGAAGTGAAAGGCGGGCGGCGGCGCTTTATCTTCCATAGGATTGGGAAGTGCGAACCGTTGAATGGCATAATCGTGGAAGTTTACCTCGGGAACATCTATCTTGAGCGGCTCGTTCTTCAGCCATTCTTGATACTCGCGGTCGAATTCCACGGCTGTAGAATCGTATTCGGATGGTACTGCTTTCCCATTTTCAGTGTGGAACTGTCTTCGTTGTTTGTCGATTTCCTGCGCCTGCACATAGTATGCAGGCAGGTAAAATGTGGCAATAATGTAAAATAACTTTGAGCAATGCATCTTCAATGGATGAGCTTTTGTTGGGCTGCAGCCTATCTTCTGCAATGGTAGAGCAAACCGAATGCAATGGAACTTGTTCCGTATTGCTGAGGTGCAGCCTATCTTCTGCAAAGTTAGATATTATCTTTATTGCGTATAGGTTACGGATGTTAATATTTTTTATTCGTGGTGTTATTTATTCCTACGGATTGTTTAATTGTGTAATAAATAACTTATCTTTGCGACGGTCTGCGTGTAAAACATGGGTTTATAGATGGTAAAGAAGTGTTATCGGTTGCTTTTGGCGTTGTTACTTACGGTATGGAGCCTCGGTGTATGTAGTCAGAATGCCGACATAACGGCCTCTGAACTGATTGCAGACGGCCGTTGGTTCGAGTTGAAACGGCATTTCGATGCGCATAAAGACAGTATGAGCGCCCCTTTAAGAGACTATGCAAAGGCGTGGGTGTATAGTGCTTTCGATAACAGGCGGGCGGCTTGTCGGGCTATCAGGTACTTGCTAAGGCACCGAGCCGATGCGTTGACGCCCGATACATACCTGCGATTGGTGCAGGAACTGGCCTGTGTGCTCCATCGGGATGGGCGCGATAAGCAGGCTGCAAAGGTTTTTCGGCGATACTGCAGGCAGGGAGTAGCGGGTGCAGACTCATCGGCTGTGGCTGATAACCGCCGTTATGAGGCATTGTACAAAGCCTATGCTGCCTGCCCGCAGAAAGTCTTCAAGTGCCACGGAGATGCGGTTATCCCGTTTCGGTTAGACTCTGTAGGCAGCGCGGGGCATGCATCTGTCGGCGTTATGATACCCGCCCGACTGAACGGAACGCTGCTTACGGCGTGCTTCGATACGGGTTCGAGCGCAAATGTGCTGTCGCTCCGTTTGGCACGGCGGTTGCACCTACGCCTTACGGATGTGCCTGTAAAGGTGGATGGGGCAAGCAGAATAGAGGGACGGATGGCCTTTGCCGACAGTTTGTCGATGGGAAATGTTGTGCTTAGGAATGTGCCGTTCTATGTGTTCGATACCCCTGTATCGGATGCAGAGAGTACTTATAACCTCGCTCATTTGCAGTTTATCTTGGGTATGCCGTGGATGGAAGCGCTCGGAACGGTGCATGTACGGCTGAAAGACCGTGTAATTGTTTCGCCTGCATGGCAGCCCTTGTGCTACGAGGAGCCCAACCTGTGTTATTCATTGTCGGCCCGCGTGTTGAACACCCGACTGCAGCATGCCGATTATACATTCGAGGCAGTGCCCGATTTCGGTGCTTCTCATACCGTTTGGGGGCGTGCTTTCATGGATTGTCACCGCGATTATGTGCTGGAATACGGTCGCCGTAAGAATGTTGTTTACGGCGGATTGGGCGGAATGAAAGAGGGTATGGAGTATGTATTGCATGGGTTCGATGTGCAATTAGGGTATCTGCGCCATACGTTCCCTGCGGTTCCGGTGTTCGAACAAGAGGCGGATAATTTGCTCGGGATGGATTTCTTCTGCTGCTACCGCGAGGTGGTGTTCGACTTGAAGAATATGCTTTTGTCGGTATATTGAACAAAATAAGACGCATACCTGTAGCTTTCAGGTATGCGCCTTGTGTAAGATACGAGTGTCAGTCGTTGCCTTTGATAAAATCGATGATGTCGTCTATCACCTTTCCGATGCCTTCCGAAGTGGTGCTGTCGGTCTGTTCGTCGACCTTATCTTTCACTATTTTGTCCACCGAGGTTACTATCTTGTCGCCCAAGCCATTGTCTTTATCGGCGGTTTCCGTATCGGCCGAGTCGTTTCCGCTGCCTTTCATGGCGCCTTGACGGGTACTTTTGCCGAAGAAATTACCCTGCTGTTTCTCCATCAGTTCTATCATATCGTCCGAATCGGCGGTAAACACGTGTCCCATAAAGCCATAAGATGTGGTGTACGAACGGCCGTTCCATCGGATTGAAGTAGTAGAACAAACAAGATAGTTGTGGTATTCGAGCAGGTTATTCATGGCGGTTTCTATCATTCCGCCTGCAATCAGCTTGTTGAACATGGCTATTCCAGCTGCGAAAATGTTGCTGTCTTCGCTTGTTTGATGGTCGATAACCTTTACCAATTGCTCCTTGATGATATCCTTATGTGTCTGCTTCGACGGGTTTGTAAATAAGCAAATCAGCAGTAAGATACCTAATAAAACGCCTGCAATTGTTATTTTTCTGTGGCGTCTGTGGTGCTTCTTGATGTCTTGTATGGGCATGGTTTGCAACTCAGACGGTGGTTCTACGGGCGGTCGATAGGGAGGTGGCACGGTTGTCTGGGCGGTATTGTAGAGAAATTGCTTAAGTTCGTCTACTTTCCATGCCGGAGTCCAGTCTGTCATACCCTCTGCCCAAACCAGCGTGTCGGAGGGTATATGCTTGTCGCGCAGTTCGTCTACCGAGAACGGACCTTGCTGTTCGTTGTTTTCAATGATAAAATATTTCATGTCGTTATTTATGAATGGTAGCTTCGTGCGGTGTTTCTGGCGAACGGGGAGCTATGCCTTAAAGCAGGCGTGGCTGCCGAGTGTGCCAGACAGATGTGCCGTTTAAGGCCGATAGGTATGCCGTTTAGGGCCGATAGATGTGCAGTATATGTTTAATGGAAAGCCGTCTGTCGGCAATAGGGCATGAGAAGAGCTACGATAAATCGAAATTTGCGGCCAATAGGTCCCATGCCTCTTTGAGGTCGGTCATCTTCTTAAAGAGGAGATTTGCACCTTCTGCGGTCAACGAGGCATCGGGTAAAGGACCGCTGTTTACGGCTATGGTGAAGATATTTGCCGATACGCCGGCCCTAACTCCCATAGGTGCGTTTTCTACCACTATGCCCTGCCACGGCTGCAGGTTGCCTGCTTTCTGCAAACCCATTAGGTATGGTTCTGGTGCAGGCTTTCCCTGTTGCACATCGTAGGCAGTTACGATGCAGTTCTCGTTTACAAATTCCTTGAAATCATGGGCCATCCGTTTGATGAGAGTGTGCTGTGCGCTGCCGGTAACGATGCCTATTTGCAGGCCTTTTTGCCTGATCTTGCGCATCAGTTCCGTTACTCCGGGCATGACAGGTGCCGTGGGCAGCAGGCCGAACACGCGTGCTTTCTCATCGTACATGCGCTGTGCTTCGGCTTCATCGATATCTTTGTTCTGCTGCTGTTTTACGAGTGTACGGATCGTATCCACGCCGCGCATGCCCTCCGTGGCGTATGCCTCGCGGGCCGACATGCGTATTCCGTAGCCTTTCATTGCCTGCTCCCACGCCGTTGCATGGTTGGGCATGGAGTCGTAGAGCACACCATCCATATCGAAAAGCACGACTTTTGGGGCAAACGTCTTGTAGTCGTGCTTTTCTAAATAGGCTGTTATTTCTCGGTTATACATGCGTTATAACGGATTATTCCTGTGCAAGTCGCTCTTTTATAGCCTTGCTTTCGGCCTCGTATCCCGGCTTGTCGAGCAGTGCAAACATATTCTTTTTGTATGCTTCTACGCCCGGCTGATTGAACGGATTGACGCCGAGAACGTTGCCGCTGATACCGCATGCGATCTCAAAGAAGTAGATCAACTGCCCGATATAGTACTCGTTAAGCTCGGGAACACTGATGCGTATGTTCGGTACACCGCCGTCTACATGGGCAAGACGTGTGCCCAATTCGGCCATTTTGTTCACTTCATCAACACGTTTCCCTGCAAGGAAGTTCAATCCGTCTAAGTTCTCGTCGTCGTGGGGGAACAACATGTTCCGGTTAGGGCGTTCTATGCTGATCACTGTTTCGTAGATGGAACGCTCTCCTTCCTGTATCCATTGGCCCATAGAGTGCAGGTCTGTCGTGAAATCACATGATGCCGGAAAGATTCCTTTGTGGTCTTTACCTTCGCTCTCTCCATACAATTGCTTCCACCACTCGCTCATGTAATGCAGCTTGGGCTGGTAGTTAACCATGATTTCTATCTTCTTTCCCGCCTGTGAATAGAGTGCATTCCGCACCGCGGCATACTGTGCAGCGATGTTATTCTCGAAAGATACGGCCGGCGAAGTGGCTTTTTCCATGTCTACAGCGCCTGTAATCAAGGCTTTGATATCATATCCGGCGCAGGCAATGGGTAGTAGTCCCACCGGTGTGAGCACCGAAAAGCGACCGCCGACATTATCGGGAATAACGAAACTCTTATAGCCTTCTTTGTCTGCACAGGTGCGTGCGGCGCCTTTTTTGGCGTCGGTAATGGCTACGATCACATCCTTTGCTTCTGCTTTACCGCGTTGCAATTCGCATTGTTTCTTCAATAAACGGAAGGTAAGAGCCGTTTCAGTGGTGGTACCCGACTTGGATATGTTGATTACACCGAACTTCTTGTCTTTCAAGAAGTCGGTAAGTTCGGCGAGATAGTCCTCTCCTATGTTGTTTCCGGCGAACATAATCGTCGGATTTCTCTTATCGTTAATGAGCCAAGAGAATGAATTTGCGAGCGCTTCTATTACCGCACGTGCCCCGAGATAGCTACCCCCGATGCCGGCAACCACTATCACTTCACACTTTTCACGCAGTGTTTTGGCGCATTCTTCTATCTCTTCGATGAAAGCGGGTGTAACGGATGACGGAAGATGAAGCCATCCCAAAAAGTCGTTACCCGGGCAAGTACCCCTCTCAAGTGCTTCTTGTGCGGCTTTTACCTGTGGTGCATAAGCCTTCACGGTGTCCTTTTTCAGGAATTGTGCGGCCTTTGTAATGTCTAAGCTGATACTTTTCATTGTTGTTGTTTATTTTAAATGTTTGACGTTCTTCTTATACCTGTTCCTGTTATACGGGCCTTATCGGAAAGAATCAGTCAGTAGTTTAATCTCTATTTCGGGGTTTATACGTTCGTAAAGAATATTGTATATCGCATCGAGGATGGGCATATTCACGTGCATGTGGCGGTTGATTTCCTTCATACACTTGGTACCGAAGTAGCCTTCGGCTATCATCTCCATCTCGATTTGGGCACTCTTAACGCTGTAACCCTTGCCGATCATCGTGCCGAAAGTGCGGTTACGACTGAAATTGCTGTAGCCTGTAACGAGTAAATCGCCAAGGTATACGCTGTCATAAACGCTCCTCTCGATGGGATGGATGGCCGTAAGAAAGCGAGACATCTCCTGAACTGCATTCGACATGAGTACTGCTTGAAAGTTGTCTCCGTACTTCAAACCGCTGCAAATGCCCGCGGCTATGGCATATACATTCTTCAATACGGAGGCGTATTCGATACCGATAACGTCGCTGGAAGTCTTTGTTTTGATGAAATCCGAGGAAAGTATGTCTGAAAAAGCCTGTGCCTTCTCCACGTCGGAGCAACCTATGGTAAGGTAAGAGAGTCTTTCGAGCGCCACTTCTTCTGCGTGTGAAGGGCCTCCGATGACGGCAAGATGGTCGTTAGGCACGTCGTATACCTGATGAAAATACTCGGAACAAACGAGGTTTTCATTAGGTACAATGCCCTTAATTGCCGTTATGATGAACTTATCGTGCAGGTCTGTCTTTAGTTTGTTGAGGTGGTTTTTCAGATAGGGCGACGGCGTAACGAATACAAGCGTTTGGTATGCGTCGACTATCTTGTTGATATCCGACGACATGAACAACTCTTCGATGTTGAAATGCACGCTTGTCAGGTAAGCCGGATTATGCCCCAAGCGCTTGAAGTCGGCTATCCTATCGTCGCGACGCATATACCATCCGAGGTGATGAGTGTACTTCACCACGATCTTGGCAATAGCTGTAGCCCAGCTGCCTCCTCCGATTATCGCTATTTTACCTATGTCGAACATCCTATTTATTAAAGGTAGAAGGGTGGAACCTTAAAGGTAAAAGGGTGAAAGGGCAAAGGGGTAAAAAGGTTTTTGCATATCTTTTCCAAGAATAGAGCGATAAACTTTTAAGGATAAAGTGCCTCTGAAACTCTTTTACTTTTCTATCTTTTTGCTCTTTAACCTTTTACCTCATCTCTTTACTCCTTTACTCTTTTACCTTTTCACCCTTTCTCTGTAGCCTTGTCGATCCATGTCTGGAACTCTTCTACCTTGGGGTTATCGTAGCCCAACTTATATTTTTTGTTGATTCCGCATACCTCCATCTGGAGTTTCTGCGCCTTTTCGTCTTTAATATCCGATACAAGATTGTAGCCTGCCTTATTGAAAACGGGCACCCATTTCTCGGGTATACCGATGGCTTTCCATTCTTCTACCGAGCTTTTGGGTATCTTCTTCTCCGGCTTCATCTGCGGGAAGAAGAGCACTTCCTGTATGGTTGTCTTGCCTGTCATGAGCATTACGAGGCGGTCGATGCCTATTCCGATGCCCGAAGTCGGTGGCATTCCGTACTGTAGAGCCCGCAAGAAGTCCTGATCGATCACCATTGCTTCGTCGTCGCCCTTATCGGCCAGCTTCATCTGTTCGACGAAACGTTCCTCCTGATCGATGGGATCGTTCAGCTCAGAGTATGCGTTTGCCAACTCTTTACCGTTCACCATCAATTCAAATCTCTCGGTAAGACCGGGCTTAGAGCGGTGCATTTTCGTCAACGGAGACATCTCCACGGGATAATCGGTGATGAATGTAGGCTGGATAAACGTGCCTTCGCAGAACTCTCCGAATATCTCATCGATGAGTTTTCCCTTGCCCATAGTGTCGTCGATACCGTCCATTTCGAGCTTTTTACAGATACTCCGTATTTCCTCTTCGGTCTTTCCGTTAAGATCGTAACCGGTTTTTTCTTTAATTGCATCGAGTATCGGCAACCGTCGGTAAGGCGCCTTAAAGCTCACGAGTTGCCCGTCTATCATCTGTTCAGGTTTGCCATTCACGGCGATGCAGATGGTTTCGAGCATCTTTTCTGTGAACTCCATCATCCAATTATAGTCCTTGTATTGCACATAGAGCTCGATACAGGTGAACTCGGGGTTATGTGTACGGTCCATACCCTCGTTGCGGAAGTTCTTTCCAATCTCGTAAACGCCCTCAAATCCGCCCACTATAAGGCGTTTAAGATAAAGCTCCGTGGCAATTCGCATGTACATATCCACGTTCAAGGCATTAAAATGAGTGATGAAAGGCCGTGCACTTGCGCCGCCTGCAATGTTCTGCAACGTGGGCGTTTCTACCTCTGTATAGCCGGCATCATCAAGTATTCGGCGCATTGTACGCAGTATAACGGCGCGTTTGAGGAACGTTTCTTTTACGCCATCGTTTACAACTAAGTCTACATAACGCTGCCTGTATCGCAGCTCGGGATCGTCGAAACGGTCGTAAGCCACACCGTCTTTATACTTTACAATGGGCAAAGGTTTGAGCGATTTGCTCAATACAGTAAGGCTTTTTGCATGCACTGATATCTCTCCGGTTTGTGTTTTGAACACGAATCCTTTCACTCCGATGAAGTCGCCAATATCGAGCAGTCGCTTAAAAACCGTATTGTATAGCTCCTTGTTGTCGCCCGGACAGATGTCGTCTCGTGTGATATACACCTGTATACGGCCCTTCGAGTCTTGCAATTCGGCAAAACTGGCCTTGCCCATCACACGTCTTGTCATCATTCTTCCGGCTATCACGACCTCACGTTCGTCGCCTTCTTTATACTCGTTCTTTATATCTGTGCTGAATGCATTCGTAGGATATTCGGCTGCGGGGTAGGGATCGATGCCCATAGCGCGTAATTCTTGGAGACTTTGGCGGCGCCCTATCTCCTGCTCACTAAGCTCTAAAACGTTCATATTTATTGTGTATATTTATCTTGATCGATGATGCAAAATTACGAAATTATTCCGAACAAGCCTATTATTTTCATATTTTTATAGGAACAGCGTCGGCAAGGAGCTCCGACAGACCTATGGTGTAAGGGGCATAGGGCAACGGTCTAAGCCGGACAGGTCTGTGGTGTAAGGCAAATAGATGTGCCATGCAAGACCGGCAGGGCAATGAAATAAACCGCATATTTATTTTGTCATTTTGTGGAGTTCGCGTAACTTTGCAGCCCGAAATATGGCATATTTAGGCGAAATAATATCCTTGGGTGTGGCTTTCTCGTGGACGATAGCTGCCCTATCCTGCGAGGTTGCGGCCAGAAAGCTGGGCGTTGTGGTAACCAATGTGTGGCGCATGCTGCTGGCACTTGTGCTTTCTATGTGTCTCATGTGGTGGGTTACGGGCTCTCCGATGCCCGTTTATGCGCAGTTGGAAGCATGGTTTTGGCTGCTTCTTTCGGGTGTAGTGGGCTATTTCTTCGGCGACTGGTGCCTCTTTAACAGTTATCTTACCATCGGTTCTCGGTACGGACAGCTCTTCATGACGCTTGCTCCGATGTTCACAGCCATTGCTGCTTGGGCCCTATTGGGGCAGCATCTGAATGCGGAAAGCATGGTGGCTATGGCCGTTACACTGTTGGGAATTGCCATATCGATACTTAGTCGTGGCGAGGGTAAACGTATGTCGTTGCAGCTTCCGGCCAAAGGTGTATTGTTCGGAATTGGTGCAGGTATCGGGCAAGGACTGGGCTTGGTGTTGAGCAAGATAGGGCTCGATCATTATACGGCCGATGTGCCTGTGGGCGTTCTTCCGCAGGTGGAACACATCTTGCCGTTCGGTGCAAACCTCATACGTTGCGTAGCCGGCCTTGTTTGTTTCGGCATCTGGCTCATTTTGAAGGGCGATGCAAAGCGTTTTGCCTGCGGGGGCGCCAACGGTAAAGCTATGGTTGCGCTTGTTATAGCGGTACTTTCGGGGCCGCTCATCGGTGTGGGTTTCTCGCTTATGGCGGTGCAATATACGGCTGCGGGCATAGCAAGTACGCTCATGGCTACCACGCCTATCATTATTTTGCTGCCCTCTTATTACATGTTCCATCAGAAGATAACACTCAAAGGCGTAGTAGGCGCGGTTATTTCTGTGGTGGGCGTGTCGCTTTTCTTCTTGCTTTAAAGAGCGAAAGAGCAGGGATGAATGATTAGCGAGGAATGGTTGTACCGTGGATATTTTGCCGAAGTACACCCTTTTCCCCGTATGCCAGATTGGTGTAGAAGCCGTGCATCCAAGTCTTAAGCAGTGAATAATAGACATGATTATCATCGGAGTTACGGGCGAAGCAGAGCATATAAGTACCGTCATTCATATTGTTATAATAGAATGTTTCGCCCTCGTATTCCCGACTTTCGTTGTTATTAAGAGGAATACCCACGGCGGTTAAGTCTTTCGGGGCTTCTCCATGTTGGGTTTTGTAAGCCTCTATCAAGGCGATGATACGGTTGCCTTTCGCTTTCGTGCGGGCTACCTATGTCATGTTCATGTAGGCGATATAGCCGACAGCTAAACCGATAAGCACGGCTATACTGATGAAGATTTTCCTTTTCATGAACGGTTGATGCAGTTTCTATGCATAATCTTCAGATCATTGCCGTGCGGTTTTGCAGCGTTATTTCGTTGTGGCGAAGTACTTCCACAGCGGGGCTACCATCAATGCCTGCCGGAACTCGCCGGCCTGCAGCATGGCAAGAACTTCGCTGCGTGGCGTGGGTATCACCTCTATGTCTTCGCTTTCGTCGAGATGTTGCCCCGAGACACGCTCCACACCCGTGGCAAGAAAGCAATGACAACGGTTGGTCATCAAGCCCGGATTGGGCATTATAGTCATGATATTTGTCCATTTACCGCCGCTATACCCCGTCTCTTCGAGCAGTTCACGCTTGGCCGCGTCGAGCGGTTCCTCACCTCTTTCGATCACACCTGCACAGATTTCTGTCGATACTTCGCCTGCCGCGTGGCGCCACTGATGTTCCAGAAGGATGTTGCCTTCACGGTCTTCGGCAATTACATTTACCCAATCGGGGAATTCCAATACATAAAATTCATCGAAAACCTTACCGTTCGGCAGCTCTACTTTGTCGCGTCGTGCCGTGAGCCAAGGCCGTTTAATGAGGTAATCCGACTGCAATGTCTTCCATTTCTTAATAGCCATATGGTGATATGTTGAATGATTATGCCTTTTCTTTGAGCCACAGACCGAAGAAACGGTCATAAACTATGTAGCCTTCCGGTTTATGATAAACCAGCTGTTTGTCGGTAAGAGCCTTCAAAGCCGTTCTGACTGAGCTCACCGCACGCAGCCTGTATTTCGATATAAACTCGTGTGCAAAGGGCGAATATACGCACTCTTCTTTGGCTATAGCCTGCAACAAAAGGGCTTGGAGCTCCGTCAACGAGGCATAGAAGCTCTGGAAAACGCTCTCTTGTTCATCGGTTAACTCGCGTATAAGTCGATCTACGAGCGTTGTGTCTATCGTTTCGTTGTCGTATTGGTAGGCTCTGTTAAGGATAGACTGTACGTACCACGTAATTCCGTCTACCTTATTATATAGATAGGCGAAGCATTCTTCGGAGATAGCCCTATGCTGTTTGCGGAAAAAACGGTTGGCGAATTCGCGGTATTCCGCACGGTCGACGCTGTCGAGGTGCATGATTTGCGAGCTTTGGAAGAACGGACGATTGGCCGAGGTGAACATTTCTTCCATGATATGTTGCATGCTTCCCGAAAACACAAAGTACACATTCGGCAGAAACTGTATGTAAGAACGAAGCTCGGCCTCTATGCCTTGGTCGGAATAATTGAGTATCTGTTGGAATTCATCGATAGCAACGTAGCACCTTTTCCCTGAAAGTTGCATGTATTCAAATATCTGCTTGAGTGTTTTGGTAGCCTCTGTAGGCTTGATATCCAGTGAAACCGAGGGTAATCCAGTTAGCTGATCGAACGAGATAACAGGCCTCCAACTGCCGAAAAACTCGGTGATTTTCCGCATTGCCCCTTGCGTATTCGTGTCGAGTCTGCCCAAGATAGTACGTGCAAACAGCTGTACCATCTGCCCTAGGTTCTTGGTTGAAAAGATGTCTATATAGAAACAACGGGCGGTAGGTTGCGATTTGGCGATCTTATCGAAAGCATGTAATATCAATCCGGTCTTGCCCATGCGGCGCTGGGCGATAAGTGTAACGTTCCTTTCGTTATAAAGTGCCGTGATCATTCGTTGGGTTTCGTCTACACGATCGCAGAAATAATCGGCGCCCTTGTAGCCGTATATCACGAACGGATTATTCAGTTCTTTCATACAAACATGGTGTATATTTACGTTGCGCAATTTACGCAATTTCTTTAAAAATACCAAATATTCCCGTTGTTTTCTCGTTTTGTTACGGTTATATACGTAAATAAGATGGGATAAAAAGTGTTTTCTTGGGCGATATGCTGCCTGCCCGAGTGGCTTATACCACTATGTTTTGCCCCACGACATAACCGGTTGTCCACGCTGCCTGCAGGTTGAAGCCGCCCGTGATGCCATCTATATCCAAGATTTCGCCTGCAAAGAACAGGTGCGCACAGTGCTTACTTTCGAGCGTGTTCATATCTATATTGCTCAAACTTATACCGCCGCACGTCACAAACTCATCGCGGGACGAGCCTTTGCCCGTTACTTCGTAAACGTCGTTTGTAAGCGCTTCCATCAATCGGTGGTTGTCTTTCTTGCCCAGTTCGCCCCATCTTTTGTCGGAAGCAATGGCGGTTCGTGCCAACAGATGTAGCCACAAGCGCGACGGGATGCCGAAAGGACGGATGGAAGACAGTTGCTTTTGTGCATTTCTGACGGCCGTTTCCTGCAGATATTCTTCTATTTCGTTCATGTTATATCTGCCGATCCAGTTCACCGAAAGCGGGAAACGATAGCCGCGTTCACTGATGATACGCGCGGCATACGACGAGAGTTTCAGTATTGCGGGGCCGCTCATGCCCCAATGGGTGATAAGAAGTTCGCCCGCGGTGCGCATCTTTGTCGACGGTATGGATACCGCCGCGTGCTCCACAACAGTGCCCATGAGATTGCGAAGTGCCTTGTCCGTTACATTGAAAGTAAACAAAGAGGGTACCGGCATTGCTATTTCGTGCCCCATATCGGCCAGATATTGCACACTCGAGAGGCGCGGAGAACCGCCCGTAGTGATGGCTATACGGTTGAAAACCAGTGGTTGTTGCTCCTTGAAATGCAGTTCGAAATCGCCGTTCCCGAGCTTTTTAAGTGCAGTGAGCGTGTGTTGTATGCGTATTTCTACGCCTAATTGTCGCGCTTGCGCGGTAAGACAGTCGGTTACGCTGTGCGAGTCTTGCGACCGCGGAAATACGCATTGGTCTTCTTGTGTGGTCAGTGCAACGCCGTTATCTTCGAACCATTGGTAGGTCGAAACATAGTCGAATGTCTTGAAGAGACGCTTCATCAGCCTAAAACCGCGCGGATATACCTGCTTCAGGTCGGTAACATCGGCAAACGAGTTGGTAAGGTTACAGCGCCCACCTCCCGAAACTTCCACCTTTGCAAGTACTTTCTTCGCCCGTTCGAATACCGTTACACGGGCTTCGGGCAGTCTGCGTTTGGCGGTTATGGCAGCAAAGAAACCTGCTGCGCCGCCACCGATAATTGCGATATCGAGCATGTATGAGTAGTGAATTTGTTGGAAATATATTTCCTGCAAATGTAGGCAAAAAGCCATAAATACACAAACATTTATGGTTGAAAGCACTGTTTTTTATTGCTTTTTCATGTAGCTATAAGCATCGGGTATACAGAGTCGGTAAGATAGATATATAATGTAAGCGCCTTACATTGTAAATTTAAGCCGCTTACATCTGCAGTCTATGGACGACAAATGGTATATATGTCTCATATAGGATGGCAAAAGTGCTGCAATAACTGGTATAAAAATGATTTGCAGAGGGTATGTATATTAAAATAAAATACTATCTTTGCAACAAATAGATGGCTCCTCGGCCCTCTGTAATAGGGTGGCAGGACGCTGATATTTAATTTAAAGACTATGAATGTAGATAGGATCAACGACCTGATAACACGGCAGGAAGGACTGTCGACCACGCTCGGTATGGAGTTTATTTCGACACCTGAAGACGATACATGTATGGCCCGTATGCGGGTGAACGAACGTAATCGCCAGCCGTTCGGCTTTCTTAGCGGCGGTGCATCGCTGGCCTTGGCGGAGAATTTGGCAGGTGTAGGCAGCATGTCGCTGTGTCCCGACAAGATTTGCGTGGGCATCAGTGTGAGCGGGAAGCACGTTAGAGCCGTGCTGGAAGGCGATACAGTGACGGCATATGGCAGACTTCAGTTCAAAGGACATACGCTCCACGAATGGCACATAGATATTAAAAACAGCAAAGACGAACTGATTTCCACCGTTCAGGTAACCAATTACGTCATTCATCAAGACAAAGATGAGTAGTTATGTGATGTTCCGACTGCCCGAAGCTGCGGAGTATTCCGTCGTCAGACTGGCTGCCGACGAGCCTGAAAAGTTGTATTCGGCGGGCGCGTTGAGCGGTAAGAGCGGTTTTGTTTTTGCTCCTTTCTTTCCTTCGCAAGAGCATCCGGTTCTGTTGTTTGCCACAGATGAAATCTCTATATTGCCGCTGCCGCCTGCTGAAATGCCCCAAGCAGGCCAGACAGAGATAGTATGCCGTAACGACGGGCGCAGGCAGTATGCCGCAGACTTTACCCGCTTTCATCGAGAATTAGCGGCAGGCAATTTCGCTAAGCTCGTGCTCTCGCGGTGTTGCGAGGTGGAAACAGCGGTCTCGTTATCGCCGGAAACCCTTTTCATGCGTGCCTGTCATCTCTATCCTTCCATGTTTGTGGCATTGATATCTGCCCCCGAAAGCGGCACTTGGTTAATGGCAACGCCGGAGATATTGGTAGAAACAGCAGGAACGGAATACCGCACCATCGCCCTTGCAGGTACCATGAAAGGCAAACGGGATGCGGTGGATTGGAGCCTTAAGAACCGCGAAGAACAGCGGTATGTGGCAGCTTATGTCCGCGAATGTCTAAAAGATATCGCCGCAGATATTACGGAGCAGGGGCCTCAGACGGTACGGGCGGCAGACCTGTTGCACCTGCGCAGCGACTTTACTTTCCGCCTGAACGACGGACAAACGATAGGAAGTCTGCTCGAAGCCTTACATCCTACGCCCGCCGTATGCGGACTTCCGAAGGATAAGGCGCGCCGTTTCATCCTTTCAAACGAGTCTGTAGCGCGTGAATATTATAGTGGTTTCGCCGGTATAACGGGTGTCTGCGGCACCACGCAGCTATATGTAACCCTGCGATGTATGCAGATCGACGGCCGTAAATGCAGGCTCTATGCCGGCGGCGGACTGCTTCCAAGCAGCACAGAGCAGCAGGAATGGGACGAAACAGAGGCCAAAATGCAAACGATGATGCGCTGCCTATGTGCGGAACAGAATACGGAAAACGATGTATAGCAATAAGGAAAACGTAAATATACTTACGGCATTGCTCGCCTGTCATGGCGTCAGAACGGCCGTGGTGTGCCCGGGTTCGCGCAATGCGCCTATCGTGCACAATCTGAACGAGTGCCCTCTGATAACCTGTTATGCCGTTACCGATGAACGTTCGGCGGGCTTCTATGCCCTCGGTATGGCACAGGTGCTGGCCATGCCCGTGGCGGTTTGCGTTACTTCGGGTACAGCCTTGCTCAATTTGTCGCCTGCCGTAGCCGAGGCATATTATCAGCATTTGCCCCTTATCGTTATCTCTGCCGACCGTCCGGAGACATGGATAGGTCAGCTTGACGGGCAGACTATGCCGCAAAGAGATGCCTTCGGGCGCTTTGTGTGCAAGGCTGTATCGCTGCCGGAACCGCAGAATAACGATGACAGATGGCTGTGTAACAGGCTTGTAAACGAGGCCTTGCTCGCCTCGATGCACCGTGGAGGCGGGCCGGTACATATCAATGTGCCCATCGGAAAGCCTTTGTTCGAGTTTACAACGTCCGAATTACCCCGACAGAGGGTAATAAAACGTATCGAAAGCGTAGCGGATACCGGCGCTATGGGCGATGTTGTTCGGGCTTTCAGTCATGCTCTGCGCCCGATGATCGTTATAGGTCAGCAAGACAGAGCGGCTGCCGATGCTTGCGAGGAGTTGCTTGTTGAACTGCAATCCTTGCTGCCTGTGCTTTACGAATGCTTGGGAATGCCCTCTTCTTCGTTGCTCGATCTGCACATAGAAGGCGCTTTGGATTTGATAAAAGGCAACGAAGAGCCCTATCTGCCCGACTTTGTTCTGTACATGGGCGATGCGCTCATCAGCAACAGACTGAAAAGTTTCTTGCGCAAGGGCAGAGGTCTGGAGGTGTGGGCGGTATCGCCCGACGGCGACATACACGATTCTTTCATGGCGCAGACGGGCGTTATCGAAGGCAAATCTTGGGAGGTTTTAAGCGTTATCCGTACCGCCTTGCAGTCGGATAAGTCGATCTGTCCCCATCAGGAACAAAGAGTATTTCTCGAACGTTGGAAGACTGTCTTGGACAAAGCCTATCTCCATGCGCATAACACGGCCTCTCCGTTCTCGGAACGCGGCGCTTTAGAGTGCTTCTTCGATGAACTTTATCTGCATACATCCATAGACTACGAACTTCAGGCGGGCAACAGCATGGCGGTGAGACTGGTGAATGAGTTTGCCGAGGAGCACGTTTGTTGCAATCGGGGAGTAAACGGAATAGAGGGAAGCCTGTCTACTGCGGCCGGTATGTCGGTGGTATCAGGGCGGATTGTGTTCTGTGTAATCGGCGATTTGAGCTTCTTTTACGACCAAAATGCACTGTGGAACGGCAATTTAAGGGGCAACCTGCGCGTGTTATTGCTGAACAACGGCCGCGGTGGAATATTCGACCGATTGCCCCATTTGGACGAAAGTGCGGCGAAAGAGCCGTATGTTGTCGGCGCTCACCATACCTCCGCGCAGGGCATTTGCATGCAAAATAACGTGACATACCTGCGGGCCGGCTCTTACAAAGAGATGGACGAGGCGCTGAAAACATTCATGCAACCGACGGCAGACCGTCCGATCGTGTTGGAAATATCGTTCGGCGGATAGAGACAAACTTATGGTATAACGCCGATAGGCCTATGGCATAACGTAAATAGACATACAGCATAATAGAAACAGATATGGCACATAGAGAATGGAAACCGATAGAAGGTTTCGACTTTAAGGAAATCCTGTTCGAGCAATACGGCCGTATTGCGAAGATTACAATCAACAGAGAACGTTACCGCAATGCCTTTACACCGCTCACGACATGGGAGATGAGCCGTGCTTTCTCGTATTGTCGAGAGGCGCAGGATGTAAGGGTAGTATTGCTGACCGGTGCCGGCGACAAGGCTTTTTGTGCCGGAGGCGACATGCATGTGAAAGGTAGAGGCGGCTATGTGGGTACGGATGGCGTGCCCAGATTGAACGTGTTGGACGTACAGATGCAGATACGACGCCTGCCGAAACCCGTTATAGCTATGGTAAACGGCTATGCTATCGGCGGCGGGCACGTGCTTCACGTGATGTGCGACCTTACGATAGCGAGCGAAAATGCCGTCTTCGGGCAGACCGGACCTAAGGTGGGTTCGTTCGATGCAGGCTTCGGAGCGTCGTATCTGGCACGTATCGTCGGTCAAAAGAAGGCGAGGGAAATATGGTTCATGTGCCGTCAATATACGGCACACGAGGCAGAGAGCATGGGTATGGTAAACAAAGTAGTGCCGTATAAGGACTTGGAAGACGAATGCGTGGCATGGGCAGAGACGATGATCGAACGGAGTCCGCTTGCTCTGCGTATGATCAAAGCCGGACTGAATGCCGAGTTAGACGGACAGGCCGGCATACAGGAGCTTGCCGGAGATGCCACCATGCTTTATTATACCATGGACGAAGCACAGGAAGGCGGCAGGGCTTTCTTGGAAAAACGTAAGCCCGATTTCGACCAATACCCGCAGTTTCCATAGATAAACATTTGGTACGGAGCTTATAGAAATGCCGATGAATTACGATATATCCGTTTCGGAACGCACGTTCCACTTCAAACAACCGGCGGGAACCTCGCGGGGTGTGTACACTACACGCCACAGCTGGTTCTTGGAGATGACCTCTCCGCAGCTGCCGCAGGTAAGAGGTATCGGCGAATGTGCGCCCCTTCTGCAGTTGAGTTGCGATGATATACCGGAATATGAACGTATATTGAAAGACGTCTGCGGCATGGTTTGCCGGACCGGAAAGATAAGCGTAAGCATGCTGCGCCCATATCCTTCGATGCTTTTCGGGCTGGAAACGGCGTGGCAGAGCCTGCATGCAGGTGGCACGAAACTGTTCGATACCCCTTTCGGTCGCGGCGAAGAAGGCATTCCCATCAACGGTCTGGTATGGATGGGCACATACGACGAGATGCTTGCACGCATCGAAGAAAAGCTGCGGATGGGCTTCCGTTGCATTAAAATGAAGATTGGAGCGATAGAATTCGATAAGGAAATGGCACTTATCCGCCACATACGCGAGCGTTACACTAAGGAACAAATAGAATTGCGTGTGGATGCCAACGGCGGTTTTACGCCCGACGAGGCCTTGAAAAAGCTCGAATTGTTGGCCCGATACGATATTCATTCCATCGAACAACCCATCCGTCAGCACCGGTGGAACGACATGGCAAGGCTGTGCAGAGAGTCGCCTTTGCCCGTTGCCTTGGACGAAGAACTCATCGGAGTGAACCTTCCGGCGATGAAAGAAGCACTGCTCGACACCATCAGGCCGGCTTTCATCGTGTTGAAGCCCTCGCTTCACGGAGGCATGTACGGTACGGAAGAGTGGATCAGAATAGCGAGGGAACGAGGCATAGGTTCATGGATAACGAGCGCGCTCGAAAGCAATGTGGGGCTTAATGCCGTCGCCCATCTGGCCGCCAAGTTGTATGGACCGGCGATAAACCTGCCGCAGGGCTTGGGTACAGGGGCGCTTTTTACTGACAATATAGAAATGCCGATTGCGATAAAAGGCGATAAATTATGGTTCTCAGCGAGTTCTTAGACGAATGGAACGACCGTTCGGCAACGTTGCTTGTGCATACAAGCGGTTCTACCGGTAAGCCCAAACCCATACGGGTGGAGAAGAAACGCATGGAAGAGAGTGCGCGCATCACCTGTAGCTTCTTGGGATTGCAGCCCGACGATACGGCGCTGTTGTGCCTGCCGTTAGACTATATCGCCGGAAAGATGATGGTTGTGCGGGCTTTGACGTGCGGTCTGAAGCTGATAGAAGTACCCCCTGCGGGCCATCCGCTGGCGTGCTTGGTGGGCAAGGGGCGGCACATAGACTTTGCAGCTATGGTTCCTATGCAGGTATATAATAGCTTGCAGGTGCCCGAGGAGCGCAAACTGTTGCTGACAATACGCCATCTGATCATCGGAGGCGGTGCGATAGACGACGCTATGGAGCAGCAGTTACGTACGTTTCCGAACGCTGTATGGAGCACATACGGCATGACCGAAACACTTTCGCATATCGCCCTGCGACGGTTGAGCGGTGCGGAAGCAAGCCTGTGGTACACGCCTTTCGAGAGTGTAAGGGTGGGTTTGAACAAAGATAATTGCTTGGTGATAGACGCACCACGGGTATGCAACGCCGTTCTGACGACCAACGATGTTGCCGAGATGGCCGAAGACGGGCGACATTTCCGTATCATAGGGCGGAAAGATAACGTGATCGACAGCGGCGGCATTAAAATTCAAGCTGAAGAGGTGGAGCGTCTGTTGCGCCCATACATGCCGGAACCATATTTAATAACCAAGCGGCATGACGGCGAGTTCGGCGAGGCGGTAGTGCTGCTTGTGCAATCTGCCGGCGTTGAACGGGTGCGTGAGGTGTGCCGGAGGGTGCTTCCGAAATACTGGCAGCCGCGCTGTATCTTGTCTGTAAGTGCCATTCCCATGACACAGACGGGCAAGCCCGACCGCGCGCGAGCGGAACGTATGGCCTCTCGAGGGGAGGAGTAAGGACGATGATCCCCCTCTAACTCTCCCCTGTAGAGGGATTTGGAGGATGGCTGATATTGCAAATACCTTTCTTACATTGCCTATCTATGCCCGATAGGATGCCTGTCTGAGTTCGACGGGTGCACGGTTTACGGGAATTACGTATGGAAAGCGTTTGCGGAAGGCACACTATTCGCCCTCGCGATAGAAGTCGAATGTCTCTTTTATTTCGTCTTCCGTGGCCGTTTGATCGATTTTTATTTCTCCGATATCGCTTAGCAGTGTGAAGTTGATAGAGCCCGTTGTGTTCTTCTTATCGTGGTGCATCAGTTCGATAAGTTCGGCATAGTCGTCGCACGTAAAGTCTAACTTACCGTAATATTCCTTGATAAAATTAACGGTCTGTCGCATTTTATCGGTGGGAAAGCCGGCTTTTACAGCGCTTAGATACAACTCGCAAACCAGTCCGTAGGCCACCGCGTAGCCGTGGAGTATAGGTCTACGACGGAGAGACCACGCCTCAAAGGCATGTCCGAAGGTATGTCCGAGATTTAATGCCTTACGGATACCCTTTTCGAGCGGATCTTCTGTTACTATTGTTTCCTTAACTTTTACCGATTCGGCAACCATCTGTTGCAGTTGTTCGAGGTCTCTGTCGGCGATATCGAAGCCTATCAGCTGCGCCCACATGGCTTGATTGCTGATGAGTGCGTGCTTGATCATTTCGGCATATCCGCTGTATATGTTCTTATGATCGAGCGTTTGCAGGAATTCAGTATTCAGAATAACAAAGCGAGCATTGCAGAATGTTCCGATTTCGTTCTTCAGCCCGTTGAAGTTGATGCCGGTTTTTCCGCCCACAGAGGCATCGACCATGGCCAGCAGGGTGGTGGGGATGTTGATGAAATCGATGCCCCTTTTGAAGGTAGAGGCTGCAAATCCGCCCAGATCGGTTACCATGCCGCCACCCAAGTTGATAAGACAAGAGTGGCGGGTTGCACCGCCTTCGGCAAGCGCCTGCCATACCTGCGCGAGCGATTGCAGGTCTTTGTGCGTGTCGGTGGCGCCGATTACGATTGGCAGGGCGTTCTTCAGTACGAAGAAATTACATACTGCGGGCCAGCATTTCTTGTAAGTTACGGTGTCTGTAAGCACGAAAATACGGTCGTGTTCGCATTCCGAAATGGCAACGGCAAGGTCTTGTTGAAGATTTGGGGAAATAAGGATATTCTGCTTCATAATCGTTCGAACGTAAGAAAATACGATGACAAATATACGAAAAAGATGCTTTCGTGGAACATAAATGGCAGGTTTTCTGCAATATTTCCTTACAGATTGCGCACATAAGACTGCAAATGTGCAAAAAAATGAGATGCAGATAGAAAAAATATTCGTCGTAAATATTTTTATCGTGCGGTTTAAACTATTCCGACGTTCAGCCATCTAATAAAATGTGGATATAGGAAATTTCGACATAAAATGAAAAGAACGCTCCTCTTTGCGGTGCTGTTCGCGATGGCATTCGTAGCGGTGTCGGCGCAGAACAGACAGATTACGGGTACGCTTGTTGACAAAGATACTAAAGACGCAATGGTGCAGTCGACCGTGCAGTTGCTGAAAACAGACAGCACGTTCGTAACCGGTGCCATCTCTGATGAGAACGGGAAATTCAGGATAACGGCACCAGAGAACGGCAAATATCTGCTGAAGATATCGAGTGTAGGCTATTCTACCACGGTTAAACAGATAGAATTGGCGGCCGATAAAGACCTTTCGTTGGGCACGATAGATATGAAGGTCGATGCTGTGATGCTGAAAGGAGCTACCGTGATGGGGCAGGCAATGAAAGTAACGGTAAAAGAAGACACCTTTATATATAATGCCTCGGCCTACAGGACGCCCGAAGGATCGGTGGTGGAAGAACTTGTAAAGCGGCTACCCGGTGCACAGATAGACGATAACGGCAAGATAACGGTGAACGGCAAGGAGGTGAAAAAGATATTAGTTGATGGGAAAGAGTTCATGACAGGCGATACCCAGACGGCACTGAAGAACCTTCCGACATCGATTGTAGACAGGATAAAAGCCTATGATGAGAAAAGCGACTTGTCGAAAGTGACGGGTATAGACGACGGAAACGAGCAGACCGTGCTCGATTTCGGATTGAAACGGGGCATGAACCACGGTACTTTTTCGAACGTAGACCTCGCTTTAGGCACGAAAAACCGCTATGCCGAACGGCTTATGGGGGCTTATTTCAACAGCAAGTTCCGCGTGATGCTCTTCGGAGGAGGCAATAATACCGGCGATATGGGGTTCGGCGGACGAGGCGGAGGGTTCGGTCGAGGACGCAATGGGCTCAATGCAAGCAAGATGATCGGTACGAATTTCAACTATGAAGAGAAAGACAAGCTGAAGATTGACGGCAGTGTAAGGTGGAATCATTCTGATGGCGATGTAAGTACAAAGCGTTCTTCGGAGAACTTTGTCAGCACGGTAGGTTCGTTTTCTAACGGTCTTAATCAGAGTTATACCCGCGGAAACCGGTGGAATGCGCAGATGAGATTGGAGTGGCAACCCGACAGTATGACCGATATTATGTTCCGTCCGACGGCGAGTTACAGTACTAACGATGGCAGCGGATGGGGTATGTCGGCTTCGTATAACGCCGATCCGTACCTCTATGTTGCCGATCCGCTCTCGGTAGCATCTATAAACAGGTTGGCTGCCGATAGTCTGATGGTGAACTTGCGTAGCAATAATTCCGTTACTTACAGCAGTAACAAGCAGTTCGGGGGGATGCTGCAATACAATCGCAAATTTGGAAATATGGGAAGAAACGTTACGTTGAGGCTTGATGGGAGTTACAGTGAGAGCAACAGTAAGAGCTTTTCGGCGAGCAATGTGCACCTGTATCAGGTGAAAGACAGGCTGGGCAACGATTCTACTTATCAGACCAACCGCTACAATCTTATGCCCGTGAAGAGTTGGAACTACAGTGCGAAGGCTACTTATAGCGAGCCTTTGTGGCGCGCAACATTCCTTCAATTCAGCTATCAGTTTGCCTATAGCTACAGAAAGAGTGACCGCTCGACATACGCTTTCAGCAATCTGGGCGAACAGTTTTTTGCCGGTATCAGTCCTGCTTACCGTAACTGGGACGGGTACCTCTCGCGTCTGCCCCGTCCGTATGAGAGTTATCTCGATACTGATTTGAGTCGTTATTCGGAATACAAAAACTACACGCACGAACTGGAAGTGATGTTCAGAATGATTCGAGAGAGATTTAATTTCAATATAGGTGTGATGTTGCAGCCGCAGAAGTCGCATTTTATACAGAATTACCAAGGTGTTAGCGTAGATACTACGCGTACCGTAGCCAACTTTACGCCTACCCTCGACTTCCGTTACCGTTTCTCTGAGGTGAGTAATCTGCGCATCAATTATCGCGGAACCACATCGCAACCCGACATGACACAACTGCTCGACATTACCGATGATAGTGATCCGTTGAATATTTCGAAGGGTAATCCGGGGCTGAAACCATCGTTTACCAACACTTTCCGTTTCTTTTACAATAACTATACCCAAAACCACGCACGGTCTATGATGGCACATCTCAATTTCAGTACCACTCGTAATAGCATTAGCAATAAGGTGACATACGACGAGACCACGGGTGGACGTACTACGCAGCCCGAAAATATCAACGGTAACTGGGACTTGAACGGCGCATTCATGTTCAACACGTCTGTAGATTCTGCCGGCTATTGGAATGTCAATACTTTTACTAATCTGGGCTATAACAACTATGTAGGTTATTTAAGTATTGATCGCACGGCCGGTTCACAGAAAAACGTCACCCGTTCATTGACCATCGGTGAGCGTTTGGCAGGCAGCTTTCGCACCGCATGGTTAGAGGTTGAATTAGATGGAGGATTGAATTATGTGCACTCTCGCAACCAGTTGCAGAGCTCGAGCAATCTCGATACGTGGCAATTTTCTTACGGATTGAACATCAACCTGACGGCTCCGTGGGGTACAAGTCTTACAACAGACATTCACGAAAACAGCCGCCGAGGTTATAACGACCGTTCGTTAAACACTAATGAACTTGTGTGGAATGCCCAATTTTCGCAGGCCTTCCTGCGCAGCAAAGCCCTTACATTGAGTTTGCAATTTTATGATATCTTACGCCGACAGAGCAATTTAAGTCGTACGATCGATGCCATGCAGCGCAGCGATACCGAATATAACAGTATCAATAGCTACGCCATGCTGCACGTTATTTACCGTCTGAATATCTTCGGTGGCAAGAGTGGAGGAGAACATCGTCCTGATTTCGGTCCTCCTGATGGCAGGCGTGGCGGACGCAGGGGCGGTCCGGGTGGCTTCGGTGGGGGAAGACCGCCGCGCGGAGGCTTTTGCGGGCCGATGATGTAGCTTATTCTATTGTACGAATTTACTGTCATATCATCAACAAAAATATACTTTAACCATTTGATATTTAATTGTTCTCTTCTGTTTTTAATGGTATGACGGTAAAGTAAAGAAAACATTAAATTAACGTGAATTGATGAACTCACGTTAATTTATAATTCCTTATTGTACGTTGTACAATAATTCTTAATTTAGGATTTCTAATTTATAATTTGAATTTATATCCCACGGTAAATTGGAATACGCTGTTCTTGCTGTCTGTGTCTTCCACAACTTCCGTGAGTCCGAGATTGTAACGACCGTCGATGACGATGTTGTTAAATTCATAAGAAATACCGACCGGAAGCGATAGATCGAAACTTTTCGACTCTAATCCTACCTTTGATAGATCCATTTCAGCGGACATACCGTTGGCTGTAACCTTTATTTTATCTGTGGTGTTGAAACCGGGTTGCAATCCTACTTTTACTGCGAAGTTCTTGGCTACATATACATTTGCAAGGATGGGAATATTGATGTAATCCATTTTGACGGTTCCCTTAGCTTTTGTTCCTTCAATGGTTACGTCGGCCTTAGCGCCTTGCATCGAATAGAGAAGTCCTGCTGAGATGCTGATGAGATCGGATGCCTGATATTCGAATTCGGCTCCGGCTGCCATGCCAAATCTTGGATCTGCGCCTTCTGAATTGGTAAAGTTGGCAATGTTTAGGCCCACTTTAGGCTGAATAGTGAGGCTACCCGTTTCGTGTTGTGCGAATGTTGTTACGGACGAAAGCAGCATGGCGATCATAAAAATAATCTTTTTCATATTTGAAATTATTAAGTTTAACATTCGGATTTCTCATTGGGAAATCCGGTCTTCTGTAATTCTATCGGCTACAAAAATAGAAAGAAATATATGAAAAGCAAAATATTTCGCGAAATATTACCCGTTTTTACAGGGGGTATTCGTCGTTTTCATTGGGATCAGGTAGCTCTTCGAAGCCGAACATTGTGGGTTCTATGAAAGCATCGATAGCACGACGGTCTTTCTTAGTAGGTCGCCCTGTGCCCCTTGCACGGGCTACGAAACCGCTGATGCGGCTCATTTCTAAGAGCTCGTATTGCTTGGGATCGGTTACGTTTTCGTATATCTCAGGAATGAGTTTGGCACCAACGCGCTGTTCGATGGGCTGTAGTATTTTAAACGAATAAGTAATCGGCGGTTTCTTAACAGACACGATTTCGCCGGCTTTTACGGTGTGGCTCGGCTTTACATTTATGCCGCCGACGGTTACTCTGCCGTTCTTACAGGCATTGGCAGCTACAGACCGTGTTTTAAAAATACGCGCTGCCCATAGCCATTTATCTATTCTGGCTTCTTTATTCATTGCTTTTTGCCAATCTTGTTGAATTGATTCATGGTAATGTCGGTACCTGCCAACACGAAACTCTTGATGATTTCTACGGCTATATCGATACTCGGATGGAGTGTTTTCACATCTTCTTCACTGTATCGGCCGAGCACCCAGTTTGTTTGTCCGCCTTTGAGATAATCGTTGCCGATACCCATTCTGAGGCGTGCGAAGTCTTGTCCGATAAGTTGTTGAATATGTCCGAGCCCGTTATGTCCGCCATTGCTGCCATTCGATTTTAATCGGAAAGCTCCTAAAGGGAGTGCAACGTCATCGGAAATTATAAGCAATCTCTTTTGATCTATGTTTTCTTTTGTGAGCCAATAGCGTACGGCATTGCCGCTGAGGTTCATGAATGTGGTGGGTTTCAGCAGGATTATCTTTCGCCCTTTGAGGCTTGTTTCTGCGACGAAACCATAACGTTTGTCCTCAAAAACAATATTGGACGCCTTCGCAAAAGCGTCCAATACCATGAAACCTGTATTGTGTCGGGTACCTACATATTCGTCTCCCGGGTTTCCCAATCCACAAATCAAATATTTATCCATCTATTTTACAGACTGTTGATAAACGATGCAGACCGATATATTTTGTATAACGGTCTGCATTTATATTATTCGGCCGATGCTTCTTCTTTTTCTTCTTCAGAGTCCACTGCCTCAGTTACAGTGGTTGTAGCGGCCTGACGTGTCATTTTGATAGAACAAACAACAACATCTTTTCCTGTAGCTAATTCCAATCCTTCGTAGCTCAGTTCTCCCACCTTGATACTTTTACCGATGGTAAGTTTGGTAACATCGATATCAAGATGCTCCGGAATTTGTTGATAGGGAGCCGTTACGTTGATCTTACGGATAGAAAGATTCATGCGACCGCCATCGCGTACACCCTGTGCAAGACCTACCAGTTTAACAGGTATTCCGATAGTGATAGGCTTCTGGTCGTTTACTTCAAAAAAGTCGACATGCAACAAAGCATCTGTTACCGGATGGAACTGCAGCTCTTTGAGTATAGCGGTATGCTCTTCACCATCGATGATAAGTCTGATTACATAGATATGGGGTGTGTAAACGATCTTACGAAGTTCGCTCATAGGAGAAGCAAACGCCAATGCTACCGGCTTGCCGTCTTGCTTTGCTTCGCCATAAAGATTACACGGAACCAATCCTTCTTTACGAAGTACTTTAGAAGCTTTCTTTCCAAGGTCCTCACGCTTCTGACCTGAAACATTAATCTCTTTCATAATGTGTTACTCTAAATTAAGTTTATTAATATTCAATTTGCCTTAATTCACCATCACACAGAGAAACGACTCTACATTGATGTGCTTAAAAGCGATGCAAAGTTAAATGATTTTATCGGATTGTGCAAAGTTTCCCTTAAAAAACGTATAAATCGCTTATGTTTTCTTGGATATTCGATTGAAAACAACTATTTTTGCAGGGTAATTACATTATTAAAACACAAATTATTGGAGAATGATTAATCGTGAGTTAATACGTATAAAGATAGTTCAGTTAACCTATGCATACTATCAGAATGGGAGTAAAAACATGGATAATGCCGAGAAGGAACTTCTTTTCAGCCTTTCTAAGTCATACGATCTATATAATTATCTACTCGAACTTATTATTGCCATCACGAAAGAAGAGCGTTTGCGTATAGAGGTGGCTACTCAACGGGCAGAACGTGAGGGAACCGAGATGCCTAATGCAAAGTTTGCGTTCAATAAGTTTGCTGTTCAATTGGAAGAAAACAAAATGTTGAATGAATTTATCGAGAACCAGAAGTTAACGTGGGATAACGATAAGGAGTTTATTCGCAAGCTGTGTAACCAAATTGAACAGAGCTCTGCTTACAATGAATATATGGCTTCAGAAGAAAATTCTTTTGAAGCCGACCGAGAAATTTGGCGCAAACTTTATAAACAATTGATACAGGAGAACGAGGAAATAGACTCGATTCTCGAAGAGAAAAACCTCTATTGGAACGATGACAAGGAAATTGTAGATACGTTCGTATTGAAAACCATTAAGCGTTTTGATCCCAAAAACAAGTCGAAGCAGGAGCTCCTTCCGGAATATAAGGATATGGAAGATAAGGATTTTGCATGCAAATTGTTCCGTGCTACTATCCTCAATGCCGACCAATACCAGCATTATATGAGCGAAACATCGCGTAACTGGGATTTTTCGCGCTTGGCTTATATGGACGTGGTCATTATGCAGATTGCCATTGCAGAGATGCTTACGTTTCCCAATATACCCGTAAGTGTAACGATAAACGAGTATGTCGATCTGGCTAAACTATACAGTACGCCGAAAAGTGGGGGCTATATAAATGGCATGCTCGACTCAATTGCTCGTTATCTAATAGATTCCGGCAAGATGATGAAAGCGATGGAAGCCCAACGTCAGGCACATGTGGCGGTACCGAAACCGGAGAATAATGAAAGTAATCAGAAATAATTAATCAAACAGATAAATAATGAGTACAATGTTATTGGCAGCACAAGGCGCTGCAGGAGGCGGAGGCATGGGTATGTTAATCATGATTGTGGCAATGTTTGTCATTATGTGGTTCTTCATGATACGTCCTCAACAAAAGAAACAGAAAGAAATCCGTAACTTCCAGAATTCGCTTCAGGAAGGTTCATCGGTTGTTACCAACGGCGGTATTTACGGTAAAGTGAAGCATATCGACTTGAGTACAAACAAGGTAGAAGTAGAAATTGCCCGCGGTGTGGTAATTGAAGTAGACAAAAACTACATCTTTGCAGACGCATCGTCTCAGGCACCTAATAAGGCATAGAAGTTCGAATGAAAGCTGAATTGAGACGGGCCATATTACTTGTAAGGAACTTCTTGTTCAGTTCTGTGAACAAGGAGTTTCTCGTTTTTTTGTTCTTTCTCGCGCTCAGCGGGGCCTTTTGGCTGTCGATGACGCTCGATGAAAGCTACGAAAAGGAAGTTGCCGTCCCCATCAAATTAGTCAACATTCCGAAGAATGCCGTCATTACGACAGAGATAGAGGATACCGTACGCGTAACCATACGTGATAAAGGTTTCGCTTTTCTGCCCTATCTTTACGGAGAAGGCATCCGTCCGGTTACGATAAACTTTGCTTCTTACGCCAATAAAAACTCAGGCAGAGGTGTTGTTCCTATTGCCGATGTACAAAAAATGATCTATCAACGGCTGTCGGGTTCATCGCGTATCACGGGTATCAAACCCGATCGTTTAGACTTTTATTTCAATTTCGGACTGTCAAAACAGGTTCCTGTGCGTATTTCCGGTGGCATTTTACCCGCCAAGAACTACTATCTGGCTTCTGTAAATATCGCTCCGGAAGTGGTAACTATTTATGCGAGCAAGGATATACTCGACAGCGTAAGGTATATATCTACCGAAGAAGTCAACATAACCAATTTCGAAGATACCGTTGTCCGGAAAGTTCATCTCAAGAAAATACGCGGTGTAAAGGCAGTCCCCGCCATAGTTTCCATCCGTCTTTCGCCCGATATTCTAACGGAGGAGAGCTATGATGTGCCTATAACTGCTATCAATATGCCCCAAGGAAAAGTACTCCGCACGTTCCCTCGGCGCGTTGCAGTGAAATTCAATGTCGGAGCCAGCGCTTTTCGGTATATCAAATTCAACGAATTTCGTGTAATAGCAGATTATAAAGAGTTGGAAAATCATCCGTCTGATAAGTGTACAATTTATCTGAACAGCGTACCTCATAACGTGAGAAATGCACGACTTTCCGTAACAAAAGTAGACTATGTCGTTGAACAGCAGTAGCACATAGTACTGTTATATGATTTTATAATTCCTAACAAATATATGCCGTTATTGTGGTAAATAGTCCGAAAGTCGCAATTACCGGAGGTATCGGTAGCGGCAAAACGCATGTGTGCCGACTGCTCGAAGAGCGGGGTATCCGTGTTTACGACTGCGATGAGGCAGCCAAGAGGCTTATGCAGACATCGGTAGAGTTGCAGCGCAAGCTCAAAAATCTTGTAGGCAGCGGTGTATATATAAATAAGGTGTTACAGAAATCGGTATTGGCCAAGTTTCTTTTGGCATCGAACCAGAACAAACAGGCAGTCAATGATATTGTGCATCCTGCCGTGGCCAGTGACTTCGAAACATCTGGATATTGTTGGTTAGAGAGTGCTATACTCTTCGAATCCGGCTTTTTCAGACGCACGCATTTCGATTTTGCGGTTTGCATTACGGCTCCTTTAGAGACCAGAGTGGCACGTGTAATGGCACGAGACGGTATTTCTCGCACTCGGGCATTGGCATGGATCAACAGCCAGATGGCACAGGAAGAAATGCTGAAACTTTCTGATTTCGAAATCGTAAATAACGGCGAGAGCGACGTGAATATTCAAATAAGCAATATATTGAAACAGATAAACAATACAAATCATTAAGAATGGAAACAATACTTTCAATTGCCGGCAAGCCCGGATTGTATAGATTAGTGTCGAGAGGTAAAATGAATCTTATTGTAGAATCTTTGGATGAGGCCCGTAAACGTATGCCCGCATTCGCTACAGACCGTGTGACGAGCTTGGGAGACATTGCCATTTACACCGATGCCGACGATGTTCCTTTGTGGCAGGTGCTCAAGAAATTGGGTGAAAAGGAACTGTCTAAAGAGGCTACATTTAATTATAAGAAAGCAAGCAGCAAGGAATTGCGCAAATATTTTGCCGAAGTGTTGCCCGATTTCGATCAAGATCGGGTACACGACAGCGATATCAAGAAACTGTTGCAATGGTATAATATTCTTGTAAAGAACGGTATTACCGATTTTGAAGCTGCGCTTGCGCCGACCGAGGGCGACAATGTACAAGACCGGCTTGATACTTCTGATAAGTAAACAGCTATCAAGTTAGGAGTCAGGATGCTATATAATAGAGGCATCAAGTAAATGGTTGTGTTGTTTGAGGTACACTAAGTGCTCAAACAACACAACCATTTATTCTATGTCTTAATGTTTTCTCATTTCGCTGCCTCGTCCTGTTTCCATTCGTTTTTATTGGCAGCGAGCCACAAACGCCCGCGCTCTCGCAGTATCGAGTCGGCTTTTTCCTGACTGTTTACCACCACTGTAGGCGAGGTTCTTACAAAGAACCATTGCATTTTAGCCATCATTTGTTGTTCACTCTTGGTTGCTGTGTGAGGTTTGCTACCATTGTGCGGTGCAGCTACAAATACCAATATTGCTATCATTCCTATGGCAACTATAATCTTGGTTGCACTTTCTGTTATCAATCTTTTCATATCCTATCGTTTTTTAAGTTCATCGGCAAAGATAACAAACTTTTCTCCGTAAAGCAATACTCCTTTGCGTGTTGACACGAAAGAGAAAGGTTATGTTGTTGATAAATAGAAAGTTATAAGATGGTAAACGCGTCGTTTTGACACAACGTCTTATAGTTTTATTTTGGCAATAAGCTTGCGTTGTATGCCCGAGCCGATGATCGGAGCATGAGCATCTTCCGGAAAGAAGATGGTAAACTCGCCCGGATTTACGGTGAAGTAGACCGATGCAGGAGTGGTGTATAGTGCATAATCGTTTTCCGAATCGAACGGACGGTCGGGCTCTTGCAATGATTTTAGCGGGCTCCATCCCATCACTTCGGGCCGAAGCAGCGGTATCTGCACGTCTAAATAGCGGCGGTGTACTTCAAGAGGTTGTATTTCTTTCGGTTTCAGTTCTATTTCGCTTACGTTGATGAACAATTCGTTGCCGGCAATATCGATCCTGCCTGTCGGCGCATCTTGCAGGTTGTGTGTCTCCAAAAAGTCGAATAACACTTTCAATAGCGGGTGTGCATGTTCGTAACGTTTGCGGTCTTCTAATCTTGCAAGTATCATTTTGCTGAGTGATTTGTTATTGCAAATGTACTCAAATTTCTTGGATTGTACAAGCATCAATGTTTGTAATATCGATAATTCCACGCGTTGACGTCTGCAGTTCAGAGCCTTTTTCGTAACTTTGCATCATGATTGTTTTAAATATTGTGTTGGTTGTAGCCGGCATTGTGCTGGTGTTGTGGGGGGCGGATCGCCTGACCGATGGTGCCGTAGGGCTTGCCGAAAAGATGAATATGCCACAAGTAATCATCGGACTTACCGTTGTTGCGATGGGTACTTCGATGCCTGAGTTCTGTGTGAGTCTCGTTTCGGCCATCAAGGGTACGCCCGATCTGGCCGTAGGCAATGTGGTGGGTTCCAATATTTTTAATACCTTGCTCATTGTGGGTATGGCTGCAGTGGTGGCACCCATAACCATATTGCGTTCTACGGTAAAGAAAGACGTACCTTTTGCACTGCTTTCGTCGGTACTGCTATTGCTGTTTTGTTTCGATGGAAGTCTGTCTCGGACGGATGCAGCTATACTCTTCGGCGTTTTTATCGTGTTTATGTATGTTACGCTGCGGGGAGCTAAAAGTGGTACAAATATCGATGAAAGCCTGAAAAAGAACTATTCGATGTTGAAATCCGTATTGTTTTTATTGCTCGGATTAGCCTGTTTGATTTTTGGGAGCAATATCTTCGTAGATGGAGCCGTTAAGATAGCTCGTACACTCGGTGTGAGCGATGCCGTTATAGGGCTTACGATTGTGGCCGGAGGTACGTCTTTACCCGAGCTTGCCACCAGTGTCGTCTCTGCTAAAAAGGGGCAAAGCGGCATTGCCATCGGTAATGTACTTGGCTCAAACGTATTCAATATTCTTTTTATTTTGGGCATTACCGGCCTTATTACCCCGATGCAGATAGAAGGCATAACGAGTATAGACCTTACGATGATGATACTTTCCGTGTTGCTGTTATGGCTTTTCTCGTTTACCAAGTACACTCTGTCGCGGTGTGAGGGTGCGGTCCTCATCGTTCTTTTTATCGGCTATATCGGCTATTTGGTGGTTTAACCTTTCTCTTGCTTTCTCTTTGTGTGAAATGTAAAGTACATGGATTGCCGGCGATAGAAAGAAAGAGAGTTTACGATGGGGGGATGAAAAGGTCGAAAATATATGAAATATCTTTGATAGAAATACTGTCTATGCCGTATAGATGGTGTGTATAATAACGATATTTGTTAAGGATAATTGGAGCAACAGAAATTTTTCGGCTATGTGTGCAATCGTTATTTCCGAAATATAGATTGCATTTATGAATGCTGTTTGATAAAAGCGCGGAAGATCGTAAAGTGGTCTTCCGCGCTCCTGTGTATGGTTCGGTTTAGTAACCGTATATCTCTTTCAGTTTTGCAGCGAGCCCTTCGCCGCGTAAGTCAGAGGCTACAATCTTGCCTTGTGGATCGACCAATATGTTCGAAGGTATGCCATTGATGCCGTATGTTGTTTGTGCGGCACTCTTCCATCCCTTTAAATCCGACATTTGGTGCCACTCCATGCCGAGGTCTTTTACGCCTTTTTTCCAAGCATCTCTTTGCGAGTCGAACGATACACCTACCACATCGAAGCCCTTGGCGGCGTGATAGCGCTTATAGGCATCTACTACGTTGGGCATTTCCATACGGCATGGTCCGCACCATGAGGCCCAGAAGTCTACCAACACATAGTTTCCTTTGCCCACCCAGTTACTGAGTTTCACGGGATTTCCGTCCATATCTTCCATGGAGAGATCGGTGAAAGCACTACCGGGACGACGTTTTGCGAGTGCTTGTTTTAATGCAATGACCTGTTGCATCAACGGGTGATGGTAATAAGCCGTTGTGTTATCGAGCACTGAATTAAGCTGGTCGTAGTCAAGGGAGTTTGCTATTTGGCTCAAATAGAATGCAGGAGCCACGCTATTACTGTGCGTCTTGGCAAATTTCAGTATGGTTTCTATTTGTCCGAACTGTATGTCATCCATCTGTTTCTCAAGTGTTTTCTTCTTGGTTTGAGCCTCTATAGTCTCGTCTTTTCTCGCTTTTTGCCAATCAGAATATAGTTCTGCAAGCTTTGCATCCTGCTTCTGTTGTTCTTTCTGCAGGTCTACGAATTGTACGTTCTGCACAGAACCCGTTACAAAATTGTTTTTTAAGTTGATTGTAATGGGGGTATAGTCGTTGATAACCGTAGCCATGTGTTCGCGATCGTAGCCTATCGTGATGAACGAATTGACCGGTTTCTTGCCCGATAGCTGGAATTTTCCGCCATTGACAGCCACGCTGTCTTGCTGATCAAAGTTAAGATTGGTGATAACATACACCTTTTTAATGCTGTCGGGTGTGGTACCTGAGATTACATAATCGGCATTTTGAGCCTGTATGGAAACAGCCATTGTTGCGGCTGCCATGATAGAAAAAAGTCTTTTCATATAATGCTGTTAATTTAAACTGTGAGGAGCAAAATTAATGTTTTTCCGTAAAACGGCATTTAAATGTCATAAAAATTAAGTATCTTTGCATACTTTTTAGTGAATAGAGTGCTTGGTAAACCTCTTTAAAAACAAGAAAATGGAAAAAAACAAACAGAATGTAAGTGTGCTGTTCATGCTTTTCAGCATTCTTTTTTGCGTTTGCCTCATTGCTGCAAACGTACTTGAAACAAAGCAAATCGCAGTAGGTCCCGTCAGTCTTACGGGCGGATTGATCGTGTTCCCCGTATCTTATATTATCAATGATTGCGTGTGTGAGGTGTGGGGATACCGCAAAGCGCGCCTATTGATATGGACTGGATTTGCGATGAACTTCTTTTTCGTGGCCTTGGGAGCCATCTGTGATGCTATTCCCGGGGCCTCTTATTGGACGAATGATGCCGGTTTCCACGCCGTATTCGGACTTGCACCGCGCATAGCCTTGGCTTCTTTCGTGGCTTTTCTTGCGGGTTCGTTTGCCAATGCCTACGTGATGAGCAAGATGAAGATAGCATCTAAAGGTAAAAACTTCTCTGCACGTGCCATTTTAAGCACCGTTGCAGGCGAGAGTATAGACTCTCTGATCTTCTTTCCCTTGGCGCTTTCGGGCGTTGTTCCTGCCGGTGAACTGCCTTTGTTGATGCTTTGGCAGGTGGTATTGAAGACGGTTTACGAGATTATAGTATTGCCTGTTACCATCAGGGTGGTGCATGCACTGAAGAAACACGAGGGAGAAGATGTGTACGACGAGGGCATTAATTACAACGTGTTGCGTATTTTTAATATCTGACAGCGTATGGATGAAGCAAGAAAAGACGAAGGATTGCAGGCTTTGGGAGCCGAGACGACGTACCGAACAGACTATGCTCCCGAGGTTTTAGAGACCTTTTTGAACAAACATCCCGACAATGATTATTGGGTACAGTTCAACTGTCCCGAGTTTACATCGCTCTGTCCGATTACCGGGCAACCCGATTTTGCGGAGATACGTATTTCGTATATTCCCGGCGAACGGATGGTTGAGAGCAAGAGTCTGAAGCTCTATCTCTTCAGTTTCCGTAATCATGGCGACTTCCACGAAGATTGTGTGAACATCATTATGAAGGACTTAATACGGTTGATGCAGCCTAAATATATAGAAGTAACGGGATATTTCACGCCGAGGGGCGGCATCAGTATTTATCCTTATGCCAATTTCGGCCGCACGGGAACAAAGTATGAGGAGCTTGCCAAGCATAGGCTGATGAACCATAGCATAGAGAAATAACCGTTAGCCGTTCTGCCTGTCTTGTACAAACTGTTTGCACGAGGCAGGCAGAATGCTTTTATTTACGGATTGGATTTTTTATGAAAGGAAGAAATTGTCTTGTTACGTTGTCTGTGGCAGCACTGTTAACAATCTCTGCAACGGCACAGCAAATGCCACGTAAAAAGGTGGCAGTGGTATTGAGCGGCGGCGGTGCCAAAGGCATGGCGCACATCGGTGCATTGAAGGTAATAGAGAAAGCCGGCATACCGGTAGATATCGTTACGGGCACAAGTATGGGTTCTATTGTTGGCGGATTGTATGCAATAGGTTATGATGCCACATGTTTAGACTCTATGGTGCACATGCAAGACTGGTCTTTCCTGCTTTCGGATAAGACAGATCCTATCCATCAAAGCCTTGCCGACCGTAAACGGCAGAATACTTATTTCCTTTCGAGAGACCTTTCGATTGCCAATAATACAGTTAAAATGGCAGGAGGCATCATCGAAGGTAAAAACCTTGCCCGCTTGTTTGCCAAACTTACGGCCGGTTATCGCGACTCTGTGGATTTTAATTTGTTGCCTGTTCCGTTTGCATGTGTGGCGACAGATATTGTTGATAATACCGAATATGTTTTCCATAGCGGCGTGCTTGCCGAAGCCATGCGTGCCAGTATGTCTATTCCGGGGGCATTCTCGCCGGTACGGAAAGGAGATATGGTGCTTGTAGACGGCGGACTGCGCAATAATTTCCCTGTGGACGTGGCCCGACAGATGGGTGCCGATGTGGTGATAGGTGTTGTGGTTCAGGGAGCTCCCAAGACTGCCGACGAACTGAACAGCGGCAGTGCAATTCTCGGACAAATAGTAGATGTGAACTGTAAAAATAAATATAGCGAGAATATAGCTAATACCGATGTGCTCATACATGCCGATACGCATGGATATTCTGCAGCAAGTTTCAGCGTTGCGGCCATCGATACGTTGATACGCAGGGGCGAAGAAGCGGCCATGAAGCATTGGGACGAGTTGGTCGCTCTGAAGAAACAGTTGGGCTATGAGTTAGATTTCATGCCTCCGAAAATAGCATTGCGACATGAGAAACCGTTTGCCGATAAGGTAAAATTGCATAGTATAAGTTTTGTAAACGTAGCTCCTGCAGACGAAAAGTTATTGAAGAAGAAATATCGTTTGGCTGAACGGGACAGTATTTCGCCGGCAGAAATGGACCAAATGGTAACCTCTATGCATGACGACCTGTTCTATAGCGATGCCGACTATGTGTATAATGCGTATGAAAAAGGCTACGATGTAATTGTTACGGCTAAGGAAAAAAGACGAAATCAGGTAGCTCTCGGGGTACGTTTCGATACGGAAGAGATGGTTGCATTGCAGGTCAATTCGGAGTTTTTGTTAAAAACACGCATGCCGATGTATACCGATGTGACGTTAAGACTGGGCAAACGTATCATGTTTAAGGCCCATCTGAACTTCTGTCCTTGGGCTTTGGGAAAAATGTCTGTAGGGTATATCTTCCGTCATAACGATATCAATGTGAACGAAAAGGGGAAACGTCAGGCGAATATTACCTATAATCAGCACACGGCCGACCTTGTACCTCTCGAGTTCAATATACGCAACTTTAATATAAAATTAGGATTGCGGTGGGATTATTACCATTTCAGTAATATACTGCTCGATGTCGGCAGCGGAGAATGGAATGCCGATAGGGGATTGGACGATGCCCATTATCTGACGTATCGGGCGGATGTAGACTATAATTCGGAAAATAAATGGAATTTCCCTGTACGAGGAGCTAAGTTTCATGCCGGCTACGGTTATTATACAGATAACTTTATCAAGTACAATCATCATGCGGGTATTCACGCCGTTAATGCCATGTGGCGCATGTGTTTTCCGCTTTTTTCGCGACTTACTTTACAACCTATGGTTTACGGCCGGCTGGTTTTCGGCAATAATGCACCGGCACCGGTCAAAACGGTAATAGGGGGCGAGTGGTTCGGCCATTATCTCGACTGTCGGCATTTGCCTTTTGCAGGCGTAGGTTATATAGAACGTGTGGAAGATAAGTTTATGGCTTTGCAGCTGACTTTGCAGGAAAGACTGACCGAAAACAACTATGTACTTCTGAAATTGGCGGGGTATGAAGACGGTAAAGCATTGAAGAACCTTTTCGGTCATGGACCGAAAGCAGGTATGCAGTTGTCGTATTATTACGATAGCATGCTCGGTCCGCTGGGTGCAACATTGGGTTGGTCGAGCAAAACCAAACGACTTTGTTTCTATATAAATTTGGGATTTGAGTTCTGATACCGTTTTATTAATGCAGAATATCTTCTTTCTACGCCCGCCAGAGTGGTTTCTTTATTTTGCTGTCGTATCATCATAATAGAAGGAGATTGCCGATTATTAAAGGATTATTGGCATATTTTAGCTGATGATATGAAAGAAAAATCATGCATGTTTTTCTTTCATATCTTTCTTACATCTATTTTCTATGATGCATACACCATCGTGCTATGAAGCATAGGTGATATTTCCAAGAGATGAATGTGTAGGCTTTATTGTTATTTAATGTCATGCCGTCGTGTTAAATACAGATATATTTCGTTGGTTAACAGTGCTTTGCAATGATGAGGAGAGGCGGTTGTGAATATATGAATATTTATTTTCTTTGCGCTTTTATATGCGGTTGCAGTGAAATATAAAAATGGGGTTGCAGCTATATCCATATCATTTTCTTGTTTTGAACTTAGGTTTTTAAATCATAAAAAAAGATATGTATGGGGAGAATTTCGGATTTTTTTGTCTAATTTTGCAGGCGGTTATTATGCGAAGAAATAAAAAATAATTACGATATGAAGAAGAAAATTCAGTTCAGTCTCGTATATCGGGACATGTGGCAGAGCTCGGGTAAGTTTCAACCTCGTAAGGATCAGTTGGAACGCATTGCTCCGGTAATTATCGATATGGGATGTTTTGCCCGTGTGGAGACTAACGGCGGGGCTTTCGAACAGGTAAACTTGTTGGCGGGAGAGAACCCTAACGATGCAGTAAGAGCTTTTTGCAAGCCTTTCAATGAGGTAGGGATAAAGACGCATATGCTCGACCGCGGTTTGAATGCACTGCGTATGTATCCGGTTCCGGACGACGTTCGGGCTATGATGTACAGGGTAAAGCATGCCCAAGGAGTGGATATTCCGCGTATCTTCGACGGGCTTAACGATGTGCGTAATATTATTCCAAGTATCAAATGGGCCAAAGAGGCAGGGATGACACCGCAGGGAACTCTCTGTATTACGACCTCTCCGGTGCACACTTTGGAATATTATGCGAAGATTGCAGATCAGGAAATAGAGGCTGGTGCGGAGGAAATCTGTCTGAAAGACATGGCCGGAATAGGTCAGCCGGCATTTCTGGGTAAACTTACCAAAATGATTAAGGAGAAGCATCCGGATATTATTATCGAGTATCATGGACATTCGGGCCCCGGGCTTTCTATGGCAAGTATTCTCGAAGTATGCAATAATGGTGCCGATATTATAGATACGGCTATGGAACCGCTGTCGTGGGGTAAGGTGCATCCGGATATCATATCTGTGCTGAGTATGCTGAAGAACGAAGGCTTCGATGTGCCCGAAATCAATATGAATGCTTATATGAAAGCACGCGCACTTACGCAGGAATTCATCGATGAGTGGCTGGGTTATTTCATTAATCCGGGTAATAAAATAATGTCGTCGCTGCTCCTTGGTTGCGGATTACCGGGCGGTATGATGGGCAGTATGATGTCTGATCTGGGACCAATCAAGAATACTATCAACAATCTGCGTAAGAAGAAAGGCGAGGAGGAGCTGTCGATGGATGATATGCTCGTGAAACTTTTCGATGAAGTAACTTATGTTTGGCCTCGCGTGGGCTATCCTCCATTGGTAACGCCTTTCTCTCAATATACCAAGAACATTGCCCTGATGAACCTCCTTACCATGGAACAAGGCAAGGGAAGGTTCGTAATGATGGACGACTCTATGTGGGGAATGATTTTAGGAAAGAGCGGTAAGGTGCCCGGTACAATTGCGCCCGAGCTTGTGGAGCTTGCCAAACAACAAGGACGAGAATTTACGGATGCCGATCCTCATACGCTGCTCAAGAATGCTCTCGATGACTTCAGAAAAGAGATGGACGAGAATGGTTGGGAGTACGGACAGGATGACGAAGAGCTCTTCGAGCTTGCCATGCATCCCGAACAGTATCGTAATTATAAGAGCGGACAGGCCAAGAAAAACTTCCTTGCCGACCTGCAAAAGGCTAAAGACGAGAAACTTGGCAGTAAACTGTCGCCCGAACAACTTGCCGCTTTCAAGCATGCAAAGGCCGATGCGATAGTGGCTCCCGTGAAGGGACAGCTGTTCTGGGAGTTCAATGGCGAGGGTGAATGTGCGCCGTCTGTAGAGCCTTTCATCGGTAAGGAGTATAAGGAAGGCGATGTGTTCTGCTATATTCAGGCGCCGTGGGGCGAGTTTGTGGAAATTCCTGCGGCTTTGGGAGGCAAACTTGTGGAGATTAATGCCAAACAGGGATCGAAAGTAAGCAAGGGAGATACTATTGCTTATATCGAGAGAGAGCAGAATTAATTGACCGGACATGATATGAAGTGCACAGTAACAATGCCATGAATATGCATTGTTTACTGTGCATTTTTTGTTTTTTACCGATAACAAAAATGGATTATCAGGCGATTATCGATAAATATTACGATAAAAATACGCAGTTGCGTAATATTCTTGTTGCCCACAGTAGTGCGGTGTGCAACAAGGCATTGGATATTGTAGATAGACATCCCGAACTGCATGCCGACCGTAGATTTGTGGAAGAGGCGGCTATGCTCCACGATATTGGCATCGTTAGATGTAATGCGCCGAGCATACAATGCTTCGGAACAGTGCCGTATATCTGTCATGGCAGGATTGGTGCAGAGATGCTTCGCAGCGAAAGATACGAACGGCATGCACGGGTATGTGAACGGCATACCGGAGCCGGTATCACCAAAGAGCAGATTGAACAGCAAAATCTACCTCTTCCGCATCAGGATTTTCTGCCCGAAACAATTGAGGAACAGATTATCTGCTATGCCGATAAATTTTTCTCGAAGACACATCTTGACCGTGAAAAGACGATGGAGGAGGCGCTGAAAAGTATATCGAAATTCGGAGAAGACGGTGTAGCCCGTTTCAGAAAATGGGCAGAAATGTTTGAATAACGATTATTTTCAGTGGAAATTCGGTATGGAAGAAAGGGGATTTTACATAAAAGTTAAAATAAAGAAATCGCTCGCTAATTACCTTTTAATTAAGTAATTTTGCACACTATATGAGAAGTAAATCGGTCATATTTTTGCTGTTGTTCGCCATTGTCTTTGTGGTGGCAGATGCAAATGTACCTTTTTTCAAGAAAAAACGTAAGGTACATACCTCTATCAGAAACGACAGCATCGCACCGGATTCTATGGAAAGACCGGCGGTAGATACAATGACGATGGACTCTCTTCAGCTCGCTATTTTCCGACATAACAAGCAGATAGACGACTCCATCCGCTTGGATTCCCTTAACAGACTTAAGGCAAACGGATTGGAGGCACCGGTGGAATATGCGTCGAACGACTCGATGATTTACGATGCCAAGACGAGAACGGCGTATCTTTACGGCGATGCAAGCGTGAAATACGAACAGATGGATTTGAAAAGCGAGAAAATCTATATCAATCTCGACAGTAATATAGTGTACGCAACAGGTGCTATTAAAGACACTGCATCGAGAAAATTGGAAGGTACACCGCAGTTCAAGATGGGGAAGGATAGCTATGAAAGCGACACGATGGCATTTAATTTCAAGACTAAAAAGGGATTGATTAAAAATGTTTATACCGAACAACAGGATGGTTTCTTAAGCAGTCAGTTGTCGAAGCGTAATGCGGATGGCGATATATTCCTGCAACATGGTCGATACACCACTTGCGACAAGAAGCATCCCGATTTTTATATCGCGCTTTCAAGAGCTAAAGTGCGCCCGGGAAAGGATGTTGTGTTCGGGCCTGCCTATTTGGTTGTCGCCGATGTACCGTTGCCCTTGGCTATCCCTTACGGCTTTTTTCCGTTCACAAAGAGCTATTCGAGCGGTTTTATCATGCCTACTTACGGCGATGAACAGGATAGGGGATTTTATTTGCGCGATGGCGGTTACTACTTTGCTATGAGCGACAAATGGGATTTAAAGCTCCTCGGAGAGATTTACACCAAAGGTTCGTGGGGCTTATCTGCCGCATCTAATTACAATAAACGGTACAGGTACAGCGGTAGTTTCTTATTCAGTTATCAAGATACCAAAACGGGTGACAAAGGATTACCCGATTACAGTCGGCAGAAGAGTATCAAGTTACAGTGGAGTCATCGGCAGGATGCCAAGGCTAATCCTTACAGTTCTTTCTCGGCAAGTGTAAATTATGCATCGTCGAGTTATGAACGTAACAACCTTTCGAGTTTGTACAATCCACAGACTATGACGCAGAGTACGCGAACATCCTCGGTAAGTTGGAGCACTACATTTTCCAGTATCGGCATGTCGCTTAGCAGTACAGCCAACTTATCTCAAAATATGCGCGACTCTTCTCTTGCAATGACGCTGCCTGATCTGAATATCAGTATTAGTCGATTCTATCCGTTTAAGCGTAAACATGCTGCGGGGAACGAACGTTGGTATGAAAAGATTTCGGTGAGTTATACCGGACAATTCTCCAATTCTATTAGTACAAAGGAGGATCGTTTCCTGCATTCAAATCTTATAAAAGATTGGCGTAACGGGTTTCAACATCGTATTCCGTTGAGCGGAAACTTCACCTTGTTCAATTATATTAATGTTACTCCGAGCTTCAACTTTACCGATCGCATGTATACGAATAAGATCAAACGTTCGTGGGATGCCGCCCGTCAGGTTGAATTGGCAGATACTACATACGGATTTCATAACATTTATAATTGGGACCTCAGCCTTTCCATGTCGACTAAATTCTATGGATTCTGGACGCCTAACCGTAAGATTTTCGGTGATAAAATACAAGCTATACGCCATGTTATAACTCCGCAAGTAAGTTTCAGTTATGCTCCGGATTTCGGTGCACGGCGCTATGGATATTATGATACATATATGAAAACAGATGCCGATGGCAATGTATCGCTTGTTGAGTATTCTCCTTATCGAAGCGGACTGTATGGTGTTCCGGGGCGCGGGCGTACCGGAAGCGTATCGTTCAGTATCGATAACAATATTGAAATGAAGGTGAGATCGGATAAGGATTCTACCGGATTTAAGAAAATCAGTATTATCGATAATCTCGGTATGGCAATGTCGTATAATATGGCGGCAAAAGAAAAGCCATGGAGCGACCTCAGTATGAACATTCGCCTGAAGTGGTGGAAGAATTATACCTTTAATATGAATGCCGTGTTTGCTACTTATGCTTACGAAGTAGGGGCAGACGGAGTACCGTATGTGGGCAACCGAACCGAATGGAGCTATGGGCGTTTCGGGCGTTTCCTAGGCATGTCGCAGAATATATCGTTCACACTAACGCCGGAAAAACTCAAGAAACTGTTCGGTGGCAGTACTGCCGAAGACGATAGCAATAAGAAACGTAATCGCAAAGACGAAGAAGGGGTTGACACAGATATTGAGAGCAACGTAGACGAGGATATGATAGAAGGTCAACGCGGTGCCAAGAAAAAGAGCGGAGGAGGAAAGGCCGAAACCGATGATGACGGCTACATGAAGTTCTCCATGCCGTGGTCTTTGACAATCGGTTACGGCATTACGATGCGTGAGAATACCGATGTACGCAAATTCAACTACGACAAAATGCGCTATCCTTATAAGTTTACGCAAACGCTTAACGTTAGTGGAAACCTGCGTATTAGTGATGGATGGAACATTAGTTTCTCATCCGGTTACGATTTCGAGAACCATGCAATGAGCATGACCACGGCATCTCTTCAGCGCGACCTGCACTGCTTCAATATGAGCTGTCAGGTTGTACTTGCGCCTTACACAAGCTATAATTTTACTTTCCGATGCAATGCGGCAACATTGACCGATGCTTTGAAATACGATAAACGCAGCGGTTACAGCAATGCTGTGCAGTGGTATTAATGCCGAAATTGCCGAATATGCAGCTTTCCGAGTAAGAATGTCGGCTTAAGAGATACCTAAGGCGGCTAATGATTGCTCTTCTCCTACCACCCAAATGATATCTCCTTTTTCGAATTTTCGTGAAGGTGTAATCATTGTAAGGTTCTCCTGACCTTCTTCCACGCCCACTACCATACAGTTGTATTTATCACGGATGCCGCTCTCGCCAAGTGTCTTACCGATAAAAGGACTATCGCTTTTGATAATCATCTGCCTGAGTTTCATCTCTCTCTTTTCTATTTCCGGATCGTCGGGATAGATGTCATTGCTCAAAGATTTACTGAATGTCGTGAGTTGTTCGTCATTACCGATGGCTTCAATCCTATCGAAAGGGAAGATAACGGTATCTCCATTAGGAATATTAAGTCGCTGTTTTCCTCTGAGAATGCTGCTTATATGTACCCTGAAACGGCTTCTTAGATTGAGTTCCTTTAACGTTTTACCACCCCACGTGCTGTTTTCGGGCACTTCGAATTCGGCTATATGCACGTCTCGATCAAGTAGACGAGTGGCATATAATGGCCGTCGATGTCCCAAAACTGTAGCGGCTATTTCCTTTGAATGGAGATTTTGTATGAATATACGTTCTATCTTGATGCTTCGTTTCTTCAAACTCCTCGATAAAATCATGGGGATGATAGCTCCGATGGCAATACTTGTTATCAGTGCAAGCGACAGATTGCTCAGATAATTTAATATGTAAAAGATAAAACCTATCGCAATAAAAGTGCGTATTACGATGGTAAATACGAGTGTAGGACGGTTCTTCAGGCTCTTTCCCCATAGATATTTAAACTCTTTGCTGTGATTTTTCTTTACGATAATGGCCCTTAGGAAGGGGGCAATGAGGAACAATGTGAGCAGTCCGGTTACGATATTGGCCCATTCACGAGATAGTAAATGCCGTGCAAACGGTAAGAAGAAAGAAAACATCATTACTATCGCGGCAATGGTGAGCACGATATAGATGGCTGTCTGCCGTACCATCGGAACGAGCAGGTTACGCCAGTAATTATTGCTGTTCGTATCGTTTTCCTCGCCCATTGTCTGCCGGTTCAGCAGCTTGATCCATCGTTTTGGCAGTCGTTGTTCTATGAAGTTATAGCAAGGGATGGATGCTTTGATAACGTAAGGGGTAAAGAATGTCGTGATTGCAGAGCTTACAACGATTACGGGATACATAAATTCTCCGATAACGCCCAGCGAGAGTCCCAATGATACGATGATGAAAGGAAACTCACCGATCTGCGCCATAGAAAAGCTACACTGCATGGCTGTTTTCAGCGACTGTCCGCTCAACAGGAAAGCAAACGTACCGAAAATGGCCTGTCCTACGATAATCAGTATCACGATAATCAGTATCGGCAGAGCATATTGTATGAGTACATGCGGATCGACAAGCATACCTACCGATACGAAAAACACTGCCCCGAATAGGTCTTTCAGCGGATCTACCACCTTAATTATCTTACCTCCTTCTACTGTTTCGGCCAAAATGGAACCCATGATAAAAGCGCCGAAAGCACTGCTAAAGCCGACTTTCGACGATAGAATGGCCATAAAGAAGCACAAGGCCAACGAAACAATGAGCAATATTTCATTGGTAAGGAGCTTTCGCATCTTACGGAGAAGCAACGGAATGAGGAATATACCTACGACAAACCATAGCACAATGAAAAATACAATCTTCAAAATGATGGCTAATATCTCGCTTCCTTCCATATCTTTGCCTGTGGCAAGAGCCGAAAGCATTACCATCAGAACAATCGAAATTACGTCTTCGAGCACCAGCACCGTAAGAACGATGTTCGCAAAGCGTTGTTGTTTAAGTTTTAGGTCGGTCAGCGTCTTATATATAATGGTAGTACTGCTGCAAATGGCAAATATGGCTCCGAGGAAAATCGCCTCCATGTGAGACCACCCGAAGCAGGTGGCTGCAGCGTAACCCAGTATGGGCATCGTCAACAGAATAGTGGTTACGGCAATGAAAGGCGACATGCCCAGCTTGGTAATTTTCTTGAATGAAAAGTCGAGGCCCATGGAGAACAGCAGAAATATCACGCCAATGTCGGCCCAAGTCTGTATGTCTTTCTTATCGACAACCGACATAAGGTAGGGCATGTTGGGCGATACGAGGAAACCGGCCACTATATATCCGAGTACAAGAGGCTGCTTGAGCTTCTTGAATATCAATGTAACAGCACCGGCAACTACCAGTATCAGTGCCAAATCTTTAATCAAGTTAGGGAGGTCTGCCATATTGAGAAAGGACCTCTCCCTGCCTTCTCCCAAAGAGATAGAGTAAGCCTATACATAACAAGCCGAGTTCCTTTCTTCAGGAGAGGACGGGAGGAGAAATGCTATTTAGTCTTCGTAATCTGCCGTTATCTCACAAATTTTTATGATAACGTCTACTGCTTTCTCCATTACCTGCACGGAAACGAACTCGTGGGGGCCGTGGAAATTTACGCCGCCTGCAAAGATATTGGGGCACGGAAGTCCGCGGAAGCTCAGTTGTGCGCCATCTGTACCGCCGCGAATAGGTTCTACTTTCGGCGATATGCCGATTTCTTGCATGGCTTGCAGCACAATCTCTATCACGTGCATGTTCGGATCAATCTTCTCTTTCATATTGTAGTATTGATCTTTCAGTTCCACCTTCACCGTTCCTTCGCCATACCTATCGTTCATCTTCTTAGCACATTCCTCGATAAAGTCCTTGCGGTCTTCGAATTTCTCGCGGTCATGATCGCGGATAATATAGCTAAGTTTGGCCTCTTCTGTGCGACTTTCTATGCCGAGCAGGTGGTAAAATCCCTGATAGCCTTCGGTTGTTTCGGGGATATCCGTTTCGGGTATCATCGCATTGAACTCGCATGCGAGGCGATTGGCATTGAGCATTTTGCCCTTGGCATAGCCGGTATGCACGCTTACACCTTTTATATATACTTTCGCACCGGCAGCGTTAAAGTTCTCGTATTCCAAGTCTCCGAGGTCTCCACCGTCCATCGTGTAGGCCCATTGGCACCCGAATTTCTCCACATCGAAGTGGTGTGCGCCTCTTCCTATTTCCTCATCGGGGTTGAAGCCCACGCGTATATCGCCGTGTTTTATCTCGTCATGGTCGCGCAGATAGCACATCGCCTGCACGATTTCGGCTATTCCGGCCTTGTCGTCTGCACCGAGCAGCGTATGTCCGTCGGTCACGATAAGGTCTTCGCCCACGTGTTCTTTCAACTCGGGGAATTTGCTTGTCGACGATACAATACCTTCCGACAGCACGATGTCGTTACCGTCGTAGTTCTTAATGATACGTGCTTTAACGTTTGCACCGCTGCAATCGGGGCTCGTGTCGTAGTGAGAAATGAAGCCGATTGTAGGGATATCTTTCTTTGTATTGGCTTTCAGCGTGGCATAGATATAGCCCATCTCGTCCATTTCTACGTCAGACAAGCCTTCATGTTCCAGTTCCTCTTTCAGGAATTTGGCAAAAATAAGTTGTTTCGGGGTACTTGGTACGCTCTCTGAGTCTTCCGCAGACTGCGTATCGAACTTAGTATAATTAATAAAGCGCTCGGTAATTTCCATAATCGAATCGAACAATTACAGTTAATAGACATGAATAGTGATCCCGTTGGGATTCAAACCCAAGACCTTCAGAACCGGAATCTGACGCTCTATTCAGCTAAGCTACGGGACCATAAAAACCGGATGCAAATGTAATGAAAATAATTGAAAACAACAAATTGCGTGCATTATTTTTGCGCAATAGGCCATCCTTTGCTGTCGTAGAAGTTTCGTTTAATCGCGATAAGCAGTATCTCTACAGAACATAGAAGTGGGGTATAAGTACGATAGGTGCGGTATGTGATACGAGAGATAATTGGGTATGGCGGGCGTGGGCGGAGCAAGCGGATGCCTTGCCCTTTTCGGATGTGTGGAGAATGGGGTAGGAGAATTACCGCCCACCCGTTGGTAAATCATTGTTTCAACCGTTCCATAATCCACCCGCTCCATTGTTTCCCTAAAATCAGGTCGGCTTGTTGTATCAGCTGTTCGTTGTTGCTTACATGCCTGTCTGCCACCGATTGCATGAACAGAAAGAATGTCTTGCTGCCTACTTGCTGCCAAAGATCGTAGAGTATCAGTGCGCCTTTCTGGTAAAAAATGGCATGCGAACCCTCCGCATTACGGTCGAGATTATAAATAGGACACTGCTTGCGGGTTGTTTCTCTATACGAACAGATGTAATCTTTGAGCACTGTGTCGCCGTAATCATGCCCGATCAGACATAGTTTACTGAACTCTGCAAAGCTTTCATTCAGCCAGTCGTTCCAATTATCCGTTGGTGCAGAGTGCCACCAAAAGTGTCCTATCTCGTGTCCGAGTAGGTTATGAAGCCATTCATTGTAAGAGGTAGCATAAGCAGTTATGAAGTTTTTACGGCTGAAAGCCCCGTCGTAGCCGTTCAATATGATAAGTTTCAGCAGCTTGCTATCCGGAGCTGCGCCGAACAGCCGACTGTAATAATCGAATGCTGCGTTGCAGCAATCGGCAACAGAATCTGCATCTGTTTCAGGAAAATCGGTATAGTCGATTTCTATTGTGCGGTCTTTGTTTTCTATAATCTTTCTTTTCAAATGGGGCGAAGCGGCCACAGTGAAGTCGTATCCTGCCCAAGGTTGTTTCATGAACCAAGTGTTTCCATGCCTTGTAACAATGCCCGAACCGGTCAATATATAGCCTTTATCTATCGTAATTCTCAAGTTACCGGTCGTATGTTCGGAGTGTGTGTTCAGCGGATACCATGCCATGTAGTATCCCAACTGTACCCAAGAGGTGTCGCATGCACTCATCCAAGAGTCCAGACTGTCGAGATTGCAGGTATAGGCAAAGGATATTCGCCGGTAAACTCCTCTTTCCGGAGCATATACACGTAGCCTTCCGGCCTGCTCGATCCATGTTGTAGCGCTGTCGGCATCGAACACGTAGCGGGCTCGGGTGTGCCTGTTATAGGTAATATAGTTGATGTTTGAATACTTCCACAGGGCGAAGTCCATAAAACGTTTTCCGTGAAAATCTACGTCAACTGTGGCTTTTACGGAAAGTAGTTTGCGGCTTACGTCGATATCGAGGTCGATTTCGTAGTGCGAAGCCTTAGGCTCATCGTGCCTTATGGCGGCGGGTTTCTGGGGACAATCCTGTGTGATATTATCTTCAACCGAATGCTTACGGATAAGCAGACTATCCATCAGCACGCCCCATCTGTCGTCTGTATGCAGAGAACGGAATGTAGGGTTGATCATCAGACTGGCATACAAACCGGTGTCTTCGTTGCCATATTTTGAAACAAGGGTACCGAGCAGATTTAACGCACAGTCTTTCTTTCCTTTCCACATGGACTTCTGTGCGGCGTAGTAAAGCGAGTCTTCGCTTTGAGCAACGGCACCCGATGAAATTATGCAAAGGAACAAAAGGCTTAATAGTTTCTTCATACGATGAATGTTTAGCTCTGTCGATGCAAAGATACGAAAAATATGTATGCCGTGTTCGTTCTTTCTATAGAAATCGGCCGCTGTTATCGGAAAATCAATGTGGAGAGAGTAAAATAGACAGATGCACTGTTTACTTTTCTTAGATACATTCTCTATGTCGGATAGATGGTTCTCCTGTCTGCCGTAGGCTTGCAGTCTGTGGGTGACAGATGTGCCATGTTATATTGAAAGGTGCGAGGAAGAATGTTGGCATATTGTGTTTTGAGCAGAAACGGAATGTGTCAAAAAGACAATGATAGGGGGCGTTTTACTTTCTTTTTGGAAATAAATATACCCGTTTGTTGCAGTGTTATCTATTAATTGTTTATCTTTGCACGAAAATTGAAACGAAGAAACAAGGTTAGAAGACAATAGAATTATGAGTAATATAATAAGGCCAATCGGCTATCGTGCATTATTGGATATGAGGCAAACGGAGCAGGGCATCAAGCTGATAAAGGATTTCTTTCAGCAAAATCTATCCACTGAACTCCGCTTACGTCGTGTAACTGCGCCGCTTTTCGTATTGCAAGGACTGGGCATCAACGACGATCTGAACGGGGTAGAGCGTGCCGTTACGTTTCCTATCAAGGATTTGAATGACGCCAAGGCAGAGGTGGTACACTCGCTTGCCAAGTGGAAAAGGCTTACTTTAGCGGAATACAACATAGAACCCGGGTATGGTGTATATACCGATATGAATGCCATTCGTGCCGACGAGGAGCTCGATAATCTGCATTCGCTTTATGTGGATCAATGGGATTGGGAGGCTGTTATCACCGAACGGCAACGCAATCTGTCGTTTCTGAAAAGCGTTGTAGAGCGCATATATGCCGCAATCTTGCGCACCGAATACCTTGTTTGTGAGACTTATCCGCAAATCGAGCCGTTCTTACCCGAAGAGATACGCTTCATACATAGTGAGGATTTGTTGCAAATGTATCCCGACAAGTCGCCGAAGGAGCGCGAAGATGCAATCTGTAAACGTTATGGTGCCGTGTTTATAATAGGCATCGGCGGCCGGTTGAGCGATGGAAAAAAGCACGATGGGCGTGCACCCGATTACGACGACTGGTCTACCGTGGGCGAGAATGGCAAGGAAGGACTCAACGGAGATATACTGATTTGGTATCCCGTATTGGGCAGATCGTTCGAATTGTCGTCTATGGGAATAAGGGTAGACGGGGAGAGTATGCGCCGTCAGTTGAAGATAGAAGGCAAAGAAGACCGCAAAGAACTGTACTTCCATAGGCAGCTTTTGGCCGGCAAACTGCCGTTGAGCATCGGTGGAGGTATCGGTCAGAGCCGTCTTTGCATGGTGCTGCTTCACAAAGGTCATATAGGCGAGATACAAGCAAGTATCTGGCCCGACGATATGAGGGCCGAGTGTTTGAAAGAAGGCATGCCGCTTATTTAAGATAAGAGCTGCCGGCCGCAGCGCCGTATGTTATAAAAAGGACTGCGGTCGATGGCTTATGAAAGTTCCAAGCCTAATATGTTGCGCAGCTTTTCGATGGCCGGATTGTTCTTGCGCAGTTCGTCGAAAAGCTCTCTTTTGGTCAACACCTTGCCTACTTCTTCGGGTTTGGCAAGGCGAAAGTTTATTTGTAGATTGCCGTTATGCAGGTCTCGTGCCAAGGTGGCATGTATTCTATGCTTGATAGCCGTAATCTGATCGAGCAGTATCTTATTGTCGATTACGATTTCCACCTGCGGGAAATTGATGATTTTAGGCCGCATATTTTTCATTCTTGCGGCCATTCCGGTGAACTCTTGCGGCATTCTGTTGCACATCATACGCCACTGTAGGTCTAATTCATCTTGTGAAAACGGGGCGTTTTCGTCTTTGTTGACGACTTCTAATTCCGCTTCTTCCTCCTTTTTCTTGGCTCCATTGTTGCGTAAATCGGCAAAAGTCATGCCGAGATTGCCCAGTTTAAGTCTGGTTTTCGGTGCATTTACCGTTGTTGCGGGTGCACTTTCGGGGTGCTGCATCTGCGGTGAAGGCGCGGTGGTGTCTGCCTTATGCTGCGTTGCCTTCGTAATACGTTGCATAGGTTTGGCGTTCTCGGCTACCTGCATGGCCGGTTTAGGTTGAACGGACGACACGATATTCTTGAACAGGGATTTCAATCTTGTAGGGCAACGCCCCGCACCGGCGGCATCGTCTTCAGATTGTGTGAGCTGTGCCACCTGTATCAGTGTGAGTTCTACAAGCAGTCTTTTGTTGCTGCTTTGGCGGTAATTGATGTCACATTGGTTAAGTATTTTAAGGGCATTGTATAGAAATGCGGTGGGTGCTTTTACCGCCTGTTCCCTGAATTTGTCGCGTTGTTGCCTGCTAACCTCAAGCAATGGCAGCGTTTGTTCGTCTTTTGCCATGAGTACATTGCGGATGTGAGCGGCCAATCCGTTAATGAGATGCCCCCCGTCGAAACCTTTCGAGATGATTGAATTGAGCAATACCATGATTTCCGCTACCTTGTTTTGCAGCGATAAGTCCACGATATTGAAGTAATTCTCGGCATCCAGCACGTTCAAGTCTTCGATCACCTTTTTATAAGTAATATTTCCTTGGCAGAAACTTGCCGCCTGATCGAAGATCGAAAGAGCGTCGCGCATGCCTCCGTCGGCCTTTTCGGCGATGATGGAAAGTGCTTGGTCTTCATACGTAATGCCCTCCTTGTCGGCCACCATCTTAAGATGATCTACGATACCCTGCACGCTCATGCGCTCGAAGTCGTATATCTGGCAGCGCGAGATGATGGTAGGAAGTATCTTATGCTTTTCGGTTGTGGCAAGAATGAATATGACATGTGCGGGCGGTTCCTCAAGTGTTTTAAGGAAAGCATTAAAGGCTGAGGTAGATAGCATGTGCACCTCGTCGATGATAAACACCTTGTATTTGCCCACTTGAGGCGGTATGCGCGTTTGTTCCATCAATGCTTTAATGTTCTCAACCGAGTTGTTACTCGCCGCATCAAGTTCGAATATGTTGTACGATCTTTGCTCATTAAAAGCCTTACAGCTTTCGCATTCGTTGCATGCCTCGCCTGTTTCGGTGGGGTTTTGGCAGTTGATAGCCTTGGCAAAGATACGTGCACAGGTGGTTTTACCTACGCCTCGCGGGCCGCAGAACAAGTACGCATGTGCCAACTTTCCACTCTTTACGGCGTTTTTAAGTGTCGTTGTAAGGGCCGATTGCCCCACTACAGAGTCGAAAGTCATAGGTCTGTACTTACGTGCAGATACAATATAATCTTCCATTTCGATTTTTCTAAATCAGGGTTATGTTTGTTGCAAAGGTAATAAAAAGAAACTGCAGAAGCGGTAGTTTCATGTATATTTTAATTTAATTATGAATTGTAGCTTGTATATTTCGGATTAAATTGCTTACTTTTGCAGTCACATTTATTTGGAAATGAGTCGTCTGAATGTAATATGGAGTATGCTCTGTCACTATAAGTACATCATAGTGAGTGTGGTAGGCATCCTGATTGTCGGTGTAGTTGACGACAACAGTTTCCGTAAGTTTATAGAACTGGAGCTCCAAATAGATGATCTTAAATCGGAAATCAAGAAGTACAATTCGCAAAACGAGGCTGATACGAAACAGTTGCGAGAACTGAAACGCAATCCTAAAGCCATAGAAAAGATAGCCCGTGAGCGCTATTTCATGAAGGCAGACGATGAAGATATTTATGTTTTAAGCACTGATGAAAAGAAACCTGATGAACGGAAAAATGAGACAACTGAATAAACTGCAAAGCACAGTCTTCCTTGCCGGCGGCGCTCTAATGGTAATAGGTGCCGGCTGTTTTTCCCTGATGTGGCAGCAACACATTGTATGTTGGCTGTTTCTACTGGGCGCCATTATGTTTTCGGTGATGCAGTCGATGCAGATATACGAAGGAAATTCGTTCGTTGTGAAGCGCCTGAAGCGCATACAGGCAGTAGCAAGTATCTTCTTTCTGATATCGGGTATTCTTATGATAGATACCGTACATCACTTTTTGTTGTCGTTGTTTCAGAATGCCGGAAGCAACGGATACCAAAATTACCTTGCCTATGTGTATAACAAATGGGTGGTGCTTCTGCTTGTTGCAGCTATTTTAGAACTCTATACAACCCACCGAATAGGAACGGAATTACAAAAAGAAAAAAACTATAAAAGTACAGGTAATACCTTTAAATAGCATAAATTTATTTTAAAGCACCAACAATACGTGTTATCTTTGTGAATAAAGAACAAGAACAGTTGTTTATGAAAATAGTCTTATACGCACTTTTAACTCTGATGACTTTCACCTCTTGTGTGAACTCTTACAATATACAAGGTTCTTCAAACGTATCTAATTTAGACGGTAGGATGTTATACTTGAAAGTTTTGAAGAACAATGATTTCGTGAATATCGACTCGTGTGACGTGGTTCATGGGCAGTTCCATTTCTCGGGGAACCTCGATTCGGTGCGCATGGCCAATATTTTTATGGATGATGAAAGCGTGCTCCCGCTCGTGTTGGAGAGCGGTGATATAACGATAAAGATAGACAATACACAGCAAACAGTAAGCGGAACGCCGCTCAATGATAAGCTTTTTAAATTCTTCAACAGGTACAATCAGCTAAAAAATCAAGAGGCCGAACTCGTTCACAAGCACGATCAGGCAATTATGAACGGTAGCAACATGGATATTGTTACCGCCAAACTCAGTGCCGAAGCCGAGCGTTTGAGCCAGCAAGAAGACCATCTTGTGACTTCTTTTGTAACCGAAAACTTCGATAATGTGCTTGGTCCGGGTATCTTTTTTATGGTAACCATTACCGAAAAATATCCGCAACTTACCCCGTGGATCGAGGATATAATGAGCAAGGCCACCGATAATTTCAAGAACGATCCGTATGTGAAGGATTATTATCAGAAGGCTCAAGAGAACGAACAAATTATGAACGGCATGAAAGAAGCGCCCACCGCACCGCCTGTTCCATTGCCTGCACCTACTCCGAACGAACTTGCCAAACCTTCAGAATGATAAGACCGTCGCATGAGCAATATTCTGATAAAAGGCGGAAAGATAGTTAATGAGGGCAGAATATTCGATGCCTCGATAGTCGTAGAAGACGGTCAAATAGCCGATATTCCGGAACCTGCCGCAACTCCCCGTGGCATCTACGAACAGGAAGTAGATGCCACGGGGTGCTTTGTTTTACCCGGTATCATCGATGAACATGTGCACTTCCGTGATCCGGGGGCCATCGAGAAGGCCGACATCGACAGTGAAAGCCGCGCAGCCGCATACGGTGGCGTTACTACATATTTTGAAATGCCGAACACCGTGCCGCAGACAACGACGATAGAGGCTCTGAACGAGAAGTTCGAAACGGCACGGCGTAAAAGTCATGTGAACTATAGTTTCTTCTTCGGCGCCACGAATAGCAACGTAAAACTGTTCTCTCAATTGGATCGGCACCGCATTCCGGGTGTCAAACTCTTTATGGGATCGTCTACCGGAAACATGCTTGTAGACCGTAGAGAGGCACTCGAACAGGTGTTCAGTGCCTGTGCATCGCTGCAATTTCCCGTTATGACGCATTGCGAAGATACGACCATCATCGACAGGAATATGACCGAAGCGAAACAGAGATACGGAGATGATCCGCCGGTTGTCCTTCATCCGCAGATACGTTCCGCAGAGGCTTGCTATAACTCTACCCGTTTGGCCGTGCAGTTGGCGCATACGTTCGGCACACATCTCCATGTGGCGCACGTGTCTACGGCACGCGAGCTCGATTTCTTCGGCAAATATCCCAATATAACGGGCGAGGCAGTGATTGCGCACCTATACTTTAGCGATAGCGATTATAAGGAGTTGGGTACCTTGATTAAGTGCAATCCGGCGATAAAGACCGCGGCCGACCGCGACGCTTTGCGTTCTGCGCTGACCGACGGGCGTATCTATACCGTTGGGACCGACCATGCACCCCACTTGCTTGCCGATAAAAGGGGCGGTGCATCGAGGTCTGCTTCGGGTATGCCGATGGTGCAGTTCTCGTTGCCGGTCATGATGGAGCTTGTAGATAGCGGCGTGCTTACCGTCGAACGCGTGGTGGAGCTGATGTGCCACCATCCCGCATCGCTCTTCAGAGTACGCGGCCGCGGATATATACGTAAGGGGTATCAGGCCGACATAGTACTTCTAAGGCCGTCGGAAGCATGGTCTGTCACGGATAGGTCTATCATGTATAAATGCAAGTGGAGCCCCCTGATGGGGCATAGCTTCAGGTGGAAGGTTCTCACCACGATATGCAACGGCCACATTATATACAATAACGGCCAGTTCGACGAGGCATATAGGGGAGAAGAAATCAGTTTCAGATGAAGATAAGTTACGAGATTGCAGATATAGAACCCTACATCAACTGGCTTTATTTCTACCATGCTTGGGGCTTGAACGGGAAGCCGGCGGAGGAAAAGCGTAAACTTCGTGCCGATGCCACGGCTATGTTAAACGAATGGAAAGGGCGTTTTCATACGTATGCTCTATTCGATATTCTCGATGCCAACAGCGATGGCGACGATTTGATGCTCGGTGGAGTGAGAATACCCATGCTGCGTCAGCAGCATTCTACAGACTCCTCGCAGCCCAATCTGTGCCTTACAGACTTTGTAAGACCGCTGTCTTCGGGCATCAAAGACCGTGCCGGCGTGTTCGCAACCACGGTAGATGCGGGCATGGAAACAGATTATAAGGACGATACTTTTAAGCGGATACTCTCGCAGACGCTTGCTGATCGGCTGGCAGAAGGCACTGCAGAGCGCATGCACGAGCAGGTTAGGAAGGCTTATTGGGGCTATTCGCCCCACGAGAAGCTAACGATGGAGCAGATACACCGTGAGGATTACCAAGGCATACGGCCGGCTGTGGGCTATCCCTCGTTGCCCGATACGAGTTTGAACTTTATTCTATCGGAACTGCTGGGCATGAAGAAGATCGGCATTCGGCTGACTGAGAGCGGTATGATGATGCCCCATGCCAGCGTTTCGGGCTTTATGTTTGCGCATCCACAGGCAAGATATTTCGATTTAGGGCGCATCGGAGAAGATCAGTTGGCAGATTATGCCCGTCGACGAGGTATTCCTATGGAGCTGATGCGGCGCTTTTTACAAAGTAGTTTATTGAAAAGATGATTGCAAGGATATTCGTTTTGTTGCTGTTGTTGATCGTGCTGCCCGATTTATATATCGGCCTTCGGTATTTTGTGCACCGCCTGAAGTCGGCATGGTGGTGCTGCCTGTTGTGGTGGCTGCAGTGCTTCGGCATGGTTGCATATACCGTTTGTCTGGCTTCTCTGCGTAATTTCGTGCCCGACGATCTCGTTTGGATAGACGTATATCTGCTGTTTATCGGCATTTGGGTAGTTCCTAAGGCCGTTTTCGCGCTGTGTTCATCGTTAGGATTGCTGTATTGCAGGCTCCGTCGGTGCCGTAGAAACGTTGGCAGTTTAGTAGGTCTGGCAGCGGGAATTATTGCTGCCGTTCTTTATGTTTACGGCACAACAGTCGGGTTCAGTCGCCTTGAAATAAGGCATGTGGATATTTATATGAAAGACTTGCCCGCCGCTTTCAATGGATATAAAATCGTTCAATTCTCCGATGCCCATGTGGGTACGTTCTATGGAAGTCGTTTTGCATTGCTTAAACGCGACGTGGACAGCATCAATGCGCAAAAAGCAGACGCCATATTCTTTACTGGCGACCTGCAGAATATACAACCCTCGGAGCTCCGTCCGCACGCTCGCTCGCTGGCAAGTCTGCAGGCCAAAGACGGTGTGTATAGTGTCTTGGGCAACCACGACTACAGCGAATACATCAAAGCCGATGCGGCTATTAAGGATGCCAATGAAAAAGATATGGTGAACAGGCAACGGCAAATGGGATGGAAGTTGCTGCGGAATGAGCACATTTCTATTCATCGCGGCAAAGATTCTATCGTTGTTGTGGGCACAGAGAACGACGGCAGACCGCCTTTTCCGCAGAAAGCCGATCTTAGGAAGGCGCTTCGAGGCATCGAAGAGCCCGGGGTGTTCAAGATATTGCTACAGCACGATCCCTCTTCGTGGGACAGACATGTGCTGCCCCAGAGCAATATACAACTCACGCTGTGCGGACATACCCATGCCGGACAGCTAAGCATCTTCGGTTGGCGCCCCACGGAATTGAGATATAAGCAAGACTATGGGCTTTACAGGCAGGGCGATCGTTATCTCTATGTTACTGCCGGAATAGGCGGAGTTGTACCTTTCCGCCTCGGTTCCTCGGCAGAAATCGCAGTAATAACCTTACATAAAACAAAATGAAATACCTTTACAGACTTTATCAGTTGTGCGTTGTATTGCCCGTAGTTGTCGTTGCATCCGTAATAACCTCTATTGTTACGGTGTGCGGATGCCTGCTCGGGAACGGACACTTCTGGGGATATTATCCGGGAAAATGGTGGTCTTGGATCATCGTTCGCGTGCTCTTGCTGCCTGTTAAGGTAGAAGGACGCGAAAACCTTGAGCCACATCAGTCGTATGTTTTCGTATCCAACCATCAGGGGGCGTTCGATATATTTCTGATATACGGTTTCTTGGGGCGTAATTTCAAGTGGATGATGAAGCGGTCGCTCAAGAATGTACCTTTCGTAGGTGTAGCCTGTCAGGCTGCTCACCATATCTTTGTAGACAAACGCGGGCCCAGTAAAATAAAGGAAACCTATGCAAAGGCACGCGAAACATTGCAGGACGGCATGTCGTTGGTGGTATTTCCGGAGGGCGCGCGCACGTTTTCCGGACATATGGGAGTATTCCTTCGTGGCGCTTTCATGCTTGCCGATGAGCTGCAATTGCCCGTTGTACCGCTCACAATCAATGGCTCTTTCGACGTTATGCCGCGCACTCGCGACTGCAAATGGGCCGTTTGGCATCCGCTGCGGCTTACCATCCATCGGCCTATCCCCCCGAAAGGTAAGGGCTTGGAATACGAAAAACAAACTATGGACGAGGCTTACCGTACGGTGATGAACGGGTTGGAACCCGAATATCAGGGCTTTGTAGAAAATCCGGATCAGTGAAGTTTCGGCTTTTCCTGCATTTTATAAGGAAGATAAAGGTCTCGGAGAAAAGATGAACTTATGGAATATGGACATGATAATGACCATAGTTATTAAAATTTTTCAGTAAATTTGCACATTATATTATAACTGCATAGACTATGAATCAGAGCGACAGTATCGTAATTATTCCCACTTATAACGAAAAAGAGAATATAGAAAAGATCATTCGTGCGGTATTCTCGTTGGAGAAATGTTTTCATATTCTCGTCATTGATGATGGCAGTCCGGACGGCACGGCACATATTGTACACCGGTTGATCGATAGTGAATTTGCCGATAGGCTGTTTATTATCGAGCGTCAGGGTAAATTGGGATTGGGCACGGCTTATATTACCGGCTTCCGTTGGGCATTGGAACGGGAGTACGAATATATCTTTGAAATGGATGCAGATTTTAGTCATGATCCTAACGACTTGCCCCGTTTGTACGCCGCATGCCATGATGAAGGCTTTGATCTTGCAATAGGTTCTCGCTATGTGAGTGGGGTGAATGTGGTGAATTGGCCTATAGGACGCGTGCTGATGAGTTATTTCGCATCGAAATATGTACGCTTCGTAACGGGCTTTAAAGTGCATGATACCACCGCCGGTTTTAAGTGCTATAAGCGTAGGGTGCTCCAAACGATACCTTTGGATGAAATCAGATTTAAGGGTTATGGCTTCCAAATAGAAATGAAATACACTGCGTATAAGATCGGTTTCAAGATAAAGGAAGTGCCCGTGATATTCGTCAATCGTCGCGAAGGTGTGAGCAAGATGAGCGGTGGAATATTTGGTGAAGCGTTTTTCGGTGTGATGCGATTGCGGTTAGATGGATGGTTGAGGAAATATCCGGCAATCATTTCTCCCGATAGTCCGGCCTCTGTATCTTCTTCGGAAAGGGAAGAAAGCAGATAATATTGTTATCTGTTGCTCTATAACTAATATTGGCTATTATCAATTTTCATAATTCCTGTATGTCCCGTTGAATTTATCTTTTTTAGAAAGGGGAAAGGGAAAGACATTATGAATATGCAACATATTCGACAATTCTATGCTTCGTTGCCACAGGCAGGGGCATTTGAAAAGCTGTTGGAAGATAGATCTGTAAGAAACATTTTCCTACAGGGACTAATGGCGTCTGCTACACCTATGTTCTTTGCTTCTATTGCAAAACAGATTAACCGGACGGTTGTATTTGTTCTCAACGATGCTGATGAGGCCGGATATTTCTACCATGATTTGGTGCAGATGATGGGTGCAGAGCAGGTACTTTTTCTGCCTTCTTCGTATCGTCGTGCTGTAAAATACGGTCAGCGGGATGCTGCCAATGAAATACTTCGTACCGAAGTGCTTGCTCGTATTAGCTCCTTTCCCTTGGATAAAGAACAGGAAAAGGCTCCTCTTTATATAGTTACCTATCCTGAAGCGCTTGCAGAACTTGTTGTAAGCAAGCAAAGACTTGATGAACGAATACTGAAATTGCAGGTCGGGCAGACGGTCGATGTCATACAAATAGAGAAACAACTGCGTGAGTTCGGCTTTAATGAAGTAGATTATGTATATGAACCCGGGCAGTTTGCCTTACGTGGAAGCATACTCGATGTTTATTCTTTCTCGTGCGAATTGCCGTTTCGTATCGACTTCTTCGGCGATGAAATAGACACGATCCGTACCTTTACGGTGCAAGACCAGTTGTCGAAAGATAAGAAGAACGTAATAGAAATCGTACCGGAACTTGCTGCTTTAGTTTCCGATAAGGTGTCGTTTCTCAGTTTCATGCCACAGAATGCTTTGCTTGTGGCAAAAGATATCGCTTATATCCGCGATACCATCGCGGGCATTTATGCCGAAGGATTCTCGTCGCAAGCGTTGGCTGAACGCTTGGAGGGGGCCACGGAAGTGGAGCAGGCACAGATTATGCGTGACATGCGTACAGAGAGTACGCTTTGTACAGGTGCCCGTTTTATGAGTGATGCCGAGAATTTATGCATCGTAGAGTTCGGACCTAATGCCGGTGAACATACTATACAGTCAGATAATTTGGCGAAACACACGCAGTTCTCCGTTCTGCATTTCCACGTAACAGCACAACCTTTGTTCCATAAAAACTTTACTCTCCTTAGACAGACATTAGAAGATTATCGCTTGCGCGGTTATAAGAATTATATTTTAGCCGATAGCAAGAAGCAACAGGAGAGGTTGAAAGAGATATTGGCAGCCTCCCGTAGTCTTCCTCAAAGTAGCGATTTTTCTACTCAAGAGATATATGCAAACACTTCTTCCCCACAATCAGAGGGGCAGGAAGAGGCCGCTAAGGCTTCCATTCCATTGGATGGAATGGGGGATATAGCGCTTCATGAGGGATTTATCGATAATGATTTGCGCGTATGTTTCTTTACAGATCATCAAATATTCGACCGCTTTCATAAGTATAGTCTTAAGTCTGACGGTGCCCGGGCAGGCAAAATAGCGCTCACAATGAAAGAACTTCAAGAGATGGAACCGGGCGATTATATCGTTCATGTGGACTTCGGTATCGGCAAGTTCGGCGGACTGGTACGCGTACCAAGTGGGAACAGTTATCAAGAAGTTATCCGCATCATCTATCAGAACAACGACAAGGTAGACGTAAGCATCCACTCTTTATACAAAATCAGCAAGTACCGTCGGCAGAATACAGGTGAACCACCGCGCTTATCTGCACTCGGTACGGGCGCATGGGAGCGTTTGAAAGAACGTACAAAGAAGCGGATAAAGGATATAGCGCGCGATCTAATCAAGTTATATGCCAAACGTCGCCATGAAAAAGGCTTTGCCTTCAGCGCCGATTCGTTCATGCAACATGAGCTGGAAGCCAGTTTTCTTTACGAAGATACACCGGATCAGCTGAAAGCAACGCAGGAGGTGAAGGCCGACATGGAGAGTTTACGCCCGATGGATCGACTTGTATGCGGCGATGTAGGCTTCGGTAAGACCGAAGTAGCGGTGCGTGCGGCCTTCAAGGCAGCATGTGATGGAAAGCAAGTTGCCGTACTCGTGCCCACTACAGTACTCGCCTTTCAGCACTATCAAACGTTTCGCAACCGGTTAAAAGACTTTCCCGTGCGTGTAGATTACCTCTCCCGTGCCCGCAGTGTCAAGCAGACAAAGCAGATTCTTGCCGATCTTGAAACCGGAAAAATAGATATCCTCGTGGGAACCCATAAGCTCATAGGAAAGACGGTAAAATGGCATGACCTCGGTTTACTTATCATCGACGAGGAACAGAAGTTCGGTGTATCCACGAAAGAAAGACTTCGTAAGCTGCAAAGCAATGTAGATACGCTCACCATGTCGGCCACCCCGATCCCGCGCACGTTGCAGTTTTCGCTTATGGGGGCACGCGATATGAGCATTATGCGCACGCCTCCGCCCAATCGTTATCCTATCCATACCGAATTGTCTACCTATGGCCACGAGGTTATTGCCGATGCCATCAACTTCGAGATGAGCCGTAACGGGCAGGTATTCTTTGTGAACGATCGCATCAGCGGTCTGCCCGAAATAGCTTATCTTATTCATGAACACGTGCCTGATTGCCGTGTTGCCATCGCTCATGGGCAGATGTCGCCCGATGAACTGGAACGTATAATCATGGGATTCATTAACTATGATTACGACGTATTGCTTTCTACCACAATCGTAGAGAACGGTATCGATATTCCGAATGCCAATACGATTATCATAAACGATGCACATCGTTTCGGTTTAAGTGATCTCCATCAGATGCGGGGGCGCGTCGGACGCTCCAATCGCAAGGCTTTTTGTTATCTTCTTGCGCCGCCCAAGAGCGTTCTCACGCCCGAAGCCCGCCGCCGTTTAGAGGCTCTTGAAACGTTCTCCGACTTGGGCAGCGGCTTCAACCTCGCCATGCAAGACCTCGATATACGCGGTGCAGGCAATTTACTTGGTGCGGAACAAAGCGGATTTATGGAAGACTTGGGTTACGAAACATATCAGAAAATATTAAATCAGGCGGTAACCGAGTTGAAAAACGACGAATTCCAAGACATGTATGCCGAGGAGATAGCGCAGGGAAAAGAACTTACGGGCGATGATTTCGTAGAGGATTGTGCCGTAGAGAGCGACCTTGATATGTATTTTCCCGATACTTATGTGCCCGGGAGCAGTGAGCGGATGTTGCTTTACAGAGAACTCGACAACATAGAAAACGATACGGAGCTCGACGCTTATCGGCATAGATTGATCGATCGTTTCGGCAATGTACCGCACGAAGGTGAAGAACTGATGAACGTAGTTGCCCTGCGTAGGTTAGGCAAACGCTTGGGTTGCGAGAAAATCATGTTGCGTCAGGGGCGCATGAGCATGCAATTTGTGAGCAACACCGAGAGCATTTATTATCGAAGTACGGCCTTCGAGAAAGTATTGAACTACGTTGCAAGAAATCCGCGTCGTTGCGATTTGAAAGAAACAAAAGGGCGTCGTCTTATGCATGTGAACGATGTAACGAGCGTGGAAGAGGCCGTCAGGGTGCTTCGTGATATGGAACAAAATTAATAAAGGGCGTACATCTCGTGATTTTTGTTGTTCTGTCGATACACAAGGAGGCAAAAGCGTATTTCATTTCCGCGGCACACGGTTGCGGAAGATAATGGCTCTTGGGCGCACGGGAAACAGGAGTATATGAGAAAACCGTAGGCTCGTGCGCCATTTCTTCTGCATTCTAAATATTTTTCCTGTACTTTTTCATACGTCTTTATGGTGTTCTTCTTTCTCTTCCGGCTCCTCCCCGAAGAGCACATTCTTGAGTTTCTGATACAGAAAAGACAAGGTGAGGAGGATGACTCCGAGACTGATAAAGACGATAATCTTGCCCACCGCCTGCATCGTCCATACGTCTATGAGCACCAGTTTTGCCAATACGATGCCGAATTCCGCAAGACTCACGATGCGGATCGGTTTGCTGTGAATGCGCATGCCGAGACACATAAGGATGAAAGCCGCTGTGCCTAACGACAACGAGAAGCCTGCACTGAAGCTGTAGGAGCCGAGCGAAAGAAGCAAAAACTTTGCTGCCGATACCCATACAAGTGTGGCAAGCACAGAGAAATAGGCATATAATTCGTTGCGATACCAGTCTATTTTCAAAAATCCGCGTATAATATACCACAGGTTGAATACGATAACAGCGGTTGTCAACCAAAGCAGAAAAGTCGACGTGTATTCTCTTTTTTCAGGAAACAGCCATATACAATACATATATAACAATGTGATAAAGCCGCCCATGACAACGTACCATTCCTTGAAATCGGCAAGTTTAAAGCGGTTACGCAGTGCTACCGTACTCGCGGCAAATATCGTGGAGGTGGCTAAGAAGTCGGCCGCAATAGCTGTATCTCCATTCAATCGGGCTCCGAACTCGTTGATAAATGCATTGATTGCAATAAAGATACCTGCGCCGAACATAATCGCATTATAAGGCGTGTAGACGAGGAAGCGGCTCTGCTCGGCAAAGATATTCTTGAAACGATGCATAAGTATGGCAAATACGAGTATCGCCAGACTTACGAAGATACTTGTAGAAAAGTCGGCATTCAGGAACAGTGGTACGGTTGTACCTTCTGCCGAGCCGTACTCATATGTACCGGAAGTGAAATAATACAGTAGTGTAAGGGCTGCCATTACCATAGCCCCTACCTCGTAAACCCTACTCTTAGCCTTGATATAAAGCCATAAAAGTACCACAGACTCGGCTGCCCAGATGATTAGGAAAGTGGAACCGCGGAATAGAACGGGCGGAGTAATGGAGATGAACGTAATGGTTAAGGCCAATAGAGTACTGTTCAAAGGGGCGTAAACATTGGGCTTGATGCGCAGATACAGATACAACGCGAGGTTTACTGCTGCTATGAAAAGGTTCACAAGAGCCCCTGCTTCGAAGTCGAACAGTAAGCCATGTACGAAAAAATTGCCGAAAAGAAAGTAAAGAAAACTATTGCCAACAATCACACACATAAGCCATTTGTTCATCCGAGGTGTGCTCTCAGACTTCAATATGTAGAATACGGGTAGCTGGAATATCAGGAAAAACAGCGTTGTGAAGCACGTCATCTGTGCCGGCAGAGACGGTGTGGGGTTAGCGGTTCCATCGTTGAGTACCGTCAGGCCTATGATAATATAAGTGAATGCAAACGCAATGACGGGCAAACCGCCCCACTTTTTGTACATTGCGAGGGCGAACATGCCGAGATTGAGAATACTTATATAGGTGTAAAGCGTAACGATATCGCTCGTTCCGGTGCTGATAATGAACGGCGCAATGAACCCTCCGACGAGCGCAGTAACGGCAAGTTCGCTCCTGTCGTATAGGATAGAAACGCCCGACATGAACAGCGTGATGCAGATAAGCGTAACGAATGCCGACGTTTGAGAGAACAGATGATAGTAATGGAAAGCGATCGCAACGGTAAGATAGAACACTCCAAAGGCACCGCCTGCCAGCAACGAGCTGAATGCACGGTAGCGTTTGTGCAGACGTTCGGCCAGAATAAGCATGCCGCATCCCGTTGCAAAGCCCAGAACAGTGCGGGCTACCTCGTTTATCCAGTTTTTGTCGATGGCGTATTTCACAAAAAAACCTATGCCGATGATAAAGACCAAGATGCCTATTTTGCCGAAAAGATTCTCGCCGATGAACTTTTCGTAATTGAAATTGCGGGTTTCTTTTTCGTATATCGGTTCGCTGTATGCAAACTTCTCGGGCTTTTCGGCTGTCGCAGGCTCTGCTTCTGCAGCCGTTCCTGTGCTTTGCAGTACGGCCTTTTCCTGTAATTCTTCTTTAACAGGTACAGGCTCTTCCGTTGTTTCTGCGTGTTCTTCGGCAATTTGCGTTACGGGTATTTTAACCACAGGCTCGTGCACTTCTTCTGCTTGAACCACGGGAACAACCGCTTCTGTCGGCTTCTCTTCAGGCTTAGGCTCATCAATTGTCGGTGCCGGATGCTTTTCTTGTCGAGGCTCTGCGGTCTCTTTATTCTGCATATTTTCGAGTAATTTCTTTAATTTGCGCTGCCTGTAGTCCAACAATTCCAAGCTCTCGATGATCTTGTTAAAACGACTTTCAAGACGAAGCCACAACAAAAGGGGCACTCCGAAGAGTAAAAGAACGAATATGCCGATAAAAGATTCCATAAATATAAATTATATGTTCGGTTGCAAAATTAATGATTATTTAAGTATCGGGCAATGTTTCAGTCCGGAAAAATGTACTTGCTGCAGGCGCATGAGCAACCGTAGAACGTAGCATTGCGTTGTGAATATCTATTATAACGGGCAGGCATCGGGGTGCAATACCGGCGCTGTATCATGGTTGCCGGTGCTGCACATTATCCGCAGTCCCACGTATAAAGTACCTTAGAGAAGTCTTTTCGGCGCAATGCCTCGCTGTTGATAAAGAAATTACCGATACCTGCATCGCCCCACATCATATTGGCTGCATCGTCTGAAACGAGCTGCAAGAGCAGTGTGTCGTAATATTCAAGGTCTTCGCGCGGATCGTATTGCGTAAACGAGGGGTAGCCCAAAAGCAGATGGTTCTCGTTGTAAAAGGCATCGAAGAAATAATCCGTGCATTTTTCATCATCGCCGAAATACTCGCTTATAATGCTTATTCCGTCTTCATCCTGCGTGTCTATCTGCTCTCCATACAGGTCTTTCACCGCTTGTGCGAACGCGGTAACGAAGCGTTTGTCGTCTGTCGTCATGCTCATGTGTGCCGGCTTGATGTTCAAGGCAACCTCTTTATCGCAGGGAGTATATTCAACCACGTTTGCTTGAGTGTTCACCGGAAAGCCCAAGGCCGAAACCTTGTCGGGCGTAATGCTGTTGTCTACGTGCTCATGGTATATCACTTTAAAATCTTTCTGTACGTCCGGACAATCGAAATCTGCCCCGTAATACTTGTTTGAAGTGGATAAGAACACCTGCAAAATGCCTTGTTCGGGCAGGATAGAGCGGGTAGGTATCTGCCCGAAGTTGATTTGTATGAGCAAGAACATCCGGCGCCCTTCCTCGTCTGTGGGGTAGTCTTTCGTGTTGTCCCAATAGGGCAAACCGCCCAATTTGCTATCGGCCAATGTCGGTGTACGGCTCTTATCTACGGTTATTTTATAGCAGTCGACGGCCGTACGTCTTTTGATTTCATCGACAATAGCGTGCATCTTATTTTTCAAAGATGTCTTTTTCGAGAACTTATCGAACCAAAATAATTTCATGGCTTCCTGTTTTTAAAGTCGTTAAAAGGTGATAGCAGGCAGGCTGAAAGATGCTCTTATGTATAATAGCCGGATGAGAGAGGTCTGCACTTTCTTATCGGTATCACCGATATTTACGCTTACAAATATAGTAATAAAAATGATATGTTGTAAAATCTTGGGAATAAAAAAGCGCTTATGGCCTGTTTTCGTTTGTGATAGGGATATGTGGGGGAGGCCTCCCCCTGCCCCTCCGAAGGAGGGGAGTGCCTTGCGGAAATCGGATAAATATACTTCCTTGCAATCTTCTCCAAAGTATATCTTCCCCCTACAGGAGGGAGGTAGAGAGGTACCGCGCATCTCTTTCCAAGGAGAGGAGTATGATGTTGTATTTCTGCTTGCAACCTTTTGATTACAAGTGTGTTATTACTAATGATAAAGAATGAATCGTTTAAACTCCTTAGACAGACGGTCTATGGCGGTTGGGTATGCTATCTGAACGAGACAGACCTATGGTGTAAGGAAGCGGTTTGTATAATCTTGCTTAAGCAGGGGGCATAAAATAAGGACTTAGGCAAGCCAAGTCCTTACGATGTAGCTATCGGGTGTTTCTCTTTCTTCTTTCCTTTTTCATCCTTGGGAGGGGTATGAGGAGGTTCTTCCTTCCCTTCTTTCTCCTCATAGAATATGCGGAATGTCCTTCAAGCTCTTTTGTATGTCATCGTCGGTCAGCGTATAATTGCGCAGATCGCCGTTGATATAGTTGTCGTAGGCCGTCATGTCGATAAGGCCATGTCCGCTGAGATTGAACAGTATCACCTTTTCCTGTCCCTCTTCTTTGCACTTCTGCGCCTCACGGATGGTAGCTGCAATGGCATGACAGCTTTCGGGTGCAGGAATAATACCCTCGGTACGGGCAAAGAGCATGCCTGCTTCAAAGGTCTCAAGTTGCGGAATATCGACGCCATGCATCATCTTGTCTTTGATTAATTGGCTAATGATAACGCCGGCGCCATGGTAACGCAATCCGCCTGCATGGATGTTCGCGGGCTTGAAGTCGTGCCCCAGCGTGTACATAGGCAGTAGGGGTGTGTAGCCTGCTTCGTCGCCGAAGTCGTATTGAAACACGCCTCTGGTGAGCTTAGGACAGCTCGACGGCTCTGCTGCAATGAATTCTGTTGCCTTTCCATCTAATATATTGTGGCGCATGAAGGGGAATGCAATGCCGCCGAAGTTACTGCCTCCGCCGAAACAAGCTATTACCTTGTCGGGATATTCGCCTGCCATTTCCATTTGTTTTTCGGCCTCTAAGCCGATTATGGTTTGGTGCAATGCCACATGGTTCAATACGGAACCGAGCGTATATTTGCAGTGTGGCGTGGTTGTGGCAAGCTCTATGGCCTCCGAAATGGCCGTTCCGAGCGAGCCGGGATGCGTGGGATCGCGGGTTATAATATCCTTTCCGGCACGGGTAGACATAGAGGGCGAGCCCGTTACCTCGGCCCCGAAGGTGCGCATGATGCTGCTTCTGTAAGGCTTTTGCTGCATGCTTATCTTTACTTGATATACGGCTGCGGAGAGTCCGAATACGCTTGCAGCGTAGCTTAATGCCGCCCCCCACTGGCCTGCACCGGTCTCTGTGGTTACGTTGGTGGTACCTTCTCGCTTGCAATAGTAGCACTGCGGGATGGCTGAATTGATTTTATGCGAGCCTAAAGGGTTGGTGCTTTCGTTCTTGAAGTAGATGTGAGCGGGCGTATTCAGTGCTTCTTCCAGTGCAAAAGCGCGAACGAGCGGCGTTGAACGGTAGTATTTGTACTTGTCGAGCACCTCTTCGGGGATGTCGATCCATGCATGTTCGGTGTCGAGTTCTTGTTTTGAGCACTCTTCATTGAAGATGTGAGACAGGTCTTCGGCCGTAAGAGGTTGGCGAGTTGCAGGATTTAATGGCGGTAAAGGCTTGTTTACCATGTCTGCCTGTATATTGTACCATTGCGTAGGCAGTTCGTTTTCTTGCAGTATGAATTTCTTTTGTCTGCTCATTTTAATCGGTTTTAAAGTTATAAATCCTGCTTGCAAAGGTACGAAAAAACTCTAACGGCGGCAGATTAATCGGTATATTTTTGTTATTTTTGCAACCGTTATGGTGATAATTACTACTGTTTTGGTTTATTTTTGCTTACTGTTGTTATTCAGTAAGCTAACTTCTCGCAGGGCTAACAATGATACCTTTTACCGTGCGAACCGTCGTTCACCGTGGTATATGGTGGCGTTCGGCATGATTGGAGCGTCTGTTTCGGGCGTTACTTTCGTATCTGTACCCGGCATGGTACTGAAAACAGACATGACATACATGCAGACCTGCATCGGTTTTATATTCGGTTATTTCGCCGTAGCGTTCTTTCTGTTGCCGGTATATTATCGGCTCAACCTTACTACCATTTACTCTTATTTGCAGAAAAGGCTCGGACACCGGTCGTACAAGACGGGTGCATCGTTCTTTCTGCTATCGAAAATGACGGGTGCAGCAGCCCGTTTCTACATCGTATGTATCATTCTACAGCGTTTTGTGTTCGATGGTATCGGCGTTCCTTTCCCCGTTACGGTGGTCGGCATGGTAACTCTGATATGGCTATACACGCGGAAAGGCGGTATTAAAACGCTTGTTTGGACGGATTCTTTTCAAACCTTTTGCATGTTTACGGCACTTATATTGATCATATTCCATGTGATCGATGCGCTCGGAATGAGTTTCGGCGAGGCTATAGATACGGTGAGAGCGCAGTCGTACAGCCGTATGTTCGTGTTCGACGATTGGTTTTCGCGTCAAAACTTTTGGAAACAATTCTTCAGCGGTATATTTATTGTAATCGTAATGACGGGGTTAGATCAGGATATGATGCAGAAAAACCTCACTTGCAAGTCGCTCCGCGAGGCGCAAAAGGATATGTGTACTTACGGTTTTGCATTCGCTCCGGCCAATTTGTTGTTCATGGTATTAGGTGTATTGCTTCTGCTTTTGGCGCAAAAGCAGGGTATCGATCCGTTTTCTATGCAGGGAGATGATTTGTTGCCTATGTTTGCCGCCACCGGTAGGTTGGGCAACATCGTGGTTATCTTCTTTACTATAGGCATCGTAGCAGCATCGTTTTCGAGCGCCGATTCGGCTCTTACCGCGCTTACAACAAGCTATTGTGTGGACTTGCGCGAACGTGCAGACGATGAAAAACTGCGCAAACGAGCGCATATAGGCATGGCCTTGGTATTCGTTCTCTTCATTCTGTTGTTCAGAATGATTAATTCTACAAGCGTTATCGATGCCATTTATATTATGTGTTCTTATACTTACGGGCCGTTGCTCGGATTGTTTGCCTTCGGATTGTTGACCAAACATGAGGCGAATGATGGCTTTGTACCTTACATAGCTGTGGCTTCGCCGCTGATATGTTATGCTATCGACACGGCTACATCGGCGCTCACGGGCTACAAGTTCGGCTATGAATTGCTGATGCTCAACGGATTTCTGACGTTTGCAGGGCTGTTCCTGACACGAAAAAGCCAAGCACAACGGGCGATATGATGCCGTGCCGATGTGCTTGGCGTATAAGTTTCAAGGCCCGAAGCGGGCGATGTGAAACTGCTATTTTCCGATAGTTCCCAAGTAACGTTCTGCCTCTAAGGCTGCCATACAGCCGCTTCCGGCTGCGACGATGGCCTGCCTGTAAACAGGATCGGCACAATCTCCGGCTGCAAAAACGCCTTTGATCTTGGTACGGGGGGTACCGTTTTCGGTCTTGATGTAGCCGGTTTCGTCGAGATCGAGCCACTCTTTGAACACGTCGGTGTTGGGTTTATGACCGATGGCAAGAAAAAATCCGTCTATCGGAAGGTCGTATTTCTGCTCATCGGCCTCGCCTTTACGTTTGACAAGGTGTGCGCCTTCCACGCCATTCTCGCCATAAAGACCGAGCGTATTGTGCTCGTATAAGATTTCTATATTGTCTTTGTTTTCCACCCGTTGGCGCATTACGTCGGAAGCACGCAGGTAGTTTTTGCGCACTATCATGTACACCTTTTTGCAGAGGTTTGCCAAATAGAGCGCCTCTTCGCATGCCGTATCGCCGCCGCCCACCACGGCCACGGTCTTTTTGCGATAGAAAAATCCGTCGCAGGTGGCACATGCGCTGACGCCTTGTCCGTTGTATTTCTTCTCGTCTTCTAAGCCGAGATACTTTGCCGAGGCCCCTGTAGCGATGATAACCGTATCGGCTTCGATCTGTGTACCGCGATCTGTGGTGAGCACATAGGGCGACTTGCTGAAGTCGGCCTTAACTATTTCGCCGTCGCGCACGTCGGTTCCGAAGCGTTCAGCCTGCTCGCGAAGATCCGCCATCATCCGGTTACCGTCGATACCTTGCGGGTATCCCGGGAAATTCTCTACTTCCGTGGTCTGCGTGAGCTGCCCTCCGGGCTGAATACCGCAGTATTCTATCGGCTTCAGATTGGCTCTTCCGGCATATATGGCCGCTGTGTAACCGGCCGGTCCGCTGCCTATAATGAGGCAACGGGTATATTCTTTGTCAGACATGTTTCTTTAATTTTGAGTTTTGAATTAAGAATTACGCATTATGCCTGCGGCATTTGCGAATGATGAATTAGAAATTTTGAATGGCGAATTATGCCTTGCATTATGAATGAATGATTATGATTGAAGAGCTAAACGATTTGACGATTAACATTATTAATACCTAAAGCATTAATCAAAGCTCCTAAATTCTAAATCAACATTCATAATGTCGGCAGGCATAATTCGTCATTCACCCCCCCAAAATCCTGATTATTTCAGCAGTTCTTCTATCTGCTTTTCGATGTTTGCAATCTTTTCGGTGGGCTCGAAGCGTGCCACTACCTGCCCTTTCTTGTTAATCAAGAACTTGGTGAAGTTCCATTTGATTTCGGCATTTTCCTTGTAATTCGGATCTGCCTCGCTAAGCATCTTGTCGAGAATGGGGTATATGGGGTGGCTTTTGTCCCAGCCTGCAAAGCCTTTTTGTTCTTTCAAGAACTTATAGAGAGGTGCTGCTTCGTCGCCGTTTACCTTGATTTTCTTGAATTGAGGGAACTCTGTGCCGTAGTTCAGCTTACAAAATTCGTGGATACTTTCATCGGTTCCCGGGGCTTGTTGGCCGAACTGATTGCAAGGGAAGTCGAGAATTTCGAACCCCTGTGCGTGGTATTTCTTGTAAAGAGCCTCCAGTTCTTCGTATTGCGGGGTAAATCCGCATTTGGTAGCCGTGTTTACTATGAGGAGCACCTCGTTGGCATACTCTTTCAAAGATACGTCGTTTCCCTTTCTGTCTTTGACAGTAAATTCGTATACTGTTTTCATCTTTTTGGTTTATTGGGTTTTGTTGTTTATAAATATTTCTATAGATATTATTATCCGTAATTGTAATTATTGCAAGCAAACACTGTGCCAATATTATATGGGCCCACTCTGTGTGCTGCTATCTACAAAGGTATATAAATAATATGACATGCAAAAGCCGAAAAAACATAAATAAACTAAATAAACCGTTTTTCCCTACCAACGAATAGGGAAACCCCTACTTACAAATATAGATTTTATCATTGCAGACAAGAGACGGATAGTATATCTTTGCAATACCGATTAGATGAATAAACAACAATATAAAAAATATAAGATTATGAAAAGGATGTATAAACTTTTACCAATGGCAATAATGGTTGGATTGCTGGCAACTTTCACCTCTTGCGACAGCGATCCGTGGTACGGAGACTATGATTATTACGACTATTACGGTAGTTGGTACGACAGCTACGATTGGTATAACCGGCCGTTTAATTATGGCACTGATGCGCTTAACGAGGAGGCGCAAATGCTTCGCGGTATATGGGGAGGTACGCTTGTTGCACAATATACGGAGAACGGACAGCGAGTTACGCAAAATCTGGACGTGGAATTTATCTTCGATCAGTATAATTCGAAATCGCTGAATGGTCGTGGCAGGGAGTACGATTATTATAGTGAAGGTACGGATGTGTTGAGTTTTTCGTGGTACATCGATCCGCGTACGGGCGATATTTATCTTGAATACGATCCTAACCAGTACGGAAAGAAGCGTGTTATGAGGCTGGATGCCCATAGCGTAAGCAATGGGTTCTATCTCGACAGCAGCAAGTTTAACGGAGTAATGATAGGACAGAATACCGATGAAGTGGATGAGTTTAATCTGGAGAGGAAGACTCTTGCAAAGGCGATGACCAGAGGTACGAAGATTAATTCGGTTCCCATCAACTCGCATGCCAAGTAATTGCAGGTAATAGTGTGAATAAATAATTTCGAAAATCATGGGCTGCATCTCTTATGAGGTGCGGCTCTTTTTTCTGTGTGCCGGCTTTTGGTAACACGCAGGCGGTATGTTTGTTTGCCTTAGAGGTAGGGTGTAAGGCTGTTAAAAAGGCGGTGTGTCGGGAATAGGGATGAGAGATAAGCGATTGGGGATGAGTGTTTGACAGTTGTGCGGTAGGGACTTAGGTTGTCTAAATCTTTTTAAGAAAGTAATCGGGGTGCTGTTCTTTTGTCTTTGAAGACTATGACGGGGATAGACAAAATAAATTTTTGTAATCTCTTCTTTTGGGAAGAAATGGGCAGGGATTATCTATGTTTCGATATTGAAATAAACCGCATCGAACTGCAAGATGGCAGTTTGGTGCGGTTTATCGTTGTGGATGCAGATTGCAGAACGGCGGTGTAAAATTAAAATCCCCAAGCACGTTTTACGTTGTCTATATCGAGCGTTTCTACTTGTTTTTCTATGTCGTCGGGCAAATTGCAGAAGAAATCGATGCCGGTTTTCTTTTCCAAGTCTGCTATGTTCACGGCATAAATGCCCAGTTTGTCGTTGCTGTGGTCTTCGTTAAGATGTTCTACCCAGAAACCTATGGCCTTGTAGCCTAATTTGTTCTTGGCAAGCAATGCCATAAAGAAGTAGCGCGGCACGATAAAACGGCTGCGAGTGTAACCCAATATCTGCTCGCTGTTGTCGATGGTTCCGCCTTTGCATACGAATAAAGTATCAGTATTCAGGGCTAACGTGCGCACTCTTTCTTCCAATTTTGCCCATATTTTGCCGTTAAAGTTGCCTACTTGCGGCATCATGTTCGTCATATAGAACGTTTGTTCGTTGGCATCTTTCGAATAAACACGGTCTTCCGAGGCGCATATATGGCCCCGCTGATAATAGGATTTCCCTCCATCAGGGTAATAACTCCCGCTGAATTCTCCTCTTACAGGTGGTTGTTCGTTCTTGGGGACCTTGGGATCGAGCTGGAAAGGATCGCCTCCCCAAGAAGTCGAATTCCATTTATAGCGCGACCAGTTCTTCACTCTGTTGGCAGTAGTTATCTCGAAACACGTCCATCTTTGTGCGCGTTTCGTGTGGTCCCATTCGAGTGCATACGTCATACCGTATTGCGTTGTCGAGTGTACAATGACTTCGCTGCTGCCTCCTTTTACTTTCGGAAACTCCAAATGCGTAATTTCAGCAGGCATATTTGCCGTAGCTATGTTTTTATTAGCATTGGTTTCGGCCTTGTTGCCTCCGTTATCTTCGCTGTCATTGCCGCATGCCGATAAGGCTACCGCCGCAATTATAGCCATCGATATGGCTTTCCATCCGTTCATAGATACATGTTTAAATAAAAAAAGTGCGTGCTAACGTATGTGCAATTACGTTAGGACGCACCTCTTTCAATTATATTCTAAAAGCTGATTGATATATTATTTCTTCAACTTGCCGTAGCGGTTCATGAAGCGGTCTACACGACCTGCTGTGTCGACAAGCTTGCTCTTACCTGTATAGAATGGGTGAGAGGTGCTTGAAATTTCCACTTTTACCACCGGATAAGTTTCGCCTTCAAACTCTACAGTATCATTTGTTTTGCATGTAGACTTGGTAAGGAACATATCGCCGTTGGACATATCTTTGAATACAACGGGGCGATAGTTTTCGGGATGAATACCTTTTTTCATTTTAATATGTATTTATAATAATCGTTGTTTGGGCTGCAAAATTACGAAGAATTTCGTAATCAGCCAAATATAAGATATATTATTTTACGATTAGGTTTCTTAGTTGCCATGTACCGGCAGTTGTTGTGGTTGACTTATATTCAAAGGCTATGCGTACGTTTGCCTTGCCTACGAAGGCTTGCAGATCGGCTGTTGTGGCGACGAAAGTAAAGTCTTTGTTTGTTACTGTTGCGCTTAATGTGAGCGGTGTCCATGTTGCAGTAGACGGTTTCCCGCTGTTATAGTCGGTAGAAACGAGTACCTTGATTTCATCGGCCACGGTTCCGAAGTATCTACCTGCCTGTTCAAACGAGAGCGTAGCTTTGGTAACGCTGCTTAAATCCAATGCCGGAGAGATGAGCCAGCTATCGCTTGTCACTCTTACTTTATTGATGTATGCGGTTGCTTTGGCGCATTTATATTTAGTATCTGCCTGCCATACGGTTGTTCCTGCTGCAAGATCGACTTCGTTGGCAACGGTGAATTTTCCTAAACTTGTAGCAAATGTCTCATTGAGAATGGCATCAGAAGCTGCTCCGGGCTTAGTTCCGGCGGTCTTGCCGTCGATTTCTGCATAGGTTACAGATTTAATGCCGGGCTGTCCGTAGTACTTTGTAATCTCTCCGTAGAGAAGCACTTCTTTACCCAAATGAGTCTTGTTGTCTTTCAGATTGACCGCAGTACGGACGGCATTTGCCGGCAATTGTACCGGCATACATTTGGTAATGTCTTTTTCGGTAGCCGTCGCAGCAATCAAGACATTGGATGTTACCGTGCATGTATCGGAGGAGAAACGGGCTCCGTCTTTAGCTGTTTTGCCGTAAATATAACCTACGATGAAGCCTTTTGTATATACATTCGAGGCCGTGCCCTTGGCAATGGCCGCCGTAACATTATAGGGTGAAGCCTCCGTTCCGTCGCCCTTGGCCTCTACAGAAGGCGTGGTGCCGCCGCCGTTTTCATCTTTTTTGCCGTTGAGCGAGTAGATGTAAGTTTGGCCTTTGCCTACTGTTTCGGGGGTATTGCCATTATAGTTTACGAACGGACCATAGATAACAACCTCGTCGCCCACCTTGATTTGATCTTCGGCCGTAAATTTTTTGTTGCCGAGATAATAGCCCTGATAGATGTAAAGCTGATTTTTTGCTGTACCGTCATCAGAGATGTAATAGGTTGCATTGCCGTAGGTTTGAGTTTCAACACTCTTGATTGAGACAATTTTACCTTTAACGTAAATCGGTTCTGAGTTCACGTTTGCAGCGAGAGCCTTAATCTTTTGCAAGGCTGCCGCTACGTTGTAAGGATCGGCCTCCGTACCGCTACCTGCAGGAGTAATCTCTGTTGTCGTACCGCCACCGTTATTGTTAGGATCGTTGTAAGGTGCCGGAACATCTTCACAACTTGTAAATGTCGTGGCTGCCATAGCCAAAACGAGTAATGAATAGAATAGCTTTTTCATCTTGTTTTATATCTTTATTTTTGTTTATTCTACGGTAAAGTTTTTTACTTCCCAAGTAGGAGCGCATGCAGAAGTACTCTTATAATGGAAAGCAATGCGTATTTTCTTTCCCTTATAGGTGTTCAGAGAGGTCGTACCCGTAACGAATTTCCAATCGCTGCCGGCAGGATATTGGGAAAGAGTGAGTGGTGTCCACGTAGCAGAAGCCGGATCTCCACTCTGATAATCGGTACTGATTGTAACTTGAGCGAAGTTGCTAAGCGTGTTCCCTTGTAGGAAATTCAACGCCTGATCTACAGAGAGTGAGGCTGTTGCGGCCTTTGTAAGATCGATAGACGGACTGATGAGCCAGCTTTCTGCTGCCACATTGGCGTGAGAGGCTGTCACGTATGCCGTCGCCTTCATACCGAAATTGGCAGATACCCAGCTCCATACGTTGGCAAGTTCTGTAGGAAGAGTGGTGTTGAAAATGGTGAAGTCTCCTTGACTTTCTGCGAAACTTTGCTGATAAATGGCTTTCGGAGCCTCTTCGATATCACCAGTACTGCGTATCAGGATTTGCCATGTGTCGCGGAAGCGCGTAAAGATACCGGTGATATTCAGTACTTCTGTCGGCATTACCATATTGGCGAAATCGGCATAGGTACTGGTTCTAACCACGATGTTGTTATGCCCTTGTATAGCGCGGTTTACGTTGTTGGCGGTGAGTTGCACGCTTCCGTCGTTGGGAGCGAATACGGCTTTGCCGTCTGCATCTTTCAGTTTCACCTTTTTGAGCGTCATTAATTTACCGCAATTTTCTGCTAAATAGGTTTGATCACCTATCTTACTCAAGTCGAAGTCTGTCGGTTTGACTTTCGAAGCATCGGGAGTTCCAAGTATTTTATGGTGCGTACTCCATGCGTAGCGGTTCATTCTGCCTACTGACTGTGTACCGTTTTTGTTCGTATAAACGGCTCCTATCTGCGGCTGCATGCCGTAGCCACCGATGACCAACCCCTTGAGTGATACAAGTATTTGTTGACCTACGGGCAATGAACCGTGTAGTCCGCCCTGTCCGATGGAGATGATAATGGCGCCGGTTTCATCTTGCAGAGCAATGCTGTTATAGATATTGCCCTCGATATCGTTGCCTGTAACATAACCTTTTATCTGGATATCTTCGCTTATCTGTTCCATGCCGTTCGATGAAATAGTACTGGCATATTTGGTTTTCAGAGCAGCTATGGAAACGACATTGGTTTCTTGCAGTTCGTTATTGCCGTAAGGAGGCATGCCGTTTCCCTGCGGATCGGCATAATCTTCGCCCATACAAGATACGAAGAGCGTACAGATAAGCACGAACAGAATATATTTCAAATCTTTCATTTCGATAAACTTTTAGAATTTATATGCTATGTTGATCATGCCGTTTGTGCCGAATGCGTGATACACTTTCGGGTTACGAGAGAACTTATAAGAACGGTAATTGCTTAACGTTCCGTCGTTGTTGGTCGTATAGTCGCTTCTGCTTTGTTCGTAACCTCCTGTAACAATCTTCTGATTATTCAGTATGTTGGTCACCATGAGGTTAATGGAGAGTGAACCATGCTTTAGGTATATGTTCTTTCCGATACTGCCATCGAGCATGAAACCGCCGTGCCCTTTCATCTGTTCGGGTACGATGTAATTGCCCAAGTTGTCTACCTGACCGCTGATTTTCAGTGAACTTTCGAAGCGATAATTGGGTACATACGACAGATAGATGCGGTCGTAATAGTTGCCGTTCAGGTCGATGAACCAGCCTTTCTGGTGGTAACTCAGTCCCAGACTTGCCGTAGTAAGCGGCGTACCCGACTCGCGCATGTTCTTATTATATACCTTTTCGTCTACATAAACACCTTTTGTAGAAACCAAATAGCGTGCCTGTGCATTATTTATGTTTTTGGCTTCATTCCACGAACCGATAGCTTTAAGATCTAAGAACGAAGTAAGTTTGAACCTCAAGCCCAGCTCTACGCCGTAGTATTCTTTCTTGATACCGGTCATAGATACATAGGAGAATGCATTTACATCGTCGTAGTAGAAGTTCTGCCACTCCGTGATGTGGTCTACATAACTATAATATGCGTTCAAATTGGCATGCAGCCAAGGACTCTGGTACTGATAACCGAAATCGCTGCTGAACACATGTTCGTCTTTTAGATTATTCACAAAGTCGTTGTTCATTTCGGGAGATACGAACGCTGCATTGGCATTCGGTGCACGCCATTCATAGCCGGCACCCAATGAAAACGTATTTCCTGCGCCTGCATTAAATATCATGCTTGCCTTTCCGCCGGCCTCTCCGAACCTTGCATAACCGCTCTTTCCGAAAGAATTGTTAGCAAACAAGCCGTTGCGCATGTTGCCTCTGCGTGCCATGTCCGTAGCCCCGAACTTTCCGGCAGCCATCAAATGCCAGCGACCGGTATTTACTGCATAGTTAGTCCACACAAGGCCTTTATGCACAAGAATATCGTAATCGTAGCCGAACTTGTCGCCTTCGTAAACAAGACGCCCGAGGTTATTGGGCCCTGCAGTATTCAAATCGTACTGAATACGCGGATCGTTAGCGCTGTAAGTTCCCAGTGCATACGTGTTTATGTTATGGAAAGAAGATGCTCCCAGCATATCTTCCATGGTCTGATAGTGGTGCCCTTTGTTCTGTCCGAGCATGAAACCTAAGTTCCATACGGCATTCTTGTTGAGTTGAGTCGTCAGTGTCGAGGCCAAATTAAAGCGCAGGTTGTCGATATGTTTTGCCTGAATAAAATACAAAGCGTCGCTGCCATTGAGGGCTGCCTGCTTGTTGGCGTAGTAGAGTTGATCCCAGTTGATCTGGCGATTGGCCTTGCTTGCTTTCCAAAAGTTGTATGCCGAGTTCCAGTCTGCCAATGCTTGAGCGGTGCGATACCGTGTATCCGTTGCATCCCACACGTCGTAGTACGAACTCGGCAACGCCTTCCAATAGTCGGGTTGCGGGTTCTCTGAGTTGTTATAATTGAGCTTCGTACTCTTATACATGCTATAAGAACCGAACAAAGTCGTTGTAAGTTTCATATCTTTATTGATGTCCCAATCCCATGTGAATAGGGCGGAAGGCGCGAAATCATTAACAACTCTCGAGTTTCTTTTATGCCCATTCTGGTATCCCCAATAAGGGTTATAGTAATAATCATTGGCAAGCCAGTACGCTTCTTCGGTCGAAGCACCCTGCGTGGAGCGCTCTGTAGGATTGCCCCATGTAGAGAATGAGAGGCTGTGACCGTTGTTCCACTTCTTCTGAACGCCGAAGAAATAAGACAAAGCATTATAGAATGTGCCTTCTACATAGCCTCTGTTGGCCCATCGGTAAGTAATGTTGGCGGCGATAGCCCAGCCTTTATTGTTAAATCCGGAGGCGTATGTGTACATGCCCCGGAGGGTATAATTGCGGTTTGCTCCGCTTAAAGTAAGGCGATGCCCTGCCGCCATATTTCCCGCACGGAAGTTATAATTGTTGCTTCCAGCCATGCCCGGAATAGCGAAGTTGTTACTTTCGAAAGGCAAAGCGAAGTCGATATTTCGTGTTTGTTGGTTCAGACCGCCCACCAAGGAGTAACGAAATTGACCGGATTCCATATCGTTCATGGGTGCTCCATTGATGTAAACGTCGTTATATTTCTGGTTGAAAGCACGATATCGGAAACGTAATGGGGAAAACAGATATCCCACTTCGGAAGCATAAACATTGGTGTTGGAGTTCATGATCGTGACATTTTGCGACATATTATCGTCTTCTCCCAACTGTGCTTCTGTAAAAGTAAATGCCGATTCGTCTATTGTTTTAGCTTTCTGTCCGTCGGTTTCGCCTTTTTGGGCAAAGACTAAAGGGGAATAACATAAAGCTATCACAGCTAATTTCAGCTTGTTCTGCATAGTCGATTAATTAATAGATATTACACATTTGGTGCAAAGTAACGAAATATATTTTAAAAAAGAGAACCTTTTTATTTAATTTTTCACGAAACATTCTATTTTGTCATATTAATTACCGATATTTGCAAAACTTTATAAACATGTTGATTTAGCGTGCTTTTTAGCATGGTACTTAAAAACAAATGAAGTAAATGAGAAAACAACTTATTATCTTTGTAGCTTTATTATTGATAACTTTCTCGGTGTCAGCGCAAAAGAAATTTTCGGTATATGCCGTAGGTTTCTATAATCAAGAGAACCTTTTCGATACTTGTCACGATGCAGGAAAGAACGATTATGAGTTCCTTCCGTCGGGTTCTTATCATTGGGACGGGCTGAAATATTCGCATAAACTTCATAATATGGCACGGGCTTTGGCCGATATGGCTACAGACAAATTGCCCAATATAGGTTGTGCAATCATCGGACTTAGCGAAGTTGAGAACGCAAAGGTGCTCGATGATCTTACCGCCCAGCCCGAATTGAAAGCGCGGGGATATAAATATGTACACGTAGAGGGGCCTGATCGGCGCGGTATAGACTGTGCTTTGCTTTACAATCCTTCGCTTTTCGCGGTGCGAAATGTAAAATTAGTGCCTTATGTCCAGCGCCTTGAGAAAGACAGTGCATATAAATCGCGTGGTTTTCTTACCGTGAGCGGGACGATGGCCGGCGAGCATGTCGCAGCTATCGTGTGCCACTGGCCGAGCCGTTTCAGCGGTTCGTTCTATCGAGAGATAGCGGGCGAGCAGGTTAAAGCGGTAAAAGACTCGCTTTTGAAAGCCGATCCGGCCTGTAAAGTTTTCGTTATGGGCGACATGAACGATGATCCTGTCGACAGGAGTATGCACGAGAAACTTTCGGCAAAGGCAGAGATAAATCAGGTAGGAGTAGGAGATATGTACAATCCATGGTACAATGTCTTGGTAAAGAAGGGCACCGGAACGCTGATGTATAACGGTGCATGGAACTTGTTCGACCAAATCGTAATGACTCCCAATCTGCTCAATAAAGACGGTTCGAAAGACTTTTCTACCTTAAAGTATTGGAGTTGCCAAATTCAGCGGATGCCCTATCTCTTTCAAACCGAAGGCAAATATAAAGGCAGTCCTAAACGTACCACGGCCGGAGGGGTATGGCAGGATGGTTATTCTGACCATCTACCGGTTGTAGTTTACCTGTTAAAGGAACTTAGATGATAGGTATAGAAACGCATCCCTTTGTGCCTTTTATGCCAAGAGATGCACGCTTGCTCATGTTGGGCACCTTTCCGCCGGCTCGCAAGCGTTGGTGTATGGAGTTTTATTATCCCAACTTTCAGAACGATATGTGGCGTATTTTCGGCTACATCTACTTCGACGATAAAAATCATTTCGTCGTTCAGGGCAAAAGGACATTCGATGTAGCTGCGCTGAAAGCGTTTCTTACGGCCAAAAGAGTGGCTATTTCAGACACCGCATTGCGCGTTCGGCGTACAAAAAACACAGCTTCCGACAAAGATTTAGAGATTGTAGAACCCGCCGACCTTGATGCTCTGTTGCGCTCATTGCCCCAATGTAGAGGCGTTTTAACCGCCGGTCAGCTGGCTACAAACGTATTTACAAAGCACTATGGTATTGCCGTTCCTGCAATGGGAGGTTATACCGAGTTTCCTTTCGAGGGCAGAAACTTACGGTTGTACCGCATGCCGAGTAGTTCGAGGGCATATCCTATGCGTGTTGAGGATAAAGCCAAACGCTATCGCATCATGTTCAACGACATTCTAGAGTAAATATATTTATGGAGAACTTTCAAGAGAAAGTAACGATTATCGGTATTGCCGGAGGCACAGGATCTGGCAAATCGACCGTTGTAAAACGTATTGTAGAAACCCTGCCCCCACACTATGTGGCCGTTGTACCGCTCGATTCTTATTACAACGATACCTCTTCAATGACCGAAGAGGAGCGTCATGCCATCAATTTCGATCATCCCGATGCTTTCGATTGGAAACTCCTGATACAGCAAGTTAATGATCTTCGCAACGGTATAGCCATCGAACAGCCTACTTACTCCTATCTTCAATGTAACCGATTACCCGAGACTATTCATGTAGAGCCCAAGCCCGTAATCATCATAGAAGGCATTATGACGCTGCTCAACAAGAAGCTCCGTGAGATGATGGACTTAAAGATTTACGTGGATTGCGACTCTGACGAGCGCCTTATCCGTAATATCCAGCGCGATATTATGGACCGTGGGCGTACCGTTTCAATGGTTGTCGATCGATATCTTAAGGTGCTCAAGCCCATGCATGAACAGTTCATAGAGCCCACAAAGCGTTATGCCGACCTTATCATTCCGCAAGGAGGAGAGAATGTGCGAGGAATAGCCATCCTTTGCAAGTATATCGAAGGACTGATGTCCGCGGTTGTTTAGTAAGAAGGCTTTTGATAAACGTCAATAATAACACTTGAAATATATATTTTATGTTTGTTTTTGTTGTGGAAATGTTATAATATTCTTAAATTTGCAGTGAAGTATTTATAAAAGGATTGTACTAATTAAAATCAACAAGGTTATGAAAAAAATGTTATGCGCATCTTTGATGCTACTTTTCTTAGGAATAAATAGTGTGGTTGCAGGTTCTCCAGATGTTGAAAATCTTAAACTTCAGAAAGAAGTACTGAAACTCAATACCCAATTAACGAACTTGCGATTAAAGTACGACAAAGCACTTACAGTCCATCAAGAATTATGTAAAAAGGCTTCTGATATCAATGCCGAGGCGAGTTCTGAGGCTGTTTCGTCTTATACAATAATGGATGCATCAGCATCGGCAAAGGCCGCCAAAGAGCGTGCAAAGGTTTTAGATAAGGTGGAGAACGCAAATAAGAAGGTGGTGAAGAGCCAGAAAAAACTCGATAAACTACAGAAGAATATAGAAAAAGTACAGCGTCGTTTAGACGATTTGAACAAAAGAGTAGTATTTATTACCCAGTAGTTTATCAGTTGGACAGACTACTGCCATAAAAAAGAAAAAGCCTGAAAGAACTTGATCCTTTCAGGCTTCTTGTATTATATTCTCATATTATATTTCCATATTTTTGATTATTGCATTTCCGATAAGAGAAAAATTTCGATGCCAAACTCTAAAGGTTATGCATTTGTACACGAGTTGTGAAATAGTAAAAGGCGGCATGTTTAAAGAAGATGAAAAGCATCTTTATCGGCGGCAGATGTAATGCCTGTTTTTCTTTATCTTGTATTGTGCAACGCTTAGATGTAACTCTGCAGTTCGTTTCATATCTTATCGACCGAAGTTTCTAATCGCCAATTCTGCGGTACATTTCATCGAACGGCAGGCGAAAACGGTCTCCCTGTACGCCTTCGGGTTTACGAATACCGCAGGCGATAATCATGTTTATCTCACCTGTATGGGGCAAATGCAGGGCCTTTTTCACTAAATAGCTGTCAAAGCCCTCAAGAGGACAGGTGTCATATCCCACTTCGCTCATGGCCAGCATGAAGGTTTGTACTACCAAAGCACAGCTTTTATGCACCACAATGCGTGCATCGCCTTCCGACATTTGGCGCGGAATGGGACGAAACAACCCCACGCATTGGATAAGAGCCTTGCGCACCAATCCCCATAGGCCTATAAAACGCGAGTATTGAAAAGGCATCAGCTTGCCATAGTATTGCTGCATGAGCTTGATACGATGGGGTTGTCTTTCTGTCGGACTGTTGTGCCGAATGTTATCTATATTGGCTTCGAGTACCTTGCGTGCATGGTCTTTGTAGCGATCTTGACGTGTTACGAAAACTACCATCTGCTGTGCAGAGGTGGCAGAGCGCTGTCCCAAGCATGCTGTTGCAAGCTTATGAAGCATATTCTTATCGGTAATGTGATAACATTCCCATAGTTGCATGTTCGAACTTGTGGGTGCAAGTGTGGCCAATTCTATGCAGTGGCGCACGCTTTCCACATCCAATGGCTTCGACGAATCGAAGAGTCTCACGGCACGTCTGTGCTCAAGAATTTCCTGTAAAGTCATGGTTAGCGATGTTTTTTGCTGCATCGGGTTATGTTGCAGTTATTGTTTTATTTCTTCAATGCCGTCGTTTTTGTTCGCACGGTTAAGGTTATGGAGCTTCAAGGCATTGATACATTCGGTAACGCCGTAAAGCAACATGCACCATCCGATGATAAAGAGCGGCGCCGAAGCGATAGCTGTAGGGTAGACGATGGCTATAATACCGATGAGTAGAATGACGGACGGCACGATCCAGAAGTAAAATCCGATGCGTCCGTATTTGGTGGCCGATGCCAACATAACAAACTGACTGACGGCTCCCAATATAAGAATAGCGGCGAGAATATATACCAGTCCGTTGATAAAAGTATCGGGCATCAGGGCGAGTATTACGCCCAGAATAAGGCTGCCCAGTCCTACTATCGGGAACGTAGGCTTAATACCGGTAAGCTGGTTGCCGTCGGCGTCGTAGACAATCGTGTCGCTCGTCTGCTTCCTTGTGCTGTAATAGGTGGCGCAGGATATAACGCCGGAAAGAAAAAACAGTACTCCTATGCAAATCGTGAGCCACGTAACGGTCTGCTCTCTGTATTTGATAAGCAGCACACCCACGATGATTGCGCAGATTGCGCGGAACAATGAACTTTGTATTACCTTCATAATTTCAATGTTTAATGTTGCAAAGATAGTATTTAATTCTGAAAACAAAGTGCAAAAGCAAGGGAATTATTCGGAAGCGTAAAGAGCTTACGATGGCTTTGTTTGGCGTTTGAAAGATTGCGATAACGTAACGGCTGTGTGCATGCATGCTATGTTTATGAACTACAGACCGTAGGCATATCGTTTCAATATGTGCCGTATAAGGAGTTTATACGGTATATATATCTGCTATTTGCAGTGTGCAGAGTGCCCGCCGTTCGGTTATGTTGGTTTCGTTTCTGCTTCCTTTACGGGCGTCAGGGTAAACTCACTGCGGCAATAGACATGGGGGGCGATGTCGAAAAAGCTCTGTCTGTTGCGTATAAATGCAATGAGCTGGGCAAATGTGCGGTTATCCTGAAGCAGCAGGGCATTGCCGATAAGGATGAGATGTTCGCGGGCTCGCGTCATTGCCACGTTGAGTTTGCGGTCGATAACGGCGCCGTCTTCCTCAAACACATTGTTGCACAAGAAGTCTAACTGGTAGCGTTTGCTTACGGTAAAGCCGTAGATGATAATGTCGCGTTGGCTTCCCTGATAACGTTCCACGGTATCGATAGTGATGTCGTGCAGGCACTTTATGCCGTATCGGTCTATGGCATTGCGCACCGTGGCTATCTGGTTGCGGTAGGGAACAATAATGCCTATCGTGTGCGCCACGCTGAAATTGTGTGCATGCAGGCGGTAGGCAGCCACCGTAGTAGCGGCGATCATCTCCGCTTCTGCCTTGTTGGTCTTGTCGGATACGGCGCTTTCGTCCTCCATGGCAGGGGCGTTCAGGAAGGCTATGCGGCGAGTCAGCAGGAGCGCTTCTATGCCCTTTGCGCCTTGGAGGACGGGGGCAAGGACTCTTTCCTGATGGGGTAGAGGCACTGTCTGCAGCGCATTCCCGTAGAATGCTTGGCTGGGAAAGCGGGCGATGTCGCGATGCATGCGTCCTTGACGGGTGAGCATGTAGACTACGGAGGCATTGTTACGGTACGTTTTCAGCAGACGTTCGAACAGTGAGAGCCGGCAGTCGGTAAGATGGATGGCGTGTAGTTCGGGCTCGTCCGTGCGCGATTCTTCCGTTGTTTGCTGCACCACGGCCGGCAATTGCTTATGGTCGCCTATCATCACAAAGCGCCCTATGCTCTCTTTGCCGCCACATTGAGCGCAGAGCAGGCCGATGATATGCGGTTCGAGTATCTGCGATGCTTCGTCTATAACGGCAAGATCGAAGCGTTTCATAGTAAGCAATGCAATGTTGGCATTAAGGGCCGATGTGGTTGCACATACCACACGCGTGCGGGCAATGAGCTCTTTAACGTCGCTCACCGTATCGCATTGCTGTACTCTTTCTTCCAACAAATGCCCTCGATAGCGCTCTTCACAGTTCAAAGACGAACCTATACGGAGGAAATCAATGCCTGCCTCGCACAGTTTGCTGCATATTTCGTCGACCGCACGATTGGTGTATGCCGTCAGCAGAATGGCGGATGAGGGCGATAAGAGTTCCTCCTTGAGCACGTTGAGCAGCCCGAAAGAGGTCTTGCCCGTACCGGGTGGGCCTATTATGAGGAAGAAGTCGCGTGCCTGTTTGGCTCTTAGAACGAGTTCGTTGAACGCACCGTAATCGCCTTGCAGGGCAAGATGTGTGTCTTGTTGCGGTGCTCTTTGTGCAAGAATAAGGTCTTTTCGTGCCTGTGAAGCCGACAGAAAGGTGTGCAACCCGCGGTAGAGAGCCCCGAAAGACGACTCGAAGAAATCGTGTTCTACGGTCCATCTGTCGGTTTGCGGACGCAGGAAAGCCCGCTTATCTGTTTGCGGATGACGCAGTGCGAGGCGTATGCAGTTGGTTTGTATGTCGGTGATGGTGGCACGAAACACCATCGTTTGCCGTGCATCCGGTTCGCTGTGGATTGGGTAGGGATACAATATCACGATGTCGCCCGTGCGGAAGTTCGACATATCGGTCTGCATCTGTCGGGCAAAGAGTAACGTAACGGTGCCGACTTCCTTACCTTCCGATGCGATCGGAGCCAACGACAGATTGTCGTAGATGTTGCCTGCCTGCCGCTTTTCTTCCACGGAATCGTTCCATACGGCGGCAAAACCGGAACCCTCTTTGGTTTTGTTGCCAACCTTGGCCAGCAGGTGTTCGGTTTCTATGAATGCCATGAAGCGCAGATAATACGCTCGTTGCAGAGGCGTTGCCGTATGGATGGGCTGCAACAGAGCGTTCAGTTGCGGACGGATGTATTGCTCCCAAAGACGTCCTGAAGCATGCGATATGTTTAGATTTTCGGGCGTCAACCGCTCCAAAAGACGCATGCCGTCGGTGGTGGCATATTGCTGTTCGAGGAACACCAGTTCGTTTCGAATGCGGAAGGCCTCGAACAAAAGCCGCGGAGCATTGCCCAATTCGAGCAGACTATTGGCATACTTGGAGTAAAGAAGGAAGGTGTAAATCCTCTTAAGTGCCTTGTCTTCCTTGTTTTGTTTGCCGAAGTTGTAGTGCAACAGGGCGCGATAAAGCAGTAATTGCACGTAATGTCGTTCCTGATGTCGCGGCGTATTGGGATCGGGATCGGGCGGGAAAGCGCCCTTACCCGCCTTCTGTTCGATAAGTACCTGATAATCGGATTGCAGGAAGTCCATGCGTCCTTGTATGCCGAGCAGCTCGCAGAAGAAAGACGGCTCGAGCAAAAGACGTTGCGAATCGAAGCTGCCGACTTCCTCGGGTAGCACCTCTTTGAGCGCATGGCGTATGTTCCGTTTCTGCTGTTTGGCGTTCTCGTGGAACTGTTTGTCCAGTGTATCGCAGGCCGCCATGCCGAGTGCATTGCGTTTGAAGAAACTCTTGATGCTCTGCGCATAGGTTTTATTTTCGGAATGCACCTCCTCATCGAGCAGTTGGCCGGCGAAATTTCCCAGCAATATGGCATCGGTACTCACGCTGGGTTTTATTTTATTGAGCAGGTGGATGCGCGCATCGTGGGCATAAGTTTCGAAACAAGCGGCTACAGACGATATGTCTACCAAGTAATCAGGTTCGTAGATGAGCAATTCGGGATACACGATACCGTCATTCTCGCGCGGGTTTACTACGTTGAGTTGCGTGCCGTTGCGCAGTAAGGAGCGCAGGTAAGACCAGTCGCCCATGCCGTATTCGCTGTCGAAACGGTAGCAGAGTTTGATTTGCTCGCCGCTTTCTTCGGCAATGCCGTATATGTATTCGTCGTCCCAAGAGCCCACGGCAACTCGCAATCTGTTGCCCATGAGTCGCCGAGGGGGCACGGTTGTCAGTCTGTCTTCGGGGAAGAATTTGGCTAAGAAGGCAGGAATAGCAGTGTCGGGATAGAGTTCATGAATAAATTCGCATATTGCTTTCAGGTCGTAGCGGCAGGCTTTTCGGAGTTCGTCCGGCGCTGTCGATGCCACATTTCTTATTCTGTTTCGGGCACCGTTGATATCGATAGCGAGCTGAGACGTAATGCGGAACTCTTTTACCAAGTAATCTATCTTGGCAAACATGCCCGCAAAATGAATTTTATTGTGGCGGAGTTTGCGGTCTACAGCCAGCCGCAGCACCTGTTCGAACACATGATAAATGCGCCCGACCGGCGGTTGCGGCAGTCGTACAACCGGTCGCAATGCCTCGTAGAAATCTTTCTCGGTATCGGGAACATAGCCGTATAGCGCCTCTTCCGTGGCGGGAGAAAGTGATGTTTTGCGGCTGTTGTTTATAACAGATCGTTTTTCCATGCTGTTTATTCCGCATACAAAGATACGATAGAAAAACGAAACAGCACAAGAAAAGATTTGTTTTTGGTAACAGATTTTACTATATGTAAGCACGATAGACAGTATTTCTTTCGTGCATAGCATGGCCCCCTGTTTGCAATACACCTGCGGTATATTCCGTTTGCACAGAGTTTTTTTGTACTTTTGCAGGATAAAATATATTGGATATGACAACATTGTATTTGGTGCGCCACGGCGAAACGGTGGACAATGCAGCACAGATTTTGCAAGGACAACAGCAGGGAGAATTGAACGAGAATGGCATCAGACAGGCGGAAGAGGTGCGCGACAGGCTGGCCGATGAGGATATAGATGCTTTCGTGGCAAGCGATCTGAAGCGTTCGGTCGATACTTGCAGGATTATTGCGCAACCGCATCATAAGGATGTGGAGACTACTCCGTTGCTGCGAGAACGCGATTGGGGCGACTTTACCGGTGCGTTTATCCCTGATCTGAAAGACAAAGAGTGGCCCGAAAACGTAGAGTCGATAGAAAAACTGAAGTCGCGTGCGCAGAATTTTCTTACCTTCATTAAGGTGAACTATCCCGATAAAAAAGTGCTTGCCGTGGGGCACGGCATTATTAATAAGGCCATTCAGAGCGTTTATTTTAAACTGCCGATGAACGAAGTGCAGAAGATGACGAACGCAGAAGTGCGGATCCTAATACTTTAGAACCCGCACATTCCCAATTTAATTATAACTCTCTAATTTTGTTACCTAAAAATAATCCTTTTTTATAACTCTATAATTTCGGTCCTTCAAACAAATCTTTTACCTTGCAGAACTTACCTTTGAAGTTCTTGCCTATATGAGTTTTTACATTAAATTGCTTTGTTTTCCTATCTTCGACTGCCGAAGTGAGCGCCTCCGCTGTTCTGACTCGGGCTGGTGCTGCCGCCTCCTCCGCCGAATGAAGAGCCTCCCATGCTTCGACTACCGGAACCAAAAGAACCGGAATTGCTACGTGCTCCTCCGCCAAAAGAGCCTGTATTGCTGCGAGTGCTCGGTGAGAAAGAGCCGGAACTGCTCATACCTCCGTCGAACGAACCTCCCATGCTCCGGCTGCCGGAACCGAATGAACGGGAACCGCTGTGCGGACTTGTCTCGAACGAACCGCTGTTGCTGCGGGTACTTGGCGAGTATGAACCGCTGTTACTGCGTGAACCTGAGCCGAACGTACCCGTGCTGCGTGATGTGGAACCGAACGAAGATTCTGATGATGAGCGGGGCGAAGTGGAGCGACTCGGCGAGAATGTATTGTTGGGAGGAGATACATATCCGTTAGACAGGCTGCCGTTGCTCCTTGAACCGAAATGGCTGTAACCGCTACCGGATGTTTCGGGGCGTGTAACTGTAGAGCGTGTGCTGCTCTGACGGTTGCCGAAACTACCGTTGCCAAAAGTCGAATTGTTGCGGGTAGACGGAACACCATTGCCGAACGAACCTCTGTTCTGTCGCGGATAACTTTGGCTGCCGAATGAATTTCTGCCGCTTCCGTTGCTGCGATCTATACCGTTTCCGAACACTCTATTGCTGCCCCGTCCGTAATCTCCGCGGTTAAAACCGTCGCGCATGCCTATTCCTTCGTAGCCCGGACGCGGTCCGAAACGCCGTCCGTTGTACCAAGAACGTCCTCCGTTTACGCTCCAACTGTGGCTACCCCGGTAAACTCCGTAGAAATCAGGGCGCCCAAAGAAGAAATAGTCGCGGTGGGGATAACGTGCATAAATACCGAAGTGCCAGTAACCGCCGCTCCAATAAAGCGGACGATAGAAGTAAGTAGCGTTGATATAGGCACGATATTGCCAGTCGAGAAGTATGTAACTCAGGTCGATATTGCGCTGCTGCCAGTAAGCACCGTACAGATCGCTGTAGTCGCTGATACTCATCAGATAGTCGAGGTTGATCTCGTAAGCCGCCTCGTATTGGTCATCGGTCAGATTAAGCTCATAAGCCATCTTGTCTGTAAGGAACAAAGCTTGCTGACGGGCCTGCTCATAACTCATGGCGCTTGCCGAAACTGTTATGGTCAACAGTGCTGTAAGGGCTAATATAAACTTTTTCATAATCGTATATTTTTACTTGTTGATATTCTCTTTGTGAGTGATTTAACTGCTGTAGTTTCTTCATCTTCACGCTGCAAAGAAACGAAGAATAGTTTGAACTTGGAAAGGATTTTCCCTAAACTGCAGGGGAAAATCCCTAAAGGTTCTTTTCTCTATTTCTCAGCTTTGTAGTGCCTTCTGTTTCGAGGTTTTGGTGTCATGCGGTTCGAATTATTGCTGTAAAGATAACAACAGTTTGTTCTTTTGTCGCTATATATCGATCATAGTTCTTTATGTTGTATTGTTTATCGTTGTTAGAGGTGTCGTTTAGGGGCGATAGGCATTAGGGGTGAAGAAGGTAGAGCATACTCCTGTAGTGCTTGTGGAAGGGGGATTTCTGCTTCGATAGTTTGCTGTGAATAGACGAAGAGTTAAAGACGGGATGTAAATTCCGAGAGTCTTCCACTGTTCCATCGTCTGTTTGTTGATTTCATTTTTACAAACTGTGAAAAGAAGAAATCGGTGACGATCGAATGATTTTCTTTCTTCGACGAAGTTATTTTCTATCTATTATCTTCTGTCTTATTATCTTTCCTATCTTCTATATATAGGAACAGGTGCTGATTTTTAATAAATTATAAGCGCAAAGTTGCAACTAAATTACAACTAAGTTGAACGATCAAGAATTGTTAACATAACTTTTGTGCAACTTTCTTCTTGTTTTTTCTCTGTGTTTTTGTAATAATTCAGTCGTATTTTCAGGGGTGTTATTTATCGGAAACATAGAGTTTTTTATGATTATAATTTGATAAATGATGTGTTTCATATAGAGGAAGGTTAATATTATATTATAATCTTTCTGCTATATACATGAAATTTTGCGCAATATAAAGAATATATCAGCGTTATTACAGACAATGGGCAGCTGTTACGAAAGGGGCGGCCATTGGTTGGAAAAATAAACAGTAAGTTACCACTATTTGAAAGATAAGAATAGAATAATGAAAAAACTCATCACGTTGTCCTTGGCATTTGTCGCCACAACCACGGTCTTTGCACAAGCATGGACAGACGTAGATCATGCCGAAAAGCTCGATCCGATAAAGGAAATCGGCTATCGGGTAGAGATACAGGGATCGTTTTCCGATGGGAAGACGCCTTTGTGGCTCAATGCCAACAAGTATGGACTGAGTTCGTTGGATAAAACTAACGGATATGTGCGCGGCGCCATTATTAGACAAATCAATACGGATTCGGCCCGACGATGGGGCATCGGCTACGGTATAGACGTGGCGGTGCCGTTACATTATACAAGTAAATTTGTGGTACAGCAGGCCTTTGTGGAGGCTCGATGGCTCCATGGTGTGTTGAGTTTGGGTAGTAAAGAATATCCCATGCAGCTGAAGAATAATCTTCTGAGCAGTGGTTCGCAGACTTTAGGCATTAATGCACGACCGGTACCGCAGGTGCGTTTGGCTCTGCCGGATTATTGGCGACTTCCTTTCGGCAAGGGGTGGCTCCATTTAAAAGGTCACATTGCTTACGGTATGATGACCGATGATAACTGGCAACACGACTTCACGGCGAAACAGCACCGCTATGCCGACAACGTGCTCTACCATAGTAAGGCCGGTTATCTTATGATCGGAAATCCCGATAGATTTATGCCTATGTCGTTGGAGTTGGGCTTGGAAATGGCATGTACTTTCGGTGGAGAGGCTCATTTGGTGAATGGTACGAAAGACCGGATTATAAAGGGAGGAACGAGTTTTAAGGACTTTTGGCATGCATTCTTACCGGGTGGGCAGGACGAAACGGATGGATTATACGGCAATATCGCCGGAAACCAGCTGGGAAGTTGGGTGATGAGGCTGAATTATGATGCTGATACATGGGCTGCACACGTTTATGCCGACCATTATTTCGAAGATCACAGCCAGATGTTTATGGTAGATTACAATGGTTATGGTACGGGCGAGGAGTGGAATGTGAAAAAGAAAAGGCGTTTCTTTCTGTATAATTTGAAAGATATCATGCTCGGTACGGAGATTAATCTGAAGTATGGATCGTGGCTGCGAGATATTGTTTTCGAGTATATTTATACCAAATATCAAAGCGGTCCGTATAACCACGACCGCACGAAGAACATTCCCGACCACATCGCGGGTATGGACAATTATTACAATCATGGCAATTATACCGGCTGGCAGCATTGGGGGCAGGTGTTAGGAAATCCGCTCTATCGGTCGCCTATCTATAATGAAGACGGGACAATTCGAGTGAGCAACAATCGTTTTATAGCGTTCCATGCCGGTGTAGACGGCAATCCGACGGAACATATCGGCTATCGCATGCTTGCTACCTATCAGAAAGGGTGGGGCACTTATTATGATCCTTATACGAAAGTGCACCACAATGTGAGTTTTCTTTTAGAGGCATCTTACCGTTTCAAGCATGATTGGAGGGTAAAAGGTGCTTATGCTATGGACTTCGGAGGAATACTCGGACGCAATACGGGGTTTCAGCTTACGTTGTCGAAAAGCGGGTTTTTCGGAATCAGATGATGCCCCTATCGCCCGTACACATACTTTACAAGCATATTAAATGTACTCTATAAAGAATATATACGAATGAAATATACAGAGAAAAATTTTATTGTAGCAGCGGTGTTTGCGGCAATGTTCGCAAGTTGTACTATCGAAACGAGTAGGAATGGCAAACTTGATGGCTTCTGGCATCTTGTGCGTATAGATACTTTAGATACCGGAAAAAGCAGGGATCTGTCGCGGCAACGCATCTTCTGGGGTGTGCAGTATAAGCTAATTAATGTGAAAGATGCCGACCGCAACGAACAAGGATATTATTTGCGCTTCGAGCGGGTGAAAGACAGCTTGTTCGTACACACCCCTTATGCCAACCATTTACATCAGGATCAGGGAGCGGATGGCGGAGATATTCCCATAGATGATGCCAAGTTATTGGCGCCTTTTGGCATTAATCGCTTAGAGGAACATTTTAAAACAGAGGCATTAGATGGAAGCAAAATGATACTTAAATCTTCCCGATTGCGGTTGTATTTCGATAGTTTCTGACGGAAGCGCAGGTGTTTCTTCTTTTAGAAAATCTTGCCGAAAGCGATATTGATGAAAGTTTTGACCAGTATTTTAGTGTCGAACCACCATGAGCGGTGTTCCAGATAATACAGGTCGAGTTCCAGTCGGTGCAGCATTTTCTCCATCGTGTCGGTATATCCGTTGTAGAGAGTGGCGTAAGACGTTACGCCCGGACGTATCTGGTAAAGGAAAGTGTAGCGCGGATCGTGCTTCATAATTTGGTCGATATAGAACTTTCGTTCGGGCCTCGGGCCGATGAAAGCCATATCTCCTTTGATGACATTCCACAATTGCGGCAGTTCATCAAGATGGTGTAATCGCAGAAAACGCCCGATGCGCGTGAGACGAGTGTCTTTATCTTTTTCGTGTAATTGCGGCTCTCCATATTCTTCTGCATCTATTCGCATACTTCTGAATTTATAAATTAAAAAGGTTTTCCCATATCTTCCAATCCTTTCTTGGCTATAGATAATTGGAAATCCATCTTCTATGCAAATGGCAAGAGCACAAAGAAAGAATAATGGACAAAACACAATTAAGCACAAGATGGCAATGATACAGTCGATAAATCTTTTCATATAATTTCTTTTTTCCTTCTTTTACCGATGTAATAGTTAAGTATAAGATGAAAAAGAGTGTAAATAAAAATATCAAGTAAGAAGATTATGGTAAATCCTAATTTGGGATATAGTAATATATTAATTACGACAAAAGCTATATCGATAATAAGAATTATGATGAGTGTGTTATGCATGGAAATCCCTATCCTCATGAGTTTATGGTGAATATGATTTTTATCGGCATCGAAAATTGGGCGATGATTACGTATGCGATACAGTATAATTCTTACAACATCGAATGTTGGAATTATTAATAGCGAGTAGCCTATAGGCATGCGACTAAGGTAGAAATGCATCACGTTCGGATTATCCATGGAGTATTTAATGAAAAGGACACTAAGGATAAATCCGAGAGTTAAACTTCCGCTATCTCCCATAAAAATCTTTCTGTTGTTCTCTACTTTGCCAAATAGATTAAAGTATAGATATGGAATAAGAACCCCTATCATGCCGGCAATCATAATGCAGTAAACTTCTAAACCTTCGGTGTAAAATCCTATCATAAATCCTATTAATGCAATGATAGAGATACTTGCACATAATCCGTCAATACCATCTATTAGATTCATGGCATTGTCTATAAAGACAATAATAAAAACGGTAAGAGGAACACCTACCCAAAAAGGTATGTCGTGTATTCCGAATAGTCCATATAAATTGTTGATATATAAACCGGATAGTGGTATTATGGTTGCAGCTATAGATTGGACTGTAAATTTTATACTTGCATTCAGGCCGATAAGATCGTCGATAAGGCCAACTATATAGATAATGAACAGACTGATGAGAAAATACAATGACCAAAGATTAATTTGTGTATTGTGTCCATCACTATTTTTGTTAAGGACAAATAGAGCAATAATAACAGCAATAAGCATACTGGGCATAAAAGATATTCCTCCTAAACGCGGAACAGGTATTTTATGCATTTTGCGGGAGTTGGGGGCATCGTAAAGTTTCTCTTTCTTACAATAATTAAGAATGAGAGGAATTGATAGAAAACCGCATATCATGCTAAGTAAAAGGGCACCAATAATAATTATTATGTCTATGTTCGTCATACGCGCCGACTTGTATATTCTTCTTTTATAATTTAAACATAATTTTACTGGAAATATTGTATATACTGATCAATAGTATGTATAGAAAATAATTGTTATCCAATAAACCTCATAAACGATAATATTTTCGCTTATCTAATTATCCGTATCCTTATTCTTTAAAGGACATGGTTACATGATTGCCATCAATTATTAGATCTTAGGATATTTTGTTATTCTCCTTTCTGTAGTATCTTGCAACAAAAGTATTTGGAATATGTTTGTATGTCCAAGAAATAACGAAAGAGGCAATACTAAAAAAAGGTTTTCGTAATATGAATTTTTTCCGTGCTTTATGATTGAAAATCCACTGTTCTCTATTACGTTTCTCCTGCAAATCGTTTGGAACTCGATAGTTTAAAAGTTTATCTTTTAGATTGCCAAATTTATATCCATGTTTGTATAGGCGTATGAAAAAGTCTATATCTTCAGCTTTTTTATAAAAAGGATTATAAAAGAAACCTGTATCAATTATTTTACGGCGGAACATGATTGTCGGATGTGCAAATGGGGAACGGAAAACAAACATGATTTGGATGCTTAGAGATGAGGTGGGATAGTACCTTTCTGATATAATTTTGTCATTTCCGTCAATGATATTTATACTTCCTCCAAACACATCGATGGTTGGATTATTTAATGCATAATTTACTTGTTTGGTAATTCTATCAGGTAGTGCCACATCATCTCCATCCATTCTTGCTATCAAAGAGCCCTTTGCTTCTCTTAAGGCATAATTTAAGGCAGGTACAAATCCCATCTTATTGCCTTTACGTATAATTTTTACGCGATTATTCTCGTTTGCAATAGAATTTATAACCTCTATCGTTTCAATATTAGTACTATCATCAGCAATAAGTAGTTCTATATTTGAGTAATCTTGATTTAGAATACTATGTATGGATTTCTTTATGAGCAAAGTTGGCTCATTATAAGTTGCCATAATTATTGATACAAGCGGATAGTTATCTGTTTTCGCCATTTTTACATAGAATATTCATCATACAATGATCAAGCATTATGTGGAGGTCTTCCGATATTTGCATATCTTTAACAGGTATATGAACGTTATATTGACAGATTTTTTTGATAATGCCCCCGTCATATCCGGTAATACCAATGGATATGCCATTGTGTTCATTTGCGTATTGAAGTGCTTTAATTACGTTAGAAGAATTTCCGGAACCGCTGATACCTATAACATAATCTCCTTCTTTAAAAAGATTACGAAGTGGACCAACAAATATTTCTTCCCAACTATAATCGTTAGCATAGGCCATCATAGACGGAATATTGTCACTTAGACATATAAATCGGAACTTGCTTTTCTGATTATTGGATATGCCTTTATTAAAATCACAACAGTAGTGTGAAGCTGTTGCAGCAGAGCCTCCATTACCGCAAATAAAAACGAAATGCTGTTCATCACGGGCTTTATTCAATAAATTGAGTAACGTGTTAATATCATCTTTTGAAATCTGATCTATAATCTCTTTTTCCCGTTCAAAATATGCCGTTATATCTTTTCTATAATCCATATTTTTATATTTAAATGAATTTATCACCAACGTAGATGACCTGCGAACCGAAATTATCAAAACCGAAAGTTATTTCTTCGAAATCGGTCATGCATTTTCGGAAAGAGTCTTGTTTTTCCTTAGGGCAGTAAAATAATATAAATCCAGCTCCACCTGCGCCAAGAAGTTTTCCTCCCAAAGCTCCTGCCTCAATACCTTTGTTATAGATGTGATCAATATTGTTATTGGATATTCCCGATACAAGTGAACGCTTGAGTTTCCATCCCTCATCCAATATTCTTCCAAAGTCGTCTATCTGATCTTCTTGAATCGATTTGCGTAAATCATCTGCCAAAATAACCATTCTCTTTTGAATTTGAAATTTCTCTTGTGCATCGATTGCTTTAGATTGACTTTTGAGAATATCATTAGCAGAATGTTCACCACCAATATATATAAGAACAAGATTCTCTTCTAATTGCTTTTTAGTGGTTGATTTCATTAAGACTTTTTCGACTTTCACCGTGTCATCGGGATAGAATATGATATAGTTCATTCCTCCATATGCTGCAGCATATTGGTCTTGTTTGCCTATGGGGCTCCCTATTTTTGTGATTTCTGTTTCGCAGGCAAGGGAGGCTAACTTGTCTGCACTGGAATACTTGCCAAGATATGCTCTTACAGCATTAAGTAGACCTACAGTAAAAGAACTGCTGGATCCCATCCCCGTTCCGGCTGGAATATCTGCAATGGAATTTATATCGACGCCTACAAGATTATACATGCTGAGTACCTCCCTGAAGATAGGGTGTTGGATATCTTTTATCTGTCCAACGAGCTCTGTCTTTGAATATTTAAGTTGGATTTTATTTTTATTGAAAAAAGGATGAATAACTAAATACATATATTTGTCAATAGTTGTACTTAGTACCGCTCCTTGCTCTTTATGAAAGAAAGCAGGTAAATCAGAACCACCGCCGGCAAAGGATATTCTAAAAGGTGTCTTTGTTATGATCATTTTCTAAATTTCTTTTTTCAATGCTGTCAAAAGAGCACCGGGGATATTAGTCGGAATTAAGATTGAGCGCTTTACATGTGCATTAGTTCCTGCAGAAATATCACTTTCTCTATCTCCAATCATAATAGATTCTGCCAAGTTGATATTTAATTCTTTTGCAGCTTTTAGAAGAAGCCCAGGAGCAGGTTTGCGACATTCACATTGAATTTTATATTCTTTTCGTTCTTCTGGATAACCACTGTCCGGGTGATGTGGACAGAAGTATAGAGCATCAATATATGTATGCTTTTTACCTAATAACGTTTCCATTTTTGCATTTATTGTGTCAAGTTCATTGAAAGTACAAAGATTTCTTGCAATGACAGATTGATTAGTGACTATAATAGCAAGATAACCTTTTTGATGAATATAGTTAAGCCCTTTTTCTACTTGTTCTATAAGTTCCATTTTATCAAGTGTGAAGACTAAACCATTGTCAATATTGAGCACACCATCTCTATCAAGAAATACAGCTTTACGTTTATGGTCCATATTCAATGCCTGTACTCTTCCAGTTTCCCAATCATGGCATACGGCATAATAACGCTTTGGGGTTCCCATATCTTTTACATATTCAGAAGAGACATATCCATAAAGTTTCATGTTTTTTTTTATACATTTTGGAAAAATATCCTTTTCTATATGAGTCTTTTTCCCGCGTTCTATGAGATTGATAATTTTTTTATTAAAAATGAAAAGTGCAGCATTAACGATATTATGACTAATAAAATTCTTAGAATGGGGTTTATGTGCAAAGTTCTTAATGCGATTATCCTTACCAAGGATAACTATATCTGAATCGAAAGGATGATCGTTGGGATGCACAAATAGAGTTGCGTCGGCATGATGTGAAAAATGGTAATCCAGCATTCGATTCATATCGATATCCATAATAGTATCACCGTAGAAAATAAAGAAATCGTTTGACAATAAATCTTTTATTTCTGCTAATGCTCCTGCTGTACCTAAAGGTCTATTTTCATGATAGTAATCTATATGGATATTCCATTTGCTACCATCACCAAAATATTCCTGTATCTGATTTCCCAAATAACCAATTAGAAAAATAAATTCAGAATAACCATACTTTTTGGCCATTTCTATTTGACGTTCTAATACAGGTTTTCCACATACAGGAATCATGGCTTTCGGTATTTCTTTATTGACAGATGCTATACGAGTACCTTGTCCGCCAGCTATAATAATGACTTTCATTTGCCTAAACCTTTTTGAATAGCTATTCTGACAGCCTCATTGGAAGTCTTAGGATTCTCCCATCCTAAAGCATTGACTTTAGAAACATCATATCTGAATTCTGGAACATCGCCTGTCCACCCACGGTCTCCGCCAGTGTATTTTATTGTAGCATTCAATCCCATTTCCTCAATAACCATCGCAGCTATTTCTTTGACTTTAGTACGACTTTCAGAGCCAAGATTGTAAACGTTGTATCCTTTATTAGAATGATGGATAATGAACTGAATGCCATCTATAAGATCCCTAACGTAAATGTATGGTTTACATTGTTCTCCATTTCCTAGAACTTCGAGTTCATTTGGATTATTGTGGAGTTTTTTTATAAAGTCGAATATCACGCCATGTGTAAATCTTTCACCGACAACGTTTGGAAAACGAGCAATCCATGTTTGAATATTATAAGTATTACTGAAAGCACTGATAAATGCTTCACTTGCTAGTTTCCCAGCACCATAATTGGAAACAGGATTCAGTGGACCGAAATTCTCATCTAATTTACCTGTAGTTTCACCAAATATGGCCGAAGTGGAGGCAAAAAAAAGTTTTTTTACTTTAAACTCTTTCATGAGTAAAAGCAGATGGAAAGTTGTATTAAAGGTAAGATTATAATCAACAAGAGGATCATCCCCTCCTTTTTGGATATCAGAATTTGCAGCAAGATGATAAACCATGTCAAATTCATATTCTTTAAATATATGTCGCATTGTCTCTGTATGGAGAATGTCAACTTTAAAGAATTTGAAGTTTTTATCTTTTAATAGATGAATAATATTTTCTTTTTTTCCTAATACGAGATTATCTATGGCTATAATCATATTATCCTCAGATATGAGTCTGTCACATAGATGAGAACCTATAAATCCCGCTCCTCCGGTGATTAGTATTTTCATTATTATTTGGTTTTAATTCCTTTGTTTATGCCTAATAAAATATTTATTAAATTTTTGAATCTTGGGGTTACAAATATTGGATAATAAAATAATTTAATGATATATTTTCCACCATTGTAAAGTAACCATTTTTTAGGTACATATTTTTTTTTAAAAAGCCATAAATAATTTCTATATTGATAAAATAGCCTATTAGAAGAACCGATAGATATTGACCTCTTTCCAATTTTTCTGCTTGATTTGCCTAATTTATGATAAATAATAACTTCTCTGTCTTGGTAGAAATGAACATCTTTTTTGCTTGTTGCTCGCCAGCACCATTCACAATCAACATCATCTATAAAAAGTGATTCGCACATCAGACCAACCTCCTCAAAAAGTTTTGCAGGAATTAGTGATATAGAATTCATTAAATAGGTTAGTTGATAAACTTTGAAGTGAGAAATTCTCCTAATAAGATTTGGATAGGTTGAAATTGGTCTGCCAGTTAAAAGATCAAATGCAGAAGAGCCGATGCCACCAATTTCATTATCCCATTCTTTAAGTAATAAATACTTGTTAGTAAGTGCCTTTATAGCATTGTCGGGAATAGAACTATCAGGATCGGCAAAGGCGATAAGATCGGGTTTTTCCGCCAGTGCATACTTCAATCCTATATTTTGGGCAGTAGCGATACCAAGATTCTTATGCTGTGGTAAATATATGACATTTTCCCATTTACAGAATCTCTCTTCATATGAATTTGCAGAATTGTCAATTAAGTAGATTCTGTCTACCTGTTTAGAAAGTTTTGTGATATTATTTTCTGCTTCTTGGGTATTGTCGTTGTATAGTACTACAATAGCTATCGTTGCCATAAATATCTTTTTATTCTTTGCAAAAATACTAATTTTTAATGATTAAACCAAAGATTATGATGGACTTTTTGGCAACAAGGTTATTGTAGTTTGTGATATTATAATGATCAAAAGAGTGTATTGTACGAAAGTCGCTATGCTCATAATAAAATCTTCGTGATAAAATTGTACAAAAAGGACTTTTACAATGAAAGCATAGATGCATCCTGCGATAAAACTACCGCTTTTGAATTTATGATATATATACCCAAACATTGTACCATATGTAATACCGAAATAAGCGATGCCAATATATCCGAAATCTTCATAAAAGGGCATAAAAATGGTGTATACATTTGTTGGTAAAGGAACCCAAACCCATTCTTGGAGTCTTTGATATACAATAAAATTTCCAATATCAAGATTATGTAAAATACCATAAAAGTATTCAAATGTATGAGCTCCGAATTGATTGGATAAATCTTCTGTTACATATTCAAAAGCTACTGCAGGTGACAATATATATACACCAATAAAATCAATGAAAGACATACTCTCAACTGTCACGTCCGATTTTATTTCTTTTGAAAAGTTAATTAAGAAAAATAGAATTACAATAGCCCCTAATGTCGTAATTATTGAGCGTGGCTTTATGATTTTTTTCTCAAAAAGTATGAATAGAGTAGATATTACTAACATGAATATTCCATTTTTTTCCATTAGGGCGAATTGCCCCATGAGGTAAGCAATTAATATGAGTGTAATTTGCCATAAAGGAATCCGAGGATATTTCCATAATGCGATAACAAAAAGAGCTTGATTTAGAATGTAAGTATATTTTATTATTCCGAAATCGTATTCTTGTGAAGTTGCCAATATACGTAAATTATACAATAAATCTGTCGAGTCAAACATTGTAACTACCTTTAGGATTTGGTATAGATATAATGGCGTAGCTATTAATGTTAGAAAAAATAATATATAGAAAAGTGTATAATTGATATCTATAGTACCAATTTTAGAGGCTTTCTTTCTATATTGAGTTGGGAGAAGAACATATGTCGTAATTGAAGAGAAACAGAAAATTGGCACCCAAATCAGCAAACAAGTGTAGAAATGCTTTCCTATAGGATATAATAATCCATTCTCGAATTGAAACATGGACATAATCCCAAACCAGACAAGTGTGGTTATAAACCATGGAGAAAAATAATCGCCTATTTTGAAATAGTGAAATAAAACGAGTAAAAAAACTAAGAATATAATTATAATCCAGTCCATTATTCACTTTTTATTGGTTCGTTCTTTTATATTTTAATTTTTCTAATAAAAGAATTTTCCATGTAGTTATTATAAATCCGACACTTAAAATCGTGAAAAAATAGGGAATAGGTTTGGGGGATATTGGTTTTAATGGGATATATGGTTTTCTTATTATAGAGAAAGTAGGAGTATTTTTTATTGATAAGAATTTGTATCGTTGTTCTTTAGTGCACGCCTTTTGATATAGTTCAAAAGCATGGTCCCTTTCTTCTCTCAATTGATTTAATTTTGTGATTATACTTGGGAGTGTCGGATCGGTGTTTGTCTCTATTAAGTTCGCATATGATTTTTGGAGACGATGGTATATTATGCCAGCATCTTTGCGTTCTCTGGTTGCGTTAATTAACCTTTTTTTATTGAGATCGTATTTTTGATCAGCCAGTCTTTTTTGAAGTTGCTTTTGTATAGATATGACTATTGTATAAGCTACAATCGGGTTTTTATCGGTGTATTGGATAGTGATTGTATGATTAAATGGAGTTATAGAATATTTTATATTATTTTGTATTATTTTTATGATTCTCATATAATCATTTATTTCCGTTCCCATAATTTTTTCGTAGAACCATTCTATTATTGTCGCTTTATGAGTTTTTTTTATATGGTAAAACAAATTGTAATTATATTTTTTTATATTAGTCTGGGAAATCTTAATTGCAAATTCTTGAGATGAAAGAAAATAAGGATAAACTTCAGGATTATTTATACCTTTCTCTTGTAAGGAAGGAATTACTCCCTTATTAACCAAAGCAGCAAAATTGCTTAATCCGATAAGGATATCTGTTTCTTTTGGTTCATCCGAAATTTTAATTTGGGATGCATACATTTTAGGCATGGAAAGACATAAAATAATATCAATTAATATGCATAGTGCTATAGTTATGAAATATGAAGTTTTGTTTTTTTTTAATATACTCCATAAACTTGTTGAATTGTTCTTTTGAAAGGTATTCTCTTTATCCATCGACTTGTTGATTTTAGAAACAGTTCGCATCTTTTTGGAAAAGTTCTTCTCTTTTCTTATACAGTAGAATGCTAATTCTTAGGCAAAATCCGATAAATATGAATTCAAGCAGAATGAGTATTTTCGGTTTATTGCTATGTTTAATAGGAACTGTAGCAGACTGAAGTACTGTAAAAACAGGTGTTTTCTCTTGTACTTTTGCTTTAGATAATTGGAGTTGCTGTACTACTTGTGTGTAAATATTATAGCGTAGTTGCATTTCATTTTCCAAATCCTCCTGCTTACTTTTATAGCTTTGAAGAAGTAGATCTTCGTTTGCATCTGAGTAAGAAGCATATTGCAATCTTGCCTGAGTATATTGCATTTTGGCTTCCTTGTAAAGTTGTTCCATATATGCTAAGTCGTTACGCGCCTTATTTGTCCGATATTGGGTGATAAAAGATTTTAATTTTTCTTTTACAGAATCTGCAAGTATAGCTGAAATGAGTGGATCTTGGGCTGTTACTTCTATAGTAATAACATTTGTCTTTTTATCAACTTGGCAATTAATGTCTTTTTCGATAGATGTCGCAATATCGTATTGTTCTTTAGAAGGTTCAAAAGCATTATTCTGATATGTTTTTTTATCCTTTGAAGTCCCCTTGTTATTAAAAAGAGATTGAAACCATTTGAGAGGGTAATACCACCATGAAATCTTTTGGAATTTCAATTTGTAGTTATAATATGAAGAATTTATTGTTCCGTCAATAGTATGTACTTGGATAGGGAATAAGCTGAATAAGAAATCCATAGATCCCATCAAATCCGGATATATTTCTGGATAGATGGCATCGTTTGCATTACCAAAATTCATGTCCATACCAATCATAGAGGCAAGCGATGACATATTTGAAGTAAGATTACTTGTATTGGGTATCTCTGGGGCCAGCATAACTTTAGCTTTATATATCTTTGGTATACTGAAAGAAATAATAATACCTACGATTGCGAAAGCGATAATGAATTGGATCATTTTTTTTTGATCGCTTTTTATAATGTACAGTATATTGGAAATACTGATATTCGATTTATGTGTTTTATCTTCCATTTGTATCAATTTTAAACTAAGATTCTATTTTTATAAACTCACGTCTAAGTATAATTTGTTTTATTAAACGTTTAATTTTATACGGTATTGCATTTTTTATTACAGCTTTATGATAATTAAAAAAGGCATGATTCATACTTTCTATTCTGAATGCAACTTTTAACCCTTGTGAACATTCATCGCACCAAGTATTATTTTGTGAGACTCCTCCACAAGCGTTTATGGAGATAGGAAACGGTGCCTTGAAATATTCTTCATTAGGTATCATTAATAGGAATTGTAAATCTGAGCAAATATAGGGCTTTGTAACAAGATAGAGTCCATACTGCGCATGGAGTTTTTTTCTATAAATACAGGATTGGTGCATGAGTGTTCCCTTAGAGCGATCCATGTAACAAATATATTTGAAACCATCATAAGTCTTTGCCCAATAGTCGGAATAGATAACAGAGATAGAGGCAGGAATATTTTCTTTAAATATATTTTCTAAAACGTATTTATCTGTGAAAGTATCTCCGGCATTCATACATATGATCCATTCTCCTGTAGCTTTTGAGATACCTTTGTTGATGGCATCATATATGCCATTGTCAGGTTCGCTTACAAATATATCTATAAATTCTTGGTAATTATCTATAAGGTCGGTACTTCCGTCCCTACTTCCTCCATCAATAATGATAAATTCTTTACTATTATATATCTGGGAACCTACACTTCTTATGGTTTGCTCCAATCCACTTTTATTGTTATAGCAAATTGTGATAATTGATATTTTTATTTTTTCCATATTCCTTTAGCTGTTCTATGGGATATTTTGTAGAATTGCACTCTATTGCAAACCAAGCTGGGCAAGTTTGAGACACATAACGAAATAATAATAATTAATGCATCGTTGAAGACTTCTTTTAGTGTGAAAACTAATATGAAGAATAATGCTGCACCGGTAAGTGTACAAAAAAGCTGTATGTTCAGTGCACCTATACCATTCAGGAAATAACAATATGCAAGGCAGTAAATGGTAATCATCATATATAGTGCCATCCCGATACTGAATGCTATTGGGATATCTACTTGATTACCGATCCAGACGGAATATATTGGTCGGGATAAGATAAGTAATAGAATAATAACAGCAAAACTTCCCAATATGATTTTCTTTATTTTCTTTGAGGCATCTAAAATCCATTCAAAATCTTTGCGCTCATAAGCATCTGTCGTAGCTGACCAATACGGGCTGCAAATAATGGTAAAAGCATGCAATATTATACTGAAATATCTATATGTAATTTGATAAGGAGTTACAAGAATAGGAGAAAAAAGTTTTTCCATTAGAAGACTTGATGTAAGAAATACGAAAGACGAAGACATCTGTAATAAAAAAAATTTTATTCCGATTTTAAATAAATTGGCTGCTACTCGAAAGTTTAAATCCTTCAGTTTTGGCCTTAATTGTGGATATCTGATAAAAAATGTATAAGGATAACTAATAAGATATACGATGAGGGGAGATGCCGTATTTATTATGGCTATATTCCATAAAGTTCCATGATGAATAACATAGAGAATATATGTACCCACAAAAGATAGGGTATATCCACAGCACACCAGCAAGTTACTGACTGCTGGCAATTGTAATCCGAGATATAGATTTCCTATAAATTTAAAAATAAACGTGCTACATACAAATATTAATGCAGTGATGATGATTTTATCAAGATTGAGCACCAACTTGTGATCAATATTTAAAAAAGTATAAATATCAGTGTGGGTAATTAAAAATATAAGTAGCAGTAGAGTCGGAACTATTATAAATATAAGCATGAAGAAAGTATTGGAAACAAATTGACGAGCTTGCCTTGTTTCACCATGGGCAATACAGGATGCAAGGTTGTTCCGTAATCCGTTTCCGAGTCCGATATCCATGTTATCGATCCAAATCAATAGGGCACTGATAGTAAGCCATAAACCATTTTCATATTCTCCAAGACACTTTAAGGTTATAGGCACAATAAGTAGATATATTAATCCTGTCCATCCTTTGATTAGAAAAGAAGCTAATATATTCTTTCGCATTAATGCGGTTCGTTTGTTATTGCCTAATATTTGTAGAATATTCATTAAACCATCTAACTTATTAATACGTGGTTAATCCTGTAACAAATGGATATTTAAAAAGAAAATAATTTACTAAAGTCTTGGTATGTGTGCTGCCGTCGGTGCTCTTTTATACAGTTTCTATTTCTTTATCAAATTTGCGATGGTGGCAATCATGGTGGCTATGCTGGCTACAGAGGTGCCGATGGTGAGCCACTGACCGAGAGTGTTGCCCGTAGGCTTAGGTTTGCTCGGCACTATAATCTCGCTGCCGGGCAGAACTTTTGCGTTATGACTGATCTTAGCCACCGTGCCGTTCATATATACAATGATGGCACGACTTTTCTTGGCACGGTTTCCCCAGCCGCCGGCTTGGTCTATATAGTAAGACGCTTTCTTACCCTTTTCGTAAGCTACGGCATTCGGATAAACCACATCGCCACTAATCTTTACGGTTCCGTTATATTCCGGAATAATAAGTTTGTCGCCTTCGCGGAGCACAAGGTCAGCATCTCCGTTGGGTTTCTCTAATGCCTTGTCCAACTCTATCCCCACATAGTAGGTGTCGCCAAGCTGTTGCTTGCTGATGTCTATGCTGTCTTTCTCTCCTGCCTGTGCCTGCAGAAGTTTCATTACCGTTTGCATTTTCAGACGTTCTTCGGGAGTTATGCGGCGTTCCAAGCGTGCACCTTTCACATAGGCGAGATCGGTTACGCCACCGGCTTTTCTTACCAAATCGCTCAGTTTTTCATTCTTGTTCGAGAGGGTATAGGTTCCTGCAAACATAGCCTGCCCTTCTATGGTTACGTTTTGTTGAGTTACGTAGCCCGGACTCTTGCGCACATACACTTCATCGAAAGGCATAAGTTTGAAACCCGGTGTGCCATCGATCACGAAACCGTCTTTCAACGAGAGGGTGTAGGTTTTGGCAATGATGCTGTCTGTGGTGAATGCTTTGGGATTATCCACGCGCCGAGCCACGTCTACCTTTACCGTCGATGCCCTATCAGTAAGTCCGCCTGCCTGTAGGATAAAGTCTTCAATGGTTTCATTGTCGGCATATTTGTAGATGCCCGGATATTGTACTTCGCCATGAATGATGATCGTACGCTGTGTCATCCTCTCTGTTTTGGTGGGAATGAATAGCACATCGTTTTCTTTCAACGGTATGTCTGCCACGTTTCCGCTTAGAATACCGGCCACGTCTACCGGTACTACTTCAAGCGTGCGGTCGCTCTTCATGCGGTGCATCACGGCATGAGCGCTGAAAGCCTCTTCGGTGAGTCCTTCCGCATGCTCTATCAACGAGCGCACGCTGTTGATTTCACCGCTCAAATTATACATCCCCGGGCGGAATACCGCTCCTTTTATTTCTACCGTGTTCGCATAGCGAGGTAGTATAGAGTCTACGCTTACCGAGTCGCCATCGGCAATATGGAAGCTGTTCATATCGAATTCACCAATATTGAATACGGAATATTCGCGCCCTGTCTTACGGTTCAGTCGCACCGATTTCTTATAGGCGTCGCCCGTAAAACCGCCCGAGTATTTCAGCAGCGTGCCCACACTCTCGTTCTTTTTCATTTCGTAATACATCGGTCTTTTTACCTTACCGCTGATGTTTACAAGGCAATCGTAAGGGCCGACTACTATCACATCGCCATCTGCCAAGCGCACATTGCCCGTCATTTTTCCGTTCAGAATATAGTCGTAAATATCGCATACGCTGACGAGGCGGTTGCTACGATATATTTTGATATTGCGTAGAGTTCCGATATCATTGGTGCCCCCCGCCATATAAAGAGCCTGAAACACAGTAGAGAAGGCCGATAGAGTGTAAGTGCCCGGTGCTTTTACTTCGCCCATTACGTTAACCGTTATCGTGCGTGTCTGCCCCAAAGAAATCTTGATACGGCTGCTGGTGTAGCGTGCGCCGAGCTGCGACCGAATACGGGCATTGGCTTCGCTCACGGTAAGTCCGCTAACTTGAATCGGTCCGAAGCCTTCTATCACGATATCTCCGTCGGGAGAAACGGTAGAATTGATAGATTTCTGAGAAGCGCCGTAAACATCTATGATTACCGCATCGCCCGGGCCGAGGCGATAGTTCTGCGGTGTAGCGATGTTCATGCTCGGTTCGAACGTAAGATTTTTATTGTTGAAGATGTTACGTCCGAATACCTGCCGCTTCGATTTCTCGCGTTCTGCCAGCAATTGTTTTACGAGTTGGGCTGTATCTGCGGGCAATATCTGTTCGAGTTCGGTCTGTATAGACAAGAATTCTTCACCGTTTTTGTCATATTCTTGTTGCCAACCGGCGTTACTTTGTATTCGGTTAGTTGTGGTAGCACCTCTTTTCAGGTTATCTTCGTTATCGTATTCTTTGGTTTTTCCGTTATTCTTGCGCATGCGACTTTCCACATCCGCCTGCGTTTTATCGGCCATATTACCGAGTCCGCTTTGCTTGATTTGTCGCTCGTATTTACTCCTTACGCGACGTATTTGCTGGATATCTACGCCCCTTTGCATCAGTTTGGTAACGATTTGCGCATTGGATGTGCCTGCTTCGTGTTCCTTGGCTGCAAATTGCATAACTTGTTCGTCGGTCATAGACGACTGTGCCATCGTGACTACGGGGCAAAGCATTGTCAGCATAAGATATATGATCAGCTTTTTCATTTCCATTTTGAATTTCTTACTTATTTTGTGTTCCGTACTTTCTTTTTGCTGTTGTCTGAATTTACAAGAGGTTGTATTATACCTATTTTATAAACTCGTTTTTTGCTATTTTGTTGCAAAGGTAATGAAAAATGTAGGAATTTTGTCGCATTTATCTGAAAGAACAACTTATTTAACCATAAAATATTTTTCTTTCTTGGAATAATCGTTCTATGGAAAGATAGAAAATGTAGAGAAAAAACGGAGTTCCTTTTTCCGTTCTTTCTAAGAAAGTGAATTGTAAGTGGCAATATCTGCTTGTCCTAAGTATTCTGACGAGCAGGCCTGCAATTCTCTTTCGTGTCAGTAATCTTGTCGAGGCAGATTTAAGAGATAGCCCTTTTAACGCCGATAGGGCATGTGTCTATCAGCGTTAAAAGGGCGCTTTATCGCCGTTAGGGCGTCTGTTTGTCAATCTTTTATCCAAGTGCGTTTGGTAACGGGAAACATGGTTACGTGGAACTTTGTGCAGCTGTAGGGCACGAGGGTGATTGTTTTGTCGGCACCGCCCGTTACGGGTTGCTGCGGAAGCGGGGCGGTGATGCTCGGTTTCCACTCCGTTTCGCGGGCTTTTACCTGCAACTTTATGGGCGCTTTGTCTATCTTCCATCGCCAGCGGACGGGCATCTGCGAGCGTTGCACGCGTACTTCGCTTGCGAGACGCGCGGGATGTATGTCGAGCGCATAGTTGAATTTCTGACCTCGGACGACTTTGTTTTCATCTACATCGTAAAGCGGCAGGGCAAACAGCAACGGGCCGTAGTTCACGTATTCGTAGGGCTGGTTGGCCACAGTGTCCTTGTATGCCGGCGTCGGAGCGCCGAACCCCCCGTTGAAGTAGTGCGCTCTGGGGTAGGGAGTTTCTCTGCCTTGGGTTACCGAAACGTGCATGGGGAAGCGGAGTTCTATCTTATCGCCGTCGGTCCACGTGCGGTCTATGCGTGCAAAACCGTCTACAGGACGAGCCGAAACCAGCCTGCCGTTCACCTTGATTGCCGGTTTCGTACACCATGAAGGCAGGCGGAAATAGAGCGGCATGTTTATGCTGTGCGTGGTATTGAAGGTAATATCGAGCTTTTCGCCATACGGATAGTCGGTGTTGCAGACTATTCTGACGTCGGCACCGTTCAGATGTTTCGTTACCGTACACGGCCCGTAGAGCGTGAAGGCCAGCCCGCCGTCTATGGTAGCCATCCACATATTGCTGATATAGTTAGGGATTATCCAGTTACAACTGCCCACACAACACAGCACTTCGTAACCGAAAGGCGTGAATTTCTGGTCGCCCGGGCCCGGAATAGAGGGATCCTCGGGCAGGTCTTCGCTAAACCTGTTGGGCGTCTGATAGTAACTCATCGTCTTGAAATCGCGAGCTATCGAGCCTGCACCGGCATTGAAGAACACGTTCTCTATGCGGTCGCCCCAGCTCTTTTCCCCTGTAATGCGCATAAGCCATGTGTATGTCCACATCGAAGCGGGCACAATACAGGTTTCTATATGGTGCATACTGCCCGCACCCGACAGCCATTCCTGTGCCGAAGTGAGCCCGTAGGGCATTTCGTTGTAGCGCAATCCCCAGTCGATGAAGTTCTTTGTGGCATCCATTTCCCATTGCTTGCCCGTCCATATAGACATGATGGCCGGCACACGGCTTGTTTCGTAAAAAGTTACACCGTGGAGCGACTCGAAACCTCTGCCGCTTCTGTCGGTCATAGCGCATAGTTTCCGGTTCAGTTTTTCTACATTGTCGTGGTTGCTGTAGGCTATGATAGAGTCCATAATGGTGCGGTTTCCCGTGGATAAAAAGGTTTCTGTCATGGCATCTACGTTGGTGGCACCTCTTATAAGAGCGGTGTCGAGCGTCAGCATGTCGCGGTCTGAAGGGGCAATCATGCGGTATTCTGTGTACACTTTTTCTAATGCCTGAAGTATCTTGGGGTTATGGGTGGCCTGATAATACGATACCAATGCGCGCCCCATAATGCCGTGCCCCCAGTTGTTGAAACCGTCTTTAACGATCGTATCCGGTTTCCAATAAATGAACGTGGAGGCCCCTCTAAGTACGCCGTTTACTACAAGATCGAGGCGTTCCGATGTCTTTTGTATCAGACGTTCGTCGTTGAGAATGTAGCCAAGTTTTACACCTCCGTCTAACCAATAGCTGCACTGTTCTATCGGCCACCCCGTTCCGTCGCGCTCATCCGCACCGCGCGCTTTAAATCCGAAGCCTCTCCAGCCGTTGCCGTACACCGGTTCGTATTCGTCGAGATGACCGGTTATGCCCGCTGCAGCATCTTTTGCCCAGTCTAAGAGCCAGCCTGTGGGACGTATTTCGCCTATTTCGAGCGGAACGAAGTGTACTTGGTTCTTGGCATTCGCCTTGCAGACAGCTATTTTCTTTGCCGTGTAATCGATGTTTTGCGCCTGCACCTGCGAGCCTAACAGCCCCAAAGCAAGCACGGTTGATATGGTTCCTTTCATACGGAATGGTGTTGAATGTATTTCTTTAAGCAGTTTTTATTGTCGCAAATATACAAAATAAACCGGCATTACACAAGAAAAGAAATACAAAAACCGCCATCGCCTATGGTTTAGGGGAAGCATAAAAAGCAAAACCGAAGCACCTGCCTACCGCTGTTTCACAGACGGCGTTTCTCCTCATTACCGGCACCTGTTCCCTTGTATTTGCTGCGTGTAGTGTTGAAATTATAGCTTACGGTGAGGTTTATATTGCGCTCGTAATTATAGCAGTCTTTGCTTAAATTGGCGTTTATTCCGTAGAGCGTCCAGTGTTCTTTGTCGGTTTTCAGCAGATCATTTACGGAGAGATTAACGGTAAGAGCCTTGTTGAAGAACGTATTTATGATGCCCAAATTGATGTAACCGTTGTGTTTCGAAACCATGAAATCGGTGGTTTGGTCGGTTTTATACTGCATATTGAGGAAGGCGAAGCAGGTTTTATCGAACACGATTTTATTTTTCAGCGCAAATGTCCACTGCGGTTTGGCGGCCGGACGGGTACTGCCATACTTCGCAGCATTGAAGAACATGTGCACGAAATCGACTTCATACGTGGGCTGATACCACCTGAATTTGGGCGAAGCCACTACAGATATGTAGACATTTTGGCTGTGATTGAAGTTCAAGTTGCGCAGGAAAGCAATCTCCTGCCCGTTGTATAAAGTCGGTGTCCATACGATAGCATCCTTTATGTAAGTATATCCGGCACTGACGCTAAGCCACTTTCGCGTTGCTCCGAATTCTATGTTGTGGTTTCGGGCAGATCGCAGATAAGGGTTGCCGCCCTCGTATAAGTAGCGATTATCGTACTGAACCTCGTTACGGAGCGAATTGTAAGAGGGGCGTTTGGTTTTGTTTACGTAGTTCAGCTGCAGCTCCCACGAGCCTTTCGCCCACGAAACAGAGAGATTAGGAAACCAGTTATTGTGCCGCAGACTGGGATTTTGCATCCACGAACCGAACGAATAATAGCCGGTCTTTACATGTTCGAAGCGTAAACCTGCACGAATATTGAAGTCTCCCAACGGCATCTGGAACTCGGCGAAGGCAGCTGTATTGCTTTCGTGAATATCGGTTTCCGACGCCGGAATGTATCCCTCTTCGTTCTTATACGTACTTTCAGTGTTGGTATGCGACAGTTCAGAGCCCATACTTAGTTCGCCTTTGGCTACCGGATAGCGAAGTACGAGCTTTCCGGCAACCAGCCGATTGTGTTTGATTGTCTGTGTATTGATGTTACGGCTCTGTATCGTGGTGCTTACTTCGCGTTCGTGCATCCTCATTTCCGATTTGTTCCACATGTAGGTGCCGTTGAAGTCGATGCCGAGGCGCCCTGCTTTCCCTGTATAATACACGTTCCATTCGTGTTCGGGGGCGCCGGTTGCAGTGCGCTTCATATCTTGTACGACTTCTCCCTCCAACACCCCGTTGCGATAGATGGTCTGTGTACCGCCGTTCATCCATGCGTTGAAAAAGAGTTGTTTGCTCACTGTGTACGATACGCCCGCGGAGTTGTTGTCGTCGATATCGTAGCTGGCGCCAATATTTCCGTATAGATAAGAGCTTCTCGCGTCTGTATCGACATACTGTCTGATGTTGACATGGTTGTTGTTGGCATAGATATCTGCTCCCATATGGTTATCTTCGCCATAATAGTTATTATTCCAATAGAGGTTGCCCGATAGCTCGAAACCGTTCAGCCGGTAGGTCAGAAAGGCATCTTCGTACCCTCTCCATTTATGAGAGTACTTGATATTCGCGTCTGAACGAAAGCTGAAGCCTTCGCCCTGCTTACGTTTGGTCTTGATACGGATAACGGCCTCTACCGTTGCATCGTACTGCGCACCCGGACTGGTGATAAGGTCGACGGACTTGATGTCGGCAGATTTCAGCCGTAGCAGTTCGCTGTTGTCGCGCACCAGCTTACTGTTGATGTAGATTTGAGGCTTGCCTTTGGCAAATACATCGATGGTGCCGTCGTTTTTTACCGTTATCCGAGGCAGCTGAACCAGTACGTCTTGGCCTGTTCCCATCTGCGAAAGAAGCGAATGTTCCACATCTACAGTCATGCCGCCACTGGTCATTTTGTACTGTGGACGTTCGCTCTTTACCTCCACTCCGTTAACGAAATAAGCTTTATTTGCCATGTGTATGACGCCTACATGTGCGGTGTAAGCCCGATGGAAGCACTGTTTGTAGCCGATACATGTTACTTTTACGAGCACGTTAGATACGTTGCAGGGGATTACGAAGTCGCCGTTTTCGTTGGTAACGCCGCCGTTGATGAACGACGAGTCGCGCGGAGAAAGCAGCGAAACATTGGCAAATTCGATGGGATTGTTACCGTTATCCGCCACTTTACCGGTAATCTTTTGCGCCATGTTCTGCGTACATTCCACGTAAATGCGGTCGTTATCGAACGTTATCTTGATGGGGTAGAGCCCGCACACGGTGCGTACGGCATCGGGAACGCTCAGGTTTTTGAACGATTCTGTTACGGTGAAATCTTCCAACTCGTTGTAGATAAAGTTAACGGTGTAGCGGTCTGTCGCCTTTCCCAAGTCTTCCAGAACCTTTGAGAGCGATACGGCGTGATAGCTGCGTGTAAGCTGCTGCGCCGACACGGTACCTGCAAGACAGCACAATATCAGCAAAATAAGGATATTATTGTTTTTCATCTGTGTGCATAGTGTTATTCGACGATGAGCGTATTGCCCTCGAGTCGCAGACTTACACGGTCGAAATGATTGAGGTCTTCTACCACATTTTCTATTGAATTACCTTGTTGCCATTTGTAAAAAAGGCGCAGATGGCGGGCTTCGGGCGTGCGGAAATCTACGGAAACATGGTAGAACGTTGCCATTGCAGATAATATTTCGGGCAGCGGTTTATCGGAGAAAACCACGGTGGCCGGCGTTTTTTCGTTTGCTGCGGATGAGGGGTACGCCCCTTGAGTATCGTCTGCGGTTGTCTTTTGCATGGCGGCCGACGGTGTTGCCTGCCTGCTCTCGTGCCTCGATGACTGTATGCGATAGGCGGCAAATGCCACACCCGCCAGCAGTACGAAGCCGATACAGGCCGCCGCAACCTTATGCCATGCGCCGAAATGCGACTGCTGCATGCCCCCCGTATGGTTGGCTTTAGGCAGCAGAAAAGCCTCTTCGCTCCATCTCATCATCTCGTATATCTGCCTGCAATCTTCGTTGTTGAGCAGTTGTTGCAGCTGTTCTTCCGTGTAATTTTCGGGATGTTCCTGCATTTTCAGAAGCAACTCGATGCTTTCTTCCTTTGTTTTCATTGTCTAAGGATTAAAATGTTTCTTTAATTTCAGCAGTGCCTGTGCCAAATGTTTGTAAACGGCAGCCTCGCTGATGCGCAGTTGTTCGGCTATTTTCTTGTAGGATAAGTGCTGTTCGTAGCGCATCCTGAAGATCCTGTAGGTCTGTTTAGTAAACTCGTTGCTGCTGTATTCGAGCACCATTTGCAGGCGGTCTGTCTGCTCCTCGAACGGTATCATTTCCACAGAGTCGCCGATGGGGAGCAGCTTTCGTACTTTTTCTTTCAGTTGCATGCTGCGAATTGCTTTCAAACATTGGTTGCGCACGCACGTCAAGAGGTAGCTTTCCGCCCGTTCGGGCTGTATTTCGGTGCCGTTGCCTACGATGTGCATAAACACTTCGCTTACCGCATCTTGTGCTTCAGCAGCATCGTGCAGCATGATTAGAGCCAGCACATACATCTTGTTGCGATGCGTATTGAAAAGCGTTTCTGCCGTTGCTTTGTCTGTTTGCATAACCTTGCTGTTTACTTATAATATCCTCGGAACAACGATTTCCCAACCCCAAAAGTACAAAAAATGGCGGTTTAAGGGCAGAAAAGTCGTATGAATACGAAAAAAGTTTACACCGTTTGATTGCCGAAACGATATAAACTTTTTCCGTAATGAATTGGTGATACGTGTTAATGTGTATATTCCTGCTGTTCCCATTCATCGTTGACGACGAACGAAAAAGTATTGTTGTTGGTGTTTACAGGCGTACCGAAGAAGTTTTCTTTGCACAGACTTATGCGGTTTTTCGTAATAGGTACGTGTTCGAAAAGCTGTTCTTTTACCAGCATATCCGATGCATTGAGAGCCGTTACGGTAACTTTTAGCTCGCCTTTACCGTCGCGTGGAAAGGTATAAACCCCGAACTCGGCATTGCCGGAGCGCTGCTCTTCCTTTACATTTCGTTCCTCTGTCTGGCGCGAGGCAACGCTTCCGTTTCCGTTAATGGCATCGAACGTAGAGCTTCCGCCGGTATAGAAGAACTTCATTTTCTTCACTTCGTCGGGGATGGCATCCTCTACTATCAGTTTGAATTGGGCAACGCATCGCCGCAATTCCAACTGATAAGAGGCGGCGGCATCTACGTTTATCTCTTCACAATAATAGAAAGTGTCGGTAATTTTGTTATCGGGAAACTTGATTTTCGAAAGGTTTGTAATCGTTGCATTACCCGTACAATTGTGGGCAAGTACCAAGAAACGATAGGTACCGGCCGGTAACGATACGGATATCTTTCCGAAATTCTTGTCTGAAGAAGTCTGGTTAACCGATGCAATCTTGGTATCATCGTTAAATACGGCAAAGTTGAGTCGTGTGCACACCTGCCTGATATCCTTTGAACGTGAATAGGCTATGGCATTGGCGAAAGGTATTTGTTCGAATTGCGCTATATCGAATGTCAGATTAAACTTATCGGATGTTTTCTCTTCTTCTTTTGTATTCTCTTCGAATACCGGCTTTTCGCATGAGCAGAAGGTTAATGCAATGCTGCATAAAATGCAAAATGACAAAAGTTTGGTCTTCATGATAATTATATTTGATATGGTTCTTGATTTTCTTTTGTGGGCATTCTAACCCATAAATGCAAAGGTATAAAAAATGATAAAATTAAAAAAGATATTTCATATTTATTTCTGTTTTCAAAGATGAATTATGTATTTTTGTGTGGTGCTTATATATAAAATAATGTGTATGAGAAAGATATTGGTGATGTTATTGTTAGTCTTTTCTGCTCATTGTGTACTCTTTGCGCAAACGAAAACAGAACAATTTCCGAAAGAGGTTAAAGACTCATTGGCAATGAAAAGTCAAGCTAAGGTTGTAACAGATACCACACATCTCAGATCGGTGGTCTGTAATGCCCCCACGTATTCAACCTCTGTGGAGCATAACATCAACAAAGACGCTTTCAAAATGCCCAAATACGACGCTTTCTGGGAAAAGATGAAGAAGCCATGGTTGGGTGATGTCATAAGAAGTTTACTTAGATAGCGGAGATACAGTTTTTGTTATTAAGTGCAGTCGGTTATTTATATTATTCCCGAACATCGTTTGGACTTATCTTTAAAAACGATTTTATGCATATTGCGATCAGCTTTTCTGCTCTATTCTTTCTCTGTGCTTTTGTCTTATGTCTATTTTCTGTTTTTATTCGGAAGCCTTGACGAAGTGGAAAGCGTGCGTTTCGATTTGAAGAAGAGCGAGATTTCAGAACTCGAACGCATGGGACTTGTGCCTATGGTCAATGAGTACAGCAAGGTTATGGCTTTCTCTGCAAAGACTCTTTTCAATGGCGATAACCTCGGTCTTCAGACTTATTCTGTCGTACGTGTGTTCGATTATATCTCCAAGGTGCTGTTCGATTTCCTCAACAGGAGGGCTTTCGAGAACTGGACAACACGTACAGAAGCCGATTTGAGAAGTCAGATCGTGAAATTTCTTGATAGCATACAGGGGCCGACACGTTTGATTGAAAAATTCAAAGTTATTAGGATAGAGCAAGATCCGAAGCAGAAAGACCGGGTTTTGCTTGATATCCATCTTACTCCATACTTCCCTGCAAAGAGTTTCGTTATTCAGTTGGAAGGAAGAAAGGGTGACGCGCCAGAAGAGGCGAACTGGGAAAGTCAGTATAACCAAGAATAAAAGTTAGACATTGGGAACAATAGAATGCGGCAGACAGGTTGCATTCCAATTTTAATTAAAATGGCAGGAAAAGGAAATTCCTGTCATTTTTTGTTTTTCACGCGATAACCTAATCGTAAAATAATTTGTTTTAAATGTATTCCATAAAGTATCGATACAGACGGTGAGCATACCAGTTATTCAACAGATGATAAATATGACAATATAGAATATAGCCAAGTTGCTTGAGGTCATAATCTTTCCGGTATCGGTAACAGAGAGTTGCATAGCTGGTACATAACCGGCTGGGGTATATATAAATATGGCAGACTATACATAATCGTATGTAAAGCGTATGTGCTTTTTATATGTTAAGTGTTGATGCGAGGTACCTATTCCGTTTGCTGTAAATATAATAAATTCTCGGGCTTAAAGTTTCATCAGATATTCTTTAATGAGCAGTCCGGCGGGACGGAGTACACCGCCATGATCAAATCCGCTAAGCTCATGAAGGGGAATTTCTTTATTACCAATTCCTTCGAGTACTGCTTTCAGATAGAGATTTTCTTCATAACGTGCCATTTGTTCCAAGTGTCTGTCACCCGTGATGAGAACCAACCGTGTAGACAACTTGCGTACATTGTTGAGTGGGGCATACCGGTCTACGAAGGGAGAGCTGAAAGACAATCCCCGTTCCTTGCGTATAGTATAGTGTGTAGCCGTCTGTCCACTAACGGAAAAATAGCCTTTTACGGCATCTGCATCTATGTTTTCTGCATTTAGGTAGGCCTTGTCTAAGGCGAGCATCAATGTTAGATAACCGCCGGCCGAATGACCTCCCATGTATATCTGTAATGGATCGCCCCCGTATTCCTCGATATGATGAAATACCCAAGCCACGGCAGTTGCGGCATCTTGTGTATATTGCGGATTTTTGCAGTATGGATACAGCCGGTAATTGGGCGACACTATGGCGATGCCCGCATTCAGCAGCTCATCGCGAAATTCCTTATTACCGCCTTCCAAGCCGCCTCCGTGGAACCAAATTATAGTTTTATAATCCTTTTTCGTGGCAGGATAATAGATATCGAGCTTACACCTTTCCTTACGGTAAGTCGAAGTGTCACCGGCAGACACATAAGGAATGTCTTTGATTATCTTGTATTTGTCTTGTCCTCTTGCACCTGTAGCAAGCGCGAGTATAAAGAGTAGAATAAATAACTGTTTCATATCGTTCTATTATAATAATGTAAGTTAATGTACAAAAATAATATTTATTTTTTATAGAATGGCTGTTTGTTGCCGTTATATTCCCCATTTAATTCGATTATTTGGTTATAATAATCCGGTTATATCATCCATTTAACGCAATTTACGAAATGGATATTTGGCAATAAATATTATTTTCGTTAATTTTGCCGGCAATAATAACCTCACGAAAATCGAACGAAAACACAACTTAACTATAATGTTTGTCTTTGCTTCGTTGTAAGAGGGGGCGGAAGAAATCGGAATTTTATTACTGTTAAATGATATATCATGAATAGAAAAATTGAATTTTTAGCTGGAGTAGCCATAATGTTCGGCATGTCTGCCAACACCGTGTCGGCGAAAAATAACAATGCCTTATCGGAGATACAAGTGGTAGCTCAAGACAATACAAAGCTGAAAACCAACCGTCCACCTATGGAGAAACGCCTGTTTGTGTCGGATGCAGTGGAGAAAAAAATCAAAGAAGTGAAGAAACTCCTAAAAGATAATCCCTATCTTGCATGGATGTTCGAGAACTGTTTCCCGAATACGATGGACACGACCGTGCATTTCGACGGCAAAGACGACACCTTTGTGTACACCGGCGATATACATGCAATGTGGTTGCGCGACTCGGGTGCACAGGTCTGGCCTTATGTACGCTTCGCCAATCAGGATGCCAAACTCAAGAAAATGCTGCGGGGTGTCATCCTCAGACAGTTGAAGTGCATCAATATCGATCCCTATGCAAACGCTTTCAACATGGGGCCTACGGGGAGCGAATTCGATAAAGACATTACCGACATGAAGCCCGAATTGCACGAACGCAAGTACGAGATCGACTCGCTTTGTTACCCCTTGCGCCTTGCCTACTACTATTGGCAGGTCACGGGCGATACATCGGTGTTCGGAGAAGAATGGATGCAGGCGATGAAGAACATTCTAAAAGTATTCCATGATCAGCAACGTAAAAGCGGTTACGGGCCTTATAAGTTCGAAAGATGGACTACTCGTACAACCGAAACCATGGCCAATGGCGGATTAGGAACGCCGGTGAAGCCCGTCGGACTGATTGCATCGGCATTCCGTCCGTCTGATGATGCAACCACATTCCTCTTCCTTATTCCTTCTAACTTTATGGCTGTAAGCTCGTTGCGTAAGGCTGCAGAGATATTGAATAAGGTGAACGGTAATGCTGCACTGGCCGGTCAGTGCACAACTTTGGCCGATGAAGTGGCGGCAGCACTGAAAAAATATGCCGTTTACGACCATCCCAAATACGGCAAAATATATGCTTTCGAGGTAGACGGTTATGGAAGTCAGCTGCTTATGGACGATGCCAATGTGCCGAGCCTGTTGGGTATGGCTTATTTAGGAGACGTAGATGCGAACGATCCCATTTATCAGAATACCCGTCGTTTCGTTTGGAGCGACGACAATCCCTACTTCTTCAAGGGGAAAGCAGGGCAAGGTATTGGCGGTCCGCATACGGGCTACAACATGATTTGGCCCATGACGATTATGATGAAAGCCTTTACAAGCACCGATGATGCGGAGATTAAGCAGTGTATAGAGGCATTGCAGCGCACGGATGCAGGCACCGGATTTATGCATGAATCGTTCAATAAAGACGACGCCGCGAACTTTACCCGCTCGTGGTTCGCATGGCAAAACACACTGTTCGGCGAACTGATACTGAAACTGATAGACGATGGGAAGATCGACTTGCTCGTTCAAGCCAAACGATAATTAAATATAGATTTTTTATTTTTGGGGTTTACGGTCGTTATGTAGACTGTAAACCTCTTGCGTATGGTTGTATCTATAGGCGTAAATCGACGTGTAAATCGTTGAAATACAATGATTTCCATAGGTTGGTGATAAATAGTGATAAAAATATGTTTTTTGTTTTTGCACCTTATTTATCTCAAATCTGTGCGTAATATGACTGATTGCGGAAAATATCTTATATGTATATGATTCGGATGCTGTATGTCTGCTTCTTGAATATTTTCGTATTTTTATCGGTATTTTTTGATAATTTGAAGCATATTTTCTTTTTTTATGAAAAAAGTTATATCTTTGTAGCACCTTAACTGAAATACATAAAGAAGTGACTTCTTTTGATCAATATCATCCTTTTAGGTGATAAAGATCGTAGACTATGTGTTAAATTAGATTAACTAAGAACGTAAAACTTGAATGAAAAGAATTTTTATGCTTGCTGTTGCATGCGTTTTAACTATGTATATAGTGGCGCAAACAGCAGAGGTTTTTAAGCCTTATAAGGCTACAAACCTGCGTTTGCCATCGGTACCTTTGGTGGTTTCGGATCCTTATTTCTCTGTTTGGTCGCCTTACGACAAGCTAACCGACGGAACAACACGGCATTGGACGAACGATGAAAAGCCGTTAGACGGACTGCTTCGGGTAGATGGAGTGACTTATCGTTTTATGGGTGCGGTGCAGGAATATATTCTTGAACCGATTGCACCTATGGCAGATGAGACGGCGTGGAGTGCATCTGTTACCCGTAAAAAACCGGAAATGGGGTGGCAGACCGTAAACTTCGATGCGAATGGATGGAAAGATGAACAGGGCGCTTTCGGTTCGCAGGAGTATCCGGATGTAAGAACACGCTGGACAGAGGAGCATTCCGATATCTATGTGCGCCGTACAATCGAGCTGAATAATGCGGATGCAGACGCCGATTTGTATCTGATTTATTCTCATGATGACGTTTTCGAATTGTATATTAACGGCACAAAAGTGGTCGATACGGGCGAGACGTGGAAAACAGGCGAGATACTTCACCTTGATGGAAAGTTGAAAGGGCTGTTGAAATCGGGCCGTAATCTGATTGCAGCACACTGTCATAACACTGCCGGAGGGGCTTATTTGGACTTTGGAGTGTTCAAAAACGTGAAGAAGAAGGGTGCCGAAGTGAAGACTGCTGTGCAGAAGAGTGTCGACGTACTTGCCACGAACACCTATTATACTTTTAAGTGCGGGCCGGTAGAGCTTGATGTTGTGTTTACCGCACCGATGTTGATCGATAATTTAGACCTGCTGTCTACACCTATTAATTATATATCCTATCAGGTTCGTTCTACGGATAAGAAAGCGCACAATGTGCAGTTCTACCTCGGTGCCTCGCCGCTAATGGCCGTAAACAAGGCTAATCAACCAACAATGTCTACGCATGAAAGCAAAGACGGAATCGATTTTCTGAAGACCGGAACCATCGATCAGCCGATACTGGCCAAGACGGGCGACGGTATTTGTATAGACTGGGGCTACCTGTATCTGCCTGCGGTGAATGGCGAAGTGAGCCTTGCACCGGTGCAAGAGATGGAGAATAGTTTTGTTTCTTCAGGTAAATTAGCGCCTTCGCAGAAAAAGATTGTGAGCTATAAGGCATCCCAAATGCCTGCATTGGCGTATGTACACGACTTCGGAACAATGCAGACGGGGGCGAGCTTCGCCATGCTTGGCTACGACGAAATATACGATATCGAGTACATGTATCATCGTTATAAAGGTTATTGGGCACGCAATGGTAAGACCATTTTCCAAGCTTTCAACGAACTGAAGCAGGAATATGAACGGATAATGGGCGAATGTCGTGCGTTCGACAAGCGTATCTACGACGACGGGCTGGCCGCCGGAAATGCAAAATATGCCGAAATACTTTCGGGCTCTTATCGACATGTCATCGCTGCACACAAGCTCTTCCGCGATAATGAGGGAAATCTGCTCTTCTTCTCCAAGGAGAATAACTCCAACGGGTGCGTAAATACAGTAGACCTTACCTATCCAAGTGCGCCGCTGTTCCTTATATATAATCCCGAATTACAAAAGGGAATGATGACGAGTATCTTCGAGTATAGCCGTTCGGGACGATGGACGAAACCTTTCGCTGCGCACGATTTAGGGACTTATCCGCGGGCAAACGGACAGGTGTATGGCGGCGATATGCCGCTCGAGGAGGCAGGCAATATGCTTACCCTTGCTGCGATACTTACCGACCTTGATGGAAATGTGAATTATGTAAGCAAATATTGGGACATTATGCAGACGTGGGCAGACTATTTGGCCGAGAACGGACAGAATCCGTCTAACCAACTATGTACCGACGATTTCGCCGGACATTGGGCACACAATTGCAACCTTTCCATCAAAGCCATTATGGGTGTGGCCGGATTTGCAAAGATGGCACGCATGAAAGGAGATATTACAACGGCAGACAAGTATATGGACAAGGCTAAAGAAATGGCGGCCAAATGGGAGCAGGATGCCCGCGAAGGCGATCATTATCGGCTGGCTTTCGACCGTACAGGCACATGGAGCCAGAAATATAATATGGTGTGGGACAAGCTGTGGGCCACGAATATCTTCCCCAACGATGCCATGAACCGCGAAATCAAGTATTATCTCGGCCGGCAGAATAAGTACGGTTTGCCACTCGACAGCCGTAAGGATTATACCAAGAGCGACTGGATTATGTGGACTGCAGCCATGTCTAACGATAACAAGACGTTCCTCAAGTTCGTCGATCCTTTGTATACATATATTGAAGAGACACCCTCGAGAGTGCCTATTAGCGACTGGCATGACACTAAGACCGCCAAGATGATAGGTTTTAAAGCGCGTTCCGTAATCGGTGGCTATTGGATGAAAGTGCTTGCCGATAAACTTGCAAAGAAACGATAAAACTTTGATAATAACTTAATAACTATAATTATGAATAGAAACCTTAAAACTATGCGCTTTATTCCGTTAGGGATTTTCGCAGCGTTGTTGATGCTGTTTGTAATGACGAGTTGTAACGATTCTACAACTGTACAGAACTATGTCGGAGTACAGAGTTCTGATCCATATGATCCTTCCAAGCCGGTAAGCATCTCCGAGTTCACTCCGGAGTCTGGCGGTGTAGGGCAGCAACTTGTTATTTATGGTAGCAATTTCGGAAACGATACCTCTAAAGTGAAGGTTAATATAGGAGGAAAGGCGGCCCGACTTGTCAGTGTAAAAGGTAATTGTTTGTATTGCTACGTGCCTTCAGGAGCTTTTACTGGAAAAATAGCCGTTACCGTGGGCGATGCTTCTGTAGGAACTCAAACCGCAGAGGCCTCTAAGAATTTTGACTATTTGCGGAAGATGGTGGTCGGTAAGTTGTGCGGATACAAGAACGAACGCGACGATCAAGGGTGGAACGACGGGCCTTTTGAAACCTGTTCCGGTTTCCGTAATTACGGTGTTATGCAGTTCTCGCCTTATAATCATGATCAGCTGTTTATTGTTTATGACCAAGAACCTTACTATGGAAGTGTTGCGCATGGTATCCAATTACTCGATTTAAAAGAGAAGAATGTAAAAACCATATTGCCTTTAAGTATGTTTAGCAACGAACGCCTGCGTACGATCGATTTTGCTGTCGATCCGTTCAAGTACGATGACAGCGGCACGATTTTAGGACGTAGCGATGATGCGTGGCTCGCAAGTGCTACTGCCGAACAAAAGCGTTGGCGTGAACATCTTATCATCTCTGCCGATAATGACGATAATAACTATCAAGCCCACTCTGTGTATATCGTAGACCGTGATGCAAATGGAGAGTTCAGCAGCACTTCTCCTCATCGTCTTCTTGCTTGCTATCGTCAATGTAATGGTGCCTCGCTACATCCTGTAAACGGCGAACTCTATTTTACCAGCTACACCAATGGCGAGGTTTTACGCCTTGATATGGAAAAGTATTGGGAGTCTGTTGAGGCATCGACAGCATGGGATCCTTATGCTAATGATAATTTGTATGACTCTGCGAGCGGTTCTTCTACAGGAACGGGTGCTTTTGAAAAACTATTCACTATCCAAGATACGGCTTGGGAATTTCAAATAGACATCCATCCTTCTGGCAAGTATGCTTATATTGTCGTTATCAATCGGAATTATATTCTCCGTACTGATTATGATGAGCGTACCAAACGGTTCTCTCCTCCTTATCAAGTTGCAGGCCAGATGAAAGTGGGCGGTTTTGCCGATGGAGTAGGAAAGAATGTACTGATGAATCATCCTTATCAGGGAACTTTCGTTAAGAACGATGAATATGTAAAAGAAGGACGCGATGATGTGTACGACTTTTATTTTTGCGATAGTTATAATAATGCAATCAGGTATCTTACTCCGGAGGGTATTGTCAGAACTTATGCCGGAGGAAGTGCTGCAACTCATGCCGATGGTAAGACGGAAGGAAATGAAAATGGAGAGCTTCGTAGTGTTGCACGTTTCAATAATCCTACAGGATTGGTAAATGATTTCCATAGGGATGCTATTACAGGAGAGAATACGCTTATATTCTATATTTTGGATTCTCGAAACTGTACTATTAGAACAATTACGATGGAAGAAAATACAAGTAATTAAGTAAAACTTGTTAATATCTATGAATATGAAAAAATATTTAGTAATGTTGATTGTGCTGTTGGGTATAACTATTAATGCCTTGGCACAAGAACGGCTTGAAATTACCGGTACCGTATCCGATGCGCAGGGAGATCCGATCATCGGTGTTAATGTAACCGTTAAAGACGCTACAGGACTTGGTGTAATTACAGATGTTGACGGTCACTATAAAATAAAGGTAGAACCTTATAAGACATTGGTATTTTCTTACATCGGTTTTAAGAATGTAGAAGTCTTGATAAAAGGTGATAAGCATGTTATTGACGTAACATTGAGTGAAGAGAAAATCAATGCAGTCGACGAAGTGGTGGTTACAGGTATGGGAACCCAAAAGAAACTTACGGTAACGGGAGCTGTTACGAATGTAGACGTGGATAATTTAAAACATTATTCCACCTCTAATTTTACGAATGCCCTTGCCGGAAATGTCCCGGGTATCATGGCCTTCCAAACATCTGGACAGCCCGGTAGGAATACATCGGAATTCTGGATTCGCGGTATTTCTACTTTCGGTGCAGGTAAATCTGCTTACATTCTTGTAGACGGTTTCGAACGTGAGAATATTAATGATATCAACATCGAGGATATAGAATCTTTCTCGGTTTTGAAAGATGCTTCGGCAACGGCTATTTATGGTTCCAAAGGTGCTAATGGCGTTATCTTGATTACCACCAAGCACGGTAAAGCCGGAAAGATCAATATTAGTGGAAAAGTAGAAACTTCTTATAACACACGTACGATAACTCCGGAGTTCGAAAACGGAGAAAGATATGCCAATTTAATTAATGAGGCGCGTATCACACGTAACTACGGTGTGCTTTACAGACCGGAAGAAATAGAACTTATCAAGTCGGGACTTGATCCTGATATGTATCCTAATGTAGACTGGAAAGATTTGTTATTGAAAGACGGAGCTTTCAGTTATCGTGCCAATCTGAACCTTAGTGGCGGCGGCGAAACATCACGTTACTATGCTTCTATGTCGTATACCGAAGATCAAGGTATGTATAAGACCGATGAAACTTTAAAAAAGAAGTACGATACAAATGCCAATTATAAGCGTTGGAACTATCGTTTAAACGTGGATATCGATATAACTAAGACAACAGTATTGAAACTTGGTATCTCCGGCGACTTATCTAAACGCAACAGTCCGGGGCTTGGCGATGATCAAGTATGGGGACAGATACTCGGTTATAATCCTTTGTATTCTCCTGTATTGTATTCTAACGGATACGTACCGTCGAGAGGGTATAAGGATAATGATGGGAACCTTCAAGTTGCTTATGTTAATCCGTGGGTGTCTGCAACGCAAACAGGATATAATCAAAATTGGGAGAATAATATTCAGACGAATGTAACCTTGGAACAGAATTTGGACTTCATAACAAAAGGATTACATTTTACCGGCCGCTTTGGCTATGATACCTATAACAAGAATAATATTCATCATCGTCGTATTCCTGCTCTGTATTCGGCAACTAAACGCGATACCGATACGGGCGAGATAATATTCGAGAAGATGTTAGATGCTCGTGATATGTATCAGTTTACGGAGAACGACGGCTCACGTCGCGAATTCTTGGATTTGCTCTTGCACTGGGATCGCCAGTTTGCCAAGGCTCATAATTTGGGTGTAAACGTAAAGTTTACCCAAGATGAGGACATCACTACGCAAAATCTTGGTACCGATATAAAGAATTCCGTCTCAAGAAAGAATATGGGATTGGCCAGTCAGTTCACCTATAATTATAAGAATCGTTATTTCTTGGATTATAACTTTGGTTATAATGGTTCCGAGAACTTTGCCGACGGACATCGTTGGGGCTTTTTCCCGGCATGGTCTGTGGCGTGGAATATTGGTGAAGAACCTATCGTTCAAAAGGTGGCTCCTTGGTTGAACATGTTCAAGGTACGTTATTCGCATGGTAAGGTGGGGAATGATGATATGAGAAGAGGAGATGAGAGAATCCGCTTCCCCTATCTTTATAACATCGGGAGTACCGGAGATGCAATACAATATAATTTTGGCTTGGCCGGTAGTACATGGTCTTGGTATCGCGGATTGCATTATACACAGATGGCTTCGAACAATGTTACTTGGGAAGTTGCACACAAGAATGATGTCGGTATAGACCTTGTTTTGTTCGATAATAAGTTCTCTCTGACTATGGATTACTTTAATGAAAAGCGTACCGGTATTTATACAGAACGTAAATATCTGCCGGGAATAACAGGTCTTGAACTTAATAGTAACAACTACCCAAGAGCCAATGTGGGTGCTGTAAGGTCTCGTGGCTTCGACGGCAACTTCAAATACGAGCAAAATATCGGAAAGGTAGGCGTAACCGTGCGAGGCAATGTTACTTACAGCAAGAACGAGATACTTGAATACGATGAGGAGAATAATGTTTATCCTTACCAAAATCAGAAAGGCTACCGTGTGGATCAAGTGCGCGGACTCGTAGCTCTCGGATTGTTCAAAGACTATGATGATATCCGCAACAGTCCAACGCAACAGTTCGGAACCGTACAGCCCGGTGATATCAAGTACAAGGATGTCAATGGCGATGGTGTTGTTAATAGTGGCGATGAAGTGGCGATCGGTGCTACAAGCAGACCGAACTTGATTTATGGCCTCGGCTTTTCTGTACAGTGGAAAAGTTTCGACTTCAATATGCACTTCCAAGGTGCGGGCAAGTCTACGTTCCTGATTTATGGTAAGTGCGTTTATGCATTCAGCGAAGGACAATGGGGCAATATCTTCAAGGGTATGCTCGATGACCGTTGGATTTCTTCTGATATTTCAGGGACCACGGCTACCGAGAACCCCAATGCATCTTATCCGCGTTTGAGTTACGGAGGCAATAATAATAATTATCGCGCTTCTACCTATTGGCTTCGCGATGGCCGTTATCTCCGTTTGAAGAATCTTGATTTTGGTTATACCTTGCCCAAAACGTTGGTAACCAAACTCCATTTTACGAATATTCGCTTCTATGTATCGGGAAGTAATTTGCTTTTCTTGTCCAAGAAGTTCGATACATGGGATCCTGAATCGCTCCAGCCACGTGGTGAGGATTATCCTATCACAAAGGCAATAACGGCAGGTGTGCAATTAAGTCTTTAAAAATATGATGATTATGAATAAGAAATTTTCTATATTCTTGATGTCGATTATCGGTGCAGGAGCTCTTCTCAACTCATGTGTAGACCTCGACTCAGACAAATATTTCGAGGATCGTAAAACGCTCGAATCTGTATTTTCCGAAAAAACACAGTCGGAGGAGTGGCTTGCATACGCCTATTCGTTCCTCAAAGGTGTGAATGCAGAAGTAGGAACAAAGGGCGGAACCGGTGGCGGTGGCGGGGCATTTAATCCTTTCTGCTTCGACGATGATATGTATTATGGTGACCGTGATAATACGTATGGCGATAGTAAAGACGGCAATTTCGCTTCTTACAATGCATTTCATGAAGGCAGGTATGACGAGAATGTGGGACAAGATGCATGGTATAATTGCTACAAGGGCATCTTCCAAGCATCTGTATTCATCCATAATATTTACCGTAATAAAGAGATGACGCCCGAACAGATCGAAGATTATCGGGGGCAAGCCCGTTTTGTACGTGCTTATTATTATTGGTTATTGCTCCGTAAATACGGTCCTGTTCCAATTATTCCTGATGATGGCATAGACTACACACAGAGCTATGATGACATTGCAACGCCACGCAGTACCTATGAAGAGGTAGCCAACTATATTTCTTCAGAGATGATACAGGCTGCCAAAGAGATAAAGTACACCAAGCGTGATGAGGGAAATGCAGCTCGTCCGACTAAGGGGGCTTGCTTGGCAACGCGTGCTATTGCTTATATTTATGCGGCGAGTCCGTTGGCAAATGGGCAATTGGCAAACGGCAGTCATCCTGCCGGTGTGACGGATGCCGCAGCCAAACAGTTGGTTAATTACGATGGTACACCCTTGCTCACCATGCAGTACGATGAAGCTAAATGGGCACGTGCTGCAGCGGCTTGTAAAGATGTAATGAATCTCGGTGTGTATGACTTGTATCATGCGAGCTATCGCAATTCGGCCACAGATGATGCTCCGGTTACAATAACTCCTCCTGATGACGGTAATTTCTCTACGAAGAATTGGCCTAATGGCTGGAAAGATATCGATCCGTATTTGTCTTATCGTAGCTTGTTCGATGGAGTTGTAAATGCTGCAGAAAATCCCGAATTGATTTTCTCACGTGTCAGCAACATCTCAACAAGCGATAATGAGTTCGGTATTGGTGCGTTGGTTGTGCATGAAATGCCCGTAAGTCTTGGCGGATGGAATACTCACGGACTGACACAAAAGATGGTAGATGCCTACTATATGAACGACGGAACAGATGTTCCCGGTAAAGACAGCGAGATGAATGGTGGCGACGGTTCCGAGCGCGTAACGGGGTGGACTACTCGTGCCGATATCCGTAACGGACTTTATCCGGAGCTTTCGGCCAGCGTTTCGAAAGGCGGAATAAACGTATCTTTGCAATATGTCAAGCGTGAACCTCGTTTCTATGCCTCTGTAGCATTCAACGGTTCTGTTTGGGAGTGCCTTGGTGATCCCTCGGTAGCTAAACGCAATAAACAGATTTTCTATTATCGTGCAGGCGGTAACGGATATCTGAATGCGTTCTCTTATCTGCGTACCGGTATCGGTTGCAGGAAATGGTATAACCCTTACGACTATATTTCGAATACAAGCGATCGTTATTCTACAATTCGTGAAAAAGTAGAAACCGCTATTCGTTATGCAGATATCCTGTTGATGTATGCCGAAGCATTGAACGAACTCAACGGTACTTACCAGATCGCTTCATGGGATGGCTCTACTACTTATACCATCGGCCGTGATGTGGAAGAGATGAAAAAGGGCATCAATCCCGTTCGTATTCGTGCCGGATTGCCCGACTACACAAGTGCAGAATATTCAGATAAGGATGTACTGCGTACCAAAATCAAACGTGAGCGCATGATAGAATTTATGGGAGAAGGCAAGCGTTACTTCGATCTTCGCCGTTGGATGGATGCTCCGATCGAGGAGTCGAAAAGAGTGTATGGTCTAAACGTGTTCCAAACACAGGCCAAACGAGACGAATTCCAGAAGGTAATTCCTACCTATAACCTATCGGCAACTTTCTCTGACAGAATGTATTTCTGGCCGATTTCTCATAGCGAATTGAAACGTAACAAGAAGTTAACCCAAAATCCGGGTTGGACTTATAATGATTAATTGTAAATTAGAATGAATATGAAACACATATCTATATTCATGATGTTTCTGTTGTCAATGTTACTATTGACTGCATCATGCAATGATGAATGGACAAAAGAGCAATATGTACAGTATGTCAGTTTCAAAGCTCCGCTCAATGATAATGGCGTAACTGCAGTTTATGTGCCTTACAGCCGCCACACCGATGACGGCAATCTGCAGTTCGGAGAGGCCGGACTTTCAAACTATTTGTTGCCGCTTATTATGAGCGGTTCTACACAGAATGGTAATAATATTACCGTACATGTGGCGCATGATACCGATACATTAGGCATTCTGAACTACGCTCGCTATCAAAATCGCAGCGACCTTTATTATGTAGACATGAGTAACTATGCTACATATCCGGAAACTGTTGCAGTTAATTCGGGAGAGGATATAGGCCTGCTCGACATCCGTTTCAACTTCAAGAACATCGATATGGTCGACAAGTGGGTGCTGCCCATCAAGATATTGAACGACGCATCGTATGGTTACGCCGCACATCCCCGCAAGAATTATGCAAAGGCTATGCTCCGTATTTATCCTTACAACAATTTCTCGGGAGATTATTCTGCTACGACATTGACGCTTGCCAACAGCGATGATCCTGCAAATGCCATCGGTCTTGAAACATCGCGTGCCTATGTTGTAGACGAAAATACAGTGTTCTTTTATGCCGGAAATATCGATGAAACTCGTACCGACCGCGCCAAATACAAGATATATGCCCGCTTTAATGGTGAGACGCAAGGAACAGTTACCTTTTGGTCGGATAATGCCGATCTTAAATTCCAGACAGACGGCAAGGCTTCTTTCCGTGTCTACGAGCAGATGGATGAGGTGAGACCTTACCTGAAGCATCGTTATGTAATCATCAATAATGTAAATTACACTTACGTGGATTATACTTCTGTGCCGGGCTATGAGATGTCTTACACGGCCCAAGGTACGTTGACGCTCGAACGCAAGCTCAATACACAGATTAAAAATCCTGATTATGCAATTCAATGGTCAGAGGAAGGGCAATAACAGGATGAGTAAGTTCAGATTATCTATTATATTAATGGTGCTGTCTCTCTTTGGGGGCAGTACCATTAGTGTTTCTGCCCAAACGGCAGAAATAAAGGTGGTAGAGGGGCCTGACCGTCATGCCCGCAGTGCAAATTATATTAATAGTCGAGCTCCGTTGCAGCAGGTGGCTTTTATGAAGCTCCCTGTCGGCAGCATCAGGCCTGCCGGATGGTTGGGGCGTTACTTGGAATTACAGCGCGACGGACTTACCGGTCATCTCGGTGAAATATCGGCTTGGTTGGACAAAAATAACAATGCATGGCTGACAAACGGCGGAGACCACGGTTGGGAAGAGGTACCTTACTGGCTCAAGGGCTACAGCTGTCTTGCTTATATCCTCGGCGACAAGAAGATGATAGCCGAGACAAAGACGTGGATCGAGGCCGTGTTCAAGAGCCAGCGTGCCGACGGATCGTTCGGACCTGTCAATTTATCGAACGGCAAACCGGAGCTCTGGGCACAGATGATCATGCTCACCACGCTGCAATCTTACTATGAATATACGGCCGACCGGCGTGTCCTCGACCTGATGACCAAGTACTTCAAGTGGGAACTCTCGCTTCCCGACGACCATTTTCTTGAGGATTATTGGGAGAAAAGCCGCGGTGGAGATAACCTTTATACCGTGCTCTGGCTCTATAACCGTACGGGTGATACCTTTCTGCTCGATTTGGCACGGAAGATACACCGCAATACCGCCGACTGGTGTCAGGCCTCCACATTTCCCAATTGGCATAACGTGAATATTGCGGAATGCTTTCGCGAGCCTGCCACTTATTACATGCTCACGGGCGAAAAGGTTTTTCTCGATGCTTCGTATAATAATCAGCAGCTCATTCGTCGTACGTTCGGACAGGTGCCGGGCGGCATGTTCGGCGCCGATGAGAATGCACGCATGGGATATATCGATCCGCGTCAGGGTGTTGAAACCTGCGGAATGGTGGAGCAGATGGCATCCGACGAGATTATGCTTCGGTTCACCGGAGACACTTATTGGGCAGATAATTGCGAAGATGTTGCCTTTAATACCTATCCTGCAGCCGTCATGCCGGACTTCAAGGCGTTGCGTTATATCACCTCGCCCAACATGGTACAGAGCGATTCTAAAAACCATCATCCGGGCATAGACAACAGCGGTCCTTTCCTTTCCATGAATCCTTTCAGCAGCCGTTGCTGCCAGCATAATCATTCGCAAGGATGGCCTTATTACTCCGAGAACTTGATCTATGCCACCCCCGACAATGGTGTTGCCGTGGCATTGTATGCAGCTTGCGAGGCAGAAGTAAAGGTGGAAGGAAACAAGAAGGTAACGATAACGGAGACAACCGATTATCCTTTCAGCGACAAGATATGCTTCACCATTAGCAAGGGCGGCGGGCGTTTCCCCATATATTTGCGTATTCCTTCGTGGACAAACAATGCCGAAGTAAGCATCAACGGTGTGAAACAGAACGCGGAGCCCGTAAGCGGCAAGTATATTCGTATGGTGTATAACTGGAAGAAGGGCGATGTAATAACCTTACATGTACCGATGACGCTGCACATACGCCGGTGGCAAGTCAACAAAAACAGTGCGAGCATTGACTATGGTCCGCTGACACTCTCGCTCAAGATTAAGGAGCGATATGTACAACGCAGCAGCACTGAGACCGCCATTGGCGACAGCAAATGGCAGAAAAATGCCGATGCGTCGCAGTGGCCTGCGTGGGAGATTTATGCCGATAGCCCGTGGAATTATGCTTTACTGGTAGCTCCGAATAGTTCGCTTGGTATTTTCGAGATACTCAAAAATCCGATGCCTACGGATAACTTCCCATTCTCGTTAGAAAATGTGCCCTTGGAATTTAGGGCTAAAGGTCGTCGCATTCCCTCGTGGAAAATAGATGAAACCGGCCTCTGCGGTGTACTTCCTGCCGAAGATGCTGTAAAAAGCGATACTTTAGAGACTATTACTTTGGTGCCGATGGGTGCGGCTCGTCTCAGAATTTCGGCCTTTCCCGTTGTAAAGAAGTAATTAATGAAAGAACATTCTCGCTTTTCTTGGAGAACAATACCAAGGAAAGCGAGAATGTTCTGTGGCATCATTAATCATCGTCATCGTCGTAGTGTTTATAATGTCTATGGTGTTTATGATGCTTATATTTGAAGTCTCCGTGCGGTCGGTCCCACCCATCGCGCGGCCTGCAATATGGTCTGGGAGGCGGAGGACAGTAACGTGGCGCCCTATAACGTGGCGCATATGAACGAATATTGAGTACTACGCCACCGTTACGCCACGAGAGCGGACGATAGAAATAGTCGGTTCCGATGAACAGGCTCCACTGTCTGCCGCTCAGAGCCACGCGCAATGCCGAGTTTCGGGCGCGCCAATGACGTGTGTAGAGATCATCGTAATCGTCTACGCTAAGCAGATATTCGAGGTTCGTGCGGTATACGCGTCGGTATTCTCGTGGCGAAAGTCCCAACTCATATGCCATTTTATCGGTTAAGTAACGTGCCTCCTCGCAGGCCTCTCTGTATCCCATTGCGTTGGCCGACAGCGCTATTGCAACCGAAGCAGCCACTATCATCAGTAATCGTTTCATAATCGTAGGTTTTTATATTGTTAGACATTCTCTTACTTTATCTCCGAGGAAATATTGTTTCCTGTATTGATCTATTGCAAAGATAGCCAAGCCTCGCCGTATCAAAGAGGAGTTTTACCTAAAACAGGTTAGGGAAATGCCTCTTTTTGCAGGGGGATTTCCCTTTCGTATTCTTTAAGAATAATGAATATAGAGATACTACCTGTCATTGTTATATGTTCGATGTAAATCGGATAGAAGGGGGGAATATGGATAGAAAATTGTAGAAGCGGGAAATGAAGAATGGTGTTGAAGTCTTGTTAACTATAGGTGTTGTGTGTATTTTTACTCCTTGAAACTCTTTTTCTCTCCAATAAAAATAGTAGGAAAACCAGTAAAACTCGAAAAAAATATGTAAGTTTGCAGAGTGGAAACAACTTATGTCTATTTCATTAAAGTTACAGTCTATACCATTTTGATGTGTAGAGTAGAAAAACTCTAACAACTAAAAGCATCTGCCATAAATAGAATATATGAACAATATAAGATGATATGAGCGGAATTGAAAACAGAAAAACGACATGGATATGGGAGGTTGTGGTTGATGAATATAGAAAGAGTATTTATTATACTGACGGAGTATTGAACAAGATGAAGTGGTATATTCATAGGCGTAAAATAATGTCTGGCATGTTTTGATGCGGCAGAAAAGAGAATTGAAGAGATGATTTTGACAAATGAAAAAGATACGGGAATGGTGGGAGAAAAAATATTTTCTTGTCAAACAGGGATGGCTGAATTGGTAAATATATTTCAACCAAAGGTTGAAGATACTCCAGTTTGGAAAGGTACGCATACAGGATTGCAGCCCATTATCAAGTGGGCAGGTGGAAAAGAAAAGGAACTTAATCATATTCTACCTAATATCCCATCGTTTAATCGCTATTTCGAACCCTTTGTAGGCGGTGGATCAGTGTTTGCTGCAATACATGCAAAAGAGTATTTTATTAATGATCTGTCTTCTGAACTTATTTCTCTTTATCAAAATATATCTTTGCGTAATCCGCTTTTTTTTACTTATGTAAAAGGTATAGACAAAGCATGGATAAAAGCAAAGTCTTTCTTTGAAAATAATCAGATATTAGTAAAATATTACATAGAATATCGAAGAGGGAAGATTGATAGTGAGCATTTAAAGGCTCGAATAACAACTTTCTGTAAAGTAAAAAAACAAGATATTCTTGCAATCATAGATGATGATTTTGCACAATTCCCTTGTATACTTGTTAAAGAGATAGGTAAAAATCTCTTTAGAAAGATGTCGAGGATGAAAAAAATAGAGCAAGGAAAGGGTATACTTCCCAATAAAGATTTGCAAGCTAACATAGAAACGGCAATAAAGAGTGCCGTGTATATGAATTTTCGCAGCATGTATAACGATAAAGAACTTGTAAGGAATAATGATGAAATGCGCTGTGCATTGTTCTTGTTTATACGAAATTATGCGTATAGTGGTATGTTCAGATACAACGACAAGGGCAATTTCAATGTGCCATATGGTGGAATTGCCTATAATGGCAAGACCATGCAGAAGAAATTGAACTACTATCAATCATCTGAATTACTCGATCATTTCGGTCATACAAAAATATTCAATATGGATTTCGAACAATTTTTAAGAGAAACGAATCCTGAAGAGAATGATTTTATATTTTTAGATCCCCCTTATGATACGGAGTTTAATACTTATGCACAGAATAAGTTTACGCGCGCTGATCAAGAGAGATTGGCTGATTACATGCTCAATATATGCGAGGCAAAGTGGATGATGATCGTTAAAAACACTGATTTTATCTATCATTTATATAACCATGAAGGCGTTTATATCCGTTCTTTTAATAAGGAATATCTTGTTAGCTTTATGAATAGAAATAATAAAAAAGTAACACATTTATTAATTACAAACTATGAGCAACCAACGAATATCTGAAACAGAATTAATACTTCCAGCTCTTTATGAGATGGTACAGAATGGGGGAACCGTAACAACGTCGGAACTGATCGTAAAACTTACGGATATTATGAAGCCTGAAGGGCAAGACATGGAGATAATATCAGGTAGAAATGATACATATTTCTCTCAAAAGGTAAGGAATTTAAAGAGCCATGATACATTGAGTAGGAATGGATATGCTACCTATAACAATGGTTCTTTTACTATAACAGAGCGCGGCCAAAATTATGTAATGAAAAATTCAGAAAATATCGATTATTTATTTTCTCAATGTTTTGATTACGCTGATATCAAAGAAGGTTTTACTAAAGTTATTGAAAATGAAGGTAACACATTAATACCCGAAATTATAGAAGAAGGTGCCTTATCTGTGCGATCGAGTATAGTTAGAGAGCGATCTCGGATGTTACGACAGGCCGCAATAGACCATTTTTCACACAAAGGAAGTATTTATTGCGATTGTTGCAATTTCGAATTCCGTCAATTCTATGGTACTGAATATGGGACATCATGTATTGAAATGCACCATATGAGACCGATATATCAATATCAGAGGGCGGGAGAACAGAAGACGATAGATGAGGCATTGAAGAATCTGTTGCCTGTTTGTCCGAATTGTCATCGTGTTATACACCGTAATCATATTACGGTCCAGCAGCTTCCTGAGTTTAAAAAGAATATAGAAACAATTCGATTATTAGGGATATAAAACTAATAGAGAGCAGGGTAAGTGAGGAAACGGGACACCCTCCCCCGTCTCCTCATGAGGAGAGAGGCAGGTTTTGAGGGTACCCTTCGCGCGCGCAAACATTTATATATATTATACTTGTGAGGGGGGAAGGCAAGGAACACAGGGCAAATATCAAAAGAATGCGTAGGAAAGAGTATGCACGTTGCTTTGTAATCTGTTCTTTCTGGCGTTAATACACCCCATAAAAAATACCATGAAGAACTATAGTCGTTATATTAGGAAAGGCAGTGTTTGGGTGTTATCTTTGCATTGTCAATCAGAAAGGTTGACCGCACAGCGGAACGAAAGGTGCAGAGGATGACGCCGGCTATAGTCTGATACGCATGAAAAACATCGTAAACCGCAATGCGAATGGTTTAATTTATAAATAATGTATTATTATGTCAGTACTTTTTAAACTTTATCAGAACAACAACAAGAAGTCTGCCTATAAGGGTAAGTGGTATGCTCGTGCGGTGATGACCGATATGGTGGATACGGCTGCTTTGGCAGAGAAGATCGAACGCAACTGTACGGTGAAGCGCAGTGATGTGGTAGCTGTGTTGACCGAACTCATAGAAGTAATGCGCGATGAGTTGCAGGCAAGCCATGCAGTAAAGCTCAATGGCTTCGGTATCTTTAGGGTTGGATTGACTACAGCACCCGCTAATGAGCCGAAAAACTTTAATGTTACCGAGAATATCAAGGGCTATCATCTGAATTTCTGCCCCGAAATGACGGGCGGAGGTACCAAAGGTTCTCACCGCAAGCGTGCATTTTTGCATGGTATTACGGCACAGTTGAGTCCGGAGCATAAAGTAGAGAAGGCCAAAACACCTGCCCAGCCCGGCGAACATGCCTGAGAGTTGTTCGGCCCGATTGTTACAGGAACGGTCGATGGGATAGATAACCAATTTTATTAACCTTTGTAGTCTCCGGCTGTCGTACATGGCAGTCGGGGGCCACGTAAAACACAAAAAATATGAGTAATGCTATGAATAACAACGATTGGAAGGTAATCATCAAGATCGTAATCACCGTTGCTACCGCTATTCTCGGTATCTTAGGCGGACAGAAGACGCTGGAAGGATAGGCCTTCTTCTATCCCTCTTTTAAGGAGGGAAAGTGGGGGGAGGGATGAAGGAATAGGGATTAGCGAGGAGCGGGAATCTTGTCCGACTTCTTCTGAGGAGCAAAAGAAAGGTTTTATTTCGTAGGAAATGGGTGGGAAAAGCCCTGTAATGTAAACGAAAAATCTTTCTGTTACGTAAGACGGTAGAGACTTGGCTTGTCTAAGTTTCTACTGTTTTGCATTCTTAATTTTGTGGATTCGAACGGATGGCACGTTTGTGTAAGTCGTACATTCTTACAGTTTCGTTCTTTGACTTTGTGGAATTAAATAAGATAGGTAGAGAAAAAGCATAGCTTTTAGTTACTTGCAATGTCTTATCCTTTATTTGGCCTGCACGGTTAAAGTAAGATATAACCGCCTATCTTTTATACGACCATCTACATTACTCAGTCTTTCTTCCTCTCATCGGGAGAGAGTAGAGGGGAGTCTGTAGGGAGAGCTGTCACTATCACCTTTCCTTTGCAAACTCTGAATTTGATATCCATATTGTAAAAAGACATGCCGTAAGTCTTGGTGTCATCGCTGTGATAATGCGGACGCGGATCGAGTTCGAGTGTTTTGCGCAGTATTTCTGTTCGCTCCGGTCCTAACTGAGAAGCGAGATGTGCGGGTATCTCGACTGCCAAACGCACGATGGGATGTGTGTCTACGAAGCCACTCCGGGCCTTCGGGTGACTATCTGCATAGGTAATGTAAGGCTTAATGTCGAAGATAGGCGTGCCATTCATCAGGTCGGCACCGAGCACATGAATGATACATCGCTCGAAGTCTACCTTCTTGATACGCACCGATGAGAGGCCCAAACCGTTCGGGCGGAACGGCGACCGCGTAGCCCATACGCCCATACGCATGTTGCCTCCGAGTAACGGAGGGCGAACCGTGGGACTTACAACTTTGTGTTTGTTGGCCGAGAATTGCCATATTATCCATAAATAATCGAACTCTTCGAGTCCTCGAAGGGCATCCCGATTGCGGTATTCGGGCTCGAAAACAATCTCGCCTTCAAGTTCTTCCACCAGTCCGCTTTGCTTGGGAATGCCGAATTTGGTACTGAAAGGAGAATGGAAATGTGCTATCGGAGTCATCGGAATGAGGAAATAGTGCCTGCAGACGTTATATTGCCCATACAAGCATGGTAATAAAAGTGATGATACCTGCGTATAGCGGCAGGTATTCATGCTTCAAATTCTTGCCCGCAGGCTTATAGATATGCGTGTCTTCTCCGCGCAGTCGTTGGAAAATATAGTAGATGACCGAGGCCGCAACGAAACCAATAAGCATACCGAACAACAGGTCGAACGGATAATGAACGCCGAGATAGAGGCGCGAATAGCATATCACGAGTGCCCAAAATATCATGAAAGCCGACAGAATATGGCGTCTGAAGAGATAGATGATGAAGAAAGTAAACGCCCAACAGTTGGCGGCATGAGCCGACGGGCAACTGAAGTTACCACCCCGATAGCCGTCTACGATGTGAACGAAAGAGCTGATCGGGTTATGTAGGTTAGCCGGTCGGAGCCGACCTATCCACGGACGTATGAAGGTAGATGTTACTTGATCGGAGATTGTAATGAGTATCACGATGACCGAAAGGCAGATTATATTGACGCGAAAGGGGAAGTTTCGGAACATCATGTAAATAAAACTCAGGTAGAATGGCAACCATATACGGCGGTCGCTGCATAGCATCATGAAAACATCCCAGTACGAGTTGTGCCAATTGTTGATGGCAAGAAACATATCGCGGTCTAAATCTAACAGCGGTTGAAGGATGTTTATTGTCAGGATAGGCATCGTTATCGGTGTTTTAAGTTTATCGTTTGTCTATGTCGTCGTACAGCTTTTGCAAGTATGCCTTGCTGCGTTCAAGGTTTTGCCCGGGGCATTTGCCTGTGTTGAGTTTTACTTTCGACGACGAATTATCGTAGATCAGTTGGTTGTCTTCGGTCACCATACCGAAAGCGTCGGGCACGGCAAAGAAGGCGAAGTGGGGTGCATGTGGGTTCAACATGTTTTTGCTGAAAATCATTTTGCGGTGATCTATGCCGAGTTGACCGAGCAGTGTGGCTGCGATATCTTGCTGTGAACCGATGGTATGCACCGTGCGTGTTCGGCGTATAGCGCCTCCTGTGAAAATCAGAGGTATATGGTATCTTGAAAGCTGGTAATAGCTAAGTTTCTCGGGATAGGCTCCCAAGTGGTCTGGAACGATTACTATGAGGGTGTTCTTCCACTGCGGAAGCGTGCGAAATGTGTCGACAAAGCGCCCTAAACAGCTGTCTGTATAGGCAAAAGCATTGAGTGATTGGGTTCGGAAACGGTCGCAAGGCACGTCGAAAGGTTCGTGCGAACTCAATGTTTGCACCACAGTGAACGTCGGAACCTTGCTTTTGCAGCGTTTAAAATCGTTGAGTACGCGATCGAATACCACATGATCGGGGGCTCCCCACTTACTTCTTCTGGTGGAGATGGGGAAATCTGTCTCCGATACAATGCTGCCGAAGCCCGACGAAACAAGGTAAGAGCGCATGTTACAGAAGTCGGCATCGCCTCCATAATAGTACTTTGAGCGATATCCCTTCTGCTTTAAAATGCTACAGATAGAGGGTATATGTTCCGTTTTATGGGGATATTTCATGATGCTCATGGTGGGTTGGGCAGGGTAGCCACTAAGAATAGCTACGAGACCTCGGTCGGTTCTGAAGCTATTAGCGTAGAAATTGTCGAAATAGATGCCCTCGTGAGCTAAACTGTCTATGCAGTGCGTTACTTTTACACCATTCTCGCGTGTCTGCATCAGCTTTACCGAAAAGCTTTCCAATACTACGAATACGATGTTCGGGCGCCTTGTTGTAAAGAGACTGTCGTTCAGTGTATCGGGCTTATGTTCTATCATTTCGTTAAACAACTCGGTGGCCCGTTTGTCGTCCATAAAGCGATATTGTGCCGTAAAGTCTTCCTCATGGGCGAATGCCTCCATAAAACTGAACAGCGGGTTTACCGCTGCATGGTTCAAAGGCATGTGCTCACTGTAATACACTTTCCCCGTATTGGTGGTAGAGGTGGTAAATCCGCCGCGGATAGGAATAAATAGTGACGCCGTAAGGATGGTTATCAGTGCTGTACAGAGCACTCGTTTAGGGGTACCTTTTCCACCGATTTTCCACGCCATGAGTAATATACGATAGATAAGGAACGTGCATACGATGATGGCAACCGCACCGCCCAATACGAACCAAAGGCTTACACTGGCGAGCGCATTGGTAGGTGAAGATAAGAAATAGAATAGGGGAGTGGTATCTAAAGGGATACCCCAAAAGCCGTAGAGGGCAATGTTTACAACGAAAGCCGTGGCCACGATAGTGGCTGCAATACCGAAATATATGCGCACAATAATATGTAGAGCGTGCGAAGAAGTCCATACCGTTGCAATTAGAATCAATGCCGGAAGTGCTGTGAGGTATGCTGCAAGAGCAAAATCGAGGGGGAGTCCGTGCAATATCACGCCGAACCAATCGATGGCGTTGCAACTTTTATATAATCCGAAATGGCATAACATGAACAACGGTTTCTGCATCATGAACACCAACACCCATGAAAAATAAACCGCAAAAAACTTTTTTATATAGATTATCATACTCAAGATCAGCCTATAAAAATAGTTTGCATTCTTCTTTCCTGTATGAAGTAGCATGCAAAGATAGTCAAACCGAGCGACATGCCCAAAGAGTTTTTATCAAATTAACGAATAAAACTTTACCGTTGGGGTGGGTGTTCGTTTAGGATATAATAATCGCAGAACGCAAGAATAAACCTTAATCGATGTATTCTTGTTCACTGAACAGCAGCCGTAGATTAGACTCCAATATTCTGAACCCGCTACCATGATCATGCGTTTTTCAGCACCTACATAAAACAAATTCTTTAGCTTTTTGTTCAATATTTTATCCAGACAATCGTATCTATAGCCCACTGTGTCATCAATAAGTCATACCATATTTGCCTCTTAAACGGCCGTTTAAATGAAATATGCTCTCAATTTGAGAGTTTTTCGTATCTTTGCCATCGTATTATAACAATACATTTATGTATCATAGGCAAATTGATGACCGGTGGAATTTCCGAGATGCGAATACCAAAGAATATACTCATTGTTGCCATATATATCCGGCAGAAAGGTGAATACCATGAGCAACGAGTATATTGTAATCCTTAGAAAATAAACATGCTGTTTTTAATTATATTTAACGTGTTGAGGTAACATTTGTTATCGTTTACATATATTATGATGATGTATCTTTGCATTATTATACATTCGGTGAAGAGATGAAGTATGTAAACGATACCGTGAGGCGGCGCGATAGGCTGCTGGACGAACAGCGGGCATGCGAACTGCTCGCCACGTCGGAGTATGGCGTGCTTTCCATGACTGATGAGGAAGGCAGACCTTACGGCATTCCGGTGAACTTTGTGTGGAATGGCGAGGATGCTGTTTATATACACTGTGCGCCCGAGGGCAAGAAACTGCGGGCGATAGAACGCCATCCGGCTGTATCGTTCTGTATCGTCGGTCGTGTTAATTTATTGCCCGATAGGTTCACAACCGAATATGAAAGCGTGGTATTCACGGGCAGCGCTCGTGCCAACCTTGCCCCTGAAGAGCGTATGCACGCATTGGAATTATTGGTAGACAAGTTGTCGCCCGACTTTAAAGAGCTCGGTCGGAAGTATTCCGAGAAGAGTTTTCACCGCGTACAGATCATCCGTATAGACTTTACGGAGTATAGCGGAAAGCGGAAAAAGGTGCTTTGGGGGATGAGAGATGAGTGATTAGGGAGGAGTGTTTGATGGTTCTGCCGTAGGCGTTTGGTTTGCTCAAGTTCTTTCGAAGTGCAGACAAAAACAGTTTTTGAGACTGTCAAGTCGGTTTCTATTAAACGTTTTCCTCTTTCGGAAAGGATGTTGAAAGAAAATAGACGCGCCGTCTGTCGAATTTAGATATACTATCTGTGGAATATAGATATACCGTATATGCGTCTTAGACATAAGGAGTAAAAACAGGAGCATCCTGTTTCATGCGTAGTTGATCATGTCTGGTAGGTATTTAGGTAATTAGATTGTTGTATTAAAAAAGGATGTGTGGAAGGGATGCTCCTTATCTTTTAGTTGCTATGAAGGGTAGCAGGGCCTTCGCATTTCTTCACTATACCGATGCTGACCTCATACAATAGCCAGATAGGGAGTGATACTATGAGCAAGGTGAAGATATCCGAAGTGGGCGTAATAACGGCAGCCACGATGAGTATCGCCACAATGGCGTGGCGACGGAACTTGCGCATCCAATCGGCACGCAGCACGCCCATCACTGCCAGAAGTCCGCTTATCACGGGTATCTCGAACACCAATCCGAACACGAGCGACATCATGAGCAGCGTGTCGATGTAAGATTCGAGCGACAGCATGGACATCACCTCGGCACTTACCTGATAAGTACCGAGGAAATGTACTGTGAGCGGGAATACCAGAAAGTAGTTTATGGTTACGCCCACTATAAACATAACATAGCTGCACCCCACAGCTCGCACGGCATAACGGCGCTCGTTGCTGTAAAGGGCGGGCGAAATAAAGCGGTAGAGCTGATAGAGTATGTAGGGCGAAGCGCACAATGCACCCACGCAGAGTGCCGTTTTCATGTGCACCATGAATTGCTCCGTCAGCCCTATGTTTACCAACTGAATGCTGAAAGGCTCAATATGGAGCAGTCGGTAGGTAATGAAATCGCCGTCTTTCGGTGCCAACAGCACGGCAAAAAGCGTGTCTTTCATGCAGAAGGCGGCAATGCCGAAAGCCACAGAAACACCGAGTATGCGCAGCAGACAGCCGCGCAGCACGTCGAGATGTTCCCAAAAAGTGAGATCATTGGGCGTTGTCATCGCCTTATTCCGTCTTGTCGTTGTCTTTCTCCGGCGCTTCCGTCTTCTTTGTCTTATCGGTATTCAGGTCTTCTTCTATTCCGTTAACGCCCTCTTTGAAGCTTTTAACGCCCTTACCCAGTCCTCTCATGAGTTCTGGAATCTTCTTCCCGCCGAAGAGTAGCAGTACAACGATCACGATAAGTATAATCTCCGGTGTTCCTAACATGTTATTCTGTTTTACGTTGGTTATTCAAAGTTCTAAATTCTCTTGTGCACCACGGCCGGCCGAACGGTCTGCCTATTAGCGCTTCTGCGCGAAATTACGAATAATATCGGGAATATGCAACAATGATAACAGAAAATAACATTCTGTTCGTAGCGGAGGAATGAGAGGGGGCCGCTGCCTTCACGGCCCCGACGGTCAGTCTGTTTTCAGCGGTTTCGACGACATGGTGATTTCGATACGGCGGTGCTGATCGAAGATTTGTTTGGCCAAGTTGCGTATCGATTCCGTGGTCAGAGCCTCGACATCTGCCTTGAACGTGGTGTCGAGATCTATGCCATTGAAGAGTTCGTTGTAGATTACTTGTTCCCAATAGTTATTCATAATCTGCACCTGTCCGTAGGTCTTCAGCTCATATTCCTTCACCTTTGCGAGGTCGTTTGCATCGGGCCCTTTCTCTGCCATCGCCTTCAGCTCGTCGTAGATGATGGGGATAAGCTTTGAATATTTGTCGGGATCGGTGCGGAAAGCGATTTTTACCATCGCTTCACTGTAGGGGTAGCGCTGCAAGTCGCCCCTTACGCTAACGCCGTAGGTACCGCCTTGCTCCTCTCGAACTTTCTCTGTGTAAGCTATGCGCAGCAGTTGACAGAGCGCATCCAGCCTTAGATCGTTCTTGGCAGTATAGGGTATCCGGCCCGTAAGTATGATGGTGGTCATCGAAGAGGGCGTGTCTTGCGGTTTCACAAAGCGGTGCACCTCGTTTGCATCGATGATGTTAGCGCCCGTGTCGTGTACTGTTTCGCGCTTACCCGTGGCGGGTAGCGACGCCAGATACTGACATACGAGCGGTCGGAGCGCTTTCAAATCGATGTTTCCGGTAAGAATAACGCTGAAATCAGCTGCGTTGCCGAAGCGTTCTCGGTATATCTTCAAGATACGGTCGTAGTCTACTTGGCTCAAACGTTCCTTGGTCATGGGCAGCATACGCGGGTGATGACCGTAGACGATGGCACTGAGAGAGTCGTTATAGGTTACCGACGGGTTCGCATCACGGTTGGTCAAGAACTCGCTCTGGCGCGTCATAAGATTGCGGAATGCCGTGGTATCGCGGCGCGGAGCCGTGAAGTAAAGGTACGTAAGTTCGAACATAGTTTTCATATCCTTTACGTTGCTACTGCCTTTAATGCCTTCAGTCTCGTCTCTGATGAACGGACTTACGGAGACAGTTTTGCCTGCCAGCATCTTTTCGAGTGTCAGTTCATCAAATTCTCCTACGCCTCCGGCCGTGGCACCCGATATAAGATAGGTAAGATCGGGCATGGAAGAAGCGGGGTAGAGACTCTTTCCGCCAGCGCTGAATATATTCATGTTCACGTCGTCATCGTCGAAATTTGTGGGACGAACATATACTTTCATACCGTTGGAGAGCACCATTTCGCGGTATCCATGCTTGAAGTTGCGCTCCGAAACAATCTTTCCGGGCTTGGGCAATCGGCCGATGAGTTGGCTCGGGAGTTTCTTTTCGCGGTAAGGTTCGTATGTCTTTTGCTGCGCGCGAAGTATGGCTGTTTCTATTGCCTCGTGCGAAGGCATGCGGAAGTTGCCCTTTTCGGGGCCATATAGCGTTACCACCTGATTGCGGTCGGTGATCATTTCGCGCACGAAATCGTTAAGCTCTGCCAGCGTTGTCCGGTCGGTGAGTTTCTTGATAAGCGCCAGTTCGGTGTCGGGACTCAGCATGGGTTCTCCCTGCAGAAAGTTGTTCAAACACTGACGTACAAAACTCCTGTTGCGGCGTTTTGCACGCTCATTGTAGCTGCTTTGCTGCATGTTGAGCTGCTCTTGCTTGGCTCTGTCGAACTCGACCTGTGTAAATCCTGTCTTTCGGGTGCGCTCTATCTCGCCCAAGAGGGCCGCTATACCGCTCGAAATACTATCTTGTTTGAACATGGCAGAGGCCATGAAAGCGTCTTTGGTATCGGCCAAAAAGAAGTTGCCGTCGCGTACCGATGCCGATATGAAAGGCGGATTGTGCTGCTTGCCCAGCTCTGTAAGCCTGTCGTTCAGCATTGTTCTGACTAAATCCGTTTTGTATTCGTCGGCAAAATAGGCCTCTGTAGAGCGCTGCTCCATGGGGGTAGCGTCGCGCTTCATATAGAGTGTAAAGTTTACTGTGGGTTGCTCTTTATCCGTAGCGGTAAAGACGATCATCTTATCATTGTCGGGTACGGGATAATAAATGCGCTCCGCAGCGTCTTGGGGCATGGGTATAGAACTGAAAAGTGTCTTGATTTTCTGTTCTACGCGGTCTATATCGATGTCGCCCACCACAATGATAGCCTGCAAATCGGGCCTATACCACTTCTGATAATAGTCTTTCAAATCCTGATAGAGGAAGTGGTCTACGATGTCCATTGAGCCTATCGGCAGGCAATCTGCGTACTTCGAGCCTGCGTAGACCACCGGCATGGCACGCTCCATGAGCCGCTGCACCGCCATCGAGGCGCGCCTCGTGCGCCATTCTTCGTGTATTACGCCGCGCTCCTTATCTATCTCCGTGTCCGATAGCAGCAGGTAGTGACTCCAGTCGTGCAGTATCAGAAGGCACGAATCTACCACCCCTTCGCGCTTTACAGGGGCCGACGAGATGTTGTAGACGGTCTCGTCGACGCTGGTATAGGCATTGAGATTAGCGCCAAACTTGATGCCCACACTCTCACACCATTTTACTATACCGGGGCGCAACGAGTCGCCCGGGAAGTTCAGCGTGCCGTTGAACGCCATGTGTTCGAGGAAATGAGCCAGTCCGCGTTGCCTTGGTTCCTCCAATATGGAGCCCACCCGTTGGGCGATGTAGAACTCTGCAACGTTTGGAGTTTGTGCATTATGGCGCACGTAATAGGTCATTCCGTTCGCCAGAACGCCTTTCCTGATGGTGCTGTCTTGCGGGAGTTGCTGCGAGAAAGCTGCTGTGCACCATGCGAAAATGCACAATATGAAAGTTATTTTTTTCATGAATGTTCCTGTTAAAATAATATCTGAAAGCGACGGAGTGGCCGAAATGTGGCCGATCCGTCCGCTGCCTGTGAAAGATACACGATATATGTAAGGCAATTACATATACCGTATATCCGGTTTATATATGCCGCATGTCGCTGTTACTTGAACAGTGTAGGCTTGGCGTCTGCATTGAAGTCGTTGGTCGAATTGTTGGTATCTGTCCATTTGTTGCCCGACTTTTTACGCACAACAGCCTTGCCATAGCGCGATTGGTCTTGGTCTGTGGAGCCGCAATGCGACCATCCGGCATCGAGAGTTGCGGCAACTACGCCCCATTGGTAGTCTGAAGCCACGCTCAAATTTACCGCATCAATGATCCAAGTGTTGGGCAGGAAGTTGGCATCATTGTCCATCGGATAGGTCTCCCCGTCGAAAGTAAGTGTCCATTTGTAATTATATACGTATTTCGAAGTGTAGGTTTCGCGGTCTACTTGCGGCCTTGCAATGGCGTAAGCCTTAAAGCCTCTGTTGTGCATAGAGAAGTAAGTGGCGCTCGAGGTAGTCCAGCTAAGCAGGTTAGGCACGTTGGGATTATCGTCATCACTTATGTTCGGATCGCTCGATTTATCATAGAATTCGAAGTCAGCCTTACTTAAATCTATCGAATTTTTATTGAACTCCTTGTGGTTTTTGGCATCTATAGCGAGCACAAGTTCCTCTCCCGGCTTCACCGGATGTTCTTTCCCGCTGCCCGGAATGACGTATAGAGCACTGACGGTCATAGCTTGTTGCATCAGATCAGGGGTATAATCCTGCTTATCGACGGTAAGAAAATCAGACTCGGCAATGGCAAGTCCGTCGGCATACATTACCGTGTCGCTGTTATTACCTATCTTTATATATTGGTCGTCTGTATATTGTTTACCTTCCGGAGTGAGCGTTCCGGTGAAGAATATCTCGGAAATAACGAAGCCGTCTTGAGCGTTATAAGTGCTGAGAGCCACGTTCGTGCTGCCTATAGCTGAGCTTTCGGGCGCTTGGTTTATTCGTACATTCTCCTTCACCGCTCTTACCGGCGATTTTACCGTTTCGCCGTTGAGCTGATAGGTTACGTTTCCGTGCACCTCAACGGTATAGTTTCCCGCCGGCAGAGTCAGTGTGTCGGCGAACTGTGTGCCTGCTTTTTTGAAGTTGGAGAGTGTGTATGTCGCCTTTGTATTTACATTGGTAAACACGGCTTTTGCATCGGTCAGCGTGCCTGCCTGCACATTCAACGGCAGGTCGAGCGTAAGAGCATGCCTGACAGATACCTCGGGTTCGGTCTTGTCGTCGTCGCTGCAGGCTATGAAGATCGTATTCATAGCCACGAAAGCTATTATGAATGCTAAGATTTTACTTTTCATTTATTTTACTTGTTTGATTTGTTTGTTATTGTTGAAATGATGCCTAAAGGCAACGGAGTGGTCGGAATGTTGTCGTGCCGTCTGCTGCCTGTAAAAATCATACGGCACATGTAACAGCCTTACATGTACCGTATGTCCGGCTTATATATGCCGTATGCCGCCGTTATTTAAACAGTGTAGGCTTGGCATCCGCCTCGAAGTCGTTGGTCGAATTGTTGGTGTCTGTCCATTTGTTGCCCGACTTTTTACGCACAACAGCCTTGCCATAGCGTGTTTTATCGTGGTCTGTGGAGCCACAATGCGACCATCCGGCATCGAGAGTTGCGGCAACTACGCCCCATTGATACATTGAAGTAACACTCAAGTTCACCGCATCGATGATCCAAGTGTTGGGCAGGAAGCAAGCATTTCTCTTCATCGGATAAGAGTTCCCCTTAAAGGTATATGTCCACTTGTAATCGTATGCGTATTTCGAAGTGTAGGTTTCTTGGTCTACTTGCGGCCTTGCAATGGCGTAAGCCTTAAAGCCTCTGTTGTGTAGAGTGAAAAAAGTGGCGCTTGAGGTAGTCCAGCTAAGCAGGTTAGGCACATCGGGATTGTCGTCGTCAGTTATGTTCGGATTGCTCGACTTATCATAAAATTCGAAGTCAGCTTTACTTAAATCAATCGAATTACTATTGATCTCTTTGTGGTTTTTGGCATTCAAAGCAAGCACAAGTTCTTCTCCCGGCTTCACCGGATGTTCCTTTCCGCTGCCCGGAATAACGTATAGATCACTGACAGTCATAGCCTGATTCATCAGATCAGGGGTATAGTTTTGCTTCTGAACGGTAAGGAATGCAGACTCGGCAATGGCAAGTCCGTCGGCATACATTACCGTGTCGCTGTTATTACCTATCTTTATATATTGGTCATAACTATATTGTTTGCCATCCGGAGTGAGCGTTCCGGTGAAGAATATCTCGGAAATAACGAAGCCGTCTTGAGCGTTATAAGTGCTGAGAGCCACGGTTGTGCTGCCTATGGCGGCATTCGGTGACGCTTGGTCTATGCGTACGTTCTCCTTCACCGCCCTTACCGGCGCTTTTACCGTTTCTCCGTTGAGCTGATAGGTTACGTTTCCGTGCACTTCGATGGTATAGGTTCCCGCCGGCAGAGTCAGCGTGTCGGCGAACTGTGTGCCTGCTTTCTTGAAGTTGGAAAGTGTGTATGTCGCCTTTGTATTTACATTGGTAAACACGGCTTTTGCATCGGTCAGCGTGCCTGCCTGTACGTTCAACGGCAGGTCGAGCGTAAGAGCGTGTCTGACAGATACTTCGGGTTCGGTCTTGTTGTCGTCGCTACAAGCTACGAATACCATACTCATGGCTACGATGGCCATTGTGAATGCTAAAAATTTTTTAATCATTTTCTTTATTTATTTGGTTTATTTTTTATGTAGAAATTATATATCTGTTTTAGAATGTGATGCCTGCCGAGCATTTTAGCGACAGGCTGTGGTAGGTTTCGTTGCCCGTATATCCGCCCGAAAACGATACGAACGCGCCGTATCCTTTCCACTTCTTGGGTGCAAAAAACAGGCGAACGTCAGTGCCGGCAACGGCATAATTGGCGGTTAGAGCCTCGTAAGTGTGGTTCACAAGATCCGTTCTTGCCTCGTCCATCGTGGCATATGGCATCGTTATAGCCTTGCGGGTGTTGGCATAGAAAGCGGTATGCAGGTTCCAAACAAGCTGTGTAATGTTGCCGAATGCCCTTATCCATTGTGCATCGAGTGCTCCGTAAGCCTTCGAGAACGACATTTTGCGCTCCGGAGAAACATAATCTGAAGCGAAATCCTGATACCCCCCGCGCAGTTCAATGGTAAGGCCGGTACCGCTGCCGAGGCTGCATGCGCCCCCTGCGTGGTAGTCGTTCAGCCGACTGTGGTACATGGTGAGCGTGGCGATAGTACGGTATTCCGAGCCCGAAGGGCTGCCCGCGATATGCTCGTCGCCTTTCCTACCTTCGTGAGAGATACCGCCGAAGACGCTCCAACCGATGTTGCCTTCGTGTTTCCAGCCTGCAGTAACGGCGCCGTCCGTTAGGTATAGCGTAGATAGCGGTAACGAATTGAGCGATGGTAAGATACGTTTGTAGGGTGCAAAACGGTAGTTTGCGGTAACATAGATGCCACTCCTGTCGGCGATAGGCCGTAGGGCTATGTCGGTTAGAACGCCTGTGGATTTGTAATAGGCCGACCTGTTGCTGCCCGAAAAGCGTTCGTAGTCGGCTCCCAGACCGCTCATCTGATACTCGGGAATGACGCCTGCTTCGCGGAAAAACTTAACGTCATTGGTCTGTTTATAGAATGTTCCGCCCACTCCGATGCCAGCTTCATAGTCGCCTAATGCATACTTTGCGCCCCCTCGGAGCGTCATGTCGGTCGAGATACCGCGCATTCGGGGATCGGTAGTTCGGTATTCATGTTCGGCTCGGAAGTCGATGGAGGCCCCCAAGGCCAGCTTTCCGAGTTGCACGGCATAGCCTCCTGAGAAGGTATAACGTTCGTTGTGAAGGTCTCCGCCCAGCGTGTCGCCCATCACATACGGGCGAAGCAGCAGGTAATCAGAGGTAGAATTCCACTTCACGGCATACTTCCTACCCGTTCTATATGAAGCACTGCCCCATACAGATGTACGCTTTGAGAGGCGTATATACGACTTTGCGGCGGCTCCCCACAGCAAATTGCCCTTGCCGACTTCGTAGAGTAACGGTCGGTTGGCGTGCTTGTAATCGGCGTAGAGGCCTAATTCGGAATAAGAACGGGCGTAGGCATCGAGCATGAAAACGGGGTTCTGACGGCTTTCCTGTAGCACATCGTGCCACAGAGAGTAATGTTCTACGGCGGCCGTAGTGTCTGCCACGGAGGCGAAAGCAGCACTTGTCTGCATTGCCAAGGCTATGATGATGAGGCGTATTCCGTTCATTTTCTACATGAATATGATGTCTGTCGACACCGCAGAGGGGTGCTGTACGAGTTCCAAATAGCTTGACGACACTCTGAAATTGGCCACTCTTTCCGTACCGCCGCTACTGCGCAGCAGCACCGTACCCTCGCCGCTAAGGGCGTAGGCGCCACGCAGCACGTCGATGGAAACCGAGGTTCCTTGGAACAAAGACGAGGAGTAGGTTTGTTTGTTGCTGGTGTTGCTGAGTGTAACCGTGCCTTGCATGCGCACCACAGTGAAGCTGTCGGGCACATTAATGGTGATGACAGCCGTGGTATAATAGTCGTCGTTATCGGCATGACAGGCGCTGATAAGTGCCGAAAGCATGGCGAGCAAGAGTGCCGTTTGTAATATCTTCTTCATATCTTTACGTTCATTTCGAGGCCGAAGTAGGGCGTTACGTACCTTCGGATGACAAAGTTTCTACGCTCATAGTCGGGGTGTGCATCCCATAGTTTATTCACAAAGAGGGCTACCATGAGCTTATCGTTCAGCAATTTCTTTGTGGCTTTCAGGTTTAGGTTCATGCTGAAAGGCACTGTCTCGCGCTCGAATGCAGCCTCGTTATAATCGCGTATGAGCAGTCGGAGGCGCGAATCGGTGCGGTCGGCAGGCGTGAAAGGATGCAAATTGCCGTCGGAATCCATGTATTGTTCGGGCTCGTTCTGCTTCCGCATAGACTGTCGGGCGGTCATCCAAAGGCACTGCGCCGATACCGAGAAGCCCAGTTTGAGCTTCGGGATGTCCGTATCGAAAGTGAAATTGGTGTTGGTCATCTCGCGTATGTAGCCGTCGTCGTCTTTATAAATGCCTACGACTTCGACCTCTTGTCCCCCGATGATGCGCGACGGTTTGTACATAATGGGCAACGAGTTGTGGTATTCGGTGCGGAACCATGCGCCGTTGATTGTCAGTCGGGTGTTGATAATGGGGAAACGGATGGTAGAAAGAGTGTACTCGATGCCCCGCTTCAGCGTCCGACTACCGTTGGAAATGATGTAATGACCGCGCAGACTGTTATGTACATTATAGGGAAGCGTGGCCACATCAGGCGGTGCCGTGAGTTTGTTGGCATCTATTCCATCGGTAATATACTCCTTATATAAATAAGGTGAATAGCTGTTCATGCTGCGAAAACCCGACTTCATGTCCTCGCGGAAGTAGGTTACGGTGAGCCTGTTTCCGCCCCAATTCACATCTGTGCGTACCTCCCATTTCAGGTTTCGGGCCGCTTTGAGTTGCGTGTTTGTGGGATCGATGACGTATGTTTGCAGGTAAATGCGGCGATAGGCCTTTACCGGATGGTAGTAATTCAGTTCGGTCAGGTCCATGTAAGCCTTGTCCGGATAGAGCTGATCGACCGTTGGAAACTTGGTATGTTGCCCAATACCGCCCGCTATGGTGAAAAACATGTTGCGACGGGCCATGCGTATGGCGGGGAAAGTCCACCCGATGTTAACGCGCGGATCGAGGTAATACTTGCCGCTCAATGCGCGGTTGTCGGGCAGACGGAGCATAGTTTGCGCCCGTACACCGGCCTCAATCTCCAGTTTGTTGCGCCCGATGTTAGTGCCGAAGCGTTCTTCTGCGAAGAACGAAAGCTCGTGCGATGCAGGCACATCGGAATATTTACGAGGCCTGCCCGATACACCCGGATAGAGCGGATGCAGCTGGTCGAACACCTGTCCGTCGCCCATATTCTTGTCTAACCGGAAGTCTGCGCCCAACAGCAGCAGGTTGGAGATGCTCTTGAGGGGCATGCTGAACGTGGCATTTGCCTTTATGTAAAGGTTAAGGGGGCGTCCATCTACCTTTTGAGTGGCGGTGTAGGTGTAAGGAGAGATAAGAACGGCGTCGCTTTCGCCGTCGGTCATCGTCGTTGCAGCAGGTGTTTCGCCGCTCAACTGCACCAGTCTTGTGCGCTCGGTTATGTCTTTTTCAAAAGAAAAAGCGGCCACCATTTCGGCACGCCGGAAAAAACTTCGCCTGTTCCTGCGGCTGAAATTCAGCGACAGATTGGCTGCATAACGGTTGTATTCGGACTTGTATCTGTCTACTCCGCCGTAGTTAATCTCGGGATCTACCTTGTCATCGTCGAACGAACCGCCGTAGTCTAAGTTCAAACCTGCGTCTGCGTCCCACTTATCGGTGAGCCATTGCTTGTTCAGACGGGCGGAGAATGTGAGGCGTTTGTAGGTTTCGAGCAGGTTGCGCGGATCGTTTTTGCTGTCTAAATAGTCGGCGCTGAGGTTGAGAGAGAGCCGTCTATTCTGCCATTCCATGCCTTTCGAGATATAAAAGAGTTTCGAATCCATGTCTGCTTTAAACCTTGCAACGATGTTATTCCCACCCTTTAAGCGTCTTATTTTGACAAGTCCGCTCGTTAGGTCACCGTATTCGGCCGACGGAATGCCGCGCACGATTTCTACATCCTGTATATCGTCGGTCGATATGCTGCGCATGTCTACGCCCTCGTTGGTAAAATCGCGCGAGGTAGACTGCCGGTCGTAGGCTCCCGTAAGGTATTGCATGTTAGCGTTGGTGCTGATGGGAGCGCCGTCGATTACGAACTGTGTGCCGAGCGAAGAGGTGGAATAGTTGCTGCTGGCAATGGGAACTTCGCGTAAATGGATGGTATTCGGCGTGCTTAGAGAGGGATCACTGGCGCGCCCGCCGGGCAGAAGTTCGAGCAAATCGGCAAAGCTCGATGGCTGTAGATGCTCCATGGCGTGGCGACGGATGGTGGAGGCACTGGCTAAACCGTGCGATTCTTGCGCCGTTACAACTACTTCTCCGAGGGCGTTGGAGTCTTCTACCATGTAGTAAACCGCATTGGCCGAGGCTTTTGCCACGATGGGTTTATAACCTAAGTAGGATATTTTGATGAGCTTGCCCGCCGCGTTTTTCAGTGTAAAATGCCCTGCAATATCGGTGATGGCCAGTATATTTTTTGAGTTTTCCGGTGTAACCGTTGCTCCTACGATGGGTTGTTTCGTGGCACGTTCGAGTACGACACCGCCCGTAGTTGCCTGTGAAAAGCCAAGCTGACAGTATAGACAGAGTGCGATGAATAACTTGATTTTAGGCATCCCTATGACATTCTTTTCTTCGAATTTGCAAAGATACGGATTGTTTTGTAAGGATGCAATACCTAAAAGTAGGCATTTCGTGGACCTCCCCCGGCCCCTCCGAAGGAGGGGGGTGCCTTGCGGAAGATGGGTAAATATACTGCACGTGGGAATTTTTATGCCTTTTCGTTTGGAGCGAGGGCGCAGTTTAAATATACTTCTTTCCTTGGAAAAGGGAGACAGAGAGGGGATGGATTGCTTCAGGGTGTCATGTTTCATACTCTCATAGTCTGCCTTTATTAAGGGAAGAGGCATGGTGTTCGCGCTTAATTTATAATCTGTGGGTTGAGAATATGTTATGTGTATTGCCGTTAGAGGGCATGTCTGTCTGCTTCGGATGGTATTTCTAACAGACTTAGATGGCATTTCTATGCTCCGCAGGTAGTTGCTTCGGTTGAACTGCGGGAACTTAACTCGCACATCATTTTATACATGTATCATAAAAACCGAATGGCACAACAGGCCTTAGATAAGCCAAATCCCTACAATACACCCATTAATCACTCCTCCCTCCTCCTTAATCCATCAACCCTACACCCCTCCTTCGGAGGGGCTGGGGGAGGTCCCCACTCTTCTTTCTTCCAAGTTATTCCTACTGCTATTTGTAAGATTTGTTTGTTATAACTTGCTATTTTGACAGGAAAAAACTATTTTTGTAGCGCTTATTAATATGAAATGTTATCCGCGATGAAAAAACATTTGTCGATTTTGTTTTGTCTGCTGTTTACTCTCGGCACACATGCACAGGGCGACTCTATAGCGTTCGCAGAAATGCCGGACGGCACTCGGCTGTGTCGTCCAACGGGGTGTTCAGTGCGTTTGATAACAGTGTGTTGTATCAAACATTGTGCCCATACGTGGCTTACGGTCTAACTGGAACAGGCGTTATTCCGCTGCTGGAATTCGATAAAAAAGAAAGGCTTTTCCGCGTAACTGTTGTGCTTATCTCGGTGTGGGCTTCTATTTATAAACCGCATTTTGAGCGTGTAAAACTTAAAATACAACGATATGAACTTTTTGGAATTGGTAAAAAAACGTTATTCGGCGAGAGACTATTCGCCCAAAGCGGTGGAACAAGAAAAGGTGGACTATATTCTTGAGTGTGCGAGGCGGGCGCCTTCGGCGGTTAACCACCAGCCTTGGCGGTTTATTGTGGCGCAGAGCGACGAGGCAAGGCGCCTCGTGCAACAGTGCTATCCGAGAGATTGGTTTGTACATGCTCCCCTATACATTATTATATATACGAAGGTGTCGGAGGCTTGGGTGCGCAGTTGCGATGGGAAAAACCATGCTGATATCGATGCCGTCATCGCTACGGAACACGTTTGTCTGGCTTCCGCCGATCAGGGATTGGGCAGCTGTTGGGTATGTAACTTCGATGTGCAGCAGCTGAAAACCGATTTTCGGTTGGGTATAGACGAATATCCCGTGGCCATCGTTCCGATAGGGTATGTGAACAGTCGGCCCGATAAATTTACATCGAGAAAGAATATCGACGAACTTGTATCGGTAAGATGAGGCAAGCGGCTGCAAGAATAAAGGTGCATATAAAGGGTGGGATGCACCCGTAAATGTATGCTTACCTGTTGATAGGGCATTGGGTTAACGGAAGTTAATGGGGAAGAGGTATGCCTTGTTTGCAGGAACCGAATGCAATCGGTAGAGTAAACATATGTTGCGGGCATGCTTCATTATGCTATCGGTGAGAGCTGGCAGATATTGTAAATCGGCTATGTAGTGAAACATTATTTATAAAAAATGACTTAATAATTGTATTATTGCCGTAGGTATCGACCTTTTTCCGTATCTTTGCACCGCATAAATAGAATATTTAAAATTATGAGAGTAAAAAGTTTATTGGCTTTGATAGCCGTTGTTTTCAGTTTGATAGCGTGTAGTAACCATGATGAAGACATGTCGCAGACAACAAATTCGTTAGTGAAAACTGTATGGAGTTTCGAAAAAACAGATAACAGAAGTTTCATTAAACATGAACGTCATTGGGGTAAATTAGAGTTTATTTCTACTACTGAAGTATTGGTGACATCGGGATATAAGTTGCGGGCAGAAAGTGAAAATGGTTCAGGTTCCAATAATTCAAAGAGGGAGAACGAAACCACTGTTACCGCTACATATACTTATGCTGCACCGCTTTTGCGTATCACATTGCCGCAATCTAACACTTCTCCTTTGTTGATAGAGTTGAAAGTAGACGAGTCTGCCGGCACGATAACGCAGGTTAAGCTCGGAGATGAGGTCGTAGATGGGGATCAGGCAGTAGTGTATTACAAGAAATAGTATTGTTTTATATGCGGAAACCGGCAGGTGTTACTCCTTTTGAAAGGGTGGCGCCTGCCGGTTTTTTGTAGTTGCAATGAGAATGATAAATGGGAGTAACACACGTGTTTTCTTGTTTTTCATGTTTTTTTTATCCCGAAATATGAGGGATGTTTGTATGAGTTTTCAGTGTGGTATTTTATGGATAAGACAAATATTACGTGTAGAAATAAAGAAAAAAGCATTTAATGATGGCAAGTATTACATTTTTTTCGTAACTTTGCACTTGTAATGTGACTCGTATTTACAATTCTGCGAGACCGGTTAGAGAGGGGATATAAAGGAAAAAATCTAAAAGGCAACAGTTTGAACTCTTAGCAGTTGCGCCCGAAGAATGCACCATATAAAGCTCTTGATCGTCTCATATGCGGCATCTTAACTACAGCAGTCGTTGCGTCATACCCATTATGTAGATAACTCGTAAATCAAGGCGAGGAGGGGAAAGCGTGGGGAATTGTGGAAGTTAATTTGCTTATTATTCTAATTTGGATAATACTATACGTAGTGTTGCCATTGCTCTTTTTGAATGCGGAATTATTTAAGATAATGAAAACTCTTTATGCTTATTTTTTTGTATAGCTTTTTCTGTCTTATGAAAGTATGTGATGGGAAATGGATAAAGTTATAATAAAGCTATACAAAATAATAAAGCTACCTTCTAAATTTTAATGGCGGAAACGATTTCAAATAATAAGCGGATAGCAAAGAATACTGCATTCTTGTATATTAGAATGGTATTTGTTACCTTGGTTACTTTATATACTGCACGTATAGTTCTACAGGCTCTTGGTGTGGTTGATTATGGAATCTATAATGTAGTTGGGGGTGTTGTATCTTTACTTACAGTTTTAAATAGCTCTATGGGAGCAGCGACTCAGCGATATATATCGTTCGATTTGGGACAAGGGAACGATGAACAATTGAAAAAAGACTTTGCTGCGTGTCTGAATATATATTTATTATTGGCTGTGGTTGTTATCATATTGTCAGAAACGATAGGGTTATGGCTCGTTAATACACAATTAACTATACCATCTGAGAGAATGGCAGCAGCAAATGCGGTATATCAATGTTCTATATTTATTTGTGTGTTTGCTTTATTACAAAATCCATTTAATGCAGCTATAATTGCACATGAGAGGATGGGAGCATTTGCTTGGATTAGTATATTGGAAGTGATGTTGAAATTAGGGTTGGCATTTATTATTCTATATGTGTCGTATGACCATTTGATAATATATGGAGTGCTAACACTGTTTTCTTATATTTGTATAACATTCACATATGTATTTTATGGAATAATTAGTTTTAAAGAATGCCGTTTTAAAGTATTCTATGAAAAAAAAATATATAAGGATTTGACAGCATATTCAGGGTGGAATTTATTTGGTACATCCGCGGGATTACTTTCGAATCAAGGTGTTAATATTTTACTAAATGTGTTTTTTGGGCCAATTGTTAATACTTCAAGAGCAATTGCAATGCAGGTTTCTGGAGCGATTACACAGTTTTTTGCGAATTTTTATATAGCAATTAAACCACAGGTTATAAAATATTATGCAGAGGATCGCTTACAAGATATGCATAAATTGATATTGAATAGTGCAAGATATGCATATTATTTGGCATTAATTGTATCAATGCCGATATTTATAGAATTACCATTTATTATTAAATTGTGGTTGGGACAAACTCCTGATTATTTAATTATTTTTACACGATTGACAATTATTGGTTGTTTAATAGATAGCTTATCTAATCCATTGATGACTGCAGCATTGGCTTCCTCTAATATTCGGAATTATCAAATTGTGGTAGCATTTGTTAATGCTATGACTTTACCTCTATCTTATGTTTGCCTTTTTTTTACCGTAAATCCTGTTACAGTTTTCATTGTAGCTTTGTTTATTTCAGTTTGTGCATTGTATGCGAGAGCATATTTTGTTCAAAAGTTAGTTGGACTCAGTATTTCTACATTTAATGTAAAAGTGCTTGGTAGGGTAATTCCTATTACGTTGTTTTCTCCTCTCATCCCAATATTACCTATATTATACCTTAATGATGGAGTAGTAAGGTTATGTAGTGTATTTTTAACTTCAGTAATTTTTACAGGAATTATAATTTTTATTTTAGGAATTGATAAGGGAGAGCGAACTATTCTTGTAAATGTTTTGAGAAAATATGCGATGCGTTCCTAAATTACCTAATACTCACAAATGTGCAGGCTGTTTAGCTTGTGGTGATGTTTGTCCAACAGAGTGTATCTCATTCCCTCTAATGGGAGATGGACATTTCCATCCACATATAGATAAAAATAAGTGCGTTCAATGTTTGAGTTGCGAAAGAGTTTGTCCTGTATTAAATATGAGAAAAGGACTCTCTGAGAGATCACAACCTTATGCTGTTTGGTCGAAAGATATTAAACTTAGATTAAAATCAAGTTCTGGAGGGGTATTCGGACAGATAGCAAAAGAATTTCTATCGTCAGGAGGATATGTAGCAGGAGCTACTATTGAAGGTTTGAATGTGAAACATATTATTATTCATTCTGTGGATGAACTTCCTCTTATTCAAGGTTCTAAGTATCTCCAGAGTGAAACAGTTGGCATTTATAAGGATGTAAGGAAACTTTTGGATAAAAAAAAGAAAGTTCTTTTTTCTGGAACGGGATGTCAAGTTGCTGCTATTTACAACGTTATTCCTAAAAAACTTTGGGCTAATCTTTATACAATAGATTTAATTTGCCATGGAGTACCCTCACGGTATGATTTAAATATCTATTGTCGTATGCAAGAAAAGAAAATCGTTTGTATTGATTCTTTTAGAGATAAAATGTGGAAGCCAGGATATGCAATGACGTGTACTTGTGACGATGGTTCGAAAATAAGATCTGATATAAATTATTTTTTTGAAGCATTCAATAATAATAAAACACTTCGTTGGGCATGTTATGAATGTAAATTTAAGACTGGTTTAAACCGCTGCTCTGATATTACAATTGGAGATTTTTGGGGGAATAAAAAATATTTTGCCGAGTTGCCTAAGGGATTATCTCTTTGTATTTTGCATAGTGAAAAAGGAAATCAAATGCTATGTAATGAGGGATTATATATAGATAAAGCTACGTGGGCAGAAAGTATTTTAAAAAATAAAGATTATTTTTTACCAACAAATTATTATAAATATCATCCTTTGAGGTGGATATATCCATATCTTGTAAAATATGCATCAAATTATTTCTTGTCTAAATATATCGCTAATATTAAGATTGACGGATGTTTTTATTTTCCTTTGAGAATTGTAGATTCTATTTTTCAGCATTGTAATCATAAAAATGTATGTAAACAAATAACTAAAATGTTATGGGCAGTAAAAAATATATCGGGATAATAACATTTCAAAAGTCAATCTTTTCTTATGGAGCAGCATTACAAGCTTATGCTACTTATCAATTTCTGAAATTTCATGATTACAATGTTGAGCTAATTGATTTATGTACAGAATACAGATTATCTCTAAAAATAGGTAAAAAGTACCCCATTTTTACCCGTCGTTACTATTTGAGTGTATTAAAAGGACTTGTTGTCTATCACTTGTTACACCCTTTGAAAATAATACGCTTTAGATGTTTTAATAATAGAATTAAATACTCGAAAAAATATAGATCAGTAGATGATTTATATAGTGATCCACCTCAATACGAAATTTATTGTACAGGTAGTGATCAATCATGGAATCCCCAACTTGTAAGAGAACCTAAGCCCTATTTGTTAACATTTGTAAAAGGAGGCGCAAAGTGCATTTCTTATGGTTCAAGTATAGGGACCGAGGCTTTACCGAGAGAATATACTTCATTGTATCAAGAAGCTTTATTAAGATATGCGCATATCTCAGTACGAGAGAAAAGTGCAAAATATATTATCCAGAAACTTACTTCAAGAACTGATGTCGAAGTAGTTTTAGATCCAACAATGTTATTGCCAATAGAGCATTATCTATCTATTGCCAAGGAGGTTCTTAAAGGACGATATATGTTTTGTTATTTTCTAAATGCAAATAAATGTCTTTTAAAATATGCCCAAGCGATAGCTAAACATAATAATCTATCTTTAGTAATTGGTGGATCAAGTAAAATTAAAGGTGTAAATGCCAAATTCCTGAGTGAAGTGGGCCCTTGTGAATGGTTGGGACTTATTAAGAGAGCAGCACATATCTTAACAGATTCTTTCCATGGAACTGTATTTGCTATGTTATTGAATGGTAATTTTAAAACTTGTATAGTTAATTGGGAAAGGGCAACGCGTATTGTAAATCTACTAGAACAATTTAGTTTATCCGATCATCTCAAATCCGATTTTATAGATTTATACAATATTAATGATTGTGTGATTAATAGAGAGAAATTTATGGAAAGATTAAGTCAATTAAGGAGTCTTTCTGAAGAATATTTTATTAATGCCATAGAGAATTAATGCGACAATTATTATTATCTATCATAATTCCTGTATACAATGCTGAAGATTATTTACGGCGTTGTATTGATTCCGTATTTAAGCAAGGATTAAATGATAATGAATTTGAGGTTATTATTATAGATGACGGCTCGCAAGATAAAAGTTATGATATTGCACTGGCAATAGTTTCAGAACATGAAAATATTTTTGTTTGTACTCAAAGAAATTCCGGACAAGCTGCAGCACGAAATGTTGGATTAGAGAAAGCCAAAGGAAAATATGTAATGTTTGTTGACTCTGATGATTATTTATTTGAAAATACTATAAAGGATATTATATGCTTAGCAGATAGGAATAATTTGGATTTATGTGTATCCAGAGTGTGTGTGCAGAAATATGACAAAACTACTGTTATATGTTCTGATTTTAATAAATTTAGTAATAAATATGTTCTTTCAGGTGAATATGTACTTTTGCATAATGCAAATCCAAGCACAGCATGTGCAAAATTGTATTTGCGAGAATTTATAAAATCTGAAAGACTTTCTTTTTATCAAGGTATAGTACATGAAGATGTTGAATTTAGTTATAGAGTTTATGCTTTAGCAAATAGAGTTATGTTTACTGATATTATTTCATATTTCTATTGTTGGAACGATGAGTCTACAGACCATTCAGATAGTTTGGAGAGAAAGATGAAATCTGTTGCCAGTGATTTACAAATAGCCCATAATATCAAGGAATTTACGAAAATTAGAGGATTATCTAAGCCATTGAAAAAATATTTTTTATATCAATCTAATTCTATTGTAGTGGGTATATTTCTTTCTTATTTAAGGAAAGTAAACGACTTACCAAGTTCCTTTATCATCAAAAGTTTATATTTAGCAAAAGAACTTGAACTTTATCCAATAATTGGACGTACTAATTCTTGGAAAACAACATTGTGTATTCCTTTTTTGAATAGAGAATGGCTTTTGAGAAAAATGGTTTATGAAAATACTTGTAGATTTAACATATATACAAAAAGATAGGCTATATAAGAGTCTTACTATTTATATATTTAGGTTCTTAGATGCGATAGAAATTAGTGTACAAGACTGTTTCAAGCTATTGGTATTAAAAGAATGTGAAGCGTATATAAAAGAACGCTATCCTGGAATAGAATGTATCGCCTACAATCCTTATAAAGAAAGTTTGTTAAAAAATCGTTTTATTCAGTTCTTACAGCGCTGTAAAATATATAGAGGTGTAGTTAATAGTTCAGGATGTGATTGCCTTTTTATACCTAATGATTTAGTTATGTTTTCGTGTGTGAAAACTAAAATTAAGAAAGTTGTTGTGATACACGATTTAAAAACACTAAAAGGGAAAGCTGGTATTCGAGGTCAATTATCTTTGAGTTTATTTAGGTTTTATTATTGGTTATTGATACATTATTCTAATATTGTTATTGCAGTATCTGAATATACGAAAGATGATATATTGAGATTTTTTAAGTCTGTAAATGAACATAAAGTAAAAGTTGTATATAATAGCATTGTATTGTCTTCGAAAGCAATAATGCCAATTGGTGTGGAATTGCCTAATAGGTATATCTTATATGTGAATACACTTTTACCTTATAAGAATATTATGACATTGACGAAAGCTTTTGAACGACTTAAGAATGAAATCGAACATAAGTTAATTATTGTTGGAAATGAAACAGAATATTGGAAGAGTGAAGTACTTGAATATGTTAATAAACATCATTTGAATAACAAAATTATACATCTACAAAATATATCAGATGAAGGGCTACATTATTTATATGAACATGCAGCGCTTTTTGTATCACCCTCTATTAGGGAGGGATTTGGATATACTCCTATAGAAGCGGCAATATGTAGATGTCCTGTTATTTGCTCTACATGTGAAGCCTTGCCTGATACAACGAAAGGTTTATTAAGCTATTACGAACCAGTAATGAATGATAAAAGACTTGCAGATGTGATGAATAAAGTTTTAGAAATTCCTCCTCCTATGGAAGAATTAGAGCGCATTGCCGTAATTTTTGAGGAGGCCTATTCACCACAAAAACAATTTGCTGCTTTGTTTAAAATACTAAATTCTTAAGATGTCGAATTTAAGAGATAGACAATCCTACATAGAATTATTAAGAATAATTTCTATGCTTTTAGTTATGATACTTTATATAGGTTATGCTCTTACCAATCATGTGCATTCGTACGTGGATAATGTTATCCATGTTTTTATTGAAGGGGCAACAATTATTTGTGTTTTAATGTTTTCGTACTAATCTCTGGCTGGTTTGGGATAAAGTTTAATTGTGGAGGGATAGTGAAATTCCATTTTCAAACAGTATTCCTTGCGTCTATTACTTATTTTATTTTGTTTTTATTTGGCAAGGCATCAATAAATCTTAAGGATTTATGGCATTGTACATTTGGCATTTCCAGCACCTATTGGTTTGTATGGGCCTATTTATTATTGTATATATTCTCACCATTATTGAATACTGCAAAAATAGGCGATAATGTGTATATTGGTCCATCTGTTTGTATTGTAGAGAATATTCATATTGGCAATAATGCTACGATTGGTGCCGGTGCTATTGTTGTTAAAGATGTTCCTGACGACAGTACTGTAGCTGGTAACCCCGCAAGAGTTATTTCTATGAAAACTCCGGGGCGTTTTATTTGGAGGCGTTGGGAAAATAAAGAATAATTAATATTGTGAAAATCGTATTAATCTCTTTCTCTATGCCAACGGCAACTAATTATGGTGCAGCATCTGCATTACCTTATCATCTTATTAAATTTAGAAGAGCGGGTATTGATGTTCTGATATATTCATTTAATATAAATCATGCATCAGAAACAATCATATCAGAAACAGAACGTGTTCTTGGAGTCAGGATTCGTATAATTCCACTACCTAATTGGTATAATTGGATGTTTAAATTCCATTTATTATTTTTGAGAGTGTTCCTCAAATATCCTTTTATGTCTTATATTACATTACCTAAATCAATTAAATTGGAAATTGATCAAGTTTGTCCTGATGGAATTTGGATTTATGGGGAAGAATTAACGAAGATTGCTTGTTTATTCAATGATTCTATATGTGTGATAACAACTCCTGATAGTGAGGCTATGTATTATTATAGAGTATTGGCTAAACGGAGTGTCGTGATGAAAATAAAATCGTTAATTAAATATTCATTAATGTATAGGAAATATTCTCGAATGGAGGCTTCATTTCCTTTTGGGGAAAATATTATATACCATTTGGTTGGAAAAGAAGATCGAATATTTATGTCCCAAATGAATCCACATATCAAATCAGTTTTTATTAATCATCCGCATTATGACTTTTCCCTTGAAAAAAAAATACATTTTTCTATACCTAAGATAAATATCTTAATTGCCGGAAGATATGATTTCTATATGCAGGACAAATGTGATGAAATGCTTAATGTTTTTATTAATAACAAAAAACTAATTTCCAGTTATAAGATAACTTTTTTGGGAAAAGGATGGAATGTTCTTGTTAAGAAAATGTTGCTGTGTGGTTATGAAATCGTTTATAAAGAATATGTTGATAATTATTTGGAAGAACTTATTAAACATGATATTCAGTTAACACCAATAGGACTTGGTACAGGGACAAAAGGAAAAGTACTTGATGCTTTTGCGAACGGTCTGATGGTTATAGGTACATTAAGGGCTTTGGAAAATATAGCTGTAAAATCGGGGGAATCTTGTGTACAATATGATTCAGAGATAGAATTGTTAAATGTATTAATTGATATTCCTTTGAAACGGAAGAAATATGAACAAATCGCAGAGCGTGGGCGGATTGCAGTTTTAAAAAAACATGATCGAGAAATAATTTCAAATTCTTTTTTCGATTTATTTAATTAATTTGTATGTATTTATATCTATTAATATTCACTTTTATAATCGTTGGCTATTTTAGGTGTCATAATAGTAATGATAGGTCTAAGGGATATCTTGTTTGTTGGATGGTATTCTTATGTATATTTGTAGGGGGAGCAGATATGCTTGGTGGATATGATCGATATATTTATGGCGAACTGTTTGATGAGGTGGCAGATGTTACATTATCCGGTGAAGGAAATTACTTATCAAGTTATATTTTTCGACAATATCCTACTGAGATAGGTTTTGATTGGCTTAATGTATTAATTTCTTTTATAACGGGCAATCGATATTTATTTATCTTTATTTTGACGGCTATTATTTATACCCTACTATTTATTGCATTAGAACGATATACAAATAATTATTTTTTTGCTTTGTTACTCTTTATGGGGTTAATATTTTTCTTTACATTTACATATTTACGGCAGTTACTTGGAGTTGGTGTCGCTTGGTTGTCAATAAAATATGTGTATGAACGTAAATTATGGAAATTTTTGACAATTATGTTAGCTGCGGTATTATTGCATAATTCTGCGATAATTCTTGTTCCAATATATTTCGTTCCTATTCGAAAGTTTACTCCTAAATCAATTATGATAATAATGGGAGGGTGTCTTATAGTAGGTGCTTCAGGAATACCGTCAACGCTATTTGATTTATACGGTTCTGTGTCTGAAATGCAGAAGAGAGCATCTGCATATGCATATGAAGATATCGGATTTAAAATAGAGTATATTATTGAGTCTTTATTCTTTCTCTATATCATATTGAGTAATTATAAGTTAATTCCACGAAATTCCAAGAATATTGTACTATTGAATATGGCATTAATGTATTGTGCTATTTTGATGATCTTTTTTAAGTCATTGAATGGGGGACGGCTAGGGTGGTACTATTTGATAGGTCTTATAGCTACTTTATCTTATATCTCTACAAGTAGAAAAAAAATGACAAAAAGTGCTTTAGCGTTGACAGCATTTAGTACATTGCTATTTATCAGAATTTTATTGTATTCATGGGGACCTCTTGGAACTTTATATCCATATAAGACATTTTTTACAAATGGTGTGCGGGATGGAGATTGGGTACACGATACTTGGGAATACGATAATAATTATGATAATGATAAATTCTATAGAAAATAAAGTTAATGGTAAATTCCTATATGGTTCGAGAAAATTTTAAAGTAAGAGATTCTAATATGGAATTACTGCGTTGTGTTGCTATGTTGTTAGTAATAGTGGCACATACGGATTTTTTATCTTTAGGTGTTCCTCAATATACGGAGATTGTAGCGTGTCCAGTTTCTGTATTTTTTCGTTTTTTCGTTCAAGCTTTATCTGTAGTCTGTGTAGATGTTTTCATATTATTGTCTGGATGGTATGGTATAAAGCCAACAATAAATCGTTTCTGTGAATTTTTATTTCAAGTATTCTTTTTTTCTCTTTTAATTTATATTGTTTTGGTTTTAATTGAACCTAACAATTATTTGAATTTAAAGAGTGTTTCAAAAGTATTAATGTTGAATAGTGGAGATTATTGGTTTGTAAAATCTTATATTCTTTTATATTTGTTTTCTCCGATATTAAATGTTTTTGTCGAGTGTTGTAATAGTTCAAAGCAATTTTTATTATTTCTGTTTCCATTTTTTATTTTCCAAACTATTTATGGATGGCTTAGTATAAATGGTGCAAATGAATTGGGAGGGGGGTACTCTGCAATATCTTTTATGGGATTGTATTTATTAGCTAGATATATGAGATTATATCCTCATCGATATGCAATGTTGAACGCTTATCAGTATTTTATTATTTTCTTTTCTATAGTTTTATTTTTGACGGTAATATCTTATGGTATTACATTAATGGATATACCTGTAGTTGGAAGGATATTTACTTATACAAACCCTTTGGTTATATTTGAATCAATGACATTAGTTTATGCGTTTTCAAAAATAAAGATAAAGAGTGATGTTATTAATTGGATTGCGATTTCTTGCTTTGCTGTATATTTAATTCATGCAAACGAATTTATTTTGAGGGCATATTACGGTTGTTGGATCAAATATTTATTCGATAATGAGAATGGTCTTATGTTTATTTTGTATGTTTCCATGACTATTATTTTTGTATTTTTTATTTCAATATTAATTGATAAAATAAGAATAATAATATGGAATATAGTATGCCGGATTTAAAGACTCAAAGAAGATGTTAATAACTGTTTTCACCCCTACTTATAATAGAGCTGTATTATTGCGAAGATTATATAAAAGTTTGAAAAGACAATCTTATAAAGAATTCGAATGGATTATTGTTGATGATGGTTCTACGGATTATACACAAGATATTGTAAAAGATTTTATTAATGAGGGAGTTTTAAATGTTATTTTCATAAGGCAAGGTAATGGCGGAAAACATCGAGCTGTTAATAAAGGTGTCAGTACAGCAAAAGGTGAATTATTTTTTATCGTAGATAGTGATGATGTTTTACCGGTCAACTCACTAGAATTTATAGCCGAAACCTATAGGCCTATACGAGATGATTTCTCGTTTGGAGGGGTTTCAGGCGTTGATGGATATCTTGATGGACGTATGATCGGTACAGGATTACCGGCAGATTTCGTTGATTGTAATTCTATAGATATACGGTATAAATACCATGTAAAAGGAGATATGGCTGAAGTGTTTAGAACATCTGTTATGAGGGAATTCCCTTTTCCAGAGATTGAAAGTGAGAAGTTCTGTCCCGAAGTTTTGGTGTGGAATAGAATTGCACAAAAATATCGATTGAGATATTTTAATAAAATTATTTATATGGCAGAGTATCAAACCAAAGGGCTTACCTCCAAGATAACACAGATACGGATGAAAAGTCCTATGGCATCTACGATGTGTTATGCAGAAATGAATGCTTTGAATATTCCTTATAAAGATAAGATGCGAGCGGCCATCAATTATTGGCGTTTCCGTTTATGTAGTAATGATACTCATAAATTACCTACAATTCCTTTTGTCTGGTTTTGGACGGTATTTATAGGCGGATTGATGCATATAAATGATTTAAGATATAATAAACGATGACAAATTATAAGATTTCTGTTATTATACCAGTTTATGGAGCGGAAAAATATTTGAGAAAATGTGTAGATAGTATTTTGGCGCAAACTTTTAAAGACTTTGAAATTATATTGATTGATGATGGTAGCCCGGATAAATCAGGGCAGATTTGTGATGAATATTCTGATAAATATGAGAATGTGGTTACTATTCATCAGACTAATAAAGGTATTAATAAAGCTCGTCAGACAGGGGTGGTAGAAGCAAATGCAGAATGGATTACTTTTGTGGATGATGACGATATGTTACCGGCAGATTCTTTGGTCAATATGTATGCGCAGACAGAGGGTACAGACTTAGTTATTGGTTCGTTTACCAAGCTTTATGTCAAGAAAAATCTTTCATTGGAAGAGTGCCGTAAAGGGGTTATTAATTCCCAAGTTATTCCTTCACACCCATGGGGAAAGCTTTATCGTAAAGAATTGTTTACAAATTTCATTTTTGATTTTCCAAGAGAAGTAGATGGGGCAGAGGATATGATCATGAGTATTAGAATTTTGTTTGCTATAGAACGTCCTCCTCATTTTGTCAATGAAAAGGTGTATAATTTTCTACGTCATAGGTCAAGTGCTTCGCATAAAATTAAAAAGACTTTAGATTACGAAGATATGTTTGATGAATGTCGTATCATATCTATTCCTGAGAAATTACGTACTCTATATATGAAAGAGATCATTAGTAATCGTATAAATGGATTGATAGGTGTTGCTCTTAATGATCCGTATGCTGTAGCAAATAAGCATCATCACTTTTTCGACAAGATTTTCCACGATGTTAAATTGTATGATTACAAAATGAATTTGAAAGAAAGAATACTGGTTAATTCCACATCTCCATTGTTGATAAAGTTAATGGCATATTCTACAATTGTATTGCCGATACTGAAATATAGATTAGGCTTTTTGGTAAAATCTGAATGATACTGTTTTTCTATGAAGATAATTGATACACTCTTATTACAAAGAACGAGGGCTCGGAATGCTTGGAGTGAATTATATTTTTTTATATTTAGGAGGATTTGCCAATACAGTGATTGTTAAATATACTCTACCCTCCAAGATTTTTGAAGTGAAAGACGGGTCCTGTATATCTATCGGCAAGAATGATATTTTGGAATAGAACATTATGAAGATACTGTATGTTATTACGTCTCTCTTGATGGGAGGGGCCGAAAAACTTGTAGCGGATATGATACCACGCTTGGCAGCTGACGGGTATACCGTTGATTTAGCTGTCTTTAACGGGGAAGAAACACCGTTGATGCAGAAGTTGCGTACGGAAGCTCCCACTATCAGAATATACAAACTCGGCCACGGATATTATAATCCGCTATACATATTTAAGCTGGTTAAGATAATGAGGCATTATGATATCGTGCACACACATAATTCTTCACCTCAATTATTCGTGGCAATTGCGAGTGTGTTATGTTCGGTGAAGCTATGCTCCACCGAGCATACCACTTCCAACCGCAAGCGCAGTTGGAAGTGGTATGCACCTATAGAAAGTTGGATGTACGGAAGATACGACCATGTAATTTGTATCAGCAAGATTGCCGAACAGAAGCTGCGAGAATACATGGGAGGCCGGTGGCTCAATCGTAAGTCTAAAAACTACAATCGCATTTCGACCATTAATAATGGGGTAGATGTGAAGGCTATTCATGATGCGCAGCCCGACAATGAACTCTTACAGATGAAAGGAAGCCGGGTAGCAGTATTGATGGTGGCCGGTTTCCGTGTGGCTAAAGACCAAGATACCGTTGTGAATGCGTTGAACAGACTCGACAGAGAGCGCTACGAAGTATGGTTAGCAGGTGTCGGTGTTAGAATGGATACTGTCAAAACCTTGGTAGAAGAGTTGAAGTTGGAGGATAGAGTAAGATTTCTCGGACTAAGAACCGACGTTCCTAATGTGCTGAAATCAGCCGACATCATCCTTATGTCGTCGCATTGGGAGGGCCTTTCATTGTCTAATATCGAGGGTATGTCGGCAGGTAAGCCGTTCATTGCAAGCGATGTTGATGGCCTGCGTGAAGTTACCTCAGGTGCCGGCATCCTCTTTCAGGAAAGCAATAGTGTCCAGCTTGCCGATATCATCAGTCGTCTTACGGACGATAAGGAATATTACGATACGGTGGCTGCAGCCTGTTACCAGCGTGCCATGCAGTTCGATATACATAAGATGGTGCAAGGATACGAAGCCGTGTACGAAAGCCTTGTCGCAGGTTCTCGCTCCTAAATATGCTGCAGCTGTCGGACATAATTCGCACAGTTGCGAATGGTATGCTGTCCGGATTCTTGATATAGGCATTCGCAGTAGTGTGAGTACATGATATATGTATGTAAAGAAGAGATACTGCATATCGCTTGTAAAAGGTATGTGTAACGGCCTTGAGAGGTATGTTTGTCGGAGAAAAATAAATCGTTGAGGATGAATTATAATAAGAAAAATATATTACACGTGGTAAATATCTATTTTGTGATACCCTATTTTATAGGCGGACAATTCAGGTATTTCCGCGAAAAGGGCTATAACCTGCATGTGGTATGCTCCGAAAGTCCCTATCTGAAAGACTATGCCAAGGAACAGCATTTCGACTATCGGGAGATACCGGTGCTGCGATCGATCGATCCGATACAGGATATTAAGTCCATCAGACGTATCTGCCAATACATTAAGGAGCAGAATATAGGTATTGTAGTAGGCCACACTCCCAAGGGTGGATTGCTGTCTATGATTGCCGGGTGGCTGATGCGTGTGCCCAAGCGCATATATTTTCGTCACGGATTGGTATATCAAACGTCTACTGGCCTGAAGCGCTTTGTCTTGATGACGGTAGACAGAGTAGCCTCGCGCTTGGCAACAAAGATTGTTTGCGTGAGCCCCTCGGTATTGCAACACAGTATAGAAGACCGACTGGCGCCTGCACACAAGCAAATTATTCTGGGCAAAGGCACTTGTTCGGGCATTGATACGCAAGGAAAATTCAACCCTGCAAAGATAGATACCGATAAGTTGTCGGCGTTGAAAATGCGGTGGGGAGTAGCAGAAAGCGACTGGGTGATAGGTTACACAGGTCGACTTGTGCGGGATAAAGGTATAATCGAGTTGGTAAAGGCCTTCCAGATTTTGAAAGAATACGATCCTCGTTTCAAACTTCTGTTGGTAGGAATGTTCGAGATAAGAGATGCTCTGCCTGAAGATGTACAACAGGATATCAGGAATGATCCGCAGATTGTGTGGACCGATTTCCAAAATGCAGACATGGAATACTTTTATTCTATGATGAACGTTTACGTGCTTGCGAGCTACAGAGAGGGCTTTCCAACGGGTGTACTCGAGGCTCAATCGATGGAAATTCCTGTGATTACGACCAAAGCAACGGGCTGTTGCGACTCGATACAAGAAGGGGTAACGGGTTTATTTGTACAACATGATGCTCGCGAACTGGCTGTCGACATCTTGAAAATACGCGACGGAAGGACCGGAGTCTCGGGAAGCAAGGGGCGTGCATGGGTGGTAGATTGCTTCGATAACCTGAAAGTATGGAGTGAAATAGAACGGTTATACGAAGATTAGGGTATTTTCTTAGATAAAAATAATAGCAATTATGAAAATATTGATAACTGGTGTACACGGATTTGTCGGGCGGAATTTAGTGCCTGCATTATTTGCCGATCACACAGTGTATGGGCTTGGAAGAGCCGTAGAGAATGTGGCCGGTGTAGAAAGAATGTACACTTGGGAGGATTTAGATCGCGGCGTGCTTCCCGAAGTCGATGCAATCGTCCATCTTGCAGGCAAGGCCCATGACACGAAGAAGCAAACCGGAGCAGAAGTATATTTTGCCGTAAACCGCGATCTGACCGTTAAAGTGTACGATTATTTTCGTCATTCTGAGGCCCGAAAGTTTATTTTTTTCAGTTCTGTAAAGGCAGCTGCCGACTTCGTAAACGGCACTGTACTTACGGAAGATGTCGTGCCCAAGCCCGTTGGCCCCTACGGCGAGAGCAAAATAGAGGCCGAAACGTATATCCTCAACCATCCGGCCGAAGGTAAAGATGTGTTTATCTTGCGCCCTTGCATGATACATGGACCGGGCAATAAGGGCAATCTTAATCTGCTTTACAAGGTAGTGTGTAAAGGTTTTCCGTGGCCTTTAGGCGCTTTCAAAAACCGTCGTTCCTTCGCTTCCGTCGGCAATGTGTGCTATTTGGTGTGCCGTCTGTTGGAAGAACATGCGCCGAGTGGCATCTATAATCTTGCCGACGATGAGGCTATTTCTACCAACGAATTGATCTCGATTATCTGTAGAGTCTTGGGAAGAAAGGCGCATATCTTCAATATATCCCCCTCGTTGATGAAGGAAGTGGCAAAGGTTGGCGATGTACTTCATCTGCCTCTCAACACCGAACGGATAGAGAAACTTACGGAGAACTATGTTGTTTCGAATGCAAAGATTAAAAGTGTATTCGGTATAGAGGCTCTGCCGATTACCGTTGAGGACGGTTTGAGAGAAACCATCGAGTCGTTTAACAAATAAATCTGTTATGTCTTACATCGTTATTACGTTATCCATTCTGGCGCTTGAATTACTTTATTTCAGGATAGCCGATCGGTTTAATATTATCGATAAGCCTTCGGAGCGCGGATCGTCTAAAGATGTAACCCTGCGAGGTGGCGGTATAGTCTTCTTTTTTGGTGCACTTGTGTACTTTGTTTATTCGGGGTGGCAGTATCCGTGGTTCATTGCCGGACTCACGCTTGTATCGGTCGTCAGTTTCTGGGATGATGTCCGTTCGTTGAGTCCGCGCTTCCGGCTGCTGATGCAATTCACGGGTATGCTTCTTATGTTCTATCAATTGGGCATGTTTACGGCCGACCGTTGGTGGATGATTGCCGTTGCACTCGTCGTATGTACGGGAGCTATGAACATTTTTAACTTCATGGATGGCATCAATGGCATCACAGGAGGCTATGCATTGGTCGTTTTAGCAGCCTTAGGCTATGTGGATATGCGGGTTACACAGTTTGTCGATGTCCGTTTCATCTTTATTACAGCTATCGCGGTTGCTGTGTTTTGCTTCTTTAACTTTAGGACCAAAGCCAAGTGTTTCGCCGGAGATATCGGTTCGGTGTCCGTTGCATTCATCTTACTTTTTTATATCGGTCGGTTAGTTCTGCATACGCAAGATCTTTCGTGGTTTGCTTTTCTTGCCGTATATGGTGTAGACGGCTGTCTTACAATTATCCACCGTCTGATGTTGCACGAAAATGTATCTCTTCCGCACAGAAAGCATGCTTATCAAATAATGGCCAACGAATTGCGCATTCCGCATGTTGTAGTTTCGCTAATCTATATATCTGTACAGGGAATAGCTTGCATTTGTTTCATTCTTAGCCCGAGATATCCTACTTTTCTGCTTATTGTAACGGTCCTTGTGGTTATGTATATCTTGTTTATGAAGAAGTATTTCCGTCTTCATCAGACCGGTCGACGGCAAATATCATAATTTTCAAAGGTATGTTAGGTGTTTTCCTAAAAAAGTTTTAATTTTGCCTTATCTAATAAAGAAATATGTTATGAGATTTCTAAATAGACTTGTTAATTGGTATTTTAAGAGAGAGTCTTTGCCTTATTGGTGCATTTTATTCATCGATAGCTTGATTTGTTACGTATCCGGAATATTCGTGTGTTGGCTCTTCTTCCGCGGGGCTGCAACCTTAGACAATATACTTCCCATCACCAGAACCCTTCTTTTGTACACGATATTTAACCTCTTAGGGTTTAAATTCTACCATACTTATTACGGTGTAATTCGTTATTCCTCATTTGTAGACCTGCAACGAGTGGGCTATGCCATGGGTGTAGGTTTTATCTGTGTTTCCATTTTGCACTATCCCATTATTTGGTGGGGGGGCTGGAACGGCTGGTTGATTCCGTTGCACTTTCGCCATATCGTAAGTATATATATCGTTGCCACCATCCTTATGTGGGCTTTTCGCGTGATAGTAAAACTGGTTTACGACTCTGCATTCGACAACGAGAAGGCCGAGCGCACCTTAATATATGGTATTAAGGATGGCGGTATCGGTCTTGCTAAGAATGCGCAGAACGAAAAGCCGCAGCGTTTTCGTGTACAAGGTTTTATATCTCATGAGCCGAGTTTTAAGAACCATTACCTGATGGGGAAGAAAGTATATCCCGTAGACGATGAACTGACCGATGTTATAGGCCGCGGACGTATCAAGGCAGTGCTTGTTTCACCGCTGCGAAACGATGAGTTTAGGAATGATGAAAAGCTGCAGGATATCCTTATCAATGCCGGAGTACACATTTACATGACCGATGGAGCGAAGGAATGGAATGTACATACCGAAAGTATATCGAAGTCTACCTTAAAAGAAATCAACATCGAAGACCTGCTTCCGCGTGATGAAATACAGGTAGACATGGAAAGTGTCGGCCGTTTGCTTAATGGTTATCGCGTTTTAATAACGGGTTCAGCGGGCAGTATCGGCTCTGAAATGGTTAAACAAATATGCAAGTTCAGGCCTGCAAAGCTCATGTTGATCGATCAGGCAGAAACTCCGCAGCACGATATCCGGCTGATGATGGCTCATGACTATGGTGAAATCGAGACCGAAACCATTGTTGCATCCATTACGAACAAAGAACGTATGGAGAAAATATTCTCGGAATTCAAGCCCCATTATGTATTTCATGCAGCGGCATACAAGCATGTTCCCATGATGGAAAATAACCCCAGTGAGAGTATTCTGAACAATATATGGGGGACAAAGGTAATAGCCGATCTTAGTGTGAAGTACGGTGTGAAGAAGTTTGTAATGGTTTCAACGGATAAAGCCGTAAATCCTACAAACGTAATGGGATGCTCCAAACGCATTTGCGAGATATATGTGCAGAGCCTCGACAAGGCAGAGAAGGAGGGTACGGTGCAGGGAAACACGCATTTCGTTACCACTCGGTTCGGCAATGTGCTGGGCTCTAACGGCTCTGTAATTCCGTTGTTCGAGAAACAGATTAAGATGGGAGGCCCCGTAACCGTTACCGATCCCAATATTATTCGGTTCTTCATGCTCATTCCCGAGGCTTGTAAATTGGTTTTGGAAGCAGGAACCAAAGGTAACGGAGGCGAGATATTCGTGTTCGATATGGGCAAACCGGTGCGCATAGCTGACTTGGCCAGAAGAATGATAAAGCTCTCCGGAGCCCAGAATGTGGAGATTTCGTACACCGGACTGCGTGCGGGCGAGAAGCTTTACGAAGAGGTGTTGAACGACAAGGAGGGCACGCTGCCGTCGTTCAATGATAAGATTAGAATTGCCAAGGTGCGCGAGTACGATTATAAGGATGTGGAAAAAGAAATCGAAGAACTATTCCGCATTGCCGATACATATAACGATATGGACATCGTGAGGAAGATGAAAGAGATCGTACCCGAGTTTACCAGCAAGAATTCCGTATATGCCTCATTAGACGAGCAGCATATATGAAAACAGTTACCGACGTTTTTTTCGCTTTGTTGAGGAATGCTCTGTGGGGCGAACAACTGCCCTTCGAGAGTATTCCTCATGATGTATTCGTGCCGTTGATAGACCTTGCGTCGCGGCAAACTGTATGCGGTCTTGTGTGCGGAGCGCTCATCAAAAACGATATCAGGCTCGACCGAGAGGATGCACTCAAGGCATTTGTGTTGCAAAAGAGCATCGCACAGGCCAACAATAAGGCAGATGCCGAAGTGATAAACCTTGTAAATATGTTCGATAGCGAGGGCATCGATTACCGTATATTCAAAGGTCAAACGCTTTCACAGCTCTATCCGAGCCCGATAGAGAGGCAACCGGGCGATATCGACTTCTATTGCAATGCTGCTAATTATGCCAAGGCAGTGGCCGTAATCGAGCATACGTGGAATGTGAAAGTCGGGCACGAAGAGTCTGAACAGCATGCAGAGTTCAAACACAACGGCGTTCTGATGGAGATGCATTTCCGTATGATAAAGTTCGAGAACGGCGATATACAGCGTTATTGGGAGGAGTTGCTGGCGTGCGACGAGCCTGTAACCGTGAATGTTACGGGAACTGCGGTCGTTACATTAAGCCCCACGCTGAACGTACTCTATACTTTCTTGCACCTATACCATCATCTTGTGGAGCTGGGAGTGGGCTTCCGGCAGTTTTGCGATGTAGCTTGTCTGCTGCATCATCATCGTAATGTCATCGACAGGGCCGCGCTCCGAAGGCATCTTCATGCCATGTCGTTTACGCATGCCTTTGCTGCTGTCGGTTGGATATTGGTTGATAAGCTGGGTTTTCCGCAGGAAGAATTTCCCATAACCATTACCGATAAGGACAAAAGTTATGAGCCCCATATCCTGAAAATCGTATTTACGGGCGGCAACTTCGGCCAGTATGCCAAGAAAACACGTGTGCGTTCGGGCTTAAGTTACTACGTAGAAACGCTGTTGCTCAAGGCTTCTCACTACCGTATGCTCTATAAACTCTCGCCCAAGGAGATAACTTCATCTCTGCTGAAAGGCGTTCCGGCGCAAATATACAAGGCATATCGCCGGCACAGATAGCCGGCTCTCTTCTTGTTTTTCCAAGGAAAGACCAAGAGAGAAGGTGCAAATAACGCGCTTACATAGATATTCTAAGCCCGATAGATAGGTAGTCTGTCGGGCTTAAATGAATGTTCTGTCCGGATAGTGAGATAGCGATAGTTTCCATAGGGGCATGCAATAAATTCTTTTTGGCATATTTGTTTACAGCATACACCACAATGCCGATGAGAGAAGACTGTAGTATTATCTCAATCGTATTTCCTCTTTTTAATTTCTATTTCGACGGATAAGCAAGGTAAGCGATACCGATAAATGCTTCCATGTTCTTTGTTTTTTCAATTTTGTGGTTACTTCAGTTCGTAAAACATGCCGTCGTCGTTGATTCTGTATACCTCGAATTCCTCCGTCATCTTGCCGTTGTCGTCTTTATTCAGGTTACGAATATAGATGGTATGATCGGAGAATACGGCAAATTCAGTGGTCTCTCCGGAGTAATCGTTGTACGGTAAAAAGCTGATATAATTCTCTCTGTCGATGTTATTTCCTTTCACTACGAAGAACAGACATTCGTCCATATCGCCCGATACGTTCAGACAAACGATCACAGGGTATTGCTTATACTTCGGCAGACCGATAATGTACCAGCTTAAAGGCTCCACATCTTCGGGCTCCCTATTGCCGTCGAGCAGTTTATAACCGGCTTTCGTCTCTTTTATGTTCCACTGTTTGGAGCGGGCAGACGGTCTTCTGTCGTAGGTATCTTGATACAGGTCGGCCGATGTATATAGTAAAACGGCCGACTTGTCGGGCAGCCCTTGCTTGCTTTTCCTTATGTGTCGGTACAGCGAAACGCAATCCGGAGCATACAGAGCCAAGTAGTTGCCCGTATAGAGGTTTTCACCATTGTCGGTGAAGCTGCGGAACGGAAACGACGTATCGGTGCACGAATCGGGCAATAATACGGGTATACGTTGGCTGATATTTATGCCTCGCAGCGCCAGATATTCTTTCAGAAAGGGATAGAACGGACTTTTCGTTTCGTAAAACGAGGCGTCTCGCTCGGCTGTTCGGTAGAAAATGGTCTTTCCGTTGAGGTTCATAGTGCTGTCGACAGCGAGGTTTATCCGCATTTTATCTTGTATTTCATACGGCCTCAGAATGTGCTTGTTAAGTATATCGTAGCCGGATACGCATTCCCAACTGTCTTTCAATTGCGAATAGTTCTTGGCTGCGTAGGCGCGATGCAGGGCATACCACGCCGCGCGATCGTATTTCTTGCGGAGTTGGTTGGCAGGTCTATGAGCCTTAGCCCCTATGTCTATGGGCGACAGGCATACCATGTAAGCCGAGAGAATGATGAATGTAAGTTTCATATCGGTTTGCTTGAGTGATACGGAGCGTGCCCTGTATTAAGTCGGAATAGCTTCGTTAAGGGCTGCAGGCTGTTGTTTTTATAGTCTTGTCCGGTAGCGCAGCATGCGGTAAGCCTCGTCTCTGTTTTTCTTCTTTCCGAAAGCAATTACGGTTGAATTGAACCGCAAGATGTATTGCTTGTTGCTGCTGTAACACCATTCCGAGCATTCTGCGGTCGTTATTTCTTTGTAAGGAACGATTATTTTGGTACCTGTTTGGAAGATAAACGACTCGCCGAAAAGAATATCACCGAACACACTGCCGGTTTTGATGGGTACTGTATGGGGCGAAAGAAAGTCTTTTTTCGCTGCTTCCTGCTGTTTTTTATCCAGTTTGTCGAGCACCTTGCGGAGCTTGCGCTTGGCAAATGGCAGCAACAGTTGCGTAAAAAGGAGAAGCGCGATGGCAAGGATACCAATCCAAAACGATATGTCCAGCTGCATCTTAGTATGTTTCCAAGCCTCTTCAACGGGGTTCGGCCAGATACTTTTCCACTGTGTAAAGTAGATAAGTTTGCTATGATACATTAACCAACCGGCCACCAATATGTATAAGGTGTCGAGTATAATGAAGACAAGCAGTGAATATGTGATGGGCAAATAGCAGTTTCGCGGGGAAAAGACTTTCATAAAGAAGTCGTAGGCGGGCAGCATATCGTCGCCGGTTTGTATGGCTGTGTCTTGCAATCGCCGTAATTTTCGTATGTAAAGGTAGAGTCCGGTGCCTGCACATAGCAGGAATAGCAGCGGTCCGCCCATCATCGGAAATATTATATCCATAGAAATGTTTATTTTAAAAAACTTGTATTACGGTTGCTTTCGGTCTTTTGAGCTTGCGCAAAGATAATGAAAAACGGCGAAACAGGGGGATGGTTTCACGGAAAAATGTTGAAAGCGATGAGGGAAATAACCGTCTCCGTCTTCTTCGGAGGAGTGGAATAGGGAGGTAAAATAAGGGATGAGGAATGAGCGGAACGTGGCTATTGTTTCAGCAGGCGGAACAGATGGAACACAATGTTGCAGAGAGTGTGATCGGCGGTGAGCGTGCCTATCGGCTGCCAATGGTGGTTCTATTGAATGTACGTATGGTGTTTGTATTTGTTAAAAGCGATTTATGCCACTCCTCGTTCCCAGTTTTGCCTTCTTTGTTCCTAAGAAATCGCGGTGGCGTATGCCCGTCTACCAACGAAAAACCCTGCCGCTAATGCGAACAGGGCTAATGAAAGGAGGAGTGGTACCACCAGGAATCGAACCGGGGACACAAGGATTTTCAGTCCTTTGCTCTACCAACTGAGCTATGGCACCATATGTTTATCCTTTTGCGGTTGCAAAGATAATACTTTTAATTTATACTTCAAGATTTGTAATTCATAATTCTTTTCTGCGTTAATGTTTATTAACGGATAGGGTATGCAGTTGTATTACGCAGTTTGCTGATAGGAACGAATGTACACGAACAGATAATAAATAATATTGGCATCGGTAAAATACCGATGCCAATTATCGTGAAAAGTATCTTAAAAGTGTATGTACGCACCTATTGGGTTTAATGAATGTGCAGGGAAGACGGCTTTCTGCCCAAGATACGTTGTGCACAATCGGCAAGTACAACTATGGCTCCGGCAAGAATACACGTATCTTTAATAACCAGTCTTCCGGCTCCTGTGAGCAACGGGAAGCCGTGTTCGCCGCTTCCCATATCGGGTACCCATACTTCAGGTGTGGTGATTAGGAACGACAGAGTGCCTATAGTCATGATGATAACGAGGCCGCTACCAACGAAACCCACCTTGGGGAAGAATATTCCAAGCAGCGTCAGTGTGCCTATGGTCATGATGAGAATGCCCAAACCTTTAGAGAATGTATAGGTATTATTGGCCTCGTGCCACTCGTGCTTAGCCTTATCGAACTCGCCTTCTTTTAGCTTATAATCCTTATATTCGGGTGCCTGTTTGGCGTAGAAGAAGCTCATAAACGGACTGTTGGCAACGAACGGTACGATTCCCTCGGCCTCGTAATTGAAGAATTTCAGTCCGCCGATCCAAATAAAAATAATGAATATGGCTACTCGGATAAGGTGAATGCCGAGGTTTTTAAGCGATGCAGACAGTTCGAGAACTATTCCTGTCAATGCATTAAGTTTCTTGTTCATGATTTGTTCTGTTTGTTTGTAATTTGTAATTATTCTAATTATTTGAGCTGCAAAGATAGTCTATTTTATGAAAACGCTTACGGAAATTTCTCTAAAAAAATAAAATAGCACGAAATATACCATAAACATGCGATGACAGACGGTGCATGGAGGTGGGGAAAATATACAAAAAATCGGATGTCATCACGACAACCGATTTCCAAAAACAAACTACTTAAAAACTAATCTACTAAAACAAATCAAAAATATCTCGCCGGCTTTCCGGCCGTATAGTTTATTGTAAATAGAGATTGATTTTGTTTAATTCTGTCTAATTGATGCCACAAAGTTAAGTAGTTTCATGCTAATAACAAAACTTTTTGGTGATTAAATGTTGATTTTAACATAAAAATACTACGAAAAGGGGATGAATTGTAACAATCCATCCCCTTTGTCTTTGTTTTTTATTTCAGTTTCCTACTGATGTTGCATGTGCTGTTACATCATGCCACCCATACCGGGTTGTGCCGGCATAGCGGGCTTTTCCTCGGGTTTGTCTACGATGAGACACTCTGTAGTAAGGAACATACCTGCGATAGAGGCTGCGTTTTCGAGCGCTACGCGGGCAACCTTTGCCGGATCGATGACACCTGCTTTGCGCATATCCTCGTAAACTTCGGTACGTGCATTGAAGCCATAGTCTCCTTTGCCGGCACGTACTTTGTCGACAACCACAGCACCTTCGCCGCCTGCATTGGCAACAATCTGGCGCAAGGGCTCCTCAATAGCACGGGCAACAATATTGATACCCGTCTGTTCATCGGCATTCTCGCCCTTCAAGTCCTTCAATGCGTCTTGTGCACGTATATAGGTTGTGCCGCCTCCGGCTACCACTCCTTCTTCCATTGCGGCACGTGTAGCGCAGAGAGCATCATCAACTCGGTCTTTTTTCTCCTTCATCTCGACCTCGCTGTTGGCACCTACGTAAAGCACAGCCACACCACCTGCGAGCTTTGCCAAGCGTTCCTGTAGTTTCTCTTTGTCGTAAGAACTCTTGGTGTTTGCTATTTCATTCTTGATTTGAGCTACACGATCGGCGATATTCTCTTTCTTTCCAGCGCCGTTAACAATCGTTGTATAGTCCTTAGACACTGTAACTTTGTCTGCTGTACCGAGCATTTCGAGCGTTGCCTGCTCCAATTTGAGGCCTTTGTCCTCGCTGATAACGACGCCACCCGTAAGCACTGCGATATCTTCGAGCATGGCCTTGCGACGATCACCGAAGCCCGGAGCCTTGACAGCACATATCTTTAATCCTCCTCTTAAGCGGTTTACAACCAGCGTAGTCAATGCTTCAGAGTCGACATCCTCGGCAATTACGAGCAACGGACGGCCGCTTTCTGCTGCTGGTTGCAGTATCGGGAGGAAGTCTTTGAGGTTGCTGATCTTCTTATCATATATAAGGATGTACGGATTTTCCATCACGCATTCCATCTTATCGGCATCTGTAACGAAGTAACCCGATAGATATCCGCGGTCGAACTGCATACCCTCGACCACACCGATGTTGGTTTCGCGGCTCTTGCTTTCCTCTATAGTAATCACACCGTCTTTAGATACCTTGCGCATAGCGTCGGCCAAGAGCTTTCCGATCTCGGGATCGTTGTTGGCAGATACCGTAGCTACCTGTTCTATCTTGTCGTAGTTATTGCCTACAACCTCGGCATTAGCCTTGATATATTCCACTACTTTGTTTACTGCCTTGTCTATTCCACGCTTCAAATCCAGCGGGTTAGCACCGGCGGTTACGTTCTTCAAACCCTCATTAACGATGGCCTGTGTAAGGATAGTAGCCGTTGTAGTACCGTCGCCAGCATCGTCTCCGGTCTTCGAAGCTACACTTTTTACGAGTTGGGCGCCCGTGTTGGCGAGCTTATCCTCGAGTTCAATTTCTTTAGCCACGGTAACACCGTCCTTTGTTATCTGCGGTGCACCGAATTTCTTTTCCAATACAACGTTGCGACCTTTAGGGCCTAACGTTACTTTTACGGCGTTAGCCAACTGATCTACGCCTTGTTTGAGCACGTCGCGTGCCTCGGTATTGAATTTAATATCTTTAGCCATTTTATTCTAAATGTTTTAAATGTTATTTTTAAAAGTTATGTTTCGGATGCTTATTTTACCACTGCGAGTACGTCGCTTTGGCGCATCATCAGGTATTTTTCGCCTTCTACCTCTAATTCAGTGCCGCTGTATTTGCCGTAGAGCACGGTATCGCCCTCTTTGAGTACCATCTCTTCATCCTTTGTACCGTTGCCTGTTGCAACTACTTTGCCGCGTTGCGGCTTTTCTTTGGCCGTATCAGGGATGATAATACCGCCTACTTTCTCTTCAGCCTGTGCCGGAAGTACCAGCACTCTGTCTGCTAATGGTTTGATGTTCATAATTATTATATTAATATGATTAAACGTTTTCGCACGCACTTCAGGCGTGGTAAATGCTCCGTCCGTAAGGTCTTCGGCCTGTAGGGCGGACACTTGGGGCAATGCGAAAAGTGTGCCAAAGACGATATGTGCCACATCTGTCAGTCTGTGGTGTGACAAATGTGTCATACGTTCCGCATATCTGTTTTCGAGTGTTCGTATATCTGTCGGGAGGTGAGCATGTATTTCGAGTAGTCTTTCCGCCCTCTTCGTAAGAGAGATACGGCGCATGTTGCAGGCCTGTTCCTATCTTTTGGTTACCAATATCTTACAAATATTTCGGATAGATAAGTGTTCTAAGTTGCTTAGATATGCTATTTAAGGTCTTTAGATATACCATCTGTTTCGAAAAGATATCCGGATAACCTATTTTATTTTATTTCTTTTTTGCATAATGCTAATTATAGTATGTTGTACAGGTTGTGTATTTATCCTACTTTTGCATACTAAAAATAGCAGATGTGAAGTATATAAAGCAAGACGTCCTTGTTCGATTTGGGCAAATAGTTCGGCGGTATAGAGAAGACATGAATATTTCGCAGGAGGAGCTTGCATTCCGTGCAGGTCTTCATCGTACCTATATCGGTATGATCGAACGTGCAGAAAAGAATGTCACTTTATGTAATATAAAGAAGATAGCTGATGCACTCGGTATAGATATAAAAGATTTATTCGACTGATATGGATATCGTACGATTTGAAAATAATTATGTCGCACGGCTGAAAAAGCTTTATCGATTCCATATAGAAGAGGCAAATTTTGCCACTGATGGTATACCCAAGCATATTCTTCTTGACCATACAAGGAATATCCACTCGTATCTTATCTTTTGTAAGAAGTCGGGTGATACCATTTTGAGTTCCTATTGGAACCATGAAACTTTCAGTGGTATGCTTGGTAAGTTTATAAAATCTCAGTTTTCGACTTTAGACAGACCTCTGTTTCTTATTATAGAAGACGATGATGGAGTATCCAATGTCGTAGAGGGGAACGTAATAAGAGAATATATGTTGGGTTCTCATAAGTTGGATGAATTGAGTAAGTTTATCCTTAACGGAATGGATCGTTTGCCCGAAGTGGTACTTAAAATCTCGAATGAACTATGAAACAAGAGGTAGAATTATATAGAGAACTCATCGATTTTTGTAACGAGCATCAGAATGAAATAGAGAAGAAATTCAAACGTCTTTTAACTTTTACTGATTTTAATGTAACCTGTTATAAAGAGATGTTTTGGAAACAGAGAAGGACATCGGCACCGATTTCTGTAAAAGAACTGAAAGAACAGATACAAGGGCTTACGGAAATATATAAAAAAGAAGTACCGAAATGCCTTGGAAGAAGGAATGAATTCTTAAAGGGAATGGACATACAGAAAGGACAGTGGTATGAGAAAGCTCTGCAAATGTTCCTTGCTACGAAAGATATATATGTGAAGAAGAAAGGATTTCCTTTTCCTGATTTTGAAGTAGTGTCGGGTAATAAAGTCGTTGCTTATTATGAATTGAAATATATTCAGGTACCGTTTATTTATGCCAATACTAAAATACACAATACGTACCCTTATGCAACGTCTCGGTATGATTATGAATCTTCTCTTACATTAGATACCGGAAAGAAATTGCAGTTGCAACGAACGAAGATAGAAAATGATATTTTACCTTTGGGTATACCGGTATATTACGTTTGGTGGTTCGATAGTTTCCATATTAAGGGCATATTTGCGATGCCGGTACAGGAGGTGTTTGATTATTATAATCACTTAGGGAACGATCAGTTTACAAGAAAAACGCGCGAGGGAGACGCCATCGCTCATCAAGAGATAACCAAGATATATCCACCGATGTTGAATATGATAACATTCAAAGAGTTTATAACTTCGTTAAAACAATAACCGATAATGGACTTTTATTTTGTATATAGTTCGGGTGGTGGTGCAGGAGATTGGAACGGTATAGATCGTATCTTCTTACAATACATGCCCAAGTATTTTAAGGATCATATACTGATTAAGTTCGGCGATATATTCTTTAATCATCGTTCACATACGAGTATTGTAAAACCTAAAATATGGAATACGGTCGATAATGTCCGTAAGTGGGTATGTGACAATACCGATGATCCGGTGATGCTGAGGCCGAGTAATCTGATTATGGATGTAGGAACGACCAAGATGGTGAGCTATATAACGGAAAAATATGATAATATCAACGCCGAAGAAATTATTTGGAAATTCGATGATATTATGGAGAAAGAACAGATACTTGATAAGTATTGCTCGGTCATCAATAGTTCTTCTATCGATAATGCCGTTACTTTTGATATTCCGAACTTGTTTAAAGTAAGGACACAAAGTGGTAATATAAGTAGGGATTTGTTTAGTGATACCGTAAATAAGAGACAGTTGATAGATGCTTGCATCAGGTATGCTAACATAACATATCGCGGGACCGGAAAGAATACAGATAAGCTGTTGACCATTATAAATGTCGCTTGGACAAATGAAGATATAGAGTATTATCTGTCACAACTGGATTATATGCCGACGAAACTTGGTATAGGTGGACTTGCCGATTATCCTAAAAATAAGATGCAGGTACGCTTACAAGCAATGGATAATCTATTGCATTTAGAAAGATTTAATAAGGTTCATTTCTTGGGATGCGGCGGTATAGCCAAAGCAGAAATAATAAAGAATACGCTTGGAAATAATAAATGTTTTTCTGTAGATAACACTACAGCTTACAATAGAGCTATTGACGGTAACACAAAGAATACGGCTTTTTCGGGTTATTTTGATTACGTGACGAAGAAATTGATTAGAATTACTCCCGATACATACCGCAAAATACTCAAACTTCATGAGGCGGCGTTGGAGGTAGCATATTTCAATATGTCTGATATGAAAGAAATACTCAAAGGTATTCTTCTGCATCAATCGGGGCAATCTTCCTCATATACCTATGAGTGTAGGGCAAGGTTAATAATTCATAATTTCGATGTATTTAGGTATAATGCTCGGTAGAAAGTTGGCAGAGTTATGGAAAAACAGTAATTTAGCATACTATAATTAGCTTTATGGATAAGATATTCAATCATAGTAGTGAGTTCATGAGCGAAATACCAGATAAGTCTGTTTCACTTATGGTTACTTCTCCGCCTTACAATATAGATATTTCTTACGGTAATAAGTGGAAAAACAGACGTATTGTAAGCTCTAAAGGGAAGAAGTATGCCGATAAGCAATCCGAAGCAGATTACCGAAAGATGCTGGATAAGGTGATCAAGGAGACCAAACGAGTGTTGAAAGACGACGGCCAAATTTGGTTCAATATCAAGAATAGATACGAGAACTGTGTAATACAGCCCCCGTTTTGGATAATGGAATATTTTAAAGATATGTACCTTAAGAATATTGTTATTTGGAATTTCGACTGGGGGGGAGCTACTCAAAAACGTTTCTGTTCAAGATACGAATATGTGTTCTTTTTTACGAAGAACAAGGATAAATACACATTCAATTTGGATGATGTGAAAATTCCTGCCTTGAACTATCGTCCCGATAGGTATAAAAGCCAGTTGAAAAATCCTACGGATGTTTGGAAAATATCGTTGGTAAGTGGAAATTCGCCGGAACGTACAGAGCATCCTTCCCAGTATCCTGAAGAACTTGTAGAGCGTATTATTAAAGTCGGAACCCACGAAGGAGACCTCGTACTCGATCCGTTTATGGGTAGCGGAACGACAGCTGTCGTAGCTAAAAGGCTCAATCGTCGTTATGTGGGCTACGAAATAGAGCCGGAATATATCGAAATTGCAAATAAAAGACTTGAGAATAATGGCGGGACAGATTTATTTTAGTCCGAAACAACGAAATGTATATTCGGTAAACAACTGCTTCTTTGCTATCGGGGAGTGTGTCTCTACAATGAAGAAAATGCGCGAGAAGTCGGTAAATACGATCGTTACGTCGCCTCCATATAATCTGAATAAAAAATATGGAAAGTATAATGATAACCGGAGCTTTGCCGAATGGGAGAATTTAATTGGGCGTGTTGCCGAGGCTGCCAAGCGTGTTCTTACCGATGATGGTAGCTTCTTATTGAATGTATCTCCTGTACCCGATAAGAAAACAAAAGAGATTATACCGCTCGATGCTATGGCTTATTTTATATTTAAAAGGCATGGTTATGCTCTTAGGAACAGCATTGTGTGGCATTTTAATAATATGCAAAATTGCGTAAATAGATTAAGTGGCAGATGGGAAGCTATATTGTGGTTTGTGAAAGATATAGATAATTATCAATTTAACTTGAATGATATAAGGATTCCTTATATAACCAAAAACGACAAAAGATTAGAGGGAGGGGCAGGAAGAAACCCGACTGATACGTGGAACTTCGATGTGGAAGGGAGCGATTTCTGGTATTTTGACCGTGTAAACAATATGACTAAGAACAAACTTGGGCTTGCTGAACATCCATGTATATTTCCCACGCCGATGATAGAGCGTATTATCAAGATGACTACACATAAGGGAGATGTGGTGCTGGATCCATTTCTTGGTAGTGGTACCACATTGGTAGCTGCCCAGAAATTGGGTAGAGTAGGGCTTGGAATTGAATTGGATAAGAAATTTGTTCCTATCATCAAGAAGCGGGTAGATAACGAGGTGTTGTAGAAATTGGCTGGTTTTTAGGAATGCGCTTATATGTTGTTTTTATATTGAAAATAAGTTGTATGGTTTGTATATAGGCAATTTGTCTGTATTATCTGTATGTTTTATTTAGATTGTATCATATTTGTATGCCTGCTAAAGATGCTGTATACCGGTGGAATGCTGTGAAGAAGTCTTTTTCAGGTACAACGTTTTATATATATTATTATGGTGAAATGTTTGCGATGCAGGTAATGCTTTTTTGAGATAGGTTCTTGGCAAAATGTTCGTGTTTTATGCCGGTTTTTAGTAACTTTGCACAGCCGAATTGTATTATCAACAGAATAAACAGATATGAACGATAACATTCAGGAAACACATCCGGTGCAAAGTGTGGCGGATATTCATAAAGATTTGAAAGAAAAAGCCATTTTCCTTGCGGAGTATGCGGCCACTTTAGAGGCCGTGGGCGTACAAACGTCGCGCATACAGTATAATACTATCCGCATTGCCAAGTCGTTCGGTTATTGGTGCAACATATTGATGTTCCCGCAAACTATCAGCATTACGCTGCACAACGAGAACCGCGAGCATTCCTACACCTACGTGAAAAAGACGCCGGCCATGGCGTTGAACTTCAAAATAAATATGAAACTGTCGCATCTCTCGTGGCGTGCGTTCGACGAAAAGCTCCCTTTAGAGACGTTATGGAGTGAGTTTCGCAGGATTATAAGTGAGCCCCGTGAGAGTCGTTGGACGGTGCTGATCCTTGTAGCCTTTGCCAATGCCTGCTTTTGCAGGCTGTTCGATGGCAACTATACCTCGATGTGTATCGTTTGGATAGCCACTTTCGTGGGCTTCTTCGTACGACAGGAGTTGACAAAACGCCGTTGGAACGTACTCGCGGTGTTCACTATATGTTCGTTTGTTTCCACGATGATCGGCGCCACCGATTATCTCTATTTCCACGGAGGCACCGAAGATATGTCGTTAGGAACGTCGATGCTTTACCTTATACCGGGCGTCCCTATCATCAATGGGGTAATGGATACGATCGATAAGCATGTACTTAACGGCTTCGCCCGACTGCTCAATGCCGGATTGCTTATCGTAAGTATAGCCTTGGGACTGTCGTTTACGCTTACCATCTTTGATGTCAACCCCTTCGTGTTTACCAAACTAACGCGGCCGGATGTCGTTTCAGCAGCCGTAGCCGATGGACTTTTCGCCGCTGTAGCGGGAACCGGCTTCGCTATAATATCCAATCCGCCGCGAAAGGCATTATTTATAACAGCCTGTCTTTCGTGTGTCGGGCACGGCGTTCGCTATTTCTTCATGCACCATCCGCAATTCATGTGCGACCAAGTGGTAGCCTCTTCGCTTGCCGGACTTGTGGTGGGATTGCTCGCAGTGCCCGCTGCAATGAAGATACACTATCCGGCTGAGGGCTTTGCATTCCCCGCTTTGCTTGCTATGGTGCCCGGAATGTTTGCCTATAAAGCCGTTCGCGACCTGATAGATATAGTGCAGATGCCCGATGTGGCGAACGAATATATTACACGGTTCTTCCATAATTCGTCGCTTACGGTAATGGTTATGTTCGGTATGGTGGCTTGTTGTGTCATCCCGATCTTCCTTTTCCGCAAAGAGACGTTCTCTGTAACGCGCAAGGAAGGCAAATAATCTTTTGATAGGAGGAAGAAAATGAAGCATGCAATCGTAATGGGAGCTTCGTCGGGCATAGGGCGCGAGGTGGCTAAACTGCTGTTGGAAGAAGGGTGGAGCGTAGGCTTGGCGGCGCGGCGCACGGAGCCTATGGAAGAAATGCGCAAGGTCTATCCCGATTTGGCGACGGTAATGTGCATCGATATAACGGCCGATGACGCCCCCGCACGGCTGCTGCAACTCGTAGAAACGATGGGCGGAGTGCAGTTGTACCTGCATGCTTCGGGCATCGGAAAGCAGAACCGGCAGCTCGAAGCGGGCATTGAAGCACGCACGATAGCTACCAATGTGGCGGGTTTTGCGAGCATGATCGACACCATGTTCGGCTATATGGCGGCGCATGGGGGCGGACATATCGCCGTTATCTCGTCGGTTGCGGGTACCAAGGGCTTAGGTCCGGCAGCGGCATACAGCGCTTCGAAGGCTTTCCAGAGCACCTATATTCAGGCTTTGGAGCAGCTCTCGAACAGCCGTAAGCTCGGTATATCGTTTACAGACATACGTCCCGGCTTCGTAGATACCGACCTCTTGACGGGCGACAGCTATCCCATGTTGATGCAAAAAGGCCCTGTGGCGCGGCAGATTGTGCGGGCTATCGGGCGTAGGCGCCATGTGTGCGTGATAGATTGGCGTTATCGGGCGCTCGTATTTCTATGGCGCAGGCTGCCCAATTGGCTGTGGCGACGTGTACGTTTCGCCCCTGTATCTACATTACATGCGACTCCGCCCAAAGAAGAATCAGTACGCTGATGACCTCTTTCGTATATTGCGGGAAGCGTTTCCGTAATGCCGAAAGCGTTTTGGTGATATGTTTTTCTACGACTTTTACGGAGATATCCAACCGTGTGGCTATCTCCTTGTTCTTGAGTCCTTGTATTCTACTCAGTTCGAAAACTTCGCGTGTGCGCGGCGGAAGTTCTTCCATCGCCTTATATATTTCTTCTCTCAGTTCATCGAAGAGCATCTTTCCGTCGGCTCTTCCTGTGAAGTCGGTATGATACAGCAACTCCGAACCCTGTGTATGTACCATGATTTTGGCTTTATAGTCTTGTACAATGGCCAAATGCTTCAGATGGTTAAGACAACGATTTCGTACCATTGTGAAGAGTAGAGACGACAGGGAAGTGACGACGATGGTATTGCGATCTTCCCAAAGTTGTAGGAAACACTCCTGAACAATGTCCTTAGATGTTTCTTGAACATCGAGAAAATGCGACGCATAATTACGGAGACGAGGATATAAAGTTTTAAAAAGGAACTCAAAGGCGTGCTTGTCTCCGTTTTTAATGGCTATAAATAGTTGATCTTCTCCTACAATTTTTGGCATCTTTAGATTGCAAACTGTGTCGCAAAAATACAAAAATAAATAAGAAATAGCAAATATTCTCTCCTTTTTTCCGATATATTGGTTTGTTTTTGCGGTACGGTTTGTTGTTTCTATTTGGGGGTGAGATGATGAATGGGCGGGAAAAAGAGGGGAGGCAGGTTTATGGGAGATGAGAAGCGGGAATAGCGGGAATTTGGCTCGTTTAAGTTTTTCATGCCTCCCTGAAATAGGCTGCTGAGGGGATGATGGCTATTTTAAGAAGATTTAGAAAAGCAGAGTTCTTGAGATGCGAAGCGGGTTCTTTTTCTCTAAAGCCAATAACCACGCCTTGCGTTCCGTACCTCCGGCATAGCCGGTAAGGCTGCCATCGGCGCCTACAACACGGTGGCAGGGAATGATGATGCTAATGGGATTGTGCCCCACGGCGCCGCCTACGGCTTGTGCCGATAGGCTTTCGATGCCGCGCAGGTTCGCCATGTGGCGGGCGATATGCCCGTATGTTACGGTTGTTCCGTAGGGAATGGTCTGCAGAATGCGCCACACTTCGAGGCGGAAAGCCGTGCCTTGCGGACTCAGGGGAGGCGGATTGTTTGGATTGGTGCCGCTGAAATAGGCATCGAGCCATGCCTTTGTCTGCAGAAACACTGGCAGGTGGGGATGCGAGATATCGGTATTGCATGTGTTGGCAGCATATTTTTGTCCTGTAAACTGTAACCTTATCAACGCTTTGCCGTCGCTGAAAAGCTCGATATCTCCGATGGGTGATTTATATATATTAATGTATATCATTGTTTGTTGCCTCCTTCTGTCTTTTTTGTTTTCTGTGTTCATAAGTTTTGCATCTCGGTTGTAAAGATAAAAAAACTATTCGGAAACGAGGAAAAAACGGTCTTTTTTCTTGGCTTCTTGGCCGAGGTTCCGACGATAGACGGCCTGTTTACAGAGGTCGGAGCATATCTTTATTACGCACAGACCGTACTTCTGTTTTCGATAGATGTACGGTTTGTGCGGAGCGTGTGGTGCAGAGAGTTTTTATATTTTCTGCAAGGAAAAATATTTTTTTGTAGGAGTAGAGGGGGGTAACGAACTTTTGAGTTGTCATATAAATGTAACCGCATGAAAATACAGGAGCGAACAAACAGAATAAGCAACTCTAAACAGCGGAAAATAACCTGACAACCAAGACAAGAAGATGAACAATCTACAAGATATGGAAAATCTTGCAAAGCAATACTTCGAGGGGAGTATTCGGCGCGAGGATGAGCATGTACTGCTGGCATTTGTGGAGCAGAGCGATGCTAACCGCGAACTATTTCGCCAATGGGGAGACCTTTGGGCGAAGATACATATTGCCGATGCCGATACTCAAAAGGCATGGCATGTCATCGAGAAACATATCGATAAAACGAAAGAAACGGCGCATATGTATCGTGGCGGCATGACCAAGAAGTGGCGTATTGCCGTGGCGGCAGCGTCGGTTGTGGCGCTCATAGCCCTATCGTCGGTACTTACGTTGAAATTTGCAGATATGACAACCGCCGAGAGTTTCTATACCTGTGAGGCCCCAATGGGCAGCCGGTCGCAGGTAACTCTGCCCGACGGCTCCAGAATATGGCTGAATGCCGGCTCTACTTTGCGCTATTCTACCTTATTTAATAATAAACATCGCGAGGTAGAATTGCAAGGTGAGGCTTATTTCGAAGTGGCCAAGCACGACGGAATCGAGTTTACAGTAAAGACGAAAGGCTATGATGTTGTGGTAAAGGGCACGAAATTCGATGTTTCGGCCTACAGCAACGACCGCTTGGTTACCACTGAACTGCTCGAAGGCAGTGTGGCTATTCATGCCGAGGCAGGCGAATTGATGATGAAACCGGGCGAAACGGTAACGTTGGACAAACAGTCGGGCGAGCTTACCAAATCGGTTTCGAAGAGGAATACGAGCGCATGGATAGTCGATGCCACCGAATATGATAATATTACATTGGCCGATTTAGCCAAGGTGCTATCGCGTAAATACGACGTAAATATACAGATTGAGAGCGCCCGTTTGCGATCCGAGCGTTTTGCAGTGTCGCTGCATAACGGCGAAACAATAGAAGAAGTGCTCTCGGGGTTGCAGAAAACGGCGCCCATACGCGTCAGTCGGCACGGTAAGGATATACGTTTGCGCTGACTTTCTATCCTGAAAATAAACTACTTATAAACCAATCTGCTATTACAAATCAAAGCTCATAATCAGTAATTAATACTCAATATTACGGTCGACCGGTACAAACGCGAGACCTGAAAATAATACTGCTTAAAAACAAACTTAAATAATAATTAATTAAAAACATCGAATCTAAAATGAAACTCACCATGAACAAAAAGCAAACTTATTTGCTATGGTTGATTTTTGCTGTTTCACTATTCTTCTCGGTAGGTGCAAGTGCGCAGACTGTAACGAAGACATTTAAGAACGAGTCGCTGAAGACAGTGCTGAAAGAAGTGGAACGGCAGACAAAAATGTCGGTCATCTATAATGTGGATGAAGTAGACACAAACAGAAAAATTACAGCGTCTTTCAAGCAAACACCCGTACGCGAAGTGTTGACAAGAGTGCTCGGAACCGGTAATAGTTTCGACATTCAGAACAAGATGATTACCATTCGTAAGCGCTTGGAAGGCCAAGAAAGCAGTGTACAGCCAAGGAGTACACAAGGCGTAACGCGGAAGATTTCGGGAAAGGTGGTAGATACAACGGGGGAGCCTCTTATCGGAGTGAGCGTAAAAGTGCGGAACTCCGGTATCGCTGTGGTAACAAATGTGGACGGTGAATATGCAATTACCACCAATGAAAGTAACCCCGCGTTAGAGTTTTCATACATAGGATTTGCTCCACAAACACTGCTTGCCGGCGGAAGAAGTGTGCTTAACGTTACTTTGCGCGAAGAAGAAAACAAGCTGCAAGAGGTGGTCGTTACCGCTATGGGTATTCAGCGTAAGGAGAGTTCACTAACCTACGCCACTCAACGCGTAAAGGCTGAAGACCTTATGAAAGTACAAGATCCTAACGTGGCTAATTCTTTAGAAGGGAAGGTCTCAGGTATAACGATTACACCTAATGCAGGTGGTGCCGGTGGTGCATCGAAAATTATTCTTCGTGGAAATAAATCAATTCTCGGGAGTAGCACTCCTTTGATTGTTGTAGATGGTGTTCCAATGGAGAATTCTACACGTGGACAACGTGGATTCGGCGGTGGTGAAGGTTTTGAATATTCCAGTATATCGGAAGGTTCGGATCCTTTGTCGCTTATAAACCCTGACGATATCGAGTCGATGAACGTACTCAAGGGTGCTAATGCCGCTGCACTTTACGGTTCGCGTGCAGCCAATGGGGTTATTATGATTACGACAAAGAAAGGCCGTGAGGGTAAACTCGATATTAATTTCACATCGAATATTACGTTCGATACTCCTCTTCTTACGCCGAAGTTCCAAAATATATATGGAGCATCTGAAGAGGCTACCGGCGGAATTTCTCTTAACAGTTGGGGGCCGAAATTGACAGAACGTCCCGATAATAAGCTGGTTATCGATGCTCCTATGGGTGATCGGTTTTATGACAAAACACATCCGGTGCATTTGCGTAACTTTGCTCATGATGATGTAAAAGATTTCTTCCGTACAGGAGTTACTACTAATAATTCCGTATCCTTATCTGGCGGAACAGAGTTAATGCGCTCTTATTTCTCGATGGCAAATAGTCATGCGAATGGAATGATGCGTACTAATTCTTATAATCGTAATTCATTCAATTTTCGCCAGACATTTAAATTCTTCAAACGTTTGAATATTGATGTGTCTTTAAACTATGCTGAAACCATAACACGTAATCGTCCCGGCGGTGGTACTGTGGGCAATCCTCTTTACCATCTTTATACTGCACCGCGTAACTTAGATATGGGGTATTATCGAAATAATTATTATGTAGCGGACGGACGTTGGACATCTGGATTGCAAGCTTATTATAAATTAGATCCGACAACGGGCAACTTTAAATATACATCTGGTCAGCGTGCAGATCTTACTGGTCCTCTTCAGAATTGGGCTTTCTTATCAAAAAATAATAATAACCCTTATTGGTTACTCAATATGAATGGTAGTAAGCAGATAGAAAATCGTCTTTTTGGAACGATAACTGCCAAGGTTGATATCTATGATGGTTTGGATTTTCAAGTACGTATGAACTATAATCAGTTGCGTTTTCATAGTACTAGCCGTCAATGTGCCACAACATTCTCACCCGATAATATCGTAGACTATGGTCGCTTTTGGGACTCTGAAGCTAAGACAACTGAGATTTATACCGATTATCTGTTGAGTTATAATAAACAGTTTGGTGATTATGTCGTATCGGCAACAGCTGGTTTTGTGGGCCATACTATCAAGTCTACAAATAAAGGAACTTCTATTGAGCAGGCTACTTATCTTGATCCGTTAATGAGAAAGCTACCGACTAAGGTTAATTATTTTGAGACTAATGCTGGTGATCGTGGAGTGACAACAACCTCGAAAAGTTCGAATTGGGACCGTGCATGGCTTTTTACTGCTCAATTAGGCTGGAAGGATATGGTTTATATTGACGGTTCTTTCCGTCGAGACTGGTATCGTCCTTATCGTATATTTAAGCAAAAAGGGGCTATATCTAAAGATTATTTTGATTTTTATGGTGTGGGTGCGAATGCTATAGTTAGTTCTATGGTTAAATTACCAAAGTGGTTTAGTTATTTAAAGTATCGTATTTCATACTCAGAAGCAGGAAATTCGATACCAAATAATGCTTATAGTGCTATTCGTACCAATCTTCAATCGGGAGCTGCAGCAGGAAGTGGTTATGTCGGGGAATTCCATCCCGGTCCTGAAAAGACAGGTTCTTTCGAGACAGGTATAGAAACTCTGTTCTTTGGAGAACGTTTGAGCTTTGATTTTACCTATTATAATGCAACGGTACGTGACCTATTTATGACAGCCGGAACTTCGAGTGGTCTTACTGCATTATATAATTCAGCACGTGTGCGTAATCAAGGATTTGAAGCTACAATAGGTTATGATTTCTATCCTGTAAGGAAATTACGCTGGCGTACTTCTTATAATGTGTCGTTCAATAATAACAAAATCTTGGAGACTGCATTTGATAAACAGGGTAAAGAAATGCTTATTCAACAAAATGTAGCTGGTGCGCGTGTACGTTATAAGAGAGGTGGTTCTGTAGGAGATATGTATGTAAGCGACTTTCAACGTAATGCAGATGGAACAATTGCTGTAGCTAATGATGGCAGTCCCAAACTGGATAATTCTGGTAAAAACGATATTTTTGTGGGGAACATGAATTCTAAGTGGCAGATGGGTTGGAGCAATACGTTTACTTATAAAAACTTCAATTTGTTCTTCTTGATTAATGGACGTATTGGTGGTAAGGTGATTTCGTTAACTGAATCTTATCTTGATTATTACGGAGTATCTAAAAGAAGTGGTGATGCGCGTTCACGTGCGGAAGCTAACAATATTGTTGCGAAAGATTATGGTAACCAACCCGGTATCGAACTTCCTGATGGTAGTGGCCGCATTGTACCGATTGATAAGTATTATAAGGTATTAGGTGGTTCGTCTAATCCTCTCAATTATGTCTATAATGCAACGAACTTCCGTTTGCGCGAGTTATCGTTAGGTTATACGTTTCGTGATCTTTTGGGCATGAATCATAATCTTTCGGTATCATTCATCGCACGTAATTTATTCTTCTTATATAAAGACTGTCCTACCGATCCCGATGTTTCACTGTCTACAGGTAATGGGCTTGGAGGCTTTGAGTTATTCAACATGCCCTCTTCGAGATCATATGGTCTTTCGCTGAAAGTTAATTTCTAATTACCTAAAAAATAAGAAAATGAAAAGACATCAAATATTATTGGCCATAACAATGTTGTCGTTGTCGATAGGGTTTCAATCATGTCTTGACTACGATATGACCGGTGACGAATTTAATTCCACAACTAAAAACACGCAACAAGTAACAAATCGTGCCAAAGTTGATAGTATTCCTTATAAGACTGTATATACTGCGGAGCAAGTGCAAAGCGTAGCTCAAAAACTTGAAGACCCTATGCGTGTGGCTATGGGAGCACAATTTGCTATGCGAGGAGGTAAGAAAGCAGAGACTCCCGGTACACATGCTTACCAATATCAATTTAGTTTAGGTGTAGATAATTATGCACAATATTGTGCTATTCCACATACCAATTTTCCTTATTCTAAGATCAATATTGCTTCAACTTATGCTATTGATACTAAAGCTTATGGCGGTGCAATGGGTTCTTTTAAGGAGGTTTCAACGGCAGCTGTACCCTTAATGAACCATCCGGGAGTAGATACAATTCCCGAACTGAAAGCAATTTATCTTCTTCTTTATAACTATTCGGCAGTCGAGGTGGCAGATATTTATGGGCCGTTCCCATATAGTGATCTTAAAACAAATAAACAAACAGGTCCTTATGATTATGACGATGTGCGTTCAATTTATATGCGTGTAGTAGAAAACATCGATACCATTACGGCATGTTTGAAGTACTTTGAGACTAAGCCTGTAGAATATCAGAATGCCGTTAAGTCCATTTTAGATAACAATTTGTTACTTTTAGCTACAGGACCGGGGACTGGTGATCCCCATATAGATACTTGGATACGTTTTGCAAACTCATTGAAACTTCGTATGGCAATGCATATTGTGAAAGTTGATAAGGACTTGGCACAGCGTTGGGCAGAGGCTGCTGTGGCTGATGGTGTTATCGAAACAGAGAGTCAGCAAATGGGACTGTATCCGTTGGTACTTGGATTTACTAATCCTGTTTCTGGTGTTTATGAATGGCAAGACACACGTATGTCAGCTTCATTCGAAGGTGTTCTCAAAAGTATGAAACACCCTTATGTCGATTATCTCTTTACAAAGAATGATAATCCTTTTAAGAATGTCAAGAGTGGAAAGATTACTCCAAAAGACAGTTTAGTAGTAGGTATGCGTTCTGGAAGCCATCCGGGTGAGGGACAAGATTATGCTTCTAACCAATATATCGCATTTAGCAAGGTTAATTCTAAGTACACAGCTCAGGCTCCTCTTTATATTATGAAGCTTTCTGAAGTATGTTTCCTCCGTGCAGAGGGGGCTGTTCGTGGTTGGAAAATGAACGGTTCTGCCAAGGAGTTCTATGAGCAAGGTATTCGTACTGGTAGCATGGAGGAAGCGAATAGCAAAGTAAAAGATTATGATGATGGTACGGGGATCCTCAAAAGTCGTTATGATGCAATGATCGATTCCTATATGCAACTCGAGCATGCTGTACCTTTTACTTATAATGATCCTACGGGTGATACCGAGTCTATAGAAAGTGCAATAAAGATAGGTGTAAAATGGGACGATAACGACTCCCCTGAAATTAAACTTGAGAAGATTATTACACAGAAATATATTGCAGGGTTCCCTTACAGTTTTGAGGCTTGGGTTGACCTTCGTCGTACCGGTTATCCACGCTTGTTCGATGTGCTTAATGTAGATGATTCTGATGGTAGCTTGAAGCAAGGAGATATGATTCGTCGTTTGCCTTTCCCCGATACACAAGACGGTTCCGTTCTGCAGGATGTAGAGAGGACAGGTTTGAAGGGATTGAACGGTCCTGATGTCGTGGCTACTCGTCTATGGTGGGATGTCAATACACCTAATTTCTGATAATAACAAAATAATATATAAAAGTAGGTATGTCTCCTTTGAGGAGTGACTTACCTATAGAAAATTAAATTACCTAAACAATCAACAATGAAAAAAAGAACTTTGCCTATCGTAATGCTTGGGTGTTTCTCGTTGTTGTCAGTAGATGTGGCAGCACAAGAACTTCAAGAAAGCTACATCAAGTGGTCTAATTCTTCGTCTTACAAATTACCTGCTGCTATCTCTACATGGAAGAATAAGAAGCAGATCACCGAAGATGATAACTTTTTTATCTCGCGTGTAAAGCCTAAGAAACGCTTTCGTAATGAGGCTACACAAGTACGTCTAAATCTTAAAGAAGGAGATGACAAGCGACTTATAGCATGGCTCCCTTTCAATGATCCCAATAAAAATGCATTGCCTGATGGTGTTTTCGATTCCGAAGTGTTCTCTATGTGGCAGTATGTCAATGTGTGGGGAGATTGGACAGCTCCATTAGGACGTATCCCTGCAGCATTACTCGATGTTGCTCACAAAAATGGTGTGTCTGTTTCATCCGTGGCAAGTATTCCCAATGCATATCTTAATGGAGACTGGTATAACTATCTTCGTGATTTGAAGAATACTAATGTGCAGGATGCAGCTGATTATCTTTATTATTATGGACAGGATGGATTGGGCTATAATTCCGAATATTGGGAATACTCAAATATAACCAAAGATGTGCGTGATTTTCATATCAAGGTGACTGATATTATGCGTACACGCAACTCTATTTATGAAAATATTTGGTATGATGGAACCGATGATAATGGACATATTAGATTCGATCAGGGGTTAGGTAGTCATAATGAGAAAAATTTCGGTACTGCGGAACATCCCTGTTACTCGCTTTTCTTTAATTATAACTGGACAAATTCCGGTTTACTTGAAAGATCTGTAAAGAAGGCAAAGGAGATGCAACGCGATCCTTTGTATCTTTATGCAGGTATCAATATGCAAGGTGGAGAACCGAAATTTCAGAACTGGACACATTTGAAAAACTATCCGATTTCGATAGGTCTGTGGGGCGCTCACCAAAAAAATATGTTTTGGGAGAGCCGTAATGAGAAAGGCAGTAATCCGGAGACACAACAACGTACCTATATGTTACGTACTGAACGCTGGTTTACAGGTGGTACACGTAATCCGGCAAATACTCCTGAAGTTATTAATACACTCAATTATAGTGCCGATAATTATAATTTTCCGGGCATGTCTTCATTTATGACTGCCAAAAGTACACTCTCTTGGAATCTTCAGGAAGAGCCTTTCATTACTTACTTTAATCTTGGTAACGGTAAATTCTTTAATTGGAAAGGCGAACGAAAGAATGACAGACCTTGGTATAATGTGGGTGTTCAAGATTATCTTCCTACATGGCGCTGGTGGTTTGCACACGAATTATTGGGGCGAACCAATATCCCTATGGGCGAACTCGATGCCGAATTTATTTGGAATGATGCTTACGTAGGTGGCTCGTGCATGCGTGTTTATGGTACTACATCCGATGAGTATCTGCACCTTTTTAAAACTTCTTATGAGTTGAAACAAGGGGATGTTATAACAGTTCGTTATAAACTTGTGGGCGGAAAGGCGAAAGCAAATCTTGTGCTTACGACTAACGGTAATGAAAGCCAAGCTGTTAATGAAGCTCATTACGCTTTGGTAACCACAGAGCAGAATGCAGATGAGACGGAATGGACCGAGCGTAAATTCACCGTGAATGCAGACCTTGCAGGTAAAAGCCTTGCGCTTATTGCTCTTCATTTTACCGATACAAAGGATTTAAATCTCTACCTTGGTGAGATTTCCATTGTTCGCGGTTCTGCTGCGACGCCTGTCAAGCCTTCTATAAAGAATGCTAAACTGCTTGCATTCGGTAAGCTTGGCGTAGATGGAAAGATAATTTTTAATATGCAAAATAGCAAATCAGAGGGTGAACCTTGCTATAATAGTGATGTAAATACATCGTTGTTCAAGCTTTATGCCAAACAAGGAGACGGGGAACCTATACTCATGGGCATTACTACATCGTGGGCGGGTATGTATTATTCTATACCTGTAGATTTTACAAAGAATAGCTTTAACTTACGTTTAGGTGTATCGGCAGTATCTTTGGATATGAAAACAGAATCGGAAATTGTATGGAGCGATGAGCTTACCCCGCCACAGTATGTTTATGATGATGGTATTCAAATCGATAAAAATGTTATAAAACCGAACGAAAGTTTTAATCTATCTTACGTTGATCCGCGTCATACAACGGGAACATGGACTATTTACGATGCTGATCATAATAAGGTATATAGCGGGACTGGCACTGTTGTTGATGTAACAGGATTACCGAAAACGGGAGTTTATAGCCTTGAACTCAACGGTGAAGTGCATGATGGAGCAACTACATCTACGCAAACTCGGACCTTTGCAGGATACATTCAGATCACACCTGAGGCTATCGGAGCGCTCCCACAGATTAATTCTCTCACTGCTAACGGACAGGAGCAGACTATTAATGTGAATACCGGAGATATGATACAGATGGCTTATACTGGCAGACATGCCAACGGTCAGCTCTCTCGTGGTATCGAAACAAAAGAAAAAGGCATTGCATTCAAGGCGACCGATGCTGGTCTCACAAATAACAAGTCTGCATGGTCTCTTGCTTTCTGGGTGAAGTATAACAGTATTGTAGATGGCTCTAATCAGTTTGTGGATATGCGTGATCAGTTTACATCATGGCCTCAGAATAACTGGGGATGCTTCTGGTCTACTTATGATGGTAAAGGTAAAACGCTTCAGTTTACTATTCGTAATGCAAATTCAGGTGGCGATGAACATAAACAAAATTGGCAGGTAGATTTCACACCCGGTGTGTGGACTCATGTTGTTATTGCTATGGAGAGCAACGGAACCGGTGTTAGAGAACGAATTTATATCAATGGCAAACAGGCTACTCCTACTAATTGGGAGCTTGGAAGCATTAAAGGTACTGGTTTGAGTACTGTATATCAGAATACTACAGCATGGTGGCCGAATGCTTACATGTTGCTTGGTATTGGTAGGCATGGTTGTGCTGCCCTCAACGGAGTGGTAGACGATGTTAAGTTCTTCGACCGTACGTTGACCGAAAGTGAGGTAGAAAAGGTTATGACAACATCTGATTTGTCTGATGCCCCTAAGGCTTCGTGGAATTTCGAGACTGATGCTACTGCCGATAACTATTTTATCAGTAACGGGCAGGATACGTCTGTGAAGCTTGCACGTGTAGAAATTAAAGCTGGCGAGAATGAAGGACAAGGCACGTTGGCTAATACTGTACCCGACTATCAGGCTGGATGTCCGTTTGTTTCGGGCACTGCTTATACTGTTACCACTGTGCCTGTATGGAAAGCGCCTAAAGGAGCTTTAACCGAAACCAGTGGCAGTGATATGCAAGGGCAGTCCAAAGTAAGTTACACGTCAGCTGGCGATTATGCCGTAACACTTACGCTTACGAACTCTTATGGCAGCGATTCTCGTACATTCCAAGTTATCAAAGTAACTTCTGCTACAGGTATTCATCAAGCCGAAAATGCGGAAATACGTACCTACACTGTGGATAGAGATATCTTTGTGGAGTTTGCCGATGCCGGTAAATACGGTGTTCAGGTTTACACGGCGCAAGGTTTGCAGGTTGCGAATGCTGCACACGATGTGGTTACAGGTACAAAAGTGCATGTTCATGTGACTGTTGCGGGAGTTTATCTGCTTAGAATTGTGAAAGACGGGAAAACTGTTCGTACGGTTAAACTGATATGTAAATAGAATATTTCTCCGGTCTCTTCAAAGAACAAAAGTTGCATAGTTGGCTCATATTCTTCTAAATAAGAGGCCGGAGTAAATTGATGTATTTGTATGAAACAGGGTAAATAATAGTACAAGATATATTATCTAACGGCTTTATACCTATTATTTAAGTAAATTATACCTGCTATCTAATAAGTTGAATGCCAATGTGTTGTAAATTTAAACAATAGCATTTTCGACTTAAAACGATGAAATTAACGGGTGAACTTGCTGCAGTGTAAGATGTGGCAAGTAACCTATAAACTAAATAAACTATTTATTATACTTCTATTAACAAACAAAAACAATAATGAAAAGAAAGTTTACTTTAATGGTATTTGTATTGACTTATCTTATGGGGATGCCTCCTTGTAAGGGACAGACACTGAATACAGTACCGTCGGCATCGAAAGATGTTTATGATTTCAAGAGCTTTGCAGATACTCAACTCTTAGATCATTTTGCCGAACTTGTAAAAAAAGGACGTAAATATCCTACAAACGAGGAACTTAAAAGTTGGGGAATTTATGAAGAACTGGAATTTGTACGCTCGCACGTGCGTAAACGTAACATTATGTCACGTACCGATCGTTTGGTAAGTGATACCCATGCAGAGCGCGATCTTTTAATGAATATTCCCTGCGGATCGGGCAAAACATACGGCGGTTACCCATCTCATGACTTCATGAGCGATAATTTTTCCATGTGGAACTATACCAACTTATTCGGTGCATGGAACCATGGACTCTTCCAAGCCCCGGGTTCTTGGGCCGATGCAGCACATAAGAACGGTACCGATATGTTGAGCGGAATGAAGTTCTTCGATACGACCGGCGGTAGACAGGAAGGCTCTGGAAATTGGAAAAACTTTATTACACAGAAAGAAAACGGTAATTTCAAGTATGCGCAGGCACTTATCAATTTGCTACGCTTCTTAGGGTTGGACGGAATAAATTACAATTGGGAGGCAACAGGTTTTAATGATACTGAAGTTATAAAGTTCCATCAAGAACTTTATAAGATAGCTAAACAAGAAAAATTCGATAATTTCCATATCATGTTATATACTTCCCGTAATGCTTTGACAAGATGGGATAATGAGGCACTTTGGGGAAAGAATGGAATTCGTACTACCGAATTGATGTTGAATTACAGCAGCAGTGACTTCACACCTTCTATGAGTACTTCTGTGCAAATGGCAGAGCAGCTTCTTGGAACATCTAAAGGATTGTATGCAGGCGTATGGATCGTTAGTATGAATCGTAGTTGGGATAGGCTGAATGCCGATGAGAATGCTCGTAAATGCGGTGTATGTCTTTGGGGAGAACATAGTGAGAGCCGTTTTTGGAGCTATAATACGGGTGGCGATCCCAATGAACGTATGAGCAATTATCAGATGCTTTTGGAGTGTGCTTTCTCTGGTGGAAACCGCAACCCTCTTACTCGTCCAAGCATTAGTAATAGTGGCAATGACTGGGAATGGAGCGGAACAACTCCTCCGTTATCTAAGTTTGCAGGTCTGGCAACGTGGATTCCCGAGCGTTCTGCTATAGAAGGAAAGTTGCCGTTCTCTACTTATTTCAATCTTGGGAATGGTGATCGCTATAGCTATAAGGGTAAGAAAACGGCCGGACCGTGGTATAATATGGCAAATCAAGATATAGTTCCTACTTATCGTTGGCTCGTTGTTCAGAGCGGAACTAATACAGTAAGTAATGCTATTCAGCCCGAATTGACCAACCGCGATGCCTATACAGGTGGTGCATGTTTGCAGCTAAATGGTTTTAGCACGGCAACTTCAACCGATATTGTGCTCTATAAAACCTCGCTGAAAGGTACACAGGGCGATATTTATGCTAATGTTGCGATTAAGAGTGGTAAGGATGGAACGAACCCGTCTAACCTGTATCTCATCGTAAGAATTGGCAACAGCACGTGGAAAGAATATCCTGTTGGTAACACGACAGATAAGAATTGGACTGAAAAGCGTATCAAATTGGATGGAATTTCTGCAACAGATGCCATCGAACGCATAGGACTTCGTGTGAAAGATTGTAACGAGAATTACAGGCTTTTGGTAGGAAAACTTGAAATAAATGATGGTGTTAAGGCCACGCCTTCTAATATAAAAGACCTTACTATACAGGTAAAAGAGGAGACAAAAACTTCGCTTTCTGTTAAAGCTTCGTGGGGTATCGATGCACAGGGCGCTAATGGATTGCAAGGAGGACTGGTTTATAACGATGAAGGAAACATTGATCATTTCGAAATTCTCTATAAGAACGGTGAAAATGGTCGTGTGTCTGAAGTGGCTCGCACAACGCAGTGGGCAGCTTATGTTGGGAATATTCAGCTGCCGAAGGAAAGCGATGAACCTTATATTGGCGTGCGTTCGGTAAGTACAGACCTTAAAACTTATTCTCCTGTAGTGTGGACGAAGATCGATCGGGCAAACCAGTCGGACCTTCCGGTTGCAAAGGATAACCCTTATGGAACTGTTGAACTCGACATGGTTGCTAATGGTGCAGAAGTAGCACAGAAGATACGTTACATCACTGATTTTAAGACGGAAGGTGCAGAACAGGATATTATTTATCATGCAGAGCAGCCTACTGGTGGCGCAAACTATGTGGATGCAACCGATAAGGTGATAAAAGTAAAGCAGGGACAAACTGTTACTGTGAAGTTTAAAGGCTACGAAGCTAAGGATAATGTAGATGGAAGTCACGATGACTTGCGCTATTGTATGGGTAAAGGATGGCTCGATTTGGACGGCGATCACTTATTTAATCCGGCTGATCTTACTGCAGATCCTAATCATGGAGAATGCCTCTTCCATCTTGGAAAAGTACGTGCAGGTTCACCTGAACAGGTACAAGAGCTGGTTTCTCATAGCTTCACAGTACCACAAAACGCTCGTAAAGGCATGAGTCGTCTACGTATCGTTTTCTCTGATGCGTGGTTTGCAGGCTCTTTGGTACCCATTGGAAAATTCAATAAAGGCTTTGCTATTGACTTCGGAGTAGAGATTGTTGGCGATAATGCAGAACGTCCGGTTCCGGCAGATACCCATGATCAAGGTGAAGCAGCAGAGCCCGAAGGACTTACTACAACAGGTATTACCGAGGTTGCAGGTGCAGCTTCTGCTCTTCAGGTAACGAATGAGGCTCTCAATTTCAATAATGTTGAAAAAGCATGGATATTCTCTGTTGACGGAAGACTGGTTGAGTATTTAACTTCGCCGCAATCTTATCGCACTAATAAACTTGCTAAAGGTGTTTATTTAGTGAAGATGCAAAATAAGAACGTAATACGTTCACAGAAGATAACAGTGCAATAATTTTAGCGCCTGACCATGGTGTCAGACGTATATGCTGATAAATGTCGCCCTGTAGAGGCAACAATACGGGGCGACATTCATAGATATTATATTTTTAAAAAATCTCAGCTTTTTTCAAAATATTTACCATGAATTTGAATCATTACTAACCATTATACTTATATTAACAAAAAACTACTAATTTATGAGAAAACATTTATTATTGGCAGGTGTACTGCTTTGTGCAACAAATTTGTTTGCCCAGCGTTCACCTTCGCACCCGTTAGACATTAAAGACTCGGAGAGTAATCTGAGTACTTATCTTGAGAAATGGCTCGGTGGTACGATAGATCGCCCCGAAGGAGTAAGCGAAATGGACGATCAGTTCTATATCTCGCGTGTCAGACCGCTAAAACGTATTGTTGACGGTGATTATCAAGTACATTCCAATGTAGACCGTAATCGTAAAATGTGTATATGGGTTCCGCTCGACGATCCTACCACTAAATGGAAATCTTTGCCGCGTTATTGTTTCGAAGGCGATAACTTTAGCATGTGGTCTTATATCGATATCCATGGAAACTGGACATCTCCATGGATTAGATCTACGGCAGGTCTTACTGATGTGGCCCACAAGAATGGTGTAACTGTGGGGTGTGTATTATCGATACCTTGGGCAGCACGTGTAGCAATTTATAATGGAGCATCATATGGAAGTGAATATACGAAGATATTATCTCAGTTGACTGCTACAGATACTCAAGGTAAATATAAACATGCAGCTGAGCTTGTAAAGATGATGAAATACTATGGTGTGAATGCCATAGGTGTAAATTCAGAGTTCTATACCAGTCAGTCAGGCATTGAAAAGTTAATCGGTTTCTTTGTTGCCTGCCACAAAGAAGCAGAGAAGATAGGTTGGGAATTCCAAGTACATTGGTACGACGGGACCAATGAAAGTGGTAGTATTCGATTCGATGCAGGCTTAGGCGATCATAATAAAAAGATGTTCGGCGACAAAGATAACATCAGTGTAGACATGATGTTTGCCAACTATAATTGGAGAGATGGTACGCTTCAGAACTCTGTAACCAAAGCAAAAGAACTCGGAAGAAATAGCTATGATTATTATGCAGGTTTCGACATTCAGGGACGGGCATTGCGTAATAACTATTGGTCTGCACTGAAGAATAACGCTATTTCTATCGGTTTCTGGGGCGCACATGCACAAAGTCTTATCCATCAGAGTGCTACCGACGACGGTACCTCCGATATTGCCATCCAAAAGGCATACTTGTTGAAGCAGGAACTCCTGTTCAGCGGCGGTAATCATAACCCTGCCTTGCTGCCCGACATCAATACTCATTGCACGCTTGCCAATGCAAGTTTAAAGAATTTCCATGGCTTGGCAACCTTCCTTTCGGCTAAGTCGACCATCCAAAGCGTACCGTTTGTGAGCCGTTTCAACCTTGGTAACGGATTGAAGTTCTATAATGAAGGTAAGGTAGCTTTCGATCATAAGTGGTACAACCTCAATACACAAGACTTCATGCCTACATGGCGATGGTGGATAACCGATAAGAACGATCAGGTTACACAGGCCGATTTGGCGAATTTCGTTAAGGCCGAACTAACCTTCGATGAGGCATATTGGGGCGGTTCTTGCCTGCGTTTGCATGGAAAGACAGCCTTCTCGCGTGTGAAACTCTTTAAAACTCTTTTGAAAGTACAGCCCGATTACGAGCTTTCTTTAGTCTATAAACTGAAGAAAGGCATGCAAACTCATGCTAAACTTTTTGTGGCTTTAAAGGGTAAGACCAATGAATATAAGGAGTATATGTTGCCCAATGCAACTGCAGAGGACCAATGGACAACCGCTAAAGTTAAAGTTTCGGAGCTCGGACTCGGTGCTGATGATGAGATAGCCATGCTGGGTATTGCTGTCGAGAATGCTCCCGAAGATTACGATATGTACGTAGGAGAGATGGCGGTGCGTAATCCTTCCGATGTATTCAGTACCACCAAGGCGCCTGCAATCAAAGAGGTTAAGGTGCTGCGTGGCCGTTACAATGCTTGCGATTTTAAGATTCGTTACGCCAGCAAGGAAGAAGCAAAGGGCGAAAAGACTTATAACGATGAAGTCGGAACGTGGTATTACGAAATTTACTTCAAGCAGAAAGGCCAAAAAGAGCAGCTGCTTACCGCCACTACATCGTGGGCTGCTTACGTTATAGATGCTCCTATGGTGCCGTCTTTAGACAACCGGCAAGGTCAATTCGGCGTGCGTGCCGTATCTCCCGATGGCATTCACGGCTCCGAAATCGTATGGTCGGAGATGACAGAAGTTCCTTACGACCAGCCTAACAGTGAGGTCGTATGCGATAAGCAGGTAATAAAACCGAACGAAGACTTTACGTTATCTTTTATGGATGTATTGCAACAGCCGGCTCAGGAGTGGAAGATACTCGACTCGCAGACGGGCGCTGTAGTGGCAAGCACTACCGGTGTAACCAAGTTTACTACGAAGATAGATAAAGAAGGTGTGTACGATCTCCAGTTTACAGATAGCAAAGGAACTCAGACCACTATCCGCGGAAAGGTGGTAATCAGTCCGCTCGAGACCGGTGCAGTGCCCGAAGTTACGGGCATTACGGCAGATAAAGCGAAAGCAGACCAAGGAGAAGAGGTGAAATATACCTATACCTCGAAAGACGGCACGGGCAAAGTATCGCGCGCACTCTATCTGAAAGATCCGAATATGTTTATGATACCGGCCGAGGTACAAGAAGGTAAAGACTATTCGTATGCACTGTGGTTCAAGGCCGAAAGTTTCTCTCACGACAAGCAGGGCACGAACCTAATCAACAAGAACACGGTGAGAGATGCATGGCCTCATAACAACTGGGGCGATTTATGGGTGCAAATCCGTCCGGAATGGAAAGGCGATAAGCTCCATGTTGCTAACGAAGTATCGTTCAACACCATGGGATGGACGGCACACGACAGTCCGAATGAAAACATGATGTCTACCGGTTACAGCATCACACCGGGCGTTTGGTACCACTTGGTTGTAACCCATAATAACGGTAACATGCAAACCATGTATCTTAATGGTAAGCAAGTAGCCCAAACAGTGTTTACAGACTCGAAGCGTCGTAAGGATGTAGGACAGAGCGATCCTCGTGTTCAATGGCACGAACCTGCCAATATTTTCATCGGTGGAGGCGGTGTTTATAAGGCCGGCTTCAATGGTTGGATAGACGAAGTTCAGGTATGGGATCACGAATTAACGCAGGAAGAAGTACTTTCTTCCATGAAAGGATTTAAGGAAAATGAAGTGCCTACCGGCCTGAAAGCATATTACACGTTCGAAGAAAAGATAGAAGGCGGTACGTTCAACAGCCTTGGCAAGGCCGGTACACAGCCCGGTAAAGTGGTTGCCATGGTAAGTAGTGGAGGCGAACAAACTGGTAACGCTTCTTACGAACCGCAGAAAGGCAGCAACGAAGAATTGGGATATCCGGGCATAACCGGCACCTTGGAAGTTATTACCACTGCCGATTGGACTCTCGAAGATGCTACTCTCGTTTCGAAGAACGACCATAGCACCATCGTGAAGTATGGCTCACAAGGCAAGAAGAACATTGGTGTAACGCTGAAAAACCGCTGGGGAGAAGGAACGAAGATGGTTTCCGAAATCGTTGAAATCAGCGACAAGACTACCGGCATCGGCTCTGTAGATGCAGAAACCGGCCTGTCTGTTTATCCTAACCCGTTTGTTGAAAGCGTCAACTTGCGCTTTGCAGAGGGCGGAAACTACGCTGTAAACATACTTGGTTCTACAGGTACCTTGCTCCAGCGTAACAACTTCAATGTTTCGGCAGGGCAAATTGTAAACGTAGCCGTAAACGGTGCCAACGGTGTATATTTTGTACAAATCGTCAAGAACGGCAAAACGTACAAGACAATAAAGGTTATTAAAAAGTGAATATAAGGTTGATTGACAGGATTTAGAATGGGCATGTAGCGGCATGCCGCACAAACTGTTTGTTATGACCATGCTGGGGGTGATTGATACTTCGGCATGGTCTTTTTTCTTGCCCGTGCAGGCTGCAACTGCATAGAGCGTGTCTATTGCCGATAGATATATGTTCTGTTGCCCGTAGAAGTATGGTCTGGTATCGATAGAACGACCGTATGCCACAGCTCTTTTATTCTTCCGGCTCGGCTTCTCCCTATGCCTGTAATGTAAAAAATATGGTAACGTAATTAGCGTTTTGTAAATAAAAAGCATTATATTTGCAAACGAATAAATCACAATCTATATAATATGAAAGAATTTTTTAAGTATGTAACTGCCACAGTTGTGGGGCTTTTCGTGTTTAGCATCGTGGTAACGATACTCTGTGTGATGAGTCTTGTGGGGATGGTTGCCGCCGATAGTTCTACTAAAAGCGTTTCTGAGAATTCTGTATTTGTACTCAATCTGGCAGGAACGATACAAGAACAAGGGGAAAATAATGTGCTTGGCCAGCTTACGGGTAACACCTTGAACAATTTGGGGCTCGACCAGATACTCTCGGGCATACGTAAGGCCCGCGATAACGACCGCATCAAAGGCATATATATCGAGGCCGGACTGCTCGAAACATCCTATGCAACGCTGCAAGAGATACGGAATGCGCTGCTTGATTTTAAGAAACACGGCAAGTGGATTGTGACTTATGCAGACACATATACGCAAGGTACCTATTACGTATCGTCGGTTGCCGACAAGATTTTTATCAATCCGCAGGGCATGCTCGACTGGCATGGCCTTTCTGCACAGCCCATGTTCATCAAAGATGTGGCTGCCAAATTCGGCATACGTTACCAAGTAGTGAAGGTAGGTGCCTATAAGAGCGCCACTGAATACTATACCGAAGAGCGCATGAGCGATGCCAATCGCCGGCAAGTTACGGCATTTATCGACGGTACATGGCGGAATGTGTGCAAAGAAGTGGCGCAAAGTCGCAAGGTAAGCGTAGATTCTTTGAATGCTTATGCCGACAGATTGCTTATTTTCGAGGGTACTGAAAACCTGAAAAAATATAAACTTGTAGACGGTCTTATCTATGCCGACAACGTAAAGACAGAAGTAAAAAAGATGCTCAAGATAGACGATGACGATGCTATAGCACAACTGTCGCTGGCCGACATGGCGAATGTACCGGAAAAAGAAACGGGCGACGAGATCGCCGTATACTTCGCACAAGGCACGATTGTGCAGAATGCAGCGGCGGGACTTTTCTCTCAAAGTGCGCAAATAGTATCTACCACGGTCTGTAAAGACTTGGAACAACTGATGAATGACGACGATGTAAAAGCCGTAGTCATTCGGGTGAACTCCGGTGGAGGCGATGCCTATGCCTCCGAGCAGATATGGCATCAGGTGGCAAAGCTCAAAACAAAGAAGCCGGTTGTTATATCTATGGGCGATTATGCGGCTTCCGGAGCTTATTATATGAGCTGCGTGGCCGATTGGATAGTAGCTCAACCGACGACACTTACGGGAAGTATCGGTATTTTTGGTGTCATTCCGGACTACAGCGGATTGGTTACACAAAAGTTAGGCGTGAAGTTCGACGAGGTTAAAACCAACAAGAACAGCGGCTTCGGTAATATTTTGGCTCGCCCGCTCAATGCCGATGAGATCGGTTATCTTACAGCTTACGTCAATCGTGGCTATCAGCTGTTCCGCAAACGTGTGGCAGACGGTAGGCGTATGTCTGTGCCCCAAGTGGAGAAGATCGCCCAAGGACACGTATGGCTTGGCCAAGATGCGCTGATAAATAGGCTGGTCGATCAGCTTGGAGGGCTTTCTACCGCCGTTACGAAGGCAGCACAACTGGCCAAGGTGAAAGAATATCATACAACAGAGTATCCTGCTGCCCCGAGTATACTTGATCAATTGTTCTCTTCTGCGACGCGTGGAAGCTACTTAGATGAACAGTTACGCACCACACTTGGTGACTTCTATGAGCCTTTTGCATTGATTCGTAAGCTCAATCAGCGCGAGGCAATTCAGGCAGAGCTGCCGTTCTATCTGAATATGAAGTAAGCCTGTCGGGCGTAAATTCGTAAGACGATATAACCGTATCGGGCGGTGAAGGGGCACGACTGCATCATGCAGCCGGTTTTGACTGTCGCCCTAATGAAGGAAAGATGAGAAGAGAAGGGGATTTCATCCATATTAAAGAGTGGTTACTTCCGCTGAGTTGGCTCTATGGCTTGGCGGTATGGTTGCGCAATCTGCTGTTCGAAATGGGCGTTCTCAAACAACATTCGTTCAGTATCCCGATCATCTCGGTAGGAAACATTACGGTGGGAGGAACGGGAAAAACGCCGCATGTTGAATATTTAGTAAAGCTCTTGAAGGATAAGGTGCAGGTGGCAGTGCTGTCGCGTGGCTATAAACGCAGGAGCAGGGGGTATGTGTTGGCAACCGATACCACAGAGGTGCGCGATATAGGCGACGAACCTTACCAGATTAAACGTAAGTTCCCCACTGCATATGTGGCGGTGGATAAGAAACGAACTCGCGGTATCGACAGGCTTACATCCGATGAACAGACGCGCAAGGTAGGCGTTATATTATTAGATGATGCGTTCCAACATCGATACGTAAAGCCCGGTATAAACATATTATTGATAGATTATCACAGGCTTGCAATCTACGACAAGTTGCTTCCGGCAGGCCGTCTGCGTGAACCGTTAAACGCAAAGAACCGTGCCGATATAGTAATCATCACCAAATGTCCGAAAGACCTAAACCCCATGGAGTTTAGGGTTCTTACTAAAACCATGAACCTCTATCCTTATCAGGAATTGTTTTTTACCACGTTAGATTACCGTTCGTTACAGCCGGTCTTTGGAGGTAAGCAGGTTGAACTTACCTCCTTGCGCGGCTATAACGTATTGTTGCTTATGGGCATAGCATCGCCTGAGCAGATGATACAGGATTTGAAACCCTTTGAAACGCATCTTGTAACGATGGCGTTCGGCGATCATCATCGCTTTACACCAACGGAAATAGGGCAGATTAACAGTAGGTTTGCAGCGATGCCTGCACCGAAGATCATCGTTACCACCGAGAAAGATGCTGCAAGATTGTACCATATCGAGGGATTGAGCGATGAAGTCAGGCGGAATATATATGCCTTGCCCGTCGATATCAAGTTCATGTTAAACAGAGAAGAAGAATTTAATTCCAAAATTATAAGCTATGTACGAAAGAATTCAAGAGACAGCATCTTGGCTAAAACAAAGAATGGTAACAAGTCCGAAAACGGCAATCATACTGGGAACAGGTCTCGGACAATTAGCTTCAGAGATAACTGAAAGCTACGAATTTCCTTACTCCGATATACCTAACTTCCCTGTTTCGACCGTCGAGGGGCACGCCGGAAAGCTTATATTCGGCCGTCTTGGAGGTAAAGACATTATGGCTATGGAAGGCCGTTTTCATTACTATGAGGGTTACAGCATGAAAGAAGTAACTTTCCCCATACGTGTTATGTACGAATTAGGTATAGAAACGCTGTTCGTGAGCAATGCTTCAGGAGGTATGAACCCCGATTTCAAGATAGGAGATATTATGATTATCACCGATCATATCAACAATTTTCCGGAGCATCCTCTACGCGGAAAGAACTTTCCTACAGGCCCCCGTTTCCCCGATATGCACGAGGCATACGACAAAGGTCTTGTGTCTATGGCCGATAAAATAGCCGCCGAGAAGCATATCCGCGTGATGCACGGCGTGTATATGGGCGTTCAAGGGCCCACTTTCGAGACGCCTTCAGAGTATCGCATGTACCATCGGATGGGAGCAGATGCTGTGGGCATGAGCACTGTGCCTGAGGTTATCGTGGCGCGCCACTGCGGTATAAAGGTGTTCGGCGTAAGCGTTATTACCGATTTGGGTATCGAAAACGCAGCCGTGGAGGTATCTCATGAGGAGGTACAGCAGGCTGCCAATCGCGCTCAACCGCTTATGACGGCGATTATGCGCGAGATGATAAGCCGCTCGTAAGTAGCGGTTAACGGAAACGAAAAGCGGGCTACGCGGGGATTGGAGCATGGTATAAGACCGATATTCGTGTAGCTTTGCATTATTAAAAAGCAATGAATGGAAATATCTAAGTTAGGTGAGTTCGGGCTGATAGACCGCCTTACCAAAAACATTAAGCCGGAAAACAGTTCTACGGTTTACGGTGTAGGCGACGACTGTGCCGTGCTTCATTATCCCGACAAGGAGGTGTTGGTTACTTCCGATATGCTGATGGAGGGCGTACATTTCGATCTTACCTACATCGACATGCAGCACTTGGGCTACAAGTCGGCCATGGTAAACATCAGCGATATATTCGCTATGAACGGTACACCGCGCCAACTCGTGGTGAATATGGCCTTAAGCAAGCGTTTCAAGGTAGAAGATACGGAAGAGTTTTATGCAGGTTTGCGTGCTGCATGCGACAAATGGCAGGTAGATATCGTGGGGGGAGATACAACATCTTCGTACACTGGTCTGGCTATCAGTATAACCTGTATCGGCGAGGCGGCCAAAGAAGATATCGTATATCGCAATGGTGCCAAGGAAACCGATCTCATCTGTGTGAGCGGCGACCTTGGTGCTGCCTATATGGGCCTGCAGCTTCTCGAACGTGAGAAAACGGTTTATTACCAGCAGGTAGACGAGGCGCGACAGAAAAATGATACGCGTACACTCGAAGAACTGAAGAGTTTCCAGCCCGACTTTGCCGGTAAAGAGTACTTGCTTCAGCGACAATTGCAGCCTGAAGCACGCGGAGATGTGGTCGAACTGTTGCGTCAGGCGAACATACATCCCACGGCTATGATGGATATCAGCGACGGACTCAGCAGCGAACTGTTGCATATATGTAAGCAAAGCGGTTGCGGTTGTCGCATTTATGAGCAGAATATCCCCATCGATTACCAAACTGCAGTGATGGCAGAGGAGTTCAATATGAACGTTACAACGTGCGCCCTCAACGGCGGAGAAGACTATGAGCTGCTGTTCACTGTGCCTATCGGCGACCACGAAAAGATAGAAAATCTTGAAGGGGTGAAGATGATAGGCCACATCACCCGTAAGGAATTCGGTGCTGTTCTTGTAAGCCGAGACAGTCAGGAGTTCGACCTAAAGGCGCAAGGTTGGGATCCGTTGCTGAAAGAGTAATGGCGGAAATCCGACGGATTTCCTTTTTATTTCTCGAGGAAAGCAGTTTTAATAAAGATAGAAACTGAATAACAATGGGCAGAGCTGCGTTCTTATTACAGTTCTGCCCGCCGATTTTATGTCTTTTTTCAATAACCTGTTTCTGCAAGGTTTGGCAACCGGTGTTCTTACATAGTACTTCTGTCCTCGTTATATAGTCTGTCTAAGTTCCTTAAACGGTCTGTCTGTGAATGGAAGACGTGGGATCGGCGAGGAGTGGGTGCCCAACCTGTAACGACTATCCGCTGTCAAAAACTTGATTAAATAAATCAAAAAAGGCAATAAGGCCGTTTCTTTTTTCTTTACTTTTGCAACAGTTAAACTAAAAATATACCATATTGTCGCAGGCTATTTACGGTCGGTAACGCGGCAAAGTTATGAAACTAAAACTTATGAAACGATTTAACCTCTTTCTAATTCTATTCATCTCGTGCCTGTGGAGCATGCCTCTATGTGCTCTAACTGTCGACGGACTGCGTGTAGAAGCTATGAAAAACCCCGATGTAATAGATGTTTCCGTGCCGCGGTTCAGCTGGATATTGCATTCGGATGAGCGTGGAACGATGCAAACAGCCTATCGTATCGTGATTACATCTGATGTCAAAGGCACACGTATCGTATGGGATTCGGGCACAGTTGCATCGGATCAGTCGGTCGGAGTGCCGGCTAACGGCGTTAAGTTATTGCCTTCGAGGCGTTATTATTGGTCTGTAACCGTAACCGACAACAAAGGTAAGAAAGCCAAATCTAAAGAAAAAGCTTATTTCGAAACCGGTTTGATGGGCTCAGGATGGAGCGGTGCCCGTTGGATCAAGGCACTCGACGCACCTCATACCGATACTGTTGCAGGAACGCATCCTGCTGATAAATACACTATAGAGGCCGACCTCACGCTTTTAAACGGGAATGCAGGCATCGTGTTCGGTGCGGTTTCGGGCGGCGACTATTGTATGTGGCAGGTCAATACCGACCTCGAAGGCGATTATCCGGTAATACGTCGCTACATATATATAAATGGTAAGCCCGAAATAAGCAACGGTCCTTACTTACAATTGACCAAGGCAGACTTGATGAACCGTGAACATCATGTAAAAATAAGTATCGACGGTTCGCGCGTAGACACCTATATAGATAATGTACTCGCAGATTCTTACACCGATAAAGACGGCAGGATCGGCAAAGGAGAGATAGGTCTACGAGTAGATAACAACGGCATTATCGACGAAACAGCTTATTTTGACAACCTTACAGTTACCGAATATGATAAGCAGGGCAGGCAAACAATTACGCTGAACGAAACGTTCGACGGGCCTTCCGATAATTTCTATGCTGCCGACATCAGGGAGGTAGGCGGCAACCGTAAGTGCTATATGCACTCCGGAAAGGGCGAAAAGCGCATGATGCAGGAACCTATGCAAGGGGCACCCATGTTTCGTAAGGCTTTCATACTTGGCAAAAAGGTAAGGCAGGCTAAACTTTATACGACCGCACTCGGTGTGTATGATGTGTTTGTGAACGGCAAACGAGTGGGACATCTGCAGGCTGATGGTACTGTACTTTATGAAGAACTCAAGCCCGGATGGACCGACTATCGCAAACGGGTGTTCTATTCGTCGCACGATGTTACCCATTTATTGGACAAAGGTGGTAATGCTATCGGCGCTGTAGTGGGCTCCGGATGGTGGCAGGGCTACATTTCACGTGGCGTGTATGGCTATCGGGCACCCGAATTTATGGCTAAATTGCTTGTTATATATACCGATGGAACTACCGAAACCATCGTTACGGACGGATCGTGGGCATGGAGTAAAGACGGTGCACTGCGCTATTCCGACATTTATAATGGCGAACAATATGATGCGCGCAAGGAGTCTGATTGGACTACAGCTCGATATACTGCCGACGGATGGCATGCCGTGGAAGCGAAGAGCGAACCTCAAATAGCCGTAGAAGCCTTTAAAGGGCCGTATGTGCAGGCACTCGAACGCTTGAAAGTGCCGGCTAAAACTACCACGATATATCAAGGTGTGAAGAACGCAGGTGCCGATTATGGCATGATAAACGTAATAAACAAGGTAGACGGAGCGGCCGGAATAACGTTGAAAGAAGGGCAAACGGCGGTGATAGACTTCGGGCAGAACTTTGCCGGATGGGTTGTGTTGTCGGTTTCGGGCAACGAGGGAACCCGCCTGCACCTACGTTTCGGCGAGATGATAAACGACGACGGAACCCTGAAGAGGGGCAATGATGGGCCGGGAGGAAGTCTATATACCGCCAATCTTCGTTCCGCCCGTGCCGAACTCTATTATACTCTTCGGGGCGAAAAGGGCTATGAAACCTATTCTCCCTCGACCACTTTCTACGGTTTCCGCTATTGTGAAATTACGGCAACAGCACCGGTTACGCTCGTTTCGGTTGTGGGGCAGCCCGTTACTTCGTCTACTATAGATGTGGGAAACGTTACGACAAGCAGCGATATAGTGAATAAACTTGTGAGCAACATAGTGTGGGGACAGCGCAGCAACCTGCTCTCTGTGCCTACCGATTGCCCGCAGCGCGACGAACGTCTGGGCTGGACAGCCGACACGCAGATATTCTCTCGCACGGGTATGTATAATGCCGATACCGAGAACTTCTACCGTAAATGGCTGATAGATATGCGAGACGGGCAGACAGATAAGGGCGGTTATCCCGACGTGGCACCCGTTGTTTGGCAGTTCAACAATAGTAATGGCGCGTGGGGCGATGCAGGTATCGTGCTTCCATGGAACCTCTATCTGATGTATGGCGACAAAGAAATGCTGACAGAACACTTTGCATCGATGGAACGCTATATGGATTTTCTTGCTGCACAGGCCGGCGACGGTTATAAGTATCAGGGTTCAGGCACGGCGTTTGGCGATTGGCTGGCCTTTGCCCCTACGGATTTGCGTTATATAAGTGTGGCCTATTACGCTTACGACGCCTTATTGATGGCAAAGATGGCGCGGGTGTTAAGTACGCGTGCCGGCGATGAATACGCCATGAAGGCAAAGAAATACGAACAACTCTTCGAGGCAATTAAGACAGAGTTTCAAAATCGCTATTTTGCACAGGGCGTTCCGAGCCAGCAGAGCCAAACTGCATACCTGCTTGCGCTGAAGTTCAATCTTTGTAAAGATGCCGCCCAGCGGCAAGATGTGGTGGAAAGACTGCGCCGACTTATTACGGAGAATAACGAAACATTGAGCACCGGTTTCGTTGGAACGGGCATTATAAGCCCGACACTCTCGGAGTTCGGGCTCAACGATAAGGCTTATAATCTGCTTTTGCAGCGCCGTTGTCCGTCGTGGCTTTATAGTATCGATCAGGGTGCCACGACCGTGTGGGAGCGATGGAATTCGTACACGGTAGACAAAGGTTTCGGGCCTATCGAGATGAATTCGTTCAACCATTATGCCTATGGGGCCGTGGGAGAGTGGTTATACCGCTTTGTAGCGGGTATAGAAACCGATGAACAGCAGCCCGGCTTCAAGCATATAGTGCTGCAACCTACGCCGGATACCCGTACTACACTGCCGAGCGGGCAGGAACGTATCACCTCCGCAAGGGCATCGTACACGTCGAATTATGGCGAAATCGTGTCGGAGTGGTCTGCCCAGAACGGCAATGCAGCGACGTATAACGTTACGGTTCCTGCCAATACCACGGCCACCTTGTATCTCCCTGCGGGCACTTCGAGCGTCATACATGAGGGAGATATCGCAGCTGAAAGGGCAAAAGGCGTGTCTTTTAAGGGCTTCTACGAGGGAAAGGCCGTTTATGAACTCGGTTCGGGTAGTTATCATTTCAAAGTTTCAAATATGATATTGAGAGAATAGTTAGTCAATTGTTTAGCACTAAAGTTAACTAATGGTTTAGACAAAGGCCAGTCGTGGCCGATATGGATTTTAGTTTATATAACATTGGTTTGAGGGGGAATGCCCTATGCGAATAGAGCATATCCCCGTTTTTATTCTCGTATGTTCGTGGTGCGAACGTTTTGTGCACCGCATGTTTCTATGGTTTTGTTCGATTGTCGGAAATGTTTGTTGAATACGGCATGTCGCTATATTCGGGATAGAGTGCTGCTTTATCTCGGACGGAACGGCCTGATAATGCCGGTAGACAGGCATCATAACAGCAATACATTGATGCTTTAACACCCCCGGAATATAATCATAACTGAAGAATTGTGGACAAGGAACCCGACAAAATGATACGTCTATCTCATATACCTTGTATATAATATAAGGTGAGAGTTGCTTAGTAAACATTTCAGACAGTCTTTATTCTGCATAAAGAGTTTATTTTTGTTAAAAATGTGCTATGCAATCGTTTTTCTTGCATAATATTTTTTTTAATAATTAAAGTTTGTTACATTTGCTGAATGGATATGCTATAACCTATTTATGAATAGAGAGCAAATATAGCGAACAAATAATTTACCGGCTGGCACCACCGTAACTAAAAACTTTGAATACCTCGAATATCATTATAAATTGCACGCTTATGAATGAATAAATCTATTTTTTCGACCTTTCGTCGATTAAGTCTACAAATCTTTATATTTATTTTTAACACTTAAATTCCATGACTAAAGAAGAAACGAAACTTAAGAAAGCGATACGTAGTTCGCTTTTGTTTCTTTCCGCATGTGCCTTTGTTCATGCAGTACCTGCATATGCAACGGGCGGTGGATCGAAACTGTTGGCAACATCTCAGGTTGCCCAACAGGCAAATAATGTTACAATTACGGTCGTAGATCAGAATAACGAGCCCATCATCGGTGCAAGTGTATTGGTGGTATCTACGAAAGAAGGCGGTGCTACGAATGCCGACGGACAGTGCACTATCCATGCTAATCCGGGCGATAAGCTACAGATTTCATACATCGGTTATACCCCGCAGACCGTTACGGTGGGCAATAGTCCGGCAATGGTTATAACGCTTGGCGAAGACAGAGCTATGCTCGATGAGGTTGTTGTGGTAGGTTACGGTACGATGCGCAAGTCGGATGTCACCGGTTCAATTGCTGTTGCCAAGGGTTCCGATATGCTCAAAGCGCAGAACTTCAGTGCTCTTGATAACCTTCGCGGTAAGGCTTCGGGCGTTAATGTATTCTCCAATTCCGATCAACCGGGCGTTTCAGCGCCGCGTGTTATTATACGTGGTATGGCTACCATTAATGCCTCTACGTCTCCGCTCTATGTTGTAGACGGCGTAGTGATGAATAATTTTGCCCTTGTGAACCCGAACGACATCGAATCTATGGAGGTGCTGAAAGACGCATCTGCCACGGCTATCTACGGTGCCCGAGGGGCCAATGGCGTTATTATGGTAACAACTAAGCGCGGTTTGAAGGGTGCAGAAGGTACGAAGGTGAGCTATCAAGGATCGATAAGTTTACGCCATATTGCACGTAAGATGGATGTGCTGAATGCTCAGGAGTGGTGCGATGCCTTTATGAAAGGTCTGGAGAACGAGAATACCTATCAGGGGAAGAACTGGAGTCTCGACCGTACGTACTGGTTCCGCGATACCCGTTACTTCGATTCGAACGGTAATCCGCTGTATAATACCGACTGGCAGGACGAGGCAACCCGCACGTCTGTATCGCACAACCACCAGATCAACATTCAGCAGGCAGGCAAAACTTCATCCGTAGGTGCATTCCTTAACTACAGCGATTATCAGGGAATAATGCTCAACACATGGTCTAAACGTGTGAGTGGCAAGCTGGCTTACGATGCTAACCCTACCAATTGGCTTACCACGAACGTAAACCTAATGGTAAATCACATGTGGAGTCGCTATACTGATGAGACCAGCGGAGGGCAGGAGGCACGCCGAACAATGATAGAAATGCTCCCTTGGTTGCCCGTACGTGATACGGATGGTAACTATACAACGTCTACTTCGCCGTCGCAGATGTCGGAACTTTTCGGTTTCGAGGGAATGTCGAACCCTGTTATGATATTGGATTTGCAGAAACGTTTGTACTACAATACGCAGATGTTCGGCAATGCCGCCTTTACTTTCCATCTGCTTCAGGGGCTCGATTTGAAAACTCAACTCGGTCTCGACTGGCACAATATCGAACTCAGGCGTTATGCTTCGCGCGATTTGAACAACATTGCACAGTCGGATCAGGGTATTGCCGAGAACGATCGTTATAGGAACCTTTACTGGCAGGAGGAGACCTACCTTACTTATAATAGGACTCTGAACAAGCTACATCGTTTGAACGGCATGTTCGGTATGTCTTGGCAAGGCTATACTTCGCGCCGTAATTATTCGGAAACCAAAGGGTTCGACGATGATTTCTTCGAGGATAACAACATGGGGGCAGGCAAAGTACCGAGCCCGCCCGATTCGAATTTCGACGAATGGTATATGAACTCTTACTTCCTCCGCTTAGCTTATACGTACAATGACCGTTACTCTGCTACCCTTACAGGGCGTGTAGACGGTTCTTCGAAGTTCGGTAAAGATAATCAATATGCCTTTTTTCCGTCGGCAGGTCTGGCATGGATTGCTTCTGAAGAGAACTTCTTGAAAGACGTGAGCTGGCTTAGTAACCTGAAACTCCATACGAGTTACGGTCTTACAGGTAATTCCGAGATCGGTACTTATAGGTCTTTGGCACGTTTGTCGGTCGGTACGTTGCTCTTAAATGATGCACGTTCCTCTTATGCATATTTGAGTTCGATGCCTAATCCTAACCTAAAATGGGAGAAAACAGGGCAGTTTGATATCGGTTTCGAATTGGGTTTATTGAACAATGCCCTTAATTTCGACATCTCTTATTATTATAAGAAGACCACCGATTTGTTACTTGATTGTCCCGTACCTCATTCAACTGGTTTCCAAAGCATATACAAGAACATCGGTTCGGTGAAGAATTCAGGACTCGATATTATGATCAATGCTTATCCTATACGCAGTAAAGACTTTACGTGGAATTCTACTCTAAACCTGAATTATAATAAGAATAAGATTCTTCACCTTGGCGATAACGACGAGGATATAGAGATTTTAGGCTGGGTAGGAGGCTCTGAAGGCATCTTACGTGTAGGTGAAAGCATGGGTAGTTTCTATGGTTATGAGCGTTATGGCATATGGACGAAAGAAGATTATGCGGCAGGTAAGTGCAATCTTAACCAAGTAGGTCGTCCGCATCGTTCGGATTCAAAGACGATACTCGGTAAAGGTATTCCCGATTGGACTGGCAGCTGGACCAATACTTTCAACTATAAAAACTGGGATCTTACACTCGATATGCAGTTCGTAATGGGTGTAGAGACCATGCAGCAGTTCTATCATCCGACCTATGACCGCTTTGGTATCACCAACGGACTTACTAGTGTACTATACGATGCTTATAATGGTAGCAACCCCGGGACTATGGAACAAATGATCTATCTCTGCAATAGCGGCCATGCAGGTCAGGATACTACCGTAGATTCAAGTTGGATTTGCGACGGTTCTTACTTGCGTTGCAACATGCTTCAGCTTGGCTATACCTTTACTCCGACGGCCATGAAGAGCATCGGACTGAATGCTTTGAGACTGTATGTGAGTGCGAATAACCTGTTTCTGATTTGCTCGAAAGACTTCAAGGGCTACGATCCGGAGTCCACATCGCAGAGCAGTAAGTTCGGTCAGAACATGACATTCTACTCTTATCCGAGGGCAAGAACGTTCACATTAGGTGTAAATGTAACATTTTAATTTATCTTAATTCGATTATACATTATGAAAAAGATATTTTTATTTTCGGTCTGTATAAGTGTTCTCTTGGCATCTTGTAGCGACTTCTTAGAGGAAAAACCTAAGTCTTTACGTACGATGGGAGACTTTTATAAGACAGAAGCACAGGCGACAGCCAATGTAAATACCTTGTATAGAAGTGGCGCTGTTACTCAAATATCGAGCGCTCCGAGTGCTTATATCGGCTCTTTTGCAACGGTTCCGGGCATGCTTACCGGTTATTTCAGCAACTCTTATGAGGGGCAAGAGTCGGTTTGTATGTATTCAAGACTGCTCACCCGTCAGGAACAGACCAACAATGTATCGAGCACAATGGACGGTGTGTGGGACGGATGTTATGGGGCTATCAACATTGCCAACGGCGCCATCAAGCATATACCCGATATTTCGATGACGGAATCTGTAAAGAATACGCTTGTTGCAGAGGCGAAGTTCTTCCGTGCATTCAACTATTTTTTCCTTGTAAAGATATTCGGCGACATTCCTTTATCTGTGGAACCTTACGAAAGTATGGATAACATGGAGCTCTCGCGTACATCGGTTGCCGATGTTTACACGCAGATAGAGAAAGACCTTACCGAGGCTATAGCCGTGTTGCCTGCTGCAACTTGGCAGGCTACAAGCCACAGAATTACGAAGTATGTGGCCGAACAAACGCTCACAGCGGTCTATATGCAACAAGGAAAGTATGCAGAGGCCGCCGCTACAGCTAAGGATATCATCGGCTCGGGACTGTATTCGCTTACGCAAAATACGGATAATGCCTTGAACAGTGCATACAACAAACTGCGTACTACCGATGATCTGGCCGAGGTAATCTATGCAGTTGAATACAATGCTTCGATTAGTACCAGCGATTGGCGTCCTACTTATGCGTTCACTTCATCGGCTACAGCTGTGTTCAGTCTTTATTCTATCTACGAAAGAGTGTACGGGCCGAATGCACGTTTCCTTAATGTGTACACTGCAAACGACCTTCGCGGACAGGAAAAACAGTTCTTCGCGACGACTTATACCAATCCTAATAATGGCAAAACATGGACAGCTCCCGATGCCGATCACAAGGGATGTTGGTATTATTTCGACGAAGAAGCCAACTTAAATACAGGTAAAGGCACTAAAGATTGGAATATCTATCGGTATGCGGAGACGCTGCTTGATGCCGCCGAATGTATCGTTCAGAGCGGCGGAAGCGTAACTGCAGAGGCGGCAGGTTACTTGGCTCAGGTGCAATCACGTGCCCTCGGACAGTCTGTAGCAACGCTTACAACGAGTTTACAAAGTCTCTCTAAGGATGATTTTATTCATGCATGTTGGACGGAGAGGTTGCGTGAATTCCCGTTAGAGTATAAGATTTGGGACGATTGTTTGCGCACGAAGATGTTCCCGAACGTATCTTCTACCACCCAAGGTTCGGTTACCTACGAAAATCTTGTAGGCGCTACGAACGGATCAGGTGCCGTGTTTAAAGAGTCTGACCTACTGTGGCCGCTCTCTTTGAACGAGATGCAGCGCAACAAGAACCTGCGCCCGCAGAACACAGGTTATGCAGATCACAATTAAACCTGTTTGTGAGATTTAACATATAATATAAGAACAGAATTGGGGCGAATACAATATATCGCCCCTTTTCCGGTTCTCTTAAAAGACTATTTTTATTACTTATAAACCATAACGCATGAAGAAAATCAAACTCTTTGCGTTGTTTTTGGGTGCTATGTGTATGTTTTCGTTGCACATGTCTGCCCAAAAAGACTACGCATCTTATGTAAATCCGTACATCGGTTCGGGTGGTCATGGCCACGTGTTCGTAGGAGCAAATGTGCCATTCGGTGCCGTTCAGCTCGGTCCTTCTAATATCTATAAAGGATGGGACTGGTGTTCAGGCTATCATTACAGCGATAACATCATCATAGGCTTTAGCCATAATCACCTGAGCGGTACGGGATGTGCCGATTTGGGCGACGTAAGTCTGATGCCGTATTCGGGTTCTTTGCGTACTGCGCGTGGCGAACAAGGCAATATAGAGGGTGCTGCATCATCGTATTTCAGGCATGATAACGAGAAAGTTATGCCCGGATATTACGCCGTAAAGCTCGATAATGGGGTAGAAGCAGAGCTTACTGCTACCGAAAGAGTGGGCATGCACCATTACAAGTATACGGCTCCGGGCGATGCACGCGTGCTTATCGATCTTGTCAACGGTATCGGCAACCGCACTTACGAGGCCTACGTGCGTAAGGTAGACGATACCACCGTGGAGGGTTATCGTTTCGTCAACGGCTGGGCACCGCGCCATAAAGTGTTCTTCTATGCCAAGTTCAACCGTCCCATCAAGCGCCTCGATACATTTTATAACGATACTCCGTCGGGACAAGACGAGCTTCAGGGACGCGATGTAAAGGCCGTTGTAACGTTTGATAGCGGTGTAAAAGACGTGCTTGTAAAGGTGGCTATCTCGTCTGTAAGTTGTGCCAATGCCAAGATGAATATGGAGGCTGAGCTGACAGGATGGGACTTTAATGCCGTTAGAAGTACTGCCTTAGATAAATGGAACCGTGTTCTATCGACGATAGACATACAGGGTAACGATAAGCAAAAGCGTATCTTCTATACCGCTATGTACCATGCATTTATAGCACCTAACCTATATTGCGATGTCAATAAGGATTTCCGTGGCATAGATGACAGGATATATACCGGTAACAAGTTCCTTAACTATACCACTTTTTCCACATGGGATACTTACAGAACCCTGCATCCTTTGTTCACTATCATTGCCAAAGACAGGGTTCCGGATATGGTTAATGCCATGCTAAGCATATACGATCAGAACGGTAAACTACCCATCTGGCCGCTCTATGCGGGCGAAACAAACTGCATGCCCGGCTACAGTTCGGTGCCTATCATTGCCGATGCTTACCTGAAGGGCATAGGCGGATTTGACGCAAACATGGCACTCGACCGCATGATAGCTACTGCAACGTACAGCAAGCAGAACGGTATACCGGAGTTCATGAAGTATGGTTACATCCCTGCAGATAAGAAAGGAGAGGCTACTTCCATAAACCTTGAGTACGCAGCCGATGACTGGGGGCTCGCTCTGATGGCTAAGAAGATGGGACGAACAGACGTTTATAATACCTTCATCAAACGGGGTATGTCTTACGAACTGCTTTTCGATAAGAAGATAAACAAGGTTCATCCGAAGATGTCTGATGGAAGTTGGTACGAACCATATAATCCCTTCCTTGCCAATCACCGCGATAATGTGGGCGATTTTACCGAGGGTAACGGCTGGCAATATACCTTCATGGTGCCACAGAACCCCGAAGGACTCGCGGCATTGCATGGGAGCGACGATGCTTTTATTAAGAACCTCGACGAACTCTTCGTAGCTGAAGGCGACTTAGGCGAGGGGGCTCCCCCCGATGTGTCGGGCATGGTGGGCCAATATGCACAGGGTAATGAACCCAATCACCATATACCTTATTTATATGTATATGCCGGTGCGCAGTACAAAACGGCCGTTCGTGTGCGCTCTTTGCAGGATATGTTCTATAAAGACGAACCGGATGGCTATGCCGGAAACGAAGACTGTGGCCAGATGTCGGCATGGCATATCATGTCGGCACTGGGTTTTTATCAGGTTAACCCGTCTAACGGTGTGTATGTATTCGGCAGTCCGTCGTTCAAAAAAGCAACGATTAACCTGCCGGGAGGTAAGAAGTTCGTCGTTAATGCGGCCAACAATAGCGATCAGAATGTATATATACAGTCGGTAAAGCTGAACGGGAAGCCCTATCAGAAGGCTTTCGTTACCTATCAAGACATCATGAAAGGCGGCACGCTCGACTTCACTATGGGCAGCAAGCCTAACAAAAACTTCGGAAAGGCAGTTAAAAATCGTCCCGTAAGTGCAAAATAAAAAAGGCGAAGAGAGTACAAGTAGAATCGTATCAAGCTATAACTGTCAGCCATATACGGTCTGTCTTGCACTCTTTTCCCTTTATTTTTTCATTCGATTTCGTCACCTGTTTCGGAGACAGTTTCTCTGTCTATTCTTTTATTTACTGATAAAATAAAGGTGTTGATTGATTATTTTTCGCGTCTCTACCGTTAATGTATACCTTTGTGGAGAGCTCAGAACAACGATCATAAACATTAAAAAACATTGAAGTATGAATAAAAGAAGCAAGTTATGGATGATAACCATTAGCATATTGGCATTGGTATCATGCTCTACAGACGATATTTTGAACGACGACAGCAATAGTACAAATCCTACGAATTCTACGGGAACGGATTCCTCATCATCTGGCAGTACCCCTACTACAGCCGGCGATCTCGCCACATTTACTATAGCTGTAGACTCTACGGACCTGTCGGAAACGGAAACTATTCCCTCCGATGACGAGGATTACTTGGAAAACAATAGCTTTACTTCTACGATAAGTATCGTGTATAACGGTACCTCCGCGTCTTATTCGGGCAGTGTAACAGGAGTGACGGTAGATATAGATGGGGCCGACGTAACGGTAAATTCCACGGTTAAGGGAGTAAACTACGTGTTGAGTGGCAGTACTTCTGACGGCTCATTTAAGATGTCTACGGGCGATAATGATAAGAAATTCGAGTTGACTCTCAACGGTGTAAGCATTAAAAACAGCGATGGTCCCGCCATTAATATACAAGTAGGCAAGCGCTGCTACGTAAACCTTGCGGTCGGAACTACCAATACTATCAGCGACGGAACATCGTATGCATCGAGTTCCGAAGACCAAAAAGGCACGCTGTTCAGCGAGGGTGAGCTCCTTTTCAGCGGCACCGGAAAGCTACGTGTCTCTGCTAATGCGAAGGCAGGTATAGCGTCTGACGATTATATAATGATACGTCCGAATACCAATATCTATGTAATGTCTACCGCAGGGAACGGTATCAAGGCTAACGACGGTATTCTCATTAAGGGCGGTGTTATCAATGTAGAGACGACGGCAACGGCATCTAAGGGACTTTCTTCCGACGGTTATGTACAGATAGACGGCGGGCGTACCACCGTTATTACGACAGGCGGAGGAGAATACGACAGCAGTGATAACGACGTAAGTGCATGTGCCGGCGTGAAAGCAGACAGCACATTAACGATGAATGGGGGCGAACTATATTGTAAAAGTACGGGTTCTGGAGGTAAAGGAATTAGTGGAGATCAGCAGATTATCATCAATGATGGAACCGTAAAGGTTATAACTTCGGGCAGCACCTATACCTATAACAGCAGTCTCGACTCTAAGCCAAAAGGCATAAAAGCCGATGGCGACATCGCTATCAATGGTGGAAGTGTGACGGTAAGGGCCACTGGAGGCGAAGGAGCCGAGGGAATTGAGAGCAAAGGAGATATGACCATCACGAGCGGTTCCATAGAAGTATATGCTTATGATGATGCGTTGAACTCTGCTGGAAACCTTTATATGAAGGGCGGATGGGTATATGCGTTCTCGACAAACAATGACGGTCTCGATGCTAATAAGAATTTGTATATGGAAGGGGGAACTACTGTAGCTTACGGAGCTGCAGCTCCTGAGGTCGGTCTCGATGCTGCCGAAGGTTACAATCTCTATGTTAACGGTGGTACGTTCGTAGCTGTCGGCGGCGGTACAACCTATCCTGCGAGCAGCAGTAAGCAGCCTTCAATTGTCTATGGAGGTAGTGTTGCCAGCGGTACAACGTTGGCTCTCAACAGCAGCAGCGCCAATATTCTGACTTTTGAAATGGGACGTTCTTATAACGGGACGGCAGTGTTCCTAATTTCTTCGCCGAGTTTGAGCACGGGAAACAGCTACACTATCAGTTCCGGAGCTACTGCAACGGGCACAGATTGGCACGGTTTGATTACAGAAGCCACACTGTCTTCTTCCGGAAGTACTGTTGCCACCATCTCTTCGCTTGCCTCTCCATACTCTTCGGTAGGCAGTTCTACGGGCGGTATGGGCGGAAACGGAGGCAGACGATGGTAATAGAACGGGCCGTTCCGAACGGCCTGTTTTTTGCTTTTGCACCATTTGTACAACTGCCGGTCTACCCATCTGTAATCGTCAACTCTAAAGAAAAAGCATGGCAACACGTTCACGTAATTACAAAGAAAACCTTACCTACCTTATTCTCTGGCTGGCTCTTTTCCTGTCGCCCATACTCAGTATGTACATCAGGATGGAGGAGAATGCCGACATGCAGTTCGATTGGTATGAAATATTTCGCGTGTGGAAAAGCTTCGCTCTTTATCTCTTTGTGTTTTTGCTCCATAACTATGTTCTCGCACCCATATTGGTATATCGACACAGGAGGGCATTGTATCTCTCTTCGGTGGGCTGTTTGGTGGTATTGTTCTTCGTAGTACAGTGCCTGCAAAAGCCCGATGAGCGGGATATGCGGGGCATTCACGACAGAGAGATGTATGCCGGAGAGCCGTTTGACAGGAGAGACAAGGTACCTCCGATGGCGGGGGAGACGACATGCGAGAGCGGGGCGTATGAGCCGGATGGAAAGAGAATGCCTCATCATCCGGCAGGCGAAGCCCCGTTCTTTCATCCTCCGTTGATATTGGGCGAACGACCTATCATCGCTTCCGTCATGCTCATATTGCTGGTAGGAATGAATCTTGGCGTGAAACTTTACTTCAAATCAGACGACGACATGAAGGAAATGGCACTGTTAGAGAAGCAGAATTTGGAGCAACAACTGGAGTATTTGAAGTATCAGATCAACCCTCATTTCTTCATGAATACGCTGAACAATATTCATGCGTTGGTAGATATCGATCCCGACAAGGCAAAGCTAACCATCTTGGAACTGTCGAAGATGATGCGTTATGTGCTTTACGAAGCCAACAAGACCATTGTGCCGTTGCAGCACGAAATACGGTTTTTGCATAATTATATTACCCTTATGAGGCTGCGTTTTACCGATAAAGTGAGCATAAGCGTAACCATTCCCGATGATATACCCGATAAAGGAATACTGCCGTTGATGCTTATAACTTTTGTAGAAAATGCTTTCAAGCACGGTGTGAGTTACCGGAAGGAGTCGTTTATCAGCATTGCGATGACGTTTACCGAAGAGCGTTTCACTTTCGTATGCCGCAACAGCAAGCATAAAAATGCCGATGCGCAGGACGGAGGGGTAGGACTTGAGAACGTCAGGAAGCGGTTAGACCTGTTTTACGGAGAAGATTTTACTTTGACAATCAGCGATAACGAAGACGCTTATGAGGTGTTTTTAGATGCTCCTTTGGCAGATATATCGCAGCTTGTCGTATAAAGAACAACATAAATCATGATAAAGTGTATAGCTATCGACGATGAGCCGTTGGGATTACAGCAGCTTGCCGCTTACATTAAAAAGGTGCCCTTTCTTGAACTCATAGGCGAATGTCAGAGTGCAATCGAGGCAAAGAAGGTGTTAGAAACGGATGAAGTAAACGCCATTTTCTTGGATATAAACATGCCAGACCTTAATGGTATGGATTTTGTACGGTCGCTTGCCGTGCGTCCCATCATAGTGTTTACCACCGCATACAGCGAGTATGCTGTCGAAGGATATAAGGTAGATGCCGTGGATTACTTGCTTAAACCGTTCGGATTAAATGAGTTTATGCGTGCTGCCAATAAGGTAAAGAAGCAGTACGACCTTGAACTAACGGCGGAAGTTTCGCAGGTCGATACGGATAATGCCCTGTTTTTTAAGACGGAACACAAGGTGGTTCGTGTAGAAATAGATAAGATACGATACATCGAGGGCATGAGTGAATACCTCAAAATACATATAGACGACAAGCGTCCTCTTATCGTCTTGCTGAGCATGAAGAAACTTGAAGAGCAGTTGCCCCCGCACTTATTTATGCGTACCCATCGTTCCTATATCGTAAACTTGCACAAGATTGTGGAGGTAAACAAGAACCGTATCATCTTGGACAGCAATACCTATCTGCCCATAGGCGACTTGTATAAAGAGAAGTTTACCAAATATATCAACGGTAAATTCTTGGGCAAGTAATTTTATTTGCCCTTTACTGCTTGTATTTCTTGGGCGTTATGGTGGTTTGGAAGTACACTTTTCGGGGATTTTTAGCCGAACGCAGCAGGTATGCAAAGCTGAAGTTCGCCTCTTTATACAGCTTCATAGACGTGTCGTCTTTAATGGCCTGCACCAGTTGTTGTTCTATCTCGTTCTTATGTTTGTTAATGATATCGGCGTTATCCATCTTTCCTGTGAGCGAACAATAGTAATGATAAGTCTTTGTAGGCTTATCGAAAGACATGCTGTCGGTACGTGTGTAGTTGACAACCGGTGTGGGACAAAACTTTTCCGTGTACTCTTTGGCCTCGCGTACAGCACGGTCTTCGAGGCTTTCTTGGCAGGCTGCGAGCATCAGCATGCCCGTTATCATCAGTAAAACTTTTCTCATATCGCATTTTTTAGTAGGGCAAAGATATATAAAAGATGCGATATATGGATGAAAAATGAATGAATAATGATAAACGGGGCTGCCTGATACCGGTTGCACCCCCCTCTAACTCCTCCCTTGTGGAGAGAGAATATACCTTGCAGGCTTTACGAGTGGCGATACCACTCCCCTTGGAAAGGGGAGACACAGAGGGGAGCGATGGCATTTCGGTGTGGCGTGCAACCTCCTCCCCACCTCTTTTTATGGAAGGAAAGTGCACGCTGTATAGTGGAGACTTGGTTCGTCTGGATTCTTTTGGAATATAAATATCGGATTTTATGTAACATTCTCTTTCAAAAAAGGGGATGGGATAGGTCGAGATATAGCTACAAGATATTTTTATTAAATGTATGGTTTATGTGTGATAGACGTAACCCGTATGCCCGATAGATAACCGGTCTAACCGAGCAGCATATAAGGGGGATAGAACGAAATGTGATAAAACAAGATTTTGTGAAAATGACGAGAATATTTGAAAAACAGAAAGTTACGTTATTCTGCAGAAAAGCATAGATAAAAACGAGATGTTACATTCGTCTTACATTTGTGTTACATTCGAATTGAATTTGAATGGTGTTTGAATGATAAATGTTACATGAGAATGATCAATAGGCGATTTTATAGGTGAGTATTCGATTTTTTACCTTTTATGAAGATTGATACCATCATCATTATACTTGCATAGCAACGATGTTTTACAATGGGTTTACGAGCAAAAATATTGGAGGAGTTTCATTATTGCTTAAAGTCTTATTTCATTGATATTTTATAATTTCATTTTATAAAATATCGTATATAGTTATTATTTTGTATATTTGCAGCAAAATAAGACGATTATGACAAAAGTAATACACGTACATCTGATACAGGGACGGAAGAATTACTACTTCGGCTCCATTCCTGCGATATACAGCGTTCTAACGGCGGATGAGATAGGGATAAAGCAGTGCTCACTGGAACGCGCAGGATTGAGCAAAGGGGGCGTTGTGTTAAACAAGAAGGCGTACATCATAGCCGGAGAACTGATACGGTCAAAGGCGACAAATAAGCGACAGGTTTGAACAGCTAAAACGCTGATTTATCAACATTTAAACGGTTTTCAACTTTTATTTGAACGGTTGGAAGCCGTTTTTATTATTTTACGGGGCACAATGAGGATGATTTTAGGGATAAAAATAGGGTTACCTTAACACTTACCTTAATAGTTACCTTAACTTTGAAAAACGAAATGTACAAGTTACCTTAATAGTTACCTTAACTGTTTTAACATAGTTTCGGGCACATTCGCTACCACATAAAGACAAAAATAACTTCTTAACCGTCCGTTTTTCGGTTTTAGGGGGGGGCTTATTCCGCATTCGGAGGGGCTTAATGCCACATTACCCATAAAAAGTAACCAAGCAAAAACACCCTACACATCAGGATTTATGGCTATATTTACGATAAAAAATCGATAAAAAATGCGTGTGTCGCATTATAGAGGGTATATCCCCTTATGGTTTAAGATTCTGGAGGTGGCATCTGGCGGTAGTATTCCTGTGTTGTGTTCAATTGCTGGAGTATATTATCTGATTGCGCAAAGATTTCATATCCTTTAAGCCCTTCTATGTCATTAATTAAATAATGAATTCGTTTAATCCTTGCTGTTTTTTGCACATAGCTGCTTATATCACCCATAGTCTGCCTTTTTAGGTTATAACTGTAACTCTATTATATCATGCAGTTGATGCGTACGGAGGCTTTGACAAGTGCAAGGGCCGTTACACGATGGAAGTCGATGTCGCGCGGGGCGTGTGCGGGGTTCTCTGATTCGAGTGTGATGTACGGTTCACCCTTATCTGACTTGCGGATATATTTTACCACGATGTAGTCGTCGCCGTCAATATCATACGAAAGAAGGTACATTTCGCCATACAGCAGATTATTGATGTCGAGTGGCATCTGCTTATATAATATAATGTCGCCCGACTTGAGGAGTGGATACATAGAATCTCCGACGATGTGGATTGCGCCATCACACTTGGGCAGGTTGGGTATTTTGATGGTGTCGATGATGTTCTGCCGGCTGTTGTCGAAAAGCGAACGCAATCCTGCTGATGCTTCGAAATCGTAGAGATAGACCACCTGAGTTTCTTCTTTCTTTTCCGTGCTCCGTGGCTGATGTATGGGCTTGACTTCGACCTGTGGCTCTTCCCGTACAGATTTCAGCATATCACCCTCGCCAGTCAGTAACCATTCCGCAGACACATTCGCATTTGCGCATATTTTAGTAATTACATCAAAAGAAGGCTTACCTTGCCTTGTACCTACCACATTGGCAATTACAGTAGGCGTAACCCCGATAGCCTTTGCAAAAGCACTCTGGTTGCCTTTGTAAACGGAGTTAATTATAGCTTCAAAGCGTTTATTTATGTCCATCTTTTCAATTATTTTTGCGCTATTGCGTAAAATAGTTGCGGAATAATTTTGTTTATTCGCAAATGCGTATTATCTTTGCAACGTGTTAATGATATAAACAGCGCCCAAAGATACGAAAAACGGGGGTGATTTGCAAATTTTAATAATTAAAGAATATGAACGATACTCTTTTAGACAAAGTAAGTGTTGAAAATTTAGATGCATTGCATGATGCACTGTGTGAGATAATAAAAGACATGCGTAGCGCAGGAGAGGATCATGATTCCTGTTTTCGCGACGATGCGTATTGGATATGCTTCCAAATTAGAAATATTGTTTTTGCATCTCTTAGACGGCGTGCGAAAAAGACAGAAGGTAATGGATTGTAGAATAACAAAGCGGGCAGCACGGACTGCCGGGTCGCTACCGCAGGGTTCGACTCCCTGTGCTCGCACAATGAGAAGACAATAATTATAAAAATAAAAGTATGGAAAAGAAGATTTTTGTAAGCGAGAAGGCCAAGGCACACCTCAGGAAGGTGTTCAAGTGCACAAATCCGATGGTCTGGAAGGCATTGAACTTCAAAAGCGACAGTGAACTGGCGAGAAAGATACGCTTCACAGCCCTGCAGCAGTTGGGTGGTGTTGCTAACTGGAAACCCGAAGAGGTGGAAACGACGCATGAGGAAACGGCACGAACGATGACGCTGCACTTTGGCAATCGGGTGCAGCTGGTGTATGACCGCAATGACGGAAGTACACGGGTGCTTGTGGACGGCAGGGAATGCCGTCGCGAACAGAGGCTGGACATACCGGAATTCATGGCGTTGTCGCACGATGTTGAACAAATGGCGATGAGCCTGTAAAGTTTAGGGCTATGAATAAAACGGCCACTTTTTAAGAATTATAAAGAACCGGCATATAAAGAGTATTTTTCCATTGCGGTGATTTTTCCGCAAAGGTAATCAAAAACAATCAAGGAGTGGAATATTTCAATAAGATACTGTGCGTGACGAGTCGGGAGTTAACCGATGGCAGCGAGCCTGTAATCAAAGAAGGTACACTGTGGGTTTACGCTTCCCACGGCAAGATCGCTCGCGTGCATAAGTTTGGCGGCGAGGGCGGCTATGCCCTCTACGCATGGAGTTCCCTTCCGGTGAAATATAGGGAGAAGTTCATTGCAAAATATGGCGATCCCGAACAGATGATAAAAGAAGCTATGATGAAAGAGAACATGAAACTCGACAGCAAGGCGCGAGAGTGGTATGAGGCGTTCGTTTACGAGAAGAACGGCGAAAAGACCGCGCTGACCGACAAACTGATAGAGGAATATACCATCAATGCGAGCGTGCTACAGGAGCTACTGAAGATGATGAGCCGCCGGCGTGCTATCCGTCAGAGCCTGAACGCCACGATGGGCGACGCATGGGAAGTGATCCGCCAGTGTTCCGAACGGTTGCGCGACGTTTACGGCCATACCTTGCCCCAGAGCGCCGCCCGCCTGAAAGCGAAGCTCAAGGCTTTCAAGGCAGAAGGCTATACAAGTCTGGTCAGCGGCAAGGTGGGCAATATGAACACGCAGAAGATTACCGATGCTTTCGGCCGCCTGCTTATCGCTCTGAAACGCTGCCGCGTGCCGGTATATACCGACCGACAGCTGTTTGAAGAGGCAAACCGGCGTGCGGAGGAAAACGGCTGGAAACCCTTAAAAAGTCTTGCCGGCATGAAGCGCTGGCTGAACAGTCCGTCAATAGAACCTCTCTGGTACGACGCCGTCTACGGCGAGCAGGCTGCACGGCAGAGATACGGGCGCAAGCACAGAACCTCCCTCCCTGTGAAAAGGGATGCCCTGTGGTACGGCGACGGCACGAAACTCAACCTCTACTACAGAGATGAGAGAGGCAGCGTGCGTACGACACAGGTATATGTGGTCATTGATGCCATGAGCGAGGTGATGCTGGGGTATCACATCAGCGCTACGGAGGATTACGAGGCGCAGTACCACGCTTATCGCATGGCCATACAGAAGAGCCTGCACAAGCCTTACGAGATCGTACATGACAACCAAGGCGGACACAAGAAGCTGAACAGCCCGCTACCGACATCCCTTGCTCAGAGAGGAAAGCGCGAACAGGGCTTTTTGGACAAGATATGTTATATACACAGGGCGACGATGCCCTATAACGGCGAGTCGAAAACCATCGAGGCCGTATTTAGCAGGTTTCAGCAGCAGGTGCTGCACAAGGACTGGCGCTTCACCGGACAGAACATAACGGCCAAGAAACAGAGCAGTCGTCCTAACCTCGAATTCGTCGAGGCGAACAAAGACCGTCTATACACCCTTGCCGAGCTGAAGAACGCCTATGCCGTCGCCACCAAGGAGTGGAATGAAATGAAGCACCCCGTCTACGGAGTGAGCCGCATGGAAGCATACCGGCAGAGCGTGAACGAGGAAACGCAGGAAGTGACCGTGCATGATATGGTGGACATGTTCTGGGTGACGGCCAAGCGAATGAGTACCTTTACCGACCAAGGCATCAGCGTGACCATCAAGGGAAAGAAGAGGGCGTACGAAGTAGTGAGCGCCCCGGGCGTTCCCGACCACGAATGGCGGCGGAAGCACACCTACGAGCATTTCACGGTGATGTACGATCCCTACGATTTCAGCAGTATACGTTTGTACCGGAAAGAGGCCGACGGCAGTCTGCGGTTCGAACGCGTTGCAGAGCCTTACATATTGATCCACCGCGCTATTCAGGAACAGCAGACGGCGGAAGCCGGCTTTATAAGACAAGAACAGCAGGCTAACCTCGAAGACCGTATGGAACGGCAAGTGGCAGGTAGGCAGATAGAGAAAGAGCACGGCGTGCAGCCGGAGCAGCTTGGGCTGCGTACGCCGAAGCTGAAGGGTATCACAGCGGAAGAACAGCGTCAGATCGACCGGAGAGCGGGTGTTTACCGCCGCCCGCCTGAGGAATACCAGTTAGGCAGAGCTACCAAGCAGGCAAGTCTTGTGGACTGGGAGGATACGGAAGTTATAACGGTAGACTTTAGGAAAACGGCGGAGAAATTTTAATAAATTTCCTCCTCCTCAGGAAGAAGGAGAAAAATACAAGTTAAACGCTTAAAAAATAACAAGATCATGAGAAAGTTGACAAGCAGCGAAAAGCAGAACGTTCAGGAACGGCTGCGCATGTATGCGGCTAAGTTTCCGAGTCAGAACAAAGCGGCGCAGAGCCTTACGGGTACGAGCAGCGGCACCGTAAGCAGCATTCTGGGCGGAAAGTGGGAGAACATATCGGACGAGATGTTCCGCAACATCGGCGTGCAGATCGGTATGGCGGACACGGGTGCATGGCAAATAGTGGAGACGCTGCCGTTTCAGGAAATGAGCTACGTTATGCGAGACGCACAGAAAGCAAAAAATATCACATGGATGGTCGGCGAGGCCGGATGCGGGAAGACAACCGCGGCCCGTCTGTATACAGAGGAACATGCGGAGGTATTCTATATACTCTGCTCGGAAGACATGCGCAAGAGCGACTTCATACGCGAGATCGCCAAGCGCACCGGTCTCAGGACGGAAGGCTACAGTATCAGAGAACTACTCGACCGCATCATCGACGGGCTTGTACAGATGGACAGTCCGCTGCTCATTTTCGACGAGGCAGATAAATTGCCCGAACGCGTGTTCCATTATTTCATCGACCTATATAACCGTCTGGAAGACAAATGCGGCATCGTCTTTTTCTCAACGAGCTACATCAAGCGGCGCATGCAAAACGGACTGCGTTACAACAAATGCGGCTATAATGAGATACACAGCCGTATCGGTCGCCGGTTCTTCGACCTCGAGTGTACATCGCCGCAAGACGTGGCCGCCATCTGCAAGGCCAACGGCGTGACAGACAGAGCGGATATCTCGGAAGTGGTGAAAGACTCAGAGGAATTCGAATTCGACCTGCGTAGAGTAAAGAAAAGCGTGCACAGAGCAAAACGGACCGGTGGCTCTGCCCCGACAAAAGAGCAGAGCAGATAATTATGCTTTTAAAGTCGGTTGAACGACATTTAAACGGTATTCGAATAATGACGAAACAATATAAAAAAGATGCTGCGCAGGGTATTTCCGAGCTGACGCAAACCAACAGCGAACTAAGGCTCTGTGCCCGAGAACTGGAGAAAGAGATGTGGCTGCAGAAGCACAAGCCGCTGCCACGCGCCCTGTCCGTTTCAGACGTACTGAACATGAAAAAGGAAACGTTCAAGTTCGGCGGTGAGTGGGCAGAAGCCTTCGGCGAGCCGGAGAGAAACGGGGTATGGTTCATCTGGGGGCGTAGCGGCAGCGGCAAGACAACCTTTGTGCTGCAGCTCTGCAAGGAGCTGGCAAGGTTCGGCCGCGTAGCCTATGACAGTCTTGAGGAGGGTACATCCCTGACCATGAAAAATGCTTTCGTTCGCGTGGGTATGGCCGACGTGGCCCGCCGGTTCGTGCTGCTGAACGAAAGCATGGAAGACCTCAGTGCTCGACTGAACAAACGGAAAAGCCCTGACATCATCGTAATAGACAGTTTTCAGTATACCCAGATGAGCTTCAAGGACTATCTGTCGTTCAAGGAGCGGCATAAGAACAAGCTGCTCGTCTTTGTCAGTCAGGCAAGCGGCAATCTGCCTTCGGGAAGACCTTCCGTGAGCGTAATGTATGATGCCAGTCTGAAGATATGGGTGGAGGGATACAGGGCTATTAGCAAGGGCAGGTATTTCGGCAACAAAGGGTATTATACCGTTTGGGCAGAGCGAGCTGAGTTATATTGGGGCGGGACCTCCCCCGCCCCCTCCCAAGGAGGGGAGTGTCTACGGGATATGAAGTAAAACTATAAAATATAAAACTATGGCAAGTAAGCGAGACAACCTGCTGTACAGATTACGAAAGAAAGGCGTGCGGATACAGACACGAGAGAGAACAATATTTTTCCCTTTTGATACAGAGCCTTTTAAGATTATACAGGTGAAACGCCTGTGCAGAGAGTTTTATTTCCATGTACAATTAGAAATACAGTGAATATGAGCAAGGAAAGACGAATTATCGAGATCGAGCCTCGCCTGCTTATCTCCGGCGGACGGATGAGCGAGCAAGTGGAGAGCAACGGTCACAAGTGCCAGTATTGTCAGGGCAACGGCTATCTGTGGCAGGTGGACGATCCGTGGCAGGAACGTTATAAAATGGAGTGTCCTATCTGCAAGGGCAGCGGTAAGCTCGATGCCGTGGTAACTATCGAGTGGAAAGCAAGCGAAAAACAATAAGCAATGATACATGTCGGCGATAAATTCAGAGTTCATTGGATAGGACATGAAGAGTGCTGCGAGGGACGTTTATATCAGGTTACTTCCGTTATATCGGATTGTAGGTGTTCACCTCCAGAATGGCTCACCGCACAGGCAGAAGTTCCGCAGCCTCCCCATTGCCATATCAAGGCGGACCTGATAGAATGTCCGTTAAAGTATTTTGAAAAGCACGGATACGGTTTCAACAATATAGATGAAGATACGTTATGTAACATCAGAAATCCGGATTGCCGACTGGAGATAGTAAGACAGCCCGGAGATCAATTGAGTTTGTTTTGAGATAATTTAAAATAAAATTAAAATGGATGAGATAGAACGTAGAAAAGACGCAGAGATACTAACCGCATCTGTATCTAAAATATATAAGGAAATAGAAGCAATAGAGAAGCGGGAAATACTACCGTTGAAAATAAAAATCGAGAAGTTAAAGGATGCTTTCTTAGATAAATATTTAGTCGACTCATCCGGCATGCCGGTTCGTGTAGGAATGACAATAGAAAAAGATAAGAGAAGATATAAAGTATTAGATCGGTATCAACAAAAATTATTTGGGTACTTAGGGAATGCACGTGTGGTTGCTATACGTGAAGGTCAGAAGAGAGGTTTTTCTATTTATTGCAACGATTTAATAAAATATACGATCATAGATTAAAATTACAAAGTTATGAACAATTTTTTCGAAACAATCAGAAAACGCCTTCAGGTGTGGCACGAAGAGCATGCGGCACGTATCGAGGCGAAGCGTCAGGCGCTACTCGACGCAGAGGCACGGCAGGCTGTGCAGGTGATGGAATTTAACGGCGAACTGTACACCTGCGTGAACGGTATCCCACTGTTCGGGGTAAACGATATCAAGGGCACGCTGCCGGAAGCCGTGGCAAATGCCCGTAAGAATTATAAAGATTGGAAGGAGGAAAAGTTATGGGAAGAGCGGTAAGTCATCCAAAGAACTGTGTCGGCGTGATTACCGTTCGCTGGTCGGTAATCAATGGAAATGTCAAAATAGTGTACAGTCAAGCCTTTGGCTTCAACGGCGGGTATCCGACGAAAAGAGAAAGAAAAGAACTGAAAGAAAATGTACAGAATAGACTGCAGCAACTGGTAGAAAAAGGTAAAGTACATTTCGATATCGATGATAACTCTGTGGTACGTTTCTCATCGAGTATTAAACTTCTCGGCTGCAATATGATTCTTAAGAACGAAAATGAAGAGATACCATGCAGGAAGTAACCAATTTCGCCCGCTTCTATGGGCTGCTGCGACATCTCTCCTTTGGAGATAACGATCAACGCGAGGAATTTAAGAAAAGTGTCGTTTCACAATACACGAACGGCAGGACGGAGAGTCTACGCGAGATACGCCGCATAGAATACGATGCCCTCTGTTCCGCCCTTGAAGACCTTACGGGTATGAATACCCAAGAGAAAATCAGGCAGGCACGGTATGCAGAGCTCAAACAACGTCGCAGCGTGTGCTTGAAGCTCATGCAGCGCTTGGGCGTGGATACCACCGACTGGGCGAGAGTGGATAATTTCTGTATGCACCCGCGGCTTGCAGGCAAGCCTTTCCACAAGATCGACACTGAGGAGCTCGAGGCCTTGTCCGTAAAGCTACGGATGATAGAGCGCAAAGGGGGAATAAAACGACAGGAACAACAGAATTGCAATTCCACAGTGCAATATACATTTATATTCAACAAAGAATTGACAACTAAAAATTAAGAAAGGACAAAGCAATGGAAACGACAAAACAGGAAAAGACGGTGAATATCGCCGAATTGAGCAAGGAAGAACGGGCACGACTGCTTGCCGAGCTCCAGAAAGATGAACGTACGAGCCGTATCGAGCGGCGCAAGGCCTACGAGGCCATGCGTGCGGAGTTCATGAACGATGTGGAAACAAAACTGATGATACTGACGGAAAACGTCAGGGACTTCCGCGAGTGGCTCGCCAAGGAAACGGAGGGGTTTATCGGCGTGATACGTGAGTACGGAGAAGTGCAGAAGAGCGATCAGCGCAGCTACACCATCACGGACGGCAATTTCCGGTTAGAGGTGAAAAGCAACAAAGTGAAAAGTTTCGACGAGCGAGCCGACCTCGCAGCAGAGCGCCTGATCGATTACCTGAAACGTTACATGCAACAGAGCGAGAAAGGTGCTGACGATCCGATGTACCAGATGGCTATGACGCTGCTCGAGCGCAACAAGATGGGTGACCTCGACTATAAGAGCATTTCCAAACTTTACGAGCTCGAGGACAAGTTCGACGAAGAATACTCCGACATCATGCGGCTGTTCAAGGAGGCTAACGTGATACAGCGCAATGCCGTGAACTACTACTTCCACAAGCGCAACACGGACACGGGCGTATGGACACGTATCGAGCCGAGCTTCTGCAGGCTGTAGGAAAGCAAGGATAAATAAAAGCCGTTTATTTTGTGATAAGACACCGATTTATGTGCGCGAGCACACGGATCGGTGCCTTTTTCTTTCGGAAACGATAAAAATACCTTGCAATCGCTTGATGTTTAATAACTTTTCGTTATATTTGCAATTGCGTATGACGAAAGGCAGAAACAAGGAACTGATCGAAAAGCGGGATGAGAAGTTGTGTCGCCGCTACTATTATTGGACGGAGCACGAGCGGTTGCGCTTCGATGATGCTTTGCATATCCTTTCGGAACAGGAATTTTTCATCTCCGAGGAGCGGATCATGCAGATCATCCGTCGCAAATGCCGCGAATTGAAAGACCTCGCCGTTGCTCCAAAACCGAAAATCCGCAAACCGAAGCTGACGGTTCGCCAGCTGGAACTGTTCAAGTAAAGAGAAAAATAAAAGGTAAAGGAACATGGAGATAAAAAACAAGAATATGCCTCTCTATTTTTACTTTTCTGTCTTTTTTACCCTTTTGCTTTCCTACATTTCCATTTTTATTTCGTCGTGGTATTCGAAGGTGTATATCTGCTCATAGACTTTGATGCCGTGGGCGATCGTATAGTCGCGGCTCTTGATGCGGTTCAGCGGTCCCATGTTCTCATCGCAGACAAATCCCTGCAGTGCCCGGTACAGTTCGTTCGCCGTCTGCAGGCGTTCTGCGATCTTTGCTTCCGAACCGGAAGACACGTGCGTGTCGTCGTAGCAGTCCATGACCAAGCGTACCGTCATGCGGCTTATCCCTTTCTGCGCCCCGAAACCGAGGTCTTTCCAGTCCGTGTCGATATTGCCGACCAATACGCATGGAAATGTGACGGGGTAAGTATCTTCATCTGTCTCCAGCTGCCCGTAGTCTTCGTCCACGAGCGAGAGTTGCGGTAGCTCCGTCGATATCTGCTTCAGGATATTCAAAAAGATTTGTTCCATTGTTTTTATTTTTTAAGTTATTTTTAGAAATAAAGAAGTTAGCGGGAGTTATACCCGCTTCGCTCGCAGGCCGGATTGTTCTATCATTTGAGGATTACGGCACGGATTTCCTTTTCCATTTTCTCTCTGATCTTTTTTGTAAGTTCACGGCTTCCGCCCAAGAACTGCCGCTGCGGGATATGGATATTCAGCCTTTGTTTCTTTGTCAGGGCAAGCGCTTTCCATCGATCCGCCTCGGGTGTCTGCCGTCCTTTCCTACCGCCACTTTTGTAATACATAGCCCATGCGAAGCGTCGCATCTGCGGCGTAACCTGCGGCGAGACACACCCTCCCCAGTTATGGAGGGGTGCGTACCGCAGTTGGCTGTACACCGTGACACGGGCATCTCCCGGAGCATAGGAGATCGATCCGAATAGACGATCTCGAGCAGAGAGCAATGCACCGTAGCCCGCCTCGGCACCGCCGCCCGACAGCTGCCGCCTCGTTTTTTTCCAAGGATACAGTCCTCCATTAACAAAACCCTGCCGTAGGAAATTCTCTTGAAAATGATCCTTGGCCATGCGTCCCGCCTTAACGGGGAACTTACGGTGTATCAGATCGTCGGTTTCCTTTTTCTTGCTTTGCAGCAGTCTTATAAATCCCGTCATATCCATAGAATGTCTTCATTTTTTGATGATTTTGTTTGTTTGTATCAAATTATTTTGTATATTTGCATCGGATGCGAGTGCATACAAGGCGCGATGACTTCAAGCTGCACCGTCCGAATAAAGCCGTAATCATTTACGGCTTTAATTTTTCCAAGATTTTCATTATCTTTTCTTTTGTGTCCGCAGCCTTATCTATTTTCACGGATTTTCCGGCGGATATAACATAGCAAGCCTTTATCGTTCCGTTTTCAAAATCTCTTTTTCTCCAATAGATGTGTCCTGCCAAACGTCTGACATTCAGGCGCTGCATCTTTGCATCGATATCTATCACTACAATCTCGCAACCCTGCCCGATCGCTTTTTTAAAGGCGGAAGCAATACCTTTCTCACTCTCAATCCCCTTACGGTCTGCAATAAATCCGTCGATTTCATATTCGGGGTTCTTCCGCCCATGCACAAGGATATGCGGGCGTATCTTGACAGTCATATCGGTGAACGAAGACAGCAGAACTTTTGCGGCACGTATATTTTCCTTAAGCTCCGTTTTGTCTGCCGCCGTGCTGATTTGCAACCTTTCGCCGAACTTTCGGTCCGGCTCGTACTTGTCTTTCTCTTCCAGCTGCTTTACGAATCTCTCCACGGCCTTTTTCGCCCCCTTGTAGGCTCCGGCGATATAGGGATGCGTGTCGGAGAAAAGTCTGCCGTCCTTACACGGGTTGTTGTCAAGGCCTGCATGCGGACCGTTCTCCGCCAGACTTTCGTCTGGGATGTCGGGCAGCTCCGTCGCCGGATCGTCGGTGGACGAGAGAAAGCATTTGCAGTTCCACCTGTCGCCCGGCCGGTGCGCGTCCCAGAACGGATCGTCAACGGGACGGACTACACCCCAGAACACCTTATGATCCGCTCCCGGGTGTATGCTTGTGGAGGGCATCCACCTGAGGTTGGGCAATATATCCTTTTCCCTCCGGAACTGCTGCCAGTCCGCCGCCTGCCGCGCCCTGAGAACTGCCGTGTCGTATTCTGTGCGCAGCCAGCTTCGGCACTGGTGTGAGGCGATGGGGCTCACATCCTTTAACCACTGTTCGAACGGTTTTAAGTCGCCGTTTTCATCCAACAGCAACGCCGCCATATCGTTTTGCATGCGGTGCACCTTGAAAGCCGCGAAGACGGCGTTGCCGCGGAAAAAGGACGCCTCGCTTCCCAATCCCTCTCCGGCAGGAAGAGGAACTCCAGACTGTTCAAAACCTTCGGCAGCAGCTCTGTTGTATATCTTCCAGAACTCATCGAAAAGGTTTTCCTCGATCTCGGTCATGGGATGGAACTCTGTGCTGTATATGTGCTTGAGCGCCCGCTTGAGTACATCGCCGTCAAACGAAAACCCCGTCGAGACACCACCGCTCTGTCCGTCTCTGATTTCGTAGAGACGGTCGACTACCAGTCTAAGGGAGCCCCGCCATGCGGGGCGCGGACGAAAAAACGGCGAAACGCGTCCGAGAGTCTCCGGAGCCGTGCGCGCCCCGTCTTTTTACCGTTTTTCTGCATTTCTCCGTCACTATCCTGTACGGGTTCTTGTCTTTCTGTCGTTTTCTCTGCAGCAATACCGACCATTTTCTCGTTTTTCGTTTTCCGACCGTCGTTTTTGAGGCTGTCATAATTCTTCGGCTTATCGATGCCGAACTCGTTGTACAGGTAGTCGTCGTCGATGGGCAGAGCGAATGAGTTCTTCAGCTGCGTCAGTATGGATATCTTGGACTGCAGGTCGGTATATTTAGGATCGACGAACACGAACTTTCCGCCATCGGTGTTGATACCCATTGCCTGAAAGATATCCGTCATATCGTAGTTAAGCACGTTGAGGATATACTTCTGATCGTCGCGCAGCAGTTTGTCTTCCTCCTTCTTGTGCACCGTACCGAGTGACTGCGTGCCGTGCGTCTGTGACTCTGTGGTGAGTGTGTTGCCGAGGAAGAGTTTCGAAATCTCGTTGTTGCAGCGCTGACAGAACTTGTCGTACAGGTCTGATGAACCGGATTTATTACCGCTTTCCACAAGATGCAGCTCCGTATCCTTGGCATGGATGAACGCCGCCAAACTACCCTCCTCCTCTGCGTCGGCGATGGCCCGTCTTCTTGCATCATCGTCGTCCGTCTCGTAGATATATTCCCTGACGGGCGTGCCGAAAATCTCTGCAAACTGCGCCCAGTCGGCCACATCGTTGCGCTTGTAGATCACCCACGGTGCCGCCTTGGCGAGAAGGCCCAAGTCCTCCCGTCTGCCTACAGGCAGCAGGTTGTCGTACTCCTCCCATGGTATTCCCGCGATATCCGTCTGCCGGCGCAGGATAAGTTTTCTTATCGGATCGACATGCTTGCGCGGAATGAGATCGTAGTCGATCCAGCCGTCCTTTTTGTAGAACTGCAGGAGCGAGAAGCCCCAGAAACGCGCCCCGAGAATATCGCGCACCAAGGAAATGAACCACGGCGAGTCTATCTGCCCGTTGATCGCGGCATCGGGAACGCCGTCGCGCATGAACGAGATGTCTGCCGACGCCACGGACGACATCCTCCGGTCGATAACGCTGAACAGGTGCGCATCCGTGAGGATATCGCTATAGAGGTCGTACAGTCGGTATCTCATCGGATAGTCTACATTCTCGGCGGCCTGTACGGCCGTCATGAAATCCGAGATATCGATGTTGAAGCGTTTCGGCTGGCGTAGCACGATCGTACTGGGCGTTTTCTGTCCCGGGAAGGGAACGTTCCCCCCGATGGTTATGCGTTTGCTTTGTTTCATGTCTGTTTCATATTAAAAATGGTTGGTTCTCTTCCGGTTACCCACGATACGGAAAGCGTCTGTCTTCTGTCTGTCCTCTTCCGGAGCGAGCGGCGCCCCGTCGATGGAGATATCGCCGCGACCTGCCGCCTTGATCCACTGTACAGCCCTGTCGTACCTATCCTTGCGTATTTGCGAGAGCTTCATGGGGTTATGGATGCAGAAAATGTGATATACGGCGATATCTATGCACATCATCAGGACGAGTTGGTTACGCCTCTCGCCCTGTGCGGCGAATATCCTGTCGCAGTCGTACCGCTTCGACAGGTAAGACCGCATCTCTGCGACGGCACGGTCTTCGCATATCTCCACAAGAGAGCCGTCGGCCCTTGTGAGCGCGTCGAGTATCTCGCGATGGATGCTCGCGTCATAGTCTTTTAGTTCGATAAATCTGCTCATAGTCTGTATTTATTTCTTGTTCGTATCATTTTGCGAGGCATTTTTACAGGCGGCTCCTCCCTGCGCTGCAGATCGTCGATGATGCGGTTGCCGCCCTCCACGCAGTCGGGACCGTCTGTGGGGAATTTCAGACGCGGGGTAAGCAGCAGAAACTGCTCTTCAAGGCGTTTCATGTGCGGATCGTCGCGATACTGCTCGTTAAAAATCAGATTGCCCTCGCGGCTCATAGGTTCAAGATTAGCCTCGATGCGCGCGAACTTCTCCGCCTTGCGTTTCTCGTCGCCCCTGATATACAGGTCGTTTCTCCGCTCCCGCCGTACCTTACGAACGAGCGGTTGGAATACCTGCTGAAAGAACGGGTCCTGCAGTTTGTTGTTTTCCATATAGCAGTACACCGGCGTATCGGTGTCAACCATATCGAGGAGCTCCACGTACCAGTCGATGAATTCGGCATTCAGTCCACGGTCGAGTTTCGTGCGGATGATGTACAACTTGCCCTTGAGCTTGCCGAGCAGTATCGCTGCCTTTGTCGACGAAACCTTGCTCTTATTTTCTCCCGGTGCAGGATCACCGTAGATGACTAAAAACTTAAACTTCGAAAGCGGAGGGACCTTGTCGTAGTTTATCGCTTTGAATATCTCTCCCTCGGATACGGGATTATTGAAGTACTCGCCCTGTGCCGCCTTGGTCGACATTTTGGACAGCACACGGTCGATATGTTCCTCCGTGTTCTTCTGGGGCCATACGGAGCGCCCCTCGCGGTCGCGGATATTGATAATGTCCCAGTGGTCGGCAATCTCTCCGGCCCGTACTGCACAGCAGTCCTTGGCGATAATGTTGCCGCAGAATACGACCAACGTCGGCTTGGATACGGACCGCGTGGGATACAGCGCCCGTTCCCACCAGTCCCATCGCTTGTCGATGATATCGGGGTTGAGACAGTCCTTGTCCGTATCGAAGTCATCGACAAGCAGCACGTCGGGGCGGACATTACCGTAGCGGGTACCGCGCGGCGACTCTCCGGCCCCCAAGGCGCGAAAAGCGATTTTGCTCTTAGTGACAAAATAGTCTTCCGCCCACGAGCCGATATTCTGTTGAATGCCGTAATAGGCCTTGATACGCTCATTGAACTCCAAATGAGCGCGGTAAGGCTCGAGCAGCTTTATCGCATTGTCCTTGGTGTTGGATGTCAGGATGACATTCCTTTTGCGCCCCGTCAGCACCAGATAAAGAACGGTGAACATGACGACAGTCGACTTGGCCAACTCCCGCGACCAAGAGATAACCTCATACCATTCGTCGTGTGCGACGATACGTTGTATCGCCCGTTTGTGGAAGTCGGCAAACTCTGCAAACTCATCTCTGTTATCGATTCCGAAGAAAAAGACGATCCACTCCAAGGGGTGCGCTTCAAGATACGCACGGTGCCTCTCGCGTTCGGTATACGTCATGGAGCGGTCTACCGGCGTCGCCTTGATGATACTTTCTTTAAGCGCCTCCCAGTTGAGCAGTGCGTTTCTGTCTGTCTGTTTCATCGTTTTTTCTTTTACAGGTTATCTTTGATAAATGCATCGGCCAGCAGCACGATTTCCTTCGCTTTCCCGAGGTCTACGGGGCGCAACCATTCGACGAAACGCGTGAGCACACTGATCATCTCGGCAATGCCCGCCTCCGTTTCCATCTTGCGGATAGCCGCCGAGAGCTTGCCAAGAATGTCCGCCTCACGGCTGTCGGCGAAACGTTTCCCCTCTTCGCGCAGTGAGATGACTCTGTTAATCTCAGCCACCTGTCGGTAGAGACTGGCGATCTGCGCCTCGCGCGTGACGGTCATTCCTGCCTTCTGTTCTTCCCACTTCTCTGTCTGTGCCCACCGGCCGACCGTAATGCGGGCCACCCCTACACGTTCGGCGATTTCGGCTTGCGTAAGATTTTCTTTCAGGTAAAGCATCCGTGCCCAGTCTTTCTTTTGGTTGTTTGTCAGTTCTGCCATCGTTCCTATTTTTAAGTAAAAAGGTGAAGGAGTAAAAAGAGATTAATATTTGTCTTCCCTCCTTTATCGTTCCCTAATTAAACTACTGCAAAATTGGCAATAATAATGCAACCGCGCAAAACGGAAAAGCATGATAACGTTTTATGGCGTTATGATAACGGTATAAAACGTTATGATAAAACCGCGATTTGCACGGCATGAAAAAAACACCCAATTTTGCACTGCAAACAAATCCGTAAGACGATGAAAAAGTTGATTGTAATACTGAAAAAACGCTGGCAGGCAGAGACGCCCCGCCTGTACCGTCGGATACGTAACCTGTCAATGGGCATATCCGGTTGCGCTGTCGCCATCAATGCGGCTCTTATGGCTGCAGGGGCACGGGTACCGGAATGGTTCTGTACGGTATATCCCTATCTGGTCGGTGTGCCGGCAGCCATCGCGTTCGTACTACAGTTCGGAGAGCAAGGAAGGATGAAAGATTAAGGATGAAATTCTTTCACTTTAAAAAAATAACGACATGAGCAAGAAATTCAAAGATCAGATGGTTGTTGCCGGCGGAGGTTGTACAATACTCCTTTATGGTGAGATCGGCGAGTATGAAGATGTACGCAGTACAGACATCACCCGTGAGCTTCTGCAGGCCGAGGCGACCTATAAAAACATTGACGTGCGCATCAATTCGATAGGCGGCGAGGTGTATGCCGGCATCGCCATTTTCAACGCCCTGAAGAACTGCAAGGCCGACGTGCGTATTTTCATCGACGGCATTGCTGCCTCGATGGCCTCCGTCATAGCCCTGTGCGGCCGGCATGTGGAGATGAGCCGTTACGCACGGCTGATGCTTCATTCTCCGTACGGCGGTTGCTGGGGCAACAAATCCGAGATGGCTACCTGTATCAGCGATCTGGAAGCTCTTGAGGACACTCTTTGCGCCATGTGTGCCAAACGTATCGGACTGACGGAAGAGGAAGTGAAGGCACGGTATTTCGACGGACAGGATCACTGGCTTACTGCACAGCAGGCGTTGGATGCTGGTTTCATCGACGCCATCTATGATGCGCAGCCAGTGCCTGAAGACCAGACGATAGAACAGTTATACACAACATTCAGTAATCGGCTTAACAAGCCACAAACAACAACAGATATGAGTTTATTTGAAAGTATTAAGAAAAGCGCGCGGTTCAAGGACTGCAGCGCAGATGAGGATGTCCTGAAAATCGTAGGACAGCTTGAAGCCAAGGCAGTAAAGGTCGACGCACTGGAGGCTGAGAATGCCGCATTGAAGAAAAAGAACGAGGATTTTGAAGCGAAAGCGAAAGAAGAAGCGGCCAAAGCAAAGAAAGCCCTGTTGGATGCAGCGGAAGCCGACGGCAGGATCGATGTCGTAAGCCGTCCTGCTTATCAGGCTCTCTTGGACAGTGATTTCGAGGCCGGTAAAAAGACAATTGACGCACTAAAGCCTAAGCGTAGGGCTATAGAGGATGTTCTTATCGATCCTTCCGGCGATGAAAGTCCGTGGGAAAAGAAAATGAGCGAGATCAAGGATCGTCAGAAAAAAAGGATGAGTGAAAGATGATTAGTGAAGAGTGATTAGTGATTATCGACGAATAACAATAAATAAAAAGACAATATTATGGCAATAAAAGTAAGAAACACGAATTACTCCGGCGAAGTGCTGGAGCAGATACTCACGACGGCCGCAACAGGCAACGAGATTGTGGAAAAGGGGCTGATCTGTATGATCCCCGGTGTGGAGAAAACTATCAGCGTACCGCGTCTAAGAACAGGCAAGATGCTTCAGAAACGCAAGGAGAACCCGACCGTCGACGACTCGAAGGGTGATTTTGATTACACCGAGCAGAAGCTGGTCCCTCAGGATTTTATGGCATTTACGGTGTTCAATCCCCGAACCTTCGAAAATATTTGGCGCAAGTTCCAACCGAAAGGAAACCTCGTGTTCTCGCAGCTGCCGCCCGACGTACAGAACAAACTGCTGGAGGCCCTTTCCAAACAGGTGAAGTTCGAGTTGGGAGATCATTATGTAAACGGCGAATACGGCAATGACGACGACCATCTTTTCGATGGTATTCTTACGCAGATGGCCAAGGATGGCGATGTAATTGTCGTGACAACGACCGAGACCACCATGACAGGCAAGCTCAAGGCAGTCAGAGGACGTATCCCCGTTGCCATCCGTAACAACCCGAACCTGCGTATCCTTATGAGTATCGCCGATTTCGACACCTACGATGACGAACTGACCAAGCGCGACAACAAGAACGCCGACGAGACCGCCGTCAACATCAAGCGCTACAAAGGCATTGCCATCGAGACTTTGGCAGCATGGCCCGACGGTGTGATCGTGGCTACACTGTGCTCGCCAGATGCAGACGGCAACTTGTTTGCTGCGGTGAACCTGCAGGATGACGAAGATGTGATACAGATCGATAAGGTAAGCAACATGAGTGAACTGTACTTCTGCAAGCTACTCATGAAAGCCGACACCAATATCGCTTTCGGCGAGGAAGTAGTGGTTCTCGACAGTCGCACGAAGCCGAAATTCAAGGCCGTAGAAGAGAAAGTGACGCTTTCCAAGCAGGCGCTGACATTCACGGCGGCCGGAGGTTCCGAAACAATTACCGTGACGGCGACGGGCAGCTATACCTATTCCAAGGCTCCCAACGGCTATTCGATAGAAGATACCGAAGATGGCGTGAAGATCACTGCCGCGCCGAATGAGTCGAAGACTGCGGAAGTGACAGGAAAGATTACTTTCACGTTGCGTGAGGATAAGGCAAAAAAGACCGTTCTGACCTTGACGACTTCGAAAGCTGTGTAGCATGGAAATGAAATATTTGGTTATTCACTGCACGGCAACTCCGGAAGGTCGGGAAGTCAGCGCCGAAGAAATACGGCGCTGGCACACCTCCCCCGTCGGTAAGGGCGGCCACGGCTGGAAACAGGTGGGATACACGGACATGATCCATTTGGACGGCCACGTGGAACGGCTCGTGAATAACAACGAAGATGCCGCTGTCGATCCTTGGGAGGTGACCAACGGTGCCAAGGGGTACAACTCCGTGAGCCGGCATATCGTCTATGTGGGCGGCACGGCTGCCGACGGCAGAACGCCCAAGGACACGCGGACGGAAGCGCAGCGGGAAGCCCTGAAACGTTATGTTACAGATTTTCACCGACGTTTCCCGCAAATCCGCATCGTGGGACACCATGACCTGAACCCTTGCAAGGCCTGTCCGAGCTTCGATGCGGTAAGATGGCTAAGAGAAATAGGAATTAGGCAGCAGGATGAGGAGTTGAAAATGAAAGAGTAGGAACAAGGGAACTTTTACTTCCCCCTCGCTATCTAAGATAAACAAATGTCAACGGAAACGATCATACGTATATTGCAGTGGGTGCTGTCGTCGGGCTGTATCGGTGCCGCCATAATTTGGATTACGAGCAAAAAGACGCGGGCGGCAAAGACAGCCAAAATCGTGCACGACACTTATAAACAGATGTACGAGGATGTTCAGTTGACACTCATAGAATTAAGACAAGATAATGAAAAATTATACAAGAGTATCACGCGGCTTGAGCGTACTATACAGCACGCTTCTGTATGCCGTCATTGGGATGGCTGTCCTATCCGCAACGAGTTGCAGAACGACACGAAAATTCATGGAGCAAAGCGTGACACATACAGACAGTCTAAGACGGGACAGCACCGTATCCGTAATCCGGGCATGGGGTACGACGGCGGTATCGGCAGACAGTCTGCAGATGACGCTGCCGACAGTCAACCTCCTTAGTCTGCCCGACGGTGCAGGTTACGTAAAACGGCACGGCAGGACGCATCTGTATGTGCAGCGCAAGGGCGGCAGCCTTCATATAACGGCAGCAAGCGACAGCATACCGCAGCAGACATTCTATTATGAGCGGAAAGATGCAGTAAAAAGTCGGAGTTACAGCCGTACCGATATGGAAAAGCGGACCGAAAAGAAAGAGAAAATTATGTCTTATAGTACCGATATATGGGGATTTGCAATCTTTGCAGGTATTATACTTACAATCACAATTTTAATAAAGCGAAAACTATGGCAGTAAATGTAAACAAGAATTTTTTGTATGGTCTGTCGAAGCTCTCATTCGGCGACAAGGAAGTGGGTTGGATCGAAAAAGACTCCTTCGATTTTAACGGCAAGCAGCCCGAGAGTGTGGACATCAATGCAGAGCAGGTGCCGGATGCACCCGTGATGACGTTACCCCAGAGCAACGGGACGATCGCCCCGAAGTTTAGTGTAATACAGTTGAATTATATCAACTTCGCGCTGCTGCTGGGCGGTAAGTTGATTAAAAAGCAGACTGGCGATCCGGACGCCGAAGCCACCGGTTGGGAGGCACCCAAAGACCTGATACAGCTTAGTGGGGCGTGGACGATCGAAACGCCGACCGGCAAGAAGATCGAAATTCCGAACGGCACGCTCATTTCGAACCTCGGGGGCAAGCTCTCGCTCAAAGAGGTGGCGAAGATAGAATGTCAGCTGAATGTTCTTAAGCCTGAAAACGACGATGCACCGTATTCCATCAAGAATATGAAATGAAAAGAGAACTTTTCTTTTGCCCCTCCCTCTCCGTAGGAAGGGGCAGCTATTGAAAATTAGCAATAAAAGCGATATATGAATGAAACTGCTTATGACACACCTCTCGCAGGGAAGAGAAGCGAAGAGGCGGCCATCCAAAAAGAGGCTGCCGAGGCGCTGCTGGATATCGGCGTGTCCGTGCTCCTCAAGCAGATCAGGATACCATTCAGCAGAAAACGGCTGCAATGGAGACTGACCATGCGGCGCCCCTTTCTGAGCACGCAGATCAGAATAGCCCGCCTTTACTTGGAATTGGGAACGACCTGCGAGCAGCTGCAAAGCATGACCAAGGACGAGGAGATGCTGTTCCTCGCCGAGCACGGAAGAGATATCAGCCGCATCGTAGCGCTGACCGTCTGCCGTTCGCCGCTTCGGGCGAAGCTCTTCGGCGGCATCACGGCATGGGTGTTGCGCAATATGGTCGAAGACCGCTACATGCGTGCCGCCATGACGCAGTTCGTGCTCCTCTTGGGCACGGAGGGTTTTACAAGTATTATCAGATCAGCCGGGATGACGAACCCGATGAGGCTGAGACTGAGCCGCAGCAGGAAGGGGAGTTAAAGAGTACTTACGAGCATTCTCATAGCCCCTTCGGTTTTATCTGGCAGATTGCCGATGCCACAGGATGGAGCATCGATTATATCCTAAACCGCGTCAATTACCAGACACTGATCATGATGCTGGCCGACGCTCCGCGTTTCGTCAAGAAAAAGGACAAGACGGATGACGGCGACGAGGTATTGGAATTCTTTCAGAGCCAGCTGTAATACACGCAACTGCCGAATATTTTTGTATCTCCTTAAAACGGCATTTGAAAACCGTTTGAACAGCGATTAAACGATAGTAGATGGAACCGGTAGAAATAGAGATTTTGTTAAAAGACCACCTGACGGACGGACTCAACAAGGCCGGCCTGTCAGCCGACCAGCTGAAACGGAAGATACAGGCTGCATCGGAGGAGATTGTCAGCAAAATTGCCGAGCAGCGCTCCGTGATCGCCGGCATCGAGAATGACCTGAAAAAGCTCGAAGCGCAGTATGGCGCGATGAAGCCCGGCACCGCGCAGACGGAGCTGAAGGCCGAGGTCGACGCCTGCCGCATGGCCTTGGATGAGGAGCGCGGTGCCCTGAAACAGTTGGAGGCGCAGCACGTGCAGCTTGTCGAGGCAGCCAAGCGGGTGATGGCGGCAGATAAGGGCATGGCACAGAGTGCCGCGCAGGCGGGCACGCAGGCACAGACGGTGACGGAACGACTTCGGGAGCAGCGTCAGGTCGTCAGCCAGATACAACGCGACATCGGCGATCTGAAAGCCAAGTATGCAGCCGCCTCTTCGGATAAAGATAAAAAGATTTTTGGCGACGATCTTGATGCCGCCAAAATCGTGCTGAAAGAAGAAATCGGCGTGCTTCACAGCTTGGAGAGGCAACAGAAAAGCGCCGGCAGCTCGACCGTCAGGCTGACCACCCGCATGCGGCAGCTCAAAAATGAGATGACGCTGATGGCACAGGCCGGCAGGCAGGACACGCAGGAGTATCGGGATTTGGAGGCGCAGGCAGCCAAGCTGCAGCAACAGCTCAATGCCACGAACAAGGCCATGAAAGTGCTTTCCTCTCCGAATGCCAACTTTCAGGGTGTTGTCTCCGGTATCAACATGCTTACCGGCAGCCTGTCTGCCGGCATGGGTATCATGGCGTTTTTTAACCAAGAGAATGAAGACCTCATGCGCATACAGACCAAGCTGCAGGCCGTCATGAGCATTACGATCGGTCTGCAGCAGGTATCCTCGCAGTTGCTCAGCACTTCCGCCTTTCGTACCGTCACCCTGACGCGGCTGAAGAACCTGCTTACGGCAGCCAACGCGCGGCTGGCCGTCGCCTTGGGAATATCGAACACCGCCGCCACCGTACTCATGGGTACGCTGACGCTCGGGCTGAGCGTTGCGATCACTGCGGGTATCGCCCTGTGGAACCGGTGGAGCGATTCACAGAGCAAAGCGGCTGAGGCAGCCAAGAAACTCGCGGAGACGGAGGACTACGGCCGTGCCGTGATGCTCAAGACACGCTTCGAGATCGACACGACGAAGGAAGCCCTGAAAAATTTCACCGGCTCGAAGAAAGAGGAAAAGGCAAAGGTAGATGAGCTCAACCGTAAGTACGGCGAGGCAATGGGCTATTACGACACCGTAGCGCAATGGTACGACGTGCTGACACAGAAAGCGGAACAGTATATACAGATGCTGTTCTTGCAGGCCAAGGCGCAGGCGTTGGTCAACCAAGCCGTGGAAGCCGACAAGGAGGTTAATAAGCTCAAGGCCACGCCCGACAAGGACGTGAAAGGTTATGCCGGCATCTTCACGCGCACTATGGCCATCGTCGGCGGTCTCGCCGCAGGGGTAAACCCTTGGGAAATGAATCGTGCCGTCGATGCATCCAACAAACAAAACAAGGCGCTCAGAATTAAAGCGGCCGAGGCTGAAAGGGATAAGGCGCTGCAGGAGGCTAGGGAACTGCAGAAAAAATACGACAAGATCGCCAAAACATTCGGCCTCGGCGGGCATACGGCGCCCGGAAAGACAGGCAAGACGACCGGCAACAATGAGCTCAAAGCCTTTGCCGAAGCCCAGTTGGCCGCCCGCAGGAAAATCGAAGACAACTATATAGTGCTGATCAAAGACGGCTACGAAAGAGAAAGAGAAGAAGCGAACTTGAATTTCGAACGGGAGAAGCAGCGTATCGCCGATGAGGAGAGTAAGCGCGAAGTTCTGTACAAGAAGCTGCGCAAGGCGGGTGCGAAGGTCACTCCCGCTCAGGAATATCAAATACACGCGGATGCTGCCAAGCAGCGTGCGCAGGCCGCGGAAATATATGCCGCCAAACTTGCAGAGATTGGCAAGAAAGAAGAAGAGGACACGGCACGGAAGAACAAGAAAGAAAAAGAAGAGCTGGATACGCTCTTGGGAAAATATCAAGATTACGATACACAGCGGCTGAATATAGAAAAACAGTTTGCCGAGGATGTGGAAGCACTGAACAAAAGACGGACTGCCGGCAACGCCTCGGAGATCGATGCAGCCATCGTTCAGGCTGCCAAGGTGCGCGACAAGCAGCTCAGAGAGGTGAACGACAAGGAGATCGCCGAGATGAAAACCGACGCCTCGCTGCTGGTGGAACTCTTCGAGGACGCCTCGGGCAAAAGCGTTTCGGAAATAGAAAAGATCATCGCCAAAATAAAACTGCTCTTCCGGTATATGGACGGACAACGGCAAGGCTTGGCTGATGCCTCCGGCACCGTTGTCTTCCGGGATAAAAACGGCAAGCAAACCGAGCGCATTACAAAGGGCGATATCGCCGGTATAGGTATCACACCCGAACAGTACGAAAAGCTCAAGAAGTCGCCCGAAGCGCTGAAAGCGTTTATGGACCGGTATGAAAAGCTCAAAAAAACCGTACTCGATAAAAATCCTTTCAAAGCCCTTGCCGATGCGGTAAAGGAACTGTTTAAAAAGAATGAGGACGGGGATAAGGAAAAATCGCTGGAAGAAAAACTTATCAACCTCGGTAAGTCGGCAGCTGCCGCCGCAGATATGGTGGGAATTTTGGCAGGGCAGCTGTCCAAGGCCTTCGAGGCAGCAGACAATGACAGCATGGCTCAAAGCATGTCGGACGTACAGGACGTAATGTCCGCTGTCAGTGATATCGGAAAAGGCTTTGCCCAAGGGGGTGTCGTGGGCGGCATTGCAGTTGTGGCAGGGGAAGCCATCGGTTTTATAACCAAGGCCTTTTCGGCATCGGCACGGCACAAGGCTGCGCTGAAAGCCGTCATGAACGAGACCATCGCCCAGCAGCGGGAGTACAATCTGCTACTGATGCAGCAGAACCTCGAATACGAGCGCGGCACGACCATCTTCGGTACGGACAGCTACGGCAAGGCGCGCAACGCTATCAAGGTGATGAAGCAGGCCGTCGAAGAACTCAACGCCGCCCTGCGCGGCAGCGGCAAGAGCGATACGGGCTATTTTAAAGCTCTGGGTGCACGGATAGATATATATTCGGCAAGCCGGCGCAAGATGGCCGATGCCTACGCGGGGCTTGCCGACATCAGCATCGTGACGGGGCATAAGAAAACCGGACTGTTCGGCTGGGGAAAGGGCAAAGACCTCTATTCCTCGGTACTCACCGTATACCCTCAGCTGATTTCCGCCAACGGCGAATTTAACGTCAGTCTGGCCGAAACGATTGTCAGCACGCGGCGTATGAGCGATGAGCACAAGGCGGCCCTGCAGAATATGATCAACCTTGCCAAAAAGCAGAAAGAAGCGTGGGAGGAAGTAAAGAATTATCTGACGAATGTCTTCGGGGAGTTCGGCAGCACGATCAGCGATGTACTCGAAGACGCTTTCAGAAACGGCACCGACGCCGGCAAGAACTTTGTCGACAAGATGGGCAGCCTGCTCGAAAAGCTGGGCAAGGACATGATCTACAGCGTGACCATAGCGCCGTACATCGAGCAGGCGCAGAAGAAGATGCTTGAGGTGATGAAGAACGACAGCCTCGGCAGCGAGGCGAAGTTCGACAGTTACGTACGGATATTGGACAGTCTGACGGCAGGAGTGCTGAGCGATCAAGGCCGGTACGAGGAGCTCATGAAAAGGTTCAAGGAGATGGCGGCAAAAAAGGGTATCGACATCTTCGGCGCCGGTAAGGCATCACAGAGTGGAAAGAGCGGCAGCTTCGAGACGATGACACAGCAGCAGGGCACGAAGCTCGAGGGCTTGTTCACGAGCGGCCAGCGGCACTGGGCATCGATGGATGTAAGGCTCGAGGACGTGGCCAGTAGGATGACGAGCGTGGCGGGGCGTTTGGCAAAGATCGAGGAGAACACCTCCCACTGCAAACGCTTGGACGAAATCGCACAAGACATTCACGCTCTGAAAAAGGACGGTTTTCATTTACGGTAAGGAGGACTGATGGAAGAGAGATGAAGGATGAAAGATGAAGGACGATAACTGAATATTTTACTTTTTCACCCTTTAAAAAATAACGATATGAAGCATATATTGAGCGGACTGGCGACATTGAACGGCAAAGATTTGTGGGAGGAATACCACGTTTTTCTAAGGGAAGAGCGGCGTGGTGGCAAGGAGAACCTGCGAGCCATCCTCGCACCCTCCAAGATGAAAGAACACGTAGCCGTGGATATCAGAGAGCAGCAGGGCGAGAAATACTCCGCCGATTTGCAGCCCCGATCGGCAGCGCGTGATGTGACGCTGAACTTCGCCTTGTCTGCCCCCACACGCGCAGAGTTTCTCACGCGTTACCGTAATTTCGTTACAGCACTCAAAACCGGCGATAAAGGCTGGCTTACGTTCGAATTTCCTACGCTCGGTATCACGATGAAGATGTTTTGCGTGGAATTTCCCGACGGCTACGACGCTCTGTCGAGCCTTTGGGTGGAAGCGGCACAGGCCGGAGGGTTCAAGGTGAAATTCAGAGAACCTCAGCCGAGCTTCTGAGAGCCTCTCCACCGCCCCCTCTCCTGTAGGGAGGGGAGAAAAACATACATTTTAATTAAACGATAAAGATGATAGACATATATTCACAGGACGGACAGCTGAAGTGCAGCGTGGAACCCGGCAGCAGCAGCGAGCAGCAGAAGGCATTGCAGGGTGACAACGTGCTGTCACTCTCTTTTACGTTGTACGAGGCCGTGATGCTCGACGTGAACGACTATGCCGACTTCTGCGGCGAACGCTACTGGTCGGCGGAGCGATACCTGCCTAAGCAGATCAGCACCGTTGAATGGGCATACGACGTAAAGCTGTACGGCATAGAAAGCCTGATCAGACGTTTTCTTGTGCTGCAGAACTCCGATGGCCAGAACGAAGCTGTCTTCACGCTGACGGCGCCGGCAAGGGAGCATGCCGCCATGATCATCGAAGCCATCAACAAGGGCATGGGCACGGCAAGGTGGAAGGTGGGTAGTGTGATTGCAACCGAGAACCTGACGATCGACTACGAAGGTACTTACTGCAACGAGGGGCTGGAAAAGGTCGCCAAGGCAGCCGGCACGGAATACTGGTTCGAGGGCACGACGCTGAACATCTGCAGGGCGGAGACCGGCACGGAACTGGAACTCGGCTACGGCAGGGGGCTGACTTCGCTGGAGCGCGACGTGGCGGACAACGTGAAGTTTTATACAAGATTATTTCCCATCGGCAGCAGCCGCAACATCGATCCCTCGAAGTACGGTCATGCGCGGCTGCAACTGCCGGATGGAAAGCAATACGTCGACAAGGATGTGCAGAAATACGGTGTCATCCATCACTACGAGGCGGAAGCATTCAAGGAAATCTATCCCAAGAGAATTGGAACTGTCAGCTCGGTTAGAAGCGTAAATAAGAAGGGGGATGACGGGAAAGAGTTTACGATCTATTATTTCAAGGATGATGCCCTTTCTTTCGATCCGAACAAGTACGAACTGGCAGGAAAGGTTAAGCATGCGGTATTTCAAAGCGGAGAACTCGACGGCCGGGACTTCGAGGTGAACTACGACAGCAGCAAGAAAGAGTTCGAAATCATCACGACGTGGCCCTACAAGGACGGAACGCAGCTACCCGGAGGCATGCTGATACCCGCCAAGGGCGACAAGTATATCCTGTGGAACCTGCGGATGCCCGACGAATATTACCCGCCGGCGGAAAAGAAATTCCTGCAGGCCGTGGAAGCCTTCAACCGTGAGCATTACATCGATAGGTCGGTGTATAAAGCTCCTACCGATCACGTATGGGTGGAATACAACAATGCGGAATTGCTGATCGGCCGGCGCGTAAAGCTGTACAGCGATAAGTATTTTCCTGAAACCGGCTACCGCAGCAGCAGGATCACGAAGATAACCAGAAAAGTTACGCTGCCCTCGCAGGCAGACTTGGAGATCAGCGATGCCCTGTCGACGGGTACCATGACCAAGATCGAGGACAGTATCGGAGAAGTAAAGTCGTATGCACGGCAGGCTGCATCAGCACTGCCCGACATCATCCGCACGATTGACGACACGCTACCCACGGACAACAATCTTTTTTCGGCCCGCAGAATACTGCAGGACTTTCTTGCCAAGGACCGCCCGGGAACACTGACGGAGCTTGTTACTTTCTTAAAAGGTATCGCCCTCGGTAAGAGCGGCGGGCACAGCCTCGACGCAACCGGCAGAGCTATCCTCCGCGCCATCCTGTCGGATAACTACCGGAGTGGCGAGAGTGGTTTTGCGCTGTATAAAAACACCGACGGTACAACCCATCTGCAGGTAGACTACATAGAGGTGCTTCGAAAGGCGGTATTTGCCGTGCTGGAACGGCGCGAGCTCAGTCATGTAGGCGGCGACACCGTATTTTCAGGAGCGGGCTCGAAAATTACGAAGGTGGAGGACACGCCCGACGGCTATAAATGCTATTTCCTTGCCGACGATGGTACCACGGCTACCCGTAACGAGTGGCAGGCGGACGATCAGGCCATGTGCCGTACGGACAATATCAGGGCGGGGGTGCATGAGGGCGTCTCCAACCGGTACTACTGGCGTCGCGTGATTGCCATCGGCGACGATTATGTCGTACTGAGCAAAACAGACCGCGATTATACTACCGACGGGCAAGGACGTATCACGCATGACAGCGACGTACCGTCGGCCGGCGACAAGATCGTACAGTTCGGAAACCGCACCGACAAGTCGCGGCAGAACATCACCATGATCAGGGTACAGGGCGAGGATGCGGGTATCGTACAGTATGTAGGGGTGAACGGCTATACTTTAGAAGGCAAGCGTGTGTACATTTCCTCGCCGGAGATGCACGAGGTGGCGGCAAAAACGTTCCGGCTGACAGACTACAACGGAGACGCTTACGATATACCGCTCGACAAAGGGCAGTGGCAGGAAGGACAGTCTTACTACTATCATGACCGTGTGTCGCACGACGGCAGCTATTGGTTGTGTACCATAGCGCCCGGACAAAGCACGACGGAGGAGCCGAAAGACGGTTCTGCGGTATGGCAGAAGCAGGTGTCGCGCGGGGAGAAAGGCGATAAGGGCGAAGCGGCCATCGAACTGCACCTCGACATTGTCAGGGGCGACATGTTTTACCGCGAGGGGCAGGGCTTTGTTGCCGAGCTCAAGGCGACCGTCATCCAAGGCGGCAAGGACCTCACGCCTACGCTGCACGCCTCGCAGATGGTATGGACACGCGAGAGCGAAGACGCTGCGGGCGACGAAGAGTGGAACGCCCGCCACCGCGGCATCGGCGACAGCGTCACCATTACGACGGATGACCTGACGGAGGTCACTGCCGTTGTGCTCACGCTTTATAACAAGGACGGTACCCTGTCGGCATCCGAAGCGGTGACGTTCTGACGGCATTCGAACAATAATAAAACAGCAATAAAATAACATTCAAATCAAAAAAATCATTATGGCAGAAGTAAGAGCTAAAAACAGAGTGGTATTCAAGCGCATCGTCGACGGGCGCACGTTGAATTTCGTGCTGAATCCTGACCGGTCGACAACGCAGGTGGTCTCCAAGGACCCCAAGGCTTTCAATCCCGATTTTTCGCAGCCGTCCACGCCGCTGTTTATCGCACCGGTACTCACCGTGAGCGGCGGTGGCGGAACGAACCAAGTGAAAGGCACGTGCAGCTGGTATGCCAACGGGGCGAAAATCACATCGGGACAGAACGGCTACACCGTCGAAACGAGCGGGCAGTACCGCCTGAAGCTGTCGGCCAACCCCTCTGTACCTACGACGCTCATCCGCTGCGAGTACGTCTACCGTGCCGCCGACAGCGGACTGGAAACCACCGTCAGCGCGAGCATCACCCTGCAGCAGGTAGAGAATGCCGGCACGGTAATCATGGCAGCTATCGACGCGCCGTCGCTCATTTTTCAGACAACCAATAACGAGGTGAAGAACCTTGCTTTCAAGGGACGCATGCTGCGCGGGGCGACCGACGATACGACGAACGTCGAATACCGGTGGGAGATTACCGGTGCGAACGGCAACTTTTATCCCATCGTCGCAGCCACGGCGCCGGCCGGCAGCGGGCTGCCCGCGGGCAACCTGTTCGGCGGGGTGAATACCCAGACGCTCACGGTGAGCTCGAAGGCCGTACTGAACGTGGCCACGATACGCCTGACAGTGAAAGATACCGACGCGTCGAGCTCCACGTTCGGCAAGACGGCGCAGGCGGTGGTAAGCGTGCTCGATGCCACCGATCCCTTCGAACTCAACATGGATTTGCCGCAGGGCGATGCCATGAGCAACGGCAGCGCCGGCCTGCCGATGATTTTCTCTCTGTGGCAGGGCGGCAAGGAGGTCGCCGACGCTTTCTATACAGGCAAGACCATCCGGTTCTGGCGCTGCACTGAAGCCGGTGCGAAAGATGCGACGTTTGCCCCTCCGGCAGGCGACTTCCCCGGATGGACGGTCGGCACGGCGGCAGCGGCCGGAGAAATATCGCAGAGCTTTGCTGCCGGCAAGTCGGCAAAGGCAAACCGTACTGTAACCATAAAGCCTGCGCACCTGCTTGCAGGGCAGCTGACGGCATTCGAGGCACAGGCGGAGTTCGATTAGGGATCAGGGATTAGAGATTAGGGATTAGGGATTAGAGATTAGAGATTAGAGTAAAACGATTAATGATAATTGAAAAATGAAAGTGCAGGCTAAAAGCAGGGTTGTTATCCGGCGGGCGCCGAAAGACGGCGAGGCGGGCATGACCTTGCAGCTCGTCCCCGACAGGCTCTTACTCGATACGGACACGGACGGCATCGTAAAAGATTTTACGAATGCCGCGTGTCTCGTGCAGGTGGTACAGGGCACTACGGTGTTGACACCGGCGGTCTTAAAAACACTGCAGGTACACTGTGCGGCGCTCGTAACGAATAACACCGTAAAGATAACGGGCATATCCGTAGATCCGGAAACAAATTATTCTTTTGGCAGCGGCTATGTCGATATCGTCGCCATAGTAAATGGAAAGTTTCTCAAAGGACGGCTGAACGTAGAGATTAACATCCATCGGGCGGTTGCTAAGTTGGAAAAATCCAGCAAGGAAATTGTTGCCGAAGTGGACACGCTCGATAAAAAGGTAACATCCCACAAGGAGAGTATCGCTCGGTTGGCTGTCAGGCAAGGAGAGATAGACCTGTCGGTAAAGGAGGCATCGGCACCGCGCAACCTGCTTACAGGCACGGCATTTAGATTTGATAAAGACTTTACGCAGAACAACGTGGATTACCCTTGCCATGTCAGCGAGACCGAAAGATACAAGGGTACCAATTCCGTAGTTGTAGATATCGATGAAACAAAAGAGGCGTTCAGCGGCGTGGCTTTTAGAAATATACCTGTCGTTGCCGGAAAGACATATACGTTTTCGTTCGCCGAAAAAATAGAAGCAGGACGTGAGCCCGACATATTAGGTTACGAAGCAAAGGCTTATAAAAGTAATGGTGAAAACGCTGCCGAATTCCGCCCGTTCGCCTATTATGTAAGCCCGTCGTATAGTTGGAAGCACTTAGAAAAAACGTTTACCATAGCAAACGATGTGAGCTATATAGAAATACTTATCTGGGTAGTGAGGAGGGGCAAGGCGTACATCGCTCGCCCGATGCTCGAGGAGGGAGACAAGTATACGGGGTGGACACTATCCCCGAACGACGATATAAAGGCCATGCAAGGTGCCGGTGTAAACGTCAATAAGGAGCGCATAGAACTCAACGGAAAGACGGTGTTTAAAAACGGCAATGCGTCGGAGGTACCTCTGTTTGGCGAAGATGGGAAAGTAAATCCCAACCTCTCGGCGGCACAGTATCTGATGGAGATACTCAAAAGTATGGAGACGGTGATCGACGGAGGGCTCGTAATGGCGGGACTTATCGCCGCCAAAGACGGCGATGGCAACGTGACTTCGTACCTTAACGGGCTGCAGCAGAAGATGTACGCCTTGGCAGCCGGCGTAAAGAACTTTGGTAAAACAGACGAGACGAGTATGTCGCACATCGGCTTCGACGGCTCGGCCAAGTTCGGGCACCTCGGCATCGCTTCCGACGGTCGCGTGAGTATCATCGATAAAGATAGTAAGCCGCGTATCAACATCACGCCCGACGAGCTGCCGGAAGATGCCTCGCTGCTCAAAACGGCCGACAGCGACAGAGACTGGGCGCTGCCGAATATAACCATGCAGGAGGCAGAAAATTGGGACGGCAGAAAAATCGGTGGCTTTTTCGAGACGTATCACGATCACTGTGCCGTAACGCTGACAGGCACGCTGCGGATGACAAGTATTATAAACAGCGACCTCGGTTACGGCATTGCGCAGAATGTAGCCTGTGTACTTAAAATCATGACGGACGTCACGTATTCGGCAGAGTATTACCTGCGGTATTACGGAGGCGGCAGCGTAGTTGTGTTCAATGGGCAGGCACAGAACTCCGATATTGCCTCGGGAAGCTATATCACCGAGCAGGCGGAGGTGTCGGTTACCGTTATCCTGCCGGCAGGGAGATGGCGGCTTGTGATGGAGCCGGATGGCGGGCGGTTCGTCGGTTACCGGAATATCGTGCTTTCTAACGTCAACATGCATGTATCTTACAAAAGCGGCATGCAGGCGCTGCACCTCGCGCACAACGGCATCGCCTCCGTGCAGAGCGCCGCGCAGGCGGCATACATCAGGGACGGAAAGCTCTGTGCCTTCGGTGCAATGAACATTCCCGGGATATTGCTCGCAGGTACGGTGAGCAGGCAAGGCTCGTTAAGTAATCAATGGGGAGAGTTTGCAGAGAGAACGAGTTTACAATATGCTTCATCCAACGGTTTACAAGTCATTAGATTGACTTTTAACAAAACTCTTCCTTGCGGTGCCAATTACGTGGCCATCGTCAACCCCAATGATGATACGTCGCCATACGGATGTATGGCTGTTGTGCGAAAGAAGACGGCAACCTATTGCGATTTCCGCGTGGTCAACGATAGTGGTGGCGATGTAACCAATGTTGGTTTAGACTTTATGATTATCGGGCGCAACAAATAAAAAAGCCCGCCGGAATGGACGGGCCTGTATTTAGTTTTTGTTTTCGGCTTTGAGTTTGCGCCACTGGGCGCCGGTGATGGGGATAAAGGTGTAGGCCTTTTCGAGTATTTGATAGCACCGGTCGTACTCTCCCCTTTCATAGGCTGCACGCACGAGCTTCTCGGCAGCTTCGAGCTGCGCATTGGGCACATAGGCAATAGTATCGCATGTAGTGGGGTTAATCAATGGCCCACTGTAATCTTTGGCATATCCGCAGAAAGTGGTATCACCGTTCTCTATATAGATATCACGCTCGAATACGACATCGCGGAGTGTCAGGAAAAAAGTCTCCAAGCGCGGCTTCTCCTCCTTGTAAACTGTAAAGATAACGTCTTTCATGAGCAGCTTAAGCGCAGGGTTAACGGTGTCGCGCATTTCGGCAGTAAAACTTTTAGGGCCTTGCATAGCTGTACCGTCAGGATAAACTCCCCGCATGCCCCAAGTCTGTTTTACCACATCCTTGCCGGAGAGCAGGTTGCCATGAACATAAGCACGCGAGCCGGCAGCGGCGCGGATGGGTACAGGACGCAGAGCATCATAAGTAGATGAATTGTCATCTTTCGAACAGGCGATGAATGCCACCGCCGCAACGAACAAAAGTAAAAATATCTTTTTCATAAGTAATAAGGATTTGATTTTTAATTGATTGCAAATATAATAAATACAGATAAAAAATGCAAAGAAAATGATAAAAATATCATAGGGGCAGCAGAAAAAGCCCCCGATCTATTAAAAGTAACGCCAATCACTTATCAACAAAACGCTCGCAGCGCACGATCAGGGACCTATGCCTTTTCGCATTGCGAGTTCTATTTTGCAATAAGTGATTGGCGTTACAAAATTATAAAAATAAATCGGATGAAAGTAATCGAGATATTAAAATTTAACAGAGAATTGCTGAAAAGGCTCCGGACGGCGGGGATAATGCTGAAAGATACGGAGTACATCAATCTGTACACAGACTACAGGAAAATGATCGCCGAGGGTGAAAAAGTGTCATATGTCGTAGCCGTGCTCGCGGATAGGTATTCCGTAAGCGAACGGAAGGTGTATGGGCTGATTAAGCGCTTTGAAAGCGACTGCAAGTTATTTTCAGTGCGATGACCGGTAAAACGGTCTTGGTATCAGAAATAATTTATGATCTTTGTACCTGTTATGAGAAAACTATATAATTCGGCACCGCTTCCATTCGTCGGACAAAAGCGGATGTTTGCCAAGAAGTTTAAGAAAGTGTTGGAACAGTTTCCCGACGGAACTACATTTGTGGATTTGTTCGGCGGTAGCGGATTGCTGTCGCATATAGCCAAATGGCAGAAACCGAACTCGAAGGTAGTGTATAACGATTTTGATGGGTACAGATTGCGCTTAGAACATATCCCGCAGACGAACGAGCTACTTGCAGAAATTCGTGAGATAGTCCGTAATGTGCCACGGCACAAAGCTATCGCCGGAGAGACACGCAATTATATATTCGAGAGTCTGCTACGGCATCAGGAACGTTATGGATATCTGGATTTTATTACAGTATCTTCATCGGTTATGTTCTCAATGAAGTATCAGCTGAGTATTAATGATATGAGGAAAGAGACTTTATACAATAATGTGAGGACAACCGACTATCCGATATGTGACGACTATCTGGAGGGACTTACGATTACCTCGGTAGACTATAAGCAACTGTTTAATCAATATAAAGACCGCCCCGATGTGGTGTTCCTCGTCGATCCTCCTTATCTGAGTACAGATGTGGGAACTTATAAAATGTATTGGCGGTTGTCTGATTATTTAGATGTGCTGGAGGTCCTTACCGGACACTCATTCGTGTATTTCACATCCAACAAATCTTCCATCTTGGAGCTGTGTGATTGGATAGGACGAAACAAGAATATGGATAATCCGTTTAAAAAGTGTACGAAAGTAGAAGTTAATGCCCATATGAACTATAATGCTACCTATACGGATATAATGTTGTATACAAATGTTCGTAGTAGTAATACTGCTTGAGATGTGTTCGAATGTTTTAGAGCATCGTTTTAATACCGTTCAAATATAAGAAAATAGTCTTGGGGGTATTTTCTATATATTTTTGTTGTGCTGCGTGTTTCTTATTTTTGTTACGTTTCGTTTTATCCTAAAAAAGCACATTTCGTTTTGCAAAAGCGGTACGTTTCGTTTTGCCGGATTTACATAAACATTGTTTGTATAAGTTCTTATACATTTTTCATCCACACCTGTTTCCTTCGGCATAGGCAGGTGTAGAGGCTATTACCGATGCGTATAGCACCTATAGCTCACGGTTGGCTCTTACAGATATTCTGCTCCATTCGCTTGATTTTTCAACACCTTTTTTGTAACTTTGCGACTTAAAGCATATTATTCGTATGAAAAATATAAGAAATTTCTGTATCATTGCCCATATAGACCACGGGAAGTCGACTATTGCCGACCGATTGCTGGAATATACCGACACTATAAAGGTGACCGAAGGGCAGATGCTCGACGATATGGAACTGGAACGTGAACGAGGTATCACGATCAAGAGCCACGCCATACAGATGGAATACGAACTTGAAGGGCAGAAATATATACTCAATTTGATCGATACACCGGGACATGTGGACTTTTCTTATGAGGTTTCGAGGAGCATAGCGGCCTGTGAAGGAGCGTTACTTGTAGTGGATGCCACGCAAGGAGTGCAGGCACAAACCATCTCGAACTTATATATGGCGATAGATCACAACCTTGAGATTATTCCTGTTATTAATAAAATAGACATGCCTTCGGCCATGCCAGACGAGGTAGAAGATGAAATCGTAGACCTTATAGGCTGCAACCGATCCGACATTATCCGTGCTTCAGGCAAGACAGGCGAAGGCGTTGCCGACATTCTGGAGGCAGTGATCAAGCGCATACCACATCCTGTAGGCGATGCACAGGCACCGCTTCAGGCGCTTATCTTCGACTCCGTGTTCAATTCTTTCCGTGGTATAATTGCTTATTTCAAGATAGAAAACGGTACTATCCGCAAGGGAGATAAGGTGAAGTTCTTTAATACGGGCATGCAATACGATGCCGATGAGGTGGGTGTTTTAAAGATGGACATGATACCCCGTAAGGAACTGTCTACCGGAGAAGTGGGGTATATCATCAGTGGAATTAAGGATGCCAAGGAGGTGAAGGTAGGTGATACGATTACACATACCGATCGCCCGTGCGATAGAGCTATTGCCGGCTTTCAAGAGGTGAAGCCCATGGTGTTCGCAGGCGTGTATCCTATCGATCCTAACGACTACGAAAATCTGCGTAATTCGTTGGAGAAATTGCAGCTAAACGACGCTTCGTTAACGTTTTCTCCCGAGTCTTCCGTGGCTTTAGGGTTCGGTTTCCGTTGCGGTTTCCTCGGTCTACTTCACATGGAGATCGTGCAGGAGCGTCTCGACCGTGAGTTCAATATGGACGTGATAACCACCGTACCCAACGTATCGTACATGGTTTACGATAAACAAGGTAATGTGAAAGAGGTACACAATCCCTCGGGATTGCCCGATCAGACCATGATCGAGCATATCGAAGAGCCGTATATCCGTGCTACGATTATCACCGATGCCAACTATATCGGCCCCATAATGAAGCTATGTTTGGATAAACGCGGCGAACTAATTAACCAAGAATACGTGAGCGGCAACCGTGTAGAGCTTCATTTCATGCTGCCTTTGGGCGAAATAGTGATCGACTTCTACGATAAGCTGAAGTCTATATCCAAAGGATATGCCTCGTTCGACTATCATATAGATTCGTTTCGTCCGTCGAAGTTGGCTAAATTAGATATCTTGCTCAATGGAGAACCGGTAGACGCACTGTCGGCCTTGGCACATCAGGATAATGCCGTAGCGCTGGGGCGTCGCATGTGCGAGAAACTCAAAGACCTAATTCCGCGCCAACAGTTCGATATTGCCATTCAGGCGGCCATAGGAGCTAAGATCGTTGCCCGCGAAACAGTGAAGTGCGTGCGCAAGGATGTAACGGCAAAATGTTATGGAGGTGATGTAAGCAGAAAGCGCAAATTACTTGAGAAACAGAAGAAAGGAAAGAAGCGAATGAAGCAGATCGGTAACGTTGAAGTGCCGCAGAAAGCGTTTCTTGCCGTGCTTAAATTGGATTAATAGATAAGAAGAAATTACATCTAACTATTATAATAAGGAGGTTCCTTGTATGAAAGAACTTGTAAATACACCGCGCGATATTGCCAGAGAACTGGCACGTAAGTACAGTACAATGACGCACGAAGAACTCGATGCCTTGGAAGCAGTGCTTATTCCCCTGAAGTTTGCCAAGGGTGAAATGATATTGCGTGAGGGCGAAATATGCCGGAATATCTATTATATAGACCGCGGATTGATACGTCAGTTCTACTTTAAAAACGAAAAAGAAGTAACCGAACACCTCGGTGAAGACCATACTATCTTCATGTGTATAGAGAGTTTGTTTAAGGAAGAGCCCACTCGGCTGCAGGTAGAAGCACTGGAGAATTCGATTATCTATGCCCTTCCTAAGGCCGACTTGGAACGTGTAGCGCTGCATAATGTCAATATACAGATGTTATACCGTAAGATTTTGGAAGAAAGTCTTATTATCTCGCAGATACATGCCGACCTTATAAGGTTCGAATCGGCACAGAGCAGATATAAAAGAATGTGCAAGTTGGCGCCTCAGGTAATATTGAGGGCGCCGTTGACCTATATAGCTAACTACCTTCAGATGACGCCCGAAACGCTGAGTCGTGTGCGTTCGTCTACGCTGATCGATTGATAAAACACCGAAGCCCCCGAAAAATATCAGCTTTCGGGGGCTTCGGCGTTAACCACAGAGAGGCGGCATAAGCTGCCGTTATCGGTATTACATCTAATTTTCTCGGTTTTGATAGAGGTAGCGTTTGATGCTCTTTTTGGGTGTCTTTTCAAACTCTTCTTCGTGTAAACGGATGACAGAAATCTTGCTGTAGGCCGGCATTTGCTCGTTAAGTTCCATTCTGTTCTGCTCCATAAGTTTCTCTAAATCTTCGTTGGAGAGGCCTATAGTCTGCGCTTCTTCGTAATCTGGGTACACAAGACCTACGAGCTTATCGCCGTTTTGTACTACTACGCTCTCGCTAACCATGGGCATCGAGTTCAGTTTATCTTCTATCTCTTCGGGGTAGATGTTCTGGCCGTTAGCGCTGAGCAACATGTTTTTCGAGCGTCCTTTTATGAAAATATTGCCGTTTCTGTCCATCGTACCGAGATCACCCGTATGGTACCAGCCTTCTTTATCTATGGTTTCGGCGGTTGCTTCGGGGTTTTTATAGTAGCCAAGCATAACGTTTGGGCCCTTTACAAGGATTTCTCCCGGCACATTTTCGGGATCATTACTGTCGATTTCTACCTTCATATGAAGCGCAGCACGGCCACAACTGCCCGGTACAAATGTGGTGTAATCGGAATAGGCAATGATCGGAGCGCACTCGGTAGTGCCGTATCCCACTGTGAAAGGGAAGTTTATCTTATATAGAAATGCCTCTATCTCCTTATTGAATGCCGCTCCGCCGATGATAACTTCATAGAATTTGCCGCCGAAAGCACTGACCACCTGCTCGCAGATTTTCTCGTTAACCTTCTTGTTGATAACCGGCATGTTGAGCAGCAAGCGCATCTTATGGTTTTGTATTTTGGGCAGAACCTTCTTCTTTATAATCTTTTCGATAATCAGAGGCACCGCAATGATGACCGAGGGCTTTATTTCAGCGAAGGCTTGTGCTATGATTGCCGGACTTGGAATACGTGTAAGATAATAGATGTGGCACCCTGAAATAAACTCAAATATAAACTCGAATGCCATTCCATACATGTGAGCCATGGGCAAGATGCTGATGATGTTATCGCCTTTCTTGATCTTTGGCGCCAATACGCTGCGTGCAAAGTCGGCATTGCTCCACATGGCACGGTAGGGAATCATTACTCCTTTCGAAAATCCAGTAGTGCCACTGGTGTAATTGAGCAGTGCCATTTCGTCGGGATCTTCATCATGATAATACTTTACATGTTCTTTCCGAAAGTATTTGGGGTACTTCTTACCGAACATTTCATTAAGGTGTTCGCGTGCAAAAGTGAGCTTATCTGTGCGTGAAACGACCAAAGAGTAGTCGGGAATGTATATGATACCTTCCAAATTCGGCATCTTTATCGGATCTATAGTGGTAGCCACTACGTCGCCGACGAATAATATTTTAGCCTCGCTATGGTTTACTATGTTGTGTATTTGTTCTGCCGTAAACTCGTGTAGTATGGGTACGGCCACGGCACCATAGGTAAGCGTGGCAAGAAAAGCGCACGCCCATGCCGAACAGTTGCGCCCGCAAAGGGCAATCTTATCCCCTTTTTGCACGCCACTATTCTCGAACATGATGTGCAATTTCTCTATTTTACGTGCCACATCGTGGTATTGTAGGGTGGCTCCCTTGTAGTCTGTAAGGGCGTCGAGTTCCCAGTTATCCACGATACTCTTTTCGATTAGCGCGTTAAAACTTGGAATTTTCTCCATAATGTTTGTCCGTAAATTAGTTGTTCTTGTCTATTTTATGTAATGCGTTTACTTGTAAATGTTCTGGTACAGGTAGCGTTTGATGCTCTTTTTGGGTGTCTTTTCGAACTCTTCTTCGCGCAGTTCGATAGCCGAGAGCTTACAGAAAGGAGGCAATAAGGCATTAAGTTCCAGTCTGTTTTGTTCCATAATGTCTTCTAAGTCTTTATTTGTAAAGCCCATAGATTGAGCTTCGTCCATGTCAGGATGTACAAGTCCCACCAGTTTATCGCCATCTTGTACGATTAGACTTTCGTTTACCATGGCCATGGAGTTAAGTCTGTTTTCGATTTCCTCGGGATATACATTCTGTCCGTTAGAGCCCAAAAGCATGTTTTTGATACGTCCACGGATGAAGACATGTCCGTCTGCGCTCATTGTAGCAAGGTCGCCGGTGTGATACCAGCCGTCGCTGTCGAGTACGGCACTTGTAGCTTCCTCATTTTTGTAGTAACCCTTCATCACGTTGATGCCGCGCGTAACGATTTCGCCCGGTATATTTTCCGGATCATCACTTAATATCTTCACGTCCATATGGCGTACAGGAGTACCGCAAGAGCCTGCTTGGAAGTCGGATGTATCGCTGTATGTGATCATCGGAGCCGTCTCTGTGGTGCCGTAGCCCATAGTAATGGGAAAGCCGATACTACAAAGAAAGCCTTCTACTTCGGGATTGAGACCGGCTCCGCCCACGATTACTTCGTACATATTTCCACCGAATATATTGCGTACCCGTTCGCATATCTTCTCTTTCACCTTCTTGCTAATGACGGGCATGTTCATCAATAAGCGCACTTTATTGGTCTGTATTGTGGGAAAAACGAGTTTCCTGACGATCTTCTCCACCACCAAAGGCACTGATACAACTATGGCCGGTTTCACTTCGGCAAGCGCTTCAGCGATAAAAGTCGGGCTTGGAAGGCGGGTTAGGAAGTAAATATGATAGCCTGAACAGAAGCCGAAGAAGAACTCAACCATCAGTCCGTACATGTGAGCCATAGGGAGTATGCTCAGCATTTTGCTGCCCTGTTGCAGCTTCGAACCTATGTCTTGTATGGTAAAGTCTATGTTTCCCCACAACGCACGATAGGGAATCATTACACCTTTAGAGAATCCGGTGGTGCCACTTGTATAGTTTATCATTGCTATCTCTTCGGGTTGTTCGTCTATATAATAATGTACGTGTTCCTTTCTAAAATATTTAGGGAACTTACGTCCGAAGATTTCGTTCAAATGTTCGCGGGCATAAGTGAGTTTCTCGCTGCGCGAAACGATTACGGAAAAATCGGGTATGTAGACCACACCTTCGAGCGAAGGCATCTGTTCGGCATCGATAGTGGTGGCAACTACATCGCCTACGAACAACAGACGGGAGTCGCTATGGTTGACAATGTTATAAACTTGATCGGGTGTAAATTCGTTCTGAATGGGAACGACCACGGCTCCGTAGGTGAGAATAGCAAGGAACGTAACGCCCAGATTACTGCTGTTTCGCCCGCATACTGCTATTTTATCGCCCTTTTTCACGCCACTGTTTTCAAATAGTATGTGCAGCTTTTCAATCTTTCTTGCCACATCGTGGTACTGAAGAGTTACTCCTTTGTAGTCTGTAAGGGCATCGTTGTCCCAGTTGTTGATGATGCTTTGTTCAATATATGTGTTGAAGCTTAGTATCGTTTCCATTGCACAATATCCAAATTTGTGTGCAAAGGTACTATCTTATTTGCACAATTCAAAAAATATTGTGCAGTATTTTTGGGTAATTAAATATATTTTTGAGTTTTCATGTGGTTTGGATAAGGGTGGAGGGATAAAGGTAAAAGGGTAAAAAAGTAAAGGAGTAAAAGGGCAAATCGGCAGGTATAGAGATGAAAGGGTAAAGGAGTATACGTGTAAAAAGGCCGTCTCCTTAGCGTAAAGAGGCCATCTCCTTAGCGTAAAGAGACCATCTCCTTACCATAAAGAGACCGTCTCCTTACCATAAAGAGGCCATCTTCTTAGCGTAAAGAGACCGTCTCCTTACCATAAAGAGACCATCTCCTTACCATAAAGAGGCCGTCTCTTTAGCGTAAAGAGATATTTTTTACCTTAAAACATATAAAATGAAGATGCGACAGGCGATGAGGGTAACCCCGATAAAGCATAGGTATATGGCTGATAGAACGTAGGATTAAGCTCGATAGAATATAAGGTTATGGCCGATAGAAAGTGCTTCTGTAGAAGACGGATTATGCCGGTGTTCTCATCGGGTGCTTTCTTCTCTTCAGTTTCATCCTCTTTTACCCTTTTACACCTTTACCTTTTTATTTTTCTATCACTCATATCTCATCGACTTAGCCGGATGGATATGCGAGATTAGATAGCTCGGAGCAATGAGCACGACAACGCTGATAACGAGTGTAGCAATGTTGAGCAGCAGGAGCAGAGGTACGTTCAGTTCCACCGGAACGGTGCTTACGTAGTAAGTAGTGGCATCGAGTTTCACCAATCCCGTATAATGTTGCAGGGCCACGAGGCCTATTCCGACGATGTTGCCTATAAGCAGTCCGCGCCCTATGATGAACACTGCGAACCAAAGGAACGTGCGTCTGATGGTGGCATTTCGCGCTCCGAGCGCCTTAAGTATGCCGATCATCGTGGTTCGTTCGAGGATGATGATGAGCAATCCCGATATCATGGTAACGCCGGCCACGGCAATCATCAGCGCCAGAATAATCCAAACGTTGAGATCGAGCAGGTCTAACCACGAGAAAATTTGTGGGTTTATATCGCGTATAGTCTTCGAAGAGTAGGTTTCTCCGTATTTGTCGATGGTGCGGTTCACCTTGTTTATCAGTATATCTTCGGTCGTGTTCACCTGATCGAAGTCGCGAACGGTGAGCTCGGCCCCCGTGGCTTGGTCTGCTTCCCAGCCGTTTAGCTTCACTACAGTGTACAAGTCGGTGAAACACATCACCTTGTCGTATTGAGAAAGATTGGTTCTGTAGATGCCCGAAATGGTAAAACGTCGCATGCGTACGCCGTTATTGTCGATGAAATAAGCAAATATACGCTGCCCGCACCTAAGGTCTAACTTGTTTGCCATTGCCTCGGAAATGAGGATTTTGTTATGAGAAACCTTGCCGGAAAAGCGGGGGATGCTGCCTTCTACAAGGTTCTGATGGATGAAAGTGGTGTCGAAATCCTCGTCGACACCTTTGAACATCACCCCGAGAAAGTCGCTGTCGGTCTTTAATATGCCCTGTTTCATGGCGAAGCGCTGCACGTGTTGCACGCCTTGTATGTGTCTCAATACGTTCAACATCGAGTCGCTCATCTCGATAGGAAACATCTCCGAGCTCTGCAGCGTCATAAAATCGGCCACTTGAATATGGCTTCCGAAGCCCACTACCTTATCGCGTATGGCATGTTTAAAGCCGAATACCACGCATACAGATACGATCATCACCGCCAATCCGATGGCAACACCGGCCGTAGCGATGCGGATTACCGGTTTCGACACCTTGCGTTTGTCGCCGTTGTCGGAGTAAATACGTCGTGCAATGAATAAAGGTAGGTTCATTTTAATCTTGGGATAGTCTTTTTACGTCACAGGTGCAGGCGGGATTAAATATCGTTTTTGCGCCCGGGATAGGCCTCAAGAGCTTTCTCCAACACTACAAGTGCTTGCTCAAGGTCTGCCTTTTTAAGCACATAGGCTATGCGCACTTGGTTGATACCTGCCCCCGGTGTGGTATAAAAACCGGCTGCCGGAGCCAGCATTACGGTTTCGTTATTGTAGTTAAAAGTCTCTAAACACCACCTGCAAAACCTCTCTGAGTCGTCTACAGGTAACTTCGCAACCGTATAGAATGCCCCCATAGGGATGGGAGAGTATACTCCCGAGATGCGGTTAAGGCCATCTATCAGGCATTTACGACGCTCCACGTACTCATCGTACACATCTCTGTAGTATTCTTCCGGTGCATCTAACGACGCTTCGGCCACGATCTGCCCGATCAAGGGCGGGGAAAGACGTGCCTGACAGAACTTCATTACGGCCTGTCGAACCTGCTCGTTCTTGGTGATCAGCGCACCTATACGGATGCCGCATTCACTGTATCGCTTCGATACGGAGTCTATCAATATAACGTTATTCTCTATGCCTTTCAGATGCATAGCGCTGATGTAAGGCGATCCGGTGTAGATGTATTCGCGGTAAACCTCGTCGGAAAACAGGTATAGGTCGTACTTCTTCACGAGGTCGCGTATCTGGTTCATCTCCCTACGTGTATAAAGATAGCCCGTCGGATTGTTGGGATTGCAGATCATGATGGCACGCGTGTGCTCGTTGATCAGCTCTTCGAACTTCTCTACCTTGGGCAGCGAAAAGCCTTCATCGATAGTTGTAGCGATGGTACGTATAGTGGCTCCTGCCGATATAGCGAAAGCCATGTAGTTTGCATAGGCCGGTTCGGGCACGATGATCTCATCTCCGGGGTTAAGACACGACATGAATGCGAAGAGTACAGCCTCGCTCCCGCCCGACGTGACAATAATATCATCGGCGGTAACATCTATGTTGAACTTATTATAATAGCCTATAAGTTTCTGACGATACGACAGATAACCTTGGCTGGGAGAATACTCCAATATCGTTCGGTCGATGGTTTTCAGCGCATCGAGGCCCACTTTGGGCGTAGGAAGATCGGGCTGTCCGATGTTCAGGTGGTAGACCTTCACACCACGTTTCTTTGCTGCAGCCGCGAGAGGTGCCAGCTTTCGGATCGGTGATTCGGGCATCTCAAGGCCGCGGACAGATATTTCGGGCATGTTTTTTTATCTATTTTATTAGCGTGGCAAAGGTACTCATTTTTTTTATTTTATACTTCTGTCTGCCATGTTTTTATTACTTTTGCAGCTATAATTTAAAACATAACAGACAATGAGAACAAGAACAGCAACGTGGTTTGAGACAAAGATACGTTATGAAAAGACGATGGAAGACGGTTTACAGAAAAAAGTAACCGAGTTATATGTAGTAGATTCCTTGAGTTTTACCGAGGCCGAAAACATGATTATCGATGAAATGTCGTCGTACATCAGCGGAGAATTCGTCGTTACAGATATCAAGAAGGCGGCTTACGGCGAGATTTTTTTCAGCGATGGAGCATCGGATGACCGTTGGTATAAGGCTAAATTGCAGTTCATTACCATTGATGAAAAGACCGAAAAGGAGAAACATTCTTCCGTTACTTACCTTGTGCAGGCCGGTACTTTGAACGGTGCAGTGAAGCATATCGACGAGGTTATGGGCGGTACGATGATAGATTATGTGATCGCTTCGGTAGCCGAAACGCAGATTATGGACGTATTCGAGCATCACGCCAAGGCCAATCAGCCGGTTGACGACAAGCCGGAATACATGCAAGACGAACCGGAAAAAGAAAACAAGGAGGGCGAGTAGCATGGATATAGATGTGGCAAAACTCCTGCACGAGGTACTTGCCGGTCTGCCGGAAGGTGTAAGGTTGGTGGCTGTAAGCAAGTTCCATCCCGACGAATACATAGAAGCGGCCTACGCAGAGGGGCAGCGCGTGTTCGGCGAGAGCCACGAACAAGAACTCTCCAAGAAAGCGGCAACGCTACCGAAGGATATAGAATGGCATTTTATCGGCCATCTGCAAACCAACAAGGTGAAGCATATTGTGCCGTACATCTCGATGATTGATGCGGTCGACAGCCTTAAACTCTTACGCGAGATCGATAAACAAGCTGCCCGATGCGGGCGTGTTATCCGCGTTATGCTCGAGCTCCATATCGCCGAGGAGGAAACTAAATACGGTTTTTCTCGGCAAGATTGCTTGGATATGTTGGCTGGCGGAGCGTGGCGCGAGCTGCATAATGTGCAGATATGCGGGCTGATGATGATGGCTTCTAATGTGGATGATGAGGCACAGATCGCCAAAGAGTTCGACGAGGCGGCAGACCTGTTCCGCGAAGTTAAGCAACGTTTCTTTGCCGACGACGATGCCTTTTGCGAACGCAGCTGGGGTATGAGCCACGATTACCGTATAGCCGTAAAGCACGGAAGTACTATGGTACGCGTGGGAACGGGCATCTTCGGCCCGCGGGTTTATTAGTCTGCGGCAGATGGGCGGGGCATGTGTCTGCTGTAGACGGCATGCTTATCGACGATAGATGACATATCTATCCGTAGCAGACGTTACTTCTATTAGTGGATGAAAGAGGCATATATAAAAGGTAAAGCCACCGGTTACCCTTGTCGGGACGGCCGGTGGCTTTACTTGTTTATCGGGGATGGCGCCGTTGCCGACGGCACCTTATCTTATTATAACTTTCTTCTTGTTAATGATGTAGATACCTTTAGGCAGACCGTTTGTGGTGGTTCCCACAAACCGACCGTCGATGGTGAACACACGGTTATCCGTTGTATCGCCATTCTCTTTTACGATCGGTGCTATTCCTGCCGGTATGTCTTTCTTCAAGAAGTTGAAAGTAATTACGCCATTTGTCGTTTCGTTGATGTAATACATAGGCTTTTCCAGCTTACTTCCGTTCAGTTGAACGCTCAATATCTCGGTTACGTTCGAGGTGCCCGGGTAAGGATCGCCTTCGAGACTCTTTAAATATTCTTCTCGACTGTAGGGTTGAAGAGTGGTAGGAGGAGCATTATTGCTATGTACTTTATAGGAAGACATGAGCAATCCGTCGGCCGGAACCACCGTAATGGCGGGCTTTCCCTTTTTTGAGTTGGGGAAATCGCTCATGTTAACCTTATCGTAAGGGTAGTCGATACGGTAAACCAGCATGCCATGACCGCGCATTTTCTTTGCCCATCCCGTCTTCTGAAAGTTCTCGACAATAAGATATTCTTTCGACACGTCGCTTACAATCTTGCGATAGTCGCCCTCGTTAAGCGTCACCTTTGCCGCTTCTGTAAGTGTATCTATCTTGGTCCATCCCATCGTTTCCTTCTCCCAAGGCGTGTAGGGAGTAGGGGTATAGCCGATGTCGGTATATTCTCCGTTATCCATCAGGTCCCAGTATTCCATTTCTTGGTTGTCTTCGTATAAGCCAGAGTAGGTATCCGGCAGTCCGAGAGTATGCGAAAACTCGTGACAGAACAACCCGACGCCGCAGATACGCTTATAAGGTGCTTCTTTAAAAGTGTAGCTCGGATTGTAGTTAAGCTCGCTACTGATGGCATAGCGCACGGCTTTAACCGTGCCGAAAGTCTTTTGTACGTTGCTTGGAATATAGCCCGCCTTGGGCCAGATGTCGTCTGCAGAGTTGCCACCCATGCTCTCGCTGTAGCCTGCATAAATAATGTACACTGCATCTATCAGCCCATCGTGGTTGGCATCGTATTGACTTAAATCGGTCAGAGCTTGCGCCTGTGTACACGCTTCGTTGATCATTTCGTGGATACGGGTTCCGCCTTCCTTTTCTCCTGCGCCGTAGTAGGCCGACTTTTTGCTTACCGTAATTGGGCCGATTACATCGAATTGCGGTGTAAAAGCACCTTTACTCATGTCGTTGAAGTACTGCCTGACGCTGCCATAGTTCCGGCTTTCGGCCATATCATAGTCGGTCAGCGGGCCTTCAGCGTTCATGTAATCGTTGAAAGAACGCTTCGGATCGGCGGAAGAGAACTTTACATCGGCGAATTGAACCAACAGAACGGGCGCTTTGGGGCTGCCCGTATGGGGAAAATAAGGTATGGAATTGTTGTCTATGTTTATCCTGCGCATGCGCGAGTTGTGGGCTCTTGTGGCTACAGGCGAGAAGAATGCCTCGCGATTTTGTGCCTTTACGAGAGCTTGTTCGGCGGCAGAACGTTCGGCGGCCTCGTGGGCCAACTGCGATGAAGGGGTGATGTTGCCTGCATTGTCGATATTTGCAACGTAATAAGAATAGCCCACATGGGCAAGTATAACGCCGTCGGTAGTGGTGTACCAGCTATGGTGTTCGTCGCCGAACCCCAGTACCGTGAGCTTCGAGCTGTCGGTTTGTGTAACGATTACGGGGCGGGTATCTGCTTTGCCTGCCCTTATTGCCGATGCCGTGAGCACCATACAGAGCATGAGTAATAGTTTCTTCATATTCGAATTTTGTCTGTTTTAATATATTAATGTACTGTAAATGCTGTCTTATACATCGTTTCTTTTGTGGGATGGGAGAGCGTGTAGGCCTTCGATTTATCGCTTCTTTCTTCCGAAAAAGTACTGCCCTTTGCGCTTGGTACGCCCGCCGTACTCGATGGCATGGTGTGGGCAGTGGTGGTAGCAGGCGAAACAAGACAGGCAAGAACCGTTGTGCAGCCACTGCGGTTCGTAGCCCAATCCGCCTTTGATATCGTGCACAGGACATACATCTGCACAAATACCGCACTTTACACAGCGGCTGCTCTCTACACGGAAAGGCTTGTCGCTGATGATATGACGGATAAAGAACCCGCCTACAGGGCCGCTGAAGAATGCCGGAACGGGGCCCTTGACCAAATGGTAGTAGCCCTTGCGCCGCTCTTGTACGGCTTCTGTGAAGTCTGCCAACTGCAGGCGTGCCGCTTCTTTCTTCTGTATTTCTTTCTCGGGTGTGTCTACATCCATCGTTGGGAGGCCTACATACGATTCCGGCATGATAAGCGTACACACGGCAGAAGTCGATATACCACGTTCGTTCAGGTCGTTTTCGAAGATTTCAGCCGTCTTCCCGATGGTGTCGCCTGCCGTGATAAGCGCATAACAGTAGTGGTTTGTCACGGCATCGCCAGCCTTGCATGCGGAAAATGTGAGCCGGCTGATGAACTTGCGTACTATGTTCGGCGGGCGCCAACCGTGCACCGGAAAGCAGAAGCCTATGCGTTCGTCTGCATTAAGCATGTAATGACAGTCGCCCGTAAGGGCATCGGGGATGAATATCGCCTGCTCGCATGTGGCATGGGCAAGACTTTCAGCTGCCCAACGCGTGTTTCCTGTTCCCGAAAAATAAAATATCATTTGCCCGATTTCGTATAACTCGTAAGCAACAAAAGCGGTTTCGATTGCTCGAATGTTGCCTGTTGAGGGGCAAAGTTACATTAAAATAAGGAGATTACAAAATATGGAGCGTTATTTCTGAGGGTAGGGCCGGCGGAAACAGATGTATGGTCTGTTGTGATCAAACGGTAGAAGTATCTGCCATAGAAACTATATGTGTCTGTCTTAGAGGGTATGCCTGTCGGTAGCAGAGGTAAGAGATTTCTGCTTTATAGCTGCGATACGGCAATGAAAAAGCGGGCAATCTACAACGAAGATTGCCCGCTTTTGTATCTTTATGCCTAAGGCATGTTATTTCTTGCTCTCGGTCATATCGCCCTCGATGTAAAGGCGTGTCATTTCTGGAACGCCGTTTGTGCGCACCGTGATGGTCTTTTTAAAGTGCCCGGGGAACTTTCCGGCACCCGAATATGTAACCTTTATCTCGCCTTTCTGCCCGGGAGCGATCGGCGTTTTGGTATAAGAAGGCACCGCACATCCGCATGATGCCACCGCTTGATTGATGATCAACGGTGCGTTTCCTACATTGGTAAAGGTGAAAGTACACTTCTGTACGGAATTATCTTCGCTAAAAGTACCGAAATCGTGCGATGTTTTATCGAACTTAATTTCGGAAGATTTCTGCTGTGCACTTGCTATGTTGACCACAAACAAGAGCATCATTGTCATTATAAGAATCTTTTTCATAATCAGTTCTGTTTAGTATAAGACGGTGCAAAGATAAGGAATAATTCATGAGAATGGCTTATTATTAAGAAATATTAAACATTTGTTGCGGAAGGAGCTGAGGCGGTTAAGGCTGTTGGGGAGTTGAACCAATGGCTTTGCTGCTATCGTAAACGGTAAACGGGGTTGCTGTTCGGGTGGGTTTTATTATGGTTCTGTGTTTTGAAGTCGCTTTGTTTGAGGCTTAAAAAAATACTGATATATTTTGCACTTCGCCCGATTTAATGTACCTTTGCGGTAATTTTATAATATATATTAAGGTGTGGTGGTCGTGATAAATGTATCGCGGTCGGGGCCTTGTTTTACAAAACACTGATTATGTACAGAACAAACACATGTGGAGAGTTGCGCCTCTCTGATGCCGGAAAGCAAGTTACATTGGCGGGATGGGTACAGCGTACGAGGAAAATGGGCGGCATGACGTTCGTCGATTTGCGCGACCGATATGGGATAACCCAACTTGTTTTCAACGAAGCAGATAACAGAGAGCTTTGCGACAATGCCAATAAATTGGGGCGAGAATATTGTATTCAGGTTCGTGGAACTGTAAGTGAACGGCAGAGTAAGAATGCTAAAATGGAGACGGGCGACGTAGAAATACTCGTTACAGAATTCGTTGTGTTGAGCGAGAGTGCCACTCCACCGTTTAAAATAGAAGATGATACCGACGGCGGAGACGATCTCCGTATGAAATACCGTTACTTGGATTTGCGACGCCCTGCCGTTCGTAAGAACCTTGAACTGCGCCACCGTATGACGATTTTGATACGTAATTTCCTCGACTCACATCGGTTTATCGAAGTTGAAACGCCAGTCTTGATCGGAAGTACGCCCGAAGGAGCGCGCGACTTTGTGGTACCTTCGCGCATGAACCCCGGCCAATTCTATGCTTTGCCGCAGAGTCCGCAAACGCTGAAACAATTGTTGATGGTTGCCGGATTTGATCGCTATTTCCAGATTGCCAAGTGTTTTCGCGATGAAGACCTGCGTGCCGACCGTCAACCGGAGTTCACTCAGATAGACTGCGAGATGAGTTTTGTAGACCAAGAAGACGTGATCAGTCTCTTTGAAGATATGGCCCGTCACCTCTTTAAGGAGATACGTGGCGTGAATTTGCCCGATAAACTGCAGCAAATGACATGGTATGATGCCATGAAACGTTTCGGAAGCGATAAACCGGACATACGTTTCGGGATGGAATTTGTCGAAATGATGGATATACTCAAAGGTTCCGGCGAGTTTAGCGTGTTCAACAATGCCGAATATATCGGCGGAATTTGTGTGCCCGGGGGTGCCGATTACAGTCGTAAACAGCTTAATGAACTGACCGATTTTGTAAAACGTCCGCAGATAGGTGCCCAAGGACTGGTGTTTGTTAAATATAATACCGATGGTACAGTAAAGGGAAGCATCGATAAGTTTTATACTCCAGCGGTGCTGGAGAGCTTGAAAGAGAAAACAGGTGCTAAGGATGGCGATCTTGTGCTGATACTCTGTGGCGACAATGCTAATAAAGTACGTACGCAACTTTGCGCTCTGCGCTTGGAAATGGGAGAACGTCTCAGGCTTAGAGATAAGAACAAATTCGAATGTCTGTGGATTGTAGACTTCCCGCTCTTCGAGTGGAGCGATGAAGAACAGCGTTTGATGGCTACTCATCACCCCTTTACGATGCCTAATCCCGACGATATACCGTTGTTGGAAGAACATCCCGAGCGGGTTAGGGCTAAGGCCTACGACTTTGTTTGCAACGGAATAGAAGTGGGAGGCGGTAGTTTGCGTATCCACGATGGTAAACTTCAGGAAAAGATGTTTAAGATATTAGGCTTCACACCCGAACGGGCAATGGCGCAATTCGGCTTCCTTATCAATGCTTTCAAGTATGGTGCGCCGCCTCATGCAGGACTTGCATTCGGGCTGGATCGCTTTGTAGCGATCATGGCCGGACTTGATAGCATTCGCGACTGTATCGCTTTTCCGAAGAATAACAGCGGGCGCGATGTGATGCTTGATGCACCTTCCGAAATCGACGATAAGCAACTCGACGAATTGCAGATAAAGGTTGACCTACATCAAGAAAAAGCTTGAAATCTTTTTTGTTGCTTCTGCGATGGTTACATTTTATAATAAATATTAGATTATTAAGAAAAAATATAGTACTTTTGCCATGTCTCTATAAAGAGAATGAAACCACTTAGGTTAAAAGGAATTTATTTTTTTCAAGTTATGGCAGAAAAGAAAGCAACAGAAAAGAAGGCCTCCGCTACGGTAAAGAAAGTGTCTGCTCCTAAAAAAGCGAGCACTACAGCGAAGAAAGTAGTAGCAACGAAAGCGGAAGTAGTTGTAAATGCAGAGAACGTAGGTTTCCGTGCAGGCGATGTCTATCAGACTTTAGCTGCAGCAGGTAAGGCTCTAAGCATTGCTGAGATTGCTAAAACGGCAAAGATAAGCACTGAAGAAGCTTATCTGGGTATTGGCTGGCTCTTCAAAGAAGGCAAGGTCAAAGGCGAGAACAATCTCATCGTATTGGCTTGACAAAGATTGTTAAGGATATTCGAAAGAGAGCTGCGGAACAAGTCTACAGCTCTCTTTTTATTTATAATGAATTACGATAAGGAGATAATCAAAGTACTCTGCGAGGCCGGTAGTGAAGGCCTGTCTGTACAAAAGGTTGCACGCCATGTGTTCAATGCGTGCAATTCACTGTTTTGCATACTCGATTTTGAAGAGGTGCATGTTTATGTTACGCAATATCTTTTGCGCAACTCTAAAAATCGCAATTCGATTATAGAGCGGACGGAACGGCGGGGTATGTACCGTTTGAACTATAATTCGCAGGAGACCATGCAGCTGATGTTGCAGTTTGCCGATCATGCTATCGATGATGATGAGAATGCCTCTCGTGGACAGGAAGACAGTTCTCTGCCGCTGTTCGACAGTTTTTCAGACAATAATTAAGGCTATAATAATTCTTTTCTCTCCAATTAATGATAATCATCGAAGGTATCTTCATCGGTCATTCTTACCCTTGTGCCCCAATGAAATAGCTTTGTTATCTTACTTGCTGAATTGTATATGTTCCTTTTCTTGTTTTTCTTGTCGTTTAGTCATTATTTTATAATATGCTGATAAATAGTTCGTTAGAGTGCCGGATGCGCCGACTGTATGACAGAAACTTTACTGTTGTCAATAAAATAATATTAGGACAAGGCATTTTATCGAACGACGTAAGAATGAAAGATTTATTTTCTTTGATATGAAAATTCCGGTCATTTATGTGTAACAGCTTCGGTCAGTAAGTTTTAAAAAACGTCTTTTTTAACTTTAACTCGGTTATTTTTTGTATCTTTGTCACCATACTGTATGAAAAATGAAATATATTTATGGCGCAAAACAGTAATCATTTAGTTATTATGGCCGGTGGTGTAGGCAGTCGCTTTTGGCCGATGAGCACTGCCGAACGGCCCAAGCAATTTATTGATGTACTGGGTGTAGGGCGCTCACTGCTACAACTTACACTCGATCGTTTTAAGGGTATTTGCAATTCAAACAACGTTTGGGTGCTTACAAATCGGCGTTATGCCGACTTAGTTAAGCAACAATTACCCGAAATACCCCAAGATCATATTCTTTTAGAGCCGTGTCGAAGGAACACAGCACCATGTATCGCTTATGTCAGTTGGCGTATAAAGATGGTCGATCCGCATGCTAATATCGTAGTAACTCCGAGCGATCATATCGTTACGAGTCCCAACGAGTTTCAGCGGGTGGTGGTTTCGTGTCTGAAATTCACAAGCGAAACCGACGCTATAGTGACTTTGGGCATGCGTCCGACACGCCCCGAAACGGGATACGGGTATATTCAAGCCGACCTAAGCACCAGTTCTCCACGCAACAGAGAGATATTCCGTGTGGATTCTTTCCGCGAGAAACCTGATGCAGCCACGGCACAGAGCTATATCAGACAGAACAACTATTTCTGGAATGCGGGGATTTTTATCTGGAGTGTGAGTACGATAGTCAACGCGTTCCGTATTTATCACCCCTCTATATCCAAGGTGTTCGAGGGCTTGAAAGACTTTTACGGCACCGACAGGGAGCAGGAAATGATCGATCTGCGTTATCCTGAGTGCGAAAATATATCGGTGGATTACGCCATTATGGAAAAGGCAGAAGAGATATTCGTATGTCCTGCCGATTTCGGATGGAGCGATCTCGGCACATGGGGATCGCTGCTTGCGCAAACCAAACACGATATCTACGGCAACAGTTGCATAGGCGAAAATATACTATTGTTCGATTCTCATAACTGTATCATACATACCACACAGGAAAAGAAAGTAGTGATACAGGGATTGGATAACTACATTGTTGCCGAGAAAGATGATGCTTTACTCATTTGCAAGTTGAGCGAAGAACAGAAAATCAAACAGTACAGCGGAGAAGAATAAACAGAAAATATGGAAAGAAAAGTAGCTTTAATAACAGGAATTACAGGACAAGACGGAAGTTATTTGGCCGAATTCCTCGGAGAGAAAGGGTATGAAGTGCATGGATTGCTGCGTCGCAGCTCGTCGTTCAATACAGGTCGTATCGAACATTTGTACCTTGACGAATGGGTACGCGATATGAAGAAACAGCGATTGATCGACCTGCATTGGGCCGATATGACCGATTCGTCGTCGCTAATTCGCATTATAGGCGAGGTAAAGCCCACGGAAATTTACAATCTGGCGGCACAAAGTCATGTAAAAGTGAGCTTCGATGTGCCGGAATACACGGCAGATACCGATGCCGTGGGTGTGCTCCGCTTGCTCGAGGCGGTGCGGATATGCGGCTTAGACAAGACGTGTAAGATTTATCAAGCGTCTACTTCTGAGCTTTTCGGCAAGGTACAAGAGGTTCCGCAGCGCGAAACAACGCCTTTCTATCCCCGCTCTCCTTATGCTGTGGCTAAGCTCTACGGCTTTTGGATTATGAAGAATTATCGCGAATCTTACGGCATGTATTGCTGCAACGGCATTCTTTTCAATCACGAAAGCGAGCGTCGCGGCGAGAATTTCGTTACCAGAAAGATCACATTGGCAGCCTGCAGAATAGCGCAAGGTTATCAGGATAAGCTGTATCTGGGCAATATGGATGCCCGCCGCGACTGGGGTTACGCCAAGGATTATGTGGAGTGTATGTGGCTTATCCTGCAACAAAAGCAGCCCGAAGACTTCGTTATAGCCACGGGAGAGATGCATACGGTACGTGAATTTTGTACGTTGGCTTTCAAAGAAGCGGGCATAGAACTGCGGTGGGAAGGCAAAGGAATAGACGAAAAAGGCGTTGATGCGAAGACAGGCAAGGTGCTTGTCGAGGTCGATCCCAAATATTTCCGTCCGGCAGAGGTAGAACAATTGCTCGGAGATCCTACGAAAGCCAAGAAGACGCTGGGCTGGAACCCGCGCAAGACATCGTTCGAAGAGTTGGTAAAACTGATGGTCGCCCACGATATGAAGTTCGTTAGGAAGTTGTATCTTAAAGCTCAATTACCGGAATAGATGTTAAATAAAAACGATAAAATATACATTGCAGGGCACCGTGGGTTAGTGGGCTCTGCAATATGGAACAATCTCGAGCAGCGCGGATACAGCAATCTCGTGGGCAGAACGCACCGCGAACTTGATCTTACCGACCAAGTTGCAGTTACCAAATTCTTCGATGAGGAGCGTCCCGACGCCGTTGTGTTGGCGGCAGCCTTTGTTGGCGGCATCATGGCAAACTCGCTTTATCGCGCCGACTTCATCATGCAAAACATGAAAATGCAATGCAATGTCATCGGCAATGCCTTTTCTCATCGTGTGAAGAAGTTGCTTTTTCTCGGTTCAACCTGTATTTATCCCAAGAACGCACCGCAGCCCATGAAGGAAGATGCACTGCTTACGTCGCCGCTGGAATATACCAACGAGGAGTATGCCATTGCGAAAATCGCGGGTTTGAAGATGTGTGAAAGCTACAATCTTCAGTATGGTACGAATTATATAGCTGTGATGCCGACCAATCTCTATGGCCCTAACGACAACTTCCATTTAGAGAACTCGCACGTTATGCCTGCGATGATGCGCAAGATTTACCTTGCAAAACTCATTCATGACGACGATTGGAATGCCGTTAAAGCGGATATGGACAAGCGGCCGGTAGAGGGTGTAACAGGTGCAAACAGCCAAAAAGAGATACTGGATGTGCTGGCCAAGTACGGCATAGAGAACAACAAAGTGACGCTTTGGGGCACGGGAACGCCATTACGCGAGTTTCTTTGGAGCGAAGATATGGCCGATGCGAGCGTGCATGTGCTGCTGAATGTAGACTTTAAAGACGTGATTGGCATCGACAAATATAGTTCCGTGTTCTACGGAGCGGCCGTTGATGGAGCGGTAGACCGCGATAACAGCAAGGGCAGGGGCGGTGCCATCCCGTCGTTGGGCGAGATAAGAAACTGCCATATCAACGTGGGTACGGGCAAGGAACTCACCATTCGTGCGCTTTCTGAGCTCGTTGTAAAGACTGTAGGCTTTGGGGGCGAAGTTGTTTTCGACGCTTCGAAACCCGACGGAACACCACGTAAACTGATCGATGTAAGTAAACTTCACAGCCTCGGATGGAAGCATCGTGTGGAAATAGAGGAGGGAGTGAACAAGTTATTCCTATGGTATAAAGACAGTATAAGGTAGGTCTGTTTCCGACAGATTATAAATATAGCCGCCGTATATGTGGGGTTCTCCTGCGATACGGCGGCTTTTTCGTGTCTACGACTGCTTGATGTTCCGCCTGCGTTTGATAAGCATTCTTATCATGAAATATACCAATGCCACAGCAACCAGCACCATAATTGCCACCTTAATGTATTCTCCGTATTCGGCAATCTTGTCGTTTAGCTGTTCTTCGGGTACGATGGTGTGCAGATACCAGCCTAATATGGCGAGGATACAGTTCCATACGCCGGCGCCAAGGGTGGTGTATAGCAGAAATTTCCAGTAGTTCATCTTGGCCAGTCCTGCCGGTATGGAAATCAAATGTCGTATGCCCGGCAGCAGTCTTCCGGTAATCGTGGCCACCATTCCGTGGTTATCGAAGTACCTTTCGCTCTTCTCTACCTTCTCTTGATTGAGCATGCAAAGGCGTCCCCACTTGCTGTTTGCGAACCTATAGATAATAGGCCGGCCGAGATAATAGCCCGCCAAGTAGTTGATTGTGGCACCGCAGTCGGCCCCGAGCGTAGCGAAAAGTATGACAAGAAATATATTCAAGTTGCCTGCTGCGGCATGATAAGCAGCAGGAGATACTACAAATTCCGACGGTACAGGTATCACCGTGCTCTCGAGAAGCATCAGAAAAAAGATTGTACCATAGTTCAAGTTACCTAATAAAGTAGATAGCCAATTCATGAAAATTTTATTTGTTATTCGTTATTAATTAAGAAATTGTAGTAATCTTTGGGCTCTATATCTTGCGGAAACAGCTCGCCGAGCACGGCTCTTGCTTCCTCCGGATTGTGTTTGCACGCCTGCTTTACGGAGGCAAGAAATTCCTCTGTCTTTCCTAAATACCTGCAGCAAAGTGCCAAATAGGAATATCCCACATTGTTGTCGGGGCCGGTTATTTCGTCTATCAGAGCGTGCAGCATCTTGTAGGCCAGCGGTATGTAACCGCAATCGTATGCCGATACGGCTATTTTAAATACGGTACTGCTCGGCGTTTTGGTATTGAGCATGGCGTATTTAAAGCACTCTTCGGCTTCTTTAGTGTGCTCGTTTTCTAAATAGAGGTGGCCCCTGAGCGTCATAATGCCCACTTTGTCGTCTTTATCCAGTGCTTCTATCTTGTTCGTATAGTGCAGAGCTTCGTCTAATTTCCCTAAATGAGAGAGTGTGAACACCAGTTCTCTGTATATTTCTTTTAGATTGGGCGACTGTTCCGAACTAAGTTCTTCGGCCTTTTTCAGATGTTCTATCGCTTCTTCCAAACGGTTCAGATTTACGAGTGCGATACCTTGAAATATCTCGCCCGTTTCTTCTTCAGGGCACAGTTGAGAGAAATGCCGGTAATATTCCAACGCTTCTTCGTAATTACCGAGGCTGAACAGTCCGTTCGCCTTGTTGAGTATGGCCTCTTCGTCGTTGGGATTAATGGCGATAGAAAACTCGCTGCTTGTGATAGATTCGTTGATATGGTTGCGTAGAAACTGCGAAGAAGCCAAGTTGTTCCAATAAGGACCGGAATAAGGATCGCCATCTATCAGTTCATTGAATATGTTTTCGCTCTCTTCGTAGTTGCCTTTGCCCAAGGCAATTCGCCCTTTAAGTTCCTTATAATAGGCGGATGTTTGATCTGTAGCCATGGAGAGCCACTTCTGAGCCTTATCGAAAATGTCGTAATCGGCAAAGAGTGTAGCCGCATCAGTGATAAAATCCTCGCGCTCTTCCTCGTCTATATTGTTCATACATGCCTCAAGATACGCGTCTGCCTGTTTTGCTTGATCCTTGGCAAGTATAATTTCAGCCTTGATATAGAAATAATCTAAGTCGGTTTTGTCATCGATTTGTTCGGCAAAACTGTCGGCTTTATCAGGATCGTCTTCGTGGAATAAGGCCAATCTGGCTCTGAAGACGAGAGGCGAAGTGGCACCTTCAAACATGTTGATGGCATAGTTTATGGCGTTTAAAGACTTATCGTAGTTGTTTCGGCTGTGGTAAAATTCGGCAATATCGACCAAGTCTTCAGGTTCCATATATACCGAATTGCCCTGTTGCACAGCCTCTTCGTATATTTTGAACTTGTTTTTGAATTCCGGTGTGTCGAAATAATTGTCTTTATATGCCATGTTTAGCTGGATGGAGAACGAATGATAGAAAGTGAACGCTTATTGCCTCAATTTCTATCATTTCCTGTTTTTCCTTTACTTATTTTGCTTGGCCCACGTGTCTTTAAGTCCCACGGTTTTATTGAAAACGGGGTGTTCGGCCGTGGAATCCAAATCGGCCATGAAGTATCCAATGCGTTGGAATTGCAGATATTCGCCCGCTTTTTTATCGGCAGCATAATTCTCTACGTAGCATTCACGGTTCACATGAAGCGAGTCTGGGTTCAGTAAATCGTGGAAATCGCGTTCGTCTGCCGACGGATTTTCTACAGAGAACAACCGGTCGTACTCACGTATCTCTGCCCTTTTGTAATGGTCTGCCGATACCCAATGCAGCGTTCCTTTCACCTTGCGGTTGGCTCCGTCCATGCCGCTTTTACTGTCCGGATCATATTCAGCCTGTATCTCGATGATATTTCCTGCCGCATCTTTGGTGCAACCTGTGCATTTCACGATGTACGCATTCTTTAAGCGAACCTCCTTTTCGGGCGTCATACGGAAGAATTTCTTAGGTGCGTCTTCCATAAAGTCATCACGTTCTATCCACAGATGTTTGGAGAACGTAATGCGGTGGGTGCCGTCGGCCTCCTTCTCTGGATTGTTTACGGCTTCCATTTCTTCAGTTAAGCCGTCCGGATAGTTGGTAATGACCAGTTTCACGGGGTTCAGAACGGCGGAAACTCGGCAGGCTATCTTGTTCAGATCGTCGCGTACCGCCGCTTCAAGTAATGCCACGTCGTTCAAGGCATCGAACTTAGTGTAGCCAATCGAGTCGATGAAGCGTCGTATGCTTTCGGGGGAATAGCCTCGGCGGCGCATTCCGCAAAGCGTAGGCATCCGCGGATCGTCCCAACCACTTACCAATTGCTCGTCTACAAGTGTGTGTAACTTGCGCTTGCTCATAACTGTATAAGTGAGATTAAGCCGGTTGAATTCTATTTGTCGCGGCCGATTGTCGTTTAAATTGCCGGCTGTACCGTCCATATCTTTAAGGAAATCGATGAATTTATCGTAAAGTGGGCGGTGTGGAACGAACTCCAATGTGCAGATGGAGTGGGTTACACCTTCGAAATAGTCACTCTGTCCGTGCGCAAAGTCGTACATCGGGTAACAATTCCACTTGGTTCCGGTTCGATGATGTGGTGTATGTATGATGCGATACATGATAGGATCGCGGAAATGCATGTTGGGGTTAGCCATATCGAGTTTGGCTCTTAATACCATACTTCCCTCCACTGCGTCGGTAGTATTCATCTTGTTGAACAGCGCCAGACTCTCTTCCATGGGGCGATTGCGGTAGGGTGAAGGCGTGCCGGGCGTAGTGGGTGTGCCTTTTTGTTCGGCTATCTGTTCGGCTGTTTGCTCGTCTACGTAGGCGTTACCCTGCCTAATCATCCACACTGCAAACTGCCATAATTTCTCAAAATAGTCCGAAGCGTAGTAAATATTTCCCCATTTAAAGCCAAGCCATGATATATCATTCAAGATATTTTCCACATATTCGTTGTTCTCTTTGGAGGGGTTAGTGTCGTCGAACCGTAGGTTACACACCCCTTTATATTTCTCTGCGATGCCGAAGTCCATACAAATAGCCTTGGCATGGCCTATATGTAGGTAACCATTTGGTTCCGGCGGAAAGCGCGTTTGTATGCGTTTGCCATTTTTACCTTCGGCAATATCTTCTTCTACAAGTTGTTCTACGAAGTTAAGACTTTTCTTTTCGTCGCTATTATTTTCTACTGTTACTGTCATAATATTTTGATGATATGAGTTTGGCATGGTCTTTCTACCCGCCTATCTTCCGCAAAGATAAATATTAATATTGAGACAGAAGAAAAAACAATATAATTATTTAACAAAACCAAATAAATAATATCGATGGAGTAATGTGTGGGGATTTTTTCATACATTTGCACAAATGGAGAGGTTGAGAGTATGCTCAAAGATGCTTATAGGCATCGTTTATGTGCTCATTCTTGCGGGGTGTTCGGCTACTAAGTTTGTAGGCGAGCAGGAGTATCTGCTTGAAAGTGTGGAGATAAAAAGCGATCAGAAAGGCTTTAATGGTGATGCCTTGATGCCATATATACGCCAAAAGGCCAATTCTAAATGGTTTTCTATCTTTAAAGTTCCTTTGGGAACCTATGCTCTTTCTGGGCGTGATACGACGAAATGGATTAATAGAACGTTGCGCAATATAGGCGAAAAGCCGGTTATTTTCGATACTGTACAGGCGCGACTTTCATGTAACGACCTGCGTAATTCCTTGCACAATATGGGATATATGCATGGCGATGCAAGGTTAGAAACCAAGATTAAAGGTAAGAAGATTAAGGCAATCTATCATTTAATGCCGGGTGAACCGTATCGAATTCATTCCATTAAATATGATATTCAGGATGAGAATATCGCCAAATTGTTGCAAATGGATAAGGTGGAGAACCGTGGTTTGCGTGCCGGAAGTCGGTTTACTGTGGATAATTTGGACGCAGAGCGAAAACGTATAACGGATATTCTTAACAATAACGGCTATTATCGTTTTCATAAAGATTTTATACAGTACCGCGCCGACTCGGCTCTAAACAGCACAGACATAGATATTACGCTCGAACTATTGAGATATCGTGCCAATAGTAAGGCGCCCGAAGTACCTCATCCGCACTATTTCATCCGGAATGTGAACTTTCATGGTGAGAATGGAGAGCCGACGCATATTCGCGAGAGGATACTTGATGACAACACACGCATAAGGTCTGGCGAAGTTTACAGCAGCGCCAATTTGCAGAAGACGTACAATAACTTCTCGCGTATGCAGGCCATAAAATACACGAGTATCAAGTTTACCGAAGTTCCTGACACCACCTTGCTCGATTGTGATATTCAGATAAGTACCAATAAACCCAATACAATTGCCTTCCAACCCGAAGGTACCAACACTGCAGGGGACTTTGGCGCTGCTGCATCGTTGATCTATGAGAATCGGAACTTATTTCGAGGAAGCGAAGTGCTAAGTATTGAACTGCGTGGTGCCTATGAAGCAATCAAAGGGCTCGACGGTTATAAGGATCAGGACTATCAGGAATACAGCATACAGTCTAAACTTGCTTTCCCTCGATTTGTAGCCCCGTTCCTTTCGAGATCGTTCAGAAGGCAGAGCGGCGCCACATCCGAGCTTTCTGTAAGTTACGACTTACAGAATCGACCGGAGTTCCATCGGCGAATATTTTCTACGGCTTGGCGCTATAGATGGAGCGAACCTCACCATCATTTGTCATATCGATTCGATTTGTTAGACTTGAACTATGTGTACATGCCATGGATTTCGGAAACTTTCAAGCACGATTATTTGGATAATGTCAGTACAAGAAATGCCATATTGCGCTATAACTATGAAGATTTGTTTATCATGAAGATGGGTTTCGGGCTGTCTTATAATAACGGTATACATGCACTTCGAACCAACTTCGAGATGGCCGGAAATCTATTAAACGGTATCTCTCATACTTTCGGATTTAAGAAAAACAGCAACGGGCAGTACAATCTGTTTAACATAGCCTATGCACAATACGTAAAAGCCGATATAGACTATACTCGTTTGATTAAGTTTGATGAGCACAATTCGCTGGCTCTACATGCCGACTTCGGTATAGCTTATCCCTATGGAAACAGCAAAGTATTGCCTTTTGAGAAACGTTATTTCGCGGGAGGTGCCAATTCTGTGAGGGGATGGAGTGTGAGGCATCTTGGTCCGGGCAAGTTCAAAGGGACGGATGGGCGTATAGATTTCATCAATCAAACGGGCGATATGAAGCTTGATTTGAATGCAGAATACCGTTCATATCTATTTTGGAAGTTCAATGGAGCGCTGTTTATCGATGCCGGAAATATCTGGACGTTGCGCAATTACGAGGAACAACCCGGCGGACAGTTTAGTTTTAAGGACTTTTATAAGCAGATTGCCGTGGCTTATGGCATAGGTCTACGATTGAATTTCGACTATTTCGTTCTGCGTTTCGATATGGGTATGAAAGCTATCAATCCTGCCTATGAGACCAAGAAGGAACATTATGCCGTCTTCCATCCCGATTTCAGCCGCGATTTTACCTTTCATTTTGCAGTGGGGCTTCCATTTTAACGAGCCATTTCTTATTGCGTAACACCAACGGAATGCGTATTTGCGCCTCTTTCACTATATGTCCGGCGGTGCCGATCGTATCCATTTGCAAGAAATTTCTTACGGTAATACGGGCATAGGCTGTAGAATCATCTTTATTATATACAATTTCGTTGATCTCATGCGAGGCGCCCTCATCTTGTGCACGTAAGATGTCTACGTCTTCTTGGTGCACATTCGAGGCGGCATACCTGAGCCATTGCTCCGACTCTTGTGTACAAAAAGGCAGCGCTGCCTTATATTGCCAATTGAAATATGCGGTGGCAAAAGAATCTACATTATCTTTCAACCGTTCTTCATCGTTTGTATGTATGCCGTTACATGCAATGAGGAGCAACGACAGAAGCATTGCAGATTTGCCGAAATGAAATTTCATAAGAAAATAATTAAATAAGGACAAAGGTAAATAAAAACTTTGGTAATATCGTTGCTTTTGCGTACTTTTGCATTAAATAAGCTATGCTACAGCAATTTCAAGCAAGCTTGATTGCGTTCGACTTGCACTGTCTTTGTAAATAAATATTACAAATAATGTTGAAATTCATTTCTTTCGGCAGCGGTAGTAGTGGAAACTGCTATTGCCTGTTCACAGAAAATGACGGCTTGATGATAGATTCCGGTGTGGGAATACGCATACTCAAGAAGCATTTTCGCGAATATGGATTATCGCTGTCTGCCATCCATCATATACTTATTACTCACGACCATACCGATCATGTGAAGTCTGTCGGCAGTATCAGCCGCGATTATAACCTGCCGGTTTATGCTACCCATAAAGTTCATGTGGGTATCGAACAGAATTATTGTGTACGCAATAAGATTGCTCCCGAGCGTGTTGAAATCGTGGAAAAAGATGTTTCGATACAGGTAGGAGAATTTATTGTGACTCCTTTCGAGGTGCCTCACGACAGTAGTGACAATGTGGGATATAAGATAGAGCATGGAGGTATTACCTTTTGTCTTATCACAGACGCAGGACATCTGACGGAAGAGATGAAACAGAGCATAGGTGAAGCCAACTATTTGGTAATAGAAGCCAATCATGATGAGGAGATGTTGGCTTCCGGCCCATACCCTCAACATCTGCAAACACGTATATCCGGTCCGACCGGACATTTGAGCAACAACGACTGTGCGACGGCTCTAACGGAGAATGCTACGGAACATCTGCGCCATGTGTGGCTGTGCCATCTAAGCGGGGAGAACAACCATCCGGAGTTAGCCCGCAAGACTGTGGAGCATATGTTGCGCAGTCATGGTATCATAGCGGGCAAGGATTTCTTGCTTGATGTGTTGAAACGAAAGACGCCGAGCTTGCTTTACGACTTGGAATAGAGGGAAAGAAAATAACCTATTTTATAAAAATAGAACAGTAAGATGGAAGGTTTGTTGCTGCAAAGTATGGCCTTCCATTTGTTTTTTCGCCAACGGAAGATGGCTTCCGCCATATTTGTTAAACCGAATTTTCTTAATTGGCGGACGGTTTGCAGTATACGGGAATAATCGTTCAGTTCGTTCCTGAATTGGTAAAGGGTGCGTAATCCCTCTTCTGTTTTGGCCAAAAAACTGTCGTTGTTTTCAAATCTGTCGAAGCCGAGCGGGTTGTCTATGTGTGCTATCCGGATATTTTTCTCATGTAGAATCTTGCCGAATAACACGTCTTCATACCCATAATGCCGAAAACGCGTATCCAATGGAGTTGTCGCTATTACTGTTTTCGAGACAAGAAAGTTGGATGTATGAAAATCCAGATGGGGCTTTTTGGTCCTCATTGCTGCAGAATGTTTCCGTTCTGCCCGTTTCTCGTACATGAAACGCAGGTTGCCTTGGTGCCTGCCGAGCACCTTATATCCGCCGTAAACAACCTGTGTTCCTGCGCATGTTAAATAGGTCTTCAAAAAATCTTTGCGGATAACGGTCATATCAGAGTCTATGTATAACAGCCATGCATGGCATGCCTGTTGTGCCAAGAAGTTACGTATAATCGCCCTACCTCTATTCTCTGATCTTTCTATATATCGGCAATGCTCGATATTGTTAATCGGTCTGTTGGCTTCAACAGTCTCTTTTTCCGTCGATCCGTCGTCGGCTACGATGATTTCATAGGCATGTAGGTCTTCGATATTTTGTGCCTGTTCCGCCAATTGCCTCACTAATTCGAGACAACAGTCGTTATACGTAGGGATGAGTATCGACAGTTCTGTCTTCATCAGAGTTTGTCTTTCAGATATTTGCCTGTCAGGCTTTCCTGACACGCCGCTATATCTTCGGGCGTTCCGGCGCATACCAGATTTCCGCCATTGTCGCCTCCATCCGGCCCTAAGTCGTTGATGTAGTCGGCACATTTTATCACATCGAGGTTATGCTCGATAACGATAATCGTGTGTCCGCGGTCTATCAAAGCGTCGAATGCGCCCAAAAGACGCTTGATGTCGTGGAAATGAAGACCGGTAGTAGGTTCGTCGAAGATGAACAGAGTGGGCTCCTGATGTTCCTGTCCGATGAAATAAGCCAGTTTTACACGTTGGTTTTCTCCGCCCGAAAGGGTGGAAGAATTCTGTCCTAACTTAATATAACCAAGCCCGACATCCTCGAGTGGTTTCAGTTTACCGACTATCTGGCTCTGTTTGTTAGCATCGAAGAAAGCAATAGCTTCGGATACCGTCATATTCAGAACATCGTTAATATTCTTGCCTTTGTACTGTACATCCAGCACATCTCGTTTAAATCGCTCGCCATGGCATGTCTCGCATTCAAGCACAAGGTCGGCCATAAACTGCATTTCCACGGTGATCACTCCTGCTCCTTTGCATTCCTCGCAGCGTCCGCCCTCGGTATTGAATGAGAAATACTGTGGAGATAAGCCCATTTGTTTGGCAAGTGGCTGCTCTGAAAATAGCTGACGTATGGCGTCATAGGCCTTTACGTATGTGGCAGGATTAGATCGTGTGCTCCTTCCGATAGGATTTTGGTCTACAAATTCTATGTGCTTGATGGTTTCCCAATCACCTTCGAGTGAGATATATTCCCCCGGTACGTCGGCTACCTCATCCAAATGTCGTTTTATGGCGGGATAAAGAATGCCCTTGATTAGCGAAGACTTGCCCGAACCGCTTACACCTGTTACCACATTGAGTACATTCAACGGGAATTTAACGTTGATGCCATGCAGATTATTCATGCGGGCTCCCTTGAGTTCTATTGCCATATTCCATTTTCGGCGGCTCGACGGAACATCGATATTTTCGGCACCTGTGAGATATTTGATTGTGTACGAACGAGGATATTTTTTTAGCAATGTGGCGTTACTCTGTTGCAACACTTCACTTGGCCCCTCGAATACAATCTCTCCACCCAACCGTCCGGCATCGGGACCTACATCGATTATGTAGTCTGCAGCACGCATAATCTCCTCGTCGTGTTCTACTACAATGACTGTATTTCCCAGCGATTGCAGTTCTTTCAGCACATGAATCAGCCGATCGGTATCACGACTATGGAGCCCGATGCTCGGTTCATCGAGGATATACAGTGAACCTACGAGCGAACTTCCGAGCGAAGTAGTGAGATTGATGCGCTGGCTTTCGCCGCCGCTAAGCGTACTCGATTGGCGATTAAGTGTAAGATATCCCAATCCGACGTCCAACAAGAACTGCAATCTGTTATCGATTTCGGTAAGAAGTCGTTTGGCTATCTCGCTTTCATGCCCATCCAACAGCAGATTATCGAACCACTTTTTCAGATTTACGATAGACATATCGACGAGTTCCGATATGCTTCTGCCGTTTATCTTTACCCAAGAAGCCTGTTCCTTCAGCCTTGTACCGTGGCAATCCGGACATATAGTCTTGCCACGATACCGACTCATCATCACCCGATACTGTATCTTGTACTGGTTCTCCTTCACCATTTGGAAGAAAGAGTCTATGCATACGCGGTCTTTCAGTGGTTGATTGCTCTCTGAGGGAAGCCCATGCCACAGCATATCTTTCTGTTTACGGGTGAGATTCATATAAGGTTCGAAGATCGGGAAGCCGTCTTTAGCCGCTCGTCTGCAGAACTCGTCTTTCCAAATTCCCATTTTATCGCCATGCCAACACTGCACACAACCATCGTAGACGCTTAGTGTAGAGTTGGGAATAACCAATCTTTCGTCGATACCTATTACATTTCCGAAACCTTCGCATGTGGGGCATGCGCCCAAGGGCGAGTTGAAAGAGAACATATTGTCGTTGGGTTCCTCGAACGTTATGCCGTCGGCTTCGAAACGGGTAGAGAACTCGTAGCTGATATGCGATGGTAAGAATAGTAGTCTGCACACCCCGTTGCCCTCATAGAAAGCCGTTTCGGCAGAGTCTATCAGGCGTGAGAGAGTGTCTTTCGAGTTGTCTACCGTCAGTCTGTCTATCAATAATGAAAGCTCTTTGGGATCGGTATTTGTACAGTTTTCCTTGTTTTCCAAGAATTCTTCTATCCGTTCGAAGTCTCCGTTATGCCATATTCTGGTATAACCTTGTTGGATTTCCATTTCCAATTGGCGTTCGAGCGTTCGTCCTTCTACGATGTGAAGCGGTGCCAATATCACAAATTTCGTGCCTTTTGAATATTGTTGCACGCATTTCACTATATCCTCGGTAGAATGTTTCTTTACTTCTTGTCCGCTAATAGGTGAGAACGTGTGCCCTATACGGGCGAATAGCAGCCTTATATACTCGTATATCTCGGTGGAGGTACCCACTGTACTGCGGGGATTTCGGGCAATAACTTTCTGTTCAATGGCAATTGCAGGCGGTAGACCTTTAATGAAGTCGCACTCGGGCTTGCTCATACGACCAAGAAACTGCCGTGCGTATGCCGATAGAGACTCTACATAACGGCGCTGACCTTCGGCATATAAGGTGTCGAAGGCCAGTGAAGATTTGCCGGAACCAGAAACTCCGGCGATTACAATGAACTTGTTTCTTGGAATTTTCAGGCTCACATTCTTCAAATTGTTTACACGTGCGCCTTTAATTTCTATGTATTTGTCCATATTTAAGAATTCATTGACAACAGGAATTCTTCGTTGTTGTGCGTACGAACCATGCGGTCGTGAATGGAGTTCATCGCTTCTATCGGGTTCATGTCGGCAATATATTTACGCAGGATCCACATGCGGTCGAGCGTGGTCTTGTCTTGTAACAGATCGTCGCGGCGTGTGCTTGAGGCAACAAGGTTCACTGCAGGGAAGATACGCTTGTTGCTTAACGAGCGGTCAAGCTGCAATTCCATGTTTCCGGTGCCCTTGAATTCTTCGAAAATAACCTCGTCCATCTTCGATCCTGTATCGATTAAAGCCGTGGCAATGATGGTAAGAGAACCGCCGCCTTCTATGTTTCGGGCTGCTCCGAAGAACCTCTTGGGCTTTTGGAGGGCATTGGCATCGACACCACCTGTAAGCACTTTGCCGCTTGCAGGGGAAACAGTGTTGTATGCTCTGGCCAAACGAGTAATCGAATCTAAAAAGATAACAACGTCATGTCCGCATTCTACCATGCGTTTAGCTTTCTCCAATACTATTCCGGCAATCTTTACGTGGCGCTCGGCAGGCTCGTCGAATGTCGATGCAATGACCTCTGCGTTCACTGTGCGTGCCATGTCGGTAACCTCTTCAGGGCGTTCGTCGATGAGAAGCATCATCAGATACGCTTCTGGATGGTTGGCCGCGATGGCATTGGCTATGTCTTTCATCAAGATGGTTTTACCGGTTTTCGGTTGTGCCACTATGAGTGCGCGCTGTCCTTTGCCAATAGGAGAGAAAAGATCTACCACACGTGTGGAGAGATTAGTGGTCTCCCGATCGCCACAGAGTGTAAACTTTTCTTCGGGAAAGAGCGGAGTAAGATGCTCGAACGGTATACGGTCGCGTACTTGAGAGGGATCGCGTCCGTTGATTTTATCTATGCTTGTCAGCGGAAAGTATTTCTCTCCATCGTGTGGAGGGCGCACATGGCACTGGATGACATCGCCTGTTTTTAGACCAAAGCGTTTGATATGCGAGCTTGCCACGTACACATCGTCGGGCGATGACAAGTAATTATAATCGCTGGAACGTAGAAAGCCGTAACCGTCAGGCATAATTTCGAGCACACCGTTGGCGCTGATAATGTCGGTAAAATCGTATAGTGTGTTGCCGTTATCGCCCGATATTGTAGGTTGGTAAGCTTGTTGCGGTTGCGACACAGGCGTTGTAGGATTATCGAACATATCGAATGTGGGTACTGCACCTTGATCTTCGATAGGCAGGTCTACTAAAATCTTGAAGTCGGTACCATCGGCAGGATCGCCGTCCCATATACCTTCAGCGGCAGCTTCGCGCTTTTCTTCTTCGCTTTCGTTATGAGCAATAACTTTGGCTTGTAACTGCGCAAGCAGATCAGACATGTTATTGTCTTTGTCTTCATTGCTTTCTTGTTCGCCCGATGCAAATTCTGCTTCGGGAATAAATTCCTGTTGAGGCTCTTCTTTTGCGTTTTCAGTAGCGTTCTCCTGTATTTCTGTCTTGTCTGCAACTCTGTTTTCGTCTTGCTTTCCTGCCTCGATCTGTGACAAAAGTTCTAATTCGCGTTTGGTCTTTCTTCCGCGATGTTTCGGTATGGTTGCCAGCTCTTCTTCAGGAGTTAGTATCGTATTATTTGCATTGATATCATTCGTATCCTGCATTGTTTCTTCTTTAAATAACGGCTGTTGTTCTATTCCGGTGGGTTTATTCTTCTTTACATCGAAGTTTTCTCCATCTTTTCCATTTACGGTATATACTCTGTCGCTGTCGTGTTTTATGATGCGAGTGCGTTTCCGTTTCGATTCGAGAGGATTTTTACTGCCCTCCAATTCGGCCTGTTTGTCAAGGATACTGTAGATGAGTTCTTCGCTTGTAGCTGCAGAGTTGTACTCAGCTCCCAGTTCTTTGGCTATATTTTCGAGCTCGGAGATGCTTTTAGATGATAATTCGTCTTTATTATACATATAAAAATATGAAAGTATTTTGAAAATGATAAGCGTTTCCTGAATGGAAACGTGTGTCGTATTAAAATCTGATGCAAAGGTAGTAATTTATCTTTTTCTGCACTAATGAACAGGCTGAAAATGTGGATAATTAACTTTCCTTAATATTGTATCGCGGGTATATCGGCTTTTATTGAAAAGAAATAATAAACGTTTGGATGATAGAGGGCTTTTTTGTGTGGAACAGGCAATACTTATAAAGTTTTTAGGTGTATGGTTTATAGGCGTTATGTGGGCGTTTTGGCGGGAGTATAAATTTAGGAACGAGGTGAACCGGTGGTAGGATAAGGAAGTGTATTACGATAACTAATCGATGTTATTTATCGTTTGCAACATAGCGTAATAATAGTTTCTGTGCCGAAGAGTGTAAAGAAAAACCGGTCTTTATCACGCGATAAAGACCGGCTTAATTTATTTATAAAAGGAGTGTAAGATTATTCTCCTTTTTCCATTTCTGCTTTCAACTTAGCCAAGGCATCGATATCACCGAGTGATGTACCTGCAGTTACGTTATTTATCTGCGGGGCATCGGTCTGTTTCTTTACAGAGTGTTTACGGGCAGGTTTCGCATCTTCTTTCACATCTTCGAATGTACGACTATGAGAAAGGATGATACGCTTGGTGTCTTTTACGAACTCTATTACCTTAAATGGTAATTCTTCGCCGAGTTGTGCCTGTGTACCGTCTTCCTTAACGAGGTGCTTGGGGGTTGCAAAACCTTCGCCACCTTCGTTCAATGTGATAACGGCACCCTTGTCCATCATTTCGGTTATCTTGCCTATATGCTCCGAACCCGGAGTATAAAGAGTTTCGTAAGTATCCCAAGGGTTATCTTCTAACTGCTTGTGACCAAGACTCAAGCGGCGATTTTCCTTGTCGATTTCAAGAACGACAACTTCGATTTCTGCACCTTGTGTAGTAAATTCTGAAGGATGTTTAACTTTCTTAGTCCAAGAAAGATCGCTGATGTGGATAAGTCCATCTACGCCTTCTTCAAGTTCGACAAAGATACCAAAGTTTGTAAAGTTGCGTACTTTCGCCGTATGTTTAGAACCAACAGGATATTTCTCCTCGATGGTTTCCCATGGATCTTCTTTGAGTTGTTTAATTCCGAGACTCATCTTACGTTCCTCACGATCGAGGGTAAGGATAACTGCCTCTACTTCATCGCCCACGTGCATGAACTCTTGTGCAGAACGAAGATGCTGGCTCCATGACATTTCCGATACGTGAATCAGGCCTTCTACACCCGGAGCAATTTCAACGAATGCACCGTAATCGGCCATTACAACTACTTTGCCTTTCACATGATCGCCCACTTTAAGGTTAGGATCAAGTGCATCCCAAGGATGTGGAGTGAGCTGCTTCAGACCGAGAGCAATACGTTTTTTCTCTTCATCAAAGTCGAGTATAACAACATTAATCTTCTGATCAAGTGCCACAACCTCATGCGGATCGCTTACACGTCCCCAAGAAAGGTCTGTAATATGGATCAGTCCGTCTACACCGCCAAGGTCTACAAATACGCCGTAAGAGGTAATGTTCTTGACCGTACCTTCGAGAACCTGACCTTTTTCGAGCTTGGAAATGATCTCTTTCTTCTGTGCTTCTAACTCTGCTTCTATAAGAGCCTTGTGAGAAACAACTACATTACGGAACTCTTGATTGATCTTTACAACCTTGAACTCCATGGTCTTGCCTACGAATACGTCGTAGTCGCGTATAGGATGAACGTCGATTTGGCTACCCGGGAGGAATGCCTCGATGCCGAATACATCAACAATCATGCCACCTTTAGTACGGCACTTGATGTATCCTTGTATAACTTCTTCGTTGTCAAGGGCTGCATTAACTCGCTCCCAGCTCTTGCTCAAACGGGCTTTCTTATGAGAAAGTACGAGCTGTCCTTTCTTGTCTTCTTGGTTTTCAACGTAAACTTCCACTACGTCGCCAACCTTTAAATCTGGATTGTAACGGAATTCTGAGGCAGGAATAACACCGTCACTCTTGTAACCGATGTTCACAATAACCTCTTTCTTGTCTATAGAGATTACAGTTCCGTCAACAACTTGGTGCTCGTTTACCTTATTAAGGGTTTCGTCATAAGCCTTTTGGAGGTCTTCCTTGCTGACGTTTGTGTTTGATCCATTCTCAAATTCTTCCCAATTGAAGTCCTGTAATGGCTCAACGTTCTTTAGATTTGACATAAAAAATAATTAAGTTTTTAAATTTTAATAAAGTTAGACTTTATGTGAATAATATAAATCGGGTGCAAAATTACTATTTTTATATGGTTGATAAATGGCATATATATTTATTTTGCTTCTCATTTATATATTTTTAACGATGTCAACTTCCGTGGTTCATCGTGTCAACCTCCGTGGTTCATAATGTCACCCTCCGTGGTTCATCGTGTCACCCTCCGTGGTTCATCGTGTCACCCTCCGTGGTTCATCGTGTCACCCTCCGTGGTTCATCGTGTCACCCTCCGTGGTTCATCGTGTCACCCTCCGTGGTTCATCGTGTCACCCTCCGTGGTTCATCGTGTCACCCTCCG
>NZ_GL833119.1:1553463-2169350 GCF_000185145.2 Hoylesella oralis ATCC 33269
CCGTGGTTCATCGTGTCACCCTCCGTGGTTCATCGTGTCACCCTCCGTGGTTCATCGTGTCACCCTCCGTGGTTCATCGCGTCAACCTCCGTGGTTCATCGTGTCACCCTCCGTGGTTCACGATGTATTTCGGATGGGTTTATATTATAATAATGTATTAAAAAGAAGTTGGGCGACAAATTCTGCATATATACAGATTTGCCGCCCAATCTATTTATGTTTGCAATGTCTCATTATTCTTCAATTGCTGCCTGCGCCGCAGCGAGTCTTGCAATAGGTACTCGGAAAGGTGAGCAGCTCACATAATTCAAACCTACACGATGGCAGAACTTCACGGATGAAGGTTCCCCGCCATGTTCTCCGCAGATGCCGCATGTTAATCCGGGACGTGTAGAACGGCCTTTCTTAACGGCCATTTCGATAAGTTGACCGACTCCTTTCTGATCAAGCACTTGGAAAGGATCGACACTCAGTATCTTCTTTTCAAGATAAACTGGGAGGAAACTTGCGATATCGTCGCGACTGTAACCGAAAGTCATTTGGGTTAGATCGTTAGTTCCGAAACTGAAATACTCTGCCTTCTTGGCTATATAATCTGCAGTAAGGGCTGCACGTGGTATTTCAATCATTGTTCCTACACGATAGGGTATTTTTACACCTTCTTCTTCGAATAGGCGATCGGCTGTTGAACGGATAACTTTTTCTTGTTCGTCGAACTCGTTGACAATACCGATCAAAGGAACCATAATCTCCGGATGCGGATCGAACCCTTCTTTCTTTAGTTGTATAGCTGCACTTAAGATAGCGCGTGTCTGCATTGCGGTAATCTCCGGATAGGTGTTACCAAGGCGACATCCGCGATGTCCAAGCATGGGATTGTGCTCACTGAGTGAGTTTACACGGTTCTGAATTTCCTGTACACTGACACCCATCTCTTGTGCCATGTCCTCTTGTCCTTTAAGATCATGAGGAACGAACTCATGCAGAGGAGGATCAAGCAGACGGACATTGACAGGGTGCCCGTCCATGGCTTTCAGTATGCCATAGAAGTCTTGTTTCTGATAAGGTAATAACTTTTCGAGTGCCACCTCGCGTCCTTCAGTAGTATCTGCAAGGATCATTTCACGCATAGCTTTAATCTTTTCGTTTTCGAAGAACATGTGCTCCGTACGACAAAGACCAATACCTACGGCGCCGAAGTTACGTGCAACCTTTGCATCGTGCGGAGTATCGGCGTTGGTGCGTACTACTAATTTGGTATATTTATCGCATAACTTCATTAGATCGGCAAAATCTCCTGTTACTTCGGCAGCTTTAGTCTGCACTTCTCCCAAATAAACTTCGCCGGTGGAACCGTTTAAAGAAATATAATCGCCTTCGTGTAGCGTGATGCCATCGATTTCAACAGTGCGCTTTTTGTAATCTATGTTAATTGCACCGGCACCAGAAACGCAACATTTGCCCATACCGCGTGCTACAACAGCTGCATGAGAAGTCATACCGCCACGTGCTGTAAGAATTCCTTCTGCAGCAGACATTCCTGCCAAGTCCTCCGGACTGGTTTCGATGCGTACCATTACCACTTGTCGACCATCATCATGCCATTTTTCCGCATCGTCTGCAAAAAAGACAATTTGTCCGCATGCTGCGCCCGGAGAGGCCGGAAGACCGCGTGTAAGCACCTTTGCACGACTTAAAGCCAACTTGTCGAATACGGGATGAAGCAACTCGTCAAGTTTATTCGGTTCGCATCTCAAGAGAGCTGTTTTCTCATCAATCTCGCCTTCGCGGAGCAAATCCATGGCAATCTTTACCATAGCTGTGCCTGTACGTTTACCGTTACGTGTCTGGAGGAACCATAACTTACCCTCCTGAACGGTAAATTCCATGTCCTGCATATCATGATAATGCTTTTCGAGTTTATCCTGAATAGCGTCTAATTGTGCATATATTTCGGGCATAGCTTCTTCCATCGAAGGATAATTGGTGGCACGTACTTCTTCCTCGATACCTTGCTGTGCCGCCCAACGCAACGATCCCTCTTTGGTTATCTGCTGGGGGGTACGGATACCTGCCACTACGTCTTCGCCCTGTGCATTTACAAGGTATTCGCCGTTGAAGCGGTTTTCGCCTGTTGCGGCATCACGAGAGAAGCATACACCTGTTGCAGATGTATCTCCCATATTACCGAACACCATAGCCATAACGCTGACTGCAGTTCCCCATTCCGTGGGGATGCCTTCCATTTTACGATATAGGATGGCACGCTCGTTCATCCAACTATCGAATACGGCACATATTGCTCCCCATAGTTGTTCCATGGGATCTACGGGGAAGTCTTTACCTGTTTGTTGCTTAATAGCATTCTTGAACAATACAACAAGTTGTTTTAGTTCCTCTACGCTCATCTCATTGTCGAGCTTGATACCACGTTGTTCCTTTACTTTAATAATAATAGCTTCGAACGGATCGATATCTTCTTTGTTAAGAGGTTTCATTCCAAGAACAACGTCACCGTACATCTGTACGAAACGGCGGTAGCTGTCGTAAGCGAAACGTTCATTGCCTGTTTTACGTGCAAGGCCTTCTACCACTTCATCATTGAGCCCGAGATTGAGGATTGTGTCCATCATACCCGGCATAGATGCACGTGCTCCGGAACGTACAGATACGAGTAACGGATTTTCTACATCGCCGAACTTTGAATTCATCAGAGTTTCTATATGCTTTACTGCATTTTCTACTTCATCTTTCAGTAAGGCAACAACCTCTTCTTTTCCTTTTTCAAAGTATTCGTTACATACATTCGTTGTAATCGTAAACCCCGGGGGAACGGGAACGCCGATGAGGTTCATTTCAGCAAGATTAGCCCCTTTTCCTCCGAGCAGATTTCTCATATCCGCCTTACCTTCGGCTTTACCGTTGCCAAAGGTATAAACTCTTTTTTCACTCATTGTAAATTTGGTATCAATTGTTTGTTTCATCTATATCTTTTGCAAAATTAGTGGATTTTCATTAACCTACAAAACATTTGGGGTAAAAATTGCAAAGTAGACATTGCATTTTTACCCGTTTGCGTTAACACAAGTAATCTGTTTATGTAAAATGAGCAGAAAATGTGATATTTTAATTTTTATTTTATTGGAGACAGACTGTATTTGTATGTTCGGTAGGGGTATTGTTTGGTGTTGTTAGATATAAGGAATGATAGAGGTTTTTATGTATTCTATGAAAAATACGACATTGTATGCCTATTTGTTTTTTGCGGCTTTTTTCTTTCTGCTCTTTCCGAACAGATCGCGCAAACCGTTGAAATCTTTTTTGAGAATAATACCGATGCCTTGGGTGTTCATGCTGTTTCGAGTAAAATACCGGTCGTTGGTCTGATTATAAACCTTTATGGCAACGTTGCCACTTGGGAAGAGTAAGTATCTTACATCAAAGTCGCCAATGAAGCCGGTAGTGGCATTTGCGTTGTCACGGTAGCCGAATTGTCCGTTTATGAGCAGGCGGTTATTGAGCAACCGGCCGTTCAGCATGCCTTCGTATTCGGCGTTGTTCCAGCCTTCTGTGCCAGTTGAGATGTTTGCACCGAAGTTCCAATTCGTATTGTTGATAACGCTGCTTAGCACGTTGTTGATTTGTTGGCTTACCGTACCGCTCAGAATACTTTGCATGGCGAGACTTGTTTGACTTTGTTGCGAGTTGTTTTCGGCAAACGAATTATTCTGTCCTTGGGAGTAGAACCGTCCGATGGCCAGCAGATAGAGAACTTGTTGATTCATTTCTTCTTCGCTGTTGATCAGATTGTATACCATTTGTTTTACATCGTTGTTCACGGTCGGCATGTCGAGAGAGAAGTCTATCTTGGGCTGCTCCGGCGTGCCGCTGATATTCATCAGGCAATTTACGCGGATTGTATTGTTCGTAAAACTCCGTCCGATCTTCAAGTCGGATAGGCTCACTCCGTTGACCGTGTATTCCGTTTTGAGGTTCAGTGCAGCGTCATACGGATTTCCGCCAAAGGCAATTGTTCCGCCTTTTTCGAATTGGAAATCTTTCTTGATCACATTTTGGATGGTAAGTTTGTAGATACCATGGTCTACCACGTAGTTTCCGAAGATGTTGAAAGCCCCTTTATTATAATAAGTGGCTTGTAAAATACCATCGCCGTTGAGGGCTATATAATCTCCGGTCTGACTGTCCATCAGCAGTTTGAATGTTGTGTTTTGATTGCAGTCGATATGAAAATTTATGTGGAGATCGCTCGGTATGTCGGGTGTATCGTCTGTGTTTTTATCAGTCAGCGCGTTTTGTTGTGGGTTCATTGTGATGTCGGTTACGCTGTCGGTTTTGGCAAACCAATGAATAAACCCTTGTTTATTGATAGTATTTGGCGAAGCAACGTTATATACGAGTTGTGAACCTTTTTGTGGCGTTGCATTTACATCGATAATGAGTTCTCCGCTTTTGGCTTTGATATGGCAATTGCCTGTAACGAATGCTGTTCCATAAAAAGTATCGTCGCCGAAATAATGAGTATCGTAAGCAAGTAAATTTTGGCCGGCAATATTGAGATCGCAGCTTATATCGGTGAGATGCCGGTGATATACATGTCCGTTCAGTATGCCGATATTGCCATCTCGGTCGTACACGGTGTCGTTACGGAAAATAATGTCATCTGGCTCGAAGCGTATCGTAGTGCCCCGCATAGTGTACTGTGTGTTCAGACTTTTAATGCCCAGAGAGCCGGTAGCGGCAACTTCTCCCGTAAGATTAATGTTGCTCAAGTCGCCCGAAACCCGTATTCTGCCGTCGCCTGTGGCATCTACATCGCGCATAAAACTTTTACAGAAATCCTGTACGAATTCGAAACGTGTATGGTGAGCATCGATATCTAAGTCTATGTGGTTCTTGGCCGGCGACACATAACCTTTGATGATTGTCGTTTTGTCGGGGGCATCGACGGCTTGTGCATTTATATTGATTTGATTTTCTTTGAGCGTCCAGTCGACGTTGGCGTATAGCGTTCCCATCCGTCCGTTCTGGAACTTGAAGTCGTTTACTATCAGATGAGCTTTGGCACTCGGTTCGCTGAAAGGAGTATAAAGATATGCCTCACCGGTTGCGAGACCGTTGAATTCGACGGAATGGAAGTTAACGAAATTGAGTACATAATTCACATCGACATCTTTCAGATCGACGGTAACCGAGTCTGATACGGATTTAGAGGCCGTTCCGTCGATGATAATGTGCTGATTGTTGTGACTTACGGCGAAGTGATCTACCGTGAGACGGTGCTTGCTGTAGATGATGTCTGACGGCTGCACGTGCCACGTAGTGTCGCCTACAAGCATTTCTGAAGGGTGAACAACGACATGCGCTGCGGCCGCGCCGTGGGAGTTTTTGAAAAATTTGGTCTCAGTGTTCAGTCGCCCTTTCAGATGTTGGCGGCCTCGATTGTCAAATATCAACGATGTGATAAGATTGTCGTTGGCGGCAGCGCTTTCTACGTTCCAGTCGGTTCCGCCTCCTTTTTTGTCGAGAGTTCTGATTTGAGCGGCGGTTTTCAGCGTGTCGTTGGGTGTTGTGATATGGAAAAATCCTTTCGTGTATCTTTTGGAGTTGTAAACGAAGTCGGGTGCGCTGAAAGTTATGTCGGTATGCTGTCTTTTGCTATCCATGGCCCATTCCAAAGTGAGCGGCTGATTAAGGCCGATAGGGATGCCCAATAATTTTTCTGCCCATTCCGAATTATAGATTTCTACAGAGAGTTTAAACTTTACATCGGGTGCTTTTGCATATTTTATCGGCGAGAGGTGTTGTATTCCGGGGAGTTTGCTTATGATTGTGTTTTCAAGGTTCTGGACCAGTGCCGAGAGGTTGAATTTGCCTTGCAGATATGCTTTTCCGAAGTCGCTGTCGATTGATATGAAATGTTCTTTTTCTTTCATGCCCGACGCGATGGCCAAGGAGTTCAGGTGATATGCGGTTTCGGGAGCAGTCATATTGAAGTTCGAGATTTTCAGACTGCCGAGCATGTTATTGATATTGTTGCCTCTGAGGTTGGCATCTACGTCGAAGTCGAATGTTTTGTTCTTGTAGTTATTCGATAGTTTCAGCGCATTGAGGTCGAGATGCCGCACGCTGAGGCTGAACGACGATTGGGAAGTTTTGGATATGTTGCCTTTGAGTTCTATTTTTCCGTTGGGATCGTCCATGGAGAAGCGGCCGTTGAAACTGGTGGGATGCAGTTTGTTTTGCAGCGTCGAGTTGGCGTCGATGTTTATGTTGCAATAATCGTAGCCGTTGTAAGTGAATTGCGAAACGACTCCTTGAGCGCTTATCTTGGTTTCTTTCTGATTGGGGTGTGGGAGCGTTCCGCTTACGTCGATGTGGGTTGCCAACGTGCCGAATTTGTCGTCGTTCAGAATTTTTTGCAGGTTTATGCCTTGCGTTTCCAGCCGCCCCGAGAAATGGTTTTCGTGTTTGCCGAATGCGATGTTCGCATTGCCGGCATTTGTGTGGATGATGCCTTTTGTGGCGATGTCTTTCCCGTATCCGCCGGCGTTTCCGATGAAAACGATGTTTCCGAGGCGCGTCAGCGGTTCGATTCGCTTATTTGCGTCGGCGAGTTTGTTTATGGTGTATGCCGAGACGCTCAGCATCCGGATATTGACGAACCACTTGGGGCTGGCATTCCAGTTGCTCACGGAGCCGTCGGCCGTGAGTTTTGCGCTGCCGTCTGCGGCCCGCAGGTTCAGGGAGCGGATGCGCAGCGATGTGCTTGTGCCCGAGAAGGAAGCGGCGATGTAGATCGGGGTGTTGAGCGTTTCGGCATCGGGCAACAGGCAGGCTACGTCGGGAAAGAATATTTTCGAGGGTTCCAGCGTGCCGCAGAATTGCAGTGTGGGCATCTGCAGTTTTTGATTTTTCATGGAGTATGTGGCTGTGGTTTCGCCCAAGGTCAGTTGTGAGTGGGGCAGCGCGGCGTGGAAGTCTCTTACAACGGCTTTTTTGTTGTTGCCCGCAAATTTAAACGACAGCGACTTGATATCCAGCCCGCAGCCGTCTTTCAAAGACAGTTTCTTGACGTTGAGATTAACCGTATCTGCCTTTAAAGCGTTCAGTATGATGTGCGCGCTGATATCTTTCGCGTTGATATGATTTAAGGAGAAGCGTGCGCGCCGGGGAGCGATATCCAGCCTGTTGTAGGCAAGAAAACCGTGACGAATTATCAGAGAACCTATCTGCACATCGAGCGGCGCCGAGGCGGTAGTGCTTTTCGAGCTCAGCGAGTCCAGCACGAACTGAAAATTCGGCTCGGCTTCGGCCGTTTGTTTATACAAATTGGCCCGCATGCCGAAAAGCTGCGCCGAGGATATGGATATTTTTCCTTGGCCGAGAAGAAAGAAGTTGAGCTTTACGGATACGCGCGAGGCCTGCAGCAGCAGCTTGTTCTGCTGATCGAGGATGGAAACGTCGTCGACGATGATTCGGTTAAAAAGTCCCAAATCGATGCGGCCTACGGTAACTTTCGTGCCGAGTTTTTGAGACAATAAGCTGCCCGCTTGACTGCCCACGAACGTTTGTACTGCAGGGATGTGCAGCAGAATGGTCAACAGCGTGTACAGGCCGACGGCGGCCCACAGCGTTGCATTAAGTATGCTTTTAAGTTTTTTCAGTCTGACGAAAACATTGCGATTCTTGTCGCAAAAGTACAAAAAATATCAGTAAGGCTCGTAGGAAATTAGGATTATTAACGTAATTGTGGGCGGCGCGGCAGTTTCTGCAGGCGCGGTAATTTGCCAAGGTGCAAAATCATTTTTCGCACTGTCGAGCGGCTCGCTCGGGCCGAAAAACAATTTTTCATGCTGTCGAGCGGCTCGCTCGGGCTGAAAAACAATTTTTCATGCAAGAAAGCGGCTTTCTCGGGCCAAAAATCAATTTTTCGTGCAAGAAAGCGGCTTTCTCGGGCCAAAAATCAATTTTTCGTAAAAGAAAGTGGCTTTCCTGCACATTTTATTAAATTTTATTGATTACTTTTGTAGTCCTAACCTAAAACTATAAAATTATGACGATTAATAACAATGCGCTTCCGAAAACTGTTAAGTTCAAAGGAAGCAACTGTGCAAATTTCAGTAACGCGCTGCACGTACAATTCCATCGCAAACAATTGGAACTGGTGAAAGCGTCGGACTTGACAAAGTTAAATCTTTCGCCCGATCTTATGAGCGAGTGGAAAAATTGCATCGCGCTCGAAGTGGAAATTAACAAAGAAACTACTGCCTCGATATTTACCGAGCGGATGAAAAAGAAAGACGCGGAGCGCGACGCGTTGCTGTCGAATATTTTCGGCGTGGTTCGCGCGCAGAAACTTTCGCCCGTGCAGGCAGTGCGCGAGGCGGCCGAGGTGCTGGATGTAGCCCTGAAACCTTATGTGGGCATTCAGAACGATGCTTTCGAGGTGGAAAGCGCGCACATCGCCGGTTTGGAGGTAGACGTGGCCAAGCATGCCGCAGAACTTACCGCCCTCGGCCTTACTGCCGTGGTGGCGCAGCTGCATACGGCGAACGAGGAATACGAAAAAATGCGCGCAGAACGCCGTGCCGATGCCGTTTCTTCCAAATTGGCCAATGCGAAAGAAGCGCGCCCGAAAACCGATGCTGCCTTCGATACCGTTTGCCAATACATTCAGGCCAGCTATCTTTTTGCCAAAACAACCGACGATAAGGCGATGATAAAGAAAGTTGTCGACGGTATGAATCAAATTTCTGCCGATTTTAAAGTCAGTCATAACGAAAGTCTGGCGCAGAAGAAGAAAACTCCGCGCAACCCGTCCAAAAAAGGAGAAAACGGCAAAGACGACAAGAAAGGCACCGATAAAACGCGCGCCGAGTACGAAAAAAACATCGCCCCGCTGGTGCCGCTTTTCGAGCAGCGACTCAAATTGCCCGCGGGCAGTCTGTCATTCACCGGCAAAACGAAGAAAAACAATGGAAAGGTGTTGTACGAGTTTGCCATAAAAGACTCCGACAAAACCGTTTGGGGGCGCGTGGAAATCGACCATTTAATCGAAGTGGTGATAAGCTGATGCCGGCCCGATAGAGTTTTTTCGGCAAAATTTTAATGAGGGATTGCTTTCTGCATGAAAACAGTCCCTCGTTTTGTTAACGAACTTCGCATAATGCGCGGCAAATCGGAAAACATCAATCCTAATTCCTAATTTTTATTGCTCGTAACAACAAAAGGGCAACTTTTCTTTTTTTATCATCTAAATTTTATTAAATTTGCATCACGTTTCGTAAAAAGCGTTGTAGGGGCTGTTTCGATAGAAGAAATTTCATTTTATATGTTTTAAATATGGCGAATGTTTTTAAGTTGCGCAAGGGCTTAGACATTAATCTGAAAGGCAAGGCCAAAGAAGAAAAAGTAAATCTGGGGCTGAGCGATGAATACGCACTCGTGCCCGACGATTTCGCGGGAATGATTCCGAAAGTGGCAGTGCGGGAAGGAGATGTCGTAAAAGTCGGAGATGCGCTGTTCGTGGATAAAAAATATCCGGAAATACGGTTTGCTTCTCCCGTAAGCGGCAGCGTCAGCGCCATCGTCAGAGGCGACAGGCGTAAAGTCTTGTATGTTAAGGTGAAGGCAGATGCACAACAGCAGTATGCAGATTTCGGGAAGAAAAAAGATGTCGGCTCGATGAACGGCGAAGATGTGAAGAACGCTTTGCTGGAAGCCGGATTGTTCGGCTACATCGACCAGTTGCCGTATGCCGTTTCTACCAATCCGCAGACTGCTCCCAAAGCCATCTTTGTTTCTGCTTTGCGCGATAAACCGCTTGCCGGCGATTTCGAATTTGAGCTGAAAGGCAATGAACACGATTTCCAAACAGGGCTGACCGCTCTTTCAAAGATTGCCAAAACGTATTTGGGGATTGGAGTTCGGCAGAGCGCAGAGGCTCTTACTTCTGCAAGAAACGTTGAGATTAATGTATTCGACGGACCGTGTCCGGCGGGCAATGTCGGTGTGCAGATAAATCATCTCTCGCCCGTTAATAAAGGCGAAGTGGTGTGGACAGTCGAGCCCACGGCCGTGATATTTTTCGGTCGCTTGCTGAATGAAGGCAGAGTGGATCTTAGAAGAGTTGTTGCCGTCGGTGGAAGCAAAATCGTTGAGCCAATTTATGTAGAAACACTCGTTGGAACTCCTTTGTCGGCCATTCTTAAAGACAGACTGCACGCCGATGGGCATGTGAGAATTATCAATGGCAATCCTTTGACGGGTAAACGAGATACGCTGGACGGATTTTTGGGAGCGCATACGTCTGAAATTATTGCCATGCCGGAGGGCGACGATGCAGATGAATTCTTGGGCTGGATACTTCCCCGCACCAATCAGTTCTCTATGTCTCGCAGTTATTTCTCTTGGTTGCAAAAGAAAAGCAAGAAGTATGATTTGGACGCCCGTATAAAAGGCGGCGAGAGGCATATAATCATGAGCGGAGAATACGATTCGGTTTTGCCGATGGATATTTACGGCGAATTCCTCATAAAAGCGATTATTGCCCAAGATATTGATAAGATGGAACAGCTCGGCATCTACGAAGTGGCTCCGGAAGATTTCGCATTGGCAGAATTCGTAGATTCTTCGAAACTTGAACTGCAGCGCATTGTGAGGGAAGGATTGAATATGTTACGAAAAGAAAACGCATAGAGAAATGAGCGCATTAAGGAAATATCTTGATCGAATTAAGCCTTCTTTCGGAAAAGAAGGCAAGCTGCATGCTTTTCGCAGCGTGTATGAAGGTTTTGAGTCTTTTCTGTATGTTCCGAACTCAACGGCAAAAAGCGGAACGAGTATTCACGATTCCATCGACTCGAAGCGTATCATGAGTATTGTAGTAATTGCCCTGTTGCCGGCAATGCTGTTTGGTATGTACAACGTCGGATTTCAGAATTATAAGGCGGCAGGAACATTGGCCGCGGCAAGTTTCTTCGATGTCTTCGCTTACGGCTTTTTGGCTGTTCTTCCTAAAATTGTGCTGAGTTATATTGTCGGCTTGGGCATCGAATTCGCTTGGGCGCAATGGAAAGGAGAAGAAATTCAAGAGGGATACCTCGTTTCCGGAATACTAATTCCTCTGATTGTTCCGGTAACTTGTCCGTTATGGATGCTTGCTTTGGCAATTGCTTTCGCCGTTATTTTTTGTAAAGAAATATTTGGCGGTACGGGAATGAATATATTTAATGTCGCTATTGCGGCACGGGCTTTCCTGTTCTTTTCTTATCCTGCCAAGATGACGGGCGATACTATCTGGGTTGAAACGGATCGTATTTTCGGTTTGGGAAATACTCTTCCCGATGCATTTACCATGGCAACCCCTTTGGGAGAGATTGGGCAAGGCGTGAATGTGCCTTATTCTATCAGCGATATGATCGTGGGCTTTATTCCCGGTTCTATCGGTGAGACAAGTGTCGTGGCGATAGCGATCGGAGCAGCAATATTGCTTTGGACAGGTATTGCAAGTTGGAAAACAATGAGTAGTGTCTTTGTCGGAGGCATTGTAACCGCCTTGTTATTCTCTTTATTGGGCATGACACCCATTCCGTGGTATGAGCATGTCATTCTTGGCGGTTTCTGTTTCGGCGCCGTATTTATGGCAACAGATCCGGTAACCTCTGCCCGTACCGAGACCGGAAAATATATCTACGGTTTTATTATCGGCTTAATGGCGATTGTCATTCGCGTAATGAATCCCGGTTTCCCCGAAGGTATGATGCTTGCCATTATATTTGCAAACATGTTTGCACCGCTTATTGATTATTGTGTTGTTCAAAATAATATCAATAAGAGAATGAAACGTTTAACCCTTAAAAAGTAAACGAAATGGGCGAAGGAAAGAAGAAAGGATTGAATACCAATTCAAATTCTTATACAATCATATATTCTGCATTTGTTGTCATCGTTGTTGCTTTTTTGCTTGCTTTTGTTTTTCAGGCATTGAAGCCCGCTCAAGATGCCAACGTGGCGTTGGATAAGAAAAAACAAATATTATATTCTCTCAATATCCGTAATTTAAGTGACGAAGCTGCTGCTGCAAAATATAAAGAAGTGGTTGTTGCAGATGAAGTGATTGATGCGCAAGACAAAGTGCTTAGCGCGGGTTCGCAGGGAGGAGAGAATGCCGGTTTTAAACTGAACAGTGCCGATTTTAAGGCAGGTAAACTTGCTCTTTACATCTGTAAGGTCGATGGTAAAACGAAATATGTCATACCTGTCTATGGCATGGGGTTATGGGGAGCTATCAGCGGATATATAGCTATCAACGATGATAAGTCGACCGTGTTCGGTGCTTATTTCAATCATGAAAGTGAAACAGCCGGATTGGGCGCAGAGATTAAAGACAATCAGAAGTGGCAGGAGAAATTCCAAGGAAAGAAATTGTTTCTCAACGATAAGTCTTCATCGATAGCTCTTTCAGTGAATAAGAAAGTTTCCGATCCCAAGACACAGGTCGATGCCATTACGGGTGCAACCCTTACTTCGAATGGAGTAACAGAAATGCTACACGATTGTATTGGGCAATATACTAAATTCTTAAAAGATAAATAATCATGGCTTTATTATCAAAACAAAATAGAGAGGCGTTTACCAATCCTCTTAATTTGGATAATCCTATCATGGTACAGGTTCTTGGAATTTGTTCCGCATTGGCGGTGACAGCCCATTTGAAGCCTGCTATTGTCATGGGGCTGGCTGTAACCATTATTACTGCATTCTCGAATGTCATCATATCATCGATACGCAAAACCATTCCGGTCAGAATTCGTATTATTGTTCAATTAGTCGTTGTTGCGGCGTTGGTAACAATTGTAAGTCAGGTATTGAAAGCTGTTGCCTATGATGTCAGCGTGCAATTGTCTGTTTACGTAGGTCTAATAATAACCAACTGCATTCTGATGGGGCGCCTTGAAGCTTTTGCCATGATGAACAAACCGTGGCCGAGTTTCTTGGATGGTATCGGCAACGGTCTCGGCTATGCGATGATTTTGGTTATCGTAGGAGCGCTTCGCGAATTCTTCGGATTCGGTTCTTTGCTCGGTTTCCAAATCGTCCCGAAGAGTTTCTACGACATGGGTTACATGAACAACGGTATGATGACCATGCCGGCAATGGCATTGATATTACTGGGATGCGTGATATGGATTCACAGAGCATATTTTTATAAGGAGAAATGATGATGGAACATATTATAAGTTTATTCTTCAGGTCGATCTTTATCGATAACATGATATTTGCATTCTTCTTGGGAATGTGTTCTTTTCTGGCAGTCTCGAAAAATGTAAAGACATCTCTCGGATTGGGATTGGCAGTAACCTTTGTGCTTGTGGTAACCTTGCCGGTAGACTATTTGTTGCAAACTAAAGTATTGGGGCCCGATTGCCTTGTCGAGGGTGTAGACCTTTCCTATTTGAGCTTTATCCTCTTCATAGCCGTCATAGCAGGTATTACGCAGTTGGTAGAAATGGTTGTAGAGAAATACAGTCCTTCGCTCTATTCCGCGCTGGGTATCTTTCTGCCTTTGATAGCCGTGAATTGTGCCATCATGGGAGCGTCGCTGTTTATGCAGCAGCGTATCAATCTCGATCCGGGTAATACGCAATATATCGGCAACGTATGGGATGCCATAGCCTATGCTTTTGGCAGCGGTCTCGGCTGGACATTGGCAATTGTATCGATGGGAGCTATCAGAGAGAAACTACAATACAGCGATGTACCCAAACCGCTTCAAGGGTTAGGCATCACTTTTATTATAGTAGGATTGATGGCAATGGCCATGATGTGTTTTTCAGGCATTAAAATTTAAGGGAGTTTTCCGTATGGGACAATTTATTATAGCAAGTATAGGAGTCTTTCTCATAACGATTCTTCTTCTGGTAATCCTTCTGCTTGTCGCAAAAAGATACCTTTCTCCGAGTGGCAATGTCGATATTATAATTAATGGCGACAGAAAACTTACCGTAGGGCAGGGTAATTCTTTAATGTCTACTTTGACAGAAAACGGCATCTTTCTCTCATCGGCTTGTGGCGGTAAGGCCTCGTGCGGACAGTGTAAAGTGCAGGTGCTACAGGGCGGAGGAGAAATATTAGATTCGGAACGTCCACACTTCTCGCGCAAACAAATTAAGGATCATTGGCGGCTCGGGTGCCAATGTAAGGTTAAAGGAAATCTTGAAATCAGGCTTCCTGAGAGCGTTCTTGGTGTGAAAGAGTGGGAGTGTACCGTTATTTCGAATAAAAATGTGTCGAGCTTTATCAAAGAGTTTATCGTTGCTCTTCCCCCGGGAGAGCACATGGATTTCATTCCCGGAAGCTATGCACAGATAAAGATTCCCGCATACGATTGTATCGATTATGACAAGGATTTTGACAAGAACGACATCGGTGAAGAGTATCTCCCTACTTGGCAGAAATTCAATATCTTTTCGTTGAAAGCTCATAATCCGGAAGAAACTGTCAGAGCCTATTCTATGGCCAACTATCCTGCAGAGGGCGATCGTATTACGCTTACCGTGCGTATTGCTACTACTCCGTTTAAACCGCGTCCGCAGATAGGTTTCCAAGATGTTCCTACCGGTATCGCTTCCAGTTATATCTTCTCTCGTAAACCGGGTGATAAAGTTGTGATGAGTGGCCCGTATGGCGACTTTCATCCTATCTTCAACTCAAAGAAAGAGATGATATGGGTAGGCGGTGGAGCCGGCATGGCGCCGCTACGTTCACAAATTATGCACATGCTTAAGACGCTTCATACCCGCGACCGTAAAATGCATTATTTTTACGGAGCGCGTAGTTTAAGCGAGGCATTCTTCCTCGATGACTTTCATGCTCTTGAGAAAGAATATCCCAATTTCCATTTCCATCTGGCGCTCGACCGTCCAGATCCTAAGGCTGATGAGGCCGGAGTGCCCTACACGGCAGGCTTTGTGCATCAGGTAATGTATAACACTTACTTGAAAGATCATGATGCACCGGAGGATATAGAATACTACATGTGTGGGCCGGGCCCCATGAGCAAGGCCGTACAAGATATGCTCTACAGCATCGGCGTAGACTCGGAATCAATTATGTTCGATAATTTCGGATAGAATAAATATACATGTCATAAAATAAGGGGCCGATATAAGTCGGCCCCCTATTTTATATTTGTTTGGAACGAAATGGCTGTTATAATTGCTTATCCATGCCATCTGTTGTGAATGTTTCAATGTTATATCACCGATAGATGTGCTCTGTAACGGGAGCAGATGTGCGCTTTGTCAGACGCATTTATTTGATATTTTTGTCTTTACTGCAGAATTTTGCAGTGCTATTCCTTTAGCAAATTATCGAGAAAAGAGTCAAGATCGCTGTCTAAATCCTCCATCAGTTCTTGTCCAACGATAATCGTATCATCGTCGGCAAGATACAATTCGGCCACATGTTCCTTATCATCGTTTTCAAGAACGAAGCTGTAAGGCTTCATAATGCCCAAGTTATCTATCACGTCGTGCATGTTTTTCAGAACCGAGCGCAGTGTAGAGGTCACGTTTTCATAGAAGAGTTCCTCTTTGTTGTCTATCCATTGCTCTACGACACAGCGGGTAATTTCGTTGTCATCATCATCGTAAACCAGTAATTCTCCACTATCTTGCGATACAAGCAAGTGGATGTCTGTCAACGTCGATGTATCTTCATCGCAAGGAAACTTTTGGGCTATTTTCTTTATAGTCCTCTCTAATTGTTGGATAGTTTGCTCTGTAGCTTTCATTGTCATTCCTTTTATTTATGCTGCAAACTTACGAAAAATCGTTGTAACACACAATTTATTTTTGGAAAATGGTATGAATAACCGGTTGTTTACGAGGGTATATGAGGAATGGTAAGCAATGCCGAAACTCATTTGTTGTAGTTTCAGCATCTCTTATTGCCTTTTCTTGGATTTTTCCTATAAGGCTGTAAATGCAGCGAAAAAACCGAACAGTACGCCCGGGGCATTGGCAAGAGCAAGCGGCAAGTCGCGTTTTTCCTTGAATAATCCGTAGCATACCCACAATGTACAGTTGATGCCGGCCATCAAAGGCTGTATGAACGGTCCCTTATGTCCTTGGAGATTTAGTGAGATTTGGGGGAAATAAAATATATACATCATAACGGATGTTGCCATGCCCAGCCATCCTAATTTTTCAAAAAACTTACTTCTGTCCATAAAATCGATATTGCTTTTGGTTTTGGTTATAGCTTGCAAAGATAACGGAAAAATGCAAAAACATATTCATCTCTCGTGTTTTTTGTGAGAAAATCCCTCGTAAGAGCATGTTTTTTACAAACATTATCATTAAATTTGCACTTGTTAGCCGGCGGCAACCCTTATGTCAGTCTGCTTTCGGAACAGTAAAACGATAATTTAAAACATAAACGAAAATGAAACAGACAATTCTTGTTACGGGCGGAACCGGTTTTATCGGTTCCCATACAACTGTGGAACTGCAGCAGGCAGGCTATAAGGTTGTGATTGCAGACAATCTTTCCAACTCTAAAATAGAGGTGCTCGACGGTATCGAAAAGATAACTGGAGTGCGTCCGGCATTTGAGAATATCGATTTAGAAGATTACAATGCGACGAAGAACTTGTTTGAGAAATATCCCGATATTAGGGGGATTATACACTTTGCAGCAAGCAAAGCTGTGGGCGAGAGTGTAGAGAAACCGCTGCTTTACTACCGCAACAACATTACATCGCTGCTCAATTTGCTGGAACTGATGCCGCTGCATCATGTGAAAGGCATTATCTTCTCTTCTTCTTGTACGGTCTACGGCCAGCCTTCCAAGGAACACCTGCCCGTAACGGAGAGCGCACCTATCCAGACTGCACTATCGCCTTACGGCAATACCAAGCAGATTAATGAGGAGATTATCCGCGATTATATTCACAGCGGAGCACCCGTCAAGAGCATTATCCTACGCTATTTCAACCCGATAGGTGCCCATCCTTCGGCTCTTATAGGCGAGCTGCCCAACGGCACACCCAATAACCTGATACCTTATGTTACGCAAACTGCAATGGGTATTCGCAAGCAGTTGACTATCTTCGGCAATGATTATAACACACCCGACGGCACATGTATTCGCGATTATATTTATGTGGTAGACCTTGCAAAGGCACATGTTGCAGCCATGACACGCGTACTCGATCAGGAAACGGAGCTGCTGGAATACTTCAACATCGGCACCGGAAAGGGCGAATCTACGCTCGAAATCGTCGAGACTTTCGAGAAAGTAACGGGGGTAAAACTAAACTGGAAGTACGGTCCGCGGCGCGAAGGCGACATCGAAAAGGTATGGGGCAATGTAGACAAGGCCAACAAAGTATTGGGCTGGAAAGCCGATACGCCATTAGAAGAAGTGTTGGCTTCGGCATGGAAATGGCAGCAGAAACTCCGCGAAGACGGCGTGATGTAAAGTAAAATGGCATATGCTGCACTCTATATTTTCTGTTAATAATCATTAACTAACAACTGAATATATGTCATATGCATATTAGGTGTGAATTAAAAACTGTACCTTTGCAGCCGCTGTTACGAGTTAATGGCATAAAATTCAAACCTAATTAAAAGTTTTAAGAAATGGCAACAAAAATCAGATTGCAGCGTGGCGGTCGTAAAGGCTATGCCTTTTATAGCATCGTAATCGCTGACTCAAGAGCACCACGTGATGGTAAATTTACTGAAAAGATTGGTACTTATAACCCTAATACCAACCCTGCTTCTGTAGATTTGAATTTCGATCGTGCCCTTTATTGGGTAGAAGTAGGTGCGCAACCTACAGATACCGTGCGTAATATCCTTAAGGGTGAGGGCGTTTATTTAATGAAACATCTTCGCGGAGGTGTGAAGAAAGGCGCTTTTGATGAGGCTGCTGCGCAGACTAAATTCGATGCTTGGAAAGAGACAAAGTTAAAAGGTATGCAAGCTGTTCGTGACAACGAGGCCAAGGCTAAGAAAGAAGCAATAGCTAAAGAACTGGAAGCTGAGAAGAAAATCAATGAGGCTGTAGCGAAGAAAGTTGCAGATAAGAAAGCCGCAGAGGCTGCCTCAAAGGCAGAAGCTGAGGCAGCAGAAGCAACAGAGGAGGACGCAAATGCAGAAACAGAAGTTACTGTTGCTGAAGAAACTGCTCCCGTTGCAGAGGAATCTACACCTGCTACAGAAGAAGCAGCTCCTGCAGAAGCATAAGATTTTTCGCTTGAATATGATAAAGGGTACCGATCTCTATAAGGTCTGTACCCTTTTCTTTTTATCTGTTTTTATTACCGAATGCGGCGTTAAGCCGTTCTTGTGTGCATTTTAATCAGGTTTTGTAGAGCAGTAAGGATATGTAACAATCTCTCCTTATGCATACTGTGAATAAGCGTATGGATGGCCGATGAAAGATTAGCAGCAAGAAACAATCAAAACTAAAGGTGAGGACAAGAGAAATTTTACTATAAAATAAAAAGCGATGGCCTTCACAGGCAACCGCTTCAAATCTTCAATAGGTATTAGTTCTTTTAAGGTAAAAAGATTGTTTTCAGGATAACGTATGCAAAGATAGGGTATTTTTTTTAACCGCCAAACTTTTTTCTTATTTTTTTTAATAAAAATAAATGTGTGCCCGCACAATATCAAGTATGCCCCTAAAATGCGTTGGAAACCCTTAAAATATGAGATTTCTAATGCTTTCAGAATAAAGGTTTGTCTTAAATTTATCGGTCTATGTCCGGCTTTGGTTTGTATTACATTCTTCTTTAAATTATTATTCGTATTCGCAAGGAATATGTCTCTTTTAAAACAATAGCTCCTTGAAGTTATGCCGATGGCAATGCTTCAAGGAGCTATCGTGTAGGAATGGTGCTAACAGCCCGTTGCTCTAATGCAATTAAATATATTCTTTGTCGCCATTAAGCAGTACTTCTACATCAGATATAGAGGGTACGTGTCTTTGGCGTTTCTGCGAAGTTATTTGAACGTAAGTTCCTCTTTGTTGGGATTTTTGCCGATAGAAATGGTATCGCCTGCATGAAGCTCGCCCGACAGGATACGTTCGCACACCCCGTCTTCTATATAGTTTTGGATGGCACGTTTCAATGGACGGGCGCCAAATTGCACATCATATCCCTTTGTTGCTACAAACTCTTTCGCTTTATCGGTAATGCTGATGTGATATCCGATATCTTCTATCCGCTTATATAGACCGGATAACTCGATGTCTATTATCTTCTTGATGGCTTCCAAATCGAGTTGATCGAAAGTGATAATCTCGTCCAAGCGGTTCAGAAACTCCGGTGCAAACTGCTTGCTCAGACTTTTCTGAATGATGGAACGTGCATATTCCTTATCTTTTTCGTTTGTGCTCAGTCCTAAGTTACCGCTCGCGTTGAAGCCGATGCCGCGGCCAAACTCTTTCAGCTGACGTGTTCCGGCGTTCGAAGTCATGATGATAACCGTGTTTCGGAAGTCCACCAATCTGCCGTTACCATCGGTAAGACGCCCTTCATCGAGTACCTGTAAGAGCAAATTGAATACGTTGCCGTGGGCTTTCTCTATCTCATCGAGTAACACGATAGAGTAGGGATGCCGCCGTACTTTCTCGGTCAACTGTCCGCCTTCCTCATATCCCACATATCCGGGAGGCGCTCCTACGAGGCGCGATACGTTGAAACTCTCGGTATATTCGCTCATGTCGACACGGATAAGCACATCGTCTGAGCCGAACATGAACTGCGCGAGTTTCTTTGCCAAATAGGTTTTACCTACGCCTGTAGGTCCTAAGAACATGAACGCTCCGATCGGATGGTTAGGATCTTTCAATCCTACACGGTTTCGCTGTATGGCTTTTACCATTTTATCAATGGCTGTATCCTGCGCAATGACAGACTGTTTCAGACTGTCGGCCATGCCTTTCAGGCGTACTCCTTCGTTCTCCGCCATACGCTGCACCGGCACTCCTGTCATCATAGAAACAACATCTGCCACCTCGCTTCCGGTAATAGTCTCGCGGTTTTCGGTATCTCCGGCAGTCCACTTACGGTTCAGTTCATCGAGTTCACCTTCCAACTCTGTCTGACGATCCCTATAACTTGCGGCGAGTTCAAAGTTCTGATTTTTGACTGCATCCTGCTTCTTCTGTTTGATGAAGTCTATTTCTTTCTCTTTCTCTACTATTGCCGGCGGAACTTCGGCATGTTGCAAGTGCACGCGTGAGCCCACTTCATCAAGGGCATCTATGGCTTTATCGGGGAAAAAACGGTCAGTGACATACCGTTCTGTCAGTTTGACACATGCCGTAATCGCATCGTCTGTATATTTTACATGATGGTGGTTTTCGTAACGGTCTTTAATGTTCTGTAAAATCTGTATGGTTTCTGCCACGGTTGTGGGTTCTACCAACACCTTTTGGAACCTGCGTTCGAGTGCTCCATCCTTCTCTATCGAGTTGCGATATTCGTCCAATGTGGTGGCTCCGATGCACTGTATAACCCCGCGGGCAAGGGCTGGTTTCATCATATTTGCGGCATCCATGCTTCCCGGAGTGCTGCCTGCACCGATCAAGGTGTGTATTTCGTCGATGAAAACAATGATGTCCGGGTTTTGTTCCAATTCTTTCAACAGTGCTTTGATGCGTTCTTCAAACTGTCCTCTGTATTTGGTTCCCGCAACAATACCGGCCATATCTAAACTTACCACGCGCTTGTTAAACAGCATAGGCGATGTTTTTCGCTTGGCAATGAGTTGCGCCAATCCTTCGACGATGGCACTTTTACCTACGCCGGGTTCACCGATTAAGATCGGATTATTCTTCTTACGTCTCGACAATATCTCCGTTACGCGCTGTATTTCTTTCTCTCTTCCCACCACAGGATCTAACTTTCCTTCGCTTGCAGCTTTGGTAAGGTCGGTCGAGAAGTTATCGAGAACGGGCGTCTTTCCGTCTGACTTGCGGCTTTGAGCAGTGGTTACAGATCTTTTGGCTGTCTGTTCGTTCGAAGAAGACATATCAGGTTCTTCCTCATCTTCGTCAGGAAGTCCGATGCCGTCTTTAGGAGAAGCGGCTTTCTGCAAGTAGGCAAACAAGTCTTCGTAGCTTACATTGTTGAACTCGAGTACCTCTTTGGCGCCGTTGCTAACTTGGTCATGCAGTATAGCCAATAAGAGGTGTTGCACGTCTACTGTCTGTGTATGCTGTATACGTGCTTCGAGTATGGCGAGCTTCAGTATGTTGCTTGCCTTTTCGTTGAGCACGAGATCGGTTGTATTGATGGGTTGTTCTAACTCATCTTCGCGCACACGTTCCTCGAGTTCTGTCTTTACAGCAGAAATATTGACCTTCATTCTATCGAAAATATCGTGTATGGGATTGTTTTTCTCACGCAGTATACCCAAGAGTAAGTGTTCAGGTCCTACCGATCTGCTTGCTAAACGAGTGGCTTCTTCGCGGCTGAAAGCAAGTATCTCTGATACTTTTGGCGAAAATTGACTTGTCATATTTCTTTTTACCTTTCTTGTTCTAAATGTTGTTACTATTAGTGCTATCCTTCCTGAATTTATAAACACTCCTCTCATTTCTTACGGGAATCGCACGTTAGATATATAATCTATCAATTACAAACATTATGCCAAATCGCATTATCTGGTATATATATTGAAGATATTCGTACCGTTTATCGTGTCGTTTTCTAAATCGAGATGCTGCATACATCCGCCGATCATGTTTTTTATCTGACTGATACGTGCTTTTTGTCTGCTGTTGTCGAACGTTTCATAATAGGCAAGCGAGCTTGTAAGATAGTCGTAAGAATTGTTCCATTTGTTCGTAAAAGCGTAGCAAAGTCCTAATTTAAACAAGGCTTCAGCCCTCTCATTAGGATAACATACGGTAAGCATCATCTCGTAAAGAGGTATGGCTTCGGCGTATTGTTTTAGGTTGAAGTGGCTTTCGGCATCGGCATAATAATAGAAAGAACGTTCGTGTGGGGCAAACGAACGGAGCTGCGGAATGCTTTCATCAAGATGTGCAGCAGCTTTCTCATAGTCCCATTCGTAATAGAAACATACGCCGAGGTATGCTTTGAAACGCGGATTAAGACGGTATGTCTTATCTAATTGCCGGAATATGATCATTGCCTCGTGATACTTTTCACTCTGAAAATATTCGATAGCCTTGCCCAATTGCTCGCTGTCGTTGTGCTGTTTTTCTGGTTGCCAAGCACAGGCGGGCAGCACAGATATGAGAAGTATATATAAGAGGTTTCTGAACATGTAAGACAGTTTTATGGAACTGTTTATTCCGTATAGAATTTAATGAGGCGCTCGATGGCATCTTTACAAACTGCACAGAACTCCGGATATTCGTTCGTACGCATGCGGCAGTCTTGCTGTCCCCTGTATACGCCTTTTAAAGAATAGCCCGCTCCCTCGAATACACCTATTTTTTGTAAGTTCTTGGTGGGCGGCGTAGGGATGGGAGTACCCTTGTCGATCATCTTTTCCCATTTGTTATGGAAGTTGTGCAGGGTAGTAAGATTGGGTTCCCACGGTTCGATGTCGTGAGGATACATGGGTATCTGTTCCTGCTCATAGGCATACTCGTCGCCTAATCCTGCAAAGCTATGTCCGAATTCATGTACCACCACAGACCTGTAAGCCGGGTGGTGTGTCATAGACAGATTATAGGAATTGAGTATTCCCCCGCCGCCATATTTATCGGTATTTACAAGAACTATCAAGTGTTCGTAGGGCGTTCCTGCCATGATGTCGTGCAGATCGTTGATGCTAAGTGTGGTAAGATAGCGGTCGCTATAGAACGTGTCGAAGTGCGAATGCAGTGCTGTATTCTTCCATATCCCGCGTGACGGTTCGCTTGTACCGCTGTCTATCGACGGCGATTTCACTGCAATAATGTTGAATTTGTCACGAAGTGTCTTGAACGGTTCGTGCTCGAACAGCGCTTCCATGGCAATCTTTGCATCGTTCAGAAAGGTGTGCATCTCGTCTTCACGGTATCCTTCCGCCACGTATGCAATGTGAATGCAACGGGTTGTATCCTTTGCTTTTTGCAGTGTAACGTATGGCGTAACATGGCTGAACCCTATGTGTCTGATTAATATGTCTGACGGTACGACCAGATGTGTCAATGTTGCAGTAATGTTTCTGCGGTTGTCTTTTAAGTCTACCGTTACGTCCACAGTGTCGTTGGGCATTGGTATAAGGAAAGAATTCTGGAACGATTTCTGCGCTGTTTTGGCTTCATCGTACGACAACCATTCCTGAAAAAGAGTGGAAAACGAATTACGGAAGATTACTTTCCCTGTTTTATGACTCCTTACGGTAATCTGTCCGTTGCCTTCGACAGGTATCTCTGCCAGTCTTTGTCGTTTGCCGTACCAGCGGGGAAGCATATTAAGTTTGTCGACATATATATACTGCGATGCACTGTTACCTGCGAAAATATAGTCGATACGTAATGTGCTGTCTTTAAAATAGGTGCCGAACGTTTGTGCATTGGCTGCCATAGTGCAGAGGTAGAGATAAAACAAAGAGAGAATAAACCTTTTCATTGTTCGATTTCCTTTAAAAGTTTAATGATGTAATCACGGTGCCAATCTTCCTCGTGGAAGACTGTCTTGCCGTGTAACAGAATGTCTATGTCAAGATTGACCGTATTTTTCTTGCGCAAAGTTTTAGTATCTTTGCACTTGATTTCTACCTGCCTGAGAGTTCTCCTTATCTGATTGATTGTATGTGAAGTATTGACGTAGGCCAAACAATTAAGAAACTTATCAGACTCTATTCCGATGGGTTCTGTCCACACTCGTGAGGTAAACCTTATGTTTTTGAACTGTCTGCTTAAGTTTGTTATTGCTTCTTCGATATGGCGTTGTTGGTCATGATTGGAGCCTAATGCCAATATTAATATGGTAGATACAGCCATTTTTGCAAATATACTAATATTTATTAAACCTAATTCATATATTTTATTTTTTTATGATTTTATGTATCTTTGCACGCAAAAGACAAGATATGAGAAAGACTTTTATACTCTTGACGATTTATTTGTTTTCATTGGGGATGTCGGCCCAAATGAAATGGAATGCCACATATCAGACTTATATCAATCAATATAAAGACCTTGCCATAGAACAAATGCTAAAATTCAATATTCCGGCAAGCATCACGCTGGCACAGGGGCTATTTGAAAGCAGGGCAGGACAGAGCCGTTTGGCACGTTTAGGGAACAATCATTTCGGAATAAAATGCCATGGATGGACGGGACGTACGATTATCGAAGACGATGATGATAATGGCGAATGCTTTCGCGCATACGATAATGCGTTGCAAAGTTTTGATGATCACAGCAGATTTCTTAGTAACAACACAAGATACAGCAGCCTTTTTAGACTGCAACGTACGGACTATAAGGCATGGGCAAGGGGCCTCAAAGCCTGCGGATATGCCACTAATCCGGTATATGCAGATAAGCTGATCGGGATTATAGAGTTATATAAATTATACCAATACGATAGGGCCAGCACCTTTGACCGGTTCATGGCGCGCCACTCGGCAACGGATGTTCCTGCGCAAAAAGGCGGAACATTGCATCCTATATATATATATAATCGCAACTATTATTTAAGGGCACGCAAGGGAGATACATTCCGTACGATTGCTGAAGAGGTGGGAATTTCGTACCGAAAGATAGCAAAATATAACGAACGCGATAAGCATGATGCGCTTACAGAGGGAGAAATCGTTTATTTAAAGAAGAAACAAAAGCGGGCAGACAAGGCTTTTAAGCGGCGTCCTCATAGGGTTAAAGCTGGCGAAAGTATGTATTCGATAGCCCAACAGTATGGTATCCGTACCAAAAGTTTATATAAGATGAACCACCTTTTGCCGACTTATCAGATAAAGGTGGGCGATGTATTAAGAGTATATTAATGGTATATCGACGATAGGGAGGCCTTCTGATTTTATTAGACAGGCCTCCTGTTTTTGTTATCGGGTATCAATGGCCGGAACAGAACGCAATACACACAGGTTTGTCTACGTGAATATCGTGATGAGTATCGGTAAGCAAGCCCGTTGAACGGTTGATTTCGAATACCTGTATGATATTGCTATCTCTGCAGGCACATAGCAGAAACTTGCCATTGGGCGTAATATTGAAGTTACGCGGGTGCATTCCGGTAAGCTGATACCCTACTTTTGTAAGCATTCCCGTTTCTGTATTTACTTTGAATATGGCGATGCCGTCGTTCTTCAGTCGGTTGCTCGAGTACAGAAAACGGCCGTCGGGCGAAATATGTATATCAGCTCCGCCGCGAGCATTCACTTCATCCGATTGTATTTCTTGGAGCATTTTCTTGTTTTTGTTCTGCAGATCGAATACCGTAACATTGCCCGATAGCTCGCTCATGATGTACAGAAATCTACCGTCGGAACTATATTCAATATGGCGAGGGCCCGAGTCTCGGGGCACTTTAACAAGTATCTTTGCCTTTCCTAACGTGCTTTTGTCTTTTTTAATTTCAATCTGTAACAGCCTGTCGGCACTAAAGTCTGTGGCGTATATGTGCTTTCCATTGGGAGCAAACCTTGTGCAATGGATGTGGGGAATTGCCTGACGATCGGCGTCGGGACCGCCGATACCTCCTTTTATCTGTCGAGACATCGGCTGCAGAATGCCCTCTGCATTCAAAGGAAATATACTCATAGAGCCGCCGGAATAGTTGGCCGTGAGAACTATTTTGCCGTTTGTGGCTATGTAGCAGGGATCTTCGCCATACGTTCTTTGGGTATTTATCAGTTGCATGGCTCCGGTATGTTTGTCGAATTTTACAGTGCTGACGGTTGCTGTGGTATCGTTTTTTTCCGATACGGCGTATATATGATTACCGTCTTTCGAAAGCGTAAGGTAAGAAGGGTTCTCTATATTCAGCGAATGTAAGGCTTTTACCGTCCCTGAATGTTGGTTGAAATCGAATGAATAGATGCCCTTGCTCGTTCCATCGGTATAAGTTCCGACGATTAACTTTAGGTTTTCTTGCGCTCTTATGCCCATTAACGGTAAGAAAAGTGCAGAAAGTGCGATGATTAGTCTTGCTTTCATATTGTTTAAAATTTAGTTATACGGTTTAATTTGGGTACAAAGATATGTTTTTCTTTGAAATCCGACAATGAATAGATTGCATACTTTTGCAAATTATGATTGTTGTCCGGTGCTGCAATGGGTGCCGGTGATAATATGTTTGTCGTAGGTACGGCAGGTAAAAACGGGCTGTTGTTTATTGCTCAACCGGCAGTGTGTTTTATAAATTTATTCTTGGCAGGTGCCTTTTTACAACGATTTTTTGTAATTTTGTGCACGTATTATGGACACAATAGGATTAACAGGAATGAGAAAGGGGATTGTGGGAGTGCAATTTCTCTTTGTAGCTTTCGGGAGTACAGTGCTTGTTCCGTTGCTTGTGGGGCTCGATCCGGCAACGGCATTGTTTACGGCTGGTTTAGGTACTTTTATCTTTCATTTCGTGACGAAAGGTAAAGTACCTATTTTTTTAGGCTCGAGTTTTGCGTTTATTGCGCCCATCATCGCGGCTTCGAAACAATGGGGAATGCCCGGAACCTTGGCAGGTTTGGCCGGCGTGTCGCTGGTCTACTTCGTGATGAGTGCCCTTGTAAAGTGGCAAGGCAGGAGGTTTCTCGATAAATTATTTCCTCCTGTAGTCATCGGACCGGTAATTATATTGATCGGACTTACACTGTCTGGCAGTGCTGTCGATATGGCCAAGACCGATTGGCTGCTTGCTTTCGTATCGTTGATAACGGCCATTCTCGTGCTTTCACTTGCCAAAGGATTGTTGAAACTGGTGCCTGTAATCTGTGGAATTATCGTGGGTTACACCGTTGCCCTGTGTATGGGAAAGGTCGATCTTGCCCCTGTAGCGGCCGCACCTTGGTTTGCTCTTCCGTCTTCTATAGCCTCTTTCCACCTTCCGTCGTTCTCTTGGGAGCCGTTCTTGTATATGATACCCGTGGCCATAGCGCCGGTTATCGAGCATATCGGCGATGTGTATGTGGTTGGGGCTGTGGCTCAAAAAGACTTTGTTAAGGATCCCGGGCTTCACAGAACCCTGTTGGGCGACGGGTTGGCATGCCTTTCGGCAGCCTTGTTGGGCGGGCCTCCCGTTACTACATATAGCGAAGTGACCGGCGCAATGTCTATCACAAAGATCACATATCCGCAGGTTGTCCGCATATCGGCGGCCACAGCAATCGTGTTCTCCGTGATAGGTAAGCTCAGTTCATTGCTGCAGAGCATCCCGTCGGCAGTACTCGGAGGTATCATGCTCCTGTTGTTCGGAACCATTGCCGGCGTGGGTATTCAGAATTTGGTGCAGCATCATGTCGACATGAACAGAACGCGCAACATCATTATCATATCCGTTACGCTCACCATGGGCATCGGTGGAGCGGTATTGTCTTGGGGGAGTTTCGCCATCAGCGGTATCGGACTCTCTGCTATCGTAGGGGTGATATTGAACTTAGTCCTTCCAAAAGAGAAAGAAAATGAAGCCTGATAACGATTTCGAACGGCTGTGGAGCGAGAATAGAAGGCGCATCTTAGAGGCCGATACCGAGTATCTGAGTATCAAAGAAAGCTACCGCATGAAGTCTGGAGCCGACTGGTTACTCTTCGGAATACCCGCTGTGGCTGCCATAGTCGTGCTAAATTTCTCTTTTTTCGGAAATGAATTGCTGAACTGGATGCTGGGTGCTGTGGCGGCAATCGTGTCGTTCGTTATTTGCGTGTGGGTAAAATCGCTGCTGAACGGCAGCCGTCCGCTCTCGGAAGTAGAGGAAGATATAAAGAAACGATGCAGGGAGAAGTACGAAAAGACAGGCGAACTGCTTTAAACGAACATCAGATCGCTCATGACCATATCGCTTACGTACAGCCCCTTGCGTGTCAGTCTTGCACGATCGCCATTAATTTCGAGCAAGCCCGAAGCAATGTGTTTGCGGGCATTCTTCATAAAATAATTTCTGAAATTCGGGTGCTGTTTGTTCAGATCGATGCCTTCGTAAGTTCGGAGAGCCGTGGTAATGGTGTCGTTATACACGGTCTCCGGCGATAGAATTTCTTTCTCCATCGGTATTTCGCCGTGCTCTATTCCCTGCATATATAGTTCAATATTGTCGATATTCCACTGCCTCGACCGGCAGTCATAGGAATGTGCAGCCGCGCCGATGCCTATGTATGGAACGGCTTGCCAATAGCTGCTGTTGTGACAGCTTCTGTATCCGGGCTTGGCAAAATTACTGATTTCGTAATGTTCATAGCCTGCGGAACAGAGTTTGTCTATCAGTATTTCGTACATACTTCGGCTTTTCTCTTCATCCGTTTCCTGTACCTTACCCAGCGAAAGCATCTTGAATAGCCGAGTGCCTTCCTCGTACATCAGACTGTAAGCCGATATATGTTCCACTTCCAAGGCTAAGGTGCGGTCGATATCCGTATGCCATTCGCCGAGCGTTTGGCCCGAAAAGCCGAACATAAGGTCGATGCTGATGTTATTGATGCCCGCTCTTCTTAAATCAGATACGGCAGAAACGATTTCAAGGGAGGTGTGCCGTCGGTTCAAAAAGCGCAGTCTGTCGTCGGAAAATGTTTGTGCTCCCAAGCTCACACGGTTGACAGGAAGTGAACGGAGTGCCGATGCAAAATCGGCAGTTACATCATCCGGATTGCATTCCAATGTGACCTCTTGCAGACAACCGGTATCATACACCTTATTAATATTATGGAATATCGTGCTTAGATGGCGATGCGAGAGCAACGAAGGCGTACCCCCGCCGAAATAAATCGTACGGATACGCCTGTCGGGCAGATAATCTTTCCGCAATTCCATCTCTTTGCAAACGGCTCTGACGTATCGGTCGATAAACTCAGATTGCGTGGTCGAGTAGAAGCCGCAGTATATGCAGCGGCTTTCGCAGAACGGAATATGTATGTAAAGTCCGTACATGAATGTTCAAATTTGTTACAAATTTACTAATATGTTTTAAAAGATACCACCAATTCATTTAATTCTTTTGCGCAATATAGGAAAAATGTATAACTTAGACGGCGAATGTTTAACAGACGAAAGTATTAACCATTTTAAATCTATAACCGTTATGCGAGTATATCAAACTAACGAAATTAAGAACATTGCCTTGGTTGGCAGTGCGGGTAGCGGCAAGACTACTCTTGCCGAAAGTATGCTTTTTGAGGCCGGACTCATTAAACGTCGCGGCAGTATAGAGGCCAAAAACACGGTCAGTGACTATTTCCCAGTTGAGCAAGAATACGGCTACTCGGTATTTCCAACTGTTTTTCATGTAGAGTGGAACAATAAAAAACTTAATATAATCGATTGCCCGGGGGCCGACGACTTTATAGGCGGAGCCATTACGGCATTGAATGTAACCGACGAAGCCGTTATTCTTATCAATGGTCAATACGGTCCTGAAGTCGGCACACAGAACGTTTTTCGCTATACAGAGAAGCTCAAGAAGCCGGTTATATTCCTCATTAATCAGCTGGATTCCGATAAATGTGACTTCGATGCCATTATCAACAACATGAAAGAGATATATGGACCGAAGTGCGTACAGATACAGTATCCGATAAATACAGGCAGTGATTTCAATTCGCTTATCGACGTTTTGCTGATGAAGAAGTTCACTTGGAAGCCGGAAGGTGGTACACCTACTGTTGAAGATATACCTGCCGAAGAGATGGACAAGGCTATGGAACTGCATAAAAAACTTGTTGAAACCGCTGCTGAAAACGATGAGAGTTTGATGGAGAAGTTCTTCGAAAGCGAGACACTTACCGAAGATGAGATGCGCGAAGGCATCCGTAAAGGGCTGATAACACGTTCTATATTCCCCATATTCTGTGTTTGTGCGGGCAAAGACATGGGCGTGCGTCGTCTGATGGAGTTCCTCGGAAACGTGGTACCCTTTGTGGGTGAGATGCCAAAGGTGCACAACTCGCGTGGCGAGGAAGTAGCTCCGAACAGCAATGGTCCGCAGTCTATCTATTTCTTTAAGACGGGTATGGAGCCACATATCGGTGAGGTGTCTTACTTTAAGGTAATGAGCGGAAGTGTTAAATCGGGCGATGATCTGACGAATTCCGACCGTGGAAGCAAGGAACGTATAGGGCAAATTTACGCTTGTGCGGGCGCCAACCGCGTGCCGGTAGACCAATTAAATGCCGGAGATATAGGCTGTACCGTGAAATTGAAAGATGTGAAAACGGGTAATACATTGAATGGAAAGGACGTAGAGCAGCGTTTTGATTTCATTAAATATCCAAACTCTAAGTATAGCCGTGCCATCAAAGCCGTGAATAGCGCCGAAATGGAGAAACTCATGGCTGCTCTGTTGAAGATGAGACAGGAAGATCCCACGTGGATAGTAGAGCAATCGAAAGAATTGAGGCAAACGATAGTGCACGGACAGGGTGAGTTTCATCTGCGTACACTGAAATGGCGTCTGGAAAACAACGAGAAACTTGCGGTGAAATTCGAAGAACCTAAGATACCTTATCGTGAGACCATCACCAAACAGGCACGTGCAGATTATCGGCATAAGAAGCAAAGTGGCGGCGCCGGACAGTTCGGAGAAGTGCATCTGATAGTAGAACCGTATGCGGAAGGCATGCCAGATCCTACCGTTTACAAGTTCAACGGACAGGAATTCAAAATGAATATAAAGAGCAAAGAAGAGGTAGATTTGGCATGGGGAGGTAAGCTGGTGTTCATAAATTCCGTTGTCGGAGGCGCCATAGACCTGCGCTTTATACCTGCTATTCTTAAGGGTGTGATGGACTGTATGGAGCATGGACCGCTCACAGGAAGCTATGCCCGCGACGTCAGAGTGGTTGTCTACGATGGAAAGATGCACCCTGTAGATTCGAATGAACTATCGTTTACGCTTGCTGCCCGCCATGCTTTTGCCGATGCATTCAAGCTTGCCGGCCCGAAAATACTTGAGCCCATTTACGATTTGGAGGTGTATGTGCCATCCGATTACATGGGCGATGTGATGAGCGACCTGCAGGGACGCCGCGCCTTGATCATGGGTATGGACAGCGAAGCGGGCTATCAGAAGCTGGCTGCAAAGATACCCTTGAAGGAGTTGGCCAACTATTCGATCTCGTTAAGCAGCCTTACCGGCGGTCGTGCTTCGTTTACTACGAAGTTTGCAAGCTACGAGTTGGTACCGAACGAGCTGCAGACAAAACTCATAGCCGAACATGAAACCGAGTTAAAAGAGGAAGAAGATTAATCGTTTTGTGCTCTCTTGTAAGAGTCGGAACATAATAATATAAGGTTCATATCCGTGTGTCGATACGCATAGGGTATGAACTTTTTTTTGATCACAAGGCATTCTGTGCTTTATAGATGCACGGTTTATGTCCGATATATACACCGTCTGTGCCGGATAGATGTATAGTGTGTTCTTGACAGGCGTATCAGTCAATGTATTTGAACCGAGAGCCCAATCGGAGCAGGTGGTAGATTAAGTCCAAAAGTCTCTGCTTTCTGTTGGTGTCATGGTGCCTCCGCATTTGGGGCATGTGTGCCCGTTCCATCGTGTAATTTTATCGTTTCCGCATCGTGGACATAGTCTTCCTGTCTCCGAATTGAACGATGGAGCCACGTCGCCTATCACTCCTCCGACCACAATATTCCGTATGGCTTTGCACTCCGGACATAAGATGGGCGTGATATGTTGTCCGAACAATCCCTTTCCTTCGTAGATTTCGGCTTCATATCCACATTTATTGCATCTGTAAATTCTCTTTAAAGCCATGTGTAGATGTTGTATGTTTAAATTTTATAGGGGAGTTGTTGCCCCCGCTTGTACATAAAACAGCGATGCATATAGATATTTCTGTTAGCGGCAGATGGAGAAATAGCACAAAAAAACCGTTGAGCTATGCCCAACGGTTCGTTTCTCTCATTTTTCAGTTCGAGCTATAATTACATAGCAGAATCTGCTGCTGCTGTATCAACTGCTGCTGTATCAACAGTATCAACTGCTACTGTGTCAGTGTCGTTTGTGTTAGCAGGAGCTGCTGTCTTCTTACAAGAAGAAGCAAAAGAGATAGCTACGATAGCTACGAACATTAAAACTAATTTCTTCATTTTCTTTGCTTTTTAAATCTGTAAAACAATCATTTGTTTATTAAAACGTTGCAAAGGTAAGTATTTTTTTAATATGTTGTCATTTTTTTTGTGACTTTTTTTCGATGTATTTGTAACTTCTTTCTAATCTATTGTATATCAGTAATTTGCAAACTGGTAACGAATGTTAAAGTTTTTCGGCAGGAGTATTTTCGTGTTATTTGCCATGTTTTTGGGATGTTTGGGGGCTAAAAAGTGATTGCCTTGCAGTAGAATTTGATGAAAAAACCGTAACTTTGCATTACGTATATAATATATAAGGTAGACCGGAGGATGTTTTTTCTCTGTTTGATGTATAATTTGGGTAAGGTAATATGATTGATTCGAGCGCTTTTCAGGGGAAAAAAGCCGTCTATTATACACTTGGTTGCAAGCTTAACTTCTCGGAAACGTCGACATTCGGCAAGCTGTTACAAGAATATGGTGTAACGAATGCTGCCGATGGAGAGCGGGCAGATATCTGTTTAATCAATACTTGTTCGGTAACAGAGGTGGCAGATCATAAATGCAGGCAGGCCATTCATCGCATGGTGAGGGATAATCCGGGGGCGTTTGTCGTGGTAACCGGTTGCTATGCACAGCTGGAATCGGAGACCGTGAGCAAGATAGAAGGAGTGGATTTGGTACTGGGTAGCAATGAAAAAGCTAATTTGGTACAGCGGTTGAACGATGCTTGGTTAGAGAAAAGTACTATCAGCAGTGCCAGCGGTTTCAACGAACATCTGCACGCTTTTCACTCGGTAAAGACGAAAGACATAAAAACTTTCGCTCCTTCTTGCTCGAGGGGAAACCGTACAAGATATTTCTTAAAAGTGCAAGATGGTTGCAATTACTTCTGTACTTATTGTACAATACCCTATGCAAGGGGCTTCTCTCGTAATCCTACTATTGCCTCCTTGGTTGAACAGGCCCGGCAGGCAGTGGCCGAAGGTGGTAAGGAAATTGTGCTTACCGGCGTGAACATCGGCGATTTCGGGGTAACTACAAATGAGCGTTTTATAGATTTGGTGAAGGCTTTAGATAAGGTCGAAGGCGTTAAAAGATACCGCATAAGCAGCTTGGAACCCGATCTTTTAGACGACGAACTGATAGAATATTGTGCCCGTTCGCGTGCTTTTATGCCACATTTTCATATTCCCTTGCAGAGTGGTTCCGATGATGTACTCAAGCTGATGCACCGACGTTACGATCGTACACTGTTCGCTCATAAGATACAATTGATAAAAGAAAAGATGCCAGATGCCTTTATAGGCGTGGATGTGATGGTGGGTTCTCGCGGGGAACGCCCCGAGTATTTCGAAGATTGTTACGATTTTCTTCGATCGCTGGATATAACTCAACTTCATGTTTTCCCTTATAGTGAGCGACCGGGTACCGCTGCACTGTCGATACCTTATGTAGTTGCCGAAAAAGAAAAGAAACTCCGTTCCAAACGTTTGTTGCAGCTTTCCGACGAAAAAATGCAGGCTTTCTATGCTAAATATATAGGGACGAAGGCCGAGGTGTTGTTCGAAAAGGCCACGGTGGGTAGGGCTATGCACGGTTTCACCAAAAACTATATCCGTGTGGAGTTGCCTGCATCGCTGGCACGTGAGGAATACGACAACCAATTGATTACCGTCGAGCTCGGTAATTTTAACCATGATAAATCATCATTAAAGGCGATATTATGAAATTGGCAATTGTTATATTGAACTGGAATGGGCGGGCTATGCTTGAAAAATACTTGCCCAAAGTGCTCGATTACTCACGTGACGAGGCGACAGTCTTTGTATCTGACAACGCTTCGACCGATGATTCGTTGCGCTGGATTGAGAAACATTGCCGAGAGTGCAAGACTATATCGCTTGAAAAGAATTGGGGTTTTGCCGATGGATATAACCAATCGTTGAAACAGATAGATGCTGAATATTACCTACTTCTCAATTCAGACATCGAAGTTACCCACCATTGGCTTACTCCTCTTATCGAATTTATGGATAATCACCCTGAAGTAGCGGCTTGCCAGCCTAAACTTTTGTCGGAAAAAGATAAGGACTCCTTTGAATATGCCGGTGCTTGCGGAGGCTTTTTAGATAGGTATGGTTACCCTTTTTGTAGAGGGCGTATTTTCGAAACTGTAGAAAAAGACTACGGACAATATGACTATTTACAGGAAATATTTTGGGCCTCGGGGGCTTGCATGATGGTTAGAAGCAAAGATTATTGGGCTGTCGGCGGGCTTGACGGGCGTTTCTTCGCCCACAATGAGGAGATCGACCTCTGTTGGCGCCTGCGTATTATGGGGCGAAAACTATATTGTATTCCCGAAAGTTATGTGTATCATGTGGGAGGAGGCACACTTCCGAAAGGCAATCCCATGAAAACTTTCCTTAATTTTCGTAACAACTTGACCATGCTTTACAAAAATCTACCCGAAAAAGACTTTATACATGTCATGCGTGTGAGGCGTGTGCTCGATTACGTAGCAGCCTTTGAAACACTCATCATTAACCGTAATTGGAGAGATTTTACGGCAATCTTCAAGGCAAGGAGAGCCTTTCGACGATGGCTTCCCGACTTTTACGAAGACCGTAAACGTATTCAGAACATGCGGAAAGACAGCACTGCAGATGAAAGAGAAAGTTTCTCTATCCTTCGTCTTTATTATATAAAAGGTATCAGGCAATATTCTAAAATAGTATAGAAAGTGCTATGCAATATACGCATTCTTAATTTTAACAATTTAAAGTTTAAGCGCTTATTTAACGTATTAATTTAATATTTTTAGCTTAAATGTTTGATTTTAAAATATTTTTTAGTACTTTTGTCGCAATAATTCGGATAATATTGTTACGGTGAGGAAGGTTTATTTCATATTTATGATAGCGATGTTGCTTTGTTCGGCATGCGAATATAAGCTGAAACCAAACGATGATGAGCAGGATTTTCGTATCGAAATTCAGCGTTATGACCGGTTGGAAAGTCGCTATCTTACTACAGGTGACTTCTCTGCATTGCAACAAATGAACACCGGTTACCCCATGGAAACGCGCACATTGATAGAAGATGTGCTGCAATTAGGTGAGGTAAACGATCCCGAAATCAATAGTAAATTTCTGAAATTCTATCAAGATACGCTTCTTCAAACCATCATTGCCGATGCCGAAACGCAGTATGCAAGCATGGATGACATTAATCGTAGTTTGGATAAAGCTTTCGAAAGGTTAGAGAAGATATTGCCTAAAATGGAATTGCCCACGGTGTATGCCCAAATCGGAGCATTGGATCAGAGCGTGGTTATCGGCGATAAATCGATTGGAATTTCATTGGATAAGTATCTTGGAAAGGACTATCCGCCCTATAAGAAGTTCTATTCGCAGCAGCAACGCAGTACGATGACGCGCGATTTCATTGTGCCCGATTGCCTGAATTTTTATCTGCTAAGTCTGTTCCCATTGAAGAATTATTCCAATAGGTCGCAGATGGAAAAAGACCTGCATATGGGGAAAGTGATGTGGGTTGTAAATAAAATCATGGATACCCATTTCTTCAATACCAAGTATGTGGACATGGTAGACGGGTATATGAAGAAAAATAAGAAGGTTAGCATAAAGGAAATGCTTCTTTCGGACAACTATCAACTTATTCAAGAAGCCGGATAAAACAGTCTTAGGCAGGCAGGCCTTTTTACCTTTTTTAAATTTTTATGGAAGCAATGCCTATCTTCTAAGAAACTTATATCAGCTTTTTAAAGGGCTTATATCTACTATCTGGTGGGGTTACATATACTGTTTGGTAAACTATGGCAGTAGCGATAGTAGTCTTTCTTTATAACAACAGGCCGGAAGAGTGGCGGGCATATTGTCCTTGGAATGCTTGGGTATGCCGAAGGTGTTGCATCAGCAGATTGGCGAACTCGTAGTTTTTCAGTCCCCATTTGGGGGCTACGAGCAGATCGGATGGTGCCTGACTCACAAATCTATCGAGTACCAAATCTTTACGTAACAGTTGTATGTAACCGACAATCAGTTCTATATATTCTTGCGGTGTGTATAAGTGGAACGGATGTTCGACGTATTCTTCGGCCAGCCGCGTGCCGCGTATGATCTGCATTTGGTGTATCTTGAGGATGTCGATGGGCAGTGCTGAGATGATAGGTGCTTGGCGCAGACTTTCTTCACGGTCTTCTTCGGGCAGTCCGAGTATGATGTGCGCGCCCGTAAGTATGCCCCTTGCATGCGTTCGTTCTACGGCCGATCGCGAACAGGCGAAGTCGTGTCCTCGGTTGATGTGTAGCAGTGTGCGGTCGTTAGCGGTCTCAATGCCGTATTCCACCAACACGAAAGTCTGTTTGTTCAGCCCTTCCAAGTAGTCGAGAAGAGCCTCCGGCATGCAGTCGGGGCGCGTTCCGATAACAATGCCGACCACGTCTTCTGTGCTCAGAGCCTCCTCGTACATGCGACGGAGCGACTCCAGCGGCGAATAGGTGTTGGTGTAGGCTTGGAAATAGGCAAGGTATTTCATGGCCGGATACTTCTTCGAGAAGAAGCGTTTGCCATCTTCGAGCTGTTCGGTTATAGTCTTTTTGCGGTTACAATACGCAGGGTTAAAGGTTCTGTTATCGCAATATGTGCAGCCTCCTCGGCCTGTTAACCCATCGCGGTTGGGGCATGTGAAGCCGGCATCTATGGAAATCTTCTGTACTTTATAGGGAAAACGTTGGCGGAGCCATGTACCAAAATCGTTGTAATATTGTTTCATTTGCTTGCAAAAGTAAGTAAAAATGTCTATCTTTGCAATAGGTTATAACGAAATATCTTATACGGATGAGAAAGATAATTGTATTTTTAGCAGCGTTATTTATGGTATGTTCAGACTTGCAAGCAGCAGAGAAAATGGATTTGAAGGCAATTGCAAAGGGTGAATTTGCCGCGAAAACCATTACAGGAATAACTCCTATCGAAGGTACAGACCGCTATGCACGCATCAGTAGCGACGGGAAACAGATTGTAGAATATTCGTTTAAGACAGGTAAGCAGACCGGTGTGCTCTTCGATGTAGATAATACGATGGGCGAGAAGATAACTTCTTTCGATGGTTATACGATGTCGCCCGATGGCAAGAAGATGCTTATACAGACGAAAACCGAACCGATTTACCGTCGTTCTTTTCGGGCTGTGTTCTATATTTATACCATCTCGTCGCGTAAGTTGCAGCGCCTATCCGATGGAGGTCCGCAACAAGTGCCTGTTTGGTCGCCGGATGGTAATCAAATAGCTTTCGTTCGAGATAATAATATCTATCTTGTAAAGCTGCTCTACGACAATGCCGAGAGCCAAGTAACCAAGGATGGACGGAAGAATGAGGTGATTAACGGCGTGCCGGACTGGGTAAATGAAGAGGAATTCGGGTTCAACAAAGCGTTGTGTTTCAATGCCGACGGCACAATGATTTGCTGGCTTCGCTACGACGAGAGTAAGGTGAAAACCTATTCCCTGCAGCTCTTCAAAGGTGAAAAGCCCGCGAGAGAAGAGTTTGCGGAGTACCCGGGACTTTATTCTTACAAGTATCCGAAGGCAGGAACCGATAACTCTGTGGTTACCGCATGGAGCTATGATATTAAAAGTCATAAGGCCAACCGGCTGCAAGTGCCGCTGGCAGAAGATGGATACATGCCGCGCATCAAGCCTACTGCCAATGCGGAGAAGATTATTGTGTACGCGATGAACCGCCATCAGAGCGAACTTAATCTTTACAGCGTGAACCCCCGCAGCACCGTTGCACAGCTCTTAGTTCAGGAAAAGAATACGAAATATGTGAAAGAAGAGGCAGTGGAAGGCATCATCATCGGCAAAAACAGTTTCTTATTGCCCAGTGATCGCAGCGGATACATGAATGTATATCTCTACAACATGAACGGTCAGCTGATGCGACAGATAGGAAACGGCACTTTCGATATTACCGCTGTTTACGGATATGATGAAGAAAACGGAGATGTGTATTATCAGGCTGCTTCCATCAATGCGCACGACCGTCAGGTGTTTGTGGCTCATAAGAACGGAAAGACCGACCGTCTGTCTGATCAAGAAGGATGGAATACGGCCGTGATTTCTGGCGATTATCGCTATCTGATCAACACTTGGAGCGATTACAATACACCTTATTTATATACGATACGTGATAATAAGGGTAAAATACTTTCCATCCAGTTGGACAACAACGAACTGAAAAGCAAGATATCCGGCTTTGGATGGACGAAAAAAGAAACGTTTACCTTTACTACTTCAGAGGGAGTGAAGCTCGACGGATGGATGATAAAGCCGACAGACTTCAATGCTGCGAAAAAATATCCCGTCATTATGTACCAATACAGTGGGCCTGCGAGCCAGCAGGTTGTAAACTCTTGGCGTGTCGGTTCTATGGGACAGGGCGGCGCTTTCGACTATTATTTGGCACAGCAGGGCTTTATAGTGGTCTGTGTAGATGGGCGTGGCACCGGCGGGCGCGGCTCCGAATTCGAGAAGTGTACCTATCTGAGGCTCGGAGACCTCGAGTCAAAGGATCAGGTAGAGGCGGCCTTGTGGCTGGGTAAGCAGTCTTTTGTGGATAAAAACCGTATCGGTATTTGGGGTTGGAGTTTCGGAGGTTTCAACACTTTGATGAGCATGAGCGAGGGACGTGCCGTGTTTAAGGCCGGCGTTGCCGTGGCTCCTCCAACGAATTGGAAGTATTACGACACGGTATATACCGAACGTTATATGCGTACACCTAAGGAAAATCCCGACGGTTATGCCCTTAATCCGATTGAACGTGCCGGTAAGTTGCAGGGTGCATTGCTTATCTGTCACGGTTCGGCCGACGATAATGTGCAGCCGCAGAATACTTTTGAGTACGCCGAAGCGCTTGTTCAGGCAGATAAAGACTTCAAAGAAAACTATTATACTAACCGAAATCACGGCATATCCGGCGGCAATACTCGTAATCATCTGATGAGACAGATTGCCAACTTCTTTATCAAAGAACTGAAATAACCAATCACAAATACATTATGAAGAAACTTTTATTAGGCGATGAAGCCATTGCTCAAGGGGCCATAGATGCCGGATTGAGTGGTGTGTATGCCTATCCGGGAACTCCGTCTACGGAGATTACCGAGTATATACAATGCTCGCCGGTGGCCAAGGAACGCGGTATTCACAGCAAATGGGCTACGAACGAGAAGACTGCAATGGAGCAAGCGCTGGGCATGTCGTATATGGGAAAGCGCGCACTTGTGTGCATGAAGCATGTCGGACTGAATGTCTGTGCCGATCCTTTTGTCAACTCGGCGATTACAGGTACCAATGGCGGCCTTGTCGTTCTGGTGGCCGATGATCCTTCCATGCACTCTTCGCAGGACGAACAAGATAGTCGTTTCTATGCTAAATTTGCAATGATTCCCTGTTTTGAGCCTTTCAATCAGCAGAATGCGTATGATATGATGGCGACAGCTTTCGATTATAGCGAGAGAATACATCTGCCTGTGCTCGTTAGAGTGACTACCCGTCTGGCGCATTCGCGCGCCGTTGTAGAGATAGCGGAGACATCTCGCCCTGAAAACGATATGAACTATGATGCCAAGGCGAGCGATTGGGTGCTGCTTCCTGCCTTTGCCAGAAAGCGCAATGATATGGTGACGGCTCAACAGGCTGCGCTTGAAGAAGACTCGGCAGGCTCATCTTATAACGCTTATATCGATGCTTCCGATCGTTCCCGCGGCGTGATAGCAAGCGGAATTGCATTCAATTACCTGAACGAATGTTATCCGCAGGGCTGTCCGTTCCCTGTTCTGAAGATCTCACAATACCCGTTACCCAAGAGACTTGTTAACAGATTGACTGCTGAATGCGATGAAGTATTGGTGATAGAAGAAGGTCAGCCCTTCATAGAAGATATGGTTAGAGGTGTTATGCCGGGCAATGCCGTCATTAAGGGCAAGTTTACGGGCGATCTGCCCCGTACGGGTGAGCTCACTCCGGATATCGTGAAGAAGGCTTTTGGACTTGAAATGGCACAGGGATATGCACCGTGCGAAGACGTTACATCGCGACCTCCCGCTCTTTGTAAGGGCTGCGGTCACCGCGATGTGTACAGTGTATTGAATGAAGTCTTATCGGAATATGACAACGCAAGGGTATTCGGCGACATCGGATGCTACACCTTGGGCTTTCTTCCGCCCTATAAAGCGATCCATGCCTGTGTGGATATGGGTGCCAGCATAGGCATGGCGAAGGGTGCTTCAGAGGCTGGACAGTGGCCGGCCATTGCCATTATCGGCGATTCTACTTTCACTCATAGCGGCATAGCGGGCCTTCTTGATGCGATAAACGAAAATTCTAACATCACCGTTATTATCAGCGACAACCTGACAACAGCGATGACGGGCGGGCAAGACAGTGCCGGTACCTCTAAATTCGAGGCGATCTGTCGCGGTTTGGGCGTAGAAGAAGCTCATTTGAAAGTGGTGGTTCCCCTCGCCAAGAATATGCCGGAGATCAAACAGATGCTCCGTGAGGAAATAGAATATAAAGGGGTGAGCGTTATCATTCCGAGGAGAGAGTGCGTGCAAACGCTTAAAAGACATGCGTCGGAGAAACGTAAAAACTAAGGAGAAAGCACAATGAAGACGGATATTATATTAAGTGGAGTAGGGGGACAGGGCATCCTTTCCATTGCAACGATTATAGGTGAAGCCGCCTTGAAGGACAATCTTTATATCAAACAGGCAGAGGTTCACGGCATGTCACAGCGTGGAGGAGATGTACAGAGCAACTTGAGATTGTCGTCGGAGCCCATTAATAGCGACCTTATACCATTAGGATGCGCCGATGTCATCATCTCTATGGAACCGATGGAGGCATTGAGATACCTGCCTTATCTTAGCAAGAAAGGCTGGATTATTACGTCGGTAACACCTTTTGTCAATATCCCCGACTATCCTGATTTAGATAAATTGAAAGCCGATTTGGCGAAAGTAGATAACGTGATTTTATTAGATATCGAACGTTTAGCTAAGGACAATGGCGTTCCGCGCAGTGCAAATGTGATCCTTCTCGGTGCGGCTCAGAAGGCTTTGGGCATAGCCTACGACAAGTTGGAGGATGCTGTACGCCGCGTATTTGTCCGTAAAGGCGATGCCATTGTGGAAGCTAATGTCAAGGCTTTGGCCATCGGACGCGGAGAACAGAGATAAACGTTTCGTTTAATTCCTACATGCAGATGGAAACACCTATCGAGAAAAAAATCATAGACGATGCGATCAGAGATTTCAAAATACAGGATTTCTCCAAAGCCACGATACGTGAAGTGAAGTCGATTGCAGCATTTGCCGAACGCGAGTCGGGTGTAGAGTTCATCAAGATGGAGATGGGAATACCGGGATTGCCGGCAGCCAAGGTCGGTGTAGAGGCGCAGATCAAGGCTTTACAGGACGGTATAGCCCGTACTTACCCCGATATTCAAGGTCTTCCTGAGCTCAAACGTCAGGCTTCCCGCTTCGTTAAAGCCTTTATAGGCATAGACATCAGTGCCGACGGATGTATTCCCGTTTGCGGAAGCATGCAGGGAACGTTCGCCTCATTCCTTACATGTTCGCAGGCCGATCCGCAGAAAGATACGGTGTTGTTCATAGATCCCGGCTTCCCTGTTCAGAAGATGCAACTCCAAGTGATGGGTGTGAAATACGAGACATTCGATGTGTACGATTATCGCGGAGATAAGCTGAAAGGTAAGATTGAGACGTATCTGGCGAAAGGGAACATCTGCGCCGTCGTTTACAGCAATCCCAACAATCCCTCGTGGGTGTGCCTGAACGAAGAGGAACTGCGCGGTATCGGCGAGCTTGCAACACAGTACGATGTCATTGTTATGGAAGACCTTGCCTATTTTGCGATGGATTTCAGGAAGCCTTTAAGCACTCCTTTCGAGCCTCCTTACCAAGCAACGGTGGCGCGATATACCGACAATTACATTCTTCTTATCAGCGGATCGAAGGCTTTTAGTTATGCCGGAGAGCGCATAGGAGTGACATGTATTTCCGACAAACTCTACTCTCGCCGTTACGATGCTCTTGCCCAACGCTACGAGGGGCTGCCTTTCGGGCAAGTATTTTCTACGCGCATGCTTTACGCATTAAGCTCTGGCACCAGTCATAGTGCCCAGTTTGCCATGGCAGCCATGCTGAAAGCTGCCGTAGAAGGTACGTATGATTTCAGAAAGGAAGTAGGTGTGTACGGAGAACGAGCACGCCGTTTGAAAGATATATTCTGCAAACATGGCTTTTACATCGTCTATGATAAGGACTTGGATGAGCCTGTTGCCGACGGATTTTATTTCACTATCGGGTATCCCCATATGACTTCGGGGCAGTTGGCGCACGAACTGATGTACTACGGGGTGAGCGCTATCTGCCTTATCACCACAGGAAGCCGGCAGGAAGGGTTGCGCGTGTGCACTTCGTTCATAGCTGATCATCAATACAAACTGCTCGAAGAACGAATGAAAATATTCGAAACGAACAACCCCGTCTGACCGTCTGCAACCGTTGGGAAGGCAGGTAAGAGGCTACGAATGCCCCTTTTACTAAATATTGCAAAACAAAAAAGAGATGGTAATCGAACACCATCTCTTTTTTATATTATAGGAGAATGAATTATTCACCCTTGATTGCAGCCACACCCGGGAGCACTTTACCCTCGATAGCTTCGAGCATTGCGCCGCCGCCTGTGGATACATAAGATACCTTATCGGCCAGTCCGAACTTGTTGACAGCAGCAACCGAGTCGCCGCCACCCACGAGAGAGAAAGCGCCGTTTTTCTGTGTAGCCTCGGCGACATACTTGGCTATCTCGCCCGTACCGTGGGCGAAATTCTCGAATTCGAATACTCCAACAGGGCCGTTCCATAGAATTGTTTTTGATGAAAGGATAATCTTCTTCCATTCTTCCAACGACTTTTCGGAAGCATCCATCCCTTCCCAGCCATCGGGAATATTGAATATGTCAACTACCTTACGGTTCGCATCGTTCGAGAACTTATCTCCGGCAACGGTAGCAACGGAGAGGCTCAGGTTTACACCTTTCTCCTTGGCAGTCTTCATAACGTTCAGAGCCTCCGGCATCAGGTCGTCTTCGTGGAGCGATTCGCCGATATGGCCGCCTTGCGCCTTAATAAAAGTGTAGCCCATACCGCCGCCTATGATCAGGTTATCTACCTTATCAAGCAGATTTTTGATGACTCCGAGCTTAGAACTTACCTTAGATCCGCCGATGATAGCGGTAAAAGGATGCTGCGCATTCTTCAACACGTTGTCGATAGCCTTTACCTCTTTTTCCATCAGATAGCCCAGCATCTTGTGGTCTGCATCGAAGCTGTCGGCGATAACTGCCGTAGAAGCGTGTCTGCGATGAGCTGTTCCGAACGCATCGTTTACGTAAACGTCTGCGTAAGAAGCCAGTTTCTCTGCAAATGCCTTTTGCTTTTTCTTCATTTCTTTCTTGGCTTCGTCGTATTCGGGCGTACCTTTTTCAACGCCTACAGGCTTGCCTTCCTCTTCCGGATAGAAGCGCAAGTTCTCGAGAAGCAATGCTTCTCCCGGCTTCAGAGCGGCAGCTGCCTCGTCTGCCTTGGCACAATCGGGAGCGAATTTCACCTCTACACCGAGCGCATTACTTACGTTCTTTACGATTTGGCTAAGTGAAAGTTCCGGTTTCACCTTACCTTTAGGCTTGCCCATATGGCTCATCATGATCAGTGCACCGCCATCTGCAAGCACTTTCTTTAGTGTAGGAAGCGCACCGCGTATGCGGGTATCGTCTGTAACATTACCTTGCTCGTCCAATGGAACATTGAAATCCACGCGAACTATTGCCTTCTTGCCGGCAAAGTTGAATTGTTCAATTGTCATTTTTCCTTATTATTTTAGTTAGAAATCTTATTTTTTATTTATTACAAAAATAGTACAAACCGAATGCAAAGAAGTCTGCTGTTATTTGCCGAGGCACTGTCTATTTTATGCAAAAATAATATATTTCCGCGATATACGGAAGTCTCAGCTCCACATTTTGTTCTTTTTTCTGCCGACAAACGGCCAAATGCAAGGCAGAGTTGGCAATTTTTATTACTTTTGCAGCGTATTAAAACATTTTGAAAATGAAAGATTCGGTGATTATAGTGAGCGGAGGAATGGACTCCGTTACCATGCTCTACGAGTATCAAGACCGCATTGCCTTGGGCATATCCTTCGATTACGGCAGCAATCATAATGCCAAGGAAATACCTTATGCACGCCTGCATTGCAAGCGACTCGGTATCAGACACATTGTTATAGACCTCGGTTTCGTGCATCAGTACTTTAAAAGCAGTCTTTTAGAAGGTGCAGACGCCATCCCCGAAGGCAGTTACAACGAGGGGAACATGAAGTCTACAGTGGTGCCGTTCCGCAATGGTATTATGCTTTCCATAGCCGTCGGCGTGGCCGAGAGCCACCATTTGAAATATGTAATGATGGCCAATCATGGCGGCGACCATGCCATCTATCCCGACTGTCGTCCCGATTTTGTGGCAGCGATGTCGACTGCCGCCACCGCCGGAACCTATGAAAAGGTGTGTGTTCTTGCCCCTTATACCGGCATAACCAAGACGGATATCGCCCGCAGAGGGCAGAAGTTCGGGGTGAATTTTGCCGAAACGTGGAGCTGTTACAAGGGAGGCGACAAGCATTGCGGGCATTGCGGAACGTGTCGTGAGCGCAAAGAGGCCTTGGCAGAAGCGGGGATAGAAGACCTTACAGAGTACGAAGAAAGGTGAGCGAGATGCCACTTGCAATGTTTTCGAAAGGCAAACATATGAATAAGGAAAGGCCGCTGTCGACCTTTCCTTTAAGAGGAAAACCGCGGAAAAAGTATGGCTGTTACAGGAATTCCGTCGGTTTCCCAATGACGAACAGAAGCAGAAATATCTGTATTCGGTGCCTATATTTTTAGCGGGTTGCAGGTATATCCGGCTTAGATAGTACATCTAAACTTGTTAGAAAGCCAATCTAAGACGGTTTGATAGGTACTCTAACGAAGATAGATATAAGCGGTTGATAATCAACATGCTATCTGTCGGTTTATCCGAAAAGGCATCTAAGTGCCTCTTCTACCTTTCTTACCGGATGAAGTTCTATGCGGTATTTGCCCTGATTAAAGCTCTGTAGGTTATATTTGGGCACTATCATGTGAGTAAAGCCCAGCTTTTCCGCTTCTGCAATGCGCTGTTCTATGCGGTTAACAGGACGTACTTCACCGCTGAGTCCCACTTCACCGGCCATACACCATCCGTGTTCTATCGCTGTATCGACATTACTCGACAATACAGCGGCTATCACGCTCAAGTCTATGGCCAAATCGGTGACACGAAGCCCCCCTGCAATATTGATAAACACATCTTTTTGCATCAGTTTAAAGCCGACACGCTTCTCCAAAACGGCCAAAAGCATGTTCAATCTCTTCTGTTCAAAGCCGGTAGCTGTCCGTTGAGGAGTGCCATATGCCGCAGATGATACCAGTGCTTGGGTTTCTACGAGAAACGGACGTATCCCCTCGATGGCCGAACTGATAGCAATACCCGATAAACCCTCGTGGTCTTGCGTGAGTAGAAGTTCAGACGGATTGCTTACTTGCCGCAGTCCGTTCCGTTCCATCTCATATATACCGAGCTCGGAGGTAGAGCCAAAGCGGTTTTTAATGGAGCGGAGAATGCGATACATGTAATGTTGGTCGCCCTCGAACTGTATTACCGTGTCTACGATATGTTCAAGTATCTTCGGTCCGGCAAGCGTTCCTTCCTTGTTGATGTGCCCGATAAGCACCACAGGCACGCCGCTTGTCTTGGCAAAACGCAGCAGTGAGGCTGCACATTCGCGTACTTGAGTGATGCTGCCCGGTGAACTTTCCACTTCTGAAGTGGCTATGGTCTGGATGGAATCGATAATAACGATTTCGGGATGCGTATCCTTTATGTGCTCGAAAATATGCTCCAACGATGTTTCGCAGAGTATCATAACGTTGTTATTCTGCCTGTTTGAGCCAAGTCTATCGGCACGCAATTTGAGCTGGTGGGCGCTTTCTTCGCCACTGACATACAGTATACGTCTGTCGGTCATGCGGAGTATCGTCTGCAGGGTGAGCGTGCTCTTGCCGATACCGGGCTCTCCGCCGAGCAAAACAATACTTCCCGGAACCAATCCCCCGCCGAGAACACGGTTCAATTCGGTATCGTTGGTATCGATACGCGGCTCGTCTTTCGCCGATATTTCGTGCAGGTATAGAGGTTTGTTCGAGGTGCCTGCCACAGACAGCCTTACCGATTGTGCCGCCGATCTGGCCGCCATAGAACCCGTATCGCCTGCAATTCTTATCTCTTTAAAAGTGTTCCATTGTCCGCACGAAGGACATTTACCGATCCATTTTGCCGACTCTTGTCCGCAATTGGAGCATACGTATGCTATCTTATCTTTTGCCATAATCAGTTATTCCGGTAGGTATAGACATGCCATCTATGCCGTCAACAAAAATAGTTATTATTTTCCGAGTATCAAAATTTATTACTAAATTTGCCACATGAATAAGTTTTTCATCTATACGGTTGTGCTTGTGTTGCTCGTATCGTGCGGATATTCGCAAGAAGAAAAGGAAAGACTCTCGCGCGAGGAGCGCCGTCGGTTGCAGATAGAAGACTCTTTTGCCTTGAAAATATGCGTGCTGCCGACGCTCGATTGCTTACCTATGTTCGTGGCAAAGGAACGCAGATGGTTTGCTGATAGCGGTGAAGATATACGCTTGAAACCGTATAATGCACAGATGGACTGCGACGTTGCACTTGAAAAGAGGCTGGTAGAAGGCTCCGTTTCAGACCTGATACGCACGGAAAGACTTATAGCAAAAGGGCTTCCTCTTACCTATATTTCCTCGACAAATGCCTATTGGCAACTGATAGCCAATAAAATGGCGCGTATTAAAAAGCCAGAACAGTTGGGCGACAAGATGGTAGCAATGACGAGATTTTCGGCAACCGACTATCTTACAGGCCGTGTACTCGAGGGCGTGAAGACCAACGCACCGGTGTTTCGTGTGCAGTTTAACGATATTCATATACGTTTGAAAATGCTTCTCAATAACGAGATGGATGCCTTATGGCTGCCGGAACCGCAGGCCACTACGGCACGATTGTATTCGAATCCGGTACTGAAAGACAGCCGAGACTATAGAATTAATGTGGGTGTATTGGCTTTTCGCAGCGATGCAATGCGCGACAAACGGCGACAGAAACAACTTCGGGCTTTTGTAAAAGCATATAATACGGCTGTAGATTCTATCAACCGCTCGGGATTGGAGCGTTTCTCGGATGTTATACGGAAATATTGCGGTGCCGACGAGAATACTGTAAAGGCACTCCCGAAGTTATCTTTTAAGCATATAGAGAAGCCGGCGGCAAGCGATATAAATATTGCCCGGCAGTACGTGAAATCGCTTAAACCTGTTTAATCAAAAACATATACGTACGTGAAATATTCCGACAAACAATTACATACGGTAGCAACAGACATCTTAACAGTAAAAGATGTCGCAAAAAGTATGGGCGTTTTGCGCAGTATAATAAACGATAATGCGTTGACAGAGTTCGATGCACGGATAGAAAATATAGAAAACGATTACCGTCTGATGAGCAATTATTTGCGACAGGGGTTGCGCGATCCGAAATTAGAAGATGTGTATAACGGGCTTATATGTACCTTGTATCGGCTTTATAGCGATATTCTACTCGCGTTATCGATAAGGGATAATGCTTCTTACCATATGGCTTCGGTACAGCATGTGCAGGCAGACATGCAGCAAGATGCCATACGCGAACAGCTTGAACGGTTTGTGCAAGACCTTGCCATGCTATCGCTCGAAGCGGAAGATACGCGGCGCGACAAGCAAAGAAGCATTTACGAACTCCATCAGAAGTACATGGATGCACTGTTCGACGCATTGCTTGTTTCGCCTCAATGGAGCGACGGCACGGCTCGTTTCTTCGGAGAAATCTTGCTGTCGCCCACAATAGATGCCATAGATGCATCGATTATGCTCGGTGCCATTATGCTTTCGGCGATACAGATATTCGATGTGAACAAATTCCTTACACTCGCCAAGGTAGCCATAGAGGCAACTGATGAGCATATACGGCAAAGGGCATTGGTAGGAACGGTACTTGTATTGCCGCAGAACGATATGAGTATTTTTCCTGAAGTGCGAAATACGGTGGATAGAATATGCAAAGACGAGTCGTTGTACAGGCAGCTGCTCGAATTGCAGATGCAGATTTTCTATTGTATGAATGCCGATGCCGACAACGATAAGATACAAAGAGACATTATGCCCGAGCTGCTTAAGAACAATCATTTGAGATTTAGCAGCAACGGAATTATAGAAAAGGAAGACGATCAGTTAGAAGAAATTTTGAATCCCGGGGCATCCGACAAGGCTATGGAGGATTTGGAGAAGAGTTTCTCGCGCATGATGAGCATGCAACGTGCAGGCTCTGACATCTATTTCGGGGGCTTTTCGCAGATGAAAAGGTTCTCCTTCTTCTATCAGATCAGCAATTGGTTTAGCCCATTCTATACGGATCATCCGGGTTTACGGCATGTGAACGACAAATTGGGGGAAAGTAAATTCATGAAAGTGTTATTGGATAACGGGCCTTTCTGCGACTCCGACAAGTATTCTTTTGCCCTTGCAATGTCGACAGTTATCGATCGGATACCCGAAAACATGCGAGAAATGCTCAATACAACCGAGATAATGGGGCCGATGATGACAGTAGAAGAGAAAGAAGCACCTGCATATATCCGCCGTATGTATTTGCAGGATTTGTATCGTTTCTTCCGTCTGTACCAGAATAAGGCAGATTTTATCAATCCTTTTGCAGAAACCGATCGGCGGTATTTTTTCTTTATAAATAAGTTGGTGGCTACCCCTGCGATGAACGGATTGGTAATAGAATTGGGCAATTTCTTGTTGAAAAACCATTATTATGCACAACTTATCAAGCTATTGCGGCATTACGAATTATCCGGAAACATAGATTATTACCGCTTATCTGCGGCAGCTTACATGAAGACAGGCGATGCTTATCAGGCGTATAACGAGTATGAGAAACTGCTATCACTCAATGGTGAAGACCTTCAGGCGTTGAAAGGAAAGGCTCGCACGCTTTATCTGATGGGAGAATATGCCGATGCGGAAGAGTGTTACCGTATGATATTGGAAAGAGAGCCTGACAATGTAAGGGCCTCGTTGCATTTTGCCATATCGCAGATATATATAAATAAGGTGGGCGAGGGCATGAATATTCTTTTTAAATTGTACTATGATTATCCCGATGACCTGAACATAGAGCGGGCTTTGGCATGGGGACATCTACATCAATCCAAGCCTGATCTTGCTGAAACAATTTATGAACGTATTCTGAAATCGGGCAAGACGGTTAAGGAAGATTATCTGAATGCCGGTTATGCCAAGTGGTTCCAGTCTAAGAACGAGGAGGCTCTAAGTTTGTTTGCACAATATGCCGGTGATGACAAGAGTGCCGAAGTAGGGCATTCGTTACAAGAAATGTTTGCAAACGACAGAACGCTGTTGGATAAATACAACATCTCTGTATCGGAAGCTAAAATTATAGCCGATCTGTCTATGAATTATATACATAAGTGATATTTGCACGTTTTTAGCGAATATAATGCACGTATAAGAATGCCAAGATGGCTATGATAACGATCATTACAATAGACTTGATGAGGCAACCGGCCACTTTCTTAACGATGAGAAAACCTGCAATGATTGCTAATAGACAAAAAAGATAATATATAAAATTCGTACTCATTTTTGTTGTTTTCTATTTGAATAATTTCTTAAATGCTGGGGGAATGGGCGTATAGAACTCCATACGTTCGTGCGTAACGGGGTGGTAAAAGCATAATAGGTAGGCATGCAGGCATAGGCGATGCAAGGGATCGTCGCCATTGCCATACTTTATATCTCCGCATACAGGGTGTCCCATGTCGGCCGAATGCACGCGTATTTGGTTCTTGCGCCCTGTCTCTAATTTATATTCTACAAGCGAATAATCGGCCGTGCGTTGTAATGTATGGAAATGCGTTACGGCATATTTGCCTCCATTATCGACCGGACTGGAGTATGAAATATACGATTTGTTATCCTTAAGCCAATTGGCTATGGTCCCTTCATCGTCTTCCATCTCGCCACTTACTACTGCCACGTAGCGACGGTCGTACACTATATCGTGCCAATCGCTTTCTAATAGCTGTGCTGTTTGTGTATCTTTAGTGTAAACCATCAGTCCGCTTGTGTCGCGATCAAGGCGATGTACCACATGTGCAGTGCAGTGCTGGCGGCCTTTACTGAAGTAATCGTCGAGAATGTTCTTTACGTTTAGCGTAGAATGTCCGCCTGCCATAGAGAGGATTCCGATATTCTTTTCGACTACGACCAAGAAGCGATCTTCGTACACAATTCTTACATATTTGCTCTGAAGATTATTGTTTCGCTTCGATTTGCTTACAGATACTTTCATTCCGGGCAGCAGTGGGAAGTCGAATTGGGTTACTGTTTTACCGTTTACACGGATGCCTCGCCCCTTTAATGTGGCTTTCACCTTCGATTTGCTTGCGCTTTTAACAGTAGCAAACAGCCAATCGAGCAAGGATGCCTCTTGCTCCACGGTGTAGTGAACATAGTCTTCCTGTTGCTTCTGTCGTATGTTATAATTCTTCATCCGTCTGCAAAGTTACTGAAAAATGGATGAAAAAAGGGGCGCATGAATTAGATTTTTTGAATTTATGTATTTGTGGTAATGGTGGATTACGTTTCGATTTGCAGATTTTGACAGGCGGTTGGGATGTCATGTAAATATGAATCTTTACAGCTAACGTTTTCTATTAGAGAAGATAAAGGGCTCTTTTAATACCGGTAGATATGATGTCTGTCGGCAATAGAGAGCGTGTTTAGCGATGACAGAAGTTCGGTATATCGATTTCGAAAGGGAGTAATGCCGGCAGCAAACGATGTATTTGTCGTTTCTAACAGCTTTTTCTTTTATGTTTCAGAATAATAATCTCGGGCCGTTTTATATAGTTGTCGGAATGATAAGAATAGGAATAAAAGGATAATTTATGCTTTGAGAATTATAGACTTTGGTAGTTTCGTAAACTCTAATATTCTCGGATAACTTCTTTTTTTACATCATTTTTTTGTACCTTTGCACCCGATGAACATGTGACAGAATGGGTTGTGTTGTTTTTGGCAACCACGAGTTTACCATTTTTAGTATTGGTCTTCGCATGATAAATCATCGAACTCGTATTATTTTAAGGTAAAAAAAGAGAATGATAACAGTCACAAATCTTGCTATCCAATTTGGAAAGAGAGTGCTTTACAAGGATGTAAATGTCAAGTTTACGCATGGAAATATTTATGGAGTTATCGGTGCTAACGGTGCCGGAAAGTCTACATTGCTGAAAGCGATCAGCGGTGAATTGGAGCCGAATAAGGGAACTGTGGAACTTGGACCGGGCGAACGTCTCTCGGTATTGGACCAAGATCACTTCAAATACGATGAGTTTCGTGTGCTTGATACGGTAATTATGGGGCATGAACCGTTGTGGAAAAACATGAAGGAGCGCGAGGCATTGTATGCAAAAGCAGAAATGACCGAGGATGATGGTAACCGTGCAGCCGAACTTGAGGAACGTTTTGCCGAGATGGATGGTTGGAATGCCGAGAGCGATGCTGCACAAATGTTGTCGAATTTGGGTATTATGGATGCCTTACACAACAAGCAAATGAGCGAACTTTCTAACAATGAGAAGGTACGCGTGATGCTTGCTAAGGCTCTTTTCGGTCATCCCGATAACCTGTTACTCGATGAACCAACCAACGATTTAGACCTTGATACCGTGACTTGGCTTGAGGAGTATCTCGGCAATGTGGAGCAGACAGTCCTCGTAGTCAGCCACGATCGGCACTTTCTTGATGCTGTAAGTACGCAGACAGTGGATATTGATTTCGGTAAAGTTACGGTATTTGCCGGTAATTATAGTTTCTGGTATGAGAGTTCGCAGTTAGCTCTACGTCAGGCACAGAACCAAAAACAGAAGGCTGAAGAGAAGCGCAAGGAACTCGAGGAGTTCATTCGACGGTTCTCTGCCAATGTGGCAAAGAGTCGTCAGACTACTTCTCGTAAGAAGATGCTCGAGAAACTGAATGTGGAAGAAATACGTCCTTCGAGTCGTAAGTATCCGGGAATTATCTTTCAAATGGAGCGTGAACCGGGCAATCAGATACTTGAAGTAGAAAATCTGAAAGCTGTAGATACGGACGGGACAGTACTTTTCGATCATGTAAACTTCAATATCGAAAAGGGTGAGAAGGTAGTATTCCTCAGTCATAACCCAAAAGCGATGACGGCACTCTTCGAAATTATCAACGGTAAGCGCGAGCCTGATCAGGGTTCTTATAAATGGGGAGTTACCATTACCACGGCTTATTTGCCGCTCGACAATACAGAATTCTTTAAAAGCGACTTAAACTTAGTAGACTGGTTGAGCCAGTTTGGCGTAGGTAACGAGGTTCAGATGAAAGGTTATCTGGGCCGTATGTTGTTCTCTGGCGAGGATGTTTTGAAGAAAGTAAATGTACTTTCGGGAGGTGAGAAGATGCGTTGTATGATTGCAAAGATGCAATTGAAGAATGCAAATTGCCTCATTTTAGATACACCTACCAACCATCTTGATTTGGAAAGCATTCAGGCTTTCAATAACAATCTTATTGCATTCAAGGGCAATATTCTTTTCTCAAGTCATGATCATGAATTTATCGAGACGGTTGCCAACCGCATTATAGAGCTCACTCCATCGGGTACGATCGATAAATTGATGAGTTATGACGACTATATCTACGATGAAAATATTAAGGAGCAAAGGCAGAGAATGTATTGATTTCTGGGGATAATATAAGATATGTGTGTTTCTTGGCAAGGTATTTGCTAAGAAGCATGTATAATAAATTATTTGATCATGAATAAAGATATAGACAATAAGGCAGGAAATGCAGGGCTCGAACAGGAATGTGAAGGGCAGAATATGCAGGATAGTGCTAAAGAAGAGTGTGCTGAAACATCTTCTGAAACTTCAGAAAAAGAATGTGCTAAAGAGCCAAAAGATGCTTTAGAAGAAGCTAATGCCAAGATAGAAGAGCTGAAAGATAAGTATCTTAGGAAGGTTGCAGAGTTCGATAATTATGTGAAACGAACCCGTAAAGAGAAAGATGAACTAATCTTTAATGGTGGTGAAAAGACGATCGATGCCGTCCTTCCTATTATTGATGATATGGAACGTGCCATAGCCAATGCCGGAAAAACAGACGATGCAAAGGCCATAGAAGAAGGATGGGAGCTTATTTTCAAGAAGTTTATCAAGGTGTTGGAAGGCTTGGGAGTTAAGCAAATCGATACAAAAGACCAAGATTTCAATGTAGACTACCATGAGGCTATAGCCATGGTACCCGGAGATGATGAGCATAAAGGAAAAGTTATAGATTGTGTTCAGACCGGTTATACCTTAAACGATAAGGTCATACGCCATGCAAAGGTGGCTGTGGGACAATAGGTTTATGGAATACGAACAGAAACTCTTTCAGAACAGGTAGATTATTATAATGGCACAAAAAAGAGATTATTACGAGGTACTTGGTGTGACTAAGGAGGCTTCGGAAGAAGAAATAAAGATAGCATATAGGAAACTTGCCATCAAATATCATCCCGATAGAAACCCCGATAATAAAGAGGCAGAGGAGAAATTCAAGGAGGCTGCCGAAGCTTATGATGTTCTCCACGATGCGCAGAAACGGCAACAATACGATCAGTTCGGTTTCAATGCACCCGGTGGAGGGGGCTTTAGCGGCGGTTTCGGTGGTGCCGGAGGCTTTTCTATGGACGATATATTCTCGATGTTCGGCGATGTATTCGGAGGACATGGAGGCTTTAGCGGTTTCGGGGGAGGCCAATATCAGCAGACACAGTATAGAGGTGCCGACCTTCGATTGAAGGTACGCCTTACGCTTCAGGAAGTTTTAACAGGCGTAACAAAGAAATTTAAGGTACATAAAGATGTAACCTGTTCTCATTGTCATGGGAGCGGTGCAGAGGCTGGCAGTGGGGTAGAGACGTGTCCTACATGCCATGGACACGGTGTAGTTGTTAAAACTGTGCGCACTATAGTCGGCATGATGCAGACACAAACAGAATGTCCTACTTGCCATGGTGAGGGAACTGTGATTAAAAATAAGTGTCACGAGTGTGGCGGAAGCGGTGTTGTAAAAGGCGATGAAGTTGTGGAAATCAATATTCCGGCAGGGGTATCCGAGGGGATGGTTGTTAATGTTCCCGGCAAAGGCAATGCAGGAAAGCATAATGGAATTACCGGCAATATACAGGTATATATTGAAGAAGAACCCAATGATACGTTCATTCGCGACGGACAGGATGTAATATATAATCTTCTGTTAGACTTTCCTATGGCAGCATTAGGAGGCGATGTAGAGGTTCCGACCATCGAAGGAAGTAAGGTGAAAATAAAAATCGATCAGGGTACACAGCCCGGTAAGACACTTCGTCTTCGTGGAAAAGGACTGCCTGCCGTACAGGGATATGGCAACGGACAAGGGGATCTGGTTGTGAATATCAGTGTTTATGTTCCTAAAACATTGAGCCGTGATGAGAAAGATATGCTTGAACAACTCGGTAAGAGCGATAACTTTAAAGGTGATTTGTCTACAAAGAAGTCGATTTTCGAGAAGTTTAAAAATTACTTTAATTAGTCGTATATTTCTCTTTTTATCATGAATTATCAAGAAACTGTAGAATATCTATTCAACAGCACCCCTGTTTTCGAACATGTGGGTGCTGTTGCTTATAAGGAGGGGTTGGCGAATACATATAAATTAGATAGGCATTTCGGTTCTCCTCATAAGCAATACAAAACCATACATATTGCCGGAACCAACGGCAAGGGATCATGTTCTCATACTATTGCAGCTATACTTCAGGCGGCAGGATATAAGGTAGGATTGTACACATCGCCGCACCTTGTAGATTTTCGTGAACGTATTAGGGTGAACGGAGAGTGCGTAAGCGAGCAGTATGTGGTAGATTTTGTAGCGCAAGAACGCGGTTTCTTCGAAGAATTTCATCCGTCTTTTTTCGAACTTACTACGGCAATGGCGTTCAAATATTTTGCTGAACAGCACGTAGATGTTGCTGTGATAGAAGTTGGACTGGGTGGTCGTTTGGATTGCACGAACGTAATAACACCAGTATTGTCCGTTATTACCAACATAGGTTTGGATCATACGCAGTTTCTCGGTAACACCTTGGAAAAGATTGCGGCCGAGAAAGCCGGAATTATCAAAGAGCATGTTCCGGTTGTAATAGGCGAGAACTGTACCGAGACCGTTGGTGTATTTCAGGCAAAAGCCCAAGAAAAACATGCGGAAATATACTTTGCGGAAGATACACCTGCTATCCAACGTATTGAAATACGAGAAGATGGAACCAAAGTCTATCATACTGGTGAATATGGAACGCTTGTCGGCGAATTGAAAGGTGATTATCAAGACAAGAATACGAATACAATTCTACAGGCCATCAGCCTTTTGACCGATTTTAAAATTACAATGGAAAATGTGCAGGAAGGTTTTGCACATGTCGTGGAATTGACAGGTATTAAAGGAAGATGGCAGGTGATGAACAAATATCCTTTTGTTGTATGTGATACAGGTCATAATGCAGACGCTTGGAAATGTCTTTCCAAGCAAATTGCCAGACAACCGTACGAATGCAAAAGGGTAGTGTTTGGGATGGTAGACGACAAGGATATCGACACTGTAATGTCGATGCTTCCCGCTGATGTCTGCTATTATTTTACACAGGCATCTACGAAACGGGCGATACCCGTAGAAAAAGTAGCTGCCATAGGTAAGAAATATGGCTTACAAGGCAAAGAATTTAGAACGGTAGAGCGAGCTTTCTGCGCAGCATATGATGCTTCCGGACATGATGATTTTATATTTGTGGGTGGCAGCAGCTATGTGGTAGCAGATTTATTGAGTTGTCATAATATTCCAATATCCTTGTAACAGGAATTCTGTTTAGGATTACTATACCTGTTTATTGATATAACGCCACGTCCTTATTTTATTTTGAAATAAGAGCGTGGCGTTATTATATAATATTTAAATGGTTATCTTACCTAAAAAGATTGTATAATATGTGTTGTGTAGGTGTTGCGTTTATGTACCTTACACCTATCGAATATCGGTGTCGGATATATTGTTTATCCCAGATACTTCATCAGTATTTTGGCATTGCCGCTGTCGCGCAGTTTGGCAATACTCTTTTCGCGTATCTGTCTTACGCGTTCTCGTGTGAGCCCTAATTGATCTCCTATTTCTTCAAGACCTTTTTCATGGCAGCCGATACCGAAGCATTCTTTGATGATAGTAATTTCTCGATCTTTGAGTACACGGCTCAATACAGAGTTTAGTTCCATCGCCATCGACTCATGGTCTACGTTGCGATCGGTACGACTGTCATCACCTCCGGGCATCACATCAAGCATTGTGTTGTCTTCTCCGTCTTGAAATGGCGCGTCGATACTTACATGGTGACCGTCTGCCATCATGCTTTGCCCGATTTTTTCTTCATCAATATTCGTTGCGTCCGATAACTCTGAAATTGATGGGCGGCGTTGATTTTCTTGCTCGAACTTATTGATTTCATGATTGATTTTGTTCAAGGAACCCACTTGGTTCAAAGGAAGTCTTACAATACGGCTTTGCTCTGCGATAGCTTGGAGAATGCTCTGGCGGATCCACCACACAGCATAAGAGATGAATTTAAAGCCACGTGTTTCATCAAACTTTTGGGCAGCTTTAATCAATCCAATATTTCCTTCATCTATTAAATCGGTTAGTGTGAGTCCTTGGTGTTGGTATTGTTTTGCTACGGAAACCACAAATCTGAGATTAGCTGTAACAAGTCGCTCTTTTGCTCTTTCGCCCTCAGGGCCTCCTTTTTTTATTTTTTGAGCTAATTCTATTTCGTCTTCTATAGAAATGAGCGGTGCCCGTCCAATCTCAACAAGATATTTATCTAACGCTTCGCTTGAACGATTTGTGATACTTTTTTGGATCTTTAGCTGTCTCATCCCTAATCCGTTAATTCTTTATAAGTGTATGATAATCAAGAATTTGTTTGTGTAAAACAACAAAACGCTGCAAATATACGAAATATATTTTATATATATGCGTTTATTTGTACTTTTTATTGTGTAAATAAAGTTAAAAAACAAGAGGCTTATTTCTATTATCTGATGTGAAAAATAAGCATGAATAATTCTTGTGTCATTCTATATTTTTGACCGTTATTCCATCGAGTTTATTGAATAGGAGCGGAAAGTTGTGCTGGTATGTGCTGTTTTTAATTTTCAAATCCATTTCTGCTAAGTAGTTTTCTGCTCCATCTGTGACATGTCGGTGTATTTTGTACGATTGGATAATGATTTTTTCATTCTCTATATATTGGATAAGACTCTCTATTTTGTTGTAAGAAGAGAGGGAGAAAGTTATCTCGATATTTTTTGTACCGAACCTGACCGTAATATAGTAAATGGCCTCGAGGCAGATAACAACCATAATTGTTGTGGCGGTGGAAAGGATGTACATGCCACTTCCGCATGCAAGTCCGATGGCCGATGTTACCCAAAGACCGGCAGCAGTAGTGAGCCCTTTGATAACATGTTTTTGGAATATAATAGTACCGGCACCAATGAAACCGATACCTGTAACTACTTGTGAGGCTATTCGCGAAGGATCGAGTGAGACGTTTGATCGGGTATGTAAGACGCTGTCGAATCCGTATTGTGATATGATCATGAAGAGTGCACTACCCGAAGCTACGAGGAGATGGGTGCGTAGTCCGGCCTCTTTGGCCCTATATTCGCGTTCAAGGCCAATAATGCCTCCCAAAATAGCAGCGATAAATATGCGGATGATCATTTCTGTTGTCATATTGTTGTATTTGTTTTTTGCAAAAATAGTGTAAGGAGATCAAAAATGCAAGCAATGTTGTTATTGTTTATAGAATATTATGATAACAACTGTTTGATACAAAAAGTGAAAAATATAAGCATATATCTGGAAAATAATGTACTTTTGCATAAGATATGTAAACGTTATGAAATCTCTAAGAGAATTATATAAAATAGGGAAAGGACCTTCGAGTAGCCATACGATGGGACCACATAAGGCAGCTAAGATATATGCTTCGAAACATCCTGAAGCTGCTGCTTTCGAGGTAACATTGTATGGAAGTCTTGCCGCTACAGGCAAAGGACATATGACCGATGTGGCTATACAAGAAGTTTTGGAGAAAATTGCTCCAGTTACTATTCTTTGGAAACCTCAAATATTTTTGCCGTTCCATCCTAATGGTATGGAATTTAAGGCATTTGATGTCGTAGGTAATGAAATTGATAAATGGACAGTATATAGTATAGGTGGTGGTGCTTTATCAGAAGGCGATGTGTCTGACAGTGTGTTCGATACGAGAGAAGTGTATGATCTTAACACGATGACGGAGATCATGCATTGGTGTGAGAAGAATGGCAGAAGTTATTGGGAATATGTACAGAAATGCGAAGATGAGGATATTTGGGATTATTTGATGGAAGTGTGGAAAGTGATGCAGACAGAGATTGAGAACGGTTTGGACCATGAAGGTGTGTTGCCAGGGCCGTTAAATCTCCCCCGTAAAGCAGCCACTTATTATGTAAAAGCAAGCGGATACAAGCAGTCTTTGCAAACCAGAGCGTTGGTATATGCCTATGCATTGGCTGCAAGCGAAGAGAATGCGGCGGGCGGTATTACCGTTACAGCACCCACATGTGGCGCTTCTGGAGTGGTGCCCGCAGTTTTGTATCATCTATCTAAAGGACATTCTTTCAGCGATATGCGTATTCTACATGCCTTGGCTACCGCAGGTCTGATTGGGAATATTGTAAAACAGAATGCTTCTATTTCGGGGGCTGATGTAGGATGTCAAGGAGAGGTGGGAGTCGCATGTGCCATGGCTTCGGCTGCAGCATGCCAGTTATTCGGTGGGAGTCCGGCACAGATTGAGTACGCAGCAGAGATGGGACTCGAACATCATCTTGGGATGACGTGTGATCCTGTATGCGGACTCGTTCAAATTCCTTGTATCGAACGCAATGCTTTTGCAGCAACACGAGCTCTTGATTCCAATCTTTATTCAGCATTCTCGGATGGTAAGCATCGCGTTTCGTTTGATCGTGTGGTTAAGGTAATGAAGCAGACCGGTCACGATTTACCTTCCTTATATAAAGAAACTAGCGAAGGTGGACTTGCTTCGGAATTTTAAAATAATGCATGATATGGTAAATTTTCACAGCCCGACAGTGGATGAAGACTTTCGTCGTGAAGAATTGATCCGGTTAATTGAACGCAAGGTAGAAACATTGACAGTTCAAGAACTTGAAGCCTTATACTACGGTATGTTAACGAGAGAAAATATAAACGATATATAAGTAGGGAACAAGAAAACCTTGCTAACGGAATTATTGTAATATTTATTCTTTACGTGACGGCGACGTATTTTGACCTTACAACTTTTATAGGAACTGTTGAATAATGTTTATAAAGCTTTCTCCGTATTTCTTCTTTTTGAATTCGCCAATTCCTAAAATCTGTCCGAAATGTTCCATGTCAATAGGTTTATGCGTAGCCAGCAAGTGCAGAACCGCATCTGAGAAAATCATGTATGCCGGAATTCCTTGCTCTTTAGCTAACTCCATACGATGTTTGCGGAGAATTTGAAATAGTGCTTGATCTTCCTGTATATAAGGAGAAGCGATAACTGCAGGTGAAAGTCTCACTTCTGGAATAGGTTTCTTTCTTGTACGATTGTGAGGCATTGGAGATATTTTTTCTGCTTTATCGATAACAATCAATTCTGCACGTTTCTTTCCGAAGAGAACCTCTCTACCACTTGTTGTAATCTTTACATGGTGATGGTCGTTATAAGCGATTTCGATAAATCCCATTTGTAGCATTTGTAAGAAGTAATCGTGCCAGTCATCTGTCGAAACTTCTTTACCCGCACTGAAGGTCTTTATTTCCCAGAATCTGTTCTTAATAACTGTGTTCGATCGTATACCTCGCAGTATTTCGATAGCAGTATTGATACCTATCTTCTCGCTTGTACGGAATACAGCGCTAAGCGCTTTCTGTATAATTTCTGTACCGTTGAACCGTTTTGGCGGATGGGTACATACATCACAATTTCCGCAGTCGTGATCGGTTTGTTCATTAAAATAATTGAGCAGTATTCTGCGACGACACACGCTACTCTCGGCGTACTGACGCATATAGTTGAGCTTCTCCATGTTTAAGTTATGCTGCCTACTTTCTATTGCGAATTTTCGTAGCATTACAATGTCGGAAAGGTCATAAAAAAGAACTGTATCGGCAGGCGCGCCATCTCGTCCCGCACGCCCTATTTCCTGATAAAAGTTCTCAATGCTTTTAGGTAGATTGTAATGAATTACCCAACGAATATTACTTTTATCAATGCCCATACCGAAAGCGATAGTGGCACAAATCACTTGTATTTGATCGTTTTTAAATAGATTCTGTATACGTGTCCGCTCTCCAGTACTTAGCCCTGCATGATATGTGGCTGCGTCAATACCGAGTTTCTGCAATTCAACAGATACACTTTCGGTAATTTTGCGGCTCAGACAGTAGATGATACCTGATTCATTGACATGTGCCCTAATGAAATCTACAATATAGCGCATCTTAGCCTGTTTCTTATATCCTCGTTTCACAGAAAGTGATAAGTTGGAGCGGTCGAATGAGGAGATGAAGACACGGTGTTTGTGGTCATCACCGATATTTAGATGTAACTGCTTGATGATATCTTCGCGTGTGATACGGTCAGCAGTTGCCGTGAGTGCAATAATCGGTATCGTGGGGAACTTCTCCCGTAATATGCCAAGTCGAGCATACTCCGGGCGAAAATCGTGTCCCCACTGACTGATGCAATGCGCCTCGTCAATGGCGAATAGGCTGATATGTATGCTGGAGAATAGATGGGGTATTTCAGAGATAAGTCGTTCGGGTGATACATAAATGAGTTTCAGCTCGCCTGACATACATTTGCGTCGTATCATGGTGTCTTGGTTAGCATCGTTGACGCTGTTTAATTCTTCGGCAGCAATACCGTTTGTTTTGAGGGCTTGTACTTGATCGTGCATCAAACTAATCAGTGGTGAGACGACTACGGCAGTACCTTGCATGGCGAGTGCTGGAATTTGGTAGCAGATGCTTTTGCCACCTCCTGTAGGCATGAGTACAAAACAATCTTGGCCTTGAATTATTTCTTGAATAATCTTTTCTTGGTTCGGTCTGAAAGAATTATAACCGTAATATTTTTTTAAAATATCTATAGCTTTCATGTAATAAACAGATATCTTGACAAAGATACAATATTTTTATAAAAATGTATGTAAATAACTTGATGAATAGAGAAATATTCATTATATTTGCAACAAATAGGAGTATTCTAATCATATTATTATCAATATGGCGAAATATAATATTACAGAAAAGAAAGAAAAGGAAGCCGCTTATAGAACTCTTGTTAGCCCCAAACTGATGGATGAGTTGAAAGAAAAGATGTTGAACGTTATTCTTTTCCAAAAAAAATATAAAGAAAAAGGTTATTCTGCAAAGCGTTTAGCGGAAGAACTTGGTACTAATACACGTTATATTTCCGCTGTAGTGAATGTACGTTTCCATATGAATTATACATCGTTTATTAATAAATATAGGATAGAGGAGGCAATGGCACTATTGAGTGATAAACGGTATAAGGATTTAAATATGGAAGATATTTCCGATATGGTTGGCTTTGCAAATCGCCAATCTTTCTATGGCGCGTTTTTTAAAATTAATGGCTGTACTCCGCGCGATTACAAGATACGTCATTACGTCCAGCATCCGCTTCAAAAAGAGGAGCCCAAGAAAAGAGGGCGAAAGCCGGGTTTAAAGAATAGAAAATAAGCGAGTGAATAATTACTATGCAAGAAAACTTTAGATTTTCAGACGAGCGCTTTGCCGATTTACAGTTGCTACGTTACCGTCTGAATGGTTTTGAAACGCTTTCTACAAGACAGAAAGCGTTTATATATTTTCTTTCTAAAGCAACGCTATCGGGGAGGGATATTACAACCGATCAATTTGGGAAGTATAATTTATTGATACGGAAAATTCTTGAAGTGGTTCTTACGAAATACGAAGGTGACCGTAAGCAGGCAGATTTTAAAAGGCTTGAGGTTTATTTGAAACGATTGTGGTTTTCTAATGGTATTTATCATCATTACGGTTATGAGAAATTCTTGCCGGAGTTTTCTCCCCATTTTTTTAAAGATATTCTTAAACAAGTAAGTTCATGGCTCCCTTTATCAGAAGAACAAACGGTTGATGAACTGTGCGAAGATATATTTCCTGTTATTTTTGATGCAACCGTTTTGCCAAAACGAGTAAATAAGAATGCAAGCGAAGATATTGTGAAGACTTCCGCTTGTAATTTTTACGACCATGTGAGTCAGCAGGAAGTAGAAACGTTCTATGCTGCAATGAAAGATGCTACAGATGAAGAACCGCCATCGTATGGACTAAATTCTAAATTAATTAAAAAGGGTGGTATCTTAACAGAAGATAGGTGGACGACGGAAAGCCTTTATGCCCCAGCAATCCGACAAATTGTATATTGGCTCAATAAAGCTAAAGATTATGCCGAGAATAAGCATCAGATAAAGGTTATAGATTTGCTGATCAAATATTACCGGACGGGCGATTTACGTGTGTTCAACACTTATTCTATCGAATGGTTGAAAGAAAAAGAAGGCAATGTGGACTTCGTGAATGGCTTTATAGAAGTGTATGGTGATCCACTCGGCATCAAGGGTTCGTGGGAAGGAATTGTGGAGTTTAAAGACTTAGAAGCCACTAAGAGAACTAATATAATCAGCTCGAACGCCCAATGGTTTGAAGACCATTCACCGGTAGATCGGCGCTTCAAAAAGCAAATAGTAAGAGGTGTAACGGCGAATGTTGTCTGTGCGGCAATGCTTGGTGGCGACGAATATCCATCTTCAGCAATAGGAATTAATCTTCCGAATGCAGATTGGATCCGTGCTAAATACGGTTCCAAAAGTGTAACTATTGCCAATCTAATTGAAGCATATAACCATGCAGCCCGAGGAAACGGTTTCTATGAAGAATTTGTTGTGGATGATGATACGCTTCAGAATATCGATAAATACGGTGATATTTGTGATAGTTTACATACAGACTTGCATGAGTGTCTCGGACATGGGAGTGGTCAGTTGCTTTCCGGAGTAGACTCCAACGCACTCGGAGCATACGGAGACATTATTGAAGAAGCGCGTGCCGATTTATTTGGTCTGTATTATATTGCCGATGAGAAAATGGTTCAGCTGGAGTTACTTCCTAATATGGAGGCATATAAGTCGCAGTATTATACTTATATGATGAATGGACTTATGACGCAGCAAGTGCGTATAAAATTTGGAGCCCAGATAGAAGAAGCCCATATGCGTAACCGTGCTTTGATAAGTAATTGGGTGATGGAACATGCTTGTGGAGCCGTAGAATGGGTGAAGCGGGATAGGCATACTTACATAAAAGTGAAAGATTATGTGGTATTGCGTAATTTGTTCGCCCGTTTACTGGCCGAAATACAGCGTATCAAAAGCGAAGGAGATTATATAGAAGCAAAGAATTTAGTTGAGCGGTACGGTGTTATCCTCGATCCGGTATTGCATGAGGAAATCCTGCAACGTTATGCCAAATTGAATATTTCGCCATACAAGGGATTTATTAATCCTTGGATGAAACCCGTTTATGGACATAAAGGCGAAATCATCGATATTGAATTAGATTATACAGAGACTTTTGAACATCAAATGTTGCGGTATTCTAAGGAGTATGGATTGCTATGAAAAAAGACGTCAGTATAAAAATATTAGAGATTAAAAAGTCATTCCATTTGAGGATGAATGGGGTTGCGTCGCAATCGATGCGTGAGAAAGGTCTCGACTATAAGATAAATTGGGGAATAGGACTGCCCCAATTAAAGGAAATGGCAAAGCAATATGGAAAAGATTACGATTTGGCTATCGCTTTATGGAAAGAGGATGTACGCGAGTGCAAGATACTTGCAACACTGATTATGCCTGCTGATAAGATGCTACCCGGAGTCGTTGATATTTGGATGGAGCAAACTCATACGCAAGAACTTGCAGAATTGTCGGCATTTAATCTATATCAGTATCTTACTTATGCCCCAGTTATAGCTTTCAAATGGATAGCTTCTAATAACGATATACCACAGCTTTGTGGTTACCAGTTGCTGGCTCGTTTATTTATAAAAGGGCAAGAGCCCAATGAACGAGGTATCAATGAATTTTTAGATCAAGTGTCGGTAGTATTTGAAAATGGTAACACCAATGTGCGTCATGCCGCTCTTACATGCGTGGAACATTTTTGTAATTTGGGAGATGTTTACGCTATTTTGGCTAAGAAAGCGTTATCACTACACCATTTGCCGATATTTGAATAGATTGTTATTTTTTATATTTTTAATTTTTATCGTTGGTGGAATAGAAATATAAATGGTACCTTTGTGCATCTTACATGATTGTAGTTTGAAATGAAAAAAAGCGTTCATGCGTCTATAAGGCAAGTGTTGGATAATTATCTGCAACTTAATCATTGTAGAAAGACGCCTGAAAGATATGCCATACTCGATGGAGTCTGCAGCATGAAAGGGCATTTCACGATCGAAGAGCTTGGCCGATCACTTGAAAAAGACAGCTTTCGTGTAAGCAGAGCCACGCTATATAATGCATTGAGACTTTTTTGTAAGTTGCGGTTAGTAGTGCGCCATAATCTACATGGAAGTACAAAATATGAGGTGGGGTTTAACGATAAAGGCCATTGTCATCAGATTTGTTCCGTATGCGGAGCGGTGAGAGAGATCAATTCGCCGGAAATTTTACAGGTGATAGATGGGATGAGACTGAAGCGTTTTCGTAAAGACAGTTTTTCGGTTTATATTTATGGAATTTGCAGCTCATGCCAAGCTAAGAATACTAGACTAGAGAATCAAATAAAAACAGTGAAAACTAAAAAGCAATAATATATGGAAACAGGTAAGGTTGATGTCCTTTTAGGTCTTCAATGGGGAGATGAGGGAAAAGGAAAGGTTGTGGATGTTCTGACGCCGAGGTATGATGTTGTCGCGAGATTTCAAGGTGGTCCGAATGCCGGACATACATTGGAATTCGACGGACAAAAGTATGTGCTTCGTAGCATTCCTTCGGGTATATTCCAAGGAGGTAAGGTGAATATTATAGGAAATGGAGTCGTTATAGCACCGGATCTTTTTATGGAAGAGGCCAAGGATTTAGAAAAGAGTGGACACGAGTTGAAAACACGTCTCAGAATATCCAAGAAAGCACATCTGATAATGCCTACACATCGAATTCTCGATCGTGCATACGAGGCCGCCAAAGGAAAAGATAAAGTTGGGACAACCGGCAAGGGAATCGGTCCTACATATACAGATAAGGTTTCGCGTAACGGCTTGAGAGTTGGGGATATCATCGACTGTTTTGAAGAAAAATATGCTGCGCATAAAGAACGGCACCTCGCAATGTTAAAAGCACTCGACTTTAATGATTTCGATATTTCGGAAACCGAAAAGAAATGGATGGAGGGAATCGAGTATATGAAGCAATTCCCTCTTGTGGACAGCGAGCATGAGATTCACAATTTGTTGCGATCAGGAAAAAGCATACTTTGCGAGGGTGCACAAGGAACAATGCTCGATGTGGATTTCGGTTCCTATCCGTTCGTAACATCATCCAATACGATTTGTGCCGGAGCATGTATCGGTCTTGGCATCGGCCCCAATAAGATAGGGGATGTGTACGGCATTATGAAAGCTTATTGTACGCGCGTTGGTGCAGGTCCTTTCCCGACGGAACTCTTCGATGAGACAGGAAAAAGTATTCGAGATTTGGGACATGAGTATGGTGCTGTAACCGGACGTGAACGTCGTTGTGGGTGGATAGACCTCGTGGCATTGCGTTATGCCATCATGATAAACGGCGTAACGAAGCTGATCATGATGAAAAGTGATGTACTTGACAGTTTCGATACGATCAAAGCTTGTGTTGCCTATAAGCAGAACGGCAAGGTTATAGATTATTTTCCTTACGATATTGAGCATGGTATAGAGCCCGTTTATCAAGAGTTTAAGGGCTGGAAAACCGATATGACGAAGATTACAAACGAAATACAATTCCCGAAAGCTTTTACCGACTATATTGCCTTTCTCGAAAGACAGCTTGAAACACCGATAACAATCGTCTCGATTGGGCCTGACAGAGAGCAAACCATTATAAGAAACTAAAAGACAAATATGACACAGAAAACAAGTATACCAAAGGGAACAAGAGATTTTTCGCCATTAGAGATGGCAAAGCGTAATTATATTTTTGATACAATAAAAGAAGTTTACGCACTATATGGATTTCAACAAATAGAGACTCCGGCGTTGGAGACCTTGCAAACGTTGATGGGAAAATATGGAGATGAAGGCGATAAATTGCTTTTTAAAGTCCTTAACTCCGGCGATTATATGAGTAAACTTACAGATGAAGAACTGCAGGAACGTAATTCTCTCCGGCTTGCTTCGAGACTCTGTGAAAAAGGCCTCCGGTATGATCTTACCGTTCCTTTTGCCCGTTATGTAGTTATGCATCTCGACGAACTGCAATTGCCTTTCAAACGATACCAGATACAACCAGTATGGCGTGCCGACCGTCCGCAGAAAGGGCGTTATCGGGAGTTCTATCAATGCGATGCAGATGTAGTAGGTTCCAACTCATTACTTAATGAGGTAGAGCTGATGCAGATAGTAGATACCGTGTTTACTCGTTTCAAGATACGTGTTCTGATCAAGATTAATAATCGTAAAATTTTATCGGGTATAGCCGAAGTTATCGGGGAGGCAGATAAGATAGTAGATATAACCGTGGCCATTGATAAACTCGATAAGATCGGAATAGACAACGTAAATGCAGAACTTCGGGCAGTTGGTATTTCCGAAAGAGCGATAGAGAAATTGCAGCCGATTATCTTGCTCGAAGGCACGAATAGAGAAAAATTATCGACAATAGCCGAGGTGCTTGCAAGCTCGGAAACCGGTCTTAAAGGTGTAGAAGAAACAAGATACATTTTCAATATGCTTGAAAAGGCGGGGTTAAACAACGAGATACAGCTTGACCTTACGCTGGCTCGTGGCCTGAATTACTATACCGGCGCCATTTTTGAAGTAAAAGCGTTAGACACTCCAATGGGAAGCATTACCGGTGGAGGCAGATACGACGACTTAACAGGCATATTCGGAATGCCGGGACTTAGTGGTGTGGGCATTAGTTTCGGTGCCGATAGAATTTATGATGTTCTCAACACATTAGACCTTTATCCTAAGGAAAGCGTAAAAGGAACGAAACTGCTGTTTATCAATTTCGGAGAAAAAGAAACGGAATATTGTATGCCTATTGTCGATGCTGCGCGAAAAGAAGGTATCAGTACGGAGATATATCCCGACAAGGTGAAGATGAAGAAGCAGATGAGTTATGCCAATGCCAAGAACATACCTTTCGTTGTGCTTGCCGGTGATAATGAGATTGCCGAAAACAAGGTAACGCTGAAGGATATGAAAACGGGCGAACAGCAGATTTTGACCGTACAGGATATGATACGAAAGATATTGGAATAATCATTTTTTGCAAAGAAATAATTTGGATAGTTACAAGTTGTTGTTGTAATTCATTCAAATTATTTTGTTTAAATAAAAAGAAACAATTATCTTTGCAGCAATCAAATAGAGTGTTTGCTATATGAGAGAAAAAGAAGCTCACCAAAGGTTGATCGATTGCGGAGTAAGGCCATCGATTCAACGTCTTGCAATTATGGAATATCTTTTAACCCACTTTACACATCCTACAGTAGAAGATGTATACCAAAGTTTATGCGATAGAATACCTAAATTGAGTAGAACAACGGTATATAATACACTGCGTCTTTTTTCCGAGCACCATGTGGCACAGATGATAACCATTGACGATCATCATGTTTGTTACGATGGAAATACGGAACCGCATGTACATTTCTTTTGCAAAAGGTGTGGAAAAGTTACCGATTTATTTCAAGAACGGGCGCCCCGTATGGATGTGCAAAGAATTTTAGATGACGGAAGTCTGGTGGACGATGTACAACTTTATTATAAAGGAGTGTGTGCCGAGTGCCGGTCGAAAGTTGAGAATTGAATAAATGTCAGTCGAGTGTATTGAATATACAAAACATTAAATAAAAGCGTTGAAAATAAGAAAATAATCTGTATCGCACACAGGTATATTTGTGATGGATGCTGCGCACGGCACCATGTACACGATGCTAAAAGGTAAAGTGCATTATTATACTGGTTTTATAGGTTCTTATAAAAAATTCTTCAAGTAAAATATAGGGCGGATAAAACCATTGGACAATATATTCTCACTATGCGGATAATAAAATCTTCCATAGTGAGAACTTGTCTGTTATGTTATGTCTATCCCCGTAATATGTACCATCTGTTCCCCATAGTTTTATGCTCTATATCGCTTAGATATGAGATACGGTAAGAGTTGTTATTGGATATGGGGCAAAAAGACGAAACGAAAAGATGTTTATTCGTGGTGGTATGGCTCGCCTTTTATAATAGTACACGCGCGATACAACTGTTCGGTAAGGATAAGACGTACCATCTGATGCGAGAATGTCATTTTAGAAAGCGAAATGAGTTCGTTAGCTCTGGCGTACATATCTTTGGAAAATCCATAAGGTCCTCCTGTTACCAAGACAAGCTTTCTGGCAGTATGTTGTTTCTTTTCTATCCATGTAGCCAACTCTATACTCCTGTATTCTTTACCGTGTTCGTCAAGAAGAACAACCGTATCCGTGGGTTGTATATGCCTGAGTATAATCTCTCCCTCCTGCTGTTTCTGCTGTTCGTTAGTAATATTCTTTGTTTTTTTCAGTTCAGGAATGGTAACAATGGAAAAAGGCATATAATGGTTAATGCGCGATACGTAGTCGTCTATACAAGTCGCGAAATGTTTGTTTACAGTTTTACCGACAACGATTAATTCTATTTTCATTCTTGTTCGTTTACAGAACGGTCCGCTTTATCATGCTTATCACATGTGTGTGCCTTTTGATTATCTCTTAGATTGTATTGGTCTTTCCTTTTGGGATTCATGGGAAACCATCCTTTTTCCACCCTTTTTTTCTGTGAGAATATTTCCCCGATAGACCATAATAGCGATGCGCCCAATACGCCCAGTATTGCAGAATACAATATTTCTTTGATGCAGAACGCGCCGCAAATTGATAAAATGCCGGCAAAAAGGAATATCCACCATGGCTTGGTGCCAAAATAGTATTCTACTTTAACGACAACAGGATGAAATATGCCGATAATCAGAAAAGTACTTATGGCGATAATTACGCCTTCGTAGTATAATTGCATTGTTCAGATAATAAAAATTCGAATGTGCAAAAATACTAAAAAACATCGAAGATATAGACTTTTTTCATTTAAATTAGTTACCTTTGCGAATAAGTAGTACAATTAAAAACATTTAATCTATATGGCACACAATTCAGAATTAATAGCCCAATGCGAGGCAAAAGCGGAGCAATGGTTGTCTCCCTCGTTCGACGAAGAAACACGGATGGCTGTCCGAAAAATGATTGAGAGTAGCGATAAAACCGAATTGATAGAAAGCTTTTATAAGGATTTAGAGTTCGGAACCGGTGGGCTTCGTGGTATTATGGGAGCCGGAAGTAACCGTATGAATATTTATACGGTTGGTATGGCAACACAAGGTTTTGCCAATTATTTGAAGAAAAATTTTAAAGACCGTTCATCTATTTCGGTGGTAGTTTGTCACGATTGTCGTAATAACAGCCGTAAATTTGCTGAAGCTGTTGCCGATATATTTTCGGCTAATGGCATTAAAGCGTATCTCTTTGATGATATGCGTCCGACGCCGGAATGCTCTTTTGCGATCCGACATTTCCATTGTCAAGGCGGTGTAAATATCACAGCATCGCATAACCCGAAAGAATATAACGGATATAAGGCATATTGGGAAGACGGTGCACAGGTGTTGATGCCCCATGACACGGGTATTATAGAAGAGGTAGGCAAGGTACATGTCGAAGATGTGAAGTTTAAAGGTAACCCTGCACTGATAGAAATTATCGGAGAAGAAGTCGATAGAATATATCTTGAGAAGATACATACACTGAGTATTGATCCTGAAGTAATCAAACATCAGAAAGATTTGAAGATCGTTTATACCCCGCTTCACGGTACCGGTATGAAACTAATCCCCCAATCGTTGAAACTTTGGGGATTTGAGAATGTACATTGTGTTAAAGAACAGATGGTAAAGAGCGGCGATTTCCCAACGGTGGTTTCGCCTAATCCCGAGAATGGAGAGGCGCTGACACTTGCCATCCGTGATGCGAAAGAGATAGATGCAGACATCGTGATGGCAAGCGATCCGGATGCCGACCGTGTGGGAATGGCATGCAAGAACGACAAAGGCGAATGGGTACTTATTAACGGAAATCAGACTTGTTTGCTGTTTCTTTACTATATTATTACCAATAGAAAAGCCAAGGGATTATTAAAACCTACGGATTTTATCGTAAAAACGATTGTTACTACAGAGGTAATACGCAAGATTGCAGAAAAACAACACATAGAAATGCGTGACTGTTACACCGGATTTAAGTGGATTGCAAACGAGATACGTCTCTCGGAAGGGAAGCAACAGTATATCGGTGGCGGAGAAGAAAGCTATGGTTTCATGGCAGAAGACTTTGTGCGCGATAAGGATGCTGTATCGGCAATGTCGCTTCTTGCCGAGATATGTGCATACGCTAAAGATAACGGAAAGACGCTTTACGACCTGCTCATGGATATCTATATTGAATATGGTTTCTCGAAAGAGTTTACCATCAATGTTGTAAGACCGGGTAAAACAGGAGCGGATGAAATTAAACAGATGATGGAAAATTTCCGCAACAATCCTCCGAAAGAGCTTGGTGGATCGAAAGTCGTTATATGGAAAGATTACCTTTCTTTGGAGCAGAAAGATGAACAGGGGAACATAACTAAACTTAATATGCCTGCAACAAGCAATGTTCTTCAGTGGTTCTGCGATGATGATACCAAAGTAAGTGTAAGGCCATCTGGTACGGAGCCTAAGATTAAGTTCTACATTGAAGTGAAAGGTACGATGACCAAGGCTGACCAATATGATGCTCTTGATAAGGCTGGCAGCGAAAAGATTGAGGCAATCAAGAAGAGTCTGAAGCTTGATTGATGCATAATAAATATAAATAAATATTGTATGTATGGCTCGGTATTTACCGAGCCATATTTCGTTATACCTGACATTTTTTATTTGTTTTCTTGCATATTTAAGATTTATTGTGTACCTTTGTACCCGTATTTGCTTTATTTTAATTTCTTTTTCTCAATTTTAGAGAGTAGTAGAGAGTATAAACAGTAAAAGTGTAAGTAACAGTAATCACTCATAACAGTAATTAATAATGTATGGAGAATTTTTGTTTTTTTGATGTATTGGACTCGTTTAACTCGAATATCTTGTCAATACATCGTTGTTTAATTTTTTCTTTTTAATTATACTTACGTGTAAGAGGAAAAGCTAACTACTATAAACTAATATTTCACATAACATTTTATGTGAGTAATTTCTCCCCGTTTGCTAAGCACAGCATAAATAATGAGTTTTTATGAAACAAAATTATAACAGTAATAGTATTAACCATTTTAATAAAGTAAAGTTTTATGGAAAGTAGAGAGTACGTAAAGCCGATCGTAGAGTCGGTTGAGGTAAAAATTGAAGGGGAGTTTATTTGCGGATCCGGTAACAATCAGGGTACGCCCGGTGGTGGTCTTAAGCCGGGACAACCGGGACAAGGAGGTATTCTCAAAGGTGCCAAAGAAAATAATTTATGGGATGATGAATACGATTTCTCGGAAGAGGATGTAAAATGAAATCAGATGTAGAATTGGGGCGTGGAACAGGCACACAGTTGACATATTTATCCGCCAATTCAGACTATTCTGATTGCACAACAACACAGAGTAATTAACAAGTAAATTAAAAAACATTTTTAAAGGAATGAAGGTCAAAAGGATTTTCAATGCTTTGAGTTTCTACAACTCTTTGAGCATATTTATAATAGCTGCCATGTTCGCAGCGTGTACGAGCGATGAAACAACCAGCGAGGCAGCCAAAGGTACGCAGGTAAGCGGTTTCGACTTCTCCGCCCCACAGGCATCTTCGCCGATGACCAGAGCCAAGATGAACAGTGATGGAACTTTCATTTGGGACAAAGGCGATAAGGTTACCATCTTCAACTTTGCCACACATCTTACCTCTGTAGTGGAGGCGACGGAATCAGGACATATAACCCATTTCGAGGGGCAAATGTGGGCAAGTAAAGGTGACCGCATTTCCATGTTCTATCCGGCTATTAACGGAACTACTGTCAAGCAAGGTGCGGGGGTCGGGCAACTGCAATTGGACATCAGCCACCAATTGGGTACGATTAACGACTTTGTAAATCGTTATTTCTTCAAATTCGGATTGGGCCAAGTAGATAATGTCAGTAACGGCAAAGCAGCAGTTTCTGCCAAGCTCCAAGAATTGATTTCGCTGTGCAACTGCAAGTTTACCTTCAAGGTCAACGGACAGATGCTGATGACAAAAAGTTTGAAGATAACGGGGGCGCCATCGTCAGCGACAATCAATCTCAACGGCAAACTCAGTCGACAACAGTCCGCACAGGTTATCTATGTGGAACCGACGACGGAAGTGCAAGTTACGTACACCGCCTTCTTTCCAACGGAGGGACAGACGGAAATCTATACGCTCGAAGTGCAGGGAGGCGACGGAAAAACCTATACCGTAAAAAAGCAGATGAAGCTCGAAGCTGGAAAGTATTATAACTTTAATATCGAGTTAGAAACAGCAGAAGAACCGCCGTATGTAGAATGCGATGGCGTGAAGTGGGCAAAGTCTAACTTTGTTGTGTTAGATCCGTGCCGTCCGTGGTGCCAGAGTTCTTACGGTTTCTATAAAGAGCCGTGGAGCAGCAATGTTACCAAGCGATGCGTTTACGATACTTTCCGTTGGGGAGTTATCGGCAACGATGCTTGGAACCCGCGCGGCTACTATTGTCCGCCGTCGGGAACAAAAGAAATCAGCGGAAAGATGTATACCGATCCGCAGATGCGTTGCGAGACAAAAGACTTCCGTAAAGCCCGTTATGGCGATATTGTTTACTGGGCAACCTGCGGTAAGTTCCGTTTGCCGACAGCAGAGGAAATGACAAAGCTGTTTACTGTTCGTTCGTGGGCGTATGGCATGTATGGTAGTAATCGCTACCAAAACGCTGAAGAGATGACTTACTGTGGTCCTCACGGAAGAGGTCATTGGGGGCGTCATGGTGGTCGCCGTGGTGGTGGCCGTCACGGAGGAGGCCATTGGGGGCGGCCCGGAAGGCGTCCCGGAGGGCATCATGAGTGGCCCGATTGTAAATCGGCTTACGGTCTTTTGTTTACATGTCCTGAGAATGGTGTACGTACAACCAGTTACGATCGCCAATGCCCGAAATGCTTCTCTTGGGAGGATATTGAGAATGGAGTCTTTCTGCCTTTTGCCGCTTACAGAACTTCAGACGGTTGCTGGAGCCGAGATGCGGCCCAATGCGTAACGAAGTATATGAGCTCTACGCTCTATAACAGCTGTGTAGATACTTGGTGTTTCGGACATAGTGTGAACGCAGGAGGATATGAGAACGATTGGAAAACCGGCAAACGATGCGATGCCCACACGTTGAGGACAAAGTATTCGCCGGCCGATTTCTTGCCTATCCGTGCTGTTTATGTAGACAAATAATTTAGTATTTTGTGTAAGGAGACGGTCTCTTTGTTATAAAGAGGCCGTCTTTTTATCGTAAAAAGGCCATCTCCTTACGGTAAAAAGGCCATCTCCTTACGATAAGGAGGCCATCTCCTTACGATAAAAAGCATAGCTCCTTACAACAAAGAGCTATGCTTTTTGCGAATAATATGTATAGCCTTTAAAATCAAATGATTATGGAAGTTAACCATAAACAGTTGCAGAACGGCCGGAATATCTGTGCGTATAAAGAAAAGAGACACGCCTGCGGGGGAATAGACAATGCTGTAAACTTGATGAAAGGAGTTGGAGGCTTAAAACAATATTATGCCAGAAGCAGGGCGATGGGCATTTTTCGGTGCTGATTTTAAGCATGACGCGAGCACGGTTATACGTTTCGTCTGCTTCTCGTAGGTTTTGAATGCGGATATAAAGCATTTTCTGGGAATTTTACATTCTATACAGTTTTGATTTAATTTGTATTTTTATTGAAATAAATATAGTATTCCCAAAAATATTATTAACTTTGCACGCAACTTAGAAGCATTTATATAAAAAGCATTATATTAATAACGTTATATTTTTTATGTATTTTACTTTATTTGTTACCGTTTTGCTGACGGCTGTTTTCTTGGTGATAGCAGCGTATGCTATAGCCAAGTTGATAGGTCCCCGTTCGTATAATCAGGTAAAAGGCGAACCTTATGAAAGCGGTATTCCGACAAGAGGCTCTTCGTGGCTTCCGGTTCATATCGGTTATTACCTCTTTGCTATTCTGTTTCTGATGTTCGACATCGAGACGGTGTTGCTTTATCCGTGGGCCGTGGTGGTTAAGCAGTTCGGTCCTATGGCGCTTGTCAGTATCGGGTTCTTTCTGTTGGTACTTGTATTTGGCTTGGCTTATGCTTGGCGGAAAGGGGCATTGGAATGGAAGTAAGAAAGCCGCATATCAAGAGTATTCCCTATGAAGAATTCAAGGACAACAGTTCTTTGGAGCAGATTGTCGACGAATTGCACGAGGGTGGGGTAAATGTTGTTACCGGCTCTTTGGATCAGATGATTAACTGGGGGCGTTCGAACTCGCTGTGGAGTCTTACCTTTGCAACGAGTTGTTGCGGTATTGAGTTTATGGCAGTGGGCTGTGCGCGTTATGATTTCGCACGGTTTGGTTTCGAAGTTACGCGTAACTCTCCCCGTCAGGCAGACCTGATTATGTGTGCCGGTACGATAACTAACAAGATGGCGCCAGCATTTAAACGCCTTTACGATGAGATGGCAGAGCCTAAGTATGTGATAGCTGTAGGAGGGTGTGCCATATCGGGAGGACCGTTTAAAAGTAGCTATCACGTAGTACGGGGTATCGATGAAATAGTGCCGGTAGATGTGTTTATCCCCGGATGTCCTCCGCGGCCGGAGGCTATCATGTACGGTATGATGCAGTTGCAACGTAAAGTAAAGATAGAAAAGTTCTTTGGCGGAGCAAATCATAAGCAGACTGCCGACGAGGCAGGGAAAAGCAACGAGGAACTCGTCTTTGAAAAGAAGTTGGGGCGGAAGCCTATCGTAGTAACGGATGTTCCTGAAGATTTCAATGCTTCTGAAGAACTTGAATATGCTGACAATATAAATAAGGTAGACGGAAATGAAACTGAATAATATTGAATTTCAAGCAGCCGACTTTGTTTCGGAGATGAAGAAGCTGAAGAATGAAAAGCATTTCGATTATCTTGTTACGATTGTTGGCGAAGATTTCGGTGAAGAAGGATTGGGATGTATCTATATTCTCGAGAATACGGAAAGCCATGAGCGCATTTCTGTAAAGGCTATTGCAAAGCAGATAGGCGAGGATTATGTACTCGACTCCGTTACGAATTCGTGGAAAGCAGCCGATTTTCTTGAACGAGAGGTTTACGACTTTTTGGGAATTAAGTTCTTGGGGCATCCCGATATGCGGCGTCTCTATCTGCGGAACGACTTTGTTGGATATCCGCTTCGTAAGAATTATGATACGGCTCCGGAGAAGAATGGCTATACCTTAGAGGACGACATAGAATTAAATTATACTTGCCAATACTCGCTTGATGGTGATGGATGCTTGGTAGAAAGGCATGTTCCGTTGTTTACCGACGACGATTTTGTGATAAACATCGGTCCGCAACATCCGAGTACACACGGCGTGCTGCGCCTTCAAACTATTCTCGATGGTGAGACCATTAAGCGTATTTATCCCCATTTGGGATATATTCACAGGGGAATGGAAAAGATGTGTGAGGAATATACTTATCCTCAGACACTGGCACTTACTGACCGTATGGATTACTTGAGCGCAATGATGAACAGGCATGCGCTTGTAGGGGTGATTGAAGAGGCGATGGAAGTAGAACTCACAGATCGTATACGTTATATTCGTACAATTATGGATGAATTGCAACGTATAGACTCTCATTTGCTTTACTTGGGCTGTTGTGCACAAGACCTTGGCGCCCTTACCGCCTTTCTTTATAGCATGCGCGATAGGGAACACGTACTTAACGTGATGGAAGAAACCACAGGCGGCCGCCTTATTCAGAATTACTATCGTATCGGCGGATGCCAAGAAGATATCGATCCCAATTTCGTAAACAATTGTAAAACTCTTTGTTCGTATCTGAAACCCATGTTGAAAGAATATATGGATGTTTTCGGTAATAATGTAATTACGAAGAACCGTTTTGTCGGAATAGGTACCATGAGCAAAGAAAACATTATCAGTTATGGGGTTACCGGTGCTTCCGGTCGTGCTTCCGGATGGAAGAACGACGTGCGTAAGAACCATCCTTATGACATGTATGACAAGGTGGAATGGGATGAGATTACTAACGATTTCTGCGATTCGTACGGAAGGTATCTTGTGCGTATAGATGAAATACGCCAGAGTATCCGTATTATCGAGCAACTTGTTGATAATATTCCCGAAGGCGATTATTACGTGAAACAGAAGCCAATCATCAAGGTTCCCGAAGGTCAGTGGTATTTTTCTTGTGAAGGTTCGAGAGGTGAAATTGGTGTATATCTCGATTCGAAGGGTGATAAGAGTCCGTATAGATTGAAATTTCGGCCGATGGGATTGAACCATGTGGCAGCTATGGACGAGATGCTCCGTGGAGAGAAGATTGCCGATCTCGTAACAACGGGTGCCGCTTTAGATTTTGTAATACCTGATATTGATAGATAATTATGTTTGATTTTAGTATAGTAACGACATGGTTCGACTCTCTTCTGCGCCAAACACTTGGCTTGGGAGACTTTTGGACAGTTCTGATTGAGTGCGTGGTTGTTGGCTTGCTGATACTTATCGGTTATGCCGTACTTGCCATTATCTTGATTTTCATGGAACGTAAAGTCTGCGCATATTTCCAATGCCGCCTCGGTCCTATGCGTGTAGGTCCGTGGGGGATCTTTCAAGTGTTTGCAGATGTATTGAAAATGCTTATCAAAGAAATCTTTGCTGTAGATAAAGCAGATAAGCTTTTGTATTACATTGCACCATTTCTTGTGATTATTGCTTCTATTGGAACATTCTCTTTTCTACCGTGGAATAAAGGCGCCCATATACTTGATTTTAATGTGGGAGTCTTTATGATTACTGCCATCTCGAGCATTGGTGTCTTGGGAATATTTCTTGCCGGTTGGGCGTCTAATAATAAATATTCGGTTCTTTCGGCTATGCGCGGTGCCGTACAGATGATATCGTATGAAATGACTCTTGGGCTTTGCCTTATTGCTGCAGTGGCAATGACAGGTACCATGCAGATGGGAGGTATTGTTGAGAGTCAGACCGGACCGGGTAATTGGCTGATTTGCAAGTGGAATATTCCGGCAATCATTGCCTTTATTCTGTTTCTGATAGCAGGAAATGCCGAGGCTAACAGAGGACCGTTCGACTTGGCTGAGGCTGAAAGTGAACTTACAGCAGGCTATCACACGGAATATTCTGGTATGGGCTTCGGGTTTTATTACTTAGCTGAGTACCTTAATCTCTTTGTGATTTCCGGTATTGCTGCTGCCGTATTCTTAGGTGGCTGGGCACCTCTTAATATCGGAATTGATGGCTTTGATACTGTTATGAATTATATTCCCGGTATTGTATGGTTTTTGGGTAAGACATTTGTTGTGGTATGGTTGTTGATGTGGGTACGATGGACATTTCCACGTCTGCGTATCGACCAAATTCTTACACTTGAATGGAAGTATCTTATGCCATTCGCTTTATTTAATCTTGTATTGGCGACAATCTGGGTGGCATTCAACTTCAATCTTTGGTAAAATATAGTAAGATGACAATGAAAGAAGTGATGTTTTAGCATCATGATTTTATAATTTCAATTAGATGGAAAATAAACAATCATATTTCAGTGGCATTTTGGATGGCGTCAAGTCTCTTGCTACCGGACTGGGAGTTACTTTTAAAGAGTATCTCACACCCAAGAGTACAGAACAATATCCGGAGAACCGCAAGACTACGCTTCATGTAGCCAAGCGTCATCGTGGGCGCCTTGTTTTTAAGCGTGATGATGATGGAAACCATAAATGTGTGGCCTGCTTAATGTGTGAAAAGGCATGTCCGAACGGAACCATAAAGATTATGTCTGAAATGGTGACCAATGAGGAAACCGGAAGGAAAAAGCGACAGTTGGTAGATTACCAATATGATTTGGGTGATTGCATGTTTTGTCAACTCTGCGTGAATGCTTGCAATTTCGATTCAATAGAATTTACCAACGATTTTGAGAACAGTGTTTTCGATCGAAATACTCTTGTGTTGCATCTTGATAAAGAAGTTTATCAGGGTGGAAGCCTTCCCGAACTCATTGAGGGAGGAGCACCGATGACCATCGGGAAGTTTAATACTAAAACCAAATAGGAGAGGTTGCAATTATGGCTAATTTGATAATGTTTTGCATTTTGTCTGTTGTCATTCTTGGCTCGGCAATTATGTGTGTAATGACGAAAAGGATTATGCGTGCCGCTACTTTTCTGATATTTGTTCTTTTTGGTGTGGCAGGCCTTTATTTCTTGCTGGACTATACGTATTTGGGCGCGGCGCAAATCTCGATTTATGCAGGTGGAATTACCGTGTTGTATATATTTGCAATTCAACTTGTGTCTAAAAGAACCCTGCAAGGACTCGTTGAACGTATTAAAGGCTCCCGTTTGATTGCCGGATTGTTGGTTTCACTTTTTGGATTGGCAACAGTTGTAATAGTTTTGTTGAAGAATAAATTTTTAGATATGTCTGCTTCTGTGAGCGATACGGAAGTTCCGATGAACACGATAGGTACGGCTTTGGTCGGTTCTGAGAAGTATCAGTATGTTCTGCCTTTCGAGTTCATATCGGTGTTCTTGTTGGCATGTATTATAGGTGGACTTATGATTGCGAGAAAGGAGGATAAAAAATGATACCGGTAGAATATTTTTTCGTGTTAAGTGCCTTGTTGTTTTTCATAGGCGTATTCGGTTTTGTTACCCGTCGTAATCTTGTGGCAATGCTCATTTCGATAGAACTTGTACTTAATTCTGTGGATATAAATTTTGCGGTATTTAACCGTCTTTTATATCCGGGACAGCTTGAGGGATTTTTCTTTACGTTGTTCTCGATAGGTGTGAGTGCAGCAGAAACAGCGGTTGCGCTTGCAATAATAATTAATGTTTATCGTAATTTCAAGAGTGACCAAGTGAATGCTATTGAAGAAATGAAAAATTAAAAGAAAATTCAAAGATTAAATGATTACTTAATTTAGTTATAGGGGAAATTGATCATTTGATCTCAACATTTTAATAATATGAATTACAGTTTTGTATTTTTGATACTCCTTTTGCCGGCACTGTCTTTTCTTGTGTTGGGACTTGCGGGTATGAAGAAGAGCCATAAGGTTGCCGGTCTAATCGGAACAAGTGTGCTTGGTATCGTCTTTACATTGGCATGCTATACGGCTTATGAGTACTTCTTTGTAGTTGGGCGTGATGCTGCTACGTCAATGTATCCCACCGTTACCGTGTTCGATTTCACATGGTTAAGGTTTTCCGAATTATTGACTTTTAATATCGGATTCAGACTTACGCCCATTTCGGTGATGATGCTTATTGTGATAAGTACCGTCAGTTTCATGGTACATATCTATTCTTTCGGATATATGCATGGGGAGAAGGGCTTTCAGCGATATTATGCGTTTCTTTCGCTCTTTACGATGTCCATGCTCGGCTTGGTGGTTGCTACGAATATATTCCAGATGTATCTCTTTTGGGAACTTGTTGGAGTTAGTTCTTATCTACTTATTGGCTTTTATTATCCGATGCATACTGCCGTTGCAGCATCTAAGAAAGCTTTCATTGTAACACGTTTCGCCGATTTGTTTTTCTTAATCGGTATTTTGTTTTATAGTTTCTATGTAGGAACATTCAATTATGATCTTACCGCAATGCCCGATCTTGCACAGCGAGTTGCCGGTGCAGCTTGGGTGTTGCCTTTAGCTCTGTTCCTTATGTTCATTGGTGGTGCTGGTAAAAGTGCAATGTTCCCACTGCATATTTGGCTGCCCGATGCGATGGAAGGTCCTACGCCTGTCAGTGCTTTAATCCATGCAGCAACGATGGTGGTAGCCGGTGTGTATCTCGTGGCAAGTCTATTCCCTTTATTTGTAGAATTTGCACCGCAACAATTACATTGGATTGCATATATCGCAGCATTTACCGCTTTTTATGCTGCTTCCGTTGCATGTGTCCAGAGCGATATCAAGCGTGTACTTGCATTTTCAACCATTTCTCAAATTGGTTTTATGCTTGTAGCTTTAGGAGTATGTCTACCAGACGCTGTATCCAGAGGGGTTGCAATGACAGAAGAATATGCAGATGTGAATGGCTTGGGCTATATGGCTGGGATGTTCCATTTGTTTACTCATGCTATGTTTAAAGCATGTTTATTCCTTGGGGCCGGTTGTATTATTCATGCCGTACATTCTAATGAGAAAGCTTACATGGGAGGACTATGGAAGTATATGCCTATTACTTGCATTACTTTTGCCATTTCATGCTTGGCAATCTCGGGTATACCGCCATTTTCTGGTTTCTTCTCGAAAGACGAAATTCTTGTGGCATGCTACAATTATTCTCAACCTATGGGAATGATTATGAGCGGTATTGCTTTGATGACAGCATTCTATATGACACGCCTCTTCTGTGTCATTTTCTTGGGAAAAAGTTATTATGAGACAAATAAGGATAACGGAGCTAAGAAACCTCATGAAGCACCTCTTACGATGACTTTCCCTTTGATATTTCTTTCTCTTATTACCCTTACTTGCGGTTTCATTCCTTTCGGACACTTTATTTCGGCGAATGGATTGAGTTTCGATACTCATATCAACTGGACTGTTGCCGGAACTTCTATTCTGCTTGCTCTTATCGGCATCGGAACAGCATTCTTCATGTATGCAGGACAGGCAACTCCCGTTGCGGACAAGCTTGCCAAGATGTTTCCCACGCTTTATCGTGCAGCCTATAAGCGTTTTTATATGGATGAAATTTGGCAGTTCGTAACGCATAAAATCATTTTCCGATGTGTAAGTAGGCCTATTGCATGGTTCGATCGCCATGTTGTTGACGGCACATTCAACTTTGTTGCATGGGGAGCAAACGAAGCCGGCGAAACCATTCGACCGTGGCAGAGTGGAGATGTGCGTCAATACGTAATATGGTTTCTTACCGGTTCCGTCACCTTGACATTAATTCTTTTAGCTATTCTCGGGTGATGCATCAACATGGATTTATGGATTAAGAATAATGAATTGAAATAAAAATGAGTATATTAACTTTATTCGTAGTAATACCCGTACTGATGTTGCTCGGTCTTTGGATAGCCCGCAACGATAACCAAGTACGTGGTGTAATGGTTGCCGGTTCTGCTTGCTTGCTTGCTTTGGCTGTGTGGCTTACTATTACATTCATTCAATTGCGTAATGCTGGCAACCATGATGCAATGTTGTTTACATACAGTATTCCGTGGTTCAAACCGCTTAACATTGCTTACAGTGTTGGTGTAGACGGTATTTCTGTCGTCATGCTGTTGCTTTCGGCAATTATCGTCTTTACCGGAACTTTTGCCTCTTGGCAGTTGCAGCCCATGAAGAAAGGGTATTTCCTTTGGTTTACCTTATTAAGTATAGGGGTATTCGGATTTTTTATATCTACGGACATGTTTACCATGTTCATGTTTTATGAAGTTGCCCTCATTCCTATGTATCTGTTAATAGGTGTGTGGGGAAGTGGCCCTAAAGAATATGCGGCCATGAAGCTAACTCTGATGTTGATGGGAGGTTCTGCGCTTCTTATTCTCGGTATTCTTGGCATCTACTTCTTCAGCGGAGCAACCACAATGGATGTACAGGCTATTGCGGCTATGCATAATATTCCCGTTCATATCCAGAAGATATTTTTCCCGTTTATCTTTATTGGTTTCGGCGTGCTCGGAGCTCTATTCCCATTCCACACATGGTCGCCCGACGGTCATGCCTCGGCACCTACAGCCGTATCGATGCTTCATGCTGGTGTGTTGATGAAATTGGGGGGGTACGGATGTTTTCGCATCGCTATGTATCTCCTTCCTGAAGCAGCACAGCAACTGTCATGGATATTCCTTATTCTTACAACTATCTCTGTTGTCTATGGTGCATTCTCAGCTTGTGTACAAACAGATTTAAAGTATATCAATGCTTACTCGTCCGTATCTCATTGTGGACTCGTATTGTTCGCCTTGTTGATGATGACACAGACTTCATGCACTGGGGCTGTGCTCCAGATGCTTTCTCACGGTTTGATGACAGCTCTTTTCTTTGCCCTTATCGGAATGATCTATGGGCGTACCCACACCCGCGATGTACGTAAGCTCGGTGGTCTGATGAAGATCATGCCGTTTTTAAGTGTGGGATATGTTATTGCCGGTCTGGCTAATCTTGGACTTCCGGGCCTTTCAGGGTTCATCGCAGAGATGACCATATTCGTAGGATCGTTTGCTAATAACGATACTTTCCACCGTACGGCTACGATTATTGCGTGCACGTCCATCGTTATCACGGCGGTCTATATCTTGCGTGTTGTCGGAAAGATTCTTTATCAGAAAGTGGCTGATCCACATTACGAGACGCTTACCGATGCCACATGGGATGAGCGCGTTGCCGTTATCTGCCTGATTGCCTGTGTCGCAGGCTTGGGTTTGTTCCCGCTGTGGGCAAGTAATGTTATTTCTGATGCAGTGGGGCCGATCCTTCAGAATATCTTGTAAACTAAAATCATAAGAAGATGAATTATAGTCAATTTCTAAATATGATGCCGGAAGTCACTTTGATGGCCATCTTGATGATAACTTTCATTGTAGATTTCTGTACGGTGAGGAGACCGGCATTTGCCGAAGGAGTGGGGAAAGTTTCTCATTCTCGTCCGTGGTTCAATACACTGGTCTGCATTCTGTTAGCAGTCCACATCCTGCTGAATGTCCGCCCTACAGTACCGATGACGGTTTTCGGCGGAATGTATCATACCGATGCTTCTATCGGAGTTATCAAGACCATTCTTGCATTGGGTACACTGATCGTAGTAGTACAGGCCAAAGAATGGTTGTCGCGCCCCGACACTTCTTTCAAAGAGGGAGAGTTCTATATGCTGATAGTTTCAACTCTGTTGGGCATGAACATGATGATCAGTGCCAACCACTTTATATTGTTTTTCCTCGGACTCGAAATGGCCAGCGTGCCTATGGCATGCTTGGTAGCATTCGACAAATACCGTCATCATTCTGCCGAAGCCGGTGCCAAGTTCATTCTTACCGCCACCTTCTCAAGCGGTGTCATGCTTTATGGAATTTCGTTTCTTTACGGTGCCGTAGGTACACTGTATTTTGATGACATGGGCACCCGCCTTACGGTGTCGCCACTCAGCATCATGGGCATGGTATTTTTCTTCAGTGGTCTTGGCTTCAAAATATCTCTTGTACCGTTCCACTTTTGGACTGCCGACTCTTATCAAGGTGCGCCCACCACGGTTACAGGTTATCTGAGTGTCGTTTCCAAAGGCGCTGCGGCATTTACCCTTTGCGTAATTCTCATGAAAGTGTTCGCCCCGATGGTGGAGTACTGGCAATATTTGCTCTATATCGTCATTGTTTTGAGCGTTACGATAGCCAATCTGTTTGCTATCCGTCAAAGCGATCTCAAACGCTTCATGGCGTTCAGTTCCATATCACAGGCCGGTTACATCATGCTTGCCGTGATTGGTAACTCGGCTATGGGCGTTTCGGCACTGACCTATTACGTGCTGGTTTACGTTGTTGCCAATATGGCCGTATTCACAATTATCAGTGCGGTAGAAGAACATAACGGCGGCACGACAGATATGGATAGCTACGACGGGCTCTACCACACCAATCCCAAGCTGGCTTTTTTGATGACGCTTGCATTGTTTTCGCTGGGTGGAATTCCGCCTTTTGCCGGCATGTTCAGTAAGTTCTTCGTGTTCATGGCCGCCGTTAAGGGCGCATCTGTCGATACCACGATTGGTGCTCTTGCCTATACAGTCGTATTCATAGCCTTGTTGAACACCGTTGTTTCGTTGTATTACTATCTGTTGATTGTGAAAGCCATGTACATCAAGCAGACCGATACGCCGCTGCCCACTTTCAAATCGCACGTAAACACGAAGGTTGCTCTTGCTCTGTGTACTGCGGGCATTGTACTTTTCGGCGTCTGTTCTCTGGTTTACGATTGGATAGACATTGCCGTTATAGGATAGTAGAGCAGACTTTTATCGGTATAAAAATTCCTTCGTTTCTTATTAGAGATGAAGGGATTTTTGTTTTGATAAGTTACTTTCCAGCATCTCGGAATGATTTTTGGTCTCGGTAAGTCACTTCTCTATGATGCGAAATGCTCTTTGAGTTTGATAAGTCAGTTGCCGATATAAGGCGATTTTTATTTATATTATTTGGTGGGTTTCAGAAAAAATACCTAACTTTGCCGCGTAAATAAAATTGATTCAATCGGATGACAAAGATTTCAACATACCTTTTTATCAGTTCTTGCTTGTTGCTTTCATCATGTTTTAAAGAGGAAGCTCCGAATGCCGAATGCGATATAGAACAGGTTTTTGTGCATGTTGACCGGCCTGAAAGCGTATTCTTCAATGCTACAGATACGTTGAAGAATGTGCCATCTACAGACAGCACAATTGTTTTCAGTGTGCGGCACGGTGCCGATCTGACTGCTCTCGCCCCGATGTTCAGAATCACGAACGGGGCAACGATTGTTCCGCAGAGTGGTAGTATACACGATTTTTCGTTGTCATCTGTAGACTATACGGTTACTTCGGAAGACGGCATGTGGCATCGTACATATAAAGTTTCGTTCGTACCTTTTGTGAGTTCGATAGATTTCGGTTTCGAAAACTACGAACTCGAACCCCAAGGAAAGAAATATTATATTTGGCATAATGCCCTTTCGAACGGCGATTCTTGGGCGAATGGCAATGCCGGATTTGCTTTGAGTATGGGCTCTGCAAAGCCCGATGAATATCCATCTGTTCCGCTTGAAAAAGGGAGAACGGGCGCAGGCCTCCAATTGATAACCCGCGATACCGGCCCATTCGGTGTATTGGCGAATAAGAGATTGGCGGCAGGAAATTTCTTCCTTGGCTCTTTCGATCTAAGAGAAGCGTTGAGAAATCCGTTGAAGTCAACACATTTCGGTGTACCTTTCGACCAACATCCACTTTCGTTCAAGGGATATTATCAGTATGTGCCGGGGCCTAAGTTTCAAGATGTAAACGGCAATCCTGTCGCAACCAAGGTTGATAGCGCTGCCATTTATGCCGTGTTTTATAGGAACCATGATGATACGGGAGCTGCGGTTACGCTTGACGGAAGTAATATCAAGACAAGTCCCCTTATCGTTGCCATTGCCGAACTGCATGACATAAAGACGGTGGAAACATGGACACTCTTCGATGTAAACTTCGAATATTCGGCGCAGATCGACAAACAACTTCTCGAGAACAAAGGATACAGTCTAGCCATCGTGTTCTCTTCGAGCAAAAATGGCGACCATTTCGAGGGTGCGATAGGCAGTAAGCTGCTGATAGACGATATTCAGGTAATATGCGAGAAATAGAAAAGAAAATGGATTGCAAGATAAATATAAGGCTTTTTGTGGTATTACTCATGGTGTTTGGCTTATGCCATGTGGCGTCAGCGCAATCATGGATCGATGATGTAACGGTGAATGCCCGCGTTGGTTATAACATTGGAGGGACCGCACCCGTTGGACTTCCTGCAAGTATCAGAAAGCTGAATAGCTACACACTACAACCGAATATTGTGTTAGGGGCAGATGCCAAGAAGCCTTTGACCGAGAGACTGGGTATTTTTGTGGGCCTTCGGCTCGAAACCAAAGATATGGAAGAAGATGCAAGGGTGAAGAATTACCACATGGATATGGTACGTGGAGGAGAATCTATCAGTGGTATGTTCACAGGCGACGAAACCACCAAAGTAAAAGAATGGATGTTTACTATACCCATACAGGCTGTATTCTCTGTAAATGAGAGAGTTACTTTACGCGTAGGCCCCTATGTCTCGTATGTGGTTTCACGCGGATTTACGGGCTATGCTCACGACGGTTACCTGCGTTTGGGGAACCCTACGGGAGCGAAAATAGAACTCGGAAGTGATGAAGGAACGCGGGGTAACTACGATTTTTCGGAACATATGCGCAGAATGCAGTACGGGATCGGTGTCGGTGCAGATTGGCGCATATACAAGCACTTCGGTGTTTATGCGGAATTGAACTGGGGGCTTACCGGTATTCATCATAGCAATTTCAAAACCATAGAGCAAACGCTTTATCCCATTTTTGCTACAGTGGGTATAACACACAAATTAAAATAGGTAGAAGATGAAAAAGTTTTTTATGAGTATTGTTCTGTTGATCGTTTCTATTATAGGCATGGCAACAGATTATAAAGACTTGCTGACAGTTTCTGTAAATGGAGTGTCAAGTGAGCAAGAAGCTACAATCTCCGTAGAACCGACAGGAGGAGATAAGTACACGTTGAGTCTGAAGAATTTCGTAATGTCTCAGGGAGGTCAGAAGATTGGTGTTGGTAATATCGTATTACCCGATATTGCAGGTGAGACCGTTGATGGCGCTACGCTGCTGGAAACATCGCAGATAGTGAAGATCACCGAGGGTGACGATCCATCTATAGGCTCATGGCTCGGTCCCAATTTGCAAGACATTCCTATCGAGTTGAAGGCGAAGATACAGGGTGGAAAGCTCTATACCGTTATTCATATCGATATGAAAGCGACGTTAGGGCAGGTCATTGAAGTCGTATTTGGGCGTGGTTATCAGCTACCCAATGCGGGTTTTGAAAACTTCCATAAGGAAGGAACCGTAGATGAACCCAATGCATGGCATTCTTTTGCAAGTGCTAAAGGAGTGTATGCCGGTACAGCGAAGAGTTTAGGCCCTTACACATTCATCGCTGAAGGAATAATGCGGCCGGGCTCAAATGGGAATAAAAGCGTATTACTTCAATCGGCTTCATTCTTGTTTATAGTTGCAAATGGGACCATGACCACAGGCTGTATGATAGCTGGATCGACGATTGCGTCAGATAAAAAGAACCATGCGGAGCTCGATATGAGTTCTACAGAAAAGGATAGCAACGGCGATCCTTTCTACACACTGATGAACGGACGGCCCGATTCGCTTGCCGTATGGGTGAAGTTCACACAGGGCGAAGCCGTGGCAGCGCACCCCTATGCAACGATGAGCGCGGCCATTACCGACGGTACTTATTACCAAGATCCCGAGGATAAAGCATACAGTAATGTGTTGGCCAAAGCGAAGAATAACAAGATAGAGAGCAAGGGCGGCGCATGGCAGCGCATTGTGGTGCCTTTCGATTACGTTAATAAGTCGGTCGAGGGCAAGGCCATCCTCGTTACTCTTTCTACTAATGCCGATCCCGGGCAGGGCAGCAAGGGCGATAAGTTGTATGTAGACGATATCGAACTTGTCTATAATTCACAGTTGCGCGGTATCTCTGTCGATGGTACACCGGTGGCTAATTTCGATCCGAATACGCTTTCTTACCAACTCAAGACAGATAAAGAGCCGACGGCTGATAAAATTGTGGCCACAACAAATGGTGCCTTAATCAAGAAAACCATAGCAACAACTGCGGAAGGTTGGGATGTTACGCTTACATCGCTGTCGAACGATTTGAAATCGCAAACCGTCTACACGCTCCACTTCACTAAAGATACGCCGAGCGGTATCGGTACCGTTAACGGAACATCCGGCGATCAGGTCAATTCAATATACAATCTGCAGGGTGTAAAAGTCGATGCAATGCAGAAAGATGGTGTTTACATTGTGAAGAAAGCCAACGGTCAAACAGTTAAGGTTGTAGGAAAATAATAACGGTTTACTCTTTCGGAGGGATAAACACGGTATAGATTTAAGATGCGTGTTCGGTAAATATTCCGGACACGCATTTCTTTATACCTGAATATTCTATCTGTTATGCTCCTGTTACACAAGCATGTAGATTTGGTATTTTCATTTTTTTTCGTAACTTTGTAGCCAAAATATGATAAATGGAACGGTCTGCATTTTAGAACAGGAAACCGATAATTAACTCAGGATAGCTCGAAATAAAACCGCAAAAGGCTTTTCCCATCTTGTATTTATGGGCAAAGCAGTTTCCGTAAATACAATTACATCATGATAGAAAAGTATCAACAAAAAATCAACCATCGGGTAATAATTCCCACCCAACACTTTATGCGTCAGGAGAAATCCGGTGGTATAGTCCTCCTATTTTCCGTTATTATAGCCCTTGTTTTGGCTAATTCTCCTATCAGAGAGCAATATTTTTCGTTCTTCGAGCAGCATTTCGGCTTCTTATTCAATGGTAGGCCACTGCTTAACTTTAGTTTGGAACATTGGATTAACGATGGTCTGATGTCTCTATTTTTCTTTGTAGTAGGGTTAGAGCTGAAGCGTGAATTTATCGGAGGAGAGCTCCGTCGCATCCGTAAGGTAACTCTTCCCGTAGGTGCTGCCGTGTTCGGTATGATTGTTCCGGCATTCATTTATCTGTTGTTTAACTTTAACAATCCCATAGTTGCACATGGTTGGGGCATCCCGATGGCCACAGATATCGCCTTCGCCCTCGCCATACTTTATATGTTAGGCGATCGTGTGCCGCTTTCGGCTAAGGTTTTCCTCACCACTTTGGCCATTGTAGACGACTTAGGATCCGTTTTAATCATAGCATTCTTCTATACTTCCGAAATTTCTCTTTCCAATATCGGCATCGGGATGGCCTTTCTTTTCGTCATGTTCTTGGCAAATAAATTCGGTGTAAAAAATGTATGGTTCTACGGCATCGTAGGTATCGGCGGTGTATGGATGGCATTCTTGTTGTCCGGAGTACATGCCACAATCTCTGCCGTGCTTACTGCGTTTATGATACCTGCCGATTCTTCGATCCCCGAAGCGGCCTTTATCGCTCGCATAAAAAAGCAGATGAACAGGTTTGAGAAAGCGGCTGCCAACGATGTGATTACGCTGGAAGAGGAACAGGTGAAGATCATATCTAAAGTAAAAGACGAGACTGCGAACGCCATACCACCGTTGCAGCGCCTTGAACACAGTTTGCATCCGTTGGTGTCGTTCGTTATTATGCCGGTGTTTGCACTGTCTAATGCCGGTGTGTCGTTTGTCGATATGCATCTTTCCGATGTTTTTTCCAATCATGTGGCCATGGGGGTTATGTTGGGTTTGTTGCTCGGCAAGCCGATAGGCATCATCTTCTCTGTGTGGTTGCTCACCCGATTGCGCTTAGGCGAACTGTCGCGCTCTATGACACGGCGCAGATTGCTGGGACTCGGCTTTCTTGCATCGATCGGATTTACCATGTCTATGTTCGTCACCACCCTCGCCTTTGCCGATGCAACGCATATGGTACAGGCCAAGGTGGGTATCTTTGCCGCCTCTATTCTCGGCGGATTGATTGGATATAAACTTCTGCGTACATCGGCGCGATAAAGGGGCAAAAGGCATACTTTGTCTTTCCGCCGGAGATATACCATGTTCCTATCATGCTTATATAGTGTTCCTGATAGCTTTAGAGGATATGTTTGTAGAATATAGGCGGCGCATTTATCCGAACATGCGGTAGACTGTAAGTTCGATTAGCGTTTAAGATAGGGCAAAAAAATGCCGGATATCGATATTTTTTCACATAGAATAATAGGCTTTTGAAAATAAATTGGAAGAATGAACGTTATTACTATTGATGAAATTATATTATAAAATATTGGCCTCGATAGCATTGGCAATGATGCTGTTTGCATGCACCGACGACGATTCTTTTACTACGTCGCCGGACCATCAGCTATCGTTTTCTACCGATACACTGAAGTTGGACACCACGTTTTCGAACGTTCCAACGGCGGCAAAGTCTTTTTGGATATACAATTATTCGGGAGATGGCATCAGATGCAGCAACATTCGTTTGGAACGGGGCAACCAGTCAGGCTTCCGTGTTAATATAGATGGCGTGTATTTAGGTAAGGAGGCAGGCTATCAGACAGGCGGTATTGAGGTAAGAAACAAAGACAGCGTGCGCGTTTTTGTTGAACTCACGTCGGCGTACACCCGTAAAGAAGCTCCGCAGAAAATAGAAGATAATCTTATTATAACGCTCGAAAGCGGGCGGATACAGAAGGTTAATCTGAATGCATATTCGTGGGATGCCGATGTGATAAGATTGCTGAAAGTAAAGAACGATACCGTTATTTCGAGTACGAAACCGATTATTGTTTATGGCGGTATTACGGTAGACAGTGCTGCAACGTTGAAGATAGGGGCGGGAACCGTGCTGTATTTCCATCATGATGCGGGCATCGACGTGTATGGTAAGCTGGTTACAGAAGGTACACCCTCGGAGAATGTTGTTTTAAGAGGCGACAGGCTCGACCGTTTGTTTTCCTACCTGCCGTATGATAGAGTAAGCGGACAATGGCAAGGAATAAGGTTTCGTGGTTCCTCGTATGATAATGTTCTTGCTTATACCGATATACACAGCACGTTCAATGGTGTGCTGGCAGACTCGTCGGATGTGACTCGTACCACCCTTACACTCGATGCCTGTACCATTCACAATTGTCAGGGATACGGGTTGATGAGTACCGAAAGCAAGGTTGTATTGCGCAATTCGCAGTTCACGAATACACTGCAAGACTGCGTGTTTATAGATGGTGGCGATGCTATTGTGAACGGATGTACCATGGCGCAGTTCTATCCGTTCGATTCTAAGCGGGGTGTTGCCTTTCGTTGCAGTGCCTTGAAACCGCTGCTGGCTATGAATTGTGCCAATACATTGATAACCGGTTATGCCGACGATGAGCTGATGGTTACCCGAAAGAAAGATGATCCGACGGTTGATTATCTGTTCGATCACTGTGTTATCAGAACTCCCCAACCAACTACGGCCGACAGTTTGAAATTCGTTGGGGTAGATTACGAGAATGTAAGAGATACGACGAAGTACGGAAGAAAGCACTTTGTAAAGATAGATACCGATAAACTTAGTTACGATTTCCGGTTAGACAGTGTGTCTTCGGCCATCGGTAAAGCATCTCTCGCCACGTCTTTACCCACCGACAGGAGGGGGAGGGCACGCGATGATAAGCCGGATATCGGAGCATTCGAATACGTTAAACAATAAATAAAAGCATGAAAAATATTAAGATAGAAATCGGCATAAAGCTGTGCGATTTTACCGAACTTCCCAAGGAAGAGCAAGAGCTACTGACCGAAGCCATCCGAGCTACCGATAACTCGTATGCCAACTATAGCAAGTTTTATGTGGGGGCGGCCTTGCGGTTAAACAACGGTAAGATTATGATAGGTGCCAACCAAGAGAATGCGGCGTTCCCTTCAGGGCTCTGTGCAGAGCGTACTGCCATCTTTGCAGCACAGGCCAATTACCCCGACCAGCCTATACGAACGTTGGCTGTTGCCGCAAAGAACAGCGATGGCCTGCTTAAGCAGCCGGTAACGCCATGCGGTGCATGCCGGCAAGTTATACTAGAGATAGAAGACAGGTATAAAAGTCCGATACGCATATTGCTCTATGGTACCGAGGGCGTATATTGCATCGATAGCGTGAAAGACTTGCTCCCGTTATCGTTTATAGACGAGAATATGCGATGAAAATAAAGAATAGTAGCTTTTATGGCTATTGGTGCACTCGTTCCGGAAACGGCATCTGCTTATAAGTATTATGTGACGTATGCTGACGGAACAAAATATATGTTCCATGCAGAAAGTAAAGAGGAGGCTATTGCAAAGTTCGAAGAAGCAAATTTGGAAGAGCCTGCGGTTTTGACATCACGACCTAATGGCGGAATTCTTGCTGTTAAATAATTCTATTATAATTATAAAGCTGCGGTATCGGCTATACGGCCTTTATTCTTAAGAAGAATGAAGAGCTTGTCGATTTTTTTATTGTTATTTATATCTTCTGTACAGATAAGAGCACAGATACCCCAACTGCAAAGCCCTGATGGGGGAATGTATGCATACAAAAAAACTAAAAGGGTGCGTTGCGACTCTGCGCGGTTTTCTGCTTATTATAAACTTTTGTTTTTAAGAGATTCTACTAAAAGCAAATATACTGAGGCGCAAACCATCTTGCAGATATCGGATAAATATGTGCGATTTGCCGATTATTATTGTATATTAACCGACTCTATCAATGATTTTTGTGCCCAAAGCCGAAAGAATGCGCATAACCCGGAGGCAAATAAGAGTTTCGATGCTGCTGCATTTAAACGGAGATACTATTGGGTAACTTTAACGAATTTGCTGACAAAGCAAACCACTGTGCAATGCCGAAATCTGCGGAAGTATGAATATACGATACCTACGCCGGCGATTAATTGGACTTTAGTGCAGGAAGACAGTGTTATCAATAATATTGTTTGCAAGAAAGCAACCTGCTCTTATGCGGGGCGCGATTATATTGCATGGTATGCGGAGAGCATAAATCTGCCTTATGGGCCTTATTTGTTTTATGGATTGCCCGGGCTGGTTATCAATCTCTACGATACCAAACGAAATTGGATATTTATCAACAACGGTGTAGGTGAAGCGAAAGAACTTCGGGAAATGTATTTATATGGCGGAAAAGAAATTATCAAGACAACCAAGGAAAAGGCGCTTACGGCATATCGGAATGAGACTGAAGATTATTTGAACCTTGCGAAAGAAATTATAGGATGGACCATGATAGGTAGGAAAGAACAGCCTACATATCCTAAACGCCCCAGTAATATGCTTGAGTTGAAATGGTAATGAAAGCTGTTTCGTATTTGTTCTTTCTGCTACTATTACCCGTTTCCGTATTTGCACAAATGCTTACGGGAAAGGTTAAGAGTACAGATAACAAAGCTATTTTTAATGTAACATGTAAGCTTTTCGACGCTAAAGACTCGCTGCTTGCCTATACATTTACTAAGCAAGACGGAACATATACTATAGCTTGGCAGCCTGCGGCACATCGTTTGGAGTTTTCTGCTATCGGTTATAAAAAGCAAAATGTATTGATAAAAGCTGATAGGTACGGATATGATGCGACTCTAATATCCTCTGCCATTAAACTGAAAGAAGTAACGGTTACGGTTGAACCGATTAAGCGAAATAAGGATACTTTGCTATATAATGCGGATGCATTCCGCCAGAAAGAAGATCGTTACCTTGAAGATGTGCTGAAACGGCTGCCGGGTATCGAAGTTGGTAGTAACGGAGAAATAATCTATCAAGGCAAGAGTATTAATAAGTTTAATATTGAGGGGCTCGATCTTATGGGCAACCGATATAATCAAGCTACGCAGAATATGCCTGCAGAGGCAGTGGCACAGATACAAATAATGGAGAATAATCAGCCGATCAGAGCCTTAGAAGATAAGGTGAACAGTAATCGTGCTACACTTAACATCAAGCTGAAAAAGGACTATAAGATGCGTCCGTTTGGAGAGATTGAGGGAGGCATCGGATTTCCGGCAACGATATGGGATAACAGACTGACATCTATAGGGATAGCAACCAAAAATCAATTTTTTGTTTCGGCTATGATGAATAATAATGGAATAGATTTAAGTCCGTTGACGAAAGATATGACTGTAATGAGTGATAAATACCTTGCAGAGCCGTTGCCGACTTCTTTTTTATATTCCCCCACGGTAAAAACGCCTCCGGTATCGCAACTTTATTATTTGAATAATAAGTCTTATTATATAGGTGCGAATTATCTTCATGCGTTTTCAAAATATGCCAATTTGCGGACTAATTTGCTGTATCATCACAATACAACGTTTAAAGACGACAGTACTTTCGTACGCTATGTATCGAATGATACCGTAAATATCTTCGAACGAAATGGCATAAAGGACAGAAATGATATTGTAAAAGCACAAATACGTTATGAACTAAACACGAAAAAACTGTATCTTTATGATGAAGTGCTTGGTAGTCTTGGTCTGAAAGATGCGCATAATGAGATAAAATCAAATATTGGCAGTGTGGGTGAAAGGGTGTGGAGTAACCCTTATTTTCTGCAAAATACGTTTAATGCCGATTTGAATACTCCCAATCATCTTTATACTTTTTCTTCCGTTATCAGAGCATATAAAGCGAAAGAAAAACTAACATCTTTATTTAAGGGGTGGGATAGAAGGCTTCAACCGATAGATATGTATAACTTTTTTATGCGCAATCGTGTGAGTACGGCCTTTGATGTATTTGGTAATAGTCTTACTTTCGGCTATATACTTGAATATAAGTATAATACTTTGGCAACGGATAAGGTCTCGCATCAAGCGAGTAAGTATTGGCTCAATACTATAGAGCCAACTTATGAAATCAGTTTTGATAAAGGATATATGGATATTTCTTTGCCGGTGGAATTTCTTTCTTATAACTATGGCTGGAGGCATAAAAATAGCAATAAAGTGTTATTTTCTCCATCTGTAGATTTAGAATATAAATTAAATAATATGCTGACTGCTGATATATCTTTGGGATATAACCGGAATGGAGATACTGAAAAGATGTTCTTTAATGGTATTCTTAATCATAATTATCGTACTTATTCTAAGATGATAGACAGTTTGTCTGTAGAACGAATGTCGATAGCAAATCTTCGTTTGGCCTATATTAATACTTTCGATATGCTGTCATGGAATATCTATATAGGGTGGATGCATGCTAAGAATGATTATTTCCTGAATTATTCTTATACAGATGATGCAACCTTTATTCGGCCTGTCTGGAGAGATAATGACCGATCATCGTGGAGTGTAGCCATGTCGTTAAAAAAGATATTTCGCTCTTTGGGTATAACATTTAATTATGGAAATCGTTATTCATATAATAAGTCGTTTCTTTCACAGAATACGGTCGAAGATTATATCAGATATAATGTATTTAGCAGTAATCTATCTCTTAATTGGAATAAATTGAGTTGGCTACATGCCAATGTTTCAGGTGTTGGTAATATAAGTTGGAAAGGTAAAGATCGTTTTTCGTATGACCATAGTATTTTAAGAAATGCTTATTATGCAATACGATTAGATTTTTTCCCGATAAAGAGGTTACGTTTATATACGGATTTCTCGCAAACAATAATTGAAATCACACAAAAGCATTATTCTACTAACTATTTTCTTAATGCAGGATTACGATATGATGTTTTAAAGTTTCTTGCCATAAAATTTAGTGCGACAAATCTTTTAAATCGTAAATACTATACTGAATCTTTATATAGTGGTGCTAATTACCAATATTTTGAGTTTCCATTAAGGGGAAGAGAAGTTATGTTTAGTTTAAGTGTTAAATATTAAAATAATATTTTTTGTATATAAAGACTTGTTAGAATTAGAATGTTTTCAACGCTAAAAATAAGTGTTTGACATTGATAGATGAATTTAAAAAACAAGTCAAAAGATTTGGATAAATAAAAATAAACCGTTACCTTTGCACCACGTTTGGAAAAAATGCTATCAGCAATAAATACAAACAAGGAAGTTTGGGTGAGTGGCTGAAACCAGCAGTTTGCTAAACTGCCGTGCGCGTTAGCGTACCGGGGGTTCGAATCCCCCAGCTTCCGCAAGGGATACAAATAATGTTTTCCGTGATGGTCGGTTCATCTAACGGTTAGGATACAAGATTCTCAATCTTGGCATACGAGTTCGATTCTCGTACCGACTACTAAAACTAAGATGTCTTGCCAACAGTTCTGCTGTTGGCATTTATTTTTTATAAAGGGCTTTCTCTCTTTTGGTTATTACGTTCTGTTTATTTCATTTTTTTTCTTAAATTTGCAGATACAACGATATTATCTGATATGGAAAATAATTCTGGCTTGGATTTGTTTCATAAAGGTCTTGAAACGCAGACATGCAGCGGTGTCGTGCAGAACAGATACCGTCCGATAACAGTGTATAAAGCGAGTGCAGGTACCGGAAAAACTTTTACTTTAGCAACGCGATACATAAAACTGCTTATCGACAATCCTGACAGCTTTCGCAATATTTTAGCCGTTACTTTTACGAATAAGGCTACGGAAGAGATGAAGATGCGCATATTGAGTCAGTTGTACGGAATAGCCCACCATCTTCCGGATTCAGAGGAATATTTGAATAAGGTGATTGAAATAACGGGGGCAACCGAGGAATATATTGCCTCTCAAGCCAAGGTTGCTCTATCTAATCTGGTACATAATTATAGCTATTTTAGGGTAGAAACTATCGATACTTTCTTTCAGAGCATCTTACGAAACCTTGCTCGAGAGCTCGATCTTACAGCAAATTTACGCATTGAACTGAACGATCGTCAGATAGAGCAGCAGGCTGTAGATACGTTGATAGAGGAACTTGTGCCGGCAAGTAAGGAGCTCGGATGGATCATGAGTTATATTCGCGAGAATATATCCGATGATAAGAGTTGGAATATAATCGGTCTTTTAAAGCGGTTCGGTGAGAATATTTTCAAGGATTTCTATAGGCAAAACGAGGGTGAACTGACCGAAAAACTTAAACAGAAAGGTTTTTTCAAGGAATATACGGATAAATTACGTGCGGTAAGAGACAAGGCTAAAGATAATCTGTTGACAATTGCCGAGACATTTTTCGATATCTTGTCTGCCAATGGTATCGATATTGCCGATTTTAATTATGGCAAGTCGGGTGTATGCGGGTATTTTATAAAGTTACGAAATGGCGTATTCGAGGATAACGAATTGTTGAAAACTCGTGTAACAGACGCTCTTGAAGAGCCGATGAATTGGGTAAAAAAAGGAGATAGAATTCAGGGATCGCCATTGCTTAATTTGGTTCAGTCGGAACTGTTGCCACTGCTTTTGGATGCTGAACGCATACGTCCGAAGCAGCTTACGCTTTATAAATCGGCAGATATTACATTGAAACATTTAAATCAGTTGCGTTTGTTGAGCAGTATTGAGGCAAAGGTAAGAGAGATGAATGCCGATGCCAACCGTTTTTTGTTAAGCGATACGCAGGCATTGTTATCGTCTTTGATAGATGAAAGCGATTCTCCTTTCATTTTTGAAAAGATCGGTACGCAGCTGCACCATGTAATGATAGACGAGTTTCAGGATACAAGTACCATACAGTGGCGCAACTTCAAGGTGTTGTTGGATGAGTGTATGAGTCATGAAGATACCGAGAATTTGATTGTCGGAGATGTGAAGCAGAGCATTTATCGATGGAGATCGGGTGACTGGCGTCTGCTGAATGATATTGAAAAAGAGTTTCCTACGGCAGATACAAGTACGATGATTGAGAGATTGGATGTGAATTACCGTTCGGAAGCCAATGTGGTTAATTTTAATAATGCCTTTTTTAAGGCCGCTGCAAATTGGGAGTATCGAAAGGTGGAAGAAGATAATGCTGTAGAAGCCGGACAGTTGAACAGGGCTTATGCCGATGTGGAGCAGAAACTTCCGGCCGGTAAACCGACGAAAGGTTATGTGCATATCGAACTTTTACCGCAAAAGGACTATCACGATAAAATGATGGTACGCCTGAAAGAGGCCTTGGAAGAATTGATAGAACATCATGTTCCATTGAATAAGATAGCCATTATCATACGCTCTAATGGCATTATACAAGAGGTAGCCGATTATTTTATGCGCGAGATGCCCGATGTACGTCTCGTTTCCGATGAGGCTTTTCGCTTGGATGCGTCGCTTGCTGTAAACATAATTATCGATGCCTTGCATGTGTTGATGCATCCTAATGATCGGTTAGCAATTGCAAATCTTGCTAAAGCCTATTGTAAAGTTACTTCCGGTTCTGTGTATTCGGAGAGTACGTTGATTGGGGATAGGGAAGATATGACGGTATTGTTGCCCAAAGATTTCTCGAATTATACCGATAGTTTGGTGCGTCTACCACTCAGAGATTTGGTAGAAAAACTCTATATCATATTCAATCTCGGTTCGTTGCAGCATGAAGATGCGTACTTATGTTCGTTCTATGATCAGTTGAATTCATATATCAGCGACAATGTTTCGGATATAGATTCGTTCGTAGAGTATTGGAATGAGACTATTCACAGTAAGACCATCGCAGGAGACGAGATAGATGGAATTAGGCTAATCACCATTCATAAGAGTAAAGGATTGGAGTTTGAGCATGTTATCATGCCGTTCTGTGATTGGCAGTTGGAAAAAGTATCTACGATATGGTGCAAGCCCACCGAGGCTCCTTTCGATGAATTACCGCTCGTTCCGATAGACTTCGTTGCGAAGCAGATGCGAAGTACCATTTATGAACAAGATTACCTGCACGAACATTTGCAGAATGTGGTCGACAATCTGAACCTGCTTTATGTTGCTTTTACGCGTGCCAAATGTTCTTTGCAGGTGTTCGGAAAGCGGGGAAAGAGCGGTATCAGAACAGAGTTGATAGAGACTTGTCTGCCCATAGTGACCGATACGTTGGAGAAATGTGTATTAGTCGGCGATATCGAAAATGCTGAAGAAATCGTAAGTTTGGAGTACGGATCATTGGAAGATTATTCGCAGAATAATAAAAAAACGAATATCTCGCGTAATGTGTTTAAGCAACCAATAGATACGGAGAATATCGATATCGTATCTTTTGATATGAATGTAGAGTTCCGGCAGAGCAATAAAAGCCGCAGTTTTATAGAGAATGTGGAAGAAGAAGAGGAGACTTTGCCCGATTATGTCAAGATTGGAAGTATTCTGCATAACGTGCTTTCCAATATCAGGACGGCGGCGGACATTAATTCGGCATTGACCGAATTAGAAAAAGAGGGTGTGCTTTACGATCATAACCTTACGCAGAAGAAATTGATTACTATGCTGAGAGAGCGACTTAAAGATAAGCGTGTGGAAGATTGGTTCTCAGACCGATGGACGATATTTAATGAATGTTCGATCGTACATCTTGATGGAAGCAATGATAGGGTGGTGGAACACCGTCCCGACAGGGTGCTGACTGATGGTAAAGAGATGATAGTCATCGACTTTAAGTTTGCTGTACAGCGAGAAGAGCACCATGCTCAAGTAAGACAATACATGGCATTGCTTCGCGATATGGGGTATCGGAATGTGTCGGGATATCTATGGTATGTGTATAGTAATATAATAAGCGAAGTGAGATGAAAGCATTTTTAGAATATGTGGCAGAGGACATCATTCGTAAATACGGCACAAACCTATCGAAGATAGTTGTCGTTTTTCCGAACAAACGTGCCTCGCTTTTCATGAATGAATATTTGGTTCGTGTGGCCGGAAAGCCCATTTGGGCCCCGACATACATCACTATAAGCGAATTATTCAGACGGCATTCCAAGTTAATGGAAGGCGATCAAATCAAGTTGATATGCGATTTGCATAAAACATTCACAGCTTGTACTAAAATTGACGAGACATTGGATCATTTTTATGGATGGGGACAATTGCTGTTGGCCGATTTCGATGATTTGGATAAGAACATGGCAGATGCTCATCAGGTGTTCGCTAATCTGAAGAATATTCATGAGTTTGATGATGTTTCTTACCTTACGGATAATCAGAAAAAAGCCTTACAAAAATTCTTCAACAATTTTAATGAAGAGCATAATTCGGAGTTAAAGCAGCGTTTCTTGTCACTTTGGAGCAATTTTGAGACGATCTATCATGACTATAATCTTTGTTTGGAACGTCAGGGATTGGCCTATGAAGGAGCCTTGTATCGTAAGGTTGTTTTAGATAAAGATATCGTCTTTGAGTATGATACCTATATATTTGTCGGCTTCAACATGATGCAGAAAGCGGAATTAACCATCTGTGATCGGCTAATGAAGGAGGGGAAAGCCCGGTTTTATTGGGATTTCGACCGCTATTTTATGCCTAAGTCACCGGCACATAATACCCATGAGGCCGGTCATTTCGTATCACAGTACCTGTCTCGTTATCCTAATGAACTCGATGTGACGGATGGAGCTATTTATGATAATTTGAACCGAAAACAGGAGATAACCTACCTGTCAGCAACGACAGAAGATGCTCAAGCCCGATATATAAGCCGATGGCTGCAAGACGAGAAGCGCGTGCAGGCAGGACGAAAGACTGCTATAGTGCTTGCAGATGAAGGTTTACTTCAAACAGTTATCCATTGTTTGCCGGATACTGTTAAGAATGTGAACATAACCACGGGATATCCATTAACGTTATCGCCGGTTTCTTCTTTCATAAATACATTGATTCAATTGCAGACCGTGGGGCATGTTTCGAATACAGATAAGTTTCGTTTGCGTAATGTGAGTGCGGTGTTGAGGCATCCGTATGCGGTATTTGTATCGGAAAACTGTGTAGACTTGCTAAAGAATTTACAGGAGAATAGACGTTATTATCCTTCGATACGAGAGCTTGCAACGGATGATAACTTAGCTTTTCTTTTCAAAGATATCAGTCGTCTTGACGGTGATCGCAACTTACAGTTGGCAAATTGGATGATTGAATTGCTAAGACGTATCGGCATTCGGGCAAAAGAAGATTACGATCCGCTGTTTAAGGAGTCCTTATTCCGTATGTACACGTTGCTTAACAGGTTGGCGGGGCTCATTGAAAATGGTGATCTTACGGTAGATGGCGTTACTTTTCAGCGGCTGATTTCGCAGTTGATACAGTCTACGAGTATACCTTTTCACGGAGAACCAGCTATTGGCTTGCAGATTATGGGGGTACTCGAAACGCGAAATCTCGACTTCGATCACATTCTTGTATTGTCATGCAACGAAGGAAACATGCCCAAGGGAGTGAATGATGCCTCATTTATTCCTTATTCTATTCGTAAGGCATTCGGTTTGACAACCATAGATAATAAGGTGGCGATATATGCTTACTATTTCTATAGTCTGCTGCAACGAAGTTCCGATATAACGCTTGCATACAATACGGCTGCCGAAGATGGAAAGACCGGAGAGATGAGCCGTTTCATGTTGCAGCTGATGATAGAGAGCGAATTCAATATCAAATACGTAATGTTGAGGGCTGGGCAAAAGGTCGTAATGCCACATCGAACGCCGATAGAAAAGACAGATGAGATAATAACGATATTGAATTCGTTTACAAAAATATCGCCCACGGCGATCAATAGATACCTGCGTTGCCAGCTTCAATTCTACTATAATATGGTGTTGGGGATAAAGGAACCAGACGAGGACGAAGGAGGCGAGATCGATAATCGTATATTCGGTAATATCTTCCATCGCAGTGCAGAACTGGCATATTTACATTTTGCATCGAAAGAAGAAATAGAAGAAGCAGATGGCAAATTAAAACTAATCCGTTCGTTGCAAATACGTAAGGAAGATTTGGATGCCTTGTTGAACAATAAAGCTGTGATTGCAGAGATTGTAGACAGAGCTTTCGCCGAAGAATTATTTAAGTTGAAAGAAAAGCATGCATCGATAGAATATAATGGACTTCAGATAATTAATCGGGAAGTTATTATTGGATATTTGAGACAATTGTTAGAGATAGACAGACGATTGGTGCCGTTTACGATTAAAGCATTGGAGCAAGACGTCTATGCAACCATAGAGTTCCCCGTCTTAGGAGAAAGTAGAGTACTTAAGATTGGCGGGTATATCGACCGATTGGATGAGGTGAAGCGTGATGAAACGGGGCGGTACATACGGGTGATAGACTATAAAACGGGCAATACGCCATCGAAAACAACCAATACTATTGAAGACGTATTTTCAACGGATGATATTTCTTTGAGGCATACGGATTATTTTCTACAGTCTATTTTTTACTCAATTATCGTGCGGCATAGTGAACAATGGAACGATAGAAGACTGCCTGTAAGTCCGGCATTGCTATTCATACAGCATTCGATGGGCGAGAATTATGATCCTGTTTTGAAGCTGGGTAAGGAGAAGATCAATGATGTGGAGGAGTACTATGAAGAGTTTAAGGAGCGTTTGAAGAACGTGTTGAGGGAGATATTCGATCCAAAAACAGACTTTAGTCCAACGCCTGATACCAAGAGATGCAATGCTTGTCCGTACAATCGGTTATGCGGAATATAAACAAAAGAGCCGTTAAGACAATCTTAACGGCTCTTTGCGGTGCGTACGAGAGACTCGAACTTGAGTCTGTAACACATTGTATCATAACTACTTTTATCGGTCTCATTTTTATGTGGAGCACAAAAGAATGATTCAGTATATCATACTTTTTGCCCACCGCGTAGTAAAAAAGCAAGACAACCTGTCCGAGTTCCGTGACTTGATGGAGGCTATTGAGAAAAAAGATTGACACGTGATGACAGATAGTAACATGCTCCCCGCATCCTTTTTGGAAGATATACATTCCTTGAAAGAAAGTATGGATCGGATTACAGGTTTCATGCTTGAACTTAAACGGGACTATGCAGTTTTGGAAGAAAAGATCGAATTGAATTCTTCCGATATTCTGCGGCTTCTCGGCATATCCAAAGCCTCATTGGCACGATGGAGAAATAGCAAGGACATCCCCTACCGTTATGTCTCCTGTAATCATGTGGTTTATCCCTTCAAAGGGTTGTATATTGCAATCAAGACAGGACGCGCTTCCCTTCAAAGGCTTTCGGAGAGTGGAAGCCTTGCAAAGACTCAATGCCTACAAGGACGGTATCCTGAAAGGTTACATGGGAGACGCACAAATATTATCCGAGGAACTATGAACATTAAGGAAGAAATATTGGAACGCACGAACAGGGGATTGGAAGTCTTCTGTTTCTACATGCCGATTGATTTTGTCCCAAAACGGAATTTCCGAAATCCACTATATGAGGACAAACGGGCTTCCTGCAGTATCTACCACTACTACTACGCCCGACTACTGCCTCTCCACCAGCAGTGCCACGAGGTGTTGCCTGAGGTCTTCCTTCTGCGGCACATTCAACTTCCTGCGGATGTGGTTGCGCGTTACATCGATGTTGTTCTCCGTTTTATCGAGCAGTAGGCTGATTTCGCCCCGCTTCTTCCCAGCGAGGATGAGACGGCACACATCCGTTTCCGATTTAGTAAGACAAGGGAAAAGTTGGGCGAGGTCGCAGTCGTCCATCAAGTGGTTCTTCAGATGCAGGCGCACGGCGTTGACGAGGTTGCGTTGCGATTTCGGCTTGAGCATGGAAAACAGGCGGTCGGTGTCCTCGGGCGACGGGTGGTCGTTGCTGCTCATGCGCAGATAGGCCTCTATCTCCCGTTTGTTCAGCCTGACGGCGTGCATCAATGCCGTCTCACGGTGGTGCAGGTCGGTATTCTCTTTCGACACGCTCATCACATTGTGCTGCAGCAGTTCGCCCAGCACACAAAGGAAAAACTGCACGAAAAGGAAGAAACCGAACAGTTGCCAAAGCGCAGGCTCGTGAAGATAAGAGGCTATACAACCGTAGCTGGTCACGCTGATGATGGAGACGACGAAGGGGGTGAATCGGACAAAGCTCATCACAAGGAAGAAGATCGCCAGCAGCGATGTTATCTGATTGATAAGGATGAGCTGCAGAAAATAGTCGGGGCGCACCGTAGCGAAATAAAAGAAGCGCACGGCGATGGTGCACTGCGCCACGAGCGCCACGAGCGAGAAAGCCTTGGAAAGCGTTAACCGCCGCGTGAGGTAGAGCGAAAGCGAAAGGAGGCACGCCGCCAGATGGATGCCGCTCATCGTCTGTGGCACCTCTTCCTGCGAACCTCCAAGCCCCATGAACTGCAAAGAGATGACGGTAACAACGAGAACGGAGTGCAGCAAATATACGATAATGCGGTGCCGCTCGATGGTGTTTTCGGCACGCGACCGCAGGAAGGCCGAAACTTTTTCACTGAGGTAATGAGTGATCATTGTTGTCGTTTTACTTTTTATAACGACTGCAAAGATACATTTTTATTCTCTTTTCTCCAATCTTTTTATTAAGTGTTTTTAAGGGGATATTAAGGTATTTAGGGTGCGATGACGCCTTTAAAATAGCCTTTCTACTAAAAAGTTCAAATTCACAACTCGCTTTTTGTTATTTTTGTATAGTCTTTTGCTGTTCTCGCAGAAATATTCCTTGCGGAATAGCACGGAAGCGAACCGTCCGACATGCGAAATTCAGCAGACAGGAATGTGATATGAGAAAACAAGAACATAGAAATATTTTTAATTCATAATCAGCCAAAAAAGTTATTCATAAAGTGAACGAGATTATGTCAAATGAAAACAACAGACCTCATTCGGAGGCTCTGTCTCTTCCTCTTTGTCCTGATGCTGGTGGCGCCGGCAGGGGTGGAAAACAGCTCAAACAGGGCTGTCGTTGCTACAACCTGAGGGATATACTTTAGGGGGAAAAGGGCAATAAACCTGTTACATCTATGAATCTGAAAAACTGAAAATATACTGAAAATGAAACATTTTATCACATTGCTGTTTATCATTACACTCTCCGTGGGAAGAATGTGTGCCACCACTCCGACTGATTCCGTGCGGACAGAGATGAAGCATCTCAAAGGAGAACAACTTTTACAGGCTTACAGATATCTTTGCCGGTTAGCAGCCGCTGAAGATAACATGAACTATGAATTACGCTGTATCCGTGAATATCTTGCCGAAGCCTTACGACAAAAAGACAAGGAGGCAGAAGCCCAGGCACGCGTCACCCAGCTGTATTGTTATTACAACTACGAGATGACCGACAGCATAAAACACTATTTGCCCGAAGTTCTCAGTGCCATGAAAAAGAACGGGACATGGGATTATTACTACAATGCGTGGAACGTGCTGATAGAAAGTTATCTCTACGAAGACAAAGTGCAGACCGCATTGCTCGAAGCCCAAAAAATGTATGCCGATGCGCGAAGAAGAAAGAGCAACTATGGCTTGGGCACTTCCACCTATGGCTTGGCATGTATCTACCAGACAATGGGGCGTTTCAAGGAAGCGGAAAAGACCATTGAGGAAAGTATAGCCGCCCTCTCCACAGAAGATGAGATTTCTCAATTGCTCTCTGCCTATAACGTTTTGGGCGAAATACTCGACGGACTCGGAAAATATGAAAAGCTAAGAGTGAAAAGCGCAGAATGGAAAGCGGTCATCGACAAATACAAGCAGGAAGCTCTGAAGAAAGGTAACACGCCGTTACTCAACGGACGCTATCTCTACTGCACGCTGGCGGCTGCCATTGCAGAATTAGAGACGGGGCATTACGACCGGGCAAAGGGATTGCTGCAGCTGGCTGAGAAATATGCCGAAGGGCGCAAGTCCGTCGCCCGCTTCAAACTCCTTCAAGTGAAAGCCCGCTACTATGCAGCCACAAAACAGTACGACCGCGCGATTGCCTGCAACAACGAGAACATGGGCATCATGACTGCCGCCGGCGACTCCGTCAGCTTGCTCACCGTGCAGATGCAGCAAGCTGATTTATACACGGAGGCAGGGCGGTACAAGGAAGCGGCAGAAATGTACAGAGTCGTCATCCCACACAAGGACAAACTGCGCAATACCGAGCTTGCCAATCAGCTCGACGAACTGCGCACCATCTTCGAGGTGGACAAGCTCATGCTCCGCAACGAGGTTATCACCACGCGCCTGTATCTCTCGCTCATCATCGTGGCATTATTGCTTGTTGCCGTTATCCTGTACATCATCTACACCCGACGCTTGCGCCGCAAAAACAGGGCTTTGTACGACTCCATTCTATTATACCGCAAGGCAGAAAGCGATATGGAGACCGCCGCAAGGCTTGTTCCGGAAGAGGAGCTTGACCGCGAGGGGAAAATCTACCGCCAGTTATGCGATCTGATGCAGAATGAGAAAATCTATAAAAACACGGAGTTGAACCGCGATATTCTGTCAAAGCAGATTGGAACAAATGCCGTCTATATCACCAATGCCGTGCGCAAGTATGCCGACGGAGCCACCATCAGCGAGTTTATCAACGGCTACCGGCTGCGGCACGCGGCTTCGCTGCTCACCAACAATCCAGACTTGAACATCAACGAGGTAGAATATATGTCAGGATTTAATTCCCGAGCCACATTCAACCGCTGCTTCCGCGCTTTCTACGGAATGTCGCCTTCTGAATATAAATCTATTTCCAGAGAGAAAAAGAACAACCGAAAGGACCCGCCCGATGACATGTCGTAAAGAAACTTGCCCATTCTTTACGAATTACAAATATGACACATCTTTTTACAACCATGAAACACCCCATCGTTCTTCGTTTGATAACTTTGCAACAAAACTAATAAATAGCAAAGATGAAGAAGACCTGTTGGGTATATATCTTAAAAAATGAACAAGACGAGATCATCATTGGCTTTTCACTTGAGATGGATAAAAAGTTCATCGAAATCACCATGCGAAAGGAAAAGCTGTCTTATCTCCGTCCTTTTGAAGAACCGTTCGACGGCTTGGCCCACAAGCATCTTTTGGATTCCCTTTCCAAAGACACGATCAACCATCTTGTACGACGTAACCGGGGACAGACAGAAACATACAAGGAAGTCTTCCGGAAAACGTAGTAACTACGCCACGCTCCCCGATAACCAAAAGAATATTTAATTTTTTAATTTCAATTTTAATTTAATATGAAAACAACAAACGTTATTCAGAGGTTCTGCTTCTTCCTGATACTCGCCGCGCTTAACTGCGCAGCGTGGGCGCAAGAAGTGAAATTCGATGCCTTAGACTATAAACGAGGCAACGACATCACGAGGATTAAAAGAGATGTCGTTACGATCGAGTTTACGAAATCGGAGATTTCAAGTCATCTTATATCAAGCAAGCGCCGCTTCCGCCTTAAAGGCGGCGGCACAATGACCGTGAGCGTAGCCCCCGGCTATCGCATACGTGAGATATACTGCATAGACAATGAAAGCAAGGGAGTTTATCTTACCAGCGGCACCAACGGTTATGAAGCCACTCACGATGAAACGAAGTTGTATTATCGCAAACTTTACAGCTGGGATGCGCCGTCAGCCTCGGTTTTATGCAAGAACTCGAGCAGCAAAAAGAATTGCGAGTTTCGTTTTATCAGAGTAAGATACGTGGACGAAGCCAACGCAAGATTTTTTAAGAACGAATACCTTACGTATGTAACGTCGAACCCATTTAAAGCCGGCATCGTGCTGAACGGACATCCCGGCAAGCGGCATTACAGAAGCAGTGACACAAATGTGGCAGAGGTGAAAAGTGACGGAACGATTACGCCGAAAAGCGTAGGCACATCGACAATAAACGTAACGATTGACGCCACCATAGCTTATGCCAAAGACGAGTGCAGCACGAAGATTTTTGTTAAGCGCGACAACGTAACCTTTTATCTTAACGGTGTCGAGAATATTATCTTAAGCAAGGGCAGTAACGCCGGGCACGCTCTGCCCAATGCTTTCGACTTTGTGAAAACGCTCACCGCCAGCAAAACCGATTTTGATAAGAACAATTCCGGTTTCAGCATCACCAGCAACAACCCCGACATAATTCGCGTTACCGATGCCAAAGCGGGCAATCTTGCGTTCGGCGGCACCACCGGCAGAGCCACTCTAACATTTAAGCAAGAACAGACCGACCGCTACGATGCCCATTCTTTCTCACAGGAATTTATCGTTGTGCGCACCGACGAGAATAACACCGTTCTGATAAAAGACAAAAACGAGTGGGAAATGTTCGCCTTTATGGTGAACGAAGTTGGTCTTAACGCGCTCAACGCCCGCCTCGATGCCGACATCAATCTCGGCACGAGCATCACGATGGTGGGCACCAGAGGCGGACAGAAATATGCCGGCACCTTCAACGGCAACGGGCACAGCATCACGATGAACTGGACGGGCGACAATATCGCGCCATTCAGTTTGGTGGAAGGCGCCACGTTTATGAACTTGCGCACAAAAGGACAAATCACCACCCGCAACGAGTTTGCGTCGGGACTTATCTCCGAGGCGTATGTGTCTTGCACCATTTCCAACTGCGTGAGCGAGGTAAACATCAGATGCGATGCTAACAATCGTTCCGGTTCTGCCGGTTTTATAAAAAACATCAAGACCTCTGCCAATGTTACGTTCGACGATTGTGTTTCTTCGGGCACGTTCAACGGCTTGACAAGTGCGGCGAAAGAGGGTTGGGCAGGTTTTGCCCGCTACAATAATGGCGAGTGCACGCTTAACAACTGTCTTTACACAGGCACGAACAACGCCGGCAATAACAGCTACACCTTTGCTCCCAATGCCAAGATAAAGAATTGTTATTACCGCGATGCCTGCGGCGAAGAGCGGGGCGTGCATGTAGGCAGCGAGCAGATTGCAAGCGGCGAAGTGGCTTACCGCTTGCAGAACGGCAGAAGCGAGCGGGTGTGGGGGCAAAAGCTCGGCAGCGACAACGAACCGCTGCTCACCGACAAGGAGGAGAAGCATGTCTACAAGGTTGCATTCACCTACAAAGGCAACGAGGTAGCCGTGCGCTATGCCAACAAGGGCGGAAAAGTACAGCTGCCCACAGCTAAGGAGGTACTTGGTGCGGCGTATGACGCGAACCAAACCTATGCGCTCGCCTTTGACGGCGGCTTCTCGGAGACGACCGCCATCACCGGCGACAAAACGGTGAATGTAACCGTAACCATCACCACGGGCATCGATGGTGTTACAAACGACGCAGCAGGCACGGCAGACACGGCAGACGGTCCGGTATATGACCTGCAGGGCCGCCGCGTGGCCGACCGTCTCGACGACGCCGCACGCCACCAGCTGCCCGCAGGCGTCTACATCGTGAACGGCCGTAAGGTAGTCGTGAAGTAAAAACACTCTTTTCATCGGGGGCGCGGCAGGCGCGTGATCCATCACGGTCCGCTCCAACCGGAAACGGGCGCGCCCCCGATAACCCGTAACCCTATATATAATGATAAACATTGTAGGATTTGGAAAGATTTGGAAGATTTACTCGCCTGTCGGTTCATCAACTCGTCTCGGCGAAGCCGACTGAAAGAGTACGCCTCACGGCGTAGAAATCTTACAAATCGGGACAAATAAGACAAATATATATATAATGATAAACATTGTAGGATTTGGAAAGATTTGGAAGATTTCTCGGCGAAGCCGACTGAGGGAGTGTGCCTCACGGCACAGAAATTCTACAAATTGGGACAAATCGGACAAATAAGACAAATAGATAATGATAAAATTTGTAGGATTTGGAATGATTTGTAGGATTTACTCGCCTGTCGGTTCATCAACTCGTCTCGGCGTAGCCGACTGAAAATTACCAATCCATTTTTATAAACATTCAAAATCAACTTTATAAACATTCAAACAAAATGAAAAAGTACATCAAACCAGAAATGAAATCGAAACTCATCGAGTTAGAAAACTGCATCCTCGCCGGCTCCATCAGCGTGCCCATCGGCGACGACGACGATCCCGCAACGGGGCCGGCCCTGTCGAAGGATAACATCTTTGGCGACGACGAGGATGACGCCCAGACCACCACGAGCCGTTCCTCGTCCTCGCCGTGGGACAATTAACCCGCTCTCTTCATCGGGGGCGCGGCAGGCGCAGGGGCGTGATTTATCATGTTCCGCTCCACCCGGAAACGGGCGCGCCCCCGATAACCCGCAACCCTATATATAATGATAAACATTGTAGGATTTGGAAAGATTTTTAGGATTTACTCGCCTGTCGGTTCATCAACATGTCTACGCCGTGAGGCGTACTCCTTCAGTCGGCTTCGCCGAGACGAGTTGATGAACCGACAGGCGAGTAAATCTCACAACTCGGGACAAATCGAACAAATCATAACAAATAATTATTTTCAAACTTCAAATTTCAAAACTCAATGGTTTAATTTCAATCTCAAAATGAATATGAAAACGAAAAACATCATTCAGAGGCTCTGCCTCTTCCTGTTTGCCCTCGTGCTGACCACGCCGGCGTGGGCACAGGGCAACGAAATCAGCATCGGCTCGAAGGCCGACTGGCAGGCGTTCTGCGAACGCGTGAAAAATGGCGAGACCGGGCTCAACGCCAAGATGACCGCCGACATCGACCTCGGCACGGACATCGTGATGGCGGGAACGGCCGGCATGGTTTACAGAGGCACGTTCGACGGACAGGGACATACGCTGACGATCGACTGGAATACCGGATCAGCCGATGGGATAGCCCCCATTCTGTATGTGAATGGCGCCACCATCCGCAACCTGCACACCAAAGGGCGGATCACATCGAGCGGCAGCTTTCTGTCCGGATTGATTTTTGCCGCGTTTGGCACAAACACCATCTCCGGTTGCGTCAGCGATGTGATTCTCATCAGCAGCTATAAAGATGGTCCATGCAGAGTGGCGGGCATGGTTCACCATGTACGCAGCGATGCCAGAGTTGAGTTCACCGACTGCGTCGTCAAGGGAACGTTCGACGCCACGACGCAGAGCGGCAAGCAAGGAATGGCCGGATTTATATACCAACAGTTTGGTACCTGCACCCTGACCAACTGCCTCTACCTCGGCACGAACAACGCCACCAACGAATTTAGCTACACCTTTGGCAAGAACGCCAACCTCAAGAACTGCTACTACCTCAACGCCTGCGGCGAGGCACAGGGCACGCCGGTAACCAAGGAGCAGCTCGAGAGCGGCTATATGGCACATCTGCTGCAGGGCACGCGCTCCGAAACCGTGTGGGGACAGGTGCTCGGAACGGACACCATCCCGCAGCTCACCGACAAGATAGAGAAGCGGGTGCACAAAGTAGCGTTCACCCTCAACAGCGAGGTGAAGGCCACGTGCTACGCCAACAACGGCAGCCATGTCGCCAGCCTGCCCACCGCGGAGGAAATTTTGGGCGCGGAATACAGCTCCGCCAACACCTACAGGCTCGTCTTCGCCGAAGGCTTCTCTGCCGCCACCCCCGTCGATAAAGACCGCACCGTGGCAGTGTCCTTCATCGTCAACGACAGCTTCGAAATCGCCACCAAGGGCGACTGGAAAGCGTACTGCGACCTCGTGGAAAGCGGACAGGCCCTCAATGCCAAGATGACGGCCGACATCGACCTCGGCAAGGATGTCTGGATCGTAGGCAGTACTTACTCTCATTATATCAGCACGTTCGACGGACAGGGACATACGCTCACGGTCGACTGGACTGTGAACGGATATGACCAAGGCTATCCGTTCAGGATTTTGGGCGACGGCGCCACCATCAAGAACCTGCGCGTCAAAGGAAAGATCATGTCGGAGTATGGCCCCATAGCCGGTTTGGCAGGCGTCATTGAGGGCAATGTTACCTTCTCCGGCTGCGTCAGCGATGTGGAGCTCATCTATAACGATAATACCCCGCAATCCTTATCGGGCATGGTCAGATGGATACATAACGGTAAGGTTACCTTCACCGACTGCCTCGTCAAGGGAACGCTCAACGCCACGACGGAGAACGGCAAGAAAGAAATGGGCGGCTTCGTAGGTCAGCAAGACGGCACCTGCGAGCTGAACAACTGCCTCTACGCCGGCACAAGCAACGCCGGCGAGGACAGCTACACCTTCGCCTTGGGCGCCAACGCCACCAACTGCTACTACCTCACCCCCTGCGGCACAGCACAGGGCACGCAGGCCATAGAGAAAGAGCTGCGGAACGGCGTGATGACCTATAAGTTGCAGGCCGGCCGCACCGACGACAGCCACTGGGCACAGGTGCTGGGCGACATGCCCGACCTCTACCGTGCGGCCGACAAGAACGTGCCGAACTATGTGTATTACGATGCGGCGAACAGTCGCTGGGCGTGCGAAAACTTCGTGCTCACCGACGGACAGCTGTTGCCCATCGGCATCGACTTCCTCGCCACGAAAGCCACCTACGAGCGCCCCTTCACCAAGGTGCGCACCGCCACCCTCTGCCTGCCCTACGAGCTGCCCATCCAAGGGTTCAAGGGCTACACCATCTCGGGCGGCGAAGGCAACAGGGCCTACTTCGAGGAAGTAACCGGCACGCTCGAAGCCTACCGGCCGTATTACTTCGTGGCCGACGGAGAGCCACAGCTCGGCGGCACGAACCTGCAGGTGAAAGCCTACGACGACGCTCACCTGAAGACCACCACCCCGAAGGGTTACAACCTCACGGGCACGATGGACGGCGTGGACAACGCCACGGCTGCCGCCGCCAACGCCTACATCCTGCAGGACGACGGCCTGTTCCACAAGGTAACGACGGAGTATCCCGAAGCCGTGGTGCCCATCTATCGCGCCTACATCACTTGTCCGAAGGCCTCGGGCGCCAAGGAGATCTCCGTCGTCCTCGGCGGCGAGACCACTGGCATCGACGGCATGACGAACAACGCTATGGGCACGGACGGTCCGGTGTATGACCTACAAGGCCGCCGCGTGGCCGACCGCCTCGACGACGCCGCACGCCACCGGCTGCCCGCAGGCGTGTATATCGTGGGAGGACGGAAGGTAGTCGTGAAGTAATCTCTCTTCATCGGGGGCGCGGCAGGGGAGTGATTCATCATGTTCCGCCCCATCCGGAAACGGGCGCGCCCCCGATAACCCGCAACCCTATATATATAATGATAAAAATTGAAGGATTTGAAATAATTTGCAGGATTTACTCGCCTGTCGGCTCATCAACTCGTCTCGGCGGAGCCGATTCAAGGAGTGTGCCTCGCGGCACAGAAATCGGACAAATCGGGATAAATCGAACAGTATTGAACAAATAAATACAAATGAAAAAGAATTTGGAAGATTTCTCGGCGTAGCCGACTCGAAGCCGACTCAAGGAGTGTGCCTCACGGCACAGACGTGTTGATGAGCCGACAGGCGAGTAAATCTCACAAATCGAGACAAATCATAACAAATAATTATTTTCAAACTTCAAATTTCAAAACGCAATATTTAATTTTTCAATTTCAATTTAATATGAAACATTCTATTACAATTCAGAGGCTATGCCTCTTCCTGTTTGTCCTCGTGCTGGCACTGCCGGCAGTGGCGACAAATTACGACCGCGAGGGCTATGAGATTTTCCGCTCACGCGAAACCGTTGAAAAGATCGGCAAGAACAAGGAGGTACCGACACTCCAAAAAGGGAAGGTGAAAATCTGGTTTAGCGGCATGGGCATCGGCAGCAGCAACTGCAAGACCACCAGCGGAACAGGCAACAGTGCCATCTACGAAATGGGATTTTCCGCCTTCATCCACGTAAGGGCCGACGACGGCTATGCCATCCGCTGGATTATCCTGCGCGACACGGAGGGCGGGGCAGACTACGACAAACCCGAGGGCATCAAGCGCATCGGCAGCGTTTCACCGGGCTACCAATATTACTTCGAGAAGAATTCCATCTCGAACTCGGGTATAAGCGGAGGCAACCAAAACAACCTCAACGACGACAACAACAACATCGTCGTCACCCAGTACGATGCCACGGAACAGACAGTCTACATCCGCACCCACAGTACTCTCAAATGGGGAAAGTTCAAGGTGCGCGACATCATCGTGGGTTACGTCAAGGTACCCAAGGCGAGATACGAAAAAGACAGCTATGACATATACACCGTATCGAAGTCGTTTATGCCCAGCCTCGACAAGGGTGGGTACGACGGCGGCTCGATCGAGTACAAGCTGAACAACAATGATATTGCGGATGTCTACGGGGATGGAAGTCTAAAGCTAAAGCACCCCGGCACGGGAGTCCTCACCGCCACTTTCCCCAGCAATGCAAAGTTTGGCAAAACGCAGTGCAGCACGAAGATCAATGTCATGCGCGACAACGTAACCTTTTATCTTAAAGGTACCGAGAACCATATCTTCACCAAGGGCAGCAACGCCGGGCACGCTCTGCCCAATGCTTTCGACTTTGTGAAAACGCTCACCGCCAGCAAAACCGATTTTGATAAGAACAATTCCGGTTTCAGCATCACCAGCAACAACTCCGACATAATTCGCGTTACCGATGCCAAAGCGGGCAATCTTGCGTTCGGCGGCACCACCGGCAGAGCCACTCTGACATTCAGGCAAGAACAGACCGACCACTACGACGCCCATTCTTTCTCACAGGAATTTATCGTGGTGCGCACCGACGAGAATAACACCGTTCTGATAAAAGACAAAAACGAGTGGGATATGTTCGCCTTTACGGTGAACGATCTTGGTTTTAACACGCTCAACGCCCACCTCGAAGCCGACATCAATCTCGGCACGAGCATCACGATGGTGGGCACCAGAAGCGGACAGAAATACGCCGGCACCTTCAACGGCAACGGGCACAGCATCACGATGAACTGGACGGGCGACAATATCGCGCCATTCAGTTTGGTGGAAGGCGCCACGTTTATGAACTTGCGCACAAAAGGACAAATCACCACCCGAAACGAGTTTGCGTCGGGACTTATCTCCGAGGCGTATGCGTCTTGCACCATTTCCAAGTGCGTGAGCGAGGTAAGTATTACATGCAATGCCAACAAACGTTCCGGTTCTGCCGGTTTTATAAAAAACATCAAGACCTCTGCCAAAGTTACATTCGACGATTGTGTTTCTTCGGGCACGTTCAACGGCTCGACAAGTGCGGCGAAAGAGGGCTGGGCAGGTTTTGCCCGCTACAACAACGGCGAGTGCACGCTTAACAACTGTCTTTACATCGGCACGAACAACGCCGGCAATAACAGCTACACCTTTACTCCCAATGCCAAGACAAAAAACTGTTATTACCGCGATGCCTGCGGCGAGGCACAGGGCACGCAGATAACCGCAGAGCAGCTGCGGAACGGCGAGGTGGCTTATCAGTTGCAAAAGGGCAGAAATGAGCAGGTGTGGGGACAGACCATCGGCACGAACAACGAGCCGCGGCTCATCGCCTTCGACAACTCGGCGAAGAAAGTATATCAGGTGAACTTCACCTACAACAACGAGGTGAAAGCCTCACGCTACGCCAACAGCGGCAAGACCGTCAGCCTGCCCACCCTTACCGCAAAAGACCTCTTGGGCACCGGCTACAACGAGCACCATTATTACACCCTCGCCTTTGCTGAAGGCTTCAACGAAAACACCACCGTTACGGGCGACAAGCAGGTGCGCATCAACCTCACCGAAAAGGATTGCTACGAAATCACATCGAAAGCCGACTGGAAAGCATTTTGCGACCTCGTGAACGGCGGACAGAACAAGCTCGACGCCAAGCTGACGCAGAATGTCGACCTCGGCGGGGACATCGTGCAGGTGGGCACTTACAATAAAGATTACGGCGGCACCTTCGACGGGCAGAACCACACGCTCACGCTCAACTGGAATGCCACCGCCAGCGACATCGCCCCCTTCCGAAGAGTGAGCGGCGCCACGATCAAGAACCTGCGCACCGAAGGGACAATCAAGTCGAGCCATATGTATATAGGAGGACTGATTGACGAGGCGTATGGCGAAAACACCGTCACGGGCTGCGTCAGCAATGTGAACATCACAAGCACCTTTTCCACCAACAGAAGCGGAGCAGGAGGATTGATTTCCTATATAGGCAGCAAGGGCAGCGTCAACATCACCGACTGCCTCGTCAAAGGCAAGATCGACGCCACCACCGAAAAAGGCAAGGAAGGTATAGGCGGATTTGTATATGCTAATAACGGCGCCTGCACCATGAACAACTGCCTCTACCTCGGCGAGAACAATGCGACCAACAACACCGGCGAAAGCCATACCTTTGCCAACCGCGCCACTATCACCAACTGCTACTACCTCAACCCCTGCGGCGATGCACAGGGCGACCGGGTGACCGCAGAGCAGCTGCGGAACGGCGCGGTGGCTTATAAGTTGCAGAACGGCAGAAGCGAGCTGTTCTGGGGACAGACGCTCGGCAGCGACAACGAGCCGATGCCCACCGACAAGATAGAGAAGCGGGTGTATAAAGTGGAGTTCACCCTCAACGACGAGGTGAAGGCCTCACGCTACGCCAACAAGGGCGGCCACGTGGCCAGCCTGCCCACGGCCCAGGAGCTGCTCGGCACGGACTACGACGCAAGAAAAACCTATACGCTCACCTTCGACGGCGACTTCTCGGACGCCACCACCATCGATGCCAACCGCACCGTGGCTGCAACCGTGGCAGTAAGCTGCTTCAACATCGCCACGAAAGACGACTGGAAGGAGTTCTGCGACCTCGTGAAGAACGGACTGGACAAGCTCAACGCCAAGATGACCGCCGACGTCGACCTCGGCGAGGAAATCGTGATGGTGGGCACAAATGTCGCTTATCGTTATTCCGGCACCTTCGACGGACAGGGACACACGCTCTCTATCGACTGGCATCCCAGTTCAGACGACATAGCCCCCTTCAAGTATGTGAGGGACGCCACCATACGCAACCTGCACGTCAAAGGGAAGATCACATCTGGAAGTTGCTGGATTTCCGGATTAGCTTATGGCGTGTCCGGCACAACCACCATCTCCAACTGCGTCAGCGATGTGAATATCACGAGCAGCTATGCCGATGACTTTTGCTATGCGTCGAGCATGATTCGTAGAATATACAACAGTGGTTGGGTTACATTTAACGACTGTCTCGTAAAGGGAACGCTCAACGCCACGACGGACAAAGGCAGGGAATATATGGGCGTATTTGTATCTAAGCAGTTTGGCAAATGCACCCTGAACAACTGCCTCTACGCAGGCACGAACAACGCCAGCAAAGGCGGCTACACATTCGCTCCGAACCCCATCCTCAACAACTGCTACTACCTCAACCCCTGCTGCAACAAACAAGGCATACAGATAACTGAGAAGCAGCTCAAGAACGGCGAGGTGGCCAAGATGCTGCAGGGCGACCGCAAGGACAACAGCTACTGGGCACAGGTGCTGGGCGAGACGCCGAGTCCTTACAGCGAAGCCGACAAGGCAAAGGCCAACTATGTATATTATAATAAGGTGAACAACGACTGGATGTGCGACAACTTCGTGCTCACCGACGAAAAGCCACTGCCCATCGGCATCGACTTTACTGCTGCCAACGCCACCTACGAGCGCGACTTCACCGCGGAAAAGGGCACTCTCTGTCTGCCTTACGAGCTGCCCGTCAGCGGTTTCAAGGCATACATCCTCTCGGGCGGCCAAGGAAGCAAAGTCTACTTCAATGAAGTGAACGATAAGCTCGAGGCCTATAAGCCGTATCTGCTCACAGCCAACGGCACGCTGCAGCTCGGCGGCACGAACATAGAGGTGAAAGCATTCAAAGCCGACGCCCTAAAGACCACCGTCGGCACGGGCCACAGCATGACAGGCACGGTAGACGGCGTGGACAACGCTTCCGCTGCCGCCGCCAACGCCTACATCTTACAGCCCGACGGCCTGTTCCACAAGGTAACAGCCGGCAACACCGCCGCCATGGTTCCCGCTTATCATGCCTATATCACTTGTCCTAAGGGCTCGGGTGCCAAGCAACTCTCCATCATCTTCGACGACGAGACCACCGGCATCGATGGCGTAACGACGGACGGTGCGACGGACATGAAGAACGGTCCGGTGTATGACCTGCAAGGCCGCCGCGTGGCCGACCGTCTTGACGACGCCGCACGCCACCAACTGCCCGCGGGCGTGTATATCGTGGGAGGACGGAAGGTAGTCGTGAAGTAAAATATCTTTTCATCGGGGGCGCGGCGCAGGGGCGTGATTTATCATGTTCCGCTCCAACCGGAAACGGGCGCGCCCCCGATAACCCGCAACCCTATATATATATATAATAAGGTGAAAACGACAAACGACGGCAGGCTTGCCGGGCTCGGGGAACACATCCCGACAAATGCCGAGAGGCTTGCAGAACCTCTGCAAACGCCAAAGTATAACGGATGTTAAATGCAGAACCTCTGCAAACGCCACGGCAAACGACGGCAGACTTGCAGAACCTCTGCAAACGCCACGGCAAACGACGGGACGAAAAACAAGAAATATGTTTTAATCATTTAATCAAAAAAAAGAATTTATTATGGCAAACGAAGGTAAAATCATTCAGATTGGCAGTATTCACCTGTCGGCTCATCAACTCGTCTCGGCGAAGCTGACTGAAAGAGTGTGCCTCACGGCACAGAAATTCTACAAATCTGGACAAATTGAACAAATAGAAAAGAAATAGATAATGATAAAAATTGGAGGATTTGGAATGATTTGGAAAGATTTGGGGGATTTCTCGGCGAAGCCGACTGAGGGAGTGCCCTGCGGGCAGAAATCCTACAAATCGGGACAAATCATAACAAATAATTATTTTCAAACTTCAAATTTCAAAACGCAACGCTTATGGTTTAATTTCAAATTCAATCTTAATGATTCATTTCAAACTTTAATTTCAAACTCAATGTTTAATTATTTAAATTTTAATTTCAATTTAACATGAAACATTTAATTACAATTCAGAGGCTCTGCCTCTTTCTATTAGTCTTCTTGCTGGCCGCGCCGGCGTGGAGCAAATCCGAAACATGGAAGGCACGCGACCGAAAGAAACGCGAAGTAGAGGGCACACGTACGTCCGCCGACGGTATTGTTACCGTCACGTGGAGCGACTGCAAGACCGGGCCGGCATTGACGGCTGCCAACCGCAACTGGGTGATGAAAAATGGTTCTTCCGTTACCATCAGCTGTAAGGATGGCTGGCGGGTGCGCGGTTTTCGCATCCGCGAACAGCTGGAGAACCCAACCTACATCAACTGCGTGGATGACAATCGCTATAAGAAAACTTATTATGGATCCAGTGACGAAACTCATGAAAAATCACTAAATATCAGCTGCTGGGACGCGCCCAGCCAAGACATTAGGATAGAAGCGATAAACGACGTGGAGTTCGCGGTGTACGAGATAGATTATGTAAAGGCCGTCAGCGTGGGATTTAAGCATTCACAGTATAATGTATACTCCATGTCGGGTTGGATAACGCCCGAAATCATCTCCAATGGGCACACCGGCAATGTCCGGTACTCTCTGGAGAATAATGGCACTATCGCGAAAGTCCTCGATGGGGGTAAGTTACATATTATGCGCCCCGGAAAGGGAGTCTTCACCGTCACTTACCTTGCCAATGGCACATATGCCAAATCGGAGGGTAGCACTACTATCAACGTGATGCGCGACAAGGTAACCTTCAGTAAGAAAAATGAGGTCAACCTGATTTCCTGCGGCGATGATTACGGCATATTCGAGTTGTTCAACCATAACACGAGCAGTCACAGAGATTACAATACGAACAATGGGGGATTCAGCGTTACCAGCAGCAATCCCAATGTCATCAAATTTGACGGCAGGCTTAGGTGTGGCAGTAAGGCTGGCGAGGTGACCATCACCATCAAACAGGCGCAGAACGATTACTACGAGGCGGCCTCCTTCTCGCAGACTTTCTATGTGATACGCAGGGACCGCAACGGCGCGATGCTCATCAAGGACGCCGACGAGTGGAAGCTGTTCTGCAAACTCGTCAACGAAAAGGGCATGACCAATCTCAACGCCCGCCTCGACGGCGACGTCAACCTCGGAGGGGACATTGTGATGGTGGGTACTTCCAGATCTTACTCCGGCACCTTCGACGGACAGGAACACGCGCTGAAGATCAACTGGAATAGCGGCGATAGAAAATGGATAGCTCCTTTCCAAAATGTGGACGGCGCCACGATCAAGAACCTGCGCACCGAAGGAGAGATCAATTCGAACACCCACTTTTTGTCAGGATTGATTTGCAACGTCTATGGCACCACCACCATCTCGGGCTGCGTCAGCGCAGTGAACATCACGAGCACCTATAACGGTAGCGGATGCGACGCGGCGGGCATGATTGAATGCGTATGGCATAATGCCAAGGTTACCATCACCGACTGCGTCGTCAAGGGCAAGTTCAACGCCACGACGGAGAAAGGCAAGAGATATATGGCCGGATTTGTAAATAATCAGTATGGCACCTGCACTCTGACCAACTGCCTCTACGCCGGCGAGAACAACTGCTCCAGGGGCTACACCTTCTGCACGAACTCTTTCTCCGGCACCACCCTCAACAACTGCTACTACCTCAACGCCTGCGGTGAGGCACAGGGCACGCCGGTAACCAAGGAGCAGCTAAGGAACGGCTACGTAGCCTATAAGCTGCAGGCCGGCAGGGGGGAATACACGATTTGGGGACAAGATCTCGACAGCGACGCGCAGCCGATGCCTACCAACGCTCCCTTGAAGATGGTGTATGAAGTGAAGTTCAGCTACAAAGGACAGGTGAGAACCACCCGCTACGCCAACCGCGGCAAGGGTATCTACGGCTCGCTGCCCACGGCGAAGGAGATATTGGGCAGCAACTTCAACCCTCAAGATACTTATAATTTCACTTTCTCAGGCAAATTCACGACTTCCACCCCCATCACAGCCGACCGCACCGTGATTGTAACCATACTCATAAATAACTGTTACATGATAGGTTCGAAGGAAGAATGGAAAGAGTTCTGCGAACTCGTGAAGGACGGACAGACTAATCTCGATGCCAAGATGACTGCCGACATCAACCTCGGCACGGACATCGCGATGGTGGGCAATAATGAGTACAGCTATGCCATCGTCGGTTCCGGCAGACCCTACACCGGCACCTTCGACGGGCAGGGGCATACGCTCAATGTCAGCTGGTATCCAAAAGAAGGCTACAAGATAGCCCCCTTCCAAAGTGTGAACAACGCCACCATCAAGAACCTGTGCGTTACAGGAAACATAAATTCTGAAATGGATAGAGGTATCTTTGGCGGATTGATTAGCAATGCGGACGGCAATACCACTATCACCAACTGCATCACCGATATGCGTCTAACGATTAAAGATGGCGATGTTGGCGGCATGGTTTGCGAGATATTAGGAGGTAGTCTTACCATGACCAAATGCGTTACTAATGGCGTGATCACACTTGACAACAGGGGATATGGCGCCGGCATGATTTACTCTGGATATAACGCCTCGATTACCATGACCGACTGCCTCGTCAAAGTATTTTTCCGCCCGTCTGACTGGGCCCGACTTACGATGTCCGGGTTTATATATTCTCTTGATTATAAGAACGAGCCTACAACAAAACCAGTTACGCTGAACAACTGCCTCTACCTCGGCGCAGGCAATGTTACCCAATTGTACGGACCTTTAAGAACCTTTGCTCCCGAGAAGTACACCACCCTGAACAACTGCTACCACCTCAACAAATGCGGCGAAACGCCACAGGGCACGCAGGTAACCGAGAAGCAGCTCAAGAGCGGCGAGATAACCAAGCTCCTGCAGAACAACCGCACCGACGTTTGCCATTGGGCACAGGTGCTGGGCGAAATGCCCAACCTCTACCACGCGCCCGACAAGAGCAGGACCAACTACGTTTACTACGACGAGGCGAACAGCCGCTGGACGTGCGAAGACTTCCGCCTCACCGACGGCACACCGCTGCCCATCGGGCTCGACTTCCTTGCCGTCAAGGCTACCTACGAGCGCCCCTTCAGCAGCAAGAACAACGCCACGGTGTGCCTGCCCTACGAGCTGCCTCGTAACGGAAGTTTCGATGTCCACACCCTCTCGGGCGGCCAAGGAAGCAAAGTCTACTTCAAGCCTGTGAACGACAAGCTCGAGGCATACCGGCCGTATTACATCACGGCCAACGGCACGCCGCAGCTCGGCGGCACGAACCTGCAGGTGAAAGCTTTCCATGACGACAATCTGAAGACCACCACCGGCACGGGCCACAGCATCACGGGTACGGTAGACGGCGTGGACAACGCCACCGCAGCAGCCGCCAACGCCTACATCCTGCAGGACGACGGCCTGTTCCACAAGGTAACGACCGAGCACTCCGACGCCACGGTTCCCGCTTACCGCGCCTACATCATTTGTCCGAAAGCCTCGGGCGCCAAGGAACTCTCCATCATCATCGACGGCGAGACCACCGGCATCGACGGCATGACGGACGATGCGGCAGGCACGAAGGACGGTCCGGTGTATGACCTGCAGGGCCGCCGCGTGGCCGACCGCCTCGACGACGCCGCACGCCACCAGCTGCCCGCAGGCGTGTATATCGTGAACGGCCGTAAGGTAGTCGTGAAGTAAAATCTCTTTTCATCGGGGGCGCGGCAGGCGCAGGGGCGTGATTTATCATGTTCCGCCCCATCCGGAAACGGGCGCGCCCCCGATAACCCGTAACCCTATATATAATGATAAAAATTGTAGGATTTGAAATGATTTGGAAAGATTTGGGAGATTTACTCGCCTGTCGGTTCATCAACTCGTCTCGGCGTAGCCGACTGAAAATTACCAATCCATTTTTATAAACATTCAAAATCAACTTTATAAACATTCAAACAAAATGAAAAAGTACATCAAACCAGAAATGAAATCGAAACTCATCGAGTTAGAAAACTGCATCCTCGCCGGCTCCATCAGCGTGCCCATCGGCGACGACGACGATCCCGCAACGGGGCCGGCCCTGTCGAAGGATAACATCTTTGACAAGGAGGAAGAGGAAGAGGGCAACTCAGACTGTTTCTCATTCTCGCTGTGGAACGATTAACGCTCTCTTTTCATCGGGGGCGCGGCGTGCAACAGGTGCCGAGCCCTCCCGATGATTAAAAAATAGACGCACATATACAGTCCTAAATATATTCTCTCGAACATCTATCTTTCCATTTCCAATGGTAAGGTAACTATTCTCGGATCCTTTGCAATAAACAGATGCTCGGAGACATCGGTTGGTAAATGGGTTACTCCTTGTTCAAATGGGCAAGAGTCGGGTCCGTCTTGATGCGTTCCTTCTCTGATTCCACAAGTGAGAGAATCTCTTTTTTGATGCGTTTATAGTTGGCTTCGATGGTCTCTTTGAGATTATCGGAGCTGTCTTCGTTTGTAAAGTCGGCAATCGTGGGAATAGGTTCGTAAGCCTTTGTTTCTGCAGATACCTTGGCAGAATCCACCACAATCTCTGCATGGAAAATTTTCTGGTCGATGCGCTCGTCGAAGTTGTCGGACACAGTTCCCACGAACATACCCTGTGTAAGGTTTAAAATCTTACTTGCAGGGATGAGACTGTCCATCTGGGTGGGGATAGAGGTGGACTTATTGTTGCGATTGATGGTCATCGAATGCCGTTGCTGAAGCACCTTACCGAAACGTTCTGAAAGCGTCTTGGCGGTTTCTCCCACGACCTGCCCACTAAAAACATTACCAACCGTGTTCTGTATCACTTTACTCTCCTTGTCTCCATAATCACGGGTATACTGTGAGAAGTCCTGAAAGCCCAGACACACCGCCATCTTATTGCTGCGCGCCGTGGCAATAAGGTTGTCGAGTCCCTTGAAATAAATCGTGGGCAGCTCGTCGATGATGACCGACGATTTGAGCATCCCTTTCTTGTTGATGAGTTTTACTATGCGCGAGTTATATAACCCCAGCGCTGCTCCGTAGATATTCTGGCGGTCGGGATTGTTGATGTCGAGCGTGAACTCATTGCTCGTCATCACCCAGTACAACTGCGGTGAAATCATCCTTGACAGCGGTATCTTTGCTGAGGCAATCTGTCCTGCCAGCTGCTCCATCGCTTCGCCTTGCCACGCGTCCATGAAGGGAGAAAGATAATTCTCCAATTCGGGATACGACGTGAGAATGGGAAACACATCTTCATATTTGCGGTTGAGCAGTTCAATGGCGTGCGGAAACGTGCAATACTTCCCGTCCTGATAAATGCGCAGATACCAGATAATGGCGGAAAACAGGATAATAGGACTTTCCACAAAGAAATCGCCTTGCTTCTGCACCCACGTTTTGTTGAGGTTGAGCATGATGGTGTAGGCGCTATCGTAAGCATCCAATATATCCGTCATAAAGGCAGGATTGATAGGATTGCAGCGGTGGCTCCTGCGAGGATCATCAAAGTTAATCACGAAGAATCGCGGCTTTACCTTGTAAGCGTCCAAATGATGAAGCAGGTGGTTGTAGGCAATCTCGGAAAGGTCGGGAAACTTGTAGTCATAGATGTACATGGCAAAACCCTTTTCTATCTGTTGCTTGATGTAGTTGTTCACTATGGCGTAGGACTTACCCGACTCCGGCATACCGAGCACCATCGAGGCGCGGAACGGATTGACCACATTGATCCAGCCGTTGTTCCATTTTTTCTTATAATAAAAACGTGTGGGTAGATTGACCGAGTATTCATTCTCCATCAGTCGGGTTTCCTACATGAAACTCTCGTTCTCCGTGTTGAACACGTCGTCCATGAGGTTATTTTTGAGCAGTCGGCTCATCCATACGCCACCCATCAGCAGGCAGATATAACCCACTGACAGCGTGAAGATATAAAGTGAAGCTGCTCTGACCTTACCGATGGGCAGTGCCAACAGCCACCAGTTGAGAAAGAAGAACACAAATCCGGCGAAAAGCACTGTCCAAATCTTTGGCCATGTGATTTTCTCCTCCTTCACTCCTTTTGTACCCAAACAGGACAAGGCAAGGAATACCACACAGAAGAGTTTCGTCCAGAGGATGGACGAAAACAAGCCCGTAGTGCGCTGGAAGTTCATCAGTATCTTGTTGATGATACCGAGCGTGAAGTGCCACTCCTGAAACGCCTCGTAGCAAAACCAATAACAATTTATCAAGAGGAATATCACCGATATACCCCGCATAAAGTCCATGACTTTACCTAATGCCCTTAAATCGTCTTCTTGTGCCATAATTGAATAAAATTTTGTATCCGCCCTTATGTCTAAAATGGTCTTATAAGACATTTTAATTCTCCTATAAGACAATTTCGAGCGGTGGTTTACATTGTTGTTAGAATACTTTTTGATTGCTGTTTGAACGAGAGATTTACCGATTCCTTCGTCTAAGATTGACCTTGCTCTGCTTGCGGAGCTTACGCTGCCAAGCTGCCTCCTTCTAATCATCGTTGCCTGTAGATATAAATGAGTCATCAACCATATCCTCGACGAGTTCATCGACAAGGTTGTCGCCCTCCTCAGTGTCCTGTCGCAAGGGTTGAATGATCGATGGTTCCAAACGAGCGGTGGGACTGCCATACAGCGTTTCGTCCAAGAATGGGTTGTGCGTGGTATTGGAGAAATTGGCGTTGAACACATTGGCAGCATACCCCTTGCCCAATTGTGAGCCATTGAGAGCAATGCCCTCTTCGTGGTTTATAAAAGTGATATCATAGATTCGACCACTTTCATTCTTTCGGATAAACACACGCAAGCCTTGGTCCTCAATCTTTGCCGAAGTTCTTCCTCTGTTTGGGGAGAGGTGCGCATTGTTTGTAATATCTTGTTACTGATGGTGGGTATCAGCGGCTTGATGGCTTGTTTGGATTTTTGCATTCTGTTCTGCACGGCAGTATAGCCCACACCACGACCGATGTCTGAGGCATGGATGGGTGTGCTTACCTTGTTACCCTTATCGTCTGTGGGCACATAGACCAGTCCATCGTATTTCTTTCCCCGAAACTCCGTCTTCACTTCTTCCACTGCAAGATTGTATTTACTCAGGATGGCGTTCAGTTCGCCCAAGGAACAGAAGCGATAATGCTTCAGCACCATACGGACAACACTTGCCACCTGATCCTTGATATTCCCTTTGTTAATGTCAATCTTGGGTGTTTCATTCATCACTTTGTCAGCGATCTTTGAGCTTGGAATAAGATTGTATTTCCTTTCCAAGGCATCAGTAATCTTCTTGCTCCTTCGCTTTTCAAACTTGTCGTTGATTTTCTTTCCCTCACCGTCTATCCGAAGCGACACAATGTGGATATGCTCACGGGCAATGTCGTTGTGCTTGAACACGATGTAGGGTTGCTTACCGTAGCCGAGAGCCTCCATATACTCCTTGACTATCTCTGTGAGTGTCTCTTTGGATAGTTTCTCGTCCGGGTGAGGATTGAGGGAGCAATGAAACACCGTTTTCTTGGTACGACATTTCTTAGGTATCAATGCCTCCATATCGGCAAACACCTCCTCCATCGTATAACGTCCCTCCTTGTTCTGATACAATTCAGCGGCAAGAAGAATGCTTGCTTCCCCTTTGTCCACCTTTTTGAAGTTGTAGCCGAGTGCACCTCCAAGGTTCTCCGTACTTGAAATCTTGGCTACATTTTTTGAAATTCAGAAATTTCTGTAGCTGAATTGTAGCCGCTGTGGAGTCTTTTGGGATATTTTAGTGTATCTACACATACTCTGAAAAGAGGAAGTGGTATAAAACAAAAATATCATAACTCTCTGAAGTTATGATACTTACGATTTTCTTTCAAAAACTCTGATATTGTTTTTAGAGTATTAAAAGCGGTGCGTACGAGACTCGAACTCGTGACCTCCTGCGTGACAGGCAGGCATTCTAACCAACTGAACTAACGCACCCGATTGATGCAAATCTTTATGATAGGTAGTGTGAAGCGGTGCGTACGAGACTCGAACTCGTGACCTCCTGCGTGACAGGCAGGCATTCTAACCAACTGAACTAACGCACCTCTAAATACGCCAATCGTTTTGATTGCGGGTGCAAAGATAACGATATTTTTTTTCCCTACCAAATATATGTTCCGTTTTTTCATAAAAATAATGGACAGTACGAGGAACGAAATCGTACTGTCCATAAACGATTGGCAATTATACAATACCCTGCGCCATGATGGCTTTGGCAACTTTCAAGAAGCCTGCAACATTGGCACCCTTAACGTAGTTCACATATCCATCGGAAGTCTTTCCGTATTTTACGCAATTCTCGTGAATATCGTTCATAATATCGTGAAGTTTTGCATCTACTTCCTCACGGCTCCAACGCAGGCGTTCAGAGTTCTGACTCATCTCAAGACCAGATACTGCAACGCCTCCTGCGTTTGCTGCTTTGCCCGGTGCATAGAGGATTTTTGCATCTTGGAACACTTTTATAGCTTCTGGTGTAGATGGCATATTGGCACCTTCAGACACGGCAAACACACCGTTTGTAATAAGTGCTTGGGCTGCTTCTTCGTTTATTTCGTTTTGTGTAGCGGAGGGAAGGGCAATGTCTGCCTTCTCGAACCAAGGTTTCGCTCCTTCTACATATTTCACTCCGTACTTATCTGCATATTCACGAATACGGCCACGCTCTATGTTTTTCAACTCCATAATATAATCGAGTTTCTCTCGATCGATGCCTTCGGGATCGTAAATATACCCGTCGGAGTCTGACATTGTGACGGGTTTTGCACCGAGTTCGATCAGTTTCTCTACCGTATATTGGGCAACATTTCCTGCTCCAGATACAAGAACAGTCTTACCGGCAATGTCTATATTGCGTGTTTTCAGCATGTTTTGCAGGAAATAAACATTACCGTAGCCCGTGGCTTCGGGGCGGATACGCGAGCCTCCGAACTCCTGTCCCTTGCCTGTAAGTATGCCGCAGAATTGGTGGGTTAGCTTTTTGTATTGCCCGAACATATAGCCTATTTCACGGCCTCCTACGCCAATATCGCCTGCCGGAACGTCTTCATCGGGACCGATGTGGCGGTATAGTTCGCTCATGAATGCCTGACAGAAGCGCATAACCTCTGCATTACTCTTGCCACGGGGCGAAAAGTCGGAACCACCCTTGGCGCCTCCCATCGGTAGAGTGGTAAGAGAGTTCTTGAAGGTTTGTTCGAAAGCAAGGAACTTCAAAATGGAAAGGTTCACTGAAGCATGGAAACGTAAGCCTCCTTTGTATGGTCCAATGGCATTATTATGCTGAATGCGATAACCCATATTGGTTTGTACGTTGCCTTTATCGTCTACCCACGTAACACGGAACTGCACTAAACGGTCGGGAATACATAGACGTTCGATCAGATTAGACTTCTCGAACTCGGGATGTCTGTTATATTCATCTTCGATCGTACCTATCACCTGACTTACTGCCTGAATATATTCGGGTTCGTTGGGAAATCTTCTTTTTAGGCTTTCTAATACTTCTGTCGCTCTCATAATCTTTTTACTTTAAACGTTATCTAAATCTTTTTAAAAGCTATTTTCTACTTGCAAAGTTATTTGTTTTCTGTGAAAAACGAAACAAAAAGTAAGTTTATTTTCTAAAAATGTAGAAAATAGTAAGTGTTGGCCGTTGTTTTGTGCCTTTTTTATTCTCTATACATTATTATATTAAGACGGGTGTGTGCCTGCCGGTTTGTATATTGGGCTGACATACTTGCATGATATTTCTGTTTTAGGAGTGCGGTATATTGCATTTACATAGTGTATCTGTCTGCGGCAGATGTTATGTGTAATCTTCTTATTGGGTTTATATGGCTCTCTATTACAATGTTTACATAAGTTTTTTAGACCACGGATGAGAGGAAAAGAATATCCCTGTTGCCGGCTTTGTTGCAAGGCAGAGTTTAAAAAGTTAGCAAGTATTGTTGATACCTTGAAAGTTTTTGTGTAAATTTGCAATCCAATATAATATTAGAATGCCAGATATAGATAATAAGCGAAAGAGGCGTCAGCAACCGCTCGATAGTTCGTTCGGGCACCTTCAACCGCAGGCACTCGATATAGAGAAAGTGGTTCTAGGGGCATTGATGATTGATAAAGATGCGTTTTCAATGGTCAGTGAAGTATTACGTCCGGAAACTTTTTACGAGCCACGTAATCAGAAAATTTACAATGCAATACAGGCTTTGAATATGGAGGAGAAGCCTGTAGATATCATGACCGTTACCGAAGAACTCAAATGCGAGGGCACTCTTGAAGATGTTGGAGGGCCTGCTTATATCGTAGAACTCAGCTCTCATGTGGCTTCTTCGGCACATATAGAATACCATGCTCATATTCTTGCACAGAAATTCTTGGCTCGCCAATTGATTTCTTTCGCCAGTGTTATCGAAACAAAGGCATTCGACGAGACAATCGATGTAGACGAACTGATGCAGGAGGCAGAGGGTTCGCTTTTCGAATTGTCGCAAAAGAATATGCGACAGGACTATACTCAAATAGAACCGGTTGTAAAGCGTACCATCGAAATATTGCAGAAAGCGTCGGCTAATACGGAGGGACTTACAGGAATACCTTCGGGATATACTAAGCTCGACGAGATAACAGCGGGCTGGCAGAGTGCCGATCTGGTTATTATAGCCGGCCGACCGGCCATGGGTAAAACATCGTTTGCGCTGAGCATTGCCAAGAATATAGCTGTAGATTATAGTGAACCTATAGCCTTTTTTTCGTTGGAAATGAGTAATGTGCAGTTGGTGCAACGCCTTATTTCCAATACGTGTGAGATTGCCGGCAATAAGATATTGAGCGGACAGCTGGCTAAGGATGAGTGGGAACGGCTGGATAAGAATTTAAGTAAATTAACGGGAGCGCCTATTTATGTCGACGATACGCCCGGCTTATCTGTATTCGAATTGCGCACAAAGGCACGGCGTCTTGTCAGAGAAAAGGGAGTAAAAATCATCATGATAGACTACCTTCAGCTGATGAATGCAAATGGAATGAAGTTCGGAAGCAGGCAGGAAGAGGTTTCTACCATATCGCGTTCGCTGAAAGGTTTGGCCAAGGAACTGGAAATACCTATATTGGCTTTATCGCAATTAAACCGTACTGTAGAGAATAGAGAGGGCTTGGAAGGGAAGCGACCTCAGCTAAGTGACTTGCGTGAGTCGGGGGCTATAGAGCAGGATGCGGATATGGTACTCTTCGTTCACAGACCGGAGTATTATCATATCTTCGAGGACGAGAAAGGAAACGATCTTCACGGAATGGCGCAGATTATTATAGCTAAGCACCGTAAAGGGGCAACCGGCGATGTTCTTTTGAACTTCAAAGGCGAGTTTACGCGCTTCCAAAATCCCGAAGATGCCTATATGGCTTCGATAGGTCCATCTATTAACGGCGAAATTCTTGGTTCCAAGATGAACAGGGATGAAGATCCGTTCGATATACAACCGAACAATGGGGGAGCTCCTTTTTAATTGTAACTTACGGTTTAAAATAAAATAAGCGTATAAATTAGCTGATTTGATGTATAAATGTGAAAAATGTATTATTTTATTTTGATTGTTTAAAATATTATTATACCTTTGCACAAGTTTAATAAACGAATAAGCGAATGATTACTTCACAGATTATTATTAGCATTCTTGGTATTCGACTATATCCTTGTAGTTGGAAGTGTTGAGGTATGCATGTAATAACAGATGAAGAAATAAATAGAAGCCTTTCACACTTCCATGTGGGTGTGAGAGGCTTTTTTACATATTTGGCGATCGAATAATAATTTAAATAATGATGAGTGATAGATTATTTATTTTTGATACGACTTTAAGAGATGGCGAACAGGTGCCCGGCTGCCAGCTGAATACTATAGAGAAAATTCAGATAGCCAAGCAGTTGGAGCAGTTAGGAGTAGATGTAATCGAGGCCGGTTTTCCCATCTCGTCGCCGGGAGATTTTAATTCTATCGTTGAAATAAGTAAAGCCGTTACGTGGCCAACAATCTGTGCATTGACTCGAGCTGTGGAGAAAGATATCGATGTTGCAGCCGAATCGCTTCAATATGCAAAACGTAAACGTATTCATACAGGCATCGGAACAAGCGACAGTCATATAAGATATAAATTCAACAGTACACGAGAAGAAATTATAGAACGGGCTGTGGCTGCCGTGAAGTATGCTAAAAAGTATGTTGAGGATGTAGAATTTTATGCAGAAGATGCCGGACGTACGGATAACGAATATTTGGCAAGAGTTGTAGAAGCGGTGATAAAAGCCGGCGCTACCGTTGTCAATATTCCCGATACCACGGGCTATTGTTTACCGGAAGAATATGGGGCTAAGATAAAATACTTGGTCGAACATGTGGATGGGATGGATAAGGCAATTCTCTCTACACACTGCCATAATGATTTGGGAATGGCCACTGCAAACACATTCAGTGGCATCTTGAACGGAGCACGTCAGGCAGAAGTAACCATTAACGGTATAGGCGAGCGGGCTGGAAATACATCTCTTGAAGAAATTGCCATGATATTGAAATGTCATAAACATTTGAATATCGATACGAATATCAATACTGCAAGGATATATCCCACATCGCGCATGGTATCGAGTTTAATGAATATGCCTGTGCAACCCAATAAGGCTATTGTGGGTAGAAATGCCTTTGCCCACTCGAGCGGTATACATCAAGACGGCGTATTGAAGAATGTTTCTACCTACGAAATTATAGATCCGAAAGAGGTAGGACTCGATGATAATGCGATTGTATTGACAGCCCGTAGTGGTAGAGCGGCGTTGAAATATCGTTTACATGTAAATGGCATCGATATGGAAGACGATGTCAAACTCGATAATGTTTATCAGAAATTTTTGAAATTAGCAGATAAGAAGAAAGAAATCAACGATGATGATTTATTGATGCTTGCCGGTGCAGATGCAGCAGAGACACATGCCGTGAAACTCGACTTCCTGCAAGTAACGACAGGAATGGGAGTAAGAAGTGTTGCAAGTATTGGACTTGACATCAGCGGACAGAAGTTCGAAGAGGCTTCGACCGGTAACGGACCGGTGGATGCTGCTATCTGTGCGCTGAAAAAGATTATCCAAAAGCAGATGACACTTAAGGAATTTACGATACAAGCCATATCGAAAGGTTCCGATGATGTGGGCAAAGTGCACATGCAAGTGGAATATGATGGAAACATATATTATGGCTTTGGCGCGAATACCGATATTGTTACGGCATCGGTAGAGGCATATATCGACTGTATTAATAAGTTCCGCCACAAGTAAAACAGATGAGAAGTTTAATATGAAATAATTATATTATATTGCAATGAATACTTTATTTGATAAAATTTGGGATAAACATATTGTGCAACAGGTGGAGGACGGGCCCACGCAATTGTATATAGATCGGTTGTATTGTCATGAGGTTACGTCGCCTCAGGCATTTGCCGGACTTCGTGAACGTGGACTGAAATGTTTTCGTCCGAAGCAGATATTCTGCATGCCGGATCACAATACACCGACGCATGATCAAGATAAACCGATCGAAGATCCTATATCGAGGAAACAAATCGATACCTTATATAAGAATACAGAGGAGTTTGGAGTTGCCGATTTCAAGATGAATACGCCTGACAACGGTATCATCCACGTGGTCGGACCAGAAAAAGGATTGTCGCTTCCGGGTATGACTATCGTTTGCGGGGACTCGCATACCAGTACGCATGGGGCCGTAGGAGCTATAGCTTTTGGTATTGGGACATCGGAAGTAGAAATGGTGATGGCGTCGCAGTGTATTCTTCAACAGAAACCAAAGTCTATGCGTATCAATATTAATGGCAAACTTCAAGCCGGTGTTGTTGCAAAAGATGTTGCGCTATATCTTATGTCGAAGCTCACGACATCTGGTGCTACGGGCTATTTTGTGGAATATAGCGGTGAGGTAGTCCGTGATTTAAGTATGGAAGGACGCCTAACCCTTTGCAATCTCTCTATAGAAATGGGAGCGAGAGGTGGTTTCGTTGCGCCGGACGAGAAGACTTTTGAATATCTTAAAAACAGAGAGTATGCTCCGAAAGGAGAAGAGTGGAATAAGGCTGTTGCATATTGGAAAACTTTGAAAAGTGGTGAAGACGCAGTATTTGATAGAGAACTTCATTTTGATGCTGCGGATATCGAGCCGAGAATAACTTATGGTACTAATCCGGGAATGGGTATCGGTATTTCAGAAAGAATACCCGCATTGGACGAAATTCCCGAAGTTGGACAAGCCTCATTTAGGAAGTCTCTCGAATATATGGGATTGAACCCGGGGGAAAAGTTATTAGGTCATAAGATCGATTATGTATTCTTAGGAGCTTGTACAAATGGACGAATAGAGGATTTCCGGGCATTTGCATCGATCGTGAAAGGAAAAAGAAAGGCCAATCATGTTACTGCATGGCTGGTGCCGGGAAGCTGGACAGTGGATAAACAGATACGTGAAGAAGGGCTTGATAAAATATTAGAAGCTGCCGGTTTTACTATTCGACAACCGGGATGCAGTGCTTGTTTGGCTATGAACGATGATAAAATTCCCGCCGGAATGTACAGTGTATCGACAAGTAACAGAAACTTTGAAGGGCGTCAAGGGCCGGGCAGCCGGACGATATTGGCGTCCCCATTGGTCGCAGCAGCGGCAGCTATAACAGGAGTAATTACCGATCCGCGTCGATTGTAAGAAGGATTAACACACTATTAATTAGAATAGATATGAAACAGAAATTTGATATAATCACGTCGACTTGCGTTCCGCTTCCGCTTGAGAATGTGGATACGGATCAAATCATCCCTGCCCGTTTCCTGAAAGCGACAGATAAAGAGGGGTTCGGAGATAATTTATTTCGTGATTGGAGATATAACAAAGACGGTTCGCTTAAAGAAGATTTTGTACTGAACGATACTTCTTACGGCGGTGTAATATTGGTTGCGGGCAAGAATTTCGGCTCCGGATCGAGTCGGGAGCACGCTGCATGGGCGATAGCCGGCTATGGTTTCAGGGTTGTAATCAGCTCTTTCTTTGCCGATATCCACAAAAATAACGAATTGAATAACTTTGTATTGCCGGTAGTTGTGTCGGAAATGTTCCTTAGAGAGTTGTTTGAGAGTATCGACAAGGATCACCAGACACAGGTAAAAGTCGATCTGCCTAATCAAACTGTGACCAATATGGCGACCGGAAGCAGCGAACATTTTGAAATAAATGCCTATAAAAAGCATTGTCTTATGAATGGATTGGATGATATTGATTATCTCCTCCAAAACAAAGATAAGATAGAACAATGGGAACAGCAGAACAAATAAGCAGATATAGGCGTACTCCTCCGGCGGTAGAGATCATGGATTGTACGCTTCGGGATGGGGAACAAACCAGCGGAGTCTCGTTTTTGCCGCATGAAAAGCTGATGATAGCCCACATGTTGCTGCATGATATAAACGTCGATAGGATAGAAGTAGCCTCGGCACGGGTATCTGAAGGAGAGAAAGATGCTGTAAGAATGATTTGTCGTAATGCGGAGCGTGACGGTATGCTCGGTCGTATAGAGGTGTTGGGATTTATAGATAATAAGAAATCTATAGATTGGATAAGTGATTGTGGCGGCAGGGTAATCAACTTACTTGCCAAAGGTTCCTTGAAACATTGCATGCAACAGTTACACAAGACACCCGAAGAACACATCTCTGACATATTGAAAGAATTGGAATATGCCGAGCAACAACGCATGACGGTAAATCTTTATTTGGAAGATTGGAGTAATGGAATGAAAGATTCTCCCGAATATGTATATCAGGTAATGAAAGGGCTTGTGCACACTAACATAAAGAGATTTCTTCTTCCCGATACGCTTGGAATTATGAATCCTCTGCAATGTGTGGAATATATGCGTAAAATGTTGAAGCATTTCCCCGATCAACATTTCGATTTCCATGCCCACAATGATTACGATCTTGCTGTGTCGAATTCGCTTGCTGCGGTATTAAGTGGTTGCAAAGGGTTGCATGTTACGGTTAACGGACTGGGAGAGCGTTGCGGAAATGCGCCGCTTGCAAGTGTACAAGTTATATTGAAGGATCAGTTTCAGGCAAAGACTAATATTAATGAAAACAGACTGAACGAAATCAGTAAGTTGGTAGAAAGTTACAGCGGTATTGCCGTGGCACCTAACCAACCCATTGTGGGTGAGAATGTATTTACGCAGGTCGCGGGAGTACATGCCGATGGTGATAACAAGGATAATCTTTATTGTAATGATCTTGTACCCGAGCGTTTCGGCAGGAAGCGCGAATATGCGCTTGGGAAAAACAGCGGAAAAGCCAATATTGCAAAAAATCTCTGTGAATTGGGACTTGAGCTTACACCGGAGCAAACCCGTAAGGTTACGCAACGAATTACCGAGCTCGGAGACCGAAAGGAATTAGTTACGCAGGATGATCTTCCATATATAGTAAGCGATGTATTAAAGCACGACACCGTACAGAACAGAGTAAAACTTGTAAGTTATATGGTTTCTACTTCTTATGGATTGAAGCCGATTGCCAGTATTAAGATAGAGGTAGATGGACAACAATATGAAGCTGACTCTACCGGAGACGGTCAATACGATGCTTTTGTAAAAGCATTGCGCAAGATTTACAGAGACAATTTGAACCGTACATTCCCCACGCTTGCCAATTATGCCGTAACAATTCCTCCCGGAGGTAGGACGGATGCGCTGGTCCAAACCGTTATTACATGGCAGAATGGAGATAAACAATTGCGCACGCGTGGTCTTGATGCCGATCAAACAGAGGCCGCAATCAAGGCCACTTTCAAGATGTTGAACATCATAGAAGATAAACAAAATTCAGAGTAAAGTTATGAAATTAAAGATTGCAGTATTGGCCGGTGACGGTATAGGGCCGGAGATAATGAAGCAAGGTGTTGCCGTAATGGATGCTATAGCCGAAAAGTTTCATCACGAAGTGGTGTATGAGGAGGCGATATGCGGAGCACATGCGATAGACAGGATAGGCGATCCATTTCCGGAAGAAACCTATAAAGTGTGCATGAATGCCGATGCTGTGTTATTTGCAGCGGTGGGCGATCCGAAATACGACAATGATCCAATGGCGAAAGTTCGCCCGGAACAGGGGCTCTTGGCTATGCGTAAACGACTTGGATTGTTTGCCAATATACGGCCGGTACAAACATTTAAGTGCTTATTGCATAAGTCTCCGTTAAAAGACGAGCTTATAAAGGGTGCCGACTTCATCTGCATTCGTGAGTTGACTGGCGGAATGTATTTCGGTGAAAAGTATCAAGATAACGACAAAGCCTATGATACGAACTATTATACCCGTCCGGAAATTGAGCGTATTCTTAGGGTGGCTTATGATTATGCACGCAAGCGCCGCCGCCATCTTACGGTGGTTGATAAGGCTAATGTGCTTGCTTCGAGTCGTTTATGGCGCCAAGTAGCCAAAGAACTTGCACCGGAATATCCCGATGTGGAAACCGACTATATGTTTGTAGATAATGCTGCGATGCGTATGATAGCCGAGCCTACGTTTTTCGATGTAATGGTAACGGAAAATACTTTCGGCGATATTCTGACCGATGAGGGCAGCTGTATTTCCGGTTCTATGGGATTGTTGCCTTCCGCATCTACAGGTGAACACACGCCGGTGTTCGAACCTGTGCATGGTAGTTGGCCTCAGGCAACCGGAAAGAACCTTGCTAATCCGATAGCACAGATACTCTCTGTTGCCATGATGCTCGAACACTTTGACTTGAAAGAAGAAGGTGCATTGATAAGAAAGGCCGTAGATGAGAGTCTTGATGCCAATGTGCGTACACCCGAGATACAAGTTGAGGGAGCCACACCATACGGAACCAAAGAGGTTGGATCATGGATTGTGGATTATATAAGAAAGGCATGATGTGAAAAAATAGCAATTAAGAATTAAAATAATTAATGGCAGACGGTATTTATATCATCTGTCATTTTTTTGCATATCTTTGCGGTGTTTTATTGTTAGAGCATCATGTTCAAGAAAATTTTATTCCTGTTTTTCGGTCTTATAGCGATATGCAAGAGCTATGCACAGAGTACAAATCCGATCAGAGATTCTTTGTCTGTGGCGATGGAACAGTTGGCTTATCATCCCGACAGTATAGATTTATGTCTTAAAAAGGCAGGATGGAATATACAGTTACAGCAGTGGCAGTATGCACAAGAAACCTATGATAGGGTGCTGAAACGTGATCCTGATAATATTGCAGCGTTATATTATAGGGCCTATGTGAACGAGAAACAAGGGCGATACAGCTTTGCAAGAATGGATTACAATAATCTTTTGAAGATTATTCCCGGCAACTTCGAGGCACAGTTGGGCTTAGCACTGCTGAACCAGAAAGATCATCATTACACAGAAGCAATGGAACAGATCAACAGGCTGGTCGAACAGTATCCCGACAGTGCCGTTGCATACGCGGCGCGTGCCGGTATCGAATGCGAACGGAATATGTTCGAATTAGCCGAATACGACTATGCAGAAGCTGTAAAAAGAGATGCAGGCAATACGGACTACATCCTTAATCGTGCAGATTTATTGATACGACTGAACCGGAAGCAGGAAGCAAGGAAAGAATTAGACCGCCTTGTAGCATTGGGAATACCGAGAAACAGCTTGAACGAGTATTACAAAAAAGTGAGAAAATAGGGTAATGCTTATAGAGAAGACGGTTTATGCCGCATATAGGCATGCCGAACAGCACAGGTAGAAATAATGCCTGTCGACGATAGAAGCATGGCGTAATACGCGCAGAAGTGCATGCAGTTATCGCGAAAATATAAAAGTAGAGCAGGAAAAGAGCGGTAAACGGGGTTCGAACCCGCGACCTTCGGCTTGGGAAGCCGACGCTCTGCCAACTGAGCTACTACCGCATATTAAGTGAAACAATAGGATTTGAGTGAGCCGATACCCGGACTCGAACCGGGGACCTATTCATTACGAATGAATTGCTCTACCAACTGAGCCATATCGGCATTTCGTAATTGCGTGTGCAAAGATATGAGATTTTTTTGTAACAACCAAATTCTTTGTCGTTTTATTTTATACGTATGCTGTTATAGCCTACAAGCCTGTCGGTGCGTTCTCCGATGCCTTTGAAATATACCAGAGCCTGATATCGGTTTTCTGTTTGGTAGAAATTGCCTTCAGACGGTACGGGAACGAGTGTATGATCTGGTTTCATAAGCAAATATTGGTACGAATAGTAGCCTTGTTTCAGTTTTACGGCCGCTTCATAGCAGCCTTGCGTATCGTTGTATTGCATTTTGTATTGCGGCAAAAACCTATCATTCGTCCACGCACCGTTGAGATATATGTCGCCAGTTTGGTGTGGAGTTTTCAGACGGAAGTGTACAATAAGATAATCGGATGCCGTATTGTTCTCCACATTATCACTGTTTCTGATACAGAAGGCACCATTGGCATCTTCATCGTATATATAACTTAGGCGTGGTTCATCGGTCCATACGTAAGCATGGTAGTTGCTTCCGTCCCAGTCGATGGTCTCTATTCCCATGGTAGGATGGTTTACATCGAGCGTTTCGAACTTGCGGTACTCATTTCCCCCCGCAAAAATAAGGTCTCTGTTGTGGCTCCATCGCAGTCCGTCGTTTGTAATATACTGCGGTTTGCTATTGATAACAGCATTGTCCCACCTGCCGTTTTGCATGACTACGGTTTGTATCTGATTTTGCGGATCGGTAACGTTTAGCGGGCCATAGTTCAGGTTCATGGAAACTTGTTGGTGGGAATTATTGATATCGATATCGGTATTGGTAGATACGGAGAGAGATATACCGGCAATAGGTTCTACGATCCAGAAGCATGCACTAAGGACCGGTTCCTGATGATTGTTATCATCGTATACGGTAAGTCGGTAGTTTCCACTCATTCTGATGGCGCAACGTTCGTTGGGAATAGATAGGGAATAGTGGGTATAAAGCTGGTTTGTGTTAACAGATTGTGCTATGTTATCTATCGTGTTGCCTTCGCTAAAGCCCTCAATATAGTCGCTTGCAAAAAGATTTTCCGAGGTCTTCCAGTCTGCTTCGCAATGTTCAATGGAGTAAGTGTAACGGTGATATTCGTGTGTCATGTCATCGAAAGAGATATTGATAGGCGTCTTGGCCAGATCGTTTAAATTGGTTATAGGAGGAACGAGCCAATTATTGCCAACCATTACCTGCAATGAAGCAATGCGACTGTTATAGATTACGTTCCGTTGAGCCTTACAAATGATGGCATATATCATAAAGATAGCCATGATACAGGTATGTTGTAATCCTCTTATATGCATAGTTTAAAATTCACAAAGTATACGTGCGTTGATTTGTCTGCCCGTGAGATAGTTAGGTACAGCATACTGATGATTGGTGACATCGGTAATCCAATAATACGAATTTACGTTGCTGATGCCGAATAGGTTCAGGCAGTCTATGCCTAACCATATGTTCCTGAATATGCTGTTTGATGTTTTATGTTCGTTATTAAGCAGCCTGTAACTCATTCCGATATCTGCTCGTTTATAGGCAGGTGCACGGAATGAGTTGTTTTCTATTTCCTTATGTGGAGCCGAGAAAGGCAGCCCATCGGCATAAGCCAGCTTCAGCGACATCTTCCATCGTTCTGTTCCGGGAAAATAATCGGTAAAAAACAGATTGACAGCATATCTTTGATCGGTAGGTAAGGGGATGCTCTTGCCATTGAGTTTCATTCTCGTATTCATGACAGACAAGCTGATCCAAGAATCTGTTCCGGGCACGAATTCTCCGTACAGTTTAAGATCAATCCCCATAGCATGCCCGCTACCGATGTTATCGCCATAATATACTACCTTTACATTGTTCACACTGTAGGGAACAAGGTTACTTAAAGCCTTGTAATATGTTTCAGCTGTGAATTTAAATGGTCGTTGATTAAGATAGAAGCGGTAGTCGAAACCGGCGATGAAATGGATGGAACGCTGGCTTTTAGCTTTCTCGTTGAGCCGAGCATAGGTAACTCCGTTGACGGTCGAAGTGTCTCTTAATTCTTTGAAGAATGGTGCCTGATAATAGATGCCTGTGGCAAAACGCATGGTTACATTATGGTTGAATGCCGGAATAATGCCGAGAGACAGTCGAGGACTTATGATGGTTTCTTTATTAAAACTCCAATGGCTTATCCGTACACCGTAATTCAGTGTAAAGAATGCATGGGAATTGGTGCTCGTAAACCTATAAGTATCTTGTAGATAAGTCTCTATGCGATTTGCATCAAGTGTATTGCGTGCGCGTAACGAATATACCATATTCAGGTCTCTGCCGGTATGAGGAATGCTGTAACCACTCGAGTCTCGCATCTCATATTCAACAGATTTTTCTTCGATATGTTCCCGTTTGAAGGTGAATGCTCCCTCGAAATTATGCTTCTTGGTTTTATGGCTAAGCATGAGCTTTACGCTTTCGACGTGAGCTTTCAGGTAATTGCGTGCATGCAAGAAGTAGGTTCCAACGCCGAGATTTTCGCTTGTTTCCGTCTGCGTGAGCCAATATTGTCCTTGAATGTCGTACTTTTCTTGCTCCTTTGTAGAGAATGCTGATGCCAATACGGCGATCGAAGTGCTGTCGGTGATGTTGCGCCTAATGCCCAATGTTCCGAAATATGTTCTGAAAAGGTCTTTCTCTTGTCCGTCGAAATAGACGCGGAATGACTTTACATTTTGCAATGTGCCGAACTTAGTTTCACGGTCTTCCGGTTCAAAGTTGTAGTGGTTGTCGGAAATGTTGCCTATAAAATCGATCGTCCATCGCCTGTTGGGTTTATAATTAAGATAGGTTTGGTAATCTAAGAAAGAAGGTTTGTATTCTCCATTGGTTTCAAGAGTGCCCAACAGATATTTGGTTGTTTTGTATCTGATGCCGTTAGACCACGAGAATTTCTTATTTCCAAAGCCGACGTATGCACTTGCTCCCAGCAGACTTGCTGCCACTGAGGCTTCGAATTTTTTAGGAAGTTTATAGGTAATATCGAGGGCTGAAGACATTTTGTCGCCATACTTGGCTTCAAATCCGCCGGTTGAAAAGCCGATCTTTTCTACCATGTCCGGATTTATAATAGAGAGGCCTTCCTGCTGTCCGCTTCTTACGAGAAACGGACGATATATTTCTACATTATTGATATATACGCTATTTTCATCGAAGGCGCCTCCGCGAACGTTGTATTGTGAGGAAAGTTCGCTGTGTGTAGATACGCCAGCCTGACTCTGTATCAGAGCTTCTACACCATTACCCGAAGCGTTTGGCGTCAATTTCATGTCTTCCTTTTTCAGTTCCTGAGTTTGTCCGCTTTGTATACGTTGCCCCGTAATCTGCACTTCATTTAAAGTTGTGTTGTCTGAATACAGTACTATTTGAAGGTTTTGTGTACCTTTTGGCCTCCTCAATACACGTGTCTTGGTTTTATAACCGATCATAGAAAACCTGACGACAACAGAGTCTGCCGAATGTAACTGCATGCTGAACTTTCCGTTTAATGATGTAAGAGTTACTTTCCCTTGCTTCAGCACCGAGACTGTAGCTAATTCCACGGGATTTTGATCTTCGTCTGTAACCTTACCTTGCAGGGTGAAAGTCTGCGCTGTACTGCAGATGGCATGCAGCAATAGTATGATATATAAAATCGAATACTTCTTTCTCATATGTTACAAATAACGTATTTATCGTATTTATATTGTATGGATGTTAAATTATAAGGTGTATATTAAAATAAGTATATAATTTGTACATGAAATTATTTTTTACTATCTTTGCCCACCAAAATATTATTATATAATAAAACGAAGGTATAAAGATGGCTAAGAGATTTGCCGAACATAGTGGTCTCGATTTAACAAAGACGAATAAAGAAGTATTGGCTGAGTGGAAGAAAAGGGATATCTTTCACAAATCGATTGAGGAACGTGAGGGTTATCCGCAATTCGTATTCTTTGAAGGGCCACCTTCGGCTAACGGTCATCCGGGCATTCACCATGTACTTGCACGAAGTATTAAAGATACGTTCAACAGGTATAAGACCATGAAAGGCTTTCAGGTTCATCGGAAGGCGGGATGGGATACGCATGGATTACCCGTAGAGCTCGGCGTTGAAAAGGAGTTGGGCATTACCAAGAAGGACATTGATAATAAGAAATCCGAGAAATATATCTCTGTTGAGGATTATAACCGTAAGTGTCGCGAGAATGTGATGAAATTCACGAAAGAATGGCGCGAGCTTACAGAGGAAATGGGATATTTCGTAGATTTGGATCATCCTTACATTACGTATGATAATAAGTATATCGAAACACTTTGGTGGCTTTTGAAGCAGTTGTATAATAAAGGGCTGCTATACAAAGGTTATACGATCCAACCTTATTCTCCTGCTGCCGGTACAGGGTTGAGTTCTCACGAATTGAACCAACCCGGATGCTATCGTGATGTAAAAGATACTACGGTTACAGCATTGTTCGAGGCTTTGAACCCTAAGGAAGAGTGGGCGATATGGGGGACACCTTATTTCATTGCATGGACGACAACTCCGTGGACTTTGCCTTCGAATACATCTATTTGTGTGGGACCCAATATCGATTATGTGGCTGTTCAGACATATAATCCTTATAACGCAGAGCCGATAACCATTATCATGGCCGAAGCTCGTATGGATGCCTATTTGAAACCGGAAGGCAAAGAACTGAAGCTGGAAGACTATAAAAAGGGCGATAAGGTTATTCCTTATAAGGTTATCGGTAAGTATAAAGGCAAGGATTTGGTGGGTTTAAAGTATCGGCAGCTTATGCCTTGGGTAAAACCATGCCAGAAACTCGATGCAAATGCTTCTGATTTTGTGAAGCAATATGCTGCTGCTCATCCCGATAGGGTGTTTGAAGACGAGAGCGGGAAGAACCAGTTTGTTGAGATGGAGTCGGAGGCTTTCCGTGTTATTCCCGGAGATTATGTGACTACAGAGGACGGAACCGGTATCGTACACATTGCGAATACCTTTGGTGCGGATGATGCGAGAGTTGCCAATACCTACAATGTTCCTCCGATATTTTTGATTAATAAGAAAGGCGAAACGCGTCCTATGGTCGATTTGCAAGGTAAATATTATGTTGTAGAAGAATTGGATAAGAACTTTGTAAATAAGTGTGTCGATCTTAAGGAATACAGTATTCATGCCGGAGATTATGTAAAAAATGCTTACGATCCGAAATTCAATCCCGACGGAGTGTGGGATGTAAAGGCATCGGAAAGTGCGGAAGACTTGAATGTTGTTATCTGTATGGAGATGAAAATGGCAGGGACGGCCTTCAAGATCGAGAAGCATGTGCATAATTATCCCCATTGTTGGCGTACGGATAAGCCGATATTATACTATCCTCTCGACAGTTGGTTTATCAAAGATTCTGCCTGTAAAGAGCGTATGGTGGAGCTGAATAAAACCATTAATTGGCAACCAGCGTCGACAGGTAGCGGCAGATTTGGGAATTGGCTTGAGAACTTGAACGATTGGAACCTAAGTCGTTCGCGCTTTTGGGGTACTCCACTTCCTGTATGGAGGGATGAAGACGGCGAGGAAATTTGTATCGGATCGGTCGCAGAACTTTATCATGAAATAGATAGGAGTGTAGAAGCCGGTTTGATGAAAGTAAATCCGTTGAAAGTAAAAGGATTTGTTCCGGGAGAATATGCACAGGATAATTATGATAGGATAGACCTCCATCGTCCTTACATGGACGATATAGTGCTGTTAAGCAGTACGGGTAAGCCGATGTATCGCGAAACAGATTTAATCGATGTGTGGTTTGATTCCGGTTCTATGCCTTATGCCCAATTGCATTATCCGTTCGAGGGCGAAATGGCTTATGGTACAGAGAGTGATCGTAAGGCTATGATTGAAAGCAATTACGATAAAACTGCAATTCCGCCGAAATACTATCCTGCAGACTTTATCAATGAAGGAGTGGACCAGACAAGGGGATGGTTCTTTACCTTACATGCCATAGCTACGATGGTATTCGATAGCGTCGCCTTCAAGAATGTAATCTCTACGGGACTCGTACTTGATGCAAAAGGCAACAAAATGAGTAAGCATCTGGGGAATGTAACAGATCCTTTTGAGATGATGAGCAAGTATGGTGCCGATCCTGTTCGTTTCTACATGATGACGAATTCGGAGCCGTGGGATAATTTAAAGTTCGATCCGGAAGGCGTAGATGAAGTGCGTCGTAAATTCTTCGGTACATTATATAATACATACTCATTCTTTGCATTGTATGCAAATGTGGATGGTTTCGATCCGAAAGTACAACCGATAGCTTTTGATAAACGCCCGGAGATTGACCGTTGGATACTTTCTGAATTGCATTCGTTGATAGAGAATGTCGATACGGAGTTAATAGAATACGATCCTACACGTGCCGGCCGGCTGATAGATTCGTTTGTTAATGATGACCTCTCCAATTGGTTTGTGCGCCTTAATCGCAAACGCTTTTGGGGGAAGGAGATGAGCGAAGATAAACTTTCTGCATATCAAACTTTGTATGAGTGTTTGATGACGGTAGCTAAACTGCTTGCTCCTTTTGCGCCATTCTATGCGGATCAGTTGTATCATGATTTGGGAGGAAAGTTAGAGAGCGTGCATCTTGATGTTTATCCGGTTGCAGATAAGAAGTTTATTGATAAGGAACTTGAAATACGCATGGAGATGGCACAGAAAATAACCTCGATGACTTTGGCATTAAGACGCAAGGTTAATATTAAGGTGCGCCAACCATTACAGCAGATAATGATACCTGCTGTAGATGAAAGTCAAAAGCTCCATATCGAAGCAGTAAAGGATTTAATTATTCATGAAGTCAATGTAAAGTCGCTGAACTTTATTGAAGGACAGAATATCCTCGTCAAGAAAGTAAAATGTAACTTCAGAGTAATGGGAAAGAAGTTCGGTAAATTGATGAAAGATGTTGCTTCCAAGATCAATGAATTATCGCAAGACCAGATTTCTACGCTCGAAGCAAACGGCTCTATCGGTTTGAATATCGCAGGCGAAGAAATTACTATAGAGGCATCTGATGTAGAAATAATCAGCGAAGATATTCCCGGATGGCTTGTTGCAAATGAAGGAAACCTTACTGTTGCTTTAGAGGTTGAACTGACAGATGAACTAAAGCAGGAAGGTATGGCTCGCGAATTGATAAACCGTATACAAAATCTTCGTAAAGAGTCTGGATTGGAAATTACCGATAGAATTAATGTGCAGGTTTCTTCCAATGAATTCAGTAATGCTGCAATTCGGCATTTCGGTGAATATATAAAAACGCAAGTATTGGCCGATGTTATCGAAATAGCATCTAATAATGGTGTAGAAACCGACTTCGAAGACTTTAAACTGAATATTAAGATACAAAAAATATAATAATTATGACTATTCGATTTCGGTTAAATAGTCTTTAAGCGATCAAAATATGGCAGAGAAAACACGGTATAGCGATGAGGAGTTAGAAGAATTCCGCGCTATTATAAATGAAAAAATTAAGTTGGCTCGTCGAGATTATGATGCTATGATGAGACAGATTATGAATGCGGACGGCAATGATGTTGATGATACGTCACCGACATATAAAGCCCTTGAAGAAGGAAGTTCTACCCAAACTAAGGAAGAATTAGTGCAGATGGCCGGTAGACAACAGAAATTCATTCAAGGGTTGGAGGCTGCACTTGTAAGAATTGAGAATAAAACGTATGGGATCGATCGCATTACAGGAGAATTGATACCTAAAGAGCGTTTGAGAATTGTTCCTCATGCAACGTTGAGCGTGGCATCAAAGAATGCTCGTAAACATTGAGCAATGGAGATGCAAAGAGGCACGAAGTGTCATGATGGGTGGCTTGCTATTATTATAGTTGTAGGTATCCTTGTTATCGATCAGATTGTAAAAATCATGGTCAAGACCAATATGTCGTTAAGGGAATCTATTTTTATTACGGATTGGTTCCAAATAAACTTCATCGAAAATAATGGCATGGCATACGGAATGACTTTTTTAAATAAAGTCGTGCTAAGTGTATTCCGTATTATAGCAAGCGGCTTTATAGGGTACTATATTTATAAACTCGTTCATTTAAAACATAGGACTTGTTATGTCGTAATGCTCTCTATGGTATTGGCCGGAGCTATAGGTAATCTTTTCGACTCTATGTTTTATGGGTTGATATTTACAGAGTCTACGCCATATACAGTTTCACAGTTTGTGCCGTTTGGGACAGGGTATGCTCCCTTTCTAATGGGGAAGGTTGTCGATATGTTCTACTTTCCATTAATTATAACGACATGGCCCGATTGGGTTCCTGTTTGGGGAGGCGACGAATTTATATTCTTTTCACCTGTATTCAATTTTGCAGATGCGTCTATCAGTGTAGGCGTAGTACTGCTTCTTTTGTTTTGTCGTAAGGACTTGGAAAGTTTTACCGTCGTTCTTTTTCATGGAACGAAATGGGAAAAGAATGCAAAAGGTATCAATGCTGAAAAGGAAAAGAAAGAGAATGCATAATAGGGAAAGACGGTATCAGACGTATTTCTTTCTTTTCGTACTGGTATTATTACAATTTTCCTGTAAACCGTCTGTGCCAAGTAAGTATATTCAGCCAGACGACATGGAAGATATTCTATATGACTATCATCTTGCCGATGGTATGAGTAATCAGAATGGAGATTACCGTTCGCTGATAATGTATAAGACAGCAATACTTAAGAAATATAATGTAAGTAATGCTGATTTTGACTCTTCAATGGTATATTATGCTCGGCATACGGAAGAATTGCATAAAATCTATGAACATCTGGCAGAACGTATCGGTGCCGAAGCTGTTTCGTTAGGAGCGACAGCTAATGATATAAATAAATATGGCATGATAAGCTCTAAAGGTGATACTGCAGATGTTTGGAGTGAAGCTAAAACAGCGATATTATCTCAATACGACTCGTTCAATTTGAAGTCTTATTCCATAAAAGCCGATACGGCATATCATAAAGGAGATAGGTTGGTATTGAATTTTGATACACAATTTATATTTCAAGAGGGAATGAGAGATGGTGTTGCTGCGTTGGCTATTGTCTTTTCGAATGACAGCGTTGCCAATCAGATTGTTCATATGTCTTCGTCCAATCATTATTCTGTACAAGTTGGTGATGACAATCATTTAGGGATAAAGGAAATAAAAGGCTTCTTTTTGTTAAATGACGGTGCGAATAGCCAGTTACGATCATCTACAACGTTGCGTATAATGATTCTCTATAATATTCGTTTGATAAGGATTCATGAGTCTGATGATAAGGCTATAAAAGTAAATACGGATAGCATACATAAATCGGATTCTGTGAATATGCAACGATCGTCTGCTGCGCATGAGTTAGAAACACCGCAAATGGTAATAGATGGCGGCAATGCTCTATCATTGAAAAAGCAGGTAAATGTTAGGAGATAATTTTTTATGGTATCAGTGGATGAATTAGAAGATAAGTTGATAGATTTGGCTTTTGCCGAAGATATTGGAGACGGTGATCATACAACATTGTGCTGTATTCCCGAAGAGGCTTTAGGCAAATCGCTTTTGTTGATCAAAGAAAATGGTATTTTGGCCGGTGTAGAAGTCGCCAAGAACATCTTCTATCGTTTTGATCCAACTCTGCAAGTGCAAGTTTTTATTAATGATGGAAGCAAGGTGAAGGCTGGAGATATTGCAATGGAAGTGAGCGGAAAGATACGTTCTTTATTGCAAACAGAGCGCCTCATGCTAAATGTAATGCAGCGTATGAGCGGTATTGCAACGATGACAAACCGTTATGTGGAAAAACTGAAAGGTACGAAAACACATATTTTGGATACTCGAAAGACTACTCCGGGAATGCGAATGCTCGAAAAGCAAGCCGTGCGTATCGGCGGAGGAATGAACCATCGTATCGGACTTTTCGATATGATATTATTGAAAGATAATCATATAGACTTTGCCGGAGGGATTGTCAATGCCATTGATCGCTGCCACAGATACTTGAAAGAAAGGAATTTAAATCTTAAAATAGAGATCGAAGTGCGCAGTTTTGAAGAATTGAATCAGGTGCTCGAACGTGGAGGTATACACCGTATAATGCTTGATAATTTCTCTGTTGCGGATACTAAAAAGGCGGTTGACAAGATTTCCGGACGCTATGAAACAGAATCTTCGGGAGGTATCACGTATGATACAATCAGAGATTATGCGGAACAGGGCGTAGATTTTATTTCGGTAGGGGCCTTGACGCATTCGGTAAAGGGGCTGGATATGTCGTTTAAAGCATGCTGATATTCTTGTTACTCATTTAGTTTAATTGCATTGAACCTACTTGCTTGTTTATTATTATCAGTCATTGCGTATCAATCTCCGGTACATTATGAAATCTCTTTGGCTGGGAATTTCGGAGAACCACGGCCTAATCATTTTCATGGAGGTATAGATATAAAGACCGGAGGAATAGAGGGGAAACCGATCTTTTCTATCGGGGATGGCTACGTATCTTGTGTCACGGTCGGTGTAGGGGGATATGGTAACGCCGTTTATATTCGTCATCCGGAAGGATATACAAGCGTTTATGCTCATTTAAAGAAGTTCGCTCCGCAGATCGAGGCAAACGTAAAGCAATGGCAGTATGCGCATCAATCTGCCAATGCGACATTGGTTTTTCCTCCCGCGGCGATACCTGTATCAAGAGGACAGTTAATTGCTGTCAGCGGTAATAGCGGTGCTTCTCAAGCACCACATTTGCATCTTGAAGTCCATCATACGCATTCTTGGGATATGATGGATCCTTTGGATTTTATCGGAGAGAAAGTTAAAGATGCTTTACCTCCTATGGCACATGGTTTTATGGTCTATCCTGTTGCCGGAGAAGGAAGTTTCTGTGGCGGTGCCGGCAAGCAGTCTTTCCCTTTTACGTCGTATTATTTAGAGAGAAAGTTTACAGCTTGGGGAAAGGTGGGATTTGGTATTTGGGCTAACGATTATATGGAGTCGACCTATAATCGGTACGGAGTCAGGAAAACGGAACTTTATGTTGATGGCACATTGGCGTTCAAGAGTGATGTGAAATGTATTCCTGCTGATTTAAATTTGATGGTAAACAGTTGGGGCGACTATGAGCATTTTCTTAGATACAACGTGTGGTACATGCGTTCTTATGTGAAGTCCGGAGTTTCGTTGCCGATATTTACGACCAATAAAGAAAGAGGAATTGTCGATTTTAATCAAGAGCGGGATTATCTGTTGACTTATGTTCTGACGGATTTTAAAGGTAATGAGAGGAAATACAGTTTTACAGTTTCCGCCAAACGTGCACCTTTGACTAAACAAGCAATACAGCAGCATCCGCTTAGAACATTGAGATGGAATACTACGAATTTTTACCAACTGCCGGGTATGCAATTGTCGTTCGGTATTGGTTTTTTGGCAGAAGATAAAGAATTGTCGCCTACCATCAGGCGTGGAATATATTCAGATCAGTATTCGCTTACGCACACCTCACTTCCCTTGTTCCATTATGCCGGCCTTGCTATCAGATTGAAGAAAACCGTGTCCGATCCCTCGAAGCTCTATATCGTTTCCCATTCTTCGCGAGATCGGTTTATGGGCGGTTTCTATAAGAATGGATGGGTACATGGTAAAGCACGTGAATTAGGGGCTACTTACGAGATTGCTTACGATGATATTCCGCCGACGATAACCCCCGTCAATCAAGGGGCATGGAACCAAAAGCATATTGTTACGCTTGGTGTTAATGACAGTCAGAGTGGGATAGAAAGCTATAAAGGCTATATGGATGGGCGGTTTATTTTGTTTAAAGAGGTGCCTAAGAGTCCGTGGGTAAGGTGTAATCTGCAGGAAACGCCAATTAGTCGGACGGGTAAACTGCACCGGTTCAAATTCATATTGCAGGATAATCGCGGAAATGTACGTATATTTACAAGTCAAATAAAATATTAATGAGATGATGAAAAAGCTATTTTTACTTTTGATGGTTGTTTTGGGAACCATGAAGATGTTGGCCTGTACTAATTTTATTGTCGGCAAAAAGGCATCTGCCGATGGTTCTGTCATCTGCACATACAATGCCGACGACTATGGCATGTTCATCGGGCTTTGTCACTATCCTGCGGCAAAGCATCCGGCAGGTACGATGCGCGAAATTTACGATTGGGACACTAACGTGTATCATGGTGCAATACCTGAGGCTGCCGAGACCTATAATGTTATCGGCAACATCAACGAGTATCAGCTGACGATAGGGGAGACTACCTATGGTGGGCGCGAAGAAATGGTGGATTCTACGGGTATGATAGATTATGGATCGTTGATTTATCTCGGACTGCAACGTGCCAAAACTGCACGCGAGGCGATACGTGTGATGACATCTTTAGCCGAGCGTTACGGTTATAATAGCGAGGGTGAAACTTTCACAATCTGCGATCCTAATGAGGCTTGGATTATGGAAATGATGGGGAAAGGTGCTGGTTCGAACAGTGTGGTATGGGTGGCTGTGCGCATTCCCGACGATGCTATTTGTGCTCATGCCAACCAAAGTCGTATCGGAAAGTTCAACATGAAGGATAAAAACAACGTAATGTACAGCAAAGATGTTGTAAACTATGCCCGCAAGATGGGCTGGTACGCAGGAAAAGATGCCGATTTCTCATGGAAAGAAACCTATGCCAAGCCCGATTTTTCGGGCCGCCGTTTCTGCGATGCAAGGGTGTGGAGTTTCTTTAATCATTTCAAGGATATGAGCAAATATCTGCCGTGGGCGTTGGGAAAAGACGAGCATGCCGAAGATATGCCCCTATGGATAATGCCCGACCGCAAGGTGAGCGTGCAGGATATAGAGGCATGCATGCGTGATCATTATGAGGGCACGCCGCTTGCGCTCGACAGTACGGATATCGGCGGAGGACTCTGGCAGATGCCGTATCGCCCTACGCCACTGATGTTCGAGGTGGATGGAAAGAAGTATTTCAATGAGCGCCCTGTGAGCACGCAGCAGACCGCTTTCTCGTACGTTGCACAGATGCGCAGCTGGCTGCCGCGCGAGATCGGCGGCGTGTTATGGTTTGGCAACGACGACGGTAACATGATTGCCTACACGCCAATCTACTGTGGCAACACCGTGCAGCCCGAATGTTACAATACCGCGGGTGCCGACGGCGTAACCTTCTCCGATAAAAATGCTTTTTGGGTATGCAATTGGGTGAGCAATATGGTGTATCCCCGATACGCTCAGCTCTTCCCGTCGCTTAGGGAGGTGCGAGACAGTCTGGAAGCTGCCTATTTTAAACAGCAACCAAGTATAGAGGCTGAAGCCTTGAAATTGTACAGTTCAAATAAATCTATGGCTTTGCAGTTCCTTAACGACTACAGTAATGCACAGGCGCAGCAGATGCTCGACCGATGGAAGAAGTTAGCCACCTATTTGATCGTGAAATATAATGATATGGCCGTTCGTCCCGACGATCACGGCACATTCCGGCGCACGCGAACGGGATTGGGAGCACGTGTTATCCGTCCGGGCTATCCTCGTTCGTTTGCCCGAAAGCTTGTAGAAAGTACGGGCGATAAATTCGAAGTGCCCGCGGTTCACAAATAATTTCTGTACGTTCTTAAGAGCAAACGGTGTTGCAACAATTATTTGCGATACTCTTAATGCTCTGCGTTTTCGAATTCATGTTTGGGATAAGATTAAAATATGATAGGATTGCCGTCGAGCGAGTTTCTTGGGCTGAAAATTGTTTTTTGATGCCGTCAAGCGACTTTCTTGGGCTGAAAATTGTTTTTTGATGCCGTCGAGCGACTTTCTTGGACCAAAAATCGTTTTTTGATGCCGTCGAGTGACTTTCTTGGGCCAAAAATTGTTTTTTGATGCCGTCGAGCGAGTTTCTCGGGCTAAAAATTGTTTTTTGATGCCGTCGAGCGAGTTTCTTGGGCCAAAAATTGTTTTTTGGTGCCGTCAAGCGACTTTCTTGGGCTAAAAATTGTTTTTTGATGCCGTTGAGCGAGTTTCTTGGGCTAAAAATTGTTTTTTGATGCCGTTGAGCGACTTTCTTGGATTTAAAATAGGTTATAATTATCGGATGGTTATATTACAATACAGGCGAGTTTTCGATCATAGTCGAAAGCTCGCCTGTTTTCTTCTGAATAATATTTTATAGAATTAGCGTAGATATTATTTTCTTTGCCACCAATGCTTTTTTCGCGGAGCTTCGGCCACGGTTCCCATTGCTTCTTTAATAATCCGGCGATAACTTTTGCCGGATGAAATAATCTGATATATCTGGCCCCAGTCTGGCAGGCCTCCGACGTTTCTGTCGTCGATAAAACAATCGGCCTTGAGTTTGCGGCTGTAATGGTTGTTGTTGTCTGTACCGTTTTCTTCCGGATAATCTCGATTGACAGCCCAAAATTCTATCCCGCGCTCTTTGCACCAGTTTACCGCATCCTCGAGTAATTTGCCTTCGCGTACGCTCCATAATATTAAACGATGATGATCTTTGATCAACATTTTCAGCGTTTCGGTAGCGAAAGGAATTTCTTCTCCGATTTCAGGATACTTATGTTCTACGATCGTTCCGTCGAAATCTACTGCGATAATCATTATTCTATTCGTGAATGAATTAAATTAAAGAGCAGGAGAATTACCTGCTCTACGGTTGCTTCAGCCGAGTTTATCAGAGTTTGACAGAAGTGTCGTTCTTATCTCCATAGTGGCTATTGCTGTAATTGCCATAGTTGCCATAGCTTCCATATTTATTGTTGCCATAGCTGTAATGGCCGTAGCGGGCATATTTGCCGTACTTACCGTAACCATAATAGTAGCCGTACTTTTTCTTAGACATGTCTACGCCATTCAGTACGATACACATATTGGGCAGCTTTTGTTCGAATGCCAAATCATTGATGAGCCTGAAACTCTCTTTTGGCGTATAATCGGCTCTGCACAGATATACGGATGCATTTGCTATGCGCCCAATCTGCAGAGTATCGGTAACAAGGCCGACCGGCGCTGTATCGATAAGCACGTAGTCGTAATGTTGTTTTAAGTTATTTATGATATCTTCCAAGGAAATTCTAGAGATTAATTCGGTGGGGTTGGGCGGAATTGGACCAGCCATAAGTAAGTCTAAATTGTTGTTAATGCCCGACGGCAGTATCTGCGCTTGGATATCAGTCCAATTGGGATTATCTTTTACCAGTAAATTGGTGATACCATGATGATGATCGTCAATTTCAAAAAGTTCGGCTAATCGTGGTTTACGAATATCGAGACCTACTAAAACAACTTTCTTTTCGAGTAAAGCGAAACTTACAGCGAGGTTGGCTGCAATAAAAGTTTTGCCTTCGCCCGATGTTGTGGAAGTGAAAAGTATAACTTTTTCGCCTTCTTTCATCATGAATTGCAAGTTTGTACGTATACTGCGGAAAATTTCTTCCATCTGATTATTCTGGTCTTTGTGTACAACAATGTCGGCCTTAGTTTTCGCAGTATCGCTTGCAACAGCCACATCGGCCAAAATCGGAAGTTTGGTGAGCCGGACAACGTCATCATGTCCTTCGATTTTGTAACGGAAGAACTGAATAAGAAATACTACCAATGATGGAATAGCGAGGCCAATGAGTAGGGCAATGAGCAAAATCATCGATTTTTTGGGACTCACCTGACCGGCCATTTGCGGAGTATCTATCAGCCTTCCTTTATCGGCTGTGGCAGCTAATGAAATCGAATTTTCTTCGCGTTTCTGTAATAACATCAGATATAATCCTGCTTTCACTTCCTGTTGGCGTCCTATTTGTTGCATTGTTTTCTGTTGCCCGGGAGTCTCCTGTATCTGACTTTGATATTTTCCATATAGCGATGCAACACTGTTACGCTGTATTTCCAAGTTGCGGCGTGCTATGCTGACGGCACGCTGGATACTTCCCGTGAGCTCGTCAAGTTGCGATGTATATGGTATGACCGTAGGACTTGTTTCGGAAGCACTGCGTAAAAGTTTGTTACGCTGCATAACGATATCGTTGTATTTGTTGATAAGCGAGGTTGCACTTTGATCGTTTAATCCTACATTCGATGGCAGTGGCTGATATTTATTTACCGGATTGTTTATTTCTTCGCTGATGCTATTGAGCAAATATATTTGCGTGTTAGCCTCTACGAGTTTTTGATTATATGTATCTGCATTTGTAACCGCTTGACCTGCATTTAGCTTTAAATCGACTAAATTGTTCCGTTTTTGATAGTTTTCCAATTGTCCTTCCGTAGTGCCAAGTTCGGTATTGATCTTTTGAAGACGCGTATTTATAAACATCTCTGTACGGCGTGCAATCTCATTTTTGTCTTCGTTGGCCTGCCGGTTATAGCATACTACGAGTTGCTTCAGATAGTCTATAGCACGTTGCGGTATTTCATCATTAAGCATCAGCTGGACTATCGTTGTGGTCTTTGGGGCCTGCTTAGTAGAAAACATTGCTACATACTTATGGGCAATGGTAGGGGGAGGAGTTATGGCTACTATTAAATGTTGTCCATCGGATAAATTATTGTAGGAATTTTTACTTAAGGTAAGGATTCCTGCACGTGTGCTAATGGTGGATGGGAACGTTGAAATAGTTTTGTTGATACTATAATTTTCTCGTGTGTTTCCCTCCAAATTTTCAACAGAATAATTTCCCGTTACATAGTATTGATTACCTGTACGCTGTATTGTTAAGTTGATAGGATATTTAAGTAGATTTAGATGAGCGGGATCTATATCGACATTAATCGCCTGTCTTCCATAAATTAGCTGGTCTTTTATTCTGCCTTCTCCCATATAGGTGACATAAAGTTTAAGATCGCGTACAGCTTGTTCCGCAAGTGTCAGCGAACTTAGTATTTCCATTTCGTTATCGATACCGGCCGAATTGGAAATCATTCCCATATAAGCACTATTAAGAAGGGCATTACTTCCACCTCTACTTTTTGAGTTGTTTTCATCTTTGATAAGCAGTTTTGCGAATGCTTGATAAACCGGAGTAGTATATCGCAGATATAAGACGGCACTTCCCAAACAGATGATTAGTGAAACTACAAACCATTTCCAGTTTAAAATAAGTGCAGTGTAGATGGTTTGGAAATCGAATGTCGATTTTTCCTCTCGTTCCAAAAACTCTGCAGAAAGTAAGTTCTTGTTTTCTTCCATTATAATGAATGTATATTATTTAGTTTCAATTAACTCCAATAGATATTTTCCATAGCTGTTCTTCTTCATAGGAAGTGCTAACTCTCTTAATTGTTCTTTACCGATCCACCCTTTTTTAAAAGCAATCTCTTCAAGGCATGCAACTTTTAACCCCTGACGCTTTTCTATGACTTCAATAAAAGTACTTGCTTCAGAAAGACTATCGTGAGTACCGGTATCTAACCATGCGAAGCCTCTTGGAAGTGTTTGTACTTTTAGTTGATTATGCTTTAGATATTCTTGATTTACAGTTGTTATTTCCAATTCTCCACGTTTGCTCGGTTTGATATGTTTGGCAATCTCTACCACGCTATTGGGATAAAAATACAATCCTACGACAGCATAATTGCTCTTAGGGAGTGCCGGTTTTTCTTCTATACTGAGGCAATTCCCTTCATGATCGAATTCAGCAACTCCATAACGTTCTGGATCATTAACATAATATCCGAAGACAGAGGCTTTATTATGTTCTGCATTATAAACGCTATTTTCCAACATATTGGTGAAACCTGCTCCGTAAAATATATTATCTCCAAGGACCAAACAAACGTTGTCAGAACCGATAAATCGTTCTCCGATGATAAAAGCTTGCGCGAGACCATCCGGTGAAGGCTGTTCGGCATATTGGAATTTTATGCCAATCTCATGCCCATCGCCTAATAGTCGCTTAAATCCCGGCAAATCGAAAGGAGTTGAAATGATAAGTATTTCTCTAATTCCGGCCAGCATGAGAACCGAGATGGGATAGTAAATCATGGGCTTATCAAAAATCGGTATCAATTGTTTACTGACACCTTTGGTAATAGGATAAAGGCGTGTACCCGATCCTCCTGCTAAAACTATTCCTTTCATACTTGCGCTCTTATTTAAAAAGGCTTATCGTATTTTACACAAATAAGCGTACAAAGATACTAATAAAAAGTATAAGTAGGTTATATATTAATGAAAAATGTTACTTTTCGTTTTGATTTTCCTGATAATTCAATTAACTTTGCACAATAGAAATAAGTTGAATTCTATTGTGAAACGATAATTATAAGTTAAATAAATAACATGAGTATTTTAACAAATCTTTTTAGAAAAGATAAAAATCCTAAGGCTACAGTAGGAATGGAAAACTACATGATGCTTGTACGAGTGTACTTCCAAGCCTCATTAGCTTCAAATATCGGTATTAATAATTTGGCAATGCTTCCGGACCTTAGAATGTTTAAAACAACACTTCATGTTCCAACGGTGAATAATAAATTAGGAATAGGGGAGAAAATTCATTGTAAGAAAATGTTAAAGGAGTTATATAAGACTGATGATAATTTCTTTAAAGAAATCGATCAGAGTATCCGTAAGAACTGTCATAAATTACAAGATGTGCAACCTTATTTGATACAATTTCAAGGATTTACTCAAGATATCGTTATGCTGATGGGAAATCTGATGAAATTCAAACTACGTATTCCTTCTTTTTTAAAGAGTGCTATTTATACGATGACGGAGAAAACGGTCAATGATATTTTCAATAAGAACGACTTCTCTGATACCGGTGTCATGAAAACAGTTATTGCTATCAGACAGTATGATAAGCGTTTAGGATTTTCACAGAAATGGATTACAGACTTTGTTTATCAAGTGGTAATGCTTGCTAAGAAAGAACCGAAATCTAAAGTTAAAAATGAAAGCAAGTAATTACCTAAAGCTAAAGATGTAGATGGGGCAGATTTGTGATATAATAAAGAAATAAGAAGACATGTTGTTTTCTGCCCTTTGTCAGTGTTGTTGTAAAATGTTGATAACCATTTAAGAGCTGATAATTTTGATATGATGTTATGACACTAATATGCAGAAAAGGTTCATGTGTCTATCAATTAAAAACAAAGCTTATCTTTTGTGACCTTTTACACCTACCTTGTATGAAAGATACAAGGTAGGTGTAAGATGGAGATATATTATGTTTATTTGACTTCTTTCTATCTTACTTTCAGCTTAGATACAGATATAATTCTTTTATATTCAATAACTTTTAGCTGTCATGAAAGTATGACAGAAAAAACAAACAATATAAAGAATATATGTGCAGAAAAGATATTCTGTCGTAATTCTAAAAGGATTTATGATATTAACGATTGTTAGTAAGGTTGTAGCATACAACCCTGATTAAGGAAGAACAATCGTTGTAAGATAATATATCATGAAAGTGTTAAATAATGTTATTTGGGTTGTTTGTTTTTTTTCTGAAGTTTGGCATGAACTCTTCTTGATTTCAAAAAATACAGGAAATAATTTGCATTTATCAATTTATTAATTTAAATTTGCACAAAATTGTAAATCATTGTGAATTCTAATGAGAAGACTTTAACTACATTTTCCACTCGTGTAAGGCAAATGATTCTCCATTATTCTAAGATGAAGAAAGAAAATAATGATTTGTACGAGATGGTTGATGAACGTGATTCAAGAATAAAACAGCTTGAAGCACGGTTAACTCAAGCAGAAAATGATTACAATAGCCTGAAGATGGCAAAGATGATCGAAATTTCTGATGCTGATATGAATGGAGCAAAGAAACGATTAGCTAAGCTTATCAGAGATGTAAATAAATGTATCACGCTACTGAGTGAGAAATAACAGGATGTGATGACAGAAGGCAGTTCAAGCAAGTTACATATAAGATTACACGTATACGATACGGAAATCTCCGTAAATGTAGTTCGCGAAGATGAGAAGTTTTATCGTGATGCCGCGAAACTTATAACGGATACGGTAAATACTTACGCGCAATTCTTTAAAGGGAAAAAAAGTGATAAGGAATTGCTGTATATGGCGTTGATCGATATTGCATTACGCTATGAGAAAGAACTGGAACGTAATGATACGGTACCTTATAGTAATACACTTGAGAAACTGACTTCTGAGATTGAAGATATATTAAGAGAGTAACAGAGATTTATTCTTTCAAAATTAATATTCAAAATATACTTCTTGTTATTTTAAGTTAATGTGCGGATTACGTGTGTTGATAAAAAAGTACTTAAACTTAAAATATAATTGAATGGTTGGAATAATAATAACTGGGTTAATTGCAGTGGTAATCGGCGGTTGCGCTGGCTATTTCATATTTAGGTATATCCTGAAAGGAAAATATAATGAAATTATTTCTACAGCCCAAAAAGAGGCTGAAGTGATAAAAGAAAAGAAACTCCTAGAGGTAAAAGAAAAGTTTCTGAATAAAAAGTCAGAGCTTGAGAAAGAAGTCCAAGTGCGAAATCAGAAGATACAGCAGAGCGAAAACAAGCTAAAACAAAGGGAATTGAGTCTAAATCAGCGGCAGGAAGAACTTGGACGTCGTAAATTAGAAGTGGAGCAAAGTCAGCAACGTGTAGATAATGAGAAAAAGTTGTTGTCTGTAAAGCAGAGTGAGTTAGAAAGGATGCAGTCGCAAGAACGCGAAAAACTAGAAGAATTATCTGGGTTAAGTGCCGAAGAAGCAAAGAATCGTTTAATAGAGAGTTTGAAAGATGAGGCAAAGACAGATGCAGCAAGTTATGTCAATGAAATTATTGATGAGGCTAAGCTCAATGCTAACCAACAGGCTAAGAAGATAGTTATACAAACCATACAGCGTGTAGCTACAGAGACAGCTATAGAAAATTCCGTAAGTGTTTTTCATATTGATAATGACGAAGTCAAAGGACGTATTATCGGTAGAGAGGGGCGTAATATCCGAGCTTTAGAAGCTGCAACGGGCGTAGAGATTGTTGTTGATGATACTCCGGAGGCTATTGTCATCTCTGCATTCGATCCTATTCGTCGTGAAGTTTGCCGTCTTGCACTCCATCAATTGGTGGCTGATGGGCGTATACATCCTGCTCGTATAGAAGAAGTGGTGTCCAAAGTAAAAAAACAACTTGATACGGAAATAATAGAAACCGGAAAACGTACAACGATCGACCTCGGTATTCACGGGTTGCATCCGGAGCTCATTCGCATTGTGGGCAAGATGAAATATCGTTCTTCGTACGGGCAAAATCTTTTGCAACATGCGCGTGAAACTGCAAATCTATGTGCAATTATGGCGGCTGAATTGGGCCTGAATCCTAAGAAAGCCAAGCGTGCAGGACTTCTGCATGATATCGGAAAGGTTCCGGATGAGGAAAGTGAATTGCCACATGCCCTTTATGGAGCCAAAATTGCAGAGAAATATAAAGAAAAACCAGATATCTGTAATGCAATCGGGGCTCATCATGACGAGATAGAGATGAATACGTTGCTTGCTCCGATCGTACAAGTTTGCGATGCTATTTCAGGTGCACGTCCGGGTGCACGTAGGGAAATAGTAGAGGCATACATTAAACGTTTGAACGATCTTGAGGCTATTGCGATGAGTTATCCCGGGGTTACAAAGACTTATGCTATACAGGCAGGGCGCGAACTTCGTGTTATTGTCGGGGCAGACAAAATGACCGATGAAGAGACGGAGAAGCTTTCGTCGGAGATAGCAGATAAGATACAGAATGAAATGACCTATCCGGGACAGGTTAAAATCACGGTTATTCGTGAGACTCGTTCTATTGCTTATGCCAAATAAACGATAAAAGACAGCATTTATAGAAGCGTGCTGAAAAGGTGATCCGTAAAAGATCACCTTTTTTATTGTTCGTTTTTTTGTGGGCGGTCTATGTAAAAGGCTTTGATTAGCTGTATGTGTATTGATAATGGAATATATGTTTGTGAACTATAAACAGATGGGTTATCTTAGATATTTATAATCTCTGAAATCGATGGTTTTCAGAGATATGTATATAAGTCAAAAGTTCTTAAAATATAAGGTTTCAGATATATTTTTAATATAATTTAGTTTGCTTCATTCGCACTTATCTTTTTTATATTGTACTTTTGCGTTTAGTTTTTTAAAAAGATAAATATTAAAAAATATGGCAGAAGCGATTGATATCCGCGAATTGAATATTCGGATAGAACAGCAAAGCGGTTTCGTTACCAATTTAGTGGCAGGTATGGACCGTGTAATAGTGGGGCAGAAGCATTTGGTAGATTCATTGCTCATTTCATTGTTAAGTGATGGACACATATTACTTGAGGGAGTGCCCGGTTTGGCAAAGACATTGGCAATAAAAACTCTATCGCAACTAATAGATGCAGTTTACAGTCGTATACAGTTTACCCCCGATTTGCTTCCTGCGGATGTTGTGGGAACGATGATCTATTCGCAGAAAGGCGAAAAGTTTCAAGTAAAAAGAGGGCCGGTGTTTGCCAACTTCGTGTTGGCTGATGAAATCAATAGAGCTCCGGCAAAGGTGCAGAGTGCATTGCTCGAAGCTATGCAAGAGCATCAGGTAACGATTGGTGAAACCACATTCTCGCTTCCTAATCCATTTCTTGTAATGGCCACCCAGAATCCCATTGAGCAGGAGGGAACATATCAGTTGCCGGAAGCTCAGGTTGATCGTTTTATGTTGAAAGTAGTTATTGGGTATCCGACGATAGAGGAGGAGAAATTGATTATTCGTGAAAACCTGCAGGGAGAACTCCCGAAGGTTAAGCCTGTTACGACGGCCGCCGAGATATTGAATGCACGTAAGATTGTGAACGAAGTATATATTGATGAGAAAATAGAACAATATATCGCCGATATCGTATTCGCAAGTCGTTATCCGGAACGCTACGGATTGCCGGAATTAAAAGATATGATAACATTCGGTGGCTCTCCTCGTGCAAGTATTAATTTGGCCAAGGCAGCCCGTGCTTATGCTTTTATTAAGCACCGCGGTTATGTTGTTCCGGAGGATATTAGGGCTGTAGCGCATGATGTGATGCGGCATCGTATAGGATTAAGTTACGAAGCAGAGGCAAGCAATGTAACCAGTGAGGATATTGTAAGTAAGATTATCAATAAGGTGGAAGTACCATAAGAAGTTAATTACATTGCAAATTTATAAAAAGCGAGAGTTTGGAAACGCAAGAGATATTAAAGAAAGTACGTAAAATAGAGATTAAGACTCGAGGATTGAGTCAAAATATCTTCGCAGGACAATACCATTCGGCATTCAAAGGACGAGGTATGGCTTTCTCTGAAGTGAGGGAATACCAGTTCGGCGATGATGTTCGTGATATCGATTGGAACGTTACGGCTCGTTTCCATCGCCCGTTTGTTAAAGTGTTCGAAGAAGAACGCGAACTTACGGTAATGCTCCTTATTGATGTTTCCGGTTCATTGGATTTCGGAACAAGGCGGCAATTTAAGCGGGATATGGCAACAGAAATTGCGGCGACGATTGCTTTCAGCGCCATTCAAAATAATGATAAGATCGGCGTAATATTTTTTTCCGACAGAATAGAAAAGTATATTCCTCCTAAGAAGGGGCGTAAGCATATACTTTATATTATAAGGGAAATGCTCGATTTTCATCCGCAAAGCAAGAGAACCGATATCGGTGCAGCTATAGAGTATCTTACAAGAGTGATGAAACGACGCTGCACAGCATTTGTGTTAAGCGATTTTTATTCGCAGAACAGTTTCCTGAATCAATTGCAGATAGCTAATAGAAAGCACGATGTCGTGGCTATTCAGGTGTACGATCCGGCTGCTAAATCTCTACCTAATATCGGTTTGATGAAAGTAAAGGATGCTGAGACCGGATACGAGATGTTTATAGATACCGGTTCGAATAAACTTCGCAAGGCGCATGCCCGCTATTGGTTAGAGCGTGAGCATGAACTGAAGGAGACGTTTGCCAAAAGCAATGTAGATTGGATAAGTATTGCAACAAATGAAGATTATGTAAGAGCAATGATGCTTCTTTTTGCACAAAGAGGAAACTGACGGTGTGTGAGCAAATCGGTAATTTGAGTTTTTTTGAAGTGAGATATTAATATATAAATATTGGTGAGATCGAGATATTTTAAACATATAGTATTGATGCTTGTATGTGTAGTTCATGCATTAACGGTCATGTCGCAGGTATCTGTTGTACAGAAAGTCGACTCAGTTGGAATTATGATCGGGCAACAGGCTCATTTAACCGTGGACGTAACCGCTCACAAGGGTGCTCGTATTATCTTCCCAGCATTGAAACCTTTGCATTATCTCGTTCCCGGAGTAGAGTTACTTGATATTTCCACCGGTGATACGACATCGTTAGACAATGGCATGATAAAGGTTTCCAAGACGTATACCATTACTTCGTTTGATGAAAAACTTTATGCGATACCGGGAATTAAAGTAAAAATAGATGGCAAAAACGTAGAAGGAAATACCGTAGCATTGAAAGTTGTTACAATGGATGTGGATACATTGCATCCCAATCAGTTTTTTCCTCCGAAAGATGTACAAAATAATCCTTTCCTTTGGAAAGAATGGAGCCCGATGTTTTGGTTATCTTTGCTTGTAGCAATACTATGTGCAATAGGGGGATATCTTTTTATAAGGCTAAAACAGAATAAGCCGATTATCACGCATATTAGGATCGTAAAACATATTCCTGCGCATCAACGTGCTATGAACGAAATAGACAAAATCAAGTCTGATCGCATGAATATATCTGAAAATCAAAAGGAATATTATACGCTTCTGACCGATACATTAAGGCAGTATATACAAGAACGTTTCGGGTTCAATGCCATGGAGATGACAAGTTCCGAAATCATATTCAAACTGCAAGAGGCAGGTGACCGGAAGATGATCGATGAACTTCGGGAACTTTTTCAGACGGCAGACCTTGTAAAGTTCGCCAAATATTCTACGCAGATCAACGAAAACGATTTGAATTTGGTCAATGCGATAAACTTTATCGATCAGACTAAGATAGAAGGGCAGCCCACAGAAGAACGTATTGTTCCGGAACTTAGTGCCGATGATATTAGGTCGAGACACTACAGATTGACTACCAAGATATTGCTGTATGCAATTGCTGCTATGGTTGCCGGTCTGCTTATTTACGTGGTATATAATTGTTATGAGTTGTTGTTGTAACAGTCTTTTTGACTTTCTTCTTGCAGCTTCTAACGTTTAAATGAAAGAAAAGTGGAATTTGTAAACAAAGAATATTTCCTTCTACTGCTATTGCTGATACCATATATTTTATGGTATTTTATGTATCGTAAGAAGAGCGAGCCAACGATGCAGCTGAGTGATACGCATGCCTATCAGTTTGCACCGAAGAGTTGGCGCATTCGGTTGATTCACTTGCCAATGTTACTTCGGTGTATTACCTTTACGCTTATCATCATTGTACTCGCTCGTCCCCAAACACATAATGCGTGGGATAAAAAATCTGTAGAAGGTATAGATATTATGCTGGCAATGGATGTCTCTACTTCGATGCTGGCGGAAGACCTGCATCCTAATCGAATAGAGGCTGCAAAGGCTGTTGCCGCAGAGTTTATAGCAGGGCGTCCTAATGATAACATAGGGCTTACAATATTTGCAGGCGAGGCATTTACACAATGCCCAATGACGACAGACCATGCTTCTTTACTCAATCTTTTGCAAAACGTTCGTACCGATATTGCTGCCCGTGGATTGATACAAGATGGTACGGCCGTGGGAATGGGACTTGCCAATGCCGTTTCGCGGCTGAAAGATTCTAAGGCGAAGAGCAAGGTAGTTATCTTATTGACCGATGGAAGTAACAATATGGGTGATTTATCTCCGATGACTTCGGCACAGATAGCGAAAAGTCTTGGTATAAGAGTCTATACTATAGGTGTGGGTACGAATAAGGTGGCAAGATATCCGATGCCTGTTACCGGCGGCATACAATATGTCAATATCCCAGTAGAAATAGATACTAAAACATTGAGCGATATTGCTGCAACTACCGATGGAAACTTTTACAGAGCAACTAATAATCGTGAACTTAAGCAAATCTATAATGACATAGATAAACTGGAAAAGACGAAGATGGACGTTAAGAAATACTCAAAACGCTATGAAGGTTACCAACCTTTTGCCATAGCAGCAATCTTATGTCTGTTGCTCGAGATACTATTAAGGACGATAGTATTTAGGAGAATACCTTGATTACGTTCTTATTAAGTTGTTGATAATTAATGATTAAGTAAGTATGTTTAGATTTGAAGATTCCATATATCTTTGGCTTTTATTGATAATACCCGTATTGGTTGTTATCAGATTTTTCGTATGGGAGCGTCGGAAAAAGAAATTGAGAGCATTCGGAGATATTGAATTAATTAGGAGATTAACTCCTGACGTATCTAAATATAGACCTACAGTGAAGTTCTCATTGCTTCTTTCCGCCTTGGCTTTATTGATTGTTATGCTTGCCCGTCCGCAAATGGGGACAAAAGTATCACATGAAAAGCGTAACGGTATAGAAGCTATTATAGCTTTAGATATCTCGAATTCTATGATGGCCGAGGATGTTACTCCCTCGCGTCTTGCCAAAAGCAAATTGCTTGTAGAGAATTTAGTAGATAACTTTACTAATGATAAAATAGGTTTGATAGTATTTGCAGGGGATGCTTTCGTACAGTTGCCGATAACAAGCGATTATGTAAGTGCCAAGATGTTCTTGCAAAATATCGATCCCTCTTTGATTGCAACACAAGGAACCGACATTGCCGGAGCTATTAATTTGGCATCGAAGAGTTTTACTCAACAAGATAAAGTGGGTAAAGCTATCATAGTAATTACCGACGGTGAAGACCACGAAGGCGGTGCCATTGAGGCAGCTAAGGCGGCAAGGGCCAAGGGATATAACATATTTATATTAGGCATAGGCAGTACGAATGGGGCGCCTATACCTATGGCCAATGGCGGTTATTTGCAGGATGCATCCGGACAAACTGTAATGACTAAACTTAACGAACAGATGTGTAAAGAGATTGCACAGGCCGGCAACGGAACTTATATCCATGTAGATAATACGAGCGATGCACAGGAGAAGTTAAATGATGAGTTGACCAAGCTCCAAAAGGGGGAGAGTGATAGCGTGATCTACAGTGCGTATGATGAGCAATTTGTTGCTTTCGGTATCCTTGCATTGCTGCTCCTGATAGCCGAAGTATGTATTCTTGAAAGTAAAAATCCGCTGTTGAAAAATGTACGGTTGTTTAAAAAGAAATGATTGGAATGATGAATAATTTCCTACGTTACATATTTGTTATGCTTGTTTTGGTGCTATGTAATAATGCTTACTCGCAGACCGATCGACAGTCCATTCGCAGTGGAAACAGATTGTATCGGCAGCAAAATTACGCGAAAGCTGAAGTCGAGTACCGAAAAGCATTAGGGAGAAATCCCAATAATGTACAGGCTATGTATAATTTGGGTTGTGCCTTGATGCAGCAACAGAAAGATTCGGCTGCAGTCATTCAGTTTCAGAATGCCGGTAAAGCAGAGAGCGGAAAGGCAAGAAAGGCCATGATCTATCACAATATCGGAGTTGTATGCCAAAAACATCAGATGTACAGTGAAGCTATTGAGGCTTATAAAGAAAGTTTGAGGAATAATCCTGATGATAATGAAACTCGCTATAACCTTGCTCTTTGCAAAAAACTCTCCAAGAACCAGAAACAAAATCAGAACAAAGATAAAGATAAAAAAAATAATAAGAATAACGATAAACAAAAGCAAAATAAGGATAAAGACAAAGATAAACAAGATAAAAACAAGGACAAACAGCAACAACAACCTAAAGACCAAATGAGTAAAGACAATGCAGAACAGCTTTTGAATGCAGCTATGCAGGAAGAAAAAGCCACTCAACAACGGCTCAGGCAAGCTATGCAGCAGCAGCGTTCCAAACGTTTACAGAAGAATTGGTGATTATGAGGCATTGTTGTGTTGGTAGATATATGTTAATAAAGGCCATTATGAATAACTGTTTCAGATATATATTCATTCTTATAATATCCGTTGTATACGGTCGAGGAACAGTCTACGCACAAACTATTTCTGTTTCTGTTCCGTCACAGGTTGCTGCCGGAGAAAATTTCCGACTTGCATATACGGTTAGCACTGATGAAGTGGAAGATTTTAGAGCCGGTAATATTCCTGCAGCCTTGGAAGTTATTGCAGGGCCATACACATCCCGACAATCAAGTTATCAAATGGTTAATGGGCATACAAGCAGCTCTTCGTCCATTACTTTTACTTATACGCTTTATGCTTCTAAAAATGGTACTTTTACGATACCGGCTGCTCATGCTGTTATTGGAGGGAAAACTGTTGCATCGAAAGCTGTCAGAATAAGTGTTTCGGGGAAAGCTCGTAACAATGGCGGAGCTCCGAATATGCATAACGACTATGACGGCTCTCAGGTGCGTTCTGCCGGTTCTGCTATTTCGGGTAACGATCTTTTTATTAAGGTTAGTGCCAATAAAAGGAGAGTGCATGAGCAGGAACCTATTTTGCTTACTTACAAAGTTTATACTTTGGTTGAGCTGACACAACTTGAAGGTAAGATGCCCGACCTTAATGGTTTCCATACTCAAGAAGTAAAGCTCCCGCAACAGAAGAGTTTCCATATAGAGAAAGTAAACGGAAGGAATTACCGCTGTGTAACATGGAGTCAGTATGTAATGTATCCTCAAATGACGGGTAAACTTGAAATTCCGAGCATCACGTTTAAAGGTATAGTGGTTCAGGAAAACCGTTCTGTCGATCCTTTCGAGGCGTTCTTTAACGGAGGTTCCGGTTATGTAGAAGTCAAACGTAATATTGTGGCTCCGAGTGTTGCCATACAAGTAGATCCGTTGCCCCAACGTCCTGCAGGCTTCTCTGGTGGAGTCGGTAAATTTAATATTACTGCCCAGATAAATCATAATACTGTGAAAGCAGGCGATCCTGTTTCGTTACGTGTAGTTGTTGGCGGTATTGGTAATTTGAAGTTGATTAAGCAACCCGAATTACAATTACCGAAAGATTTTGATAAATATGATCCCAAAATAATCGATAAAACTAAGCTTACGGAGAATGGAGTAGAGGGAAATATGATATATGATTTCCTTGTGGTTCCCCGTAACCAAGGAAATTATACCATTCCGGCAATCGCTTTTACTTATTATGATACATCTATTGATGCTTATAAGACTATCAAAACGCAGGCTTTTCATATAACAGTAGAGAAGGGGGATGGGAAAGGAGGTGCCATAACCGATTATTCTTCGGAAGAAGACAAGGATATCCACGCACTTAAGTTAGGCACAACCGTTTTACATAAGGATGGGGAATTCTTCTATGGAAGTAATACCTATTGGATTTGTCTTCTCTTTTTATTGATGGTTTTTGTAGCACTTCTTGTTATTTTCCGCAAAAGAGCTCTTGATAATGCAGATATTGTAAAGATGCGTGGTAAAAAGGCTAATAAAGTTGCAACCAAACGATTGAAGAAAGCCAATAGCCTGATGTTGGCTGGTAGGCAGAACGAATTCTACGACGAAGTGCTACATGCTCTTTGGGGATATGTAAGCGATAAATTGAATATGCCGGCAGAACAACTCTCGCGAGAGAACATTGCAGATAACCTGCATCGGTATCAGATAAACGATGAAACGATCGGTAAGTTCATTTCTGCGCTTGATGAATGTGAATTTGAACGTTATGCTCCCGGAGATACAGCCGGTAATATGAACAAGACTTTCGAGTCGGCAATGACCGCAATTATGGATATTGAAAGAGTAATGAAAAAGGGGCATGGATCGAAAGGCCGTATCTTTACAAATCGTACCGTGCTGTTGTTGTTACTGATTATTTTTGTACCATTGTCTTCATTGGCAATAACAAAAGAAAATGCCGATACGGAATATCGTAAAGGTAATTACCAACAAGCAATTAAAGATTACGAAGAATTGCTAAAGCAGGGAGTATCTGCAGATTTATATTATAATCTGGGTAATGCCTATTTCCGTACTAATAATATAACACAGGCAGTATTGGCTTATGAACGTGCTTATGTGTTATCGCCCGGAGATAAGGATATTCGTTTCAATTTACAGTTCGCACGTAGTCGTACGATAGATAAGATTACGCCGGAAAGTGAAATGTTTTTTATTACTTGGTATCATTCGCTTGTTAATTTGATGAGTGTCGATGAGTGGGCTGTAACAGCTATCAGTTCATTGATTATCGCACTGATTTTAATGTTGCTCTATTTGTTCGGGCCTCGTCTTGTGTTGCGCAAGATTGGTTTTTATGGCGGAGTAGCTTTCGTATTGCTTTTTCTTTTAAGCAATGTATTGGCTTATCAACAGAAATTGCAGTTTGAAAAACGAACGGGAGCTGTCGTTATAGCTCCCTCGGCCGGTATAAAAAATACGCCTGTACATAGTGGTAATGATGAGTTTGTGATACACGAAGGCACGCGTGTAGACGTCACTGATGATAGTATGAAGGGGTGGCGTGGAATACGTCTTGCCGATGGCAGGGAAGGATGGATATTGACTTCGCAGATTGAAGAAATCTAAGAAAGAACGCGTATAAAATAATATCGATTGATGGATATACAAGGATTGATAGAGGCAGATAGGATGTTGTTAGGTTTCTTCAACGGTTCCGACTCCTTATTCTTGGATGGCTTGATGGTAACTTTTACATCCGGCCTGACATGGCTGCCTTTATATTTATCTTTGTTTTATCTTGTTGTCAAGAATAATGAGACGATGGGACAAATATGTCTGATTATCGGTTGTGCATTGTTATGTGTGGTTCTTGCAGACGGAATGGCCGATGGAATAATGAAACCCCTTGTGGCACGCAGCCGTCCGAGCAATGATCCTATCATTAAATATACTATTGATATCGTCGACAATATGCGTGAAACAGGTTATAGTTTCTTCTCTGCTCATGCTGCTAATACATTTTCTTTGGCCTTGTTCTTCAGCTTGCTTGTGAAGGATAGGATTTTTACCGTTTTTATGATCGGATGGTCTGTCTTGAATTGCTATACCCGTTTATATTTAGGAGTGCATTATCCTTCAGATATCTTGGTAGGTTTGTTATGGGGAACCATTTGCGGAACACTCTCTTATATTCTTTTTAGGTACGTTTATAATCGCATATCACCCAAAAACAATTATGTGTCGTCACAATATACTGTTACAGGTTACGCACTTACCGATATCAATATCGTGATCACGGTTGTATGTCTGATACTTATATATGCAGTTCTCCGCGCATTGTTCGTATTTTATATTTAATGTCTTACCTAAATTGATGGATACAAAACATATACATATCAGTGATTACAATTACCAACTTCCCGATGAACGTATTGCTAAATTTCCCATTTCGCAACGCGATCATAGTAAATTGCTTGTCTATAAGCACGGCGAAGTGAGTGATGATTTATTTTATAATCTTCCCGAATATTTGCCGAAAGGTGCTCTGATGGTCTTCAATAATACGAAGGTTATTCAGGCAAGAATACATTTTCGTAAAGAAACGGGAGCACAGATTGAAGTATTTTTACTTGAGCCTGTCGATCCTACAGATTATGAATTGATGTTCCAAACCTCCGAACATTGTTCGTGGCTTTGTATGATTGGCAATTTAAAGAAGTGGAAAGAGGGAATATTAAAGCGCGATTTCGAAATAAATGGGCATCGTCTTACGCTTATAGCTGCCAGAAAAGAAGAATATGGTACTGGCCATTGGGTGGATTTTAGCTGGAATAATAACAAAGTATCGTTTGCCGAAATCCTTGAAACTGTGGGTGAACTACCTATACCTCCCTACCTGAATAGGGATACGCAAGAGAGTGATAAGACAACTTACCAAACTGTTTACTCCAAGATAAAAGGTTCTGTAGCTGCACCTACTGCCGGTCTTCATTTTACCGACAGCGTGTTGAAGGATCTCGATACCCACGGTATAGACCGCGAAGAACTTACGTTGCATGTAGGTGCAGGAACTTTTAAACCGGTGAAGAGCGATGAAATAGAAGGCCATAAGATGCATACTGAGTACATTTGTGTACATAGGCAAACACTCGAAAAGCTATTGAAACACGATTGTCAGGCCATTGCTGTGGGTACTACAAGTGTGCGTACGCTGGAAAGTCTTTACTACATGGGTGTGTACCTTGCTGCACATCCCGACGCTACAGAGGAGGAACTCCATGTCGGGCAGTGGACTCCTTATGAAACAAAGGCTATGCTTACGCCTATGGAAGCTATTAAGAATGTGCTCAGTTACTTAGATAGAAACGGGCTTAGTGCATTGCATTCATCTACTCAAATTATTATTGCGCCCGGGTATGAATATAAAATAGTAAAGATGTTGGTAACCAATTTCCATCAACCACAGAGCACCTTGTTGCTTTTGGTCAGTGCTTTTGTGTATGGAGATTGGCGTACAATCTACAATTATGCTCTGTCGCACGACTTTAGGTTTTTAAGTTATGGTGACAGCAGTTTGCTTATTCCTTAACTTATAATATAGTAAAGATTATGAAAATAGGAGATAAAGTTCGGTTTCTCAGTGAAACCGGTGGTGGAAAGATAGCCGGTTTCCAAGGCAAGAATATCGTATTGGTAGAAGATGAAGACGGTTTTCAGATACCTACATCTATTCGCGATGTGGTGGTGATAGAGAATGAAGATTACAGTATTGCCAAGGTTATCGACAAAACAGTATCGGCTCTATCTGCGAAGCAAATGGGCGGTGCAGCCGTAGACGGGCAGTCTGTGAAAGCTAAAATAAAGGAAGGAATGGATGAGGCGATAGATATGAACGTAGAAAGCTATGATCCTGCCGATAGAGAGATATCGTTTCAGAAACCTTTGGAGGAGCGTAAAGGCGGAAATTTGCTAAGTGCATATCTCGCGTTTGTGCCTGTCGATATCAAGGAAATTACAAATACTCGTTTCGAATGTTATTTTGTAAACGATAGTAATTACTATATGCAATACGCTTATATGACCGCCGAAGGGCAAAACTGGTCGCTGAAATCGCAGGGAGAAATAGAGCCTAATACCAAAGAGTTTATCGAGGAATTCGGACGTGAAGACCTGAATTCCTTAGAACATGTGTCCGTTCAGCTCGTTGCTTATAAGCGCGACAAATCGTTTATCTTGAAACCATCGGTAGATGTCCAGTTCCGTATCGATAATGTCAAGTTCTATAAATTGCATACTTTCCAAGAAAACGACTTCTTTGAGCAGCCGGCTTTGCTTTATACCATTATCGAAAACGATAAGCCGGCCCGTCCTCTTGTAGCGGATGCTAAAAGTTTGAAAGAGCAAATGTATGCCAAGTCTTCCGATAATCAGCTTGCAAGTACAGTGTCTTCAAATGCTTCTACTGGTCATAACAACAGCTATGTAAGGAGATATGATGATAGAAAAAAACAAGCGAACCCGTTTCGGATAAAGCATCGGGGCGATGAAGACACGGTCGTGATAGACCTCCATGCCGAAGCATTGCTTGAAACTACTGCCGGTATGAATAATGCGGATATTCTGAATTATCAATTGAAAAAGTTCCGTGATACCCTTGCCGATTACAGTAGTAAGAAAGGACAAAAGATCGTTTTTATTCATGGAAAGGGTGAAGGAGTACTTCGAAGCGCAATCATACACGAACTCAACTACCGTTATAAGCGGTATCTGTATCAAGACGCCAGTTTCCAAGAATACGGATATGGCGCCACTCAAGTAACTATACGCTGATATCTTAATGCCGAAATAAAATGAAACAGGGATTTATAAAAGTAGCATCTGCCGTACCTGCGATTAGGGTAGCAGACTGTAAATATAATCTGGAACAGGTAGAAACATTGATTGTTCAGGCAGAAGGAAAGGGAGTAGAAGTAATTGTCTTTCCCGAGTTGAGCATTACCGGATATAGTTGTCAAGACCTTTTTCGTCAGCAGGTGTTGCTCGATGCTGCCGAAGATGCCGTGTTCCATTTGCTCGATTTCACGCGTCAGCTCGACATTGTCAGCATCGTAGGCTTGCCTATCGTGGCCGGCGATTTATTGCTTAACTGCGCTGTAGTCATCCAACAAGGGCAGATTATCGGCATTGTTCCCAAAACTTATCTGCCCAATTACAGCGAGTTTTACGAAAAGCGATGGTTTGCATCATCGCAAGATTTGAAGCCTACTGTGGTTCGTTTTGCAGGGCAGAAGATAGAAATTACTCCGGAGCCTCAACTTTTTGTTACCGATGATGGCGTTAAATTCGGTGTAGAGATATGCGAAGATGTATGGGCGCCCGTACCTCCGAGCAATCATCTGGCGCTTGCCGGTGCCGAATTGATCTTCAATCTTTCCGCAAGCGATGAACTGATAGGCAAGCATAACTACCTGATGAGTGTATTGGCACAGCAAAGCGCACGAACAATGACCGGATATATATACAGCAGCAGTGGGTTCGGAGAAAGTACACAGGATGTGGTTTATGGAGGTAATGCGCTGATTTATGAAAACGGACATCTGTTGGCGCAGGGCAAACGTTTTGCCCTTGAAAATCAGATACAGGTACAGCAAATAGATATTGACCGTCTGCGCTCGGAGCGACGTACTAATTCAACATACGTGAATGCCGTGCGGAATATTTCGCTGTTACAGCAACGCGATGGCTACGGAATAGCTGCCGAACTGTCGGGAGGCGATGTGAAACACCGTTCTACCGCCGTGTTGCATCGGCTTTATCCAATGAAAGTTGAACGCGATTTTATCTTGGAAAGGCACGTCGATCCTCATCCGTTTGTCCCTAAGAGTGCCGATATGAAACGAAGTTGCGACGAGGCTTTCACCATTCAGTCGATGGGGCTTGCCAAACGGCTTGTGCATACGGGCTGTACAAAGGTGGTTATCGGTGTGAGTGGAGGGCTCGACTCTACGCTGGCTTTGCTTGTATGTGTGAACACGTTCGATACGCTTAAACTCGATCGCAAAGGAATTATCGGCGTTACTATGCCGGGCTTTGGAACCACAGACCGTACTTATCGCAACGCAATAAGTCTTATGCAACGCCTCGGTATCACCATCCGTGAAATCAATATCGCCAAGAGTGTAACCCAACATTTCGAAGATATCGGCCATGATGCTACCGTTCATGACGTCACTTACGAGAATTCGCAGGCTCGTGAGCGCACTCAAATACTGATGGATTTGAGTAATCAAGTCGGTGGACTGGTTGTCGGTACCGGCGATTTGTCTGAACTGGCGCTGGGGTGGGCAACTTATAACGGCGACCACATGTCGATGTATGGCGTGAATGCAGGTATTCCAAAGACACTCATCCGCCATCTTGTGCATTATGTAGCAACGCTGATGGGTGATGTCTCGGACATTCTGGCGGATATTATGGAGACTCCGATTTCGCCGGAACTGATACCTGCCGATGCCGACGGACGGATCAAACAGAAAACCGAGGACCTTGTAGGTCCGTACGAATTGCATGATTTCTTTCTTTATTATTTCCTGCGTTTCGGTTTCCGCCCCCGTAAAATCTTTATACTTGCACAGAAGGCTTTTGCTACACGACAGGGGTATGCTGATGAAATGGAGAAGGGGGCACATAGTGAATATACGGATGAGGTGATAAAACACTGGCTCCGAACGTTCTTTCGCAGGTTTTTCTCGCAACAGTTCAAGCGTTCGTGTCTGCCGGATGGGCCGAAAGTCGGCAGTGTAAGCCTAAGTCCACGGGGTGATTGGCGCATGCCGAGCGATGCAGTAAGTAAACTTTGGATAGAAGAATGCGAAACATTGTAGCGCAGTTTGCCGTAAAGCGATGCGGTACAGATAACGTTTAATGGTGTTAGATTGTGCATGTATGCTTGTTATATACATAATCTAATACCATTGTAACACCATGGAAAGAAAATAATAGAAGCATATAAGTATATATAAGGATTATAAAAGTCAAACCATTTTGTCTTACATTCTTTGAACGCACGACGATATAAATTAATGTAAAATGATATGTTGTGTTCCAGATTGTTATTGTTTGTCAGATTAAGGAAATATTCTTGTTAGATAATGGTTTTATGCCAGTTCCGATAATTCCAGCCATCTCATGCCTTTTTCATCGAGTTCTTTCTTAATTACAGGTAGTCGTTTGCTCTTTTCAGTGAGTTCTTCAACTGAGAGGTTTCCACTGCAAAGCAATTCTTCTAATTGTTTCTGCTCGGCTTCGAGCATAGCTATGTCTTTCTCAAGTTGTTCAAATTCGCGTTTCTCTTTGAAAGACATCTTGCGTTTATTGCTTTGATAATGGTCTTTCTTATCCTTTTCAGGCTTTTCATTACGAGGTTTTTCGTCTTCTTTGCTTTGCAACGATGACCATTCGCGATATTGAGTGTAATTCCCGGGAAAGTCTTTTATCACGCCTGCTCCTTTGAACACCAACAGATGGTCTACCACTTTATCCATGAAATAACGGTCATGGCTGACGATAATCACACAGCCCGGAAAGTCTTGCAAATATTCCTCGAGCACTTGTAATGTCTGAATATCAAGATCGTTTGTCGGCTCATCGAGCACTAAAAAGTTCGGGTTTCTCATCAACACCGTACAAAGATACAGTTTGCGCCGCTCACCCCCGCTGAGTTTGTAAACGTAGTTGTGTTGCTGATCGGGCGAAAACATGAAGTATTGTAAGAATTGTGAGGCGGTCATGTGTCTTCCCTTACCTAAATCTATATAATCGGCAATATCGGTAATGACATCGATTACCTTTTGTTGTTCATCGAATTTGAGCCCGTCTTGCGAGAAATAACCGAACTTCACGGTATCTCCAATATCGAACTTTCCGGAATCTACCGGCACCAGCCCAAGCAACATCTTAATGAAAGTAGACTTTCCTGTACCGTTGCTTCCTACAATCCCCATCTTTTCGAAACGCGAGAAATTGTAATAGAAATCTTTCAGAATAATGTTATTCTTATCCCATGCTTTCGATACATATTGACATTCGAAGATTTTTGAGCCTATGTATACGTTGTTTGCTTTGAGACGTATCTGCCGTTCTTCAATCCTTTGTTTAGCCTTTCTCTCAAGATCGTAGAACGCATCTTCACGATATTTGGCCTTGTGTCCGCGTGCCTGTGGCATTCTTCTCATCCATTCGAGTTCGGTTCTGTACAAGTTATTTGCCCTTGCAATCTCTGCCCGTGTGTTGTCTATGCGTTCCTGTCGCTTTTCGAGATAATAACTATAGTTGCCTCTATAAGTATATAAGATTCTATTATCGAGTTCGAGGATAAGATTGCATACGCGGTCAAGGAAGAAACGATCATGTGTAACCATCAAAAGAGTTCTGTTTCCCCTCGATAGAAAGCCTTCGAGCCATTCTATCATTTCTAAATCGAGGTGATTGGTGGGCTCATCGAGGATAAGAAAATCAGGTTCTGTGGTCAGTACATTGGCCAATGCCACACGTTTCTGCTGCCCCCCGCTGAGTTGTCCCATAGGTTGTTGCAGGTCTGAAATTTTAAGTTGAGTAAGTATCTGCTTCGCTTTAAGTACCTTGTCGGGATCTCCGTGGTGATTAAAGCATGCATCTAATACCGATTCTGCGGGATCAAATTGGGGCGATTGCTCCAAACAGCTTACTTTCAGATTACGTTTATATATGATGGAACCCGAATCGTAGCCTTCTTTACCCATAAGAATCGAGAGTAGGGTGGACTTACCGGTCCCGTTTTGTGCAATAAGTCCAACGCGTTGTCCTTCGGCTATTGAAAACGAAATGTCGCTGAAAAGGACTTGGGCACCGAAAGATTTCGTAAGGTTCTGTACGTCTAAATATGGAATAGGATTTGCCATTTACTTCAATGTTCTGTTGATACTTTCGATATATTCGAGTATTTCGTCGCGTCCTTGTTTCTTTTCGGCACTTGTTATGAAGTATGGAGGAAGCGTTTCCCAGCGATCTTGTAGTGTTTTCATCCATTTCTCCGCATTCTGTCTTGCCTTTACGAGCCCCAATTTGTCGGCTTTCGTGAAGGCGATAGCAAAGGGAATACTACTTTCTCCCAGCCAGTCGATGAACTCACGGTCTATTGTCATGGGATCATGTCGGATATCTATCAGTACGAATACATTGGCTAATTGCTCGCGTTGCAGTATATACGATGAAATCATCTGCTGCAACTGTTTCTGCACACTCTTAGAACGTTTGGCAAAACCATAGCCCGGAAGATCGACCAAATACCATTCATTGTTGATGATGAAGTGGTTGATAAGCAAGGTCTTGCCCGGTGTAGCCGAAGTTTTAGCCAAACCTTTGTGGTTGCAGAGCATATTGATAAGACTTGATTTGCCTACATTCGACCGACCGATAAAAGCATATTCCGGCTTATTATCGTTAGGGCATTTGCCAATCGTCGGCGCGGATATTACAAATTCAGATTTCTTTATTTCCATTATATTTCAATAAATATTAATGATTGATACCATATCCAAAAAGGGCGAAGTCTCCTTTTAAAGGATCATCTGGAAACACCTCTTTCAGGACTGTTGTTAATTTTCGGGCTGTAGACATTGAAGTTGTAGAGCTTTGAATAAGTGACAATTTGTTTGCTTCGTGCAATACATGCGTGTCTAAAGGTATGATAAGTGTACGTTTGTCTATGATGTCGGCCCATAATCCCAAGTCTACCGGAGAGTTATCTCTAACCATCCATCTGAGAAACATGCAAATTCTTTTGCATGCAGAGGATGTGTCTTTCGGGATGATATGATGAGCCGATTGCATGGAAAAGTACTTACAAATAGCCTTAATGGCCGTATATCCGTCATGAGCTTCAGCAGTAATATAATGCTTTAGGCTACCATAATCGGTAATAAGTTTTTGCAGAACTTGCAGAAATACGAATATGGAATGGTTGGTGTGTAGACGGTAATAGCATTGATTGTTATCGGGTATGTTGGCTATATATTTGCCCGACTTAATCCAATCGTAAACGTTTCCTTCGGAAGAGTTGAGTATGTATTGTATTTTAGGGAAGAATTGTTTGCGCGAACCGTAGCTGAGAACTGATGCGATAAGTGCCATTGTCTCCTGATTTTGCGGTTGCTTTACTTGATGCATAAAGTAACTCGGATCAGTACTCAGAAAGTCTACCGTCTCATACATGGCAGCATGTTTCAGTAAAACCTCTCTCGTTTCGGGTACTAATGTCATTGATTAGCGTCTGATTTATAACTCGTACAAAAATCTATTATGGGGAGTACTCTTTCTGTCCTTTCTTACTTTCGGTTGAATTAAATTAGATTAAAATGCCTGAAAGCATTCAAGATGCCATCGTGGTCTACATCGGTAGTTACGTAATCGGCATAGCTTTTTACATGATCGTCTGCATTTCCCATGGCAACACCTATTCCTGCACTTTGGAGAATGCTAATATCATTTCCGCCATCACCGAAAGCCATCGTATCTTTAATATCGATATTCAATGCCGAAGCCATAGCTTTTAATGCGCTACCCTTATCGGTACCCTTCACGGTAATGTCGGTAAACTCGGGATGCCACCGTTCTGATTCGCAGTTACACAACTGTGGCATGAGCAAATCTTCTATGGGCTGAGGGATGAAAGGTGTAAGTTGTAATATCCTTTGGTGCAACACTTTTTCAACCGGTAGATTATAATCGATATTCGTAACATTAAAACCTACACGGAACAATCTGTCTACGATATCTTTGTAATTATGTACGGCAATGTCTTTTTCGCCCACCACTATCACCGCATAATCTTTCTGTGTGGCATCTTTGAGTAAGGTTTCTACATCAATGGAGAGAATAGGCGTGCAACAAATTTCTCTTTTTCCGGCAAAACAGTAAGCCCCGTTTGTAGTAATATAGCCGTCGATAAGATGTTCTATGGCCTTTAGATTTGTGATTATTTGTATTGGCCTACCCGTAGAAATGAATATGTTGATGCCGTTTTTCTTTACTAATTCCAAAGCATGAATAGTAGACTCGGGAATGGAATGTATTTGGAAACTCACCAGAGTACCGTCTATATCGAAAAAAAGCGCCCTATGTCTGCTCATATTATATTATTCTATTATTGAATTATGATATATGTTATGCGATACAAAGATACGATATTTTTCAATATTAAAGTGTATATGTAACAATGATTAATGATATATCGAACGAAATTACCAATAAGGAGTAAGAACCTTAGATATAGGATTAATGTAGCTGGCAATATAAAAATAGAAACAAGAGAGAATATTCTTGTTATTCTTCTTGTTTCTATTTCCTGTTTTTATCTTATCGTTTATTTATCTATTGTATATGAAAATATAATAGCAATAATAATAAATAAGGCAAGAATGCACATGGTAACGAAGAGCACGTTGATAAGGTATTTGGTACGCCTTTTCCGCTTTCTCCGCTTTTGTTCTATCTGCATATTGTCTAAATTTATTAGACGTTTGCGATTGTGCTTTCCCCTATGTGGATTATGTGTTGTTAACATATTTTTTATTATAATATGCCGCAAAAGTAATAAAAAATATTGAGAACTCCACAATATTATTAAATAAATGCAACGGTTAGGCCTGCCATTACGATACTTACCATCGACATAAGTTTGATAAGGATATTGAGTGATGGCCCGGAAGTGTCTTTGAACGGATCTCCAACAGTGTCGCCAACGATAGTTGCCTTATGGCATGCAGAGCCTTTCCCGCCGAAGTTGCCTTCTTCTACCATCTTTTTGGCATTATCCCATGCACCACCGGAGTTAGCCATAAATATGGCCAATGTGAAACCGGCTGCCAATCCTCCTGTAAGAAGTCCTAATACTCCCGCTACTCCAAGCACTATACCTACGATGATGGGAATAATGATTGCCAAGAGAGAAGGCAGAACCATCTCGCGTTGTGCACTCTGAGTAGATATTTCCACACAACGGCCATAATCGGGAGTTGCCTTGCCTTCAAGAATTCCTTTGATTTCCTTGAACTGACGGCGTACTTCTGAAACCATAGCACCTGCAGCTCTTCCTACCGCTCCCATGGTGAGGCCACAGAAGAGATAGGCTGCCATTGCACCGATGAATGCGCCTACAAGCACTTTCGGATTTATTAAGTTTACTTGGAAGAATTGCATGAAATCTGTCATTGTTGCCGATTTCGGATCGAACACCGTACCGGCTGCACTGATGAATTGTTCGCCTTGTTCTACGGCACGAATCATTGCAATCTTGATTTCTTCAATGTATGAAGCCAGAAGGGCGAGGGCTGTAAGTGCGGCAGAACCTATGGCAAACCCCTTTCCAGTTGCTGCAGTGGTATTTCCTAAGGCATCTAAAGCATCGGTACGCTTTCTGATATCTTCACCCAATCCGCTCATCTCGGCATTCCCACCGGCATTATCAGCGATAGGGCCGTATGCGTCTGTGGCAAGAGTTATTCCTAAAGTAGAAAGCATACCTACCGCAGCGATACCGATACCATAAAGACCTCGACTGATGCTTTGGGCACTCATGCTCATATTGAAACCGTTTGCACAAAGATAACTCATCATGATTGCAACGGAAATAACTACAACCGGTATACACGTAGAAATCATACCAGTACCGATACCTTTTATAATTACGGTCGCAGAACCGGTTTGCGAAGCCTCGGCAATCTTCTGGGTAGGCTTATAAGTTTGGGAGGTATAGTATTCTGTAGATTGCCCGATAATGACACCGGCGAGCAATCCACTGATAACAGAGAACGATAATCCCATCCAATTCTCCATGTTCAGTAGGTATAATATGATGAAGGTGGCGATTGCAATCAATATGGCTGATACGTTTGTTCCGAACCCAAGAGAATGGAGTAGTTCTTTCATTCCGGCACCTTCTTTCGTGCGGACGAGGAAAATACCGATAAGGCTTAAGAATATACCGACCGCTGCAATGATCATGGGGGCTATAACTGCACGTAGTTGCATTTCGCCATTCATGGCAAATGCCGTGGCACCAAGGGCTGCAGTCGATAGAATACTCCCGCAATAACTTTCATACAAATCGGCACCCATCCCTGCTACGTCACCTACATTATCTCCAACATTGTCGGCTATTGTCGCCGGATTTCGCGGATCGTCTTCCGGTATATCGGCCTCTACTTTGCCAACCAGATCGGCTCCTACATCGGCAGCTTTTGTATAGATACCACCACCGACACGAGCAAACAGAGCTTGGGTAGATGCTCCCATGCCGAAAGTAAGCATGGTGGTTGTGATAGTAATGAGAGATGTCTGCTCTCCTGAATAGAATGCATTGAGAATAAGAAACCATATTGCAATATCAAGAAGTCCTAATCCAACTACGACAAGTCCCATTACGGCTCCGCTTCTGAATGCAATCTTCAGTCCTCGATCGAGTCCGCTTCGTGCAGCATTCGCTGTTCTTCCCGATGCATATGTGGCAGTTTTCATGCCAAAGAAACCGGCCAGTCCGCTAAAAAGACCGCCTGTAAGGAAGGCAAAAGGCACCCACGGATTTTGTACTTTCAACACGTATGCCATGAATGCGAAGATAATTGCAATGACAATGAATACATACAATACAACTTTGTATTGTTGTTTAAGGTATGTCATGGCACCTTTACGTACATATAAGGCGATTTCTCGCATACGTGGAAGCCCTTCATCTTCTTTCATCATCGTGCTAAAGAAGAACCATGCCATGCTTAATGCAATAATGGAAGCTATTGGTACAAGCCAAAATACGATAGGAATGTTCATAGTTTTAATAGTTTAATGTTTTAGATGATAATTGGGACAAATATAGGAAAAAATAAGGAAAGTGTATAAAAAACAGATACTTTTCTGTTTCTTTAATAAATAAAAAGAATACTTCAACATGGCATGAAGTATTCTTTTTATTATTTTTGGAATAAGAAGAAAAGTGCTAAAATCTGAAGGATAGTTGTATGTCTACCATATTATAATTATGATCTGTACTTAAACTGCGATCATTGATGAAAGCGTATTCTCCACTGATTTTAAGGTTTTGTGCGAATTCGTAATCTAATCCAATTTCGTATTGTGTTCTGGCTTTATTCCATTCTGCAGTCGGGCGATACATATCGTAACGAGCTTTAGCGTGCAATTTATTCTTTGTGATGGGTACAATAGCGAGCATATATACGCCATCGGCCTTATCGCCGTCTGCACTGAGCGTACAGTCTTTTGTTTCTGTTGTCTGGTATGTTGTTTTAAATGCATTACCGGTAGAATGAATATATTCGCTTCTAAATGTCCAATCATCTACTTTATATTCTGCAGAGAAGGCATATCTACGTTGCTTAAGTTTACGAATACCGGATAATGTATTGCCCATATCGTCTTGCCAAGTTCCTTTTCTGGAGTAAGAACCGGTCCATCCGAATGCCCCGATTCTCATGCCTAAAACCGGCATAACCCAAATTCCGCCGATGATATCTTTTTGCTGATCAACGTCTTTTACATTGATACCCTGCCCATTAAACACACCTATTTGGTAATGTATCAGATTTCTATCGTGCTTATTTTTAAGAAGATCGCCTTGTAGCTGAATACCTAAATCTCTTCCATTCGATGCATGACTGCCATTGCGGTCGTTAAATCCGACTAATTTAGTAACGACCTGTCCGTAACTCATGAAACCTTGATCAATGGGATGCATAGGATTTTCGAAACTGAAAGGACGTTTGAATTGCCCTAATTTTATCCGAAAGTAATCATATTTCTGCCATTCTGCAAACAAATCTACAATGCGAGGACTGCTTCCCAATGTAGAAGTATTTCCGTTAAATTGAACCTGTGTTTTCCAATAAAAGTCGTTGAGAATGCGGCCGTCAAGGGAAACTCTTGCCATGCGCAGATTAAATGTGTTCGATTTGGCATTTTCTTGTGAACTGTACTGAAATTGTGTAATTCCATATCCCGATACTTTTACGTTGTTCAGCCAAGAGGGAAGTTTGATTTGTGCGTTTGCCATTGTTGCAATAAAGCAATATAGTACAACAGCTAATCTTTTTTTCATGATTTCTTATTTTGTATTTTAAAGTTTACTCTGCAAAAGTAATATATTTTTTCAAGCTGCTGGAAATTTGATGAGAAAATTAAAACTAAAATGTAAATAGTTTACAATTTAAATATGTATATTTGCAAACACCATATATTAACAAGTTATGAAAAATTTTTTAGACCAAGATTTTTTGTTAGACACAACGATTGCCCGCGATTTGTATCATAATTACGCAAAGGCGATGCCCATATATGATTATCACTGCCATTTGAAACCTGAATTGGTAGCGGAGGACCGTCATTTCAGGTCTATCACAGAGTTATGGATAAAAGATGATGTCTATAAATGGCGTGCAATGCGTACTCATGGAGTCGAAGAGAAGTACTGCATAGGAGAGGAATGCAGCGACTGGGAGAAATTTGAGAAATGGGCCGAAGTGTTTCCATATACAGTATGTGAGCCATTGTATCTACTATCGTGTTTGGAATTGAAGACAGTATTTGGAATTACTAAGGTGTTATCTCCCGAAACAGCTCGTGAAATTTATGACGAATGTAATGAGAAATTGCAGTCAAAAGAGTATTCTTCATTGGAATTGTTGCGAAAGTTTCATGTCGAAGTATTATGGACTACCGATGATCCTACTGAGGATTTAACCAGTCATCGGCAGCATAATCAAAAAGATAAAAATACAAAAATGTATCCATCGTGGCGCCCGGATCAGGCTATGAACATAGAAAGGGAAGGTTTTGCCGACTATATTAATTAGGCTTGGGAATACAGCTGATCTTGACATTCGTAGCTTTTCGGACATGCTGGAAGCATTAAGCATGCGTCATCAATATTTTGTTGATCATGAATGTTGTCTGTCAGATCATGATATAGAAGAATTTTATGATGAAGAATTTACGGACTCTCAAATAGACACAATATTTAGGAAAGCGATGCGTGGGATGAGACTTTCAACTCTTGAAATTCATCAATACAAACATTGCTTTTTAAGAAAAATGGCAGAGATGGACTATGCTACGGGATGGACGCAGCAATTCCACTGCGGAGCAATCCACGACAAAAGTAATTTAATTAGTAGGTCTGTTGGCCGAAAATATGGTTTTGATTCGATAGGTGTCTTTAATACAGCGAAAGCAATGGGGCATTTTATGGATTATTTGAGTTCGGAGAATAAGCTGACTCGCACAATTCTATATTCGATAAATCCTTCGTCGAATGATATGATTGCAGCTATGTTAGGAAACTTTCAGGACGGTTCTTGTCAGGGAAAGATACAATTCGGGTTGGGATGGTGGTTAAATAATCAGTATGATGCCATATTGCGTCATCTTAATGCAATTTCGGTTGATGGGAACTTTTCGCATTTTATAGGTTTCATGACCGATTGTCATTCTTTACTATCTTTCTCAAGGCACGAGTTCTTTAGAAGAATATTGTGTAACGTAGTCGGGAATTTCGTTGAGAGGGGATTGTTACCCTATAATGAGCCTTTGCTGGCACGATTGGTCGAAGATATTAGTTATAATAATGTAAAAAGGTATATTTCCCCAACATGATTTTATCATTTAAGCGTGTTGTTTTTATTATATCTATGGTCAATTAAACTAATAAATATTTGCCTCTTTGAAAAAATAAGACTAATTTTGCCAAAGATTATAAAAATAACCCATCCATTGTATGAAGAGATTTTTTATGCCGATGTTCGCACTGTCGTTGTTGATAGCGATGGCAGGATGTTCGGGAAGTAAGAAAGTTGCTTATTTTCAGAATATCGATTCAATCAGTTTAGCACCATCACGTGGGCTTTATGATGCAAAGATCATGCCGAAAGATATGCTATCGATAACTGTCAGTACCACAGATCCGGAGGCTGCCAGACCTTTTAATTTATCTGCATTAAATACTGTAAATGCGTCAGGAAGCAGCACGGGGAGTTTACAGACATATCTTGTAGATAATGATGGTAATATTAATTTCCCTGTCGTAGGAACCTTGCATGTTGCAGGACTGACCAAGAATGAATGCCAGAATACGATTAGAGATAAGATATTGCCTTATATGGCAAAGACGGAAAATCCGATTGTTACAGTACGAATGTCAAGCTATCGAGTGACGGTAGATGGAGAAGTTAATAGGCCGGGGGTTATTCCTGTAACGACAGAAAAGATGAGTGTGATCGAGGCTTTGGCGCAAGCAGGCGACTTAACTATCTACGGTAAACGAGACAATGTGTTATTAATACGTGAAGATGAGACAGGACAGAAGAGCGCACATCGGCTGAATCTTAATGATGCGAATTTACTTAACTCGCCTTATTATTATTTACAGCAAAATGATATATTATATGTAGAACCAAATGGCGTTAGAGCAAAGAATTCATCTATAGGTTCTTCCACAACGCTCTGGTTCTCGTTTGTTGGAATAGTTACTTCGGTTGCTTCATTGTTAGTGAACATTCTTCGCAAATAAATATTTAAGAGCCGAGAGATTGCTAATCTCTTGGCTCTTAAAGTTTATTAGAGATGCATCATCTTTTTATTGATGATAGAATGTAGGAATAGCAGGTTTAAATAGATTATAAACTTGGCTTAGAGTATAGGTGTATAGACGATAAAATATTTTTAGAGAAGTTTTAGTAAAGAATTGATGGAAGTCTTAAAACATGAATGTGGCGTTGCGCTTATAAGGTTATTAAAGCCATTGGAATATTATCAGCATAAATATGGAACGTGGATGTATGGTCTGAATAAACTCTATTTGATGATGGAGAAAGAACATAACCGCGGGCAGGAAGGCGCCGGATTGTCTTGTGTAAAGTTGGATACGGAGCCCGGACAGGAATACATGTTTAGGGAGAGGGCAGAAGGAAAGGATGCAATTACTAAGATTTTTGGTGCTGTCCAGAATAATTTTGCCAATTTATCTAAAGAACAACTTGCCGATGTGGATTTCGCTAAACAGTGTCTACCGTTTGCCGGAGAACTGTATATGGGGCATTTGAGATATTCTACAACTGGGAGGCAGGGAATTTCTTATGTACATCCTTTCTTGCGTAGGAATAATTGGCGTGCCAAGAATCTTAGTCTTTGCGGAAACTTTAACATGACGAATATTAATGAAATATTCGAAAAACTGACAAAACAAGGACAGTGTCCGCGTATTTATAGCGACAGCTATATCATGCTTGAGTTGATGGGGCATAGGCTGGATAGGGAAGTAGAGCGGAACTTTGTAGATGCAAAAGCAAAGGGATTAAAGGATCAAAATATCACTTCGTATATAGAAGATCACGTTAAAATGGGCAATGTTTTGAAAACCACAATGGCCGATTTTGATGGCGGTTATGTAGTATGTGGTATTACAGGCAGTGGAGAAATGTTTTCTATGCGTGATCCTTGGGGAATACGTCCGGCATATTATTATATGAACGAAGATATTGTGGTGCTTGCAAGTGAGAGGCCTGTATTGCAGACGACATTTGATATCGAATGCGACGATGTGCAGGAGTTGCTTCCGGGAACAGCTTTAATTGTAAACCGGAGCGGTAAGTGTACCATTGAGCGCATACTTAACCAAAGAGGAGATAGCGCATGCTCGTTTGAACGAATATACTTTAGTCGTGGAAGCGACCGTGATATATATAAAGAGCGCAAGAAACTTGGAGAACAACTGACCATGCCTGTACTCAAAGCCATAGATAATGATGTGGATCACACTATATTCTCATTTATTCCTAATACTGCGGAAGTTGCCTTTTATGGACTTATTCAAGGATTTAAAGAGTATGTACATAAAAAAAAGATACAAGCAATTGATCATTTGGATCATAAGCCAAGCCGCGAGGAATTGGAGAGCATTCTTTCAAAATCTGTCCGTGTGGAGAAGGTTGCGTGGAAAGATATCAAGTTGCGTACTTTTATTACTGAAGGCAATTCACGTAAAGACCTTGCTTCGCATGTCTACGATATTACTTACGAGAGTCTCCATCCTTATGAAGACAATCTTATAATTATTGACGATAGTATTGTGCGTGGAACGACGTTGAAAGAGAGTATTTTCAGAATATTGGATAGGCTGCATCCTAAAAAATTAGTTGTTGTTAGTAGTGCTCCGCAGATACGTTATCCTGATTATTATGGTATTGACATGGCCCGTCTTGAAGAATTCTGTGCATTTCGTGCGGCTATAGAATTGATAAAAGATAGGGGAATGCATCAACTGATAGAAGATACTTACAGAAATTGTCTTGAAGAAATAAAGACGCAGAAATCAGAGATAAGGAATTGGGTAAGGGATATTTACGAACCGTTTACTGTAGAAGAAATCAATGAAAAGATTGTAGAGATGCTACGTCCCGATGGAATGACTACTCCTGTAGAGATTGTTTATCAGTCGATAGAAGGTCTGCATACGGCAATCCCCGATAATCATGGGGATTGGTATTTTACGGGGAATTTCCCAACGCAGGGTGGGGCTAAGCTTTGCAATCAGTCGTATATCAATTATATAGAGAAAGTGTATCAGTACGAACAGAAATTTTAAGCATGTAATGAGAAATGTAACGCTATTATTATCGGATGGAACAAAGTTTCATGGAAAGAGCTTTGGATATGAGGCTCCGGTGGCTGGAGAAGTTGTGTTCAATACGGCAATGATGGGTTATCCGGAAAGTCTGACGGATCCGTCGTATGCAGGACAACTAATGACGCTTACATATCCTTTGGTTGGAAATTATGGTGTACCGCCATTTACTTTCGAAGCAAATGGTATACCTACTTTTATGGAGAGCGATAGAATTTATGCGTCTGCTATCATTGTTGCTGATTATAGTGAACAATACAGCCATTGGAATGCCCATGAAAGTCTTGCAGAATGGCTGAAAAGGGAAAAGGTTCCCGGTATTACTGGCATAGACACACGAGAACTCACCAAGGTGTTGCGTGAACATGGAGTAATGGTGGGGAAAATCATCTTCGATGATGAACCGGCCAATATTCCGGATGCAAGTTACGAAGGAGTCAACTTTGTCGATAAGGTTAGCTGCAAAGAAATCATCAAATACAATGAGGGAGCCGGTAAAAAAGTTATTTTGGTAGATTGTGGTGTTAAGGCAAATATCATAAGAAGCCTAATTAATCGTGGGGTAGAAGTAATACGTGTTCCGTGGAATTATGATTACACGAACTTAGAATTTGATGGTCTGTTTCTTGCCAATGGGCCGGGCAATCCCGATATATGCGAAGAGGCTGTCAATATTATCCGTAAACAAATCAGCATGAGTAGGAAACCTATATGTGGAATTTGTATGGGAAACCAGCTTTTGGCTAAAGCAGGAGGAGCGAGTATTTATAAACTTAAATATGGTCATCGTTCGCATAATCAGCCTGTTCGTATGGTTGGAACTAATAAATGTTACGTTACAAGTCAAAATCATGGATATGCCGTTGATACCAGAACACTTGGAGAAGAATGGGAAGAATTGTTTATCAATATGAATGACGGAAGTAATGAGGGTATCAAACATAAGATTAATCCATGGTTCACGTCGCAATTTCATCCTGAGGCATGTTCTGGTCCGGTTGATACTGAATTCATATTTGATAAATTTGTTGAAACATTAAAGTAAAAAACATCATGAAAGATGAAAACATAAAAAAGGTTCTGCTTTTGGGTTCTGGGGCTTTGAAGATTGGCGAAGCAGGGGAATTTGACTATTCCGGTTCGCAAGCACTCAAAGCATTGCGGGAAGAGGGTGTGTCTACGGTGTTGATAAATCCCAATATTGCGACAGTACAGACTTCCGAAGGTGTTGCAGACCAAATTTATTTTTTACCTGTGCAGCCTTATTTCGTTGAACGTGTTATTCAGAAAGAGCGCCCTGATGGTATTCTTTTATCTTTTGGCGGACAGACCGCATTGAACTGTGGAGTAGAGCTCTTTAAAAGCGGTGTGCTCGATAAATACAATGTGAAAGTGCTCGGTACCCCTGTACAGGCAATTATGGATACCGAGGATCGTGAACTCTTTGTGGAGAAATTGAATGAGATCAATATTAAGACAATCAAGAGTGAGGCATGTGAGAACATAGTACAGGCAAGGAAGGCTGCAGCCGATCTTGGTTATCCCGTTATCATCCGTGCAGCCTATGCACTTGGAGGACTTGGTAGTGGTTTCTGCGATAATGAGGACGAATTGAATGTATTGGCAGAGAAAGCTTTTTCCTTTTCTCCACAGGTTCTTGTAGAGAAAAGTCTGAAAGGATGGAAAGAGATAGAATATGAAGTGGTTCGCGATAGATATGATAATTGTATCACTGTTTGCAATATGGAGAATTTCGATCCGCTTGGTATCCATACGGGGGAATCTATTGTCATAGCTCCATCTCAAACATTAACAAATAGCGAATATCATAAGTTAAGAGCTCTTTCGATAAAGATTGTACGCCATATCGGCATTGTTGGAGAATGTAATGTGCAATATGCTTTCGATCCACAAAGCGAAGATTACCGCGTTATAGAAGTGAATGCCCGCTTGAGTCGTTCTTCTGCTCTGGCTTCTAAAGCTACAGGGTACCCTCTTGCTTTTGTAGCAGCAAAGCTCGGTATGGGATATGGGCTATTTGAATTGAAGAATTCCGTTACTAAAACAACGAGTGCATTCTTTGAACCGGCTTTAGACTATGTCGTCTGTAAGATACCGCGTTGGGATTTATCCAAATTTCATGGAGTAGATAAGGAATTAGGATCATCAATGAAGTCTGTGGGAGAAGTAATGGCTATCGGACGTAATTTCGAGGAAGCTATCCAGAAGGGACTGCGCATGATCGGGCAGGGAATGCATGGATTTGTTGAAAATAAAGAACTTGTTATATCTGATATCGACGCTGCTTTGAAAGAACCTACCGACAAACGTATCTTTGTTATTTCGAAAGCAATGCATAAGGGGTATACCATAGACCAAATTCATGAGTTGACAAAGATTGACAGATGGTTTCTGCAGAAACTGAAACATATCATTGATATTGATGAGGATTTAAAGCGGTGCACGAGTATTAATTCAGTGGATAAAGATTTGCTACGTATAGCAAAGATATATGGATTTACAGATTTCCAGATTGCACGTGCTCTTCGATTGGATAAGGAAATCTGCAATATGCACAAAGCTGCACTTATTGTCCGGAGGTTGCGTAAAAGTTTTGGTATCTTGCCGGTTGTCAAGCAGATTGATACACTTGCTGCTGAATATCCAGCACAGACCAACTATCTCTATGTTACTTATGCAGGTGTGAAGAGTGATGTGCGGTTTGATACTGACAGACGCTCTATTATTGTGCTCGGTTCCGGTGCCTATCGCATAGGCAGTTCGGTGGAGTTCGATTGGTGTGGTGTTCAGGCTCTGAACACGATACGTAAGGAAGGATACCGATCGATTATGATCAATTATAATCCTGAAACAGTATCGACAGATTATGATATGTGTGATCGTCTGTATTTTGATGAACTTACTTTCGAGCGTGTGTTAGATATTATAGAATTCGAAATGCCTTATGGTGTTATCGTGTCAACGGGTGGACAGATACCCAATAATCTGGCCATGTGGTTAGATGCAGAGAATGTTCCACTTCTTGGTACTGCCGCTAAAGATATAGATAATGCAGAGGATAGGGCTAAATTCTCTGAGTTGCTTACACGTAACGGTATCAATCAACCCGAATGGAGCACACTTACTTCGATGGATGATATAAAACTGTTTGTAGATAGAGTGGGATTTCCTGTATTGGTTCGTCCATCGTATGTACTTTCAGGGGCGGCAATGAACATTTGTTCTAACAAAGAAGAGTTGGAGCGTTTTCTGCAGTTGGCCGCCAATGTGTCAGAAGATCATCCCGTGGTAGTAAGTAAATTCATCGAAAATGCAAAAGAAATAGAGATGGATGCCGTGGCGCGTAATGGCGAAATCATGGCTTATGCCATCAGCGAACATATTGAATTCGCCGGTGTGCATTCTGGAGATGCTACGATACAGTTCCCACCACAAAAACTTTATGTAGAAACGGTACGTCGCATCAAGCGTGTCAGTCGTCAAATAGCGATGGCGTTACATATCAATGGGCCGTTCAATATACAGTTTATGGCACGTGAGAACGATATCCTTGTTATTGAATGTAATCTGCGAGCCTCTCGTTCTTTTCCTTTTGTAAGTAAGGTGTTGAAATTAAATTTGATCAATTTGGCTACGAAGATAATACTCGGTATACAAGTAGAAAAGCCGAATAAGAACTTGTTTGATTTGGATTATGTAGGTATTAAAGCCAGCCAGTTCTCGTTTAACCGTTTGCAGAAGGCTGATCCTGTTCTTGGTGTTGATATGGCTTCTACCGGCGAAGTCGGTTGTTTGGGAGATGATACCAATCAGGCATTGTTGAAGAGTATGCTGAGTGTGGGTTACCGAATTCCGAAACATACCGTATTGCTTTCAACGGGAGGGGCTAAGCAAAAGGCTGAGATGCTTGATTCTGCAAAGACGCTTATAAGATATGGATACAAATTGTATGCCACGGGGGGGACGTCTAAGTATTTATCCGATAATGGTATAGACAATATACGAGTATTTTGGCCTTCGGACGAGGGAAAGGAACCACAAGCACTTACATTACTTCATGAGAAGAAAATCGATATGGTGGTTAATATTCCTAAGGATCTTACGCCTCGTGAACTGACGAATGGCTATAAAATTCGTAGAGCTGCTATTGATCTTAATATTCCATTGATAACGAACAGTCGCTTAGCGAGTGCGTTTATTCAGTCGTTCTGTGCTTTGAAACTTGATGATATAGATATCAAAAGTTGGGCAGAGTATTAACCGATATCTTTTGTTCCTTTATGGTAAAGGTGTTAAAATACGAATGTTTTTATTCTTGCAATGTAAAGTAGAGTAATTGGTGTGAGGGAAAATAATACGGTTTGTTTTGGAAACTCATGTGACGTGGAATAACTTTATCAAATAAAAAAGAAGAAAGAATTATGACAGATAGCCGACCTCGCATTGCAATCATAGGTCTCAATACCCTTTCTGTATTGGGTATGAGGCAGTTGCTGCAAAACGTTATGCCAATTATGGCGATAGATACATTTCTTTCTTTTAAGGAAATAATGGCCGCTGATCTTGAGAGATATTTTCATTTTTTTGTCGATGAGGATGTCGTATCGCAAAATTATAGCTTTTTTATAGAGCGCAGAATGAAGACAATCGTGTTAACAGCATCTGCTGCGATTGATAATCGATTGGCTGATTTTCATTGCTTGTATATTAATGTACCGGAGGAGCAACTGGTTCGTTCCGTATTAATGTTAGTTCAATACGCACATGTCGGAGGGAAAAGGCTACCGGCTGAACCGAAAAAGATGCAGGAGAAGATGCTGCGGACCAAAATCCTGACAGGACGCGAGATAGAGGTGTTATCTTTGATTGTACAAGGATTTATCAATAAAGAGATTGCGGGGCGGTTGAATATTAGTATAACAACAGTGATTACCCACAGGAAAAATATCATGGAGAAGTTGGGAATGAAGAGCGTATCAGCATTGACTATTTATGCCGTTATGCATGGATACGTGGATATCAATAAGATTTAAAGGAAAGGAGATAGTAGATGTGCAAACCATCCGCGGAACTTTTGCCACGGTGTACGGAAAGCATTCCAACTCTTTGGTGTGAGTTTGAAACTATCAGTTTTGTCTTTGTCAAAAAGATTATTTAATTCTTTCGTTGTAGCTTGATCTATGATTATGGCATTATCTTCGTAATCCCACCTCAAGCTTCTTGCATTCAGATTTGCACTTCCCACGGTGCAAAACTTTCCATCCACCATAATAATTTTTGTATGATGAAAACCGGCAGTATACATCCACACCGTAGCACCGCGTTTCATTAGTTGATGAGCATTATAGAAACCACAGTCGGGTGTCAGTGGAATATCGCTCTTTGTGGAAAGCATGATTTGTACATTTACTCCCCGCTTGATGGCTTTCTTCAACGCTTTTTTGATACCATGATTCAGTGTGAAATAGGGATTAATGATCTTAATGCTATCTTTTGCAACATTAATTGCCTCTGTATAAAATTTCCTAATAATAGTATTTGTTGTGTGTGGTTCTCTATTAATGATACCAACCATCTTGTGATATGCAGTAACGGTTGTATCCTGTTTCAAACCGATGAAATAGTCGATTGGTTTGTATCCGCGGTAGTATTTAGCGCCGTGGATATTTTGCCCAGTTACTTTATTCCACATTTTCAGGAAGATTCTCTGCAATGTGTTTACTTCATCCCCATCGATACGACAGTGCATATCGTTCCACGAACCAACAGTTTTTGTTCCTTTAATGTAATAGTCGGCAACATTCATGCCTCCGGTATAAGCAATCTTTCCGTCTATCACCACGATTTTTCTGTGATCGCGGGAAAATACATGGTTGATCCACGGAAATGTGATCGGATCAAATTTATAAATTTCAACACCTTTATCTCGTATCTTTTTCAAGTGAGTTTTTTTTAGTGGACGATTGTTTGACATGTTACCAAAGGCATCGAATAATGCTCTGACTTCTACACCTTCTTTTACTTTTTCTTCCAAAAGATCGAAGAGTTTGTTGGCAATAGAGTCGTTTCTAAAGTTAAAGTATTCGAGATGGATGCTACTTTTGGCTTGCTGTATGGCTGTAAACATGTCGTCGAACTTCTCTTGGCCATTCATCAATAGTGTAACAGAATTGTTATGCGAAAACTTGACACCTTCGTTGCGCAATATTTGTACAATGAGCGAGTCTGAAGTCTGTGCATTGGATGACATGCAAAAAAGAAGGAATATATACAATAATATTCCTTTTATAGAAGAGTCTTTGAAAGGTATGAAACTTTCTCTATTCATAAATGGTCATTTCATGGTAAATTTATACCATGCATGAATAATGGTCGACAACACCTAATAGATGATTTTCTTCGTCAGTTACCAATACGGTGTGAATTTTATATTTGTGCATAATTCGCAGAATTTCAGATAACTTTGTATTTGGTAGCACGGTCTTTGGTTGTTTTGTCATAATGTCACCTACGGTATGATCAAAGAACTGTGCTTGCCATTTCTCCATGGCACGTCTAATGTCGCCATCCGTAATAAGTCCCGAAACTTTATTATCCATTAAAGATACACCTAAGCCTAATTTACCTTTACTCACATGAATAATTGCCTCGCCAAGGTGCATTTCTTGAGGGATGATAGGAAGATCATCTGAACGCATAACGTCTTCGGCAGTTGTTAAAAGTCGTTTTCCAAGTTCGCCTCCCGGGTGGAATTGAGCAAAATCCTGTGGCTTGAAGTTCCTTACTTGCATAAGTGCTATGGCTAAAGCATCGCCCATAGCAAGCGCAGCAGTAGTGCTGCTTGTCGGTGCTAAGTTAAGCGGACATGCCTCTTTGCTTACCCAAACCTTAATATGAATATTTGAATATTTCGCAAGCAGAGAGTCCGGATTACCACTCATTGCAATAATTGGTACATTCATGTGAAGAACCATCGGAATAAAACGGAGCAACTCATCGGTCTGTCCGCTATTGCTCAGAGCAAGCACAACATCGTCGGGTGTCATTACACCTAAATCACCGTGATATACATCAAGAGGATTAATGAAGAATGCAGGTGTTCCTGTTGAAGATAATGTAGCTGCTATTTTGGCTCCTATATTACCGCTTTTTCCCACGCCTGTAACGATAATTTTCCCCTTACAATGGAATATCATCTCTACAGCTTTAGAAAAATTCTCGTCTAACTGGGGGATTAAGTCAAGTATTGCATTTGCCTCGTCTTTCAAGCATTGTGTTGCATAGGCCGTGACATTCTTCATTCGTTCTTTATTGATGTCGTTCATTGATTTTGAATTAATTGTCAGATTATTACTTTATGCAAGTAGCTGTTTTATAAGTTTCTCCAACTTATTTAGTTCCAGCATGTTGGATGCATCACTTAAACCTTTATCGGGCTCAGGATGTACCTCGAAGAAATATCCGCCGGCACCAAATGCTTTGGCCGCCAATGCCATAGCCGGTACGAAACGGCGGTCTCCTCCGGTCGTTCCGTTTTCCCCTCCCGGCCTTTGCACACTGTGTGTACAATCCATTATCACGGTATCGGTAATTTCTCTCATATCGGCGATATTTCTAAAATCTACAACCAAATTGTTATAACCGAAAGTATTGCCTCGTTCTGTTAACCAAACATTTTGGGCACCGGCATCGTACGCTTTCTCTACAGGAAATTTCATATCCTTTCCACTTAAAAATTGCGCCTTTTTAATGTTTATTGTCTTCCCTGTTTTTGCTGCAGCAACGAGTAAATCTGTTTGCCGGCATAAGAAAGCCGGTATTTGAATTACATCGCATACCTTGCCTACGGGCTCAGCTTGATAACTCTCATGAATATCTGTGAGAATTTTCAGGCCGTATTTTTGCTTGATATCGGAAAGCATTTGCAGTCCTTTGTCCAATCCCGGGCCTCGAAAAGAGTGTATGGAGGTACGATTAGCTTTGTCAAATGATGATTTAAAGATAATATCAATGCCTAACAGGCGGTTTAACCTATTCAATTCTTCTGCTACCGTATTTAATAATTCTTGTGATTCAATGACACAAGGCCCCGCAATAAAAATTGGCTGCATAAACATATTCCTTATTAATTATTGCAAAGGTACTCAAAAAGCACCTTGGAACAAAGTAATTAACATATATTTAAGCTTAGATATAAAATGTTCGAATAAAGATTTTTTGAGAATACTTTTACTGTCTATGTACATACGAATACTTACTTTGCGAGTAGGGTAGAGCGGTGTGTTTTTCTTATAAAGCTTCGTCTTCCGGCTTTTCTATATTTGAAGAAAGGCGTGAATGATATCCTTTCTTTTGTAACCATTCAGCCTTTCTTTTCTCATAGTCTCTGCGTTTACGTTCAAGATAATTGTCTGCCATACAGCTTCTAATTATTTAAACTTACTATAGATAACGCTTAGTTTTATCTTGTTATACTTATTTTCACTTCCTCCTACAAGTCTTGTACTTGCCATAGACATATCGTGGACAACTTTTGTAAGAGTCCTTGTCTGATTATCGGAAGAAGTGTTATAAGTAGTTGTTATAGGGATAATTACCACTTTTCCCCAATGTTCTTCTTTATAAGAGTTTTTGTTTGTAGCCATATCTTTAATAAGCGAACCTATATTATTGAATACATATGTATTTGTTTTCTTGTCGAAAGTTGCAATAAATGAGGTTTTAAAATCGGCAATCTCGTTTTTTTCAAAAAATGTATTCATCCTCTCTTTCGGGATCATGAGCAAAGTTTGGGGAATGCCCAATGCATAGTCGCTTGTAGAACTGTTGTTGATACGCTCTAAAGTAACTTTGGCAGTATTGATCGTATCGCGGGTATGTCCTTTCATAATACTGTCGATAGGAAGTGTCATTTCTGTAAATATGCCGGCCGGAGTCTTTAAATATGTGCATGTGTTATCTGCGGCTAAACGTTTGATTGTGTTCCCATCGTTTACTATATTTGATGTTTGCAGAACTTCTTCTGTGCCTGCAAACGATGTGGTACCCACTGCTGTCGTATCTTTATTGAGGTATCTAAAATAAAGATTAAGTTGGGTAAGATAAACGTACGCCATGGCTCCCAAACCATTTGTAGACTTAATGTAAAATCCCGGAACAACATTATGAATAAATTGGTACGAGTTTTTAAAATATTCCGGATGTTGATAATATTTCCGAATAATATATGTTCCATAGTTGTTATAGGTCGTGCCGTTACTATCTGTATAAGGTTTATCAAGTCTAACACGGATATTATTCACATAGCCTGAAGTTTTCTTGGTTTGGGGACTAACATTTAAATCAGCCAATGTATAGGTTTTGTCTATATTAAAATTACCAGAAGAGGCATAACCTTCTTTCATCGGATCGAAGTTCGAATAATATAAACGTCCTTCTTCCATAGGCTTGTTCATTTCATAGGCTGTTAATTTCATTGCTGTGAGCGAGTCGCCATAAAAGCTCGTATAATAGAGTCTTATCTCACAAGAATCGGCGATAATCTCGCCTCCTTCCTTGCTGAGCATGCTGTCTACGGGTGGAAATTGGTAATTATCCAATATGTGAAACTGCGTCATGTAATCGCTTGTGATATAGGCGCCGGTTTCCGGATCGCGGACACGACCTAAATAACCTGTAGTGTTACGCGACAAAACGGAGTCGGCTATGATTGAACGTGTAGACACTTCAAAGGTGTCTGTCGATATATTCAACTGATCCATTTTATCTGTCAGAGACGTACCCAACTCATTTGTCGTGTCGTCACATGCTGTTAAGGTAAGCGAGGCAATAAGTACTATGCCTGCGAAGTTTCTTATTTTCATAAATAGAAGATATGTTTAAATCTTAATTTTATGCTGTTCTCACTAAATAATGTTTTTATTCGGGGCAGATATCGTTATAAAAATTTGGGTATGCCTCTGCATAATCTTCTCCCGAATATTTTAATATTGGTAAATTCTTTCCTTTTGCATAATGCAGAAGATCGGCATTTACATTGTTTCCAGCCTCAATAATACCATCACTATAGTCTATGGCGAGCTTGCCGAGTTCAAGGAAATCAAACTTTTCATTATAGTGTTTTAGCAATTCAGCCTTGGCCTCACGATATTCAAGACAATGCTTGAAGTTTTTTCCGAGATTTGTTTTTATTTGCTTTTGAAATAAAGATGTTATCACTTTTGTATTGGCAAAGGCCGGTTCGTCGTGGTAAGCTGTTTTGACATATAGAGGGACTACAGCTCCCATCCAGCCCTGACAATGAATAATATCGGGTGACCAACGCAGTTTTTTTACCGTTTCGAGTACACCGCGAGCGAAGAAAATAGCTCGTTCCCCGTTGTCTGGATATTCATGCCCTTCTTCATCTTCCGTCATCTGGCGCTTGGTAAAGTAGTCTTCATTGTCGATGAAGTATACTTGAAGGCGTACCAGAGGGATTGATGCTACCTTTATGAGCAGCGGATGGTCGGTGTCGTCGATAATAAGATTCATTCCCGAAAGGCGAATTACCTCATGCAGTTGTCCTCTACGTTCGTTAATGTTTCCCCATTTAGGCATAAATGTACGGATTTCGTAACCGCTTTCTTGCATTTTTTGAGGAAGATCGCGTCCTATCTTAGACAGTTCTGTCTCCGGTACATAAGGAGTCATCTCTTGGTTAATGAATAATATTTTCTTGGCCATGTTTAATATATTTTTTCTTTAGTGAGAATATGTGGATTGCAGTTTCTTTACTTTTATTCCGCCACATTTACGCACTATAGGTTTGCTTGCAAAGTTACTAAAAATATTTTACATGCGCTTCTTTTTGGTTTTAAAACATAAGTTACAGAGGGGCGTTTTGGGAATTTTTAAAAATAGTTCTCGCTTTTTAGTGAAATATGTAAACTGCTATATGGTTGATAGAAAGTATAAGTAAGTCGACTTATAGATGTAAAAAAGGTGTAAAAGAAAATGAACTGGTATATTATCTTGTCGTACTATGCAGGATAGGCTATAGATATATTTAGTTCATATCATCATATTAATATGGATAGGTTGTGCCTCTATATGTGATATAATAACAGAGAAAACGTTATCGAGAGACGTATAAGTAAAAATGTTTATTTCGTATAAAGCATGAAAAAAGCCTTGCCATAGCATGAAATTCATGTAATGGCAAGGCCTATTTTAATATTCTTGAGCATTATTCGATAACGATGAGTGGCGTGTCTTCCATAACACTTTCACCCTGTTTTACACAAATTGCTGTTACTTTGCCGTCACTTTCGGCCTCGAGGTTATTGGCCATCTTCATGGCTTCCAACACGATAACGGTATCACCTTTCTTTACTTCGTCTCCAATACCGACTTTGATTTCGGTAATAACGCCAGGTAGAGGAGCTTTAACGGCTTTGTCTGCGTTTACATTTTCCGAAGATGTAACTTTTTCTTCATGGTCTGTTGATGCTGCAGGTTTACCTAAAACCACTTTCTTTTCGGGCTCAGGCTCTGCTTCCATTTCTACTTTGAATGCTTCACCGTTTACAGTTACATTCGCTACATTCTCTTCAATGTCTCCAATTTCGACTTTATATTCCTTTCCGTCGATAGTGTATTTATATTCTTTCATTGTATTGTTATCTATTTTTACGGTTTGTTTGTAAACGACAAGAACTTAGCGTTCCACAAAGTGTTGCGTTCTTTAATCGTTATTATGCCAGACTCTTTATCGTGTACATTGTTCCCCTTAAATTCGTGGAGTGCAAGTACAATCGCCGCAAATATGTTTTTATCTTTTGCCATATTACAAACTTTTAATAATGTAATCTGATGTTTAATATTACATAGGAATACAGCCATGCTTTTTAGCTGGCAATGACTGGCGCTTATGAGCTAACTGTGCCAACCCTCTGCAGATACGGAAACGGGTGTTGCGCGGTTCTATTACGTCGTCTATGTAGCCATATTGTGCAGCCTGATAGGGATTTGCAAACATTTCCGTATATTCATCTTCTTTTTCTGCAAGGAAAGCTCTGACATCCTCACCGGCCTCTTTTCGCGTCTTAGCTTCTTTTGCACACAACACTGCAACGGCACCGGAAGCTCCCATTACTGCAATTTCTGCCGTAGGCCATGCAAAGTTTAAATCTGATCGCAGTTGCTTGCATCCCATAACGATATGACTTCCGCCATAGCTCTTGCGTATGTTGATTGTAATTTTGGGCACTGTAGCCTCTCCGTAAGCATATAACAATTGTGCACCATGCAAGATAACTGCGTTGTATTCCTGTCCTGTTCCGGGAAGGAAGCCCGGTACATCAACCAAAGAAACAATTGGGATGTTGAAGGCATCGCAGAAACGAACGAAGCGTGCACCTTTACGCGATGCATTGGTATCAAGTACGCCGGCGTAAGCCATAGGTTGATTGGCTACGATCCCAACACTCTGGCCATTGAAGCGGGCAAACCCCGTGATAATGTTCTTGGCAAACTTAGGTTGAACCTCAAAGAATTCGCCATTATCGGTGATGGCGCCAATAACTTTGTACATATCATAAGCTTTGTTGGGATCATCCGGCAGGATTTCGTTCAACAGGTCTTCGGTACGATTAACCGGATCGGTACATTCTATACGCGGAGCTTCCTCTGTGTTGTTCGACGGAAGATAGCTAAGCAATGTTTTGATAAGTTCTAAAGCTTCTTCATCGTTCTTGGCTGTGAAATGTGTAACGCCGCTCTTGGTTGAATGAACGGATGCACCGCCGAGATGTTCCGAGTCTATATCTTCGCCGGTTACAGTCTTTACCACTTTCGGACCGGTGAGGAACATGTAAGAAGTTCCTTCGGTCATCAAGATAAAGTCGGTAAGGGCAGGAGAGTAGACCGCACCTCCGGCGCACGGTCCCATAATAGCCGAGATTTGTGGAATGACGCCACTCGCAAGGATGTTGCGTTCGAAAATCTCGCCGTAACCGGCAAGTGCGCAAATTCCTTCTTGGATACGTGCGCCACCGGAATCGTTCATGCATATCACAGGTGCACCGTTTTGCATGGCCATATCCATGACTTTGCATATCTTCTGACTCATGGTTTCGGAAAGAGAACCACCGTTTACGGTAAAATCTTGTGCATATACATAGACGAGACGGCCATCGATAGTGGCACTTCCGGCTACAACGCCATCGCCTAAATATTGTTTTTTCTCCATTCCGAAGTTATGACAACGATGTAGTTTGAACATGTCGTACTCCTCGAAAGAGCCGTTGTCTACAAGCATATCTATACGCTCGCGGGCAGTATATTTGCCACGCCCGTGCTGTTTTTCAATGGCTTTTTCGCCGCCACCGAGACGAGCTTGCTCGCGTTTTGCTATCAATTCTTTGATTTTTTCAACTTGTTTGCTCATAATTTATCTATTTGATTTTTTGTTTTATTCTGTTAAAAACTGCCTGCAAAGATAGTAATAAAATTTGAAAGCATAAAGCTGCAAGCTGTAAAATATGTTATTATATAATGTGAGGAGATGGCCTCTTTGTTGTAAGGAGACGGCCTCTTTACGGTAAGGAGACGGCCTTTTTATCGTAAGGAGATGGCCTTTTTACGGTAAGGAGACGGTCTTTTATGCGCATATAAACCTTGTGTGTATTTTCTTATGTGTTTTGGGAAAGGCGGAATACTTTTATTCTATACGAAAAATGGCAGACGTTTAAGCCTGCCATTCGGATGTTATTCTAAGATTTTCAGCATGTTGAATTCGGTAATTTTGCCGTCGGGATCGACTTTTGCCTTAATACGGAATTTCGTATTTGATGTGGAATTGTCTGTCTTTTCTACCTCCTGTACGGCAGAGAACGATACTGTGTATTCGTATTCGTTATCTCCGATTTCTTTTTTATCTATTTTGTAATCCCCCGGAAGTCTCCATGTCATGTTGGCAATATCGTCTTTATATATCTTGTGCATGAATGTGACGACATCGTTTTTAGTAGCATCGCTCTTGCCTAAGAATGATGTAAGAACGGAGTTTACTGTATTTGTAAGACCGTCTTCGTCTTTAGAATTAATGCTTTGGAAAAATTGTCTGAAGATGCTGCTGATCATCAGTTTCTCTTCCGGCTGCACGGTCTTTGCATTAATGTTCTTGATGCCATCTTTAGCATCATCTACATGTTCGCCATTCGGATGGTCTTCGAGATACGATACAAAAGCGTCTTTTGTATTGGCTTGTTGTGCGTTTGCCCAATCGATAGAATCTAATTTATGCAATGCTTCCTCTTTATGTGGCGTATCCGGATGCCTTTCCAAATAATCTTCTATTGCCATTTTGGAATTGCTTACCACTGCATTCGTCCAATCTTTATCTATCTGGTTGAGTGCTGTAAGATGTGCTTGTATGGAGTCGCGATGTGCTTCTGATGCATCCGTATAGGTGTCGAGAAAACTTTGAAGCACCAAAGGATCTTGACTCTTCATAGCATATTCGTACGCTTCTTGTTCTTTATTGCCTTTGGCATTGCTATAGAAATAGATGCATGTAGCACAGATGATCAGAGCTATGACAAACGATACGATGAAGATTGTGCGACGGTTAGAGCTTGTGGTTTCTGTTTTAGGGGATGTTTCTTCTTCCGTGAGAGGGCGCAAAGGCTCTTGCGGAGTGGTAGAAGCAGAAGGTTCAACGGCGTGTACAGGTGTGCTCTGTTCGACAACAGTCGTATGATGACAGTTGGGACATGCCGGCTCTTCCTTAAAATAAATTTCTCCACACTGCGGACATCGAATTGTTTTTCCCGCAATTTCAACTCCGCAGTTCGGGCATACAGGTGCTTTGTCGCTGACCTGGTGCCCGCATTCGGGACATTTTATAATAGCCATTGGTATCTTAATGTTTAATGATTAAAAGTTTAAAGATATAGAAAGATTTTTCTTACTTACGTACCCATTATAATATGGTTGCTTCTTTTTCTTGGTTATCTAATGGTGTCTGAAGCGCAATTCGCGTAACCCATGTTGCCCCATCATTCTGCTTTTGTCCACATATCCGTTTATACCATTAAGACTACCCTTACCGGTATATTGCCACATGGTTATATCCCGCCCGTCGTTCAGTACCGGCTCTTGTGCCGAATATTGTGCAATCATAATTTGATATTGATCGATCTTCCCTGATAGATAGCGGTTGTAGAAATTTGTGAATGTGTAGAGTAAGGGCTTTTGTTTGTAAGCCTTTTCTACAAGATTGATAAACTTGAAAAGAGAATCGCAGAACTCTTCCGTACTAAGGCCGCTTTTGGTTTCTATATCGATCATGGGTATGAGGTCTTGATCTCCCGGGCGGCACTGTGTCATGAAGTTTTGCAATTGCTTATTCAAGTCTGCTTTTGGCCTGAAAAAATGGTACGAGCCCACTTTTAAGCCGTATTTATGTGCCAAATAGATATTTTCTTCGTATCTGCTGTCTATATTGTCGCCTCCCTCCGTAGCTTTCAGATAAACGTATGCCATCTTGCTATTATCACCTACAGTTTCCCAAAAAACACTTCCTTGATAATGGCTTAAGTCTATTCCATGAATATGAGTACAGGTGTCTTCACACTGGATGTACTCGTTTTGTGCTTGTAAGGATAAGGCGATAAATATACTTGTAAGTAAAATAAATATTCTATTCATATTTGCAAAGTTAGTAAAAAGAAAGAACAAGCAGTTATGAGGATATTATATTTTTACAAATATTATAACTGTTTATAGGTTTGTTTTTCATTGCTTATTCTTCGATTTCGGACAAGCTCTTCCTGAAGTTATATAAAAAACTGCTTGCGGTTTCTATGGGAGCATACGTGAAAAAGCGAAAACTGTGCTTTAGTGTACGCCTGAAAGCAGATGAGTTATTGTGTACAAAACCGCTTTTACTCTGGCGGAAATGCCATTCTGCAGATGCTATATGGCTATTTGGTTTCAGGGTTCGCAGCGTTAGTTTTCTTGCTTCTCTCTCTATATTATGTACGAATGGAATTTCGTCTTCGGAGAAACCGAAAGATACTATAAGGACACTTCCTTCCAATTGTGCCATGCGCTGGATATGGAGTTGTTTAATCCATGTTTCTAATTTAACAAAGTCAACCTTGTCGCCTTTTATCCTCAAATATATCCCCAAATTGATGATTTCTTTGAGTGATATCCCTTTGTTCAGTATACAGTTAACGTTTACAACAATTAGATCGAGAAGTTTCAGCGTTTCTATAGAGGTGTCGATAGCATGACGTTCGTTGTAATGTATTCTTTTTAATCGTCGGTTGAGGAAACGATTATTTAAATGAGCAATATTCTCATTGCTGTTTTTCTTTTCTGTTTTATCGGTATACTCATAAGAACGTAATTCTTCAGTAATGTCGGTCGGCAATAGCGTATTGCTGTCGTATTGATAGTTTCTTATCCCTTTGATGAAGACGGGTACGATGTCTTGGATTTTTATGCTGTTGAACAAGCTCCTCCATTTGTAGGCAGACATCGGTTCTAAAGTTTCGTATTCATTGAAAGCACCCGAGCGTAAAAGCCTGAAAAAATTACGTCTTACAATATCCATCATATGCAATCACTTTCACTATTTGTTGATTTCAACTATACCTTTTGGGGTATCGGAAGACGATAGACATAACGATAGCAATGCCTATTGCAAAGGGGTAGTATAGATAGGGCAATATCTCTATAGGATTAACCTTGGATAAACCGGCGGCTATCAGCATTTGTGCACCGTAAGGAATGATGCCTTGCATGCAGCATGAACATGTATCGAGGATGCTTGCCGCCTTTCGGTTATCCACGCCAAAGCGATCGCATATCTGTTTCGAAATGCCTCCTACGGTAATGATCGCTACGGTATTATTGGCCGTACAAATATCGACCAACGTTACTAAAATGCCTATGGATAATTCGGCACCTCTTTTGCTTTTTACGTGCGAAGTCATCTTCTGGATGATATAATCGATACCTCCGTTTTCGCGAATAATCTCTAACAGTCCGCCTGCCAGCATCGTAATGATGATAAGTTCGCCCATGCTGAGAATACCGTCTCCCATAGCTTTTAGCCATCCGTAAAAGTCGTATTCGTGACCGGCGATGCCGACAATACCGGTAGACAATATGCCTAAGGTCAATACACCCATAACATTCATGCCACAGATGGCAGAAATAAGAACGATGAAGTATGGGAGTACCTTTATATAGTCTATGCTTGGAAGGGTTGCAGGCAGTTGCATTCCGTATCCTAAGTATATATATATTAGCAAAATAATAAGGGCTGCAGGTATAACGATAAATGAGTTTACCCGAAATTTATCGCGCATCTTACAGCCTTGCGAGCTTGTGGCGGCAACAGTAGTGTCGGATATAAACGAAAGATTATCGCCAAAGAAAGCCCCTCCGACTACGGTTGCCGTAATCAAAGGCAGGCCTATTCCGGTGGAATATGATATGCCTGTGGCAATCGGAACTATGGCAACGATTGTACCGACACTTGTTCCGACGGATAAAGAAATAAAGCATGCTGCAACAAACAATCCTGCAAGAAGCATGTTGCCCGGTAGTATGCAGAGCGTAAGGTTTACGGTTGCATCGATGCTACCCATAACTTTTGCAGAGTTGGCAAAGGCTCCGGCCAATACGAATATCCAGAGCATCAGCATCATATTCTGTGTGCTGGCACCTTTGCTGAATGTTTCAATTCTTCGTGACAATGTATGCTTTCCTGATATAGCGACGGCAAAAATACTCGCGAAAAGGAATGCAACAGAAATGGGTACCTTGTAAAAATCTCTCGCAATGATAGAAGTTACAAGATAAAGTGCAATGAAAAAGATGAGTGGACTTAGGGCTACGAGCCCTTTTCTGTTGCTAATCATCAAATGGGTTGTTAAATATGCATACGTGCTTCTTAAAGCTGTGTGCGACGATAGAAGTCTATATTCTCTTTTGAAAGCAGCTCGATAGGCATGTAGTTTACCGGATTGACGACTTTTTTCAGCACTATTGCCTTAAATAAAGTATCGATGCAGCAGAAACCTTGTTGGTATGCATGTTGAGCGATCAGAAAAGATATGCTGCCTTGACGCAGGCATTCTGCATTCTTGGCAACTACGTCGTATCCCATAATCTGAATATCTCTTCTGTTTGTTCGCAGCAGGAATTCTCCTACGATATGGGCTTTAGAGCTGAGAGTGATGCAATGGTGTATGTGCGGATGGCTGTTGAAGAATTCTTCGAGGATATGATCGTATTTCTTGCGCGAGCCATCTATGGGCATATCCAAGTCGATAATATTCACTTCAGGAAAGTGGTCGTGCATGTAATGTCGAAAACCTACTTCGCGGTTTGCCTGCTGTTTGCTTGTAACGTTGCCGTTCATAATGCGCTTCATCAGTACGATTTCTTTCTCATTAGAGGCAATCAACATCAGCATTCTCGCAGCAAAATATCCGCTGACAAAGGAGTCTTGCCCGTAAAATGATAATGGTTTCAAGTCTGGCATGTAAGAGTCGAGCATCACAAAAGGTATCTGTCGTTCGTGCATAATGTCGGTGAACTGCCGCGTAATCTCCAAAGTAGAGGGAACGATGACCACACCGTCGGGATTTGAATCTATGCACGATTGCGATACGGTTATAAAAGAGTTGTCGTTAAAGCGTTCGTAATATAGTATTTTCACATCGATATTAAAATCCCGCATGGTCTCCATTGCTTTGAGAGTGCCTTCTTCTATCTCTTCCCAATATGCTTCAGAGTCGTGTTCGGGCATAATGATGTAAAAAGTATACGATTTATTGTAAGCAAGCGCACTGGCATAAACATTGGGCTGATAGTTCATTTCTTTTAGCGCCAGTTCAACCTTTTCTTTTGCAGGTTTGGATACATTCGGCCGGTTGTGTAGCACTCTGTCTACGGTTCCGACAGAAACACCGGCTCTTAGAGCAATATCCTTAATTCTGATTTTATCTGTCATACATTACATATTATTATATGCAAAATTAATGATAAAATATTAATTGCACCTATACACATAGGTCTTATTTTTATAAAATTGACAAAATGTGCGTGAATAATTCGTCTTAAAAGGAAAAATATCCTATCTTTGTCATGTTTATATCGCTAAATTCTGCACTTTTAGAAATGCGAAAAGATTATTTTGGCAGTATTCATATTATCGGGTGGCAAGTTATTTTAACTGTGTCTTGCCTATTAACGTCATGTTCGCTTCCTAATCGTCGGGAGGTCGACGGGCTGAACGAAAAGTCGTATTTCTACCATTATCGTAATCTCGACAGTACACGTGTCTATGCCGAAAGAGCTTATGCGCTTTCCGGAAGGTATGGCGAAGGTATGGCGGAAGCTCTGAACAATTTGGCTTTTGTCAGTATCGTTAAGATGGATTACGAGCGTGCAAAGCAGCAATTAGAAAGGGTTGATAATATTACCAATAACCAAGTGGAACTGTTGGTGGCAGATGTGCAGTTTATGCGATTGTGCCAACGCGAGTCTCGCAATCGCGACTTTTACGACTATCGCGAACAGGCTGTACGCCGAATGAAGCGTATTGATGAAGAAAGAGAATATCTGGATGCGCATCAGAGAAAGCGGTTGGTATATGCGCAGACCGAACTGAATATCGTAACTTCTACTTATTACTACTACGTGGGACTGGATAAGGCGTCGGCAGAGGCCATGCTTTCCATCGATCCCAACGGAGAGATCGTGACCGATACGGCTCAAGTGCTGAATTATTACTACAATGTAGGTGCGGGAGGCATTATAACTGCAAGAACCCAAGAAGAGGAAGAACAGACCGAGTTCGACTATCTGATGCGGTGTTATCTGCTGTCTCGGCAATATGGATATCCGTATTGGGAGGCCAATTCCATGCAGGCGATAAGCGAGCATCTGCAATCGCCGGCGGCGAGAAAGCGGCTGATTAAAGCAAATCTGCCGGCTATGAAGTTTCTCAACGTGGATAATATGCCCGATTCATTGCTGGCCGGTAACCTTGCGCAGCGTTCGTTGGAAATATTTACCCGCTATGGAGACGTTTATCAAACGGCGGGAGCATACAGAACACTTGCAGAATGTTATTGGGAATTAAAAGATTATCAGTCGGCGATTTTCTGTTTAAGAAGTGCATTACAGAAGAATACAGCCATCAATCGTGCTCCCGATTTGGTTGCTTCCATCCGCGAACAACTCTCGTTGGCTTATTCTGCCATTGATGACAAAGCGAAAAGCGACTATAACCGCAATGCTTATCTCGATATGCAGGAAATTACGCGTCAGGATCGCCAGTTAGAGGCTCGCGCTCTCCAGCTCGATAAGTCTTCTCGGCAACTCAATATAATGATCATCGGTGTTGTGCTTATGATAGTTATAGTGAGCGCTTTGCTGTTCGTTTTCGATAGCATGCGTAAGAAAAGTAACCGTCGCTTCTCTATGCAGTCTTTGTTGGAACCTTTGAATAAATGGAAACAGCAGAATGAGCAGCATGTTGAGAAGGAAAAGGAACAGTTTGAAGAAATAAACGAGCAGCGCGAGATTGTAAAGTCGCATATTCTGAATAACAAGAAGCGAAATCTTGAACAACGGGCAAAAATATCGTTGGTAATGAGCATAACCCCGTTCATTGATCGAATGCTCAACGAGATACACCGACTGTTGGCGTCCGGTGAAGATGACACAGTGCGCACTGAGCGTTATCAGTACGTTGCCGAACTAACCGATAAAATCAATGAATACAACGAGGTGCTTACCAAGTGGATTCAAATGCGGCAAGGCGAATTCAACCTGCATATAGAGAGCTTTCCGTTGCAGCCATTGTTCGATATCGTGCAGAGAGGCCGGATGGGATTTCAGCTGAAAGGAGTAGAACTGGAGGTGCGTCCGGCTACAGAAACCGTGAAAGCCGACCGCACACTCACTCTCTTCATGATTAACACTTTGGCAGACAATGCACGAAAGTTCACACCCGCAGGGGGAAAAGTGGTTATCAGTGCCTGTGCATCCGCAGACTATGTAGAGATTTCCATACAAGACACTGGTATCGGGATGGACGAGGAGCAGAGTAAACATATATTTGATCATAAGCCGATTATCGACGAAGAACTGAATAATGGCCAAAATAAGTCTGCCGACAATCAGCAACGAAGCCACGGGTTCGGCCTGATGAATTGCAAGGGCATTATTGATAAATATCGGAAAATGAGCAAAATATTCTCCGTATGCCAGATAGAGGCGGAGAGCAAAAAAGGAATCGGAAGCCGATTTTACTTCAGATTGCCTAAAGGAATTGCCAGAACCGTTACTCTTATTTTCGCGATAAGTCTCTCTTTCCTGTCCGGCTTGAATGCTCAAGGCAAGAAAGAACGTCTTCATAAGATCGCTTATCAGACATTGAAGAGCGATCTTTTGGGGCGTGCCAACACCTTTGCCGACAGCGCCTATTTCAGCAACATCAACGGAACGTATAGCCGCACTCTTGCTTTTGCCGACAGCTGCCGTCGCTGTTTAAATGAATTTTATAAGACACAGTATCCGAACGGTACTGATACCATGACAGCTGTATCATCGGGTACAGAAGATCCGGCGGAGCTGAAATGGCTGCATCGCGGACTAAAAACCAATTACAACATTATCCTCGACATTCGAAACGAAAGCGCGGTGGCTGCTCTTGCATTGCATAATTGGGATACCTACCGCTTTAACAACAAGGTCTACACGCGGCTCTTCCGTGAGTGCAGTGCCGACACCAACCTCGGCGAGTACGTACGCGTCATGCAGAAGTCAGAAAGCAATAAAAACGTGGCCATCATCCTGCTGATACTCCTGCTGCTGTTTATATTCCCCGCCTACTATCTGTTGTACTACAGATACAGGGTGAACTACCGTTTCTGTGTAGACCGCATCAACGATATAAACGCAGTGTTGCTGACCGCTCTTCCTGCCGAAAAGAAACTCGAGCGTATCAATCAGCTGTGGGATGCGCGCATGTCGGTATTCAATACCCACTCGGCACCCTTATACTCCGTTGTAGGACAGATCAAGCAAGCACTGGCCCAGAGCATTCGTGCCGATAATATTTATCATGCAAACATAGAACTTGCCGAAGACGAACTGCACCGCCTGAACTACGAAAACGACAAACTGCATATCAGCAACAGTGTGCTCGACAATTGCCTCTCCACCCTGAAGCACGAAACCATGTACTATCCATCGCGCATCCGCCTGCTCGTAGACGGGGGCGATGCCAACTTGCAAAGCATCGGCGAGCTGGCCGAATATTACAAAGAACTATATGCCATACTGAGCGCACAGGCCATGCGACAGATCGACATCGGAAAAACAGTAGATAACGACATGGTGAAATATCTCTTCGAAATACTGCAGCGACTGAACGGCGAGCAAAAAATAACCTGCGAAGCCGTAGACAAAGGCGATGTTTACATATGCCTGAATGTCAATATGACCGGCCTCGCACTGTCGGAAGAACAATTGGCCAACCTCTTCACACCCAATACCGTCGACATGAACTACCTGCTATGCCGACAAATTGTCAGAGAAATAGGCGAAGCCACCAACGCACGCGGCTGCGGCATTCAAGCCATCGACCGCCAAGGAAGAATAATCATAGAAATATTTTTAACCAAACGAATATGGAAAACTTTAAAGTTATAATCGTAGAAGACGTGCCTTTAGAACTGAAAGGAACAGTAGGCATCTTCCGTAACGACATCCCCGAAGCGCGGATTATAGGAACCGCAGAAAACGAACAGGCATACTGGAAACTCATCAAGCAAGAACTGCCCGAACTCGTTTTGCTCGATCTCGGCTTGGGCGGCTCCACCACCGTCGGGGTAGAAATATGCCGCCACACCAAAGAAACCTACCCCCACGTAAAAGTATTGATATTCACCGGCGAAATACTCAACGAGAAATTATGGGTAGACGTGCTCGATGCAGGCTGCGACGGCATCATACTCAAAAGCGGCGAACTGCTCACCCGAGGCGACGTAGCCAGCGTGATGAGCGGCAAGCGAATGGTATTCAACCAGCCCATATTAGAGAAAATCGTAGACAGATTCAAGCACAGCGTGAGCAGCCAGCTACTCCAGCAAGAAGCATTCGTAAGCTACGAGATCGATGAATACGACGAGCGATTCCTGCGCCACTTAGCCTTAGGCTACACCAAAGAGCAGATCACCAACCTGCGCGGCATGCCCTTCGGCGTAAAAAGTCTGGAGAAACGCCAGAACGAACTCATACAAAAACTCTTCCCCGAGGGCAACAGCGGCATCGGAATCAATGCCACGCGGCTCGTCGTAAAGGCACTGCAGCTGCGAATACTAGACATCGACAACCTGCAACCCGATGAAGAATAAAATCCTCACACTATCAGCCCTAACCCTCTGCATCGTGCAAATGCTCGTCATACTCGTGTCGTGGCTCATAACAGCCGCCATGCCCGACGCCCCCCTGCGCTCACTACTGAGCAGCGAAGGCATCAGATGGTTCTTCGGCCACCTCACAGAAAACCAGCTCACCCCCCTGCTCGCATGGATGCTATTCATAGTCATCGCCTACGGCGCCATGCGCAAAAGCGGGCTCCTGCACGCCGTCAGAATGATGGGCAAAGTAGACTTCCGTCAAAAGTTCGCCCTTCGCATCGTAATCATCGAAGTAATCCTCTTTCTCTGCGTGCTTCTGCTGCTCACCTCGGTGCCGCATGCCATCCTGTTGAGCGTTACGGGCAATCTTTTCCCCAGTAGCTTCTCGCAGAGCCTCATTCCCTGCCTGTCTTTCGCCTGCGTAGTATTCTCGATAAGCTACGGAGTCATCAGCGGCAGCTTCCATTCCCTGAGCGATGTTTTCAAGTCGTTCACATCGCAAATCCCCGCGCTGGCTCCTCTGCTCATCGTCTACATCTTAGCCGCGCAACTGTTCTATTCCCTTAAATTCATACTAATAATTTAGGCCATTCTTACCAATTTTTCCCCACGCCTGCGCTCTCATTGGGTGGAGGTACATAGTTGCCGCCCGCGAAGGAAATCAATTGGTAACGGCTTTCCATCCTGAGCTTACGAACGATACCCGTGTGCACAGGTTCTTTTTAAATATCGTGAGTTCGGCCGATAGTCGGTAGCATTTGCAGCTTGCGGTAAGGGTGAGGACATGAAAAATCCCGATCCTGTTCTCGTCGTCGCGACGGTCAAAAATGGCGGATCGGGATTGTCATAGAGAGTTATAAAATATTTTCAAGTGGCGAATGTTGAATTCTGAAGCGAAGTTCGGTGTTTGGCCGATTGCTGCGTGTTGTGCGATCGGTTAATGCAGACTTTTCTTTTGCGCTTGTTCGTTCTTTATTCCCCACGGCATTATGCCCCCGGTTTGGGTGTGGTTTGAGCAGGTTTTTCGCCTTCCAACTTTACTTCGAGACCTTGCAGGAACTGTTTCCGGCGCGTATGATCTGTAGCCGTCCAATGCGTTTCGGGCTGGAAGTTGATGCGTGCGCCCACGATGTGGTCTGTAGAATTAAAGTCTTTGGGCGAATTGGCAGGCTTGCTTTTCAGCCCTACCTTGAATGCGCCGAAGCCTTCGAGCACCACGCGGTCGCCGTTCTGCAGATGACGGCGGAACACGTTGATCATTTCTTTCAGCACTACGTACACATCGGCCTGCTTAGCCGTGGTGTTGTCTTGTATTTCCTGACTGATTTCTTCGAGGTTTACCACGTCGTTTATCACTGCGCGGGCATACCATTTGCCTTTGTAGGCACTGTTCTTGCGGTTGTCTTGATACAACTTGTATTTCACTGCCATAATCGTTTGGTTTTAAAGGGTTTAACATGTTATTTATAAAGAGTTTGGCTGCTTGTTGTAAGGAGACGGTCTTTTTATGCTAAGGAGATGGCCTTTTTACGATAAAAAGACGGCCTTTTTACGGTAAGGAGATGGTCTTTTTACGATAAGGAGACCGTCTCCTTACAAGCTGCGGGTTATTGATTGTCCCAAAGATAATGTTTTGAATGCTTGTGAGCAGTAGTCGGAGGGTAGCTCGCAAGGCTCGGTGGATGTTGATTGACTTTTCCATTTTGTTCGGGTTTTAATGTTTAATGCGGATCCAAGAGCTTAAGGGATTTGAGTTTCACTGCTTATCTGTCTCCGGTTTATCCGACATTTTTTTAATGCGTCTTCCTGTCGCATTGGTCGTTTCCGTTTCAGGTACCCAACAAAAATAGGGATGAGATTATAGTTTATTTTATAATAGATTTATTGTTTATATCAGAAAAAAACGTTAATATTGCATCTTGTAAATGCGAATGAACGATAATCTGATTGTATTGGAATGAATATTGAATACTGGCAAGAGGAGTTGGAAACTATGCCGAGAGAGCGACTTAGTGAACTTCAAGTACATAAGCTAAGACAGACAATAGAGGTATGCCTCCGTTCGCCATTCTATAAAAAGCGGCTTTCCGCGATGGGTATCACTCCCAAAAGTATTCAAACTGTAGACGATCTCCGTAAATTGCCGCTGACAACCAAGCAAGACCTAAGAGACAATTATCCTTTCGGTTTGGTCGGAGGAGACATGAAAGACGCTATTCGTATTCATTCTTCGAGCGGAACAACAGGTCATCCTACGGTCGTAGTTTACAGCCTGCACGATATAGATTCTTGGGCCAACATGATAGCCCGCAGCATGTATATGGTGGGATGCCGCAATACGGATGTGTTTCAGAATTCTTCCGGTTATGGTATGTTTACCGGAGGACTCGGATTTCAGTATGGTGCGGAGAAGTTGGGGGCGGTAACCGTGCCTGCTGCAGCGGGAAACTCGAAGCGCCAGATAATGTTTATCAAAGATTTCGGTACCACCTGCCTGCATGCTATTCCCAGCTATGCCGTCAGATTGGCCGAAGTTTTTAAGGAAGAAGGTATTGATCCTGCCGACACCAAACTGCATACCCTTTTTATCGGGGCTGAACCCCATACTGATGAACAACGCCGAAGAATAGAGCACCTGCTCGGGGTAAAAGCTTATAATTCGTTCGGTATGACGGAGATGAACGGCCCGGGTGTAGCCTTCGAATGTAAAGAACAGAACGGTATGCATTTGTGGGAAGATAATTACATGGTAGAGATACTTGATCCCGAGACGCTTGAACCAGTGCCCGACGGGCAGTATGGAGAGATGGTATTAACTACGCTCGACCGCACGATGATGCCAATATTGCGCTATCGCACACGTGATCTCACGCGTATCATACAGGGAGAATGCCCTTGCGGACGTACTCATCGACGCATAGACCGCATTGTCGGTCGAACCGATGACATGTTTATTATCAAAGGAGTGAATGTGTTCCCGATGCAGGTAGAGAAAATATTGGTAAAATATCCGGGCCTTGGCAGCAATTATCTGATAACTCTCGATTCGGAGAACGATAATGACACTATGACCGTAGAGGTTGAACTCGACGAGATCAACACCGATGTGTATCCAGAATTGCAGAATATGAGGCGCGATATACAGCGCGCTCTTAAAGACGAAATATTGCTTACGCCGCAGGTAAATCTTGTAAAAAAGGGGAGTCTTCCTGTTTCCGACGGCAAGGCTGTGCGCGTGAGAGACCTGCGAAAGGGTAGGGGAATAACGAAAATATGAACTTTTAAAATATAAATAAATTGTTGAAAAGAATACTGATTATTCTGTTTGCATTTGCTTCGTTGACTGTTTCGGCGAAGTCTATGCGCGAAATTTGGCTGTCGATGCCCGATTCTATGGTACGCTATTTGAATAAAAGCAAGCGTATAGAGTTCTTGGATTATGTGGATATGAAGGTAAAGACCGATGTTAAGAACCTGCTTCAGGGAAGTAGTGTTATGGATACGATCACATCAGACTACCTCTCTGTGAAGCTGAACGAGGCTTCTACCATACAAATGAAGTTGCTCCCCGTGCGTGGGAGCGACAGCCTGCTGTGCGTAGTCCGCACATATTCTGCACCTGCAACCGAGAGCACGGTGAATTTCTTCACGCAAGACTGGCAGCCGTTAGGCGACATGTCGTTCGATGGCGGGCAATTTATCGTCAAGCCCGATACTATGAGTGAGCAATGTTTTGCCGAATTAAAGGCTATGATAGAGCCCGTTATGGTACGAGCGGAACTGTCTGCCGATCGCGATGAATTATTTCTGCAACTGTCTACACCATTGCTAAATAGCGAAGATAAAAAGGCTGTCGGGAGTATAATTTCGCAAAGAAAGCTTAAATGGAATGGAGAAATATTTAAGTAATGTTATAAAACCACATATTAATAGTATAAACACTTGTGAGTTTAAAATATTATAGTAAATTTGCACTGTGTTTTTCATGGTATTAGATTATTAAGGTTAATGAAGATTGGTTGTCGTGAGACAATCAATTTTTTTGTTTCTATATGTATTATGTTTATCATTTATTCAGACAATATTCTCGTTGATACGTGCTAAGAATTATCTTATTGCTGAACGAGTTGTAATTTGTTGATTATAAAGATGTCGCAAGCTGTTTTCTTATATGGTATATCTAAAGAGGATATATGGTCATCTGTCTGCCTTAGATGGCATATTTATCAGAAATAGGAAGTATGTGCTTTGCAAACAACTGTATGATACGACATTATAAAATATAAACAAATGAGGGCAAGACTCATGCTTCTATGGTATAATTATTGCGCCTTTTGTTTTGTGCTTTCTTAGTTTTGCCGTATCTTTGTGGCAAATTAATACAAAACGCGGAAATGAATTTGAAAATACGTTTGGCAGCAATGAACTTCCTTGAATTTGCAGTATGGGGAGCTTATCTGACGTGCATGGGAATTTATCTTGGCCGTATAGGCATGGCGTCGCATATCGGAACCTTTTATGCCATGCAGGGTATCGTGTCGATTTTTATGCCGGCTTTGGTGGGAATTATTGCAGATCGCTGGGTACCGGCACAGCGTATGCTGGGTATCTGCCATCTCTTGGCAGGACTGTTTATGTTTGCGGCTGCCTATTATGGACTTACCAACGGTACAAATGCTGCTTTCGGCGTGCTTTTCTCGTTGTATTCTCTGAGCGTGGCATTCTATATGCCAACGCTTGCGCTTACCAATTCGGTAGCTTACAGCGCCCTTACGCAGGCTGGTATGGATACGGTGAAAGATTTTCCTCCCATCCGTGTGTTCGGTACCGTTGGCTTTATATGCTCCATGTGGTTCGTAGACATCTTGGGTTTCAAGAACGACTATAATCAGTTCATTACGAGCGGAGTGCTCAGCATCGTGCTCTTTCTGTACACGTTCACGCTGCCCAAATGTGCCACGAGTACATCAGGAAAGAGCAAAAGTTTGGTTGATGCTTTCGGGCTCAGGGCATTTGCCTTGTTCAAACAGAAGAAGATGGCCATTTTCTTTATTTTCTCAATGTTGCTCGGAGTGAGTCTGCAGATAACGAATGGTTTTGCCACGCCTTTTATCGACAGCTTTAAGGTGCTGCCGGAGTACGCCGGAACGTTCGGTGTAAAGTATCCGGTTATTCTTTATTCACTCTCCCAAGTAAGCGAGACGCTCTGTATCTTGATGATACCTTTCTTTATGAAACGCTATGGCATCAAGAATGTCATGCTTATAGCCATGTTCGCTTGGGTGTTCCGTTTTGCCCTGCTTGGCGCGGGCAATCCCGGTAGTGGCGTTTGGATGTTCGTTCTGTCGATGGTTATTTACGGCGTGGCGTTCGATTTCTTCAATATAAGCGGTTCGTTATATGTAGATAAGTCTACTGATCCGCGGTTGCGTTCGAGTGCGCAGGGACTTTTCATGCTCATGACCAACGGCATAGGAGCGACGGTGGGTTCGTTTGCCGCACAAGCAGTAGTAGACAGCAACACATTCAACGGCATAACAAACTGGCGCCCTTGTTGGTACACCTTTGCTGCTTACGCACTTGTGGTAGGCGTGAGTTTTGCTCTGATGTTCCGGCCTAAGACGAGAGAGACAGAATAATGGATAAGATAAGATTGAAATTCAAAGGTATTTCTGAAATCGTAGGCAGCGAGGAAGTAGGTTTGCTGGTTCTTACAGACGAGGCGGAAGCACGTCAGATTTCCATAACCTGCGACAAGGCGATGCTTTATCAGTTCGAACTTCGTATGCAGCGTGCCCCCGTCGTGGGGCGGTTACTGCCAGAAGTGTTGTGGCAGATTATCAGCACGCAGAGCGAACTTGGTTTCGAGCTCATGATCAATAGCTTGATTGATGGGCAATACCGTGCCTTGATATATAATAAGGAGACGTTGGAGCCCATCTCGCTTCGTGCGAGTGATGCCGTGCTTCTTGCCTATATCAGCAAGATACCGCTTTATATCGAGGCTGGGTTGATGCAGAAACAAAGCGTAGAGTATTACAGAGATTCCAAGGGGATGGTGCTGCCTGTGAACTCCATCAGTAACGAGATGCTTAGGAGTGCGCTTGACAAAGCCGTCAAGGACGAGGATTATGAGTTGGCTTCGCACCTGCGCGATGAAATGAGGCGGCGAAAGATAAAAGAGTAGAGTGCCGCTTGCTAAAAGACTGAACCGATGAAAGAAATGAGATATTTTTATGTTCCCGATGCCGGAAGACAAACCGAATTGCCACCCGATGAGGCTGCACATGCCTTGCGAGTGCTACGGTTGAAAGCAGGGGATGAATTTTTTCTTATGGATGGCGCAGGCTCCTTTTTCCGTGCCGAGCTGACAGTGACATCCGCAAAGCGCTGTATGTATGCCGTAAAAGCCGTTTTACCACAAACAAAGACGTGGAACGGGCATATTCACTTGGCCATTGCGCCGACCAAGATGATGGAAAGAATGGAATGGCTTGTTGAGAAAGCTACCGAGATCGGGTTCGACGAGCTATCGCTTTTGGACTGCCGGTTCTCGGAACGCAGGCAGGTAAAGACTGCCCGCTTGGAAAAGATTGTCGTTTCTGCTGTTAAGCAGAGCCGTAAGCCATGGAAGCCACTCGTCCACGAGATGACAGATTTCAAGACTTTTGTTGAAAGCAGGCAGAAGGGCCGTTACTTCATAGCCCACTGTTACGACGATGTGCCGAAAGAAGATTTATATGATAAACTAACGAAACATTCCGGCAACGAAGACGTAACTGTACTGATAGGGCCCGAAGGCGACTTCTCCATCGAAGAAGTAAACTTCGCTTTGGAGCATGGCTGCGAGCCTGTATCGCTCGGAGCCAGTCGGCTTCGCACCGAAACTGCCGGACTGTTGGCAGTGAGTATGGCGCAGCTTGCATTTAGAATACGAACCAATGAAACAGACTTAAAATGAGAAAATTCAGCAGATTGTTATTCGGATACCTCTTATTCTTGGTGTTTGTTTTACTGTTGGCATCATGCTCCGGTAACGACTATGTGAATGCTATCCCCCGCGAGAGCACGGCCGTAATTTCGATGGATATCAACAAGATGAGCGGAGTAAACAGCAAAGTACTGTTCAAGACCATGCTCCACGTGAGCGATCTTCATGGGAGCGGCATTGATTTCTCCTCTAAAATATTCCTTTTTGAGTCGGCTCAAGGCAATTTAGGCCTCTGTGCCAAGGTGACTGACGAGGGAGAATTGTCAGAACTGCTTGCCAGACTCGCTAAAGCGGGCGTGTGCACCGATGTGCAAAAGCGGCGCGGATACAATTTCTGCGTATTGCACGACGCATGGATGGTGGGCTATTCCGATGAGGCCATACTTGTGATGGGGCCAGTGGAGGCCGCCGGTCAAGCTGAATTACAGAACGAAATAGCAAAATATCTCGGGCAGTCCGAAGAAGATGGTATCAAGAATAGCAAGCTCTATGCAAAGCTCGATTCTATAAATGCTCCTATGGGCATGGTGGCTGAAACGCAGGCGTTACCGGAAAAGTTCGTCGCACCGTTTATGATCGGTGCCCCGCAGGGAGCCGACGCTTCGCAAGTGCTGATAGCCGCACGGATGAATGTAAGGAAAGGCTGTCTGCTGATCGACGGCGAGACATTCTCGTTCAATAAGACGATAGGCAGGGAGCTGAAAAAAGCGGTGGCGACAGTTTATCGTCCCGTTGGCGGGAAGTTCTTAAAATCCATGTCGCGGGAAGCGCCGTTCGGTATGTTCGTGAACGTGAAAGGTGAAGACTTTCTCCCTCTTCTACGCGCCAATAAGCCCATTCAGGCTATGCTTGCGGGTATTAACACTGCCATTGACATGGACAACATAATCAAGAGTGTCGATGGCGATATGTCAATCGTAATGTCAGAGTTCGCCGATGACCGACTGAGAATGTCGATGGCTGCCGAGCTTGCCAACAGCAACTGGCTGGCCGATGTGGACTATTGGAAACAGTCGGTGCCACAGGGCGGGCGCATAGTCGACTGGATGAAGAATGCCTATTATTATACCGATGGCAAGACGACATTCTATTTCGGCGTAGACGAAAACCGTCGGTTCTTCAGCGGAAATAGTGCCCAAGAGGCGCTGACCGCTGTGAAAATCTCCGCCCATCCCCTTCTTGCCGAAGTGCAGGCCGAGGTGCAGGGCAAGCGAATGGTGATTGTTATCAATCTTTCTTCGGAAGCCGGCGGTAAGGTGGAGGCCGTGACGAGTGTGCTGAGCCCCTTCTTTGGCCGACTCAATATGATTGTTTACAGTTTAAGATAATGGAAACGATAAAATTACACTCCGTTGTTCCACAGGTCTTTGCACGGCGGACCAACTGGAAAACTGACGTCTGGGACATCGATGTACTTTTCGAGAAAGGGCGACTGTACCTTGTAGAGGCAGAGAGTGGTGCGGGCAAGAGCACTTTTTGCAGCTATGTCTTGGGATACCGCCACGATTACAACGGAAAGATAACTTTCGGCGGTGCCGACATCGCCGGTTTCAAAGTAAAAGACTGGGTAGACATTCGCCGTCGCCATATAGCCCACCTTTTTCAGGAATTGCGCTTGTTTCCTGAGCTGACCTCGTTTGAAAACGTAGAAATAAAGAACAGGATTACTCGAATGAAGTCGCGTAGCGAGATTACAGAATGGTTCGACATGCTCGGCATTGCCGATAAAATAGATGAGAAAATCGCGCGCATGTCTTTCGGGCAGCAGCAACGCGTGGCTATGATACGTGCTCTGGTGCAACCGTTTGATTTTCTTTTGGCCGACGAACCTATCAGCCATCTCGACGATGCTAACTCGAAAGCCATGGGCGAGCTCATGATGGTTGAAGCCACGCGCCAGGGTGCAGGCGTCATCGTGACAAGCATCGGCAAGCATATGGAACTAAACTATGATAAAATCTTGAAACTATGAATTTAGTTTGGAAACTCCTTCGCCGCCACGTAAGTATTCCGCAGTTTGCAGGATTTTTCTTCGCCAATCTGTTCGGTATGCTGATTGTGCTGCTCGGCTTTCAGTTTTATCGCGATATACTTCCGGTGTTTACTGAGGGCGACAGTTTCATGAAGGGTGACTATCTCATTGTAAGCAAGAAAATAGCTGTGGCAAATACGATTACTGGGTGCTCCAACACATTCTCCAATGCAGAGTTCGACGATCTTGCCGAGCAGAAGTTCGTTAAGAACATTGGTAGGTTCACGTCAGCCGAATATAAAATCGATGCCTCCATGGGCATCGATGGTACGAACCTACTCAACTCCGAAATTTCGTTCGAGAGTATTCCCAATGCCTTCGTGAGCGCATCCGCGGCACAGTGGGACTACCGCTCAGGCGAAATCGTGGTCCCCATCATTTTGCCCCGTTCATATATAGCAATGTATAACTTCGGCTTCGCACAGAAACACTCGTTGCCCAAAATCTCCGACGGATTGGTGGGTATGATCGACCTGCGCATTTTCATACACGGAAACGGCCACCGCGACGAATACAAAGGAAAGGTGATCGGTTTCTCCAACCGGCTGAATACAATCCTCGTGCCGCAGTCGTTTATGGAGTGGAGCAACGCCCGCTATGCTCCTGCTGCTGTCGGTGCCCCCAGCCGACTTATACTCGAAGTAATCAACCCCGCCGATGAAAATATTGCGAAGTATATCGAGCGGAAAGGTTATGAGGTTGAAGATAACAATCTTGCAGCCGAGAAGACAACCTACTTCCTTAGGCTCGTTGTCGTGATGGTAATGGCGGTCGGGTTAGTTATCTCTCTTCTTAGTTTCTATATTCTTATGCTCAGTATCTACCTGCTCGTGCAGAAGAACTCCTCGAAATTAGAAAACCTTCTACTTGTCGGCTACAGTCCATCCGAGGCTGCGTTGCCCTATCAGGTGCTTACCATTTGTCTCAACGCAGTTGTTTTGCTTATTGCTTTAGCTGTGCTCTATGGCATTCGGTTGGTCTACATGGATATGGTCGTAACCCTATTCCCGAGTATCCCCGATGGTTCTCTGATGCCCTCGCTTGTGCTGGGCTTACTTCTCTTTGTTATTGTGAGCCTACTCAACATCGTCGCCATCCGGATGAAAATCCTGCGCATCTGGTATCGGAGAGACTGAAACTGTTATTTGCCATATAGTATCTCTTTAAGGTATATCTTATTTCAACAAGTCGACAAGAAGTTAAATATCTATAAAAAGTGAACTTTTTCTTATTCTTTCTTGTGTGTTACCGATAAGTAACGTAATTTTATAGTTACTTATCGGTAACATCTTGTTTAGAGTAAATATGAAGGATAGAGAACTCACGGAAAGAAAGATACTTGATGCAGTAGGAAGTATTATAGCGAGTGACGGTTTTGAAAGCGTTGGTATAAATGTAGTAGCTCAAAGGGCAGGTGTATCAAAGATGCTCATATACAGGTATTTCGGAGGCTTAAACGGATTGCTCTCAAAGTATCTTCTCCAAAAAGATTTTTGGGTAAATACGAATATGAATATCGAGAAATCGTCCGATATCAGCGGAAGTCTCAAGCAACTGTTCCGTGAACAAATCAGACAGTTGCGGAATGACATTATATTACAAAGGTTGCACAGATGGGAACTGTCTACAGAAAACCAAGCCATCCGCCTCTTGCGGGAAAAACGAGAGCAGAACGGTAATGAGCTGATAAGAAGTGTCAGCGAGCTGACACACTCATCAAGTGCTGAAATTGCATCCTTAGCAAGTATTATTTCAGCAGCCATCAGCTATCTTGTTCTGATGGAAAATCAGAATCCCGTATATAATGGAATTGATTTACATAACGATAGGGGGTGGGAGCAGATAGTAGGGGGAATAGATTTAATTATTGACTTATGGATAAAATATATTCGACAATAAGAAAACTGTTTTTATTAATAATTTTATTTGTAGGAATTATGAGTAATGTTTTTGCACAAAATATAGACTATTTATTTATGATAGAGCAGGCAGTCAAAGCACCTTCGGGGCATAACACGCAGCCGTGGCTGTTTAAGATCGGAGAGACAGGGATCGATATTTATCCCGATTTCGCAAAATCGTTGCCCGTGGTAGATCCGGATAATCGAGAATTGTTTATCGCTCTGGGATGCGCTGCGGAGAATCTCTGCATTGCAGCGTTACATAAAGGATACGAGCCGACTGTATCTATTACCGGAAATTGTGTAATCCATATCGAACTTGCCAAGCATAAATGTGGCCTGTCGCTGTCTTCTTTGTTTCCTCAGATATCTGTCAGGCAAACCAATAGAAGAGTTTATAACGGAAATATAATTCCCGAAGACAGTATTAATTTATTAAAGAAGGTCAATGCGGAATCTTCTGTTGGAATTCATTTTTTCAAGAACGGCACACCAGAGTTCAATTCCATTTCGGAAATGATTTACGAAGGTAATAGTAGGCAGATGCGTGATAAGAATTTCAAGACAGAATTGCAGCAATGGATGCGATATAACAAGAAGCATCAAGATGCGACAAGAGATGGATTGAGTTATGCCGTATACGGTGCTCCCAATGTACCTCGCTTCATTGCAAAGCCCATTATTACCAAGGCCATGAATGCGAAGTCGCAAAATAAAAGTGACAAAAAGAAAATAGCTTCCTCTTCTCATTTCGTTCTGCTCACTACCCGAAACAATACGGTTGAGCAATGGATAAACTTGGGCAGAACATTAGAGCGTATTCTTCTTCGAGCCACAGAAATGGATATTGTGAATGCTTATATGAACCAGCCCAACGAGATACATGAAATTTCAAGTAAAATGGCAGAAAAGCTGGGCATTGCCGGTGAATATCCCGCAGTTTTGATACGTATAGGATATGCGAAAAAGATGCCGTATTCGCTAAGGAGAAGCGTTGAAACACGGCTTCTTCCCGTTTCTTCTAAATCTCGCCAGCCCATCGCCGCCCGCGATAGGTTACTCATCAACTGTGCGATGGTGGCAACAGGTACAGCCACCTCTATGCCATAGAAATAAGTGATGACCGGCAGCAGCACCATACCATCGCCAAAACCGACCGATCCAGATAATATTCCGGCTATTAGTCCCACGAAAAATAAAGTAACGTACATTGGTATAGAAATAAATGCTACTACTTAATAGATAATGTACTGTCGATTCCACAAATATTAAAGTGGCGTATATAGTTAAAAGTCTACCGTAAATACGTGCAGGCCATCTTTGTAATGATAGCCTTCCTGCCAATGATGATAATTGCAGATAGACTTCACGATGGCGAGTCCCAGTCCGTTGCCCTTTTGGTTGCTTTGTGTACGGTAAAAGCGGGAAAAGATATGTTCAGCATCAAGAGGTCGCTCATCCGAAGTATTGGCAACAGTCAGCCGCTTATCTGCAACGCTGATGATAATGTTGCCTCCGGCCCGATTGTGGCGAACGGCATTTACAACGAGATTGGTAATCAAACTTTCCAACAATGTGTCGTTGCACACAAGTGTAAGATTGGATTGCCGATAGTCGGTAGCGATGGGCAAACTCCCCGCAAGACTTTCCAATCGAGGCAGAATGTCGTTTATCTTGCGGCAGAGGTTTACATTATCTGCCATACGAAACTGGTTGTTTTCTATCTTCGAGAGTAGCAGAAGACTGCGACTGAGGTTGCTCATGTGGCGTAGCTCCCGATACATTTCCTGCATTTCTCGAGCTTGATGCTCTGTCAAGTGTTCGTCTTGCAGCAGATTGTCTATCTTGTTCTGAACGATGGCAAGTGGAGTCTGAAACTCGTGGGAGGCATTCTCCGTGAACTCTTTCTGCACCTGATAACTTCTGACGCTTGTGTGCATAATCAAATTGAGTGTAGCGTTCAGCTGGCTAAATTCTCTAACTCCTGTGTTTTCGGATAACCATACTGCACCTTCTTCCACTTTAAAGTCTTTAATGCTGTTGAGTGTCTGGTGGAATGGGCGCCACAGTCTACGGGGGACAAACTGCATCACAAGAAAGATAGCTGCCAGCATTCCTCCCAAGATGATAAAGAACTGAATGAATACGCCTGCCATAACGTCCTGTTCGAGGTCGATGCTGGGATTACGTATGCCGTAGCGCCGCATGATTTCCATCAAATCTTCGGCGTAGAAGCGCATGGTGAGATAATATAATAAAGGTGTGGCAAGCACCAAGACCGTGAGCATACCTGTGGTGAGGCGTGCTGTCATCTGCCGAGTCAAACTTCTTTCCATTTGTAGCCGGTTCCGTAAATTGTTTTTATCACGTCGGTGACACCTTCTTTGGCGAGTTTTGACTTGAGGTTCTTGATATGTGAATAAATAAAGTCGTAACTGTCCATCATGTCAGCCATTTCGCCGCTCAGATGTTCGGCGATGGCAGCTTTGGATACAACACGGTCTCGATTGCTGATGAAGAACAGCAGCAGCTCGTATTCCGAGCGAGTGAGCACGATCGGCGTGTCGCCAACGGTAACAGTCTTGTCGAGCAGATTGATTTCAATGTCTCTTGCCAGCACCTTATTGTTTGCCGAGAAATTTTTCCTGCGGATAAGTGCATAAATACGCATAGCCAGTTCGGGTAGCGCGAACGGTTTCGGCAGATAGTCGTCGGCACCAATCTCCAGCCCCTTCAGGCGGTCGTCGAGCGAGTCTTTGGCCGAGATAATAATAACACCCACGCCACTTTTCTTGCTGCGGATAGTGCGGAGCACATCCATTCCATCTCCGCCCGGCAGCATCAGGTCGAGCAACACGCAGTCGTACTCATAAATACTTGCCTTCATTTTGGCATCGGCAAAATTGAAAGCCTGCTCACACAGATAATGTTGGCTTTCAAGATAGTTTTTAATCCCGTCTGATAGACGGTGTTCATCCTCAATTATCAATATCTTCACATCTTCCATAACGATTTTCTCTTTTTTTTATTATACGACCGACTTAAGAATAAATGCCGACACAAAAGCAACATACAGTTCGCTTTTCGACAGTTTCGCCGCATAGAGATACGAGCGAATCCAAAGGGTGTAAAAGGCTGTTGCCGTTATTCTTGCTTTTGTCCGACGGCAAACTTATAATAGAAATTTGTAGAAAAGTTGTAGATAGAAGGCTCATAGGCAAGAAACAGAATTTCTACAAAAGTTGTAGATTATTTAATAGATAATCTTTTTACAATACAGATTATCTACAAAATTACATGATAGCTTTGCTGCAAAAACAAAGTATGAAAGAGAATGAAAAAGTTGCTTGTCAAAGTATCACGCATATAAGCCATTATGTTTTGTCGTAAGTATTTAAATATTACCACCGAGTAGTAATTGTATTACCATGTATGTGTAATTGAATTACCATTCATTGGTAAGCGAACTATCACCAACAACCAACAGGTAAGATCATATTGCTTGACTGTTTCGCTGAAAGCGGTGTTCAATCGTATTTTAACTCAATAATCAACCAATCGCAAGGTATCAATGAATATAAAGACTTTTATAGACCGGCCCATATCATCCGTCATGCTCTCGGTCACCATCGTCATTCTTGGTATAATCGGCCTCATCAGTCTGCCTATCGAGCAGTATCCCGATATAGCTCCACCTACAGTGAAAGTGTCGGCCACCTATACAGGCGCCAGCGCGGAGACGGTGATGAAGAGCGTGGTGGTGCCCTTGGAAGCGTCTATCAACGGAGTGGAGAACATGCAGTACATGACCTCCACGGCCGCCAACAACGGCACATGCACCATCAGCATCTACTTCAAGCAAGGCTCCGACCCCAATATGGCGGTGGTGAACGTGCAGAACAGGGTGGCCTCGGCGCAGGGCCAACTGCCGTCGGAGATAACCAAGAGCGGTATCACGGTGCGCAAGACACAAAACTCCAACCTGAAATTTATCACGATGTACAGCCCTGACGGGCGATATGACGCGAAGTTTCTGAACAACTATCTGAAGATTAACGTGGAGCCGCAGCTATCGCGCATACCCGGCGTGGGAGAGGTGAACATCTTTGGGGCCGACTACGCGCTCCGCGTGTGGCTCGACCCGAACAAGATGAAGGCATACGGGCTTGTGCCGGCCGACATCGACAACGTGCTGTCAGCGCAGAATCTGGAATCGCCCACAGGTTCCTTGGGCGCGGAGTCCGAGAACACTTATCAGTACGTGCTGAAATACCGTGGCAGGTACAGTAAAATATCCGATTACGAAAACCTTGTCGTCAAGGCCACGCCCGACGGCAACGTACTGCGCCTGCGCGATGTCGCGCGGATAGAATTGGGCACGGTGAACTACAACTTGAAGAGCACGACGAAGGGGCTGCTGGGCGCGTCAGCAAGCATCACGCAGATAGCGGGCTCCAATGCCTATAACATCATTCAGCAGATAGACCAAGTGGAGGCACAGGTGAGGAAAACACTGCCGCCCGGCATGATATTGGAAGACCAGACGAGCGTGACGGATTTCCTCAACGCTTCCATTCAGAATGTGGTCGAGACCTTGCTGATAGCCCTTGTGCTCGTCGTCATCGTGGTGTTCCTCTTCCTGCGCGACTGGCGTTCGATGGTGGTTCCCACCATAGCCATTCTCGTGTCGCTCATCGGTACTTTTGCCTTTATCTATGTGGTTGGCTTCACACTCAATCTGCTCACGCTCTTCGCCTTAGTGCTCGTCATCGGAACAGTAGTCGACGACTCCATTGTAGTGGTGGAGGCGGTGCAGGCCAAGCTGGACGAAGAAGGTTACACGAGCGTTTACGAGGCAACCATAGCCGCGATGAAAGAGCTGAAGTCGGCCCTGATGACGACTACTATCGTGTTTATGGCCGTGTTCGTTCCCGTCAGCTTCACCAGCGGTACGACGGGTGTCTTCTATAAGGAATTCGGGCTTACGATGGCTGCGGCCGTCGCCATCTCCCTGCTCAACGCGTTGACGCTCTGTCCCGCGCTCTGCGCCATCATCCTGCGCCCGAAGAGAAAGAAGATTTCCGCCAAAAAGGCAAAGAAGCGCAACAAGTGGATGGAGCGATACGAGCGAGGCATCGTAAACATGCTCCGCCGCCGAAGACTCGTCGCCTTGTCCATTCCGGCAGCCGTGCTCCTTTTGGCATTCATGATTTACACGACCAAGACAGGACTGGTACCGCAGGAGGATATGGGCACAATCGATGTCAATGTGCAGTGCAAGCCCGGTTACAGCCTGGCCCAGACCGGAAAGGTGATGGACCAAGTGGAAGCCGTGGTGCGCACGATTCCGCAAATCAAGATATACACCCGTGTAGACGGGCGCGACGCGCAGCAGAACCAAACCTCGTCGGCCGGATTTCTGTCTGTCCGCTTGAAGCCTTGGGCGGAGCGGAAAGCAAAGGCCGACGATATAGACAGCGTGGTCAACCTCATCTACCGGCGCACTGCCTGCATCAAAGAGGCTAAGGTGAATTGCGCCACGCTACCAATGATACGCGGCTATGGCTCCAGCAGCGGATTTGAGTTCTACGTGCAGAACCGGGCAAGCGAAGATTTCAACAGTTTGGCCAAGGTGACGCAGCAATTTCTCGACCAACTGAACAGGCGGCCCGAGATTTCAAAAGCCCACTCCACGTTCGATACCGGCTATCCGCAGTATCAGGTAGACGTAGATGCCGCCAAGTGCATGATGAAAAACGTGTCGCCCAAAGACGTACTTGCCACTTTGGCCGCCTACGTGGGAGGCGCCTACGCTTCCAATCTGAACAAGTACACGAAGTTCTACCGCGTGATGGTGCAGGCTTCCGCCCAATACCGGCTCAACGAGCAAGCCTTGTCGAGCATGTATGTCAGGGGGAGCGACGGCAATCTGTCGCCTTTGAGCGAATATGTTACGTTGAAGAAGATCAACGGACCTGAATACCTGACACATTTCAACCTCTTTCCCGGCATTCGTGTCAATGGGACTCCCGCCACTGGCTACAGTTCCGGCCAAGCCCTTCAAGCCATCAGCGAGGTGGCCGCGCAGACACTCCCCACCAGTTATGGCTACGAGCTGAGCGGCATGTCGAGAGAAGAGTCTTCGCAAGGTAATGTTACCACGGTCATCCTGCTGCTCAGTCTGGTCTTCATCTACATCATCCTGAGCTCGCTGTACGAGAGTCTGCTCATATCTTTTGCCGTGATACTCGTCATCCCGTTCGGACTCTGCGGCAGTTTCCTCCTGTCGGGCATTTTCGGCATAGAGAACAACATCTATATGCAGACGGGGCTCATCATGCTGATCGGCATGCTGGCAAAGACGGCTATCCTGCTCACGGAATACGCCACTGAACGGCGTAGGAAAGACGGAATGTCAATAGCCATGTCGGCCTTCTCGGCCGCCAGAGTGCGCTTTCGCCCCATCGTGATGACCGCCGCCGTGATGATATTCGGCATGCTACCGCTGATGTTCTCTTCCGGCGCGGGAGCCAAGGGCGACGCGTCTATTGGCACGGGAGTGCTGGGTGGCATGCTCGTAGGCACATTAGCACTGCTTGTCGTTGTTCCTGTGCTCTTCTGTTTGTTCCAATCTTTGGACGAAAGGCTGAGAACCAATAGAAAGAAATTGTTTTGAAACCATCACTCTGTGCAGATAAATGAAATGTAATAAGGCTACGGCTTGTTTCCGTAATATCGTGGATAGACTGGATTCCATGCTTCCAAGAACAACTATATCCTTATGTTGTCTCATCTTCTCTCTGGGAATCCATGCCGCCATCCTTGATACGGCAACTGGCATCGCTGACAGCCTGCGGCAAAAGCAGGATACGGCAAGGCTCAGCAGGTTTCAGGTAAAGGCAGACAACATCGGACAGTCGCGCTTGTTTCGTGCCACTTATCTGGGACTGCCGCTAATAGCAGGCGGATTGTTGGAAAAGCACTATGACTCTAAATTTCGCAGGTTGAGAAACGACTTTATGCCCGAATTCCGTCGTCCGCTCGACAACTACACACAGCTGGCGCCGGCAGCGGTGATGCTGGGAATGAAGGCAGCGGGCGTACCGAGCAGGTCGTCGTGGGGCAGAATGATAGCCAGCGATGTTTTATCTACGGCCCTGATGGCAGGCGTGGTGCAAGGTCTGAAATCAGCCACACACGTTGTCCGCCCCGACGGCAGCAACAATCAAAGTTTTCCGTCGGGCCATACGGCTACGGCCTTTATGACGGCCACGATGCTCTCAAAGGAATACGGGCATCTCTCGCCGTGGATAAGTGTGGGCGCCTATTCCGTAGCAACAGGTACGGGACTTATGCGCATGGCGAACAACAAGCATTGGCTGAGCGACGTGATGGTAGGTGCCGGCATAGGCATTCTTTCTACGGAATTTGGCTACTGGATTGCAGACGCCATTATGAAAGATAAAGGGCTCAACATCCGCGAGGTTCAGGATGAAGAGCGGTTGGGCTACTCCCGCCCGTCGTTTTTCGGCTTATATATGGGCTTTAACGTGCCGCTGAGTAAGTTCGACGTGAACGAAGACGTAGCCTATCAGACTTCTATGGGAACCACGCTCGGACTGGAAGGCGCCTACTTTCTCAACCGATATGTAGGACTGGGCGGACGCATCACGCTCTCCAACCTTCAGTTCATCGTCAACGGAACGGAGGCTCCCGAAAATACGCTCGACTTTTATAATATCAGCGCCGGCCCATACCTTTCGTTTCCCTTTACCCCTCGATGGACTGTCGGTACAAAGATGCTCATTACTCGCACCCGTTATGGCAAAACCAACATCGGCGGTGTTGCCGTTCCGCGCAACAGCGGATGGGGCTTCGGAACGGGTATAAACCTCGACTATCGGGTAAAGAAGCATTTTGGTTTCGGCTTGTTTATGGACTACAACATACAGCCGCCCCACAGTCAAGGCAGTGGGGAATATGTTCATACCATGACTCTGGGTACCAAGGTAGCCGTAAGATTTTAATATCCTGCCGAATAAACAGTCAACGATCTTGAAAAAACGAACGATAATAAAAGAAAATTACTATCTTTGCAACAGATGGGCCGCATTTTGCAATTTCAAACACGTTTGATTGCTCTCGGCTTGCGCCATCTTTACAGCAGGGAATAACGAATAATTATTTAATAACAAATTGTATGACGAAAAGAATAATAATGATGGCAATAGCCATATTAGCAATGACACCAACAATAACTATGGCAAAGAAAGAACAGAAACAAGTATTGAACCCGTGGGGACTGGTCTACGACGGTGCCCTTACGGAAAACGTTGCGGGCGGGGTAAATATTCACCCCGTAACGTATGAAGTAGGCGGTGTTAGCGTGTCGGCCAACGTTTACACCCCGACAGGCTACGATGCAAAGAAGAAATACGCGGCCGTGGTAGTTTCTCACCCCAACGGCGGCGTAAAAGAGCAGGTGAGCGGCATGTTCGCCCAAAAGCTGGCAGAAGCCGGTTTTATCGCCATTGCCTGCGATGCCCGTTGGCAGGGGCAGAGCGGCGGACAGCCACGCGGCACCGACAAACCGGTCAACCGTATAGAAGACATCCACGGTATGATCGACTTCATCTCACGCTATCCCGGCGTCGACGCTTCGCGCATAGGCGCTCTCGGCATCTGCGGTGGTGGCGGTTACACAGTTGCAGCCGCACAGAGCGACAAGCGGATCAAGGCTGTGGCCGCACTGAGCATGTTTAACACAGGACGCGTCCGCCGCAACGGATATTGCGACTCCCAGCTTAACACCATTCAAGAACGGCTCAAGCAGGCATCCGAAGCCCGTCAGAAAGAGGCTGAAACCGGTATCGCCGTTTATCCGCCAAAGGCCAAAACGCCAACAGAAGAAGAACTCAAGAAAATGCCCTTCGACCTCTATCGCGAAGGCATATTCTACTACGCCACCTCTAAATACGCTCATGCCAACGACGGAGCCACCGCGCCCGTGAGTAGCCTGCTCGACCTGATGACGTGGGATGCCACCACGACAATGGACCTCATCGGCCAGCCGTTGTTGCTGATTGCCGGAGAAAAGGCCGACTCTTACTATATGACGGAAGACGCGATGAAGAAAGCCACAGGCACGGCAGACAAAGAGCTGTACATCATCCCGGGAGCCACCCACATACAGACCTATTACGTGCCTGAATATGTGGAGAAAGAGCGCGCAAAGATAGTAGATTTCTTCAATAAGAAATTGTGAAAGCCGGCCGTCGGTAGCATTTGCAGCTTGCGGTAAGGGTGAGGACATGAAAAATCCCGATCCTGTTCTCGTCGTCGCGACGGTCAAAAATGGCGGATCGGGATTGTCATAGAGAGTTATAAAATATTTTCAAGTGGCGAATGTTGAATTCTGAAGCGAAGTTCGGTGTTTGGCCGATTGCTGCGTGTTGTGCGATCGGTTAATGCAGACTTTTCTTTTGCGCTTGTTCGTTCTTTATTCCCCACGGCATTATGCCCCCGGTTTGGGTGTGGTTTGAGCAGGTTTTTCGCCTTCCAACTTTACTTCGAGACCTTGCAGGAACTGTTTCCGGCGCGTATGATCTGTAGCCGTCCAATGCGTTTCGGGCTGGAAGTTGATGCGTGCGCCCACGATGTGGTCTGTAGAATTAAAGTCTTTGGGCGAATTGGCAGGCTTGCTTTTCAGCCCTACCTTGAATGCGCCGAAGCCTTCGAGCACCACGCGGTCGCCGTTCTGCAGATGACGGCGGAACACGTTGATCATTTCTTTCAGCACTACGTACACATCGGCCTGCTTAGCCGTGGTGTTGTCTTGTATTTCCTGACTGATTTCTTCGAGGTTTACCACGTCGTTTATCACTGCGCGGGCATACCATTTGCCTTTGTAGGCACTGTTCTTGCGGTTGTCTTGATACAACTTGTATTTCACTGCCATAATCGTTTGGTTTTAAAGGGTTTAACATGTTATTTATAAAGAGTTTGGCTGCTTGTTGTAAGGAGACGGTCTTTTTATGCTAAGGAGATGGCCTTTTTACGATAAGGAGATGGTCTCTTTACGATAAGGAGATGGTCTCCTTACAAGCTGCGGGTTATTGATTGTCCCATTGCATGTCGTTTACTTGCCATTCTTCGTCGTCTGACGCTCCTTTAGCCTCGCCTCCGTTATGAGTAGTTACTACGAATTGTGCGACGTTTTTTTCGGTTGTGAGACGGATAATCCTGATAGCGGGAGCTATGTATATCTTTCTCTTGTTCATTGTGTTGTGTGTTTATTTAATGATTTTCTTTTTTCTATTTAAAAAGTTTCTTCATATTTTCTTTGTTTTATAGTTGAATATTTAGTGCAAAATTGTGCTTGTTTTGCCTTTCGAAGTTTGATGAAAACGCATGAGAAACGTAGCAAAGGGAACTTATGTGAGCCCTTTGTTTATGGGAGATACACGGCGCTTCGCGCGTGCGTATGAGAAAGCTTAAAATAGAGGGGTTAAGCGACGGTGTGTGTGTGTGTGTGTGTGTGTGTGTGTGTGTGTGTGTGTGTGTTAGCAAAATATCTGACACTGCCAAATATAATGCGTTAAAAAGCACAGAGAAATTAAAGTTTCTCTGTACGCCATTTACACCTTTATTATATATACTACACTTTTCTAACATTTCGGGACAAAGATAGGTAATATATCTTAAACTTGCAAGTAAATGAATGAAATATTACAAATAAGATAAAAAGGATGCTTATTGGGAGTGTTCTGATTAAATATCATGGATGTAGGATGAACGTTTGAAAAAAGAATAATTACATTTGCACGTTCATGCTTTCTTATTGTAAGATGTTGGGGATTATCTTATTTTCTCTCTAAATTCCTTTGGGGTGACTCCTGTTTTCTTTTTAAATTTTGTTGAGAAGTAGCCCGAAGTATCGAAGTTCAGCAAATAGGCTATTTCTTTGACGCTCATATCCGAAGACGATAGCAGCTCCATAGCCCGCTGGAGCCGAAGTTCCTGCTGATACAGAGCGGGCGGAAATCCGGTGTATTCTTTGAATAGTTTGCGCAGTGTGGAGTAGCTTACACCCAGCTCGACGGCGATGTCTTGTATGGTTATGTCTGTTTGAAGGTTTTGTCTTATTTTTAGGCGGGCCTTGGTGATCAGTTCCACTTGTGCAGAATCTTTGTTGAAAAACATGTTTCGTTCGAGCGAATATACCAGTCCGATAAGGTGGTTCACGATGCCGGCGAGCATCTGCTGCGAATATGCCTGCTCGCGGTTGGCTGTATCTTGCGCCAATTCATACAGCCGGATGATATCGGCAGAATATCCTACGTGGTAGACGGCTTTATCGGGCGATAGGAAACCGCATGCCACGCGCTTGTCCATGTTCTCTCCTTTGAAGCCGATCCAATAGCTTTTCCATCCTGTTTGCGGCTGCGGATGATACGAGTGCCACTCTCCGGGAAAAAGAAAGAAGATATCGCCCGCTTTTATGGATACGTTTTTCAGATGGGCGGAACTGAATGTGCCGCTGCCTTCGACGATGTATAGCATTTGATATTCGTTCAATATTCTGCCTTTGTCGATGTGGAAGTAGTATCCGTCTGCGTGGCCGGTTGTCGGATAAGGCTCGTTTCGTTCTATTTCTTCGTATCCTACGGTACTTACGGTCAGTCCCCATTGCAAATCCGTGTCGTTGGCTATCAAATATTTGTTCGTCTGCATAATGTTCGATTGGTAACGTGGCAAAGGTACTAAAAAGCGGATGAATAGGCGTAATAAAAGCAAAAAACTTTCGGCATAGGCCGCACAACTCTTAACTTTTTAGTATCTTTGCCAACAGTATGAAGTACAATGTCGACTGGAAACGCCTTGGCGTATTTGTGATAATTGCCGGTAGTTTGATTATTATTACCGGTTCTTTCCTGTTATCGCTTGCTATTTTCCTTCTGCTTTTTGTTGTGGAACATCTGATAGTGGCGTGGGATGAAAAACGGAAAAAGAACAAAGATTTGTAACAGAAAAAGCAGAAAAGAAATCGGCGGACAGTATGTGATGGGAGAAAAGACCGGCATGCGTGCTGTTCCGCTGGTAAAATATTACCGCTTATGAGTGAGTTGATCGATTTATATTTAAGATGGTCGGGGGCACAGCCTGCAAATGTAGAGAAAATACCCGGTGCCGGTAGCAATCGCGCTTATTATCGTATGACCGACGATAAAGGCAAAACAGTGATCGGAGTTATCGGTACGAGCCGCGATGAAGACCACGCTTTCGTTTATTTAGCCAATCATTTCGCCACGAGTCGGATACCTGTACCCAAGGTGTTGGCGGTAAGCGCAGACGAGCTGTGTTATCTTCAGACCGACCTCGGCGACGTTTCATTATTTTCAGCCATACGCGGCGGGCGAGATGCAGGCGGCAGATATAACCAACATGAGAAGCAATTGCTCATTAATACCATACGAGAACTGCCGAATATTCAAATACGCGGTGCCCATGGGCTCGACTGGTCGAACTGTTATCCGCAGCCGGAATTTAACGAAGACAGCGTGCTTTTCGACCTTAACTACTTTAAGTATTGCTTTCTGAAGGCCACAGAACTCGATTTCCACGAACTTAAACTCGAAGCAAACTTCCGTATGTTTGCCAAAGACCTGACGGCCGAGCAGAGCGAGAGCTTTCTCTATCGCGATTTTCAGGCCAGAAATGTCATGCTCGATGCCCAAGGGCATCCCTTTTTCATAGACTTTCAAGGCGGTAGGAAGGGGCCGTTCTATTACGATCTTGCCTCTTTTCTGTGGCAGGCTTCGGCACATTATCCTTTTAAGTTGCGCAGAGAACTGGTCTACGAGTACTATAATTCGCTGAAGAACTATACCGAAGTGCCCACCGTAAGGCACTTCGTGGCACGTCTTAATCTGTTCGTGCTCTTCCGGACATTACAAGTGTTGGGCGCATACGGCTTTCGCGGCTACTTTGAACACAAGAAACATTTTATTGATTCGATACCCGCAGCGATACAGAATTTGCGAGAGCTGCTGAAGTTGAGTGCAGACGTCTTCCCTTATCCTTATATGATGGACATGTTGAGGCGGCTGACAGAGCTGCCGCAATTCGCTATAGCCGAGAAACCCTCGGTGAATAGAGCCGACGGATACAAGATAACCGACAGCAAGGTATATCCTGCGAACCCGCTCGATGGCCCTGCAACGTTTTCAAAGTACGATGGCAAAGGCCCTCTTGTGATCACCGTGTACAGTTTTTCCTACCACAAAGGATTGCCCGAAGATACTTCCGGCAACGGCGGAGGTTATGTGTTCGACTGTAGGGCTACGCATAATCCCGGGCGATATGAGCCATATAAAAAGCTTACAGGGCTCGACGAGCCCGTTATACGTTTTCTCGAAGACGACGGCGAGATACTTACGTTCTTGGAAAACGTGTACAAACTGGCCGATCACCACGTAAGGCGTTACATACAGCGCGGGTTCACGAGCCTGATGTTTTCGTTCGGTTGTACCGGCGGACAGCACCGGTCTGTGTACAGCGCGCAGCATTTAGCCGAGCATTTGCATGATAAATTCGGTGTCGAAGTGCATATCGTGCATCGCGAGCAAGGCATTTCACAGGTGCTTGAAGCAAAGAAATAAGCAAAGAAACAAAATATTTTCATCACATGGGCGGCAAAGATACATACCATCTTCGTCGCCCATGCTTTTTATATCTGTTTCCTTCATCAATCCCGACGGTCGAAAATATGTTGCATAGGCGACATGCCAGTTATCGATAGAGGCGACATCTAAACCAGATAAAAATGCTGTCTATGCCCGATAAAAGCACTATATATCGTTTACATTTCGCGCCTCTTCTTTTTTTATATCTTGTTTATGAAACTTTTTGCAGACTGAAATATATTCGCTATCTTTGCATGCATTAAAGACATTTCTATGATGCAAGCAATGATTTTTGCGGCCGGATTGGGTACACGCCTCAAGCCTATCACCGATACGACGCCCAAAGCGTTGGTAAGGGTGGGCGGTGAGCCGTTGCTGAAGTATGTGATCATGAAAATGAAAAGTGCCGGCTTCGGAAAAATTGTAGTAAACGTACACCATTTTGCCGACCAAATCATAGACTATATAAGGACAAACAATAACTTCGGACTGGACGTCTGTGTGAGCGATGAGCGCGAAATGTTGCTCGATACCGGTGGAGGTATCAAAAAAGCTATGCACTTTTTCGATGCCAATAGCCCAATCTTAATTCATAATGTGGATATTCTAAGCAACGTAGACCTTAAATGTATTTACGAAAAAGGGCGAAATGCCGATGCTACGTTGCTTGTCAGTCGGCGAAAAACCAAACGTTATCTGCTTTTCTCTAAAGATGCTTCTCGCTTTCTGAAAGGGTGGACGAACATCGAGACGGGCGAAGTAAAGAGCTCATACGATAGCCTCGATCCCGCTTCCTGCGATATGTATGCCTTTAGCGGCATACATGTACTTTCTCCGTCTCTGTTTCCTTGTATAGAAGAAATGCCGAACAAATTCGGTATTGTAGACTTTTATCTGAAATGGTGCAGCCGTTTTTCCGTTCACGGATGCGTGAAGGAAGACTTGAAATTGCTGGATGTAGGAAAATTAGACTCGCTGCACGAGGCAGACAGCTTTTTGAAACAACTAAATAAGTAAATATATATCATGGCCCGAGCAAGGCTTCCTGTCGGCTTTCGTCTGCAGAGTAGAGCGTGGTATGAGGCCTTTAAATTCATTTTATATTATGCAACAGAAGATTATAATTCTTGATTTCGGTTCGCAAACAACGCAGCTCATCGGCCGACGGGTACGCGAACTGGATACCTTCTGCGAAATCCTTCCTTACAATAAGTTCCCAAAGAACGATCCTTCTGTAATCGGAGTAATCTTGAGCGGTTCGCCTTATTCCGTGCACGATAAGGAGGCTTTCAAGTGCAATTTGGGCGGTTTCATCGGCAAATATCCCGTGCTCGGCATCTGTTATGGTGCGCAGTTCATTGCTTATGCCAACGGCGGAAAGGTGGAACAGACAGGCATTCGCGAATATGGACGGGCAAACTTGCAGCAGTTCGATGCCGGAAATCCACTGTTCAAAGGCTTTGATGAAAACTCACAAGTATGGATGAGCCATGGCGATACCATTACTGCAATTCCGCAAGATTGCCATGTCATCGCCTCTACGGCCGATGTAAAATTCGCCGCTTATGCCGGTTCGTCGGCCCCGTTATGGGCGGTTCAGTTTCATCCGGAGGTGTTTCATACCATACAAGGTAAAACACTGCTCCGTAACTTTGTCGTAGATATCTGCCATTCCCGTCAGGAATGGAGCCCGTCTTCGTTCGTTGAAACAACCGTAAAAGAGCTTAAAGAGCAGTTAGGCAATGATCGTGTTATCCTCGGACTGTCGGGCGGAGTAGACTCTTCGGTGTGCGCTACACTCCTGAACAAAGCCATCGGCAGTAATCTTACGTGCATATTCGTGGATCACGGTATGCTTCGAAAGAACGAATTCCGTAAGGTTATGGATGCTTATCAGGGTTTGGGACTCCACGTGATAGGCATAGATGCAAGCAAAAAGTTCTTTGACGACCTTGCTGGAGTTACCGATCCGGAGCAGAAACGCAAGATTATAGGGCGCGATTTTGTAGAGGTTTTCAATGCTGAAGCTAAAAAAATAACCGATGCCAAGTGGCTTGCACAAGGAACGATCTATCCGGATAGGATCGAAAGTCTTAGCATCACGGGCATGACTATTAAGAGTCATCATAACGTAGGAGGCCTGCCTAAGGAGATGAAATTGCAACTTTGCGAACCTTTACAGTGGCTCTTTAAGGACGAAGTGCGGCGTGTGGGACGCGAATTGGGTATGCCCGAGCGGCTTATCAAGCGCCATCCGTTCCCCGGACCGGGCTTAGCAGTGCGTATACTTGGTGATATTACGCCCGAAAAAATCCGCATTCTGCAGGATGCGGACGATATTTATATCAAGGCGATGCACGACTATATTTGTGACGATGGCACAAGTTTGTACGATAAAGTGTGGCAGGCTGGTACCGTATTGTTGTCGACTATCCGCAGCGTAGGCGTCATGGGCGACGAACGGACATACGAACATCCCGTGGCATTGCGTGCGGTTACGAGTCAAGATGCTATGACTGCGGACTGGGCACACCTACCTTTTGACTTCATGGCGAAGGTTTCCAACGAGATTATCAATAAAGTGAAAGGCGTCAACCGTGTGTGTTACGACATCTCGTCGAAACCGCCTTCGACCATCGAATGGGAGTAATCGTCGCCTTTTCTCCAAGGAGTAGCAAGGAAGAAGATAAAGGATGAAAGAAGAGGGAGGAGCGATTAGTGGCGTTAACCTCTCCTCCCTCTTCTTTCATTTTACATCTTAAAACTTCACCGCTACGTAGTGTTCCACCCTTACTACTTTGCCATCGTGAGTGCCGGGCAACCATTTAGGCATGCTGTTGACGATGCGTAAGGCCTCTTTGTCGAGCAACGGATCGACCGATCGTAATATTTTAACATCGCTAAGCGATCCGTCTCGTTCTACAATAAAGTTCACAACAACGCGTCCGTGTATATCGCTATCGCCATTAGGATAACGAAGATTGTCGGCAATATATTTCGTCAAAGCCTGCAATCCTCCTTGAAATTGAGGACTGTTTTCCACATATGAGTACACCGGATTGTTCGGATCGTCGCCCTTTTTGTTTCGAATAGCGGCCGGAGCCTGTATTTCTCCCGTGATTAAATAAGAGGGAACGGCTTTGTATTCGGTTGTATCTGTCGCGTTACATACATCGGCTGTGTCGGTTATGATTGCATTAGGTTTTATTTCGATGTCTCCTGTTTGTATGTTCTCCGGTGAGGAAAACAGTGTTTTTCCATGCCTATTTCTTTTTTGTTTATGATTGACAGCGATTTCTGGAGGTATAAACTTTACCATTGTCCTTACGGGACTATCGGACGGAGATGCAATATCACCATCGATATCCCCCGTTGCTATCCGAATTCTTTCTACAACAGTTTCCGTCTTATTCTTTGCTTTAGATGTCTTAGGCGTTTCGTGGCAGGCCGTCAGTGATGCCATTCCTACAGACAGTCCGAGCAATGTAACAGCCTTACCTGCCATGTGTCGCATATCCAGTTCGCGCTCTATAAACCTTACTTCGGCCTCGCACGCCGGACAGGTGCCTCGGCATTCGCCCTTGAAGTGGCAGGGCGTAGGGGCATATCCGATACCGTTGGCATCGGCAATCTGTTTGCGTATCTGTTTCAATACGTTGCAAATGCTTCTTCCTTTTGCCATAATGTTTAATTTAAATGTAATGTGTAAAATGCTTATATATAATGAATAACGGTCTTATCAGTATGCCCTAAAGTTGATAGGTATATTGTATTTCACCCTTACCACCTTGCAGTTTTGCGTTCCGGGCATCCGTCTTGACATGCTTCTTACTATGCGTAGAGCTTCTTTATCGAACGCCGGAGTAACCGATCTGACAATTATAACGTTGCTGAGCAAGCCGTCTTCGGTTACAAAGATAAGCAAAAAGCGGTTTTATGTCAACAGATTGTCTGCTGTTGACACAATGTTATCGCGTTATATTATTGATAATAAAAGGATTAATAATTCTACTGTATTATATTCTGACACATCGAATGCCATGTTAATATGGCAGTATCTTCTTTGTTTTTCTTTGGAGGGAGCGGGGAAAGACAGGCCGTCTTTTGCTTTTATTCTATAAAATAACCATTTGAAGGTTTGCGTAATTCTACAATAAACACTATATTTGTGGCGGTAAATATTTACGGAACAAATGTTTTAAAAGGTATATGGACGGGCGAAACAATACCGTGCGAACATACGAAATGGAACCATTGATCGGTATCGACCGGCACAGGTTGACTACCGACGGCATAGGAGTAACCACGCTGGTTGCCTTTCATGGTTGTCCGTTGCGATGCAAATTCTGCCTTAATGAACAGTGTCTTGCGCCCGAAGGAATATGGGAATATTATACTACCAAGCAGCTTCTCGAGGCCGTGATGGTAGATAATATGTACTTTCTTGCCACGGGTGGGGGTATTACATTCGGCGGCGGTGAGCCCTTATTGCGTAGCCATTTCATCAAAGAGTTTTGTATCTTAATGCCCAAAACGTGGCACATAACGTTGGAAACAAGTCTGAATGTGCCCCTCAAGCATTTGCAGGAGGTGGCTCCTTTCATAGGAAACTATATCGTAGACATTAAGGATATGGATGCTGAAGTGTATAAATCGTACACTACTTTAAGCAATATACGGGTGAAAGATAACCTGCGTTGGCTCGTCGCACAGGGCATGGCAGACCGCGTAACGGTGCGCATTCCGCTGATACCCGACCATAACGACGACGCTTTCCGTAACAAAAGCGAGCATGAATTGCGCGATATGGGCTACTTAAGTTTCGATAAATTCGATTATATCAGGAAAAATTAATCATCACCAATCGGTTATATAAAAGATGGAAGATACATCAATAAAAGAAGAACAGATACTTGTTCGTATTACTGGACAGGACAGACCGGGCCTTACGGCATCGGTTATGGAGATATTGGCAGGGCAGGGTGCGCAGGTTCTGGATATCGGTCAGGCCGATATCCATAGTACTCTGTCGCTCGGAATTCTTATCCGCATCGACGACATACATTCCGGACAGGTAATGAAGGAGTTGCTTTTCAAGGCTTCGGAACTTGGAGTAAACATCGGTTTCGAGCCCATATCAGACGGTAAATACGAGGATTGGGTAAGCCAACAGGGTAAGAATCGCTACATTCTTACTATCATCGGGCGCCGTTTGTCGGCACGCCAAATTGCGGCAACCACAAAGGTTATCGCCGGTCAAGGGCTGAATATCGACTCCATTCTGCGCCTAAGTGGACGCGTAAGTATTAAAAATCCGAGCCGTAATGTGCGTGCATGTATAGAGTTTTCACTGCGCGGTACTCCCGATAACCGTGCCTTGTTGCAGAAAGATTTGATGAACCTGTCGTCGGAGATGGGGATGGATTTCTCTTTTCAAAAGGATGATATGTACCGGCGTATGCGCCGTTTGATATGCTTCGATATGGACTCTACACTCATCCAAACAGAGTGCATCGACGAATTGGCGGCACGTGCAGGGGTGGGAGAGCAGGTAAGAGCCATCACCGAACGTGCCATGCGAGGCGAGATAGACTTTAAGGAAAGCTTCAAAGAGCGTGTGGCTTTACTGAAAGGACTTGATGTGAGTGTCATGAAGGAGATAGCAGAAAGCATGCCGGTTACGGAAGGTGTCGACAGATTAATGTCTGTATTGAAGCGCTGCGGGTATAAAATTGCCATTTTGAGCGGTGGTTTTACCTATTTCGGAGAGTTCCTGCAACGGCGTTATGGTATTGACTATGTGTATGCAAACGAACTGGAAATCGACGAAAACGGTAAACTCACGGGGCGCTATGTAGGCGAGATTGTGGACGGACAGCGTAAGGCCGAGTTGCTGAAACTTATTGCTCAGGTGGAGAAAGTGAACCTTGCGCAGACTATAGCCGTGGGAGATGGTGCCAACGACCTGCCCATGATATCCGAAGCGGGATTAGGTATAGCTTTCCATGCCAAGCCACGTGTTGTGGCTAATGCACAGCAATCGCTCAATACTATGGGCTTGGATGGCGTGTTATATTTCCTTGGTTTCAAAGACAGTTATCTCGGCGATCAAGGACGTTTGTAGGGACTTACGTACACAGACTGTAGAAATCGCATGAATATCGTTCTTGCTATAGACTCTTTCAAAAGCTGTTTAACGACGGTAGAGGCTGAAGTTGCTGCAGCAGAAGGGGCGAAGCAGACGGTAAAGGACGCAAATGTTACGGCTGTGCCCATGTCGGATGGTGGCGACGGGATGCTCGAAGTCTTTGCTCATGCGCTGCATGCAAAGCTCGTAGAAGTCGATGTGCACGATGCACTGATGCGATCTGTGCGTGCTAAATATGCCGTTACGTCGGACGAAACGGCAATCATAGAAGCGGCGCAGGCATGCGGTATCGCTCTTATATCACCTGAAGAACGCGATGCGGAACATGCTACATCGTTTGGAGTCGGTGAACTCATCAATGCTGCGTGGTACAGAGGGTGCCGTCGTTTCATCGTTGGATTGGGCGGGAGTGCCACGTCTGACTGTGGTATGGGGATGCTCTCGGCACTCGATACGGCAATAAGTATGGAGTCGGAACCGTTGGATATTGTTCTTGCATCCGATGTCAAAAACCCGCTTTACGGTAAGAATGGCGCGGCATTCGTATATGCTATGCAGAAAGGGGCTACTGCGGAACAGGTCGAAAGGTTAGACATGAAGGCACGGCAATTTGCTACCGAGTCTGCAAAATTATTGGGACGAGACCTTTCCATGGCACAAGGTGCAGGCGCAGCCGGTGGACTTGGCTACGCTTTCATGCAGTATTTGGGGGCGAAAATGCAGTCGGGAGCGGAACTGTTGCTACGACTTACCGGTTTCGACACTATTCTGCAAACTGCCGATTATGTAATAACAGGCGAGGGAAATGCCGATAGTCAGACCTTAATGGGTAAGCTCCCGAGCGTGATTTTGCGCCATGCAAAAGCAGCAGAAGTGTCGATTTGGCTTATCGCGGGCAGTATATCGGATCGCGAAAGATTGCTCGCAGCAGGTTTCGATCGTGCAGAAAGCATCAATCCTCCCAATATCTCTCTGTCCGAGGCCATGCATCCGAAGACGGCAAAGCGCAACATTAGCACAACAGTATGCCGATTGTTGCGGGAAGAAATGGTACGTATGCAGAACCGATAGATACGAAACGGACCTTACAGGAATATTACAATTCTTTTCCATAATACTGTAACACAGGTGTCCTCTCTTTATTGTATCTTTGCTATTACAAATATATAATATGGAGAAATATGAAAACTAAAACATTTAAAGTAAACGGAATGGCCTGCGATCATTGCAGGGCAAAGGTGGAAAAAAGGCTTTCTTGCCTCGTTGGAGTAGAGAAAGCAGAGGCTAATTTGAGCGATAAAAGCGTTACGATAACTTACGATGATGAGCTTACAAAACCCGAATACATGAAGAAAGCCGTAGACGAAATAGGCTACGACCTGCAGCTTTGAATCTTTGGAGATGCTTCTTTGACCGGTAAAATAACGTTTTCAGAAAGGATAATAATATGATGGAAAAGAGAACGATACCCGTTATCGGGATGGCATGTGCGTCGTGTTCCGCCAACGTGGAGCGCAAGTTAAACTCTTTGGAGGGCGTAACATCAGCTTCGGTAAGCCTTCCCGGACGGTCTGCCTTAGTGGAGTACGATCCGAAAACCATATCTCTTCAAAAGATGAAAGACGAGATCAACGGCATCGGATACGACTTGGTAATCGAGGAAGACCGCAGTGTTACGGAAATACTTCGCCGCGAATACGTGCTTTTACGCCATAAAGTAATTCTGTCGTGGATATTCGCTGTGGCAGTTATGTCGGTATCTATGGGGTGGTGGCATGTAGGTTCGCGCGACGTTACCAACCAGTTTGCCATGATTATAGCACTGTTGAATATGGTTTATTGCGGGCGACAATTCTACGTTACATCGTGGAAACAGCTGCGTCGTGGCACAGCAAATATGGACGTATTGGTAGCATTGAGCACCGCTATAGCATTCCTTTTCAGCACGTTCAACACCTTCTTCGGCGATGCAGTGTGGACCTCTCGCGGTATCGAGTGGCATACCTATTTCGATGCATCGGTAATGATAATCACATTTGTGCTTACAGGAAGGATGCTTGAAGAGCGTGCCAAGAACAGTACAGCATCGAGCATTCGGGAGTTGATGGGCCTTGCTCCGAAGACGGCACATAGTGTTACGGCCGACGGAGTAACGGATGTTCCGCTTTCGACCATTAAAGTAGGTGATATTATCGAGGTACATGCAGGCGAAAAAGTGCCTGTAGACGGTGAGGTGACAGAGGCTAATAGCTTCATGTCTGCCACAGGTGTGTACATCGATGAGGCCATGATTACGGGCGAACCTACACCTGTATTGAAGCAAAAAGGCGACAACGTGCTCGCCGGAACTATCCTCCAACAGGGTACGTTCCGCTTCCGAGCCCGGCAAATCGGCGAGAATACGGCGCTGGCACATATCATACGTATGGTGCAGGAGGCACAAAGTTCTAAAGCACCCGTACAGCGTACGGTAGACAAAGTAGCGATGGTGTTCGTTCCCATAGTAGCGGGAATAGCGCTACTTACATTTGCTTTGTGGCTTATCATTGCCGGATGGTCTCACATGCCGCAGGCTATAGTTTCGGCAGTGAGTGTGCTTGTCATTGCTTGTCCGTGCGCAATGGGGCTCGCAACGCCCACTGCATTGATGGTAGGCATAGGGAAAGCGGCGCATAGGAATATCCTGATCAAAGACGCTACAGCCTTGGAAGCGCTCCGCAATGTAAACGCGATGGTGGTAGACAAGACGGGTACGCTTACGATACCCAATCTGAATGTTGACTTTACCAAGGCAGACGACATGAAACCTGAGGAACGTGAAACGCTTAAACCCCATGCACATGAGGCCATAGAAATGCTCGGAAAGCAAGGAGTAGACGTGTATATGATGAGCGGAGACAAGGAAGAAGCCGCCAAATACTGGGCTGAAAAGGCGGGAATAAGGCATTATCAGAGTAATGTAGCGGCCAAAGACAAGGAAAATCTGGTGCGTAAACTGCAGCGAGAAGGTAAGACTGTGGCCATGATGGGTGATGGAATTAACGACACGCAGGCATTGGCAACGGCCGATGTAAGTATAGCTATGGGACGTGGAACCGATGTTGCGATGGATGTGGCACAGGTTACGTTGATGGGAGATGACCTACGTAATGTTTCCGATGCTATACGATTGAGCAAAAAGACCGTGCGGATGATTTACGAAAACCTATTCTGGGCGTTTGTCTACAACCTTGTTTGTATTCCGTTGGCGGCAGGTCTGCTCTATCTGTTCGGTATCGATTTCCAGATTACACCTACTTGGGCGAGCGCTTTAATGGCATTCAGCAGTGTGAGTGTAATACTTAACAGCTTGAGACTTAGGTATATGGATTAACGATATTCGAGCTTTTATTAAAAGACAAACAGGCTGTCTTCCGCATCTTGTTTGTTCTATTGCAGAGACGAGACATAAAAGGTATTACAGACAGACCTTTTGTGTTTCGCCTCTGTTTTATTATTATTGCAAAGACACCCGTTATGTCTTGTTTTATTAAACAGTATATGTGTGCCGGTTAGATGCATCGTCTGTGCGGAATAAATATATGAAGTATCGAAGATAGATGGCGTGGTACGTCTTGCGATCTCTTATCCCTATTCCTGCATCCCTCATCCTTTATGTCGTTTCATTTGTAAAAACTATTCGGAAAACACTTGTGTATATCGTAATTTTTAATGAACTTTGTAGAGAATGAACCGCCGATGTACGAAAGGCGTACCTATTGATTAAATATAACCATCGATATGAACAAAATCTTTTTATGTTGTGTCTGTATGCTTTTTTGCCATCCTGTACAAGTTGTAAGCATGGATGATGGCGCCGCAATGCCGGTCGTGTTGTCCGAATACACCTGCTATCCGGCTGCTTATTATGCGCCTTCTCACCCGATGACTCTATGGTATACGGCGCCTGTTACAGCTATGCAGGTGGACGATCCGTGGCAAGAATATGCCTTGCCGATAGGAAACGGACAGCTGGGAGCAATGATCTATGGCGGAATACGACAAGATATAGTTCAGTTCAACGAGAAAACTCTTTGGACCGGAAGTGCCGAAGAACGGGGCTCTTATCAAAACTTCGGTGCGCTGGTGATAGAAAATATCGGCGGTTCTTACGATAGGCGTGGCGTGTATAATTATTACCGCAATCTCGATCTTAGCAATGCCACGGCCGTTGCATCGTGGTCTACCGCCGACGGCGATACTGTTTATACCCGAGAATATATAGCAAGTAATCCCGCACAGTGTGTGGTTATCCACATGAAAGCATCTGTTCCGAGAGCGATAAACAACCGCTTTTATCTGAACGATGTACACGGGCGGGAAACTTATTATCAAGGTAAAGAAGGTATGTTTGCCGGAAAGTTGACGACTGTAAGTTACTGTGCCCGGATGAAAGTGGCAGCTGTAGGTGGAACGGTGACAACAACAAATGATGGTATCGTGGTAAAACATGCCGACGAAGTGATGGTAATACTTGCTGCCGGTACCGATTATAATGCCGTTGCACCGAGCTATATAAGCCACACGACATTATTGCCGTCGCGAATAAAGAATACGGTTGACAGTGCTGTTTCTATGGGATGGCAGGCGTTGTATAGCCGGCATGTGGAAGATTACAAGGCATTTTACGACCGTACAGACTTGCAATTGGGCGGCGTAACCAATACGATACCGACGGATAAACTGATAGATGGCTATGCCGAAAACTACGAACACGACAACCGTTACCGATTGATAGAGCAACTTTACTTTCAGTATGGGCGCTATCTGCTTATCTCATCGTCGCGCGGCATAGACCTTCCGAATAATCTGCAAGGCATTTGGAACAACAGTAACGAGCCTGCTTGGCAGTGCGATATGCACGCAGATATCAATGTACAGATGAATTATTGGCTTGCTAACAGTACGAACCTTTCCGAGATGAACGAGAAGTTATTGAACTACATCTATAATATGGCACTCGTACAACCGCAATGGAAATCGTATGCCCGTGTGCGTTTAAGGCAGCAAAACGGGTGGGCTTGTTTTACTGAAAATAATATCTTCGGGCATTGCACCGCGTGGCAAAACAACTATTGCGCGGCAGGTGCGTGGCTTTGTGCGCACCTTTGGCAGCATTACCGCTACACGCTCGACCGTGAATTTCTGCTACATAAGGCTCTTCCGGTGATGGTCAGCCAGTGCGAGTTCTGGTTGGAAAGGCTCGTAAAAGCCACCGACGGAACTTATGAATGCCCCGACGAGTATTCGCCGGAGCACGGTCCGGGAACGGAAAGCGCCCCGGGTGTGTATGCCATTAAGCCCGAAAATGCCACGGCTCATGCTCAACAACTTGTAAAATATCTCTTTTCTGCTACGCTGAAAGCTATCAGTATCGTCGGTAACAAGGCAGCCTGTGTAGATAGAATGTTTGTAAAGGCACTGAAAGAAAGGCTTCTTGGTTTGGATACAGGTTTGCATAATGAGGTGTATACGGGGAAATGGGGCAACGTGTATAACGGTGTAACGGCGGGAGACAGTATTCTTCGCGAGTGGAAATATACCGACTATGCTAACGGTAATGGGAAAGAACGCGATCACAGGCACCTTTCACACCTGATGGAGCTATATCCGCTCGATGGTATCTCGCCGAAGAGTCCTTATTTCCTGTCGGCTGTAAATTCCTTGCGCCTACGGGGTATCCAGTCTCAGGGATGGTCTATGGGGTGGAAAATTAACCTTTGGGCACGAGCATTCGATGGAGATGTTTGTGCTAAGATATTCAAAATGGCCTTTCAGCATTCCAAATATTACACGCTTAACATGTCGCCCGAGGCAGGTGGAATATATTATAACATGCTGGATGCCCATTCTCCGTTTCAGATAGACGGTAATTTCGGTGTAGCTGCAGGTATGGCTGAAATGTTGTTGCAAAGCTGTACGGACACGATACACCTGCTTCCGGCACTGCCGAAAATATGGTCTGAGGGAACTGTGAGAGGGTTATGTGCCGTCAATCGGTTCGAGATAAGTGAAACATGGGCGGATATGCAGCTCACAGAGGTAACGGTTAAATCGCTCGGCGGTATGAGATGTAGATTATATTATCGGGGAATGGGATATGCAAAAATTACAGATAAGAACGGCAGGATGCCGAAATTGAGAAAGAAAACGGCCGATTACGTAGAATTTGATACGGATAGAGGGAACATATATAGGATATGTTTCTGACGTAAGAACACGATACGTTTACCGCATTTAATTCTTTTTTATACAAAACGATGGCACTATGAGTTTTTTTCAGTAAGTTTGTAACCATGAAAATGATAACCATACTCGGGCCTACAGCAAGCGGAAAGACGGCACTTGCTGCCGCTCTGTCGGCTAAAATCGGTGCAGAAATTATCAGTGCAGACAGTAGGCAGGTGTACAGGCGTATGGATGTAGGCACGGGAAAAGATTTGGACGATTATACTGTGGGCGGGGTAAAAGTGCCTTATCACCTTATAGATATAGCGGAACCCGGTACGAAGTACAACCTTTTCAGATACCAGCAAGACTTTAAGACGGTGTATGATGATTTGACAAAACAAGGTGTTACGCCCGTTTTATGTGGCGGTACCGGCTTGTATATCGAGGCCGTGTTGAAAGGATATGCACTTTCTCCCGTTCCGCAGAATACGGTATTGCGCGAACAGTTGGCTGGAAAATCGTTGCTTGAGCTTACATCTATGCTCGAAGAATTGAAATGTAAGACCGGTTCAAATATGCATAACCGGTCGGATGTAGACACTGTACAGCGTGCGATAAGAGCTATCGAGATAGAAACTTATAACTTGGAACACCCTACGCAAGAGCGGGTGATGCCGCCGATAGACTCTTTAATTGTCGGTGTAAGTATCGGGCGGGAGCAACGTAGAGAAAGAATAACGGCCCGATTGAGGCAACGTCTCGACGAAGAAGGTATGGTAAACGAGATTAAGGCATTGCTCGATAGCGGCGTAGATGCCGAAGATTTAATTTACTACGGATTGGAATATAAGTTCGTAACAGAATATCTGATTGGCACAATCACGTATGAAGAGATGTTCAGAGGGCTTGAAATTGCCATTCATCAGTTTGCCAAACGGCAGATGACATGGTTTAGAGGCATGGAAAGGCGTGGTTTTACGATACATTGGATTGATGCCTTGTTGCCTTTGGACGAAAAAATAAAACAGATAGAACGACTATGGCAGGGAACAGTTTACGGTGGGGAGTGATTTATTGTCCTAAATCAACGGCGCGAAATGCACGGAAAAGATGGAATAGGATAGAGAGATATCTTGATGAGCAGGACATACAATACGATTATGTGTATAGTGAAAGCTCGGAAAGTGTGGAAAGACTCGTCACTATGATGATCAATAACGGTTACAAGACTATTGTGATTGCAGGGGGAGATTCTGCCTTGAATGACGCTGCAAACTGCTTAATGCGCGAAGAAAAAGCCGTTAGAGAGAGTATTTCGTTGGGTGTTATCCCTTGTGGGGTAATGAATGATTTTGCCCATTTCTGGAATTTAAAGGAAGGAGAGGAAGATATTGCCATTGCCCAGTTGAAGAAACATCGTGTGCGCAGAATAGATTTGGGCTGCATAAGATATAAGAATAAGCATAACGAGGCTTGTCATCGTTATTTTTTGAATTGTGTAAATGTTGGATTGGTTGCCTCGATAATGAACCTTCGCAGGCAGACGAAACGTATTTTCGGTTCACGAACATTATCGTTTCTATTCTCTTTTATACTGCTTATTTTTCAGCGTATGGAGTATAAAATGCGTATTAAAATCAATACAGACTCGATACATCGTAGTGTTATGACTATGTGTGTGGGCAATGCTTTAGGCTATGGACAGACGCCAAATGCCGTTCCTTATAACGGTTTACTTGATGTTTCTGTGGTGTACCATTCTGAAATGATGCAGCTGTTCGGAGGTATCTATCTCTTTTTACAGGGGAAAATTTTAAATCATAAGGGAGTGTACCCTTATCGCACATATAAAGTAATGGTTGAAGAATCGCATCATGCGCCCGTTAGTATAGACGGACGACTGATGAATACACCCGTGGGAGCGTTTACATTGACGGTAGAACAGGAAGTTATCAACTTCCTTATTCCAGATTGAAAAAGAAGGATGCTAACCGATTTTCGATATTTTAGAAAGAGCATTCTCGTTAAGTATCTTAATACTACGGCCTTTTGTTTCTATTAGATGTTCTTTCGAAAAAGTAGAAAGAGTGCGAATGACATTGCTTGTCGTCATATTCGATAGGTCGGCAATATCTTCACGTCGCAAACGGATGCTTAGGGTAGCACCGTCAGGTTCGACTCCATAGTTATCTCTTAGATAGATCAGAGTCTCGGCTAATCGGCCTCTAATGTGCTTTTGGGTAAGGTTTATGATGCGTTCATCGGATGTTCCCAATTCTTTTGATAAACGGTTGATAATGAAAAATCCTATATGAAAGTTCTCTTTAATCAGTTGAATAACGAAACGCATAGGAATAAAAGCAACGGTAGAGGGCTCGAATGCTTTGGCTGAAGTCTTGTAATATTCATTGGCAAAATAGGCCCTATAACCGAAAAAATCTATGGGTTTTATTATTCTTACGATCTGGTTTCTTCCATTTAATGCTTCTTTATACACTTTAACTTTTCCCTGAAGCAGACAAATTAAATCGGTGGGTGTTTCTAATTTGTTGTAGATAAGGTCTTTTTTCTTCAAATATTTGACAGATATATTCTCTTTCAAAGCCTGTCGTTGACTTTTTGTGAGAGGATTCCATAACCGAGCAATCGCATCTACAATCTCATTTTTCGTCAATTCCTTATCTGTAGACATATACATAATTATATTATGTGCAAAATTAATAATATTTATTTAAAAGCGTTATAGAGAATTTGAAAAATGTTTTATAAAACATAAAATACGGACTTTTATTTAAAATAAAGCCCGTTTTATTTTGTAACTTAATCAAATAAATGTATCTTTGAGATGTTGAATGCAGTTGCCGAAGACTGTTTTAACATGAATTGAATATAAATTTTAAACCTTAATTGACCTATGAGTTATCTACGATTTGAAAAGGCATTGATGACTAATTTAGAGGAATCGTTGCCGAGGGAATTGCTTCGTACGAACCGGTCGGGTGCTTATTCATGCTCCACAATTGTAGATTGCAATACCAGAAAGTATCATGGACTGCTCGTTGTTCCTGTGCCGGAATTGGATGATGAGAACCATGTCTTACTTTCTTCGCTTGATGCTACAGTGGTACAACATGGAGCAGAGTTTAATCTTGGTCTTCACAAATATCAGGGCAATAATTATAGTCCTAAAGGTCACAAATACATAAGAGAATTTGATTGTGACAAAGTTCCTACTACGCTTTATCGGGTAGGAGGGGTTGTATTAAAGAAAGAAGTTGTTTTTCAACATTATGAAGACCGTATTTTAATTCGGTACACGTTAGTTGATGCACATTCTGCAACAATACTTAGGTTTCGTCCATTCTTAGCTTTCAGGAGCGTAAGGCAGTTTACACATGAAAATTCAACGGCAAGTAGAGATTATTCTCTTGTAGACAATGGCATTCGCACTTGCATGTATGCCGGATATCCCGATCTATATATGCAATTCAGTAAAAGCAATGAGTTCGTTTTTCATCCCGATTGGTATCGAGGAGTGGAGTATCCGAAAGAACAAGAACGCGGATATGCCTCGAATGAAGATTTGTATGTCCCCGGCTTCTTTGAAATGAATATTAAGAAAGGAGAGAGTATTGTATTTGCTGCATCTACTTCGGAAAGTAAGACGGGAGGATTAAAAAAGCTCTTTGACAAAGAGGTGGAGGAGCGTAGTCCACGCGATAATTTCTTGCATTGCCTTATTAATGCAGCCCATCAGTTCCATAATAGAACGAAAAAAGATGAGAGATATATTCTGGCGGGATACCCTTGGTTCAAGAGCCGTGCACGTGATACGTTTATTGCTTTACCGGGATTAACGCTTTCTATTGAGGAGCAAGACTATTTCGAACTTGTGATGAAAACGGCAGAAAAGGGCTTGCGTGAGTTTATGGGAGGTAAACCTTTGAGTGTAAAGATTTATGAAATGGAGCAGCCGGACGTACCTCTATGGGCGGTATGGGCTATACAACAGTATGCTAAGGAGGTTGGACATGAGAAATGTATAGCGATGTATTCAAAGCTATTGTATGATATTGTTAAATTTATAGAGGAAGGAAAGCACCCGAATTTATCGCTTGAAGATAATGGATTATTAAAGACCGATGGCAGAGATCGGGCCGTTACATGGATGAATTCTACCGCAAATGGCAGACCAGTTGTTCCGCGTTCAGGCTATATAGTGGAGTTCAATGCTCTTTGGTACAATGCCTTGAAATTTATTGCAAGTATCGCTGCAGAGGACGACAAGGCAGACATGTCAGAACACCTTGAAACTTTAGCAGAAAAATGCAGAGCGTCTTTTGTCTCAACTTTTGTTAACGAGTATGGATATTTGTTCGATTATGTGGATGAAAGGGTAACAACAGATTGGAGCGTTAGGCCAAATATGATTTTTGCAGTGGCACTCGACTATTCTCCTTTAAGTCAAACACAACGGAAAGATGTTCTTGATATATGTACGAAAGAGTTGCTTTCACCCAAGGGACTTCGTTCATTATCTCCCAAAAGTAGTGGATACAATCCGATGTATGTCGGTCCGCAAACACAAAGAGACTATGCTTATCACCAAGGTACAGCATGGCCTTGGTTAGGAGGTTTTTATATGGAGGCGTGTTTGAAGATATATAAACGTACGAGTCTTAGTTTTGTGGAACGCCAGATGGTGGGATATGAAGATGAGATGTTCAATCTATGTTTAGGTACAATCCCTGAACTATTTGACGGAAATCCGCCCTTTAAAGGGAGGGGAGCAATCTCATTTGCCATCAATGTAGCAGAAATATTGCGAACATTGGAGTTGCTTGAAAAGTTTAACTTTAAATAATCTGGGAGGACATTACAATGAGAGTATTAATGTTTGGATGGGAATATCCTCCTCATATCCTTGGTGGGCTCGGTACCGCAAGTTATGGAATAACCGAGGGATTGCATGCCCAAGGCGACATGGATATTACTTTTTGTCTGCCGAAGCCATGGGGAGATGAAGATAAAGATGCCGCACATATCGTTGCGATGAATGCCGTTCCTATAGCATGGCGTGATGTAAATTACGAGTATGTAAAGGGGAGAATTGGCAACGTAATGGAACCGGAAGAGTATTTTAGTCTACGGGATCATATATATGCCGACTTCAATTATATGAATTTAAATGATCTCGGATGCATAGAATTTTCGGGAAGATATCCCGATAATTTGCATGATGAAATCAACAATTATTCTATTGTAGCGGGAGTCGTTGCGCGAACCAAGGAGTATGATATTATCCATGCACACGATTGGCTCACATATCCGGCAGGGATACATGCCAAGCAAGTTAGTGGCAAACCTTTGTGTATTCATGTGCATGCTACAGATTTTGATAGAAGTAGAGGGCATGTAAATCCGACCGTTTATTCCATTGAAAAAGACGGAATGGATAATGCCGATTGTATTATGTGTGTGTCAGAGCTGACTCGTCAGACCGTAATTCACCAATACCATCAGGACTCTCGTAAATGTTTTACCGTACATAATGCAGTTTATCCGCTTCGTCGAGAGTTGGAAGATATTGAACGTCCTTGCCATGTAGGGAAAGAGAAAATCGTTACATTTCTCGGTAGATTGACTATGCAGAAAGGGCCTGAGTATTTTGTAGAGGCTGCCAATATGGTACTTCATCGTACTCGTAACGTGCGTTTTTGTATGGCCGGTAATGGCGATATGATGGATCAGATGATATATCTTGCGGCAGAAAGAGGTATTGCAGACCGTTTTCATTTCCCCGGTTTTATGCGTGGAAAGCAAGTATATGAATGTTTGAAAGACTCAGATGTATATGTGATGCCTTCTGTGAGCGAGCCTTTCGGCATTTCTCCTTTGGAAGCAATGCAATGCGGTACGCCTACTATTATTTCTAAACAGAGCGGCTGTGCAGAAATTCTTACCAATTGTATAAAGGTAGACTATTGGGATATACACGCTTTAGCGGATGCTATTTACAGTATATGCCATAACGAAAGCTTGTTCGAGTACCTACAATCAGAAGGAAAAAAAGAAGTTGACCAAATAACTTGGGAGAAAGTGGGGCGTTGGATACGCGAACTCTACGAACGCACCTTAGGATTGCGCTAACTGTTTAATAAATCTGTCAAACATAATTAATACGATATAAAATGAAAACAATTTGTTTATATTTCGAAATACATCAGATTATTCATCTGAAACGTTATCGTTTTTTTGATATAGGCACAGATCATTATTATTATGATGATTATGAGAACGAACGGACTATTGCCAATATAGCGGAATATTCATATGTACCCGCTTTGGATGCTCTGTCGGAAATGATCAAAAAGAACGACGGTTATTTTAAAGTAGCTTTCTCTCTCTCCGGCGTAGGGCTTGAGCAACTCGAACTACATGCTCCGCAAGTAATTGAAAAATTGCAGAAACTCAATGAGACCGGTTGCGTGGAATTTCTTGCAGAACCATACTCTCATGGCCTTGCTTCTCTGATAAACGAAGAGAGTTTCGCGGCGGAAGTAAAGCGTCAGTGCAACAAGATAAAAGAGCTATTCGGCCAGACACCTACAATTCTGCGAAATTCTTCATTGATATATAGCGATGATATAGGTTTGCAAGTGTCGCAGTTGGGGTTCAACGGAATGCTGACCGAAGGGGCCAAACACGTATTGGGATGGAAATCGCCCCATTATGTTTATAATTGTGCATTGGCGCCTAATCTGAAGTTACTGTTACGTGATGTGACTTTAAGTGATGACATATCGCTTCGGTTCAATAATAGTGAATGGGAGGGATATCCTCTGTTTGCAGACCATTATATCGATAGAATTTCCCGCTTTCCCGATGAAGAAAAAATAATTAATATCTTTATGGAATTGTCTGCTTTGGGTATTGCGCAACCATTGTCAAGCAATATCCTCGAATTTATGAAGGCGTTGCCAGTTTGTGCAAAAGCCAAAGAAATAACATTCTCTACACCATCAGAGATATGCGCCTCGACAAAAAGCGTCGGAAATTTAGACGTTCCAGATACATTAAGTTGGGTAGATGAGGAGCGTGATGTAAGCAGTTGGCTCGGAAATCCGATGCAACGAGAGGCTTTCAACAAGCTTTATAGCGTTGCCGATAGGGTGAGAATCGCAAGTGATCCGCGCATCAATCAGGATTGGGACTATCTTCAGGCTTCTAATAATTTCCGTTTCATGACGACTAAACCTTCGGTTATGGCTATAGATAGGGGGATATATAGCAGTCCTTTCGATGCCTTTACGAATTATATGAATATTCTCGGCGACTTTATCAACCGTGTGAATAGCCTGTACCCCGAAGATATCGATAACGATGAGCTAAATTCTCTTCTGACCACCATACGTAATCAAGATGAAGAAATCTCTATGAAAGATAAGGAAATTGTACGCTTACAGACAAAAATAGAGAAGATCGAAGTGGCAAACGATAAACTTAGAATTAAGATAGAAAAGACTGGAAGCCAGACCAAAAAGACCGTAACGACAAAAAAGACAGAGGTTAAAAAGGCTGAAACAGAAGCAAAGAAAGAATAAAGCGACGCCATCTTCGTTGTTTGTTACTATATATGTTTATTAACAGCAGGGCTATTTTCTAACAGAAGATAGCCCTGCTGTTTTTATTAGAGTTACAAAGAAATGATCCTTGATAGATGTATGTTAAAATATAAATATTTAGTGTTAAATATTTGCAGTTGTCAATGTTATAACATATATTTGTCAAACTTATTATGATTTCGAGGTTTTCGAAATCGCTTTCGAGGTTGGTTGCATCCTGCGCCAACCTCTTTTGTTCCTGCCGAATAATATGTATGAAAATGCAATATGCTCTTTTCGCAAAATTTAAACCGTATTTTCATAATATATGCATCATATTTCTATGGGTAACAAATCATATATTCAAGCAACATAGATATGGTATCTATTTTATTTATACGGTAATAGGAGGCAATATTAATTTTATAAATTCAAATCGTTGATAATATATTTTCCTTTTGAAAGATCATAACATAGCTGTATTGTTTTCTCATCTTTCCAGCCTTCACACTTTTTCTTTATACTTTTCTTTGTGTTCTCATACGAAGTTTCTACGATTTGCAAGAAGTAACAAAGAATATGGTTAGACATCTTTTCTGGTTCTTTCTCCAATTTAAATAAATCCTTATGGTATGCCCTTTCATTTGGGTTATTTGCCTTAAATTCTATCAATGCAATGCGTTTGAATTCCTTATTGTGAATAACTAAATCGTGGGAAGCAGACCTTCCATCGTCTCTTAGTTTAGGATCCTTTCCTTTCTCGAATCGATATTTTTTTAATTTTGTTGGAGTTTCAACAGAATAGAAAGCGTCCCATCCTTCCTCTTGGCAATATAAATTAAATTGCTCGACAAAAATAAAACGTAATTCTTGTTCACTCACACGAGTACGTTTCTTGTCATCATTATATGAAGGAAAGATAATTCTGCTTCCTGCGTTTTCTTTATGTTTATTTCCATTCCTTTCCTGTTGCTTGGTATATACTTGTTTAATTACTTCGTATGTATTCTTAATGATTACCTCAATATGCCTTTTATCTTCCATGATATATAAATAATAATAAATTTATATTCAGGTAACCCATTTCCTTTGCCTTTATTGTGCATCGCTGCTGTTTAAAATATTTTATATATGAAGTTTTAGTAAACATATAACCCGTAAATGTTAATACTAATTTATTTATGCAATAAAAAATTTGGCAAACTAAAATAAACTTTTTATCTTTGCAAAGAATAAACATATTTTTTGTAAAACATCTAAAACATAAAAAGCCTATCGGGAACACATTTACTTAAAGAAATAAGATTTAAGAAAATGAAGAATTTTAAGGAGATGAGCGACGAAGAGTTGGCTATATCTTATATTCATGGGAGCAATAGAGCTTTCGATTTGCTGTTGTCGAGAAATCAAACTAAATTGTTTTCTTATATTTATTTTGTTGTAAGGGATCATGATACGGCAGACGATGTTTTTCAAGAAACCTTTGTAAAGGTGATAACCAAGTTGCAGGAAGGGAAATATGTGCCCACCGGCAAGTTCTCGGCATGGGTTATGCGCATCGCTCATAATGTAATTATGGATTGGTATCGTGACCAAAGGTCGGAGCGAGTCATCGAACCAACAGAAAATAACGATCTCTCTAATATCGGCGGCAGCGATGTGCTCGATGGCAATATAGAAAGCCAGTTTGTTAATGAGCAGGTACTTTGCGATGTAAAGAAAATGATGAATTTGCTTCCTGCATCCCAAAGAGAGGTGGTGTTTATGCGCTATTATCAGCAGATGTCGTTTAAGGAAATTGCTGAAACGACAAATGTAAGCATCAATACTGCTTTAGGACGTATGCGTTATGCCATTCTGAATTTAAGAAGAATGGCGCGTGAGAGTGAAGTAGCTTTACAACTTGCCTGAAATTCTACGTCGGTTTATAGATTTTTCAGTTCGTGAATAGTTTGTATAGGATTTGCCGATCTGAAGATATAACTGCCGCTTACTAAGACATCGGCACCGGCATTAATGAGTTTTGGTGCGGTTTCATTCTGTACTCCGCCATCTACTTCGATTAAGGCTTTGCTGCCCGACAGTTCAATCATGTGGCGAAGACGCGCGACTTTCTGCAATACGTTTTCGATGAATTTCTGCCCGCCAAATCCGGGATTAACGCTCATTAGCAGCACCATGTCTACATCCTGAATAATATCTTCGAGTAAACAAATCGGCGTAGAGGGATTTAATGCTACACCTGCTTTCATGCCTTTGGCATGTATTTCCTGTACCGTACGGTGCAGATGCGTACATGCTTCGTAGTGTACGCACATCATCATTGCACCGCATTTCGCGGTTTGTTCTACATATCTTTCTGGTTGTACTATCATCAGATGCACATCGAGAGGCTTCTTGCATATTTTGGAAACAGCGTTGATTACAGGAAAACCGAATGATATGTTTGGCACAAATACGCCATCCATCACATCCATGTGCAGCCAATCAGCCTCGCTACGGTTAATCATCTCTATATCGGCTTTAAGGTTTGTAAAGTCGGCAGATAATAAAGAAGGAGAGATTAATGTCTTCATTTGTCTGTGGTATGATTAGTTCAGACAGTAGATTTCTGTTTTACCACTCAGTTTTATGGCCCGATACGTGTATGCAAATTGCCGAATGAACTTAAGTGTCTTTTCCGACGGTGTTATTTCTTCGCGTGTAAAATACTTCATAGGCAACGAATTTTTTATGTCTTCTATTTGTTTATAAAACGAGTTGGCAGAGGTTTTATTACATATAATATATAAATTATTTTATTTTCTTATTTGTTTACAATTTATGTGTAGCCGAGCTTAATTATTTAATGATACCTGAATTTAACGATAACTGCGATGCTTTCTCCTTATAGAGGGGATGCCTGATAAGTGGGGGAGAGGGGTGAGAAATATTCAAGTATCTGTATAAAAATAGTAGGATAGTGAGTCAACCTCCGTAGTTCACGTTGTCAACCTCCGTGGTTCACGTTGTCAACCTCCGTGGTTCACGATGTCAACTTCCGTGGTTCACAGTGTCAACTTCCGTGGTTCACGATGTCAACCTCTGTGGTTCATGGCGTAATATAATAATAGTAAAATGCAATATACGAAAAACGCACCAAAGATATTTCTGTATCTTTGGTGCATTTTTTATATGTTTATAGGGATATCTCCGATTATTCAAGCCATTTTACATAGCAAAAATCTTGCCGATGGGGTAGGTTCTTATTCTTCGGATACATACGTACGCATGTGCGGAAAGCACCAGCCTCGTCCGGTTCGATTACAGCTTCAAAAGTGTAATTGTTGCCATCGTGCGCCACGACTTCGAAAGGATGTATGCTGAATATTTCGCGTTCATCGCCGCTTTGCTCGTTTTTCAGCGTTACAAGTTCCAATCCTACAGCGTCATCCAATCCCTGTTCGTCGATTACGTATTGCATTTTATACTTGACACCGGTCTCACCACCTTTCTCAAGTAGTCCGGTCTGTTTGGAAACAACGTGTATTCCATCCCAACGCTCTGCAACGGTCTCTTTCCATAAAGCAATTTCTTTAGCCAGCTGATAGTCTTTTGCAGCGAGTTTCTCAAAGCGTTTTGCTTCTTTCGTATAGAACTTTGTGTAGTAATCATCCAGCTGTCGTTTCATCGTATAATGAGGTGCGATGGTTGCTATAGAGTTCTTAACGACTTTGATCCAGTTCTCGCTATAGCCTTTCTTGTTCTTCTTATAGTACATCGGAATGATGTCGTTTTCGAGAAGCGAGTAGATGGTTGCGGCATCGAGCTGGTCTTGGTATTCTTGATTTTGATAGGTACGTTTCTGCGGAAGTGCCCAACCGGCGTTTTCGCGATAGCCTTCTACCCACCATCCATCGAGAACCGACAGGTTTACAACGCCGTTCATCTCGGCTTTCTCGCCGGATGTACCCGATGCTTCGAGCGGGCGTGTGGGTGTATTCATCCAGATGTCCACGCCCGAAACGAGGCGTCTTGCCAATTGCATATCATAGTCTTCGAGGAATATAATCTTCCCCAAAAACTCTGGCCGCTGGCTTATTTCAAAAATCTTCTTAATGAGTCCTTGCCCTGCACCGTCTGCAGGATGGGCTTTACCGGAGAAGAAGAACAGTACAGGATGCTCCGGATCGTTTACTATCTTTGACAGACGATCGAGATCAGTGAACAAGAGATGAGCACGCTTATACGTGGCAAAGCGACGGCAGAAGCCTATCATCAATGCATTGGGGTTAATGCGTTCCATAATAGATACGACTTTCGAAGGATCACCTTGGTTCTTCAGCCAGCTTTCGGTGAACTTCTCACGTATGTGTTTGATAAGTTTTTCTTTCAATGCCATACGTGTCTTCCATATTTCCTCGTCGGAAACATCGTAGATGGCGTGCCATATCTCTTCGTTACTTTGGTCTTTCATGAAGTTAGGGGCGAAGTATTTATCGTACAATTTTCTCCACTCTGTAGCCGTCCATGTGGGGAAGTGTACGCCGTTCGTTACGTAGCCGACATGATTTTCTTCGGGATAATACCCGTTCCATATTGACGCAAACATCTTCTGACTTACCCATCCGTGGAGCTTGCTAACGCCGTTTACCTCCTGACAAGTGTTACAAGCGAAGATACTCATGCAGAACCTTTCGTTGTGATCTTCAGGGTTTTGGCGCCCCATACCTATGAACTCATCCCATGTGATGCCGAGTCTTGCCGGATAGCCGCCCATGTATTTACCGAAAAGAGGCTCGTCGAAATAGTCGTGACCGGCAGGTACGGGGGTATGAACAGTATAGAGAGACGAAGCACGCACCAACTCCATTGCCTGATTGAACGACAGGCCTCCATCTATATAATCGCAGAGCCGCTGCAGGTTGCAGAGGGCGGCATGGCCTTCGTTGCAATGGTATATCTGTTTGGTTATGCCCAGTTTCTTCAATGTCAATATACCGCCGATGCCGAGAAGTATCTCTTGTTTCAGCCTATTTTCCCAATCACCGCCGTAAAGGGAGTGGGTGATAGGCCTGTCGAACTCGGAGTTCATCTCATTGTCTGTATCGAGTAAATACAGTTTGATGCGCCCTACGTTTACGCGCCATATATAAGCATGGACCAGATAATTCAGATACGGAACGTCTACAACGACGGGATTACCGTTCTCGTCCAGTTGACGTTCGATCGGCAGCGAGCTGAAGTTCTGCGCTTCGTATTTAGCTATTTGCTGGCCATCCATGCTTAACGACTGTGTGAAGTATCCGTAACGATAAAGAAAACCAACCGCACACATATCCACGTTACTATCTGATGCTTCTTTCAGATAGTCGCCCGCAAGCATACCGAGACCGCCTGAATAAATCTTCAGAACCTGATTTAGTCCATATTCCATGCTGAAATAAGCCACGGAGGGACGCTTCTTATCGGGTTCTACATCCATATATGTACGGAAATCCGTATATACTTTATTTATATTCTTCATCACAACCTTGTCTTTTACAAGCGCCATCTTGCGGTCGTAACTGAGACGTTCCAATAACAGAACAGGGTTGTGTCCCACCTCTTCATAAAGTTTCTCATCCAAACTTTTAAATAGGTTTCGGGCTTCATAGTTCCATGCCCACCACATATTATGGGCTAACTCGTCCAAACACTTCATCTCCTCCGGAAGCCTCGACTTGATAGTCATGCTTTTCCATTGAGGAGCATTGGCGTAATCGGCTTTAATTTTCATAAAAAATGTTTTTGTTTATTTGTTATTTATTTTCTTCTTTCTGCACGCCTTAATGCAAAGTCGTATGCGGCGTAATAATATTCGATAAAGTTCTTCCACAGTGCCTTTTTTGATAATTTGTCGGCATTGCTCCGTACTTTTTTTATTTCAGTATTGCCGAAAGCAGCATATTTGATAACAGTTTCTTTGACTTGTTCGGCTACTTCGGAGTAGTTATCATCGGTGCGATGTATTACTTTTACGCCGTCTTCTATCTCGCTGTAAGCCCCTTTAACAGAGTTGGCCCACAGACCGAAACCGGCAAGATCCGTGGTTATGCAAGGCACTTTGAATGCGATAGATTCTAAAGGTGTGTATCCCCAAGGTTCGTAATACGAGGGATAGATGCACAGATCGTTACCCAATATAATGTCATAATAGGGCATGTTGGCAATGCCATCGTCTCCGGTAAGATAGCAAGGCATGAATACCATTTTCACTTTGCTGTCTTTTTTATTCTGTATGTCGAGATGCTTCATCATGCCCAATACATTGTCGTTATCCATGTTATGGAGCCAATGCGTCAGCATTGAATAGGGGAGAGGTGTATCGTATTGTCTACCACTTTCCAACCTTTCGATAAGGTCTTGCCGCGGTTCGCTCACCCACGCCGGAACATCAATGAATGCCAAAACCTCTTTATTAAGTTCGTTTGTCTGCAAAAGACGGTTCATAGATTCTATGAAAACGTCTATTCCTTTGTTCCTGAATTCGTAACGTCCGCTTGTTGATATGATTAAAGTATCATCGCTTAAATTGGTTCCCATCAGCGCATTGGCAATCGAAAGCATACGTTTTCGCGCAGCTTTTCGTTTGGCAGTAAAGGTATTTCCTTTAGGAACAAAGCTGTCTTCAAAGCCGTTTGGTAATACAAAGTCGACGGGTTTGTCGAGCAATTCTTTACATTCGTTGGCTGTAATATCGCTTACCGTGGTAAAGCAGTCTACATACTTGACCGTTTGTTTCTCAATAGAATGTTTACTTTGCATGTTGAGTTCAGCCGCCATTTGGTCGCCGTTATAAGCAAAAAGGTATTTGTAAAGCGGCTTATTGTTACCGGCTATGCTACGCCCAATGCTGGTTGCATGAGTAGTGAAGACTGTGGCAATTTGCGGAAGTTCGTGGTGCAAGTAGAGTAATCCCAAACCTGTCATCCATTCATTCCCGTGATAAACAACCCGTTTGGTTTTGTCTAAATAATGATGATAGAAACTTTCTGCCACCTTAGCTGCTGCGTATGAGAACATCGAAGCCTCGTCGTAATCGCCGTAAGCATGCAGGCTGTCTACCTGATAGAATTCCCACAGACGGGTATAAATATCGTTTTTTTGAGCAAAGAATGTGGAGAAATCTACGAGAATGGCTATCGGTTGGCCGGGTATATCCCACCGGCCTATCTTTAATTTTAGTTCTTCAGCAACGGCAGACTCCCGCCAATCGTGAAATAAAGATTTATCTTCCGTAAAATAAGGGCAACCTGTGTTTTTCCAACAATCGGGACCTATGAAAATAAGGTGGTCGTTCATCTGTTTACACAATGTTTCTGCCCTTGTAGAAAGAACGGTGTATATACCACCTACTTTATTACATACTTCCCAACTTGCTTCAAAAATATAATCAGGAAACAATCTGTTTTTGCCCATATACAATTGATGATAATGTGGGCAAAGATAACATAAAATTCATAAAAACGCAATTTAAGCTGATATAATTTTATAAAAGTTCTTGTTTTCTTGATATAATCAAGTACCTTTGTATTAAATAATTAATCGAAATTATGAAGCAAATTATTTTAACGATAGCATTGTTTTTAATACCTTCATTGGGCTGCATGGCACAAACCGACGGTGTTTTCAAGGGTACTATATATAATAAGGAGTACAATGTATATCTGACAATTGATTTTTATGCTAATAACGTTAAAGTGCCCGGACAAGAGATTTTCGGCGAGATGGCCGGCTTCTTCGGCGATTATACAGACTCTCGGAAATGGTTTATTACCTCTGCTAAGTGTGTGAATAACCATTTGGCTGAGTTGAACTTAACGAATGACTATGGCAGTGAGGACCTTCATGCAACACTGACATTCAATGCCGACAGCACTTTTAGTTTTAGGCAAATAAGCGGCAGTTCTCTTAAAATAGCAAGAAACCGAAAGTGGGTTAAGTTGCCTAAGCAAATGATCTTTGTGCGACGGGATAAATAAGATGTTACGGAACACGGTATATCTACGTTGCATAGATGTATTTTCTATCAGATATAGGTGGCGTGTCTATCATTGATAGATATGTAATCTTTTTACAGCAGAAAATAGATATAATGTTTACAATTGCGCAAATCGGTTTCCGTAATGAACTTTCGTAAGATTATTTTTGCATAATGGCGTTTTTTTCGTACTTTTGCAGCAATATTTCTGAACTTAACAATAACGGTATATGAATATTTCTTATAAGTGGCTTAAGGAGTATGTAGACTTCGATTTAACTCCACAGGAAACGGCGGACGCTCTGACTTCTACCGGTCTTGAAGTAGACTCTCTTGAAGAGGTGCAGACCGTGAAAGGAGGTCTGAAAGGATTGTTTGTCGGTAAAGTTCTTACCTGTGAGGCGCATCCCGATAGCGATCATCTTCATGTAACAACGGTGGATTTGGGTAAAGAAGAGCCGCAACAGATTGTTTGCGGGGCCCCGAACGTGGCCGCAGGGCAGAAAGTTATTGTTGCCGATCTGGGTTGCGTGCTTTATGAGGGAGACAACGAATTTACCATAAAGAAATCGCGTCTTCGTGGTGTAGACTCGTTCGGGATGATTTGTGCCGAAGACGAAATAGGCATAGGTACCGGTCATGACGGAATTATCGTACTTCCGGACGATGCCGTTGTGGGAACTCCGGCAGCGGAATATTATCATCTTGAAAGCGATTGGCTGATCGAAATAGATATTACGGCGAACCGTTCGGATGCATTAAGCCATTACGGCGTAGCACGCGATTTGTATGCGTGGCTGTTGCAGAACGGCTATCAAACATCGCTACACAGACCGGATTGCAGTGCATTTAAAGTAGACAACGAGGCGCTGCCGATAGATGTTGAAATAGAAAATACCGATGCTTGCAAGCGCTATGCATGCGTTTCTATAACGGATTGCGAGGTAAAGGAAAGTCCTGAATGGTTACAGAATAAGCTGCGCGTGATAGGTTTGCGCCCGATAAACAATATCGTAGACATTACCAATTACATTATGATGGCTTACGGACAGCCTATGCATTGTTTTGATGCCGACATGGTGAAAGGCCGGAAGATTGTCGTTCGGACGCAGCCCGAAGGAACGAAATTCGTAACTTTAGACGGTGAGGAACATGCGCTCGGAGCACACGATTTAAGTATTTGCAATGCCGAAGAGCCTATGTGCATAGCCGGAATATTCGGCGGGAAAGGTAGTGGAACGTATGATACTACCAAGAACGTGGTGCTCGAAAGCGCATATTTTCATCCTACGTGGATTCGCAAGAGTGCGCGCAGACATGGATTGAGTACCGATTCGAGCTATCGTTTCGAGCGCGGAATCGATCCCGATGGCACCGTTTATGCACTGAAACAGGCTGCCATTCTGTGTAAAGAACTTGCGGGAGGAAAGGTTTCCATGCGAATTAAAGACGTGTATCCCGAACCGATTAACGGTAGCAGAGTGGCGCTTGAATACGATTATGTGGATAGATTGATTGGCAAAGCGATCGGTCATGATACGATAAAAAGCATTGTAACAAGTTTGGAAATGAAGATTGAAGCCGAGAGAGAGAACCGCAGTTTGGAACTTCTCGTGCCGGCTTATCGGGTGGATGTGCAGCGTCCTTGCGACGTTGTGGAAGATATTCTGCGCATCTATGGCTATAACAATGTTGAGATACCTGCACAACTCAAAAGCTCATTGACCGTTCAGGGAGAGGAAGATAAGGCTGATCACCTGCAAAATATTATTGGTGAACAGCTCGTGGGGTGCGGTTTTAGCGAGATATTGAATAACTCGTTGACGAAGACTTCTTATTACGCAGGCCTTAATCATTATACGGAAGAAAGCACGGTAAAGGTGATGAATCCGCTGAGCGCAGACCTCGGTGTGATGCGGCAGACATTACTTTTCGGTGGTTTGGAGAGTATTATGCGCAATGCGAACCGCAAGAATTCGAACCTAAAGTTTTTCGAATTCGGCAACTGTTACTATTTTGATAAAGGCAAATGGACGGCCGACGAGCCGATTAAAGGCTACATGGAGGAGTGCCATCTCGGACTTTGGGTAACGGGAAAGCGCGTAGAGGGATCGTGGGCGCATCCCGATGAAGCCTCTTCTTTTTTTGAACTGAAGGCTTATGTGCAGAACGTTTTTGCCCGTTTAGGCATTGGGCCGGGCATGTATGTTGTGGAAAACAGCGACAATAACATCTTTTCTAAAGGTCTCGCAGTCAAGAACAGAGGCGGTAAGACGCTCGCCGAGATGGGGATATTAAGCATCAAATTAAAGAAGCAGGCCGATATTTCCAGCGATGTATATTTTGCAGACATTAACTGGACTGCGGTTATGAAAGCCGTGCGCAAGCATAAAGTTGAGTTTGCGGAAATATCCAAGTATCCGGCTGTGAGTCGCGATTTGGCACTGTTGATAGACAAAGATGTGCAATTCGAGCAGATTGATCGGCTGGCAAAACAGAGCGAAAGGAAACTCCTGAAACGCGTAGAACTGTTCGATGTGTATGAAGGCAAGAACCTGCCGGCGGGTAAGAAGAGCTACGCGGTGAACTTTATTTTGCAGGATGAGCAAAAAACGCTTAACGATAAGCAGATCGATGCCATTATGAACAAGCTGATAACGCAGCTCACCACGAAGCTCGGTGCGCAGCTGAGATAACAATATTTTTAAGACAACAAATAATTAAAACAATAAACTCCAATGGGAAGAGCATTTGAATATCGTAAAGCAACAAAGCTGAAAAGATGGGGGCACATGGCCCGTACATTCACGAAGATCGGCAAACAAATCGCTATTGCGGTGAAAGCCGGAGGGCCCGATCCGGAAAATAATCCGCATCTCCGCGCTATCATACAGACTGCAAAGCGCGAGAACATGCCGAACGATAACGTGCAGCGCGCCATTAAAAACGCAATGGGCAAAGACCAAAGCGAATATAAAGAGATGACGTATGAAGGATACGGCCCTCATGGGATTGCCATCTTTGTAGACGCCGCTACGGACAATACAACCCGAACGGTGGCGAACGTGCGTGCAGTTTTCAACAAATTCAGCGGCAACCTCGGCACAATGGGCTCGCTGTCTTTCTTGTTCGACCACAAATGCGTGTTCACTTTCAAGAAGAAAGACGGCGTAGACATGGATGAGCTGATACTTGAGCTGATCGATTTTGGGGTAGACGATGATTACGATGTCGACGAGGAAGAGGGCGAGGTTACCATTTATGGCGATCCGAAAAGCTTCGGCGACATTCAGAAATATCTTGAAGACAACGGCTTTGAGGTAAAAGGAGCCGAATTTACGCGCATTCCGAACGATTTGAAAGATGTTACGCAGGAGCAGCGCGAGACGATCGATAAGATGGTAGATTTACTCGAAGACGACGATGACGTGCAGAATGTATACACGAACATGAAACCGGCAGAAGAATAATCTTCACCCTCCTTCTCCGTTAGTTTCATAATCAGAAATAAATCATTGCAGACTGTCTTGTATACGGGCGGCCGATTTGACGCAACTGATGTAAAGGAACATTCAAGGCAGTATACAAACTCGGTGCATGCTCACTTAATGGTTGCATTTACTCATCAAGGAGCGTGAGGAGCATGTCTATGAAGGCAGTATTGTTCTTGTACCACATATGTTTCGATGTATAGATTCTGTGTATGTGATGGATATACGTTTATTGAAAAATTTTAGGGAGTTAAATACACGTTTGAGCATAACATTGTTTTGTTTCCTAAATACAATTTGGGTTACCGGACAGGAAATAAACTGTAATAAGGCTAATGTGAGTTTGATGCCTTCAATTGCAGCAGGAGATGCCGTAATGCATCTTCATGTTTCAATGGATATACAGACGAATACTATAGCTGACACTTTGGTTCTGGAAACTTCCGTAAAGATCGGCGGCAAGGATATAGACAGCGGCGTGTCTTTGGCTCCATACAACTTGGTCGTGACGAATTTTTATAATGTGAGGGATACTATAGAAGCTAATGTCAGGAATATATCTGGAACAATGCCTTTCTGTGACAGACAGGAAATACGAATTATTAAAGGCTGCCATTCACGCTTTTACCTTGATTATGATGTGACCGGAACCGGCTTGTTCTTTAGTTTGCTGAAATCTAATGGAACCAATATATATGAGTTTAGTAAAGAGCTGGAGTCAGTCTTCCCTAACAATGTAAATATTAAGGCTTGGGAAATAAAAGCCCCTGATAATTACTACGTCATAAGAAGCTATGATGAGGGTATGGATGGAAATATGGATGAATTGCTGTTCGTTAATAAGAACTATGTTGCATTGGATTCGTTTATGTTCTTAGGAACAAAGGTTAGGCTTTACAGTATTCTTACTGAACCATCTTCGAAAGCCAACCAAATAAAAAACGAATTGAGGCGAGCATTCAGAAAATTATATAAATTGTCCCCATTTAAGAAAGATTTCACGATTCTGCGTGTGTTATACAGGGCTGGTGGACTCGGTGCGGGACATAGTATAAATGATATATGCATAGTTGACATTGACCTAAACTCCATATCGGTATTTCACGAATGTCTGCATTCGATCTTCGAAAACGATTTTGCCTCACAAAAGAAAGGGCAGTTCTTTGTTAGCGAGAGTATTATAGAATGGCTCTCCCGATATTTTACGGGTAAAGAGAACACGACAAAGTGGAAAAAAACATGCGATACTCCGATTTATGATTTGGAGGAAGATGATTCGAATACAGCCTGCCAGATATATGGAAGAGGACCCGAAATAATAGATGATGTCGCAAGGATGGTCGGTGCTGATAAATTAGCATTATGCCTTATCGACTTTTTAGATTCTTCCAGAGGAAAAGTCGTGGATTATGATATGTTGATAGAATATCTGAATACCCATATTTCTAGACGTGCGGTAGCACTGATGGATAGGGCAGTAAAAGGAATATAGATCTAAAAAAATACCTTGGTGTATAGCACCTGTGTCTCAAACACGTGTAAGCGGAGCAATCTTGGGATGTCTTTGTGGTTTTATACCGTTCCAATATATTTTACCTTTGCGATGACTTCAACTATATTGAGGAGCATCTGTTTTTCTCTCTGAAGTATCCGAATGACGGGTATATCTACTTTGTTATTAACTTTCGACTTATCTTTATCTCGTGAGGGAAGTCGGGATTCGTGATGTCGGTTTCCTGCAGCGCTTTGGTCTGCTTCCTCGTTGTCTTGACGTCGATCTTTGTCAAAGTACTTACAATGTGGCATGCGGTGCATAGCTCATTATCATGGATGAAGACGAGGTTCGTCTTCCCCTTAACCTCCGGTTGATACGCAGATACTGGCATTGCGGTTGGAATATCTGCCGAAACTGAAGGAGGGAGACCTAACAGGACAACCGCTCTCTAATGCCGCAAGCTTTGCCCACGATACTTAACTTGGCAGTCATTACACTTCGGCTACAATAACAGGGAAAGACAAGCTTATCTGTCATTGTTTTAGTTTTACCTTTTTCTTTCACCGATTGCATTCCTCCTTTTCTCTCCCGTTCAGCCTTGCAATGTTTGATAATGGCTTCTGCTATCGGATGCAAGGGCACGACAAACTCCACCTTTGTCTTCTGCCGTTCCTTGCGGATGTACTTCTGTCCGCCCGCTGCCGTTTGGATATGTCCATATTGCAGATGCTCCATGTCGGCAATAGCCAAGCCTGTAAAGCAAGCGAAGATGAACATCAGCCTTGCCTGTTCTGCCTCCTTGTCGTTTACTTTCAAAGCCATGAGTTTGGCCACATCGCTCTTTTGCAGAAAACGTATCTTCTGTTCCGGTTTCTCGTGCTTGGTGTTCTCAAAGGGATTGTACCTGATAATCCTCTGGATGACCACACGGGTACATCGACATCTCTGCCCGACATCTTCCTGTTGATATGGAACATATAATTAATTGGACAAATGAGTCTAGTCAATTGGACAAACGTGTCCAATTAATTATCCAAATCTGTCCAATTGATCACGTAAATGTATATCTTGAATGTACTTCTCATTGTCTTGATGGTTTTGAATAAATGGATAAGAAATAAAGAAACAGAGGGATTAAATGGCCAATTGCAAGTCTTCGGTAAAAGAGAGGAAGCGGCCGAACTCCTCAAAGAACTTTTGCGGCGTTACCTTTGCATAGCGTTCGGTCATACTTACGTTCGTATGTCCGAGCATCTTGCTCACCGTTTCGATGGGTACGCCCTGTTCAAGTTGATGAGCGTTGCAAAAGTGTGCCGTGCTATATGCGTGATAAAGGGAAAAGAAATACAGGAAAGTTTACAACTATACTTTGAGTGCTTCAGCGAGGAACTTTGGAGTGAACCCTAAGGGACTTCGGGCCACTTCTTCGGGAGAGCCGGTGGCAAGAACGGTCCCGCCGCCGCGTCCGCCTTCGGGTCCCATATCGATGATGTAATCGGCCAGTTTTATTACGTCGAGATTATGTTCGATGATAATAACGGTGTTACCTTTATCTACGAGTTTTTGCAGAACATTCATCAGGATGCGGATGTCTTCGAAATGGAGGCCTGTGGTGGGCTCGTCAAGAATATAAAGCGTTTTGCCCGTATCGCGTTTGGATAATTCTGTGGCGAGTTTTACGCGTTGGCTTTCGCCGCCGGAGAGTGTTGTGGAGGATTGTCCGAGTTTGATATATCCTAATCCGACGTCTTGAAGAGTTTTGATCTTTTGCAGAATGTTGGGTACGGTTTCGAAGAATTCTACAGCTTGGTTGATGGTCATATCGAGCACATCGGCAATGGATTTGCCTTTATAACGTACTTCGAGCGTTTCGCGATTGTAGCGCTTACCGTGGCAGACCTCGCAAGGGATCATTACATCCGGCAGGAAATTCATCTCGATGGTTTTGTATCCGTTGCCTCCACATGCCTCGCATCGTCCGCCTTTCACATTGAAAGAGAAGCGTCCGGGCTTGTATCCTCTGATTTTAGCCTCGGGCAAATTAACGAACAGAGAGCGTATATCGCTGAATACACCTGTGTAAGTAGCGGGATTGGAGCGCGGTGTACGGCCGATAGGACTTTGGTCTACGTTCACTACCTTATCTATGTAATCGATGCCTTCGATCTTCTTGTATGGCATAGGCTTTTTGAGCGATCGATAGAAATGGTGCGAGAGGATGGGCTGCAATGTTTCGTTGATAAGAGTAGATTTCCCTGAACCGGAGACACCTGTTACTATGATCAGCTCTCCAAGGGGGAAACTTACGTCTATATTCTTCAGGTTATTACCACAAGCCCCAATGATGCGGATATGTTTACCATTGCCTTTTCTCCGATAGACGGGGAGAGGCGCGGTGTCGTCTTTGTTAATATCTCTTATTCTCGGAAGATCTATCTTTAGTTCTCCATTCAAATATTGCGAAGTAATGGTGTGTTGTTTGAGCATATCTTTCGGTGTGCCTTGAAATACAACTTCGCCACCTTTGCGTCCGGCCTTAGGGCCGATGTCGACAATATAATCGGCAGCCAACATCATATCTTTATCGTGTTCTACAACAATAACGGTATTGCCAAGGTCTCTAAGTTCTTTCAGGGAATTGATAAGCCGCTCGTTATCTCGCTGATGCAGACCGATACTTGGTTCGTCGAGTATGTATAATACATTTACGAGTTGGCTTCCTATCTGTGTGGCAAGACGTATGCGCTGGCTTTCTCCACCCGAGAGGGTAGCCGATTGCCGATTGAGGGCCAAATAATCCAGTCCAACTTCAAGCAAGAAGTTTACCCTTGTCAAGAGTTCTTTCACTATTTCAGAAGCAATCTTCCTTTGTTGAGCATCCATATGTTCTTGCACATGTTCGAGCCAAAGCCGCAAGTCTGTCATATCCAAATCGGCAACTTCGGATATATTCTTTTCCCATATCTTATACGACAGCGATTCCGGTTTGAGCCTCATCCCATGACATTCCGGACATAAGGCTGTACCAAGAAATTGGTCAGCCCACTTCTGACCGGCAGTGGAATCATCGTTTTCAATAACTGTGCGTAAATACTTGACGACACCGTCAAAAGTAACAAAGTAATCTGATGATGTATGTACCAGTTCTTTACTGATCTTTACATTTTCGAGAGTGCCGTAGAGAATTTCGTCTACTGCCTCTTGTGGGATATTCTTGAATGGGGTTTTCAATGTACATTCATATTTTTGCAATATGGCATCAAGCTGCCAGAATATCATTTGGTTTTTATATTTGCCGAGAGGAACGATAGCTCCCTCGTAAATACTTAGTTTGTTATTGGGAATAACTTTGTTTAGATCGATCTCGTTCACATATCCCAATCCTTTACAATGTGGACAAGCTCCTTCTGGAGAATTGAAAGAAAAGATGTTGGGAGCAGCCTCACCATACGAAATTCCTGTTGCAGGATCCATCAGTCGTTTGGAGAAATTACGCACTTTTTCCGTATCTTTATCCATAATCATAATAACGCCTTCGCCTTGTTTCATTGCCGTTTGTACACTTTTTTTGAGCCTTTCGTTGTCTTTGTTTTGTACTTGCAGCTTATCGATAACAACTTCTATGTTATGGTTTTTGTAGCGGTCTACTTTCATGCCTCGTACGATTTCTTTGACTTCTCCATCTATGCGAATATAAAGATACCCCTTTCGGCGCATGCTTTCAAATAATTCACGATAGTGTCCCTTACGTTGACGTACGAGCGGGGCAAGGATATAAATGGACTTCTCTGCATAATCGGTCATAATCATATCCAATACCTTCTCCTCCGTATACTTTACCATTTTCTCACCGGAAAGATAACTATATGCTGTTCCAGCACGTGCATAAAGTAGACGTAGGTAATCATATATTTCGGTAGTGGTACCAACAGTCGACCTCGGATTTTTATTGGTAGTTTTCTGTTCGATACTGATAACAGGGCTCAACCCCGTGATTTTATCAACATCGGGACGCTCCATGTTTCCGAGGAAATTACGTGCGTAAGCAGAAAAGGTTTCGATATAACGTCGTTGTCCTTCGGCAAAAATCGTGTCGAAAGCAAGAGAAGATTTGCCAGAACCGGATAGACCGGTGATTACAGTTAAAGAATTTCGCGGAATTACTACATCTACATTTTTAAGATTATGTACACGTGCTCCCCAAACATATATTTTTTCGTCTTCACGATCCATTTGCCAATTCCTATTTGAAAGATTAATTGTAGGATTTTTCTTTCCGAATATTTTCGGATGATATCAATTATTTCCTGATGTCGAGTTTGTGCCTTCTGTATATCCGCGTAATAAATTCACATCTCTCTTGATATTGAATGTACGCCCGTCGGCACCCTTTGCTTTCACTAAGCAGAAGTAAACGCCTTGTTTTACATCTTGTCCTTTATATTTACCATCCCATCCTTCAGACGGATTTGTCCATTCGTAAAGCAACTGTCCCCAACGGTTGTATATATAAGCATGGAAATCTGTAATACTCTGAAAACCATCTTTGGCTTTGTAAATATCGTTGATGCCATCTCCATTCGGTGAGAATGCATTGGGAAATTCAAGTTTGCTTTCGGATATTGAAACTGTGATAGGCACATTCTCTGCCCAATATTCTTTTGTAAAAGCAACAGTGTCTGTACCTTGGGTGAATATAGCGTAAAGTATAATTCTATGGGTTCCTGCGGATGTGAATGTGTATTCGGTATCTTGCTCATATCTGACAAGATAAGGAGAATTTTCTCCTTCTTTTGTAAAACGCCATTCATAATATGTTGTCCAGCCATTGGTGTTCTCGGCATTCGCTTTAAATTGTGCGACTATAGGGGCAGAACCTTGAAATGAGGTGACATCTTCAGCGGCTTCACCTGTCGAAGGAGTGAAAGTACCTGTAGGATTGATGGATGGCATTTGCTGTGCATCAACATTCAAGGTGCTTACAGCTAATATGATAGACAGAATAAATTGAAATTTCATTTTGAATGAATAATAATAATGCAAAAATACTCAATAAAGTTGATTTAGCCACTCTTTTTTTGTATTTTTGCACACATAATACGAAATAAATCATGTTATGAAATATATTTTAAGGTACTTTTTAACTTTAATATTTATCAGTTGTATTTCTTGGAGCTTTGCCCAAACCAAGACATGGCGCGAGATATATAAAGTTAAAAAGAAGGATACTATTTTCGGTATTGCAAGAAAATACGATATATCCATTATGGAATTGATGGATGCCAATCCTGATATGAAGCTCGAAGGCTATTCTTTAAAAAAGGGAGATAATGTTTATATTCCTTATGCAAAGGATAAGAAAGTGGAAACGAAAGTGCCTGTTGTTTCTGAAAAGATAAAAAGGAGCACCGATGATATTCGCAAACGGGCAGTGCATATCGGTATTATGTTACCTTTACATGATGCAGATGGCGATGGTAAACGTATGGTGGAATATTACCGAGGTATATTAATGGCATGCGACAGTTTAAAGAAAGAAGGAATATCTACAACCGTTTCTGCTTGGAATATTCCTCAAGAAGCTGATATAACACAAACACTTGCCGCCGATGGAGTAAAAGATTGTGATATTATCTTTGGCCCACTATATACGAAACAGGTAAAACCTCTTGCGGGTTTTTGTAAGAAAAATGACATTATGATGGTGGTGCCATTCTCTATATCGGGCAACGATATTGCTTCCAATCCTGAGATGTTTCAAGTATACCAATCGCCCGAATTGTTTAATGATATGGTATTAAACGCTTATATGGAACGCTTTTCCGGTTATCATGCTGTATTTGTAGACTGTAATGACACAACAAGTAAGAAAGGCGTATTTACATATAGCCTGCGTAAACGCCTTGAGTCGAAGGGTTTGAAATACAGCATAACGAATTTGAAGTCAAGTGAGGTGAATTTTGCAAAGGCTTTTAGCCGCACCCAACCTAATATTGTTATTTTGAATACAGGCCGTTCACCGGAACTAAATGTCGCTCTTGCCAAATTAGATGGACTGAAAGTAAATGAGCCTTCTATATCTATATCACTGTTCGGCTATACGGAATGGCTGATGTATACGAAGGTTTATCTAAATTATTTTTATAAATACGACGCTTATATCCCAACTTCATTTTATTATAATGCTGTGGATAGGAAGACGCAACATTTGGAAAACGGTTATCGCCATTGGTTTAAAACCGACTTACAATATGCATTGCCAAGATTTGCCGTCACCGGTTATGATCATGCAAACTTTTTTATTAGGGGGTTGCACCTACAGGGAAAAACATTTAGCGGTAGCAAGTATGCTGTCAGATATAAGGCTTTGCAGACTCCTCTTAACTTTAAGAAATTAGGAAGCGGTGGGGGAGCCGTGAATAGAAACTTTATGTTGATACACTACAATCGTAACCAGACGATTGAATCAATTACCTATTAATTATGAATATGCGCAAATACGCAATCATACTATTTATGACTGTTTCGCTAAGTGCAACAGCACAGATTGGACAGCATCGTAACGATTTGTCGATAGGTGTAAATGGCGGTTATGCCATGAGCAATGTCGGTTTTACGCCCAAGGTTACTCAAGGAATGCACGGAGGCATTACTGCCGGTCTTTCTTTACGCTATGTATGCGAAAAGTATTTCAGTACAATATGCTCGATCTATACGGAAATAAATTACGCACAAATAGGATGGAAAGAGCGAATAGTTGATATTACAAATGCACCTGTAATTAATGCGGAAACCGGCTTGGCAGAGAAATACAGTCGTACCTTAAATTATATTCAGATACCTGTATTTGCCCATCTTGCTTGGGGAAAAGAACATAAGGGAATTCAATTCTTTTTTCAGGCAGGACCTCAATTCGGTTATCTGCTTAGTGAAAGCACAAAGGCTAACTTCGATGTTGCTAAACCTAATTTAACCGATCGCTCCAATAAGGAAATATCGCAATATTCCATGCCTGTAGAGCATAAAATAGATTACGGGATAGTTGCCGGAATTGGTATGGAATATACTATACCCAAGGTTGGGCATTTTCTTTTAGATGGTCGTTATTACTATGGACTTGGAAATATTTACGGCGATTCCAAGCGCGATTATTTTGCTAAATCCAATTTAAGCAATATTGTTGTGAAACTGACCTACCTTTTCGATATAACTAAAACAAAATAATAATAAAACTATGTTTGAAAATCAACCTAAAGGTCTTTATGCTTTAGCATTGGCCAATACTGGCGAGAGATTCGGTTATTATACGATGCTCGCGATTTTTACGCTATTCCTGCAGGCTAAGTTCGGATACGATGAATCGGAAGCCATCAAAATTTATTCAGGCTTTTTGGCCGGTGTATATTTCCTACCTTTGCTGGGAGGCATCCTTGCAGACAAGTTCGGATACGGCAAGATGGTTATATCCGGCTTTTTGGTCATGTTCATAGGTTACTTACTGCTTGCCATCCCTACTGCTGCCGATAACAGTGGTTATTGGATTATGATAGGAGCTTTGTCGCTCATTGCATTAGGTACCGGACTTTTTAAAGGTAATTTGCAGGTGATGGTTGGTAATCTGTACGACGATAAGCGCTATAGTACCAAGCGAGATACAGCCTTTTCGCTGTTTTATATGGCCATCAACATCGGTGCAATGTTTGCCCCTACGGCTGCAACAGCCATCACCAATTGGATGATGGGCAAAGACGGATTTATTTATGATGGGCGCGTTCCGGCCATTGCGCATCAGATTATCGATGGTAGTGCGTCGGAAGCAAACCGCCAATTGGTGCAGGGACTAATCGATAACCATAAGATTGCCACCCATTTTACGGGTGACTTAGTTACATTCTCCCATCAATATATCGACAGCCTTTCGCAGGCTTATAACTATGGTTTCGGTATCGCGTGTATTTCGCTCATCGTTTCGGCACTGATTTATTTTACATGTCGGCGTACATTCAAGCACATAGAAGGTAATTCGAAACAGATGGCAGCTGCGGCAAAAGATGGGAACGATGTAAATATGACGGAGGAGAAGCTCACTCCGGCAGAAACTAAACAGCGTATCATTGCCTTGATATTGGTGTTTATTGTAGTTATTTTCTTTTGGATGGCATTCCATCAGAACGGCGCGACGCTTACTTATTTCGCGCGCGATTATACGGCTAGCAGCGTTACCGGCCTTACCCGCATCGGTTTCAATGTGTGGAGTATTGCACTCATAGCGGTTCTTGTTTATGCTTTGTTTGCGGTATTCCAATCTAAAACAGGTAAAGCACGCATCATAGCAGGCGGGGTGAGTGCGCTATGTGTGACGGGTATCGGTGCTATTTATTTCGATATGGACAGCGTTGTGAACATACTTCCGCAACAGTTTCAGCAGTTTAATCCGTTCTTTGTAGTTGCTTTAACTCCTTTTTCGTTGCTTCTGTTCTCATGGCTTGCCTCGAAAGGTAAGGAGCCCTCGGCACCTCGCAAGATCGCATTAGGCATGCTTGTGGCAGCGGTGGCATATTGTTTACTCACATTCGGTAGTATTGGCATGCCTACACCGGCCGATTTAAAGACCGATGCAAACCTTCTTACCAATCCAGCTTCGCCCAATCTATTGATCAGCACCTATCTGATCCTTACGTTTGCCGAACTGTTATTGAGCCCGATGGGTATTTCTTTTGTCAGCAAAGTGGCACCTCCCAAACTCAAGGGAGCTATGATGGGGGGCTGGTTTGCCGCTACGGCAGTGGGTAACTATGCCGTTCAGGTGCCCGGACTCTTGTGGTTACACCTACCGTTGATTGCCATTTGGAGTATATTGATAGCACTCTGTTTGCTTGCGGCGCTGTTTATGTTCATTATGATGAAGCGTCTCGAGAAAGTTTGTTAGTCCAGATACTTCAATACTATCAATGAGGGAGAGTTCGTATATTATGAACTTTCCCTCATTTTGTGTTATTTCAATATATATCAGAAATATTCGTTTCCGCGTTGATATTCCGTTGCTATGCATGATATGGTAACTGTATGCTTTGGCGGGATATGGGGATAACGAACAATAGATAGTTGTTTTATGTTTAACAGACCTGATGTATGTTGTTGATACATAGCTGGTTTGCCGATAATAAACAGGTATAGTATCTGTTGTATCGATTACTTCTGTCGTCAGTATAGAGGTCGAGGGTACGTTCGCGCCACCTGATCAACAGACGCTTTTCCTAAAAAGGCGCGTAAAAACGGTACGTATATATGTATTATAATATGCACATGAAAGACAGATATGTGTATTCTAATTCCGGTACTCACAGTAATTGGGCAAGATGTAAAGAGAAAAATCAAATCACCGATGGGAAGAAAGTAAGCGTAGATAGTCTGCCGGTTATGAAGCATTACACCGAGGAATATTTGTACGAGAGGCGCATTGAATATTATTCGTTGCTGCAGAAATAGTCAAGTATGTAGTATAATTAGCCTGAATGTGCGCAAAGTGGAAACATGATTAAAAAATACTAATCTATTTGTACATGTGGCAATTATTTCCTATTTTTGACCATGAAAAGTAAAAACTTGTACAAGTGAAAAAACAGATATTTATAACTTTATTGCTATTATTCTCATTATATAGCTCTGCACAAAAGGTTACTTTGGGCTCTTGCATCACACATGACAAGGGTGTATATAAAGGCGAAATGGTTTCCGGAAAGCCGAATGGTAAAGGTAATACGCTTTGGAAAAACGGCGATACCTACGAAGGAGAATACGTAAAAGGTAAACGTCAGGGGTATGGTATTTATGCCTTTTCCGACGGGGAGAAATATGAAGGGCAATGGTATCAGGATCAGCAACACGGTAAAGGTACCTATTATTTTGCCAATAATAATAAATATGTGGGATTATGGTTCCGAGATTACCAACAAGGACATGGCACCATGTATTATTATAACGGCGATAGATATGAAGGAGAGTGGTATCAGGACAAACGTCAAGGTAAGGGGATTTATACTTTTGCGAGCGGTGCATATTACAAAGGGCAATGGGCAAACGATCAAAAAAGCGGCAAAGGCTTCTTTGATTGGGGAGACGGAACGACTTACGACGGCATGTGGATGAATAATCAGCGGTCGGGGAAGGGCGTAAACAGATATGCTGACGGCGATGTATATAACGGAGATTGGAAGAACGATATACAGAACGGACGCGGTGTATATAAGTTTCAAAACGGCGATGTATATGAGGGTGATTACAATCAGGGCGAGCGTACAGGCGAGGGAATTTTTAAGTATGCCAACGGTGATAAGTATACCGGTCATTTCAACGAAGGCGATAAAGAGGGAGCAGGAACATTGGCATGGAAAAACGGAGACTCGTATTCGGGCCAGTGGAAAAACGATAAACAGAATGGGCGCGGTAAACTTATCAAGCGAAACGGCGATGTGTTCGAAGGCAATTTTAAGAATGGAAAAATCGATGGAAACGTTGTTATCCATTATGCCGATGGCAGTAAATTCAAAGGAACATATAAGAACGGACTACGTAATGGGCCAGCTATAGAGGAAACCAAAGACGGAGTACGCTTTGAAGGTTCGTATTCTAACGATAGAAGAAACGGCAAATTCGTTGAGAAAGATCGTAACGGACAGATAACGAAAAAGGGACGTTATGAAAGCGGACGGCGTTTCGAAGAGTAATCAATAATAATCGTAGCAGACTATGGCAATGAAGAAAACATCGAAAAAAAACGCAGTTTTAAAAACTGCTATTAGGGATAAGCAAACCGAACATATAGGTTTGGTGAATAAAGACGCTTATCTTGAACCTTTTGAAGAGGCCATACGCGGACGGCATGAACATGCGCTGTGGAAGTTGAACGCACTGACTGGACAGGGAAAAAGAAGTTTATCAGACTTTGCAAATGGCTATAAATACTATGGACTCCATAAAGTTTCGCGCGGTTGGGTGTTCAGAGAGTGGGCACCTAATGCCACTGCAATATATTTGGTAGGCGATTTTAACGATTGGAAAGAGACCGACAAATTCAAGGCTACACGTATAGAAGGGACGGGAGATTGGGAGTTGAAACTTCCTGCCAAAGCTCTGAAGCACGGAGATCTGTATAAAATGCATGTATATTGGGAGGGTGGTTATGGAGAACGTATCCCTGCTTGGACGCAACGTGTTGTACAGGATGAGCATACTAAAATATTCTCTGCGCAGGTATGGGCGCCAAGTGTACCTTACGTATGGAAGAAAAATACTTTTCGTCCGAAGACTTCTCCGCTGTTGATATACGAATGTCATATCGGCATGAGCCAAGATGCCGAAAAGGTAGGAACCTACAAGGAATTTAAAGATAATGTGTTGCCGAGAATAGTCCGTGCCGGCTATAACTGCATTCAGATTATGGCTATTCAGGAACATCCGTATTATGGAAGTTTCGGATATCATGTAAGTTCTTTCTTTGCCCCGTCTTCTCGTTTCGGTACTCCGGAGGAGTTAAAGGAATTGATTGATACAGCTCATGCCAATGGCATAGCTGTAATTATGGACATTGTGCACTCTCATGCCGTTAAAAACGAAGTGGAAGGCCTCGGTAACCTTGCCGGCGATCCGAACCAATACTTCTATTCGGGTGATAAACATGAGCATCCTGCGTGGGACAGTCTTTGTTTCGATTACGGCAAAGATGACGTCATACATTTCCTTTTAAGCAATTGTAAATACTGGTTATCTGAATTCCATTTCGACGGTTTCCGCTTTGATGGTGTAACATCTATGCTTTATTATAGTCATGGACTGGGCGAAGCCTTTACAAATTACGGTGATTATTTCAACGGACACGAAGATGATAACGCCATTTGTTATCTTACACTTGCCAACAAACTTATCCATGAAGTGAACTCGCATGCCATTACTATCGCAGAAGAGGTAAGCGGAATGCCCGGGTTGGCAGCTAAGTTTGAAGATGGCGGATGTGGTTTTGACTATCGTATGGCCATGAATATTCCGGATTTCTGGATAAAAACTATCAAAGAATTACGTGACGAAGATTGGAAACCGAGCAGTATCTTTTGGGAGGTAAAGAACCGGCGTGCGGACGAGAAAACAATCTCCTATTGTGAAAGTCATGACCAAGCTCTTGTCGGAGATAAGACGATTATCTTCCGTCTTATTGATGCCGATATGTATTGGCACTTCAAGAAAGGGGATGAAAACGAGCGGGTACATCGCGGTATAGCTTTGCACAAGATGATACGTCTTGTTACTGCGTCGGCAATTAATGGGGGATATCTTAACTTTATGGGGAACGAATTCGGGCATCCTGAATGGATAGATTTCCCGCGCGAAGGTAATGGTTGGAGCTATAAATATGCAAGACGTCAGTGGAATTTGGTTGATAATAAAGACTTGGATTATCATTATTTGGCCGATTTCGATAGAGAAATGCTAAAAATAATAAAGAGTATACGCAATTTTAACAGAACTGCAATCAATGAAATTTGGCATAATGACGGCGATCAGATACTTTGTTTCATGAGGGGAGATTTGGTGTTTGTGTTCAATTTCTCGCCTACACGTTCTTATACAGACTACGGTTTTCTTGTGCCGACGGGTAGTTATAGCGTTGTATTAAATACGGATTCCAAGGATTTTGGCGGTAATGGATTGGCCGATGACACAATGACTCACTTGACAAACTATGATCCCCTTTATGTCAATGAGCACAAAGAATGGCTCAAATTGTATATTCCGGCACGTTCTGCAGTAGTATTAAAAAAGAATTAAAGATACGGATTTTGAATAATTATATGCGAAACTTCGGGAATAGCACAAAGGTAATAAGGCTTTCGTGTGCTATTCTTTTTATTGTTTTTACGTTCGTCTATCTGTATTATTATCAGGCAGACATTCTCGCTGTTGCCCAACATATCTTATCTTCTGGACGCACACAATACGACAGAAAGATAGGAGCTGTACTTATTACAATAGTACTTTACTTGCTTCACATCGGCATCGCTTCTGTGATAAAGACGGGGAAAATTGGTTATTCTTTGACGTTTTTCCCGTCATTGTTGGTGTTGGCTTTTATCACCGATATAGGAACTAAGTCAACCAATCAGATATGTTTCGGTGTCTCCGGATGGGCGTTTTTGTTGTTGAGCGTTGTTTATGGCATGCTTCTTTGGGCGTATTCTCGATTGAAGACTTTGAGTGAAAGCAGTTCGAATATTCTTTTTAACAGATTTGTATGGAGTGATTTCCTGATGATGTTCCTTATGTTTTTTATGGTAGGCACTGTGAGCAGTCATAACGAAGTATTTCATTATCGTGCCCATATGGAGCAAAGTCTGCTTGATAACGGCTATAATGAAGCGTTAGCTACGGGCAGAAATACGCTGCAGACAGACTCTTCGCTTACTATGTTGAGAGTTTTTGCCCTTTCTAAAAAGGGGACATTGGGTGAATATCTCTTCGAATATCCGCTGATAGGAAGTTCCAAAGCGATGCTTCCCTATAATAATGTAGGAACATTTATGTTGCCGGAAGCCATGATATACCGTAATGTGGGCGTTGTATTGAAGCAGAAGTTAAGCCCGTTGGAATACCTTGAATATATAGAAAAACATCATCTTGCAAAGAAAGCTGCCGCAGACTATCTGCTTTGCGGTTATCTGCTTGATAAGAAACTCGATGCTTTTGTAAATAACATATCGAAGTATTACGACATAAAGGGCTCATTGCCGAAGCATTATCGAGAGGCTTTGATTTTATATACCCATCTGCGTTCCAACCCGAAGATTGTCTATCATAGCAATGTGATGGATACGGATTTTCAAGATTTCCAAGATTTAAATCGTAAATATCCCAAACGGGCAGAACGAGTGAATGCCGTTCGGGATATCTATGGAAAAACCTATTGGTACTATTATCTATATGCTACTTCTTAACTTCTCGTAATGCTTTTACCCAATCGGTATCGACAGAGAATTGGGTTAGATATTTGGCATTATCTACATAGGCATAAACAGTTTCTTTGTCCATGTCGTTGAATAATGCGTTATGGGTTGTCGCATTCTTGAAGTTAGCCATAATTATTTCTTTTTCGTCTTTCTTCTTTGAGCTGGAAAGACGTTTGAGATAAAGGTTTACAAACTCGATCATAGCATTTGTCTGTTGCCCGAGTTCATACTCTGTAAACGTCTTCGATTCGGCAGCTTTCATCATCATATAATAAATAGCGTCCCATTTGAATGTTGCAATTTTCCTTTCCTCAATATCCTTGGTCGTATCGTTTTTAATCCTTTCTTGCTGCTTCATAATGTTTTTAACTTCCTTGAATATCTCTTGTGCAGACACATTAGAGACGGCCAACAGCCCCAGCACAATCATTACTACTATTTTCTTCATAATTCTCTTCATTTATATATTTTTGTTAATTAATTCTTTTGTGAATATAAACTATCACCGATACGGTAAATGTTCAATTCTTTATTCGGTCTTGGTTTCTATGTATAAAATCTTTCCATCCGTGGTAATGGTCTTCTGTCTGCGGCCTCCCCATTTGCATAAAGTGACAGTAAGCCGCCCCTAAAGCATCCGTTGCATCCATGAATTTCGGCATGTCGTTGCCGTTGATACGAAGCAATCGTTGCAACATACCGGCAACCTGCTCTTTGCTGGCCTGTCCTTGTCCGGTGATAGCCATTTTGATTTTCAGCGGTGCATACTCGTGGATTGGCACATCGTGGTGAATTGCAGCGGCGATAGCTACACCTTGTGCGCGTCCTAACTTGAGCATCGATTGCACGTTTTTGCCGAAGAACGGGGCTTCGATGGCCATTTCATCAGGCAGATATTCGTCGATAATACCGGTTACCCGATCGAAAATCTTGCCCAATCTGATATACGGATCAAGTTCCCGTCGCATATCTATAACTCCCATAGCTACCATTTGGGCAGTCCGGCCATAAACTCTGATAACTCCATAGCCCATAACATTGGTTCCGGGATCTATTCCTAATATAATTTTTTCAGCCTGTCTGCTGTCCATAATTTTCTTAAACATCTACCTATCCATATAAGGATTGCCTGCCAATTCTATGCCGATGGTTGTCTTATCGCCGTGCCCCGGGTAGATTACAGTATCATCCGGAAGCTGACATATCATTCTGATGCTCTGTATTATTTGGAACATTGAGCCGCCTTCCAAGTCTGTCCGTCCGATAGAGTAGTGAAAAAGAGTGTCGCCAGAGAATGCAACATGCTCCTTTTCACAATACAGGAAGATGCTGCCCGGCGAATGTCCCGGCGTTTCGATAATAGTAAATATATGGTTTCCGAAAGCGATAACATCCTTGTCGGTCAGGTATTTTCCGACCGGAGGCATATCGTATTCGAGCCTTACACCCGTAATCTGTTCTGCTTGAAAAGCCGCCTGTTCGATAAGAAACTTATCTGCGGCATGCATTTCCGCCCTTAATCCGAACTCTTCGAAAATGGTATTGTTGCCGAAGATGTGATCTATATGGCCGTGGGTAGCAACAAGATGTTTCGGAGTAAGTTCGTTCTTGCGGATATATTCCACAATGGCTTTCCTTTCGTTCGTATAATACGCTCCGCAATCTACAATGATACATTCCTTAGAGTCGTCGCTGACAATGTAGCAATTCTCTTGGAGCATGTTGCATACAATTCGCTTAATATTCAGCATATTCTATATTTTCAGTTACATACATATTCCAAGGATCAGAAAGGTAGATACACCACATTTTTCTTCTTGAACCATTCTTCTTGGAACCAATTGGCGATAGGAGTTATCTGAACGATATTTCTAAAAGGTCTAATCTCCGCAGTCAAGTCTCCTCCTTTTAGGCACAACAGCCCGTTGGGAAGCGGGTTAACCTGCTTAGACGAAATGTTTTTTCGGATTAATTTAGCCATATCGGGCAAGGACATTACGGCTCTGCTTACCACAAAATCGTATTTTCCCTTTTCGTTTTCGCCTCTCAAATGTTCCGTATCGACGTTTTTCAGACCGATATGGGCGGCAATCTCGGCTGCTACTTTTACTTTCTTGCCTATACTGTCTATTAGTTTAAAGCGGCAGTTAGGGAAAAGTATTGCCAACGGAATGCCCGGAAAGCCGCCGCCGGTACCCACATCAAGAACTGTTGTGCCCGAAACAAAGCTGATTTCTTTGGCTATTGCAAGCGAATGGAGCACATGATGTTCATAAAGATGATCGATATCCTTACGTGAAATAACATTTATTTTTGCATTCCATTCCTCGTAGAGCGGCGCAAGTTGTTCGAATTGATATTGCTGCTCGTCGGTCAGATTAGAGAAATATTTCCTGATGATTTCCATTGTCATTTAAGTAGTTTTCCGATTTCGCTTTTATCTATCTTTATCCTTATTTCGCCTACATCGTGCGGAGCGATCTCGTCTTCGCAGTAGATAAACGTAATAGCATCATCATCGATCATGAAGTTTTCGGGTACATATATGTAATCGTTGGCAAAGATATGTTTTTTCTTCAATTCATCAATACTGTCCAGATTGAAATTCTTCAACAGATGTTCGATAATAATATCTTTAAGAGTTGCATTGTAACCATCTACAAATAAGTCTTTTAAATTGATTGTACTACCGGTTTTCAGATCAATGTTTTTAACGAGTGTTTGATTAATCCCGTGCTCGCCTCCGGCATACATATAAAGTTTGGAGATATAAGTTAATACACCTTCAGACGGCATCTCAACGGATGTTTTCAGTATATAAGAACAATTATACGAGGCGGCATTCTGCCTGTCATCGCGGTATAAATCGCCATATTCTTTCTTATAATCAGCAATATATTGTGCGGCGAAAGCATGGACAGCTGCGTTCATGTTCGCCTGTTGGGGATTACCGATAAGATAATCCGACATTAAAATACCCGAATTGATTATCTCGTGATTGATTTTTTTATCGTTCTTTCCTTTCACATATATTACGTGCAACGACACGTCACATTTTGGGGAATGAGCCTCAGAAGTAAGCGCAATCGTAGAATCCACGCATATGGAGTCTATTTCCAATCCGCTTTTGTATATGTCGAACTTGTTTTTGTTACTACACGAACATACTAACAATGCCGTAAGGGCTATCGTTAACAGATACTTCATATTTATATATTTGCGGACAAAGGTACAAAATATTTACATACTGCTATGTTCTTATAAGATATTTTTAAGGTAAAAAACCATAACGTCAGCATGAGATGGGGAGATTATGTACGGCATGTAACGGCAATAGACATATCGTTTGTTTTGCTTATTTCACACATGCAACGATTATAGGGCTATGGGACAAGTAATAAAGAGCCGTAAGCGCACTATAATGAATGGTGATAATGGGTATTATAAGGGCACCGGAAAGAATGGGAAGAGAACTGTAATGCGTGTTCTCTTCCCTATAAAAATCAGTTTGCGCTCCTATAATCAGGCAAGTGGAACTCGTAGGATTTATCGAATACCTGACTTACCTTGTTAATCTCGAGGAGTGTTGTACCGCCGCCTTCTCCAAAGCTACCGCTCAAATATGCTATCTTATCTTCGAGTCCGATGTATCCCTTTTGGCGAAGCATACGGATTGCAGCAATGAAAGTGTGTTCAGGTGTGGTGTGTTCTTTTTGATATACCGGAATTACACCATAGCTCAAATTCAGCCAACGCTGCGTTTTTTCCTTGTAGCAGATGGCAAGTACAGGCGTAGGACCGCGAAATGCTGCCAGATTACGGGCCGTCTGTCCGGTTTCGCTGTCGGTGATAATTCCCTTGACTCCCAATTGTGTGGTAGATTCAATGGCAGAGTGAGCAAGGAATTCCCTTTGATCTTCGCATCCATCGATAAAGGGATTGATGTCGTTTGTACGTATCTTATCCTGTTCGGCCTGCTCTGCAATGCGCGCCATTGTCTGCACTGCTTCGAGAGGATATTTGCCCGAAGCGGTTTCACCACTCAACATAAGGGCATCGGTGCGATAGTAGATGGCATTCGCGATGTCGGTAACTTCGGCACGTGTGGGACGTGGATTGTTGATCATCGTGTGGAGCATCTGTGTTGCCACGATTACCGGTTTCTTCTTGATGGTACATTTACGGATGATTTCGCGCTGTATACCGGGAATACGTTCTATGGGCACCTCAATTCCCAAGTCGCCTCGGGCAATCATGATGCCGTAAGAAGCCTCGATAATTTCGTCGATGTTGTCTACACCTTCTTGGTTTTCAATCTTCGAGATGATTTTGATGTCGCTGTTATGCTCGTCGAGTATGTCTTGCACTGCTTTTACATCGGCAGCATTGCGTACGAAAGAATGGGCGATGAAATCGATGTCTTGTTCGATAGCAAATAAGATATTGTGCTTATCTTTCTCCGTTAATGCCGGAAGATCGATATGTTCACCCGGCACGTTTACACTCTTATGGGCACCCAGTTCACCGTCGTTCTGCACCTGTGCAACGAGCATAGGGCCAATGTTCTCGATCACTTTCATGTCTAAAGCTCCATCGTCGAAGAGTATATCGTCGCCTACTTTTACGTCTTTGGCAATATCAGCGTAGGAAACATTTACGATATCATGCGATGAATCCATCTCCGGACGACCGAAAACCTTAACTATATCGCCGGTCTTATATTTGATAGGTTCCGCCACATTGGTAGTTCGTACTTCCGGCCCTTTGGTATCGATGAGTATACCGATATGGGGCGAGACCTCTCGTACATTCTTTATAATGTTTTCCATGCCCTCCCGAGTGGCATGGGCAGTATTCATACGTACGACGTTCATTCCTGCAAAAAACAGTTTTCGTAGGAAATCGACATCACAATGCCTGTCGCTGATAGAGCATACTATCTTTGTTTGTTTCATTATATGTATGTTTTAATGACCTTTTATTTATTCTTATAATGTTTGAGTGAATGAATATATTACAATTCCAAAATAAATATATTAGACGCGCGATAATATTCTTGCGCAACGATACAATATATTTATATTCTGTAAATTATGAGTGCAAAAGTACGAAGTTTCGCGGATAAATCAAAGTATATTAGTACTTTTTATTGCTTGTCTGTTGAAAAATCAAGCCAACCTTCAACCCATTGTTTGCCGGAATGGTTATCGTTATCGTTGTAAAGATTAGATACGCACAAACCGAGCAGGCGTACCGATTGTTTTGTCAAGTCTACTTCGGAGAGCAGTTCTTTAGCAAGTGGCAGAATGTCGTCTTTGGATATCAGTACTTTGTGTACGGTTTTGCTCCGTGTTATTTGGGTGAAATCGGTAAATTTCACCTTTAATGTCAGCGTTCTTCCATTAAATTTAGACTTGGATATACGCCCAGAAAGTTCTGTAACAATATGATAGAGTTCTATCAGAATAGCAGAATTCAAACGTATATCTTCGAGAAAAGTATGCTCGCAGCCGACAGATTTGCGGATTGCCGATGCTATAACAGGACGATTGTCTATGCCCCTTGCAAAATTATAATAGATGTTTCCGCTCTTTCCGAATGTTTCTATAAGATGATGCAACGATACTTCTTGAAGCTGTGCTCCGTTGAATATACCGATGTGATGCATGATCTGTGCCGTTTTTGGACCGACTCCCCAAAACTTTTCTATGGGAAGTTTTGAGATAAAGTCCAGTGCGCGGTGCGGATGGATAACCATCAAACCGTCGGGCTTTCTATAGTCTGATGCGATTTTTGCCAAGAACTTATTGTACGAAATGCCGGCAGAGGCGGTCAGATTTAGCCGTTTTCTGATTTTGTCTTTTATTTCTTTCGCTATATCTTGGGCGAGCGAAATGTTGAAACTGTTGTGAGTAACATCTAAAAACGCCTCATCGATAGAAAGCGGTTCGACCAAATCGGTGTATTCTTGAAAGATTTCATGCACCTCGTTGGATATTTCCCGATACACATTTCGTCGGTTTGGCACGATTATCAAGTGGGGGCATAGCTGCTTGGCCTTGGCTATCGACATTGCGGAATGCACGCCGAACTTCCGTGCTTCGTAACTTGCCGTGGTTACGACGCCTCGCGGACCGTCGTATCCTACAGCTATAGGTTTACCGCGCAGGTCGGGATTATCTCGTTGCTCCACCGCCGCAAAGAATGCATCCATATCAATATGGATGATTTTCCTTACAGGTTCATTCGATAGAGTGGGAGAGTTGGGCTCTATGGTTTCACGGAAACGCATTTTGCAAAAGTAACAAAAACATCCTGTCAGGCAAAATATATCCGATGATATATTATAAATATGTCATATAAAAAAACTCTGTTTCTTTTACATTTCAGTCAGATGTTTTCTGTAGCTGGTATCGCATAATTGCATGAAACAGCATATCGAGACTTTTGTCTTAATGAGTTTTTTGATTGTCTAATATCAAAAAAAACGAAATAAATTTCCTTATCAGCCAAAAAACTCGTATATTTGCACACCGAGAACGAAGGATAGTAATTTATTATAACAAAAAATATTTAGCGATGACTAAAGCTGATATCATTAACGAGATTGCCAATTCTACAGGAATGCAGAAAAAGGAAGTGGCCGTTGTTATCGAAAGTTTCATGAGTACAGTTAAAGAGAGTTTGCTTAAGCGTAAGGAGAACGTTTATTTGCGTGGCTTCGGAAGTTTTATCATTAAGCATAGAGCTGCCAAAACCGCACGCAACATTCTCAAAAATACGACCATGACAATCGAAGCACACGACTTGCCGAGTTTCAAACCCGCAAAGAGTTTTATCGATGAAATGAAAGCCTAAGTTACCGACATTCGTTTCTTGTTTCGGTTGAGTAGAAAATAAGGTAAACATACAAATAACATTTAAATTATTAGGCTATGCCAAACGGTAAGAAAAAGAAAGGCCACAAGATGGCAACGCATAAGCGTAAAAAGAGATTAAGAAAGAATAGACATAAGAGCAAATAATTGTTAGTATAATAGTTCTATTCAGAATAGAGGCGTGTCAATGTATCTGCCATAAGAGCTATGACATGCCTTTTTTAATATGAGTAATCCGAGACCGTTTGTGCCGAAGATTACAGAAAAACAAATGAAGTAATATGACCAGCGAAGTTGTAATCGACGTCCAAGAGAAAGAAATTTCGACCGCTCTGCTGGAGGATAAACGCCTTGTAGAGTATCAGAACGAGCCGAAGTCGGCCTCTTTTTCTGTTGGAAACATTTACATTGCAAAAATTAAGAAACTCATGCCGGGACTTAATGCCTGCTTTGTGGATGTAGGTTATGAGCGCGACGCCTTTCTTCATTATCTTGACTTGGGAAGTCAGTTTAACTCTTATGCAAAGTATCTGAAACAGGTACAAAGCGATAGGAAAAGACTTTATCCGTTTGCCAAGGCATCACATCTGCCCGATTTAGACAAAAGCGGAAGCGTTCAGCAAACGCTCACCGTCGGACAGGAAGTTTTGGTGCAGATTGTAAAGGAACCGATATCCACAAAAGGGCCCCGACTGACAGGGGAACTGTCTTTTGCAGGACGTTTTTTGGTTCTTATACCTTTCGGTGATAAGGTCTCCGTATCTTCTAAAATCAAAAGCGGCGAGGAGCGTGCGCGTCTGAAACAACTCATTCATAGTGTAAGACCGAAGAACTGTGGCGTCATTGTTCGTACGGTTGCAGAAGGGAAACGAGTTGCAGAGTTGGATGCAGAACTTAAAGTGTTGGCAAAGCGTTGGGAGGATGCTTTGGTGAAAGTTCAGAAAACACAAAAAAGACCACAGCTTGTATTCGAGGAAAAGGGCAGAGCCATTGCGTTGATACGCGATATTTTCAATCCAAATTTCGAGAACATCTACGTAAACGACAAAGACGCGTTCAACGAGATAAAAGACTATGTAACATTGATTGCCCCTGCCAAAGCGGGCATCGTCAAGATGTACACAGGTAAGGTGCCTATCTTCGATAACTTCAACGTAACGAAGCAGATAAAAGCGAGCTTCGGCAAAACCGTAAACTACAAGCACGGTTCTTATCTGATTATCGAGCATACCGAAGCTCTGCATGTGGTAGACGTAAATAGCGGAAATCGTGCGCGAAACGAAAAAGGTCAGGAAGCCAATGCACTCGAAGTGAACTTAGGTGCTGCCGATGAGTTGGCAAGGCAACTGAGATTACGCGATATGGGAGGTATCATCGTTGTAGATTTCATCGACATGAATTTGGCCGAAGACCGGCAAATGCTTTACGAGCGAATGTGCAAAAACATGCAGCAGGATAGAGCAAGGCATAACATCTTACCGTTGAGCAAATTCGGTTTGATGCAGATCACGCGTCAGCGTGTGCGTCCGGCTATGGACGTCAATGTAGAAGAGAACTGTCCTACATGTTTCGGCAGCGGGAAGATAAGATCGAGCATACTGTTTACAGAGCGGCTCGAAAGCAAAATTGACCAACTGGTTAACAAGATCGGCGTCAAGAAGTTCTATCTGCACGTGCATCCGTACGTGGCAGCTTACATCAATCAGGGAGTATTCTCTCTCAAGCGTAAATGGCAGCTGAAGTACGGATGGGGCGTGCACATTATTTCTTCACAGAAGCTCGCATTCTTGCAATATGAGTTCTATGATGCACAAAATCAGTTCATAGACATGAAAGAAGAAATAGAAACCAAATAAAGCCTGCCGCAAGTTTGCGGCAGGCTTTTTAGTTTATATCACGGGGTTGGATAGCAACCGGCCCGCGCTCTTGTTTTTTGCTTTCCACACTTCTGTACTTGCATAATACAGAAATAAATACTATCTTTGCACCGAAACTCTAAAGAAGACTATGACTAATTTTAAATGCCCTTTTTACTTAGCACTCTGGGCGTGTGCTGTTTTGTGCTTTGCATCCTGCAATAATGATAAAAAGTTGATGCTGAAGATCGAAGATTATGCCAATCACATGGTGCATCCCGACTCGGCCATCATCCTTGTCGACAGCATCTTCGCCAACGACCACCCTTCAGAGAAGACGGTTGGATTGTTGCAACTGTTCAAGGCCAAGGCCATGTTCCGTAAGTATTATTATACCATAGACTTCCCCACGGGAGTCGACTCTATCATCGCCAGTTCCGTGGCGATACTTGAAAAGCATGGCGACAAGATGCGTATCGCCGAGGCTTATGCTTATCAAGGATTTATTCTGGGTACTTACTATGATAGGCCGGCAGAAGCGTTGTTCAGTTTAGAGAGAGCCAGAAATGTGGTGGCAGATGTTGAGCAACCGTGGACCAATAATATAGTTTATGATGAGTTGGCTACCATCTATGAGTCGCTCGATAATCTCGATATGTCCATCGAGTGCGTCAAGAAAGGCCTGCAACTACAGAAGAAATACAAGGTAACTTCGGCCATTATTATGGGAAACCACAATCTGAACGTTCTTTACGACGAGAAAAATCAGCAAGACAGTGCAGAATATTATTTCCATAAAGTGATGCGCGATTCCGCTAACTTCGATTCAACCGAAGTTCCGCAGTTCTACGAAACGTTCGGGCAATATTATTTCAGGCACAACCAATTGCAACGCGCAAAATACTATTTCGAGCAAGTTCCTTTATCGAGAAATCTGGCTTTGGTTCAGCTTTATCTGGCTCGTATCGCACGGCGTGAACATCGGCCGAAAGATGAGCAGTTCCACATGGCTAAAAGCATCCACATAGCCGACTCGCTGGAAAAGACCAGCGACTGGAACCGGTTTGCTTTGCGGCGTTATTTCAGAAAACTGGCATATTATTATAAAGAAACGGGCAACTATCGGCAGGAAAGCAAGACGCTGGAAAAGCTCGACTCGCTCAACGAGGCTGCTAAAGTCTATAGCATCACTGTGGGCAACAAAGCAAACCAAATGGAAAGAGATTACGAGAGCAACCTCTTGAAGGCGCAGCATCGCAAGCAGGTAAAAACCATGCTCGCCCTCATCGTCGTGGTGGCCCTTGTGTTGGACTTCCTTATCTACGTCGGTGTAAGAAAAAGCCTCAAAGCGGTGAGAGAAAGATTAAACAGGGCCAAGCAAAAGAGTTATCAGCAAGCCTACCAAATCGGCAAGCTGAAAGTACAGATGGAGGAAATGCCGGCAACGCTTACCGGTAAAATAGCAGAAGGCAAGCTGCTGTTCGAAAATATCGCCACGGGTAAAACAACGATGAAAGACTGGAATCGCGCAGACTTCGATAGCTATATCAGCTACGCCCGATTTGTCGACAGAGATATTTTTAGCGAACTGGATAAAACCCACCAAAAGCTATCCACAAAACCTTTAATCTTCTTTTATCTTTGGAAAAAAGGCATGACAGACAGCGAGATTGCCCGTGCTATGGAGGTAACCAACGGAAGCATCCGCACGATGCGTTACAATATCCGGAAACTCCACAAGTAGGAAAAAGGCAATAAAAAATAAATATCCGAAGAGTGGGGGGATTATACCATTATGCAGCAGATGGATAATCCCCCCTTTTTTAACCATTCTCCTCTGCCTAATCATTATCGTTAGCACCTTTTTCTTTGTTTTTCAGTTATAATACCCGCCCTAAATGTCAAAATTTGCATTTGTGGCGTAAGTAACTGTGTGCCAGTACTTTTTCAGCCTCGTAGAATGTAATAATTTTAAATGTTTTTTTGACAAATCTTTCTCTTGGCATGACACTTTTGATAAATTTACCGTGCAAAAACGATTTAATTGGAATATCTTTGTGCCGTTTCTGCGTGAGTAGTCGCGAGAGCAAATAAAAGTCGGCGCCCATCCTATGGGCTGCAATTTCAAATAAAAAATGAAAAATAATAACTTAAAAGAGTGATGTGCTCAACCTCCGTGGTTCATCGTGTCAACCTCCGTGCTTCACAGTGTCAACCTCCGTGGTTCATCGTGTCAACCTCCGTGGTTCATCGTGTCAACCTCCGTGGTTCATCGTGTCAACCTCCGTGGTTCATCGTGTCAACCTCCGTGGTTCACAGCCTCAACCTCCGTGGTTCACAGCAGGCGGCACAACGGAATATCCTCGAAAGGGCCATGAAACAACAGGCAGGGGGAATAACAGCATTCCTCGCACGGCGAACTTCCGAACAATCATCTGCATAAGCGCTGCATGGAGAGAATAATCATTCCCTTATTTTACGAGAACGACATTAACTAAATATGAAAAATTAATTTAAAAAAGAAGACTATGGCTTTTTACAAGAGTAAAGAAAAAAATCAACGGAAAATGGTATCCGCAGGCCGTGCTTGTGGGTAGGCAAATTTCCACAGAGCAGATTTCAAAGCGGCTGGCCGCCGAGTCTACGGTGAGCCCCGCCGATGTGATTGCCGTACTCACGGCATTAGGTAGCGTAATGGCCGACTATATGTCGCAGGGCCATTCGGTAAAACTCGACGGCGTAGGTACGTTCTACCTTACTGCCACTGCTGCCAAAAACGGCGTGAGCAATGCCAAAGACGTAAATGCAGATCAAATTGTGGGCGTGCGTGTGCGCTTCCTGCCCGAAACCCATTACGAGGGCGGCAGGGCAAAGGGCAAGCGTGTAATGTCGCGTACGCTTACCAGTATGCCTATCCATTGGGAAGAGTGGAAAGCTGCCGAGGAAGAAAACAAACCGAAAGAAAACGAAACGCCTCCAAAGCCATAAAGCAGTAAGAAAACTATCAAACCTACTCGCGGTACAAATGTGTACGGCGAAAGGTTTTTCTTTATACAAACAGATTATAATTAACGAATACAATTATGATGAATTTTTTTACTTGTGTCGGGCATCATGCCCGATCTGAGAATGCGGCATTGCATTCCATACACCCATGCAGAGTTATAATGCTGCTCTTTGTTTTACTTTTAACAAATATCGGAGCCAAGGCCTATGTCGTAGGCGAATACTTCGTTAAAGACCACATCACCTATCGTGTAATCGATGCCAGCACGTCCAGTCCGAAGCTGGCAGTATATAATGTAAAAGGAGTATCGGGTACGGTAACTATCCCCGCAACGGTGTTCGACGGCATCGACACCCACTTCAAGGTAACGCAGATTGGAGGAGGGCACGATTCAGATAATTATGAATGGTCGTCGACTGTGACGGGAGTGACATTGCCCAATACCATAACAACGATTGATTCGAGAGCTTTCGCAGGTTCCGGTATTACTTCACTCACTTTGCCGGCTTCTGTGACCGCGGTCAAGGGAACGAAAAGCATGTTCTGGAACACTTTGATAAGTCAGTTAAAAGAGATACGAGTTGCAGCCGGAAACACCAGTTTCATTTCGGACAATGGAGTCTTGTACACAACAGGGCATAAGGCTTTGATAGCAATTCCTAATAAATATGACTTGTCTTCCACTACCTATATTTATTCCATCAATCCGAATTGTGTTAAGGTTTATCCTGATGCGATACCCTCTTATCTGAATATAAAGAAGCTAAATATCCCTGCGGCAACGACCGATTTATCTTTTGGCACGTGGCCTCAGTTTTCATATTCTACTTTCACTCTGGAAGAGTTTGATGTAGATACAGACAACAGTGCTTTCTGTAGTATAGATGGGGTTATTTATGATAAAGAGAAAGCACAGGTACTTCTGTATCCGCCGGGTAAACAAGATACACATTTTACGATACCAGATAATGTCACTACGGTTGCAAAATATGTATTCTATAATAATTCCTATTTGACTTCTATAAATTTTAATAATGTTCAGACTGTAGATGCGTGCGCTGTGTTTTCATGTTCGCTTTTGCAGACCATAACAATTCCATCCTCGTTAACGTCAATTTCTACTGGGGCATTTCAAACTTGCCCGAAAATGTCTAAATATATTGTTGAGGCGGGTAATCCCAATTATTCTACAGATGATAATGGCGTGTTGTTTGACAAAGATAAAAAGATACTGATTGCTTATCCGCTTGGTAGAGAAGGAAACTATGCTATTCCTAATACGGTTACGACCATCGGTTACGCAGCTTTCTATCGCTCTCTTAATATATCTTCTGTAACCATTCCTTCATCTGTCGTGAACTTGGAACAGTATGCGTTCCGACTTATGCCCAATTTGACCTCTGTAACTTTTGAAGAAGAATCACAGGTTAAGGTTTTCGGTTATCTTGCGTTTTATGAAAATCCAAAGCTCACTGTGGTTACTTTGCCGAAATCCTTGGCTACTTTGGGTAATAGTTTTTCAAAATGTTTAGCATTAGAGACCATCAATGTTCCTGATGGCTCACAATTGGAAACGATAGCGGCAAACGCTTTTTCAAGTAGTGACAACTTGACCAACTTCAACTTTTTAGGTAGCTGTAAATTAAAAAATATAGGAGTAAATGCCTTTGCCGATAAAACAAAACTCAAGGCTTTTCATTTTCCTGCCTCGGTAACTTCTATCGGTACCAACGCCTTCGGCAACACGCCTGCGATGGAGACGGTTACTTTCGCCGACAACAGTACAATTATCGCCTTTGGCGAAGGAGCATTTGCCAACAGTGGCATTAAGAGCATCAAGATACCTGCCGGCGTAAAATCTATTGCCAAAGAAGCTTTCAAGAATTGTAATGTACTTGAAAAGGTAACGGTGCCGGCCGGCTGTACCAATATCGATCCGCAGGCTTTCAAGTTCGACTCTAAACTGGCCGATATAGAGGTAGATGCCAATAACACGGTCTACTCCAGTGTGCAAGGTATATTGTTGAGCAAGGATAAATCGAAGCTTATCCTCTTCCCGCCGGGCAAAGCACGTACAGACTTCACGCTTCTGCCACCGTCCATCACCAAGATAGGCGACTACGCTTTCTACGAGAGCGGTACCAACTTCACTAACCTTGTAATACCGGCAAAGGTGAACACCATCGGTCAGCGCGCCTTCGGCCTATGCCGCAGTCTGAAAACACTTACGCTGCTGTGCGACCAAGTTATACCGAGCACCAAGATAGACCAAGGTACTAACACCATGGCTTTCGACGACGGTACTGTGGCTTCCGACAAGGCCACCGATCACGTAACGGTGTACGTACGCAAGAACCTGTTCGATGCCTATAAGGCAGATGCCTTCTGGAGCAAATTCAACCTGAAGCCATCCTTCACCGTCAAAGCGGAAGGCACGACAACCACCGACGCAACAGACGAATACATACCGACCTCAGCCAACACAGCCGACCTACTTTCTACTACAGCCAATGTAAAGACGTTCATCGTGCCCAAACAAATTAGTTATAGAGAAACGGGCGCTGCAGCTGCCACAACTTACAAGGTGGGCCTGATAGGCGACTACGCTTTCGAGAACGCCAACAGCAATATGAAAGAGGTTGTGGTAAAGGCCGATATAGACTATATCGGTGCTATGGCATTCGTTACCAAAACACAGCGTAATGCCGCCACGAATACCATCAGCCCTGTAAGCACCACTATCAGCCAAGTAGTGTTCACGGGTAACGCTCCCGCCACACAGCTGTCGCGTAACTATTTCGGTTTGGGTGCGCAGTTCAGCGAGTTCTTCAAGGGCGCTGCGGGCACGGGCGCCTGCACACAGAAGATATACGTCAAGAAGTCGAAGCTGGCGGCTTATAAAACAGCATGGCCCGCCTATACCGATGCCCTCGACTACAAAATAAAGGGCGACGGCGCCGCTGACTTCCAGATTGCCACCAAGTACGCCTCCTTTGCACGCGAGTTCGATACCGACTTTGCCGACTATCTGGCTGCCAAGGGCAATACGAAGATTGCCGCTTTCGTGGCGGGTTCGCAGCTCATTCAGGGGCCGGGCGACTATGGCACGAGTGCCTATCATGTGCGCATGACGAGTATCGACGAACACGGAGGCAACGCTTCGTATGCTTATATACCCGCTGCCACGGGCGTACTACTGAAAGTGCTCGACCGTGAGAAGACCGATGCGGATTTCTACTACACCATCGGCGAAGAAGACGATCGCACCTATAACATAACCGATAATGTTATGACGGGTATTACCGTAACCGACGCCCGTGTAGAGGCATCGTCTACGAGTCCCGTATATGTGATGCGCGATGGACTCTTCCGTAAGGTTGATACACCCATCGCAAGTTTCCCTGTGCACGGGGCATACATGAAGATTAAAGAGTTGCAGGGCGGTGCCAAAGTGATATTCGACTTCAAAGATCCCACGACGACGGAAATTGAGAGCATTTCGGCCGACGGCACGGCTGTTAACAGCGATGATGCCTACTATAACCTGAACGGACAGCGTTTCGTGGGTAAGCCCCAACAGGCAGGTATCTACATACATCAAGGAAAGAAAATTGTAATTAAGTAAATATTTTAAACAATGAAAAAGAATGTATATGTAAAGCCCAAGGCCGTTAAAGTTACCTTGGATGTGGATGAACTGATGATCCCCGCCAGTCCGGGGGTAGGTCCTGCTAAACCCTCTGGCGATCCGGACTTCCTTGACGAAGAGTGGGAAGAAGAAGATACTGATAACGAGGAACAGTTACTTTTATGAAGATAGAATTTGATTTCTTTTATAACTCTCTATTATAAATACGTGTGGAACTGGTAGGTGATCTATAGGTTCCACTTTTTTATTTTATATCGAAACTTTCTGCATAGTAGATACCCAATCTGGCTGCAATAGAAAAAAGGTATCGCTGTTTCTTGAATTAGAGGATAACACATACGGAAAAAGATTTCTTGTTACCTCTTCGGAATAATTCTCACCATGATAACTATTCTTAGAACTTCAGTATTAAAAAAGCCGCTTAGCATTGGGCTAAGCGGCTTATATAGTATCGAATGACTAAATGGGATTAGCCGTTATGCTTCTTCATGATTTTGATCAAATCGACAACTTTGTGAGAGTAACCGATCTCATTATCGTACCAAGAAACAACCTTGACGAACTTGTCTGTCAGATAAACACCTGCATCTGCATCGAAGATAGAAGTTAACGGACAGCCAAGGAAGTCGGAAGAAACAACTTTGTCTTCTGTGTATCCGAGAATTCCTTTCAACTCGTTCTCAGAAGCTTTCTTCATTGCGTTGCAGATATCTTCCTTAGAAGCGCCTTTCTTAAGGTTTACAGTTAAATCTACAACAGAAACATCCAAAGTCGGAACACGCATGGAGATACCTGTGAGCTTACCGTTCAGTTCGGGAATAACCTTACCTACAGCCTTAGCAGCACCGGTAGAAGACGGAATGATGTTACCGGAAGCAGCACGACCACCGCGCCAATCTTTCAATGAAGGGCCGTCGACAGTACGCTGGGTAGCAGTTGTAGAGTGAACGGTTGTCATCAAACCTGTCTCGATACCGAAGTTATCGTTCAGCACCTTGGCAATAGGAGCCAAGCAGTTTGTTGTACAAGAAGCGTTGGAGACGATTTGCTGGCCTGCATATTTATCTGTATTTACACCGCAAACGAACATATCAGCCTGACGACCATCATCGCCTTTTTTGGAAGGAGCGGAAAGAACAACGTACTTAGCACCGGCTTGGATGTGCTTTTCTGCGCGATCCATCGTGAGGTAGAAACCGGTCGATTCTACAACATATTCAGCTCCGATCTCGTTCCACTTCAAGTCTGCAGCATCTTTCTCTGCAGTAACACGAATATGGTTGCCGTTAACGATCAGCTCATTCTTTTCAACATCAGCTTCGATAGTTCCGTTGAACTGTCCGTGCATTGTATCGTATTTCAGCATGTAAGCCATGTAATCTACAGGCAGAAGGTCATTGATACCTACAACAACAACATCGTTCTTGTTTGCTTCTTCAAGCGTTGAACGGAAAACGAAACGACCGATACGACCGAAACCGTTAATACCAATTTTAATCATTTTACTTTTACTTTATTAAAGGGTTAAAAATATGTTATACCTATTAAATATTTTTACTGCCGCATTAGCCGAAAGTCTTTCCAAGAAATCGATTGTTGAAAATATGGGGTATGTACGGCACATTTCTTTTCTATCGTGCGCAAAGTTACGATTTTTTTTCTATATTTGCACAGTATTTCAGTTTAAATAATATAAAATATTTCTTTTATGAATAAGTTTTTAAGTGAGTTTAAGGCGTTTGCCATGCGTGGCAATGTGATTGATATGGCCGTAGGTGTAATCATCGGTGGTGCCTTTGGGAAAATCGTTTCGTCGCTTGTCGATGATGTATTGATGCCATTAATTGGTACAATTGTCGGTGGAATAGACTTTACATCGCTTGCCCTAACCATCGGAGAGGCTAAGATTACTTACGGAAATTTCCTTCAGAATATTCTCGATTTTATCATCGTAGCATTCTCTATATTCTTGTTTATTAAAGGTATCAGTTCACTATCGAAGAAGAAAGAGGAAGAGCCGGCTCCGGCACCGGAACCAAGCAACGAGGAAAAATTGCTTGCCGAAATCAGAGATTTGTTGAAGAACAAATAACCGAATGTTATGGATGGCTACGGTTATTTGTTACTATGATTTAGGTATCTGGAAATTCGATATACGATAAAAATACAGAGTGTGGAAAATCCTAATTGCCGGAATATGAATGGTAGTTAGGATTTTTTGGAGATAACTTTCGATGATGTCATACTGGCGTGTCTTCCGTGTTTTCTGTAAAAATATCGTCGGCCCGTCCGACTTCGTCTTCATCGAACCAAGTTTTAAGTTTGTTTTTAGCTTTATCTTTTACTTCTTCGGAAACTTCATTCCACACTTTGTGCAGTACGAATATGAGTACAGTGAGATCATCTCCTAAGCCTGCTATCGGTATAGCGTCGGGTACAATGTCCAAAGGACTGATCAGATATCCCAAAGCTCCTATGATTATTGCTTTATCTTTCATGGATATCTTGTCGCTTTCTAATATATAATAAAGTATAAGCGCGGCATAAACCAGTTTTACACCGGCTCTTTTGGCAATCCTTGAAATCTTTTCGACAAATCCCGTTTGCGAGAACCTGTCTTTATATTGCATAAAATCAGGTAAGTTCATATTTTATAATAGCTTTTGTGGTTATCGGCGATAATTCAGTATGGCTTCGATATAGGCTTCTACGTTGTCATTATGTAGTTTCTTCAATTTGTATTTGATAAAAAGCTTCAACAACACTTTATAAACTGCAAATAGCAGCAGACCTATTAGTACCGCAATGATAACAGACCATTCGCCCCAAGGAAGTTGCTTTTCGGAAAATACGGACATGACAAGAACCGGTAACACAATAAGTATGCCGGCTATGGTATATTGTGTTCTTGAGCTGCCTGCCGAGTCGAGTATGGCCTGCTTGTCGAAGAGATAGTCTTTCAGCATAGTCTGCGTAATGTGGTATCGTTCCATTGCGGGGAAATCGGTATTGTCCTGATGTTGTTTGATTGTGTTTTCTACCAAGTGTTGATAATCATTCAATATCTCGCTCATGTCAACTATTTATTAAAACCGTTTGATAGAATAACGTAATATCGGCAAAATTATTGTTATAAATCTACGATAGCGATATTGCGCATAGATGCAAGGTAGTTCTTACGGATGTTCAATACTTTTTGCCATGTTGTCTCGTTCTCGAACTTATTATGTAATTCCATTCGAAGGTTCCATACACCTTTCGATTCCAATCGGTCGATCATGCTACCCACTGTAATATTGATCAATGCTTCAGCCGGCTGATATACGGTATCATTGCTGCTGTCAAGTCCGGAATTGGCTACTACTAAATTTACTTCAGACAATGTATAGAGAAGATCGTGGATAATATGAGTGGGAATACCCGTTTCGAGTTTCAATTCTACTGCTGTGTAAGGATGTTTCCCTTCTTTGAAACGCTTGCAAATACGACTAAGCAGCAACGCACTCAACAGTATTTTATAACGATGACTGATATCGCTGGTCTTTGCAAGAAATGAAAATTCTTCAAGATTTTGGCTTGCATAGCTCATTTCCGCGCCGAACAGACAGATAGACCATGATATCTGTACCCATAACATAAAAAGCGGTAATGCTGCAAACGAACCGTATATGGCGTTGTAGCTCGATAGAAATATCTGAGAATGGATGTAAACATACTGTACCAGCTGCATTGCTACGCCGGAGATAATTCCGGGAATAATTACGTACTTCAGCTTCACATGAGTATTCGGCATGAATAAATAAAGCGAAGTAAACACACACACTGTCAGCAGGTAAGGCATGATATTGATCCCGAAGCGCACCACGGGACCGACGAGAAGTATGGAGTCTGTTTTTACAGCAACCATTGCCATGAACAAAGATATGCCCGAAGTAAGAACGATAAATACGGGTATCAAGAACAACATAGCAAGATAATCTGTAATCGTGCGCATGATGCTCCGCTTCTTTTTCACCTGCCAAATATCGTTAAAAGTCTGCTCTATGTTACGTATAAGCATTAAAACAGTCCAAAGCATGAATATCAAGCCAATTCCGAGTATAACTCCGCTCTTAGCGTGAACAAGATACGAGTTTACAAAACCGATAATAGCTTCGGCTGCTTGAGGTTGACTACTGAGCGCATCTCTAAACCACACTTCGATATGAGAGGAAAAGCCGAACCCCCGTGCGATGGCAAAAACAACGGCACATATCGGTACAATAGCAAGTAGGGTGCTATAAGTGAGTGCCGAAGCCATATCCACAGTGCGCTTGGTCGTAAAAAATTGAATTGTTAGATATAGCCTCTTTATGACAGAATACAGCAGTCTACGAAAGGGAGATAGATTTTCGGGCGAAGTCTTCCAGATGTCTATTGTAAGAAAGTCTATAAAATGTCGAAGTTTTCCGGGCATTGCACAGATTTTTATAATGAAACATATTTTTGCCATATAGACTGCAGAAACTGCGTAGATATTTCAAGAAAAGAAACAGCGCTCCTATAAGCCGGGTTCTGTATCTTTCCTCATATTGCTATAAAGAAAGAGCCTGCCATTTATCTACCCTGTAAGTCGCCCTACAGTTGAAGCATTCTACCCTCCGTCGTACTTGTGTTCGAACGGGCTATTCTCAAACGACGGTTTACATGAACTTGCAGCCTCCAGCAGACACGGCACGGCGATCGCCCGTCGTCCGGTGGTCTCTTACACCACCTTCTCACCCTTACCCAAGCCGCATAGCGACAAAATATCGTTAATATAGCCTTGGCGGTTATTTTCTTCTGTCTACACCTATTGTTGCCAATAGCTTCTATTTTCGGAAGTGGAGCGCCCTTTGCTGCCCGGACTTTCCTCTCGTTCCATCGGAACCAGCGGCAGAGCCAGAACACTGTTTCGTTTGCAAAGATACGTTTATTTATGAAAAATGCAAAGCAAATGCAGCTTTATTTCAGAATAGAGAGAGTGTTTATCGGCGCTATATGTATGGTTTAAGCGTGATAGATGTACAACTTTGTATCATATTAAATGAATGTAAAATTCGAATAAATTCCGCTTAACAGCCGTTAATGTGTTAAATCGAATTGTTAAATTGGAATAAAGGACAGCGACAATTTGACAGTTTGTCACTTTTTGCGTCTATATTTGCAAACGTATTTCAAACGGTCTATCAAAATCGTTGCTTCAAATTATATAAAATTAAGAACAGAAACATATAAAGAATAAAGACATGAAAAAGTTTTCTAAATTTTTGCTTCCGTCGCTGTGTGTGGTGGCGATAGCATTCTCAACAGGTGCTTTTATCAAAGTAAACGCTGCAGATGCACCGGTTGCAGCAGCCGGTCAGCCGGTCGACCTTACCTATGCTGCGGAGAAGTCTCTGCCCGCTGTTGTACATATTAAATATGTGCAGAACTCTAAAGTGCAGACTGTAGATGTGCAAAGAAGTGATCCTTTCAGTGATTTCTTCTCCGATCCATTCGGCTTTTTCGGTAATCCCGGACAAGGAGAATCGCAAAAGAGACAGTACAAGACTCCTAAACGCGAAGCTACCGGATCGGGTGTAATTATTTCGCCAGACGGCTATATCGTAACCAATAACCACGTTGTGGAGGGAGCCGATGAGCTTACAGTTACATTGAACGACAACCGTGAGTTTTCTGCACGTATTATCGGCACAGATAAAACAACCGATCTTGCGTTGATAAAGGTCGATGCAAAAGGGCTGCCGACGTTGCCTATCGGCGATTCTGATAAGTTGAAAGTGGGCGAGTGGGTAATCGCAGTGGGTAATCCGTTCAATCTGAATTCAACGGTTACCGCAGGTATCATCAGTGCCAAGGCGCGTTCGCTCTATGCTAACGATATTGAATCGTTCATACAGACCGATGCGGCTATTAATGCGGGCAACTCTGGCGGTGCTCTTGTCAATGTTCAAGGCGAACTCGTGGGTATTAATGCCATGCTATATTCGCAAACCGGCTCTTATTCGGGATATGGTTTCGCTATTCCGACATCTATTATGAATAAAGTAGTTGCCGATCTTAAGCAATACGGAACTGTGCAACGTGCACTTCTCGGTATCGAGGGAGGCGATGTACACAACTATATAGACGCGCAGAAAGAAGAGGGCAAGGAGGTTGACTTCGGCACGAATGACGGTATTTATGTAAATAAAGTTGTAGAAGACGGTGCAGCAGAAGCTGCCGGATTGAAGAAAGGCGATGTTATTGTGGCTGTTGATGGAAAGAATATAAGTAAAATGGCCGAAATGCAAGAGATTATAACAAAGAAACGCCCGGGGGATAAGATCACTATTACTTATTTACGTAATAAGGAGAAGATAACCAAAACGGTGACGTTGAAAAATGCTCAGGGCAATACAAAGGTTGTAAAGAAGGTAGAAGACCTTGATGTGCTGGGAGCAAGTTTCCGCCCTGTAACGGCAAAACAAAAAGAAGCATTTGATATCAAATACGGATTGGAAGTAACTAATGTAGGCAAAGGTGCCATTAAGAATGCCGGAATAAATAAAGGATTTATCATGATTTCTGCAAACGACGCGCCTTTAAAGAGTATCGGCGATTTGCAGGAAGTGGTAAGACAAGCCTCTACAAGCAAAGATCCCATATTTGTTGTGAAGGGTATTTGGCCTACAGGCAAACGAGATTATGTTGTAATTAAATTGTCAGAGTAAAGTTTATTTACAGGATAAAGCTAAGGGGAACGCATGGAAAAGTGCGTTTCCCTTAATTTTTTAAGATGTCCTGCAAATAGAAAAGTGGTAAAATATTTGCACAATCCGTTCAAAACGTTTAAATTTGCATGCATGCATTAAAAAGAAACCGGCTAATGAGACAACTGAAAATCACAAAATCTATTACCAATCGAGAAAGTGCATCGCTCGATAAATACTTGCAAGAGATAGGGCACGAAGAACTTATATCTGTTGAAGAAGAGGTGGAGTTGGCGCAACGGATAAGGAAAGGAGACAGGAAAGCCCTTGAAAAACTTACTAAAGCTAACCTAAGATTTGTGGTTTCAGTAGCCAAGCAATATCAAAATCAGGGACTGAGTTTACCTGATCTTATTAATGAAGGAAATGTCGGTTTGATAAAAGCTGCAGAGAAATTCGATGAGACAAGAGGATTTAAGTTTATTTCTTATGCCGTATGGTGGATCAGGCAAAGTATTTTGCAGGCTATCGCCGAACAAAGCAGAATAGTGAGATTGCCATTAAACCAAGTAGGTTCTGTGAATAAAATCAATAGAGCCCTCAATAAATTCGAGCAGGAAAATGAGCGTCATCCGAGCATTGAAGAAATTGCAGATCGTATCGATCTTCCTGAAGAAAAGATCATCGATGCAATGAAAATCAATGGTAAACATATTTCGGTAGATGCACCTTTTGCAGAAGGAGAGGACAATAGTCTGTTGGATATCATGCCTAATACGGAAAGTCCTACGGCAGACGAAAGACTTGTGTCGGAGTCTCTTCGTGATGAGATATCAAGAGTACTTTTGCTTCTTAATGAGAGAGAACGCATGATTATAGAAGCTTTCTTTGGCATAAATCAGCAAGATATGACGCTTGAAGAGATCGGAGATAAATTCGGTTTGACACGTGAACGGGTAAGACAAATTAAAGAAAAAGCAATAAGACGCCTCCGAAATAATACGAAGAGTAGCTTGCTCAAATCGTTTTTAGGATGATTGAATTAGTAATTTAAAGGTATGAGATTGAAAAAAATATTATTGATAGTATTCGCGTTGGTTGCGATAACTTCAACTGTTCAGGCAAAAAACCGTAATAAGCAGGTGTATGTATATGGTTTTGCTGCTTCGTTTAATGATTCTACAGTATATTTTACCGACATTCAGTTGTTGGATTCGGCCTATATTTCCAGAAATGGATTTTTGTATGGTAGGGATAGTTATTCTTATCAGTTGAAGCAATATATGGAGTCGAAAGGTGTTTTTCAGCCCACTTGTGTTACCTTTTTTGCAACGTCTCGTAAAATGATAGAAAAGAAATTCGTGTCGTTGAAGAAAAGATATGTCAAAGGCAGAAATTATAATATCAAGTATATCACAACTGCAGATTTCTCATATACTCCCGTTGTACCGGACCCATCCGAATTGAATAAGATTTCAGCAAAGAAAGAAAAGAAGGAAAAAACAAAGACTGCAATATCCACTTCTAAAAACTAAAGGAAAAGTGAAAGTCTTTTTTATAAAGTATTTTTCAATCTTTTCTTAAATCCCGATTGTCGATAATGGAGAATGTCAGTATAAACGACTTTATCGTTGCAGAACATCATATAAGAATTAATTTTAAAGGGCAGCAACCGAACGATATGCGTTTGCTACCATCTTTCGAACCCTTTAAAACAGAAAATAAATCGGAAGAGATATTTTTTGAATTGACAGTCGATGATAATTTGAAAGTTATTCCCAAAGAACATCGAGAAAGAATAAGAACGTTTGATACAGGGAATGGGGACATCATTGTGGATTTATTGGATAATAGAGGATACCAATACATTATAAAAGACATCGACGGGACTGGGTGTTGTCTGTTGCAGACAAATAAGAATTTCTCTAAATGTGTCTGTGCGCTCAATGGAAATTACAATATGAGATGCTTCGGACTGAATAATGCACTTATGCTGATTTTTGCATTTGCCGGAAGTCTTCATGATACGCTCCTCATCCATGCTTCGCTTGTAAGGAATAATGGGTATGGATATGCATTCATTGCAAAGAGTGGTACGGGGAAAAGTACGCAGGTAAGTATGTGGCTGAGATATATAAAAGGGTGCGATCTTATGAATGATGATAATCCGATTATTCGTATGATAAATGGAATATCTTATATTTACGGGAGTCCATGGAGTGGCAAAACGCCTTGTTATCGTAATGTGAAGGCTCGCCTTGGAGCTATAACACGTATAGACAGGGCTACGGAAAACAGTATAGATAAGTTATCTCCAACGGAATCATTCGCATCAATTCTTCCCTCATGCTCTTCGATGATGTGGGATGAAGATATCTATAGTCGTATCTGTGATACCATCACAAAGATTATCGAGACCACGGATATCTATACATTGCATTGTCTTCCCAATGAGGATGCGGCTGTATTATGTCATAAAACCATAGCAAAAGCATAATCGATAGTTTTATTTCATGAAAGAGCATACATCACCACAGACAGAGTTGGGAGTAAAGGAAATACAGTTCGCAAATGCAGAGTTTTTACCGGAAATAGTAAGGTTTTTGGAAGAAGGGCATACTGTTACGTTACGCCTTCGAGGATTTTCTATGCGACCTTTTTTAGAAGATAACCGCGATAAAGCATTGATAACTAAAGTGCAAGACATTCATATCGGAGATGCGGTTTTGGCAGAAATTGCTCCGAAACATTTTGTTTTGCATCGTATTATAGCTTTCGATGGTGACAATATCGTATTAAGGGGGGACGGTAATCTATCTGAAGAGTATTGTAAAAGAGTAGATGTAAAAGGCTCTGTTGTCGGATTTTATCGTAAAGGACGAATACGGTTAGACCGCACGGATGGGAGGAAATGGATGTTATATTCTGTAATTTGGATGAAACTATATCCCATACGTCGCTACCTTTTAGCCGCTTATCGTAGAATTTGGCTCAAATTATTTAAACCCATTTAAAGTAAAGATTAGAGATGAAAACGAAAAAAGGATTTAATCTTCGTACGGTATGCGGAGAACATATTATTGTAGCAGAAGGAAAGGAAAACATAGATTTCAGCAATATTATTAGCATGAATGAAAGTTCTGCATACCTTTGGAAAAATATTCATGATAAAGAATTTACGGTAGAAGACCTTGCAAACCTACTCATACGAGAATATGACGTAGAGAAAGAGACCGCGCTGAATGATGCACGCACTCTTTCTCAACAATGGGCTGTTGCTGGTATTATAACTGAATAGTGGCTTCTTAGTAGAAGCGTTCCTTTCCCGTTTAGACGTTTAGAGAAATAAACATTTCTTGTTATTTACATATAGTTGTACTGCTTAGGCTGCTATGCATGTTCAAAGCAGCACGGCGACCATCGCCCATGGCAAGGATCACAGTAGCTCCACCTCTTACGATGTCTCCTCCGGCATAAATATTCTTGATGGAAGATTGCATTTGCTCATTAACGACAATCGTATTTCTTCTACCAAGCTCAAGTCCTTTTATGCTCTTTGGTACAAGCGGATTTGGAGATACGCCGACGGCAATAATCACTTGATCGAAGTCAATAGTCTTTGTTGAACCCAATATGGGTTCTGGACTGCGCCTACCGCTTGCATCTGGTTCACCTAAACGCATCTCTTGGAGTACCGCAGCTTTCACGGCTCCGTCTTCATCCGCTAAGTATTCTATCGGATTGTGTAAGGTAAGGAACTTGATACCTTCTTCCTTAGCGTGCTTCACCTCTTCAATACGTGCTGGCATCTCAACCTCGGATCGGCGATACACCAATGTGACATCAGCACCGAGGCGTTTGGCTGTACGACACGAGTCCATTGCCGTGTTTCCACCGCCTACTACGAGAACTTTCTTGCCAATATTGATGGGGGTATCTGTGGAAGGATTGGCGGCGTCCATTAGATTAACGCGAGTAAGATATTCATTGCTCGACAGAATGTTGATGCTATTTTCTCCCGGTATTCCCATGAAGTTCGGAAGACCGGCACCCGAGCCGACAAATACTCCCTTGAACTCTTTTTCTTTTAGTTCTTCTACGGAAATAGTCTTACCTATGATGCAGTCGGTCTGGAAATGTACGCCCATCTTCTGCAAATTCTCTATCTCGACATCCACAATCCGATTAGGCAATCGAAATTCGGGAATACCATACTTCAATACGCCTCCGATTTCGTGTAACGCTTCGAATACATAAACGTCATATCCTCTTTTGGCCATATCACCAGCAAAGCTCAATCCTGATGGCCCAGAACCAATAACTGCAATCTTAATACCATTCGCAGGAGCGATTTCTGGTAATGATATGTTACCACTCTCTCGTTCATAATCGGCGGCAAAGCGTTCCAAATAGCCAATGGCAACAGCCGGATCGTTCATTTTCAGATGAATGCATCTGCTCTCGCATTGTTTCTCTTGCGGACATACACGTCCACAAACAGCGGGCAGTGCCGATGTATCTTTCAGCACTTTGGCGGCTGCAAGGAATTGTCCACGTTCGATGTTCTTGATAAACGACGGAATGTTAATATTAACCGGGCAGCCTTCCACACAAGTCGGCTTGGCGCAATCAAGACATCGTTTGGCCTCCATTAATGCCATCTCCTTGGTTAATCCCTTGTTTACTTCTTCCAATCGTGTCGTGGCACGGTAAGTAGGTTCCAATTCTGGCATGATAACTCGTTTAATTATCACTCTTTCCTTGGGTTTCATGGAAGAGCGCAGGTCCTTACGCCATTGCGAGTTTCGATCGGTAAGCATCTCTATCGTATCATCGACAGGCTTTTCATCCATGCTGATTTGATATTCCTCTATGCCGGAAGCAATGCTACTCGTGATATTGAGATGTTCTTCATACCGTTCTAACTCTTCTCGTTCTACCTTCTTGAATGTACCCATTCGTTTGAACATCTCGTCCCAATCAACAAGCGTACCATCAAATTCGGGGCCATCGATACAAACGAATTTCGTCTTTCCTCCGATTGTCAGACGACAGGCTCCACACATTCCTGTACCATCTACCATAATAGTGTTAAGCGAAACATCGGTAGGAATGTTGTATTTCTGTGTCAATAGACAACAGAATTTCATCATGACCGGAGGCCCAATTGCAAAAACCTTGTCAATATGTTCTTGATTGATAAGTTTTTCTATGCCGATGGTTACGACGCCCTTCTCTCCATAGGAACCATCATCGGTCATAATGATAGTTTCATCAGAATTATTTCGCACTTCGTCTTCGAGGATAATTAAATCCTTTGAACGTCCCGCAAGTACGGAGAGCACTCTGTTACCGGCAGCTTTCAACGCTTTGATAATCGGCAACATAGGTGCAACTCCCACGCCACCTCCGGCACAAACCACAGTACCGAAGTCCTCGATGTGGGTTGGATTGCCCAAAGGACCTACTACATCTGTAACGTAATCTCCTTTGTTTAAATTACAAAGCTTGATAGAAGATAATCCAACTTTTTGTACAACAAGGGTTATTGTGCCTTTTTCAATATTGGCATTGGCAATGGTGAGAGGTATGCGTTCACCTTTCTCACCGACTCTTACGATGACAAAATTTCCGGCTTTACGACTCTTGGCAATCGGTGGAGCTTCAATCTCGAAGAGGAATACTTTTTCAGAGAATTGTTCCTTGCGTGCGATTTTATTCATAAATGTCTTTGTATCAGGAGAATAGTTGTAAGTATCTAACCTAAACCTCTATTACCCGAAGTTTTTATCATCTATCAAGTCGAAACCACAATAGGGGATGAGTACTTTGGGGACACGGATACCTTCCGGTGTTTGGTTATTTTCAAGAATTGTAGCAACGATACGTGGCAAGGCCAATGCTGAACCGTTTAAGGTATGGCATAATTCGATCTTTTTATTATCGAAACGACGATAGCGGCAATGCAGACGATTGGCCTGATAGCTTTCGAAATTCGATACAGAACTTACTTCCAGCCAGCGTTTTTGTGCTGCGCTCCACACCTCGAAGTCGTAACAGATGGAAGAGGTGAAACTCTGATCGCCGCCACATAGTAGGAGAATATGGTAAGGAAGTTCTAATTTTTTGCATAAACCTTCTACATGATCAAGCATTTCTTGTAACGATTGGTAAGAATGTTCAGGGGTATCGATACGCACCAATTCTACTTTATCAAATTGATGTAGGCGATTCAATCCACGTACATCTTTGCCATAACTTCCTGCTTCACGACGAAAACATGCTGAATAGGCACAACGTTTAATAGGAAGTTCTTTTTCCTCAAGAATGGTATCACGGAAAATATTTGTTACAGGAACCTCTGCTGTAGGTATCAGATAGAGATTATCTAAATTAGCATGATACATCTGTCCCTCTTTATCAGGCAACTGACCGGTACCATAGCCACTGACCTCGTTTACTACGAAAGGAGGCTGCACTTCGAGATATCCGCTTTTACGAGCTTCGTCAAGAAAAAAGGCTTCGAGTGCACGTTGCAGACGTGCCATTTTGCCGATATATATGGGAAAGCCTGCTCCGGTAATCTTCACGCCAAGGTCGAAGTCCACAAGATTATATTTTTTACATAAATCCCAATGACATAATGCATTTTCCGGTAAAACCGGTTTCTCTCCGCCTTCTTTTACAACAACGTTATCGTTGGCGTCTTTACCCTCAGGAACTTTATCATTGGGAATGTTCGGAATAGTTAGCAGGATATCGGTCATCTTTTTTTGAGCATTATCCATCTCTTCTTGCAGTTTCTTATCAAATGTCTTTAATTCTGCAACTTGAGCCTTTACCACTTCGGCCTGTTCTTTCCGTCCTGTCTTCATCAGCATGCCTATATCTTTTGCCAAAAGATTAGCCTGTTGTTTATTCTTATCAAGTTTTTGTTGAGCATCACGACGGTGCCTATCTATGATAAGAACATTTTCAATTGTTTTGCGTGCATCTTCGAAATGTTTTTTCTCTAAACCTTTTATCACCCGTTCAGTTTCTTCACTGATAAGTTTAAGTGTGAGCATGTACTATTTCTTTTTATATGTTGTAATTATTTAAACGCAAAAATACAAAAAAAATATATTAAATCGTAATATTTCGTGTCAAAATCCTTTTTGCAAAATATTTTGTCTGTTTATATGCAATATGCATAATGTCTATAACGCATAAATGCCAATCTTTCATAAGAAAGACTGGCATTCTGTTGTTTGTTCGGAATAAGTTATTGTTTTATATACTATGCTTCAGCTTTTTGAGTTTTAGCACGATACGCCTCTTCAGACAGTACGGAAACCGTACTCTTGTCTCTACGACCTTTATGGAAATATACAATTCCGTCTGTTAGAGCATACAATGTGTCATCTTTGCCGATAGCAACGTTTTCTCCGGGATTGTGCTTTGTGCCCCGCTGACGAACGATAATGTTGCCTGCGATAATCTTCTGACCGCCCCAAATCTTTACGCCTAATCTTTGTGAAGCTGATTCACGACCGTTCTTGGAACTACCTACACCTTTTTTATGTGCCATTTCTGAATTCCTCCCTTTACTTTAAGCGATTACTTGTTTAACTTCTACTTCGGTGAACTGTGCACGATGACCATTCTTTTTACGATAGTCTTTTCTGCGCTTCATCTTGAAAACGATGACTTTGTCACCTTTTACAAGTGGGTTCACAACTTCTACTACTACCTTTGCACCCTCTACTGTCGGTGCACCGACTGTTACTGTTCCTTCTTTGTCTACGAGCAGTACTTTGTCGAACTCAACAGTTTTGCCGGTTTCAACATCTTTGATGTGATGAACAAAGAGCTTTTTACCTTGTTCAACCTTGAACTGTTGACCGTTAATTTCTACAATTGCGTACATTTATTTTTCGTAAAAACGGTTTTTCCGCAAGGCGCCTGACATTTATCAAGACTTATTCAAGCCTCCACGGACTAAATCGGATGCAAAATTAATAAGAAAAGTTGATAGATGCAGTATCTATCTCTGCGCCTTTCATTTATTTTATGAGATATTAACAAATCGGGGCGTCATTTCTTAAAGAAGAAGATAATAATTAAATAGGTCGAATTGTTTAAATGGCAAATTCGACCTATTTCTCTTACGCGTGGCAGCAGAATAATACGATGAGCTGAGCTATAAATATTCTTAGGAACATACTCAATGGATAAACAGTAGAATATCCTACAGCAGGAGCCTCTTTGGAACATATCTGACTTGCATAGGCTAATGCCGGTGGATCGGTACATGTTCCGGCGATCATACCCATTATGGTATAATAATTGAGTTTATACGTTAGGCGGGCAATGGTTCCTACGATGAGAATCGGGATTATAGTAATGAGAAAACCGGTATATACATATTTCAGTCCGTCACCTTGTACTACGGTCTCCCAGAAGCCGGCACCAGCTTTTATGCCTACACTGGCTAAAAATAGCACGAGTCCTATCTCACGGAGCATCATATTGGCTGAAGTTGTAGTGTAAGTAACCAATCGAAGTCTGTCACCGTATCTTCCAATGAGGATTGCTATGATCAGAGGGCCGCCGGCAATACCGAGTTTCAACGGTACAGGCATGCCCGGAATAGCCAAAGGAATACTCCCGAAAATGATACCTACAATAATTCCGATGAAAATGGTTGCGATATTCGGAGTGTTAAGATGTTTATTAGAATTGCCCATCAGTTCGGCAACACGATTTACATTATCTTCCGGTCCGACTACCATCAGACGGTCGCCGACGTGGAAATGATGGTCTCGGCTTGCAAACAAGTCTATACCCTGACGGGTTATTCTCGTTACATTCACGCCATAGACACTAGAAAAATGCATCTTTCCGAGTACTTTACCACTCATAGACGATCGTGTAACAATAATACGCTTGGATACCAACGGCTGTGTCTTGTCTTCATAGTCCCAAGAATTGCTTATCAAGGGGCCGATGAATGCTTGTATGGCATCAGCATCAGCTTCTGCACAAACGATAAGAACCTCATCTTCAAGATTAAAAACCGTATCTCTCTTGGGGATTGTCACTTTGCCATCGTGTAGGATACGGGTGCATACAATGTCGCGATTGAGGAACTCCGAAATCTGCGCCAATGTACGTCCGGCAATGAATGAGTTCTGTACTTTAAGATGAATTTGGTGGGGTTTGGCGTGCGGATTATCATCTTCAGCCACATTTAAATCTTCTTCTTCTTTTTCCAGACTGATGTGACAGATGTATCTAATTGCTATTGTGGCGCCGATGATACCCAGAACTCCGAGAGGATAAGCGCAGGCATATCCGCTGGCGATCTGTGGAATGGAGCCTTTCTGAAATACGGAAGTCAACGCCTCATTGGCAGCACCGAGTCCCGGTGTATTGGTTACGGCACCGTAAAGCGTACCAACCATCATCGGGAGATTATTTACATCTGTTGTGTCGAAAAAGATAAAATAGCAGGCAAACATTACTCCGACATTGAGAATAATCAGTACCGTGGAAAGCAAATTCAGCGTGATACCCCCTTTGCGGAAGCTCTCGAAAAAGCCCGGACCAACCTGCAGACCAATGCAGAAAACAAAAAGAATCAAACCGAAATCTTGTATAAAAGTGAGAATATTAGTCGGTGCGGTAAAACCGATATGCCCTGCAAGAATACCGGTAAACAGCACAAACGTGACTCCTAACGAGATACCTCCGACTTTTATCTTGCCCAATAATACACCGACAGAGATAACTACGGCATACAGCAATGCGATATGTGCAACTGAATCTGTCGATGTAAAAAGATTTATTAACCAATTCATATTTCAAAAACGTTTAATAGCTGCGTGCAATAATAACTCTGTGTTTCGACGGTTTACCCGAAACCATGTCTATGCCTTCGGTCTGTTCATAGGCAAAAGGCACGCAGCGAATGGTTGCCTGCGTATCTTCTTTTATCTTAGCCTCCGTCTCTTCCGTTCCATCCCAGTGGCACAAGAAGAAGCCTCCATTCTTTATTCTTTCTTTGAAATCATCGTAATCATGGCATTCGTAAACCCTTTCATCGCGATATTTACGCGCTTTGTCGAAAATATTCTTTTGCATATCGTCGAGCAGGTGTTTTACATAGTCTACGATACCATCCAAGGAAACAGTTTCTTTTTCTAAAGTATCACGACGCATTACTTCAATCGTATTGTCTTCAAGATCACGTCCACCCATTACAAGACGTACGGGGACTCCCTTTAGCTCGTAATCTGCAAACTTAAATCCGGGGCGTTTGTTATCGGTATCGTCGTATTTAACATTGATACCCAGCTCTCGAAGAGAGGCTATAATGGGGGAAAGCTTGGCAGAAATAGCCTGTAATTGCTCTATACCTTTCGTGATCGGAATGATTACGACCTGAATAGGAGCGAGCCGTGGAGGCAGTACAAGGCCATTGTCATCGCTGTGAGTCATAATTAGAGCACCGATCAAACGGGTTGAAACTCCCCATGATGTAGCCCATACATATTCCGGTTTGTTCTCTTTATTTAAATAGGTAACATCGAAACTCTTAGCAAAATTTTGTCCTAAGAAGTGGCTGGTACCGCTTTGCAAGGCCTTACCGTCTTGCATCATCGCCTCTATTGTATATGTATCGAGTGCTCCTGCAAAGCGTTCCGTTTCGCTCTTCACGCCTTGCAATACGGGAACAGCCATCCATTGTTCTGCAAATTCCGCATATACACGAAGCATTTGTTGAGCTTCTTCTTCGGCTTCTTCACGGGTAGCATGTGCAGTATGTCCCTCTTGCCACAGAAATTCTGACGTACGGAGAAATGGACGAGTACGCATTTCCCATCTCATAACGTTGCACCATTGGTTACACATCAACGGCAAATCGCGCCAAGAATGTATCCAGTTTTTATAAGTATTCCATATAATTGTTTCAGAAGTCGGACGAATGATCAACTCTTCATCGAGTCGTGCCGATGGATCTACTTCGACAGAACGCCCATCTTCCGACGATTTAAGTCTATAATGCGTAACGACTGCACATTCTTTGGCAAATCCTTTTACATGTTCAGCCTCTCTGCTCAAGAACGATTTCGGAATAAGCAGTGGAAAATACGCATTCTGTGCACCCGTTTCTTTGAACATTTTATCCAGTTGTTGTTGCATTTTTTCCCAAATCGCATATCCGTAGGGCTTAATGACCATACAGCCACGTACGGCTGATTGCTCTGCCAAATCGGCTTTTACCACCAAATCATTGTACCACTGACTGTAATTGTCGGCCCGCTTGGTTAATTCTTTTAATTCTTTTGCCATGTATATAAATGCTTACGTTTTTAAATTTGTCCGCAAAATTACAAAAAAATGTTGTAATGATGACATTATCATGAAAAAACAATTACCTTTGCAAGCAGTTTATTTAAACAATAAAGATTAGAGATTATGAAGAAAATGAAGATTACAACACTTTTCATGTGTTTTGTGTTGATGTTTGATAGCTGTGCTACCAAGCAAGGTTCCGGCGCTCTTCTGGGTGCAGGAGGTGGTGCCGTTATCGGCGGTATCATCGGTGCGATAGCCGGTCATGGCAAGGGTGCAGCTGTAGGTGCAGCAATAGGTGGTGCTGTTGGAGCCGGTGCAGGTGCTATTATTGGAAAGCATATGGATAAAGTTGCTGCCGAGACCGCTGCACAAGTAAAGAATGCCAAAGTAGAACAGGTGACCGATGCAAACGGTTTAAAAGCTGTAAAGGTTACTTTCGATAGCGGTATCTTGTTCGCTACGAATAAGGCGGAACTGAATCAGTCTTCCAAGAATGAGTTGGCAAAATTTTCCACTGTCTTAAAAAAGAATGCCGACTGCTATGTTGACATTTACGGACATACCGACTCTACTGGTAACGATGGTATCAACATACCTTTGAGCAATCAGCGTGCACAGAGCGTTGTGGCATATTTAGAAAACTGCGGAGTGAGTGCATCCCAATTCAAGAATGTTGTTGGAAAGGGAAGTTCTGATCCGGTGGCGAGCAATGATACCAAGAGCGGACGTCAGCTAAATCGTCGTGTAGAAGTATATATGTATGCTTCTCAAGCAATGGTCGATGCTGCAAATGCTGGAACTCTTAAATAATTCGTATCTATCATTCGATGGGCGCATGGTATACATGCGCCCATTTTTATTCATATGCAGTTAGTAAGAAAGATATTTCGATGGGCACTGGCTTTTTTCTTTAGTACTACTGTTTTGGCGGTAGTCGTTTATCGATTTGTACCCGTATATTTCACACCTTTGATGTTTATTCGTACTTTTGAGCAACTTGCTGATGGTAGAAGCGTGGAGTGGCATCACCATTGGGTGTCGTTGAGCCACATATCTCCCCATATGCCTGTTGCTGTAATGGCGAGTGAAGATCAGCGTTTTTTACTTCATCATGGTTTCGACTATGCTGCGATAGAGAAAGCTGCCAAGCGTAATATGACTGGAAATAAGCGCAAATTGGGTGCAAGCACCATTTCACAGCAGACGGCAAAGAATGTATTTCTATGGCCCGGCCGCTCTTGGATCAGAAAAGGATTGGAAGTGTACTTTACTACGCTCATAGAACTGATGTGGAGTAAACAACGTATCATGGAAGTATATCTGAACTCTATAGAAATGGGCGACGGTATATATGGCGTAGATGCCGTTGCTAAGTATAATTTTGCTAAAGATGCCGAGAGTCTCAGTCGTTCAGATTGTGCACTAATAGCGGCAACACTGCCCAATCCACGTAAGTTTAGCAGTAAAACTCCAAGCGGTTATATACGTTTACGTCAAATAAAGATAGGAAGAGAAATGAGATTTATCCCCACCTTTCCTAAAGAGGGAGAGGATATTAACCCTAATACAACTTCGGGAGGAATATATCATCGTAAAAGAAAATGAACAGCATATTAGATCAATTGAACGATAGTCAACGCAAAGCTGTGGAATATACCGATGGTCCACAACTCGTTATTGCCGGTGCCGGATCGGGTAAAACGAGGGTGTTGACTTATAAGATTGCTTATTTGCTACACAGTGGAATGAAGCCTTGGAATATTTTGGCACTGACATTTACTAATAAGGCTGCAAACGAAATGAAGAGCCGAATAGGCAATCTGATAGGGCATGATGCAGTACATCTGTTGCAGATAGGTACTTTCCATTCCGTTTTTTCGCGCATCTTACGCGTAGAAGCAGAATTACTTGGTTATAATTCTAATTTCACCATTTACGATGAAGCCGATTCCCGTTCCCTAATAAAGAGTATTATTAAAGAAATGGGCTTGGACGATAAACTGTATAAGCCTGCCGGTGTGCACAACAAAATAAGTATGGCTAAGAATCGGTTGATAACAGATGTACTGTATAACTCCGATAAAGAGGCTATCCGCCGCGATCAGGAAGCACATGTACCGATGGTAGGTGCCATATATGCTGCTTATGCTCGGCAATGTAAGCAATCTAACGCTATGGACTTCGATGATTTGCTATTGCTTACATATAGACTGTTCAATGAGCACGACGACATTAGAACAAAATATGCCGACCGTTTTCGGTATGTACTCGTGGACGAGTATCAAGATACAAATTACGCACAGCAGTGTGTCGTCTTGCAATTAACCAAGGAACACCGGCAGATTTGTGTAGTCGGAGACGATGCACAAAGTATTTACGGTTTTCGTGGAGCCAATATCGATAACATGTTGGGATTTCGACAAATATATAAGGAAGTCCGTTTGTTTAAATTAGAACAGAATTATCGTTCAACTCAACGTATCGTTCAGGCGGCCAACAGCTTGATCAAGCACAACGAAAGGCAGATACCAAAGGAAATTTTCAGTAAGAATGATGAGGGTGAGAAGATAGTCTATAAACCTGCCTATTCGGATAAAGAGGAAGCAATAATCGTTTGTAAAGATATCAAGCGCATCAAACGACAAGACGATTGTGAATACAATGATTTCGCAATATTATATCGTACCAATTCTCAAAGCCGCAGTTTTGAGGAAGAAATGCGCCGGCAACACATCCCATATCGCATTTATGGCGGATTGAGTTTTTATCAGCGCAAGGAAATCAAGGATATTATTGCATATTTTCGTATGGCAGTAAATCCATTCGATAGCGAGGCTTTGAAAAGGATTATCAACTATCCGACACGCGGAATCGGCAATACAACGATGTCGAAGATTACCTCTACGGCAAATAAACATAGCGTGAGTCTTTGGAATGTAATTTTAGATCCGCAGCAATACGGTTTGGATATTAATAATACTACGTTGCAGAAACTGCACGGTTTTAAAACTTTGATTACGGAATTTGTCGAACGGGTGGCCACAGCCGATGCATACACGTTAGGAAAAGAGATGATTAAAGCAAGTGGCATTTCAGCCGAAATATACTCAGGAACCGATCCTGATGATCTTTCACGACAGGAAAATCTCGACGAATTCCTTGCAGGAATGCAAGATTTTGTGGAAGGCAGGAAGGAGGAAGGGCTGGAGAATGAAGTCTACTTAACCGATTTCTTACAAGAGGTGTCGTTGTTAACGGACATAGATAGTGAGGATGATTCTGATAGCAAGGTTTCACTTATGACTATTCATGCCGCCAAAGGCCTTGAGTTTTCCACGGTATTTGTCGTAGGTCTTGAGGAGAACATCTTTCCCAGTCCACTTTCGTGCAATTCTATGCGAGAACTTGAGGAAGAACGCCGTCTGTTGTATGTTGCCATTACGCGAGCCAAGAAGCATTGTATATTGACGAATGCCAAAAATCGTTACCGTTTTGGGAGGATGGAATTCGATACTCCGAGTCGTTTCTTGCGGGATTTAGATGCTAAATATTTAAAGATTGAGAGCGAAACAGAAGAAGAAGATGCGACAACATCCTATTTTGCAAGAAGCCGTAACCAATGGAGTGAAAGAAGAGAACAGAAATATCCTGCCAATCGATCGTATATGGAAAGGCACTCATGGGGTGATGCCAATTATGGATATAACGACCATATACAGAATAATCGTCCTGTAGCCAGTCAGTTTAGAGCCGATATAAAACCGAAGATAACGGGTAGGCATCCATCCGATATATCCACTGCAAATTCTGTATTGTTGAGTGAGGGGGATATTATAGAGCATCAAAGATTTGGTGTTGGCACTGTGATCAAGGTTGAAGGAACTGGCGAGAATACTAAGGCTACCGTTGAATTTAAGAATGCCGGAACCAAGCAATTGCTTCTTAAATTTGCCAAATATAAGGTGCTTAAATAGTTGTTTGTTACAGTTTCATACAAGAAAAAAAACAGGCATTGAAATCTTGTGCTAACGACGGAGCGGGATCATTTTGGAAAATGCCATAGATGGCGCTTCCACTTCCTGACATAGATGCATACACAGCTCCGTTATGATATAATTCTTCTTTAATATCTTTAAGAACGGGATATCGGGCAAATACGGGGAGTTCAAAATCATTTTTTAGTTCGTTTTTCCATGTTTCGATTGGCTGTTTTACTATATCTCGACAGCATTTTTCTGCTTTGTGTGGAACGATATCAGCGTAAGCATCTTTAGTCGAAACGGCAACATCGGGCTTTACGATGCAAAGATAGTAACCTTTAAGATTACCTTTGGGAGTATCGACGGGCGATAGACAGTCGCCAATACCGGTGGCAAAAGAAGGTTCGGATGTGATGAAAAATGCACAATCCGCACCTAATTTGGCCGCATATCTTTCCATTTCTGCATTTCCGAGGTTGAGTCTGAAGCGTTCGTCAAGCAATCTAATCATATAGGCTGCATCACTTGAGCCGCCTCCCAGCCCTGCCTGTGGTGGAATTTGCTTATATAGATGAGCATGCACACGTGGGATTTTGAAATCTTTAGATAATAACTGATAAGCTTTGATTACAAGGTTATCGCTCTCGTTGCAATCGATAACGTTCCCTGTTGTCTTTAAATCACACGGTTGTTCCGATGGAAAATGCTCATCCATAGACTTTATTTCGAGAACGTCATATAGTGGAATAGGGTAGAAAACCGTTTCTAAATTATGGTAACCATCGGTTCTTTTCTCAATAATATTAAGACCTAAATTGATTTTTGCACAAGGAAATGTAATCATGTTGCGGGGTATTATAATAATAGGGATGTTACCTACGCGAGATAGCATCCCCATTGTATCTTTATAAATTATTTCTTTTCTTTTATTTTCTCTACATAAGCATCGATTACGGCGACAGCTGTAATGTTGACGATATCACGAACTGAACATTCGAAGTCTGTAAAGTGTATCGGCTTATTGAGTCCCATTTGTATCGGGCCAATGATTTCTGCCTCTGGTGCCAAGGCCTGCAAAAGTTTATAGCAGCCGTTTGCACTGCTCATATTCGGAAATACGAGTGTATTAACATCCTTGCCTTTCAGCCTTGTAAACGGATATTTGTCATCACGGAGCTCCTTATCTAAAGCGAAGTTTACTTGCATTTCTCCGTCAACAGCTAAGTCCGGATATTCTTGTTGCAGTCTTTCTACAGCAGCATGTACTTTCATTGGGCTTCCAACTTCATCCGTACCGAAGTTAGAGTAACTGATCATGGCCATGACAGGTTCATCATTGAAAAACTTTACAGAATGCTTGCACAGTTTTGCAACATCGTATAGTACGTTCTCATCCGGATGCCGGTTAATCAATGTGTCTGCAATATAGTATGTTCCTTTCTTAGTGTTAAGAATGTGCATAGTAGCAAACGTCTTATATTCTGGTCTTATACCGACAACCTCTTTAGCCACCTTGATCGTATTAGAATATTTTGTGTACAGGCCTGTTATGAAGGCATCGGCATCTCCGTGGTCTACCATAGACATGCCGAAATAGTTACGTTCGTACATTTTATCGTATGCCTCTTCGAAAGTGTAGCCTTTTCTTGCGAGTTTCTCCGCCAAGTGTTTTGCAAATGTAGCACGCCGTCCTTGTTCTTGATCTGCACGCATATCGATGAGTTCTATACCGGTAAGATCGAGTTTCAAGCGCTGTGCCAGCCGTTTCAGCCTGTCTACATTGCCAAGAAGGATAGGGTTGCAGATGCCTTCGAGTTTGGCCTGAACAGCAGCTTTCATCATTGTAGGATGTCCGCCTTCGGCAAATACAACACGTTGCGGATGAAGGCGTGCCGTATCATGAAGCTTACGAGTGAGCTTGGTTTCTTGCCCTAATAGTTGCATCAAGCCTTTTTTATAAGCATCCCAATCCGTTATGGTCTTACGGGCTACACCGCTTTCTATTGCAGCCTTGGCAACTGCAGCACTTACTTCGGTAATCAATCTCGGGTCTACGGGCTTTGGAATGAAATATTTTGGTCCAAAAGTTAAATCGTTTACTCGATACACATCATTTACTACATCGGGGACCGGTTGCTTGGCAAGATCGGCAATGGCTATAACTGCGGCCAATTTCATTTCTTCATTGATGGCCTTTGCATGTACATCGAGGGCTCCACGGAAGATATATGGAAATCCTATGACATTATTGATTTGATTGGGATAGTCTGACCGCCCTGTAGACATCAATACATCGGGGCGACTTGCCATAGCATCTTCATACGAAATCTCGGGAACAGGATTTGCCAAGGCGAACACGATAGGACTGTCGGCCATCGAACGAATCATGTCTTGGGTAAGAATATTGCCTTTTGATAAGCCTACAAATACGTCGGCACCTTTGATTGCTTCTTCCAATGTGTGTACATCTTTGCGTTTCGTAGCAAATTGTTTTTTCTGAGAAGTCAGGTCTTTCCTATCTATAGTGATTACACCCTTGGAATCGAGCATAACAATATTTTCTACTTTCGCTCCAAGAGCCACATATAATTTGGTGCAACTAATGGCAGCTGCGCCCGCTCCATTGATAACCAATTTTACTTTGGAGATATCTTTACCTGCAACCTCCAGTGCATTTTTCAGTCCTGCAGCAGAAATAATCGCCGTACCGTGTTGGTCGTCATGCATAACAGGAATATCTAGTGTCTTCTTCAGACGTTCTTCTATGTAGAAACATTCGGGTGCTTTAATGTCTTCTAAATTTATTCCTCCGAAAGTAGGGGCTATTTTTTCTACGACTTCGCAGAACTTTTCAGGATCTTTCTCGTCTATTTCGATATCGAAAACATCAATACCTCCATAAATTTTAAATAGCAATCCTTTGCCTTCCATCACCGGTTTACCGCTCGTGGCACCTATATCGCCGAGCCCTAACACGGCAGTACCGTTCGAAATTACGGCAACAAGATTACCTTTATCCGTATATTTGTAAGCGTCGTCTATATTCTTTTGAATTTCGAGGCATGGATATGCCACACCGGGAGAATAGGCTAAACTAAGGTCGGTTTGTGTTCTGTAAGGCTTGGTAGGCTTTACTTCTATCTTGCCCGGCCGCCCGTTATGATGATAAGCTAGGGCATCTTCTTTTGTAATCTTTACCATGATAATAATGTTTATTTCGTTTCTGAAATAATGCAAAGTTAGTAAAAAACCATTAAAACTAAGTGAGTTTTTTGTTTTTTTGTACCTTTGTAATGTTATTATATACATTATGAAGAAAACTTGCACTCAAACGCTTTACCGCCAAGAATTAAAAGGTAAAATATTACAGACGGCAATGGAGGAGTTTACGCAGAAAGGTGTTCGTGCCGTAAAGATGGATGATATAGCTACAAGATTGTCTATATCTAAGCGCACTTTATACGAAATATATTCGAATAAAGAGGATTTACTATTGGAAGGTGTGCGCCTTTACCATAATGAGAGTGCTGCCTATATGAAATTTTTTAGTATTCAACCCGAACACAATGTAATGGATATCATCATAGAATTCTATCAGAAGAAGATGGGAGACCTTGCTAGGACCAATCCGGTGTTCTATTCCGATATTCATAAGTACGAAACAGTTACTGCGTTTTTAGAAGAAGAGCATGAAAGGAATGAGGAAGAGGCGTGCCGTTTCTTCGAACGAGGGATACATGAGGGCTTCTTTCGTCCTGATTTCGATTATGGTATCATATCCAGAATAGGCAATGTCGCCATGAAGTATGTAATGGAAACAAAGATGTATCAGGAATATGACATGCAATATATATTCCGAAATATCGTATTTACGTTAATTAGAGGCTTCTGCACCCAAAAGGGAATCGAGATTATCGATAAGAGGTTGAGTGCATAAGGAGTACAGGCACATGTCTTTTATTGTATTCGGGTATAACATAAATGCCGGAAATATTCCATATAGCATATATTTTTTTCTATTATCGATTTACCGGTTTGATTTATTCTACTTTGTATAAAAAATGCAATGCAACTTATTTTTATTTCTGATAAATGCTATGTTTGGTGCTAATATAAAGTGAATATATCGGAAGTAGAGATTGTGTTTATCGGAAACAAAATACATGCCTCGCCGTAGAATGTTCTTAATTTGGTTCTACGGCGAGGTGTTGTTGTTATTGTATCTTTTAATGAAAATACAATAAGGGTTATAAGAATATAGCCGATTACAGTTTATGGATCACCTTTTCAATCTGCTCTCCCAATCCGATAGTGTAACCTTGCGAGGAGAATACAACACGGTTAAATGTGTCTGCAATGATAAAGATAGGTAACAGATTTTCATTCTGAAGTTTCATTTGAGCCACAATCTGCTTTTTGATCCGTCCGTCTTTATCGATACCGAGAATTGTTTTTTGAGGTAGTATGCCGTAATTCTCCGACTTGAATTTATTCAGTTCTTTTTCATTTTCGAATAATAAAACGAATGGTCGTTGCCATTTATCCAATTCTATTTTTGCTCTTGAAATGTCTCGTAACGCGTGGTTAGTAGGTTCTTGTCCTACATCTAAGATGCCTATAACGAAATATCCTCGGCCTGTTTGTGATAAGATGCTCGTATCTTTGCCGTTTTGCAGGAACTTGGCTTCGCTGTCGAAGTTGCCGATAACGCTGACTTCTGTTGTTGATGTGCGAAGATAAAGATTGAGTTTAGTCTCTTGATTCTTATAAATGCTGAATATTCGACAGGTAGAAAGCACACTTCCGTTGGCAAGCCGCGTACCCGTAACAAGCAGATAGGTGCCCACATCGAGCTTGATTCCATTTTTAAAGGTATTATCCCAACTGGTTCCGCCCCCCATGTCAACTTGTCCTTCGTCGAAGTTGAGCAATGTGGCGTGTCCATTCTCAATTTTACTGATCGTGAAATGACTGTAATATTTCGGATTATCAAGATATTTTGTTGGTGAATACTGCAAAATCAGTGTTCCCGTATCGGCAATTTTCTGCTCATCCTGTTCGAAATTGACGTCTATCCACTGTCTGTCTTTCTGGTATTGAACCTTTGATGTTATTACATCTTTGCGTGCAGGAATGTTCAGACTTCGTGCCATATCCACGAAAAAGATATCTCGTGATCGGACATCAGTAAGTCTTGACCGCCAAACACCGAGCGGTGTTTGTGCAATATTCAGTGCTTTCTTATCCGGATTTATCTTGATGTTTTGTTTAATCCACTTTACCAAAAGGGCAGGATCATTGCGGAATGCAATGGCTGTTTGGGGCGGAAAAGCATCAGTAAATATATGTTTGAAGGGCGAAATAATCATTTCGTTCTCGACACGTGGGCAAAGCTGATTGCTCGGAGCACTGTAATTATCTTCAAGAATTTCCATGGTAATATCACAGAAATCCTTATCGCTTAATGTATTCAACAGTTCCGATACCCGTTCAATATTATCTTTATGATGATCGAGGAATTGACTGATAGTATGCCAATTACCACGCGCTTTTTTCAGATACGCGTTATTCCCTTGGTAAAAGGAGCCCTCGTATGCCTTTCTGATAGAATCTTCTATTGCGAGTCTCTGTTTGTTACGGTCGTTTTGTTCTGCGGTAATCTTCGGAAGAATGGTGTGCTCGACTGGCGGGACAATATCCATTGAGTCGAGTGGTAATATCATATGGGCTGCGTCTGTAGCCGGTGTGTGTGTTAGAGTGATAGTTACTATCTTATCTTTGCCGAAAGAGGCTTTGGCAAATCCATACTTACCGTTTTTCGAAGCCCATACTATCATGTCGCCTTTTCCTGCTGTAAGGAATGTTTTTCCTTGTGCATCGGTGTATTTGTTTACGGCTGTATAGAACTCAGCATAGTTGTATATCTTGAATTCTACACGGGCCTGTTCCACAGGCAGTCCTTTTTCATCAATAACACGGAAATCGATTTTTGCTGACGAACCATAATTATCGATGAGATTAATCTCAGTGTAGTTGCTGGTTCGCAGCATCACTTCTTCTTGTCCTCGGTAATCTCCGAATGCTCGGGTATGCATCAACAGTGCACGGGAGGCCGGTGCATTGAACCAGCCCATGTTCAATACCGCTTCCGGTTCGCATGCTCCAATAAAATACCATTTGCCATCAGCCCAAGCTTCTACCCATGCATGGTTATCGTCAGTATGCGCCCAGCGCGGAGTATATACCTGTCGGGCGGGAATGCCGATAGATCGTAATGCCGCCACAGTAAACGTGCTCTCCTCACCGCATCGACCAATAGCTGTTTTCATGCAGGCTAAAGGGGAAAGTGTACGGGCATCCGACGGGTGGTAGGTTACATGCTCATGGCACCAATGATTTACTTCTAATATAGCTTCTTGCATCGACATACCTTTAACACGCCCTGAAAGTTCTTTATACATAACAATGCGTGAACTGTCTAAATTTTCGTTATTAACACGTATCGGCAATACGAAATGTCGGAAAAGAAGTTCGGGAATTTTCTTTCCCCAAGCCATTGTTTGCTTTGTTTGAAAGCTTGATTTTATATTTTCAAGATAGAACGAAGTCGGATAATCTGTGACATCGGCAATGGGCATATAGGCATAAAGAAATTCGAGAGCTTCCTGTTCTGGAGTGGTAAGATGAACATCTTTGAAATTTAAAAACTTGTTTCCAAAAAACTTCATCTTATTGTTATATGCCTCTCTGACTATCATTCGATAGGAGATATCTGTGATGAAATGTGCATTGTCTGTGGCAAAGGCTGCAATTCCAACAAAGCACATGACGACCGGAATGAGTAGTTTCTTCATTATTCTATTAAGATTATAGATTATCTATTAATGCAGAAATTGTTTTCTTAACTCTTTCTGTAGTTGTTAGTTCGTAACTGTTTTCATCAATTCTCTGTGCTCCCATGTAAACGGAACTGTTCATGTATGTAGCGGAGGAGAGGAATTTTTCACGAGCAGAAAAATGATATTCGCGTACACCGGTTTCCGTATATATTTTGAAAATGTTGTTTTCATTAACACCGCACCCGGCAATGATATGAATACGGTGGTCTGCTTGTGTTTGTAATTGATGGAGTAGGGGGGTACCTAATTCCACGGTAGGTTGTTGTCCGGATGTCAGTATTCTGTTGAAACCGAGTATGGCCAACTGGTCTAAGGCTTTAAAGGGATTTCTGCAACGATCGAAAGCACGATGGAATGTAACGGAGAGTCCTTGACAATGCTTCAGTAACATGGCGTTGAGTTCCATATCTATATTTCCATCATTAGTAAGACAGCCGAACACAACACCGTCTACATTCAGCTGTTTACATACTTTTATGTCGATAATCATTCTTTGAATTTCAGAAAACGTATAAGTGAAATCACCCCCGCGGGGGCGTATGATAATATGCAACTTCGTCTTATCCAGAACTTTTCGAGCCATAACAATCTCTCCATATGAAGGTGTGGTCCCGCCTTCGGGAATGCCTGCACACAGTTCTACACGATGGGCTCCGCCGGCTTGAGCTGCCAAACAACTTTCTACATTGTTGGCACAAATTTCGAATTGAAAGTTTTTGGTGTCCATAAAGAGATTAGTGGTTTATAATAAGAAAAATAAAAAGAGTTCCACGAGGGAACTCTTTGATTATTGTAATGGTATTTTATTGATTCGCCTCACATGCCGACCTCCTTCAAAATCTGTATTGAAGAATTCATCCATAATCAGTCGTGCAGTTTCTTGATTAATAAATCTTCCTGGCATTACCAATACATTGGCATCATTATGTAGTCTTATCAGATGAGCGATTTCTGGCATCCATGCAAGACCAGCTCTTATCTTCGAATGCTTATTAAGTGTCATGCTGATACCCTCGCCGCTTCCGCAAATTCCTATTCCGGGATATACTTCTCCGTTTTCTATGCCTTTTGCAAGAGCGTGCCCATAGTCTGGATAATCACATGAATCCTTACTGAAGGTGCCATAGTCTTTGTACCGATAGCCCTTTTCTTTCAGATACTGTATGACGAATTGTTTTAATTCATATCCGGCATGGTCGCTGGCCAATCCTATTATTTTGATATCCATATAAACGTGAAGATTAAGATAAAAAATCCTTTACTTGCCGATATACATTTTCAGCGGTAAATCCTAATTTTTCATTCAATACCTTATAAGGTGCAGAATAACCAAAACTACATAATCCAAATACTTTTCCGTTTTTTCCCACAAGGCCTTCCAAAGTTACAGGAAGGCCTGCTGTTAGGCCGAATATCTTTGCGTTATGAGGTAATATTTTTTCTTGATATTCCATACTTTGTCGACGGAAAAGTCCCTCTGACGGCACGCTCACGATCCTCACCTTTATATTATCTTTTCGTAAGAGATCAGCTCCTGCCACGAGCGTAGACACTTCAGAGCCGGATGCCAGCAATATTACATCAAAGTTCTTGTCAGAATTTGCGATAACGTATGCCCCTTTACGCACCCCATCATAATCGTTTCCTTCGGGAAGGTCGTCTATTGTCTGGCGTGAGAGTACCAGTGCTGTAGGCGTCTCCATGTTTTCCATTGCCATTTGCCAGCAGATCGTCGTCTCATGTACATCTGCAGGACGGAATACACGCATGGAATCTTTTCCATGATGGTTTTGTAGCTTCTCCATCAAGCGTATCTGTGCTTCTTGCTCCACAGGTTCATGCGTTGGGCCATCTTCACCAACGCGGAATGCATCATGACTCCAGATGAATTTAATGGGAACTTCCATAAGAGCAGCCATACGTATCGCAGGTTTCATATAATCAGAGAAAACAAAGAAAGTTCCACATGCAGGAATGACGCCTCCGTGCAGATACATTCCAATGCAGACGCATGTCATAGTTAATTCGCTGACACCTGCTTGGAAAAATGCCCCCGTAAAGTCTCCCCTTTGGATATTGTGGGTTTTCTTAAGGAACCCATCAGTTTTATCAGAATTACACAAATCGGCAGAAGAACAAATCATATTTGGCACCTGCTCTGCCAGTACGCTAAGACAGTTCGCAGAAGCCGTACGAGTGGCTGCATTAGCAGGTTGTACGATACTGCTCCAGTCAACAAATGGAGAGCGGGCTGTAAACCAATCCTTCATCTGCTGCGCTTTTATTGGATTTTTCTTTGTCCAAATCTCCTCCTCTTGATGACGTTTGCCTACGATATACATGAGTTCTTCGTGCCTTCGTGCATAGATATCACGTGTCTCTGGGAAGATAACAAAAGGATTTTCCGTATTGCCTCCAAGGTTTTTCACCGTATTTATATAAGCGTCTCTTCCAAGCGGTGCGCCGTGTGTTTTTACGTTGCCTTCATAGCTTGAGCCATCTGCTTGTAAAGCACCTTTTGCCATGACAGTCTTTCCGATGATAAGAGTAGGGCGTTTTTTCTCAGAAAGAGAAGTGTTGAGTGCTATGCGTATCTGGTCTATGTTGTTACCATCAATAGTAATAACATTCCATCCCCAAGCCTTATATTTCATCTCTGTATCTTCGGCCATTACAACATCACAACCTGTAGATAGCTGTACATCGTTAGCATCGTAGAACATGATGAGATTATTCAGTCCTAAAAGACCGGCAATTCTACCTGCACCTTGCGAAATTTCTTCCTGTATGCCACCATCGGAAATATATGCATATATCTTATGTTGCATTACCTCATGTCCCAAACGTGCTTCAAGAAATTTTTCGGCAATGGCAGCACCTACAGCGTATGTATGTCCTTGACCGAGTGGCCCCGACGTATTTTCAATTCCCCGTTCAATATTACGTTCTGGGTGTCCGGGTGTCGGTGATCCCCATTGCCTGAAATTCTTCAGGTCTTCAATGGTATATTTTCCCTGTAATGTAAGAACAGAATATAACATGGACGACATATGCCCCGGATCCAAATAGAAACGATCACGTCCCTCCCATGTGGGATTTTTAGGATCATAAATCAAATATTCAGAAAAGAGCACATTGATAAAATCGGCACCTCCCATAGCACCACCGGGATGTCCCGACTTTGCATTTTCTACCATAGACACTGCAAGTATGCGAATATTATCCGCTGCTTTTCGCATTAGTTTATTGTCGTTCATCATATTAGTTTTCCCATTTTAATTTTATGCAAATATACCATTTTATATTGAGAAAGACTATATATTTATTTGTTTTTTATATTAACGATCACATTTTTGATCTATATTATTGTTATCAAGTAAATTAATATAAATAAAAAACAGACCAATCAGTAAATCTGATCGGTCTGTATGATTTATTACATATTATTTTACACTGAATTTATAAGCAGCATGGCTGTAATATTTCTCTCCGGGTTTTAGGTAAGGAGAGGGCCAGTTACTTTTATTGGGAGAATCAGGATATTTTTGAGTTTCAAGGCACACGGAGGCTTGGCGTGGATAAGCAATGCCTCTTTTACCCTTAACTCCCGAGCCGAGGAAGTTGCCTGTGTAGACTTGGATGCCCGGTTCATTAGTGAAAACTTCCATGAAAATACCAGATTCAGGGGAGTAAAGGCTTGCTGCAACTTTCGTATCATCTCCTTTACCATTCTTATAGGTGTTCAATACCCAGTTATGATCGTAGCCATTGGCATTCTTTATTTGCTGGAATGAGGTATCGCCAATAGTTTGATAGAGGGCATGACGTTTGGTGAAATCCATTGGGGTGCCATACACCGATTTTATTTCACCGGTAGTCATATATGTGCTGTCTGTTGGCGTGTAATTATCTGCATTGATATACAACACCATATTCGTACCCGGTTTCGATGGATCTCCGGATAGATTGAAATATGAATGATTTGTCATATTGATAACAGTCTCGGCGTCTGTGGTTGCTTCGAATATCATATCTAAAATGCCATCGTTTTTAACAGTATAGGTAACTGTTGCCGTTACATTTCCCGGAAAGTTATTGTCTCCATCGGGAGATTTTATGGTTAATTGAAGAGTTGAATCGTTTAATTGTTTTCCATCATATACCTGATATTGCCATCCTGATGGACCACCATGTAAACAGTGTCCGTAATTATTGGTGGGCAATTGTATCTGTTTACCGGCAACCGTGATCTTCCCTTTATTAATACGGTTAGCATAACGCCCGATTGCAGCGCCGAAATCACTGGGACTGTTCACCGAATCTGCATATTGGGCAATATTATCATAACCTAATACGACATCGGTCGGAGTTCCATTTTTATTTGGAACACAGATAGAAACAATTCTTCCACCGAAATTGGTAACACAAACTTCCATGTTATTTGCATTTTTCAGAACATAGAGCTTCACCGGTTTATTATTGATTGTAGTATCAAATCTTGCCGGATCTAATCCCGATTCTGTAAATTTGCTATTTGAAGAACATGCAGAAAAAACTACGAATAAAATACCTATTCCCCAAATAGATCCTTTTGCCTTTTTCATATCAACAATTGTTTTTAGTGAAAGAGCCTGTACCAAAAATATGATATCAGGCTCCTAATTAAGTCTATTAATATCGTGTTAGCAAATTTTTCGTGAGCCATCGCTGATTACTACATCGTAAACAGCCGGAGCATGACCGAATTTTGCTGCATATTTATTTTTAGCATCTATAATAAATTTATCATAGAGATCATTCTTTACTAAGTTGATAGTACAACCTCCAAAGCCGCCTCCCATGATGCGACTCCCGGTAACACCGCTTTCTTTGGCCAATTCATTCAAGTAATCAAGTTCTGCACAAGACACTTCATATTCCTTACTCAATCCATAATGTGTTTCGTACATCTTTTGGCCCACAGTTTCGTAATCACTAGCATTCAGTGCATCACAAACGGCAAGCACACGATCTTTTTCGCCCAAAACATAATGAGCCCGTTTATAATCTTCTTCAGACACATCGCCCTTAACTGCTTCAAGCATCTCCCAATCTGCATCACGTAAAGTTTCTATCTTTTTGTCTGTAAACTTTCTTTGAAGTGCAGCAACTACGTTTTCACAGCTTTTACGACGATCGTTATAGGCAGAAGATGCCAGCTCATGTTTCACTTTACTATCTAAAAGAACAAGTTTATAACCTTCCGGATTGAATGGGAAATATTCAAACTCACGACTTCTGCAATCAAGACGCATCAGTTTACCAGCCTGTCCGAATACTGAGGCAAACTGATCCATAATGCCACAATTCACACCACAATAATTATGTTCAGTAGCCTGACCAGCCAACACCATATCCCATTTCGATACCTTATTGTCGCCGAACAAATCGTTCAAGGCAAAAGCGAAGCAACTTTCAAGAGCTGCAGAAGAGGACATACCAGCTCCCAATGGAACATCTCCAGAAAAGGCAGTATTAAATCCTTTGACGTCTACTCCTAACTTCTTCATTTCTTGGATGATGCCATAGATATATCGTGCCCAGCTAGCTCTTGGCCCTTTAGGATCATCCACCTTAAATTCAACACGGTCTTTCAAGTCGATAGAGTAGCACATAACTGTATTTGTCCCATTCGGACGAAGTTCTGCCATGATACCTTTATCCACTGCTCCCGGAAATACAAATCCGCCATTATAGTCTGTATGTTCGCCTATAAGATTTATACGTCCGGGAGACGCGTAAATATTACCTGTCTTACCGTCAAAATGCTTGATAAAACGACTCCTTACATGTTCAATGTCCATAATAATCTTATTTAGATAGTTAATATTCAATATATTTGGCGCATTGAGAAATAAAATAATCAATGCGCCAATATCAATTTTATTCTACAGGGATATTTTTATTGACATTCTTACTGCCTGCAATAGCATAGAAGCAGAGATATGCCAATCCGATGAGTGGTACAATGTAGGATATTAAGTAGCCAGCATTATCTGCAATGAAATTTTGTAACAATGGAAGAATACCCCCACCGACAACCATCATCATAAAGATACCCGATGCTGCTGCCGTATATTTTCCCAAACCCTCTGTGGCAAGGTTGAATATACATGGCCACATAACAGAAGTACAGAGACCGCAAAGAACAAAGAGCAAGGCAGCAATAGGAACAGTTACCATTTCAAAAGAGGAACCGGTAAATACCGGCATGGAAACAGTAATGGTCTTTCCGAGCATGATTGCAAAAACGATAAGAGTTATAGCGCAAATTGTTGTAACTGTTACCATCGTTTTGCTTGATATCTTGTTGGCAATAAATCCGGCAGTAAAACGTCCTACCAACATTAAGAACCAATATGTTGCAGCCACGGTGCCGGCAATAGCAACGGCATTTTTAAGAAGTCCCCCACCGGCTGTCGTCGTATCGGAAAGATAGAATATCATTGTTCCGGGGATACCTACTTCTATTCCTACATAAAAGAAAATGCCGATAACTCCCAACACAAAATGGCGAAAGGCCCAAGGGCTGTGTTCGAATACGGTTTCTGCAGTAGTTTTTCCAACTTGTGGATCTTGGATAGGAATAAACATCAGTATAACAAAAACTACTGCAAATACTCCCATTGCAATGTATAGAACAAGGTTTATGTCTACCATGGCAGTATCTTTGGTTACTGTGCCAATCAGTGCGCCGACCAATAGCGGTGTAAGAGTACCTGTCAGAGAGTTCAATGTTCCACCGATGAGGTTCAACTGATTGCCTCTATTTCCACCTCCACCAAGAAGATTAAGCATTGGATTGACAACTGTATTAAGGATACATACACAGAAACCACCGATAAATGCTCCCAAAAGGTAGATAACAAATCCGGTTACTCTGGCGTCTGCTTCAAAAAAGCCAGATAAAAATTGAACGAATACGCCTGCAAAGCCAAGGATGATACCGGCGAGAGCAGTCTTCTTATAGCCTATTTTAGACAGCATCTTACCGGCGGGTATTCCCATAAAAAAGTATGCAAGGAAGTTCATCGCATTACCAAGCATTCCTACTGTATTCGCACTATCACCTTGGAATGCATTTTTCCAAATAACTCCAATAGGTGCTGCCAGATTTGTTACAAATGAAATCATGGCGTAAAGAAACATCATTGTGACAATCGCAATGATGCTACTTTGTTTTTTTGTTGTATTCTCCATTTAATTTAAAATGTTTTTAGTTATATAATTATGTTATTGTTTTTCTACTCCAAACTTATAAATTGTTTTTTGCTTATACATTTGACCTTCTTTCAAAACAACCGATGGGAAGTATGGATGATTGGGGCTATCGGGGAAATGTTGCGCCTCGAAACAGACAGCACTTCGGCGAGGAAATGTAGCTCCATGCTGCCCTTTATATCCGTCTGCCCAATTGTCTGTATATAATTGTACACCGGGCTCAGTTGTATATACTTCCATTGTCCGACCGCTGACGGGCTCTTTTATTCTTGCTGCAAAACTGAGTTCGCCTTCTTCTTTCTTATTCAGCACATAGCAATGATCGTATCCTGCACCGTTTTGTATTTGTTCATCTTTTGCATCAATATCCTGCCCAATGGTTTTAGGGTGTCTGAAATCAAAGGGAGTGCTTTCTACAAAGCGGATTTCTCCTGTTGGGATAGAAGTTTTGTCGATTGGCAAATAGAAATCTGCATTGATCTCACAAATCAAATTTTCAATAGTGGGTGTGGGATTGCCGATACCGGCTAAAGAAAAGAAACCATGACTTGTAAGATTGATGATGGTTTTCTTATTGGTGGTGGCCATATAATCAATGACCAGTTCGTTATTATTGTTAAAGCTATAGACTACAGTAACTTTGACTTCGCCCGAGAAGCCTTCTTCGCCATAAGGACTGACATATTTCAGAACCAGCGTCTGTTCATTCATTTGGAGAGCTTCCCATACCTTGGCATTAAAGCCCTTTTTCCCTCCATGAAGGCAGTTCGGACCGTTATTAATCGGTAGACTGTATTCTTTTCCATGCAGTTGGAATTTGCCTTTTGCTATTCTATTGCCATATCTTCCAATCAATGTGGAAAGGTAAGGCTCCGGAGATTCTATTACATCTTTAATATTATCGTGCCCCTGAATTACATTAGCATGTTTCCCGTTTTTATCGGGTACCATAATTGCAACAATGGCTCCTCCGTAATTTGTGATGGCAACTTCGTTGCCGACTTCATTTCTAAGAATATATAGGTCTACTTTCTTACCGTTGATTGTAGTCTGAAAATCCTCACGTTTCAGTCCACAGAGATTTTCTCTTTCCGTTGTGTTTGTCATAAAAACAAGTTTTTAGTTACTTTATGTTGTTGCAAAGTAACTGAAAAAAAACGAATGTTACAAATTATAATCTGGAAATTACAAATGCTTATGAGTTAAAAACAATTAATTTATACTGCTTTTGCAGGTTCGGTTGTTAGCGATTTAGAAGAAACGTGTGTGGGCGGAGCGAGAGATTAAAAAGAGGTGTAATCCTGTAAAATCTTTTACATTTTTTACAAATTTGTTATAGGTATGCACAATAGATGATATATTTATCACAGATATACATGGCGGATATTTACAATAGGCGGTATTTTTTAACGTGTTAGAGGCGGCATATTGGTTTAATGTAAAATATATGTGGAATTTACTTTGATGTATGATAGCTGTCAAGTAGTTTATATTTTCTTTTCATCATTCGTGTATAGATATTGCGAAGCCATACTTTATGTAATGCGATGAATACCGTTCCTAACACAAGCATCAGTATATATGCCTTCGTATCTCCGATCAACGTTTGCAGAAAAGAAGCCAATGTCATCGGGATGAATAGGCATATCATTTCTACTCCAACTTGGAAATAATTGTTTTCAAATCCTGAACGGCTGATGTATTTTGTATTAAGTGGTATCGTTTGAGTATTATACACAGCCATTTGAAAGAGGATGAAATATTGTACGCCTGCAGTGAATACAGCATATGAAACTAACATGAGTAAAGACCATTTTTCCATAAAAACTGTGGGTAACATCAGCAAGAAAGGGAATATCAAAATGATGGAGTAAAAGAAATATTTTGCTCTCAGCAGCAAAAGAATATTTTCTTTTTTAACCATCAGACAGTCTATGAAATTAGCTTCATAGCACATAATTTTGATGAGTATCATTGAACCGAAGATTACGTAGTTGTAAAGACAAAAGAAGTTGGCATAATACTTGGAATCATATATTCTGCTGAATGAGATAAGAAGGGAAAATATTAATATTATTAAAGACGAGAAGATGAAACTCTTCCTTGGATTTTTATTTCTAAGAGTCATTTTTACCTCTAATTGAAAGTATTTTCCATACTCACCTAATGTGCTGAGAAAAGAGTAATTTCTAATTTTATGATGGATATTCTGGTCTGCATGCGACAGTTCTTTCATGATATGGCTGTATTGTAACTTCCTGTTACAAAATATAACTATGAACAAGAGGATAGCTGCAACGATGTATGGAAAGGGAGAACCGTCGGTGATGGAGGTCCCGATCTTTGCATATGTATCGCAAAGATTATCTATTCCTGATTTTTCACCAATATAGCTTGGACTGTACAAAAAGGCATATATACCCATCGGTAATATCCACCACGCGATGTGATCGTTAATCAGAGTTCTTACGATGGCATACCATTGACTATTTGCGAAAATAATAACGACATAGAAAAGAAGTAGCCCTAATGATAATAGTAGACCATAACTGAAAAAGACGGACATGATAATATAGGGAATAAGTAGGGCAAACCATATGAAGTTTCCTATGGAGAACAAGGAGCTGACGATAAAACTATCAATGCATAAATGTCGAGGTACAGGTAAAAGAACATAAGGCTTAATAAGTTGCGCAGGAGTTTGCTGAACTATAAACCTGAAAAGGAAGTCGAGAGTAAGGATAAAAGGACTGATACCAAGAATAAATTCTATCGGCGTTATCGATTTATCATTGTTTACCGCTAACGACAATGTTACGGCAATAAGCATTAAATATGCAATGATAAAAAGACATATAATACCGAGCATAAACTTGGCAACGCGGTTTTGTTGATAGCTGAAACTGCGTTTTTGAGAAAGCCTCCTATGTCGATAAAGGGTATGAAAGAATTCAATCGTATATTTAACGGAATAAAAGTTCTCCTTGATATTCATTATAGTACAGAATATTGATACCGCCTTTTATCTTAAATCAATGATCTCTGCTGTAGGATAATCTTTAGCTCTAAAGATAAAGGTAGAGTTGGGAATACTCTTTGTTTTAAAATTTGTGATGTTAATAGTCATCCATCCATCTTTCTGATGCATCTTAATTTGAACTGGTTGGTAAGAATTTTTATTAATAAGAATATACATTTCTTTGATGACTTTATGTGTATCTGTCGCCGATAAATATACTTGATAGTTATTGCCGATAGTTTTCATTGTGAGGTTGTATCCTGAACGATACATGTTAATAAAAGTATAGGGATTCATAGAGATTTGCTGTGCTGAGGTAGGAGTTGAAACGTTTATCTCGTTCGTCTTTTTCATATAAGTCCACTGCGTCTTTCCATCATACCAAACGATAGCTTGTGCAGTATGGGCATAAAATTTCTTCCCTTTTATGGCAATAAAACCGCTTGTTGTCGCAATTTTACCGCTTGACATTTGAAAATTGGCAGATGCGCCATCCTTATTACTGATGCAGGCTGCAGTTTTATCTAATACAACTTTTGCCTGTGTGTCATTAACAGCGTTTATTTTACCTAAGAAACTTAAAAGAAATATGATGAATAACAATCTTTTTTTGAAGTCCATATTTTTTTAATAAGTTTTAGAATTATATTTATTATTGGCGGAAAGAATTGATGATTGTAATCAAAGTGTTCTCGTCTTGTACTAATACATCTCTCGGTTTACTGCCTTGTGCAGGACCGACAATTCCAGCAGTTTCTAGCTGATCCATCAATCTTCCGGCACGATTATAGCCAATGGAGAACCGCCGTTGGATCATACTTGTAGAACCTTGTTGTGATGTCACGATAGCGCGTGCAGCCTCTTCGAAATAAGGATCGATCATTTGTATGTCACCTCCTCCTTTGACTTCTCCATTTTTTCCATCCGATATGGGTTCTGGCAGCAATATAGGCTCTACGGGGCCGGGTTGATTTGATATGTATTCATTGATTTTCTCTATTTCCGGAGTATCCACAAATGCACACTGTACGCGTACCGGTTCATTTCCACTAAGAAAGAGCATATCACCTCGACCGATTAATTGATTAGCTCCGGGGCGGTCGAGTATAGTCCTTGAATCAATCATAGCACTGACTTTAAAAGCCATTCTACCGGGGAAGTTGGCTTTAATGCTGCCTGTAATAATATTGGTGGTAGGACGTTGTGTTGCAATGATCATATGAATACCGACGGCACGTGCGAGTTGAGCAATTCTTGTTATTGGCAGCTCAATTTCTTTTCCGGCTGTCATAATAAGGTCTCCATATTCATCGATGATGACAACGATATAAGGCATGTATTCATGTCCTTTTGTCAAATTTAACTGATGATTTATAACTTTTCGGTTGTATTCTTTAATATTCCTTGCCCCTGCCAACTTCAACATATCATACCTATGATCCATTAGCGTGCATAAAGAATTTAGGGTTTTGACAACTTTTGTAACATCTGTGATGATCGGTTCATCCTCATTATCCGGTACTGTTGCCATGAAATGATCGGCAATTGGGCTATATACACTGAACTCAACTTTCTTAGGATCGATCAGAATAATTTTTAATTCATTGGGATGTTTCTTATATAGCAGTGATGTGATAATGGTGTTCAAACCTACAGACTTGCCTTGACCGGTTGCACCTGCAACCAACAAATGAGGAATTTTTGCTAAATCTACCATGAACACATCGTTCGTAATGGTTTTACCAATAGCAAGAGGAAGTTCCATAGTGGTCTCCTGAAATTTTCTGGAATTTAGGATACTCTCCATAGAAACGGTATTAGGTTTCTTATTCGGAACCTCAATACCTATCGTTCCTTTACCGGGTATCGGGGCTATGATTCTGATTCCAAGAGCTGATAAACTAAGAGCTATATCATCTTCGAGATTGCGTATCTTTGAAATCCGCACACCTTCGGCAGGAGTAATTTCATACAGTGTTATGGTTGGGCCTACAGTGGCTTTTATTTCGCGTATCTCAACACCGAAGTTATGCAATACCTCTACGATGCGAGCATTGTTAGCACGTATTTCCTCTTCATCTACCTTGGGTTTATCATCATGACTGTATTTTTTGAGTAAATCCAGCGTGGGAAACTTGTATTTGGTAAATGGTTCACGTGGATTGATTGGGGTGTCGAGCGCTTCCTGAGCTGTTAAAGTTGCTCCAAGTGCTTTTTCATCCGCCTGTGCAACTTCTATTGTGAGCTTCTCTGTTGACTTATCATCAGAGAAATTGCTTTCATTTTTTTGAGCCATCTTGGTCTCCGATGATTTAAAATTTGTCAGATCAATAACCGGAGAATTTTCGTCTTCAGTGGATATACTTACATCTTCTTGACCATATTTTTCTGTATATTCTGAAGCAAGATTATTAATTTCCTCTTTTTCGTTATGATTATTTGTTATGGTAAGTTTTACTTTTGAAGTCAAATATTTTACAGGATTCAGTGCTTTGCGAACAATATTAATCGTCTCAGCACTTAAATAAGTTAGGAATGCTAAAGCAACAAACAGAAGTAAAGCAGTAAGTCCGGGGGGACCTATTAGGTTTTCTATCTTCTGTACACAGAAGAGCCCATGATTACCTCCGGGATTAAAGACCTGATCTCCCATAATCGGTGTTAGGAATTTTGCAAGTGTAATAGAGCTCCAAATCATGATAAGCATTGTACCGAAGAACCACTTCCATAAATTTATATTATATACTTTCATCAGTTTGAGACTGACAATAATGATAAAAATAGGAATGAAAAATGCAGGAAATCCAAAACTTTCTGTAATTAAAATATAAGATATGATGGCACCGAAGCTACCGCAGTAATTAGAAAATTCCTTATTATTATTGAGCCATTCTCCCGGCCTCATATCTTCAAGAATGCTTTGATCTGCCCGCCCAGTGTTGAAATAAGAGATCATAGCTATAATTACAATGACCGATACCAGCATTAAGATAATGCCCAAGAGAAAATCTGTTTTTTCGTTACTTAGTATATTGTTTGAGACACTGAGCGCATTCTTTGTTTTGCGCTCAGATTTTTTTCTACCCATATTCCGCTTTAATAATGAATTTATCTGCAAAAATAGTGAAAAATGTTAGAAACGAGTATATTTTCATAACTTTTTTCTATTTTTGCAAATCGTTAGAATGTAGAAATGAAAAAAAGCATATATAATAAATTTGATAAGAAAATTATATCCACCCTTCCACAGGTTCTTTTCCAAGGAAAGATAGTCGTCATTTTGAATGATACGGACGCAAAGGAAGCCGTAGATTACTTACTGTCAAGTGATATATTGGGAGTAGATACAGAAACACGGCCTACATTTAAAAAAGGACAGATACATAAAGTTTCTTTACTTCAGGTTGCGACAAAAGACATCTGTTTTCTCTTCCGGTTAAATATGATTGGTATTAATGATGATGTGAAGCGACTTTTGGAAAATAAGTCGGTGCCTATGATCGGTTTGTCGTGGCATGACGACATCTTAGCTTTACATAAAAGGAGAGCATTTAATCCCGGGTATTTTATTGATCTCCAAAATATTGTGGGAGAATTAGGCATTAAAGATTTAAGTTTACAAAAGCTATATGCTAACATTTTTCATCAGAAAATTAGTAAACGGCAACAACTTACCAATTGGGATGCAGATGTATTGAACGATAAGCAAAAGGAATATGCTGCTACAGATGCATGGGCTTGCGTCATGCTTTATAACGAAATCATGCATCTTAAACAATCCGGAGACTATGAACTTGTGTCAGGAAATGAAAACGAAAATTGCCATTTCTGAAAATATTCGATAAGTATTAATCTTATGTATAAATCTGTCTACTTAAAAAGGGGGAAAGAAGAATCGATAAGACGTTTTCATCCATGGATATTTTCTGGGGCAATCGATCATGTCGACGACCAAGTCGAAGAAGGAGAAATTGTTCGTGTGTTGACTTTGTACGGAGACTTTCTAGCTGTAGGACACTATCAAATCGGGACGATAACAGTTCGTATATTATCTTTCGAAGATTGTAAAATAGACGATAAATTCTGGAAAACAAGGATACAGACAGCGTTTGAACTTAGATTAGCTATAGGAGTTGTAGGAGAAAGCAATAATGCTTATCGCCTCATTCATGGTGAAGGAGACAATCTCCCCGGTCTGATAATCGACTGTTATGGACATACAGCCGTTATGCAAGCACATAGTGTGGGTATGCATATTTCTCGTCATACCATTTGTAATGCGTTGATGATGGTAATGAAGGATATTATTTTCAATGTATACTACAAGAGCGATACCACTTTACCACATAAGGCTGCTCTTGGACAAGAAAACGTTTTTTTAGTGGGAGGAGATGAAAGGAATACTGCTATTGAGAATGGATTAAATTTTCAAGTAGACTGGTTAAAAGGACAAAAAACTGGGTTCTTTGTAGACCAACGCGATAACCGTTCTTTATTGGAGAAATTTGCTAAAGGGCGATCTGTGCTTAATATGTTTTGTTATACCGGTGGTTTCTCTGTGTATGCTATGCGGGGTGGGGCCAAATTAGTTCACTCTGTTGATAGTAGTGCAAAGGCTATTGAGCTGACCAATAAAAATATAAGTCTGAATTTCCCAAATGATGATCGGCATAAGGCTTTTTGTGAAGATGCATTTAAATATCTTGATCGTAATAATGACAAGTACGATCTCATCATTTTGGATCCTCCTGCATTTGCAAAACATCGTGCAGCATTGCACAATGCCTTAAAAGGATATATTCGGCTAAATGTGAAAGGATTTGAAAAAATTAGGCATGGTGGTATTCTTTTTACTTTCAGTTGTTCTCAGGTTGTTACCAAAGATAACTTCCGCAATGCTGTCTTTACTGCAGCAGCACAAGCCGGTAGGAATGTACGTATTTTATACCAGTTGCATCAACCAGCCGATCATCCGATTAACATTTATCATCCAGAAGGAGAATATTTAAAAGGATTAGTTCTATACGTTGAATAGTTTTACACAGATTGTATCTGCTTATATTACATCAGAATCTCTTCTATCAAAAGATTCCAAGTATGTAGTTGCATTGTCGGGCGGCGCTGACAGTGTAGCCCTGTTGCTCACACTCAAGAGATTGGGATATGTAATCGATGCTGCACATTGTAACTTTCACCTTCGGGGAGAAGAGTCACAACGCGACGAAGAATTTTGCATATCGTTGTGTAAACGTGAAAATATACGATTACATCGCAGCCATTTTGATACGAAGGCCTATGCAGAACTTCACAAAATAAGTATCGAAATGGCTGCACGTGAACTGCGCTATCATTATTTTAACCAATTAATTCACGATATTGGAGCACAAGGTGTATGCGTTGCACATCACCGTGACGATAGTGTGGAAACCGTATTGATCAACCTCATCCGAGGAACCGGTATTCATGGATTGTGTGGTATCGCCGCCCGTAATGGAAATGTTTTGCGACCGCTACTTTGTGTCAGCCGTCTTGATATTTTAGAATATCTTAAGCAGCTACATCAAGAGTTCGTGGTAGATAGCAGTAATTTAATAGACGATGTGCTGCGTAATAAAATTCGTTTGGATATTTTACCGGTCATGCAGAATATCAATCCTTCCGTATACACCAATATTGCAAAGACAGCACAATATGTGAGGGAGGCGGTTAAAATGTTAGATGATTTACTAAAAGATAAAATTGTATGGCAGAATAAGGGTAGCTATAAGTCTTTCGATATTATAAACATCCATACCGAATATGAATTATGGTACCTTTTAAAAGGTTACGGTTTTACATCTACCCAAGTAGAACAGGCCTATCATAGCCTTAAATCAACATCAGGAAAGAGATGGATATCAAAAGAATATCAGCTATTAATAGATCGCGGAAGACTCCTTCTTGACAGAAATATCCCTAATCAAAGATCGTTGCATTCCAAAAAATTAGTTATTCCAGAGTGTGGTACCTATATCTATACGGAGTATCTGAGTTTTAAAATCTCATTGATAACGGTCGATAAAGAGTTTGAATTAAGCAGAAAGCCGGACTGTGTATGCCTTGATGCAGCTATTGTTACTTTTCCTTTAACGATACGAAAGACTGCAACAGGGGACCGTTTCGTCCCATTGGGAATGAATGGATCTAAATTAATCAGCGACTTTATGACGGATAAAAAACGTTCCTTATTTGAAAAGCAAAGGCAGCTTGTTGTAGAAGATGCTTCTGAACGTGTCGTTTGGTTAGTAAACGAACGACCTGATAATCGCTTTCGTGTGACACATTCTACAACATCTGTTTTAAAAATAGAGATGCTCTCTTGAGGTCATCAGGAGTATCTATTCCTACAGTTTCTATATCGGTTATACCCACTTTTATCTTGTATCCGTTTTGCAACCATCTTAATTGTTCTAAACTTTCAGCCTTTTCAAGTGTCGATTGGGGAAGTTTGGTAATCTCGTCAAGTACCTCTTTTTTGTATGCATATATTCCCAAATGTTTGAGAAAGGGGTAGAAAGTTAGCCATTCTCCAGCATCAATTCCTCTGATAAAAGGTATGATAGACCGCGAAAAATACATAGCATAGCCATTATTATCAAGTACGATTTTGGGTGAGTTAATGTTTTCCACTTCTTTCATCGTGCTAAAATATTTGCCAAGTGTGGCTATTTGCGTAGTCGGATCATCAAAGCAATGACACAACACTTCAATCTGCGTCTTTCTGACAAACGGTTCATCACCCTGTATATTCACAACAACATCCCATTTTCCCCCTATTTTTCCTATCGCTTCAGCTATTCTGTCAGTACCGCTTTGGTGATCTTTGCGTGTCATCACAACCTTTCCCCCGAATGATGCTACACAATCGTATATTCGTTCATCATCGGTTGCAACGTAAGCATTTTCAAGTGCTGATACAGCTCTCTCGTATACATGTTGAATTATCGGTTTGTTTCCAAGTAAAGCAAGCGGCTTACCCGGAAAGCGCGTAGAGGAGTATCTCGCAGGAATAATCCCAATAAATTTCATCGTAGTTGTAGTTTCTATTCGTCTATGCCGGAAGTTTTGGCTATCTTGCGTATTTTCTGCAGAGCTTTATCACGTATTTGACGTACTCGTTCTCTCTTCAAGTTCATAAAGTCGCCTATTTCCATGAGCGTGTGTTTCTCGCACCCAATGCCGAAGAAAAGGCTTATCACTTGTTGTTGTCTTTGGTCTAACACTCTCCTCATAAGTCGTTCCAACTCTGCCTTGAACGACTCGTCATTAATATGCTCATCAGCCATCAGCGCATTTGTGTCTTTCAGAACATGCAGCAAATTGAATGAATTACGACTTCCGGCAGGTATAGGTGCTTCTACCGAAACAACCTTTTTACTTTCAGAGGTTAGTGACGCAGAAAGCCGGCTTTGCGAGTCTGCACCTTGACGGAGCAATAACTGTTCTATTTGTTTCCTAATAAAAGGAGCTGCAAACGGAGCAAAGCGCTTCTCTTTGGAAGGCGTATATTTTTTTGCGGCATAAAGCAAACCGATATTACCCTCACTCACGAGGTCTTCCATATCGACACCTTGATGTTGATATTGCTTGGCAATAAAGACAACAAATTTTAGATTTGCTTTGGTCAGTCTTTCCAAAGCGGCCTCGTCGCCATTCTGAATTTTCTCTGCAAGTTTCATTTCTTCCAGACTTGTCAGAAGGCTTTCGCCGCCGATTTCGTCAAGATAAAGTTTCATAGAAGATTTTCCCGTCTGTTTCATATATCCTAACTTTATGCCGTTAAAGTTCTTATCCTAAGTATTTCACCAAGATGCGTGCGTAACCACTTTCGCGTAACTTCTGTATACTCTTTTCCCGAATTTGTCTCACACGTTCACGTGTAAGGCCGAATTCTTCTCCTATCTCCTCGAGCCCTTTCTCGGTACATCCGATGCCGAAGCTCTCTTTTAAGATAGCTACTTCGCGCGGTTTCAGTGCATTGGCCATAGCATCATCAAGATCACTATTCATCGATTCGCGGTCTACGATACGGTCTGCTCTCGAGTCATCTCCAGAAGCTAAAACGTCTGCCATGCTATTTTCGTCATCATCACTGAATGGCGCATCAATGCTCATGTGATGATTATCGGCGCGCATGGTTTGGCTGATTTTATTCTCGTCTATATTCGTAAGGCTTGCAAGTTCTTGGGTTGACGGGCGTCGCTGGTGCTCCTGTTCGAATTTGGCAACTTCGCTATTGATTTTACTTAGTGCTCCAACTTGATTAAGAGGTAGTCTTACAATGCGACTTTGTTCGGCAATGGCCTGTAAAATGGACTGTCTGATCCACCAAACAGCATAAGAAATGAATTTAAAACCTCGTGTCTCGTCGAATTTTTCAGCAGCTTTTACCAAGCCAATATTACCCTCATCGATTAAATCTGTTAAAGAGAGCCCCTGATGTTGATATTGTTTGGCCACAGAGACTACAAATCGAAGATTAGCATTAATAAGCTTTTCTTTAGCACGTTCGCCTTCTTTTCCTCCTTTCCGTATCAATTGCGCCAGTTCAGTCTCCTCGTCAATGCTTACCATTGGTAGACGTCCTATCTCCAATAAATATTTGTCAAGCGACTCACTCGAACGGTTTGTTATGCTTCGCTGGATTTTTAATTGTCTCATTCTTGTTTCCTCTTTTTACTCATACTTGGCAAAGGTAGGTGTACTTTTTATAATATACTTCCCCTTATCTAAAAACATTTAGCAATCTGTTCGCCGAAATACTCTTACTACATAGCTTGCATGTAGTCAGTACTTCGAATTATAGAGCATGTTCATGTTATTGTTAGCCTCACTTTACTAATTGAACTGCAAAATTATTCATTTATTTTCTAATAACCTAATTACTTTCGCACGAATTACATTTTTTTGCATCATATGCTTTGATATTTTCGCTTATTTTTACTATTTCGAGTTACGAAATGAAGTGTCGGCAACAAAAACTTTCTATAGACATTCTATTTAAGTTTGCTAAAAGTTATGTCTATTGCTGATATTTTATACATGTATGACTGATAGATATAAAAAAGACGTTTTAATCCTATTATTTCTTTCCGTTGATGGGCGCTTACTATCTTTATTCGCCTTTTGATATTCTGCTCCTTATTTGCTTAGTTGTCTTGTCGTTTAATTTATTTATAGGCATGAAACCTTCTGTCAATAGTGAGTATTCTTCCGCTATATTCTCTATTCGTGCGGTAAATTCTTTTATGCCAAGTTCTTGTAATACCTCTACCATACGGCTCTCATTATAGGGTAGAGAGGTCATCAAGCCTGCAATTTCGGCAAGTGTTTCTTGTAATATTTCCCCTCTGCGGAATTGATATTCTGCATAGAGCAGCAATGTGCAAATACGGATGATATTCGTTTCTGCTCCGCTTATTTCTTTCATTCTTTGGTCTATTTGTTGGCGAATAAGACGGTCGTGTTCTTGTATAGTATCGGTATACAGATCATATATTTGCTGTGATGCATCGGCGGCACTAATATCATTTGTAATTACAGGGTTCTTAATCAATACGATCTTGCCGTTCCAACCTGTTGCTTTCAATGTTTCGAATTCAATTGCACTGAATGCATGCAAGACAGAAACCCGTTGAAGGGTGCTCTTCTGAAAAGATGATTGCCAGAGTTGATTACTAGCATTCCTCTGACGCAACGTCCAAGGTTGGAAGCTACCTAAAGGAGAATAAACAATCGGTATCTGCAATTTATAGGCTTGCTTGATCAGTTTGGCACAAGTATCACTCCATGTACTGAAAATATGTAGAATGGTTGTGTGCTGTTTCGAAAGGTCTACAGAACGATGATGGATGTCAACTTTCACATTATCGCCCATGCTATGAGTAATTTGGGCGATAAACTGATGAAAATATTCTATAGAGTCGATTTTTTTAGATACATAGAGAATTACATTCATAGCTTGTGCGTTGTAAAATCGTACTTGTCGGCTTTCTTGTATTTTAGCAGGTGGGCGATATTATACACTATAATGCCGAATTCAAAAGGAATAATTTTGAAAGGAGATATCTTTTCGCCGAACTTCGATAAGGCTTTACCGGCTATATGGATACGGAGGATAAAAGTAATAAATAATGATAGTCCGGCTACGCTGCAGATAATCCAATCTTCTTGTATCAGTGAATACACTATTGCAACAACAATAAACATATAATTGACAAGCATGGCCGACATATCAATATTGAATAAGGCCCGAATTCTACGAGAACGCCGAAGGTATTTACGCGAGTTTAAATAAAAAAGATGTTTATTTATCCATGCTTCATGAGTAGGAGAGGTATCTTTTATCCATGATTGCGGTCGTAATTCTATAGCAGTTTGCCTCTTATGTGCAAATTTGTTTACAAGAAAATCGTATTCCCCACGTATTGCATGCAGATTTCCGCGATAACCGCCACCGGATATAAACTCACTCTTTTTGAAGGCAAGATTGGTTCCGTTGGTGCGATAGGCAGTTCCTTTTAACGCCTGCCGCATAAGGTAATACGATGTGTGAAGCCGTTCGAACCGTTGAAAAGCATTGCTATCGGAAGAATAATTGCTATAACCGATCACTAAATTGGTTGAAGACGCGAAGTTCTCAGCCATACTATATAGCCATTTGTCTGACTGTGGAGAGCAGAAAGCATCTGTCAGTATGTTCCATTCATACTTCGATGCTTTAACACCTACGGTAACAGCTAATTTTTTACGACTCATATATCGGGAGCCTGCAGGTATGAAAGTAACATATAAATGAGTATTATCGGCAAACCTTTTTATAACATTTTCTGTTTCTACATCTCCCTTTTCCATGACGATAATGACTTGAAAGTCTGCAGGATAGTCTTGAGATAGGAAAAGCGGTAAGTGTTTTGATAAATCATCAGCATTGCCATGCACGGTTATAATCACCGAAAGAGGAGGAGGTGCCGCTATTGGTTCTTTTTCTTTGGGAGTGGTTTTATTACCAAAATCGATTTTTCTGAAAAAGGGATTTAATAGGGGAGTAAGTCCTGCAAATAAAAAGAGCAAGCCACAGACAACAAGCGTTGTTTCGCTGAAAATCATATTTCTTCTGTTATATATCCTTTAGGTAATTTCCTACAATTATATTGACTTGCCATAATTTCTCCGTAGGCACCTGCAGAACGGATGGCAATTAAATCGCCTCGATGGGTAGTGTTGAGATCGATGGATTTAGCAAAAACATCGCTCGACTCGCAAATGGGGCCGACTACATCGTAGGTTCGCATCTTCTCGTCACTCGATATATTTTCAATTTTATGATACGCTTGATATAATGCCGGTCTTATTAAATCTGTCATACCTGCATCTACAATCACGAATTGTTTGTGAGTTCCTTGCTTTACATATAAAACACGAGTAATTAAACTACCGCATTGGCCAACTACAGACCGTCCTAACTCGAAATGAAGGATTTGACCGTCTCGCAATTTCAAATGGCGATGATATGCATTGAAATATGAATGAAAGTCGGGAATTGGTTCTCTATTGGGATGCTCGTAATTTATTCCTAATCCTCCTCCTACATTAATATGTTTCACAAGAAAACGGTTTCGTTCGAGATGTTCTTGCAAATCATTGATACGATTACATAAAGCTATGAAATCTCCCATGTCGAGTATTTGTGAGCCGATGTGGAAATGTAAACCGATAATCTTTATATTTTTCATTGAAGCGGCTTGGGTTATCACATTTTCCATATCGATTATGGAAATACCGAACTTATTCTCTGCGAGTCCAGTTTTGATATTGACATGAGTATGAGCACCTACATCGGGATTGATTCTAAGGGCAATCTTTGCCGTCTTGTCTTTTTTTTCGGCTAATTCGTTAATAACCTCAAGTTCTTCTAAACTTTCTACATTGAAGCAAAATATGTCTTTATCCAATCCGAGATTTATTTCCCAATCGCTTTTTCCTACCCCTGCATAAACAATCTTCGACGTAGGAAAACCGGTGGATATTGCTGCATTAATCTCACCACCGCTTACACAATCTGCGCCAAAACCAGACTGACAAATAATATTGAGAATTTTCGGATTGGCATTTGCCTTGATAGCATAATGAACTTTATAGTTCTCGTATTTATCGACTTCCTTATGAATTACGTTCAAAGTTTCGCGTAAAATATCTGTATCATAGTAATAAAAAGGCGTTTTAATACTATGAAATTTAGTAAGAGAAAAAACTCCTTTCATGCCTTATTTATTAAATAGAACATTACTAAGATTTTGTAACGCTTGTTTTTTGTCTTCTTCTTTAATCAAGAACGAGATATTATAATTCGAACCTCCATAAGATACCATTCGTACCGGAATATTCTTCATAGCATCTAAGGCAAGCGTTTCAAAACCGACATTACTCCATTCGAGATCTCCAACTACGCACACGATGCACATGTTTTCATCGACAGTAACCGTACCGTATTTCTTCAATTCGTTTACAATATCATTGATGTGAGTAGGATTGTCGATACTCATCGATACGCCGACTTCGCTTGTTGCAATCATATCGATAGGTGTCTGATAGCTTTCGAATATCTCGAAAACTTTACGCAAAAAGCCTGTTGCCAAAAGCATACGTGAAGACTTTATTTTTATAGCTGTAATATTATCTTTAGCTGCAACCGCTTTAATTTTTCCTTTAACTATTTTATTATCGATAATAGTGCCTTCTGCATCAGGTTCCATTGTGTTTTTCAGTCTTACAGGAATGCCCGCATACTTTGCAGGCTGTACGCATGTAGGATGAAGAATTTTTGCACCGAAATAAGCTAACTCTGCAGCTTCTTCGAAATTAAGTTGTTTAACAGCTCCTGTCTTATCTACAATTCGAGGATCATTATTATGCATACCATCAATATCTGTCCATATAACGATCTCTTCTGATGATAGTGCTGCGCCAATCAACGATGCCGTATAATCCGAGCCACCACGTTGAAGATTATCTATTTCACCATATGCATTACGGCAGATAAAACCTTGTGTGATATAGATTTGGTAGCCCTCATTGGCATTCATTAATACCGACAATTTATTTTTGATATAAACGGGATCAGGCTCCGCATTTTTATCTATTCTCATAAAATCTAATGCATTAAGTAACAAAGCCTTAATGCCAATTTCTTGAAGGTAATTAACAAGCAAGTTCGTACTGATAATTTCACCTTGTGCAACAATACTTTTTTCTTCAAAGGAAGTGAATATACCTTTGCCAAATGAGCGGAGATAATTAAACTCATCAACTAAAAAATTATGCATTTTTTCCTTATATTCACTTGTCGAATACAGTTCATTGATATGGTTGAAATATTTATTTTCAAGATGATTGATAATTTCGTTTGCACCATCAGGATTTTTCTTATATAGGTAATCGGAGATTTCAATAAGAGCATTTGTGGTTCCCGACATGGCAGAGAGTACTACAAAAGTTGATTCTTCCGATTTTGTTATCAATGAAGCTATATTTTTTATACGCTGTGGTGTTCCAACGGAAGTACCACCAAATTTCATAACTTTCATAAGTTCGTAATATTTAAAACTTAATTATTGTTCTTTGTTGTATCGTTTTCGCTCTCGATATTTATTTTATTGTATTCTTTTGTAACTTCGATAATATGTTTGTTGACACATTGATAAACTACACCGGGAAACTTATCGAGCATGGGAATATTATGAGTAGACATAATGACAGCAGTTCCTGTTTGGCTGATTTTTTTAAGTAAACCTATAATATTATATGCTGTATCTGGATCTAAATTACCCGTAGGCTCATCGGCAATAATCATTTGAGGATGATTCAATAACGCTCTGGCTATTGCAATACGTTGTTGCTCTCCGCCGGATAATTCGTATGGCATTTTATCTTTTTTATTAGACATCCCGACTTCTTTCAAAACTTCCTCTATTCTATCGTTTATTTTATTCTTGTCTTTCCACTGTGTCGCTCTTAAGACAAATTGCAGATTTTTATACACGGATCGATCGTGAAGGAGCTGAAAATCTTGGAATATAACTCCCATTTCTCTTCTCAATGCAGGTATTTCCTTACGCTTAATTCTTTTCAAATCGTGTCCTAAGACCTCCACGGTGCTGCCTTCTGTGGCGTCAATATCTAACTCACAATATATTGTTTCAAGCAAGGAGCTCTTCCCCGATCCCACTTTTCCGATAATATATACGAATTCACCTTCATCTACATGAAAATTTATATCCTGTAAAATTAGGGACTCTCCTTGATAAACATTTATTTTCCGATAATCGATTAACATGATATTTTAGTGTTTATGCCACGTTTGATTATGACGAGTTTGTAATTCTTTTGCTATGTCTTCAATTCGCAAGCCCTTACTTGTCAGCAACACTATTAAGTGATAAAACATATCCGAAGCCTCGTAAATTAATCGTTCACTAGTTCCATTTGTCGCTTCGATGACAGTTTCCAAAGCCTCTTCTCCAACTTTCTGGGCCATGCGGTTTATTCCTTCTCTAAATAAAGAAGTAGTATAGCTATCTTTTGGCATTTCTTGATAACGCTTCTCTATAAAATCTTGGAGTTCTGTAAGAAAGAGAAGAGGGTTGCATTCATTTACTTCCCCCCAACAGGTGTCTGTTCCCTTGTGACACGTTGGACCTGTAGGATGTACTTTGATAAGCAATGTGTCGTTATCACAATCCACTTGTATACTGACAAGATTTAAATAATTTCCCGATGTCTCCCCCTTTGTCCATAAACAATGACGGCTTCGGCTCCAAAACGTAACTTTTTTTGTTTCGACAGTTATATCGTAAGCGTCTTTGTTCATGTATCCAAGCATCAACACTTTCTTTGATGTGGCATCTTGAATAATTGCCGGCACAAGACCTCCCGATTTCCTAAAATCTATTTTCATATTTCCTTCTATAATCTTACATTAACTCCATTTTCTGAAAGATATTTCTTAAGATTTGGTATTTTAATTTCTCCAAAATGGAATACCCCAGCAGCTAAAACTGCGTCAGCTTTTCCCAATATGAATGCATCTTTAAAATGTTCCAATTTTCCTGCACCGCCGCTTGCAATGATGGGTATTGAGAGCTTATCGGCAAGCATAGCTAGTGCTTGGTTCGCATAGCCTTCCCTTACGCCATCATGACTCATGCTGGTGAATAATATTTCACCGGCACCTCTATCTTCAACTTCCTTTGCCCATTCCGACAATTCACGATTGGTTCGCTCACGTCCTCCTTTTGTGTAACAATACCATTCTTCGTTTTCAAAGCGGGCGTCAATAGCACATACGCAAACTTGCGAGCCGAATTTCCCAGCAATTTCGTTAATTAAATGTGGTGTTCTAATCGCTGCAGAGTTTATACTGACTTTATCTGCTCCGGCATAAAGGAGCTCCTCCACATCTTTAAAGGAGTTGATACCTCCGCCAACAGTAAAAGGAATATTGATTTCTTTTGCAATCTTCGTTACAATTCCTTTAAATGTCTTTCTGTCTTCTATACTTGCTGTAATATCAAGAAATACAAGTTCGTCAGCTCCAGATGCACTGTATGCTTTTCCAAGTTCCACGGGATCACCAGCCTTTCTCAAGTTGATAAAGTTGGTACCCTTCACCGTTTCACCGTCTTTTACATCGAGACAAGGGATAATCCGCTTTGCAATACCTCTACCCATGGGCGGTCTCCTCTATATTGATCTTTCCTTCGTAAAATGCTTTTCCAACTACGACAGCAGGGATACCGATATTGTCCAGTTCATATATATCATCGTTTGAAGAAACGCCTCCACTTGCAATCAGATAAATATGGGGAAATCTTTCAATTACTTCTTTATATAAATCGGTAGATGGTCCTTGCAATGTGCCGTCTTTACTTATATCAGTACATAAAATATTATTTACTCCATGAGAAATATAGTAGTCGAGGAATGACATCAACTCTACACCCGAATTATCTTTCCATCCGTTAATAGAGATATTTCTTCCTCTCACATCGGCACTAAGGATAATACGATCAGCCCCAAATTTCATCAGCCAACTACAGAATTGCTCTTTTTCTGTCACGGCAATGCTGCCTACTGTAGCCATTGCACTTCCATTGGCAAATGCCAATTCTATATCTTCTTCACTTTTGATACCTCCCCCAAAATCAATTGTTAATCCGGTAGAAGAAGTAATATCTTTCAAAACGTTGATATTGACGATATGATCGGACTTGGCGCCATCTAAATCTACGACATGCAAACGTTTAAATCCCATCTTTTCAAAGGCTATGGCAGCCGCCACAGGATCGTCGTTATATACGGTTTTATGGGAGTAGTCTCCTTTTGTAAGACGCACGCATTTTCCACCAATCAAATCTATTGCAGGTATAAGCTCTATCATAACTCCAAAAAATTTTTAAGTATTTTTTCTCCAACATCCCCACTTTTTTCCGGATGAAACTGTGTGGCGTAGAAATTATCTTTATGAAGAGCTGCACTATATGGCTGAATATAATCAGTTGTTGCAATTGTATATTCACAGAGAGGTACATAGTAACTATGTATAAAATACACATATTCTTCCTCCAGAAGTCCATTAAACAAAGACGTACGCATGTCGTAGAGTGCATTCCATCCCATAGCGGGTACTTTTTCTTCATGTTTTTGCGGGCAAAACCTTTTCACATTTACAGGAAAGATACCGATACAATCTGTATTATATTCTTCGGAATACCTGCAAAGAAGCTGCTGTCCAATACATATACCAAGGACAGGTTGTTTCAATTCTCGTATTACATTGTCTAAGCCATGCTCTTTCAAAAACGACATGGTAGAGCGTGCTTCTCCTTGTCCGGGAAACAATATGCGGTCTGCCCCCATAAGTTCTTCAGCCTTATCCGTTATCATCGGTTCTGCTCCCAACCTGTGTAGAGCATTGACCACGGAATATATATTTCCAGCATTATATTTTACGATTGCTATTTTCATCAACTGAAGATAATCGTTTTATTATGATAAGTAAGAATTTTACGTTCTATATGTTTGGTAACAGCCCGTGATAGAACGATCTTTTCAAGATCACGTCCTTTTAATATAAGACTCTCAGGTGTGTCTTTGTGTGATATTCTAACAACATCTTGCTCGATGATTGGACCTGCATCTAATTCCGCTGTTACATAATGACTAGTCGCACCTATGATTTTCACCCCTCGTTCCCATGCCTGATGGTAGGGACGTGAACCAACGAAAGCCGGTAGAAATGAGTGATGTATATTGATAATATGATGAGGATAGACCTTAATCATATCATCAGTAATAATCTGCATATATCGGGCCAAGACCACAAATGTAACCTTTTCTTTTTTTAGAAGTTCCATTTCTGCCTTTTCTACCTCTTCTCTATTGGAGTGATCTTTATTAACAGACCACACATAATATGGAATTCCGAATTGCTCTGCAACCTCTCTCAAATTTTCATGGTTACTGACTATACAAGGAATATCTACATTCCATTCGCCGGCCTTATACCGTGCAAGCAGATCATAAAGGCAATGACTTTTCTTGCTTACGAATATAGCCATACGCGGCCTTTCATCATTGAAATATAAACTAAATGTCATTCGGTAGCGTTGTGCATATAACGTTTCTATATATTCATTGATTTTACCACGTGGAATTTGAAAGTCCGCAAGTTCCCATTCTATACGCATGAAAAATCTTTCGTCTTCATGATCTACGTATTGGTCGAGATAGACGATATTGCCTTTATTATCAGTAATGAATTTTGTAATTTCCGATATAATCCCTGATTCATCTGGACAGTGAAGAAGCAATATGGCCGTTGATTTCATCTTTTTTGTATATATTAATCGTTATTGTTCTGTGCAAAGATAGTAATTTTCTTTCAGATTAAAAGGAAATGAAAGGTAAAATAACATGAACAATAATTTCAGAAAGAGAAATCTTAAAACTATGATAGTCTTTTAGTTAATACTTCCTATTATAACTCATTCTTTCTTTGTATGGAGAATGATACTTGTGGCTCCAATGGTAAAAAGAGCGTTATTTTCTATAACACGTTGTTCACGCTCGTTGAGTATCTCATTGCCAACAAACGTACCTGTATAGCTCGGTCCGTCGCGTAAGATATATTTTAACTTGCCATGTTTGTCTTTACTCACATTAATTATGCAATGTGTCATATCTATACTCGGATCATTTGTTTCTATAGGACAGTTAATTCCACTACCTTTCATGTATCTTCCTATAACATTGTCACCAAATTTTAAAGGAAATATTTGTTTGTAATGGAAAATATTTTCAATAACAACAATTTCTCCGTAATTATTTGAAAGTTGATATTCTTCTGGTTTGTCATTTTTTTGTAGATCTCTCAGTTTGGATATACCAATACGTATTCCAAACTCTTTACCACATTGTGGACACTCGAATATTAAAGACTGTCCGGATTGGTATTTGGTTTCATCAAATGTGATATAATTGTCACATTTAGGACATCTGACTCTTTTCAAAATGGAATTCTCTATTTGACAAACTTGCGAAGAGGGTTAATTTTCTGTAATTGTAGTCAACCAACAATCCGCAAACTCAGAATTATCGTTTAATTTATTTAAAATCGTTCTGGCTTTCATTTCGCTATTATATTTCCCCAAAACAACTTTTGTTCTATGCTTATTCGTATATACCCAAACATCATTAAAACCACGCTTATGCAATCTATCGGCATATTCTCTCGCATTTTTAAGAGTGACGTGGCTTGCCATTACGATCGTATGGTAAGTACTTTTTGTTATTTTCTGCGTGTCTGTGGCAATGGATTTTCTATCTATGGTCTTTCTTTCTACCGTTTTATTACCCAAATTGATTTTAGTTAATGCGGGAACTGTTGTGTAATCTTTAGGTAAAATGCGATAGAGCAGGCCCGTATTAATCTGTGTTCCCGATGTTGTCAATGCAGATTGATTGCCCAAAGGTGAAGAAAATAAAAAAAAGATAATAGTAGCAATAAACACAGCAGCAATATTTCGCAAGATACTTATTTTAACATAGCCGTGATGTGAGGGTTCGTTTTCTTTATTCTGGCAATTATATATTTGCTCTGTTTCAAGAGTTGTTGCTCTTTTCTCTTCAACAGTTTGAACATTTTCGGTATCTATGGCAAGATTATGGAGAGCATCTATTTGTGCCGCCGACTTTATGTGTTCAAGCGGCAAGAACTCAATAGAGCTTAAGCCATAAAGGGCTGGTGTAAGAATACCAGCATTGCATGCTTTGAAATAATACTTTCCATGCTCATTAATTCCAAGTACACCGACGTTGTTCATAATGTATTGTCCATTAATTTCGATACATTGTTTTAATTCTGCAACGTCTTCTTCTATTCTCTTGATGGCATCAGGATAGCTTATGTCGTAAGCCTCAATATATGATTGTACTAATAATGAGTCGTTAATCCTTAATTGGGGATTGAAACCTATTGTACGGATAGGTGGAAAAAACATAGTATCGGATTCGTCATAATATGCCTCGATATGGTGAGTCACGAAACCGCCGAATTCCGGAACAATAACACAGTCGTTACTTAAAAGAAGTATTTCTATATGTCTTTCTAATTCTATCACATGTGCAAAATTATTCTTTTTTCTTGAACTTTGCAACTAAACAAAAGAAAAAGTCTTGGATATTGATTAAAAACAATTATATTTTTTGTCAATTTATGTTTTTATATTATCTTTGTCCGATATAATAACAAGAAAGTTACTGATGAACTATAAAGAGACAGAAATTCAAGGTGTATGGATAATAGAGCCTGAGGTTTTCAACGACACTCGTGGATACTTTTTTGAAGTGTGGAAGCAATCTGATTTCAATAAGCATATCGGAGAAATACATTTCATACAAGATAATGAATCTAAATCAGCCTTTGGCGTCTTACGAGGATTACATTATCAAAGGGGTACATATTCTCAAGCTAAATTAGTAAGAGTTATCAAAGGAAAGGTTCTTGATGTAGCTGTGGATATCCGCCGAAGTTCTCCTACTTTCGGTAAATATATAATGGTAGAGTTAAGCGATGACAACAAAAAGCAATTCTTTATACCACGTGGCTTTGCTCATGGTTTCTTAGTACTGAGCAATGAGGCTATTTTCACCTATAAAGTGGATAACGCTTATGCACCTCAGCATGAAGCCAATATATGTTGGAATGATCCTGAACTGAATATAAAGTGGCCTATTGATCCTGCTAAAATTATAACAAGTCAAAAAGATTTAGCCGCACCGCTTTTGAAAAATGCAGAAGTTTTCGATTAAAAAATAATTCTATGAATATTGCAATTGTGGGCACCGGATATGTTGGGCTGGTTTCTGGCGCATGCTTTGCCGATACGGGAGTTAACGTTACCTGTGTAGACATAGATTCGAACAAGGTCGAGAAATTAAAACGAGGAGAGATTACAATATACGAACCCGGTCTCGATGAGCTCGTTCTAAAGAATATCAAAGCCGGCCGACTGAAATTCACAACATCACTGGAGAAGGTGTTAAATGAGCAGGATATTTTGTTTTCAGCTGTAGGAACCCCACCAGACGAGGATGGTAGTGCAGATCTCAGTTACGTGCTGCAAGTAGCTAAAACCATTGGACAACACTTGAATAAATATCTTGTTGTTGTTACAAAGAGTACAGTGCCGGTAGGAACATCGAATAAAGTCAAGCAAACTATCCAGCATGAACTTGATGTTCGCGGCGTAAAAGTAGAGTTTGACGTGGCAAGTAATCCCGAGTTTTTGAAAGAAGGAAATGCCGTTAAAGATTTTATGAGTCCGGCAAGAGTTGTTGTGGGAACAGAAAGTGAAAATGCTAAAAACCTTTTGTCTCGTTTATACAAACCATTTCTAATCAATAATTTTCGCGTTATATTTATGGATATTCCAAGCGCAGAAATGACAAAATATGCGGCTAACTCCATGCTTGCCACTCGTATATCATTCATGAATGATATAGCTAATTTGTGTGAACTTGTGGGTGCTGATATAAATATGGTACGCGCGGGAATAGGAAGCGATGAACGTATTGGGCGTAAATTTCTCTATGCCGGTTGTGGGTATGGAGGTTCTTGTTTCCCAAAAGATGTAAAAGCCCTGATAAAAACAGCCGATGATCATGGCTATTCTATGAGTGTATTGAAAGCGGTAGAATTGGTAAACCAAAGGCAGAAAGAAGTTGTATTCCATAAACTCAATAAAGCTCTCAATGGAGTATTAAAAGGGAAAACCATTGCTATTTGGGGGCTATCTTTTAAACCTGAAACGGACGATATGCGGGAAGCTACCGCCTTAGTCGTTATCAATATGCTACTTGATGCCGGATGCAGGGTACGTGTATATGATCCAGTTGCTATGGATGAATGCAGAAGAAGGTTCGGAAATGTAGTTACTTATAGCAAAGACATGTACGAAGTCGTACTCAATGCCGATGCACTTTTATTGCTTACAGAGTGGAAAGAATTCAGACTTCCCAATTGGGAGATTATTACCAAGCTTATGAACAATAAGCTTATTATAGACGGTCGCAATATTTTTGATAAAGAAGAATTAGAACATTTCAATTTTGAATATCATTGTATCGGACGTTAATTTTTTCTATAGCTTGTGTTTTTTTTATATGATGGAGAGTTTTAAAAGAGTGTTTATCTGTTGTTTAATGCTGTTTTTGTTACAAAGTTGTAACGATAAAAATGGTAAGAACGCAGATGGAAATGTTCGGGAAGATCATAATGCCAAGCGTATGTTACAGGGCATATGGGGAGATGAGGATGAAAATAATGTGACATTTAGGGCTAAGGGAGATACCATTTTCTACCCGGATACGACAAGTCAGCCGGTGTATTTTCAAATTGTTAGGGATACGCTTGTGCTCCATGGAGCAAATGTGATGAAATATGCCATTGTGAAACAAACGCCTCATCTCTTCGAATTCAAAAATCAGAATGGGGATGTGGTGAAGCTGATTAAAAGTAATGATCCGAACGACATACACCAATTTGAACATCGTAGGCAAATGGCGTTGAATCAAAATCGATTGATTAAACGTGATACTGTGGTGATCCAAGGTGATAAACGTTATCATTGTTATGTTCAGGTAAACCCCACGACCTATAAAGTTCTCAAAACCGTTTATAATGACGACGGGGTAGAAGTGGACAATGTGTATTATGATAACATCGTACATATCAGTATTTTTCAAGGAACATCAAAAGTTTTTTCTAAAGATTTTTATAAGAATGACTTCACGAAATATGTACCTCAACAATTTTTGAGACAAAGTATACTTAGCGATATTCCTTTCAGTAGGGGCGATAAGCGAGGATTGCATTTTATTGCTAACTTATGCATTCCAGATTCATACTTGAGCTATATTGTGGAGATTATCGTTTCATTCGATGGAAAAATGAGAATGCAAATAAATAAAGAATAAAAGTATATGGAGATGAAGCGAGCCGTTCATCTCCATTAAAGTATTTAAACAACTTTCATCTTATAGCCTTCTTTTCCTCTTATCTTCTTTATTTTAGTGCAATATCTATTTTATGCCATTCAAAATCTTCTTTTACTTTTTGTGTAATTTTCGAGATATCAGAAGCATCTAACACTTACTCCAAAGTAGAACGCATAGTTCCGGCATTACGAATAAGGTCTTTTATTACCTCGCCTCCAACGATAATTCCGGCAGCTGCAGGGACGAAAGCATTGCTGGCAGGAATAGTTCTGCGACCTGCAAATTCGTGCATATTCTTATCTGAATAAACATCGTGGAGACGACAATCATTTGGAGTGATGTTTGTTGGAGCAATTGGTTCTTCTGCACTATAAACCACTTTCAAATGGGGTATGTGCAGTTTTCTTAGTTTTTTGCGGATAATCTTTGCCAACGGATCCATCTGAGTTTTATTAATATCAGCTACCCTAAAAGCCGTAGCGTCCATTTTATTAGCTGCTCCCATGCAGGAAATGAGTGGTATCTGCAAAGCATAACACCTTTTAATCAATTCGAGTTTAGCCGAAACCGTATCAACGCAATCTATCACATAATTATAGACAGAAAGGTCGATCTCATCGGCATTTGACGGTAGATAAAACATTTGGAATTTATGTACAACACATTCTGGATTTATATCATGAATACGTTCTTCAGCAATGTCTACTTTCAATCTGCCAACAGTAGACAAAAGTGCATATATCTGTCTGTTTATATTGGTTGTACATACATGGTCGTTATCAAAAATGTCCATTTCACCGATACCACTTCTTGCCAACACCTCAGCGACATATCCGCCTACACCTCCTATACCGAATACGGCAACTCTCGATTCTTTTAAAGTATCTAAAGCTGCCTTGCCTATCAGCAATTGGGTTCTCGAAAATTGATTTTGCATTCTTAATATTCCAGATTTTGGTTACAAAATTACAAAAAGAAATACATTTATTTGGTATCTTTTTAATATATTTTTCATTTGTCTGTTCATATTGCTCTCTTATTGTTTAAACAGAAAAACGTTGTTTTAATTTATTCCATAAATTATTGTTATTCATATAGATAATATATATATATTAATTATATACTATATATAAATATCATATAAGTATTGTTTATATGTGATATATGTTACCCCAGTCTTTCTAATTATATATAAATGTCCATTTCACCGTAAATATATGGTGATACTAAATATATCTGTATATAAAAATAAAAACGTGCGATAAAATGGATGAAAAATGTAGTTTGCTATCCCAAATATGCAGATATTCTTTTGAATATCAAGTAAAATTACAAAATTCTTTGTATTTTTGCAGAAAGAAAATGAAGTATGGGTATTTTCGGTTTATTTAGTAAAAAGGAAAAACAGACACTTGATCAAGGTTTAGAAAAGACCAAACAGAGTGTGTTTTCTAAGTTGGGTAGAGCTATTGCTGGTAAGTCTACCGTTGATGATGATGTGCTTGATAATTTAGAAGAAGTGTTGATTACATCGGATGTCGGTGTAGATACGACATTAAAAATCATTCACCGTATCGAGGAAAGGGTTGCAAAAGATAAATATGTATCCACTTCGGAGTTGAATGGGATATTGAGAGAAGAGATTACTTCGCTGCTTGCAGAAAACCATACTGTAGATAATGATAACTGGGATTTGCCATCTGACCATAAACCTTATGTAATCTTAGTGGTCGGAGTGAATGGAGTTGGAAAAACCACAACCATTGGCAAACTTGCTTGGCAGTTTAAAAATGCAGGGAAGAAGGTATTTCTTGGTGCAGCAGACACTTTTAGAGCTGCTGCAGTAGAGCAAATTCAGATATGGGGAGAGCGTGTTGGAGTACCCGTAATCAGGCAACAGATGGGAAGCGATCCGGCTTCTGTAGCATTTGACACATTACAGTCGGCGAAAGCGAATGGTGCCGATGTAGTGCTGATAGATACTGCAGGGCGTTTACATAACAAGATCGGCTTGATGAATGAGCTAAAGAAGATTAAGGATGTCATGAAGAAAGTGCTTCCTGAAGCGCCCGATGAGGTTATGTTGGTGCTTGATGGTTCCACCGGACAGAATGCCTTTGAACAAGCAAAACAGTTTTCTGCAGTTACACAAATTACTTCTCTTGCGATCACGAAACTCGATGGAACTGCTAAAGGCGGTGTGGTTATCGGTATTAGCGATCAACTAAAAGTTCCCGTAAAATACATTGGACTCGGTGAAGGGGTTGAAGATTTACAACTATTTAATAATCGGCAATTTGTAAATTCTTTATTCAATGAATAGATGAAGCAAAATCAGATCGATATTATCACGATGGGATGTTCGAAAAACCTCGTCGACAGTGAGTTGCTGATGAAGCAATTCGAGGTAAATGGCTACCATTGTGTGCACGATAGTAAAAATCCGCAAGGCGAAATAGCGGTTGTAAACACATGTGGTTTTATAGAGAGTGCCAAGGAAGAAAGTATCAATACGATTTTGGAACTTGTTGCTGCAAAGAGCGAAGGACGTCTTAAGAAACTCTATGTTATGGGATGTTTGTCGCAGAGATATAAAGAAGAACTTGAGAAAGAGATACCGGAAGTCGACAAATTTTACGGCAAATTCAACTATAAACAGTTATTGAGTGATTTGGGAAAGGCGGAAATTATTGCATGTGGAGGTAAACGCCATCTTACTACACCACGCCATTACGCCTATTTGAAAATAGCAGAAGGCTGCGATCGTCATTGCGCCTATTGTGCCATTCCGCTTATCACAGGAAAACATGTCAGTCGACCTAAGGCAGAAATACTGCAAGAAGTGGAGGAGCTGGTAGCTAATGGAGTGAAAGAGTTTCAGATTATAGCGCAGGAACTTACGTATTATGGTGTGGATATCGATGGCAAACGTCACATTGCCGATCTCATTAGTGCTATTGCAGATATAAAGGGAGTGAAATGGATACGCTTGCATTATGCTTATCCTAACCAATTTCCGATGGAGTTACTCGATGTGATGAAAGAAAAATCCAACGTATGCAAGTACTTGGATATTGCTTTGCAACATATCTCAGATCATATACTTACCCGTATGCATAGGCATGTAAGTAAACAGGAAACGATAGACCTAATTAAAGCTATCAGGACAAAAGTGCCTGATATATATATACGTACGACATTATTAGTAGGCTTCCCGGGAGAAACGGAAGAAGACTTCGAAGAATTAAAAGAGTTTGTGAAATGGGCACGCTTTGAACGTATGGGGGCATTTGCCTACTCAGAAGAAGAAGGTACATATAGTGCCTTGAATTATAAGGACGATGTACCCGAAGATGTAAAGCAACAGCGACTTGATGAGCTAATGCAGATACAACAGGATATCAGCACCGAGATTGAAGATGAGAAGATCGGTTGTAAGATGAAAGTAATTATAGACCGCAAGGAAGGCAACTATTATGTTGCACGTACAGAATTCAGTTCTCCGGAAGTTGATCCCGAAGTATTGATACCGGCTAAAGGCAAAATGCTCCATGTTGGTTCATTTTATAATGTACAAATTACAGGAGCAGAGGAATTTGATATGTATGCAGAAGTAATATAATTAACGATTACATTTTGAACAACAAGGAATTTATATCGGAGCTTTCACAACGTAGCGGTTACACGCAAGAGAACACCCAAAATCTTGTACGTGGCATTATTGATGCGTTTGGAATAAGTTTTGATGATGGAGAAGATGTACATATTGGTGGTTTCGGTACGTTCGAACTGAAAAAACGTACCGAGCGCGTTGTTGTTAATCCTTCAACGGGGCAACGGATGATGGTGCCTCCGAAGCTGGTCTTAACCTTTAGACCAGTAGCTTCTATTAAAGAGAAATTAAAGAATGGAGGGCATGATGATGAATAAAATTTCGTATCTATCGACTTTTATCCAAAAGAAATACAGTCTTTCACAAAAGGAAGCAGATAATTTCGTATCTCAAATGTTCGAAGTGATCAGCGAAGCTCTTCATACCGAAAAGCAGGTCAAGATTAAAGGTTTGGGCACATTTAAGGTTATGAGTGTGAGTCCTCGTGAAAGTGTGAACGTAAACACCGGTGAACGTTTTGTAATAGAAGGGCGCGATAAAATATCTTTTACTCCAGAAACATCTATGCGCGATCGGGTGAACACACCATTTTCCCAATTTGAAACGGTTGTACTGAATGATAATGTAGACTTTTCAGAAATCGATGAAAAGTACAATATGCTCCATGTAGATGATATGGAAGAGAGCAATGCGGATGTTGTGCTTTCTGACGTTACGGAACTCTCTCAAGAGGAAAAAGATAGTCATATTGATGATGGTACGTTCAATCATCAAGAAAATGTGGAAGATGTTCAAAAAGAAGTGATTGCTCCTCTTGATACTATCCAACTGAACATGTTGAATGAAAATGTCGAAACAGAAGATAAAGGTTTACAGCCATCTGATTTCGTAGACAAAGAAGAGGAGAGGACCGAGACGGAAAATGCTTTGTCAGAAGCAAATATTTCTATTGGTAATGCGCAGACAAATGTTGAGAACAATTCAGATGATACGACTACGGAAATATCTTCCACTGATGGCAATGACAACTTGTTTATTCGACTGCAACGGAGTAATAGACTCGTAAAAATCTTAGGGACGGTTATTATAGTATTACTTCTTTTGGGTTGTATAGGTACTTACTATGTAGGACGTATGTTGTCTTTAAGAGACAATCGGATTGAACATTTAGAAGCAACAATCGCCCAACGGCCTCTTATCGGACATAGGAAAGCAGCTATTATACCATTAAAGAAAACTGTGGTAGAAGCTAAGCTAATGAAAGACAGTGTTATCCAAAAGGATAAACAGACAAAGCCTTTACAACATACAAAAACTGCAAGTCAACAGAATAGTCAAGCTAATCAAAATAATGCTGATAGGGCAGACAGGCAAATGCAAATTCAAAAAGCGGTAAATACGCTCCCCGATTATGATAAAGATCCACGTGTAAAGACCGGTGCATACCGTATAATCGGCATTGAAAGAGAGATAAAAGTGAGAAAAGGGCAGACTTTATATTCTATCAGTAATGCAAATTTAGGCCCGGGCATGGAATGTTATGTGGAAGCCGTTAATGGAAAAAAAGAGTTTAAAGAGGGAGAAACTTTAAAAATTCCTGCACTGAAACTTAAGAAGAAAAAGAAATAAGGAAAGTATCATATTCAAATACTTCTTTTTATATACAGATTTTCACCTTTCGTATATTACTTTCAAGATCATCTTTTATGCTGTTCAGAATACTCCTTTCGGCACTATTGACTTGTGTATATGTGCAATTTTCCTATGCAGACCATCGTGAAATCAATTTAAAAACATGGGAATTTTCGCGCGATAACGTACATTGGTATACGGTGAAGATACCTCATGATTGGGCCATCAGAGGCCCTTTTGACAAGAAATGGGATTTACAAAATGTAGCAATAACGCAAAATGGAGAGACGGAAAAGACAGAAAAGTCAGGACGTTCCGGTGCCTTACCATGGATAGGCGAGGGAATATATCGTTATCACCTTCGGCAGACAGATTTAAAATCCAGACATGCTACATTATGTTTTGATGGTGCAATGAGTGAGCCTACCGTTTATGTAAATGGGCAAAAAGCAGGCTATTGGGCGTATGGATATAATGCTTTCCGGCTCAACATTACGCTTTTTTTACATGAAGGAGATAATTTAATTGAGGTACATCTGAAAAACATGGAGGAAAGCAGCAGATGGTATCCGGGAGGCGGATTATATAGGCCGGTGACATTGGTAATTACCGATAAGGCACGGATAGACACTTGGGGAACATATATCAGAACTGTTTCTGCCGATTCTCTGAAAGCTGTAGTTTCCATAGATATGAAAACCTTGGAATTTCTCCAAGGTTCCCGTTTTGTAGTAGATATAACTAATAAATACGGATATCATGTGCAAAAAAGTTGTCCGGTAGACTTAAAAGGCGAAGGACGTATCATATTCCATGTCACCCGCCCCAAGCTGTGGTCTCCAGAAACTCCTTATCTGTATAAAGTCCGTGTAAAATTGATTGCTGATAAAGAGGGGAAGCCTAATGTTGTATATGACGAGCAGCTTTTAAATTACGGAGTACGAATCATAGATATTACAAAAGAACATGGTTTCCGGCTAAATGGAGTATCAAGAAAAATCAAGGGAGTATGCTTACATCATGATCTTGGGCCGCTTGGAGCCGCTGTTAACAAGGCCGCTCTTATTCGTCAGATACGAATTCTTAAAGATATGGGATGCGATGCTATTAGAACAGCTCACAACATGCCGTCTTCATTGCAGATGGAAATATGCGACTCAATGGGAATGATGGTAATGGCAGAAAGTTTCGACATGTGGGTATATCCTAAATGTAAAAATGGTTATGCACGTTTCTTCAAAGAATGGAGTGATAGAGATATTATGAACTTAATATTAAATCACCGTAACCATCCTTGCATCATCATGTGGAGTATTGGCAATGAAATTCCGGAGCAATGGAGCAAGGAAGGGGTTGATATTTCTAAACATCTACAAGATTTATGCCACAGCCTCGATCCTTCACGAATGGTAACCCAAGGTATGGATCGACCAGATGAGGCGCTTGCTTCCGGATTTGCACAGATAATGGACGTACCGGGCTTTAATTATCGCGTGCACAAGTATGATGATAATATACGAAAGTTACCGCAGGGCTTCCTTTTGGGAACAGAAACAGCATCGACAGTTAGCTCGCGAAATGTTTATAAATTTCCGGTTAAGGTAACGGATAATGCAGTATATTCCGATGGACAATGTTCAAGTTACGATACCGAGTATTGCAGTTGGAGTAATTTGCCTGATGATGATTTTTCAATGCAAGACCATCCGTGGATTATCGGACAGTTCGTGTGGACTGGCTTCGATTATTTGGGAGAACCGACACCCTATGATGAGTATTGGCCTTCTAGAAGCAGTTACTTCGGTATATGCGATCTGGCAGGTATCCCAAAAGATCGTTACTATCTTTACAGGTCTGTTTGGAATACGAACTCACATACAATTCATTTATTACCACATTGGACTTGGACGGATCGTATAGGCAAGATAACACCCGTATTCTGCTATACGGATTATCCTACGGCAGAGCTTTTTGTAAACGGTAAAAGTCAAGGACGAATCAGCAAGAGTCGAGATGGCAGACTTACAAAATACCGCTTATGTTGGAATAATGTTGTTTATGAACCCGGAGAGTTGAAAGTTGTTGTGTACGATATTCATAATAATAAGGCAGGGGAGAAGCGTATCTATACCGCAGGAATTCCCCATGCTCTAAAAATTGATGTAGACCGCGATGTCATTCAGGCTGATGGAAATGATCTTGCATTTATCACAGTTTCGATGATAGACAAAAGCGGAAATGAAGTTCCTACTTCACAAGATGAATTAAATGTAAAAGTGTCAGGACAAGGTTCTTTCAAATGTATTTGCAATGGAGATGCTACAAATTTGCAATCATTTGTAGAACCAAAGATGAAACTCTTTAATGGTAAATTGGTTATTGCTGTACAATCTTCCATGAAGAAAGGAAAAATAAAGGTGAATATTACAGATGCAGCCAACAAAAAGATTACTAAATCAGTGAGCATAAAGACCGAATGAGATGTAAGCCTTTTATTAGCTAATTTCATAATTAGCAATATTTAGCATGATGGAATGGCAGCAACAGAATAAAAAGTTAATGTATCGAAATATCCCGAACAAGAAATTCGTCTTTTATGCCGTAATAGAACACTCCACATACCAATATGTTATATCGTTAGTACAAGATAGACATAAAAGGGTTATGTAGTAGATGTAAAATAGAGAGAACTCATGTCCATACGAAATCATACCGTCATGTCATCAGCCTTAATGCTATTACAATCCTTTTGTTGCCAATGATATTCTTCTTTCATGATAGTATGACAACAAAATAACAAAAATATAAAAATACCTGTACACAGGTAACGTTTTACATCAAATATTGCTATCTACCATTGGCATATTATATCATAAGAATGCTTCTAATGTGTAAAACTTACGATGAACTTAGATGAAAATAAAAAAATCCTTAAATAGAAATATTCTTTAATGATTATTTTTGTATATTTCGGAAATATTCGTAATTTTGCACCCTGTTTGGAATAAGTATCAAAAAGAAAACAAAAAGTTAAGATAGAAATGTCTAAGATTTGTCAGATTACAGGAAAAAAAGCACAGATAGGTTGCAATGTATCTCACTCAAAGCACCGTACAAAGCGCAGTTTTGATGTGAATCTATTCAACAAAAAATTCTACTATGTGGAAGAAGGGTGCTGGATTAGCCTTAAGATCAGTGCCGCTGGTCTTCGTCTTATTAATAAGGTAGGTCTTGATGCCGCTTTGAAGCAGGCCGTTTCTAAGGGGTATTGCGACTGGAAAGACATTAAAGTTATAGGAGAATAAGCATTATGGCAAAGAAAGCTAAAGGAAATAGAGTACAGGTAATCTTGGAATGTACCGAGATGAAGAATAGCGGTCTGCCCGGAACGAGCCGTTATGTAACAACGAAAAATCGCAAGAATACTCCTGAACGTCTCGAATTAAAAAAGTATAATCCCATCCTCAAGAAGATGACACTTCATAAGGAAATCAAGTAATAAAAGGAGATTTAGATTATGGCAAAGAAAGCAGTCGCTACCCTCCATGAAGGTTCTACGGATGGTCGTGCATACTCGAAAGTAATAAAAATGGTAAAAAGTCCTAAGACCGGTGCTTATGTTTTTGATGAGCAGATGGTTCCAAATGAGGCGGTAAAGGATTTCTTTAAGAACTAATAGTCTTAATAAGACGAAATATATCTTCTTTTTCTTTTGAGGAAAGCTTGTTCTTTAAAAGAAAGATATGATACTTACAACAGGAAGTAAAATATAAATATATGATAAATATATTATCTACAACATGGTGGTGTGAATTCTCAAGATTGAATAAGTCGTGAATTGCGAAGCTATGTAGATAATGTGAAGATATCGAAAGGTCTGTCGTTCTTGCGGCAGACCTTTTTATGTCTAAAGAAAATCAATATAGTACAATAGAACGAAGTCATGGCAATGAAATATGTTTTAAAGCGGGCGCTAAATCATGAGGGATTTATCCGTGAGGATACTAAACGGGCACTTGCCAACATCACCAAGAAAGAGTATTCAGAAAAGTTGGTTGCCAATAACCTCAGAATGGCAAGTATGCTCCAACAAGAGCTCATTTTATGAAAACAGATAATCTTAATAAAAAATTGAAGAAATCTATAGAAACGATATGAAAATAAAGGTATGTGGCATGCGAGATGCCGATAATATTCGCGCCGTATCCGATTTGGGAGCAGATATGATAGGTTTTATCTTTTGGAAAGGGAGTCCGCGTTATGTACAGATGATATCATCGAGTGCCGGTACTATTCCCGATTACAGTGAAGAACGATTGGCAAAAAGGCAGAATAAAAGTGTGCCCCCTGAGCGTCCTGAACGTGTAGGAGTTTTTGTTGATGATATGCCACAGAACATTGTAACACGTGTATATAATTATGATTTAGATTATATCCAACTGCACGGTTCTGAAAGCAGAATTATGATGGAAAACCTGCGCAGTACGCTTGTTCCCGATATAAAAAACAATATAAAGATAATAAAAACTTTATCGATAAGGTCGAAAGATGATATTGAGGGGTATAAAGAGTATGAAGGAATAGTAGATATGTTTCTATTTGAAACCAAAATGTCATTGACTGGCGGTAGTGATGAACAATTCAATTTGGCCTTGCTCGATGAATATAAAGGCAAGATACCGTTCTTATTAGGTGGAGGTATCAGTCTTAGAGATACGGAACGTCTTAGACGTATTAGCCATCCATTATTTGCAGGTGTTAATTTAAATAGCAAATTCGAGACCGAACCCGGAATGAAAGATATAGATAAACTACGGACATTTATTGAGGAAATACGTAGATGAACAGGATAAACGGTCTTTTCGGTGATAAATAAGACAGCAGGTTGCTATTTGCTTATTTCTGAGCAGGAATATCCTATAAGTCGTGTTAGGGTGGGCTCAATAGGAGAGCGATGTTGGAACCAAGAGCGAAGAACGACAAAACTTAAGGAGTCTAATATAGAATTGGGTGTTTTAATGAAAGTAATTAAAATGACAGGAAAGATATGAAAATAGCTATCATCGATAATTATGATTCATTTACATACAATCTTTCACATCTTGTAAAAGAACTTAGAGCGGACGTAACTGTCTTCCGTAATGATAAACTTACGCTTAACCAGTTGGATTGCTTTGATAAAATTATTCTTAGTCCCGGACCGGGTATCCCTTCGGAAGTGAGACTGTTATTTGATATTATTAAAACTTATGCCGGGCAAAAGCCTATTTTTGGCGTATGTCTTGGGCACCAAGCTATTGGTGAGGCATTTGGGGCAAGACTCATAAATCTCAACCATGTATATCATGGAGTGGTTACCAAAGGAATACAATTTGGTAACGATCCTATCTTCCGCGGCTTGCCAAAGCATATAGAAATGGGGCGTTATCATAGCTGGGTGGTTGAACGTTCCGGTTTTCCCGAATGTCTTGAGGTAACGGCTATTGATGATAACGGTCAAATTATGGGACTCCGCCACCGACATTATAATATTCATGGCATACAATTCCATCCGGAAAGTGTTCTTACTCCTAATGGACGCATAATTATGCAAAATTGGTTATCCTTGTAATAGATATTACTCATTTTGTAAAGATGCAGGAGATGACTGTGATAACTGATTATTCCTATTCATATAAGTATTTGGGAGAAAATGCATTTTGATGAGACAAAAGAGCCATCTCGATTTGGAAAATTATTACAGAATTAGTATTTTTGTAGCTTAAGATAAATAAAAATCGCTTAATGAATATCGATAATGCACATGATTTAAATATATCGTTGCAGCATAAAGTTTACAAAACGGACTGCGAAGATGAATGTCCTTGGTATGCTATTCGATTGTTTAATTCTTGTCAGAAGGGTGTGAGCGAAGCTCTTAAAGCACTTCAGTTGGAATGTTTTATTCCGATGGAATATGTGGATATAAATACTGAAGGACAAATACTCCAATTTAAGTTGCGCCCTGTAATACATAATTTGCTGTTTCTAAAAAAAACGAAAACGGAACAAGAGATTAGGAATATCCTTACCGACATGCCATATCGTCTTTCCGTTATCCGAAAAGATGATGTGCATACCGATTATTATGAAATACCTGCCCGACAGATGTTCGAGTTTCAAACCATGTGCAATCCGGATATCCTGATGCGAAAGTATCTTTCTGAAGATGAGGCCAAGCTTAAGGCAGGTACGCCTGTTACTGTGCAGCATGGGCCTTTAAAAGGAATGACAGGCAGGTTAGTACGTAGTAACAAAAAGTATTTTCTTTTAAAAGAAGTTCCCGGAATGGGAGTCATGTTGAAAGTCTCGCGTTGGTGCTGTAAACCGTTGAATGAATTTTAATGAAAAGATTTCAACCTTTTATCATTCGTTTAATTATGGAAAAAATAAAAGGTTGAAATTATATTAGAATTCTGAAGTGAAGTGAAATTTGATATGTTTAAAGTCTTGTTGCGCCATTTGCAGTACGTAGCTCGAATCGGCAAGAAATACATCTCGGCCATCACGGTCTTTTGCCATATATTGATACTTACGCTTCTTGAAATTGTCGAGCTCTGCAGGTTCATCGGCTTCTATCCAACATGCTTTGTACAAATGCACTGGCTCCCAACGGCACTTAGCATTATATTCGTTTTTGAGCCGGTATTGTATTACTTCGAACTGCAACTGTCCCACAGTACCAATGATCTTTCGGTTGTTGAATTGGTTTACAAATAATTGTGCCACTCCCTCATCCATGAGTTGTTCGATACCTTTGTTCAACTGTTTCGCTTTCATCGGATCATCATTCTCTATATATTTAAACATTTCCGGAGAAAACGAAGGTAGCCCACGGAAATGTATCTTTTCGCCTTCGGTCAATGTGTCGCCAATCTTGAAAATACCATTATCAGGTAGTCCAACGATATCTCCCGGGTATGCCTCCTCGATCGTGCTTTTGCGTTGAGCCATGAACTGGGTGGGGGATGAGAAGCGTACGGTTTTATCCATCCGTACATGTAGATAGGGTTGATTACGAACAAATTTTCCACTACATACCTTACAGAAAGCAATACAGGAGCGATGATTGGGATCGATGTTTGCCGTAATTTTGAAAATAAACCCCGAGAATTTATGCTCTGTAGGGAGCACTTCACGTTCTTCTGCCTGCGTTGGTTGGGGCGATGGAGCTATTTTAACAAAACAGTCAAGTAATTCCTGTACGCCGAAATTATTAAGTGCACTGCCGAAAAATACTGGCGCCACTTCGGCAGAACGATAACCATCTGCCTCGAATTCGGAATACACACCGTCTATAAGTTCAAGGTCGTTGCGTAGTTGTTCGGCCTCACGTTCCCCTACGTGCTCATCAAGTTGTGTACTATTTATATTTACAGAAACCTTCTCTGTTACACGTTGTTTATTAGGTGTGAACAAATTCAATTGCTTTTCATAAATATTATACACCCCCTTAAATCGCATTCCTTGTCCGATTGGCCACGACAGCGGACGCACTTTAATTTGCAATTCTTGTTCCAATTCGTCGAGCAAATCGAATGGATCACGCCCTTCGCGATCCATTTTATTTATGAAAATAATAACCGGCGTGTTGCGCATGCGACAAACCTCCATCAATTTGCGTGTCTGTGTTTCCACTCCTTTTGCCGAGTCTACCACGATAATAGCCGAGTCTACGGCTGTTAGTGTGCGGTAAGTGTCTTCGGCAAAGTCTTGGTGACCGGGTGTATCGAGTATATTTACTTTATATCCTTCGTAATCGAACTCCATGACAGACGTAGACACAGAGATACCACGCTGCTTTTCTATATCCATCCAATCGCTCGTTGCAGTCTTACGTATTTTGTTGCTTTTTACCGCACCGGCAACTTGTATTTGCCCCCCGAAGAGTAAAAACTTCTCTGTAAGGGTAGTTTTACCCGCATCAGGGTGTGAGATAATTGCAAAAGTGCGACGTCTTTGTATTTCGTTCATTTATCTTTTATTATTACTATCGGTCGAATATCTTAAAGCTCCATCTTTGCGATGCAACGCGCAAGAGATTCTTCCCAATATGGAATTTCTATACCATATGTTTGTTTTAACTTTGTTTTGTCCAATACGCTATAGTGTGGTCGCTTGGCAGGAGTGGGATATTCTGCTGTGTGCAGAGGTTTTACATGACAAGTAGTGATGCCTTTGATGCGATGAACAGCTTTAGCAAAGTCATACCAACTGATAGCTCCTTCATTAGAAAAGTGATAAGTTCCCGGTACAATGCCTTGGTTGATAGCTGTCATAATAACTTTGGCAAGGTCGGCAGCATAAGTCGGTGTACCAATCTGATCGAAAATAACGCCCATTTCTGTTTTCTCTTTTCCAAGTTTGATCATGGTTTTTACAAAGTTATTACCAAATGTGGAGTAGAGCCATGCCGTACGTATAATCATGGTTTTCTTGCAAATTTTACGGATAGCTGTCTCGCCTACAAGCTTTGTTTTGCCGTACACGCTATTTGGGCATGGTGTATCGGTCTCTACATAAGGCGTATGTTGGGTGCCATCGAACACATAATCCGTACTTATTTGTATTAACCAACCGCCCCGCTTTTCTATTGCTGCTGCCAAATATGCTGGAGCTTCAGCATTCAGAGCTCTGCATAGCTGATAATTACTTTCTGCTCTGTCTACTGCTGTATAAGCAGCACAGTTCACAATACCATTAATTCGGTGTTGCTGAATGTAATGTTCTATATCTTCAGCATTCGTAATATCAAGTTCAGAAACATCTGTATTGAACCACTGGCATTGAATATTTCCTTTTTCGAGTAGTTGTATCTCATTACCTAACTGGCCGTTACAACCTGTAATTAATATGTTCATATAATCAACTTTCCTTTACCTCTTTCCAAAAAAGAGTAGCTTTTAAAAGCTCTATATTATTAATACATTTATATTACGTTTTTGTGAAAAGAATTTTCTACCCCTTTTTTATAATATACAATTCTCCGGTTGAAAAGCCAGAAGTGGACCTTTATTCGTCCTCAAACTCCAATCCTTCTGTCTTATCTTTGATATAATAGTCGGAGAGCATGCCTATAAAAGTGGTAATCTCCTGTACAGCATGTGTTGTTTCTGGAGTAATTTCTTTCTTTTTGAGTCGAAGTATCATTATACCATACAAAGCATCAAGGCAAGTTTCTATTTCATTATTTTTCTTATCTCCTTTATTACGGAGTTCAACAATGAAAGGCAAAACCTTGAAATATTCTGCATTATAGAATGGAAATTTAGAACTTTGGAGCAGATGGGCATGTAAATCCATCATGTCTTGGACGATGATTTCGTTGATCTGAAGATGCCCATTTTCACGCTTACCTTCTTGATTCATCATGCGTACAAGATTTCCATACCAGTCAGCAAGTTCCTCTTTTTGCTCTTTGGTATAGTCGAACTTATTGATATATTCGTGACGAATGCGTGATAAAGAGCATCCATATGCTCTGATCAAGTCTTCGGTCTGCCACATATAAAGCAGATATTCTGCAATACTTTTCTTTCTTAATTCCTGTGCTATAAACATATTATTAATTTAATACAATAGGGAATATGTAAATATGGTATATAATGTTGACGAGATTTACAAAAGCGTTCAATACTTTTGTCAGTAGTGTATAGAGTAGAGATTGAATACAGTTCCTATAAGAATAACCAATGAAAATAGTATGACTAAGCTACCAATAACCTTGTTGATTAATAGAATACCATTCTCATCAAATTTGCCTTTAATCTTATTGATAAACCATGTAAGCCCGAACCACCACAATAATGCTCCAATAATAATGCTCAGATACCCTATCGACATCTCGAGCGGATGATTCGGAATGACAAAAGTAAGTTGAGCGAAGAGTGCCATGAATAAGAAGATAATAAGTGGATTGAGAAACGTTACCCAAAAGGCAGTGAGCCCATTATAAAAATACGAACCTTTTTTTGTACCGCTAATGTGCATATTCTTTGTAGGATTGCTTCTGAAACAGTGTATTCCAAAAAACAGCAGAATGATACTTCCAGATATATTTAAGATAAACTGAGTTTGAGGATCGTTTACAAGATTCATCACGAAGCTCATACCGAGCCCTGTAATAAGTGCGTAAATAATATCACTGATCGAAGCACCTATCCCTGTAACAAAACCGTACCATCTGCCTTTGTTCAGCGTGCGTTGTACACAAAGAATACCAACAGGCCCCATCGGTGCCGAAGCTAAGATACCGATAAGCAAACCCTTTAGCACCAAATCTATTATGTCAATATGAAATTCAAACGGCATATCGGGTGCAAAATTGCAAAAATTATGCGATATAGGCAAATTTTCTTTTTAAAAGTTTGCTCTATAGGAGTTTTTTAATACCTTTGTTCCGATAAATACATGTTTTAAATTTATCTGAATAATATATTATTAACTTAAAAATAAAAAGAAAAACATGGATGTTCAAGAAACATTGAAACCGTATGTTATAGGTTTGGATTTAGGTGGCACGAACTCAGTTTTTGGCATTGTTGATAGCCGAGGAGAGATTAAGGCCACTACAGCAATCAAAACGCAAGGGTACGAGAATGTAAACGAATATGTAGATGCATCTGTAGACGCTTTGCATATTATTATTGATCAAGTAGGGGGTATCCAAAATATTAAAGCTATGGGTATCGGCGCTCCTAATGGCAATTACTACACTGGAACTATCGAGTTTGCTCCAAATCTTAGTTGGGGACATAGCGGTATTGTACCGTTAGCTGATCTTTTTTCTAAGAAACTGAATATTCCGGTTGCTCTTACCAACGATGCAAATGCAGCCGCTATCGGCGAAATGACTTATGGAGTAGCTCGAGGAATGAAGAATTTTATCATGATAACTCTTGGTACTGGGGTAGGTTCTGGAATCGTTGTCAACGGACAACTGGTATATGGAAGTGATGGATTTGCGGGGGAACTCGGGCATACTATCATCCGCCGTGAGAACGGTCGTTCATGTGGATGTGGAAGAGATGGATGCCTTGAAGCATATTGCTCAGCAACAGGAGTAGCACGTACGGCACGTGAATTCCTCCAGACAACGGAAGAACCTTCTATACTTCGCGAAATAAATCCCGAGGAAATCACATCTCTAGATGTATCGATTGCCGCTGGTAAAGGCGACAAATTGGCACAACGTGTTTATGAATTTACTGGTGAACTTCTTGGAGAAGCGTGTGCAGATTTCGCAGCCTTTTCATCCCCTGAGGCTTTTATCTTCTTTGGAGGATTGACAAAAGCTGGTGATTTATTAATGAACCCTTTGAAAGAAAGTTACGACAAACATGTTCTTAATATCTTCAGAGGTAAGGCAAAGTTCCTTGTCAGTGGCCTTGATGGCTCCTCTGCAGCAGTTTTGGGAGCTTCTGCTGTGGGTTGGGAACTTTAAAAAAGAAAAATACTATTTCTAAAAATATAAAAGGTGTAATGAGCGGATACTCGTTACATCTTTTATATTATGTTATTTTTCATATCCTATATATTTCTTGAATCAAAAATCAATTTTACATGCATGAAAGTGCCTTTCTATGTAAAAATTGATAAATAAAATCGCCCGGTTATATTAGAATTTATATCAGAAAAAAGACAAGAGACTCATATACATGTCAAAAAAGCATATCAAAAAAAATAACAGAATAACATATCTCTGTGTGGTGATAAAAGTACTATTGAATGTTAATTTCTTATGAATCTTTGCATTTAAGCATATTTTCGCAAGATGTTACTCCATCAATTTTACAGCCGCTTTCCGACAGAGGATGTCTGTATCGAATATTTCAAGTCGATTCGCATGCACCAAGATATCCTACGCCCAGAGTATGGTACGGCTTATCTATAATGGTTAAGTGGGCGTAAGGTCTTCCAATGCCCCAAATGTGGCAGTCCAAATTCCCTTGACCAAGGGAATGGTCTGGAACACAGCAAGCTGTCACTCAGTTCGTAGTTTTATACTATGGCAAACGGGAGACTATCTATCAGTTGTTCGAAGAGGTTGAGTTTGACGAAGCGTTCTTTTCTATACATATTCCTGAGGATTCCAAAGGAGAGCCGATAGGAGGTGCCGGTAGCCAGAATATTCTATTCACTATCCCAAAGACAGACGTCTTGCCACAAGAGATGTTATGCTACAGCTACGGTATTCGTTCAACCCGCAACACAGCAAATACAAAGGTTCGGTAGCCAATAATGAAGTCATAAAATTAAAATGATTACATACTATTTCCCGATGCAAAAGTGTGAAAAGATATTTTCTAAAACTTCGTTGGTTGTGATTTGACCTCCAGTGATTTCTGCTAAGTGATCGATGCAGATACGAAGATCTTCGCTCAACAGGTCGCCACTTAGATTTTTTTGTAGCCCTTCGATTACTCTGGATATGCTTTCATGAGCATGCGTGAGAGCTTCATAGTGACGTGCACTCGTTATTATGATATCATTTTCTTTAATTTCAGGAATATCTGCAGCTTGGAATAAGGCATCTTCCAATTGAGGAATGTTGGTTCCTTGTTTTGCAGAAATGTATATAATCGGTGATTGGAGAGATGTTGGAATAGGCGGGGGGTTCTCTAAATCAATTTTATTCCATACGGTAATGAGTTTTTTACCACGTATGTTCTTTTTGATTTCGGAAATTTCTTCATTGGTCGGTTGTTTGTCTATAAGCCATAAAATAATAGTTGCCTCATTTATTTTTTGATAGGTACGTTCGATTCCTAACAGCTCGATTTTATCGTCGGTATGACGGATACCGGCGGTATCAATGAAACGGAAAGTTATATCATGGATTTCAGTTGTATCTTCAATAACGTCGCGCGTAGTACCATGGATATCGCTTACGATAGCCTTATCTTCGTGTAGCAGACGATTGAGCAGAGTGCTCTTTCCGACATTCGTTTTGCCCACAATAGCAACAGGCACCCCCTTTTTCAAGGCATTATCGGTTTCAAAAGAGGTTGCGAGGGTACCAATGCGTTGTTCGGCTTTTTGTACTAACTCCAACAGTTCTTGTCTGTCTGCAAAATTCACATCTTGGTCGCTAAAATCCAATTCCAGTTCTATGAGTGAAGTTATCTTTAGCAATTGATCGCGTAGGATAGACAACTCGTTACTGAAATTACCTTTTAATTGACTTAGGGCTATTCTATGAGTAGCACGGTTGGTAGTTGCAATAAGGTCTGCCACAGCTTCTGCCTGACTTAAATCCATTTTTCCATTCAAGTACGCACGTTGAGTATATTCGCCTGCCTTGGCCTGTCGACAACCAGCATCTATTAAGGTATGGAGTATCTCATTTATAATATAGTGACTTCCGTGGCATGATATTTCCGTACTGTCTTCACCTGTATAGCTGTGGGGTGCACGGAAAATGGATACTAACACATCGTCAATAACGTCTCCTTTGCGGTTGATAATCTCTCCATAATGTATGGTATTAGGATTAGCTTCAGTAAGAGACCTGCCGTTTGCCGAATGAAAGGTATTGGCTGTAATGGATATAGCTTGTGGCCCCGATATTCTTATTACCCCTATGGCACCTCCTGATGGTGTTGCCAATGCACAGATAGTTTCTGTTATCATCCTGTTAAAAATGTTTGGGTAGCAAGCTCATAGATACTTGCTACCCATTACTAATGAAAAATTAGATACGGTCGAGTACTTCAAGGATAAGTCCGTCAATAGAATTCTTATAATTTGAGTTTGCCTGCTTGGCAACTCTGTTAGCAATTACCATACAGCATGTAAGTGCCTGATGTCCCATCAATTTGGCTAAACCCGCCAAAGCTGAACTCTCCATCTCGAAGTTTGTTATCTTGAGTCCTTTATATTCAAAACTCTCCACTTTCTCATTTTGTTGCGGATCAGCAAGAGGTATCCTAAGTTCCCTACCCTGTGGACCGAAGAAACCTCCGCATGCAATAGTTACACCACGTACCATATCGTCTTTGGCGATACGGTCGATCAGTTCTTTATCATTGTCAATTACATATGGTGCACAGAGTAAAGGATTCCACTTCATGTGCTGTTTAAAGTTCTCTTCAAAATCTAAATCGCATACTTTGTTGCGTCCTGCATAGAAGTTCAGCAAACCATCGAAACCGATACTCTTCTCACTGGCAATGTATGTTCCTGTCGGTGTGAAAGGTTGCAAGCCTCCGCAAGTACCTATTCTTACAAGAGTGAGTTTCCGTTTTTGTTCTTTCTCGGTACGAGTATCGAAGTCTATATTAGCAAGAGCATCAAGTTCATTCACTACAATGTCAATATTATCGCAACCGATGCCTGTACTTTGCACGGTGATACGCTTTCCTTTATATGTACCTGTTATTGTATTAAATTCTCGATTACTAACTTCGCATTCCTTTGTTTCGAAGTGGGATGCTACCAAAGCCACACGTCCGGGATCGCCTACAAGAATTACTTTGTCAGCAAGTTGTTCCGGCCTTAGGTGTAGATGGAATATACTTCCATCTTGGTTGATGATTAGTTCTGATTCCGCAAAATATTTTGCCATGATCCGATAATTTAATTTGTTATTGATAAATTATTTTCATAATTGCGAATTCTCTTTTCCAATTCGCTTAATTCTATTCTTTGCTTTAGTATTGTTTGTTCTTCTTCGATGATTATTTGTTGTAGTTTCTGCTTTTCTTGTTTGAAAGATGTTGCATAACGCTCTCTCAAAGATTGCAGAGCATTCTCCTTTTCCTGCAACTGATTTCTTTCTTGCATAAGACTTTCGAATGCTTGCCGGCCTTTAATTGTCTTAAAGTCGCTTAGACGATGGTATATCAATTTATCGTTGATAGCAAAGTTGATTGTACTTTCCGATCTTTGTGTATTACCTTTCAAAAGGGCCAAACGTTTAAGTATTTTTTGTCTGTTTCCGAATGCCCATGTATCTCGGATACTGTTTAGATCGGCATACTTTTTTAATTGAGCATGAGTGAGGCCATCGTTATCATAATTCTGTCTTGAAGCCGTTGTCGCAAAAGTGTATATACAGACTTTCCCTTCCGGTTGGTAGCGGTCTGAAACAAGCCATCCTACAGAGTCTATATCATCGAATGCAATGAAATAGTCATTAGCTTTGGAATTGAATGGCAAGCCATAATTCTCTGGTTTGTAGAATTTCCCGCTTCGTGAATCGAAGCGAGTTACGAATATATCAAGCCCCCCCAGACTCTTTTCTCCCTTTGCCGAGAAATATAGTGTAACACCATCAGGCATTAGGAATGGGTAATTAAAGTCTGTAAGTCCGTCTGCTAATTCATTTATTAATTTGGGAGCGCTCCATGTATCAACCAGTCGATCGGTTATATAAAGATATCGTTGTACCGAGTCGCCTTGCGAATATATTTTATGGTTATTAAATTCATTTGTGTATACGATACGTTCTCCATCGTTCTCAGAAGTAATCATTCCACACTCTTTAGTAAGCGGAATAGAATTGATAAATAGTACTTTATCAACGACGATACTATCTACAAACATTACTTTTGCTGTTGCGGCAAGCATGCTTTCGTAGAGTTTTTCGGAAGGTGATAACTCTATTCTTATCTCCTTCCGGTTGCTTTTATTCTTTGTTCCTTTTTTCTTCGTTTGTGCAAACGAGGGTATTGCCAATATTAGTAAACAAATTATCGGCAGTATTAGTTTTGCCAAATTCTTCATGTCGCAAAAATAAGAAAAATATCTAAGTATGCCAAATATTATCATCATTTTGGATTGTGCTTATGCTTTTAGGTTCGGAACAATGATATCAATGTTAAATGCTTTTCTATACATCTGTACTATTACTTTTTCATTATTATGCTGTCATACTGTCATAATAAATGTACACCTTTCTTATACCGACAATACTGCTTATTTGTAAGATGCATATACCAATATAATATGAAGAGTAAATATTATTTTTAAGATGCTTGATATATGGACTTTTCGCTGTATTGACGTCATGCCATCATACAGAGAACAATTGTATTTCAAAGATAAATAATGAATTATATAGATACTGATTGATGATAAGGAAAAAATATATATTTGTTTTCTTTCTTTTTTATTATCCGAGCCAGTGTTATAATCTATATCTTTACATAATTAATATAGAAATGGCAAAAGGATATGGGAGAGTTGAAATATTACTCGTCTGCTAAATGTTTTTATTTAATTTTACAGAACATTTTGCTCAAATTGCGTTAAATTCTGGTTACTTGTTTTACGCCTTTTACCGTTCTGATTTTCTTGATAAGGGTATCGAGGTGAGAAGTGTCGTTCAATTGAACGATAAGATTGCCACTGAAAAGGCCGTCGTGGCTGTCGATATTGATGCTTCTCATCACGATTTTTTCTTCTTTTGAGATAATACTTGTGATGTTGTTCACGATGCCGATATCGTCGTTACCGACAATGTGTAGTGTGATACTATACAGATTATTGCCTTTTCCGCTCCAACGGGCTTTCACAATTCTGTAGCCGAAACGCTTTCTTAGTTCAGGAGCGTTAGGGCAGTCGGTACGATGGATTTTTATGCCTCCGTTGACAGTGACGAAACCGAAGATCGGATCGCCATAGATGGGGTGGCAGCATTTGGCCAGAGAATAATCTATACCTTTCAGGTTACGGTCGATTACCAGCACATCTTCGTTCTGTTTTACGATCTCTTCGTCGGGGTTTTCATAGCTGTATTGATCTGCCGACTGTGTCGTCTTGTTGGAATTGATATTGAAATCGTGATCTCTTATTTCTACGTAGCGTTCTATGATTTCGTTGGGATCAAGTTTCTCATCGGCTATCTGCTTGTAAAAATCTGAGACCTCTTTGAAGCCCATCTTCTTTATGAGATGCGACATGACAGCCTCTTCTACTTCGATTTTCTTGTTTTTAAATCTTCTTTCGAGCAGTTCCTTAGCGTATAAAGCATCCTTGGCTTGTGTCTCTTTCAGGGCGAGGCGTATTTTCGATTTAGCACGTGAAGTCTTGACGATATTTACCCAGTCCCGTTTTGGTTTCTGGTTGTTTTGGGTGATAATCTCTACTTGATCGCCCGAATGCAGCATTTCTCGCATGGGAACAACTTTACCGTTGATGCGTCCGCCCACGCATGTGTTGCCCACACCCGAATGAATGTGGTAGGCAAAATCGAGCACTGTTGCACCCTTGGGGAATTTGTATAGGTCGCCTTTCGGAGTAAAGGCGTACACCTCATCTTCGTACAAATCGAGCTTGAATTGATCCATCACCTGCATGTTATCGCCGGCCTCTAAAGCTGTTCGGATACTTGTGAGCCATTCGTCCAGCGCCCCTTCACTCTTAATTCCCTTATAGCGCCAATGGGCAGCCAGTCCCCTTTCTGCTATATCATCCATACGTTCAGTGCGTATTTGTACTTCCACCCATTTGTTTTCGGGGCCTAAGACAGTGATATGGAGACTTTCGTAGCCATTCGATTTAGGTACCGAGAGCCAGTCGCGCAGTCGTTTGGGATTGGGCTGATACATGTCCGTGATGATCGAATAGGCCTGCCAGCATTGCATTTTTTCTTTTTCGATCGGAGAATTCAGTATGATACGAATGGCAAAGAGGTCGTAGATACCTTCGAAACCACACCGCTGTTTCTTCATTTTCTGCCAAATGGAGTGGATACTCTTCGTGCGTCCTTTCATGTGATACCGCAGCCCTGCAGCATCTAACTTTTCTTCTATCGGTTTGATGAAACGTTCGATATAAGCATCTCTTGACTTCTTCGTGGTGTTCAGCTTATCCTTAATCATGTAATAGGCATCATGTTCAAGGTATTTCAGGCTTAGGTCTTCAAGTTCGCTTTTCAGTTTATAAAGCCCGAGTTTGTGCGCCAAAGGAGCGTATAGATAGCTTGCTTCTTCCGACACCTCTCGTTGAGCCTGCATGTTAGAAGTATCGCGTATCTGCCTCATCAAGTTTACTCGGTCCGCAATCATGATGAGTATCACTCGCATATCTTCTGCAAACGATAATAACAGATTGCGGAAATTTTCGCTTTCTATCACCGGATTTTTACTGTACAAATCATGGATGCGTACCAATCCGTGAATAATATGAGCCGTACTTTCACCAAAAGTATTACGAATAGTATCAAGGTCTGTATTCTCATCGAGCACACTGGTGTAAAGCAATATCGCAATTACGCTGTCGCGTTTCAGCCCGATTTCGTTAACAGCAATTTCTGCTGTCTGCAATGCGTTCAGTATAGGGTTTAGTCCGAATACATCTCTATGAATGTGATTATTGCCGATAGCCGCTTCCAAATATTCATGAATGTTTTCAAAGTCGTTATCTTTTAACGAGTCGCCTATGGCATTACGCAGGCTGGCAATAATCTTTTTCGAAGATTCGTGTTCCTGTTCTGTAAATACAAATTTTGCTTCCATGCATTGTTTCCTATTGAGTGATGGATGCAGACGATGCTGCATATACCTGAAGGGTATTCTATTTATCGCAATTGCAAAGGTAACATTTTCCATGTAAACATTTCCTGTTTTCAGAAAAAGTAACTATATTTGTGTCGAAATATATTATGCTAAGGTTAAAAAGTACATGTGCTTTCGCTATTTTTTAATATGGCTATTCTCAAATATAACTATATAATTATGACTCAACAAGACATTGATCAAATTTCAGCCAGAGGCATCTCAGTAGATCAGGTAAACCGCCAGTTGGAAGAAATAAGAACAGGCTTTCCATTCTTGCATATTGATTCGGCCGCTTCCGTGGGTAATGGAATAACTGCTCCTACAGTGGATGAACGGGATAAATATATCGGCTTATGGAACGAATATAAGCGAGAAGGACATAAAATTGTGAAGTTTGTACCGGCAAGCGGTGCTGCAAGTCGCATGTTTAAAGATTTATTTGCTTTCTTGAATGCCGATTATGATATTCCTACGACCGATTTCGAGAAGATGTTTTTCGACCATATCAGAGAGTTCGCCTTTAGAGAAGAGCTTTGTGATCAGTGCAAGAAAAACGAAGGCAAGAATGTTTGTACACTCTTATCTGATGGAAATTATAAGGCTATTGTGGCTAATTTATTGGAGTCGAAAGGCTTGAATTACGGTCAATTACCTAAGGGATTGCTCCTATTCCATAAATATGATGACGGTGCACGTACACCAATGGAGGAGCATCTTGTAGAAGCAGCGCTGTATGCCGGCTCAAATGGAGAAGCTAATGTGCATTTTACAGTTTCTCATGACCATCTTGAATTGTTCAAGAAAAAAGTTGAAGAGAAAGTAGACTATTATTCCAAGAAGTTTGATGTGCATTACAACGTGTCGTTCTCAGAACAGAAACCGAGCACGGATACCATTGCAGCGAATACGGACAATACACCTTTCCGTAATGAAGATGGCACATTGCTCTTCCGCCCGGGCGGACACGGAGCATTGATAGAAAACCTAAACGAGATAGATGCAGAAGTTGTATTCATAAAGAATATAGATAATGTGGTGCCTGACAGGCTGAAAGGTGATACCGTTACTTATAAACAACTGATAGCAGGAGTGCTTGTAGCGGTCCAAAAGCAGGTTTTCGAATATTTGAAACTGCTTGAAGCGGGCTGCTATACGCATGGGAAGTTGGAAGAAATTATACGTTTCGTGAAACGAAATTTATGCTGTAGAAAGGCAGACATAAAGGAACTCGAAGATGCGGAGTTGGTGAACTATTTACGGAAGAAGCTTAATAGACCGATAAGAGTTTGCGGTGTAGTAAGGAATGAGGGGGAACCGGGGGGCGGTCCATTCCTTGCATATAACCAAGACGGTACGGTTAGTCCTCAAATACTTGAGTCGAACCAGATCGATAAGGCAAATCCAGCCTATGTAAAGATGTTTACAGAGGGTACACACTTTAATCCTGTCGATTTGGTTTGCGCTATCAAGAACTATAAAGGAGAGTGTTTCCATCTGCCGGACTTTGTAGATAAGAACACTGGTTTCATTAGTTTGAAGAGCAAAGATGGTAAAGAATTGAAAGCACTGGAGCTTCCCGGACTGTGGAATGGTGCTATGAGTGATTGGAATACAGTGTTCGTAGAAGTTCCGTTGACGACGTTCAATCCGGTAAAGACTGTGAACGATTTGCTAAGAGAACAACATCAGTAATATTCAGACGAGGCCTCTAATAGAGATAAACTTTGCACTTAACGATGACATGAGTATGGTTTATCTCTATTAGAGGCTATATTTATTATTGCCGTTTTATATTATTACACAAACAACATTCCTACTTGATATACGGCGGCAGACACGCACCATGCCAATAGAGTGGTATAGCATGCGGTAAAGAGAGCCCATTTCCAAGAACCGGTTTCTCCCTTTATTGCAGCAATAGTTGCAATACAAGGAAAGTAAAGCAATACGAAAAGTAAAAAACAGTAAGCCGTCAGCGGAGTAATGCCGTTTGCACTCATCTCTTTGTTGAGTATTTGGTATTTTCGATTATTCGTATTATCTCCATTATCTTCGGCAAGTGTCTCGTCATTACTATATAGTACGCCCATTGTAGAGGCCACAATTTCTTTAGCGCCCACACCGGCCACAAGCCCTACATCTAATTTCCAATCAAAACCCTGTGCACGAAATATAGGTTCGATGGCTCTACCTATGTGTCCAATGTAACTTTGTTTCTGTTGTTCTTGGCGATCCAAACTGTCGTTGTGTGGGAAATATCCTAAAGCCCACACAATGATACTTGCCACGAGGATGATGCCTCCCATCTTCTTCAAGTATTGTTTTCCTTTTTCCCAAGTGTGCCTGCCTATGGCTTTCCATGTAGGGAAACGGTAAGGAGGCAGTTCCATTACGAATGGAGTATCCTCTCCCTTAACAACCGTTTTGGTGAACAGACGGCTCATAAGTATGGCCATGAGTACGCCGATAAGATACAGCGACATCATAATCAGTGAACGATATTTCATGGTAAAGAATGTGCCTGTTATCATAATATAAATTGGTAAGCGTGCGGAACAGCTCATCAAAGGCAATATCAGCATGGTAACAAGACGTGAACGACGGCTCTCTATAGTGCGAGTGGCCATAACAGCAGGCACATTACAACCAAAGCCCATAATGAGCGGAATGAACGATTTGCCGTGTAATCCCATTTTATGCATGAGTTTATCCATGATGAAAGCAGCGCGTGCCATATAGCCTGAATCTTCCATATAGGATATAAAGAAATAAAGTATAAGTATCTGTGGTAAGAATACGATGACGGCTCCGACACCACCGATAACACCATCTACGAGCATGTCTTTTACGGGCCCAGCAGGCATATTTGTACTGATAAAGTTGCCTAACCATACTACACCGGCATCAATCCAGTCCATAGGAAACTGTCCGACAACAAAAGTCGTTGTAAACATGATAAACAAGAAAATGAGGAAAATAGGAAATCCGAGATATTTATTTGTGATGATCCCGTCGATCAGATGGGTTATTTTGTAAGTATCTTTTTTATTGCCGGTGTGGTAGTGTGCCTCTTGCAAGGCACCGTGAATGAAACCGTACTTGGCATCCATAATGGCTGTCTCCAAATCGTCTCCGGTTTCTTCTCTTACTCTTTCGGCAGTTTGATTGCGTACGTTGACAATATTGTTTTTATAAGGCAGAGTATTTAAAAGAATTTCTGTATCTTTATCCCTTTCGAGAATCTTGATGGCAAGGTAACGGGTAGAATAGTGTAGGCGTATATTTTCATCAGTCTTTAGATATTTTTGTATATCGGCAATACCTTGTTCTATTTCATGTCCATGATTAATATGGATATGACGGAACACTTCATTTTGTGGTTGTTTGCCATTTGTATTATCTTCTGAACGTGTGATTTTATCACTATTCCTTTTATTTTCCTTATGTAACTGTCGATTTTTTTCAACCTCTTTTGGATTTAATTGTTCGTTATCATTCACATAGTCTTCGTTTTCGTATACGCTGATGATGGTGTGGAAAAGCGTTTTTACACCTTTGCCCGATGTAAAAACGGTAGGTATCATCGGTACGCCGAAAAGCTGTCCCAATTTGACATAGTCTACATTATCACCCCTTTTTTCCGTTTCATCGAACATATTCAGCGCACATACCATGCGCTGATGCATGTCGATGAGCTGTGTCGTAAGGTATAGATTACGCTCAAGGTTCGATGTATCTATTACATTAATGATAACATCGGGCGTATTTTCTATAATCTGTTTCCTTACATAAAGTTCTTCAGGTGAATAGGCCGATAAAGAATAGGTGCCGGGGAGGTCGATAAGATTAAATTTATAGCCTTCGTATTCTGTGAATCCTTCTTTTGCATCAACCGTTACACCGGAATAATTTCCCACTCTTTCGTGAGCTCCGGAAGCGAAGTTGAATAATGAAGTCTTGCCACAGTTAGGATTACCCACAAGAGCAACATTGATAGTGCGCCGCTTTTTCATGGCTGCATCATGTAATTGCTTATCGGTTAAAATGATGGTATCATCATTCTCTTGTACGGGAAAAGTCGATGAAGTTTCGGTATGTATGTATCCTTTTTTGAGTTGCTCGGCCTCTTGCGTTGATATAATCTCGATTTGCTCGGCTTCGCTATGGCGGAGCGAGACCTCGTATCCCATGATTTTGTATTTTACTGGATCGTGTAATGGAGCATTGAGAAGCACTTCTACCACTTTTCCCCTGATGAAGCCCATCTCTATAATTCGCTTTCTAAAACCGCCATGTCCATATACTTTTACGATAACCCCATTCTCTCCTGTCTTAAGTTCGCTTAGTCTCATAAATGTACCTCTTAAAATATTTGCAAAGTTACGTATTTTACTTTGCAACGGTGTTGCAAATGTATGGCTGATATCTAAAATACCTAAAAATGATGATGAATGATACCGTTAAATGTTATTAAGAGAAATATTGATTATTATGAATTGTATTATTTTTGCAAACATGAATAGATTTTGTTTAGTGTTACTTTCTCTTTTCTCCTTTTGGGGAATGAAAGGAGAAAATGGAGTGCAGGTGGTAAAGATACACAAGCAGCATACATTTCCGAAGACCGTACCTGCAGGCAATTATAGCGGACTCTGTCATATCGACGGTAATCGGTATGCTGTGGTCAGTGACAAGGCTCCTGAAGATGGTTTCTTCATATTTGAGATCGACATAGATTCTGTAACGGGAGATATCAAACAAGTGGTAAATTTAGGTTATCGATCATCAGGTAAGCCAAACAGAGATATGGAAGGTGTGGCATATTTTCCCATGGCAAATACTATCTTTATATCGGGGGAGGCTGATAATCAGATTATAGAATATGATATGAATGGTAAATATACAGGGCGTAGATTGCAGGTTCCCGACTGTTTTTTACGAGCAAGTAAGAACTATGGTCTTGAGTCTTTGACTTATTCTGCTGCATCCCATTTGTTTTGGACTTGTAGTGAAAGCACATTGAAAGGTGACGGTATGCAGACAAATGCAACCAATGGTGTAAGAAATAGAATACGTATACAATCGTTCACTGAAGACTTATTGCCTGCTAAGCAATATGCTTATCTCATGGATAAGCCTAAATCTGCAAAAGGAGCATATCTGTATGGGATGGGGATTAGTGAGATGACAGCTTTAGACAACGGTGATCTGTTGGTTTTGGAGCGTGAGTTTTATACTCCTCCTTCTAAAATAGGTGCCTTCGTTATTAATAAGATTTACCAAGTTAGTGCGGTCAGAATTTCTATAGAAGGTGTTGATACTCTTCAAGATGATACGAAGTACTTGGATAAACACTTTGTTTGTGAATGGAAAACTCAGTTGAATCTTACAAAAAGAGACATTGCCAATTATGAAGGAATGTGCCTTGGACCTAAATTGGACGATGGTTCCCAAGTGCTGTTATTGCTTTCGGATTCACAAAATCAGTATGGTGGAATTCTAAAAGATTGGTTTAAATCAATCGTTATTAAATATTAATATAAATAACTTTCCATACGTTTAGGAGGGCTTGTTTATAGGACAATTGTTCTAAAACTGATATAAGCGCGGTCGTCAAAAGATACATTTCCGCTCATTAATCCCTTGGTTGCCTTAAATGAGTCGATATTCATGGGATCGTGTTCGAGTTGTTTACGGAGAGCGTTTTCACTATCTGCAAGTGTTTGTTTTAAAAATGGATACCCGTCTGTAGCAAGAATTACATGCGATATTACCGGTATAATTTTTATTCCGTTTTGGTAAATAGGAAAGCCATCGATAACAGCATATTTAAGATTTTGGGCCTGTATGCTATCTAACAGGTCGGGAAAAATGTGATTGCGCCCATCAATCATCAGAGATTCTGGAGACTGTTGGGGATTGATAGTAAGCTGTTTGGCTATGTATATGGCTCTTTTTTCTGCAATCAGACCTTCGGTTGGTTTAGGGTTTCCATAAAATTTTCCGTCTACAATACATTGGCAGTCTCCTATCATCCAGACCTGATTATGAAATTTACTGAATATAGCTAAACTCGCTGTGAGCCGTTCTTCTGGATGCTCCGAGAGCATATGTAAATCCATGTTGTGGCAGATATATACCTGATGGATATAGGATGTTACATAGTCACAAAAGGATTTAATTCCGATAGTTGGCTCTAAATTTTTGATACACGCCGAAAGGAGTTGCATGCAATAGCGCCCATTTGTCGTATTATCATTAATGCAATTGGACGTCTTGCTGGTACTTCCATCTATAACGGCAATAAAATTATCGGTCTCTACTATTCCGTCTTCGCACGTTTCTTGGTTGTGCTTTCCTATAAGTTGTCGTTCTATAATCTTCATTTCTGAAGTTGGAATTGTTAGTTTTTCTTCCATGGACGCGAGATGGAGTATTCAAGTAAAGTTTACCGATCAGATCGGCACGTCCTATTTTTCTTAGCTCTTGTTCTATTTTTTGCCTCTCCTCGGGCTTATACCAAAAGAAAAATTGCCGTTGTGAGAGTTTCTCACGCTGCGTCTTAGCACTGAATATCGGTTCGAGAGTGTACGGATTGTAGCCGGTGTACCACGCTTCTGTACTTACTGTCATGGGTGTTGGAGTAAAATCCTGCACCTGCTCAAGGTGAAAATCTAAATTCTTGGTAATTACTGCAAGTTCAGCCATATCTTCTTCTCTACATCCGGGATGACTGCTGATAAAATAGGGGATGAGCTGTTCGTGCATATTTTCTTCACGATTGATTCGGTCAAAAACTTTCTTAAATTCTTCGAACTGCCGAAACGAAGGTTTGCGCATTAGTTTCAATACGGCATCTGAAGTATGTTCAGGGGCTACTTTTAATCGGCCGCTTACATGCTTACATATCAGTTCGCGGGTATATTCTTCGGCGGCGATATTACTTTTTTCATCTTTGCTTTTATGTAGAAGCAGGTCGTAGCGTACACCACTACCTATGAAACTCTTTTTGATACCGGGCAATGCATCCACGGCTCGGTATATTTCAAGCAGTTGTGTGTGGTCGGTATTCAGATTAGGACATATCTGTGGATTGATACACGACGGCCGTTTACAATGTTCACATAATTTATGATTCTTACCTGCCATTGCATACATATTGGCCGACGGACCGCCGAGGTCAGAAAGGTAGCCTTTGAAATCCGGCATGTGTGTAACCTGCTTTACTTCGTTGAGAATGCTTTGCTTAGAGCGACATGTTACGAACTTTCCCTGATGTGCAGAGATCGTACAGAACGCACAGCCGCCGAAGCACCCTTGATGAATGTTGACTGAGAACTTGATCATCTCGTAAGCCGGTATGCGTTTGTCCTTATATTTGGGATGGGGTAGGCGTGTGTAAGGCAGATCGAAATAGGCATCTAGCTCTGCCATCGTAAGTGTGGGATAGGGTGGATTGACAACAGCGTAAACATCATCTACGGCTTGCAGGAGCCGTTGGGCATGGATTTTATTCGATTCTTCTTCGATATGTCTAAAGTTTTCCGCCTCTGCTTTCTTATCGGTAAGACATTTTTCATGACTGTTCAATACGATGTCATCATTGGTAATTCCTCCCGGAATGTTCTCTTTACGCGCAAGATATACTGTTTGCGGGATGCTATGAATATGTTTGATGTCTTGGCCATCGGATAGTTTTTCGCAAAGTTGTAGTAACGCTTTTGCCCCCATACCGTATAAAATCATGTCGGCACCCGAGTCGCATAAGATACATTTTCTCACCTTGTTCTGCCAATAATCGTAATGAGTGAGTCGCCGCATTGATGCCTCTATGCCACCAAGTATGACCGGAACATCTGGAAAAAGCTGCTTCAATATTCGTGTATATACGATAGTGGGATATTCCGGACGGCAGTCGTGGCGCCCGTCGGGACTATATGCATCTTCAGAGCGTAGCCTTCTATTGGCTGTATACTTGTTTACCATAGAATCCATGCATCCCGGCGAAATGCCGAAAAATAGCCTTGGACGCCCCAACTTTTTAAAGTCTCGAAAATCTCCGTGCCAATCGGGTTGCGGAACAATTGCCACTCTATAACCGGCAGCCTCCAACGAACGACCAATAACAGCAGCACCAAATGAAGGATGATCGACGTAAGCATCACCCGAGAAAAGGATTACATCAAGTTCGTTCCAACCTCTAAGTTCGCATTCCTTTTTAGTGGTGGGAAGGAAGTCTGTAAGCTGATATCGTTTCAAATTGGAGGAAGATTTTTGTTATAATATAAGGATGTCATTTAGTCTGTTATATTATTCTCATCATCAGTACTGTTAATTTCTCTCTTCTGTTTCCATTCAATATATAACAGTACGAGTTGATGTAATCCAAATGCCTTCATATTATTATTGTATATCACATCAAGGCATAGGTCTAATAATGCCTTATCACCTGCTTCTGTTTCGAGTAGTGAGCGAATGTTGAATTTAAGTTTGTCGAGTACATTTTCGTCTATAATGCCATTACTGTCGACAAGATTGCGAAACAACGCATATTTCTCTATCGTAATAAGATGTTCGTCGCTTACTTCTATACTACGAGTTCCTGATTGGTTTGCTTGAATTTTGTACATGATAATTTTATTTTTTATGAATTGTTTTTTATTGTTGTCAAGTGCAATTCTCATTTCAATAAAAAGTCTAAGATGCCCTGCATTATCTTATTTTGCATATCTTTCGAAGAAATACATTCGAAAGGTATTCCCATCGTAAAACTCCTGTATGTATCACCTTTATAGGCTACGGCAGCCGATGGGCCACTACCGTATTGCATTGCACAGAAAGCCCCGTCGCCTGCGGGCCGAAGTATTTCCGGAATATTCACGGCATAATGATCAGAATTCGGGGTGTTGTAATAATCGAAAGAAAGTCCTAATCCATCGATATACCCGTCTGTTATTAGCGAATCTGATGGTGTGTAGGCAACCTTTAATATGTTTTTAAGGAACAAATTTTCGGTTTCTTGTACCATGTCCGAACCGATGTAAGCACCGCTTACGAGCAACGAACCTCCGTGGGTAGTGTATTCTTGTAACAGTTGTTGCATGCGTGGTGTGAAGGTTTTGTAATAAGCGAGAGCGTTACGATTATATTTCTCACCTCCTAATATTAAGTCTACACAATGATAATCTGGCATCTTTACTTCTCCCGATATTACAGACATGCTCGAACAACTTGCTACATTATATTTTTGTGTATGGGCAATAGCTCCTACGTGTGTTACGGTATAGTTAAAATCATTACCTGCAATGAAGTGCCCTGCAAGTTCGTCACCGCTATCCCCTAAGCCTCCTTCACCTTCTATTCCTAATCGGCTCTTATCGAAATATAACTGTCTACCGTTCCATCCTGCTGTTAATCCATAGGTAAGTCCGATATCTTTATTTAAATCGAAACCTTGTGTAGAGTCGGTTTCTACGATAGCTGGGGCAGATAATCGGTAAAAACCGTTGACGACAAGTATCGTCTTCGTTGCATTGGGATTATAATATGCAGAGAGTGTTTCTGTAGGAAAACTTTCTCCACCTTTGTTACATGCTGTGATTTTAAAATTGTATTGTATGCCCGGTTCCAATTTCATGATAAAAGAGTTATTACCGGTATTCACCCCGTTATCGAACGAACTATTGCCGATAGAGGTATATATATTGAATGTTTCAGGAACAGCTGATGGCTCTTGACTGTCGTTTTGAGCTTTCCATGAGAGTCTGATCTTGTTCTTGGTAAGAAATTCTATACTAAAATTCGTAGGAGTCAAAGGTGTTACAGTGTATGACTTGTTGTGCTGTTTAGCTATATATTTCAGTATTGTCTTATAGATAGAACGGGCAAGAGTAAATTTGAAGTTGGGATCTTGCCCCATAATCATATCGGGAAAATTCTGATGTGACATAGTTTCGAGGATAGCAGAAGGCATTGCCGGCAAGCGTGTTTCGGAATAGTTCCTATCCCATAGATATCTTTTCGGCCAATTCTTGTACTTATATAAAAGGTCTTTGACTACATTATTGAGGAGAGTACTGGCGAAGTCTTTCGAAGTCATTCGCGAAATGCCTGCATTCAGTTTCCCGTCGTTGAAATCTGTAGTACAGACAGCAAGAGAACCTACCAACGATTTGAAATCGGTAGAATATCCCGCATCGCTATGTATGGCAAGAGCTAATTCAATCGGTATTTGCAGTCCTTCTATACTTGGTGCATAAACACTGCCACCTGCAAGCCAATTCGACATGAGCGATCTTGCATTGATATCGTCGCCATAATCGTCTTCGCCTCCTTTGCTACTGTAAACACTATATGGTGCTCCTGCCCACTGAGCATAATATCTTGCACCTTCAAGGCTGCGGGGGAGCCCGCTTAAAATGCCGCCACGCTGAATGTTCCCCATTCCTCCGCCAAATCTGACGGCATCGCCTGTAACGACACCTCGCCGGATATGTGAATTGTTAGTTAATATGACACGGTTGTAAGGACTACTTCCTTTGTCAAATTCAAAGGTGCCAAGGTACACCCATGTACCACTTCCCATCTGTTGATTTACGCGATATACAGTTTTCTCCCCTTTGTGGTACACAATATATTCCGCATCATCTACGCTATGTTCTATAGTCTTATAAGAAACGTAAACCGCATATCTACCTGCCTTAGGTATATCGGGTTGATAAGATATTTCACTTGCATTTTTTTTACGGGTAGCTTTAGCCATACGAACGTGCCCTTGTTCGAAAGGATTTTCTCCATCGACGTATATTCCTTGATGCAAAGCAAAACCTTTAACACCGGCATCTTTCCATACTTCTCCTTTATTTGTTTCTGAATAAACATTCTTATGTGTGTTGCCGTCGCAATCAACAATGACTTCATTTGTTTGCCAATCGCGTTCGCGTGGAGTGAACACAATAGCTCCTGCATTCTCGAGCATTGGAATGAGATAGGGAACAACGATGGTTTGCGTAAATAAGTCTTCGGTCGTTCCAAATAAATTCGGACGTTGCCACATCCATTTTCCTTTAGTCTTATCGTAATATTTTCCATGACTTGCCCATAAGGCGATATGTCGATTTTTCAGGCCCGACTTAATGGTGTTGGGCTTTGATATATTCTCAACCCAAGGCTTGCCATTGTAATCGATACTTCCCCATGCATTCGTTATTTCTCTATCGTCTTGTGCAAATACGTGTAATGATGAAAAGAAAGCAAGAGTATAAATGAAAGTCTTTATTCTCATTATTATGAAATTTCCCCAATCGTGAAATTTTCAGGTTTTTTACCTTTGAATTCTTTAAAATACAGCTTTATTTCTTTCATGTCTTTCTCTATATCTCCTGTAGGAATAAGACTTTTGGTGCATTGTATAAGTTTTTTCTGATAATCTACACCGTAAAGTAATATAGGTATTTGTGCCTTTAAGGCAATATAATAGAATCCTTTTCTCCATTCAGGGTTCAATGTTCGAGTACCTTCCGGAGTGATACATAGATGAAATGTTATGGCCTTTTCAGCCTCCGCTGCCAATATATCTGTCATATTTGAATGTTTATCTCGCCATATAGGTATTCCACCGATAGCTTTCAATAACTTTCCCAATGGCCAGAAAAACCATTCTTTTTTCATGAGAAAGTTGCTCGACATGTTTTCGGCACGCATATAAAGTTGTCCGATGGCAAAATCCCAGTTACTGGTATGGGGAGCTAAACAAATAATATATTTTTCGGGATGGTCTACAGTGATATGTTTTTTCCATCCCATTCGCTTATATAAAATCCAAGAACACAATTTCTGTAGCATGACGGTCTTTAATTCATATTCGATATTTGGTCGATGATTTCCGACACCTGTTTATTGAAATCGCCGATCAAACTATGATAATATTTCCGTGCATCAATCCCCGGTTCTTGGTGAGAAATTCTGCGAATGTAGTCGTTATGAATAATAATGATTGATGACAAGATTGCTTCTACATCCTCTTCGTTTGGTTTTCCGCTGTACAATGATGCTGCTACACATTCTGAAAACAAATCGCTGCATACATAATTGATAGTGCGCTTTAAATCTCTTTTATTGCTCATATCATATAGCTTAATATAGATAAAACAGTGAAATTATTTTCTGCCAAAGATAGGAAAAAAAAAGGAAAGGGCAAGCACCATTGCATAAAAACTTTTAAATTAATGTGAAATCAATGAAATTTTAGAATAAAACGGTTTTTACACGTACTGATATCGTATTTTATAGGCAAGTAAGATGGGGAGAAACCGTGTATTTATGCCGAGAGAATGACGAGGAATTCTGTATGGAAGTAATTTATTTTATGTTTTACAACTACCAAATATCGACCATACCTCTACCTTATATTGATGATACATTATTGTGATATCGATGATACAGCATCGTGTTAAATGTAGTGTAGCTTATTGTGTGACGATATATGATAATTATTTGGGGAGATATTAGCGGTGTGGTTTTCTGTTTTGTCCAAAATAGAAAGAAAAGAAGATGTAAGAACAATTCTATGATATTACTGTTATATCTTTATGTGAAAAGTCTTTGCATTTTAATGATATACAATGTTTTAAAAACATATTGGCGAATGACAGGAAAAATAATAATCTTTTTTGGTATTCTTTTATACAAAATCTGTATTTCTTTGTCTCTAAGTCGAGGGTAAGATATTGCCCTTTTATTTGACAGGAGATGAGAGAATTGAAAGGAATCCTTATGATTTTTTCTTTTATTGCTATTTTGGAATGTTGATTTATTGAATTCTCGTTAAATAAATTGTTTTCTTTTATATTTCTTTCTATATCTCATGAAAAAAAAGTATTTTTGCAGGTGTTTTATGCAGAATAATCTTTAAATGTTATATTTATTTTAATTCGAAAATGGGAAAAAGTGCATTGCAGAAAGCAAGAGCAGCCTATCAGCCGAAGCTGCCGGTAGCCCTTCAGGGTGCTGTGAAAATTAAAGAAGGCGAACCTACAAGAAGTGTTGACAATCAAGAAAAAATCAAGAAATTATTCCCCAACACTTATGGTATGCCGTTAGTAGAGTTCGTTCCCGGTACTGAAAAGAATACTACGAGAATGAATGTCGGTGTAATACTGAGCGGTGGGCAGGCTCCCGGTGGGCATAATGTTATTAGTGGATTGTTCGATGGTATTAAGAAACTTAATCCCGAAAATAAGCTCTATGGCTTTCTGATGGGACCTGGAGGATTGGTTGACCATAACTATATTGAAATTACGGCCGATTTTTTGGAGGATTATCGTAACACCGGAGGCTTTGATATGATTGGCTCTGGCAGAACTAAACTCGAAAAAGAAGACCAATTTGAGAAAGGGCTCGAAGTGATCCGCCAACTCGATATTAAGGCTATAGTTATTATCGGTGGCGATGACTCGAATACAAACGCGTGCGTACTCGCCGAGTATTATGCAGCAAAGCAGTACGGTGTACAGGTGATCGGATGCCCGAAGACCATCGATGGCGATTTGAAGAACGAGCAGATAGAAACATCATTCGGTTTCGATACTGCAACTAAAACGTACGCTGAACTTATCGGAAATATTGAACGCGATTGCAATTCGGCACGTAAGTATTGGCATTTCATCAAACTGATGGGGCGTTCTGCCTCTCATATCGCACTCGAATGTGCATTACAGACGCAACCGAACATCTGTTTGATTTCTGAGGAGATTGAAGCTAAAGATCAAACATTGAACGATATTGTTGAAAATATAGCTTCTGTTGTAGCGCATCGTGCGGAGCAAGGCAATAATTTCGGTGTGGTTCTCATCCCAGAAGGACTTATCGAATTTATTCCCGCCATCGGTCGTTTAATTCAAGAATTGAACGATCTTCTTGCGGCTCATGGTAACGATTATAAAGACCTTGACAAAGATGCACAGCGTGAATATATCCTTAATCATTTGTCTGCGGAAAATAAAGCCACTTTCGAAACCCTGCCTGAAGATGTGGCTCGTCAGTTGAGTTTAGACCGCGATCCTCATGGAAATGTACAGGTTTCTTTGATTGAGACTGAAAAACTTTTGTCGGATATGGTCGCTTCGAAATTGGCACAGTGGAAGTCCGAAGGCAAATTTAATGGTGCTTTCGCAGCTCAGCACCACTTTTTTGGTTATGAAGGACGTTGTGCTGCTCCTTCTAATTTCGATGCAGATTATTGCTATGCGCTCGGTACAAGTGCTGCGCAACTCATTGCAAACGGAAAGACCGGTTATATGGCCATCGTAAAGAATACTACGGCAAGTACGAATGAATGGAAAGCAGGCGGCGTACCCATTACTATGATGATGAATATGGAACGTCGTAATGGCGAAATGAAGCCCGTAATTCGTAAAGCGCTCGTTGAACTTAACGGCAAGCCGTTTAAGACTTTTGCCGCTTGTCGCGATGAATGGGCTAAGAATACTTGCTATCTATACCCGGGACCTATCCAATATTGGGGGCCGAGTGAAGTTTGCGATCAGACAACCCGTACACTTGCTTTAGAGCAAGAGTAATAAGAAAATCGGATCAAATAAATGTTGATAAAGTGTTACGCCAATATTCTGTAATCGTTTAGGATTATGGATTTTGGCGTAATTCTTATTTTATATTAGGCAAAAACCATATATGAATAAACAACGAACGAATTCTCGTAGACGAAAGAAGATACATACGTCTTTCTTGGGAAAGTATCCCAAGTGGGCGATATGGGCTGGTGGGATTGGTATTGTTGTGCTTTATGTATGGGTATTTTACTATTTTTTTGTCGGTCCGACAGGTTTCCGGTGGCGTGCATTATATGGAGATGCCGACTATCCCGAAGGGTATGAAATCCATGGTATCGATATATCTCATTATCAAGGAGAAATAGAATGGGACGAACTTCGTAACTCTATGATCGAAGGATGTCCTCTGCGTTTTATAATGATAAAAGCTACCGAGGGCTCAGGCAGTTTGGATGAAAATTTCAACGATAATTTTTATCAAGCTCGTGAGTACGGTTTTATAAGGGGAGCTTATCATTTTTGGAGCAATAAGTCTACAGCTCGTGATCAAGCATATTATTTTTTGAAACAGGTACACCTTGAGGAAGGTGATCTTCCCCCCGTATTAGATGTAGAGCATAAACCTAAAGATGTTTCGGATGAAGATTTCCAACGTGATGTACTGACATGGCTACATATTGTTGAAGATAAATATCATGTGAAGCCTATTATCTATACCTATTATAAATTTAAGGAAAAATATCTCAGTGCTCCCGTATTCGACGACTATCCGTATTGGATAGCTCATTATTATGTAGACAAGGTGGAATACAAGGGAGCATGGAAGTTTTGGCAGCATACGGATGCTGGGAAACTGCCCGGTATCAAGGGTTATGTAGATTTTAACATATACAACGGTTCGTATTACGACCTTAAGAAACTTACTATTGGTAGCAAGAGGAGAGAATGGTAAAAGTTCTCATGTGTATGTTATTTAGTAGTTAAAACAATGCACGCCCAATTGTTATTGGTCATTTCTTTTACCTTTGATAATCCCAATTCTTCTGCTTTTGTTGTCAAAACAGGTACGTCTTCCGTATAAAATCCGCTCAAAATAATTGTGCCTTGCTTGGATAATACTTCTTTAAAAGCCGGCAAATCGGCAAGAAGTATGTTGCGATTGATGTTTGCCAATACGATATCGAAAATGCCGTTAACATGTGTCAACACATGCACATTCCCATGTAATACCTGCATGTTGTCAATCCTATTTATCTGTGCATTGTGTTTACTGTTGTTTACACTCCACTCATCAATATCATATCCCACGGCCTGTGCCGCTCCTAATTTTAGTGCAGCAATGCCCAGTATGCCGGTTCCACAGCCACAATCCAGTATACGTTTCTCTTTAATATCTATTGTTAACAAGGCCGAGATAATCATTCGAGTAGTCTCATGTGTACCGGTTCCGAATGCTTGTTTGGTATCTATACCTATCGTTATCTTATCATCATCAGTTAAACTGTCGTGTTTTGCGTCGTATATAACAATGTCATTACCAATAACAATTGGCTCGAAGCCTTGCTTTTCCCATTCTTCGTTCCAATTCCTGTCTTCCATTGGAGATAGCGTATAGCTGATATTTACATCCGGTAAAATAAAATTTCGAATAAGTTCTCCGAGCATGTTATGGTCTAACATATCGGTTTGTACATATCCTTTTATACCATTTTCGGTATCTTCAAATGACTCAAAGCCGGCTTCACCGGCAGCATCGGCTAAAAGTTCTTTAGCCATATCCTTGATTTCTTCTTTGCAGGAAATTATAAAATCAACAACGTAGTATTTCATTATTTGTGTTAAATAAACATTTGCAAAAGTATAAAAAAATAGGGAAAAACCTATCATCGAATAGGGAATTTCCTTATTTTTGCACTATAAGAAAGTATATTTTTGCATTGTAAGACAGTAAATACATTAAAAGGAGTTAATATGAAAAGGTTTATATTTTTATCGCTATTTATCGGTATGATGCCATCATTGTCTATGTTTGCCCAAGACGATGACCTTTATTTCGTACCGAAAAGTACCAATAAATCTGCCCGCAGTAATGTTCATCAGATAGAAGAAGCTCCGGTTTACTATAGCGGAAGCAATCGTGATATCGATGAATATAATCGTCACGGGAAGTATTGGAGCCATTACCAAGTATTGGGTTCCGATTCATTGGGCAATGATATTATACAGTTTCAGAAAGGGACGGGCGTATATCCTGACTCTACCTATATCGATACGACATTTGTAGGAAAGTATTACGACAGAGTGTACAATGCCGATGACGACTATACCTATACTCGCCGTATGAGCCGTTGGGATAATTTTTATGATCCTTGGTTCTACACTTATCGTTGGGGGTACGGACCTTATTGGAGCACTCGATGGGGATGGTATGATCCATGGTATACATCGTATTACGGATGGTACGATCCTTGGTATTATGGTTATAGAGGATGGTACGGTTCATGGTATTCGCCGTGGTATGGCGGATATTATGGATGGGGATATCCTTATGACTATTATTGGGGATGGGGCGGATACCCCGGATATGCTTGGGGAGGCGTTCACAGAGTCTACAGTGGACATACTGGCACATTGGGATATTACGATCGCTCTAACTATAGGTATAATAATTCTGCTACTTCCGGACAGCCTACAGGCACTACGTTCAGGCGTAGGAGTTATGATACGAACGGGAATGAACAATGGACAACCTACCAACGTAGTAACATAAGAGCCGGCAGAAGACCAGCTTCAACAGAATACAATAACTCCCGCTCCGCTTATCAGAATAACAATTCGTTTGGTAATATTCGTACTACTCCGCCATCTAACTTTGGTGGTTCGCGTGGAGGAGGGTTCTCCGGAGGCAGCGGAGGCGGAGCTCCCAGTGGAGGTATGCGTCCTGTAGGCGGTGGATATGCCGGCGGTAGTCGTAGGTAAAGTGCATACGGCTGACGAGAGTAGTTAGTAAAATAGTTTTCGTACATAAAATGAATAAACAATGAAAATGAAATATCTTTTCTTGATAGGGATTTCTTTGACAGCCCTACCTATGGCAGCACAAGAGACGTATGAGGATACCAAACTCGTAGAAAACGACCTAAATGGAACTGCACGTTATGTAGGTATGGGTGGAGCAATGGATGCCTTGGGAGCAGATTTGTCGACGATTAGTTCGAACCCTGCAGGACTCGGACTCTTCAGACGTTCTATGGCAACCCTCTCTTTTGGCATGGTTTCGCAGCAAGACGGTAAAAACTTCCGCAACGGAAACAAAACTAACGCCAGTTTTGATCAGATCGGTTTTGTTTATACCATGCGCGAAAATCGCAACTCTTTCCTTAATATAGGATTTAACTATCACAAGAGTCGCAACTTCGATTATATTCTTTCTGCGGCAGGCGGTCTGAAAGATGCTTCTCAGAATACGCAGTCGTTCCTTAAGGGTATTGCAGGAGGAGATAAAGACACACAATCTAAGTTCAATATTGCGAATGATCATGGTAATTTGAAGGGCGTAGATCCGCGAACAAGTCAATTGGATAATCTCTATTACAACGCTTTTTTAGCGAACAGTAACGGACAACTTGCACGTAACACTGCCAATGCTTATGTCATGAACCGTGCAAATACCGGTTATATCGGAGAGTATGATTTCAACATAAGCGGTAATATCAACGACCGTATATATCTCGGTGTTACGTTCGGTCTTCATGATGTACACTACAAAGGGGTAAGTGAATATGCAGAAAATCTGCTCAATTATAAAAATGAAAATGTGGGGACAGTTGCCATAAACGACGAACGACGGATTACAGGAACAGGTTTCGACGTAAAAATAGGTGCGATTTTTCGTCCTATAGAATCGTCACCTTTCCGTATAGGTTTGTCTATTGCTACGCCTACATGGTACAGTCTCACTACGCAGAACTATACTTATTTAGTAAATGGCACGCAATATCAGGGTTATAATCCCAACTATACGACGGGTGCCTCTTACGATTTCAAACTGTATACTCCGTGGAAATTCGGCGTAAGTTTAGGGCATACGGTAGGTAAATATCTTGCTTTAGGCGCAAGTTATGAATATGCAGATTATGGAAGTATGGATAATAGGATCAATGATGGTACGCATTATAGCTATTTTTATGATGAATATTATGAGGCGAGCCATAGTGATCGGGCGATGAATGATCATACGAAAGAAACGTTGAAAGGGGTATCTACCTTCAAAATAGGTGCCGAAGTAAAGGCTTCGCCGGAGTTTGCTATCCGCTTGGGTTATAATTATTTATCGCCAATGTTCAATAAAAACGGATTTAAGAACAGTTTGGTAGATAGTTACGGTACAAACTATAGTTCTGCTACAGATTATACTAATTGGAAAGCTACGAACCGTTTAACACTCGGGCTTGGTTATGCTGTGAAGAATTTTTCTGTAGATTTGGCATATCAGTATAGCGTAACAAAGGGCGATTTTTATCCATTCATGGATTCATACGGAGATTTCTGGTCGCTGAATACGAATACCAATAAGATTGAAAAAGAAGCAATCAGCAACAATGCAAATGCGGTGAGTGTGAATAATAAGCGTCATCAATTATTACTTACGCTTGGTTACAGGTTCTAATAATCGATGAGTTAAGTATTTCAGCCTGAAAGTATTATAGGAATGCTTTCAGGCTTTTCTTGTGTTATTACTCATTATTGCGTGAAATAAATAGCCTGCCTATCTTGCATAGAAGCTGATTTTATTGAATTTATATGCTATATTTATTCGCATTAATTGTATAACGTAATTCTTGATAGCAACAGTAAAAGTGAGTCTGTTATATAATTTTTATACTGAACTTTGGCTATAATAAAAAATTTTGTTTATCTTTGCACCGTACTCAAGCGTATCTTTTAGTTCCCACGCTTCTCGGAATAAAATTATTAATCTTGCCTAATTTAAGGGAGCTATAGGCAAATGTATTCTTAATAGACATACAAATGAAACGACTACACTTATTTAGCTTTGCCAGTTTGTTTATGTGCGCGTTTGCACTGTTATCCTGCTCTTCGGATGATGACAAGGTATCTTCCGACACCATCAAGGCCAATATTGTGGGAACGTGGCAAGCAACCCATGTGTCTGGTTATATTTTTGATAAAAATGAGAGAGTTGTTGAAGTTGATAAAGATATTATGGGCGAAGATTCCGAACGCTTTATTTTCAAAGACGACGGGACATGTCAATATTTATCAGCCTATTCGGAAATAACCAAAGACTGGAGTGATAAGGAAACCTACAAGTACGATATTAATGAAAATAAAATTTACTTTCATACGCTTATAGGGGTACTTGAGAGTGCTTATACAGTTATCTCCATTAATGGAAATAGTGCAATTGTGGAGCATAATTTGGATAATGATCCGCAGCATCCGCAGCGAATAACACTCATAAAAGTAAGATAAAACAATTATTTTTGTACGGTTAAAACTACTCGAATAATTAAGCACTTACCGATTGCCGGTAGGTGCTTTTTCGTTTAACCATCGAAGATTACCGGAAATATTAGTCGGATATGAGATGTAGAGAGCGATATAATAAATGCAATGCGGATGATTTCGAGGAAATAAACTCTTAAAAAAGAATAAAAATGGCATGAACCTTTCAAGCGATTGCACCTTATTTTATTACCTTTGCGACCAAAAATACAGATAACCTATCATGAAGAAAAGTTTTTTCTCTGTTTCATTTATTGCGTTCATGGTTGCCTCTTTACTGTTCCACTCAGAGTGCATGGCGCAAGGAAAGAAGCGAGAGTTCAGAGGTGCATGGATACAATGTGTCAACGGTCAATTCGAAAGAATTGGTACAGAGAATATGAAACGTATGCTGACTTACCAATTGAATGAGTTGCAAAAGGATGGTGTTAATGCCATCATATTTCAGGTTAGGGCAGAATGCGACGCATTATATAATAGCTCTTTGGAGCCTTGGAGCCGCTTTCTTACGGGAAAGCAGGGCGTTGCTCCGTCGCCCTATTGGGATCCGTTGCAATGGATGATTACCGAATGCCATAAACGAGGTATGGAATTGCATGCATGGATAAATCCATATCGTGCCAAAACTAAGTCTACGGCTACGCTTGCCGGTACGCATGTGGCTATCAAACATCCCGAACGGGTGTTTGCATATGCTAACCAATTTATATTAAATCCCGGGAATCCGGCTAACAGAGAACATATATATAAGGTGGTGGAAGATATTGTTCGGCGGTATGATGTAGACGGCATTCACATGGATGATTATTTTTATCCGTACCCCGCAGTCGGCGAAACTATTCCCGATGACCGCGAGTTTAGGCTATATAATAATGGTATATCTAATAAGAACGATTGGCGGCGCGACAATGTAAACGTATTGATAAAACAGCTTTCGGAGAATATTCACAGCCTTAAGCCATGGGTGAAGTTCGGTATATCGCCTTTCGGTATTTATCGGAACAAGAAAAACGCCCCGCTTATAGGAAGTAATACCAATGGTTTGCAGAATTATGATGATCTGTATGCCGATGTATTGCTATGGATTAACAATGGCTGGGTGGATTACTGTGTGCCGCAGTTGTATTGGGAAATAGGGCATCCTGCGGCAGATTATGAAACTCTAATTACTTGGTGGAACAAATATGCCAAGAACCGTCCGCTCTTTATTGGGGAGAACGTGATACGAACAACGGAGTACCCCGACAAGAATAATCCGAAAAATAATCAAATGAACGCAAAGTTCAGTCTGCACGACCGGTTACCCTATGTAAACGGTACCGTGCTGTGGTATGCTAAGGCGGTGACAGATAATGTAGGCAGTTATGGTACAGCACTTCGCAATTATTATTGGAAACGGCCTGCATTGCAGCCGCTCATGCCGTTCATCGACAGCAAAGCTCCCAAGAAACCCAAAAAGGTGAAACCCGTATGGACTAACGACGGGTATATTCTGTTCTGGCAACAGCCTAAAGGGAGCAAATGGGATGATGTAGTAGAGAAATATGTTGTGTATCGTTTTGAGGATGGGGAAGAAGTAGATCTTGAAAAACCATCGAAGATATTGGCAATAACGAACAAAACTTATTATAAACTTCCTTACATAAATGGAACAAAGAAATGCGTATATGTTGTTACATCTCTCGATAAAATGAGCAATGAAAGCAAAGGACGTAAGAAACGTGTGAAACTGTAATATAAAAGATCGGATTGAGGTTTCTCTATCCGATCTTTTATTTGTAAGGCGCATTCAAATATCTATTCAGTATTTCTCGGTTCTTTTCTGATAGGCCATATAGCCTATTATTCCGCATATGATGAACAGTAGTCCGATACCTAAAAGAATATTGGATTTTAAGTTCGTAACATATTCGATGCATAGGCATGCCACACCAAGATATACGAATGGAAACCCTATATATTTGATGTATCTTTTCATTTTATAGCTAATTTTCGGACAAAAATACTAATAATATTTGTCTGCATCAAAAAAAAACGTACTTTTGCATCGCATTTGTATAAGGTGCATTTTATTATTAATTATTTTATTAATTTAAAGTAGTATGAATCAATACGAAACCGTTTTCATTTTGACTCCCGTTTTGTCTGATGAACAGATGAAGGAAACGGTCGCTAAATTCAAGAAACTGCTCACCGATAATGGTGCGGAGATCGTGAATGAAGAGGCTTGGGGACTGAAGAAAATGGCTTACCAAATTCAGAAGAAGACCTCGGGCTTCTACTGTTTGTTTGAGTTTAAAGGTGAGCCGACAATTGTGAATAAGCTCGAAACAGGCTATCGCCGCGACGAGAAGGTAATCCGCTATATTACCGTAAGTCTCGACAAATATGCTGTTCAGTATGCAGAGAAGAGGAAACAAAAGTACGCTAAAAAACAGGAGGCATAATCATGGCAGAACAGAATAATTCAGAAATTCGTTATTTGACCGCTCCTTCTATCGACGTCAAGAAAAAGAAGTATTGCCGTTTCAAAAAAAGCGGAATCAAATATATCGACTATAAAGATCCCGAGTTCCTTAAGAAATTCTTGAATGAACAAGGTAAAATTCTTCCGCGTCGTATTACTGGAACATCCTTGAAGTATCAGCGTCGCGTTGCTCAGGCTGTAAAGCGTGCACGCCAGATAGCACTGCTTCCTTACGTAACCGATTTGATGAAATAATTAAAGAGGAGGAAACAGAATGGAAATAATACTGAAAGAAGATATTATCGGGCTTGGTTACAAGAACGATATTGTGAATGTAAAGAACGGTTACGGCCGTAACTATCTTATACCACAAGGAAAAGGTGTTATAGCTTCTCCTTCGGCAAAGAAACAACTTGCAGAGGACTTGAAGCAACAGGCACACAAGATTGCTGCTTTGAAAGCAGAGGCTGAGAAGAGAGCAGAGGCCTTGAAAGATGTTGCTTTAACCATTTCGGCAAAGGTAAGCGCAACGGGCGTTACATACGGTTCTGTTGGTGCTGCCAATGTTGCAGAAGAGTTGAAGAAATTAGGCATAGAAGTAGATCGTAAGATTATTACTATGCACGATGCCAAGAAAGTCGGTGATTACGAAGCAACTGTTCACTTCCACAAGGAAGTTGAGATAAAAGTACCGGTAAAAGTGGTTGCTGAAAATGCTCCTGTTGTGGCAGCACCTGTTGAAACAGTAGTAGAGGAGGTTGCCAAGATTGAAGAGACTCCTGCAGAAGAATAATTTGCACTGTAAAGCAAACCAACATAAAAATCCCGATTACCGTATAAGGTGATTGGGATTTTTTATTTCGATTTTTGTTCAATTTGGGTATTTCGCATTAATAATATACCTCGAATAAAAATATATAACTCAATATTTTGTAATCTGTTTGATTTAGTTTAACTTTGCAGGGCAAATATTTTAGGCAGATTAATTAATTTGAATTAAGAAATGAAAGCATTTGTTTTTCCCGGACAGGGTTCTCAATTTGTAGGTATGGGTAAAGACCTGTACGAAAACAACTCTCTTGCAAAAGAATTATTCGACAAAGCTGATGAGATCCTTGGCTTTAAGATTACAGATATTATGTTTGCCGGAACCGATGATGAACTAAGGCAAACTAAGGTTACTCAACCGGCCGTATTCCTGCACAGTGTGATTTCAGCACTTTGCATGGGCGATGAATTTGCTCCTGCAATGGTAGCCGGCCATTCATTGGGCGAGTTCTCTGCGTTGGTTGCAGCGGGAGCGTTGAGCTTTGAAGATGGCCTTCGTCTAGTGCACGCTCGTGCTCTTGCCATGCAGAAAGCATGTGAGGTAAGCGAGGGAACTATGGCTGCAATTATCGGATTACCAGATGAGAAAGTGGAGGAAGTTTGTGCAGAAGTCAGTGCGGAAGGTAATGTGGTAATTCCTGCTAACTATAATTGCCCCGGGCAGTTGGTAATTTCAGGGAACGTAAATGCTGTAAATGCGGCATGCGAAAAGCTGAAAGCTGCGGGAGCAAAGCGTGCTCTCCCTTTGAAAGTCAGCGGTGCATTTCACTCTCCATTGATGCAACCGGCTAAAGAGGAATTGCAGGTAGCTATTGAACAGACTACTATCAATGCCCCTAAATGCCCTGTTTATCAGAATGTGGATGGTAAACCGCATACGGATGCAGCCGAAATTAAAAGCAATTTAATTGCCCAGCTGACAAGTCCCGTACGCTGGACTTCTTCGGTACAGAATATGATTGCCGACGGTGCAAATGATTTTACGGAGTGCGGGCCGGGCAAGGCATTGCAGGGAATGATCAGCCGTATTGATAATACCGTGACGGCTCACGGTATTGAAGAAGCATAATCAATGGAGGATAGTAAGAAAATTATTATCTATCAAGTTCTCACACGTCTTTTCGGCAATCGTAACCAAACTCGTAAAGAGAATGGTTCGGTTGCCGAAAATGGTGTAGGAAAGATGGAAGACTTTACGCCGAAAGTCTTGAAACAAATTCGCGATTTGGGAGTTACGCACGTGTGGTTTACGGGAATTATTCGCCATGCAACGGCGACGGATTATTCACAGCGTTACGACATACCGCGACAACACGCGGAGGTGGTCAAAGGGAAAGCGGGTTCTCCGTATGCAATAACCGATTATTACGATGTTGATCCGGATCTTGCTGTCGACGTGGAAAAACGCATGCAGGAGTGGGAAAGCCTGATTGCGCGCACCCATCATGCGGGCTTGAAAGTTATTATGGACTTCGTTCCTAACCATGTAGCAAGGGAATATCGGTCGATATGCAAGCCAAATGGAGTAGAAGATTTGGGAGAGAACGACCGAACTGACAGGCAATTCGACCAACAGAATAACTTTTATTACTGTCCTAATCAAGAGCTGTCTCTTGGTTTTATCAATAAGGAGCACAATACTTATCATGAAATGCCTGCCAAAGCTACCGGTAATGACCATTTCGACAATTGCCCGGGAGTGAACGATTGGTACGAAACCGTGAAGCTGAATTACGGTGTTGATTATTGTGATACGGGCGGACGTTCTTACCATTTCGATCCCATACCCAATACATGGCTGAAGATGACGGATATACTTCTGTATTGGATGGCTAAGGGGATAGACGGCTTCCGTTGCGATATGGTGGAAATGGTTCCCACTGCTTTTTGGGCATATGCCATCAGTATTGTAAAAAAGCGTTTTCCTAAGACGGTCTTTATCGGTGAAGTGTATGTTTCCGACCAGTACCGAGCATATATCGAAAGCGGTTTCGATTATCTTTACGATAAGGTTGGGATGTATGACTGCCTACGGGATGTTATCTGCGGAAATCGTCCGGCTGGCGCCATTACATATCAATGGCAACATGTCGATGATATCAATGAACGCATGCTCTACTTCTTGGAGAACCATGACGAACAGCGTATTGCGAGCGACTTTTTCTGCGGCGATGCTCGTAAGGCCATTCCGGGAGTGATGGTAAGTGCGTTGATGCGTAAAAACCCGTTTATGCTTTATGCCGGACAGGAATACGGTGAACGCGGGATGGACAAGGAAGGTTTCAGCGGAATTGATGGTCGTACGAGCATCTTCGACTACTGGTCGGTTGATGCAATACGCAGAGGGTATTTTGCCAAGCTGCAGTTGAAACCGGAAGAACGAAAACTGGTAGCACGATATAAACAGATTTTGAATATCGCTAAACGAGAGCAGGTTGTTGCAAAAGGCGACTTTTTCGATTTGATATATGTAAATCCTATGTCGGATAGTTTCGATCCCCGTTATCAGTATGCTTTTCTGCGAAAGTACCGAAGCACATTGCTGTTTATCATCGTCAACTTCTCTGATAAGACGGTGCAGACGGCTACGATTATTCCCGAACACGCATTCGATTGTTTAAGGATGGCCGAGTGCATTACCAACGGTGTAGAACTGCTGACGGGTAAAAGTCAGACCATTGCGCTAAGGAAAGATGGTGTGATAGCAACAATGGTATCTCCATACAGTGGATGTATTTTTAAATTCAATTTATCGATGACGAATATAGACATTAATTTCAACGACCATAACAAGGAAGATTTCCCGCCTGCACACACTGCGGAGCATCTGCTCAACCAAACTATGGTGAGAATGTTCGGTTGCGAACGTTCGAATAACGCACACATAGAGCGGAAAAAGAGTAAAATTACCTACATCTTGGACCATAAGCCAGACCGTAAGGAAGAAAAGGCCATAGAAGATAAGATGAACGAGCTGATACAGGAAGACCTCCCCGTAACCTATGAAGTCGTAGACAGAGACCATCTGCCTACCGATGTAAAAACCGATCGTCTGCCTGCCGACGCCTCAGATATGCTCCGGCTTGTACGGATTGGCGATTACGACGTTTGTCTTTGTATTGGCAAACATGTGCGGTCGACGAGTCAGATAGGTAGATTTGAAATCCTCGGTACGAACTGGGATGAGGCGAAACACGCTTATCGCATTCGGTTCAAAGTGGTGCAGTAGTTGCGAAATCGACGATTTCTGCACCGATCGAACGAAAAGTATGCATGGCACCGAAGATTTCGGCGTTAGTGTGCGATCTTCATCAATAAAACAACTGTAAATTAAAAGAAAAATAATATGACAAACGAAAGACAAACATTAAATCGTAATCTGGCCCAAATGTTGAAGGGCGGAGTAATTATGGATGTAACAACGCCCGAACAAGCGCGTATTGCCGAGCAGGCTGGGGCATGTGCCGTAATGGCGTTGGAAAGAATTCCGGCCGATATCCGCGCTGCCGGAGGCGTCTCGCGAATGAGCGATCCTAAGATGATAAAAGGAATACAAGAGGCTGTTTCTATTCCCGTGATGGCGAAATGCCGTATCGGCCATTTTGCAGAAGCGCAGATATTGCAGGCCATCGAGATTGATTATATCGACGAAAGCGAAGTGCTGTCGCCTGCCGATCCCATTTACCATATCGACAAAACACAGTTTGCCGTGCCTTTTGTTTGTGGTGCCAAAGACTTAGGCGAGGCGTTGCGTCGAATTGCCGAGGGGGCAACGATGATCCGCACGAAGGGCGAACCCGGAACGGGCGACATTATTCAAGCCGTTACTCACATGCGTTTGATGCAAAGCGAAATACGCAGGCTCGTGTCGATGACCGAAGATGAACTCTTCGAAGCGGCTAAACAACTGCAATCGCCCTACGAGCTGGTGAAGTTCGTACATGATAACGGAAAGCTGCCCGTTGTGAACTTTGCTGCCGGAGGCGTTGCCACACCCGCCGATGCCGCACTGATGATGCAGCTTGGAGCAGAAGGCGTGTTCGTTGGCAGCGGTATCTTCAAGAGCGGTAATCCCCAAAAGCGTGCCGCCGCAATCGTAAAGGCCGTAACGAATTATAACGATGCCAAGATTATTGCTGAACTGTCTGAAGATCTCGGCGAGGCGATGGTCGGCATCAACGAACAGGAAATACAGGTATTGATGGCCGAACGGGGTAAGTAATGAAAATTGGAATATTAGCCTTACAAGGAGCATTTGCCGAACACGCGCAAATGCTCCGAACTTTAGGAGCCGATACGTTTGAAATACGCCAGAACAGCGATTTAAACCAACCCGTAGACGGTTTGGTTATTCCGGGAGGTGAAAGCACCGTACAGCTTAAGTTACTGAACGATCTCGATTTGTTAGTGCCGATGCGCCGGATGATTACAGACGGTATGCCGGTGTTCGGAACATGTGCCGGCCTGATACTGCTTTCGAAGAAAGTAGACGGACAGGCTTATGGCGGAATTTCTACCATGAATATACAAACGTGCAGGAATGCTTACGGGCGCCAGTTAGGGAGTTTCTATGCGGAAAGCGTGATGGAGGGAGTGGGGGAGAAAGTTCCCATGCCGTTTATTCGCGCGCCTTACATTCAAACTCTTTTGAGCGACGAATGCCAAACGTTGGCCACGGTCGAAGGGAGGATAGTTGCCGCCCGCGAAGGAAATCAATTGGTAACGGCTTTCCATCCTGAGCTTACGAACGATACCCGTGTGCACAGGTTCTTTTTAAATATCGTGAGTTCGGCCGATAGTCGGTAGCATTTGCAGCTTGCGGTAAGGGTGAGGACATGAAAAATCCCGATCCTGTTCTCGTCGTCGCGACGGTCAAAAATGGCGGATCGGGATTGTCATAGAGAGTTATAAAATATTTTCAAGTGGCGAATGTTGAATTCTGAAGCGAAGTTCGGTGTTTGGCCGATTGCTGCGTGTTGTGCGATCGGTTAATGCAGACTTTTCTTTTGCGCTTGTTCGTTCTTTATTCCCCACGGCATTATGCCCCCGGTTTGGGTGTGGTTTGAGCAGGTTTTTCGCCTTCCAACTTTACTTCGAGACCTTGCAGGAACTGTTTCCGGCGCGTATGATCTGTAGCCGTCCAATGCGTTTCGGGCTGGAAGTTGATGCGTGCGCCCACGATGTGGTCTGTAGAATTAAAGTCTTTGGGCGAATTGGCAGGCTTGCTTTTCAGCCCTACCTTGAATGCGCCGAAGCCTTCGAGCACCACGCGGTCGCCGTTCTGCAGATGACGGCGGAACACGTTGATCATTTCTTTCAGCACTACGTACACATCGGCCTGCTTAGCCGTGGTGTTGTCTTGTATTTCCTGACTGATTTCTTCGAGGTTTACCACGTCGTTTATCACTGCGCGGGCATACCATTTGCCTTTGTAGGCACTGTTCTTGCGGTTGTCTTGATACAACTTGTATTTCACTGCCATAATCGTTTGGTTTTAAAGGGTTTAACATGTTATTTATAAAGAGTTTGGCTGCTTGTTGTAAGGAGACGGTCTTTTTATGCTAAGGAGATGGCCTTTTTACGATAAGGAGATGGTCTCTTTACGATAAGGAGATGGTCTCCTTACAAGCTGCGGGTTATTGATTGTCCCATTGCATGTCGTTTACTTGCCATTCTTCGTCGTCTGACGCTCCTTTAGCCTCGCCTCCGTTATGAGTAGTTACTACGAATTGTGCGACGTTTTTTTCGGTTGTGAGACGGATAATCCTGATAGCGGGAGCTATGTATATCTTTCTCTTGTTCATTGTGTTGTGTGTTTATTTAATGATTTTCTTTTTTCTATTTAAAAAGTTTCTTCATATTTTCTTTGTTTTATAGTTGAATATTTAGTGCAAAATTGTGCTTGTTTTGCCTTTCGAAGTTTGATGAAAACGCATGAGAAACGTAGCAAAGGGAACTTATGTGAGCCCTTTGTTTATGGGAGATACACGGCGCTTCGCGCGTGCGTATGAGAAAGCTTAAAATAGAGGGGTTAAGCGACGGTGTGTGTGTGTGTGTGTGTGTGTGTGTGTGTGTGTGTGTGTGTGTTAGCAAAATATCTGACACTGCCAAATATAATGCGTTAAAAAGCACAGAGAAATTAAAGTTTCTCTGTACGCCATTTACACCTTTATTATATATACTACACTTTTCTAACATTTCGGGACAAAGATAGGTAATATATCTTAAACTTGCAAGTAAATGAATGAAAAATATTACAAATAAGATAAAAAGGATGCTTATTGGGAGTGTTCTGATTAAATATCATGGATGTAGGATGAACGTTTGAAAAAAAATAATTACATTTGCACGTTCATGAAAAGAAATGAATAAAGGATTTTTATATTCGTTGGTCTTAGGTTTGTGCATTTTTATTCTGTTTGCACTGAACTTGTTGCTCGGCTCTGTTGCAATTCCGGCAGGGGATGTGTGGACAATCCTAACTGCCGGAGAAGGGGTAAAGGAAAGCTGGCGGTATATCATTACAGAGTCGCGACTGCCGCAGGCTATGACGGCAACACTATGCGGAGGGGCATTGTCGGTGAGCGGACTTATGCTGCAAACGGCATTCAAAAATCCGCTGGCGGGCCCGTCGGTTTTGGGTATCAACGGTGGAGCCGCGCTCGGTGTAGCATTGGTGATAATGGCAACGGGTGGAAGCGTTTCTGCTTTCATGTTCAGTGCGAGCGGTTTCATGGCCGTATTCACAGCTGCTTTTGTAGGAGCAATGGGTGTTACGGCTGTTATCTTTATCTTTTCGCTTGCCGTTCAAAATCGCATAATGCTGCTAATCATCGGTTTGATGATTAGCTATCTGTCTTCGTCAGTTATTTCTTTGCTCAATTTCTTTGCAACAGACGAGGGTGTGAAGTCTTTCACAATATGGGGACTCGGCGATTTCAGCGGAGTTTCTCTGCAGTATATACCCATCTTCGCAGGCGTTATTGTTATCGGACTGCTTTCTTCTATCACACTTATCAAGCCCCTCAATGCGCTTCTTTTAGGCGATAAGTATGCAGAGAGTATTGGCGTTTCGGTAACGAGAGTAAGGAATAGACTGTTGATTACAACGGGATTGTTGACTGCTATAACGACTGCTTTCTGTGGTCCGATAGCTTTTATCGGCCTTGCCGTACCTCATATTGCAAGGCTATTGCTCGGAACAGAGAACCACAGACAACTCCTTCCTATAACAATACTGACAGGAAGTGCAGTTGCGTTGTTGTGCAATCTGGTATGTTATCTGCCGAAAAATGGGGAAATTATTCCTCTGAATGCCATTACTCCTTTGATTGGAGCGCCGGTTGTGATTTGGGTGATGTATAAAAAGAGGTAATCTTTCGGCAAGCATCTTATCCACAGTTTTATTTGCTTTGGCACTTCTAATAATGCTTAATTTCGCCATATTTTTGTCGGAAATGCCTTATATATGAAAAAAAAATAGTAATTTAGCCCCTCGGAAAACGATATAAAACGGCTTAGAAGTAAAATAAAGGCCGTTCTCGCGAATATTCAACAAAATAACATAGATTAAATGGACGAAAATCAGACAATGGATCAAGACAGGATCATGAAGATCAACATTGAAGAAGAAATGAAATCTTCGTACATAGATTATTCAATGTCGGTCATCGTGGCTCGTGCTCTTCCTGATGTACGTGACGGCTTTAAGCCGGTTCACCGCCGTATTTTATACGGCATGTTGGGAATAGGGAATACGAACGACAAACCTTATAAAAAATGTGCGCGTGTAGTAGGAGAGGTGTTGGGAAAATACCATCCGCACGGCGACTCATCTGTGTATGGCGCATTGGTGCGTCTTGCACAAGATTGGAATATGAGGTACACCCTTGTCGATGGTCAAGGAAACTTCGGTAGTGTAGACGGTGATTCGGCAGCGGCCATGCGTTATACGGAATGTCGCCTCTCAAAAATGGGCGAGCATATCATGGATGATCTTGAAAAAGACACCGTTGATATGGCCAATAATTTCGACGATACTCTGCAGGAACCGACGGTTATGCCGACGAAAATACCTAATTTGCTCGTAAACGGAGGCAACGGTATAGCCGTGGGTATGGCAACGAATATCCCGACGCATAACCTCAACGAAGTAATCGATGGATGCTGTGCATATATAGATAATCCAGCTATTGATACAGACGGATTGATGGAGTATATCAAGGCTCCGGACTTTCCGACAGGTGCATATATTTATGGTCTTCAAGGTGTAAGGGATGCCTACGAGACAGGCCGTGGCAGAATAGTAATTCGTGCCAAGGCAGAAATCGAGGTTGGAGAGAACCATGATAAGATTGTTATTACTGAAATACCGTATGGTGTCAATAAGCAACAACTTATCGAGTATATCGCAGACCTTGTGAAGGAAGGCAAGCTCGAGGGTATTTCCAATGCGAACGACGAGTCTGGCCGGCAGGGTATGCGTATTGTGATAGACGTGAAAAGAGAGGCGAATGCCAATGTTATCTTGAATAAACTGTTCAAGATGACGGCTCTTCAAAGCTCTTTCTCCGTAAATTGCATTGCGCTGGTGAAAGGCCGTCCGCGGTTGTTGGCATTGAAAGACTGTGTGAAATATTTCGTTGAGCATCGTCATGAAGTAACAATCCGCCGCACACAATTCGAATTGAAGAAAGCACAGGAACGGGCACATATCTTGAAAGGTCTTATCATTGCCTGCGATAATATAGACGAAGTGGTGCATATTATTCGGGCGTCGAAGACTCCTGCCGATGCACAGAAGAATTTGGAAAACAGATTCGAACTCGATGAATTGCAGTCGAAGGCAATTGTTGACATGCGTCTTTCGCAGCTTACAGGGTTGCGTATGGACCAATTACACGCAGAATATGAGGAGTTGGAAAGGCTAATTGCTCATTTGCAACAGATACTCGAGGATCCTGAATTATGCAAAAAGGTAATGAAAGACGAACTCAATGAGGTAAAAGAAAAGTATGGCGATGACCGTCGTACTAAGATCATCCCAGCAGAACATGAGTTCAATGCCGAAGATTTTTATCCCAATGATCCTGTTGTTATAACAGTAAGTCACCTCGGATATATCAAGAGAACTCCATTGAGTGAGTTCCGAGAGCAGGCTCGTGGAGGAGTTGGCTCTAAGGGAGCACGGCATCGCGAGCAGGATTTCACAGAGTTTATTTATCCTGCGACAATGCATCAAACCATGCTTTTCTTTACCAAGAAGGGGCGTTGTTATTGGCTGAAATGCTACAATATTCCGGAAGGAGCGAAAGATGCGAAGGGTAGGGCTATACAAAATCTGTTAAATATCGAAAGTGATGATTCTGTTAATGCTATTCTGCGTCTGCGCGGCCTTGATGATGAAGAATTTATCAATTCACATTATGTCGTATTCGCAACAAAGAATGGAACCGTCAAGAAAACAAGTCTTGAAGCTTATTCCCGTCCTCGTACAAACGGAGTTATTGCCATTAACATTGCAAATGGCGACGAAGTGGTAGATGTAAGATTAACCAACGGGCACAATGAGCTGATTATGGCCAATCGTAATGGTAGGGCTGTTAGGTTTGATGAGAAGACCATTAGAACTATGGGACGTACTGCAACCGGCGTGCGAGGTATTCGTCTTGATAAGGGAGATGATCAAGTTGTTGGTATGATAGTAGTTAACGATTCTGTTCAAGAAACGGTAATGGTTGTTAGTGAAAACGGTTATGGTAAACGTAGCGGAGTAGAGGATTACCGGAAAACAAATCGTGGAGGCAAGGGAGTAAAGACCATGAATATTACCGATAAGACAGGACGTCTCGTTGCAATAAAGAATGTTACGGATGATAACGATCTCATGATTATCAATAAGAGTGGTATAACGATCCGCCTTGCTGTAGCTGATTGTCGGGTGATGGGCCGTGCTACTCAAGGTGTACGCTTGATAAATCTGTCGAAAAAGAATGATGTCATTGCAAGCGTATGTAAGACTATGAGTTCTGAATTGGAGGCTACCGTTGAGGAGGAAAGCCGTTCACAGTGGGCGCAGAAGAATGAGAACGCTCCATTGAATAACAGCGAAGAAGGAGACAAAACCGTAACGTCTCCGCTTGACTTTGATGACAAGGTAGATGAATAAAGTAAAATTTAAAATAATAAGCTTATGAAAAAATTAATGATTATGGCTTTATTGGCACTTAGTGCCACTACAGTCTTTGCAGGAGATAGCGAACCGTTAAAGGCTATTATGAAAGCTAATGATTTTGCTACGGCGCAAGAATTGGTTAAGTCGAGCCTTTCGCAACTTCCGAATGACGAAGAAAAGGCGAAAGCTTACAATAAGTTGGTGGAATTGGCTATGTCTAAAGTTGAGAAAGAACAGACCATCATTACCCAAAATCAGTTGGCTGAACAGTTAAAGCAAGGTAAGGTAGAACCTTTTGATACAGCTGGCTACTATTCAGCTATTTATAATGCGATCACTAATGCAATCGAATGTGATAAGTATGATCAGATGCCTAACAGTAAAGGTAAGGTAAAACCAAGGTTTCATAGTGGCAACCAAAGCAAGCTTTATCCTTTGCGTCCGAACCTGATTAACGCCGGTCAAGAGGCGATACAAAAGAAAGATCAAGAGGCTGCACTTAAATATTTCGGTCTTTATGCTGAAAGTGCAAGTGCTCCTCTCTTTAAAGAAGTAGATAGAACAAAAACACCCGATACGTATTTAGGAGAAGTTGCACGTGTTGCATCCGTATATGCTTTCCAAAATAAGAATATGGAACTTGCAAACAAGTATGTGGATATTGCGATGTCTGACACGGCCACTTATAAAGAAGCCTTGGACCTCAAGGTTTACTATATGCAGCAAGGGCTGAAGACGCATGAAGATTCGTTGCAATTTGTTTCAAAGTTGCAAGAACTTTATGTAAAGAACCCGAAGAGCGATCAAATATTTATGACACTGTCTAACTTGTATGGAAGTTTAGGTCAGAAGGGTGAAATGGATAGACTTATCAATGAAAAAATCGCTCAAGAACCTAACAATTTTACGGCATGGGCTATGAAAGGACAGGCCGAAATGAATGCTCAAAAATGGGATGAAGCCATTGCAAGTTTCAAGAAAGCTGTAGAAATCGATACGAAGAATGCCTTGGTATTGACTTATTTAGGGTTCTGTATCAATGCTAAAGCGCAAAATATGAATAATCCTCAAGAACAGAAGAAGTTGTATACTGAGTCTGTAGGATATTTGGAGAAGGCCAAGGAAGTTGATCCGAATAGGGAGAAAGCAAATTGGAGCTATCCTCTTTACCAATGTTATTACAATCTCTATGGGGCTAATGATAGTAGAACTAAAGAGATGGAAGGTATGAATAAGTAATTTATTTAGTATAGTTGGTACATATAGAGTAGGTGTGTACCAACTATATTTATACTCTCTATGAAGAACGAAGTTCCTTATACTTTGTTTATCTTGTTGTCAATACTCTCAATATTTGTAAGAAACGGGAAGATTTTCAATCGGGCAAGTCGACATCGTTTGGAGGTAAATACGATTATGAATTAATTTCTTACGGTTAAAGATAACGATTTTTATAATGTACTATTGTGCAAAGTTATTATAGTAGCCTTACCATATAACAGAATATGATAAAGCTACCTGATAAAATAACAGGTAGCTTAGAGTAAAATTTTCGTCTGTTTATCCCTCTTGTATCCATAAAATAAAGGATTATAAACCGGCTGAATAGTGGATTAAAATTAAATTCGTATTTAAAAAGATTAGCCAAATACTGTCATTATATAAAAGATATTGCATATTAGGTAAAAGAGAGAAAGTCAAGAAAATAATCTTACATAAAAAGAATAATATATGATAAAGGGGCGACAATATATACTATTGTTTCTATTTTTCTTTACCTTGAATACTATTTATGGGCAAAAGAAAGAAATCGCACAGGCCCGTCAGTTTATTAAGAACGGGAATAATTTAGAAAATGCAGAAAGCATGATGACTAAATTATTACAGGATTCGACGAATAAAAACAATACAAAGATATGGAATACTCTTTTTAATGCGGTTAAGAAGCAGTATGAATTAGGAAATGAAAAACTATACTTGAAACAACAGTATGATACAGCCCAGCTGTTTATAATAACAAGACGGATGTTCAATATATTAGAGAGCTATGATTCTGTAGAGGCAATTCCCGATAGGCTTGGGAATATAAAAATAAAAAACAGGGACAAACATGCTGATTTTTTGAACCAATATAGAGCGAACCTGTATAATGGAGGAAATTTCTTCATCAAGAAGCAAAATTTTAAGGAAGCATATGCTATGTTCAATGACTATATAGATTGTACAAGGCAACCATTGTTTACGAAATATAACTATTTACAGAATGATAAAATTCTTCCTGAAGCAGCTTATTGGACTGTTTATTGCGGATATAAGATGAAGGATGCTAAAGCGACTTTGCTTTATGCCGATATTGCTGCAAAAGATACGGCGCATTATATGTATATGTTGCAATATTTGTCAGAAACTTATAAAGCGGAAAATGATACAAGCCATTATGTCGATTGCTTGAATGAGGGGTTTAATAAATATCCGACTTCACCATTCTTTTTTCCTCGTCTGATAGATTACTACAGTCATGAGAAAGATTATGCTGCAGCAATGAAGATTGTGAATGTTGCTTTGCAGATGGATAGTGCTAATGTGGTATACCGATTTGCGAAAGCCTCTGTTCTTTTGAATACCGGCGATTATGCGGAATGCATTAAGATATGTGATAAAATAATTCTTGAGAATGATACTTTGGCGGATGCTTTTCTATTTGCAGGTTTGGCCTACTTCAATCAAGCGGCAGAGTTAGAAAGAAATGTACAGATAAGTCGTGGTGATAGGCAACGTATAATCAAGTGCTACCAAAAGGCATATCCGTATTTGGAGCGGTATCGTGAGTTGGCTCCCGACCAAGAGAAAAAGTGGGGAATGCCTCTTTATAAAATATATTACAATTTAAACATGGGGAAGAAGTTCGATGAAATCGATAAAATAATAAGGGGAGAGAATAATGCAAATAAATGACATGCTTTCTAAATTAAAAATAACACAATTGAACCGTATGCAGGAAGATTCTATTGAAGTGATACTGCATAATGATAAAGATGTTATTATATTGTCTCCTACCGGTTCGGGAAAAACGTTCGCCTATCTGCTTCCTCTCATTCAGTTACTCGACAGTCAATCAAACTTGTGCAAGCTATAATTATCGTCCCGGGCAGAGAACTGGCTTTGCAGTCTGCCAATGTATTGAAGTCTATGAACACTGGCATACATGCATTTGCCAGCTATGGTGGGCGTACGACAATGGAGGAACACAAAGCAATATCACAAATTAAGCCCCATATTGTCTTTGCTACGCCGGGGAAATTGAATGATCATATAGATAAAGATAATTTTAATACGAAAGATGTTAAATTTTTAGTTATCGATGAATTCGATAAATGCCTTGAGATGGGGTTTCAAGAAGAGATGAAGGCTATAATCGATAAGCTTCGTTCGGTAAAACGCCGTATATTGGTATCTGCCACCGATGCAGAAATTATACCCGATTTTGTAAATATAGGTCGAAGTTGTAAGATTGATTATTTATCTTCTAAAGAACAGATACCTAAAAGGATAAAGGTATATAAGGTGAATAGTCCTACAAAAGATAAACTCGAGACCTTATCTGGTTTATTAAAAACCGTTGGTGAAAAAAGCAGTATTGTCTTTCTTAATCATAGGGAAAGTGTAGAGCGGACAGCAGATTTTTTATATAATAACGGCTTTGTAGTGAGTTCTTTTCATGGGGGAATGGAGCAAAAGGCGCGAGAAGATTCATTATATCGTTTCTCCAACGGTTCAACAAATATCTTTGTTTGTACCGATCTGGGTTCTCGTGGCTTGGATATTCCCGATGTAGAGAATGTAATCCATTATCATATACCTGAAAATGAAGATAGCTATATTCATCGTGCAGGCAGAACAGCCAGATGGAAATCTGATGGAAATACTTATTTTATACTTGGTCCTGAAGAAAATATTCCAGACTATGTAAATAGTGTTATCGAAAATTTCTCTATTCCGGAAGAATTGCCCGCTCCTGCTTTGCCGGTTATGACAACCCTTTATATCGGAAAAGGTAAAAATGATAAGATCAGTAAGGGAGATATTGTAGGATTTCTTTGTAAAAAGGGTAAACTTAATATAGGAGATATCGGAAAGATAGATGTAAGGGATAGATATTCTTATGTAGCTATAAAACGAACAACAATGAATGCTGTCTTAGACTTAATTTGCGGTGAAAAAATAAAGGGATTGAAAACAATTATAGAACAAATTAAATAATAAAACGTAAGAAAATCAATTATTCAAAAAATAGATGGTGAATAATTTGTTTGTATCATACAAAAGATGTATCTTCACGGTCGACATTATATACGAACCGTTATTTATTAATTTTTAAAATACTCTAATCAGATGAAGAAGTACAACTTTAATGCAGGTCCGTCAATGCTTCCTCGCGAAGTAATTGAAAACACAGCTAAGCAAATTCTGGATTTCAATGGTTCTGGTTTGTCACTTATGGAGATAAGTCATCGTGCCAAAGATTTCCAACCGGTTGTTGATGAATGTGTGGCTCTTATCAAAGAACTACTCAGTATTCCTGATGGTTATTCGGTAATTTTCCTTGGTGGGGGTGCTTCCCTTCAATTCTGTCAGGTTCCTTATAACTTTCTTATCAAGAAAGCTGCTTACCTGAATACAGGTACATGGGCGAAGAAGGCTATGAAAGAAGCAAAACTTTTTGGGGAAGTTGTTGAGGTAGCATCTTCTGCTGATGCCAATTATACTTTTATACCCAAGGGGTGGACATGTCCGACTGATATAGATTATCTGCATGTCACAACCAATAATACGATTTACGGAACTGAGATGCGTAAAGAACTGGATGTTCCTGTTCGTTTAATTGGCGATATGTCTTCCGATATTTTTAGTAGACCGGTCGATGTAGCTTGTTATGACTGCATTTATGCCGGTGCACAAAAGAATCTTGCTATGGCAGGAGTGACGGTAATAATTTTAAAAGACGATGCTCTCGGAAAGGCTCCTCGTGAGATACCGACAATGTTGGATTACCGCACACATGTAGAAAAAGGTTCGATGTTCAATACTCCTCCTGTCGTTCCTCTTTATTCTGCTCTTGAAACTCTTCGCTGGATTAAAAGGAATGGTGGTGTAGAGGAAATGGATCGTAGGGCAAAAGAGCGTGCTGATATTTTGTATAGTGAGATTGATCGTAACAAATTATTCCATGGAACCGTCGAAGAAGAAGACCGAAGCCTCATGAATATATGTTTCGTTATGAACGAAGAATACAAAGAACTTGAGAAGTCTTTCTTAGACTTTGCAATAGAAAGAGGCATGGTTGGAATTAAGGGGCATCGTTCTGTGGGTGGCTTCCGTGCAAGTTGTTATAATGCACAGACAGTAGAAGGAGTTCAAGCTTTGGTAAAGGCGATGAAAGATTTTGAAGCGATGCATTAATTAATAAAAAGTCAAAGGTGTAATTTATGTTATGCCCATTATTATTAATCAAATTAGGGTAGTTTGTAATTTATATTATTTGAATTATTCTAATTCCTTTCCTGAATGGAGAGATTTATTATAATATAGACTATGAAAATATTAGTAGCAACAGAAAAGCCTTTTGCCGCAACTGCGGTTGAAGGCATAAAAAAAGAGATAGAAAATATTGGTAATCAAGTTGTTATGCTTGAAAAGTATACGGATAAGCAACAATTACTTGATGCGGTAAGTGATGCAGATGCCATGATTGTGCGGTCTGACAAGATTACCGCCGAAGTCCTTGACGCTGCGAAACAATTAAAGATTATCGTACGTGCAGGAGCCGGCTATGACAATATTGATACAGAATATGCAAAGGGAAGAGGAGTGATTGTGGAGAATACTCCCGGGCAGAATTCCAATGCTGTTGCCGAGTTAGTGTTTGGTTTGCTTGTATTTGCCGTTCGTAATTTCTATAATGGTAAATCCGGTACGGAACTTAAAGGAAAAAAGTTGGGTATTCTCGCTTTCGGGAATGTAGGACGTAATGTGGCCCGTATTGCCAAAGGCTTCGATATGGAAATATTTGCTTACGATGCATTTTGCCCTGCAAGCGCAATCGAAGAAGCTGGGGTGCATGCAGTAGCAAGTCAAGATGATCTTTTTAAAATATGTGATATCGTATCGTTGCATATTCCTGCAACAGCAGAAACTAAAGGTAGCATTGACTATAAGACTGTTGCACAAATGAAAAAGGGAGGTATTCTTATTAATACGGCCCGTAAGGAAGTTATTAATGAGCCGGAATTATTGAAACTTTTTTCAGAACGTGAGGACTTGAAGTTCATTACAGATATCAAGCCCGATGCTGACGAAGAATTTGCAAAGTTTGAAGGCCGATACTTCTCTACTCCGAAAAAAATGGGAGCACAGACAGCCGAGGCGAATATCAATGCCGGTATTGCTGCCGCACGACAAATTAATGCATTCTTTAAAGATGGCTGTACTAAATTCCAAGTAAATAAATAATTTATTATCGTATTCGCACGGCAACAACACTCTTAGCCGTGCGAGTTTATTAATCAACTAAAACACAATATCATGGCAACAATAAAGCCTTTCCGCGGTCTCCGTCCTCCAAAAGATTTGGTCGAGCGAGTAGAATCTCGTCCATACGATGTTCTCAATTCTGAAGAGGCAAGAAAAGAAGCCGGTTCTAATGAGATGAGTCTTTATCATATTATCAAGCCTGAAATCAATTTCCCCGTTGGAACATCTGAATATGATCCGCGTGTTTATGAGAGCGCTGCAGAGCAGTTTCAAAAATTTCAAGACAAAGGATGGCTTGTGCAGGATGAAAAAGAATTGTATTATATTTATGCCCAAACAATGAACGGCAAAACACAATACGGTCTTGTTGTCGGAGCTTATGTCGACGACTATCTTACAGGTGTTATCAAAAAGCATGAACTTACACGGCGCGATAAAGAAGAAGACCGTATGAAACACGTACGGGTATGCAACGCAAATATGGAGCCTGTGTTTTTTGCTTATCCGGACAATAAAACTCTTGATGATCTGATTAACCGTTATGCTACTAAGAAACCCGAGTACGATTTTATTGCACCGATAGACGGATTCCGCCATCAGTTTTGGCTTATCAGCGATGATACAGATATACAGACGATTACCGATGAGTTTGCTAAAATGCCGAGTTTATACATTGCGGATGGGCATCATCGTTCTGCTGCTGCTGCTTTGGTGGGAGCAGAAAAGGCGAAACAAGACTCTCATCATACAGGTAAAGAAGAGTATAACTATTTCATGGCCGTATGTTTTCAAGCCTCTCAACTGACAATTCTCGATTATAACAGGGTGGTAAAGGACTTGAACGGAATGACCTCTGATCAGTTTCTTGAAGCATTGAGCAAGAATTTTGTTATCTCATGTAAGGGAAAGGACAATTACAAACCGACAAAACTCCATGAATTTTCATTATACATAGATGGTAAATGGTACAGCCTTATTGCAAAAGAAGGAACTTATGATGATACAGATCCGATAGGAGTGCTCGATGTAGACATCTCATCGCGTCTTATCCTTGACGAGTTATTAGGTATCAAAGATCTGCGTTCCGACGAGCGGATCGACTTTGTTGGTGGTTTGCGTGGGCTCGGAGAGCTGAAACGAAGAGTCGACGACGGCGAAATGAGAATGGCTTTAGCCCTATATCCTGTGACTATGAAGCAAATTATGGATATTGCCGACAGCGGAAAGATCATGCCTCCTAAAGCAACATGGTTCGAGCCCAAACTGCGTAGCGGTCTCGTTATCCATAAATTATCTTGATTGATGGCAGTCGAAGACACTTTTAAAACGATAACCAATAAAGTAGGCGAGGGATATTACACAGAGAAGCGGAGTAAATTCCTCGCCTTTGCACATCATGTTACAACGATAGAACAAGTTAAAAACGTTATATCCGATTATCGTAAAAAATATTATGATGCTCGCCATTGCTGTTATGCATATATGCTCGGTTCCGAACGAAAAGAGTTCCGTTCGAACGATGATGGAGAACCCAGTAGCACAGCAGGTAAACCCATATTGGGACAGATAATTTCTCATGAACTTACCGATATTCTCATTATCGTAGTGCGTTATTATGGCGGTATCAACCTCGGTACTGGCGGACTCATCACAGCTTATCGTGAAGCAGCGGCGGATGCTATCTTGCATTCCGAAATAGAGACAAAGGTAGTAGAAGAAGTTGTTAACTTTTCATTCAGTTACGCAATGATGAATTCCGTAATGCGTGTAGTCAAAGAATTGTCACCACGCATCATTAGACAAGAGTTCGATAACACGTGCACAATCTCGCTCGCGATATCGCGGAGTAAGGCCGATCAGTTGCGCGAACGCCTGCGTAAATTATCCTTTGAATAATTTTGTTATATCGGAAATAAATATTACTTTTGCAAAACCCTTAGGAAGGTTGGCAGAGTGACCGAATGCGCTGGACTCGAAATCCGGTATACCCATTACGGGTATCGGGGGTTTGAATCCCTCACCTTCCGCAATCGTTAAAAAGAGGGCTTCAAAAATGAAGTCATAATGACGGTCAAAAATAGCAGAATCGTTGTAAAACCTTGTTTTTACAACGATTTTTTGTATTCTTATTTCGATGGCTGAATAACGATATATATATGAGTTGACTGTCATAAAACGGCCGTTTATTGCTATATTTACTGCTACACAAAATTTTCAGGATGAAAAAATGTAGCAGTGATAGCAGAATGAGTAATATATAGACTGAACTAATTTTCTTGTTCTCAGTGCTTTATAGCGAATTTCAGTTGTCAACCTCCGTGGTTCATGTTGTCAACCTCCGTGGTTCACGTTGTCAACTTCCGTGGTTCACGTTGTCAACCTCCGTGGTTCATGTTGTCAACCTCCGTGGTTCACGTTGTCAACTTCCGTGGTTCACGTTGTCAACTTCCGTGGTTCACGCTGTCAACCTCCGTGGATCACATTGTCAACCTCCGTGGTTCATCGTGTCAACCTCCGTGGTTCACACCGTAACTTTCATACGGACAGAACTTCTCGTAATTCTCTTACCGATGAAGAAGTCATGGCCATTGATTTCGAAAAGTTTTGCACGGCACATCAGGATTTAGTAAGGGACGTTTTCTTATTTTGCCGGTTTGGCATATATTGATGTCAGAAATCTTGCAGTGTATTTCAGAAAGAAAATCAGTTTTTTAGCCTATCTTTAATATATTTTCAGTATATTTGTAGCGTGTTTCTTCGGAAGCGCAAGGACATATTTGCTCAATAGCTTCACAATCACCACCGAAACAAAGAGCAATCATCAATATTGGGACTGCCCCGAATACGGGCGCAGCTTTCCCGTATTTGATGATGGTTTGTGGTGAACTGTGAGGCGTATGGCGAAAGTCTGCGCCTTTTTAATTGGCACAGGTAGATGACGATAATTTTTATTCACTTAAAAAAATAATTTTATGAAGAAACTATTATTATGTGCCGTAATGCTCCTTTTGGCAGTCGGAGTCAATGCCCAATTGATGAGAGCAAAAGAACTGGAAAAGTATGCCAAGGAAAAATATGGCGAGAAATGGAATGATGCAGCCAAGAACCTTGCTGGTCAACTACAGTTAGACAAGAACAATGCGCTGACCTACACACAGATTATCGAGGTACCTGAAAAAACTAAAACGCAACTGTACGTCATTCTCAACTATTGGTACAGTAATACTTTTGGCAGTGGTAAATCTGTTATTCAACTGAATGACAAAGAAGCTGGAGTTATTATTGCCAAAGGGTATGTTGATGCCATAGCCGTCCATGCAGGAGGAACAAACTCATATACGGTTAACCTCACTCCAATCATCAAGACAGATATCAAAGAGGGCAAGGTTAGGGTAACATACACTGTGCCTTTCTACGATGTGGACAAGATGGCAGGAGGCGGTATTTTGGGGGCGATGAATGGCTCGCGCGGAACATTGGTACAAGAGAATTGGCCCATAGAGAAATGCTTTCCTTTTGCAGAGAAAGACAGTCATAAGAAAACTTCAGCAAAGGCTCTCGTGATGGCTCATGCTTATTCGAATGTTATCATGGATAAGATAGAAGAGGCTGTCAAAAATGGTGTGTCTAATAATGAAAATGAAGAGTGGTAATATACACCACCAAATCAAATTATCTCTTTCAAAGCAAGCATCTGTCTGTAAAGGCAAGTGCTTGTTTTAGCTTAAGACGATGCAGGACGGAAGTTCTCAGATTACTGTCGCGAGATGCTTCTTAGTGGAGTGTTTATTTCTGTTCCCAAGATGACGGACAATGAAAAGGAAGCTATCAAGGTACTCAAACGAACCGCCTAATTCTGTGATAAAATAAGAATAGAGGACTAATTCCGATTGACGAAAAACAAAGCAGGGAGGAGTAAAGCAAAGAGGAAGAACCGCAGCAGATAGATGAAGTGTACAGGTAAACAAATGTTTTTCTACTACCTTTATTAAATTAAAGCCTGCATCCAACGAATATAAACGTACTGTTTATATTCGTTGGATGCAAGCTCTATCGTTCTTGGATAGCCTTTCGACAATGGTTATTTGTCATACTTATGCGGTCTGTTCCGACTGTATCTGTCTTAAGAGCATCTTCTGATGTTCCGTTAAGTTGGTGGGCAAGGTTACGTTGTAAGTGATGATCAGATCGCCTGTGGTGCCGTCTCCGCGGTCGTAGCCCTTACCTTTCAGCCGGACTTTCGTGCCGTTCTGCGTTCCGGGTTTTACTTTAAGTTTCAGGCGGCTGCCACCTGTGGTTTGTATGATGATGTCGCCTCCGAGTATTGCCGTGAACATATCGATAGAGACGTTGGCGTCCATCTCGCCGGTGGTTCTCCGCTGCGTGCGGCGGGTTGTGCGCGTTTTGGCACCACTTCCGAACAGATCTTGGAAGAAACTCGAGAAGCCTCCACTGCCGAAACTGCTGAAGTCGAAGCCTTCGAAAGGTGAGTCGCCACCTGAAGACGACCACTGGAAACCTCCCGTATTCTGTCCGCTTGCAGCATTAAATCCGTCTGCCTCGCGCCACTTCTCGCCGTATTGGTCGTATTTTTGCCGTTTCTCGGGATCGCTCAACACGTCGTAAGCCTCGTTGAGAGCCTGAAATTTGGCCTTTGCCTTCGGATCGTTGGGGTGCAGGTCGGGATGAAATTGTTTGGCACGCTTACGGTATGCCGCCCGCACATCCTTCTGCGGTATGTTACGGTCTACACCTAATATTTTATAATAGTCTATAAATGCCATGTTTATTGAATTAATTTGTTACTTGTAGGGTAGCAAAAAGTATGCCGTTGGGCCGCTTTCCTGTAATTATTTTTGGCTGTGTGTTGCTCGTAAATGAAAAATCGGACAGGCGTATTTGTTGTTAAAAGAATAATTACTACCTTTGCAAAATACAAATGTGAAGAGAGAAAGTGGCAATTATGAACGATATAATCATTAAGGAAAGCAGGCTGGTCGAGGCCGCTGAAAATGGAATGGACGCTTTTGTGGACGTGTTTTTCGATGCAATAAACGGTGCGGTCGGCGGAGAGCTTTCTGTGGAACATCTGCAACAGCTCAATGTCGACCAGATTACGCTTCTGGCATATAGGTATATGCGTGATGAGGTGATGGACGGCGGTTTCGTGCAATTGATACATAACGGTTACGGCGGTTTCATATTTATGAACCCGTTCAATAAGGCCGTAAGGGCGTGGGGCATGCAAGATCTTCACCGGATTATTAGCAAGTGCCATAGGCTTTATGTCAAATATGGTAAAGAGATCGAGAAAGATTGTAGCGACGATGAATTCATGGCACTGTTCGAACGTTTCCCTGAGTTCGATGTGTTCGACGATGAGTTCGTGGAAAAAGAAGAAGCGTTTACGGCGGCCGTAGCCCATTATATCGACGAGCATATCGAAAACTTTGCGAAAATAGAGAAAGATGAATAAAGAAGAATTGGAACTCCGCAGAAAGAGTCCTGTACAGATAAGAAACAAAAAAGCTTCATTCGAATACTACTTTGTAGATACTTATACGGCGGGCATCGTGCTCACCGGCACGGAAATCAAGTCGATCCGGCAGGGAAAAGCCTCGTTGGTCGACAGTTTTTGCTACATCAACAATGGTGAAATCTGGGTAAAAGGTATGAATATTTCGCCTTATTTCTATGGTTCTTACGCCAATCACGAGGCGAAGCGCGACCGTAAGTTGCTGTTGACCAAGCGCGAAATCTATAAATTGCAGGAGGCTACAAAGGCGGTGGGCTTTACTATCGTGCCCATACTCGTGTTCATAGATGGCAAGGGGCGTGCCAAAGTAGATATCGCCTTGGCCCGCGGAAAGAAAGAATACGACAAGCGGCAGACACTGAAAGAGAAAGAAGACCGGCGCGAGATGGATCGTGCAATCAAACATTTTTGAGCTATCATGACTTTACGGGATGCCGCGGCACAGCGGATACTGATACTCGACGGTGCTATGGGCACCATGATACAAGACTACGGGCTTACGGAAAACGACTTCCGTAATGAACAGCTGGTGGATATTCCGGGACAAATGAAAGGTAATAATGATGTGCTGAATCTTACACGTCCGGATGTAATCATGGATATTCATCGGCGATACTTGCAGGCCGGAGCCGATATTATAGAAACCAACACCTTTTCTTCGCAGCGCATTTCGCAGGCCGACTACCGTTTAGAAGGTTATGCAGTTCGGCTTTCGCTGGAAGGCGCACGCTTGGCAAGACAGGCAGCCAATGAGTTTTCTACTCCCGAGAAGCCACGATTTGTTGCGGGAAGTGTGGGGCCGACCAATAAAACCTGCTCTATGTCGCCCGATGTAAGCAATCCTGCTGCAAGAGAACTGACTTATGATGACTTGTATCAAGCTTATACAGAGCAGATAGAAGCATTGGTCGAGGGTGGAGTGGATGCTCTTTTGATAGAAACAATTTTCGATACGTTAAATGCGAAAGTAGCCATTGATGCTGCGCAGAGCGTTATGGCATCGCATCAAATCAGTCTCCCGATCATGCTGAGCGTAACTGTCAGCGATCTTGCCGGCAGAACCTTGAGCGGACAAACATTGGAGGCTTTCTTGGCAAGTATCAGTACATACGATATTTTTTCCGTGGGCTTGAACTGTTCTTTCGGCGCTCGGCAGATGAAGCCCTATCTGAAAGAGCTGGCACGGAAAGCACCTTATTATATTTCCGCCTATCCAAACGCCGGTTTGCCTAACTCTATGGGGCTTTATGATGAGACGGCCGAGTCGATGACTCCTCAGATAGGAGAGTTCATAGACGAAGGATTGGTGAATATAGTCGGTGGGTGTTGCGGTACAACCGATGAGTTTATCGCCCGATATGCCCGATGGGCACAGGGAAAAAAGCCCCGCCGAGTGGTTGCGAAACCAAAGACGATGTGGCTTTCGGGGCTCGAATTGCTCGACGAAACTCCCGAAGTACAGTTCGTAAACGTAGGAGAACGTTGCAATGTAGCGGGAAGTCGTAAGTTTCTTCGCTTGATAAAAGAGAAAAACTACGAGGAGGCGATGTCGATAGCCCGTAAGCAGGTGGAAGACGGGGCGCTCGTAATTGATGTTAATATGGATGACGGACTGCTCGATGCCAAGGCGGAAATGGTGACTTTCTTGAATATGATTGCCGCCGAGCCCGATATAGCAAAGGTTCCGGTAATGATAGATTCTTCGAAATGGGATGTGATTGTTGCCGGATTGAAATGCTGTCAGGGTAAGTGTGTAGTTAATTCCATTTCGTTGAAAGAGGGAGAAGAGAAGTTTATCGAGCATGCCAAAGACGTGCAGCGCTATGGTGCAGCCGTGGTAGTGATGTGCTTTGATGAACGGGGACAGGCTACCTCTTTCGAACGCAGGATAGAGATAGCAGGGCGGGCCTATCGCATTTTGACGGAGAAGGTGGGCATGAATCCGCTCGATATCATCTTCGATCCGAATATACTGGCTATTGCCACGGGGATGGAGGAGCACGACAATTATGCCGTAGACTTCATTAAATCGGTGGAATGGATAAAGAACAACCTGCCCGGAGCTCATGTGAGTGGAGGAATAAGCAATCTGTCGTTTTCTTTCAGAGGAAATAACTATGTGCGCGAAGCCATGCATGCTGTGTTCCTTTATTATGCTATTAAGGCGGGGATGGATTTTGGTATCGTAAATCCAGCAGCTAAGGTAATGTACACAGATATACCCGAAGAGCATTTGCAGATACTCGAGGATGTGGTGTTGAACCGTCGGAAGAATGCGTCGGAAGATTTGATAGAACTAGCCGATCGTTTGAAAAAAGAAGCAGAGGAGGCATCCGCGAGACAAAATGTCGGTAACTCTCAGGCGGAAAATCGGGAAGGATGGCGCAGCGAACCGGTAGACAAACGCTTGGGATATGCTTTGAGGAAAGGTATAGGGGATTATCTTGATGAAGATATCCGTGAGGCGTTGAAGGTATATCCTCGTGCGGTCGATATTATAGAAGGTCCATTGATGGCGGGTATGAATGAAGTAGGGGAGTTGTTCGGTGCGGGAAAGATGTTCTTGCCGCAGGTAGTGAAGACGGCACGAACGATGAAACAAGCAGTTTATATTCTTCAGCCTTATATAGAAGGCGAAAAGAAAGATAATTCTTCGAAAGCGGGAAAAGTAATACTTGCCACAGTAAAAGGCGATGTACATGATATCGGCAAGAATATAGTTTCAGTGGTGATGTCGTGCAATAACTACGAAGTGATTGATATGGGAGTGATGGTTCCGGCCGAACATATTGTGAAGAAAGCCATTGAGGAGAAAGCCGATTTGATAGGATTAAGCGGACTTATTACACCTTCGCTTGAGGAAATGGTGAACGTGGCAGTAGAAATGCGGCGGGCAGGGCTGGATATTCCCATCATGATCGGTGGGGCCACAACCTCGCAATTGCATGTGGCATTGAAAATTGCCCCGGTATATAGCGGTCCTGTGGTATGGATGAAAGATGCATCGCAGAATGCTTTAGCGGCGGCAAAGCTGCTGAATAAGGCGGAAGAACCTTCGTATGCTAATTCTCTGAATGAGAAGTATGCCAAGTTGCGCGAAGGCTATCGGCAGGAACAGCAACAACTTATTTCGATAGATGAGGCACGGAAAAATAAATTAAATTTGTTTGAATCTTGATTTTATTTCTTTATGTATGGATTTTTCTTACTAAGAGATGGTGAAAAAATGTGAAATAATATTTTGTGAAATATATAATTTACACTACTTTTGTAGAGGTTTAGTAATTTTGAAATGAAGTTTAAAAATAGAAAACGGTGGCATTGCTTACCTGGTCAACCGATAACAGAACTCGATAAGCAAGTGATGTATTGGGAGAATAAAGGTAAGGAAGTGCCCACGCGTGAATTGATAAAAACGCCCGAACAGATAGAAGGTATACGAAAGAGTGGGGGTGTTAATACAGGAGTGCTTGACGAAGTTGCAAAACAGATACATGCTGGAATGAATACACTCGAAATAGATAAAATCTGTTATGATTATTGCACTGGGCACGATGCTATTCCCGCATGCTTGAATTATGAAGGTTTTCCTAAAAGTGTATGTACAAGTATCAATGAGGTCGTATGTCATGGGATACCGAAAGAGGAAGATGTTTTGCAGGAAGGAGATATTGTAAATGTGGATTTCACTACAATATTGGATGGATATTATGCAGATGCATCCCGTATGTTCATTATAGGGAAAACTACTCCTGAAAAAGAACAGCTTGTAAGGGTTGCCAAAGAATGTCTGGAAGTAGGTGCTGAGGCAGCTAAGCCATTTGGGTTTGTTGGCGATATCGGGCATGCTATTCAGAAACATGCAGAAAAATATCATTATGGAGTTGTACGTGATTTGTGTGGTCATGGAGTCGGTCTTGATTTTCATGAACAACCGGATGTGGTACATTACGGACATCGTGGAACGGGCATGTTACTTGTTCCCGGCATGGTGTTCACGATAGAACCGATGATCAATATGGGTACATGGAAAGTATTTATAGATGCAGATGATAGATACGGATGGGAAGTTATTACGGGAGATGAACTACCTTCGGCACAATGGGAGCACACCTTTGTGATGACAGAGCATGGAGTTGAAATCTTGACATATTAAATGGAAACGAATAATATTTATATATTAGGTATAGAAAGTAGTTGTGATGATACTTCTGCAGCAGTGCTTAAAAACGATGTACTACTGAGTAATGTAACGGCTTCACAAGAAGTACATAAGGCATATGGAGGAGTTGTTCCAGAGCTTGCTTCGAGGGCACATCAACAGAATGTAGTTCCTGTAGTTGATCAGGCAATAAAGAAAGCCGGTATCACCAAAGAACAACTATCGGCTATCGCTTTTACACGTGGGCCGGGATTAATGGGTTCATTGCTTGTGGGAGTTAGTTTTGCCAAAGGTTTGGCTCGCTCATTGGAAATTCCTTTGATAGATATCAACCATTTACAAGGACATGTTATGGCTCATTTTATCAAGGAAAGTGATAATGATTATCATCAGCCACCCTTTCCTTTTCTTTGTCTTTTGGTAAGTGGAGGTAATTCGCAGATTGTAAAGGTGAAGGCTTATAATGATATGGAGGTACTCGGGCAGACTATTGATGATGCAGTAGGGGAAGCTATTGATAAATGTTCGAAAGTAATGGGGCTTGGCTATCCCGGAGGTCCAATTATCGATAAGCTGGCGCGTCAAGGTAATCCGCATGCTTTTCAGTTTTCTGAACCTAATATCTCCGGAATGGATTATAGTTTCTCCGGTTTAAAGACGTCTTTTTTATATAACTTGAGGAAATGGATTGAAGAAGAAGCCGATTTCATCGAAAAGCATAAGACGGATATAGCAGCAAGTCTCGAATTTACGATTGTAGATATATTAATGAGAAAATTGCGTATGGCTGTCGAGAAAACAAAAATTACGCATGTGGCTGTTGCAGGCGGTGTTTCTGCTAATAATGGTTTGCGAAATGCTTTTCGTGAGCATGCAGAGAAATATGGATGGACTATTTATATACCTAAGTTTAGCTATACTACGGATAATGCTGCAATGATAGGAATAACTGGATATTATAAATATATGGATCATGATTTCTGTAGCATAGATAAGCCTGCTTTCAGCAAAGTAACATTCAAATAGTTTATGCTGCTTTATGTTAATAAATAAATTTATAAAAGAATGGAATTAGAAAGTAAAGTTTTGAGTAAAGAGCTACAACAGCTTCTTTATGATAATAAGAAAACGTTAGGTACGGCGGAGAGTTGTACTGGTGGAAGAATTGCAGAGGCTATTATTGCGGCTCCTGGCGCTTCTAATTATTTTAAGGGAGGAATTATTGCTTATACAAACGGAATCAAAGAAGAATTGCTACATGTGGACCATCAGACGTTAGAAGAGAAGACTGCTGTGAGCGAGGAAGTTGCAATCCAAATGGTAAAGGGTGCTTGCAAGGTGCTCCATTGTGATTATGCTATTTCTGCGACAGGTATTGCCGGACCGGGAGGAGGAACTGTTAGTATTCCTGTAGGAACAATTTGGATTGCTTGTGGAACGAAAGACAAGGCTCATACCTATAAATTGGAAGAAGATTTCGGACGTGATATCAATCTTGCAATAGCAACGAATAAAGTCCTCCGCCTATTTTTAGATTTTCTGAAAGGAGAGAATATAAATGAAATTTCAGAATCCGAAGGATAAAGTTTCTGTAACATCATTTAAATTTAATATAGATTTTTTGCATTAGACTCGAGTATTTAAAACGGCATTTCATTGCTTATGAAAAAGTATCTCTAATTTTTTCTTTTTAATTCCGTTAGTGATTTAAGAGCCAATATCTTATGCCTACCACTGAGATGGGTATTGTTACAAGAGCTGGGCGAAGTAATAGTACAACATAGGCATCCTTTATTTCAAATGAGTAACGGTAAGTTGAAGGTAAACATTCAGCAAACTATGCTATCCAATGTAGGGGACGCAATACAAATCCAGTCGCTATTGCCTTTATCAAGCAAAACGAAGGAATAGCAGACTCCAACCCCTCTTTCCGCACGGATATAGTCTTCAACACAAGCTTCCTCAAAATTAGTCATGCAAGTAGAACTGTGTCAAGGTTATTTCTCTTATATAGTATTAATCTCAGATGGGAGACACGATATTTAATCGTGTTTTCTATGTGAGGAGCTTTTTTGTTCGCAAAGTTACATGATTTCATACCGTTCTCCAAATTTTGTAGTCAATTGCTGTGAGATGAGTGCCCAATTCAACAGGGACAATAAACCACTTCTCCCTGATGTTACGATAGGTCAAGATAGACGAGTTTTTCCAATGCCGTATCGGAGGGGAATTACTCCCTTGTTTTTCGTGACCTTTTGTATCTGGCGGTGGTAGATTGGTGAAGACACTTCGAATGACATCAGGGAAGCCTTTAAGCCTATCCGCATCGCAAATCATAATATCCTCCATTATCGTCCTTTCCCTTGTAGCAGAATGCATTGAGCCGGCAGATAGTATAGACCGGCTCCAGCATGCGAGACATACATTTCTTTATCTCAGGTAGCACACGGTCTATAATTGCGCTTATGGTTTCAGCAGAGAGCTTAGTATTATTGTCTCATGCTTACGAACCATCTGAGAGGAAAAACTGTCATCACGGTTACGGAGTGTGTCTTGTCGCAATGAGTAGTATATTTGTAGCTGTATTCCTAATTAAGACATTGATAAAATAGTTTTGTTATCTTATCACATGATACATAAAAAGAGGAAATCAACAACTGATTTCCTCTTGGTGACTCCGCTGGGATTCAAACCCGGAACCTTCTGATCCGTAGTCAGATACTCTATTCAGTTGAGCTACGGAGCCTTCCTTTCTTATTGCTGATCTTATTGAGTGACTCCGCTGGGATTCAAACCCGGAACCTTCTGATCCGTAGTCAGATGCTCTATTCAGTTGAGCTACGGAGCCATTCTTGATTAGCGTCGGCAAAGGTAGTTACATTTTTCGTAACTGCCAAATGTTTTACGATGTTTTTACTTGATTAAATCGATGCTGCGCTTCAAGAAAGCATCAAGCGATGCACCTTTCAACATTCCGTTTTGAAGTAAGGCCAGATCTATAAGTTGGTGAACAACCTGATTGTTTTTAGCATATTCAGACAAAATCTTCGTCTTTTTCTCACGTTGTTCATCAAGACTCTTCTCCGTATTTTGAATATCGTCACGCTCTTCCTGTGTTATTTCTTCTTGTTTTTTCTTGCTCTGTGCTTGCCGCAGAGCAGCAAGGCGGGCTTGAAGTCCTTTCAATTCACTTTCAATCGGTTTCAATGCTTCTGTCGTTGAGGCATCTGTATCGGCAAGAATATTCTTCACCAATTCGTGATCACTATTCAAAACAAGTGTATAAGAATCTGGCATTTGTTGATAGAAGCCCATGCCGCTTTGGAACCTGCTCATATCTTTCATACGGCGCATATATTCGTTCTGCGTGATCAGGACTGGCTGGTTGTCCACTCCAAGACTTTGTACTTCGACATTGAAGTTTGCCTTATTAAGTTTAGGCATCTGTGTACGGAATACCTGTGACAGTTTGTCACGTTCTTCTTCCGAAAGCGTACTTTCAGTTGCATCCTTTTTTACAATGATACGTTCAATAATATCGCTATCCACGCGTACAAAGCGACTTTTTTCGAACTTCTCTTCCAATAACGAAATTGCAGGAACGTCGAGTTGTCCATCGAGAACTAAAATACTATAGTCCTTTTGCTTTGCTGCTTCTATATATGTATATTGATCTTCTACATTGGTAGCATAAAGGTAAATCAATTGTCCGTCCTTGTCCGTTTGATTATCTTTGATGTGATTTCTATATTCATCAAATGTAAAATATTTGCCTTCAGTGTCTTTCAACAATGCAAAGTCTTTCGCACGATCATAAAAAGTAGTCGTTTCTGAAAGCATACCGTAATTGATAAAAAGTTTCAGATTATCCCACTTCTCCTCATAGTCCTTTCGGTTTTCCTTAAAAAGGCTTTGTAAGCGGTCGGCTACCTTTTTGGTAATGTAAGTGGAAATCTTCTTGACATTGTTATCGCTTTGGAGGTATGAACGACTTACATTCAAAGGTATGTCCGGTGAATCGATAACACCGTGCAACAGTGTGAGGAACTCCGGTACGATACCTTCAACCTGATCGGTAACAAAAACTTGATTACAATAAAGTTGTATTTTATTTCTCTGCAGATCTAAATTGTTGGTGATGCGTGGAAAATAGAGTATTCCTGTCAGATTAAATGGATAGTCAACGTTCAAATGAATCCAAAACAACGGTTCATCTTGCATGGGGTAGAGCGTACGATAGAAGTTCTTATAATCTTCATCTTTAACACTACTTGGCGCTTTTGTCCAAAGAGGCTCCACATTATTAATAATATTATCCTCTTCAGTATCTACCTGTTTGCCATCTTTCCATTCTGTTTTCTTACCAAAAGCAATTGGAACGGGTAGAAATTTACAGTATTTATTCAACAGCGACTCAATACGCGGACGTTCAAGAAATTCCTTGCAGTCGTCATCTATATAAAGAATAACATCTGAACCATGATCATCACGTTCTGCTTCTTCTATTGTAAAAGAAGGACTTCCGTCACAACTCCACTTTACAGCCTTTGCTCCATCCCGATAACTCTTGGTGATAATTTCCACTTTCTTACTTACCATGAAGCTCGAATAGAAGCCAAGACCGAAATGTCCGATAATTGAATTGGCATTTTCTTTATATTTGTCAAGGAAATCGTTTACGCCAGAGAATGCTATTTGATTGATATACTTATCAATCTCTTCTTCTGTCATACCTATGCCATGATCGCTGATCGTAAGCGTACCATTTTCCTTGTCAAGAGTTATATGTATGGTAAGATCGCCTAATTCTCCTTTAAATTCACCTTGAGTTGCAAGTGTTTTCAGTTTCTGTGTTGCATCAACAGCGTTAGAAACCATTTCACGAAAGAAAATCTCATGATCCGAATAGAGAAACTTTTTAATGACAGGGAAGATATTCTCCGTTGTAACCCCTATATTGCCTTTTTGCATAATTATGATGTATTTTAATAATTTCAACATCAGCTTATACAAATAGCGTGCCAAAACTATCTGTTTATAGCTATATCTTGTAATATCTCGCCTAATGTGGGATGCGTATGTATAATATCGGCAAAGTGGGGGAGAGTTATTTCACAATTCATGAGTGCGGCAATCTCCTGTACCATATCTGCAGCATGCGCTCCATAAATATGGCACCCGATGATCTTATCGTTTCGATTATCCGTAATAATTTTTACCATACCTTCCGAAACTTCACTTGCCAAAGCCTTACCGTTAGTACGATAATATCCCTTGTATTCTTTACAGTCTATACCTTGTACTGCACATTGTTCAGCCGTCAGTCCCACACAAGCAGCTTCCGGAACTGTGAAAACGGCGGCAGGCATGATGTCAAACCGAATGCTATCGCTTTTCCCTAAAATATGATTAACGGCACGAAATCCTTGAAATATCGCTGCATGGGCAAGCATCTGTCTTCCATTTACATCACCAATAGCATAGATGTGGGGAATGTTTGTCTGCATATTCTCATTTACCGGAATACCTTTTCCGCTATATTCCACGCCAGCATTTTTAAGATTCAGCTCTTTTACATTGGGTACTCTTCCCGTTGCAACAAGAACCGTATTCGCTATAATCGTAGTTTCTTTTCCTTTTCTTTCAAAAATAACACTATCATCAGTAATTGCTTTAACAGAAGACTGAAGATAGAATTTTATGTTTCTTTTCTCCAAACATTTGCGCAACCGTTTGGCAATATCGCTGTCCATTGTAGGTAAACATTCATTCATAAACTCTACAAGTGTAACATTGCTGCCAAACCTTTGAAATGCAGAAGCAAATTCCATTCCTATTACACCGGCACCTATAATACAAAGATTTTCCGGGATATGTTCAAAATCGAGTAATTCTGTGGAAGTAACAACGCACTTAGAGCTAATCCCGTCGATAGGAGGGAGTTTCGCATGTGCACCTGTCGCAATGATTATATTATCGGCTGTAAATTCATCTTCACCTACTTTGATAGTCTTTGCATCTTTAAAAAAGCCTTTTCCCTGCTGCACGAATGTAATACCGGGTTGCATCATTAGTGTTTCAATACCGTTGCGCAACTGTTCGACAACATGTTTTTTGCGTGCAAAGACACGCCGGAAATCACTACAATCTCCGATTTCCGCATCATGTGCATAGCATTTCGTAGGAATACATCCAAAGTTCAGACAGGTACCACCTGCATGTTTGTTTTCGATTATAGTTACGGTAAGACCATGCTTTACAGCATATTCGGCTGCGCGATATCCACCGGGACCACAACCTATGATTATAAGATCAGTCTTTGTCATTTATCAATTGTTTATAAGTAAGGATAGGATGTTTAGCGGCCAACACATCGTCTACACGAGATATTGGTGTTGTATGTGGCGCTTTTTTTACGATTTCCGGCATCTCAGATGCTTCTTGAGCTATCTTTCTCAAAGCTTCTATAAAGCCATCAATGGTATTCTTACTTTCATTCTCGGTAGGCTCGATCATCATAGATTCGTGGAAGAGTAACGGAAAATAGATGGTAGGAGCATGATAGCCGTAGTCGAGAAGACGCTTTGCCACATCCATCGTTGTTACCCCAGTACTTTTGTCTTTTAGTCCATTGAATACAAATTCGTGCTTACATAGGCCTTCTATCGGTAATTCGAAAACATCTTTAAGCGACTCTTTGATATAGTTTGCATTTAAAGTTGCAAGCGAACCGACTTTCTTCAAATTCTCTTTACCAAGTGTAAGGATATAGGCATAAGCACGAAGTTCTACAGAAAAATTACCATGATAAGGATTGACGATCGGAAAAAAGCGTTCCAAACCTTTGCGTACACCTACAGGCCCGCTCCCCGGGCCACCTCCTCCATGAGGAGTAGAGAATGTTTTATGAAGGTTAAGATGTGTTACATCGAATCCCATATCTCCCGGTCGACATTCGCCAAGCATAGGGTTAAGATTGGCACCATCATAATATAAGAGTGCTCCACAGGCATGAACGAGCTCTGCTATTTGGGGTATATCTTTTTCAAACAGCCCTAAAGTGTTGGGATTTGTCATCATCATAGCGGCGACAGTGTCATCCAATAGCTCACGAAGATCATCCATATCGATGATACCTTCGGGAGTACTCTTCACTTCCACGACATCAAGTCCGCAGACTGCAGCCGATGCAGGATTGGTACCATGGGCCGAATCGGGTACAATAACTTTGGTACGCTTATCGTCGTTCCTACTTTGGTGGTAAGAACGGATAATCATCAATCCCGTAAGCTCGCCATGAGCTCCTGCACAAGGATTGAGTGTGAAGCTGTTCATGCCCGTGATTTCCGAGAGAGCATGCTGTAAATTTTCGTATACTTCATATGCTCCTTCTACTGTATCTTGTGGTTGAAGCGGATGCAAATTGCAAAAAGCCGGATGATTGGCAATCTCTTCATTGATACAGGGATTGTACTTCATTGTACACGAACCGAGAGGGTAAAAGCCATTGTCTACACCAAAATTATTTTCACTATGATTAGTATAATGCCTTACAACCGTCAATTCATCACACTCCGGAAGTACTGCATCTTTAGTTCGGCACTGTTCTTTAGGCAATTCATAATGTCCAAAATGGTTTTTGGGTAGACTATAGCCACGCCGACCGGTATGAGATAACTCAAAAATCAGATTACTGTATAACTTGTTATTCATGGCACAAATCTATTAAACGGTCTATTTCTTCTCTACTTCTTTTTTCGGTTACGGCAAACATGATTGTATCATTGGCAACTTTGATTCCCCCGAAAATCCCACGATCGATAAGATGTTTTTGCAGTTTATCCACATCTCCATCGTAGCGCATACAACATTCGTTGAAAAAGGGCCTGTCGTAAGCCAAAACAAAATGGCCAGTCTTATTTAACTGTTCACATAGGTAATGCGCCCCGTCATATGACATTTGAGCCGCTTCTTTCAACCCCTGTTTACCCATAAGCGACATATAAATGGTAACCCATAGCGCCATAAGCGACTCATTGGAGCAGATGTTAGAAGTTGCTTTCTGTCTTCTGATATGCTGTTCGCGTGCCTGCAAAGTAAGTACAAAAGCACGCTGCCCGTTCCGATCCACCGTCTTGCCAACGATACGTCCCGGCATTTTACGCATTAGCTTTTCAGTACAGCACATATAACCCACATATGCACCGCCCCAAGACATCGGAATTCCGAGTGATTGTCCATCGCCTACGGCAATATCTGCGCCCCATTCGCCCGGTGTTTTCAGCAATGCAAGATCGGCAGCTATACTGTTCATAATAAATAGAGCTTTCTGTTCGTGGCATAATTCGGCAAAACCGCTGTAATCTTCTATAATTCCAAAATAATTAGGTTGTTGCACTACGACACCGGCAACGCCCCCCTTGCCGAGTCTTTCCTGCAAATCGTTTTTATCGGTTATACCGCCTGTTGCAGCTATCATTTCTATTTCAATCCCATGAAAGAATGCATAAGTCTTGACAACATTAAGAACTTTGGGATCAAGTGTACCACTGACAAGCACTTTATTCGCTTTTTTCCCCATATTTCCGGCCATCAACACCGCCTCGGCCGTAGCTGTAGAACCATCATACATCGAAGCATTCGACACATCCATGCCTGTAAGTTCCGCCATCATCGACTGGTATTCGAAAATATAGTGCAAGGTGCCTTGTGATATTTCGGCTTGATAAGGAGTGTAACTCGTAAGAAATTCGGAACGCCCGACAATAGATGGAATTACTGCAGGGGTATAATGATCATACACACCGGCACCGGCAAAACAAATCAACTGCTTGTTTTTAGCCCCCAGCGTGTCGAAAAAACGGCGCACTTCAATCTCGCTCTTTTCTTCGGGAAGGTGATATTCGCGACGGAAACGTATGCATTCGGGCACCTCGGAATAAAGATCATCTAAAGATTTTATACCGATCTTCCGCAACATCTGCTCTATATCTTCCTCCGTATGTGGGAAATATTTGTAGTTCATTGGTCGTAGTTCGTGTTTTGATACGGCAACTATACAGATACAGTCGGTATGGGTGCCGTATCTTTATCATGAATTGTCTATTGGTTGCAAAAGTCTTCGTAGGCCTTAGCATTCATCAGTTTATCGAGTTCTGCCTTATCGGAAAGCTCAACTTTGATAATCCAGTTACCGAAAGCATCTTTATTTAAAAGTTCCGGAGTATTTTCGAGTGCCTCGTTCACCTCAACGACAATGCCGCTCACAGGAGAAATCAGGTCGCTTGCAGCCTTCACACTTTCCACAGCTCCAAAATCTTCATCAATCGTAACCTCATCATCTATTTCGGGCATATCCACATATACGATATTTCCAAGTTCGTGCTGGGCGTAATCTGTAATACCGATATAACCGAAATCCCCTTCAACCTTCACAAATTCATGCGACTCCGAATAATAGAGTCCTTCAATAATTTTTGCCATATTATTTCTATTTTTAATTGTTTAATCTTTCTTTTTATCAAGATGCTCCTACAGTCTGTCGAATTTAAGCAGCCATCTGTCGAACACAGGTAATGTATCTGTATGGCATAGATCATCTATCTGTCAATAATAGAGAGTGCATATTACAGATACTGTTCGCAGACCTCGGCCCATACGATTTATTTCTTATAATGTTTATCGTAGAACTTCTTCTTGATTACAATGGCTGGGAAAAGTTTTTTGCGTATCTGTATGTCTACTTCGGTACCAATTTTCGTGTACTCCGTATCGATGAGGGCAAAGGCGAAACTATGGTCTACGCTGATACCACGGTAACCGGTTGTAATTATTCCGACTTGCTTACCATCTTTCATCACGGCATAGCCGTGGCGAGGTACAGCACGGTCTTCCAAAGCAAGACCTACGAGTTTTTTATCCACCCCGTGAGTCTTTTGTTTGATAAGGGCTTCTTTGCCGATAAATTCTTCTTTATCCAACTTGCAAAACATGCTTAATCCGGCCATAACAGGAGAAATTCCTTCCGATAATTCATTACCATAAAGAGGTAATCCGACTTCAAATCTGAGCGTGTCACGGCATCCAAGTCCGCATGGTTTACAGCGATTGCTTGCCATAAGTTTATCCCATTGGTTTCGGATAAAACTATGCGAGCCGTATATTTCGAACCCGTCTTCGCCCGTGTAGCCCGTACGACTGATAATCACGGTTTCTCCCTCAAGCTCCAATGTTTTTGCTGTATAGAACGCGAGTTCTTTGCATGGAATACTTAAAACTTCTTCAACAACGGCTTCTGCTTCCGGACCTTGCACGGCTAACTGACCGTAGTAATCTGAACAGTGATCGATGGCGACGTCGAAGCCTTCAGCATTTTCGCGCATCCAATCTACATCTTTACCGATGTTGGCAGCATTGATAACGATAAAAAACTCGTTTTCTGTCATCTTATAAACGAGCAGATCATCTACCGTTCCGCCATCTGCATAGAGCATCATTCCATAGAATACTTTCCCTATCGGGGCATTCGTAATATCATTGGTGAAGATGTGATTGACGTAGCGTTCGGCATCTATGCCCGTTACATATACTTCGCCCATGTGGGAAACATCGAAGACTCCGCAGTGACAACGCACAGCATTGTGCTCTCCGATGATGGAGGAATATTGGATAGGCATATCAAAACCGCCGAAAGGCTGCATGAGTGCTCCGAGAGCAACATGCTTGTCGTGAAGACAGGTTTGCTTGGTTTCCATATTGTTTAGGTGTTTTTAAATTGGTTCTTTTTTAAAGTAGGTCGACGAAATCTTGCTTTCGCAGGTGAAGTATTATATCATCTATGCGGTCGGGGAGAGCTTTCGAGATTGCTTCCTTATTATACGGTGTGTTTTGCAAAGGTTGCAGAATGCGGTTATCTATGTCGCCCGTCAGAAAGTAATCGCCCATGATATTGATATTTTTTATTATATTATTCTTCAATTCCATACGTATTTCCAGCTCACCTACGTCGTTTATCCGCTGTTTCTTAATCATTGTGTAGCGCGGATTATTACCATAAATGAACTCATCCGCAAGATATTCCTTTTCTATCTCCTCTATGTTCTTGATGTCTTCGGCCGTAAGTTTAAGTTCACGTTTACAAAGGTTGCGCCTTACAAAATCTTTAAATTCGGACAATGTGAGCTGAGTGTAGTCTTTCAGCAATGCAATATGCTGGCGTACACTCTTCACCCCTTTACTCACAAGCTTACTGTCGGACGGCGTGATGCTGGCCACCATATTTTGCATGTCTGTGTCATAAAGCATCGTTCCATGTACAATACTGCGCCCGGGGATATGGTAGAATGCGTTTCCAGATACCTTTTTTCCATCAATCATGATATCGTTTCTACCGCTTGCTACGGCGTCTACCCCCATTTTCTGCAATACTTCTACAACAAGTTGAATATATTTGTTGAAAGTAAAACTCACGTTTTCATCTTTTGTAATATATGAAAACATCACGTTGTTCATGTCGGCATATACGCATCCACCACCGCTTTTTCGCCTGTACATACTTATATTGTTACTTCGGCAATATGCTGTATTTACTTCGTTATCAATGAGTTGGTTGCGTCCGAATATCACAGAGGGACGTACTTGCCACATGAAAAAGCAATCGTCCTCATCCAAATGGCGTGCAATATGTTCTTCCATTGCGAGATAGAAACTCAAACGCCTGTCTTTTTCGGGTATGCTAATGTAAACCATCAGTACGTAGTTTTAAGTATCTTCGATTGCAAATATACATAATATTTATCGATATGGGCAAGGAAAAGCAGAAAGAATATAGGTGAAAGACCTATACAAAAGCGATAACGTTTTTTGTTTATAACGGAGACGGAAAATAATGTGATGCAGCTTACACATTAAGCAGTAGGAATTTAAGTGCCTGAAAGTCTACATTCATTGTCAGGCTTTGCTTTTTGCCTTTGATGAATGTAGCGAGGCGTTCTGGTATTTCGATATTGGTTTTCAGGATATCGTCAACTACTTCTTTGAACTTTGCCGGATGGGCAGTCTCGAGGAATATGCCGACTTCATGCGGTTTTAATTTTTCGGTCAACGCACGGTAAGCGCATGCACCATGTGGATCGAGAATGTATCCCGTCTGTCCGTAGCATTTCTTGATGGCTTCCCTGATTTGATTGTCGGTATATGTAGCTCCCGTGATATGCTTCTTGATGGTTTCCCATGAATTACTGTAGAGATCGAGAATACGTGCGAAATTACTGGGATTGCCAACATCCATAGCATTAGCAATTGTCTGTTTGCTTGGTTTCGGTTTATAGTCTCCCGTCTGTAGATATTGGTAGAACACGTCATTGGCGTTGTTGGCGGCGATGAAACTTTTTATGGGCAATCCCATCTGCTGTGCAAAGAGACCTGCCGTGATGTTTCCGAAATTTCCGCTCGGCACACATATAACGAGATTATCGGCTTTTCGCATTCGTTTCATCTGGGCATAGGCATTGAAATAGTAGAATGCTTGTGGTAGGAAACGAGCCACGTTGATGGAGTTAGCAGATGTAAGGTTGAGCCTACGGTTGAGTTCTTCGTCCATGAAAGCTGCCTTTACAAGAGCTTGACAGTCATCGAATGTTCCGTTGACTTCGATAGCTGTAATATTCTTTCCCAACGTTGTGAACTGGCTTTCCTGTATCTTGCTGACTTTTCCAGCAGGATAAAGTACATAAACATGAATACCGTCTACACCTAAAAAGCCATTGGCGACGGCCGATCCGGTATCGCCGCTTGTTGCGACAAGCACTTTTATTTCTTCTTTTCTTTCTTGCCGGATGAAATGTTGCAGGAGCCTTGCCATAAATCTTGCCCCGACATCTTTGAACGCAAGGGTGGGGCCGTGAAAAAGTTCGAGCGAGTAAATGTTGTCGGCAACTTCTACACAAGGCACATCGAACGATAGTGTATCGCAAACGATTTGTCGCAGAGCAGTGGCTTCTATATCCTCACCGAAAAATGCTTGCGCTACAATATAAGCAATCTCTTGAAACGGCATATCTTGTATATGTTCGAAGAAATCCGTCCCGAGAGGTTCGATACGTTCCGGCATATAGAGCCCACGGTCGGGAGCAAGTCCCCTTATTACCGCGTCACATAAGCCCGCTAATGGTGCATTCTCATTGGTCGAATAATATTTCATTTTACGAAATTGAAGCATTAAAATTAATTATCGGAAAGAGTTTAAAGTTTCATAAATATGTTCATGAACTGTTCGAGATGTAGAAGGCCATATGAACCATATGCGCAACTTACTTCATCATATGTTTGTACATCATCGGGAATAATTCCATGATACCATATTAAAAAAGGAACAGGCTCTTTTACATGCGTTCTTATCTCGACGGGGGTAGGGTGGTCGGGCAATACGGCGATGCAGACAGGCTCTGCCCATTCCTTCACTTTATTATATATCGGGCCTACAATTCTGCTGTCAAGATATTCTATTGTCTTTAGTTTTAGTTCAAGATCACCGTCGTGCCCCGCCTCATCACTTGCCTCGATATGAAGAAAGACAAAGTCGCCTGTTTCCAGTGCCCGTATTGCCGCTTCGGCCTTTCCTTCGTAATTGGTATCGGCAAGACCGGTTATTCCTTCTACTTCAACACGATGCAATCCGGCATACTTTCCTATTCCTCTGATTAAATCGACCGCGGAGATAACGGAACCTTTCGTTATCTGCGGGTATATTTCTCCCAAAGGTTTCATTGAAGGTCTATAACCGCCACTCCATGGCCAAATGCTGTTTGCCACATCCAACCCTCTTTTTGCACGTTCTTTATTAAACGGATGTTCGGAAAGGAGTTGCTGCGACTGCAGGATTAAACTGTTAATAAGATCGGCGGTTGCCTGTCCTGTCATTCTCTCTCCATCGGCTTTATCTGCCCAGCCATCCTCCGGTCGTACCAATAAAGGCCTCCATTCCTCATTCGGATGATCATGTGGGGGAGCACATAAGATATGTTTATTGCCGTTTTTTATAATTAATAGGTGACGATACTGAATACCCGTGATGAATTTGATCTGGTCGTTTCCAAGTTTATCATTCAGATATCGGATAAACATATCGCCTTCTTCTGTCTTCAAATGTCCACCGTGATGATTTTTAATAACACTATTCTCAAGACAGATAATGTTACATCGCAAAGCGAGATCGTCACTATGCATATCGTAGCCGATAGAAGCAGCTTCGAGAGGTCCTCTACCTTCATACACTTTGTTAAGATCATACCCCAAAATAGAGGTATTCGCGACTTCAGAGCCCGGTAAAAATCCCTCAGGAATAGTCATAAGTCTCCCTGTACGTCCATTCTTTGCAAGCAAATTCATATAGGGAGTATTGGCATATTGCAGAAGTGTCTTGCCTCCCAAACGTTCTATCGGATGGTCTGCCATTCCGTCGCCAAGTATAATAATATGTTTCATATATGTTTCGTAAAAACGATTCTTTAAATATTTGCTATCGACATGATATTTGCAAACACGCCCGCTGCGGTAACACTTGCCCCAGCACCGTAGCCTTGTATTTGCATGGGATATTCCTTATATCTCTCTGTCGTGAGAAGCACGATATTGTTGCTTCCTTCTAAATTATAGAAAGGGTGTGTGCTGTCTACTGTCTGCAGAGCAACATTCGTTTTACCGTGATCCATTGTCGCAACAAAGCGCCAATGCTTCTTCTGTTCTTCTAAAAGTTTACGTTTCTTTTCAAATTCTTCATCAAGAATAGGCAGTTTTTTCCAAAAGTCTTCTACAGTTCCTCTAAAAAAATCATCGGGCACGAAGAGATGTTTCTCCACATCTTCCTGTTCTACTTTATATCCGGCTTCACGAGCCAGTATGACGAGTTTTCGAATAACATCGGTTCCGCTTAGATCAATACGTGGATCAGGTTCGCTGTATCCCTGTTCTTTGGCACGTTTTACCGTTTCCGAGAAAGGAACATCAGCTGCAATCTCATTGAATATAAAATTAAGAGTTCCGCTCAATACAGCCTCTATCTTCAGTATTTTATCTCCAGAATTACGTAAATCGTTAATTGTACCGATGATGGGAAGCCCAGCACCGACATTTGTTTCATATCTGAATTTCACACCGCGGGCCAAAGCAGTTTGCTTCAGTTTTATGTAATCGCTGTATTGAGATGATGCTGCAATCTTATTGGCAGCCACAACGCTGATATTATTCTCAACCAAAGTTTGGTATAAAGAAGCTATTTCCTTACTTGCTGTGCAGTCTACGAATACGGAATTGAATATATTCATTCCTACTACATTATCGCGGAGGCTTGTAACATTACTTGGTTCAGAGTTTTTTAAATCATCAAGATAAGTATCAAGGCTTATCCCATCACGGTTGAATACCGCATTCCTTGATGTGGCTATACCTACGACATTCAACTTTAAGCGGCTATGCTCTTTCAGCTCTTCATATTGTGAACGTATTTGTTCCAGCAGCTTTCCGCCAACAGTTCCGACACCACATATAAAAAGATTCAACACTTTGTATTCCGACAAGAAGAATGAGTCGTGTATGACATTGAGGGATTTTCTTAAAGACATATTGTCCACAACGAACGAAATATTTGTTTCACTCGCTCCTTGCGCACAAGCTATCACACTGATGCCGCTTCTACCCAAGACACCAAAAAGTTTGCCTGCTATGCCCGGTGTGTGCTTCATATTTTCACCGACAATAGCGATTGTAGCAAGATTGCTCTCTGCATGCATAGGGAACATGGCGCCCATTTCTATCTCTTTGGCAAATTCTCGGTTCAACACATCCACAGCTTGCTGAGCATCTATATCGCGCACACCGATAGAAGTTGAATTCTCTGAAGAGGCCTGAGAAACCATAAATACAGATATTCCACGTTCAGCCAATGCAGTAAAGATGCGTCGGTTCACGCCAATGACACCTACCATAGAGAGACCTGTAACAGTAATTAAAGTAGTTCCTTTTATACTCGAAATACCTTTGATCGGTTTACGATCATTGGTTATCCTACTCTTGATAATTGTTCCCCGACTATTCGAATTAAATGTATTTTTTACTCTAATAGGGATATTCTTGATGCACACTGGATATATTGTAGGAGGATATATCACCTTAGCCCCGAAATTACAAAGCTCCATAGCCTCAATATAACTCAACTCGTTTATAGTGTAGGCTGTTTTTATCACCTTGGGATCAGCTGTCATAAAGCCATCTACATCTGTCCATATCTCCAACATTTCAGCATCAAGTGCTGCAGCAATAATGGCAGCAGTATAGTCTGATCCGCCTCTTCCGAGATTTGTTGTCTCCGACGTGTTCTTATCACGACTGATAAATCCGGGGACAAGTGATATGCGGGGCAGATCTACAAAGATTTCTTTAACGAATTTGTTGGTAAGTTCGCTATCTAAAGTGTGCTTTCCATGCTTACGTTCTGTTTTTATAAAATCTCGTGAGTCAAACCATTTAGCCCCTTTGATCAAGGTAGCTACAATTTTCGAACTCAGTCTTTCGCCATAACTAACAATCGTATCTTGAGTTTTCTCACTTAAGTCGTGTATCAAAAAGACGCCATAATATATTGATTTTAATTGTTCAAATAGCGAATCTACTGCGTTGAACAAGTCTTCTCTGCTCTTAGGTTCTGTGATAATTGTATCTATCATCTTATGATGACGGTCTACCATTGTGCTAAATTCATCTTTCCATGTATTATCACCTTGCAAAGCCAATTGTCCTGTAGATATTAATTTATCGGTAATCCCCCCGAGTGCACTCACTACAACGATTATAGGTTGCCGTTTTGCTTCTTTCTCTACAATGCGTTTTAAACTTAAAATACTCTTTACGGAACCAACAGATGTTCCACCAAATTTTAGTACTTTCATTTTTCTATCTATATTAATAATGTAAAACCCTCCCCAAAACAAATGGGGTAATGGAAAAACTTGGCAACAAAAATACTAATAAATATTAGGAATACCAATGTTTTTATTGGCAAATTGATTAATTTTGCGGGAGAAATAATATAAATAAGATATTTATGATGGAGGAATATCAATTACGCGTATTGCCTCAACAAGCTTTCTCCGAACAAGCCATTATAGATTTTTTGGCAAAAGATAAAGGTATAGATGCACGAACGGTAACACATGTAAGAATACTAAAACGAAGTATAGACGCGCGGCAGCGTACCGTTTTTGTAAACCTAAAAGTACGAGTTTATATCAACGAACCACCGCAAGACGATGAATATATACGCACTGTATATCCTTATGTGGGCGAAAAACCGCAAGTAATTGTGGTAGGAGAAGGTCCTGCCGGACTGTTTGCATCGCTCAAACTGATAGAACTTGGATTTCGTCCTGTGGTATTAGAGCGTGGGAAAGACGTGCATGAACGTAAAAAAGACCTATCACTCATTACCAAAATACAGAAAGTCGACGGCGAAAGTAATTATTGTTTTGGCGAAGGTGGGGCAGGGGCTTTCTCCGATGGAAAGCTTTATACCCGAAGTAAGAAGCGGGGATCTACAGACAAGATATTGAATGTATTTTGCCAGCATGGAGCTTCTACGAGTATTCTTGCGGATGCTCATCCCCATATAGGTACCGACAAACTGCCGCGGGTAATCGAGAATATGCGAAATACGATATTGAACAGTGGGGGAGAGGTACATTTTCAAACGAAAATGGTATCACTGGTTATTAGGGAAAACTGTGTAACAGGCGTTGAAGCCATCGACCTGCAAAACAATTCAAATAAAATTTTTCACGGACCGGTAATCCTTGCTACAGGACATAGTGGCCGTGATATATATCGGTATTTGGCAGATGCAGGAATTGAAATCGAATCGAAAGGAATTGCCGTAGGTGTACGCTTGGAGCATCCTTCAGAGCTGATAGACCAAATTCAATATCATAATAAAAATGGTCGCGGCAAGTATTTGCCGGCAGCAGAATATTCTTTTGTAAACCAAATTGATGGACGTGGCGTGTATAGCTTCTGTATGTGTCCCGGCGGCTTTGTCATTCCGGCAGCCACAGGGCCACAGCAAATCGTTGTTAACGGCATGTCTCCGAGTAATCGCGGCACGCGTTGGTCTAATTCCGGAATGGTAGTGGAGGTGCGTCCTGACGATATTTATGCCTTGCAAAATACCAAAAAATATTCTATAGAAGGGAAGAATAAAAATGACGTTCTCTCTATTATGCGCTTCCAAGAAGAACTGGAACGCAATTGTTGGTTACAGGGTAATATACGACAAACGGCACCGGCACAACGAATGGGCGACTTTGTCAATAACCGTCTATCGTATGATCTCCCCAAAAGTTCTTATACTCCCGGCCTCATTTCCAGTCCGCTCCATTTCTGGATGCCGAAGTTTATAGTAGAACGTCTGCAACAAGGTTTCCGAAATTTCGGTAAGATGAGTCATGGGTTTCTGACCAATGAAGCTGTGATGATTGCTGTAGAAACCCGCACAAGTAGTCCCGTACGTATCTTACGCGACAAGGAAACACTTCAACACATACGCCTTCATGGTCTCTTTCCTTGTGGCGAAGGTGCCGGATATGCAGGAGGAATAGTTTCGGCAGGAGTCGATGGCGAAAGATGTGCAACGATGTGTGCAGAATATATGACTGCCATCGGAATGTAACCCCAGCTATTTTTATGGTAGTAAAAAACAATAAAAACAGTAGATAAAAATAAGAAATAAGTATAATTATCAGAATTATTTTGTACTTTTGTAGCTCTATATTTAGGTAGTTATATGACAATTTTAACACTATAAACGTGCTAATTTTGAATAACAAAAACTACGCATTAACGTTTTTAAACATTGTACAAATCGATTATGGAAAGGTTAGTTATTAATTCATACAATGAATTTGCAGTACATTTAGGCAAAGAGTTAGGACATTCTGATTGGGTTTTAATAGACCAAGGCCGTATCAATATGTTTGCAGATGCCACATTGGATCATCAGTGGATACATGTAGATGTAGAACGTGCTAAGGCGGAAAGTCCATATAAAAGTACCATCGCACACGGATACCTCACATTATCGTTGCTGCCATACCTGTGGAATCAAATTGTAGAGGTCAACAATATAAAGATGTTGGTAAATTATGGTATGGATAAAATGAAATTCGGAAAGCCGGTGTTAACCGGCAGTCGAGTAAGATTAGTTACCACATTGCATAAAATTGAAAACCTGAGAGGTATATGTAAAACGGAAATTGCATTTAAGATAGAAATAGAAAACGAACATAAACCTGCATTGGAAGGAATAGCAACATTCTTATATTATTTTAATTAAAGTTTTTCCATAGGACTTAATTAACCTGCTTCTTTAAGGCAGTTAAGTTGTAAACCTAAGGAGCATGGAACGGCTAAGTAAGAAATCTAAAATACCCTTTTAATCAGTATACATATACTTTTCATATAATGTACATTATGATAAATAAAAAGCAATATAGCAATGAAAAGACTCCTATTAACTTACATTGCAGCATTTTGTTTAATCCTTAATGCAATGTCTGCAGAAAAAACAGTAAATCTAAGGATTATTCAGACAAGTGATGTCCATGGTTGCTTTTTTCCATACGATTTTATAAATCGCACCCCCAAAAGCGGTTCTTTGGCGCGTGTTATTACTTACGTAGATTCTTTACGAAAGGTCTATGGCAGTAATCTTATTCTTTTAGATAACGGAGACATTCTCCAAGGGCAACCTACCTGTTATTATAGCAATTACATAAAACCGTCTGTGCCCAACGTAGCTGCATCTGTCGTTAATTATATGAAATATGATGCAGAAACCATAGGAAATCATGATATCGAGACTGGTCACGCTGTTTATGATAAATGGATCAAAGAAGTAAAATGTCCTATGCTTGGAGCGAATGTTATTGATACGAAGACAGGAAAGCCGTATCTACATCCTTATACGATCTTACAGCGAGACGGTTTGAAAATTGCAGTTATCGGTATGCTTACACCGGCAATACCCAATTGGCTGAACGAATCTCTATGGAAAGGGCTTAGGTTCGATGAAATGGTGTCTTCTTCAAGGTATTGGATGGAATATATCAAAATACATGAGAAACCTGATGTGGTAATAGGCCTGTTTCATTCTGGAAAGGAAGGCGGTATTGAAACTGCCCAATATCAAGAGGATGCATCGCTGAAAGTTGCAAGGGAAGTCCCCGGCTTCGACCTTATTTTATTCGGACACGACCACACCAAATTCAAAGGGATAGTGAAAAATATAGAAGGAAAGGATGTCGTATGTTTGGATCCTTCTTGCAATGCATATATGATTAGTGATGCTCGAATATCCATAACATTCGATAGACAGCATAACAACACTAATAAAATATTAAAGAAAAACATCGAAGGAGATGTCGTGAACATTGAAAGTCAAGAAATTAACAAAGAATTTATATCAAGATTTCAACCGGAAATAGACTCTGTTATGCAATTTGTTAATCGAAAAATTGGCAACTTCACCCATTCAATTTTTACCCGTGATTGCTATTTTGGAAGTGCTGCATTTACCGATTTCATACACGACTTACAACTCAAAATAACCGGAGCCGATATTTCTTTCAACGCCCCACTTTCTTTTGATACGAGCATATCGGCAGGAGATATACATGTCAGCGATATGTTCAATCTTTATAGATACGAAAATCAAATCTACGTATTGAAGATGACAGGGGAAGAAATTCGTAAACATTTGGAAATGAGTTATGATTTGTGGGTTAATACTATGACCAAACCGGATGATCATATCATGCTTCTGAATGATGATGCCAAGAATGACCAGCAGCGATTTGGATTTAAGAATTTAGCATTTAACTTCGACAGTGCTGCCGGTATAGACTATGAAGTAGATGTTACAAAGCCCAATGGAAAAAAAGTAAAAATATTGCATTTGACTGATGGGCGGCCTTTTGATGAGCACCAATGGTACAAGGTAGCGATGAATAGTTATCGCGGTAATGGTGGCGGAGAGCTTTTAACAAAGGGTGCAGGTATTCCCCGAGAGGAACTGAAGAAGCGTATTGTTTACGAAAGCGAGAAAGATCAGCGATATTATTTAATGAAAGAAATAGAAAGAGCGGGAACTCTGAATCCGCAAGCGCATAATAATTGGAAGTTTGTTCCTGAGGCATGGACAAAACAAGCCCTATTGCGAGATAAACAACTGATATTCGGAAAATAGAAAACGAGTACGAAATGTCTAAAGCATATTGGTTCATATTTTGTAAAGGAGACCTCCTCCTTCAAAAAAATATGGATGGAACATATACAATTCCGCTTAGTATAAAGCCTCCCATAGCAATCAAAGCGTGGACACATATTATGCACGTAACATCAATGGATGACGGAACAGAGGTTCGAGTTTTTTCTATTGATGCCCCCATTACAAACCGAACTGAGTATGAAATGTGCGGATTGCGTGCCTCATACTATAAACTCTCGAGAGACTTGTACCTAAAAGCTGGCAAATGTCAGGAGTTAATTTATTGGGATCATAACACACGTTATTGTGGCGTTTGTGGTACACCGATGGAGATGCACACAGATATTTCAAAGCGATGTCCTAACTGTGGAAAGGAGATATGGCCCCAGTTGGCGACTGCAGTTATTGTATTAGTGCATAAAGGGGATGAGGTCTTACTTGTACATGCTCGTAATTTTAAGAGTGACTTTTATGGACTTATCGCAGGTTTTGTAGAAACAGGGGAAACTTTAGAAGAAGCTGTACATCGGGAAGTTAGGGAAGAAACGGGAATTACAATAACAAATTTGAAATACTTCGGTTCACAACCGTGGCCCTATCCTTGTGGCTTAATGGTTGGCTTTAATGCCGATTATATCGACGGGGATATCCACTTACAGCGTTCAGAGCTTTCAAGAGGAGCTTGGTTTCATAAGGATAATCTTCCGATCATCCCAGAAAAACTTTCTATAGCACGAATGATATTGGACAATTGGCTTGACACTTTTAATCATTAATACATACTTATGGAATTTTTATCAAAAGCACTTGGCTTCGATGCCAAAAACATGAAATTCAAAACAGAATTGGTTGCAGGAGCAACAACCTTTCTCACTATGAGCTATATTCTTGCCGTAAATCCTTCTATTCTTTCAAGTACAGGTATGGATAAAGGGGCCCTGTTTACCGGTACAGCCATTGCTGCAGCCATAGCAACCCTACTACTTGCTTTCATGGCCAAGCTCCCTTTTGCCCAAGCTCCCAGTATGGGATTGAACGCATTTTTTGCCTATACGCTCTGTCAGGCCATGGGATATACTTGGCAGCAATCATTAGCAATTATGCTGATAGAGGGTATAATATTTATTCTCATTACATTCTTTAATATACGCGAACTAATTCTTGACAGTATTCCCAAGAATTTAAGATATGCTATTTCTGCAGGTATCGGCATGTTTATCGCCTTTATAGGACTGAAGAATGCCCATATTATTGTTGCTAAAGAGGGGACTTTCGTAGGTTTAGGTAGCTTTTCTTCTGAATGTATTTTAGGTATTATCGCTATTCTTTTAAGTGGAATTTTAATAGCACGCAATATAAAAGGAGCTTTATTTTATGGTATCATTGCGAGCTCTCTTGTAGGTATACCGTTAGGAGTTACCGTTATTCCTGCAAATTGGTTCCCTATTTCTGCCCCACAGTCGATATCTCCAATATTTTGTCAGTTTGACTTTAATGGCTTTTTCAATATACAAACCCTTCTCGTTGTTTTCTCTCTTCTTATCGTGAATATATTTGATACGATCGGCACTTTGGTCGGATTGGCGGAAAAGACAGGTATTGTACGGCCGGATGGCTCCATTCCTCATGTAAAAGAAGCTATGATGAGCGACGCTATAGGCACCACATGTGGCGCAATGCTCGGTTCGTCTACTCTTACTACATATATTGAAAGTGCATCGGGTATTGCGGAAGGTGGACGTAGCGGACTTACCTCTTTCTTTGTGGGGATACTCTTTCTTGTGTCATTACTACTCTCTCCTATCTTCATGTTAATTCCCAGTGCAGCAACAAGCGGAGCACTGGTATTGGTCGGAGTATTGATGCTCGATTCGGTAAAGAAGATAGATTTGAGTGACGTTTCTGAAGCATTTCCTGCATTTATTACTATGATTACTATGGTATTATGTTATTCTATTGCAGACGGTATATGCTTAGGAATCTTGAGTTATGTTATAGTTAAAGTATGCACAGCCCAATGGAAAGCATTGAATATAACAATTGTAATACTTTCCATACTGTTCATAATAAACTTTATTTTCAGTTGATATATGAAACTGATAAGTTGGGGTTTCATCGGATGCGGTGAAGTAACGGAAAAGAAATCAGGGCCGGCTTTTAACGAGATAGACGGTTCCCACGTAGAGGCTGTTATGAGTAGAAGTGAAGAAAAGGCACGCTCGTATGCCGAACGACACCATATCCGTAAATGGTATACTGATGCTCAGGCATTGATAGATGATCCGGATGTAAATGCTATTTATATTGCTACCCCACCCTCAAGTCATGCCACATTTGCCATAATGGCCATGAAAGCAGGCAAACCTGTTTATGTAGAAAAGCCATTGGCGGCAAGTTATGAGGACTGTGCACGTATCAATCGTATCAGTGAACAGACAGGAATGCCATGCTTTGTAGCCTATTATCGCAGGTATCTACCCTATTTCAAACGGGTTAAAAGTATCATAGATAATGGAATTATTGGCAAAATTCTTAACGTTCAGGTAAGGTTTTCGGTTCCTCCGAGAGATTTGGATTTCAAAGGGAGTCATAATCTTCCATGGAGACTGCAGCCAGATATTGCCGGTGGAGGGTATTTCTATGATTTAGCCCCTCATCAATTAGACTTGTTACAAGAGTTTTTCGGTGTTATAACGCGTGCTCATGGCTATTGTGCCAACAGGGCGCAACTTTACGGGGCAGAAGATACGATCAGCTCGTGTTTCCTTTTTGAGAGCGGTCTTGTGGGAAGCGGCTCGTGGTGTTTTGTAGGTCATCAAAGTTCAAAAGAAGACTGTATCGAAGTTATTGGCGACAAAGGGATGCTCTCTTTCTCTGTTTATAATTATGATCCTATAAAAATTGTTACAAGTGAAGGTACTACAAGTATAATCGTACCCAATCCGTCTTATGTTCAATTGCCCATAATAAAATCCGTAATAGAAGATCTTCAGGGCTTTGGAGTTTGCAACTGTACAAGTGTTAGTGCCACTCCAGTGAATTGGGTTATGGATCGTATTCTCGGAAAGCTATGACAAAATGAAAAAGATATATTTGTTCTTCTTTCTAATTCATGGCATGGTGATGCCTGCTATCGCGACAGATAGTATAACATCACATAAACCTTTTTTAAAAAAGGTGGTCGGCAATATATCTACGGCCCTTAGAAATTTTACGAGTATAGATACAAACTACATTGAACCTCAGCACTATAATTTTACCGTAATGCTACAAAATACGAACACTTATGAACAATACAGAATAAATAATAAGAAAGGACAATCCATCCGTTTTTCTCCGGAACCGTCTGTAAAACTCGGACCTTATTTAGGATGGCGATGGATATTTTTAGGCTACACCTTAGATATTAATCACTTGAGGGGTAACAATAAGAAAGAATACGACTTCAGTATCTACAGTTCGCAGATAGGAATAGACATCTTCTATCGTGTAGGAAAAGACTATAGAATTAAAAGTATGTATTTAGGTAAAGGTATCAATACCGACCAGATAAGAAATGTTCCTTACAATGGTTTCAGTTCAAGTGTAAAAGGTTTTAATTTGTATTACATCTTTAATCATCATCGATTTTCCTATCCGGCAGCTTTTAGTCAGAGTACAATACAGAAAATCAGTTGCGGTTCCCCATTAGTAGGAATCGGTTATACCAAACATTCCATTGATATCGATTGGCAACAGTTGGATACTGTGCTTAAAGAAAGATTGGGGAATACGTATGAGAAGATGCCTATAGATAGCAGTCTCCGTTTCGGAAATGTTAAATATACAGATATAGCTATATCGGGGGGCTATGCATACAACTGGGTATTTGCTCATCACTGGTTATTCGCATCTTCTTTATCTTTAGGTATTGCGTATAAAAAAACAGTCAGCGATTTACAACATGAAAGGCAAAATATGCGCGATTTTTCTATTAAGAACATGAATATCGATGGCATCGGACGGTTCGGTATCGTATGGAATAATATGAAATGGTATGCCGGTGCGAGTGCTATAGTGCACACCTATAATTATAATAAAGACCAGTTTTCCACTAATTCTATTTTTGGAAATGTCAATATTTATATAGGTTTTAATTTCAATAAGAAAAAACAATATAAATGAAAACGATTGTCTTCTCACTTTTTCTATCTCTGATATGCACCAGTCACAATGCTTCTGCACAGGTACAATACACAAAAAGAGACAGTATAATTGCCATGAACATGCTGCATAAGGCCATTTCAAACAAACAGAAAGAAAATTTATTTCTGTTCTTTGCAAGAGAATTTAAAGGTACACCTTATGTAGCACAAACTTTGGAGCGTAATGAAAAGGAGAAATTGATAGTTAATTTAAGGGAAGTAGATTGTACCACATACATCGAATATGTATTGGCATTGACATTATGCTATCAGAATAAGAAGAATACATTTATAGACTTCTGTAATTATCTGCAACATGTAAGATACATAGATGGGCATATATCTTACCTTAAACGTCAGCACTATTTTACAATATGGATAGAAGACAATTGCAAGAGTGGTTTTGTAAAGGAAATCCAGACACCCGATCCCCCGTTTACAAAGTTACAGACCATTTCCATTAACTATATGACAGTTCATCCCGACAAATATCCAATGTTGGTAAAACATAGAGAGTGGATAGACGGCATCGCGAAACTTGAAGAAGATTATAATGGGAAGGAATACCGATATATCCCCAAAACAGCGATTGCTAACACGCGACTTTTTCGTAATACAGTTCACGATGGAGACATACTTGCCCTTGTAACAAGCAGGAAAGGCTTGGATACGACACATATCGGCATTGCCGTATGGCATAAAGATGGCTTGCATCTGTTACATGCGTCTTCCATCAGAGGTAAGGTTGTAGAAGAAATAACGACTCTCAAGACTTATATGCAAAAGCATCCTTCTCAAATTGGTATTAGAGTTATCAGAGTATTGCCTTAAAAACGCCCTACCCTATTTTCACCACTTTTAGGTATACGAACCGCTCTTATATACTATTGAGAGATGCTGTAAATAGGTAAATACCTATTTCTATCTATTGCATATTCCGAGTTTTTTTTGTTACTTTGCAGCGAAGTAGCTAACAACAATTAGGTATCAGATGAAAAATCAAAAAATGTATGAACCGGATGATAAGATGATTTCTATCATCGGAGATAACTACAGTATTCTCCAAAGTCTCGGCTCGTTTGGTATCAACCTCGGATTTGGAGATAAAACTGTACAGGAGGTATGTGAAGACCAACATGTAGATACATATACTTTCCTTGCTATCATAAACTTTACAATTAATGGGTATAGAGAATATGATGATGCGGAACGCCTTTCGATACCGACATTAATGCAATACCTGAAAGCGAGTCATGATTATTATTTAGGTTTCGAATTGCCCTACATCCGTCAAGGGCTTGTTGGCGCCCTTGACGAAAATGATAATTTGGCAAGACTCATCTTGAAGTTATATGATGAATACGCACGCTCTATAAGAAACCACATGCAATATGAGGAAAAAACTGTTTTTCCTTATGTGGAAGACCTAATAAATAATAAGGTAACCACTAATTATGATATAGAAACTTACTCTAAGCATCATGGACAAACCGACCAAAAGCTGCGCGAACTTAAAAACATTATTATAAAATATCTGCCATCGGACGGTTTGCGGAATAACCAACTTTCGGCAACTCTCTATGATATTTATAATTGTGAAGAGTGGCTTTCGCAACATGCTTCTGTTGAAGAAGAAATATTTATACCCGTTATTAGAAGTCTTGAGAAACGATCGAAACAGAATGATGTTTCGTTTAAGATATCTAATATGCTTAATCAAAATCCGGAAAATCAGGAAACATTGAGCGATCGAGAGAAAGATGTGATTGTTAGTTTGGTACAAGGAATGACAAATAAAGAAATCGCAAATCATCTTTGTATTTCCACAAATACAGTCATTACTCATCGAAGGAACATAGCAAGGAAATTACAGATACATTCACCTGCAGGTCTTACAATATATGCTATTGTGAATAATCTTATTGATATTTCTTCTGTGAAATTATAAAAAAGTACAATTCTTCTTAGCACCGATTATTAAAATAATCGGTGCTTTTTTATTTTATTAACCTAATGGTTATCAATACATCTATATTATAATTACAAATTATACTTTAATTATTATGTCATTTTTTTAGTCACTAAAAAAATATAAAAGCAAGAATTAATAATGTATTTTGAATTTATATTATTTTCTTTTTATTATCTTTGTACACATAAAATAATTACTAAAAATGATAATTTTAAAATTATATTATAAATAAAAATTACCCAAAACGGAAAACTTTTTATCAAATATAAATAGAAAAGTTTTCCAAAAAGTATAAAAACAATGGAAATTAGAGATTTTGTTATTACCAAAAGAGACGGAAGTAAAGACCGTTTTTCGCTTGACAAAATTATGAATGCTATTATTAAGGCATTCAATTCTGTGAACGAACCAATCAATTTAGGAAGTATTTCTAAACTTTTAAGTCATCTTGCTATACATGACGATATTAAAGTAGAAGATATACAAAACCAAGTAGAAGAAGCTCTAATGCGAGAAGGCTATTACAATGTAGCCAAATCGTTTATGCTTTATCGCCAAGCACACACGGAAGATAGAGAGACATTGGAGAGGCTGAAATTTCTTTCGGATTACTGTGATGCTTCTAATGCTGCAACAGGCTCTAAATACGATGCTAATGCCAATGTTGAACATAAGAATATTGCAACCCTTATCGGCGAACTTCCCAAAGCAAGTTTTATTCGTCTGAACCGCAGACTACTTACCGACAGAATAAAAAAAATGTATGGAAAAGAGGTAGCTGATGAATATATTAATAAGCTTACACATCATTATATATATAAGAATGATGAGACGAGTCTTGCAAATTATTGTGCATCCATCACGATGTATCCTTGGTTAATAGGAGGAACGGCTTCTATTGGTGGAAATTCTACAGCGCCGACAAACTTGAAGAGTTTCTGCGGAGGATTTGTAAATATGGTCTTCATGGTGTCAAGTATGCTAAGTGGGGCCTGTGCCACTCCGGAATTTCTAATGTACTTGAATTATTTTATTGGGTTGGAATATGGAAAGGACTATTTCAAAGAGCCGGATAAGGTTGTTGATTTGTCTGTCAAGCGTAGAACCATTGATAAGATGATAACCGACTGTTTCGAGCAAATTGTATATACCTTAAATCAACCAACTGGTGCAAGGAATTATCAGGCCGTATTCTGGAATATCTCCTATTATGACAAGTTTTATTTCGAGAGTCTCTTTGGTAATTTCTATTTCCCCGATGGAAGTCAACCCGACTGGGAAGGGGTGTCATGGCTTCAGAAACGATTTATGAAGTGGTTCAACAAAGAACGTACTAAAACAGTGTTGACTTTCCCCGTAGAAACAATGGCATTATTAACAAAAGATGGGGACAGTATGGATAAAGAATGGGGAGACTTTGCAGCAGAAATGTATTCGGAAGGGCATTCTTTCTTCACTTATATGAGTGACAATGCAGATTCGTTAAGTTCATGCTGTCGGTTGCGTAACGAGATACAAGACAATGGTTTTAGTTACACTCTCGGTGCAGGAGGAGTATCGACAGGAAGCAAGAGTGTGCTGACTATCAATCTTAACCGCTGTATCCAACATGCGGTAAACAACAAGATAGATTATAAAGAATATCTATCAGAAGTGATTGATTTGTGCCACAAAGTGCAATTAGCATATAATGAAAATTTGAAAGAACTACAGAAGCATGGTATGTTGCCACTCTTTGATGCCGGTTACATCAATATTTCAAGGCAATATTTAACAATCGGTATCAATGGTCTTGTAGAAGCTGCAGAGTTCATGGGATTACAAATTACCGACAATCCCAATTATCTGAAATTCGTACAAGAGGTTCTTGGACTAATTGAAAAGTATAATAAGCAATACCGTTCAAACGATGTTCTTTTTAACTGTGAAATGATACCTGCCGAAAATGTTGGCGTAAAACATGCCAAATGGGATCGCGAAGACGGTTATTTTGTACCACGCAATTGTTATAATAGTTATTTCTATATCGTGGAAGATTCTTCGCTGACAATTCTCGATAAGTTCAAGTTACACGGAGCTCCCTATATACAACATCTTACAGGAGGTTCGGCTCTACACATGAATCTTGAGGAACATCTTTCCAAAGCGCAGTATCGCAAACTTCTTAAAGTGGCCGCCAAAGAAGGTTGCAACTACTTTACATTCAACATTCCCAATACACTCTGTAATGATTGTGGGCATATTGATAAACGTTATCTACAGGAGTGTCCTAAATGTCATAGTAAGAATGTGGATTATATGACACGCATTATCGGTTACTTGAAACGGGTAAGTAATTTCTCGTTACCTCGTCAGGAGGAAGCCCACAGACGTTACTATGCAGACAAGCAGAAATATACAGTCTCGGTAAAAGACTATGAAATGGTAAAATAATCAGCCGTTTGACAATATAATAAGGTGTTGAAATTTGTAAATACAGGAATTGTATTCCAAGAAATCCCAGATGAAGTGACACTGGCAATCAATATTTCAAATTGTCCGTGTCGTTGTCCGGGCTGTCATAGCCAATACCTGTGGCAAAATATAGGAGAGCCACTAACGCCGATAGCCATTAGCTCTATGATAGAACGTTTTGGAAATAGCATTACTTGTATATGCTTGATGGGAGGAGACGCAGAACCGTCTTCTATCAATATGCTTGCCCGTTATATACACAAAATGCACAAAGGATATAAGGTGGCATGGTATAGTGGCCGGCAATTAATACCTTCAACCATTAGGAAAAGCGATTTCGATTATATTAAACTTGGCCCGTATATCGAACATTTAGGATGTCTGAAAGAAAGGACAACAAATCAAAGACTTTATAAACATATTGTTGGAGAAGATTTTATTGATATCACCGAAACGTTTTGGAAATAATGGAATTGCTATCAGCTATAAAACTTTTATTACAGCGTTTTATAGCATAATATCGTCATAGGAGTAAATGGTTATAAAAATAAGCGGATAAGGAAAAAACTTATCCGCTTAAACTTATAAAGACAATATATGATATTATTTCTTCGCAGTTGCTGCTTTTGTTTCAGCTGCAGGTTTATATGCTTTATTTAACCCAGCTATTACATCATTCGTAATATCAAGCGCTTTATCTGCATAGAGGAGGTTATCTCCGGCCTTGCTCAATATCAATGTGTATTTCTTATCTTTATTATATGAAGCCAAGAAATGCTGAATACTGTCGCGAAGTGCTTTGTTATATTTATCTGTTTCTGCCTGAAATTCTGTACTTAAGCGCTGATTTAGTGCTTGTAAATCATTATTCTGGCGTTGCAATCCTGCTTGTATGGCTTCAGCCTGTTCACGAGTATAGGCATTCTGTTGTACTTTCTGTTGGAAATTTGCCGCTGCATTTTGTAATTGTTGTTGCTTTCCTGCAAGAGTATTTTGTATGTTTTGTCCTTTTTTCTGCAATATCAAAGAATAATCTTTACAGAACTTATACTGAGACATGATACTATCTACCTCAACATAAGCAATTTTTATTGTCGATGGAACATCTCCCTTCCCAGAGTCGGTTTTTGTGTCCATTTGAGGTTGCGACTGATTGCACGAAGTAATAACAAAGGCTGCAAGCGAAGCAACCGTCATTGTTAAAATGTCTTTTTTCATTTTCTTATCTTTTTATTATTAATATGCACAATTCGATTTTCTTGCCTCTAAATCTTGATCTATAAAGCAATGTATGCCTTTTTTTCGCAATCCGGCATTGTCATGGATGTGTGGAGAGACAAATTTTCCATTTTTCTTAAAGATCAACTTCACGGATAATAATGCAATAGCTATAGCAATAATTAACACGCTTAAGAGTAACATTTCTACCATATTTTATTATATTTGCAGAGCTTATGATACACTATAAATGCGTCGCAAAGATAGTGTAATTTAAGTGAAACACAAAATAAAAAGCCTGATATTGTAGGTAATTTAAGAATAAAAAACAATGGTATTATAATTAAATGAATAACTCAATGGAAAAGAAAGACCTCAAACCTGCTCGTGTGTTCGAACAATTTGCAAGAATTAATCAAATTCCACGCCCATCCAAGCACGAGGAAAAGATGATAGAATACTTACGAGAGTTCGGCAAAAGCCACGGATTGGAAACAAAAGTAGACAAAACCGGAAACGTTTTGATACGAAAGCCCGCAACAAAAGGATATGAAAATCGCAAGACCGTAATCTTACAAAGTCACATGGATATGGTGTGTGACAAACTTGTTGATGTAGAATTTGATTTCTATAAAGATGCTATTCAGACTTATATCGATGGGGAATGGCTGCATGCTAAAGGTACTACGCTCGGGGCTGATGACGGTATAGGAGACGCCATAGAACTTGCCATTCTCGACTCTGATGATATCGAACACGGTCCTTTGGAATGCGTATTTACCCGTGATGAGGAAACTCAGCTTACCGGTGCTTTAGGAATGGAAGACGACTTTATGAATGGAGATTATTTAATCAATCTTGATTCTGAAGACGAAGGACAGATTTTTGTGTCGTGTGCAGGTGGGAGGAGCACAATCGCTACGTTCAAATTCCAACGTGAACAAGCTCCCAAAAGATATTTCTTCATGCAGGCATCTTTGAAAGGACTTATCGGCGGACACTCCGGAGACGATATCAACAAAAAACGCGCCAATGCCATAAAGGTGTTAACACGCTTTCTCTATAATGAACAATCTAAGTACGATTTGCACTTGGCAAGTTTTAATTCTGGCAAGTTACATAATGCAATACCACGCGACGGTCGTGTTATCTTCGCAGTACCCGACGAAGTAAAAGAACAGGTAAAAGCTGATTGGAACGTATTTCAGGCTTCTGTTGAAGACGAATTTCATGTAACGGACACCTCTATGGTATTTACATTGGAGAGTACCGAACCTTCTGAGGTTTTACCAAAGGAAACCGGTCGTAAATTTATCATGGCCCTACAGGCTGTAGACAATGGCATTTTCGCGATGTGCCAAGACGAAGCACTTGCTTCTATGGTTGAAACATCAAGTAATGTGGCAGCGGTTATTACAAGAGAGAATGAGATTGAGGTGCTGTCTTCCCAACGTTCCAATGTGATGAGCAATCTCGACAATATGTGTAACTCCGTAAGAGCGGCCTATGAACTGGGAGGGGCAGAAGTTATTGCAACAGACGGCTATCCGGCTTGGAAAATGAATCCGAATAGCGAATTGGTTAAAATTACTGTAAATGCTTATAAGAAACTTTTCCACAAAGAACCGAAAGTGCTGGGCATTCACGCAGGATTAGAATGCGGTTTATTCTCCGAACGATACCCCGATCTCGATATGGTTTCATTCGGTCCAACCCTTCGTTATGTGCATACTCCTGATGAATGTCTTCATATACCCACCGTACAGATGGTATGGGATCATTTATTGGAAGTTTTGAAAAACATTCCCGAAAAATAATACATTTAAACATACAGCAGAGACAGCGTTTGGGCTTGTCTCTGTTGTAATAAAATCATAACATGAAAAAAAGTATCTTTCTCTCCTCCGTTTTCTTATCATTGTTGTTAATAAGTTGTGGCCAGAAACATGATGCGGAGAAACTGATCTCCAATTTTCTTGACAATAATCTTGTAGATAACGATATCCGCGAGAAAACATTCTCGGATATTGATTCCACATTCTATATAAACGACAGCATCGTAAATGCGATGCGAACGAATGCTCGTACCAACAGGCTCGTCAAAAAAGAAGCCCAATATGGTACTGAAAAGGTTTCTGGAAAATTACTTTTTATGAGCGTGAAATATAGGAAGAACGACGGAACAATGCAAAAGTTTACTTTCTATATGGATCCCGAACTTGAAGAGATAGTTGCTTTTAAACAAGATGCAATCTAATTGTCTGGTTTTAGATTACATCATGAACCACGGAGCTTGACATCGTGAACCACGGAGCTTGACGATTGGGGAGTACCATTCGTTTGCGGTACACATATGTTTTATCCGCAACAGAAATGCAACCTATCGGACTTATCTATAGCATGTTTTTCCGGTAAATCGCAATCTATCCGGCACGCATATTACTATTTTCTCAAAATAACGCATACAAAAACTCTACTATCAATAACTTAAGCATCGTTGCACTTATCTCTACCCCATCGAGGATAATCAATGGACTTTTATTGGCACCGAATGTGGATACGCCTCGAATATAGAACTCTGCATTGTCGTACCCCGGCTCACCAGTAGTCTGACGTGCTATGATGCCCGGAACATTTCCTGCAAAAGAGGTTGTAAGACTGCTGGATGTCATCTTCAAATCTTGGGGCTTTACAGATTGTACGGCCCCTACCAACGATTCTTTTTTCTGCTTACCGAAACCGACAACAACTACTTCATCCAAAACTTTATTGTTAGGTATCATGGAGATGGCAATAAATGTTCTGCCTTTCAACCGTATTTCTTTATTCTGATAGCCTATATAAGCAATATCTAAAGTGGCATTGGGCAACACTTTTAGCGAAAAGGTTCCATCTGCATCTGTAATAGCAGCATTAGCGGAACCTCGCTCCCTGACTGTGGCTCCAACTATCGGTTCTCCGTTCTCGTCGCCTATAAATCCTTTGATAGCTGTTTTTTCATTTTGCAACATCTTATTGGTATTCCACTCTTTTGCAGTAGTGGGACCGCCGTTATTTAGCAATTCAGCCTGCAATGTTATCAGGCTTGATTCGAACAACAACAAAAGCATCAAAAGTAGCCTTTGCCAACAACAAAATTTACTTTTCATCTGTTTTCAAGTTATAAAATTATTATATGGTTTATTGACTAATGAATTGTCAGGTCTCTATACCAATTTATCAGGCAATAGTTTATCAAACTACGCCAAATAGGTCTAAGTAATAGTTTTTCAATAAATTATTGTAGTTTCACGATACCAGTATAATATTGGATTGCAACAAAATAAAGAATAGCCATTGGATAGTCGCAAAAATAATTAATTTTAGTTAGAAATCCAAACTTTTTCTTGCAAAATATTAAATGTAAAACGGATTTCTGATGTTTTTACATGATTTAAATCTATCAAATAGTTCTACCAACAAATAAGGGCATAAAAAATAAATTTTATGGATGTATTACAATGAAAAAATCTAATAGAAATATGGCTTGAGATGATATACACAACTCCTAATCACGCCATATACAGCCTCTATCGGCATTAGAATAATCATATATGAACAATAAACATACTGTGGATTATAACAATATTGAAACAACATCTTCATGCTTCCCTATTTTCATTATTCACCGAAAGTATATAATATCTTGTTCAAAATAACAAAAAAGCATGTAAAACATATCGCAACAGTTCTTTATCAGCAAACTGTTGCAACATGCTTTACATGCCCTATCTGTATTAGGAATTTATTCTCCCTCGGGAGTAATCAGTTTATAACCTTTGCCATGGATATTAATGATTTCGATTTGATCGTCGTCTTTCAGATGTTTGCGTAGCTTCGTGATATACACATCCATAGAACGAGCATTGAAATAGTTGTCATCTATCCATATCGTTTTCAGGGCAAAATCTCTTTGCAGTATTTCATTGGCATGAGCACACAACAGAGCGAGCAGTTCATTCTCCTTTGTTGTGAGCTTTGTCTGCTTATCTCCGATAGAAAGTAACTGCTTCTGTGTGTCGAATGTGAAGCGCCCGATATGGTAAAGTGTAGACTCTTTATTCTTCTTTCCGCGCACACGACGCAGGATTGCCTCTATACGTAAAACCAATTCTTCCATAGAAAATGGCTTGGTAATGTAATCGTCTGCCCCGATTTTAAATCCTTCAAGGATATCTTCTTTCAACGTTTTAGCTGTAAGGAAAATAATAGGTATCTCTGCATTAGCTTGGCGGATTTCCTGTGCTAATGTAAAGCCATCTTTCTTAGGCATCATTACATCGAGTACGCAAATGTCGAACTTACTCTTCAAGAATTCCTTATAACCAACTTCACCATCAGGACATAATACTGCCGTATAGTCCTTTGCCTGTAAATATTCGCGAAGTAACATACCTAAATTTTCATCATCTTCGCACAATAAAATCTTCAACTTATCTTCCATAATTTTTAATGTTTATATATTAATAATTCTTATCAACCTAATCAGTCTTCCTTGATAACAGGAAGTTTGATTGTAAATTCCGTACCTTTTCCGAACTCACTGTCTACACGAATTTCGCCATTATGCAGATCAATAATCTTCTTTACATAAGCCAAACCAAGCCCGAAGCCCTTTGCATCGTGCACATTACCCGTATGCACACGATAGAACTTTTCGAATATACGCTTCAAATTTTCTTTTTTGATACCAAGTCCGGTATCGCGAACAGACAGATATAGATAATCGTTATCATTCCATGTCTTCAGATAGATATCGATAGGCTTATCTTGTTTCCTATATTTAACGGCATTATCCATCAGATTAAATATCACATTTTGGAAATGCATTTCATCTACATAGATAGTAGAATCGATGGCACCTATATCTGTATAAATCTTTCCTCCCGTATGCTCTACACGCAACGTGAAAGAATTAGCTATATTCTCCACAATCTCATTCAAGTCGAGGCGTTTCTTTTTGAACACTGCTTTCTTGCGATCGAACATCGACATCTGTAATACTTTCTCAACAAGGAAACGCAAACGTTTGGACTCATCGTTGATCACTCCACCGAGATGTGCCATCATTGCCTCGCTCTTGCTAACCGACTTGTCATTAAGCATCTGGGCTGCAAGCGATATACTTGCTATAGGTGTTTTTAGTTCATGAGTCATATTATTGATAAAATCGTTTTTGATTTCCGTATATCTCTTTTGCCTAAAGATGATAACTATCGTGAAAACAAACGTTACCAAGAGCACGAAAGTAAACACGACTGCCGGTATAAGAAACCGTACTGAAGAGAATATGTACTCGTTCATCTCCGGAAAATGTATCTTAACAACTCCCATATTCGACTGTGGATCGTTGCGGAAGAGCACTTGAGAATAGGTATATTCCTCTCCATCATCAGAATAATCCGGACATCTATAGACCTCCCGCCCGTCTTGTGTGCTTACAGTAAAGTGGTAAGGTATATTAATTCCGTTATTCATCAGCTCCGCCTTCAAATCCTGATCGAGCAATTTAAAGTTAACTCTTTCTTTTAATGGTTTTTCTGAAGCTGAATATAATATGGAGTACACTACCTCATCGAGCAATGCCTTTTGATAAACATAGCGATTTTTAACGATTTCCTGTAACGACTTGGAAGCCTCTGACAATGAATTTTTATCGTTATGTAAAATCATTGCTTTAGGCATTTGAGACGGTTTTGTTGTTATTGTTTTCAACTCGAATGATGAATAAACCGTTCCATCATTACCTGCAACGGAATATTGATGGGACTGTTGAATAGTACCATCAGGTTGCCCCGACCTCGTACCAATAGAGTCTTGTCGGAAGGCTTTGCGTTCTGTTTCGTTTACATCCTTTTCTAAATAGCGTAAAGTTTCATTGAGTTCCAAATTACGTGCAGCCTGATAAAGCGCACGGTTCACAGACTCATCGAATTGTTCTTTCTTCATATTTGTCATTTCACGAATATATTTCAATTGCAGAAATAGCAATGCAAGGAAAGAAAATCCCATTATAATCGATATAATCCAAATCGTTTTCTTCTTCATGTCAGCAAAGATAACAAATATCTTAACTCGTTAACACGATCATGTTAAATAAACATATAAAATTCAATAATATTAACATGGTGCATTATTTTATATTTATATAAACATATAACAATAAAAGATGTAAGTATATTCATAAAAAGAAACAATAGATTTATGGAAGAACAACGCGAGTGGAATAAAATAATAAATAATAAAAATATGTATTCTTATTTCACCTTATTAAGGTTTTTGCAAGAGTAAGAGATAAACTAATTTCCTACTTAAAACTATATGTACACAACATTTTGCTTTCTTGTCATCAGCATCAATCAGGCATTAATCTCCCTGTAATCAACAGATTACATTCTCTGCAGCTCTATGACAGAAAAATTAGATCAACATAAAACTGTATATAAAGACTTCTCGATATTCACTAAATTCATGTATATAGACGCTAATCCATAATATGTTTTTCTTAAACAGCTATACATTTATTAAGGCACAAAACAAAAGCAGGAGAGAGGCAAATACAGTCTCATCTCCTACGTAAACTTGATTTTAAAATTATCGTTAATTATTGACACTTCCTCCGACAATATCAAGCAATTCGTTTGTAATAGCCTGTTGCCTGCTTTTGTTATATTGTAAGCTCAAATCACGCAACAATTCATCCGCATTATCTGTTGCCGTCTGCATTGCTACCATGCGTGCAGCATGTTCGCTTGCATTACTGTCCAACAGTGCGGTATACACCATTAAATTGAGCAACTTCGGAGTTAAAGTCTTCAATACTATCTCAAGATTTGGCTCTACAATAAAGTCATCATTCAATGGTTTCACCTCTTCGACGTTCGATTGTTCTTTCTGTTTCTTCTTACGTAGATATTCCTGTGCCTTAGCAGTCGCCATGTTTGAACTCAAATCACGATCGTTATCTGAACCGATCTCTGTAGATAAATCTATCGGTAAGAAACATTTTCTTGTTAATACCTGAGAACCGGCACTCTTAAAATGATGATAAATCATTTCCACCTTATCAACTTCTCCTTTCAAAAACTTTGCAGATAACTCCTTGGAAACTTCAGCACATTGCTTTGCATCTGGTTTTTCGGCAAGCTCAGTAAAGTTACCAGCACATCGCAACCCGAATTTTACCGCTTTTTCGGCAATCTTTCTTCCTATGGGATAAATAATAATATCATCAATGCCTTGCTGTTTATATTCATCAACAGTTTGCTGCATCATCTTGATAATATTGCTATTAAATCCTCCGCAAAGAGAGCTATTGGAAGAGAATACCATAAGCGCCACTTTTCTAACATCCTTATGTCCAATCTCAAATGGACTTTCGGCTTCCTGTCTGCTTGCAAGAAATGCCTTAAGAATATGTTCCAACAAATTTTCATAAGGAAGCATATTTTGAATGGCGATCTGAGCGTGATGTAATTTAGACGATGCCACCATCTTCATAGCACTCGTTATTTTACGTGTACTATTGACAGATGCTATACGTGTTTTGATCTCTTTTAATGACGGCATAGGCTATCAAGCTTTATATTGTCCAGCTATATCGGCCATAGTACTTTCTATCGTGGCCGTCACTTCATCGGTAAGTTGTCCGTTTGCCAAAAGCTCAATAACATCCGGATGCGATGTGCGCATCTTATCAAGGAATGTATCTTGGCATTTTCTTACTTGATCAACTGGAACGCTTTGCATCAGTCCGTGAACTCCACAGTACAGAATAGCAATCTGTTCACCCACCGGCATCGGCGTATATTGAGGCTGAATAAGAAGTTGGTTATTCTTCCGCCCACGATCAATCGTCATTGCCGTTACAGGATCCATATCGCTTGAAAATTTAGAGAAAGCCTCGAGTTCACGGTACTGTGCTTGATCTATTTTCAGAGTTCCGGCAACCTTTTTCATACTTTTAATCTGTGCAGAACCTCCAACACGAGATACTGATATACCAACATTGATAGCCGGACGGAAACCTTCATTAAAGAGATTGGTCTCCAGATAAATCTGCCCGTCTGTAATAGAAATTACATTGGTTGGGATATATGCGGAAACATCTCCAGCCTGCGTTTCAATAATCGGGAGAGCGGTTAATGAGCCTCCGCCTTTTACATGTCCTTTCATACATTCCGGTAGATCATTCATTTGTTCTGCAACTTCCTGCTGATCGTTTATACGTGCTGCACGTTCGAGTAAACGTGAGTGGAGATAAAACACATCGCCGGGATATGCTTCGCGTCCTGACGGGCGACGTAAAATTAACGAGACTTCTCGATAAGCAACAGCCTGCTTACTAAGATCATCGTATACAACAAGGGCAGAATATCCTCTATCACGGAAATATTCACCGATGGCAGCTCCTGCAAATGGAGCATAATACTGCATGGCTGCAGGATCGGCGGCTGTTGCACTTACAATAATCGTATAAGGCATGGCACCATGTTCTTTAAGTGTCTGTACAAGTGTAGCAACGGTAGATGCTTTCTGTCCGATTGCGACATAAATACAATATACTGGCTTTCCTGCCTCATAGAAACTTTTCTGATTTATAATGGTATCAACCGCAATCGCAGTCTTGCCCGTCTGACGGTCACCAATGATAAGCTCTCGCTGTCCACGACCTATAGGAATCATAGAGTCTACGGCCTTTAAACCTGTTTGTAATGGTTCTTTTACCGGCTGCCGATAAATAACACCGGGTGCTTTCCTATCAAGAGGCATTTCAAATGCGTCCGTAAGATCAATATCTCCTGATCCGTCAATAGCCTGTCCCAAAGGATTAACGACACGTCCGAGGAAGTTATCATTAACGCGGATGGAAGCAATTCGGTGAGTACGTTTTACCGACTGTCCTTCTTTAATACCTGTAGTAGAACCAAGAAGCACACAACCAACATTATCTTCTTCCAAGTTCATCACAATAGCCATCGTACCATTCTCGAATTCAAGGAGTTCATTCGCCTCGGCATTACGTAGTCCGTAAATACGAGCGACACCATCGCTAACAGTTAGCACTGTGCCAACTTCTTCAAAATGTTCTCTTTCATTAACCTGTCGGAGCCGCTGAAGCAATACCTCTGACACTTCACTTGGTTTTATTTTATCTGACATTTTATTTATTTTTTAAATTCTGTTAGAATACGGCGAAGCTTAGTCTTTACACTGGCATCCAGCCGATATGTATCATATTCTAAGATAAATCCACCAATGATATCAGGCTCTACTTCCGTATTAAACTCTACAGTTCCATGAGTTTTGCTTTCAACCATCTGCTTCATTTTCTGCTCTGTGACAGAATCTACAGCAGTAGCAGTGACAAGCTTTCCGAGAGTGATATTCTTATCTTTCCTGTAAAGAGTAATATACGATGCAGCTATGAATTGCAAAACATTCTCCCTGTCTTCTCTCAATACAAGAGCAATAAATCTCCTTGTTAACGGATTGACAACATCACCACACGCTGTTTCAAGTAATATCTGCTTCTTACTCTTTGAGAGAATAGGATTATCTATCGTAATTCTCAGTTCAGGCACTTCGACATAACTCACCATCAGATATTGCATTTCATGATAGAGTTCGTCTTCCCGCTTTTCCATAACTGCACATTTGAGAAGGGCACGGGCATATCGAACTGATATTACACCTAAATCCATAAACTACAATTTAATCTTTATTTTTGCCTTTAGAAACTTCATCTAACAATCGATCAATCATTTCCATTTGCATATCATTTGAGGATAATTTTTCGCGTAAGATATTTTCTGCTATTTGAATACTAAGCTCAGCCACCTGAGTTCTAATATCCCGAACAGCATTCTGCTTATCATTCTCGATTTGCGCCTTGGCATCTGATATTATACGAGCACTTTCTTCATGTGCCTTTGCTTGTGCCTTCTCGACTATAGCATCACGAGTTACGGCAGCTTCATTTATGACTTGGGCCTGTTTCTCGCGTGCTTCTTGCAATATAGCATCTCCCTCCTGTTTAATATTATCAAGACGTTCCGAGGCTTCATGTGCCTTGCGCAGGCTATCATCTATATATTGCTTACGCCCCTCCACCATCTTGATAATAGCGGGGAACCCGAATGTAGCAAGAACACCAAAAACCACCAAGAACGCCAAGAACATCCAAAACAGCAGTCCGAAATCTGGCGTTAATATTGATGGGAAATTATTCATCTATATTTTTATTACTTGATAATGAATGCACAAGCTGCAATAGCAAAAAGAGCACATCCTTCTACGAAAGCCGATGTCAATATCATGTTTGTCATAATCTTACTGGAAGCTTCGGGTTGACGTGCAATGGCGTCCATTGCGTTACCACCGATTTTACCAATACCCAAACCTGCACCAATTGTTGCAATACCTGCACCAAGACCGCAGCCCAGCTGTGCCAGACCTTCAGCAGCCAATAATGTTGAAATCATCATAATTCTTTTTTATTTATTAATTATTTGTTATTATTCTTTTTATTCTGTTTGTGTTACTCAACTTCATGCTCTTTATGAGCCATACCGATAAACACTGCGCTCAATAATGTAAACACATAGGCCTGAACAAATGCCACCAATAGCTCAAGACAATTCATAAAGAGGAGCATGATTACACTAAAAAGATTTAAACCTATACCATAACCAACTCCCATAGACCAACCAAGAAAAATCACACATGTGAAACTCAATATTACTGCATGACCAGCCATCATATTGGCAAAAAGACGAATCATCAAGGCAAAAGGTTTTGTAAATATTCCGAATAATTCTATTACAGGCATCAGAGGTATAACTTTTAGAAAAATCGGAACCTCAGGCCAAAAGATTTCTTTCCAATACTCTTTGTTGCCAAATAGATTAATAGCAAGCATAGTACACACTGCAAGAAACATTGTAATATTAATATTTCCCGTAACATTTGCACCTCCGGGAAAGATAGGAATCAATCCTACTAAATTACATGCAAGTATGAAGAAGAATACAGTAAGCAAGTAAGGAGCATATTGTTTATAATGCTTCTCACCCACCGATGGCCTTATCACTTCATCATGAATGGTCATCACCAACATTTCCATTGCTCCAACAAAACCTTTCGGGGCATCGCTCTTTTCATTCCTTTGAGTATACCACCGAGCACATGAAAGAAAAACGATAATAAGTATTATCACCACTATCCATATTTGCAAAACAGCTTTTGTAATACTTAAATCAATAGGACGCACACTACTGCCATCTTCCAGACGTTCATATATTTTACCATGATGGTTTTTATCGAAAAAGAAACCTTTAGGCAAACTATGAACAGTACAAAAATGCCACTCACCTGTAGATTCACTCCTTATAATAATAGGTAGCGGAATACTTAAATATTTTCCATTATAAGTCGTTATATGCCATTCATAAGAGTCAGATAAATGCTCAAGTACAATCTCCGATATATCCAACTTACTATTATTACCCTCGTTGGCATGACTCTGCATCGGGGCAAGCATCATCATCGTTAGAAAAAGTATTGCTTTTATCTTTCTCATTATTTTAATATCTATATTCATTTTATACATGTTATATTCACCCTCATGATTTCTGCATTTTCGCAAAAAACAGTGCATGATGTATTATCAACATGAGGTAGAATACAAGAAATATCAAAAAGAAAACTGACATTTCACTACGCCCTGCAATAAGATAATAGACAAAGAATACTATCAAAGCCAAAAGCATTCTGAAACCAGACACTGCCATAAAAAATGTAGGCAGGCTGTCAACCGCCCTTTGAGCAACACGACACCAGACCTTAGCCTCTGTTATTTCAGACATAAGAGAAAAGACAACAGCAACAGTTAAGGGAACAAGCATCCCTTTTATTGCTCCGATCCACATTATAGATAATATAAGAAAGCTCAAACCAATAATTGCCCAAAGGCCCTGCTTGATATACAATTTACACAACTTGTTTATATCTGTCATCTTTTCGTCCATATTCTTTCGTGCGAAAGATTATATTTCAACACACATACTCACTTCATTTTTCTGAACTTCTACAAATCCTCCCAAGATGTCTATTGCTGTCTTTTCACCTTTAGGCATAATAAACCGAATCGTTCCTTTTTCAAGAGAAGATATGATCGGAGCATGATTAGATAAAATCTCAAATTCTCCGAGAGTTCCCGGAACAACTACATTGTCCACTTCTCCTGTGAAAATAATCCTTTCGGGAGATATAATTTTAAGTTTCAGCATATAAACTTATAATTGCTAACATTTATCACCTTACACATTTGCAGCGGCAAGAAGTTTTTTTGCTTTCTCCTTGGCATCCTCAATCGTACCCACATTAAGAAACGCTTGTTCCGGCAAATCGTCAACCTCTCCATCAAGAATAGCATTGAAACCTTTTATGGTTTCTTCAATCGGAACCATCACACCGGGTAGCCCTGTAAACTGTTCTGCAACAGCAAACGGCTGAGATAAAAATCTCTGTACACGACGTGCACGGTTCACAGTTAACTTATCTTCGTCTGACAATTCATCCATACCAAGGATAGCGATAATATCTTGCAACTCGTTATAACGCTGAAGCAATTGCTTAACACGCTGAGCACAATCATAATGCGCCTTTCCTACTATCAACGGATCAAGAATACGCGATGTACTTCCCAGCGGATCCACCGCCGGATAAATTCCGAGTTCGGCTATTTTACGTGAAAGTTCTGTCGTTGCATCCAAATGCGTAAACGTTGTAGCAGGTGCCGGATCAGTCAAGTCGTCTGCCGGCACATATACAGCTTGCACAGATGTAATAGAACCTTTTTTAGTAGAAGTGATACGTTCCTGCATAGCCCCCATTTCAGATGCCAGCGTAGGTTGATAGCCAACAGCAGAAGGCATACGTCCTAATAATGCAGATACTTCCGAACCTGCTTGTGTAAAACGGAAAATATTATCGATAAAAAACATAATATCAGCCGGTTCACCATTCTGACCTCCATGGTCACGGAAGCCCTCGGCAACGGTCAAACCAGACAACGCAACAGAGGCACGTGCGCCCGGTGGTTCGTTCATCTGTCCATAGACAAGAGTCGCCTGAGACTTTTGCACTTCTTCCGGATCGACGAGACTTAAATCCCATTTGCCTTCTTCCATAGCCTTACGGAACTTATCTCCATAACGGATAACTCCCGATTCAAGCATATCTCGAAGCAAATCATTACCTTCACGGGTTCTCTCCCCTACTCCAGCGAACACAGAATACCCATTGTGTCCTTTAGCTATATTATTGATAAGTTCCATAATAAGTACGGTCTTACCAACTCCCGCACCACCAAATAATCCGATTTTACCACCTTTCATATATGGTTCCAACAGGTCAATAACTTTGATACCTGTTGCTAACATTTCTTTATGAGTAGATAATTCATCGAACTTAGGAGCTGCACGGTGTATCGGATATGAGCCTTCCATATTCAATGCACTCATACCGTCTATCGGCTTTCCGATAACATTCATCATTCGTCCTTTTATCTGATCACCTGAAGGCATTGTAATAGGACTACCCGTAGGAATAACTTCCAAATTACGTTGCAGACCGTCGGTATTATCCATAGCTACGCACCGCACGGTATCTTCGCCAATATGTTGCTGAACTTCTATGACAAGATCACTTCCGTCAGGACGCTTCACTTTCAGCGCATCATAGATTCTCGGAAGCACCTTTTCGGGCTCTTCTCCTTTTGTATCAAAATAGACATCAATAACAGGTCCGATAATCTGAGATATTCGTCCGCTAATTTGTGACATAATTATTATATTATATAGTTTTACTTCTGCAATATTGTCGCAAAGATAAAAATAAAATTCAGCACAAACAAATTTATGCTGTATAATTCTTACAATGCAGTTCTAATTTAAATACTCAATTCATCTAATACTTTTATCAGTTTTCTATCGAAAGGCTTATCAGATCTTATTGCCTCGGATAAAGGTACGTATACTACTTCGTTATTGCGCACTCCGACCATGACATTCCGCTGTCCTTGCATGATTGCTTCTATAGAACCGATACCGGTACGTGATGCAAGTATACGGTCATGGGCTGTCGGCCTTCCACCACGCTGCAGATGTCCTAAGATAGATACCCGGACATCATATTGGGGAAATTCATTACGTACACGGTCTGCATAATACAATGCACCACACTTGGGACTTTCGCTTACTATAACAATACACGAACGTTTAGACTTTCTTATACCACGTTCCATGAACTGTGCCAATTGGTCTACATCTGTACGGTCTTCAGGTATAATGGCAGCTTCTGCACCAGATGCGATCGCACTATTTTGCGCCAAGAAGCCGGCATCCCTACCCATAACTTCTACAAAGAATATGCGTTCGTGGCTTTGAGCCGTGTCTCTTATGCGGTCTACACATTCCACAATCGTATTTAATGTCGTATCATAGCCTATCGTAGAATCTGTTCCATAGAGGTCATTGTCAATTGTTCCCGGGAGTCCTATACAACATACGTCATAATCTTTGGCAAACTCCATCGCTCCGGTGAGCGAACCGTTACCGCCAATCACCACCAAAGCGTCTATTTGATGTTTTACAAGAGTATCGTAGGCCTTACGTTTACCTTCATCGGTCATAAACTCCATAGAACGAGCAGTCTTAAGTATTGTCCCTCCGGACATAATAATGCCGCTGACATTTTCCGTTGTAAAATCGGTCACTTCATTGTTTATCAATCCATCATAACCCCTGTAAATTCCTTTTATTTTAAATCCATTGCATATCCCCGCACGGGTAACAGCTCTTATTGCGGCATTCATGCCCGGAGCATCGCCGCCGGAAGTAAGAATTCCTATTGTTTTTATCTGTGCCATTTTAACTTTATAGATTAATTATAATATACAACACTGCAAAACCGAATATGCCGCCGACCAAAGTCTTTCCGCCTATTGTTTTCAGATACCATCCCATACGCATGCGTTCGGTCTTCATTAAAATCAGCCCACTCATCGAACCTATCCCAAATAGATTTCCTCCTACTGCAACGGTATAGGCTATAATTTTCCAGTATTCGTCATTGAGAACCGGATTTGTCTTTAATGCAAAGAAACTGATTGCCGTAACAAAGTTGTCGAGAATAGTACTTGCCAAACCTGCAAACATGCCCATCAACCAGTCGTTGTCTATATATTTCAGAAAATGAGACACAAACCATTGCACAGCACCGGTCTCTTGTACGACACCTATCGCAAGCATAGATCCCATTACAAACAGCATCATTTGTATGACACCATATTGGAATATCCGCGGTATTCGGCGTTGTACCAGCACATCCGCATTCATCAACTTCCTATTGAATATCTCATTAACGATCCACAACACTGACAATACGCACAAAGCACCGAGGAAAGGACTCAGTTGAGTGATATTATGAAAGGTGGGAATAAACCAAAGACCTCCTATTCCAACGAACAACATCAAAGCACGTTGCCATGTATTTAATCGTGTATCATCACCACGATAAGGCATCGTTACCCATTCTATCTCAATACGTTCAGGCAGTCTGGCGCTTATCCACCATGTAGGTACGGCCCATGCAACCAAGCACGGCAGCAACAAGGTCATAGAATAATCGGTAGGAGTTACACAGCCATTGTTCCACAAAACCAACCCCATAGGTTCCCCGATCACAGTTAAAACCCCTCCGCAGTTCGCTGATATCAACACTACTGCACCGTATACCATACGATAACGCCGATTAGGAATAATTTTATGAATAATGGCAAGCATCATTACCGTGGTCGTAAGGTTATCCAAATTTGCAGATATAATAAATGTAACGCTTGCCAATATCCATAACATCGCCTTGCTTTTGCGTGTACGAAGCAATTGAGGAATGAAATCGAAACACCCATTGATATTCAAAATCTCTACAATAGACATCGTTGCCAATAAAAATAAAACAACCTCTGATGCTTTTCCTACATATTTCAGAAAAATATTTTGAGCAATAAACTGTTTTACGGTATAGCTCGTAGATTGCCCGTTTTGCAAGAAATTATGATATTCCGAGCAGTGTAATCCCATAACAAAGTCGGCACCATAGCATATATATAAAACCCAACCAACCGTACCTGCGAATATTGTTACGGCAGCTTTGTTTATATTTGTCATACGCTCTGTTGCCAAGAGAATATAGCAAAGAAATAATATCGTTACTATAATGGGAGCCATCATTCTATCTTCATGGCAAAAGTAACAAATATTCTTTATAATTCAATATGTAATCTTTAGGTTTTATATCGATTTAACACTGAAAACAATTGAAACAAACAAAAAGACTACAATTAATTACAAATCGGATATAATTCATAATAAATCAGTCGCGATTACGACTGCTGAACTTCCTACTCACCTTATTTTTCAGACTTTCCCATAACTTTGTTTTATCACGCATAATTCTCAAAGAGAAACAGGAACTTACGCCTATCCATAAAATTCCCACACTCCAATAAAGAACATCGGATACTATATGTGTCGAAACATAGGCAAATAATCCTAAAAGGAATTGGAAAGAAAAATATTTCATTACCGGAACAGACATGCGATACGAATATATCAAATGGGTATAAACTACGACAAATAACGTTTCCACCACCGCTGCCAACGCCATAAAAATACCAATTCCTTTTAGTCCGTAACTGTTGTATCCCCAAACAACGAATACAACAAGCAAGACTGCACTGAAAGCTTCCTGAAAAAAATATATCAACGAATTGCCGCGAGAAAGTGCTATATATTCCATAGGAAGGTAAACCGCCCGCAAAAACATGGCCAGTACGGCTGCCTGAGTCATACCGAGAATAGCCATAAACTCACTGCTATACAGCAATGGCAGTAGTATAGGCAATACGATCATCAATGCTATAAGCAACGGTGAAATCAGCAGTATCGACACTTCTATCTGCTCGTTCACCGTACGGTTCAGCTCTGTACCCGTATTTCTCACGGCAGACAAGCGTGGATAAAAGTCTGTTTCCATGGCCGAGAATATCATGCCAGCATAAGTTATCGTTATCATGAACCCCGCATTATATAACCCCAAAGCCTCCAATGAACCATGGTTATTAAGGTAAGAGCGTATCAGAAACTCGGCTCCGCTCCCCATTATACCGGCTACAACAAATGCCAATCCCAATTTCACCATACCGAAACCCTTACGTATGAGTACACCATTGAAAGACAGGTGTAAGGGATAATTCCGGTAGGAGTACATAACGGTCAGCAACATCTGCACAAAAGCAGCAATAACAAGCGACGGTACGATCGCTGCCTCGCGCCAAACGACGTAGAGAGGCACCGATATAATCAATGCGGCTATCACACCATACAGTGATATGCTGGCAAGGTTCATGAGCTTTCGGGTACCTTTCAGTATGGCAAGTTCGCCTCCTGTAACTGCTGTAAAGCCTATCACCGGAGATAATAATATAAAATGAAGCGTATGATCTCCCCACTCAAAAGTCCACGCATTGAGCAACGGGCTCAATGTCACGCACGCAATAGTTCCGATAAATGCCGTAAATATCGTCCATAAACGTACCGTCTGAATGGAATAGACCAAACGCCTATCGTCATTACTTTTATAATCTTCCGCTATTTCCCTTACCGCACTGATCGGAATACCCAACCCTGTACCGTCGGAAAATAGCCTTATAGTGGAATTAAACAGAGAAATAAGCCCCATACCATCCGGCCCTAAGAGCATTGCCACAACCTTATTGCGTATGATCCCGATAAATATGCTCAACCCTTGCACGCCGCCGAAGATACCCGTATATTTAAGTATGTGGGAATAGTTGTTGTCTTTTTCCTTATTTTCCATTGCTTTCTTAACGCGAATAAAAACTTTTTATTATCTTTGTAGGTATGAAATTGAGCATTGTTGTTCCGGTTTTTAATGTGGAAAACTCTCTTGATGAATGTATAGAAAGTATTCTTCAGCAATCATTTCATGATATTGAAGTGATATTGGTCGACGATGGTTCTACAGATAATTCTCCTTCTATCTGCGACAGATGGGCGGATAAAGACACGCGGATTATCGTTATTCACCAACCGAACGGAGGTTTAAGCAATGCAAGAAACAAGGGGATAGAACATGCTAATGCCCAATACATTACATTTGTAGATAGCGACGACAAGATCAGCCATGACACCTATGAACGGCTGATGGACATATTGCTTGCTCATCCCGAATATGATCTGTTGGAATATCCCGTAACCGAGCGATACGGGAACTGTAAGCGACAGCACCTGCTTACCTTTCCGACACAAACATACCACGATATGAACACATATTGGCTGGCATGCCGTGCTTACGACCATGCCTATGCATGGAACAAAATATATAAGAAAACTTTATTCAACAGTGTACGCTTTCCCGAACAACACGTCTTTGAAGACGTATATACACTACCGAAAATTCTTTCAAAATGCCATATCGTGGCAACTACAAACCAAGGGATGTATTACTATTGTTGGAATTCAAACGGCATTACGGCACAAGCCGATGGCAAACAATTGCAATATCTATTGCTGGCACATGTGAATATCTGGAACGGATTATACAAACAGAAAGAACGGTTAGACTCCCGTTTGATGCGCGATTATTATGCCCGTTTGCTGAATATACAGTTGGATGTATATGAACTTACCGGTAATGAACCGATACTTCCCCAAGCAGATTATACAGGTAACTATAAATTAAGACTCTTACATTTTATTGGATTGAAAAAGATATGCCGACTCAACAAATTACTACACCGAATAATAAAACGGAGAAGATAAGCTTTATCATTACGGCTTATAACCTTCCTTTGCACATGATCAAAGAGTGCCTAAAAAGCATTTTAGTATTGTCTTTGAACCGCAAAGATAGAGAAATCATTATCGTAGACGATGGTTCTGATCTTTCTGTAATAAACGATCTGATAGACTATAGAGACGATTTCATCTATCTAAGACAACCGAATAGGGGTGTCAGTGCAGCAAGGAATGCAGGCTTGAGATTGGCAACAGGCAAATTCATACAGTTTGTAGACGGCGACGATTACATCTTGCAAGCACCCTATGAACACTGCATCGATATTGTAAGATACTACAATCCCGATATCGTTCTCTTCGATATGACGAATAAGAAGCACACCGAACCGCAATATGATTTTACAGGTCCTGTAGACGGAAGTGAATACATGTTGCATAACAATATACATGGAAGTGCATGCTGCTGCATCTTTAAAAAGGATATGTTGATAGACCTTCGGTTTACGGAAGGTAGAAAATACGGAGAAGACGAAGAGTTTATTCCTCGTTTGATACTACGTTCGGAACGACTTTTCTATACTAATTCGCAAGCATACTATTACAGAAAGCACGCTGCTTCCGTACTCCACAAAACTTCCCCAAAAGATAAAATCAAGCGATTAGACGATAATGTTTCCGTTATTCTTCGTTTATCACAGCTGGCAGATACACTGACACCCCTTGAAAGAGAAGCATTGAACAGAAGAGTTGCTCAGCTCACTATGGATTATATCTATAACGTAATAACGCTTACTCATAATAGTCATTACCTTGAGAATTGTATCAGAAGACTCTACGAACGAGGGCTATTCCCACTACCCGATAAAAAATATACAACAAAATACGCGTGGTTCCGAAAATTCACCATGACTAAAACCGGACGAAACTTCTTATGTAAATTCTTACCTCGGCTCTCATGAAGATATTGCTAATAGGAGAATATAGTAATGTACACGCCACACTTGCCGAAGGATTAAGGTGCTTAGGACACGAAGTAACGGTACTTTCGAACGGTGATTTCTGGAAGAATTATAAACGGGATATCGATTTAGTGAGAATTCCGACTAAACTCGGAGGATTTATTTATTTGCTGAAATTGCTGCGTATGCTGCCTAAACTTCGGGGATACGATGTCGTACAGCTTATTAATCCTATGTTTCTTGAATTGAAAGCTGAACGCATCTTCCCTATCTACAGATATCTTAGGAAACATAATAAAAAGGTTTTTCTCGGTGGTTTCGGCATGGATTGGTATTGGGTGAGTACATGTCGCACGACAATGCCATTGAGATATAGCGATTTTAATATTGGGAAATCACTCAGAACCAATCATGATGCGATAAAAGAAACCAAGGATTGGATCGGAACAACTAAAGAAAAACTCAACAAATACATTGCTGCCGACTGTGACGGAATTATTACCGGACTCTATGAATACTGGGTTTGCTACCATTCATATTTCCCTAATAAGGCCGTATATATCCCGTTCCCTATCAAGATGCCTTTGCATCTACCCGCCATACCGCAGGCACATAAGAAGCTAAAACTCTTCATCGGTATCAACAAAACACGCAGTGAATATAAAGGTACAGATATTATGTTGGCCGTTGCACAAGATATTAAAGCAAAATACCCACATCATATAGAACTGCGGATTGCAGAAAGTGTTCCTTTCGAACAATACCAAGAAATGATGAATGATGCGGATGCTATTCTCGATCAACTGTACAGCTACACGCCTTCTATGAACTCTTTGCTGGCAATGAGCAAAGGAATTATCTGTATCGGCGGAGGCGAACCGGAGTGTTACGATATCATCCATGAAAAGAATTTAAGACCGATCATCAACGTTCAACCTACCTATGATAGTGTGTACCATGAATTGGAATATCTCATACTGCATCCGGAAATTATTCCAACATTAAGAAAACAGAGTATCGAATATGTAAAGAAACATCATGATTACATAAAAGTAGCGCGCCTATACGAACAGTTTTACAGCCGTACACACACTATTTAGCAACGTAAGATTATTTCATAAAAAACAAAAAGAAATATTTGGTACTTAGAAAAAAACACTGTACCTTTGCCGTCGCAATTGAAAATAAGCGCCCTTAGCTCAGTTGGTAGAGCAACTGACTCTTAATCAGTGGGTCTAGGGTTCGAGTCCCTAAGGGCGCACTTTTCAAAGGTTAAACAAGCGCCCTTAGCTCAGTTGGTAGAGCAACTGACTCTTAATCAGTGGGTCTAGGGTTCGAGTCCCTAAGGGCGCACCGCTCTCTACACGAATTACAGATTTCCAATTCATTTTTCTCTATAAAGACTTGTATTGATTAGAAGTTCCTTTTAACTGAGTTCTTCATAACTCGCATTGTATATCAGCTCATAAATAAATAGCCTCACTAATTTCGTCAATCACGTGTAAAAATAATACTTATTCTCTATATTCATAAATTAAATATTACACTGATCTTAACTAAAAGAATAGAGGAGATAAAAAATATATATTTTATTATCATCTACTATTACCCGCATAACCTATTGCTTATCATTAAAATATATTTTTTATAAATGACTGTATGATAGAAAAATGGTAAAAGTTTTCAGCATTCAGAACTATTTTGAGTAAGAATCTTCTTTCTTATGACAATGGTATACATAGATATAAAAATAGATATTCTACACCAACAATTATCATCTAAAATTAGCATACATTATCTATAGGAACGAATTTATTACCTATGACTTTTATCAAACTTCAGTAAAAATTTATCTTTACATCCCAAAAATATAAATAACAAAAAAGAGAAGCTATTCATACGAATAACTTCTCTCTGTCGGGGCGACAGGATTCGAACCTGCGACCGCCTGGTCCCAAACCAGGAGCGCTACCGGGCTGCGCTACACCCCGATGAGAAATATTCCGAAGTAATACTTTCTCTATTTGCGAGCACAAAGGTAATGATTTTACTTGGGCTTTGCAAATTTTGCACTTGCTTTTTTATGATGCGTCCACAGTAGCATACTTATTGCATACTACTATGGAAACTTTTTATTTAATAATTCCTTCCTGCACGAAGATCTTTTTCAAGGCTTGAACACCACGTTCTACCTCATCTTCCGTGTGAGTTGCCATCAATGCAAAGCGTACTAAGGTATCCTGTGGAGCACATGCAGGCGGTATAACCGGATTGATGAATACTCCCGCATCGAAAGCCAACTTAGTTACATAAAACGTTTTATCTATATCACGCACGTATAAAGGAATGATCGGACTCTCGGTATCACCTATTTCGAATCCCTCCTCACGGAAACGTTTCAACGCATATTTTGTAACATTCCAAAGATGTTCTATGCGTTCCGGCTCCTGTTGCAAGATATGTAAAGCCTCCATAGCGGCAGCCGTTGCAGCCGGAGTATTAGAAGCACTGAAGATATAAGTACGACAAGTGTGGCGCAGATAATTAATCGTATCCTTATCGCCGGCAATGAAACCGCCGATAGAAGCCAAACTTTTAGAAAATGTACCCATAATTAAGTCCACATCATCCGTAACACCAAAGTGGTCGCAAACTCCTCTACCATCTTTGCCGAACACACCTAAGCCATGGGCCTCGTCTACCATGAGCGAACAGTTATACTTATGTTTCAGCGCAACCATTTCTGGCAATTTGGCTAAATCGCCTTCCATGGAAAATACACCATCTACAACGATGAGTTTAATAGCCTCATGAGGAAGTTTCTGAAGCACACGCTCCAAATCTTCCATATCGTTATGTTTGTAATGTAGCTGCGTTGCGAACGATAAACGACGTCCGTCAACGATACTTGCGTGGTCGCGATCGTCGCAAATCACATAATCGTTTCTTCCGACAACCTGCGCTATCACACCCTGATTTACAGAGAATCCAGTAGAGAAACACAATGCATCATCTTTATGTTCGAACTCTGCAAGTTCTTTTTCCAGTTGCACATGAATATCCAAAGTTCCATTGAGGAAGCGGCTTCCGGCGCACCCCGAGCCGTATTTTTCAAGCGCATCTTGAGCCGCTTTGATTACTCGTTCATCACCGGTTAAGCCGGTGTAAGCATTGGAACCGAACATCAGAACCTTATGCCCTGCCATATCTACTTCTGTTCCTTGCTTGCTCGTAATGGCACGGAAGTAGGGATATACTCCGGCATCCATATACTTCTGAGGTTCACGATAATTCTTGTATCTGTCTTGTAATTGTCCCATTTTATTTAATAGGTGTAAAAACACTTTGTTTATTTTAGTGCGCAAAGTTACAAAAAAAAAACATTATACATCATTTTTTCATAAAGAAATCATGGTTTTAGTGTTTTTTATTTATTTATAAATAGATATTCAAACTAAAATAATTACTTTTGCTAAATGAAGAATATATGGATTTAGAAGCTAATTATGAAAAGGAAAATTGTCTTCATTTTAAACCCCATATCTGGTACGAACAGTAAGGCAGGCATACCGAAACTGATTGAAAAAACAATCAACAAAGATTTATTTGATTACGAGATAATACCTACAGAATATGCAGGACATGCGTCGAAGATCGCTACCGAAGCCAAAGAACGGGGCGTCAATGTGGTAGTAGCGGTGGGAGGAGACGGTACTGTCAATGAAGTAGCGCGTGCCATCGTACATTCCAACACAGCACTTGGTATAATACCTTGCGGCTCCGGCAACGGTTTGGCCCGCCACCTGCTCCTTCCAATGAATATCAGAAAGGCCATTGAAGTTATCAATAAATGTGAAATACACGATCTTGATTACGGTATCATCAACGGTTATCCATTTTTCTGCACGTGTGGTATGGGCTTTGACGCGTTCGTTAGCATGAAGTTTGCCGAATCTGGAAAACGCGGACCGATATCGTATGTGGAAAATGTATTGCATGAGGGGCTGAAATATAAACCCGAAACCTATGAAATACAAGATGAGAACGGCACCACGCGATATAGGGCTTTCCTTATATCGTGTGCCAATGCATCGCAATATGGCAATAATGCTTACATCGCTCCACAGGCATCCATGAGCGACGGACTAATGGATGTTATCATCATGGAGCCGTTCGATATGCTCGACGCACCGCAGATCAGCATCGACATGTTCAATAAAACGCTCAATAAAAACTCTAAAATCAAGACTTTCAAATGTAAGAAACTTCATATTCACAGAAGTAAGTCCGGCGTGATACATTACGATGGCGATCCTGTTATGAGCGGTGAAGACATTGACGTGGAATTACAAGAAAAAGGAATAAAGATTATTGTCAATCCCGATGCAAATAAGAATTTGCGCAAACCCAACGCCTTGCAAAGTGCAGCATCTGAGCTTTTTAACGAGATAAATATCGTACGCGAAGACATCACCAAGCAAGGGCGACACATTCAGGCGCTCAGCAAAATCTTACAACGTAAACTTAATATCTGACAAACATGTATGCACTACGGCAAGCAATGCGTTGCATTGCTTAGCATAGAGCGTATTCATATCAATACCGGACAGCGTTTTTCGACAATTTTATTCTACACATAGGATTTACATTTTTTATAACAATTTACATCACATTATTCTCGTATTTCCAATTCATATCTCACCCACTAAAAAAGAGCAAGATTTCTATAGACTGCAAATCGTCATTTTATAAATATTAGGGGCGCTATCTAATCATCATACATCCCTATTCTAACCCTGTTATACGGTATATATATTCGCTCTATTCCACAACATCCCCATGCAAAAAATATAAGAAAATAAAGATATCTTTGCCATCTATCTCCTCAATACAGTCATTTCTGTTGAAAGAACAATGTACTTTGCAGGACAAAAGAACTATTTTTATCTCTATTATCAGATTTTAGAAACACGATTAAAATATCATTTTTTATAACATCCCGAGACGTTCTACATTATAGAGAACGATATCTGGCAAGTCATAAATCAGAGATATATTCTACTTGTCCAAATAAAATTGCTTAGTCAGCTGCCCATACCACTCCGACGGCATGCCGCCACTGCGATGCAGGCACACACTTTCTGTCTCTAATATATCCTTAGGCTGTTTACCGAAGGCAAGTAAAAAACGTTTTACAGGCTTATTTGCCACTGTTTTTACTGCAATTTTACGATAGAGATACAAACCGGCAATATAGCCCTCGGATATAAATTCGCCGCTGTTATCAAACGGTATTACGGCAGAGAAGACACCGGTTTCGGCAAGTAAAACCTTCACACTACGAAATAAATCTGCATAAGACAGCGTGCTTGCATGGCGAGCCACACTGCGTTGCTTATCGGGATTTCTCAAACTGTTCACAAAGAAAGGCGGATTACTCACGATACTGTCGAACTTTATATCGGGCAGATAATCCTGCAAACGGGCATTTATGATTTCCACACGAGATACAAACGGGCTCTCTGTCACATTCTGCTGCGCCTGTAAACAAGCATCTACATCAATTTCAACCCCTACAACTCTGCTCTCTGCAAAGCGCTGCGCCATCATCAAGGCGATAAGGCCGGTACCCGTACCAACGTCGAGTATCCGCATTCCTCCTTCAGCCCATGCGCCAAGAAGCACTCCATCGGTACCCACTTTCATGGCACATCGGTCTTGATGCACCGTAAACTGTTTGAATGTAAATATATCTTTACCCATATTGATACATGCATATAACGAAAGATATTACCGTTTATTTTAATCATTTTACAGTTTTACGCGTACATCATATATAATTTTCATTTCCGTATTTTCGGGTTTCAATTAAAAGTAGTACCTTTGCACTCCATAATCAACAACGAAATATGAACGACAAACCAAATACATCCATCCAGATGATAGCCGATTACGACGGCGACATCTCGAGTCTCCTGAATGTGACTGTCGAGGGCGATACACCTATTCTTGCTACAAGAAACATGGTGCTGTTTCCGGGAGTACTTACCCCGATCCTTATAGGCAGAAGTGCAAGTATGAAGCTCATTGAAAAGGCCAAAGACGATCCGAACTTCATATTCGCCTTATTTTGCCAGAAAAATGCTGAGGTAGACGATCCGCAGCAAAAAGATTTGTACGAGTTTGGTGTTTACGGGAAGGTGGTAAGAGTGCTCGAAATGCCGGGGCACGGTCATAACCTTACAGCCATTGTGCAAGGGTTGGGCAGGTGTCGTCTTGATGAACTGACCAAGAAGAAGCCTTATCTCATGGGCAAAACATCATTGGCTCCCGAAGATATTCCTTCCATCAAGGATAAAGAGTTTAGAACTGCAATCGACGATTTGCGCCAAACTACGATAGAATATATCAAAAAGAACGACGAAATACCCGACGATTCGCAATTCGCATTGAATAACATTCAGAATGATATCGTAGCCATCGGGTACATTTGTACCAACATTCCGTTCTCGATCGCAGACAAAATAAAGATGCTCGAGGCCCGCTCTATGACTGATAGAGTGTTCACTGCACTAAAATGTCTGCATAAGGAATTGCAATTGCAAGACCTGAAACAAACCATCAGATCGAAAACCCGCGAGGATATAGACGAGCAGCAGCGCGAATACTTCTTGCAACAACAGATCAAAAATATTAAAGAAGAGCTGGGCAACGGTGATGGTTCGCCCGAACATCATGACCTCGAAGAACAGGCAAAGATAAAAAAATGGCCTGCCGAAGTGGGAAAAGTGTTCTATAAAGAGCTTGATAAACTCGATATGTATAACCCGCAAAGTCCGGAATATAGCGTACAGTTGAACTATTTGCAAACAATGGTGAACCTGCCGTGGGGCGAATATACGCAAGATAATTTGGACTTGAAGCGTGCTCAACGCATACTCGACCACGATCATTACGGCATGGAAAAGGTAAAAGAGCGCATACTTGAGTACATGGCAGTATTGCAATTGCGGGGCGATCTCAAATCTCCGATCATCTGTCTTTATGGTCCTCCGGGTGTCGGAAAGACCAGTTTAGGTAAAAGCATTGCCGAAGCAATGAAGCGAAAGTATGTCAGAATGTCGCTCGGAGGGGTACACGACGAATCGGAAATACGCGGTCATCGCCGTACATATGTCGGTGCCATGCCCGGAAGGATTATCAAAAGTTTGCAGAAAGCAGGCTCTTCCAATCCGGTGTTCATTCTCGACGAGATCGACAAAGTAACGCAAAATTCCATCAATGGCGATCCTGCATCGGCATTGCTCGAAGTGCTTGATCCGGAACAAAATAATGCCTTTCACGACAATTATCTCGATGTAGATTACGATCTTTCCAAAGTACTGTTCATAGCCACGGCAAATGATTTAAATACGATACCTCGTCCGTTGCTCGACCGAATGGAGATTATCGAGGTAAGCGGATACATCACAGAAGAAAAGATAGAGATAGCCAAGCGACATCTTGTTCCCCGAGAGTTAAAAAACGCTGGGCTCGACAATATTGAACCCAAAATCAAGTTCAGCAAGCCTTCACTTGAAAAGATTATAGAGCAATATACTCGAGAAAGTGGTGTACGCCAGTTGGAAAAACAGATAAATAAGGCATTGCGGAAAATGGCATATAACAAGGCACTCGAAGGTATGCTTTCCGACACAAATATTACTCCTGATAAGTTGCAAGGTTTGTTGGGTAAGCCGCCTTTTTATCGCGACATTTATCAGGGAAACGACTATGCAGGAGTGGTAACCGGACTGGCTTGGACAAGCGTGGGGGGCGAAATTCTGTTCATCGAAACCTCTCTGAGCAAGGGAAAAGCAGGGAAACTTACCCTTACTGGCAATCTCGGCGACGTGATGAAAGAGTCGGCAATCATTGCACTCGAGTATGTGAAGGCACATGTTGACAAACTCCATATCGATTACCGCATATTCGATCAGTGGAACATCCATATACATGTACCCGAAGGAGCTACCCCAAAAGATGGCCCCTCTGCCGGTATAACCATTGCAACCAGCATTGCTTCGGCGCTCACCCAACGTAAAGTGCGTAAAAATACTGCCATGACGGGCGAGATAACTCTTCGCGGCAAGGTGCTTCCGGTTGGTGGTATCAAAGAGAAGATACTCGCTGCAAAGCGTGCAGGCATTACAGATATCGTTATGTGCAAGGAGAATAAGAAAGATATAGAGGAGATCCCGGAAAAATACCGCAAGGGTGTAACGTTCCATTATGTGGAAAATGTGCAAGACGTATGGGATTTTGCGCTAACCAATGAGCGTGTCCAGAATCCGGTAGACCTAACGGTTTCCGACGATAAACCGATAGAGAAATCGGCTTAAAGATTATAAATGACATTCGAATTACAACATACAGACAGCGCAAGTGATGCCCGTACCGGTATTATAACCACTGCCCACGGACAGATCAAAACACCGATATTCATGCCGGTAGGTACTGCCGGTACCGTTAAAGGTGTTCACTTCAGCGAATTGCGCGAACAGGTAAAAGCGCAAATCATACTTGGCAACACCTATCATCTATATCTCCGCCCGGGATTGGACATCCTGAAAGCTGCGGGAGGCCTACACGGTTTCAACGGTTGGGAGCGCCCTATCCTTACCGATAGCGGCGGTTTTCAGGTGTTCTCCCTTACAGGCATCAGGAAACTTTGTGAAGAAGGTTGTGAATTTCGATCGCATATAGACGGTTCAAAACACATTTTCACGCCGGAAAACGTTATGGATACCGAGCGTATCATCGGCGCGGACATTATGATGGCATTAGATGAATGCCCACCCGGTCAAAGCGATTATGCCTATGCAAAGCGAAGTCTCGGTCTTACTCAACGTTGGTTGGATCGTTGCATCAAACGTTTCAACGAGACGGAACCGCTTTACGGCTACAATCAAAGTCTCTTCCCTATCGTTCAGGGCTGCACCTATAAGGACTTGAGGCGCGAAGCAGCGAAGTTCGTTGCCGACAAAGATGCCGATGGAAATGCCATCGGGGGGCTCGCCGTAGGCGAACCGACAGAGGTAATGTATGAGATGATCGAGGTTGTAAACGATATTTTGCCCAAACAGAAGCCCCGCTATCTGATGGGAGTGGGCACTCCACAAAACATACTTGAGGCAATCGAGCGCGGCGTAGATATGTTCGACTGCGTTATGCCCACAAGAAACGGGCGTAATGCCATGCTCTTTACCTATAACGGCACAATGAACATGAAGAACAAGAAGTGGGAATACGATTTTTCACCCATCGATGAAACGGGCTGCGATGTAGATCGTGTCTATACCAAAGCCTATCTGCACCACCTTTTCAAAGCACAGGAACTCTTGGCGATGCAGATAGCCAGTATCCACAATCTCGCATTCTATCTCCGATTGGTTAGCGATGCACGGCAGCATATCGAACAAGGTGATTTTGTAAGATGGAAAGCCGGTGTCATCGAACAGCTGGGAAAAAGGATTTAATAACGACTATTTACGACGGATGATCAGCTTTCATAACATACGAAAATATCACAGTTTTCTTCATTTGCTCTCATTCAAACGATTGCAGAAACACCTGCCATGGCTTCAAGCAATAACTGTTTTTTTCGATAAGCACTTGGAATTTCTGCATTCTCTCAACCTCAATAAATACATAAAACGACTGGATCGGTACATTATAAAGAAATTTATCGGTACTTATATCTTCTCCATCCTGCTGATCATTGCCATTGCCATCGTATTCGATTTTAACGAAAACCTGTCGAAGTTTACGCAATATCATGCCCCACTCCATGCGATTATCTTCGATTATTATGCCAATTTCATTCCTTATTACTCCAATCTGTTCAGTCCGTTATTTGTATTTATCGCCGTTATCTTCTTCACCTCGAAACTCGCAGGCAACTCAGAAATCATCTCGATGCTTGCTGCCGGCGTGTCTTTCCGTCGCCTGATGCGCCCTTACATGATATCCTGCGTCCTCATATCGGCATTGTCTTTTTACCTCAGTGCCTATGTCATCCCACACGGAACCGTTATTCGACAGAATTTCGAGTCTTTATACAGGAACAATAGGAAGCTGACTTCGGCCGACAATGTACAACTTCAAGTAGGCACCGGTATCATTGCCTACATCCAACATTACGACGACAGATCGAAACGAGGCTATGGATTTTCGCTCGACAAATTTCAAGAGAAGAAGCTCATCAGTCACATGACAGCGACGGAAATCAGCTACGATACCATCTCCGAATCGAAGTATCACTGGACTGTGCGTAACTGGAAAATCAGACAACTGAAAGGTCTGCGCGAGCATATCACATCGGGTGGTGAGAAAGATACGCTCATTCAAATGGAACCGACCGACCTTGTATACTCCAAAGGTCAGCAGGAAACCTTCACTAGCCCACAGTTGAAAGACTATATATCTAAGCAAATCGACCGCGGATCGGGTAATGTAGTGCAATATCAGGTGGAATACCACAAGCGAATAGCTGCCTCGTTCGCCTCGTTCATTCTGACAATTATCGGAGTATCTCTATCTTCCCGCAAGCGTAAAGGTGGCATGGGACTCTATTTGGGAATAGGAATGGGACTGAGCTTCGGCTATATTTTACTGCAAACAGTGTCATCCACGTTCGCCATCAACGCCGGTGCACCACCTATGCTTGCTGCTTGGATGCCCAATATTCTATTTGCTTTTATCGCCTATTTCTGTTACAGACAAGCGCCGAATTAGGCAACAAACACTATTATCAACAAGTATTCATATAATTATACATCTATAACATCGTGTATTTCGACGAATTAAATTTAAACAATAACGTGCTTGATGCACTGTATGACATGCATTTCGACACGTGTACACCGGTACAGGAACGCTGTATTCCGGAAATATTGAACAAGAGAGACGTGCTCGGTGTGGCGCAAACAGGTACGGGAAAAACCGCCGCATATCTGCTTCCGATACTGAGCATGCTCGATGATGGCGGCTATCCGAAAGATGCCATCAACTGTATTATTATGAGCCCGACGCGCGAATTGGCACAGCAAATAGATCAAGCCATGCAGGGCTTCGGCTACTATCTAAGCGGGGTAAGCAGCGTGGCTGTGTACGGCGGCAACGACGGTAACCGATACGACCAAGAACTGAAGAGCCTTCGATTGGGGGCAGATGTTGTTATTGCCACCCCCGGCCGGTTCATTAGTCACATTAGTTTGGGCAATGTAGATCTGAGCAAAGTGTCGTTTTTCATACTCGACGAAGCCGATCGCATGCTCGATATGGGCTTCTCGGAAGACATTATGACCATTGCAAAGCAATTGCCCCCTACATGTCAGACCATCATGTTTTCGGCCACCATGCCCGATAAGATAGAAGAGCTGGCCAATACGCTGCTCAAAAATCCGGTAACCATAAAACTTGCCGTAAGCAAGCCCGCCGAAAAGATCAGGCAGAGCGCCTACGTGTGCTACGAAACACAGAAGATGGATATCATCAAAAATATCTTTAATGCAGGCGATCTGAAACGCGTAATCATCTTCTCCGGCTCAAAACAGAAAGTTAAGCAAATTACCAAAGCGCTGCAGCAGAAGAACGTAAACTGCGGAGAAATGCACTCCGACCTTGAACAAGCGCAGAGAGACGACATGATGTTCAAGTTCAAGAGCGGGCAACTCGATGTGATTGTTGCCACCGACATCATATCTCGAGGTATCGATATCGATGATATAGCCATGGTTATTAACTACGATGTGCCCCACGATGCCGAAGACTATGTGCATCGCATTGGTCGTACAGCACGGGCCGACCGCGACGGTGTAGCCATTACCTTGATCAACGAAGACGATATCTATTATTTCCAGCAAATTGAAAAGTTCCTCGGGAAACCTGTAGAGAAGACCGCCTTGCCTGAAGGACTGGGCAAAGGACCGGAATATAAATCGCACGGAAAACCGCAACGCGGCGGGCGTTCGGCCAAAGCCATACGCAGAAAGAGTCGCGACACCAATGCCCATCGCCATAAGCCTAAGGTAAACGGCGATGATAGGCAACAGCACAAATCCGACAACAGCAATGGCACAAAAGCGGAGAGGTCCCGACAAACCGGCGATAAAGAGCGAAACAACAGAAACAAAAACCGCCAGCAACAGAGCAATAAACCACGACACGACCGCCAACAGCAGTCCGATGGTCCGCAACAGCAGCAGGCAGATCGCCGGCAGCAACGAAATGGCAAGCAAGGCAGGCAGCAGGATAATCGACAACAGCAGCATGGAAATCAACAACACAAGCCTAATTCTAACAAGAATAGAAATTACAGACAGAACAGAAATAAGTCTGCTACGCAACCGGCAAAAACAGCCCCGAAACAAGAAAGCCGTATCAAACAGCTGATCAAGAAACCGCTGAAATGGTTGAAATCTTTTGGAAGATAAAAGATTAAAAACCGTCTAAAACCGAGATAAGGCTGGTGCTTTTGCAACACCAGCCTTATCTCGGTTTATATTCGCCACACTTTTTGAATATCATGAACGACACACAACAAAAACTTTGTCGTATTCTGTGGCGAAAATACCACATACAAACGACCGCTACAGACGTTACCCCTATCAGACAGAGCCAATACCCCTATCAAGTACAGGCAACATTCCTGTCTGCCATAACCGGCGCCCCTATCAAGCATAGTCCTAATCTTGATCCGGCACAGCACGCACAGCCATCGCTACTTCTCGTTCCACCCAAGAGACGAAGCGCCTTGCAGAATTTGGAATTCCCCTCACCCGTTCATTTTCTCGGACATTGCCTTTTTGCTTTTCCCTCACGGTTCCTTTGCGGTTGAAGGAACCGGAGAAGAACAGAGCCCTAATGATGTTCGGGCACTACGGCGAAGTATTTCACGTCGTGTTCGGTCAGATTTTCCATGTAATGGCTGTGCCCCATCGGACAATAATGCACCTCTCCGGCGTGCGCCTCCTCTACTCTACCGTCGTAATGAAAAGTAAGCGTGCCCTCGAGCACATAAATAACTTCACAGTTCCGCTCATGCACATGGCTACCACTCGATGCCCCCGGCGTAAGCGTAGACAGCATAATCTTACACTTCTCGTCGGCGTAATTGCGCGAATAGAGCCTACCCCGACCGCCTTTGAAACCGTCGATAGCAAGCTCTTCAATATCGTTAAAACCGATTACCATATCAGAACGTGTACTTCAAGCCAATCTGTCCGCGCCAGCGAGAATAGTAATCGTCAGGATTCTTTAGCACGTAATCGGGCGTCTGAAGGAACTGGAATTTACCGTTGCCGCTATAGGTGAGTGGACTCATAAATTCGCTCGAATAGCCCGAGCCATAGCTGCGCCCCCAGTTCTTGTTGAGCAGATTGGCCACGTTCATAATATCCATAGTCAGTTCAAGGCCGTGTACGTACTTTCCAACCCTGATGTTGACCTTCTGGGCTACATGCAAATCGAAATGGTTTTCAAACTGCAGGTTGTCCGCATAGCGCTTGTAATACTCTCCCCTGTGATCTCTAAGGTAAGGCGTATTGGCAAGCCACTGCTTAAAGTTAGCCCGCTGCTGGTCGGCGGTGAAGTCTTTAGTCGGCATGAACTGCATTTGGTCGATCTGCTCGTCGGTTGGTATGAACATCAAGTCGTTGCCCCGTCCGTTATCGCCATTGATATCGTTTCTATATAGGATGGAATATGGCGAGCCGCTGCGCCCCTCGTAAATAATACCGACAGTAGTCGTGAGGAGTTTGTTCCGCCCCCAGTCGAGATGATAAAAGGCAGACGCCTTGATAATGTGGGGAATATTGAAGGCGCTGTTGCCCAGTTCAGGGCTGTTGGAGAAGCGATACGTGTGCGTATTGTTCCAGTTGCTGGCCGCTACGGACGAAGTAACGCTACTGATGCTCTTCGATTTGGTGAAGGTATAGCTTGCCGTGAGGTCGAGACCGAAGTCGAAACGCTTTTCACCCTTTATGGAAAGACTGTAAGTATATCCCTTGCTCGTGTTCTTCAGCAGATAGATGTCGCTATACGGCGTGCCCTTGGTTTTACGCTCATACATGGGGCGGTTGTCCCACGCATAGCCGTAGGGCATCTGGCTGAATGTTTTTCCGGTTTCCTCGTATGCAATATTCTGGTAGTACACATCGTTCAATGTTTTCGAATAAATGGCCTCGGCCGTCCAGTCGATGCCCAGCAGATTGAAGTCGAAGCCGAGATTGAAGCGGAGGCTCTGCGCGAACTTGAAGTTCTTGTCGAACAGATTGATCGTCTGGCTCCCGCTCGCCTTCAGAAGCGCAGCGTTGTCTTCCTGCTTATTGGGATCGAGGATAAGGCGCAAGTCTTTCGTGCCGCTGGTGCGGTAATTAGAGAACTGCACGCCCGTGTTAGAGAAGTTGTTGCTCAGCCAAACGAACGGGATGCGGCCGGTAAAGATGCCCACGCCTCCGCGGAGGATAAACTTGCGGTTGTTCTCGATGTCCCAGCGGAAGCCGGCCCGCGGACTCCACATCGGCGTAGAGCTGAGCCGCTGGTTGGTCTTGTAGTTCCACCCCTGTGCGGTAGCATACTCGTTGAAGCCCTTGTTCTCGGTGGGCGTGTCGAAGAAGAGCGGCATATCCATGCGTAGGCCGTAGGTAAGCTGAAAGCTGTTCGTTACGTCCCATTTATCCTGCACGTAGAATCCCAGCTGGCCGGCACCGAATTCGGGTTTCCAGTGCGCATCACCCGTTACATCTACGTTGGCCCGCTGAAAGCGGTAGTCCTTGATGCTCGTTCCGTCGGGATTGCCGGCTTTCCAGTTATCGTAATAGTTTTTGAACTCGTCGTAGCTGTCGAAGGTGTAGCCGCCGTAAAGATTCGGAATATATAGGTTGGCAAACTGATAGAACTCGTTGTGAGTTCCGAACGTAAAGGTGTGGTTGCCCTTATACCACGTAAGGTTGTCTTCCAAGGTAAACACGTCTTGGTCGAGGCTGTTGGCCATAGAATTATAGTCGTTGCCGATATATACGGCCCCGCCTCCGGTGCCAACGTTTGAAACCGTCACCGAGGGGAAAGGCGCCCCCGAGGTACGCGCATCGCGCACGTTTACGTAAGTGGCGCGGGCTTCGTTGCTCAGCACTGCCGACAAGCGGCTCTGTAGTTCCGCAATAAACGTATGCGTTTTCGAGGCGAACTCGTAGGGGCGGTCGCCGCTCACCAGAATCTTCCGGCCTCCGTTCGCCTTTGTTTGGTTACCCTTCACGTAGCTCCAGCGCACGGAAAGTTTATTGAAGTCGTTGATATTCCAGTCGAGCTTCAGTCCCATTTTCTCGCTTTTGGTATAGATCGACGGCGTAACGTAGTCTTGCCCGTAGTTGTAGCCCTGTGCCGATGCCATTTCTTTGATATTCTCGAGAATTTCTTTGGCGCGGTCTACGGGTACGTCAGAGCCTTCGGCTCCCAAGCCATACTGGTTGGGATAATGCTTGTCCGACTTCTCGTAATTGGCGAAGAAGAACAGCTTATTCTTCACGATCGGGCCGCCGAGCGTAAAGCCGAAGAGGTATTCCCGCTCGTCTTGGTAAGGCTGGGCATAGGTGCCGTCGGGATTTTTATAGTGTCGGCCGACGAGGTTTTCATTATTCCCATAGGCGTAGGCGCTTCCGTGGAAATCGTTGGTGCCGCTCTTGGTGATGGCATTGATGGCCCCGCCAGTAAAACCGCTCTGGCGCACGTCGAACGGCGCAATGTTAATCTGTATCTGGTCGATGGTTTCCATAGAAACGGGCTGCGTATTTGCCTGCCCACCGTTACTTCCGCTGGCAGTCAGTCCGAACACATCGTTATTCATGGCACCGTCTATCTGGAAAGCGTTATAGCGGTTATTGGTTCCCGCGAACGACATGGCGCCCGACTGATTGTTCGTAGTTAGCTGCGGGTTCATGCGGGCTATATCGGAAATACTGTGCGACACCGAGGGCATCTTACCTATCATGTCTGCATCGATGCTCATGGCCGCTCCCGTTTTGCTGGCGTTCAGCCCCGACTTTCCCGTAACCACGAGCTCTTGCAGCTCGTGTGCGTCTTCTTCGAGAGAGCAAGACAGGTTGCGCGTCTCGCCGAGCAGCAAAGTCACGTTGTTGAAACTCTTGGGCTGGTGCCCCACGTAGGTTATCTCCACGGTGTAAGGCCCTCCCACGCGCATTCCCTGTATGGTGTAGCGCCCGTCGGTGTTGGTTATGGCGCGATAAACAGTGCCTGAGGGTTCGTGTTTTGCCGTGACCGTGGCTCCGATCACTTCGCCGCCTGCCGAGGTGATCTTTCCGCTGATGCCCGACGTTGTGACTTGCGCCATGACGGCAGAGGCGAGCAAGAGCATCGCCGCCGTCAAAACTTGCATTTTTCTAAGCATACCTTGGTGTTTTTTAATTAATGATTGCGGGGCGTCGAGCCCGCGCCGTTTAGTATTATGTTGCAAAAATAAGCAAAATAATCCAAAAATCGTTGCAGCACATACAAAAACTTCATGCATGCCCCACAAATAACGGCAGAACGCCCACCAAAGAAACGGGCATCCCGCTACCATAAGCCTTCTGGTCGGTGCACGCCGTCTGCCGTAAAGCAAGGTGCCCACACCGCCGCCCGGACCGCTGAAATACGAAACAATACACGGACAATTCAACGGAACTATCAAAACTGATGTTGAAAAGAAAAAGTTATCGTTAACGGCAACCACATTCGTGTTACTGCAGAGAAAGATGCTGCAAATTTGAAATGGAACGAGATGCATCTACCAGTTCCACACGTATTTATAATAGAGAGTTATAAAAGAAATCAAATTCTATCTTTATAAAAATAACTGTTCCTCGTTATCAGTGTCTTCTTCTTCCCACTCTTCGTCAAGGAAGTCCGGATCGCCGGAGTGTTTAGCAGGACCTACCCCCGGACTGGCGGAGATCATCAGTTCATTCACATCCAAGGTAACTCTATCGGCCTTGGACTTTACATATACATTCTTTTGTGACGCAAAAGAAAGCTCCCATCCGAGATAATTATCTCGGATGGGAGCTTTCTGTCCATAACATACAAACTTTTTTTAATTACAGTTTGTTTAATATTTAAAAGGACCATATCTTACTTCTGCATTCCACTCTCCCTGCAAACGCAACGACGAAATGGTAAACAGACGTCCACTACCAACAGGTGCTCGACCATCTTTATAGAAATAAGAACCGTCATCAAAATCACAAGAAACCGTTTCTGCATTGGTAAACTTCTTCACCAATTCTTTTACAGTATTATTGGCCGTTGCCTTGGATGATGTTTTTATGTAAAAGCGTGCTTCTGCAAATTTAGAGTTTCTAAAATTGAAAACTATTCTATCAAAATTAACTCCTTGATAATTTTTATGTTCATACACCACCTGCTCGGATGTAACAGAAATCGGAATACCGAATTCGTTTTCTAACAATGGTACTATCTCTTGATAGCTCTTTCCAAACTCTGCTTCACCTATCTTTGCAAGACCTGTAGCCCATGTCGTTGTCGCAATGAACATACAAATCGCCAAGAATACTTTTTTCATTAACTTATTAAATTTATAAACTCGTAACAATTTTAAAAATATAGCATAGTATATAGCCCTAAAAGCTATCTTTTCCAAATGCGAGCACAAAATTACAAAATAAATTCGAAAACGATAAAATTATCATAAAGTTTTTGCAAACAAAGAGTATCGTAAAAGAACTTATAAATCTTAAAATGAGAAAAATAATTGTTTTTTTATTCTACAGATAGGTGATGCGTGCGTTCGTCATAAGCATAAGTGAGAACAAAAACATCATTGATTCTGTAGTGGACGCATAGTGTTTTGCCTTTCATCTTCAGATTTTCTACAACTACAGAGCCCAAACAGTTTTCTTGAAAAACTTGTAAGCGCATCTCAAAATACTGTAAATTTTGCTCCGAGAAATATTTATAAGTTGTTTCCTTGGCACTCCAATTGATTAATTGCGCCTCTATCGTCGCAGCATATTCATCAGAACGGATGAATTTTCGAACAATACGAGATACTCGATCGCTAAAATATTCAATATCAACTGCCACTTTCTTTTCTTTTGAAACCACAACCGCAGCATAACCTTTAGTATCACTTATACTGATGTTCCATCCCTCAAGATAAGGTTTTCCATTCTGCCGGTGCTTGATTTCCATAACTGTGCCACCAGTTAATATAAAAACAAGTTCGTATACAGCAAGTTTTTCACGCAGACGTTCCTGATGATGGTAAGCAGTAAGATATGGCATGACTTTCGATAAACGTGCATCACAGGCAAGTAATTCATCTACGGTTTCTTCGATACGCCATATCCCTAATCTTATATTGGGGGCAATGTCTTCAATTGAAACGAGTGCCATACGACCTATTATTCTTCGAGAGATGCATCATGTTTTATCTCGTGTACGACTACTTTTATCTTGCTGATACGTCTTTCTTCTATACCCAAAATCTCGAAAGTATAGTTTTTATAATCAATTTTTTCACGTATACTGAGGAAATCACCCTTTATCTCAAGCAACAATCCGGCAAGCGAATCAGCATCGCCTTCGACATCTTCGAATTCATCGTCTGCAATATTCAGTATACGACAAAAGTCGCTAAGTAGCGTTTTCCCTTCAAAGACATAAGTATTATAGTTGAGCTTAGAATAAATCTTTTCCTCTTCATCGTATTCATCATTGATCTCCCCTACAATTTCTTCCAAAATATCTTCCAAGGTTACAATACCACTGGTTCCGCCAAACTCATCGACCACGATTGCTATATGAACTTTATTTTCTTGGAATTCACGCAGCAGATCATCGATTTTTTTCGTTTCAGGTACGAAATACGGTGGACGTATCAAACTTTGCCACCTAAAGCCGGCCGGCTTGTTTAAATGCGGAAGCAAATCCTTTATATAAAGTATTCCTCGAATATTATCATCATTATCTTGATAAACGGGTATTCTGCTATAATTATTTTTGATAATACACCTTAATACTTCATCGAACGGGCTGTGTATATCGATATCCACAATATCTTGGCGACTGGTCATAACCTCTTTGGCCGTCTCATCTCCGAAACGTATAATACCCTGCAATATGCTTTGCTCGTCCTTAATATCCTCTTTATCAGTAAGTTCTAACGCCTGTTCCAGATCATCCATACTTAGCACATGACTTTCCTTTTGCACCACCTTTTCTGCCAACACGCCACTTCCCAATAGCAAATTCTCTATTGGCCAAAATAGTTTACGCATAAATAATACACCTTTTACGGCTCTTCTACAAAATTGCAAAGGGTTTTGTCGGCTATAAACTTTTGGCATAATCTCGCCAAATAATAATAAAAGAAAAGTAAGTATAACCGTTATACAGACAAACTGAAGCCAATAGGCCTTCGGTCCAAAATGAACAATTGAGCCAAAAACATAATTACACAACATGATAATCATGACATTAACGAAGTTATTGGCTATCAATATAGTAGCTAAAGTTCGTTCACTATCGTTACGAAGTTCTTCTATGTATTTATCTTTCTCTCTTTTTTCGCCGTCAAGTTCGGCAATATCTACCGGAGAAAGACTGAAAAATGCTATTTCCGAACCACTTGCAAAACCTGACACTAATAGTAGGATAGCAGCCAATAACGCTGCTATGATGACACCAATCGTAGGATATTGCAGATAGACGTCGGTTAAAGAATCGTTTATATTAGAAAAGTTCAATTTCTATCTATTAACAATAAATCGTAAATATTTAAAAAGGTAACGGACCTTGTGTATCTGTAGAAATTGGTTTGTCTGACGATTCCTGTGTCTGATTACCTTCTCCTTGCATTAGCGGTTTGGGTGATAAAAGTTCCATATTTTCGGCAAGAATTTCTGTCACGTATCGCTTCATTCCTCGCTGATCATCATAAGTACGGTAACGTATGCGCCCTTCTACATATAGCTTATCGCCTTTATGTACATATTTCTCAACAATTTTTGCTAATCCTCGATAAAATACAACAGTATGCCAATCAGTATGATTGGGTACTTTAGTCCCGTTTTGAAGTGTATAGCCTCGCTCGGTTGTGGCAAGACTTAGCTGCGCAACTGCCTGATCGACCTCAAAATATCTCACATCAGGCTCTTTACCCGCATTACCTATCAGCATTACCTTATTCATATTTGTAAGTCATTAAGTTAATTTATGTCCGTTCCACGTAAAATTACTTCCACATACCAAGATATTTGAAATGAAAATTCTTGCCTTTGGCAGAAGGGAATTGTGAACGTCCATCAACACGAGAACGTAAATATTCAACAATTCTATTATAACAATCTAAACCGGAGTCTGCCTTACATTGGACTACAAAATGAGTATCCCGATATTCGTGCTTACCCGTTGCCGGAACCATAACAACACGTTTAAAATCTAATACTCCCTCATACCAACCGGGATGATTTTCCGTTAATCGCGTAGCAACACTATTCATCAGTTCATGCTTATCATTGGCTAAACCGTTCGTAGGTATCATCGGATGCAAAGCTTTCTTTTGTTTAAAATCCGTCATCGTTTCGGCTGTAGTCTTTATAATAATAAAGTACACTCTAGGCCTTACTTTATAACGCTTCGGATAGAAAACATTACTTGAGACGTAATCTCTTATATCTGCTTCAATATCTGGTGTCATCTCTATCTCGGGAATAGAATGAAGAAAATCCAAAGCCTCTTCAACATTGTATACTAAAGCTTCTCTATCAAAGTATCTTAAATATAAATTCATTGATGTGTATGTTTCTCTTAAAAATACAATGAGCGGCAAACGGGGCTCGAACCCGCGACCTCGACCTTGGCAAGGTCGCGCTCTACCAACTGAGCTATTGCCGCAGAGCGTAAAAAAGTATAATAAAAATGGTGAAGAGGAGGAGACTCGAACTCCCACGAAACAATTTTCACTACCCCCTCAAAGTAGCGCGTCTACCAATTCCGCCACCTCTCCAACAAGTCTTTCTCTCTGAATAAATTGTGCCCAGAACAGGACTCGAACCTGCACGTCGTAAAACACACGCACCTGAAACGTGCGCGTCTACCAATTCCGCCACCTGGGCAACTTGAAGTTCCCGACTTCATTCCATCATTTATTCAAGAAATGAGCGGCAAACGGGGCTCGAACCCGCGACCTCGACCTTGGCAAGGTCGCGCTCTACCAACTGAGCTATTGCCGCATTATCCCTTATTAAGGAGCACTTCTCTAAATGCGGTTGCAAAGGTAATGTTTTTTTCCGACTTTCCAAACTTTTACTGTATTTTTTTTCTAAAAAGTAAATTGGAGCCGTTAGTCCATTCTACTTTTATAATCTTCATAGCCAAACTGTCGCAAAATCTCAAGCCTCCCATCATCATGAGCTATAACTATTGATGGATGAGTTATCCCATTAAACATACACGTCTTTACAGTTGTATAATGTATCATGTCTTCAAAAATCACATTTTCTCCCACTTTCAACTCATGATCAAATTGCCACATGCCCATAAAATCACCTGCCAAACAGCTATTTCCCCCCAAACGATAGAGAAACTCCTTCGCCTTGTCATTTACATTAGATTCCTCAACTATTTCTGCTCCACGCACATTAGGCATATACGGCATTTCAAGACAATCGGGCATATGACAAGTAAAACTAACATTCAACACAGCCGTGCGTATATATTGGTCTTCTACTATATCGACGACTTGTGATACAAGGGAACCAATTTGCCATGCAAAAGCACTCCCCGGTTCGAGGATTATTTTCAAATTAGGGTATCGTGCATGAAATCTTTGAAGAATATATACAAGCCGTTCTATATCATAATCTTTCCGTGTAATAAGGTGCCCACCTCCGAAATTGATCCACTTTAGTTGTGGAAACCATTTCGAGAACTTTCCCTCAATATGAGCCAATGTACGCTCAAATACATCGGCTCCGCTCTCACAATGGCAATGACAATGAAAACCATCCACGTCTTTGGGTAGCACAGCGGGTAATTTATCTGCCGTTATCCCGAAGCGTGTACCGGGCGAACATGGATTATATAAATCGGTACTAACCTCAGAATATTCTGGATTTACACGTAACCCAATGCTAATATCTGGATTTTCTTTGCACACACGTTTATGAAATCGTTCATATTGAGACAGCGAATTAAAGGTAAGATGGCTTGAATAAGACGCAATATCATTAATTTCATAATCAGTATATGCAGGCGAAAAAGTATGTGTTTTCGCTCCAAACTCTTCAAATCCGAGACGTGCCTCATATAAAGAACTCGCCGTAGTAGCCCGAATATATTCTCTGAATATCGGGAAACATTTCCATAAAGCAAAGGCCTTAAAAGCTAGAATAATCTCCACATCAGCCCGTTCCGCCACCTTATTTATTATAGACAAATTATGCCGAAGCCTACGCTCTTCCGCCACATATGCCGGTTTGTCTAAGCCATCAAAAGTTTTCAAGTCCACTTTCATCCCAATATTAAAAATCGTTTTTATCATGCAAAGATAGCTTTTTATTATCGGATATAATTGCAAGATTGCAAGTTTTTTCATACATTTGCAAACCGAAAAGTAATGACGATGAAGCTTGTAATACTTACTAAATCTACATTTTTCGTAGAAGAAGACAATATACTCGCCACCCTCTTCAATGAAGGTATGGAAAATCTTCATGTATACAAGCCGGGGGCATCTTCTTTATATTTAGAGCGGTTGTTGTCTTTATTACCCGAAGAACATCACAGTAAAATCACTATTCATAACCATTACCATCTAAAAAACGAATTTCATTTGGCAGGCATACATATAGACAATGATAAAGCAACGTATCCTTCCGGTTATAAAGGTAGCATTGGCAGATCATGTACAGACTTGACAACATTGAAAAAACTAAAAAAGAAATCCGATTATGTTTTCCTCGGAAACATCTTCGATAGCATAGAATTCAAAGAAAAAAAGTCGAATTTCAATATAAAACAGTTGGAGGAAGCCTCTTATCAAGGCCTTATAGACAAGCATGTATTTGCTTTTGGAGGCATGAATATCGAGCATGCTAAAATTGTCAGGCAACTCGGCTTCGGCGGAATAGTCATATGTGGCGACCTATGGCAGCATTTCGATATACACAGACAGACTGATTTTAAAACAATTCTGACTCATTTTGAAAAATTACATAAAACAATTAGTTAAAAGAAATACACTTTATAATTTCATAAACGCTAAAAGAAATGAGTGAAAATAACTCTTTTTTGGTATTCTCAGGTACTAACACGAGATACCTTGCAGAGAAGATCTGCGCAAGTTTAGATTGCCCACTGGGAAACTTGGTTGTTACAAGATTTTCCGACGGAGAGTTTGCCGTATCTTACGAAGAGTCAATCCGCGGCCGTGATGTATTCCTCGTTCAGAGCACATTCCCTAACTCTGATAATCTTATGGAGCTATTATTAATGATCGATGCAGCCAAACGTGCATCGGCGCGTAACGTCATAGCTGTGATACCTTACTTTGGTTGGGCTCGTCAAGACCGCAAAGATAAACCGAGAGTGAGCATTGGAGCTAAACTGGTTGCCGATTTGCTGAGCGTAGCAGGTATAGATCGTTTAATTACAATGGATTTACATGCCGATCAAATTCAGGGGTTCTTCGATGTACCAGTAGACCATCTCTACGCTTCCGGTGTCATTTTGCCGTATCTACAGAGCCTCAAACTAAAGGAACTCGTTATTGCAAGTCCGGATGTTGGGGGTTCTAAGCGCGCTAACACCTATGCCAAATATTTAGGATGCCCATTAGTTCTTTGCAATAAGACACGTGCTCGTGCCAACGTTGTGGACAGTATGCAAATCATCGGTGATGTAAAAGGCAAAAATGTGGTGATTGTAGATGATATGGTCGATACAGCCGGTACTATCACTAAGGCTGCCGATATCATGAAAAAGGCCGGTGCACTGAGCGTACGCGCATGTGCTTCTCACTGTGTCATGAGCGGTCCGGCATCGGAACGCGTACAAGCATCCTCGATAGAAGAGATTGTTTTCTCCGATTCAATTCCTTATACCAACCGTTGTTCAAAGGTGAAGCAGCTATCAGTTGCCGACATGTTTGCCGAGACCATACGCCGCGTAGTAAATAACCAGAGTATATCCTCGCAATACCTCGTATAATCCGAACTATATGAAACTAAATCTGAAAATCTTCATACTGGCTTTCGCCGGATTTATATTTCTCGGCTGTCAGTCCAAAACTTCCCCGAAACAGGAGCCACAATCCCCAAATACCGAAAATATCTTGCCAGATTTCAAAATGAATCATATCGGCGGAGGAAGCATATCCGTAAGGGACGAGATAAGTAAACATAAGATTACGGTCATCGATTTCTGGGCAAGTTGGTGCGGCCCGTGTATGCAAGAAGCTCCTTATATGGTCGACTTATACAACAAATACAGCGATAAAGGCTTAGGTATCATCGGTATTTCACTCGATAAAGATGAACAATCATGGAAAAATGCCGTAAAACGTATGCACATGAATTGGACTCATATCTCCGATCTTCAGGGGTGGAATAACGCCGCAGCACAGATGTTGGGAATAACCTCTATACCTTTCACCATTGTTGTAAACAGCGAAGGAGCCATCCTCACAGCCGGACTGCGCGGCGAAGAACTTGCAACTTTCGTAGCAAGTAAATTGCAATAAATATTATAGGCGTATCTTTCTGTCTTATAAGCAGATACGCCTATATTTTACAAAGATACCTCTCAATATCGTTAAAAACCGGATATATGTAGCACAGGTAGCAGACTTAAGCAATATACATATATTCCCTATATCAATCTCATCATCTTACTATATACAATACTCTCGTCGAATTTCTTCGACTGTTTTTGCTATTCCTTAAATTATTATATCATTCTAACGGGGTAACAAAATCCATCCGATACCTAATAATATAATAGCTATATAATGAAAACAGCTCTAAAAACCTCATAACAAGCCTTCTATACCTAAAAGTAAGGAATATGTTTTTCATTACTTTTAAGTATTGCAACGATACTATAAATAACGTATCTTTGCATTAAGAATAAGTGCAGTGACGGTTACCACTTTCGATCGACAATGGTCACAATCCAATTCAATTATTATTATGTTAATAACAAGACAATTGAAGACGGAAACGCAACTGAAAAACTGCACTTATCTTTTTGTCTTATTTCTATCGCCACAAATAGGTATTTTTTATTAAAAGTTTATTAAAAATACATTATTTTAGGTATTGTACGGTCATTTTAAACGACTTACTTTTGCAGCTGTAATATGATCAAAATGTTTTTTTAAACAACACAATTTATTCAAATGAACAAATTTATAGTAGCTTTTGTCGTAGGTATGACAATAGGAAGTTTTACGTCTCAGCATGTAAAAGCACAAGTAAACGCTTCCGACAGTGTTATGCAACATGCCAAAGGCAATCGGCTAAGTATAGGGGGATATGGAGAAGTGGCTTATTCTCGTAACTTTTATAGCGATAATCAATACCGTTATCGTAATCAAAGCAAGTATAAAGATGATCCAAGCAACGGGCGTTTTGACATTCCTCACACCGTTATTTATTTGGGTTACGACTTCGGAAAGGGCTGGACATTGGGCACAGAAATCGAGTTTGAACACACAGGAACGGGCTCTGCTACCGAAATAGAAGCCGATGAAGGCGGAGAGTATGAAGTTGAAGTAGAAAAAGGCGGCGAAGTTGAGTTGGAACAGTTTTGGATCAACAAGCGCTTTGCCCAATGGGCAAACATAAAACTCGGTCATATCATCGTGCCGGTTGGTCTGAATAACGCACATCATGAGCCTTTAAACTTCTTCACGATATACCGTCCGGAGGGAGAAAACACCATCCTTCCCTCTACATGGCACGATACTGGTGTTAGTTTTTGGGGCAAGTATGGCAAATTCCGCTACGAAATAATGATGGTAGCCGGACTTGACGCCATGATGTTTAGCCGTGATGGATGGATTCACAAAGGTGCCGGATCGGCTTATGAGTTCAAGCCAGCTAACAAATATGGCTTTGCGTTCCGTACAGATAATTATTCTATTAAAGGTCTACGTTTAGGATTGAGCGGATATTACGGCCAATCCATGCACAACACCTACCCGAATGAGATGCAAGGAGCAGGAAAAACCTACGATAAAACCCAAGCCAACACATTTATAGGCTCATTTGATTTCACGCTTAATCGGTTTAATTGGATCGTTAGAGGGCAGGCAGATTACGGATACATATCCGATACACCGATGTTAAACAGTGCAAAGGCCAATTCTCAAAAGAGCTCTCCGTACGACGTTACCAAAGTAGGAAAGAATGCTGTCGCCATAGGTATAGAAGCAGGATACGACATCTTCTCCCAAATAGTAAAACTTCGGGCTGATAAACAGAAGCTGTATGTGTTCGGCCGTTTCGACTATTACAACTCGTACATTCCCGAAAAAACACAGAGTAAGTACGAATATACATCAAGAAAATGTATGACTTTCGGAGTAAATTACTATCCCATACCGCAGATAGTCTTAAAAGCAGATTACTCCAAACGTTATTTAAAGGCTAACTATAACAATGAGCCCAGCATCAATATCGGTATAGCCTATGAAGGTTTCTTTATGTAAATAAAGCAAATACAATATATTCAATTATAATTAATATAATAGAAAAACAAATGAAAAAGTTATTCAGAAATGCACTTTTCTTTGCAATGTCGGGCACACTTACATTAAGTACAGTTGCCTGTAGCAGTGACAACAACGGAAACGGTGGTACCGACTTAGCTACACAGAATGCGGAAATACAGAGTATCACACAACGCTATTTGAACGATGTAGTGTATCCCACTTACAGCAATTTGGCAATAGAAAGCGAAGGACTATACAATAAAATCGCAGCATTAAAGGCTAAACTCAACGCCGGAACGAACGTCAATCAAAGCGAGATAGACGCTATATGCTCGTCGTATAAGGCTGCTCGCAACTATTGGGAAGAGTCTGAAGCCTTTCTTTACGGCGCAGCAACAGACTTCAACATCGATCCACACATCGACACATGGCCTCTCGCAGTTGAAATTTTGGCCAAAGACCTGTCTAATAAAGATAAGATTGCAGGCCTGAATGCCAATACAGGTGTCGATTTTGCACGAAAGAATTTAATTCCTGATAATCTCGGATTCCACGGGATAGAATTCATATTCTTCCGCGATGGTAAAAATCGCCCTGCTACTTTCTTCAATAACAACGAAAAAGAGAATTATGTTGATCCGAATGGCAATGCTTATTTTAAAAATGTAACGGTTACCGGAAAAGAAGAGGTGATCTTTGCATCGGCAGTAGCCGGCGACTTGCGTGACAAATGTTATCAGCTCGAAGTGGCTTGGGAGGGCAATAAAGCTCCTGCAAACCACATAGCACGCGTGGCAGAATGCGCAAAGAACTTCGATGATTTCGGCACTCTTACCAAAACAGGGTTAAGCTATGGTGAAGACTTGCTTGCTGCAAACACGTCAAAGAGCTCATTAGCGTCTGCATCATGGAAGAAAGTTCTCGAAACTATATTTATCTCCGGATGCTCGAATATCTGTGCAGAAGTGGCAGATCAGAAAATGGGACAGGCCTATCGAACCCACACCAGTTCTTCTCCGACATACCATGAAGGAGAGAATGGTAATAAAGAGGAAGATGATCCTAACTATATTGAGTCCCCGTACAGCTATAATTCTTTTACAGACTTCTATGATAATATTCAAAGTATTCAGAATAGTCTTTATGGGAATTACAATCAATCAGCCTACAGTGATAATTCGATCATGGCATATCTGACAGCCCACAATGCAGCAATGGCCACAAACCTACAAAACAAACTCACGGCAGCATTGCTCGCTTTAAAGGCATGCCAGAACAGTAATAAGGCATTTGTTCAAAACCCGGGAGCATCGTATGTTAAGACCGCAATGGATGCTGTCAGCGCACTTGACGATGCACTTACAGAAACATCTAAGTGGGTTTTGGCAAACTGACAGACTTTCTACCAGCGATAAATAGTAGTTGTATCTGCATTATACCAAATGATACAGGTACGACTATTATAGGTTAAAAAGAAACAATGTGATCAATTACAACATTATGAAACCATTTAAGAACTATAAACTTCTATTGCTTTGCTGTCTCATAGCGGGTACATTGCTATCATGTTCAGACGAAGATGAAAGACTGATCAGTACAAATGGCGAAGACGACTATAAGTATATAGGGCAGGCAGTAGAGGGATTTGACAAATCCGAATGGTATCCGGGAGGGGAATTAGGGACTACGGAAAACACGACCAGCAGTTGTTATGAAGACGAAACTCCATCTATAACAAACGGAGATTTTCTGCAACCTTTCAAACGTGGTGAGATATTATTCGAACATTATTTTCGCGAATCAAGTACGACAAAAGACTTTACCGGATTAGGTCCGGCATACGTTCGGGCAGCATGCATAGACTGCCATCCCGCTTATGGGCACGGGTGGCGCGTATCTAAATACAATGCCGACGAAAGAGGCAACGGCTATCTACTCGTAATATACCATCCTTCCGATGGTGCCAATAGTGACGACGGACCATACATAAGTGAAATAACCGGCATGCCACAAACACGTGCCGTATCTCCATTCCTTCCTCCTGTCGACGAAAACGGCATCAGTATCAAATGGGAAAACATTACAGCAATGGAAAGCGGACTGCCGATGACTTTCCCCGATGGAGAGAAATATGACCTTATCTATCCCGAGGTTACGATTATGCCTACAGCATTCAATACAAGTCCCATACCCACCAACTATGCCGTACGTTTGGAGTCCACAATCGGATTATACGGTACCGGTCTTTTAGATGCCATACCGCAAGATTCCATGAAAGCCCAGTATGCCAAGGAAGCTAAATTCATAGAATTGAACCCGAACATGTGGGATAAAACCAAGAATGATTGGGCCGGCGATCCTAAACTTGGTAAAGCAAACGGTGCTTGGTATAAATTGGCAGACGGCACGATGAAGGTAAAGAAATTCACTTACGCTATGACGCGTGCCTCTCTCCAAGATGGGGCAGGTGCTAATGCGATGTGGAATATTACAAACGTAAGCCGCAGCGACCGTCCATACCTTTATACAACTTCGGCATGGGCCAAGGCAATGTCCGAGAATAGCAGTGTGATTGCCAAAATTCAGGCAGATCCTACATCTCCTTATTATGGCGACGGTACGCCGGATAGCATCCGTGGAATGGTAAGAAACTTGCTTGATCCGAAAACCAATCAGTTTAATAATAAATGGCATAACTTTGCCCCCGAGATGAGCGATCTTAACTTCTGGCAGTACATGGTTTGGCACCGTGGTCTTGCTGTAGCCCGTGCACGTGACTTGAACGATGCTACCGTACAAAGGGGTAAGAAAGTATTTATGGAAATCGGGTGTGCCAATTGTCATCGCCCGAAGTGGCAAACCGGTACAGATGATTACTGGGCTCCGGCTCCTATCATTGCTAATCGTTTGAACTTGCCCATTTATCCGAAACAAACGATTTATCCATATACCGACTTAGTACAGCACAGACTCTACATGAAGAATGGCATTCACGGGTCATGGTGTCGTACAACTCCATTATGGGGAAGGGGCTTATCTCTTGTAAATACAGGGCATGAAGATCGGTTACACGACTGTCGCGCCCGTAACGAAATAGAGGCTATCATGTGGCATGCATACAGTAAAAACAGCGATGCCTATAGGTCTGCCGAGAAATTCTATTACTTATCGAAGGCTGATAGAGACGCCGTAGTAAAATTCCTCAGATCGATCTAACCCTTTATACATATCAATCATAGGGATGAGGTATATACCCATCCCTATATTTTTATATACAAAAATGATCAAGAAAGCACTCATATTTCTCTATATATGTATCATCATCGTAATGGCTACTGCCACTTTTGTAGAGAAATATACCGATACTACTTACACGGCATCATACATCTATGGGGCATGGTGGTTTATTCTTTTATGGACCATGCTTACTGCTACGGGCATTACATATATACTGAAAAGTAAAATGAGACGGTGGAATCTGCTGTTGCTCCACCTCTCTTTCCTGATTATTCTCATTGGTGCACTGCTCACTCACCTCACATCTTATATTGGTGCCATCCATCTCCGAGAAGGCGAGACCACCGATAAATATTTCAAAAGAGATACGAATGAAGGCATGAAACAGTACGAACTGCCGTTCAAAATCGAGCTTCGTCGCTTTCACATCTACTATCATGAGGGGACAGAGGCCATTTCCGACTATGCTTCAGATATCGTTATCACCCGCGGAAACACAATTAAAAGCGGCAAGGTGTCCATGAATAACATCATGCGTTTTGCTGGCATACGCCTTTATCAAAGCTCTTACGACGATGACAAGAAAGGAACCGTTCTCTCGATCAATAGCGATCCTTACGGCATTCCGATAACCTATGTAGGCTATTCGCTCTTGTTTTTCTCTCTACTCTATCTTCTGATCGATCCTAAAGGTACCTTTCGAACCTTATTGAAAAGTCCGTTACTGAAAAAAGGGATATTGCTTATACTGCTCACATGGGGCATCGGCACCCCTACATTTGCCGTTACAACTTTTCCAAAAGAAACTGCATACGAGTTCGGCAAACTCTACATCGATTACAACAACCGTATCTGTCCGCTACAGACATTCGCCATTGATTTTACGAAAAAACTGTACGGCAAACCAATCTATAAGGAGTATAGTGCAGAGCAAGTACTTCTGGGTTTCATCTTTTGGGGAAACGAATGGAGCAATGAGCCCATTATTAAGATAAAGAACGGCGTTTTCAAAGAAACACTGCAACTGCCTGATTATAGTTCCATCAATGCCTTCTTTAACATGGGGGCGCAAGGATACCGCTTGGCACCATATATCGAAGAGCTTTATGCCGGCAATCAAGATGCATTCCATAAGCAGGCAGGCGATTTAGACGATCGCATTCAGCTGGTATTGAACGTGCGCAAAGGCACATTACTCAAGGTTTTTCCCTATACAGACAGCAGAAATAAGCATACTATACGGTGGTATGCGCCCACCGAAGCACTGCCGGTAAGTATTGATTCGATACACAGGAAATACATCAAAGAGTTGTTCAACATTCTTTATTCAGATGCCCTTACCGGAAACTACGAGCACGCAAACAGCCTTATATGGGGGCTCCGCAAGTTCCAAGTAATAAATGGAAAGAAAAGCCTGCCCACGATTACACAGACCAAAGCCGAACGATTATACAATTCTTTCCCCTTCGTGTCGTTCCTCTTTATGGCAAATCTCTGTCTTGGAGTGCTTGCCATCCTTTGGCTGATATACGGTATTACGGGGAAAAGCCGACTTTCACGACGCACGAACCGCATTATCGACGTTCTTTTTACCGCAACGTTCGTGCTCTTGTTCGGCGTATTAAGCCTATTACTCGCCTTGCGATGGATTATTACAGGCAACATTCCCATGTCTAACGGGTACGAAACGATGCTTATGATAGCATGGTTCGTACAACTGTCGGTGCTGCTTTTACGCCGTCAAATGCGCCTCCTACTCGTGTTCGGTTCCCTACTTTCGGGCTTTTTCATGCTTGTCTGTCACATCGGACAGATGGATCCGACGATTACACACCTTATGCCTGTACTCAACAGTCCGCTCTTGAGCATACATGTGAGTGTAATCATGATGAGCTATGCTCTCTTGGCATTGACGTTCGTTTGCGGCTTCACTGCCATTAGCATTGCCATGTTCGATAAAAAGAACCGAAAAATGTTGGAGGCACTTGCCGTTCTTTCGCGCATTTTCCTATACCCCGCCCTCGTCACACTGGGCTTGGGAATATTCATAGGTGCCATTTGGGCGAATATCAGTTGGGGCCGGTACTGGAGTTGGGACGCGAAAGAAGTATGGGCGCTCATCACATTCATGATATATGCCGTACCGGTGCACACACAATCCCTCCCACGTTTACAACGACCGATGGCATACCATATCTATACAACAATAGCCTTCCTCGCAATACTGATGACCTATTTCGGCGTAAACTATTTCCTTGGCGGTATGCACAGCTATGCTTGATACTGCTCGAAGAATACCCGCCACTAACCGATAAAAACAAGAACTGGAGGTTTGCAATATATAGTTTTGCAAACCTCCTTTAATTTTCTTAATAACATATAAGTCTGTTTTGTAGAAATTATATTTTATTGTAACTTTGCACAACAATGAAATTTATATTCTATTTATCATTCGCATTTTCGGTATTATCAGCTTCTGCAAAGATACCGAAAGCGTCGTCTCCAATAGCTAACAGAGTAAATACGGCAGCTAAGCACTTACCCTTATCGGCCATGCTTGTGGCGAAATACACCGATAATAGGCGGCACTGTCTGTATTACATATACCAAAACAGACTCTATTGCTTCGATGTAAAAAGCAATAAAACGCAAGATATTAACTTCGAAACGAACAATTATTCCTCCATCTTGAGGGCTTTTTCTGTGGCAGACGGCAATCTACTGTTCATAGCCGTGGAACGTAAAGGGCTTACAAACTCATATATTACCGACGGACAGGTATTGTGGGGCATAAACACCTTCAATAAACAATCGTTCAAAATAGGCGAAGGCTACGATATATCTAAGCACAAAGACCATTTTCTTATAAAGAAAGGTGCGAGATGTCTCAATCCGCAAGCCCCGCAACACCGTCGCAAATGGATGATTAAAGACCACTATTTCTATTTGGACGGCAAACCGATGTTCGTAAAAGAAGAATATTTATATCGTCCTTAAACGCGATAAGAGTTTTCTCAACACTCTCTAATGAATAAAGAACGTACTCATTAGAGAGATTATTTAAGCCCGATAGATAATATGTCTACTGATCACAAACCATACGTCTGATAGAAATATTCTATAGAAATATCTGTCATAAAATAAATCTGCCTTATTGTCGAAAAATCGGAGAAGCGCCGTTATGTCAATTTACTGTGATATGAAAACACCCCTGATGCACTTCGTACTTGACTAAGCAACGTTTGTTGTTTCGCATGTCGTTCAGTACTTCGCTTAGTACCCATTTCAACGTGTCATTACGAACTTGTCGGCGAGAGGGGCCATCCGGCTCTTCTACAGTTTTATAACGGTTATAACAAATATCGAAAGTAGTTCCGTAAAGATGGCAACTATTCTGCGTTGCATTGCCATTATGTCCGCGTAACTTGTCCACATCGACCTTGCTACGCATTACACTTGTTACGATAATCTTATGCAAAGGAATGCCCTTAACTTGCAGACTATCAAAAAAATTACGCCCTATATCTTGAAGTAAGACTACGGCACGAGGTACCAAATACGGTATGCTGCTGCGCAAACGATCTACATAAAAGTAAGGATTACTGCCCACATACACAAGTTCCGCCTTACGATTTTCGGCCTCTTCCCTATCCATTACCGGTTTTACACCATATCTATTAGCCGCCAACAGCTGCACATCATTTTGATCGGGAAAAGCATTTCCAAAGTTCGGAACACTATAAATTCGGTTTTTTATAAGGCTTCCATCGGCCTTAAAAAACTTAGATGTCGCAGAAGTACCTACAAAAATGCGGGCATCATCGGCCCCTTTGTTCGCCACAACCGCAGCTTCAGCCGCCGCCGAACTGTTCGAATTTCGGACTGTTGTATCGCTTGCAAAAGCCGTATCTTCCCTGCCCTGCGCCACTTTAGGAAATATACACCTCACCATGCCCAACAAAATAACGACGATACAAAAACCCTGCAGATATCTTTTTTTAGAAATTATCATTGCCCCGTTGATTGCTATAGCTGTGCAAAGTTACTAAAATAATTCATAAACGGATAAATGATAATTACGATTTCTTTGCGGATTTGAGGTTTTTTTGTAAATTTGCACCTAAAATAATAATAGCAAATTCAGTCTAAAAACATTGATAGAGAAGCATATAATTCTTGAGGATATCGATCCCGTAGTGTTCTACGGCGTCAACAACAGCCATCTTCAAATGATCAAATCGCTCTTTCCTAAGATGCGTATCGTGGCACGCGACAACGTGATAAGAGTACTTGGCGATGAGGAAGAGATGGTAAAGATCGAAGACAACATAGAGACCATACGCAAGCATGTGCTAAAATATAACACTCTTAACGAGGAAGATATTCTTGATATCATTAAAGGCAAGCAAACCAAAGCCGATGCTATTAAAGGAGTACTCGTTTACAGTATATCCGGAAAACCGATAAAGAGTCGTTCTGAAAACCAGCAGAAACTGGTCGAGGCCTATGAGAAAAACGACATGGTCTTTGCTGTTGGTCCTGCCGGAACGGGCAAAACCTACCTGAGTATTGCCCTTGCAGTGAAAGCACTTAAGGAAAAGATCGCTAAAAAGATTATCCTGTCGCGCCCCGCGGTGGAGGCCGGAGAGAAATTAGGTTTCCTTCCGGGTGACATGAAAGATAAAATCGATCCTTATTTGCAGCCACTCTACGATGCTCTCGAAGACATGATACCGGCCGTAAAACTACAAGATATGATGGAAAAGCACATCATACAGATCGCTCCGTTGGCTTTCATGCGCGGACGAACACTAAGTGATGCGGTGGTAATCCTTGATGAAGCACAGAATACAACGCCTGCTCAAATACGTATGTTCCTCACCCGAATGGGATGGAATACCAAGATGATTATCACAGGCGATATGACTCAGGTGGATCTGCCCCGCGAACAAAAGAGCGGACTGCGCGAGGCATTGCGCATACTCGGCAATATAGAAGGCATAGGTGTAGTAACATTAGGACAAAAAGATATCGTACGCCATAAACTTGTTACCCGCATTGTAAATGCATACGATGCTTACGATAAGAAAAACAGCGATGAACACAAGCCGAAGCTGCAAGAAACAACATCTAACAATATACAAGAATGAAGGCATTAACAAAGACTGATTTCCATTTTGAAGGACAAAAGAGCGTTTATCATGGTAAGGTACGCGATGTGTATAACATCAACGACGATCTGATGGTAATGGTAGCCACCGACCGTATTTCGGCATTCGACGTTGTTCTGCCTAAAGGTATTCCTTTCAAAGGACAGGTGCTGAACCAGATTGCAGCCAAGTTTCTCGATGCTACAAAAGACATCTGTCCGAATTGGAAACTGGCAACACCCGATCCAATGGTAACAGTCGGTCTTAAATGCGAGGGGTTTCGTGTAGAAATGATCATTCGGTCAATTCTCACAGGTTCGGCTTGGCGTGCATATAAAGATGGGTGCAGAGACCTTTGTGGCGTAAAATTACCCGATGGAATGAGGGAAAATGAATGCTTCAAAGAGCCGATTGTCACCCCTACCACTAAGGCCGACGAGGGACACGACATGAATATATCGCGCGAAGAAATTATCTCGCAGGGCATCGTAAGTGCAGAAGACTATGCCATTATCGAAGACTATACCCGCAAACTCTTTAAGCGCGGTCAGGAAATTGCAGCCAAACAAGGACTGATACTCGTAGATACAAAATATGAATTCGGTAAGCGAAGCGGCAAAATCTACCTGATAGACGAGATACACACGCCGGACTCAAGCCGCTATTTTTATGCAGACGGCTACGAAGAAAAGTTCGAAAAGGGTGAGCCGCAGCGGCAACTGTCTAAAGAGTTCGTACGCCAATGGCTCATCGAACATAATTTCATGAACGAACCCGGGCAGCAAATGCCGGAAATAACAGACGAGTATGCCGAAAGTGTAAGCGAAAGATATATCGAACTATACGAACACATAACCGGAGAAAAGTTCGATAAAGCGGTCGAAGAAGGCAATATTGCAGCAAGAATAGAGAAGAACGTAGCCGCTTATTTGGCATCGAGATAAGCGACAAGTCGGTCGACAAACTTGTACAAAAGCCCGAAAACTCAGGCTTGATTGCATGCTTTAAGAAAATTGACGCTTTCTTCTATTTTTAAAAGAATACGGATGTTTGAACAAGAAAAGATAAAACCATACGGGGAGAAGGGCGAAAAAGAGGAGCTCGTCGAACAAATGTTCGACAATATAGCACCCACTTATGATAAACTGAACCATCGCTTGTCGTGGGATATCGACAGAGGTTGGCGCAAAAAGGCTATCAAGCAGTTGATACCATACCGTCCCGCATCGATTCTTGACATAGCGACCGGAACCGGCGACTTTGCCATCTTGGCTGCCCAAATACTGCATCCGGCAGGTCTTACAGGTGTAGACATTTCCGAAGGTATGATGGAAATAGGAAAAGAGAAGGTAAAAAGAGCCGGTCTCGACCATATCATTAACTTCCAAAAAGAAGACTGTCTTCACATGAGTTTTCCCGATAATACTTTCGAAGCGGTAACAGCTGCTTTCGGTATAAGGAACTTCCAAGACCTTCACAAAGGACTGAAAGAGATGCACAGAGTATTGAAAACGGGCGGTCATCTTAGTATCGTGGAGCTGACAACTCCGGTTTCGTTCCCGATGAAGCAACTGTTCAAGATATATTCACATACCTTTTTACCTGCTTACGGGCGACTGATTTCTAAAGACAGGAGTGCATATAACTATCTTACGGCAACAATAGAAGCCTTTCCGCAGGGAGAAACGATCGTTGAAGTTCTTAGGAATATAGGATTTGCAAAGGCTTCTTTCAAGAGGCTTACTTTCGGTATATGTACGATGTATTTTGCCGAAAAGTGATATAAGATATATGCTGTCTGGTAACAAGTTGCCCTCAAACAATTGCCGGTTAAATAATAAATAACGACTATATGGACAAGTACGGACTGATAGGTTATCCGCTGGGACACTCTTTCTCGATAGGTTATTTTAACGAAAAGTTCGAGAATGAGGGTATCGATGCTAAGTATATCAACTTTGAAATACCCGACATAAAAGATTTCCCCGAAATCCTTGCATCCAATACAGACCTGAAAGGGCTGAACGTAACCATTCCCTACAAGGAAAAGGTTATAGATTATTTGGACTCGCTCAGTCCTGAGGCTAAAGCTATCGGGGCCGTTAATGTAATCCGTGTTACCCATAAAGGTGGGAAAATAGTGCTAAAAGGGTTCAACAGCGATGTGATCGGTTTCACAAAAAGCATAGAACCAATTCTCGAAAGTTACCACAAGAAGGCACTTATACTCGGAACCGGAGGCGCTTCGAAAGCCATAGACTACGGTTTGAAATCGCTCGGATTAGAGACATTATTTGCAAGCAGAAGCAATAAGCCCAATGCCATTCAGTACAAGGATATCACTGCCGATACGGTAAAAGAATACAACGTCATCGTAAACTGCACCCCTTTGGGCATGTATCCGCATGCCGATTCGTGTCCGCAACTACCGTATGAGACAATGGATAACCATACCTTGCTCTACGATCTTATCTATAATCCCGACGAAACCCTATTCATGAAAAAAGGCTTGGAGCATGGTGCAACGGTCAAGAATGGCTTGGAGATGTTGCTTTTACAGGCCTTTGCGAGCTGGGAGTTCTGGCACGGAACGGAATAATCAAGATATGACATATTGAATTTACCTAATTTTTAAATTGCATACGAGTGGACAACAGATACATGATGCGTGGCGTGAGTGCCGCCAAGGAGGATGTACATAACGCCATAAAAAATATAGATAAGGGCATTTTTCCGCAGGCTTTCTGCAAGATTATACCCGACATTCTCGGCGGAGATCCGGAATATTGCAACATTATGCATGCCGACGGAGCCGGCACAAAGTCGTCTTTAGCGTACATATATTGGAAAGAAACGGGCGATATAAGCGTTTGGAAAGGCATCGCACAGGACGCCATCGTAATGAATACCGATGACCTGTTATGCGTAGGGGCTGTAGACAACATTCTTGTTTCGAGCACTATCGGAAGAAACAAATTGCTTATTCCGGGCGAAGTAGTATCGGCCATCATCAACGGGACCGACAATCTGCTCGCCGACATGCGCAAGATGGGAGTGGGAATTTACCCAACTGGCGGCGAAACTGCCGATGTGGGAGACCTTGTACGCACCATTATAGTCGACTCAACCGTAACGTGTCGCATGAAACGTTGCGATGTTATCGATAATTCCAACATACGTCCCGGCGATGTTATCGTGGGATTGAGCTCTACCGGACAGGCAACCTACGAGAAACAATACAACGGTGGAATGGGAAGTAACGGACTTACAAGCGCCCGACACGATGTTTTTTCAAAATATCTTGCCAATCTCTTTCCCGAGAGTTACGACCATGCGGTGCCGGAAAAACTGATATATAGCGGTACTAAAAAGCTGACCGACCGTATAAAAGGCGTAGAAATAAACGCAGGACAATTAGTTCTGTCGCCCACGCGCACCTATGCTCCGGTCATTAAACGCGTGCTCAACGAACTGCGACGGGATATTCATGGAATGGTACATTGTACGGGTGGCGCCCAAACTAAGGTTCTGCATTTCGTGAACGAGAATTGCAAAGTGATAAAAGACAATATGTTTCCCGTTCCTCCCCTATTCAAACTGATCCACGATGAGAGCGGAACAGACTGGGAAGAAATGTATCAGGTGTTCAATATGGGGCACCGCATGGAGATTTATGTACGTCCGGAAATTGCAGAAAAAGTAATCGCTATCAGCAAATCATTCAATATCGACGCCCGAATTATCGGTCATATAGAAGAAGGACAACGTTCGCTTACCATCCAATCGGAGTATGGTACCTACAATTATTAATTAAAGAAAATGGCAGAAAACAACAGTATATTAGAGAAATTAGACGGCCTTGAAAGCCGCTACGAGGAGGTTTCAACGCTGATAACCGATCCGGATGTGATCAACGACCAGCAACGCTATGTAAAGCTGACCAAGGAATACAAGGATTTAGGAGATATAATGGAAGCCCGCAGGCGCTACATTGCCTGCCTGAATGCAATCCAAGAAGCCAAAGAATTGCTTGCCAACGAAAGCGATGCCGATATGAAAGAAATGGCACGCGAAGAACTGGCAACGAACGAAGCTCTACAACCTAAGCTGGAAGAAGAGATAAAATTGGCACTCGTTCCTAAGGATCCGGAAGACGAAAAGAACGTGCAAATGGAGATTAGAGCGGGAACGGGCGGCGACGAAGCAGCGCTGTTCGCGGGCGACCTCTTCAATATGTATAAGAAATATTGCGACTCCAAGGGATGGACTCTTTCCGTTACGAGCGAATCGGAAGGCGCCGTAGGTGGTTTCAAGGAGATAGATTTCGCCGTTAGCGGTGCCAATGTGTACGGAACATTGAAGTATGAAAGCGGCGTACACCGAGTACAACGCGTGCCCGCAACAGAAACACAAGGCCGCATGCATACCTCTGCAGCTACTGTTGCCGTTCTGCCTGAAGCAGACAAATTCGAGGTGAACATCAACGAGGGCGATATAAAATGGGACACATTCAGAAGTTCCGGTGCCGGTGGACAGAATGTAAACAAGGTGGAATCCGGTGTGCGTTTGCGTTATCCGTGGAGGAATCCGAACACTGGGGAGACCGAAGAAATACTCATAGAGTGTACGGAGACACGTGATCAACCCAAGAACAAAGAGCGTGCATTGTCGCGTCTTCGTACGTTTATATATGACCGCGAGCATCAAAAATATGTAGATGACATCGCAAACAGACGCAAGTCGTTGGTATCGACCGGCGACAGAAGTGCCAAAATACGCACTTACAACTTTCCGCAGGGACGTGTTACAGACCACCGCATAGGCTTTACCACACACGATCTGCAAGGCTTCTTAGGAGGCAATATACAAGAAATGATCGATGCACTCACCGTGGCCGAGAATGCTGAAAAGTTAAAAGAAACCGAATTATAACGAAGAGTAATGAATAGAAAACAACTGGTCGAGCAGATTTTCACCAAGAGAAGTTTCCTTTGCGTAGGCCTCGATACCGACATAAAGAAAATACCGGAGCATCTGAAGAACGAAGAACACCCGATATTTTCTTTCAATAAAGCAATTATAGATGCCACGGCTTCTTACTGTGTTTCCTATAAACCTAACCTCGCTTTCTACGAAAGTATGGGCGTGAAAGGAATCGTTGCATTCGAAAAAACCATAGCCTATCTGAAAGAGAACTACCCTCAACACTTTATAATTGCCGACGCCAAGCGCGGTGATATAGGCAATACATCGGCAATGTATGCCCGTACGTTTTTCGAAGAATACCGGCTCGATGCCCTGACAGTAGCCCCATATATGGGCGAAGACAGCGTAACGCCTTTCTTGGAATACAAAGATAAGTGGGTAATACTCCTTGCATTGACAAGCAATAAGGGGAGCCAAGATTTCCAACTTACCACATCGACCGACGGTGAAAGGCTCTTTGAAAAGGTAATCCGCATATCACAACAGTGGGGAAACGAACAGAACATGATGTACGTTGTGGGTGCCACCCAAGGCTCCATGTTCGAAACAGTACGCAAATATGCCCCCAACCATTTTCTTCTTGTGCCCGGCGTGGGCGCACAGGGCGGCAGTCTGCAGGAGGTATGTAAATATGGTATGACGAAAGAATGCGGCCTGCTGATCAACAGTTCGCGCGGTATTATATACGCAAGCAATGGCCGCGACTTTGCACAAGCAGCAAAAGAGAAGGCACAGGCATTACATCTGCAGATGTCAGACCTACTGGATATGCTTTAAAGAAGGCATATCTATTTGAATTAGAGCAACGGTATATGGACGATAGTAAAATCATAAGCGATCCGGTTTTCGGCTTTATAAAAATTCCACATGGTCTGCTTCTCGACATCGTAAGGCATCCATTGATACAACGCCTTACGAGAATTAAGCAATTGGGGTTAGCTTCTGTCGTTTATCCGGGGGCTCAACATACCCGTTTTCAGCACTCCCTCGGGGCTTTTCATCTGATGAGCGAAGCCATAACATCGCTTGGGCAGAAAGGAATATTCATCTTTGATAGCGAAGCAGAAGCCGTAGAAGCAGCGATACTGATGCATGATATCGGGCACGGACCGTTCTCGCATGTGCTTGAGAATACATTAATTCATGACATATCGCATGAAGAAATCTCGTTAATGATGATGGAACAAATTAACCGTGACATGAACGGAAGCCTGAATTTAGCCATCAATATCTTTAAAGACAAATACCCCAAACGCTTTTTACACCAGCTGATTAGCAGTCAATTGGATATGGACCGTCTTGACTATCTGCGGCGCGACAGTTTCTTCACCGGTGTGAATGAAGGAAACATCGGTTCTGCACGTATCATCAAAATGCTGAATGTAATAGACGATCAGTTGGTGGTCGAAGCAAAAGGAATTTACTCCATCGAGAATTATCTTACCTCGCGAAGACTCATGTATTGGCAAGTTTACTTGCACAAAACGGCTGTCGCCTGCGAGAAGGTTTTAATTAATACGCTGAAAAGAGCAAAGCAATTGGTACGCGAAGGGCACGCTTTGTTCGCTTCTCCCGCCCTTCTGTATTTTCTGGAGAACGAAGTCGATGCCAGAATATTTGAAGAAGACGACCGAGCATTGGCCTATTATGTGCAACTCGATGATAACGATATATGGAGTGCACTAAAGGTTTGGGCGACATCCGATGATAAAATTCTGTCTATATTATCGACAGATATCATCGACCGACGGCTCTTTAAAGTGGAAATCCATGAGGAATCGATACAACAGGAGCAATTGGAAACATTGAGAGAAAAACTTTCTACTCAATTCGGCATATCCTACAACGATACACAGTACTTATTGAGTGTAGACACGATACGAAAAGATATGTACGACGTGAACGACGACCACATATCGATCTTGTACAAAGATGGCACGATAAAGGATATTGCCGAGGCTTCTGAAATTCTGAATGTTTCGCTTTTATCTAAAAAAATCGTCAAATATTACCTATGTTATCAACGTTTCTGAATTAATTTTGCTATATTTGCAGAATTAAATCAATCTATTTGATAAAAATGGAATTTACCGCAAGACAAATTGCCCAATTCGTACAAGGGCGCATTGAAGGAGATGAGAATGCTTCCGTCAGTACATTTGCCAAGATTGAAGAAGGCACGGAAGGTTCGCTATCATTTCTTTCAAACCCCAAATACACACACTATATTTATAATACCAAATCATCGATTATTCTAATAGATGAAAATGTAGTTTTAGAGAAACCCGTAACTACAACACTCATTCGTGTGCAGAATGCCTATGAATGTATAGCCAAATTACTGCAACTCTACGAGGCTTCCAAAACAAAGAAAACGGGGATAGACTCATTGGCTTTCATCTCTCCGACAGCAAAAATAGGTAAAGATGTATATATCGGAGCTTTTGCATATATAGGTGACAATACCGTTATCGGAGACGGCACACAAGTGCATCCGCATGCAGTGATTGGCGAAAATGTTACCATTGGCGAACACAGCATTATCTATCCCAATGTTACCATCTACCATGGATGCAAATTAGGCAACAGGGTTATTCTTCATGCAGGTTCGGTAATCGGTGCCGATGGTTTCGGTTTTGCACCGTCGGCAAATGGATATGACAAAATTCCCCAGATAGGAATAGTCACCATTGAAGACGATGTAGAAATCGGAGCAAATACCTGTATCGATCGTTCAACAATGGGAAGTACCAACATACATAAAGGTGTAAAACTTGATAACTTAGTGCAAATCGCCCATAACACGGAGATTGGAAGCAACACGGTGATGAGTGCACAAGTAGGAGTTGCCGGCTCTACCAAGGTTGGAGAATGGTGCATGTTCGGCGGACAGGTAGGCATTGCCGGACATATACAAATAGGCAATAAAGTCTTTTTAGGAGCTCAATCCGGGGTTCCGAGTAGCTTAAAAGACAACCAATCGCTCATTGGAACACCACCGATGGGGAAAACGGCATTCTTTAAATCGCATGCTATCTATAAAAGATTACCCGAGATTTACAAACAGTTGAATGCTCTGCAAAAAGAAGTGGAAGAACTTAAAAACAGTAATTCAAGAACTTGAATATAAAACGAATGTAAAATATAGCTTAATAAGAAAATAGGTTACATAATAAATGGAAACGTCTAAACAAAGAACATTAAAAGGTAGTTTTTCGCTCTATGGTAAAGGATTGCACACAGGACTAAGTCTTACGGTTACATTTAATCCTGCACCGGAGAATACCGGATATGCTATTCAGCGAATAGATCTCGAAGAACAGCCCATAATAGAAGCAATTGCCGAAAACGTTGTGAACACAGAACGCGGTACTGTCTTAGCAAAAGGAGACGTTCGCGTTTCAACTGTGGAACATGGTCTTGCCGCCCTTTACGCTTTGGGAATAGACAATTGTCTTATTCAAGTCAATGGACCGGAATTCCCAATACTGGATGGTTCTGCTGCAATGTACGTTAATAAAATCGAAGAGATTGGTATTGAAGACCAAAACGCTCCCAAAGACTTCTATATTATTCGTAAAAAGATCGAAGTAAAAGACGATACAACCGGTTCGTGCATTACAATCTTGCCCGATGAACAGTTCTCTATTACGGCAATGTGCTCATTCCAATCTAAATTTATCAATAGCCAATTTGCTACTTTAGATAACATAAATAACTTTTCTGAAGAGATTGCACCGGCTCGTACCTTTGTTTTTGTGCGCGACATCGTTCCTCTTCTCGAGGCTAACCTTATTAAAGGAGGTGACCTCGATAATGCCATTGTCATCTATGAACGTGAAGTAAGTCAGGAAAAATTAGACCAACTGGCCGACGTATTGAAAGTTCCTCATATGGATGCAACCAAGATCGGTTACATACAGCATAAGCCTCTAATGTGGGAAAACGAATGTACACGCCATAAATTACTTGATATTATCGGCGATATGGCATTGATAGGAAAGCCTATAAAAGGTAGAATTGTAGCAACACGCCCGGGACATACGGTTAACAACAAGTTTGCCCGTCTCATGCGAAAAGAAATCCGAAAGCACGAAGTACAAGCACCTATATACGATCCCAATGAAGAACCGATCATGGATAACAACCGCATACGCGAACTTCTTCCCCATCGTTATCCCATGCAACTCGTAGACAAAATCATCGCGATGGGCTCAAATAGCATTGTTGGTGTTAAGAATGTCACGGCTAATGAACCTTTCTTTCCCGGACACTTTCCGCAAGAACCCGTTATGCCGGGTGTGTTGCAGGTAGAAGCAATGGCACAATGCGGCGGATTATTGGTATTAAATCAGGTCGAAGAACCGGAACGTTGGTCTACATATTTCCTTCGTATAGATGATGTAAAATTCCGCCAGAAGATAGTTCCCGGCGACACATTGCTTTTCCGTGTAGAGTTGCTACATCCCGTACGTCATGGCATCAGTTCCATGAAAGGCTATATGTTCGTAGGCGACACTGTAGTTTCGGAAGCAACATTCACAGCACAGATCGTCAAGAATAAGTAATCGTTATGAATCAAATCAGTCCGTTAGCTTTCGTTCATCCGGAAGCCAAACTTGGAGATAACAATATAATAGGTCCGTTCTGTTACATTGACAAAAATACTGTTATTGGAAACAGTAACGTGATGCAAAACAGTGTAACGGTCAATTTCGGCGCACGCATCGGCGACAATAACGAAATATTCCCGGGCGCCAGCATATCCACAAAACCTCAAGACCTGAAATTTAAAGGTGAGGAGACATTGTGTGAGGTAGGAAATAACAATAGTATTCGTGAAAACGTAACAATCTCACGTGGCACTTTTTCTAAAGGAATAACTAAAGTAGGTAATAACAATCTCTTGATGGAAAATATGCATATAGCACACGATTGTTTCTTTGGTAACAACCTTATCATAGGGAATTCTACAAAATTTGCCGGAGAAGTAACCGTCGATGATAATGCTATTATCAGTGCTGAAGTATTATGCCATCAATTCTGCAGGATCGGAGGATACGTCATGATCCAAGGAGGTAGCCGTTTTTCACAGGACATCCCTCCGTATATCATAGCTGGGAAAGAGCCGATACGCTATGCAGGTATCAACGTTGTGGGATTGCGTCGCCACGGTTTCAGCAATGAACTTATCGACCTTATACACAGTGCCTATCGCCTACTCTACTCAAAAGGAATTAAAGAAGAAGGTATACAAGAAATTCGTAAAAACCTTCAGATCACCCCCGAAATACAATATATTATTGATTTCGTAGAGTCTTCAGAACGCGGTATCATCAAATAGAATAATTACAAGGTTAGGAATGTAAAACCTTTGCTATATTCCTAATTTTATGTTCTTTATCTATCATGAAATCTCTCGTTGTTATTATCGGTCCTACTGGCGTTGGGAAAACAGAGACGTGTTTGCGTATTGCAGAGCATCTCCATACGCCCATTATTAATGCTGATTCCAGACAAATATTCAAAGAATTGCCTATTGGGACAGCTGCTCCCACGAAAGAACAACAGCAACGGATATATCATTATTTTGTAGGAAACCATCAAATAAAAGACTACTACAGCGCTTCCATATTCGAATGCGATGTATTGGAAGTACTTTCAAACTTATTCTTGAAACAGGATACTGCTCTTATGAGTGGCGGAAGTATGATGTATATTGATGCCGTATGTAATGGCATTGACGATATACCAACCGTTGATGAAGATACAAGAGAGCGTATGAAATACAGGCTTGCCACCGAGGGACTCCCCGCACTGGTGGAAGAACTGCACAAATTAGATCCCATACACTATAATATCGTAGATAAGAGCAATCCTCGACGTGTAGTCCATGCACTCGAAATATGCCATATGACTGGCAGGACATATACCTCATTTCGTACTGCCACAATCAAGAAACGTCCGTTCAATATCATTAAGATCGGATTGAATAGACCTCGTGAAGAAATGTACCAACGTATTAACTATCGTGTTCTCGATATGGTGGAACATGGTCTTGTAGAAGAAGCTCTAAACGTTTATCCTCTAAAAGGTATAAACGCTTTAAATACCGTTGGTTACAAAGAACTGTTCGAGTTTTTTGAGAAAAACATAACGTTTGAAGAAGCTGTTATGAAAATACAATCCGATACAAGGCGGTACATGAGAAAACAACTTACATGGTTCAAAAAAGACGAAAAGATCAAATGGTTTCATCCCGACAATATTGAAGAAATCATAAATTATATTGATAATACGATATAGATATACACTTATTTCGTATTTTTGTAATGTAATATACACATAATCTATTATGTTTGAGAAATTAAAAAAACTTGCCACGTGGTGCTGGCATAAATTACGTGCTTTCTTCCCATGGTATAAAAAACTCTACAAAGGGCATGCATGGTATACCAAAGGATTAATCGGATTTGTTTCGTTTATTATTGTATTATTCTTATACCTTGGTGCTGTAGACATTAATTTCCTATGGCTCTTCGGTAAATCGCCGGGCTTTTCGCAAATTATGCATCCCAATACTTCCGAAGCATCTGAGATATACAGTGCCGACGGCAAACTTATCGGCAAATACTTCAATGAAAACAGAACACCCGTAAAGTACGGAGAAGTTAACCCGATGTTCTGGAAAACACTGATAGATACCGAAGACGAACGCTTCTATCATCACTTCGGTATCGATTTCCAAGGCCTTTTCGCAGCTGTAAAGGACGCTATTACAAGAAACGATGCACGAGGTGCTTCCACTATAACGCAACAACTTGCCAAGAATATGTTCCGTGTACGCACGCAATATTCTACCGGATTGCTCGGAAAACTGCCGGGTATCAGAATGCTTATTATGAAAAGTAAGGAGTGGATTATCGCTCTGAAACTCGAAATGGTATACGATAAAAAAGATATTCTGACCATGTATGCCAACACAGTGGACTTCGGTTCCAATTCTTTCGGCATCAAAACAGCAAGCAAAACTTATTTTAACACAACTCCGGCTAATCTGACCGTGGAACAGAGTGCTGTATTGGTGGGTATGCTGAAAGCAACTACATTCTATAATCCGTTTACTAATCCAGAAAATAGTCTTAAACGACGCAACATTGTGCTCAATAATATGGTGCATAGAGGCGATCTGTCAAAAAAACAGTGCGACAGTATCAGCACTATTCCCATTAAACTAAGCTACAGTGTGGAGACCAATTACGACGGGCAGGCCCTATATTTCAGAGAAGCAGTTGCAGATTATCTGAAAGATTGGTGTAGAGACAACGGGTACGATCTCTATAATAGCGGTTTGAAAATATATACAACCATAGATACCCGCATGCAAAAATATGCAGAGGAAGCTGCCATCAAACAAATGAAGCAGGTTCAGCGTAATTTTAATAATCATTGGGGACACAACGATCCATGGATAGATGAAAACGGCAAAGTCATTCCCAATTTCATCGAAGGAATAGCTCGCAAGCAACCGGTATACAAGAACCTATTGGCAAAATTTCCCAATAATCCCGATTCTATCACCTACTATTTGAATAAGCCTCATACCGTTAAACTGTTCGATTATGAGAAAGGTACGATAGAAAAAGAGATGTCCACCATGGACTCTATACGCTACATGGTTCATTTTATGCATTGTGCTTTCGTGGCTATGGAGCCGCAAAGCGGTGCTGTAAAGGCATGGGTAGGCGACATAAACTTCAATTCTTGGAAATATGATAAGGTAACCGCCATGCGTCAACCGGGCTCCACATTCAAGTTGTTTGTATATACAGAAGCCATGAATCAAGGGTTAACACCGTGTGACAAGCGTCGCGACGAATATATTTCCATGCAGGTATTCGACAAGAAGCAGAACAAAGAGGTAACGTGGACGCCCTCGAATGCCAACGGATACTTCACCGGCGACTCTATACCACTGAAAAGTGCCTTTGCAAGAAGCATCAACTCCATCGCTGTAAGGCTCGGTCAAGAAATGGGGATCAAACGAATTGCCGAGACAGCCCATAAGATGGGCATTCATAGTCCACTCGACGAAACGCCTTCTTTGGCTTTAGGTTCAAGCGATGTGAACCTTCTTGAGCTGGCAAATGCTTACTGTACGATTGCTGATGACGGCAAACACCACGAACCGGTGCTTGTTACAAAAATCGTTGATAAAGATGGGAAAGAGGTTTATGTAGGTCCCACAGATACCGAACAGGTAATACCTTACAAAAGTGCATACCTCGTGCAGCAGCTGTTGCTTGGCGGACTACGCGAACCGGGGGCTACCTCTATGAGCCTTTGGGGCTATGTGGGTAACTATCGCGATACCGAATGGGGAGGCAAAACCGGCACAAGTAACAACCACTCCGATGCATGGTTCATGGCTGTAAGCCCAAAATTAGTGGTAGGAGCATGGGTTGGAGGCGAATATAGAAGCATACACTTCCGTACCGGCGCATTAGGACAAGGCAGCCGAACCGCACTGCCTATCTGCGGTTATTTCCTTGATGCCGTACTCAAAGATCCTGCTTTCAAGCAATATCATGCCAAATTCGGCAAGCCTAAAGACGGTGCCGTTACAAGCGATATGTATACCTGTCAGAGTTATTATCAGCACTCGCGGCGCGATACGACTGCTACCGATAGCCTTAGATCGGAAGCCGAAGAAGTGATACTCGATGAAAATGGCAACCCAATTATTAAAAAGATCGACGAAGAAGACGAGACAAAGGGTTCCGATAAGACCAAACCGACAGATCAAAAGCAGCGCCGTAAGCCTACTGAAGAAGAAATCAACTTAGACAATATCTAAGTTCTTTCCACCGCTACAGTGCAAAACTTGTGAAACAAACCGACAGTCAATCGTTCGATATGGATAATCCGGAGCTGCAAAACGCACTTCAGATTATCCAATATACCCGTCGCTCGCTTTTCCTTACCGGTAAAGCTGGCACGGGTAAATCTACATTTTTGCGCCATATTGCCGCAACTACTAAGAAAAAGCACATTATTCTTGCCCCCACAGGCATTGCTGCCATCAACGCCGGGGGCTCCACTTTACACAGCTTCTTTAAACTTCCGTTCCATCCATTACTACCGAACGACACCCGTTACAGCATACGCAACCTGCGGAACACATTGAAATATAACGGCGAAAAGCGCAAGCTGCTGAGAGAAATCGAACTTATCATCATCGATGAAATATCGATGGTACGGGCCGACATCATCGACTTTATAGACAAAGTGCTGCGTGTTTACTGCCGTAATATGCGCGAACCGTTCGGTGGAAAGCAGCTCTTAGTCGTGGGAGACATATATCAACTCGAACCTGTTCTGCGCGAAGACGAACGACAATTGCTCACTCCGTTTTATCCATCCATATTCTTTTTCGATGCACATGTATTCAGAGAAATGCAACTGGTGTCTATTGAACTGAAAACAGTTTACCGCCAGAGCGATCCCGAATTTATCGGAATACTCGATCACATACGTACTTCTAAGGTAGTAAATGCCGATCTCGAATTGCTAAACCGGCGTGTGGGAGCCCCACTCGACACGGCAAATTCGAAGTTGGCTATTACTCTTTCAACCCGAAGAGACACGGTAGACTACATCAACGAACAACATTTGGCACAATTGCCCGGCACCTCTACCGTGTTTAGAGGAAGCATCGAAGGCGAATTTCCCGACAACAGTCTGCCCACACCCATAGAACTTGAACTTAAAACAGGCGCTCAAATCCTTTTTATCCGCAACGATAAAAACAAGCGATGGGTAAATGGTACCCTCGGTACCGTTATCGGATTCGGCGACGAAGAAGACGGAATTATTTACGTACGCACCGAGAATGGCGAAGATTACGATGTAGAACGTGAGATATGGAGCAACATTAAATACACGTATAACGAGAAAGAGCAGAAGATCGAAGAGCAGGAAATCGGCACTTATTGCCAATTTCCGGTACGCTTGGCATGGGCCATCACCGTGCATAAAAGTCAGGGACTCACCTTTAACCAAGTGAGAATAGATTTCACGGGTGGCGTGTTTGCCGGCGGACAAGCATACGTGGCGCTCAGCCGTTGTACGAGCCTCGAGGGCATAAGTCTGCACGAAGCCATACGTAAAGACGAGGTTTTTGTCCGACCGGAGGTTATTAAATTTGCTCATCATTATAATGATAACCGGTTAATACAAACCGCCTTGCAACAGAGTAAAGCCGATAAAGAGTACCACGATGCCGCTGCCGCATTCGACAAAGGCGACATGCAGCAGGCTCTCGATAACTTTTTCTTGGCCATACACAGTCGTTACGATATAGAAAAGCCTTCTGCCAAACGCCTGATCCGCCGTAAACTGAACATTATAAATAGACAACGGCAAGAGATAGAACGGCTGAAAAAAGAACGTAACGACCGCGATAATCTGCTGAAAAAATTAGCTGTAGAATATGTAATGATGGGACGCGAATGCGAAAAAGAGGGCATGCAAGCCGCCGCTCTACGTAATTATGAAAAGGCATTGGAGCTATGTTCTGACATTCCCGAAGCCAAACGTCGCATCAAGAAGCTGAAAAAATAAAACCGTCTTTGTACAATTATCACCTCATACGCAAAGACCTACTCCCCACATTTCTTTCTATTTCCATGCATAGGCCAAGCGTCTACCACAGATAAACAGCCCACTTATCAGTATCAGACGGCACCTATATTCTCGATAGAAGTATCGGCAACCGAAAACGAACATGGAAAAGCAATATTACATGCATGACTTTTAAATAAATTATTAAATCTCAATACAAATAATTCTTCATAAATTTATATTATACATTCGAAATATATTCCTTTACTATAATCCTGAAATGAGAAAAATATCATAAACACTATGCAATCTCTTTATACACTATTGTATTCCATAATACATCCGTTCAACCCAATCGTGATTATGCCTTTTTACTGGTAATACCTCTATAGAGAAAGAAAAGATTATAATATCGAAAATGCCATCTACCGCAAAAATATCAATAAAACAAAATTGGCACTTTTCTTCAATACCCTCATTAAATAATACAAATTCTATTAATGAGAGATGGAACTCTTACAAAAACAACTGCATTACAATGGCATCATGATATTCGTGACCATCGTAAAGCCAGTCTTTCAGCATTGTGTTCTGCTCGAAGCCGAGCTGGGAAAAAAGATTGACAGAGTCGGTATTCTCCATTTCCACAATAGCATACAACTGGTGCAGATGCAATACTTTCAAGGCATAATCGACAATTTTGACCAATGCATGCTTGGCATACCCCAATCCCCGATAACGGTTTTGAATGACGATGCCAATCTCTGCACGCTGATGACGCGGATTGAAATCCACGATATCTACTATGCCTACCGTTTCTTTTTGGCTGTTTTCAATCATGAACCTTACCTGTTTGTCAGTATAAATATCGCCGGCTGCGTTAGCAATATAGTCGTGGAGCATGTAACGTGAGTAAGGCACATTGGTTGTACCCACATTCCATAACTCTATGTTATTCTCTATCATGTACAGCGTATCGAGGTCTTCAGGCTCGATAGCTCTCAAAATTACCTGCGATGTTTTTTGATTGGATGGTGTCATGAAATTATGTCTTCCGGTGTTATAACAATGCCCGAACGACGATCGTAAGTGCCGATAATCACACCAGATCGAGGATTTAAGGCAAAATTGCTCAATATCTTTTGGAAACTATAGGCATCGATATCGTAAACGATATAAGCCTTTTCCACCTCAGGAATATCTAAAGAGAGATGCCCTTCGGGCAATGTTTGTTCGTTACCTTCAAAAAATACGGCATAAAGCCCGCGTTCCTTAGAAAGCCTTCTGCATGCTGCAAGTACATCGGCATTACCCACAAACACATATAACGGCTGCTTATAACGGCGCATTCTGAAAAAACCAAGATTCTTCTCCACCCTCTCCGTTAGCATTCTACCCAGTGCAAACGAAGCCTTAAAGAAAATGGCAGCCTTAATCGGAAGATTTATCAGCATGGTAGTATGGCTGTAGTGCTTTCTGAAAAAGATAAGCATCGCCTCATAAAACACATGTACATAACGGAAAGATGACTTCTCTGTGCTCTCTCCTTTGTAATGCAGAATACATAAAGGCAAATACCAATTCTCATATCCGGCCTTGATAATGCGGTAAGACAGGTCGATGTCTTCTCCATACATGAAGAAATCTTCGTCAAGTAAGCCTATTTTATCGAGTACGCTATGGCGCAGCATGCAATAAGCACCGCTGATAATCTCAATACGTTCGGGCCGGTTCCATGCGAGATACCCCATGTAATAACGACCAAAACGCCTGCTTCGCGGATATTTGGCACAAAGGCCGCACATTTTATAAAAAGCTGTCAACGGCGTCGGCAATCCTCGACGCGATTCCAAGGCATTACTGCCGTCGGCCTTTAGCATCCTCACTCCCACTCCTCCGGCGTTCGGATGAGTATCCATAAAGGCCACACTCTCTCTAACAACATCTTCTCCTACAAACGTATCTGGGTTGATCAACAGCACATACTCGCCCTCGCTTTGTCGGATAGCAATATTGTTGGCACGCGCAAAGCCATAATTATGATTGCTCGCAACGAGCTTCACGTATGGAAAAATCTCCTTAATATAACTTACTGTATCGTCATGTGAATGGTTGTCTACCACATAAACTTCGGCCTCGACACCCTCGAGTGCTCGCTGCAGAGAAACAAGACATTGCGACAGGTAACACCTTACATTATAGCTGACTATGATAACGGAGAGTTTCAAACCTTTAACTCGTATTTTATTTAATTACTGTCTGGCTTCTTTTATTCTTCTTTCAACGTAGTTTCCTCTATGCAGCGATCCGTCGTAGGAACTATAAAGAAAAGACATAAAAACAAGATGATACCCATATAGCCGAATGCTACATTCATAAAAAGATAATAAAATAGAGTGTTGACAAGCATGGGAAAACAAAGCATGCTCAGTCGTATCAACCCCCATTTTGTTAATTGTATCTCACGATTATCACTCGTGGTAAGATCACGGTTTACCCGTTTGAATTTGAATAATCGTAAAGATAACGGAATAGTGATGATTGTTAGCAGCTCCATGACAGACAATACAGTAAATTCACACGGTTTGTCTGCTGCCCATTCTCCGGAAAGCAAAATGTCGTTCTCGAATAAAATAACGATCATCAAAGAAACGAAGATAGACAGATAAAACTCTATTGACAGTATATTACGGACTCTTCGCATGACTGAATACTATTTATTGAATGGCGTTCGATTAAGTATCGAACGCCCCAAGGTTACTTCATCAGTATATTCCAATTCATCTCCTACCGATATTCCTCGTGCAATGACACTTAATTTAACAGGAAAAGATTGAAGCTTACGTGATATATAAAAATTGGTCGTATCGCCCTCCATCGTCGAACTCAACGCAAGAATAATCTCGTCTATTCCTCCTTGCATCACCCTTTCTACGAGCGAATTTATTTCCAAGTCGTTAGGGCCAATGCCATCCATTGGCGAAATTATACCGCCAAGAACATGGTACAATCCCCTGAACTGTTGCGTATTTTCAACAGCCATTACATCCTGTATGTTTTCTACCACACAGATTGTAGAAGCATCGCGATGAGAGTCGGAACAAATAGAACATACATCTGTATCACTGATATTATGACATACGTTACAGTATTTGATATGCTGCTTCATTGTTGTAATGGCTGTAGAAAATGTTTCCACATCCTCATTACTTCGCCTCAACAAATGAAGTACGAGTCGCAAGGCTGTCTTACGTCCGATACCGGGTAACTTGGAAAATTCGTTAACCGCTTTTTCAAGCAATGCCGATGGATATTGCTGATCCATTATAGATATACGCCTATGCCAACTTTCAGACCGAAGGTAGAATAGTCGCTATGCTTCTTAAATGACTGGTCATAATAAATTGCCGGCTCTATCGTTACCGTACGACTGATGAAGAAAGCATAACCGATTTCCACACCCGGCATGATATCATTGTAATTATGGTTGGCATGAAGCAATTTGCAGTTCACTCCTAAATAAATACCATTCTGTTCAATATAATATCGACCGCCTACTCCAACAGAGATATTATCCGGTACACCCTCGGTACCATTATGCTGTATCGATGCCTGAGCGAGAACCAGCAGGTCATCATCAACCATGTATCCGGCTTGAGCCTGCAAACCGACGTTGAAATTACTCAAGCCATTGTAACTAAGATTTAGACCTGTAAGTGATCCACCAACATATACCTTGTCTTGTTCAAACTGCGCACTGGCAGTAAACGTTACCAACAAAGAAAATAGAATAAAAGCAATTTTTCTTTTCATAAAATTATTTTTTAGTTTGTTTGTAATACCAAATAAAGAACCATAGGGCTGCCATACCCATACATCCCATACCCAAAACATAAGCCAATGTATGGTTAAGTGCCAATGCCTGATTGCTGATGAAAATATAGGTAGAACATACGGCTGTCATAAACAATGCAGGAATCAGCGAAATAACAAATGCCTTCTTTCGAATGACAAGATATACGGTTACCGTCCACAATGTAAATACGGCAAGCGTTTGGTTAGACCATCCGAACCATTGCCATATTATATTGAAACCATCCGGATTTTCCATCTGCCAAAACAACAGCGCTATCGCTGCCAAAAACATAGGCAATGCAATGTAGAAACGCTTTATAACACTCTTTTGTTCAAGATGTAATGCCTCTGCTATAATCAAACGAGCACTACGAAAGGCCGTATCGCCACTCGTAATAGGAGCTGCAACAACACCGAACACAGCAAGTATACCGCCAAAAATACCCAGCCATCCGCTACATACATTCTCTACAACATTAGGAGCCGAGAAGAATTGTATTAATGATTTACCATTATCTGAGCCGACTTGTGCCATAAATTGATCGACAACATTTGCATCTACTACTTCTCTCCACCCTCCATAATAAAAGAAATAAGAGGATACTGTAGCCCAAATCAATGCTACTATGCCCTCAGTAATCATCGAACCGTAGAAGATAGGACGCCCCATTTTCTCGCTTCCAAGGCATCGAGCCATCAACGGACTCTGCGTTCCATGAAAGCCACTGATAGCTCCACAGGCAATTGTGATAAACAGACAGGGGAAAAGGGAGTTCTTCTCAAAGAAAGACTCCGTACCTAATATCGACTGTGGATGGTTCAAATTAGCAGCGTCCAGCTTACTCCAAATCTCCGGAATAGCAGGCATTTTGACAAATAACACAACCATCAATGCCACTGCCATGAACAATAAAGCGAAAGCAAATATAGGATAGAACTTCCCTATAATCTTATCTATAGGCAACATTGTGGCCAATACATAATAAGCAAAAATAGCTATAACCCAAATAAAAGTAGAACCTACGTAGTCTTTAAGTATAAGAGCCGGACTATAAACAAAGACAACACCGACCATCATCAAAAGGATTACCGAGAATAGAAGCATCACTTTCCTCGCACGCCCCCCAAGATATGTTCCCACCAACTCGGGAAGATTGGCGCCTCCATGCCGCACACTAAGCATTCCACCGAAGTAATCATGCACGGCACCTGCAAAGATGCAGCCAAATACAATCCACAGGTAAGAAGCCGGACCATACCATGCACCCATAATAGCTCCAAATATTGGACCGGTACCCGCAATATTCAAGAATTGAATCATGAACACCTTCCAGTTCGGCAATGTAATATAATCTACGCCATCAGCCATCGATACAGATGGAGTCGGACGGTTATCGGGGCCGAACACACGCTCCACAAAGCGACCATAGATCAGATAACCTATAATTAAAGCCAATAAGGATATTATGAATGATATCATTATATGATTGTTTAAATACCTCTGCAAAAATACATAATTAATTTGAGAAACGAGAAAAATATAAGTACCTTTGCGACAAAATCGACTTTTATGAAACGATTATTCGTCATTATACTATTAATATTCACATTCCTTCAAACCGATGCACAGAGCTACGGATACATATATCCTAAAAGGGAAGTAAGGGCAGTGTGGCTTACAACTATCGGTGGACTTGACTGGCCTCACGGTTATGCGCAGTCTGTTTCTTCCATTCAAAAGCAACAAGACGATCTTAAAAAGTTATTAGACTTGTATCAGCGTGCCGGTATCAACACCATATTACTACAGACTCGCATCCGCGGCACAGTGATCTATCCCTCTCAATACGAACCATGGGACGGATGTCTTTCGGGCATCCATGGTAAATCTCCTAACTATGATGCTCTGCAATTTGCCATTGATGAAACTCATAAACGGGGTATGGAACTCCACGCGTGGGTAGTTACAATACCGGTAGGCAAATGGAATGCGCTGGGATGCAGAAGGCTACGTTCGCGTTATCCATCGCTCATCAGGCGCATAGGAGAAGAAGGTTTCATGAATCCGGAGAATCCGCAAACGGCCCAATACTTAGCTAATATCTGCAAAGAAATAACCGACAACTACGATATCGACGGCATCCATCTCGATTACATACGTTATCCTGAAACATGGGATATCAAAGTTTCGCGCAGCAAAGGCAGAGAATATATAACTAATATAGTACGAGAAATACACGATCAAGTAAAAGCTGAAAAACCTTGGGTAAAGATGAGTTGCTCTCCTATTGGCAAACACGATGACTTAAGTAGGTATTGGAGTTATGGATGGAATGCCTATACGAGAGTTTGTCAAGATGCCCAAGGATGGTTGCACAACGGACTTATGGATGAACTTTTCCCCATGATGTACTTCAAGGGAGACCAATTTTTCCCGTTCGCTATAGATTGGGCGGAACAAAGACACGGCAAAATCGTAGCACCCGGGCTGGGTATATACTTCATGGCCGCAACAGAAAAGAATTGGAAAATAGATACCATCGTCCAAGAAATGCACGTATTACGACAATATAGTTTGGGACATGCCTACTTCAGAGGGCGCTTCTTTACAGACAACACCAAAGGAATATACACCTTTGCATCAGAACAATTCGACAAATATCCGGCTCTCGTACCGGCCATGACATGGGAACATTCTGTGCCTCCAATGGCACCTACAAAGATATATCTTAACCAAACAACTTCCACACTCCATTGGTCTGGTGCTATCAATACGGGCCATTCACCTTATTTATTATATAACGTTTACGCAAGTCGCACCTACCCTGTAGACATTAACGAAGCCCGTAATCTGATAGCACAGCGTGTACAAAAGCCGTACATAAGGTTGGTAAATACAAAGGACTTTTATTATGCAGTAACGGCAATGGATAGATATGGAAACGAAAGCGAGGCTACACAATACGGTACACAAACAGGTACGACGGTCACAAAAGCACATGCCACCCTACTTACATGTAACGGTTATTGCCTACAAATCCCTCAAATCATGCTTCAAGGAGATACACAATACTTTACGATAGAAACGCTCACAGGAACTGTAGTTGCCACATTCAGGCAACACGGAAATTCAATAGATGTAAGCCGTATTGCTAACGGAATATACACATTGCGTACACTCAATCGAAAAGGGATATCACACCGACTCGGATATTTTGTCGTAAAAAGACGACCATAACAAAATATCACTATTCCTTCAAACCCAATATACGGTAATAAAAACTATTGCATTCTCTTCAATTCTTCATAAATTCGTTGCACCGGCAAGCCCATCACGTTGAAATAACTGCCGTGTAAAAACGTTACGCCGACGTAACCTATCCACTCTTGAATGCCGTAAGCACCCGCCTTATCGAAAGGTTTGTAACGGCCAATGTAATAATCTATCTCTTCTTTACCAAGCACCTTGAACGTAACATCCGTCTCAACGACAAAGGCGCTTTGCCTCTCCGTCGTGGTAAGACACACTCCCGTAATCACCTGATGCGTATTTCCACTTAGCAAACCAAGCATCCGTCGGGCGTCTTCTTCGTCCTTAGGTTTACCCAATACCTCTTTCTTATCGAACACTACCACCGTATCCGCGGTGATTACGAGTTCATCATCGGCAATCTCATAGGCCGCGGCTTTCTCCTTGGCAATATATAACGGGATCTCCGGTACAGGTAAATTCAATGGATAACTCTCTGCTATACCCTCGACAACTCTCACTGTAAACGGAATATCCAAACCGGCCAACAACTCTCTACGTCGGGGAGAATTGGATGCCAATATAATTTTATACTTCATTTCCATTACATCTCACTTAATCAAAACCCTTACCAACCGAAAGCTCTCGCATCGGAAAGCCACTTCCCCTGCGCTCTCAAAATCTGTTCAATGATATCTCTGCCACAACCGTAACCGCCCTTTACGGAACTTACATATCGGCTGATTTCCTTTATATCGGTAGCGGCATCGGCCGGACAACATGCACATCCGCACCGATTCATTACCTCGTAATCGGGAATATCATCGCCCATATAAACGATTTCATCATCAGAAAGTCCGTATGCACTCTTCACCTGCTCGTATTTCTCCACCTTTACGGCGCAGCCCATGTATATGTCTTCCACGCCCAAACGTTCATAACGAGCCCTTATGGCATCAGTGTTTCCACCCGTTAGAATTACAATACGAAGCCCCGATTTCTGTGCCAATTGTATGGCATAACCATCTTTGATGTTCACTGTACGCAATGGTTCGCCGTCTTGTGACATGGGAATAGTCTCGGCAGACAGCACACCATCCACATCGAAAATAACGGCACGCACCTTTTTTAAGTCGTAATCGATCATAGAATATTAATTATCTAAGATTTAAAAAACGTTGTATAAATCGGCTTATTTTATAGAAATATTCTCCCATTTAAGCCGTTCTTCGGCCTTAGGCTTAGACTTTTCTGCCGGATAACCTATGGCAATAACACACAGCACCTGCAGATTTTCGGGAATATCGAGTATCCCGTGCAACACTTCATCGGCAGCATGCCCATCGCTCAACCCACGGCCACGCATCTGAACCCAGCAGGAACCCAGTCCTAAATCGGCAGCCTGATACTGCATGGATATAGCTGCAATGGCACCATCCTCTATCCAACAGTCGTTCATTTGGACATCTCCAAGAACTACAATGGCAAGCGGAGCCTCTTTCATGAACTGTGCACCCTTATCTTTCGCATCGGCTATCTTCTCTATAAGGCCTTTATCGTCCACTACAATAAAGCGCCATGCCTGTTGCCCCTTAGAAGTAGGCGACATCAATGCCGCACGGAGAACCGTCTGAAGGTCTTCCGGCTTTATTTCTTCTGCAGTAAAATGGCGACAACTACGCCGCATTCGTACCAAATTATTAAAATCCATCGCTGCTATCTGTTCGTTTTATATTTCATACATGTATGTCTGACAAAGATAACCATTAATCATCAAATAGGATTACCGAATATTGCATTTTTACAAAACATTTATTATTTTTGCGACATGAAAGAGATAAAAGTTAGGATTATCTCTAAACAAAAGGAATTGCCCGTTATGAACGACGGCAATTTTTTCCACAGTCCGGAGCTTTTCAAGATTATTGCAGACACACCGGGGCATACTCCTTATATGGCCATTGCTACCGACCATCACGGCAACATCGTAGCCCACATGCTCGCAATCATAAGGAGGAGAGGCTCTTTACTGCCTCCCTATCTCTATACACACGGGCATATATTCGGCGAAGGGGCATATCAAGACGGCATTAACAAGGAAGAAGTGTTCGGTTTAATGCTGCGCGAAACCACTCGAAAGTTCAAAAGAAGGCTGTGTCTTTATGCAGAATTCAGCAATATCAGCACCAAAATGTTCGGCTACAGGCATTTCAGAGAGAACGGATACTTCCCTATCAGCTGGCAAGAAATACATAACTCGCTGCACAGTATGCCACCCGAAAACAGACTGAGTAATAAACTTCTAAAACGTATCCGGCATTCCTACAATCTCGGAATAGTAACTCGAGAAGCAAAAAACGAGGCAGAAATCCATCAATTCTATACCATACTCCACAGCTTCTACCGCCTGAAAATCAGGCGTTTCGTACCGCCTGAAAGTCAGATACGGGCCATAGGATGCGGACAGAATGGCCATATATTCGTAACACTTTATAGGAATAAGGTCATTGGAGGGTGTATCTGTGTGCATTACAATGGCAATATGTTTCTGTGGTACCACGCTTCCAAGCGCAAAAGATACATGTTCTTGCATCCCAATACCCTAACCATCTGGCATGCGATAAAGTATGCTTACGACAACAATTATGCCCATATGTCTTTCTTGGATGCAGGTCTACCTTTGATAAAAAACCCACATAGAGACTTTATTTTGAGTTTCGGTGGCAAACCGGTAACCAAATATCGGTGGTTCAGAATATCTATACCGTGGATAAATAGTTTGCTGTCGTGGATATATCGGGAATGAAAAGTAACATATTTTTTGGCTTTTCAGTTTACATGCTGTATCTTTGTATGCTGTATGGATAAGAAAGATTTACGTATTATATTTATGGGAACACCCGAATTTGCGGTAGGTTCTCTGAAAAAACTTGTAGAAAACGGATACAATGTGGTGGCTGTGGTAACGCAACCCGATAAACCTGTGGGCAGACATCACTACACCCTGCACCCATCGGCAGTGAAAGTGTTTGCCACAGAACATGGCATCCCCGTGCTTCAACCGGTAAAAATGAAAGACCAGAGCTTTGTTGAAGAACTGCAATCTTACCATGCCGACCTGCAAATAGTAGTAGCCTTCCGCATGTTGCCGGAAGTGGTATGGGCAATGCCTCGTTTCGGTACGTTCAACGTCCACGCAGCCTTGTTGCCGCAATACCGTGGAGCAGCGCCCATCAACTGGGCGGTCATCAATGGTGAAACGCTCACCGGCGTAACCACTTTCTTCCTTGATCGCAACATAGACACAGGGCGTATCATTATGAAAAAGGAGTTCCCCATACCCGATGATGCCGATGCAGCATACGTGTACGACGGGCTTATGAGGCTCGGCAGTGAGTTGTGCATAGAAACGGTAGACCGAATAATTGCCACAGACGGCAATGTTCCCTCCGTTCCACAGCCCGATATGGAAGGCAATTTGAAATTTGCACCGAAAATATTTAAGGAAACTTGCGAGATCGACTGGCACCGACGTGCCAAGAACGTCTACGATTTCGTGCGCGGACTTAGCCCTATACCGGCAGCATGGACTACACTTGTCAACGATGTCAACGGCAAAAGCATCGTTTTGAAAATATATCGAACGGTTAAAACCTACCGTCCTTGCACTGCCGAAGCGGGCATTTTGCAAGTCGATAAGACGCATCTGTACATGGCAACTGCCGACAATTGGCTCGAAATAACGGAACTTCAGCCCGCCGGCAAAAAGCGAATGACGGCAAAAGACTTCCTCAACGGCATGCACGATATAGAAAACTATACTGCCAAATAAGCATTTGTTCCGGTACAATATTTATTGCCTCACGCTTACGTTTTATCGATTTTATTATTAATTTTGCGCCGTTAAACAAATAAAGACAACCGTTATGACTCAAGCAGAAGATATTAAAAACGCCGTCGAAATAATGAAAAAGGGAGGTGTTATCCTATACCCGACAGATACGGTATGGGGCATCGGGTGCGATGCTACCAATGCCGAAGCCGTGGCAAAAGTATATCGAATAAAACAACGCGACGACTCTAAGGCACTGATATGCCTCGTAGACTCCGACGTGCGCATGCAAAGATATGTAAGAAACGTGCCGAATGTTGCTTGGGATATTATGGAATTGGCCACCAAGCCCACCACTGTAATCCTCGATGATGCTGTGAATTTGGCACCTAACCTTATTGCCGAAGACGGCAGTATAGCCATGCGAATTACGAAAGAGCCGTTCTCTCACGAACTTTGCTACCGCTTTCAAAAGCCGTTGGTCAGCACAAGTGCCAACATAAGCGGTCAGCCTGCCGCTTCTAACTATCGTGATATCAGCCAAGAGTTGCTCGATGCAGTGGACTATGTATGCTGGTCTCGTCGCCAAGAACATAAGCCCCATACCCCAAGCAGTATCATTAAACTGAATAAAAACGGAGAAGTCAGCATCATCAGAAAATAAACTTACCGATGGAAGCCGTACACAATAGGAAGATTACCTTTATAGAAAGGGCCGTTCGATGGAGCAATGCACATCTGGCACGCAGGCAGATGACGCTCATTCTTTCGTTCTTCATCGGCCTTTTGGCATCTGTTGCGGCCTATACACTCCATTGGATTATCTCTGAAATACAATATTTGCTCACGGCCGGTTTCAGCTATACATCGTATAACTGGCTATACCTTGTGCTTCCTGTAGTGGGCATCTATCTCACGTCCTTGTTCGTTAAATACGTCGTAAAAGACAATATATCGCACGGTATCACGCGGGTTCTCTACGCTATATCTACCAAACAGTCGCATCTGAAAGGACATAATTGCTGGTCGTCGGTACTGGCTTCGGCCATTACCATAGGCTTCGGAGGCTCTGTGGGGGCCGAGGCGCCCATCGTATTGACAGGAAGTGCCATCGGCAGCAACCTCGGGCAACTGTTCAAGATGGACAATAAAACACTGATGCTCCTCGTAGGTTGTGGCGCTTCGGCGGCCATTGCGGGCATTTTCAAGGCCCCGATAGCAGGCCTTGTCTTTACACTTGAAGTTCTTATGGTAGATCTTTCCATGGCTTCGCTGATGCCTATTCTCACGGCAAGCGTAACGGCTACCTGCTTCAGTTACATATTCATGGGCGGCAATGCCATGTTCAATTTTCAATTAGACAGTGCATGGAGCATCCAAAGAATACCCCCCAGTATCTTGTTGGGACTGTTTTGCGGACTCATAAGTCTGTATTTTATCCGCATGATGACGGCCTGCGAGAACGTTTTCGCCCAGCTGAAACAGTACCAATACACCAAACTTATGCTGGGTGGCATTATCCTGAGTTCGCTCATTTTCCTCTTTCCGTCGCTCTATGGCGAAGGCTATAACTCCATCAACATATTGTTGCAAGGCCAGACCGAGGCCGACTGGAACACGCTGCTCAATAACTCTCTCTTCTATGGTCACGGCAAATTGCTCGTACTCTACATTGCTTTAGTATTGCTCACAAAGGTATTTGCCACCTCTGCCACTAACGGCGGAGGCGGATGCGGCGGTACTTTCGCACCGTCATTGTTTATCGGTGGCTTCGGTGGGTTCCTGTTTGCGCGCCTTTGGAATATCAATCAAGTGGGCGTATATATTCCGGAAAAGAACTTTACTCTATTAGGTATGGCGGGCGTAATGGCAGGTGTGATGCACGCACCCCTTACGGGTATCTTCCTTATAGCCGAAATTACCGGCGGTTACTCCCTCTTTATGCCGCTCATAATTGTAAGTATAGTATCCGTTCTTACTATCAGTATCTTCGAACCCCACAGCATCTACGCCATGCGTCTGGCACGCGAAGGCAAGCTCATAACGCATCATACCGATCGTTCCGTACTCACCTTGATGAGTTTAAAGAGCGTTGTAGATAAAGACTTCATACCTGTCAACCCCGATCTTCCGCTGGGCAAACTCGTGAATGTTATCAGCAGAAGCCACAGCAGTTTCCTGCCTGTTGTAGATAGCGGGGGCACCTTGCTCGGTGAGATAGACATTACAAAGATACGACAGATAATGTTTCGCACCGAATTATATAACCGATTTACGGTTAAACAGATAATGACACCGGTGCAAGCAACGCTCGGAATTAACGATCCGATGGAGGAAGTGATGCGTAAGTTCGACACCAAGAACACCAATTTCTTGCCGGTAGTAGATGTAAACCAACGAATTATCGGTTACATTTCGCGCACACGTCTTTATTCCATGTATCGTAAAACGGTGGAAGATTACTCAGCCGAATAGGTCTCGCATAAAATGTAACCGAAGCCATCCGCCAATATCGCAACACTACATTTTCCATGTTCATTGAAACAAAATAAAAACAACTCCGCTTAGACCATATATCTAAGGTGCTTAAATAGGCATTCTGAGGAGCTTAGATGGTATATCTATTTACGGCAAAGGGCTATCTGTGATAAACACATGCTTCGTCCGCCTTCCGTTCCTCCTGCAAATACGGCTACCATTCCCTTGTTACATACTAGCCGTTACTAATTAAAAAGCAAGTCATTTATTTTGTGTATTGCACCTTTTACGCTAACTTTGCGGTGCAAAAGCGAACGATATGTCGAGAAAAAGGAAAGCATTACCGATACTTGAAAACGTAACTATAACAGACATTGCCGCCGAAGGAAAGTCGTTGGCGCGGGTTGAAGATATGGTTGTCTTCGTGCCTTTCACCGTTCCGGGCGACATTGTAGACCTGCAGGTGCGCAAGAAAAAACACCATTACTGCGAGGCCGAGGTCATCAGATTTATCGAATATAGCAACAAGCGACAGAAACCGATGTGCGAACACTTCGGCATTTGCGGCGGTTGCAAGTGGCAAAACCTGCCCTACGAGGAGCAGCTAAAGGCGAAACAGCAGCAGGTTTTCGATCAATTATCGCGCATCGGAAAGGTAGAACTGCCCGAACTACGCCCGATACTCGGCTCTGTAAAGACCTCAGAATATAGAAATAAGCTGGAATTCGGCTTCTCCAACAAGCGCTGGCTTACCAAAGAAGAGGTGGCATCGGGTACAGAATTTAGCGATATGAATGCCGTGGGGTTCCATATTACAGGTGCTTTCGACAAGATATACCCCATTGAGAAATGCCATCTGATGGACGACTTGCACAATAAGATACGTAATGAAATCCGCGATTACGCCCTTGCCAACGACCTTTCATTCTTCGACATCCGCCAACAGACCGGCCTGCTGCGCGACATGATGATACGCAACTCGAACACCGGAGAATGGATGCTCCTGCTACAGTTCAAACTTGAAACACTGGAAGATCGCCAAAAAGCAGAGACACTGCTGCAACATATCGCCGACAGGTTCCCGCAAATCACGTCGTTGTTGTATGTAGACAACCATAAAGGCAACGATACTTTCGGCGATCTTCCTGTAGAAGTGTTCAAAGGCAACGACCATATATTCGAGGAAATGGAAGGACTTAGGTTCAAAGTAGGGCCCAAGAGCTTCTACCAGACCAACACCGAACAGGCATTTCACCTATACAGTGTAGCCCGCGAATTGGCTTCTCTCACGGGTAAAGAACTCGTCTACGACCTTTATACCGGCACAGGAACCATCGCAAACTTCGTGGCCGGTCGTGCTAAAAAGGTGATCGGCATAGAATATGTGCCCGAAGCGATAGAAGACGCCAAGGTAAATTCGGCCGTTAACCGCATAGAAAACACCCTTTTCTTTGCAGGAGACATGAAAGATATCCTTACGGACGATTTCATCAGAGAGCACGGACAACCCGACGTGATTATCACTGATCCGCCACGAGCAGGCATGCATACCGATGTTATACAAACCATCTTGCGGGCCAATCCGCAGCGGATAGTTTACGTAAGTTGCAATCCAGCGACACAAGCTCGCGATTTAGCAGCTTTAGACATGCAATATAAGGTGGATATCGTACAGCCCGTAGACATGTTTCCGCATACTCCACATGTGGAAAACGTGGTGCTTTTAACTCGTAAACAAACAACCTGAAAAAACAAATCGATATTATGGTACAGCGCACAAACAAAGTATTGCTCATCTACACCGGCGGTACGATCGGCATGGGGCTTAATCCCGATACCAACGCATTGGAGCCCTTGGATTTTAATCACTTGGTTAAAAAGCTGCCGGAGTTCTCTTATTTGGAGACCGACATAGATATCTATCAGTTCAATCCGGCCATCGACTCGAGTGACATGAGCCCTGCAATGTGGGCGCAGCTCGTGACTATCATCAGTGAACGCTACAACCGTTACGACGGTTTCGTTATTCTGCACGGCACGGACACGATGGCTTACACGGCTTCTGCCCTCTCCTTCATGCTCGAGAACCTCACTAAACCGGTGATACTTACGGGAAGTCAGCTACCTATAGGGCTATTGCGCACCGACGGAAAGGAGAACTTGCTCACAAGTATAGAACTTGCATCGCACGCAAAAGCCGACGGTACGGCAATGGTTCCCGAGGTATGTATCTACTTCAGCGGCGTTCTGCTGCGCGGAAACCGCAGTACCAAGAAGAACGCCGATGGCTTTTCGGCCTTCGAGTCGTTCAATTATCCGCACCTGTGCGACGCGGGCGTGAACTTTGTGTTCCACGAACATCACATTTTGCAGCCCGACTTTTCGAAGCCTATGGCAGCACATACGGCCATGAATTCTAATGTAGTGGTCTTTTCTTTGTTCCCCGGAATTGAAGAAAACATAGTGCATCACGTGCTCGATGCTCCCGAATTGCGCAGCATTGTGATGCGAACGTATGGCAGCGGTAACGCTCCCAAGACGCCTTGGATTATGCATTTGCTGGAAAAGGCGGCCGCCAGAGGCGTTACGATTGTTAATATCAGCCAGTGTATATCGGGCAGTGTGGAGATGGAAAGATACGACACAGGCTATCAACTGAAGCAAATTGGCGTGGTTACAGGTTACGACAGTACGGTAGAGGCTGCCGTTACGAAGCTGATGTATCTGCAAGCCATCTACGACGACAGCACTACCATCCGCCGAATGATGAACCGGTCGATAGCCGGAGAAATAACGATAACGGAATAATCTCCGCGCCTGTATGCCGAACAGCGGGCATGTCTATCGATCATAGGCAGTACAGGTACCGTACATAGGCGGTACATATATGTGCCACAGAGAATATTTCTAAATATGACAAAACAAAAAAAGATGTGCCTCGCAGCACATCTTTTTTAATAATATATCTTATTTAAATTCTGATTTCCTTGAGTACCTCTGCCATTTTCTGCTTGGTTTTGATGGTGGTAGGCACAAGTGGCAGGCGCAACACATTCTCGATATACCCCATATCGTTGAGCAGTGCTTTTACGCCGGCAGGGTTGCCTTCCACAAACAGAAGACTGTAGAGTTCGGTAAACATGTGGTGTATTCTGCGGGCAGGCTCGTATTCTCCCTTAAATTCAAGACGTATCATGCGCGAGAATTCCTTAGGAAGAGCGTTGCCGATCACCGATATTACACCTGCTGCACCGCTGGCTATCATGGAGAAAGCGAGCGCATCGTCGCCGCTGATCACATCGAATTGCGCCGGTTTATTCTTTATTATCTCGTCCATTTGCTCCAAACTACCGCTGGCTTCCTTTATTCCAACGATGTTAGAACAGTCGTTTGCCAAGCGTACAGTGGTATCCGCTTTCAGGTTTACCCCCGTTCTACCGGGCACATTGTAAAGCACAACCGGTAACGGAGATGCCTCGGAAATGGTTTTGAAATGCTGATAAAGCCCTTCTTGAGAGGGCTTGTTATAATACGGACATATACTCAACATACCGTCGATGCCGCTCCAATCGGAGTTTCTTATTTCGTCTACGACTGCTACAGTGTTGTTTCCGCCGCAATATTTAAGGATAGGTATTCTGCCGTTTACCGTCTGTTTGACGAGTTCCGTTATTCTGTTTTTCTCATCAAAGGTCAAACAAGGCGTCTCGCCCGTAGTGGCAAGTATACACAGAAAGTCGGCTCCGTTGTCGATTTGGTATTCTATAAGACGTTTAAGTGCTGCATAATCGACTTCTCTTTCCTGTGTAAACGGTGTGATAAGGGCTACTCCCAGTCCTTTAAAAATATTACCTGCCATAAATAATGTATAACGATTTCGTTGCAAATTTACGACAATATTGCCGAAATGCAAAATAAATAAGTCACTTTTATTTCGAACCGAAATAAAGGAAAAGCATGCCCAAAAGCACCAAGAGCAGGTCGATAGCTTTACCTTTGAGGTTCTTTTCGTGGAACACGGCGGCACCGAAAAGGAAACTGACGATAACACTACCGCGACGAATCATGGAAACTATGGATATCATAGCCCCCGGAAGACTGAGGGAATAGAAGTAAACAAAATCGGCAATACATAGAAAGATGCTGATAAAGACAATGCTCCACGACCATCGGAACGGCGTTGAAGTATTGCGATACGGCACCCATAGCAGTAACAGAACGACAAACATCATGCCGCATTGGTAGATATTGAACCAGCTCTGTACCAACATACGATCCATACCTATACCACCTTCCTCGACCGGCGCCATGAGGTATTTGTCGTAAAGCCCGCTCACAGCACCGAGCAACGCAGCAAGTACAAGAAAATAAATCCACTTGTCGTGCTTGAAATCGATACCTTCTTTCTTCCCACTTCGACTTAGAAGAAAGAAAGAAGCAACAGCTAACAGCACTCCAATCCACTGATAAAGGTTGAGATGCTCGCCATAAACAATCATAGCCCCCACAAGCACCATCACCGGACGTGTGGCATTGATGGGCCCGACGATGGTTAAAGGCAGATGTTTCATGGCAAAATAGCCGAACGTCCACGACGACAACACGATACAACTCTTCAGTATAATATATTTATGCTGCTCCCATCCCCCCGACACAACATGGAAAATGGATTGGTCGAGCACATGTGTAGCAGACGAAAACACAATGAACGGGAGGAATATAAGAGAGCAGAAAAGGGTGTTGAGAAACAATACAGGGATGACGGCATTACCCGTCAGGGCATCTTTCTTGAATGCATCGTAGAAACCCAAGAGCATTGCAGAAAGGAAAGCCAGTGCAAGCCACATCATAATATCAATATTTTATATCTTCTAAAAACAACGCATGTGCGGGCATACTCTCGCCTGCACCGGTGCGGTTGCGGCGCTCTACTATCTTTATAAACTCTTCCTTACTGATACGATGCCTGCCGACATCTATCAAAGTTCCCACAACTGCACGCACCATATTGCGCAGAAAACGGTTCGCAGTGATAACAAAATGCCAGCTGTCTGCATCGTCTTGCACCCACAGAGCTCGAGTTACACGGCATAGAGTGGTCTTGGAATCGTTATGCGACTTGCAGAAAGCGCCGAAATCTTCTACCTGCAACAGATGTTGGGCTACCTCGTTCATTGCACGGAAGTCGAGTTGATAATGCAATTCATAGGAATAAGCACGCTTAAACGGGTTCTTACGGCAGTGTACATAATAATGATAGGTACGGCTAACGGCACTGAAACGGGCGTGCATACTACTGTCTACCGCCACCACCCTATCCACCGAAATATCCTTGGGCAAAAGCCTGTTGAGCTTATAGGCAAGCTGAACCTCATCGACAGGTGTATCGAAATCGAAATGCGCTGCCATCATACGGGCGTGAACTCCGGCATCTGTCCTGCCTGCCCCCACCACCTCTACAGGTTGCCTCAACAAAACAGAAAGAGCATTCTGCAACTCTACCTGCACGGAATTGCCGTTGGGTTGCACTTGCCAGCCATGGTAAGCAGTGCCATCATAGGCAAAATAGACGAAATAACGCTGCATCTGTTTGCGACAGGTTTATTTACGATGACCGATCACACGTTTGAACATCTGCCGATGAAACCTATCCTCAGCCCGAATGATACGGAAAACTTTGCCGGCAGGCAGTATGCGCAGGAACTTATTATGGTATTCTTGCTGTATCTCTTTCATCTTGATATCATTGCTATCATGCCGGCGTATGGCCGACTCACACGCCTTATCGTCGGTCAGATCTACATGTTTAAAACGCCTGTCATCATCGAAGAACACCATTTGTTTCTTCCTCATCTCGCGATACAAAGGGAAAAAATCGGCAGCTTCTTGCGGAGTCAAGGCTGCTTCCATAGTAATGAATTGCTCTAAATCGGCTTGGAATTTAGCGGGATCAAATGGTCTTGGCCCCTGTGCATCGGCTTCCGAAACATGCAAGAGAGCCATTGCTATGAATATAACGAGTATCTTTTTCAATTTAATTTTGAGTTTTTATGTTTAATAATTCGAAACGTAAGCATAGATATCTTCATTATCAAGCATCGAATAGTCGGCTGTCTGATCGATGATATTGTATGAATTTGATGAAGCATATTCCTCCTGCGTACCGACAAGACGGTGCGACTGTGCATCGTGTTTGGACAAAAACAAGTTCAATCCGAATACAACAGCACACACACTTGCCGCTGCCATGCCGACTATCCCATAGCGATAACGTAACTTCCGGTGCATGGCGACTATACGAGCACGGCGTTCCGGCAGCCTTTCCATTATACGATCGGGCAGGTTGTCGAAATATCCATCGGGCACACGGAACGGTTGTTCCGCTCCTAAATGCTCTTTCAGAAATCTTTCTTCCTTATCCATTGTTCTTCTCTCCTTACATTGTTTTGACGTTAGAGCCTGCAGAAAGTTTAATCATTATGCCTAAAATATTCGGTTATTTTCTTCACCGCAAGGTGATAGCTGGCCTTCAGAGCACCCTCGCTCGTATTGAGGAGTTCGCTCATTTCCGAATATTTCATTTCGTCGAAATAGCGTAGATTGAACACAGTGCGCTGCACTTCGGGTAATAGGGCAATGGCCTGTTGCAACTGTGCCTGCGTTTCGTCGCCATCGAAATACTCGTCGGCCATCAGTCTATTAGCCACGGAACCATCTTCATCGGCACTGACAAGAGACGTACTCTTTTGCTTTCGCAGGAAATCAAGTGCCTCATTAATGGCGATCCGGTAAAGCCAAGTAGAGATTTTCGACCTGTTTTGAAAGTCTTCAATATTATTCCACGCCTTGATGAAAGTATTTTGAAGAATATCGTTCGTATCTTCATGCTCCAATACGATACGGCGTATTTTCCAATACAGCGGTTCGCTGTACCGGCTGACCAAAACAGAAAACGCCGTTCGCTGTGTCTTCGGATCGGCCAATTCCTTTAATATTCGCCTCTCATCGTATGTCATTTCGTGTAATTCCCCAAATAATTATATATCACACGGTCATAACCATACACGTCTGGGAACTCCTCCAACTGTCCGTACCGATCGGGATAAAGAGTATAATAAGTTATAAACAACGGCACTTCCGGTTCCACTTTCAGCGAACCGATCAGCTTACTTTTATCCACAGGTGGTCGAAATTCCACACCTCTTTGCCCCTTATCGCGCTGGTTACCGAGGTCTACAGTCATGGAATACCTTATCTTTTCGATAATTTTCTCATCTTTATTCTTCAAAAGAAATACCGCAAGATCTAAAGGTTTCTCTACACGTACACAACCATGAGATACGTCGCGACTGCTCTGTTCGAACACTCCGGGAGCGGAAGTATAATGAAGGAACACCGAAAAGTTATTGTTGAAACGGAAAATAATGCGCCCTAAAGCATTGCCTTCTCCACCCTCTTGTATCACAAAATAGTCGGAACTGTTGAGCATACTCCGCGAAACAAGGCTGACAGGAATACGCTTTATCGTTTTACGCTCACGTACATAATAGCGATGAGAAGCGAAATAGGCACTGTCGCCCGCATGATTAGCGATGCTTTTCCTAACGATACTGCGCGGTATAACCCACTGGGGATTTAAATCCATGCGCATGATACGGCTCGTAAGCAGCGGAGTTTTGGTTTCTAAAGAGCCACATCCTATCTTCATTTCTAATACACTGTCTTGGTCTACGGCCCGCAAATGAAAGGAAGGGATATTGACAAGCACATACTTACGGTGCCTCCACGGATAATCATAAAGCCTCCAACGGCAGCGTTCCATATTACAAAGCATTTTTATGCGCTCGGTCTGCGTACTACATTGCTTCAGCCTGTTCAACAAAGAAACATAAAGTGGATTTTGTGGCTGTACCTCATGAAGAAATTGAGCCACGCTATCGTTTCCGATCTTTCGCAATGCAGCTTCGAAAAACAGCTTTCCTGCAAGTTCCATAGGTATATCATAAAGTCCGCGGAACGACTTATGCAAGCTGTCGGGCTCATAAACATCAAGGCGATTGAATATGCGTTTCGGGTTCATAAAGCCGAAACGCTGGCCCGCAGTGTATCGCAAATATGCTTTGGTCAGATTATATTCGAGGCGCGCCAGCAACCTGTTGATATCATACTTCGCCGCGTCGACATTCAAACTGCGCAGGTGTGTCAAGTCATCTTCTATCGTCTGCGCCCGAAACTTACGAGGCGAAAAGCCCATCTCAGATACCGTTTTGAGAAACGCAAGCAAGCTGTCTGCACGACAGTCTACCCCATTGCGGGTAATCCACAAAAACTTTCCTTTGCTTAGATAGTATGCACGTGTGCGATAGTCTGCCCATGTAGTGTCTTTATCCATACTGCCTATTCGACTTAGATATGCGGATATCCGGTGCGACTTTATAGCATAACCGGCCGTTTTCCATTCGGAAAACGCCTCTATCGTCAAATCATGGTTCGGATTGGTAACCTTCTTATGGCATGCCGATACAATATACACCACAAGAAAGCAGGCCAAAATATACTTAAAAAACCTCAAGAGATTAGTGTTACCTGATAGAGATTTTTCTTACAGTTCTCCCTATTTTGATGATATAGCAACCCTTTGGCAGGTTCATATCAAAGCGTTTGTCCTGCCCGTCTACCTTTATATTCATCACACAAACGCCAGCTACGTTATACACCTGCAGATTTTGGCCGTTCGCACCGGTAACATGAAGCACCGAACCACTTACGGATATCGAAACTTCATCGAAATCATTCTCAATGATTTCTATAGCCTGATTGGCATACATCGTAGTTGGAACTCCTACAAACAAAGCTGCTGCGAAAAATATCGGAAGTATCTTTTTAATCATATACGTACATGTTTGTGCCTTAAAAAAAATATTTTGTGCAAGGCAAAGATAAAAAGAATTATCGGTATTTAATAGACATCAATTATAAACTTATTGTATAATTAGCATTATTTAACGTCGAATATCATTCCTTCCTCACTCAAATAACTCTGCGGAAAAATAGCTTTAGCTTCATCGAGCAATACGTTTTCGTCTTCATAACGGGCACTATAATGGCCGAGCAACAGTTTACCGACGCCGGCATCGCGTGCAACTGCAGCGGCTTGAGTAGCCGTACTGTGGTAGTATAGTTTGGCTCTCTCAATGCTGTCGTTGCCGTATGTCGACTCATGATATAACAGGTCGACTCCTTTCACTAACCGATGAAGCGTGGAAATATATCGGGTATCGCTGCAATAAGCATACGAACGTGGCGGATCGGGCTCTCTCGTAAGCCTGCTATTGGGCACTATATCGCCATTAGGTGTTACCCAATCGGCGCCATTCTTTATATTATTGATTTGCGAAACAGGAATTTCATAACAATCGATCATATCACGTAAGATGTGCCGACGTGTAGGCTTTTCGCGGAAAAGATAACCGCAACAGGCAATACGATGATCTAACGGTATTGTTTCCACGGTCAGACTGCGGTCTTCGAAAACCACTTTGTTTCCCGTTGTATCTACTCCATGGAACGTTACATCGAAATCCAAACCATGACAAAACAATTCCAACTGCCGATAGAACAACGATTCGAACTCGATAGGTGCATAAACATGAAACGGAGATGTGCGCCCCAACATGCCAAAAGTCGATATCATACCGATGAGACCGAGGCAATGATCTCCGTGCAAATGGGATATGAACACGCTGTTGATCTTGGTGAAACTGATACGAGACCGGCGCAATTGTACCTGTGTACCCTCGCCGCAATCTATCATAAAATACTTTCCACGCATCTCAACAACCTGAGACGACGCCGAATGCCGTAGGGTTGGCAACGCACTGCCGCACCCTAAAATATGAATTTTGAATGGTTCCATGCCGAACGACCGGATAAAGAAACCGGCTGATTACTTCTGTCTTTTGTAAGCAAATATGCCGCTTTTATTCTCAAGACATAACGAATCGGCTCCTAAAACATCGATGTCAAAGGTATCGCGGTTCAAAAGCAAGCGCCCATTGAGTATCTTCCATGCGGTCCAAGGGTTGCTTTCGGCCTTGACAAACGACTTTACATCGCCACCTTCTTGTATCTCGAAATTCTTGTCTATGCTCATCCATTTGCCCAATAAGGTAGTTATATTGATGGCATTTCGCACTATATTTTCACCATCCGTATTCTTTAATGCGATTACAGCAAGCCTGTCGCCGGGCATCTTTCCACCTTTAACCTCGGAATTGTCACCACCTTCGAGTACCATGGTTAACGTATCGCCTTGATCGGTAATCAATGCGAACGTGCTCATCCCCATGTCTTCACCGCAAACACCATAAATCGTAGAATCGTTTTCCATTTCCGCATCAGCATTACCATCATGCTGTTGCTGTCCTGCAGATTTCTTGTTATTGCAAGAAAATAAGCAAATTGTCAACATCGCCGATACAACTACGCCTAATAGATATTTTCTTATTTGTTTCATTTAATCGTATTTTTGATTGGAATTCAAAATGTTTATTTTTATCAACAAGTGTGCATTCAACATGAATGCATATTATCTTCATCTTTTTTAGCCTCGTTCCACAGAGCGTCCATCTCGCTTAAAGTCATTTCGGTCAATGGTTTTCCTACTTTTAAAGTATGTTTTTCTATGTAATTGAACCTACGTATAAACTTCTGATTTGTAAGTTCCAAGGCATTATCGGGATTAAGATGATAAAGACGTGCCGCATTGATAACACTGAAAAGAAAGTCGCCTAACTCACGCGTAGAGCCTTCTTTGTCTTCTTTTCGCAACTCTTCTTCGAGTTCGGAAAGCTCTTCACGCACCTTATCCCATACATCTTCTTTCTTTTCCCAGTCGAAACCTACGTTACGAGCCTTATCTTGAATACGATAAGACTTTATCAGCGATGGCAATGCATCGGGCACACCGGCAAGCACACTCTTATTTCCATCTTTCTCACGTTGCTTGATTTGTTCCCATGTTTCTTCTACCTGTTGGCTCGTTTCAGGCTTACTCACATCGTTGTCGGTATGTTTACCGTCCTTAGGATTACCTTCCCAGCCCGTCCAATCGATAAAAGGATGACGAAACATCAACTTGTCGGCTTCCTTATTACATATATCTGCAATATCGAAATCACCATCTTCCTCGCCTAAAATGGAATAAAACAGCACATGTTCCATTACATCTCCGAGTTCTTTGCATATATTTACGCGGTCTTCTTTTATTAAAGCGTCGCACAACTCGTACACTTCTTCGATCGTATTCGGCCGAAGACTCTGGTTTGTTTGCTTGCTATCCCAAGGACATTCCTTGCGCAAACGCTCCTGAACCATAAGCAAACGTGCGAAAGCATGTAGCTTTTCCTCTCTCGTATGCATATTATACCACAATTTATTCCGCAAAAGTAATCAATTTAGATGGAAATTTAGTACTTTTGCAACGTTTTTATAGAAAATAAATAATAATAAGATATCGAATAAATATGGAATTAGCAAGTAAGTACGATCCGAAAGATGTGGAGTCGAAATGGTATCAATACTGGCTCGACAATAAACTCTTTAGTTCGAAACCCGATAACCGTGAACCTTATACTGTGGTAATACCGCCTCCCAATGTCACAGGGGTACTGCACATGGGGCACATGCTTAACAATACCATTCAAGATATTCTCGTGCGACGGGCACGTATGAAAGGCAAGAATGCCTGTTGGGTTCCCGGCACTGACCACGCTTCTATTGCCACCGAGGCAAAGGTTGTAAACAAATTAGCTGAACAAGGTATCAAAAAAACAGATATCACACGCGACCAATTTCTGGAGCATGCATGGGACTGGACACATGAACATGGCGGCATCATTCTGCAACAGTTGCGCAAGTTGGGAGCCAGTTGTGACTGGGATCGTACGGCATTCACCATGGACAAAACGCGCTCCGAAAGCGTAATCAAGGTATTTGTAGACCTTTACAACAAAGGACTTATTTATCGCGGAGTGCGCATGGTGAACTGGGATCCGCAGGCTCAAACGGCGTTATCCGATGAAGAGGTGGTTTATAAAGACGAACACTCCAAACTTTATTACTTGCGCTATAAAGTCGTAGAGGAACCGAATAAGTATGCTATCGTTGCCACCACCCGCCCCGAAACCATCATGGGAGACACGGCAATGTGTATCAATCCCAACGATGCGAAGAACACATGGCTCAAAGGCAAGCACGTTATTGTGCCGTTGGTAGGGCGCGAAATCCCTGTCATCGAGGACGATTATGTGGATATAGAGTTCGGTACGGGCTGTTTAAAAGTTACTCCCGCCCACGACATCAACGACCACAACCTTGGTTTGAAGCACGGGCTGGAAACGATAGACATATTCAATGACAACGGTACCCTGTCCGAAGCAGCCGGCTTATACGTAGGTATGGACCGCATGGATGTACGAAAACAGATCGCAAAAGACCTGCAAGATGCCGGTTTGATGGAGAAAATAGAGGATTACAATAATAAAGTAGGCTACTCAGAGCGTACCAATGTACCAATAGAACCGAAACTTTCTACGCAATGGTTCCTTAAAATGCAGCATTTTGCAGACATTGCATTACAGCCGGTTATGGATGATAACATCAAATTTTATCCCTCCAAATACAAGAACACCTATCGTCATTGGCTCGAAAACATCAAAGACTGGTGTATCAGCCGGCAGCTCTGGTGGGGACATCGTATCCCTGCATACTACTTCACTATAGCAGGTAAGCGCGAATATGTGGTGGCGGAAACTGCCGAGAAGGCACTTGTAGAGGCGCAAAAAAGAGATGCAACGCTGACAAAGACCGACCTTGAGCAAGACGAAGACTGCCTAGACACGTGGTTTTCAAGCTGGCTATGGCCGATATCCGTATTCGATGGCATCAATAACCCTAACAACAAAGAAATAAATTACTACTATCCGACGTCTGATCTTGTCACAGGACCGGACATAATCTTCTTCTGGGTAGCCCGTATGATTATGGCCGGATACGAATACCGCGGCCAGATGCCGTTTAAACATGTTTACTTTACCGGTATCGTTCGCGACAAATTAGGGCGCAAGATGTCGAAAAGTCTTGGCAATTCGCCCGATCCGCTCATGCTGATCGATAAATACGGCGCCGACGGAGTACGTATGGGAATGATGCTTTCGGCCCCTGCAGGCAACGATATTCTATTCGATGAGAGTCTTTGCGAGCAAGGACGTAACTTCAACAACAAGATTTGGAATGCCTTCCGCCTAATAAAAGGTTGGCAAATCGCCGATAAAGAACAGCCCCACACCAACCGTCTTGCTACACAATGGTTCGAAGCCAAACTGCGTATCACGAACAAAGAACTGAACGATTTGTTCGATAAATACCGTATCAGCGAGGCATTGATGGTTGTTTACCGCCTGTTCTGGGACGAATTCTCCAGTTGGTATCTCGAAATGATCAAGCCTGCTTACGGCGTTCCTATCGACAAACAAACCTATGAGAATACGCTTCTGTTCTTCGATATTCTACTGAAAATGCTCCATCCTTTCATGCCTTTCATCACTGAGGAACTATGGCAACACACCTGTGACCGCAAGAATGGTGAGTCTATCATGCATGAGAAGTTGGAGATTACAGCCCCTTCAGAAGCGGAAAACGGCCTTTCAGCCGACATAGAGCTCGTGAAACAGATCGTTAGCAATGTACGTATGGTGCGCAATCAGAAGAATATATCGCCGAAAGACAGCCTTGTACTGCAGGCCATAGGTACAAACAACTTCGATAGATATAACGATATCATCGCCAAGATGGCCAACCTGAGCAGCATAGAGACCGTGGCCGAAAAGGCTACCGATGCCGCACAGTTCATGATAGGCACCGATGAATTTTCCATCCCTGTGGGCAATCTGATTGATATAGAGGCGGAAATCGCCAAGCAGCAGGCGCAACTCGAGCACTTAGAGAAATTCCTCGAAAGCGTTAAACGTAAACTTTCCAATGAAAAGTTCATGGCTCATGCGCCTGAAGCAGTAGTGTCTTTGGAGCGTAAGAAGCAGAGCGACTCCGAAGAAAAGATAGCTGCACTGAAGGTATCTATTGCAGAATTGAAGAACAAATAGCAGTTCTGCCATCCTTATTCGCAATTTCATTCAACCGTATCGGGTGCAGCCGTAATCCCCATGCAGGCACATTACGACTGTCACCAATGATACACTACATTACCACATAGTGCCGACGGCAAGATTTCACACCACATTTTCGGTGCCTGTTTCCATCTCTTTTAGAAAACAGGCTTATAACTTTTATACATCAAACAAATCAAATATGAAAAAGCTAATCGCCCTATGGGCTATATGTATCATCGTTTTCAGCATTTCATCATGCAGCGACAGCGACGACAATTCTGCAGACAATTACACCAAACAGACCATCCTTGTGTACATGCCTTGGTCGGGTTCCGCCACTTCAAACGGTCTTTACAGTTTTTTTCAGCAAAATCTCGACAGTATAGAAGCCGGCATCATCGCCAACAAAGGGCTCAACGGCTGCCGTGTGTTGGTATTCCTGAGCAACACGGCTTCGAGCTCTAACCTTTACGAAATAAACTACGATAACGGGAAATGTACGCATACGCCCATCAAAGAATATTCGGGCAACACCGTTTACACTACTGCCGACGGTATCAAACAGATAGTTTCGGAGACGGCACAATATGCCCCTGCCCTTAATTATGCCATGATCATAGGCTGTCATGGTACAGGTTGGACGCAGAAAGATATTTGGGAAAACTATCCTAACTATGCCAAGAAGTTTCAATTTTACGACCAGCCAACGACATCGTATATGAAAACTCGCTTCTACGGGAGCGTGGATGATATTGCCAATTATGCCACAGATGTGAGCACACTTGCTCAAGGTATCGCAGATACAGGTATCAAGATGCAGTATATACTCTTCGATGATTGCTACATGGCCAATGCAGAAACGGCCTACGAATTGCGAAATGCCACAAATTTCCTTATTGCCTCGACCAGCGAGGTCATAGTTATTGGCATGCCATACAAGTCGATGTGGAGCAGTCTGTGTGCAGGTGTGCCCAATTATACCACGGCTGTATCGCAGTTCAACAACTTTTATAAGAACTATACGGTGCCATGTGGTGCCCTCTCTGTTATAGACTGCCGACAGATGGAGTCGCTTGCCGATGCCATGAAAAAGATAAATGCCAAAAATACTTTCGACGAATCACTGCGCGACAGTCTACAAGTACTCGACGGATTTCATTCAACTATCTTCTACGACATGGGCGACTATGTGAAACGTCTCGACGGTAAAAGCGCGCAATACAGTACATTCACGACCACACTTTCGAAAGCTATCCGTGCTACAGCTACCACAGAGCGACTGTATTCCTACCTTTACAACACGCCTATATATATAAATGTGAAGAATTATTCAGGTATCACGATCTCCGATCCTACACAAAATACCACCGCTTTAAAGGGAGTACAAAAAACTTCTTGGTGGAAAGCAACGCACGAATAGCCGGCAAGAGTCTCCCTTCTGCTATCTCTACTGAGGCGCTTAGAGCGATAATTTTATCTTCTAAGTGCCCTATGGGAAGCTGATTTGCATGCGGAACAACAACTCTATTTGTATCTTCGAATTGAGACGGAAATACGAATAAAAGATGACGAAGTATGTTGTGGCACATAATTTTATAACTCTTTCAGCGTAGGCTCCTTACAACCGGCTCAAACAGGCATGTAATTAAAGGGCCTTAGAATAACCATCTAAGGCTCACAAATATACCGTCTGTCTGTAATAGGATTTACATCTGTAATCCATTAATCCATATCCATACCTACCCCTGCGGTGCACTCGAAAAGCGAATGCACCGCAGGGGTTTTACGTAATCAAAGCACTCAAGCCGTTTACTTTCTATATCTGCAACAAATGCAGAGTTTAAGAAGTGAGCCTATTACATGGAATAAGTGAAGCCGACCGAGAAATATTCCTTAAATTCCCAGTAGCCATGATGGTCGTCTCGGCCACGGCTATCGTCGAAACGTGGAAAAATATAAAGATTACTCGATATGTATTTATTGAATTGAAAGCCTATCGTGTTCTCCCATTCTATCTCCGAACGCTTGTAAGATGTAAATCCATAAAGCCGAGAACGCCAGTTTATCATTGACGACAGTTTGCAATTAAAGTCAATATTCACCTCTGAACCATAATCAGTTTTATGACGATGGCCGGCATCTATGCCATAACGTCCGGCCAAATCGGGGCGATTCACATATTTATAATTAATGGCCAGCGGCGCCAGATGAATGCTTCCGGTAAGACGGTTCTTAAAAAAATTCATATTATAGTCCATACCGATAGACAGATTAAGGTTCAACGGAGACATAAAATCGGAAAATACAATTGTAGAATTGCTATTATATCCACGCATAAACTGTGTGTATGCAATGAACTGGATGGTATAATACCAGTGCTTGGAAGCCTGAAGTCCGAGCTTACCCGTGTATCTTATCTGGTCGTTATTAGTCTTCAAGGGATGCAAAGAGTCGCTTCTTGCCGTCTGAAAACCAAGCTTCATTTCTAATTTATTCTCCCACTTCACCTTCTGTTTGTTATTGTAATTGGCCTGCAACGTTACAGAACCCAGCATTGAGAAAGTGCTTTCGCCCCCTTTGTACCAATTTCCGGAGATATAATTCTGTAAGAATTGCAGGTAATAATCGCCGTTAAATTTCCAGAAGTTAGGACGTTTTACCATCAAGTTTATGGGCTCTACAACCGGTTCATCTGGATTTGGCGCCACCTTATCTACTATATTCGGACGCGTGGCGATAGGTGTAGGATCGGAAGATAATAGAGGTCCGATATTATCGAGCATGCTCTGAGAGCCCAAAACGAGGTCTGGTCGATGATAATAAATATACAATAACGCATTATCTACCTGCAAATCGACATCCGATCTGCTGCTTTTATCAGGATCAAGAGCAAACTTTCGCGAGATTATGCCATGATAAAACATGGTTGGAACGAACAGTCTTGCAAACCTGCCATCGGGGTTTTGAAACGATTTATACAACGTATCGGCGCGCATAACCGAATCTAAACGAGCCTTGCTGCAGTGAAGCGAGTCTAAATAATGACGTACGAAACTTGACAAAGAATCGCTACGATGACCGACACTCCTACCCCGATACTGCGCCCGACCGACAAGTACGGCAAACAGGCATAATATCAATACTGAATATCTAAGTTTCATATTCACGTTTTTTATGTGTGCAAAGGTAATAATAAAAATTAGAAGTTGTTTGTATAGTTCGCTTTTTTGTACTAACTTTGCACGTTGTATCATCATATTTATATATAAAAAACATCTTTAATTGTGACAGAAACAAAATATATCTTCGTCACCGGAGGCGTGGTTTCCTCACTTGGAAAAGGAATAATTTCTTCTTCTATCGGCAAACTTTTACAGGCAAGAGGCTACAACATCACCATTCAAAAGTTCGATCCTTATATAAACATCGATCCCGGAACGCTCAACCCATACGAACACGGCGAGTGTTATGTTACGGTAGACGGCATGGAGACAGACCTCGATTTGGGGCATTACGAACGGTTTACCGGTATTCAGACCACTAAAGCCAATTCGCTTACCACCGGCAGAATATATAAATCGGTGATCGACAAAGAGCGCCGGGGCGACTATTTGGGTAAGACCATTCAGGTTATACCGCATATCACCGACGAAATCAAGCGCAATGTAAAACTGTTAGGCAAGAAATATCATTACGATTTCGTTATCACCGAAATTGGCGGAACCGTAGGTGATATCGAGTCGACTCCGTTCCTCGAGGCTATCAGACAGCTGAAATGGGAACTCGGAAAGAACGCCTTGTGCGTGCATCTTACCTATGTACCTTATTTGAAAGCCGCACAAGAACTGAAAACCAAGCCCACTCAACACAGCGTAAAGGAACTTCAAAGCATCGGAATACAGCCCGATGTACTCGTTTTGCGCACGGAGAAGCATCTCAACGAAGCCATTCTAAAAAAGGTTGCAGGTTTTTGTAACGTCGATTTCGACTGCGTAATCCAGAGCGAAGACTTACCAAGTATCTACGAAGTCCCCGTGAGTATGCAGGCTCAAGGGCTCGACACAGCCATTTTGAAGAAGATGGGAATGGAAATAGGCGAAAAACCTTCGTTAGGTCCGTGGCGTAAATTTCTCGAACGTCGTAACAAAGCTACGGAGGAAGTTAGTATTGGTCTCGTGGGCAAATACGACCTACAAGACGCATATAAGAGCATTCGCGAAAGCCTTTCTCAAGCCGGCACTTATAACGACCGCAAGACCAAACTCGTCTTTATCAACTCTGAAAAGCTGACAGAAGAAAATGTAGCGGAGCAATTGACAGGACTCAACGGCATTGTAATATGTCCGGGCTTCGGACAAAGGGGCATTGAAGGCAAGATTGTTGCAGCACATTACACTCGTACGCACGACATCCCCACATTCGGCATATGTCTCGGAATGCAAATGATGGTAATAGAATTTGCAAGAAACGTATTGGGATATGCTGATGCCAACAGCCGTGAAATGGACGAAAAGACCGAGCACAACGTGATCGATATCATGGAAGAACAGAAAAATATCACCAATATGGGCGGCACGATGCGCCTCGGTGCTTACGAATGTGTATTGAAACAAGGTTCGCGCGTGTTCGATATATATAAACAAGAACATATACAAGAGCGCCATCGGCACCGCTACGAATTCAACAACTCATATCAAAAAGAATTCGAAAAAGAAGGCATGATGTGCGTTGGACGGAACCCCGAAAGCGATTTGGTGGAGATTGTAGAGATACCAAGTCTTAAATGGTATATCGGTACACAGTTCCATCCGGAATATCAGAGCACAGTTCTGAAACCACATCCGCTGTTCGTCGATTTTATTAAAACTGCAATAGAGAATAAGAAAGTAACTCATGGATAAGAATAATATTATCGGTTTCGTACTGATAGCCGTCGTACTCTTCGGTTATACATGGTGGTCGCAACCTTCTGCCGAAGAACGTGCAGCTGCGGTACGAAAAGATTCTGTCGCTGCTGCAGAAAAGGAAAAAGCAGAGATTTTGAAGAAACAAAAGACCTTGCAGATGCAGGCCGAAAGCAAAGAAAAGGAATTAGAAGACACTTCTGCCCTATTTCATGCAGCGCTTCAAGGACAATCTGAAAAGATTATCTTAAAAAATAATAAGCTCGAACTGACACTTAATTCGAAAGGAGCCACCGTAGAAAAGGCGGTTATCCGTGGTTTCAAAGACCGCAACGGCAATGCAAATGTAACGCTGTTCGATGCCGCCGACCAATACATGAACTATACGCTCACGGCCAAAGAAACCAATATTTCTACGGCAGATTTGTTTTTCGTGCCGTCAGACGTTACAGATAGCACTGTTACATTTACGGCACAGGCAGGCAATGGCAAAAACATAACGCTCGCATACCGTTTGGGCACGGATTATTTGCTAAGCATGAAGATGAGCGTTAACGGCATGGCAGGTCTCTTTGCCCCCAACACTAACACGATGGATGTGGACTGGAAAGACAAATGCAGGCAGCAAGAAAAGGGATTTACCTTTGAAAATCGATACGCTACACTGACCTATCACAACGTGGAGGGCGGCACTGATTATCTGAATGAGACTAAAGAAAACGTCGACGAAACGATTGAAGACAAGATCGATTGGGTAGCTTTCAAGAACCAATTCTTCTCGGCTGTGATGATTGCCAAGAACAACTTCTCGGCAAACTCTATGATGACAAGCATCCCACAAGAGAAAGGCAGCGGTTATCTGAAGCAATACGAAGCCAAGATGAAGACGTTTTTCGATCCGTCGGGCAAGATGCCTTCCGAATTCGAGTTCTACTACGGACCTAACGACTTCCGCCTTCTTCAGCGCATAGAGACCGAGAGTACTTTCGGTAAAGACCTGCAGTTGCAGCGCCTTGTGTACCTCGGGTGGCCGTTGTTCCGCATCATCAACCGGTGGTTTACCATCTATGTCTTCGACTGGCTATCGAAAGTATTCCCGATGGGTGTCGTGCTTATCATGATCACATTGCTGCTTAAGCTCATTACATATCCTATGGTGAAGAAGAGTTATATGAGTTCAGCGAAGATGCGTGTACTGAAACCGAAACTTGATGCGGCCACAGCGCAATTCAACAAGCCCGAAGATCAGATGCAAAAGCAACAGGCCATGATGAGCGAATACGCCAAATACGGCGTGAGTCCGTTGTCGGGATGCCTGCCGATGCTGATACAAATGCCCATTTGGATTGCCATGTTCAACTTCGTACCGAACGCTATACAGCTGCGAGGTCAAAGTTTTCTGTGGATAAAAGACCTAAGTACCTATGATCCTATTTGGGAATGGGGACACAATATATGGCTTATCGGCGATCATCTATCACTGACTTGTATCCTTTTCTGTGTGGCCAACCTGCTCTACAGCTGGATGACGATGCGCCAACAGCGCGACCAGATGGTAGGCGCACAGGCCGAACAAATGAAGATGATGCAGTGGATGATGTATCTGATGCCGGTATTCTTCTTCTTCATGTTCAACGACTATTCTTCCGGTCTTAACTTCTATTACTTCATATCTCTGTTCTTCAGCGCAGCTATCATGTGGGCATTGCGTAAGACGACCAACGATGAAAAGCTGCTGGCCACACTGGAAGCACGCTACAAAGAGAATAAAGATAATCCGCAAAAGATGAGCGGACTTGCGGCACGTCTGCAGGCTATGCAGCAGCAACAGCAGGAAATGCAGCGTAAACGAGAAGAGTTGAACCGCAAACGTAAATGATTTTAACTCATAATATATGTACAGGACATTTATTATGGCAACTGCTGTCCTCATGATGGGCGGCAGCCTTGCCAAAGGACAAGGCACAACTGTGAACATTCAAAAGAACAATATTAAGCTGCAGAGCGACCTCATGACACCGGAAGCCTTATGGGCTATGGGAAGAATAAGCGGTGTTTCGGCCTCACCGGACGGTAAGAAAATTGTTTACCAAGTAGGCTATTACAGCGTAAAAGAGAATAAAGGGCACCAAATACTTTATGTGTCTGATGCCGACGGAAAGAATAAAAAACAGCTTACGACATCGGCTGAGAACGAGACAGATGCCGCATGGATCGGTAACGGAAGTAAGATCGCTTTCCTGCGTGACGGGCAGTTATGGAGCATGAATGCCGACGGTAGCAGCCGTAAACAGCTTACCAATAGCAAAACAGATATCGAAGGATTTAAGTTTTCGCCCGATGGAAAGCATGTAATTCTGATAAAATCCATCCCTTACCACGGCACAATCAAGGCCAATCCCAATGATTTACCGTTGGCAACCGGTAGGCTTGTTACAGATATGAACTACCGTCATTGGGATCATTACGTGGAAACAATCGCTCATCCTTTCGTTGCAGAGGTGACAGAGAACGGCATCAGCGACGGTAAAGATATCCTCAACGGCGAACCGTACGAATGTCCGATGGCACCGTTCGGCGGTATCGAGCAACTTTGTTGGAGTCCCGATTCCAAATACATAGCCTACACATGCCGAAAAAAGGAAGGAGTCGGATATGCCATTTCTACCGACTCCGACATCTACCTATATAATATAGACACGCAAGAAACCCGAAATCTCTGTAAACCAGCAGGCTATAAAGAGCCCAATATAGATGCTACAAAGTCTATGAAAGACCAAGCAGTGAACCGACAGGATGGAGATTTCAGCGTCGGATACGACATCAACCCGTCTTTCTCGCCCGACGGAAAATACATAGCATGGCAAAGTATGGCGCGCGACGGCTATGAAAGCGACCGTAACCGCTTATGCATATTCTCGTTGGCCGATGCTTCCAAGAAGTATATAACCGAGAAATTCGACAGCAATGTGGATGCCTATACATGGGCAAACGACTCTCGAACACTGTATTTCACGGGATGTTGGCACGCTACAGTGAACATCTATCAGACCAATCTCGCCGGCGAAGTGAAACAGATGACCGAAGGATGGAACGATTACGGTACTATTCAAATGCTCGGCAATACCGGTAAATTGCTCGCTACACGCCACTCAATGTCGCATCCCGACGATCTTTTCGTCGTTACACCGTCGAAGAAAGAAAAGAAAGCAGCCGTTGTACAGATCACAGATGAGAATAAAAACATTTTCGACCAGCTGGAAATGGGCAAGATACAGGAACGTTGGGTGAAGACAACCGATGGTAAAGACATGCAAGTATGGATTATTTTACCGCCTCATTTCGATGTCTCGAAGAAATATCCTACCCTACTTTATTGCGAAGGCGGGCCACAGAGCCCCGTCAGTCAGTTCTGGAGCTACCGCTGGAACTTCCAAATTATGGCAGCACACGGCTATGTTATCATAGCTCCGAACCGCCGCGGACTGCCCGGTTACGGCTCTGCATGGAACGAAGAGATATCGGGTGATTGGACCGGACAATGCATGCGCGACTATCTTTCGGCCATCGACGACGCGACAACCAACCTTCCGTTCGTAGATAAAGACCGGCTCGGTGCCGTCGGAGCATCTTTCGGAGGCTTCAGTGTGTACTATCTTGCCGGAAATCACGATAAACGTTTCAAGTGTTTCATCGCTCACGACGGTGCTTTCAACCTCGAATCGATGTACACAGATACAGAAGAAGTATGGTTCTCCAATTGGGAATACGACGATGCTTACTGGAACAAAGACCAGACAGCCAACGCCGAAAGAACCTATAGGAACAGTCCCCATCGCTTTGTAGACAAATGGGATACGCCGATACTCTGCATTCATGGCGAGAAAGATTACCGCATCAATGCCAATCAGGGCATGGGAGCATTTAATGCAGCTCGCCTGCGCGGTATTCCTGCAGAGCTGCTCATCTTCCCCGATGAGAACCATTGGGTGCTGAAACCACAGAACGGTATCCTTTGGCAACGCACCTTTTTCAATTGGCTCGACCGCTGGTTGAAACAGTAAAAGCAATCAAGAAAACATCATAACTATGTCAGATCAAATTCAACAAAAGCTGAGTGACAGCCGCAGTATGCGCTGGACTGCACTCATATTACTTGCAGGCGCCATGTTTTTTGCCTACATCTTCGTAGACATTTTGTCGCCTCTTCAAGGTTTATTGCAAACACAACGCGGCTGGGATCCCGTAGCCTACGGGCATTATGCGGGCTCCGAACCATTCCTCAATGTGTTCGTTTTCTTCCTCATCTTCGCCGGTATCATCCTCGACAAGATGGGCGTACGCTTCACAGCCGTACTATCGGGCATCGTTATGGTTATAGGAGCAGGTCTCAACTGGTTTGCCGTAACCGATACATTCGAGGCAAGTTCTTTAAAAATCTTTATGGACAGTATACTCAATCTGCCCGATGTATGGTGGAATATTACACCATGGTACGACGGTATGCCTGCTTCTGCCAAGCTCGCGGCTATAGGTTTCATGGTCTTCGGTTGCGGTACCGAGATGGCTGGAATTACCGTTTCGCGCGGCATTGTAAAGTGGTTTACAGGCCATGAGCTTGCACTTGCCATGGGTGTAGAGATGGCCATTGCCCGTCTTGGCGTGGCTGTAGTTGTCGTGGGCTCACCTCTCTTGGCCTCTATCAATCCCGTCAGTGTGTCTCGTCCGGTGGCGGCAGGCCTTTTATTGGTATGTATCGCCCTTATCAGTTTTATTGCCTATGGCTTCATGGACAAGAGACTCGACGCTCAAGGTGCTACCGAAGAAAAAGACGATCCGTTCAAGGTAAGCGACATAGGCAAGATACTTTCATCAAAGATGTTTTGGGTTGTCGCCCTTTTGTGCGTACTATATTACTCGGCAATCTTCCCATTTCAGAAGTATGCCATTAATATGTTGCAGTGCAATCTCGACTTTACGGACAAACAGGCCGGCTACGTGTTTTTCGTATTCCCGCTGGGTGCAGCAGCCATTACCCCCCTCTTGGGCAACTATCTCGACCGTAAAGGTAAGGGGGCCTCTATGCTTATCCTCGGTGCAATCCTCATGATTGCGTGCCATTTGGTATTTGCATTCGTCGTACCTGCTACGCAATCGGTTGTTATCACGCTTGCCGCCATCGTTATTCTGGGCATTTCGTTCTCGCTGGTTCCCGCCGCTTTATGGCCTTCGGTACCCAAACTCATCGATCAGAAACTGCTCGGAAGCGCCTATGCACTGATATTCTGGATCCAAAACATCGGCCTCTATGCTTTCCCGATGATTATCGGAAGTGTGCTTAAAGCTACAAATCCGAATATCACCAATCCTTTGGAATACAACTATACGGTCCCGATGGTGGTATTCGCAAGTCTCGGCGTGTTCGCTTTATTGCTTGGTTTTTATCTGAAAGCCATTGATAAAAAAGGCGGATACGGGCTTGAAGAGCCGAATATCAAGAGTTGATACGGCAAGGCAAATATAGGCATATACGTACCAAAAGTGATATAAAAACCCATTGCACAAAGCATATTACATAGCTTGTGCAATGGGTTTTCTGCTTTCATACCCTTCGACATGGGCACTACATATACCGGATAAGGCAAACAAATATATCATGTAAGAGCAATAAACAAGATGTCTATTGGTCATAATCATAGGTTACAAACGTGTTATTTTACGCACGCTAAGCCTATACTTTTCACTATAACGAATGCTCATAATACGATATGAATCATGTATTTGCGCCGAAACAGCTAAAGCTGCATGCCCCATTGTCTGCCTGAGATTAAGTTCTACGCACGGATGAAGTAAGAAGCTCCCGTTATGCTCGTCGACCACAATCATCATATCTACCCCGAACGGTCCTGCATAAACACCCTTGAAACAGGGCGTGAGCGTTTGCATGATACATTCGATCGTACGATCTAAGAGCGCCAAATCGAGATATCGGCCGAACATCTCGCGTTTATCGGCCTCCGAGGCAAGTACATTACCCGTATAAGAACCATTTACCGTCTTGAATACAGACAGTCCTTCGAACCGTATCTTACCGTCAGCATCGGCTGTGAATTCCGCCCCTAAATCTTTCACCTTGCGATAAAGCGGTTCCAACATAACACCTCCTTGATGACGGATAACGTTCCTTATCCAGCCCTGCAAGTGTATGCGATAACTCTCTTCGGGGTGTTTTTCATCATGAAGCACATACCTTAACCCCCTTCCGCTGCTGCTCCAAGGTGCCTTGAGTACGCATTCGTCGTTATGGGTAGCCTGCCATGCTTCATCTGCATCCTGTAAATATCGGCTCTGCCCTATCAGTCTGTCATCGCCATTGAGCAATTGCGGCAACAGATTTTCAGCGGCAAAGCGCCGATTACTCAGCATTCTGATGCGAGAAAGTACAACTTCATCGGGCATAAAATGGACCAAATCGGGATTATAAGCCGTAAGTCTACGGCACAAAGCAACATCCCATCCCCATGGTAATATTGCCGTATTGGTGTCATCAACCGGTAGAGTTGCCAGCCGATTAGGTGTAATAAAATGCACCCGATGCATCAAATTTCCTATATGTTTCGAAGATGTTTTTGCCGTTTCCACATCATCTACCAATACATAATCGCCATCTTCAGCCCACAGAGCCGGCAGGAAACCAAGATCGGCGCGCAACCTACATGCAGCATGCGGAGCTGTAAAACGATCAGAACCTATACCTAATGCTATATCATGCTCCGGATTAAATATATGTATCTTCACAGTCTTTCTCTCTTTTCGTATATTCAGGGGTAAAAAAGGTGCGAACAAGCGCAATGAAAGTTTACTTTCAAATTAACAAGTGCACCTTAATTTATGCAAAGGTAGCGTAAATCATATAAAGTACAAAACATGATTAACTTTTTAATCTATATCATATTCTGCTAAAATAACTCCATCCACCGAAACAAGAAATATGGAATAGCACTTATGAATAGTATAAAAATATCTAAATAAATTATGAGATTTTGCTATCTACAGTTTGCAATTTAAGAAATAATCATTACCTTTGCAAGTGGTAGACTGTACCTGCACAACAAATAAAAGAACGATTATGCAAGGTAATACAGTTCTTCAAACTGAAGTATCAAAAACAAACGGATATCAAACATGGAGGCTTTCTTTCGCACACACAAGTATCTTGTCGAGCACACCGATGCTCCGGTACGTCGCGTCCTCATGGATGAGATAGACTGGAACGGCCGTATGATCGGTATCAAAGGTACCAGAGGTGTGGGTAAGACCACATTCCTGTTGCAATATGCCAAGGAAAAATTCGATGTCAACGACCGTCGCTGTCTCTACATCAACATGAATAATTTCTACTTTCAGGGACGGGGTATCGCCGATTTTGCAGGCGATTTTGTGGACAGAGGCGGCAGGGTGCTGCTCATAGACCAAGTATTCAAGCAGCCAAACTGGAGTCGCGAGTTGCGGAAATGCTACGATCTTTATCCGGAACTCAACATAGTTTTCACCGGTTCGAGTGTGATGCGATTGAAAGAAGAGAACCCTGAACTCAACGGAATCGTAAGGAGTTACAATCTTACAGGCTTCTCTTTCCGCGAATTTTTGAACCAACAAACGGGTAATAACTTCAAGCCTTATACCCTCGAAGAGATGCTCACAAACCACGAGAACATCGTAAAACAGATATTACCCAGAGTAAGTCCGACAGAACATTTCCACAATTACCTGCATCATGGGTACTATCCGTTTTTCTTGGAGCACCGCAATTTCTCTGAAAATCTGCTAAAAACGATGAACATGATGACCGAGGTAGACATCCTACTCATCAAGCAAATAGAACTGAAATACCTCACCAAGATCAAGAAATTGTTTTATCTTCTTGCTGTAGACGGCCCGAAAGCTGCTAATATCAGCCATCTGGCACACGACATACAGACAAGCCGTGCCACGGTTATGAACTATATCAAATATCTGTCGGATGCCCGTCTGATCAACATGATCTATCCGGTCGGGCACGATTTCCCTAAGAAACCTTCCAAGGTGATGATGCATAATTCAAATCTGATGTATGCCATTTATCCCATTAAAGTAGACGAACAAGACGTGATGGAGACATTCTTTGTCAATTCACTTTGGAAAGATCATTCGGTAAACCAAAGGAGCAAAGAACAATCGTACGTAGTAGACGGAAGATTAAAGTTTCGCATTTGTGATGCTGCGAGCCCGCATAAGATGCGCTACAATCCCGAGATGATCTACGTACGCTATAATACCGAGATTGGTAAAGACAACCGAATGCCCTTGTGGCTGTTAGGTTTCCTCTATTAATACAAAAAACATTCATTAATATTTTATTCACAACAAAATGGCTAAAGAAAAAAAGTTTATCACTTGTGATGGTAACGAAGCTGCCGCTCATGTAAGCTACATGTTCTCAGAAGTGGCTGCTATCTACCCTATCACGCCGTCTTCACCGATGGCAGAACATGTCGATACTTGGGCTGCCAAGGGGCGCAAGAACCTTTTCGGACAGACTGTAACCGTGCAAGAAATGCAATCTGAAGGCGGTGCAGCCGGTGCCATGCACGGCTCTTTGCAGGCCGGAGCATTGACAACAACCTTCACTGCATCGCAAGGTTTGCTGCTGATGATCCCCAATATGTACAAGATTGCGGGCGAGATGCTACCATGTGTCTTCGACGTTTCGGCTCGTACGATCGCTACACATTCGCTCTGTATCTTCGGAGACCACTCTGATGTAATGGCATGTCGCCAAACTGGTTTCGCTATGTTCTGTTCCGGTTCGGTACAAGAGGTAATGGATCTTACCGCAGTTCCACATCTCGCAACGCTTAAGACGAGCATTCCTTTCGTGAATTTCTTCGACGGATTCCGCACATCTCACGAATATCATAAGATCGAACTTATCGATCAAGACGAGATTGCTAAGCTCGTAGATCCCGAAGATATCAAACGTTTCCGCAATAGAGCACTTTCTCCGGAACGCCCGGTAACGCGCGGAACAGCGGAAAACCCCGAAACTTTCTTCACTCACCGTGAGGCTTGTAACCAATATTACGAGAATATACCCGAGATAGTTGAAGATTATCTTGGCAAAATAACTGCAATTACCGGCCGTGAATACCACCTCTTCTCATATTATGGTGCCAAAGATGCAGAGAACATCATTATTCTTATGGGCTCTGCAACCGAGGCCGCACGCGAAGCCATAGACTATCAAATAAAGCAAGGCAAGAAAGTCGGCATGATTTCCGTCCATCTCTATCGTCCTTTCTCCGTTAAACATTTGCTTGCAGCCGTACCAAAGACGGTAAAAAGAATTGCCGTTCTCGACCGTACGAAGGAGCCCGGAGCAGAAGGAGAACCTTTGTACTTGGATGTTAAGAGTGCTTTCTATAACTGCAACAGAGAAAATCAACCCTTGATAGTTGGCGGTCGGTATGGTTTAGGATCATCGGATACCACCCCTGCACATATCATCTCCGTATTCAATAACCTCGAACTTGCGGAGCCGAAAGACCACTTTACAGTCGGTATCGTAGACGATGTAACGTTCACTTCATTACCTGCTGTAGAGGAAATCCCTATGGGTGGCGAAGGTATGTTCGAAGCCAAATTCTATGGTTTGGGCGCTGATGGTACCGTAGGAGCCAATAAAAACTCGGTTAAGATTATCGGAGACAACACCGACAAGCACTGTCAGGCCTACTTTTCCTATGACTCTAAGAAGTCTGGAGGCTTCACTTGTTCGCACTTACGCTTCGGTGATAGTCCCATACATTCTACATATCAGGTAAATACACCGAACTTCGTGGCTTGTCATGTTCAGGCTTATTTGAACATGTACGACGTTATACGGGGCTTACAGAAGAACGGTACTTTCCTTTTGAATACCATCTTCGAAGGCGAAGAGCTCGTTAATTTTATTCCAAACAGAATAAAACGCTACTTTGCAAAGAACAACATCACCGTTTACTACATCAATGCAACGAAGATAGCACAGGAGATTGGGCTTGGTAACCGTACCAACACCATTCTTCAGAGCGCATTCTTCCGCATCACGAAAGTAATTCCTGTCGACCTCGCAGTAGAGCAGATGAAGAAGTTCATCGTTAAGTCATACGGAAATAAAGGGCAGGATATTGTCGATAAAAACTATGCTGCCGTAGACAGAGGCGGTGAGTACAAGCAGCTGACCGTTGATCCGTCATGGGCAAACCTGCCTGACGATAACAGTACAGGCGACGATGTACCGGCATTCATCAAGGAGATTGTACGCCCGATCAACGGACAAGTCGGCGATTTACTGAAGGTTTCGGACTTCGTAAAATACGACTTAGTAGACGGAACTTGGCACAACGGCACCGCTGCATACGAGAAGCGTGGCGTAGAGGCATTCAATCCAGAATGGACAGCAGAGAACTGTATCCAGTGTAACAAGTGCGCCTATGTTTGTCCTCACGCATGTATTCGTCCGTTCGTGCTTGATGAAGAAGAGGTGAAGACATTCGAAGACAAGACCTTAGAGATGAAGGTTCCCAAGACTATGGCAGGCATGCACTTCCGCATTCAGGTAAGTGTACTCGACTGTGTGGGCTGCGGTAACTGTGCTGATGTGTGCCCGGGCAACAAGAACGGCAAAGCTCTTGCAATGGTACCATTTACACACGACGAGCATCAGATAAGCAACTGGAATTATCTTTCAAAGAATGTAAAGAGCAAACAGCATCTTGTCGACATTAAAAGTAATGTAAAGAACTCACAGTTTGCACAGCCGCTGTTCGAATTCTCCGGTGCATGTTCCGGTTGCGGAGAGACTCCCTACGTGAAGTTGATTTCACAGTTGTATGGCGATCGCGAAATGATTTCCAACGCTACAGGTTGCTCTTCCATCTATTCCGCATCAATACCTTCCACCCCATACACCACGAACGAGGCCGGACAAGGTCCTGCATTCGACAACTCTTTGTTCGAAGATTTCTGCGAGTTCGGTCTGGGTATGTCGCTTGGAAACAAGAAGATGCGCGAGCGTATCACCGTTTTGCTGAACGAACTCATGGCAAAAGACGATACTCCCACCGACTTCAAAGAGGCCGCACAGGCATGGATAGACACCAAGAACGATGCAGACGCCTCGAAAGAATCGAGCGCGAAGCTGAAACCGCTGATTGCTGCAGGAGCAGAACACGGTTGCCCCATCTGTACAGAACTGAAGACACTCGACCACTATTTGGTAAAACGATCGCAGTGGATCATTGGCGGTGACGGCGCTTCTTACGATATCGGTTACGGTGGGCTCGACCATGTAATCGCATCAGGCGAAGACGTCAACATCCTTGTTCTTGATACCGAGGTTTATTCCAACACCGGCGGACAGAGTTCAAAAGCTACTCCTCTCGGCGCTATTGCGCAGTTTGCTGCACAAGGAAAGCGTATCCGTAAGAAAGACCTCGGCCTAATGGCGACGACGTATGGCTATGTGTACGTGGCACAAATAGCTATGGGCGCCGATCAGGCACAGACCTTGAAGGCCATTCGCGAAGCTGAAGCCTACGCAGGTCCATCGTTAATCATCGCTTACTCGCCCTGTATCAACCACGGACTGAAGGCTAAAGGCGGCATGGGCAAGAGCCAAGCCGAGGAAGCACGTGCTGTTGAGAGCGGCTATTGGCACCTTTGGAGATACAATCCGCAGCTGGCCGACGAAGGTAAGAACCCGTTCTCACTCGACTCTAAGGCACCTGATTGGAGTAAATTCCAAGACTTTTTGCTCGGTGAAGTACGCTATCTCTCGGTAAAGAAAGCCTACCCGAATGAAGCAGCCGAACTGTTCAACGCAGCAGAAGAGATGGCCAAGCTGCGTTATCAGAGCTACATCCGCAAGTCGAAAGAAGATTGGAGTCTGCCCGAAGAGGCATAAGACAGACAATAAATATTTATTATGATAAAGAAGCCTGCAAATAGTATGCAGGCTTCTTTTTTTGAATACACCTTCTTCCTCTCCTTTCAAAGGGAGGAAAACAAGTATATTTACATGTGTTTTGCCCTCCTATTAACAATCCAGCTTTCATCTCTAAGCCCGATAGATGCACTTTCTAAGACATTTAGATATTCTATCTAAATGTCTTAGAGATATTATCTGAAAACATTACCGATACCGACTGCAACAGGCACCTATAACACAATACTAATCAAAGGATTAGGGGGTTAATGCTAACGGAATACTTATATCCTACCAAAAGGATAGAGCTCAGCCCTGCTCCACCCTCTTCCGTAAAAGTTAAATCATCTAAACAAAAATAATACAATGCCGGCAAATACGTTATATTTATACTTAAACCGAATAGAATATTCACTAAACATTTATCGATTATGAAGAAAGTATTTTTGATGAGCACAGCAATTGTCGCGTTTACACTGACAAGCTGCGGAGGCAAAACCGTACCGAATGCCAACAACACAGACTCATCTGTTGTAGATACAACAGCTATGGCAAATGGGAACATGCAAAACGCAACCGATTCAATCATATCGGTTTTATCAGCTCAACTTAATGCAAAAGACACCAAGGGATTGCAAACCACCGTACAATCTGTAATAGAAAAATACAGTAAATTGATTAGTAGCGGCAATATAGAGGCTGCCAAAGCATACGCAAGCAAGGTTCAAGCTTTCTTTAACGAACATGCCGACCAGATAAACTCGGTAACTGACGGGAACAGCACTATCACCACACTGGTAAATAATATCAAAACATTGCCGACAAATGTAGAAACAACAGCTACAGATGCCGCCTCTGCCATGAAAGGTGATGCCGAAAATCTGATAAAGAAGGCAAAACAAAACGCAAAAGATGCGGCAGAAAAGAAAGCCGATGAAACGGTAGATGCTGCTAAAGACAAAACAAATAAGGCGATAGACGAAGCTAAAAAGAAAAGTAACGAGATTGCCGATAAGGCCAAAAAGGAATTAGGGCTTTAATAAATTCTATATTATAACATAACGAAAGATCGCATCACCTGACAGTGATGCGATCTTTCGTTACTGATATCATGTTTGTCTTTATCGTATTCTGTCGGCAGCTTTCACCAGTCTTTCGTCGGCCATAATGCCACGGTGTGCCATCAGACAGAAGATAAGTGCTATCAACGGCAGGCATATACCCAATACCGGCCGGAACGATCCGCACGCAGCATATTGATTAAATACGCAAAAAGCAAGATAAGCATACCATGCCATATCGAACACACAGCACCAATAACAAAGCTTAGCCTGCAGTTTACGCTTGCTGTAAAGAAAAATTGCAGCTAACGTTATTATGCAAGTGAGCATTAAGAAGATGAAAAGAGGTACATTGCCCGAGCCGAGCATACCGTTTGCATCCCTCACACCAAGATTATAGAGCACAATATTCCCGCCCATGCTTGCAGGCTCGAACAGCCCTATGGGCAAGCAAAGACAAGCCAAAGTTGCGACAAATGCCACAAGCAGGAATAAAGTTTGTTTTCGCTGTATCATTATGCCATGCCTTCATTATCCTTGGAAGGATCGCGCCAATACACGTTTCCATCTACGAATTCCTGTGTGGCAAGCAACGTCGGTTTCGGCAATTTTTCGTAATAGCGCGATATTTCGATTTGCTCACGGTTCTCGAAAACTTCTTCCAAAGAGTCGTTGTAAGAGGCGAATTCGGCAAGTTTCTTGCTCAAATCTTGCTTGATCTCTGCCGAAATCTGATTTGCCCGTTTCGAAATAATAGCAACACTTTCATAGATATTTCCCGTTTCGTTGCACAAATCCATAATGTTTCGCGTTACTGTGTTTACGGGTGCCTTTGACTTTTTATAATCCATATTTTAATTAATGATAATTTATAAATTCCATAAAATTGCAAAACGTCAATCCTTTGTAATCGTTTTGCATTTGGCAATATATCGCTCTGCCGTTTCTTTATACTTAGAATCGGGATACTCATTGATAAATCCGTAGCATTCGTCCTCGGCATCTTGATAGCGTTCGAGCTTCTTTTCATCCACACTCTGTGCAGCTAATTCGTATTTACTCTTCATGATCAGCACCGAAAAGTCTTCACGCAGTTTAGTAAAGGGATAATCTTTAAGAGCATTCTGCGCTGTAATGATGCAGGCCTCATAGTTGTTTCCGCCATAGGAACAATTATTGAAATAAGAACCCAAATCATAATATAATCGTGCTGAATAGAGCTCTTTTTTCACCAATTTATCCTGAAGATCGAATAAACGTTGTTGAGCCATTTGCTTCATCTTAGCATCGGGATAGATGTCGAGATACTCTTGAAAGGCGGCGATAGCCGAGATTGTCTGCGATTGATCAAGGCGAGGTTCGGGTGTGCTCATATATAAACTTTGCCCAACATAATATTCTGCCATCTCTGCATACTTGCCCTTGGGATAACTCTGGTAATATTTGGCAAAGGTTTGTGCAGCACCTTCATAGTCTTTACTGCAATATTGCGACATTGCAAGCATGTACAAACACTCTTCGCCGTTGTCTGTACCCTTCATCAATGTAATCAAATCGGTAAGTAAAGTGGTTGCCCTCACGAACTTGCCTTTGGCAAAACACTCCTTGGCATATTCATATTTATAAGCATAATCATTGGTCTTATAAACCTGATTGAACTCGTGAGCACAATTGCTCAGCAGAAACACTGCACATATAGAGGCGATAAATGATTTCTTCATAATCGGAACTTTGACGTGCAAAAGTACATATATTTCCTATATGTACAAAGTATTGAAAAGGATTTTTAGCAAAAAATTACGCTTATTACCGTATTACAAACGTATTTTTTAGTAATTTTGCAGAATTAAGATTTTTCGTTGATAACAATTAGATCACATTATTTTCTTCATTGTGGACTTTAAACTGACATCGAAATATGCCCCTACAGGTGACCAACCCGAAGCCATCAAGGAACTTACCCAAGGCGTGGAACGGGGCGACAAGGCGCAGGTATTGCTCGGAGTTACGGGTTCTGGCAAAACTTTCACCGTGGCCAATGTGATTGCCAATGTAAATAAACCCACGCTTATTCTTAGTCATAACAAAACTCTCGCGGCACAACTCTACGAAGAGATGAAAGGATTTTTCCCCGAAAATGCCGTAGAATATTACGTTTCTTATTACGACTATTATCAACCGGAAGCCTATCTGCCCACCACAGATACCTATATTGAGAAAGATCTCGCCATCAACGACGACATCGACAAGTTGCGTCTCTCGGCCGTAAGCGCACTGCTTTCAGGGCGCAAAGATGTGGTAGTCGTATCTTCCGTGTCGTGCATATACGGTATGGGCGGTCCTGCTGCCATGACCGATAGTGTCATCTCTATCAAAAAGGGACAGGTGCTGGATCGTAATGAGTTCCTGCGTAGGCTCGTCAACGCACTCTATGTACGCAACGACATAGACCTTCAACGCGGCTTCTTCCGCGTAAAAGGCGACACTGTAGATATCGCCATGGCCTACAGTGACAATATTCTACGGGTAACATGGTGGGATGATGAGATAGACAACATCGAGGAAGTGGATAGCCAAACATATCATCGAATGGCATCGTTCGGTGAATATCAGATATATCCGGCTAACCTTTTCGTAACATCGAAAGAACAAACTGAACAAGCTGTCCGCATGATACAAGACGATTTGGTGAAGCAGGTAGACTTCTTCACCGAACTCGGCGATAATATTAAAGCTCAGCGCATCAAGGAACGTGTGGAATATGATATGGAGATGATTAAGGAACTTGGTCATTGTAGCGGTATCGAAAATTACTCACGTTACTTCGACGGACGCGAACCGGGACAGAAACCTTATTGCCTTTTAGACTTCTTTCCCAAAGATTATCTAATGGTAATAGATGAGAGTCATGTATCGGTTCCGCAGATCAGTGCTATGTACGGAGGCGACCGTGCACGTAAGCAAAACCTCGTAGAATATGGATTTCGTTTGCCCGCAGCGTTCGACAACCGCCCATTGAAGTTCGAGGAATTCCACGAAATGATACATCAGGTCATCTACGTTTCAGCCACTCCTGCCGATTACGAATTGAATGAAGCCGAGGGAGTTGTGGTGGAACAGATCATCAGACCTACTGGATTGCTCGATCCGGAGATTGAAGTACGACCGAGTGAGAACCAAATCGATGACCTTATGGACGAAATACTCACCCGTATCAACCGCAGTGAACGCGTACTTGTTACCACTCTTACCAAACGTATGGCCGAGGAACTGACCGAATTCTTGCTTGATCACGGCATCAAAGCCAACTATATTCACAGTGATATAGCCACGCTAGACCGCGTAAAGATCATGAACGATCTGCGCGCAGGGGCTTTCGATGTACTCGTTGGAGTGAACCTCTTACGCGAAGGACTCGACCTTCCGGAAGTCTCGCTCGTAGCTATTCTCGACGCTGATAAGGAGGGCTTTCTGCGTAGTCACCGCAGTCTGACGCAGACAGCCGGCCGTGCCGCCCGCAATGTAAACGGCAAAGTCATTATGTATGCCGACACTATAACCGAAAGTATGCGCCGTACTATCGACGAAACAACGCGACGTCGAACCCTTCAACTAAAGTATAACGAGGAACATCATATTACCCCTCAGCAGATTGTGAAAGATATTAAAAGTGTGTTACCTACGAATAATGATAACGCTACAACCATCACCCAATCCACTTCTCCTATAAGGTATGCCTACTTAGAACCCGATAGTGGTGCTTTCGCAGCCGATCCCATTATTCAACGAATGACACGCGAACAACTCGAGAAGAGTATTGCCAATACCACTGCACTAATGAAACAAGCTGCCAAAGACCTTGATTTTATCCAAGCAGCACAATATCGCGACGAAATTATCCGCCTACAAGACCAGCTCGAAAGCAAGTAGCAACGAGCGGTGTTAAATATTGCTTAATCACCCACCTATCCCACATATTTTTATTACTTTTGCCCTCAACACCGTTTAAAACTCTATAAGATATGAAGAAACTCATCTTAGCGGCAATGCTATTGATGCCACTTTTCGGTAATGCACAATCGGTATTGACGCCACAGGAGCAGCTCGAAAAGGCGAAAAAAGAAGCTGAAGCGGCCAAACAAGCTGTAAAGGAAGCCAAAAGACAAGCCAAACTTGCAGCCAAGAAAGCCAAAATAAAAAATGAAGACATTAAGAATGCTGCTATCAATGAAGAGATAAAGAAAGTAAAGGCAGAAACTGAACGCCACAAAGCTGAGGCAGAAAAATACAAAATAGAGGCCGAGAAGCAAACAAAAATGAGCACTGCTCCGTCGGCAAATAATACAAACGGCAGCACCGGATGGACTGTGCCGCAGTCTTCCGACAAGGGTACGGCAGCCTCAAATCGCACATCCGGCAATTCTGCAACTACCAAAACGGACTGGAAGCATGATCCGAAATACCTCACAGGTGCCGTACCTCAGAACGCTGAAGGTAAAGTCGTGTTCACTCTCGACATAGATGTACCGGGCAAAAATGCACAGCAAATCTATGATATAGTTTACGCCTATCTCAACAATATGGCGCAAGAAGACGGACAGCAAGCCAGTCGAATCGTGCTCGTAAACCAAGATAAGAGCATTATAGTGGCAAAATATACAGAATGGCTCACCTTTTCAGAGTCGTTTCTTGCCCTTGATCGCACCTTATTTAATTACACTATCATCGGTACCTGTACCGACAACCATCTTCAACTTACCCTCGATCGCATATCATACGATTACGAGAAGGGGCGTCCGAGTGAGCTCAAAAGCAGTGCGGAAAACTATATTACGGATAAACACGCACTCAATAAGAAACAAACAGGCCTGATCAACGGCCCTGCCAAATTCCGCAGAAAGACCATAGATCGTAAAAACCAGATATTCGAAAATATCGTTCGAGCTTTACAATAAGTGCCGACAGTGCCGGTATACCATACCAGCATTCCGAATTATTCACCCATCATTCCATTTCAGACTATGAATGAAGAAAAGTTCATACCGCATCACCGTCGCGATGAAAAGCCTAAAGAAGATCGCTTTTTCCGCATTCGGAACATATTAAACATCATATTCATCATCGGTGCCCTTATAGGATTAGTGCTTTATTTCGCCACCGACCATACATCGGGCACCATTGTAATACTCGCAGCTATGGTCTTCAAGATCGCTGAAAGCTGCCTACGCTTTTTTCGTTAGATGAACAGATTTCCGATAACGCTATTTTTCTTTATCGCCACCTGTACTTCCGTATCTGCACAAATCGATCAGTTCAACCAGATAGACGTAAACGGAAACATTACCACAGGTTCGAAGAAATTAAACAATACTGACTCTTTAGGAACAGATAAGGAAATTCCTACGGGACTTAAAGTGTGGACCGTCGATCGTTACTTCGGCGACATTACACCGGCAATTCCCGATACCGTTCCCCACATGTATATGAACTCTATATTCACAACAGGCATGCGAGGAGAGTTCAACACTACAGGTAATTTGGGTGCACCGCGTATCAACCGCATATATGCCGACCGTCCGGAACCGCAAGAATTCATCTTTACCACCCCATACGATTTCTTCCTGAAACCCGTAGACAAATTCCATTTCACCAATACCCTGTCACCTTTCACCAACCTTTCTTATAATAATGCAGGTAATCGTACCGATGGCGAAGACCATTTTACAGCCAAGTTCGGTGTGAATGCAGGCAAGAAAATAGGCGTAGGTTTCAACTTCGACTATCTTTACGGGCGCGGCTATTACTCCAATCAGAGTACCGCACACTTCAATTACACCATGTACGGTTCATATATCGGCGACCGCTATCAGGCTCATCTGCTGCTTTCGACGAACCATCAAAAGGTTACCGAGAACGGTGGAATAACCAACGACAACTATATTACGCACCCGGAAAGCTTCGATGATAACTACGCTACCAGCGAAATACCCACCGTATTATCGAGGAACTGGAACCGTAACGACAATCAACATATATTCCTTACCCACCGTTACAGCTTGGGATTTAACCGTAAGGTGCCCATGACGGAGGAAGAAATCGAGGCACGTAAATTCGCCATCGAATCGAAAAAAGAGAACGAGGCACGCAAATCGTTGGAAGAAAAGCGTAAGACTGCTCGCGAAGAAGGGCGTACAATCGATGAAAAAGAGGAACAGAAAATACTGACAGCCCCATCAGGTCGTCCGGATAATGCCAAGATAGCAGGCATCGAACCGGCTGCCGTAACAGTGAAGCCTGAAGGACGTATCGCTATCAACGGTAAAAGTCAGGCCGACAGTCTGAACGCTCAAGCAGCAGTAGCCGCCAAAGATACGGCATGGCTAAAAAACGAGTATGTACCCGTAACGAGCTTCATACACACGATGTCGCTCGACAATTACCGCCGTATCTATCAGGCCTATGTCACGCCAACCGACTTTTATGCCAACACATACGTGGTAGATGAACCGCTCAGCGGCGATTCCATCTATGATAAAACGCGTTATTTCCGCTTGAAAAATATCTTTGCAATATCGTTGCTCGAAGGGTTCAATAAATGGGCAAAGGCCGGATTAAAAGCCTATGCGAGCCATGAACTGCGCCACTTCGTTCTGCCTGATCATACCGGTACGGCCACCTACAACGAACATGCCGTATATGTAGGCGGCCAACTCAGCAAAACACAAGGCCACACCCTACACTATAACGTAATCGGAGAGTTCGGAGTAACGGGCAAGGATGCCGGAAATATACGCATAGACGGTAATATCGATCTCAATTTTCCGCTATTTGGCGACACTGTACAGTTGGCCGCGAGCGGCTTTTTCCACAATACAACACCGCCATTTTACTACCGTCATTACCATGCACGTCACTTCTGGTGGGATAATGACGACCTAAATAAGACCATACACTCGCGTATTCAAGGCACTTTTAGCTATACCAAAACGCGCACAAAGCTACGTATAGCTGTGGATGAACTGAAGAATTACGCATATTTCGAACAGGGATACACTATCAACAGCAGCTACAATCGACTGAACAACACCGTGAGTGTGGCTCAAACAAGCGAACCCATCACGGTGTTTACGGCACAACTGACGCAAGATTTCACACTCGGTCCTCTTAATTGGGAGAATGTTATTACTTATCAGAAATCATCTAATCAGAACGTATTGCCTGTGCCCGATCTCAACATTTACACCAATCTTTATCTGCGTTTTAAGATTGCACACGTGTTGAAGTGCGACTTCGGTGCCGATGCACGCTACTTCACCCAATATTATGCACCCGACTACAGTCCGGCGTTAGGGCAATATGCCGTACAAACAAATACCGACACCAGCGGCGGAGACAGCCGTGTAAAGATCGGCAATTATCCTCTTGTCAACGTATATGCCAACTTCCATCTCAAACATACGCGCTTTTTCGTGATGTACAGTCACGTAAATGCCGGAAGCGGAAACAAGGAATATTTCCTCGTCCCCCACTATCCGCTCAACGAACGTATATTCCGTTTCGGCGTTAGTTGGAATTTCTTTAATTGATATTCAGGGGCTTCGGCGAGAATAAAGGGGGTGGAAAGAGTTCTCGTTTCATCCGTTTTCAGCAAGAGGCAAAAGCCGACGGCTTAGAAAAACACGGCATCAAAGCAAGACACCCGCTGCCACCAACAGACCGTAGATGAACATATTGCGTGCCGTTTCGCCGAGTATAAGGTTCAAAGCCTTGCCTTTATTGATCCTTACCATGTGCCGGTAAGTATTCGTGTGCAGCCACAGATACCCCATAGGCAGTACGAACGCTGCCCAATCGCCATAGAACAAAAACACACATCCCATCGACACAGCGAGCCAACCCATACCGAGATAAGTTATCCGAGCCATGCTTGGGCCCATTCGCACCACAATGGTACGCTTACCGGCACGGCGGTCTGTATCAATATCACGATAGTTGTTTACCAGCAACAGTGTGTCGATAACCAATCCGCAGGCTACCGATGCAACAATTACCTCGGGCGTTATTACAGTTTGTATGCCGGGCATTTCGAGATAATAAGTAATCGTTACGGGCACTATACCGAAAAATATCACCACCAGCACGTCGCCCATACCGAGATAGCTGAACCATGTAGTATAGAGAAAACAGAAAAGTACACACAACAAACCCACGAGCAGCATCTCCAATCCACCATATAAAATAAGCGGAAACCCTACGATACAAGCCAACAGAGTGGTAACAGCGATGCCTCGTTTCATATTCCCGATTGTAATCCACCCTTGTGCGCACGCTCTTCGGGGGCCCAAACGTGTATCGTCGTCGGTACCTTTAAGGCAATCAAAATAGTCGTTGATGAAATTTGCATCTACTTGCATAATGAATGCAAACAGAAAGCAGAGCACTGCCGGCACCGGTCTGATGGCCCAGTCGGCATCTTTCAGCGCCAACGCCGTGCCGATTATCAAAGGTACGGCCGCACCTGCAAGCGTCTTGGGGCGTGCAGCCAGCACCCATGCCTTCAGCGAATTTCGCTCTACAACGTTCTGTTTCATAATTTCATTCTCTTGTTCTTAGACTTCCGAACCCATACACTAACACTGTAACATACGCCAAATTACTGTTGTATGGCATCGTTCTGTTACCTCTGCATGTGCTTTTTCTTCCTGCAGAAACGGTCATCTGTGCACGACTGAATGTGCAAGAATATCTTAAAAAAACGGTAGTCGTACAGTCTATTTCTTGCAAATATAAACAGAAAAGATTATATTTGCAAGAAATAAGAAATTTCTTTTTTATGCCTACTCCCCAAGTAAAACTCGATTTAATGGAATTCATAGAGCAGAACATACTGCCGAAATATACCGAATTCGGGGCTTCCCACGGCCTTAAACACGTAATGAGAGTAATCGCAAACAGCCTTGATTTGGCACGTATAACGGGTGTCGACGCCAATATGGCATACACCGTAGCCGCCTATCACGATATTGGCATGAGCGGTCCGCGAGCCATACACCACATTACGGGTGGCAAGATACTGGCGCAAGACGCACGGTTGAAACGATGGTTCAGTAGCGAACAAATCAGAATGATGCGCGAGGCGGTGGAAGATCACCGTGCATCTACGAGTCATCAACCGCGCAATATCTACGGTAAGATAGTAGCTGAAGCCGACCGAGACCTCGATCTGGAGGAGGTGTTCCGCCGTGCTGTCGAATACGGGTTGGAGCAATATCCCGAAAAGACGGCAGAAGAACAATGGCAAAGGTTCCGCAAACACATGAACGAGAAATACTCTGTAAATGGCTACATACGCCTATGGATACCCAATTCGCCTAACGAAAAGAAATTGAGACAGCTGCGTGAAGTCATTGCAGACGACAAGAAATTAAAAGTTGCTTTCGATAGATTATACCGACAGGAGAAGGGAGAATAGCAAACATGCGTTTGCTATTCGGATGAAAGACGAGGAATGAAAGAGAAATGATCGATAGTAAAATCTTCTTTTATAATAGCAAAGAGGAAACATTGTCGGGCTTATCAATTCGCCTATCATAATACATTTTCCTCTTTAGGAGGGAGAAAAAGAGACTACAGATATATTGTCTATGCCGTACAGATGTGCCGCCTATACTTGTTAGAGAGTGCATCTGAAATCTTTAAACAGGCGCATTAAGAAATCTTCCTATAATACATTTGCAATTAATAGGTTGCGAACCGCATTCTTACTCCCATACTCTCTCACCCGCACACCAACCCTTTTTGATAATTTAACTACTCGGAGTAACATTTGTTACCGCCGTTCTTATACAAGAAAACTACCTTTGCAGCGAAATCATAATAGCAACGTAACGATGGAAAATAAAATGAAGAACTATCTTCCGAAGATAGAACTCGACAAGATGGAGCAGCTTCTGCGGATAGAAGAGGAATACGAAACCGGTAAACTTTCGCTCGAAGAAGCCCGAAAAGAGCTTGCTGAAAAAGTGGGGAGCATACGCCCTTACCATATTGCTTATATAGAACAGAACATGATGGAAGCCGATGATGACGAGTGTGTGCGTGTAGATATGCGTAAAACATTGCAGCTTCTCGACGGTATTATGGACTATTCACGTCCGCAATTGCCCGCAGATCATCCCATCATGCACTACTATCGCGAGAATGATGAGATGCGCAAACTGCTGCTGGCCGTAGAAGATTTGGTGCAATATCCTATGATCAAGAACCAATGGCTCGAGCTTTACGACAAGATAAGCCGATACCCTATCCACTACAAGCGCAAGCAAAACCAGCTCTATCCCATGCTCGAACGCAAGGGCTTCACCCGCCCTACCACCACAATGTGGAACTTCGACGACATCGTGCGCGATGAGATACGGGCGGCAGAACGACTGCTAACTAAAGACAAAGAGGAAGATTTCATTGCTAAACAGCAGACACTCATCGATTATGCCCGCGACCTGATGGAGAAAGAGGAGGCCATTCTCTATCCTACCTCACTGGCCTTGATATCCGAGGAGGAGTTTGAAGACATGAAACATGGCGATCAGGAAATCGGTTTTGCTTTCTTCAATGTAGCACACACTGCCCCTGCAGCCAAGCCGCAACCGGCATCTATGACCGGCGCAGGTTTCGCCTCCGATCTTCAATCCCTACTTTCAAAGTACGGATACAGTGCGGGCGGCAGCGATAAATTGGATGTTACCACGGGTAAACTTACGCTCGAACAGATTAATCTTATCTATCAACACTTGCCCATCGATATTTCTTTCGTAGACGAAAACGAACTCGTGTGCTTCTATTCGGATACGGATCATCGCATATTCCCGCGAAGTAAGAACGTTATCGGGCGCGAAGTAATGAATTGTCATCCGCGGAAAAGTGCGCATGTTGTACGTGAAGTCATCGATAAACTGCGAAATGGCGAGCAAGAACGTGCCGAATTCTGGATCAATAAGCCCGATTTATTCATCTATATTGTATATGTAGCCGTGAGAGACAAGCAAGGTAAGTTTCGCGGAGTGCTCGAAATGATGCAGGACTGCACTCATATTCGCTCGCTTGAAGGCTCGCAAACCCTGCTCACATGGGCCGGTCAACAGCCCGAAGAGCTGTCTGCAGCGGAAGAACAGGCCGAAGACAACGGCGAAACAGTAAGCGAAATAACGCCGAAGACACGGCTGAAAGACTTGCTCAGACAATATCCTAATCTCAAAAAACGCCTGCCGGAAATCGCTCCGGAGTTCAAGATGCTTAACTCGCCGCTTGGAAAAATCATGGCAGCAAGGGCAGATATCCAGATGATGAGTGACCGTTCGGGCATTCCGTTGCAGCATCTTATCGGCGAAATAGGTAAACTCTGTAAGGAAGAAAAACAGTAAAAAGCAGGCCGATTTATTTGCTTATTCGAATATATTGCACTAACTTTGCAACAGAAAGGATAAGGTATGGGGGGTTGTTTCGATTTGATCGGGATACTCATCAAATAATTCTGAAAACCGAGATGTCTCCTTTTGTTAATGGCGGGCCACATAAATTCCGATGGAACTAAGCAGAAATGCCGGTGGATTACAAAGGCGGAGGGCTCTCAAATCATACATGATTAGGAGTTTTCATCACATCGTCGGGCAGCCCCTTTTTATATTCTATAAAGGCAGGATACTATGTCCTGCCTTTTTAAGTAAAAAATCTTGCCATACTCTTTAGCTGGCATGGTAAAAATAGTTCACACATAAAAATAAGTAAGATTATGTTTAGCGGAATAGTAGAAGAAATGGCTACCGTGGTTGCCATCGATAAAGTGGAGGGTAATATCGACTTCTGTTTGAAATGTTCGTTCGTTGAAGAGCTGAAAATCGACCAAAGTATCGCTCACAACGGCGTATGTCTTACCGTTGTTGCAATAGAGAAAGACACTTATACGGTAACGGCAATGCGAGAAACTCTTGAACGTTCCAATCTCGGAAAGCTCAAAGTGGGCGATCGGGTGAATGTGGAACGCTCTATGATTATGAATGGTAGGCTCGACGGACATATCGTTCAAGGGCATGTAGACTGCACAGCAACGTGCATAGGCATGAAAGATGCCGATGGTTCGACATACTTCACGTTCGAATATCCGTTCGATAAAGAGGCGGCAAAGCGCGGTTATTTCACCGTAGACAAGGGCTCTGTCACCGTTAACGGCGTATCGTTGACCGTATGCGAACCCACCCGAAACAGCTTTAAGGTGGCAATTATCCCTTATACACGCGAACACACGAACTTTCATGATATCGAGATAGGTTCCATAGTTAATTTGGAATTCGATATTTTAGGCAAGTATATCGCCCGTTTGCAGGCATTGAAATAAGATTTGGAGTCTGCAAGCAGTAGCTGTTTTCAAAACATTTGTTAATATTTGCCCGTGCAAGTAAACTTTTTACTCCTTTATCGTATCTAAGGAATAAACAATGTTCGTCTGGCATAGCATGCTCTCTAAGCACCGGAACATCGTAATTATGTAACTATATAATATAAGGTATGAATAAATCGTTGACGACTTGTATCATCGGCATATCGCTTTTTATCGCCGTCAGACCTGCCTCGGCAAAGCAATGGACACTGAAGAATTGCATAGACTATGCACTAACTAACAACATTTCGTTGCAGAAAACAAGGCTGCAAAAGCAGTCTGCAGTAGAAGATATCAGGCAAAGTCAGGCCGCTTTATTGCCCTCCTTGAGCTTTTCCACAAGCCAAAATGCAACGTATCGTCCATGGCCTCAGACCGGTATAAGTAGTCAGGGTTACGTACAGTCGAGTGTTGATAAGGTTTATTACAACGGTTCTTACGGCATTAACGCTAACTGGACGATATGGAATGGGGGCAGAAATACCAACACAATTAAACTGAATAAGCTCACTGAACAGCAAGCTGCTATGGATTCAGCCACCGCTTCAAAGCAATTGATAGAACAAATAGCGCAGCTATATGTCCAAATACTCTACTCAAACGAGGCCATCGGCGTGAATAAAGCGAGTCTCGAAACGAGTAAGAAGAACGAGGAACGCGGGCAATCTATGCTGAATGTCGGTAAAATGAGCAAGGCCGATTTGGCACAGCTTACCGCTCAACGTGCACAAGACGAGTACAACATCGTGCAGGCAGAGAGCAACTTGAAGAATTACAAGCGCCAGTTGAAGCAATTACTCCAAATAACTGATGACGACGAATTTGAAGTTATCATGGACGAAAGTATCACCGACGACATGGCATTGCAGGATATACCGTCGGTAGGAACGGTATACGACGCGGCTCTATCCTCGCGTCCGGAGATACAGAACGCCCAACTCAGCATCCAAAGCAGCGACATTAACATCAAAATAGCCAAAGCCTTGCGCATGCCCACCATCGGTCTAAGCGCAGGAGTCGGGACAAGTACCACCTCTATGAACGACTTAAAGTGGGGTACACAGTTGAAAAACAACTTCGACATATCGGGAGGAATAACGGTAAGCATACCGATTTTCGACCAAAGACAGGCCAAGACGTCGGTCAATAAGGCCATTATACAGAAACAGACGTACATCCTTGACCTGAAAGACAAGCAAACTACCCTTTATTCCACTATCGAAAACTACTGGTTACAGGCCAACAACAACCAGAGTCAGTTCCGGACAGCGAGGGTAAGCACGGAAAGTGCGCAAACCAGTTATGACCTTTTGAACGAACAGTTCCGCCTCGGATTGAAGAATATCGTGGAACTTATGAAAGGTAAAGACCAATTACTCACCGCCAAACAGAACGAATTGCAGAGCAAATACCTTGCAATTCTCAACATAAACATGCTGAAATTCTATAAAAACGGCAATTTGGATTAGTCTCAAAAGGGCTAATCGTCGGGCAACATCAGTTCTTTCGGGGCAGCTACAAAGGTGGTTGCCCCGTGTTGCATCAGGAAGTCACGGTTGCGAAATCCCCAAAGTACGCTAATACAAGGCATATTACTGTTACGTGCTGTCATCACATCGACATCGCTATCGCCTATATATACCGCATCTTCACGGCTGACCTTGAGCTGACGAATGGCCTCATCAACGGTATCGGGAGACGGTTTCTTACGGATATTCTCACGTTCTCCTATCGCTACCTCTACATAATCGCCGAAGAAATGACGGCAAAGTTCCTGCGTAGCAGCATAGAATTTGTTGCTTACCACGGCAATACGTTTGCCATGTTTCTTCAAATTGGCCAGCAATTCGGGTATTCCGGAATAGGGCTTCGTTGTGTCTAAGCTATGCACCAGATAGTGCTTGCGGAACGTTTCATACGTTACATCGAACTTAGGATTATCCAATCCCTGCGGTATAGCCCGTTCCATCAGCTTTTTCACTCCGTTTCCGACAAATCTTCTTACCTCATCAAGAGTTCTCTCCGGCATACCATTCTCGCGTAAAGCATAGTTGCAACTCACCCAAAGGTCGTGAAGAGTATCGAGCAAAGTACCGTCGAGATCAAAAATATACGTTTTATATTCCATACATTCAGCGCCTGCTGTGCTTAATCATTAATTGTAATTTATCGTTAAGTTTATCGGCTTTCGACAAACCGTTTACTGTCAACCGTCGTTTTATCAAGCCTTCGTCCATAGCGGCAAGGTCGGTTATCGATACCACACTCACCATAGAAGGGCAAAAGAGATGACGTGCAACCACGTCTTCGGCGATATCCGGTGTCAACGCACGGGGCGCTTTGCCTTTACGATGCAGTATAGTAACGAAGTAACGTTGTGCACGATCGACATCTTCCTCCCACCATCGTGCAAGCGAAACAGTAGTTCCACCGGCAACAACAGCCACACTTCGGTACGGATATTCGTCCACATGCGAAAATTCGAACGTCGTTTTTTCGGGTTCAGACTGCAATTCCACATACACCGGCCGCAATCTTTTCAGCGCCGGTTTCAGCATTCCGGCGCCATTATCCGCTTCAATTACCACAAACATACATGTGCTGCCGATGATTTGCTCTGCCCTTTCAGCAGCGAGATAAGCCCAATAGTCGGCATGAAGCGCGGCATCTGCTGGCATAAGAAAGCGCAGAGAAAGTACATCGAAACAGGTCTCGAGCAGAGCAACGCGGCTATGTATATGACTTAGAACCATCTCCCGACTCAAATCTATCTCGATATGTCCCATAAGCGATACGCCTCTATCACGGGCATAGGCACCGATTTGCTGCAATCTACGCACCGAAGATGGTTTCATCTTCATACCTCTGCGAGCCACGGGCTGCATGTCTATCAACTTTATTCCCACCTGTTGTACCCAATCGACAAGTATTTTGGTCGGTTCAGAAACGGCAACAGCGGCAATACGCCATTCCCTTTCCTCCACTCGGAGTGCCTCTCCGTAGAGCACCAGCACCTGTCCGTCGCTCAAGAACACATCGCCCGTGGTACGATTTTCTCCGTTCTCCCACCGACTGATGGCATTACTTTGCTCATCAACTACCACATATTTATATTCTAAAGGCAATCGCATCATGTCGGCATTTATCGATAAAAGCCAATCGTGCCCGCCGATCGGCATCATTCGGACATAGCGCGAAGGGCTCCAACTACCCATGGCAGGATGATTACCGCACACGGCAAGCACCTCTCCCCGCTGCAGTTGCGGCGCCGAAACACGCAACAGAATGGTTCTGCGATACAGAGGTACGCGCAACGGATCGACTTCCGTCTTGAACATCATGCCCACCGAACGGGCGTAAACAGCCGTATAAAGATGGTTTTGCGCTGGAATATCGCGCCAAGAGTCGGGAAACATGTAGTCTATCGTACTGTCGAAAGCATACTTGCGGGGCACGATACTCCACTCGCGGCGCAGCACTTTGCCGGTTCCGTCTTCCACCTGATAAGCATAGACAAGCGCTGTAACCGGATGTTGCCGCGATTCCATCACGACAGTTTCTGCCTGCCACAGCTCTCCGTCTTGTGTCTGCATGGGCAAGTTGTAGCGTGTATGCCTGCCATCCGAGCTTATATAGGTCATATCCACGTGTAACGACTGCCCCCACTCGGTGCGATAATGCATGCTGAACTTCAGTTTCATACCGCAAAAATACAAAATTAAATGTACTATCTATGCCATTACTCTCAACTTTTTCGTATCTTTGCACCGTTTTTAAAGTAAAGAAATGAAAACAACATTACGAAAGAAGTATCTGATATCTGCGGCAGTATGCCTGTTTATCATAGCAGGTGTGGTTTATTATTACTTTTTCTCGTCTTTTTCTGACAAGCAAGAAACGGCTTACATTTATGTGGATAGCGACGATACCATAGACTCCGTGTACATCAAACTCGAACCTGTGGCTACCAAACACGGTTTGTGTGCTTTCTCTACCCTTACGCGACATAGCAAATATGCCGATAACATACGCACAGGACGTTATGCAATTAAGCGCGGCGAAGGGGCTTTCAAGGTGTTCAGGCACCTGAAAAACGGGCAGCAAGAACCCATAAAACTAACCGTACCCTCGGTACGTACACTCGACAGACTGGCTGCAGAACTGTCTAAAAAGCTCATGACAGACAGCACCCAGATACTGCGTCAGCTCACCAACCAAACAACCTGTAATAGCCTCGGCTACGACACATCGACCATAGCCTGCATGTTTATTCCCAATACTTACGACGTTTATTGGAACATCAGCGTAACCAATCTGCTGAAACGCATGCAGAAAGAAAGCCAATCCTTTTGGAATGCCGACCGCAGAGCCAAGGCTAAGCAGCTCAGTTTATCGCCCATACAGGTAATAACCCTTGCGAGTATCGTAGACGAAGAAACGGCCAACAACGCCGAGAAGCCCATGATAGCGGGCATGTATTACAACCGTCTGATGCTTCGCAATGCCGAATATCCCCACGGCATGCCTCTGCAAGCCGATCCGACCATCAAGTTTGCATGGAAAAAGTTCGGTCTGCGCCGCATTTACAACAACCTGTTAGCCATTAAAAGTCCGTATAACACGTATAAAAATACGGGCTTACCGCCCGGCCCGATACGCATTCCGTCGGTAGCAGGCATTGATGCAGTGCTCAATATGAAGCACCACGATAACTTGTATATGTGCGCCAAAGAAGACTTCAGCGGCACGCACAACTTCGCCCGCACCTACGAAGAGCACATGCAGAATGCCGCCAAATACTCGGCAGCCCTCAATCACAGGGGCATTAAATAAAAGCTCTGCGCAGAATACATATACCGAACGTCGGTCATAGATGTATGGTCTATGACCGACGTTTGCCGTATATAACAGATATAAGCATATAGTTTGTGTATGCTGCAGGCAACAGACAATACTCCCCAACAACAAAGAAACAAGAAACACATTGAAAAAACAGGAGTGGAAGAACCGACAAAATAGCGAAACACTTCTATATTCCGTAACCGCCATATATAAAACAAATGCCCGGCTCTTCACAGAGGCAGGCATCAATTCCAATAAGTATTAGTTCACTTTTTAAGGTAAAAAGATTGTATTCAGGATAACAGTAGCAAAGGTATAAAGTTTAAATATCACCGACAAATAAAAATCTATGTTAGACAACATGTTTCTGTTTTTTGCATAAAAAAGTATAAATACCCTGACTATAACTCTCAACTTTTTCGTACCTTTGCAACGGATAGGCACAATATCTATAACCTCAACCAACTATAATCATATTTTATTTGCGCTATCCTTTGCAAGACTAATGATAAGCAAAGCCAAGATAAAGTACATTCGCTCGTTGGAACAAAAGAAGAACCGCCGCAATGAAGGTGTATTTGTTGCCGAAGGTCCCAAGATTGTAAGCGACTTCTTAAAAACACAGACTGCCGTTTTTATAGCCTGCACTGCGCGATGGAAAGCCGAGAATACCTATTGGCAATGTCTTGAGACTACCGAAACAGCCATCGTAACCGATGAAGAACTGAAGAAAATAAGTTTCCTGCAACATCCGCAAGAAGTACTTGCCGTCTTCCGACAAGCAGAAAATAAGACCATTGCTCCCGATGTCCGTCGGCTCTATCTCGCCTTAGACGGCATACAGGACCCGGGAAATCTCGGCACAATCATACGCATTGCCGATTGGTTCGGTATCGAACATATCTACTGCAGCATAGATACTGCCGATATATACAATCCGAAAACGGTGCAAGCCTCTATGGGCAGTTTGGCGCACATCGGCATTTCGTACACCGATATACCCCTGCTTATCGACAGTCTGCCTACCGACTATCCCATATACGGCACACTGCTCGATGGTAAAGATATCTACAACGAGCCGCTCACACCCCACGGACTCCTCATCATGGGCAATGAAGGAAACGGCATATCCGCACCGGTTAAAAGCAGAATAAGTCGAAGACTGCTCATTCCAAACTATCCCCAAGGGCGCAAAACCGCCGATAGTCTGAACGTAGCCATTGCCACTGCCATCGCTTGCAGTGAGTTCCGCAGGCGACAAACCATAAATAAACTTTAGAAAACAATATAAACAATATGGAAAAGGAATTGTATAAAAGCCGCAGCTTCTCTGCATGTATCCAAGCTGCCCTTAATCTATTTGTCGACAACTTCAAGGGAATAATACAGCAAACATGGCTTCCTGCGTTGCTATATGTGCTTTGTTGGGCAGGTCAGATCACACTCATGCTCTGCAATTTACCAAGCTATATATTCGTCAGTCGGGTAAATTCCACCCCCCAGAATGCGATAGTATCCCTATTGTCATTAGTCTCTTTGATACCTATGGTATGGTTGTATGCCCGCATTTTCAATCTGCTCAACGGGTATGGATTTAACAAGAACCTTAACCGGATGCTAAAACTGTTCGTTGCATATATCGTATTTTGTATCGCTCTCGGTATTGTTCTAACCGTATTCCTTATCGTATTTGCCGTAACAGTAGCAATGAATGGCACGCCTCCCGCCTACATCTTTTACAAGATGATTATATATATACTGATATTCTTTATCATATTCGTCATTCTTGTTCTGCCCCTCTTTTACTTCGTTATGAAGTATATGATGGACGATAAAGTACATATCCGTAAGCATTTCTTCGGCATAATGAAGTGCGGATACCGCCATTATGGTTTCATTTTCGCAACGATATTCTTCGCCCAACTCATCTATCTGGTGGTTCTTTCCGTAGTGACTTCACCTCTTATTATGCTCGCTTCACCAGCCATACAGTCGGCTATAGGTGTAGCAGGAGGTGATCCCGCCGGCCTTCCGAACTATTTCCCTTATCTTAGTTATCTTGCTTCATTCATCGTAGGCTGTGCATCTATACTCGGCAATATTTGGTTCTACATGGTTATTTACTACATGTATGGCTCCATAGAGGCACGCGAGAAGGCACGAAACAGGCAGAAAGTACTTGCCGAAAGCATAAAAGAAGAAGAGAAAGAACAAATATAATCATGCAGAAAATACTGTTCATAGACCGCGATGGCACACTGATCGAAGAGCCTAAAGATGAGCAAATAGACTCGTTCGAGAAGCTGACGTTCGTGAAAGGTGTATTCAAGAACCTCGGTTTCATACGCCAACATCTCGACTTCCGCTTCGTTATGGTGAGCAATCAAGATGGGTTGGGCACGCCTTCTTTCCCCGAAGAAACCTTCTGGCCGGTGCATAATTTCATCTTACAGACACTACGGGGCGAAGACATTACGTTCGATGAACAGCTGATAGACCGCCACCTACCCGAAGATAATTCGCCGATGCGTAAGCCCGGAACGGGCATGTTGGCACATTACATAGGCAATCCGAACTACGATTTGGCAGGAAGTTACGTTATCGGAGACCGCGATACCGACCGACAGTTGGCCGAAAACCTCGGTTGCAAAGCACTCATTCTGGGCCAAAACGAACTAACTTGGGATAGAATAACCGAAATACTCTTCGCCGGAGAGCGCATTGCAGAGCTGAAACGCACCACGAAAGAGACCGATATCTACGTAAAGATCAACCTCGACGGTACAGGAAAATGCGACATATCCACGGGCTTGGGCTTCTTCGACCACATGCTCGAACAGATAGGCATGCACGGTCTGATAGACTTGACCGTGCATGTTAAGGGCGATTTACATGTAGACGAGCACCACACCATCGAAGATACAGCCCTTGTACTTGGTGAATGTATCTTGCGTGCATTGGGCGATAAACGCGGTATAGAGCGCTACGGATACGCTTTGCCTATGGATGATTGCCTATGCCAAGTGGCACTTGACTTCGGTGGACGGCCTTGGTTGGTGTGGAATGCGGCCTTTTATCGAGAGAAAATCGGTGATATGCCCACCGAAATGTTTATCCACTTCTTCAAGAGTTTAAGCGACTCGGCACGCATGAACCTCAACATCAAAGCCGAGGGCAGCAACGAACACCACAAGATAGAGGGCATCTTCAAAGCCTTGGCACGTGCACTGAAGATGGCTGTACGCCGCGACATCTATCACTATGAATTGCCTTCGACCAAAGGCTCTTTATAGCCTGAAGGCGCTCGTCCCCTCACCTATCGGAACCAGCTTAGAACTTTATAAAAAATACATGTACCGCCTGTCGCCGACACACGGTACATGTAACAGTGTTAGGCATAGCAAACAACGATGCCATACGATATGTTTAACAGAATAAGATTAAAAGAAAACGAGCAGGCAAAAGCCTACACATGGAAGCGATACTTACGCTTTGCACGTTGAGGAGTGCCGCCGCCGAAGGTATCGGAGCCCCCTCCGCGGGCCACACCGCGATACTGTAAATAACGATCACGTATGCGCGACACATAGTCCACGGTTTCATTACCACGCATATACCCATACTTTACCACCGGATCACGATAGAACTCCGGCCGGCTTAGGTTCCGTACGTACTCGGCAACATCACTCCATCGGTACGGACTTTTGCCGTATTTTCGTGCCAAGGCCATAGCATCACGAATATGAAAGAAACCGCCATTGTAGCTTGCCAATACGAAATAAGACCGTTCTACGGGATTTTCTATATCGCTGAAATGTGCCCCTAACTCCTGCAGATACTTCGCCGAAGCGGCAATATTGCACTCGGGATCGTAGATATCGGCCACGGCCAGACCAAGATGAGCCGCCGTTCGCGGCATGATTTGCATAAGTCCACAAGCGCCGGCCCATGAGTGTGCATGCGGATCAAATGTAGACTCTTGATAACATTGGGCCGCCATGAGCCGCCAGTCGATACGTGCAACGGGAGCATACTGCCTAAATAAGGCATCATAACGTGATATAATACCGCCCGAACGGTTAAGCATAGGCGAATAAACATGGCGGGTAACGCTCTTGGACGATAGCAGAAAGGCTTCTTCGCGCCGTACCTGTGCCGTCAGTTCAGGCTTGAACCAAGCATTAAGCCTGTCGGCAAGTTCCTCGTTATCGCCCTTTACAGCCCATTGTTCCTTACCGTTATCGCTGTCGGCCCCGCAGAATTTCACGCCTTTAACTGTCTTCGGCAACGGATAGGCAATAATATCGCCATCGCCGTTATTGAGCCTCTTTACCATTTCAGCCGTATCCTTGCACACCTCTACGCGTAAAGATACGCCGATACTCTGTGCAAATTTCTCACACAAAAGGTATTGCAGTCCCATTCCATGGCCACGGTAATCGTAATAAGTTTCCGGTCCTGTCATGGTAAGCATAATCATTTCTCCGTTATTCACAATATCATCGAGTGAGAAACGGGTATTGGTTGTCGCCGCAGAGTCGCCGCCTATCACGGTTCCCCACGGTGTCATCTCTTTCTTTTTCTTACCGGAACAGCCGGAAAGCAGAGCAACTACAAATAATATGTATAAATATTTATATGGCATGAATACACGGACAAAAGTACTACATTTCTTGCGTAAGTCTGTAGAAAACAGTAAATTTGCATAGTATTTTTAGAATAAATTAGATTTAATATGCTACGCATAGCCGTACAGTCCAAAGGTCGTCTGTTCGAAGACACCATGAATTTGTTGTCTGAAGCAGACATCAAAATCAGTTCAAGCAAGCGCACGTTGCTGATACAATCATCGAATTTTCCTCTCGAAGTGCTCTACTTGCGCGACGACGACATCCCTCAAAGTGTGGCAAGCGGCGTGGCCGACGTCGGCATAGTGGGCGAAAACGAGTTTTCGGAGTGCGGTGAAGACGCACAAGTCATCTCGCATCTCGGCTTTAGCCGGTGCCGATTATCGCTCGCAATCCCCAAAGAATGCGATTACACCGGCCTTCAATGGTTCAATGGTAAGAAGATTGCAACCTCTTATCCCAACATCTTGCGCCGATATATGAACAAGCACGGTATCAATGCCGATATACATGTAATTACCGGATCGGTGGAAATCAGTCCGGGAATAGGCCTTGCAGACGGCATATTCGATATAGTCAGCAGCGGTTCTACCCTTGTAAGCAACAACTTGCGCGAGGTGGAAACGGTGACAGAAAGCGAGGCCTTGCTCATCGGAAACCGGCACATGGATAAAGAGAAGCATGCTATACTCAACGAAATGCTGTTCCGTTTCGAGGCTGTGCGTTCGGCTCAAGACAAGAAGTACGTAATGATGAATGCCCCGAAAGCAAAAATCAAAGAGATTACAGAGGTGCTCTCGGGCATCAAGAGTCCCACGATTATACCTTTAGCCGATGAGGATTGGTGCTCTATACATACCGTTCTCGACCAGAAACGCTTTTGGGAAATCATCGGAAAACTAAAAGAACTCGGTGCACAAGGCATACTTGTAACGCCGATAGAAAAGATGATATTGTAACGAAACTGTTCATTTAACAGGCGTAGAAGTAAGATGCAAGTCATAAAATATCCTACGGAAAAAGATTTCGAAACCATAGTCAAGCGTCCTCAACTCAACGTCTCTCGGCTCAATGCCACGGTAGCGGAGGTGCTGAACGATGTGAGGAACAACGGCGATGAGGCCGTAAAACGCTACGAAAAAGAGTTCGACCACGTTTCTTTGGCATCTCTTGCCGTAACGCAGGCTGAACTCGACGAAGCTGAAACTTTGGTGTCGCAGGAATTGAAAGAAGCCCTGTTGCTGTCGTACGGCAATATAGCGAAATTCCATGCCGCACAGAAGTTTGACGGAATAAAGGTAAAAACGGCCAAGGGCGTAACCTGTTGGCAGAAGAGCATACCTATACAGAAAGTAGGCCTATACATTCCGGGCGGAACAGCACCGCTTTTCTCCACCGTTTTGATGCTTGCAGTGCCGGCAAAGATAGCCGGTTGCAGCGAAATAGTACTATGTACGCCGCCCAATAACCGTGAAGGTAAAGTGCATCCGGCCATACTCTTGGCAGCACGGATTGCAGGTGTAAGCAAAATATATAAGGCCGGTGGCGTACAAGCCATAGGGGCCATGGCCTACGGAACAGAAACTATACCGAAGGTTTACAAGATATTCGGGCCGGGTAACCAGTATGTCATGGCCGCCAAACAACAGGTTAGTCTGCACGATGTTGCCATAGATATGCCCGCCGGACCATCGGAAGTGTGCGTGATAGCAGACCATACAAGCAATGCAGAGTTCGTTGCAGCCGACTTACTTTCACAGGCTGAGCACGGTACAGACTCACAGGTAATTCTCATCAGCGTATCGGAAGCACTGCTAGACAGTGTACAGAAGGAAATCAGAGCGCAGTTGTGTCGCCTCCCGCGTAAGGAAATAGCAAAGAAAACACTTGAAAACTCGAAGTTTATTCTTGTACACAACACAGACGAGGCCATGGCTTTAAGTAACTTCTATGCACCGGAACACCTGATTATCGCTACAGAAGATTACGAGAAATTAGCCGAAAAGGTGGTCAATGCGGGCAGTGTATTTCTCGGAAAATATACATGCGAGAGTGCCGGCGATTACTCCAGCGGCACCAACCACACACTTCCAACCCACGGATATGCCTTGGCTTACAGCGGTGTGAACTTAGACAGTTTTAACCGGAAAGTTACTTTTCAACATCTCGACGAGCAGGGTATCGCCTCTATCGGGCATGCCGTAGAACTAATGGCAGTAAATGAACAGTTGGAAGCTCATGCAAATGCCATACGAATAAGAATAAACTCATTGAAGAAATAACAGCAGAGGAGGGAAACGTATGAAACCTTTACAAGAATTGGTAAGACCGAACATTTGGAAATTAGCGCCCTACAGCAATGCACGCAACGAATATAACGGAGGCGCGGCACATGTGTTTCTCGATGCCAACGAGAACCCCTATAACAAACCTTTCAACCGTTATCCCGATCCGTTACAACACGATTTAAAAGACAGATTATCGAAATTAAAACACATTCCGGCCAATAATATATTCTTAGGCAATGGAAGTGACGAAGCTATAGACCTATGCTATCGCGTGTTTTGCCGCCCCCAGACAGACAATGTGGTAGCTATTGCACCGACATACGGAATGTACAAAGTATGTGCCGACATCAATAACGTGGAATATCGCGGGGTGGAACTCGATGAAAACTTCCAGATTACAGCCGACAGACTGCTAAAAGTCTGCGACCGGAATACGAAACTGATATGGTTCTGCAGTCCTAATAACCCCACGGGAAACAACATCTACAGAGACGAGATTATAAAAACCATTCGAGCGTTCAGCGGTATCGTAATCGTCGACGAGGCCTACAGCGACTTTTCGTCACAGCAGCCACTGCGCTCGGAACTGGCAAATTATCCTAATCTTATTGTACTGAATACGATGAGCAAGGCGTGGGGATGTGCGGCAATACGCCTCGGCATGGCTTTCGCAAGTAGCGAGATCATCGATTTATTCAATAAAGTAAAGTATCCCTATAATATCAATCTCCTTACCCAACAGCACGCCATAGAGGCTTTGAAAGATACTTTCGAGGTAGGAAAATGGGTTACCACGCTGCTCCAAGAGCGTACCCGTATGCTGCAGGCATTTGCCATGTTGCCGCAATGCGAGAAAGTTTACCCCACCGATGCTAACTTCTTCCTTGCCAAAATGACCGATGCACAGGCTATCTACGGCTATTTGGTAGAAAAAGGCATCATTGTAAGGAACCGTACGCATATTATACTCTGCAATAACTGCCTACGAATAACGATAGGAACCAAAGGAGAAAACAACGAATTATTGGCAGCACTCCGCCAATTATAATACATAATAACCCGACCAACAAATACGCCTATCGATAACAGATGTACTGTCTGTCGAACGTAGTCCGAACTCCTGTCAGCGATAGATGTATCATGCAAGAACAGCATTTATCTGCAACAAGGAGAACAGAAGAAAATTACGGTACCCTAAAGCAGACTCATCGATTTGCACATTATACTTATCAGGCGGTAAAAGAGAGCATTAAAAAATGACTTTTGTTTAAGCAACAGACCGTATTCTTTATGTCCTTATCCGTAACGAAGAATAAGGAAAAACAGGCATTACATATCCTATTTTACATGTCTACATAAACACTATAAAAAGAAAAATATAAAAAAACGAACGATTTTATTTGGAAGTAAAAGGAAAAATGACTATTTTTCCAACGTTTTTAAACCCTTTGTACAAAAATATTAGTATCTATTAACAACATGTATCTATGACAATTACTATGATTATAGAACTTTTTGTGGTTCTATTGGCCTTATGGGTAGGCTCCCGATACGGCAGTTTAGCCTTAGGAGCCATATCGGGTATCGGTCTTGCATTGCTGGTTTTTGGGTTTGGCCTGAAACCGGGAACGCCCCCAACCGACGTGATTTACATTATTATTGCGGCTGTAACGTGTGCAGGAGTGATGCAGGCATCGGGCGGAATGGACTGGCTTATCCAAGTGGCCGAACGGCTCTTGCGAAAACACCCCGAACGAATAACGTTTTTGGCCCCGCTGTCTACTTTCGTTCTAACCGTACTTGTCGGAACCGGACATGTGGTCTATACCTTGATGCCCATTATTTGTGACATCTCGTTAAAGAAAGGTATCCGACCTGAAAGGCCTTGCAGTATAGCCAGCGTGGCATCTCAGATCGGCATAACCTGCTCTCCTATCGCCGCTGCAGTGGTAGCTTTCGTGACGATATCCAACGACAACGGCTTCGATATAACAATCCCCCAAGTGCTTATGGTTACCATTCCGGCATGTGTATGCGGTATCGTTGCCGCTGCAGCATGCTCGTACCATCGAGGATTAGACCTTGATAAAGATCCGAAATTCCAAGCGAGAATTAAAGATCCCGTACAGTATGCCTACATCTATGGCAGCACAGCAACAACATTAGATAAAAAGATTTCCAAAGAATCGAAGCATGCCGTGTACATTTTCTTTGCCGCTTTAGCCGTGATTGTGCTGTTTGCTATTTTCCAAAATCTGTTGCCTTCGTACACGCAGATCGAAGCTGTAGACGGCGCATCCGGCATAAAATTAGGTGCCGAAATAACCGAAAGTGCCAAACAACTGGCTAAGGCCGGTATCGTATATCCGGGCGTTACGCAACAAATAAGCGTACACTTGAAGATGAACCTCGTTATTCAAATTGTGATGATAACGGCAGCTGCGCTGATGATTATATTCTGCAAAGCGGCTCCGAAGAAAGCCGTAGCCGGCGCAGTATGGCAAAGCGGCATGGTTGCAGTGGTAGCCATCTACGGTATTGCATGGCTTGCAGACACGTATTTCTCTAACTATATGGCAGAGATGCAGGCGATGTTGGGCAATTTGGTCGAGGCATATCCATGGACAATCGCTATTGCATTCTTTCTTGTCAGCGTGCTGATAAATTCGCAAGGTGCCGTAGTCGTCGCCATGCTGCCACTTGCCTATAAATTAGGAATAGAGGGTTGGGTTCTGCTTGGCGTACTACCCAGCGTATATGGCTATTTCTTCATTCCCAACTATCCTTCGGATATTGCCACGGTAAACTTCGACCGTTCGGGCACAACCGTCATCGGTAAGTATCTGCTCAACCATAGTTTCATGATGCCGGGAATGGTGCATGTGATAACTGCAACTGCCGTTGGCTATATTCTCTCCTATATTATCTATAACGTAATATAACAAAAAAGGACGTGTTAAAGTCTTCTTTAACACGCCCTTATTATATTTTAAAAGGTGATTCCGTTGGGGTTCGAACCCAAGACCTACTGCTTAGAAGGCAGTTGCTCTAATCCAACTGAGCTACGGAACCTCCGTTTTTCGGCTGCAAAAATACAGTTTTTTATCGTGACAACCAAATTTTTATTTGATTATTTGTATTTATCCAAATAGCCTTGGGCACGGCTGTCTCCCAATTCTTTAGCCTTACCGAGAACCTTTCTCCCGTCGTCTTTATCACCTTTCTGCATGAGGGCAAGTCCTTTAATGATATATGGATCGGTGTAGGTTGGTTCTAACTGTATACACAGGTCTGCGGTTGCGATGGCATCATCATAACGATTTACGCGCAATTGCAGCGAGGATAACTCGGCAAGATAGGTCGGTTCCTGCCGGTTAAGTAACGCTACATGGGCAATATCATTAAGCGCTTGCTGATATTGACGTAGTTTAAGTTCGCATTTGTAACGCGCATAATAAAAGGTATAGTCGGCTCTGCCATACATAAGCGAGTCGTACTGATTGTAATCGACAAGCGCTTTACGATATTCGCCGGCATCATCGTATGCAGCTCCGCGGGCCAAGAAATAGGGTGCCGATATATTGGTAAGCGGCTTAGGGCATACTGCAATGGCACTATCTAAGAGCTCCATCACCTCTATATGGGGGGCCTTGAGTTGGATTTTGCACTGGGCAGCCTCGAAATACAGTTCGGAATTGCGCAACGGAGTCTTAGTAAGTTCTGTGAAAATATTTAATGCTTGCCGGTAATCTCCCTTTGCAAAGATGATCTGAGCCTGCTGATGAAGATACACAGGTTGCGGGTTTATGCTGTATGCCTTTTGTGCCTCATCCAGCGCTTTGTCTAAAGTCCAAAGAGTAAAAGTAGAGTCTCGCCGGTATATTTGTTCTTGGTAAATTATCTTGGCGAACTCGGAATGAGCTTCATCCTTCTTGGTTACTTTGGCAATAGCCGTCTGCATTATATCGTTGGCAGCCTGCAATTTCCCCTCTGTTACCTCTATTTGGGCAAGCGACCTGTACCCATCTACCGACGTAGGAAACAGATGTATGAAATCATCTACGTATTGCCGATATTGCTTGGGATTTCCCTGACTCGACATGACAAGCAGTACCAAGGCCTGTTCTTCATTATGTGGCATTTCGAGTCGGATACCGGTTTGTTGGATAACTTTATTGCTTACGTCGAGTCCGGTTTGTACCTTAAAGTCATCGGCAAATCTCACGTCGGTAGCATGTATATCCGATGAAGTAGCCGATTGCTGAAGCAAGCCTATTACTTCGCCGTTCTGATTTACAAAGGGACAACTCACGGTATTCTCAGGTGCCGTTCCCGTAAAGATATAGTAATTGTAACGATCCATGAACTTCTCTACGCTGAGAACGTTCATCGGTATTATTTCCGGCTTCTTTAACGAGTAACCGACCAACCACACTTTACTATTAACAGTTGCGGATGTAGCAGCCATCTTAGCCGCAACAGTCTTTCCTTTAACACGAAATTTGCAGATATCGTAGATTTCGTTGGTTCCTATCATAACGTCGACAGGCATCTTATGGCCATTGGCATCGATCACAACGGCACTGTCTGCACCAACAAACGGTGTCCATGAGCTTACTGCTTCGCCATTATTCCCCACAAAAACACCATGCGACGAAGCTATCAACGAGCCATCGCTCTTGAATGTAGTAAGCGTAAACACAGATTTGGCAGCTTTCTGCACGGCAGCCGATTGAGCTCCCCCCTCCATACACCAGAGAAAAGCAACTGTCGACAATACAATTCTACAAACGTTTATTTTTACAGGTTTCATCTTAATCTTTAATTTTCAATAATGTTTTTGCGTTTTCTATAGCTGCTGCAGACACATTACTACCGCTAAGCATTTGAGCAATCTCGGTAATACGTTGCTGGCGGTCGAGCACGGTCATACGACTGGCAGTACCATCCGGTGTATCTTCTTTAGCCACTTTATAGTGTGTAGTGCCAAGGGCAGCAATCTGAGGCAGGTGGGTAATGCTGATAACCTGTCGGTCGTGATTGCCCATCTCTTGCATAATTTGCGCCATTTTCTCGGCAACACGCCCGCTTACACCGGTATCTATTTCGTCGAATATGATCGTAGGAAGTTTTACGGCACCGCTTATCATCGCCTTCAGCGAAAGCATAACGCGGGCAATTTCTCCCCCGGAAGCTACCTGAGATATGGGGTGCATAGGGCTATTAGCATTGGCACTGAACATAAAAGCCACCTTATCAGCTCCCGTAACCGAAAGGTCTTTTGTGGTTATTTGCACTTCGAACTTCACATTGGGAATGCCTAAAGGTACCAATCGTGCAAGCATTTCTTTTTCTATCTTATGCGCAGAGGAAGTTCGCATATCAGTAAGTATTCGTGCTTTTTCTAAACAAAGAGTATGCAACTTCTCTACTTGTAGCTGCTTTTGCCGCAGTTCATCATCGCTATTGTCGATCAGCGATAGCTGTGTCTCTATTTCCTTCTGCTGTTCGAGCAATTCGACGATACTCTCTACATGGTATTTTTTTTCGAGCGAATAGATTAAATCCAACCGTGCATTCACCTCATCAAGACGCTTAGGATCAAAGTCTATATCTTCTATATCGGCAGACAACTCCTGCGAAACATCTTTCAATTCGATGTAGCTGCTATCGATACGCGAGATAATTTCGCCAATACGCGGAAAAGCATTTGCTATATCGTGAAGCTTCGAAGACACTTTTTTCAAATTATCCACAATGCCTATGTCATCGGAGTAAAAGAGATGATCGGCTTCGAATAAAGCCGATTTGATATCTTCGGCATGACTTAAAGTTTCAACATCTTGCTCTAATTCTTCCTGTTCTCCGTCAATAAGATTGGCAGCACTTAATTCATTGAATTGAAACCTAAGGAAATCTTCATTCTGGCGGTCTCGTTCAATATTGCTTTTAAGCGCTTCCAACTGTTCACATGCCTGATGATAATCTTTATACGTTTCGGTATAATCGTTCTTTTGTTTATCATCATTGGCGATTATATCGAGCACACTGAGCTGGAAATCTTCCTTGTTAAGTAACAAATTCTGGTGCTGCGAATGCACATCTACGAGCATCTCGCCAATTTCCCGCATCACAGAAAGAGGTACAGGTGTATCATTGATGAATGCACGACTTTTACCATTAGCATTGATTTCGCGGCGGAAAATACAGTCATTATCATCATAATCAATATCGTTTTCCGCAAAAAGCAACTGCATTCCATAACGGCTAACATCAAAATGCGCTTCGACAACACAACGTTCTTTCCCCGTTTTAATGGCTTTCATATCAGCTCTATTACCGAGCAAAAGCCCAATAGCGCCGAGAATAATACTCTTTCCCGCCCCCGTCTCACCCGTAATAACGGAGAACCCGGGATTAAAAGAAATGGCAAGCTCATCAATCAGCGTAAAATTACGTATATAAAGTTGTCTTAACATATCCGTTATTGCTTTATCTTATCCCACGAAGAATTTTGGCTGGCATTAATTCCAAAAAGAATTCCATAAACACTTTCTTTTTCTTTCTGCGTACCTTTTCCATTATAGATATTCGCCAATTCATCGCGTTTATAATCGGTCCATATCTGCGGAAGCAGACTTAACGGGCGGTTTTCGTGACTTTTCTTAAGATCATTCTCAATAGCTGTCGTAATATTCTTTCGTCCACGTTCAGCATTGGCCGACATTTCATCGAGGCCAGTACGATAATAATCGTACTGCAATTGGCGAAACGGGCGCATAGCAGCATCGAGATAATCGTTGATAATCGCAAAACGATTACGGTCATTCTCAAAGGCTTTCCAACCTGTAAAATTCAGGTTTTGTGCGTTATTGGTAAGGTTCATACAACGCTGAAGCACATCTTCGCCCCCCATAGGTGAGAAAGTATCGAGGTTTATGCCTATAATAAGATAAGCATAATAGGCAATCAACGCTGTAAGCTGATTATCCACAGCCTCTTCATTGAAATTTATCTGGTCGAATTGGGCAAATTCAAAATTAAAATCATTATCGGAATTATTGTAGATCACAGTGTTGTAAGATGCATTATAAACCGGTCTGTTGGCCTGAATTAGTGCCCTACAAGTAAACATATTCGATGAATTATCGTATTTGGTTACAGTGATATTGAAATTACAGGTTATACGCTCGTTTCTCTGAAATTGTAAATGCGTCCACTGCCTTTCATTGATAAATTGCTGCAATGTCTGTTGCAGGTTATCAAAAATACTTGCATCCGTACCTTGAATTTGGTTATGATTAATCCTAACCGTAGCATTCAACTCTTGCGCATGACCATGCATACCCAAGAAAATACAAACAAGTAAAAGAACAACCTGCTTCTTCATGAATGACCACCCGATTATCAAATGAACGTATATTATCTGTTATTGAATTCTCTCAGCCGAATACGCGTAAGCACTTGCTTGGTATTATTGGTAAAATCGGATGCAAGCATCCAACTATAATACCCCGGATCGCGCTTGAGAACTTCGCTTACAACCCAACCTTTGTATTTGCCAAAATTGAACACCTCTTGTTTGCGTGGCTTTCCCTCTTTATCAGTCAGCACTTTACCGTCTTTATCAACCATATCTTTATAGACAATCCTCCCTGCGAAATCCACATTATCGTTATTTTTGGAGAATTCGGCAAGTACATCCATATCATTTGCAAGCGCTCTATCGGGCTCCTCTGCAGTCTCCGGATTATATTTATCCAATTCTCCCATCAAGACTTTATAAGTAGCCTCGGTATCTTGATCGGCACGATGGGCTTCGAAGTCTTCTTCCATCTTTCGGCCACAATAGAATTTATAGGCTGCAGCAAGATTTCTCTTTTCCATTTTATGGAAAATCGTCTGCGCGTCGATCAACCGACAATGGGCAAAATCGAAATCAATACCGGCACGCAGAAATTCTTCTGCAAGCATAGGAATATCGAAATGATTGGAGTTATAACCAGCAAAATCGCACCCTTTGAACTTTTCGCACAAAGAACTTGCAATTTCCTTGAAGGTAGGTGCATCCTTTACATCATCATTACCGATACCGGTTAATAGAGTTACTTCTTCCGGTATCGAAATACCGGGATTAACAAATATATTCTCTCTTTCTTCCTTGCCATCGGGATATACCTTAATGTAGGAAATCTGTATGATATGGTCGTTTACAAGATCAAGCCCCGTAGTCTCCAAGTCGAAGACAATCAGGGGCTTTGTTAGATTTAATTTCATTTTCGTACTGTTGTTTGCTCCCTAACATCAGTCGTTAAGAAGCATAGGCATGATAAGCATCAATACATCTTCGTTCTCCGGCTGCGTTGTAGGCACGATAATGCCCGCACGGCTCGGATCGGCAAGCTGGATGGTGACCTCATCACTATCGAGATTAGTTAATATCTCCGACAGAGAACTGCCCTTGAAACCGATACTCATTGTTTGCCCTGTATAATCACAAGTGATGTTCTCTTTCGCACTCGTTGCAAAGTCAACATCTTCAGACGTAAGCTCTAACTTGCCTGCTTCGAGATGGAACCGGACAAGTTGGCTGCTTTCGCTGGCAAAGGGCAACACACGACGGAGCGCACCCAACAGAGTTCTGCGATCTATAGTGAGCAAATTGGGATTATTCTGCGGGATTACAGAATTATAATTAGGATAACGCCCTTCGATAAGTCGGCACGAGAGAATGCCGCCGGCATACTGAATTTCAGCATTGCGTTCGTCGAATTTAATGACCACATCGCCGCCGTCTTTACTTAAAATATTCTTAAGAAGCGTTGCAGGTTTCTTAGGAAGGATGAACGCGGCCGGCGTATCGCTCTTGATTGTAAAATTTTTATTGCGAACAAGTTTATGACCATCGCTCGCTACGATAGCAAGACTATCGGCCGTAAGATCAAAATAAATGCCGTTCATAACCGGTCGGAGTTCATCTTGTGCCGTAGCAAATAAAGAACGCGATATATTGTCGTTCAATACGGCAGAATCAATTGTTACAACCGTTGCACCATCAGGCATGGGTTGTGTACGCGGATATTCATCGGCATGCTGTGCGGTAAAACTGTACATACCATTCTGATAAAGTACTTTTATCGTAAGGTTCGATGTGTCTACATCGAATGTCAGCGGCTGTTCCGGCAATTCCTTCACTGCATCAAGGATAGTTCTGTTGGGAATGGCAAAACTGCCTTCTGTATCGCTTTCATCGAGCTGAACCGACGATCTCATCACATTCTCGCTGTCACTTGCCGTAATATTCAGCTTTCCCCCTGCAACTTCAAACAGGAAGCAATCAAGTATAGGCAAAGAATTCTTGCTGTTAATTACTCTTGCAAGTGTCTGCAAATGGCCGTTAAGTGCACTGCTTGATAATGTAAATCTCATTAGTATTTTATTTTTTAGTTATTGTTGCAATGATTTTTAATAGGTACAAAAATACAAAAAAGCATTGGGCACAGCAAAAAATAAGGATAAAAGTTTCGTATTTTAGAACTATTTTATTAATTTCGCAATCGAATGTTATTCGTTTGACAATAAAACTTAAACTTAATATAAAATAGGAATAAACGATGGATTTACAAGGAAAAGTTATTGCTGCACTACCGGAAAGAAGCGGTGTCTCGTCGCGTGGAGAATGGAAGGCACAGGATTTTGTGATAGAAACCCATGAAAGTTATCCGCATAAAATGGTCTTCTCAGTCTTCGGTACAGAGAGATTGCAGCGCTTCAACATCCAAATAGGTCAGGAGGTAATGGTTTCTTTCGATATCGATGCCCACGAATATAACGGCCGCTGGTTCAATAGTATCCGTGCATTCGATGTACGTCAAGTCGATCCAGCATCGGTCGGTACCCAAGGTGCACAGCCCATACCGGCCGCATCAGCATTTGGATCTGCACCTATAGATGCACAACAAGGAGCTCAGATGGCCGCTCCGCAAACACCATTCCCCCCACAGCAACCGACAACCGAAGGAGAAAGCGCAGACGATCTGCCATTCTGAAAAAACAAGAGCTTTTTTATTAGAGAAAATAATATGAAGGATACATCCTATTCTGGGTGTGTCCTTTTTTGATATCCCGTAAATTCTACACGCAAAGAATATATGTTTAATTCAAACAGCCTATATCTCTATCGCAAATAAATATAGATTGTAATTTGCACATACCCAGCAACTATCGCCATAATCATTCATCTTTCACTACAACAATTATAAGAGAAGACCTTATAAAAAACATTCACTTTTCATTCCTAACGTTTCCTCTTCCTTCTTACAGGAAGAGGAAATATTGTGTAATGAATTATTCCGCAAGGTCAACCTCCGTGCTTCATCGTGTCAACCTCCGTGCTTCAGCGTGTCAACCTCCGTGGTTCAGCGTGTCAACTTCCGTGCTTCATCGTGTAAACCTCCGTGCTTCAGCGTGTCAACCTCCGTGCTTCAGCGTGTCAACCTCCGTGGTTCATCGTGTCAACCTCCGTGCTTCAGCGTGTCAACCTCCGTACTTCATCGTGTCAACCTCCGTGCTTCACGGTGTCAACCTCCGTGGTTCACGATGTAAACCGCTCGTATTCAGACAATAGGTATAGGTTGTATATATAAAAAAGCGTCCGCACGGAAGTTATCCCGAACGGACGCGAAATTAAAAAAGGCAGCCACCTACTCTCCCGCATTGCAGCGCAGTACCATCGGCGCAGGCGGGCTTAACTGCTCTGTTCGGAATGGGAGGAGGTGGAACACCGCCGCAATAACCACCTAAAAGACATTTCAT